>NZ_CM178729.1:900000-4285668 GCF_058681035.1 Caulobacter sp. FV2ps19 | reverse complement strand
TCGGCGAACAGTCGATCTTCGCGCTGATGCAGACGGTTGACGACTACATCCCGCAACCGGCCCGTCCGCTGGACCTGCCGTTCCTGATGCCGGTCGAAGACGTGTTCTCGATCTCGGGCCGCGGCACGGTTGTGACCGGCCGGATCGAAAAGGGTATCGTCAAGGTCGGCGAAGAAGTCGAAATCGTCGGCATCCGTCCGGTTCAGAAGACGACCTGCACGGGCGTTGAGATGTTCCGCAAGCTGCTGGACCAAGGTCAAGCCGGCGACAACGTGGGCGTGCTGCTGCGCGGCACCAAGCGCGAAGACGTCGAGCGCGGCCAAGTGCTGTGCAAGCCCGGTTCGATCACGCCGCACACCAAGTTCGTGGCCGAAGCCTACATCCTCAACAAGGAAGAAGGCGGCCGTCACACCCCGTTCTTCACCAACTATCGCCCGCAGTTCTACTTCCGTACGACGGACGTCACCGGGATCATCAAGCTGCGCGAAGGCGTGGAAATGATCATGCCGGGCGACAACGCCGAGCTGGACGTCGAGCTGATCACCCCGATCGCCATGGACCAGGGCCTGCGCTTCGCCATTCGCGAAGGCGGCCGCACGGTCGGCGCCGGCGTGGTGGCCAAGATCGTCGAGTAATCGATCGATCTTCAGCGACAAGCTGATCTAAGGCGAAGGCCCCGGCGGAAACGCCGGGGCCTTTTGCGTTGGGGGGGCGGGGCACAGCCGCATAGTTGAAATACCGCAAGTGGAAAGAGCTGGGCGTCCAGATTCGAAGCCGCCTTGTGGTGAAATGTGTCGGGTATCCCACAATGCAGATGGTGAAATTCAGCTAAAGCTCGTTTCTTCGCTCAGTAAAAACTGAACGATCCGGCGAACCTCGTTTTGAAAGGCTCGGGAATACCCCCTGTGTCGGCCGCATGTTGACGTGCACCGCAAAGCTGTCAAACAGAGTGCGCCTATAGACGGGGCGAGCCGCGAGGACCTTATGATCAGTCTCTGGAGAGAGCGCTCCACGCTCTTTCGCTATGGCTTCGCGGCCGCCATGACCTTGCTCGCCTTTGCGGTGCGCAGGGGTCTGGACAACTGGTTCCCGCCGGGTTTCCCCTACCTGACCTTTTTCCCCGCCGTCGTCGTCACCGCCTATTTTGTCGGCTTGCGACCGGCCATTCTGTGCGCGGGGCTTTCGGGTCTGGTGGCGTGGTATTTCTTCATCCCGCCGGTCAACAGTCTCGACATCAATTTCGCCACTGCCGTGGCCCTGGCCTTCTATGGCTTCGTGGTGGCGGTGGACATCTTCTTCATCGACGGCATGGCCAAGAGCGTCCGCGAACTGGAGGCCGAGCGTCTTCGCTATGCCCAACTGGCCGAAAGCCGCGACCTGCTCTACGCCGAGCTGCATCACCGGGTGAGCAACAATATCCAGGTGGTCGGCGGCTTGCTGCGCCTGCAGGCCGCGGGCGTGACCGACGGCCAGGCGCGCCATGCCCTGAACGAAGCGGGCGGTCGCATCGAGGTCATCGCGCGCATCCAGCGCGACCTGCACAACGCCGTGGGCGATCCCGCGCCGTTCCGGATTTTCGCCAAGACCCTGCTGGAAGACGCGCTTCGGGCCGCGGGCGCCGAGGCGACGATCATCCTGGGCGGTGGCGACGCGCCCCTGCATTCCGATCAGGCGACGCCTGTCACCCTGGTCCTGCTGGAATGCTTCAACAACACCCTCGAGCACGGTTTCGCCGGCGGACGGGTCGGGACCGTGCAGGTTCAGCTGGACCAGAGCGGCGAGCAGCACGTCCTGACGATCCGCGACGACGGTGTCGGACCGCCCGAAGGCTTTGATTCCCGAACCTCGACCAGCCTGGGATTGCGTATCGTGCGCGCGATGGCCAGCCAGCTGGGCGGCCAGTTCGAGATGCTGCGCGCCGAGGGCTGGACCGTCAGCCGCCTGACCTATCCGGCCCGCGCCGACATCTAGGAGCATCGTGCGGAAAAGCGGACGCCGGTTTTCCGCAAAACCGATGCGAAACCAAAAACCTGGAGCAAGGCGCGTGAGTCCGATTTCACGCGCCTTGCTCTAGAGACCCTGGTGGTAGAAGCGCGTATCCACCGCCATGCGGGGAAAGGCGGATGGCAGGTCTTCGGGTGCTATCTGGGCAAAGCCGCTCTTCTCGTAGAACCGGTGGGCGGCCAGGAAGCGGTCGGTTGTGCCCAGATAGACATCGGCCACCGCATGGGCGCGTGCATGGTTCAACGCGGCGCCCAGCAGGGCCCTGGCCGCGCCCGCCGCGCCTCGCCCCTGCGGGGCGACGAACATCTTGCGCAGGGCCACGGCGGAGCCGCCGATGTCTTTCAGGGCGATTGAGCCGACCATCACGTCGTCCAGCGTCGCCACCCAGAAATCGCCGGACCCGGTCTGGTAGACGTCCGGGATCGCGGCCAGATCGGGCTGGTCGTCGGCGGTGATCGACAGGCCGAACTCCTCACGCTGGATCGACAGGATCAGGGCGAGGACCGCAGCGGCGTCATCCGCCGTGAACCGGCGAATGACGACCTGACTCACGGACGGTCCGCCGCCGGCGTCGCCGGAGCCTCTCGCGGCGTCGTCAGCTTGCCCAGCTTGGGGGTCAGCCAGCGCTCGAAGTCGTCGATGATCTCATAGACCACCGGCACCAGCACCAGGGACAGCACGGTCGAGGTGATCAGTCCGCCGATCACCGCCACGGCCATCGGTTGCCGGAACTCCGAACCCTTGCCCAGACCCAGGGCGGTCGGCAGCATCCCGGCCATCATCGCCAGGGTGGTCATGATGATCGGCCGGGCCCGTTCGCGGCAGGCTTCCAGGATAGCATCACGCTGGCTTTTGCCGGCCCGCTCCTCCTCGATGGCGTATTCCACCAGCAGGATCGAGTTCTTGGCCGCCAGACCCATCAGCATCAGCAGACCGATCAGGGACGGGATCGACATGCTCATGCCGCAGGCCAGCAGGCCCATGAAGGCGCCGCCAATGGCCAGGGGCAGGGCCGACATGATGGTGATCGGCTTGAAGAAGCTCTTGAACAGCAGGGCCATGACCCCGAACACCAGGAACACCGCCGACAGTAGGGCGATGGCGAAGCCGCCGAACAGCTCGCCCATGGCTTCTTCGGTGCCGCCTGTGGCCTTGGCGACGCCCTTGGGCAGGTTCTTCATGATCGGCAGGTTGTCGATGTCGGCGGTGGCCGAGCCCAGCACGACGCCCGGCTGCAGGTCGGCCTCGGTGGTCAGCTGGCGCTTGCGGCCATAGCGTTCGATCTTGGCCGGACCGGCCTGGAAATCGACATCGGCGACGCTGTCCAGCCGGGTGAAGGCGCCTGAGGCCGTGGGTACCTGCAGGCCCTTGATCCGGGCGAGGTCGGTGCGGACAGAGTCGGGCAGGCGCACGCGGATCGGCAGACGACGCTCGCCGTCGGTCAGCTTGGCCACATTGGCGTCGATGTCACCCACCGTCGCCACCCGGGCGATGGCGGCGATGTCGGCGGTCGAGACGCCCAGGCGAGCCGCCTCGGCGTCGCGCGGGCGAATGACGATCTCGGGTCCGCTGGGCGGGGAGGCGGGACGTGGGTCGGCGATGGTCTTGAGCCCGCGCATCTGCCGCTCCAGGGCCAGGGCGGCGCGCTCCAGGGCGGGGCCATCCTCGCTGGTCAGGATGGTCTGAACCTCGGCCGCGCCGTCGTCGCTGAGCAGATTGACCCGCACATCGGGCAGATCCATCAGCTTGTCGCGCATCAGGGCCTTGATCTCGGGCACCCGCAGCTCGCGCTTGTCATGCAGCACCACGGTGACCGTGCCGTCGCGAAGGTCGCTGCCGCCACTGCCGCCGCCGGGCCCGCCGGAGGCGATCACCGAACCGATCTGGGCGAAGACGTGGGCGGTCTCGGGGCGGGCGCCAAACAGCTTGGTGATGGACTGGACAGCCCGGTCCATGTCGGCCGCCGTCGCGCCGGGCGGACCCTGGACCTTCAGATAATAGTAGTTGTTGTTGGCCGGGGGCTGGAAGCCGGCCGGCAGGCCGCTGGCCATGAAGATCGAACCGGCGAAGATCACGCCGCCGATGATGCAGCTGACGATCCGGTGGTCCAGCGCCCATTCCAGCACGCCGCGGTAGCGACCCTCGAAGGGTTTGCGCGGCTTGGGGTGGGCGGCGGGCTTGAGGAAATAGGCGGCCAGCAACGGGGTCAGCAGGCGGGCGACCACCAGCGAGAACAGCACCGCCACGGCGACCGTCAGGCCAAATTCGCGGAAGAACTGGCCCGGTATGCCCGGCATGAAGGCCACCGGGGCGAACACGGCGACGATGGTGAAGGTGGTGGCCACGACGGCCAGGCCGATCGAGTCGGCGCCGACCATGGCGGCTTCATAGGGGCGCTCGCCGGTGGCGACCCGCTTTTCGATGTTCTCGATCTCGACAATGGCGTCGTCGACCAGGATGCCGATCACCAGGGTCAGGCCCAGCAGGGTCACGACATTGAGCGAGAAGCCCATGATCGCCATGAAGATGAAGGTCGGGATCAGCGACATCGGCATGGCGATCGCGGTGATCGCCGTAGCCCGCCATTCGCGCAGGAACAGGAACACCACCAGGGCCGCCAGCAGCATGCCTTCCAGCAGGGTCGATTCCGTGGCGGCGAAGCTGGCGCGGGTGTCGTCGACGATCGAATAGATCTTGGTGAAGGTTACGTCCGGATGGGCCGCCACCAGCTTTTCGATGGCGATCTTGATGCCGTCCTCGACGCGAACGTCGCTGGCGTCCTTGGTCTTGCTGACCTGAAAGGCCACGACCGGGCGGCCATCGAGGCGGGCGAAGGACCGGGCCTCGCCCGCGCCGTCGCCCACCTGGGCGACGTCGACCAGACGCACAAAGCGCCCGCCCGTCGTGGGAATGGTCAGGGCGCGCAGCTGATCCACGGTGCTGGAGGCGGCCAGCACGCGGATGGTCTGTTCGCGATCGCCGATGGTGACGCGTCCACCGGGCGCATCGAGGCTGAACCCCGCCAGGGCGGCGTTCAGCTGCGGCGCGGTGAGGCCGGCGGCGGCCATGCGGTCGGGATCGATGATGATGTTGATCTCGCGATCCACACCGCCGACCCGGGCCACCTGGGCCACGCCCTTTTCACCCTGCAGGGCGCGGCTGATGGTGTCGTCGACGAACCACGACAGCTCGCTGATCGACATGCTGGGCGAGGACACCGCGTAGGTGATGATCGGCAGGGAATCCAGGTCGACGCGCTGGACGATGGGCTCGTCGATCTCGCGCGGCAGCAGGGCGCGCGACTGGTCGATCTTGGAGCGCACCTCGTCGGTGGCCTTTTGCAGGTCCTCGCCGATCTCGAACTCGATCGAGGTGGTCGAGACGCCCTGCACCACTGAGGAGCGGATGCTCTTGACGTTGGAGATGCCCGAGACCGCGTCTTCCACCTGTCGGGTGATCTGGGTTTCCATCTCGCCGGCGGCGGCGCCGCTCTGGGTGATGGTGACGGCCACCAGCGGGAAGGAGACGTTGGGATACTGCTTGATCGGCAGCATCATATAGCTGGCGATGCCGGCCAGGATCAGGGCGATGAACAGGACCGCGATCGGGATCGGGTTCTTGATCGACCAGGCGGAGATACGGATCTGGGCCATTAGCGCGCCGCCTTGCCCGCGGCGTCGGTCGGGCGCACCAGGTCGCCGTCAAGGGTAAAGGCCGAGCCGCCCAGCAGCACCCGCGAGCCGACCGCCGGCCCCTCGAGCAGTTCGACCCAGCCGCCGCCGCGCTGACCGGTGCGCACCGGCGTCTGGCGGGCATGGTTGGTGGCGTCGATAGTGACCAGGGACGAGCCCTCGGCGTCATAGCGGATCGCCGTTTCCGGCGCGGCCTTCACCGTACGGCCCGAAGCGCCGAAGATGGCGCGGCCGAAGCCGCCCGGGCGCAGGTCGGAATCGAGCGGCAGGCGGATGCGCACCGTGCCCAGGCGCGTCGCGGGGTCGATCTGCGGGCTGATGATGCGAATGGCGCCGGACACCGTCTTGCCGCTGGGCAGGGTCACCTGCGCCGACTGGCCGACCCGCAGGTCCGACAGCTGGGCTTCGCTGACCTCGGCGTCCAGCTCCACCAGACCGTCGCGGGCGATGCGGAACCACGGCGTGGCCGAGCCGCTCGAGATATCGCCCGGGCGGACCGTGCGTTCCAGCACCCGGCCGGCGACCGGCGCGGTGATGGTCATCCGGGTCGAACGGGTGCGCAGTTCGGCCAGGGCGGCCTCCTGGGCCTTGGCGGCGAAGCGGCGGCTTTCGATCTGTTCTTGCGACAGGATCCCCTGACCATCGAGGTCGGCGACCCGCGCGGCCTCGGCCTGGGCCTGGGCCGTGACGGCGGCCTGCTGGGCGATCTGGGCTCGCAGCAGGGTGTCGTCCAGCTGCACCAGAGGCTGGCCGGCGCGCACCCAGGCGCCTTCCTCGACCAGCACCCTGGCCACGCGATAGCCGCTGAGCTCGGAGCCTACGGCGGCTTCTTCACGGGAGATCAGCTGACCTGAGGCCTCGAAGCCCGCGCCCAGCGTCCGGTTCTCGACCCGGGCGACGGTGACCGTCCTGGCCTGGGCCTTGGCGGGCGCCGCGGCGGCAGGCGCGTCTTTCTTGTCCCCGCAGGCCGTGAGGCCCAGGGCCGTCGTCAGTAGCAGGGCGGCGATCAGGGGGCGGGTCATCAGGGCGGATCTCATTGAGCGGAAGCCTTGGCGGGGAGCGTTTCGGGCGACCAACCGCCGCCGAGCGCCTTGTAGGTCTGGACGGCGCGTTGCAGCGCCTGACCGCGCGCGCCGCTGAGCGCCGTACGGGCGGCGCGCCAGGCCTGTTCGGTCTGCATGGTCGAGGTCAGGTCGATCAGGCCGGCGGCGTAACCCCGACGGCTGGCCTCCTGGGCGGCGGCGGCGCGGCGTTCGCCTTCGGTCAGCAGGGCGACCTGTCGCTGGTCGGCCGCGAGCTGGAGCAGGGCGCCCTCGGCCTCGCCGAACGCGGTCTGGACGGTCTTTTCATAGGTGACGGCGGCCTGCTCGGTGCGGGCGTCCTGGGCGTCGATATCGGCCATCAGGGCCGGGATGTTCAGCACCGGGATCGACAGATTCAGGCCGATCGACCAGGCCGAGCTGGTGGTCGAGCTTGTGGCGCCCGGGGTCAGGAAGCTGGGTGAGACCGACTTGGTCAGGCCCACGCCCGGGGCCAGGGTGAAGGTGGGAAACAGCGCCAGCTCGTTGACATTCAGATTGGCCGAGGCCGAGGCCAGGCGGGCCTGGGCCTCACGCACGTCGGGGCGCCGGGCCAGCAGGGCGCTGGGCAGGGCGGCGGGGGGCGGCGGGGCGTCGGCCAGGGTGGCCGTCACCGGCAGGCTGGCCAGAGGATCTATCCCGCGCCCGACCAGGATCAGCAGGCTGCGCCGGGCGACCTGAAGCTGGGCGTCCAGACTTTCGACCTGGGCGTCGGCCTGGGCCAGATCGGCGGCGGTGCGATCGGCGTCCGAGCCCGGCGACAGACCCAGTCGGCTCTTCTTGCCGGCCAGATCGGCCAGCGTTCTGGCGATGCGGGCGCTTTCGCGGGCGTCGTCCAGTTGCACGGCCAGGACGCGCGCCTGGAAATAGGACTGGGCGACATTGGCCGCCAGGGCGGCGCGGGCGCCTTCATAGGCAAAGCGGGCGGCGGCCAGGTCGTTGTTGACCACCTTCATCGCCGTGCGGCGGCGGCCGATCAGATCAAGCTCCCAGCTGACATCGAAATTGGCGCCGTAGCTGTCGCTGTCACCGCCCTGGGTGAAGCCGCCCGGCCCGCTCTGGTCCTGGATCTGGGTGTGGGTGCGGCTGGCCGAACCCTTGAGGGGCGTGGACGGAATATAGAGTTGCCGCACCTGGCCGCGGCGCAGGGCCCGGGCTTCGTCGAGGCGGGCGGCGGCCAGGCGGGTGTCCTGGCTCTGCTCGAGCGCGGCCTCCACCAGCTGGATCAGGGCCGGATCATTGAACGTGGTCCACCAGCGATCCAGCGCCTGATCCGGCAGAGCCGCGCCAGCGGGCGCCGCATAGGCGGCGGGCAGGCGGGTATCGGCGGATCGCGGCGCCGAGACGCAGGCGGACAAGGTCAGGGCCAGGACGCCTGCTGCAGAGATCACGCGCGCGATCGAACCTGAAGGGCCTGCGCGCCCAGCGGCGTTCGTCGCGGCGAAAGTCATGAAGTCTATAACCTGCTCTGTGGCCATCGGCGCTCGCCGGCGCGACCTACTACGCTCCAATTAGGCGTGTCCCGCGTTCGAGAAAACCCCTCAATCTATCATTGATCGGTGGACGAGCGCCCGCTTCGATGCGTCTTGGCGGCTCCCGTTGCGGAAATGTGTCAGCAGCTTTACGGGGCTGTGACGAAACCGCTCAGTCGCGCACGGCGGTTGACGTATCGTAACAACATACCTCATCATCGAAACACGTGTTCGAATTTCGATACGAACGCCGCTTCGAGTCAGAAATCGAAGCAGTAGCTTGCATTTTCAGTATCTGATCATGGAGGCCTCAGGGGTGGCGGCTGTGTGCGGCGCATCATCATATTTCGAAAATGCTGCAACGCCAGATTTCGGCGCCTATGGCGGGATCTGGCGAGCGCGGCTGCGTCCGCGAAAACCCGACGACTGAGACCCGTCCAGGTCCTCAAAAAATTGCGTCAAAAAAAGCAAAAGAGGGAGGGAAGCAGAATGAAAAGAACCGTGTTCCTGCGCGGCGGCTCGTCACTGGCTTTGGCTGTCGCCATCGCCACCGGAGCGGCTCACGCCCAGTCCAGGCCTGACACCACGCCCACCGAGGTTGAGGAAGTCGTCGTCACCGGGTCCTTTATCCGGGGCACGCCCGAAGATGCGGCCCTGCCGGTCGATGTGATCGGCGCCGAGGAGCTGCAGAAGCGGGGCTCCCCATCCACTGTCGAACTGCTCAAGGCCCTGTCGGTGTCCAGCGGGATCCTGGGCGACACCAATCAGTTCGATAGCCGCGCCCAAGGGTCTGAAGGCTCAGGCTCGGTCAATCTTCGCGGCCTGGGCTCGCAGCGCACCCTGGTGCTGCTGAACGGTCGCCGGCTGGCGATCAACCCGTTCGGCGCGGCGGGAGCCGGCATTGTCGACACCAACATCATTCCCGCCGCCGCCATCGGCCGGCTGGAAGTGCTCAAGGACGGCGCGGCGGCGACCTATGGCTCGGACGCCATCGCCGGCGTCGTCAACTTCATCACCAAGAAGAACTTCAGCGGCCTGGAAGTGGGCGCCGACTACCGGGTGATCGACGGATCCGACGGCGACTACAGCCTCAACGCCACCTACGGCAAGGTCTGGGACAACGGCAACTGGCTGCTTAGCGCCGGCTGGCAGCATCGCTCCAAGCTCAGCGTCGCCGAGCGTGACTGGGCCAACCAGCCCTATCTGTCCAATCCGGAAGCCGGATGGTCGGCGGCGGGCAACCCGTCGACGATGATCCCGCTGGCCAGCACCACCAGCGGCATTCGTGACAATGGCTGCTCGGGGCTGGGCAATACCCCGGGCTTCAGCGGCAATACGCCGATCTGCTACTGGCACTACACCCCGTTCGATAATCTGGTCGAAAAGTCCGACGGCATCCAGATCTACAGCGAGGTCAATGCCGACCTTTCCGACAAGACCAGGTTCCATGTCGAAGTTCTGTACGCTCATACCGACGTGCCGGAGTGGAATACCTCGCCGTCCTACGCCGCCCTGGCTGTGCCGACCATCGAGGTCGCGCCGGCGGCGTCGCTGGCCGGTCGGTATTATGTGCCGGCGTCCAATCCGGGTTTGCAGGCCTTCATCGCGGCCAATCCGACGGTTTCGCTGACCAGCCTGGTCACCGGGGCGACCACCACCGCGCCCAGCTCGATCCTCGGCTTTGGCGCCTTGAGCGTCGCCAACCGGCCGTTCGGCGTCGGCGGCAACCCGGGCTTCGGCTACGGCCCCTCGATCGGCTCGCGGTCGTTCGATGCGTTCCGGGTTTCGGGGGATCTGAAAGGCGAGTTCGACAACGGCATAGGCTGGGAAATGGCCCTGACCTATTCCCAGGAAGTCGGCATCCGGACCGGCTATGACACCCTGGTCAACCGGTTCGCCCTGGCCCTGCAGGGGCTTGGCGGGCCGACCTGCGACAGCAACCCCTCCACGCCGGGCATCCAGGGCACGCCGGGAGTCGGCGGGTGCCTGTATTACAACCCGTTCTCCAACGCGATCCCGGGCAACGCCATCACCGGCGTCGCCAACCCGGGCTACAATTCAGCGGTCAGCAACAATAACAAGGACCTGATCAACTGGTTCTTCCAGAAGCTGTCGACCAAGCAGTCGTCGCGCCTTTTCGTCGGCGAGGCCGTGCTGAACGGCAAGACCGAAATCAGCTTGCCGGGCGGCGACATCGCCTGGGCCGCTGGCGTGCAATATCGCCGGACCTACTTCAAGGCCGACTACAACGACATCAGCAATGCGGCGATCAATCCGTGCGTCAACACGCCAGACTTCGGCGTCACCACCTGCACGGGCTCGGCCCGCAACGGCCCCTTCATGTTCCTGGGCGTCGGCAACGAAGCCGACAATCAGAGCGACGTGATGGCCGCGTTCGGCGAACTGTCCCTGCCGATCACCGACACCTTCCAGGCCCAGCTGGCCGCCCGCTACGAGGACTATGGCGGCTCGGTGGGCTCGACCTTCAATCCCAAGGCCTCGGTGCGCTGGCAGGCCTTGCCCTGGATGGCCGTGCGCGCCTCGGCGGGTTCGACCTTCCGCGGTCCGCCCGATCCGGTGACCACCACCACCTCGGTCACCTCGCTGCAAGGCATTCTGGGCGTGTTCCGGGCCGTGGACATCTTCGGCAATCCTGGCCTGGACCCGGAAAAGGCCAATACCTACAATGCCGGTCTGCTGTTCAAGGCGGGCAATCTGAAGGCGAGCGTCGACTACTTCCAGTTCGACTTCAAAAACCCGATCATCATCGAGCCCGTGGCCGGCATCGTTTCGGCGCTCTATCCCAACGGCGCGGCCGGAGCCAATAACTGCGCCGACCCCGCCTATGCGGCCCTGGCGGCCCGGTTCACCTTCAACACCTCATGCTCGGCGCCCAGCAGCATCGCCCGCCTGAAGACCAACTATATCAATGGCGCGGCGGTGAAGAATTCGGGCTTCGACTTCTCGGTCGACTACCGGTTCGACAACGTCCTGGGCGGCGAACTCGCGGTCGGCGGCAACGCCACCTACATCCGGGAGTACAAGGTCGGCGCCACCACGGTTGAAGGCATCGTGGTTGAAAAACCCTTCGACGCCGTGGGCCTGCTGAACTACCAGACCACCCTGGTGCCGATCCCGCAGTGGAAGGGCGATGTGTTCGCCGAGTGGAGCATGGGCCCGCACAATCTGCGCGCCACCGTCCACTATATCGACTCCTATGCCGACCAGCGCACCGCGCCGTTCGCCACCAACGCCTACAAGGACCCGACGGGCGCGGGGGTGACGGTTTCGGCCGGCAAGAAGATCGACGCCCAGATCCTGACCGATCTGGCCTATCGGGTGTTCCTGCCCTGGGACACCACCCTGACGGCGGCGATCACCAATGTGTTCGACAAGGACCCGTCCTATGCCCGTCTCGATCTGGGCTACGACCCCTTCACCGGGGATCCGCTGGGCCGGACCTACAAGCTGGGGGTCCGCAAGAAGTTCTAGGGTTTCCAGTTTCGGGAAACAGGAGCGCGCCTCGAAAGGGGCGCGCTCTATCCCGTTCTGGGGGAAGGACGGGCGGAGCCTAACGCTTCCCGCCGCTCGCAAGGTTTGCTGTCGTGCGGTGAGGTCCAAGGTCCGCATTCCGGACGGGCGGCAATTCCCGTTCCCGAGCGAGGCTGTGTAAAAACCCGCTGACCACTGCGGCCTGGCGAGCCGGCGCGAGCGCGCGGCGAGGTCGGCGTCAGGCCTGGATCGCCTCCATCAGCGGCTCCACATCCTGGCCTATAACATCAAGCGGGTGATCGCGATCTTGGGCGTGGCGCCACTGATCCAGGCGATGCAGACCTGAGAGCGGGTCTGCTGACCATCCCTCCTCACGCGCAGCGCTCGCCCCGCCGCGACGAAAAGCCTCCTGGAAGGCGCGTTTCCACACGGCCGCCACCCCGCTCCGCCGTTCGCAATGTCCGCTGTTCGGACGCCGCCGCTCCGATGGAGGCTGGCGCGCCTTTCGTTTCGGCCCTTAGGGGAAGTCGGGGGATTGGCAAGGCGGCCGCGCCGCCGCACAGTCTGAAACAAGTGTTCGGGGGAGACGCGTCGATGGGTATCGCAGGCAAGGCCGGGTTGACGGCGCTGGGACTGGTGCTGGCTGTGGCCGGCGTGGTGGCGGTGCGCACCGCCACCTTCAAGCCGCCGGCGGCTGTGGATGTGGCCGGGGCGAGGCTGGCGCCCGCCCGGCCGGTCGACACCGCCAAGGCCGTCGCCAACCTGGCCCAGGCCGTGCGCTTCCGGACCATCAGCCATCAGGACAAGGCCGACGATCAGCCCGCCGAGTGGGACAGGCTGCACGCCTGGCTGCAGACCACCTATCCGGCGGCCCACAGGGTGATGACCCGCGAGGTGATCGCCGAGCACACCCTGGTCTATACTTGGCCCGGCTCCGATCCGGCGCTCGCGCCCATCGTGCTGATGGCTCACCAGGACGTGGTGCCGGTGACGCCGGGCAGCGAAGGGGCCTGGACCCATCCGCCCTTTGACGGCGTGGTCGCCGACGGCAGTGTCTGGGGCCGCGGTTCGATCGACGACAAGGGCTCGCTGATCACCCTGTTCGAGGCCGTGGACGCTCTGGCGGCCGGTGGCTTCAAGCCCGTCCGCACGGTGATCCTGGTCAGCGGCCATGACGAGGAGGTGCGCGGGGTCGGGGCGCGGGCCGCCGCGAGCCTGCTCCAGTCGCGCGGGATCAAGGCCCAGTTCGTGCTCGACGAGGGCATGGTGGTGGTCAAGGACAACCCGGTCACCGGCAAGCCTTCGGCGATCATCGGCACGGCCGAGAAGGGCTATGCGACGATGAAGATCGTCGCCCCGGCCGTCGGCGGCCATTCCTCGGCGCCGCCGCCGCAGACCGGTGTCGCCACCCTGGCGCGGGCCGTGCTGGCCATTGCCGACAAGCCGTTTCCGATGAGGTTCAGCGGTCCCGGGGCCGACATGCTCAAGGCCCTGGCTCCGCACGCCTCGCCGGTGGTCAAGATGGCGGCGGCCAATACCTGGCTGTTCGCGCCGCTGCTGATCAAGGTCACCGGCAAGACCCCGGCCGGGGCGGCCATGCTGCACACGACGATCGCCCCGACCATGCTCAAGGGCAGCCCCAAGGAGAACGTCCTGCCGCAGGACGCCACCGCCTGGATCAATTACCGCATCGCGCCGGGCGACACCTCCGCCAAGGTGATGGCCCAGGCCAGGGCGGCGGTGGGCGATCTGCCGGTCCAACTGTCCTGGACCAAGACGCCCGATGAGCCCTCGAAGGTGTCGTCGACGGATTCCGAGGCGTGGAAGACCCTGGCCGGTCTGGCCGCCGACGAGAGCCAGGCTCCCGTGGTTCCCGGCCTGGTCACCGCCGGCACCGACAGCCGCTATCTCGCTCCGGTGGCCGACGACGTCTATCGCTTCCAGCCGCTGGTGCTGTCGGTGAACGACACCAAGATGATCCATGGCACCGACGAGCATATCAGCATCGACAATGTGCAGCGGATGGTGCGGTTCTATCAGCGTCTGGTGGAAACGGCGGCCGGGCGATAGGCGGACTGTCGTAAAACGTCAAAGAACGGCGCTATAAGAGCCTATGCCCGACGACGCTTCGCCCGCCGCCAAGTCCTCGCCCGCCGCCAAGTTCGGCGAGGGCTTCGTCATGGACGCCTGGTATGTGGCGGCCCTGTCGCCGGACCTGAAGCCCGGCAAGATGGAGCCGCGCGAATATCTGGGCGAGCCGGTGTTGCTGGGCCGGACCAAGGGCGGGCAGGCCTACGCCATTCGCGATGTCTGTCCGCACCGCGCCGCCGCCCTGTCGGCCGGCCGGGTCAAGACCGAGGCCGATGGCGCCGAGAGCATCGAATGCCCCTATCACGGCTGGCGGTTCGGCGTGGACGGGGCCTGTACGGCGATCCCGTCCCTGACGGCCGACAGCGAGGTCGATATCCGCAAGGTGCGCGTGCGCCGCTATCCGATCGTCGAGCAGCAGGGTCTGGTCTGGATCTGGATGGCGTCGGACCCCCGCTTCGACGGGCAGCCGCCAGAGCCGCCGCCGGTGATCCCCGGCGTGGTGGGCGGCAAGCCCAAGCTGGTCGACCATCTGGACTATGATATCCATATCGACCACGCCGTGCTGGGCCTGATCGACCCGGCCCACGGCCCCTATGTGCATCAGCAATGGTGGTGGCGGACCACGGCCAGCCAGCACGAGAAGAAGAAACGCTTCGCCCCGTCGGAGGCCGGCTTCACCATGGTGCGGCACGAGCCGTCAAAGAACTCCAAGGCCTACGCCATCCTGGGCGGCGAGCCGCTGACCGAGATCACCTTCCGCCTGCCGGGCCTGCGCTGGGAGCATGTGACGGTGGGCGACAAGCAGGTGCTGGCCCTGTCGGCGATGACGCCGATCAATGCCCACAAGACCCGTATGAATCAGATCATGTGGTCCGATCACTGGGCCTTCACGGCGCTGTATCCGGTCATCCGGATCGCCGCCCGGGCCTTCCTGCGCCAGGACGGCTATATCGTCGGGGTGCAGAGCCAGGGCCTGAAGTGCAATCCGCCGCTGATGTGGGTGGGCGACGCCGACCAGCAGGCCCGCTGGTATCAGCAGTGCAAGCGCGAATGGC
Source organism: Caulobacter sp. FV2ps19 (assembly GCF_058681035.1). Classification (NCBI taxonomy): domain Bacteria; kingdom Pseudomonadati; phylum Pseudomonadota; class Alphaproteobacteria; order Caulobacterales; family Caulobacteraceae; genus Caulobacter; species Caulobacter sp. FV2ps19. The sequence goes on along the minus strand of NZ_CM178729.1, from coordinate 4,270,783 downwards.
AGCTTAGCCGCCGCGAGGGCCGGGCCTTCGTCAATCCGGTCAAGGACGCCGTGCTGTGCTGGCGCACCTGATCAGGGTCTGAAGACGCGGGCCTGAAAAAGCCCGCCTGGTCGGGGGACAACCAGGCGGGCCCTTGTTTGGAACGCGGAGAGGGACAGAAGCCGCGTTCCAGACCTCTAGGGGTTAGGCGCGATAGACATAGGCGCTGGAGACGTAGCCGACGCCGACGCCGTCCTGGCCGACCAGGATCCACTTGCCGTCACCGGTGCGGCCCAGGGCCTGGAAGGTCTGGCCGGCCTGAACTCCGCCCACCTTGGCGCCGCGGATCGAGGCCGAGGCCCGCAGGTTGAGGTTGGAGCGGGCGACATACTTGCCCTTAATCTTGGTCACGGGGGTGGCGTTGACCGAGTCGGCGAAGCGGACGCCGTAGCTCTGATAGGCGCCGCCGACGGCCTGACGGGCGTCCTTCTTCTGCATGTTGCAGCCGACATAGGAGCCCGCGCCGGCCCCGACCACGGCGCCGATGGCCGTGCCCGTGCCGCGGTCGTTCTTGGCCAGGTTGGAGCCGGCGACGGCGCCCAGCAGCGCGCCGATCACGGCGCCGCCTTCCTGCTTGTGGCCCGAGGCGTTGCAGCCGACGACGCCGCCCAGCCGCTGCTCCATGGCGAAGGCCGAGGGGGCGGACATCAGGGTCAGGGCGCTGGCCGAGGCGGCCAGGGTCAGGGCGATGGTCTTGAAGGTCTTGATGCTGGTCATGTCGATAGTCCTTGTCCCGATGGAATGTGTCCGGGGTCATCAACCCCGTGAGACAGACCATGACAGGGCCAAGCTGAACGGCGTCGGCGACCGCTCTGACAGAGTTCGTTCATGTTGAAGAAAGTTTGGGGCCGCCGGGCAGGACGGCAAACGGAGCTCCCTCCGGGCGGTCGGGCCCGGAGGGGCGGTGGTTAGGCCCCCAGCGCGTAGGGGCCGCTCTTGTCCAGCGCGGTCTTCCAGGCGGGGCGGGCGTGCATCCGCTCGATCCAGGCGGCCATGTGCGGATAGTCCGGCAGTTTGCCCATGGCCTTGGCGACCTCGGGCACGAAGCTCATCTGGATGTCGGCGCCCGACAGGCTGTCGCCGACGAAGAACGACCGGCCGGCCAGGCTCTGGTCGACGAAGGCCAGATGGTTGGAGATTTCCGACTGGATGCGCGGCTGCAGCGGCGCGCCGCCCTCGCCCAGACGGGCCACATACATGTTGAGCATCAGCGGCAGCATGGCCGAGCCCTCGGCATAGTGCAGCCACTGCTGGTAGCGATCAAAATCGGCGCTGGCCGGATCGGGGGCCAGGCGGCCACCGCCGTGACGGCGGACGACATAGTCGATGATCGCGCCGGACTCGATGACGGTCAGGTCGCCGTCCTCGATCACCGGCGATTTTCCCAGCGGATGCACGTCGGTCAGGGACGGCGGGGCCAGGCGGGTCTTGGTGTCCCGGGTGTGAAAGACGATCTCGTAGGGGACCGCCAGTTCCTCCAGCAGCCACAGGATCCGCTGCGATCGGGATTCGTTGAGGTGGTGGACCTTGAGCATGTTTCTTCCCCTATTTCGGTTTTATGCTGCATTGCGGCATTGCTCGCAGGTGCGAAAAGCCTCAGAGTAAAAGAAAACAACTGTTTGGCGCAGGGGAGCAAGCTATGACCGACACGGTCGCACAGGATAATGCCTCGATCATTCTGCCGGGTCTGACCGGCCTGCTGCGCGAAGCGGCCACGGCGGCCCAGGCCTTTGTGAGCACCGTCCAGCCGCTGGTGAAGGCGCGCATCGCCGACGCCGCCGGCAAGGTCGACCGCAGGCTGGCCGACCGGGAGCAGCACGCCGTCCATGGCTTTGGCTGGTACGCGGCCTATGGCGAGCTGCTCAACCAGGTCGCGGGCTGGGCCGAGCGCCTGGAGGCCGACGGCCGCTTCACCGAGATCGAGGCCCTTCTGGCCCAGTTGCTGTTCGCGGAATACGCCACCCAGATGGTCGGCGGCATCGCCATGAACCAGGGCGAGATGATCCGCCCCGTCGACCTGACCGATGATCGCGGCGCGATGACCCTGCTGTTCGCTCCGGCCCTGGTCACGCTGATGACCAAGGGCGGCGGCCAGGCCGTCAAGACCGCCATCGCCCAGCGCCTGGCCGAGGCGCGCGGTCGTCCGACCCTGGAAAACACCGGGCTGGATGAAACCTTCGAGATGATCCGCGATCAGTTCCACGCCTTCGCCGAGGAGAAGGTCACTCCCTTCGCCCACGAGTGGCACCTGAAGGATCAGCTGATCCCGATCGAACTGGTCGAGGAGCTGGGCGCCCTGGGGGTGTTCGGCCTGACCATCCCTGAGGAATATGGCGGCAGCGGCATGGGCAAGACCGCCATGTGCGTGGTCTCCGAGGAGCTGTCGCGGGCCTGGATCGGCGTCGGCTCCCTGGCCACCCGTTCGGAGATCGCCGGCGAACTGATCCTGACCGGCGGCACCGAAGCCCAGAAGCAGTATTGGCTGCCCAAGATCGCCGACGCCTCGATCCTGCCGACGGCCGTCTTCACTGAGCCCAATACCGGCAGCGATCTGGGATCCCTGCGCACCCGCGCCGAGCTGAAGGGCGAGCACTACAGCGTGACGGGGAACAAGACCTGGATCACCCACGCGGCCCGCGCCGACGTCATGGCCCTGCTGGTCCGCACCGATCCCGACACCACCGACTATCGCGGCCTGTCGATGTTGCTGGCCCCCAAGCCGCGCGGCGTCGAGGGGAACGACTTCCCGGCTGACGGCATGAGCGGCGGCGAGATCGGCGTCATCGGCTATCGCGGCATGAAGGAATATGAGCTGGGCTTCGACGGTTTCACGGTTCCGGCCGAGAACCTGCTGGGCGGGGTCGAAGGCCAGGGCTTCAAGCAGTTGATGGCCACCTTCGAGAGCGCCCGCATCCAGACCGCCGCCCGCGCCGTCGGCGTCGCCCAGTCGGCGCTGGAGGCGGGCCTGTCCTACGCCCTGGACCGCAAGCAGTTTGGCCAGGCGATCTTCGAGTTCCCGCGCGTCGCCAACAAACTGGCGATGATGGCCGCCGAGATCATGGGCGTGCGCCAGCTGACCTATTTCGCCGCCGCCCAGAAGGATGAGGACAAGCGCTGTGACGTGGAGGCCGGCATGGCCAAGCTGATCGCCGCCCGCGTGGCCTGGGCCGCCGCCGACAACGCCCTGCAGATCCATGGCGGCAACGGCTTCGCGACCGAATACGCCATCAGCCGGATCCTCGCCGATGCGCGCATCCTCAACATCTTCGAGGGGGCCGGCGAGATCCAGGCCCAGGTGATCGCGCGGCGGCTGCTGGACGGCGGCAACTGACGTGATCGGCTCATCCCGGCGGTCGCGGGGATGAGCCCATGTTCAGGCCCTTGTCGGACCCGCAAGCCTCAGACTAGCTTGCGGCCCTGCTCGCAAGGACGCTTTCATGATCGCCACGACCCGCCGCACAGCCCTGATCTCCGGCTTCGCCACAGCCAGCCTTGCGGCGTTCGGAAGCTCGGCCCGGGCCCGCGAGACCGGTTCAGTCGCCGCCGCCGTCGATCAATACGCGCAAGAGGTGATGGCCGCCTTTCCCGATGAGCCGGGTCTGGGCGTCGCGGTGGTGGAGAATGGCGAGATCACCCTGGCCAAGGGCTATGGCGTCAAGCGCCTGGGCGCGCCGGCCAAGTGCGACGAAAACACCATCTTCGGCATCGCCTCCAACACCAAGGCCATGACGGCGGCGGCTCTGGGCATGCTGGTCGAGGAGGGCAGGGTGGAGTGGGACGCGCCCGTCACCCGCTACCTGCCTGATTTCGCGATGAGTGATCCGGTGATCACCAAGCTGATGACCGTGCGCGATCTGCTGGTCCATCGCAGCGGCCTGACCCTTGGGGCCGGCGATCTGATGATCTGGCCCGCCCCCACCCATAGCCGTCAGGACATCGTCGCCGGTCTGAAATATCTGCCCATCGGCTCGCAGTTCCGCGGCGGCTACGCCTATGACAACGTGCTGTATGTGGCCGCCGGTGAGGTGATCGCCGCCGTCACCGGCCAGCCCTGGGAAGTCTTCATCCAGAGCCGGATCCTCGATCCCCTGGGCATGACCGATACGGTCCCCATGCCGTCCATGGTCGACAGGAGCCGCCGGGCCGAGCCGCACTGCCGCATGGGACCGCCGGTGCGGGGGCTGGGTCCGCAGACCGTTCTGCCGTTCGACGGCAGCTTCGACTCGGCCGCCGCCGCCGGCGGGGTCAACACCACACCGACCGACATCGGCAAGTGGATGAGGGTGCAACTGGCGCTGGGCGCCCTTTCCAATGGCAAGCGGTTATGGAGCGAGGCGACCGCCCGCGAACTGTGGAAGCCGCAGACCATCACCAGTTCGTCCGAGGGGCCGACAGCCGACAATCCGGCGCGCCCGTCCATCCAGGCCTATGCCCTGGGCTGGTTCGTTCAGGATCATCGCGGTGAGCGCCTGCTGTGGCACACGGGCGGCCTGGCCGGCTTCATCTCCTATACGGGCCTGCTGCCGGGCCGAAGGTCCGGGATCATGGTGATGACCAATGCCGAGGAGAACCCGGTGCTGCGGTCCCTGCGCTATGGCGGCCCCGATCGTCTGCAGGGGCGCAGCGACTTTGACTGGATCGCCTCCAGCAAGACGGTCCAGGCCGCGGCGGACGCCAGGACGATCAAGGACGCCGCCCAGGCTGTGACGCCCAAGGGCGGCGGCGCCAAGCCCAGCCTGCCGCTTGAGGCCTATGTCGGCGTCTATCGCGATCCCTGGTACGGGACGGTCACGATCGGCCAAGCGAAGGGCGGCCAAGCGAAAGGCGGCCAAGCAAAGGGCGAGAAAGCCAAGGGGCTGACGGTCTCTTTCGACAAGACCCCGGCCCTGCAGGGCCAGTTGAAGCCGTTCGACGGCGAAACCTTCCAGACGATTTTCAACGATCGCACCCAGGAAGACGCCTTCATCACCTTCGACGTCGTGGACGGCAAGGTGACGTCGGCCCTGGTCAAGGCGGTCTCGCCCCTGGCCGATTTTTCTTACGACTATCAGGACCTGCGGCTGGCTCGGCTGAATTGACTCAGCGCGGTCGCCAGCCTTCGGCGATCACCATGATCTGGCGCTCCATCGCCGCCGACATGGCGGCGGCGTCGCCCTTGCCGCCTTCGTTGGCCGCGATGCGATAGTTCCAGGCATAGGAGGCCTTGAGCACGTCGATCGCCACCTGCTTGTCGAGATCGTCGCGGACCTCGCCGCGCTTGACTCCTTCAGCCAGCACATCGCGCAGCATGTCGGTCAGGCGCGAGTTGCGCCCATAGGGTTTGATCCCCGGGTCCAGGTTGGGGCTGTAGGACGCGGCGATATGGGCCAGGAACAGCTTCACCCGACGGGTCTCGAACTCGTAGTGGATGGCGAAGATCGAGCAAAGTCGATCCGCCGTCGCGCCCCGCAGAAACGGCAGAACCCGGTCGAACTCGTGATAGAGGTCTGTCAGCCGGTGCTCCATCACGTGGCTGAGCACTTCGGCTTTCGACGCAAATGTCGTGAAGACGCTGCCGACCGAGACACCCGCCCGCTCCGCTATGGCGCGGATGGTGGTTTCCTCGTAACCGACGTCATTGAACAGGTCGCGAGCGGCCTCAAGGACCTTCTCCCGCGTCGCCTGTTTCTGTTCATCCCTTATGCCCAAGCCCGTCCCCCTCGACACGCTAGAGTCTGATTATGATTAAGGACGCCCCGCCCCAACAGGGCGTCCCAAGTGTTAGGCGCGAGCGGCCGCGAAGATGATTTTCAGTTGATCTGAAAGCCGCGTCACCAACGCCTCAACCGACCAGCCGTCAAAAACGGCGCGACGATAGTTGGCGACATACACGTCCCAGGCGATCTCAGCCAAGAGGTTTAGGTTAATATCGCTTCTCAGCTGGCCTTGATCGATACCGCGCTGCATCACCTCGGCGATCAGATTCAGGATCGTCTTGAGGTCATCGCGCGACCGGCGCTCGGCCGCTTCGCTATGGGTCCAGGACACCGCGATGCCGGCGCGTAGCAGGGGCAGCTGGTCAAGGTGGAACGCGTAGGCGACGCCGAACATGCCCAGCAACGCGTCTTCGGCGCGGCCGCTCGCGCGAGCGGCCTGCGTCATCTGGGCGTAGAGGACTTCGTAGTCCGCGGTCAGGATCTCGTCGAACAGTTCGGACTTGTCGGAAAAGCTGGCGAACACCGCGCCTGTCGACATGCCTGCGGCCTGGGCGATGTCACGGATCGTGGCGCCTTCATAGCCGCGCTCGCTGAACAGTCGACGAGCCGCCGCCACCACCCGCTCGCGCGTGCGTTGTTTGGCCAGGGCTCGACGGGTCAGTTTTGCGGGAGAGTCCGTTGCGGACTCGATGTTGACGGAAACAAAGCTCATGCGGCGGCCTCCAGGCGAGCCAGAGCGGCCTCAGCACGCTTCTCGAACTCGTTACAATATTCATCGACAACGTTCTGAAGAACGTCGGTATAGCGGCGCGCCAGCAGGCGGCCGTCCTGCGCGGCGTCGCGCAGGTCCGTGATCAACTGGCGAACTTCCGCCATGGCGTCTTCGCGTTCGGACGCGGAGAACGCGGCGTTGGCTGGTGCAGCCTTTGCCATACTTATTTCTCCTGCCTCCCCGCTGGGAATGAAGCGTTGAACGATCTGCGGTGAGGAGTTGATCATGTTCAACGAACGCATACATCAAAATCGAAGCGGGGGCCATATCGCCGTATCGGTGCGATTGCAACCGATTACCGCATTCAAAATCGCCGCCCATCGGCGACAGTCACATATATGCTACCGGTATCAGCTTGTACGTGTGACAAATGCACTCAACGAACTAGTTCGCTGAGCATGATCATCGGACTAGGTTCCGCCGGCGCGGAGCCTAGTGGTCAAGGTCCGTTCAAGCGCCTATCCTGCAGCCATGGACAGACTCTTCGACATCCTGGTGCCCGCCGCGCTTCTTGCGGTCCTGCTCGCCCTTGGCGGGGGTCTCTACGCACTCTTCCGGGGCGGCGATTTCGGCCGCTCCTATTCCAACAAGCTGATGCGCCTTCGCGTGCTTCTGCAGTTCATCGCCATCATCGTGCTGGTGGCGGCATTTTGGTGGCGCACGCGCTGAAAATCGATAACGGCGGTCTGCGACCCATGGTCACGCTCAACAAGATCTATACCCGCACGGGCGACGGCGGCTCGACGCGTCTGGCCACCGGAGCCCCTGTCAGCAAGGCGTCCCTGCGGGTTGAAGCCTATGGCGGCGTCGACGAAACCAACGCCTTTCTGGGCGTGGCGCGACAATACACCGCTCATGATCCTGAGCTGGATTCGATGCTGGAGCGCATCCAGAACGACCTTTTCGACCTCGGGGCGGATCTGGCCACGCCGGAGCAACACGAAAAGCCCGCCTGGGAGCCCCTGCGCGTTGTCGAAAGCCAGGTCGATCGGCTCGAGCAGGAGATCGACCGCCTGAACGGCCATCTGGGCGCTCTGACGTCCTTCGTGCTGCCGGCGGGATCGCCGGCGTCCGCGGCCCTGCACGTGGCGCGCACGGTTTGCCGCCGCGCCGAGCGGGCGGTGGTTCTGCTGTCGGAAACGGAAGGCGAGATCGTCGGTCAACCGGCGCTGAAATATCTCAACCGCCTGTCGGACCTGTTGTTCGTCGCAGCGCGCTGGGCCAATGACAAGGGCGGCGCTGACGTTCTGTGGAAGCCCGGCGCGACGCGCTGAGGATCTATTTCCCGGCCGGCGCAGGCGCGGGGGCGGCAGCCGGTGCGGCGGGCGTCTGCGCTTCGCCATTGATCGGCGGCACGTTCAGCGGGCGCCGGGTGATCGTCTCGATCGAATAGACCCGCGCGCATTTCATCCATTTGGCGGCCCAGGGGCGGCCCTCAGCTTCGCAACGCGCCTTCGGCCAGACCCACACATAGTGATAGGCGAACACCGCCGTGCAGCTGACCAGAAACAGGCCGACGAAGATGATCTTCAGGCGATTGATCGTGCGGTTCATGGCCGGCTCTTTAATCGCCGCTCGAAAGTCTGACCAGTCCTTTCGCGCCGTCGTTCCGCATGGGCGGACGCGGCGCGCGAAGTATCGTACAGTTGTTTGAGCCCTGCACGGTTGAGCTTTACGCTAACGTGAGGGGAAACTTGCATTGCGGTGCGGAAGAGGTAATTCCGTGCCTACGCAGGAGAAAACGCAGCCTGGAGGCGTGAAACCCGATGAAGGTCCTAGTCCCGGTCAAACGGGTTATTGATTACAACGTGAAGGTTCGCGTCAAAGCGGATCAGACGGGCGTCGATCTGGCGAACGTGAAAATGTCGATGAATCCCTTCTGTGAGATCGCGGTGGAAGAAGCCGTCCGTCTCAAGGAAAAGGGCGTCGCCACCGAGGTGGTGATCGTCTCTATCGGCCCGGCTCAAGCCCAGGAAACCATCCGCACGGCCCTGGCCATGGGCGGCGACCGCGGCATCCTGATCACCACCGATGCTGATCCCGAGCCCCTGGCCGTGGCCAAGCTGCTCGCCGCCGTGATCGGTGAAGAGCAACCGAACCTGGTTCTGATGGGCAAGCAGGCCATCGACGGCGACAACAACGCCGTCGGCCAGATGCTGTCGGCCCTGCTGGGCTGGCCGCAGGCCACCTACGCCTCGGCCGTGGACGTTTCGGGTTCGACCGCCAAGGTCACCCGCGAAGTCGACGGTGGTTTGCAGGTGCTGGACGTGGATCTGCCGGCGATCATCACCGCCGACCTGCGCCTCAACGAGCCGCGCTACGCCAGCCTGCCCAACATCATGAAGGCCAAGAAGAAGGAGATCGTCAGCAAGACGGTCGCCGACTACGGCGTCGATATCGCGCCGCGCCTGAAGGTGCTGAAGGTCAACGAACCCGCCAAGCGCTCGGCCGGCATCAAGGTGGAAACCGCCGCCGACCTGGTGGCCAAGCTCAACCTCGCGGGAGTGCTCTAGATGGCTGTTCTCGTCGTCGCCGACAATGACAACGCGCACCTGCGCGATGGCACCCACAAGACCGTCACCGCCGCCCTGAAGCTGTCGTCCGACGTGGACGTTCTGGTTCTGGGTCACGGCGCCAAGGCGGTGGCCGATGCGGCCGCCAAGATCAGCGGCGTCCGCAAGGTGCTGCTGGCCGACAGCGCCGCCCTGGGTCACGGCGTGGCCGAGGCGCAGGCTGACGCTGTGCTGGCCCTGGCCGGCAATTACGACGCGATCCTCGTGCCGGCCACGTCGGGCGGCAAGAACTTCGCGCCGCGCGTCGCCGCCAAGCTGGACGTCGCCCCGATCTCGGAAATCGTCGAAGTGGTCAGCGCTGACACCTTCGTTCGCCCGATCTATGCCGGCAACGCCCTCGAAACCGTCCAGTCTTCGGACGCCAAGAAGGTGATCACCGTCCGTCCGACCGCCTTCGCGGCGGCGGAAGAGGGCGGCTCGGCTTCGGTCGAAACCGTCTCGGGCGCGGACGCCGGCAAGACCCGCTTCGTCAGCGAAGAAATGGTCAAGTCGGACCGTCCGGAACTGGCGGCGGCCAAGATCGTCGTCTCCGGCGGTCGGGCCATGGGTTCGGCCGAGGAGTTCCAGCGGGTCATCGATCCCCTGGCCGACAAGCTGGGCGCCGCCGTCGGCGCCTCGCGCGCGGCGGTCGATGCGGGCTATGCGCCCAACGACTATCAGGTCGGTCAGACCGGCAAGGTGGTCGCGCCGGCGCTGTACATCGCCATCGGCATCTCGGGCGCCATCCAGCATCTTGCCGGCATGAAGGACTCCAAGATCATCGTCGCGATCAACAAGGACGCCGACGCTCCGATCTTCCAGGTCGCTGATTTCGGCCTGGTCGCCGACTACAAGACCGCGGTGCCCGAACTGATGGACGCGCTCAGCGCGGCCGGAAAGTAGGCTTCGGCTCCAGAACAGCGGAAAGGCCCGGAGGCGACTCCGGGCCTTTTTGTTTGGGTTCGCGGCGGCGATCTCGGGGCGGCTCGCGGTTCAGGCGGCGGGGCGGGGACGGGGCGCGGACGGCGAGCGGAGGGCGCGGGGCGCCGTGGTCAGGATGACCTCCAGCCCCGCCAGGGTTTCGGGCACGGCCCGGTCCAGCGGCGTATGCGGCTCCGCGCCCAGAAAGGCGACCAGACGTCTATTGTCCAGGCGTGCGGGCTGACGCCACAGCGGCTTCATCTCGATCATTTCCCGCATCGTCTCGCTGAACGGCGCGATCAAGCCCAGCAGCGCCCAGGGGAAGGCCTTGACCGGCAGGTTGGGCGCGCCGGCCGCGCGGCGGATCGCCGACGTCATCGCCGTCCCGTCGGCGTCCCACTGGCCATCGAAATGGAAGCGGGAGAAGGCGGGCAGCTCGCGTTCGCGATCGGCCAGCCGGGCGAAGGTCTCGGCCACATCCGGCAGATAGGCCCAGGCGTGGCCCACGCCGCGCTGGCCCGGATAGGTCATGGCCTTCAGGGGTTTGCCGGGCGTCGCCAGCGCCTGGCTGAACCAGTTGTTGCCGGCGCCGGGCCCGAAATAGTCACCGGCCCGCAGGATCAGCGAGCGTACGCCCCGCGCCGAGGCCGCCTCCAGTTGCGCCTCCATCTGGACGCGGATCTTGCCCTTGCGGGTCTTGGGCTTCTGCGGCGAGCCCTCGGTCAACAGCGGATGGGCGTCGGTATCGTAGTTGTAGATCGTGCCGGGCAGCAGGATGCGCGCGCCGCTGGCCTGGGCTGCGGCGATGGTGTTGTCGATCATCGGCAGGACGAGCTTTTTCCAGCCGCGATAGCCGGGCGGATTGACCGCATGGACGATGATCGCCGCGCCCTCGGCGGCGGCGATCACAGTCGCCCGGTCCATGGCGTCGCCGGCGATCCAGGTCCATCCCCGGCTGTCCCCGGTCTTTGAAAGATCACGGGCCAGGGCGCGGAGGGTCCAGCCGTGGCGGGCCAGAGCCTGGGCCGCCGCGCTGCCGATACCGCCCTGAGCGCCGATGACCAGAGCGATGCGTGAGTTCGAAACGGTCATGATGACCTCCTGTGCTGTTGTGAGCCTCAGGATCGCGCCGTGACGCATGGAAAGAAATTGTCAGGAATGATTGATCCGCTAGTCTAAAATGTATGAGCAATCTCCCGAACGATCCAACAGACTGGGAACGCCAGCGCGCGTTTTTGGCCGTACTGCGCGAGGGCAGCCTGTCTGCGGCCTCTCGTGCGCTGGGGGCGGCTCAGCCCACCGTCCGCCGCCGGATCGAGGATCTGGAGCGGCAGATGGGCGTGGCCCTGTTCACCCGCTCTCCAGCCGGCCTGACCCCCACCGCCCTGGCGCGGGAACTGTCGGCCCATGTCGAGGCCATGGCGGCGGCGGCGGCGTCGTTCGCGCGCGCGGCCTCGGCCGAGGCCGGATCGACGACGGGCGCGGTGCGGATCTCCGCCAGCGAGGTGGTCGGGGTCGAGGTGTTGCCGCCGATGCTGGCGGCCCTGCGGTCCGCCTATCCGGGTCTGGTGATCGAACTGAGCCTCAGCAATCACAGTGAGGACCTGCTGCGCCGTGAGGCCGATATCGCGGTGCGGATGACCCGCCCGCTGCAGGAGGCCCTGGTCGCCCGCCGCGTGGGCGCCATTCCCCTGGGGTTTCACGGCCATCGGCGATTGCTGGACGCGCTGGGTCGTCCCGTCACCCTTGAGGCGGCCAAGGCCCTGCCGTTGATCGGCTACGAGAGCGAGACCATCGGCGTGCGCGCCGTCAAGGCGCTGGGGCTGGACCTGCGCCGGGAGGACTTCGCTTTTCGCACAGACAGCGACCTGGCCCAGCTGGCGGCGATCCGCGCGGGTGTCGGGGTCGGCATCTGTCAGCTCGGCTTGGCGGCCCGCGACCCGATGCTGGAGCGGGTGCTGCCGGACTTCACCTTCGATCTTGAAACCTTCGTGGTCACCCATGAGGACCTGCGCGAGGTGCGTCGCGTGCGGCTGGTGTTCGACGCTCTGGTCGAGGGGCTCAGCGCCTATGCGCGACGCTGATCTGCAGGAGATGGCGAGCGCCTAAAAACATCGTCGCAAAAATTTTACGGGTAATTTCTTCTGCTTGAAGCTCACCTTTCGTCCCCAATTGAACAGTTCATGCGTTAGCACCTCGGCGACGCGGACCTGATCTTCGGACGGACATCGCTTTTCGGTTTTTGCACAACCTCGGCGGGTTAGCGGACCTGCCGTCCTCGTGATAAGACCCCCACCCCGCGTGCAGACCCCCATGTCTGCCTCAGGTTTTTAGACGTCAGGAGAAGCCCGGATGAGTAGGGTGCTGGTTATCGGTGCAGGCGGCGTGGGTTCAGTCGCTGTCCACAAGATGGCGATGAACGCCGATGTGTTCTCGCATATCACCCTGGCGAGCCGTACGAAGTCCAAGTGCGACGCCATCGCCGAGTCCGTAAAACAGCGCACCGGCGTGTCGATCGACACGGCGGCTCTGGACGCCGATGACGTTGCGGCGACCACGGCGCTGATCAAGGCGGTCAAGCCCGCCCTGGTGGTCAATCTGGCGCTGCCCTATCAGGACCTGAACATCATGGACGCCTGCCTGGCGGCCGGTGTGAACTATCTCGACACGGCCAATTACGAGCCGCGCGACGAGGCCAAGTTCGAATATAGCTGGCAGTGGGCCTATCAGGACCGCTTCAAGGACGCCGGCCTGATGGCGCTGCTGGGCAGCGGTTTCGACCCGGGCGTGACCTCAGTGTTCGCCACCTACACCAAAAAGCACCTGCTGGACCGCATCGACACGCTGGACATCCTGGACTGCAACGGCGGCGACACCGGCCTGCCGTTCGCCACCAATTTCAATCCCGAGATCAATCTGCGCGAAGTGACCGCGCCGTCGCGGCACTGGGAAAACGGCCAGTGGATCGAAGGCCCGGCGCTGAGCCACAAGCAGGTGTTCGACTTCGACCAGGTCGGCGAGAAGAACATGTACCTCATGTATCATGAGGAGCTGGAATCGCTGGTGAAGTTCTATCCGGAGATCAAGCGCATCCGGTTCTGGATGACGTTCGGCGACTCTTATCTCAAGCATCTGGAAGTGCTGGAGAACATCGGCATGACCCGCATCGAGCCGATGATGTTCCAGGGCCGCGAGATCATCCCGATCGAGTTTCTCAAGGCCCTACTGCCCGAGCCGTCGTCGCTGGGTCCGATCACCAAGGGCAAGACCAATATCGGCACGATCGCCACGGGCGAAAAGGACGGCAAGGCCCGGACCGTCTACATCAACAACATCTGCGATCACGAAGAAGCCTACGCCGAGACCAACAATCAGGCCGTCAGCTACACCACCGGCGTTCCGGCGATGATCGGCGCGGCGATGATGCTGACCGGCCAGTGGAAGGGCGCGGGGGTGTTCAACATGGAGCAGATGGATCCTGATCCGTTCATGGACATGCTGAACAAGCAGGGTCTGCCGTGGAAGGTCCACGACCTGCCGGCGTCGCTCGCCTTCTGATCCGATGGAAACCAAGTCCGCCGGGCCCGGCGCCTTCGCCCGCTTCGACCTCAACAACGTTCCGTCGCCCTGTTTCGTGGTCGATGAGGTCGCGGTGCGGCGCAATCTGGCGACGCTGAAGGCCGTGGGCGACCGTAGCGGCGCCCAGGTGCTGCTGGCGCTGAAGGCGTTCTCGATGTGGTCGCTCGCCGATGTGGTGGGCGACTATCTCGACGGCGTCTGCGCCTCGGGCCTGTGGGAGGCGCGGTTGGCCCGTGAGTTCTATCACGGCCACCTGACCACCTATTCGCCGGCCTACAAGCGCGAGGATCTGCCCGAGATCCTGCGGCTGTCGGATTCGGTGATCTTCAACGCCCCCAGCCAGGTCGCGCGGTTCGCCGACGTCATCGCGGCCGCGCGGGCGGACGGGCAGGTGTTCGATATCGGCCTGCGGCTCAATCCCGAGCACAGCGAAGCCGAGGTCGCCAAGTATGATCCTTGCCAGCTGGGGTCGCGACTGGGTTTCCCGGTGTCGCAGCTTCGTCCGGAGCACCTTCAGGGCGTTGACGGCCTGCACGTGCATGCGCTGTGCGAGCAGGGCTTCGAGCCCCTGCAGCGGATCTGGGCGTCTCTGGAGCCCAGGCTCGAAGGCTTGCTCGGCGGTCTGAAGTGGCTGAACCTGGGGGGCGGCCACCACGTCAGCCGGGCCGACTACGACACGGACGGTCTGATCGCGCTGCTGAGCCAGATCGCCCAGCGTCACGGTGTGCAGGTCTATATCGAGCCCGGCGAAGCCATCGCCCTGGACGCCGGCATCCTGGTCGGCGAGATCCTCGACACCTTCGACAACGGCATGGCCGTCGCCATCACCGACATCTCGGCCACCTGCCACATGCCCGACGTCATCGAGGCGCCGTACCGTCCGGCGATGCTGGACGAGCGCGAGGCGGGCGTCACGGTCCGGATCGGGGGGCCCTCGTGCCTGGCCGGCGACATCATCGGCGACTACGTCTTCGCCGCGCGCCCGACGCCGGGAACGCGGATCGCCTTCCTCGACCAGGCGCACTATTCGATGGTCAAGACCAACACCTTCAACGGTGTGCCGCTGCCGGCCATCGCCCTGTGGAACAGCGACAGCGACGTCCTCAAGCTGGTCCGGCAGTTCGACTACACCACCTTCCGCGACCGGCTGTCCTGACGGGCGCCCCCTTGCGCCTCCTTCTCCCGCAGGGGTGGGGGAGGCCGGGCGCCACACTGCGTCCTTCGAGGCTCGGCTACGCCTCGCACCTCAGGATGAGGATTTCAGTCGCCAAAAAGCGCCTCATCCTGAGGCGCCCGCGCAGCGGGCCTCGAAGGACGCACCGCATCAGCATCCGCTCAAGGTCATAAGCCTCCCGACCGAGGCTCTACCTCCTAAAGCGCCCCGCTCAGCTCCTGCACCTCTTCAAACGTCCGCAGGCCGGGCCGCTGGGCGCAGACCAGCACGCCCATGTTGCCGGGCAGATGCTGGTTGGCCAGCATCTTCTCGTGGGCCAGGGGGATGTCTTCCCAGGGGAGCACCTCCGACAGGCAGGGGTCGACGCGGCGGTCGATGACCAGCTGGTTGGCGGCGCTGGCCTGCATCAGGTTGGCGAAGTGGCTGCCCTGAACGCGCTTCTGGCGCATCCACAGGAAGCGGGCGTCCATGGTCAGGTTGAAGCCGCTGGTGCCGGCGCAGATGGCGACCATGCCGCCGCGCTTCACCACAAACACCGAGACGGGGAAGGTGGCTTCGCCCGGGTGCTCGAACACCATGTCGACGTCCTTGTTGCCCGTGATCTGCCACAGGGCTTTGCCGAACTTGCGGCTCTCCTTCATGTAGTCGCCGAACTCGGGCCCGTTGACGGTGGGCAGCTGGCCCCAGCAGTTGAACTCGTTGCGGTTCAGCACCGCCCTGGCCCCCATCGACAGCACGAACTCGCGCTTGTCTTCCGACGAGACCACGCCAATCGCATTGGCGCCGGCCACGGCGGCCAGCTGCACGGCGAAGACGCCCAGACCGCCCGAGGCGCCCCAGACCAGCACATTCTGGCCCGGCTTCAGCTCATGGGGCTGGTGGCCGAACAGCATGCGATAGGCCGTCGCCAGGGTCAGGACGTAGCAGGCGCTTTCTTCCCAGGTCAGGTGCTTGGGGCGCGGCATCAGCTGGCGCGATTGCACCCGGCAAAACTGTGAGAAGCTGCCGTCCGGCGTCTCATAGCCCCAGATCCGCTGGCTGGTGGAGAACATCGGGTCGCCGCCGTTGCACTCCTCGTCGTCGCCGTCGTCCTGATTGCAGTGGATGACCACCTCGTCGCCGGGCTTCCAGCGGCGAACCTTCTTGCCGACCGCCCAGACGATGCCCGAGGCGTCGGATCCGGCGATATGATAGGGCTGCTTGTGGCCGTCCAGCGGGCTGATCGGTTCGCCCAGAGCGGCCCAGACCCCGTTGTAATTGACGCCGGCGGCCATCACGAGCACCAGCACCTCGTCCTCGCCGATGGTCCAGGTGGGCACCACCTCGACCTGCATGGCCTGGGTGGGCTTGCCGTGACGCTCCTTGCGGATGCTCCAGGCGTACATGTTGGCGGGGACGTGAAAGGGCGGCGGAATCTCGCCGATCTCGTAGAGATCCTTCACGGGCGACTTTTCAAGCGTCTCGGTTGTCATATCACTCCCCGTTTCCTTCGGCGTTGCAGCAACGTCCGAAAGCTCAACTCAGCTGCGCGTGGGCCGGTCGAAACGGTGAAATTCGCCTCGCCAGCCCATCGTTTTGGGTCCTGGGATGGATAAATCCGCCCCGAAGGTCCTTAAGCTGAAACAACCGTTAGACTCTGGCAAGCAGAATCTTGTGCGCCGCAACATGATGCGGGCCTGGTGTTGCTGACCGCTGGTCAAGCGCCCGGCGATCGGCGAGGCTTGGCCATGAGCCCGACCCTGCACGTCTCCCGCCCCGCCGCCGCCATCGTTCTGCTGGAACTGGACAGTCGGCCGGCCAATGGGCTGGGCATGGCGCTGCGACGCCAACTGGCCTCGGCTGTGACCGCGATCAACGCCGACGAGAGCGTGCGGGCGGTGGTGCTGACCGGGCGCAACGGCGCATTCTGCGCCGGCGACGATCTGCGCGAGGCGGCGGGGCGGGGCGACACACAGCTGGCCGCCGTGCTCGGCTTCAACGCCCTGATGGACCATGTGGCGGCCTGCCGGGTTCCGGTCGTCGCGGCCATCGACGGCTGGTGCCTGGGCGGCGGGCTCGAGCTGGCCCTGTCCTGTGACATCCGCCTCGCCAGCAACCGGGCCAGCTTTGCGGCCTCAGGGGTCAATATCGGCCTGATGGCCTCGGTGGTCCGCCTGCCCCGTCTGATCGGCGAGGCGCGGGCCAAGGCGCATCTGCTGACCGGCGCGACCTTTGATCCAGCGCGGGCCCTGGCCGATGGTGTCGTCACGCAGGTGCACGCGGCGGACGCGCTGCTGCCTGCGGCTCTGGAGCTGGCTGAACGGATCGCCTCGCGCGCGCCCCTGGCGGTCGAGGCCGCCAAGCGGGCGGTGGCGGGCGCTGAAACGGATGTGGCCCAGCTTGTCGCCAGCGCTGATCACGCCGAAGCCGTCGCCGCGTTCACGGCCAAGCGGCCCGCCGTGTTTCGTCGGGCCTGAGACGGAAGGCGCGCTGAAATTGATTGATCGCAAGGCCGACCGTCAGCGCCTGCGCGCAGGATGGGTTGTCGCCGATCTGGGCGTCATTTTCCTGGAAGTCTGAAGCCATGAGCAACACCCCTCACGAACTGCACGAAGAATTCCCCCAGGACGCCGCCCGGATCCATGCGCTGAAGACCAGCGACAACCACTTCGCCAAGCTTCTGGACAGCTATAACGAGGTCAATCGCGCCGTGCACCGGATGGAAACCAACATCGAAACGGTGGCCGACGACGTGCTCGAGAAGCTCAAGAAGCAAAGGCTGGAGCTGAAGGACAAGATCGCCTCGGCCCTGGCCCAGCCGGCCTGACGCTGCGCCAGACCCGGCGTCGCGGGCCGTCGCCGGGTCGGCATAGTCGCACAACCCTTCGCTTTTGCGATATTGCATCGCAGCAAATCCCGGTTCATGATCGACGATAATCAAGAACGATAAATCGGGAGCGCGGGATGTCAGGAAAGCCGTATCAGCACGAGCCGGATGCGCCGTGGATCTTCCGCACCTATGCCGGCCACTCGACGGCCGAGAAGTCCAACAGCCTGTATCGCGCCAATCTGTCCAAGGGCCAGACCGGCCTGTCGGTGGCCTTCGACCTGCCCACCCAGACCGGCTACGACCCCGATCACATCCTCTCCCGCGGCGAGGTGGGCAAGGTGGGCGTGCCGATCAGCCATCTGGGCGACATGCGCCAGCTGTTCGACCAGATCCCGCTGGAGCAGTCCAACACCTCGATGACCATCAACGCCCCGGCCGCCTGGCTGCTGGCGCTGTATGTGGCCCTCGCCGACGAGCAGGGGGCCGACCGCAAGCGCCTGCAGGGCACGACGCAGAATGACCTGATCAAGGAATATCTGTCGCGCGGGACATACATCTTCCCGCCGGGCCCGTCCTTGAGGCTGATCGGCGACATGATCGCCTGGTGCTATCTGGAGGTTCCCAAGTGGAACCCGATGAACGTCTGCAGCTACCACCTGCAGGAGGCGGGCGCGACGCCGGAGCAGGAGCTGGCTTTTGCCTTGGCCACCGCGATCTCCGTGCTCGACACCGTCAAGGCCGGCGGCCAGGTGCCCGAGCAGGACTTCGAGATCGTCGCCTCGCGCATCAGCTTCTTCGTCAACGCCGGCGTACGGTTCGTCACCGAGCTGTGCAAGATGCGGTCGTTCACGCGCCTGTGGGACCAGATCCTGCTGGAGCGCTACGGCGTGCAGGACAAGAAGGCCCGGCGCTTCCGCTATGGGGTGCAGGTCAACAGCCTGGGCCTGACCGAGCAGCAGCCCGAGAACAACGTCTATCGCATCCTGATAGAGGCGCTGGCGGTGACGCTGAGCAAGGACGCCCGCTGCCGGGCTCTGCAGCTGCCGGCCTGGAACGAGGCCCTGGGCCTGCCGCGTCCGTTCGATCAGCAGTGGTCGCTGCGTCTGCAACAGGTTTTGGCCTATGAGACCGACCTGCTGGAATACGAGGACCTGTTCGACGGCAGCCACGTGGTCGAGGCCAAGGTCGCCGAGCTCAGCAAGGGCGCGCTGGAGCAACTGGCCCTGATCGATGAGATGGGCGGGGCCCAGAACGCCATCGACTACATGAAGACCCAGCTGGTGGGCTCCAACGCCCGGCGGGTGCGGGCGGTCGAAACCGGCGACATGACCGTGGTCGGGGTCAACCGCTGGACCGACACCGAGGCTTCCCCGCTGTCAGCCGGCGAAAGCGCGATCGAGACCGTCGACCCGCGTCTGGAAGCCGGCGTTGTCGAGCGCATCAAGGCCTGGCGCGCGGCGCGTGACGACGGCGCGATCCAGGCGGCTCTCGCCGACCTGAAGGCCGCCGCCCAGGACGGCCGCAATATCATGGAGCCCTCGATCGTCGCGGCCAAGGCCGGGGTCACCACCGGCGAATGGTCGGGCGCCCTGCGCGAAGTGTTCGGCGAATATCGCGGCCCCACGGGCGTGGCGGTGGTGGTCTCGACCGGCGAGGCCGAGGACGTCGAAGCGGTCAAGCGCGAGGTCGAGCGGGTCTCGCAGGTGCTGGGCCGCACCCTGACCTATCTGGTCGGCAAGCCGGGCCTGGACGGTCACTCCAACGGCGCCGAGCAGATCGCGACCCGCGCCCGGGCCTGCGGCATGGAGGTCGTCTATGACGGCATCCGCTCGACGCCGGAGGAGATCGTCCGCCGCGCCAAGGAAAGCCGCGCCCATGTGGTGGGTCTGTCGATCCTGTCGGGCTCGCATCTGGATCTGGTGCAGGAGGTCGTGCGCGTGATGCGCGCCGAGGGCCTGGGCCATGTGCCGGTGGTGGTCGGCGGCATCATCCCAGATGCGGATGCTCTGGTGCTCAAACAGATGGGTGTGGCGCGGATCTACACGCCCAAGGACTTCAAGATCACCGACATCATGGGCGACATCGTCAAGCTGGTGGAGGGGGCGGCGGTGGTCGAGGCGTGAGGCTGTGTTGGTGCGCGACGCAGCGATAGCTTGTTTGGCGTAGTGATGGTTTTCCGGCATGTTCGAGTGATCGAGCCGGGAGCATCAAGGTGGGACTGTACATCAGCCATATGGAGACCGTTTCCATAAAGACGGACCGCTCTCTCTATATCTATCTCCTGGATTACGGCTGGCCGGGCGGGGAATGGGAGCAGCTATTTAAGCGCCATTTCATGCATATGGCAGACCACGCTACCCGGACGGGTGCTGTCATCGTTAGCAGCATGAATGGCGTGCATTTCGGAAACGAGGTTTTGAGTTGGCATCGGGTCGGAGATCTAGATACCGCCGAAGTCCTGCCTGGACTGCTTATCACTAAGACGCCGCCACACTATTTTCGGGAAAGTTATGATGAGCAAGGCGCTGCGGAACCTGGATTGGAGGACCTGCTAGTCATCCCACTCAAGCCGTTCTGTAAAGACGAGACAGATTTCTTGCGCACCATCGAAGGCGTGTTCTCTGATCTGAAGAACGGTCTCGAGTTGAAGAACTTCCAGATCGCCAAGCATGACCCTCGGGAGCGGCCAATGATGGAGATCGGCAAACGGGTTATGAATGCGGTTGAAATTAAGCCCGGGGCGTTTGGCGTTTCTATTGATCTGAAGGCTCTCTTGCTGCCGTCCAAGTAGCTTCGGCGCTGGCGAGGCATCTGGATGGCCAGGAAACGCCCTATCGGTTCAGCACGCCTGACGCCCTGCTGGCCGATTTCTGGAACGATGTTGATCAATGGAGACCCGGATGAGCACCGTGACCCTGTCCGTCGCCTCGCGTGATGACGTCAAGCGCCGCGCGCTGGCCGCCTTCGCCGGTGAGGCCCAGGGCGCCCACATCTCGTTTGGCTCGGCCGAACTGCTGTGGACCACCCTGACCCGCAAGCGTTGGGAGATCCTGCGCGCCATGACGGGGCAGGGCGCCCTGTCTATCCGCGAGGTGGCTCGCCGGGTCGAGCGCGACGTGAAGGCCGTGCATGGCGACGTCCATGCCCTCCTCGACGCCGGGGTGCTTGAGCTCGCGATCGGCGGCGGGGTGGTGTTTCCCTATGACGCGGTCCATGTCGATTTCATGCTGACGGCGGCGGCTTGAGCTTCGTGCTATGGTTGCTGTCATGACCCTCGAAGACGCCCTCGCCAGACTGCGTGCGGCCAAGCCGCTGCTGGACCGCTACGGCGTCGCGCGCGTCGGCGTGTTCGGCTCGACAGCGCGGGGTGAGGCCGGGCCCGACAGCGACGTGGACGTGCTGGTGGAGTTCGCCAAGGAGCGACATCCGGGTTTGGGCTTTTTCGCCCTGCGGGATGGCTTGGCTGAGTTGCTTGAGCGTGATGTCGATCTGGCGACGCCCGATAGCTTGCATCGCCTGATCAGGGATCGGGTTTTGCGCGAGGTCGCCTATGCCTAAGGCGGAGCGGGACGCCCAGTTGCGGCTGGATGATATCCTGCGGGCGGTCGAACGGATCAGATCCTACACCGTTGGCGTCACGTTTGAGCAGTTCGCAGCGGACAACCTGCTCTTTGACGCTGTCGCCATGAACGTGCTGGTGATCGGGGAGTCGATTGGACGGCTGCCCGACCGGCTGAAGGAAAAACTCACGGGTTTGCCTTGGAAGAGCATGGTCGCGGTGCGCAATCTGGTCGCCCACGGCTATCCTGAACTGGACGAGCGGATCCTCTGGGATATCGCCAGCACCAAGCTCGGCGAGATTGAAGCGGTCATCGCGCCCATGCTCGCCTCGGTGCAAAAGCCCTGACCGTCTCCTAAACCCGCGCCAGTTTCCACGCCGCCAGGAACCCTACCCCGGCCAGCGGCGCGAAGGCGGCGAAGAGCCAGAAGCCGTGGGTCTGCGCCGCGGCGGGGTCGATGCCCTGGCCAAAGCCCAGCAGATTGGCCATGGCGCCGGCCGCCGCCGCGCCGACCGCGCCGCCGATCAGCTGGGTGGTGGGCACGGCGGCAGAGGCCAGGGCCTGTTCCTCGGCCGGGGCCGAGGCGATGGCGTGGCGGGCGATGAAGGCCCAGCTGAGGCCAAAGCCACAGCCCAGCACCAGCAGGGCGGCGGCGGTCAACAGGAGGCTGGCGTGGGTCACCGCCCAGGCGCTGGCCAGCACCCCGACCAGGATCACGCCCGCGCCGGCGCGGATGGCGGTCCCGTCGCGTTGGGCGGGCAGGTTCGAGACCGCCAAGGCGCAGGCGGTCCAGCCTGCGGCGATGGCGCCCACCACATACCCGGTCAGCAGGGGGGAGGCGCCCAGGCGGGCCTGGATGAAGGCAGGGCCATAGACGGTGAAGCCGATGGCGGCGGCCTCGAAGGCGAAGACGGTCAGCAGGCCAAGGCCGGTGGCGGTCGAGAGGTCGGCGACGGCGCGGGGCAACAGGCGATCCCGGGTCCGTCGATTGGCGACCAGCATGGCGGCCATGGTCACGATCCCGCCCAGGGCGGCGGCGGCGGCCAGGCGCACATCGGCCACGACCCCCGCCGCGCCGATCAGGGCCACGCCGACCACCAGCAGGGTCAACTGCAGGATCGGGATGCGGCTACGTTCATCACCGCGCTTCTCGGAGGGCAGCATGACCGCCACGGCCCCGATGAAGATCACGGCCTGGACCACGAACATCCAGAAGGCGCCGCGCCAGAAGCCCGCCTGCGCGAACAGCCCGCCCAGCAGCGGGCCCAGCAGGGTCGCCGCGCCCCAGATCCCGGCCACCGCGCCATAGACCTTGGGCCACAGGCGCTCCGGGAACAGGGCGGTGATCGCCACATAACACAGGGCCACGATGGCTCCTGCGCCCAAGCCCTGGATCAGCCGGCCCAGGATGAAGGTGACGAACTCCGGCGCCAGGGCGCTCATCGCGCAGCCGATCGCATAGACGAGGCCGCTGAGGGCTGTGGCATGGCGCAGGCCCAAAGCCAGGGACAGCTTGCCGCTGCACGCGCCGGCCACGATCGAGCCCATCAGATAGGCCGCCACCGACCAACCGAAATACTGATAGCCGCCGATGTCACGGGCGACGCTGGGCATGATCGTCGCCGTCACCAGGGTGTCGGCCGCGTTCAGCCAGATGCCCAGGCACAGCAAGGCGAAGCGCGGCAGAAGCGCGGGATCGAGTCGGGCGGGGCGACCCGTGGCGGTCGGCTTGGCGGGTGGGGACATGAACGCGTTTTCGGGGTCGACGGAGGACTTGGCGGGCGGTGATGCCCTTTTCCGGACCACGCGCCAAGTCAGGGTGACCCGCAATCGTCCTTCGAGCTCTCCTCCAGGCGATCGCTTTGCCGGTTGAACCAAGGCTCAAGGTCGTGCTTGCTGGGGCGTTAACCCTTTTGAAGGCGCGTTTCCGCCCCATGGCCTATCGCGTTCCGCGCCATTCGAGCATCGTCCATCAGGCGCGGCGCCAGACGCGCCTCGCCCGCTATGCCGGTCTGGTTCTGCTGTGGGTGCTGGTGCTGATCATGGCCTTTGTGGCCGAGCGCGTGATCCCCGACCAGCACCTGCCCTGGAAGCCGTTGAGCGTCGTTGATCCGGTCGGCATGGCCACGCGGATCAAGGCGGCGCGGGCCGGAGCCGATCCCCAGCTTTGCCGCGCCATCCTCAACCGCGCCGAAGTGACCTTCAGCGAGGTTCCGGACCGGGTCGAGGGCGACTTCTGCAAGGTTCACGACGCCGTTCGGATCCAGGGCGGCCTGGCCCGGCTGGAGCCCGCCGATGCGCCACTGGTCTGCAAGGAGGCCCTGGCCCTGACCATCTGGGAGCGCCAGATCGTGCAACCCGCCGCTGACGAATTGCTGGGGCAGGGCGTCATCGGCCTGGAGCACTATGGCAGCTATGCCTGCCGGCGGATGTACGGCAAGGCGGACGGACCGGTCAGCGAGCACGCCCTGGCCGGCGCCATCGACATCGCGGGCTTCAGGCTCGCCGACGGCTCCAGCGTCCAGGTCGCCAGCGACTGGACCGATCCGGGCCCGCGGGGGCAGTTCCTGCGCCGCGTGCGCGACGGCGCCTGCCGGGTGTTCCTGACGACGCTCAGCCCGGACTACAACGCCGAGCATCGTGACCACTTCCATCTGGACATGAGCGGCTGGAACAAATGCGCCTGACGCGGAGGGGCTGAACCGTCAGCTCTTGCTGAGATCCATGCCCAGGGTCGGGCCGATGCCGTCGGGATGTTCGCCGAACGGATGGTTTCCGCGGCGGTGGGCTATGACCTCCAGTTTGCGGCGCAGGTCTTCGCTCAGAGCCAGGGTCGGCGCGTCTTCCGCCTCGTCGTCGGGATCGTTGGGGATCGCGGCGGCGATCACTTGACGCAGTCGCTCGCCAAACAGCGCGTCCTGCGGCGAGCCCGGCTCAGGTGGGCGATCCAGGAAGGTCATCACCTCTTCCAGCGCAGTGTCAGCGTCGACGGTCTTGTGCATCTCGAACTCCTGGGTCTCCCAGGCGCAACGAGCATGAGCCCGGGGCGGTTCCTCGCCAAACGCCGTTCGCCGGCGTCCGCAGGGGGCAAATCCCTAAAGCGTGGCCGCCAGCGCCGCCATCTGGTCGGCCGCGATTCCCCAGCCCTCGGTGAAGCCCATCTGCTCGTGGGTCGCCTTGTCCTCGGCGGTCCAATGGCGGGCGATGGCGGTGTAGCGGGTCTTGCCGTCGCCCAGATCCTCGAAGGTGACGATGCCGACCATGAAGGGCTTGGCGGACGGCTTCCAGGTTTCGGTAAAGGCGTCGGTGAAGACAATCTTCTGGTTCTCGATCACCTCCAGATAGACGCCCGGATTGTCGACGACCTCGCCATCGGGGCCGTTCATGGTGATCAGGCTATTGCCGCCGGTGCGCACGTCGATCAGCGCCTTCGACACCTTCCACGGCGGCGGGCAAAACCAGATCGGCAACAACTCGGGCGATGCCCAGCACTTGAACAGCTTGGCGGCCGGGACGTCGATGATGCGGGTCAGCATCAGGTCGCGGTCGGCGTCGATCGTGGCGGTGTCGAGAGGCATGGTCGTCTCCGTCGGACTTGGCGTGACTGTCGCCCCAAGGACGGCCGACCTCCAGCGATTCCGACAGGACCCGCGCGACTTTCCCGCCGCCTAGCGCGGAATTTCCTCGAGTTCGCCGGCCTCGACATGGGTCGTGTGGCCAAAGCCCTGGCGATAGTCGAGGATCGAGACCCGCTGCGGCGTGATGCAGAACAGGGCCAGTTCGCCGTTCGAAGCGTCCAGCTGTCCCCCGACCTGCGGAAACTTGTCGAGAAACAGTCGCCCGATCTCCAGCACCTCGTGCGGGGCGACGATCCTGTCGGCCCGGCCGGTGATCGACAGGCCGCGGATCTGGCTCCAGTCGTCGTAGGGCAGGTCGACGGTCAGGGCCACGCGCGGATCCCGCGCGAGATTGTGCGCCTTCAGGGACGCGCCCGAGCAGCCGAAATAGATCGCAAGGCCGTCATTGACGAAGCTGACGGTGGTGGCGTGCGGGGCGCCGTCGTCCTGCAGGGTAGCCAGGGTCAGGTCGTCCGCCGCGTCCAGAATCTGGACGATCTCGTGTCTGGATTTCTGTTCCATGCCGCTCTCTCCCGTGTGCAAGCCTGACGACGATCGCCCGTCGCGGCGCGGCGGCCATGATCTAGGTCAATCGCCGCAGGGTCGGCGCGTCTTGACCCGATGGTCGCCGCGTTTCACTGTGCCTAAAATTCAAACAAGCGTTTCAGGGAGCGCGCCATGGGCCTCTTCGACCTCACCGGCAAGGTGGCGATCATCACCGGATCCTCCAAGGGCATCGGCAAGGCGATCGCCGAACGCATGGCCGAGCAGGGCGCCAGGGTGGTGATCTCATCGCGCAAGGCCGGGCCGTGCGATGAGGTGGCCGCCGCGATCAACGCCGAACACGGCCCGGGAACGGCCATCGCCGTGCCCGCCAATATCGCCTCCAAGGACGATCTTCAGAACCTGGTCGACGAGACGCGAAAGGCGTTCGGCAAGATCGATATCTGTGTCTGCAACGCCGCCAGCAATCCCTATTACGGCCCGTTGTCAGGGATCGCCGACGACGAGTTCCGCAAGATCCTGGATAACAACATCATCAGCAATCACTGGCTGATCGGCATGGTCGCGCCCGAGATGCGCGAGCGCAAGGACGGGGCGATCATCATCGTCAGCTCGATCGGCGGCCTGCGCGGCAACGCCATCATCGGGGCCTACAACATCTCCAAGGCCGCCGACTTCCAGCTGGCCCGCAATCTGGCCCACGAGTTCGGTCCGGACAATGTGCGGGTCAACTGCATCGCGCCGGGCCTGATCAAGACCGACTTCGCCCGCGCCCTGTGGGAAGATCCCGCCACCCTGGAGCGCGCCACCAAGGGCGTGCCGCTGCGCCGCATCGGCGAGCCGGACGAACTGGCCGGGGCGGCGGTCTATCTGGCCTCCCAGGCCGGCAGCTTCATGACGGGGCAGGCCCTGGTGGTGGACGGCGGGGCGACGATATGAGGCGCCGGTCCCGCGCGGCCTGGCGTTAAGTTTAACCTGGAATATACCGCTTCTGCTGCAAGGTCTGACCTCCTACAGAGGATGATCCTTGCGGCGACTTCTAGCCTCTTTCGCCTTCGTCGCGTGTTTGGCGTCCAGCCCCCTGGGTTGGGCGGCGGATGCGCGCCCGACCTCGATGGGCGCGCGGCTTGAGGTGCTGAACAGCGAGATCGGCGCGCACCAGATCAAGACGCCGCCGCAGGACAACGAGGATATCGAGCGGGCCGGGCGAAAAGCGATACAGCGTCGCGGCCCCGAGCGCCTCTATGGTCTGTGGCGCGTCCTGTATGCCTATAAGAGCAACCAGGTCCGGGCGCGGTTCGACACCTGGACAGCCCGAACCCGGCTGGTCGCGCAGCAGGACAACGACGCCCCGCTCCTGGCGCTGACCGACCTGATGAGCCAGGCCTATCGCAACGAGACCGGGGGTTTCCGTGCGATTTCCGAGGCCGACTGGCGCCGGTTCCTGGATGGGCCCTCACGCGACATTCGGATGATGGCCGGCGTGGAGCGGATGCGTCAGTTGGGCCAGACCGGGCGTTGGGCGCAGGCCGCGCGTCTGGCCGCCAACCTGTCGATGGAGATCGAGGCGCGCGGAGAGATCGCCCGGCCGCTGCTGGCGGAGGCCTATCAGGTGCACTCCTACACCCTGGCCGATATCGGGGATAAGGAAGGCGCGCTTGACCGCATGACCCAGGCCGCGCGGCTTGATGAGCACGACGCCTTCTACATGCGAAAGGTCGAGCGGCTCTACGACATCGCCTACACTGCGGTGGAGGTGGGAGAGATCGACGCGGCGGCCCGTCTCGCGAAGCTTCATCACGCCATGGTCGGGGCGACCGGCGACCCGGCCCTGCGGACCTGGGATCGGTTTCTTTGCGCCCTGGTCGCGGAGGCGCAGGAGAGTTCGCCCGGCGTACTGAGCTGCGTTTCGGATGTGCGAGCCGCCCTGCGCGCGCCCACCGAGCGTCTGCATGTGTTGATGTTGAAGAAGAAAATCGTGGCGGAGGCCATGCTTGGCGACGCTGCGGCGGCCCGGACTGATCTGGCGATCCTGCGCGCCGTGCCGCCCTCGCTGTTCGACCGCGATCCGCAGGTGGAACTGCTGGCCGAGGCCTATATCGATCGCTCGGACGGAAACTTTGATCTGGCGTTCCAGAAGCTGAACGACTGGCGGCGACTGGACCAGGCGGCCACCCAGCGAGCCCATTTGCGCAGCGTGGCGGAGATGTCGTCGGCGCTGGAGGCCGAGCTTCGCGCCAAGCGGGACGAAAGCCGGCGTCTGACGCAACAGGTCGAGCTTACTCGGAGCCTGGCCCGCGCCTCGGGCGTTATCGCCATCCTCCTGGCCCTTCTGGTGGCCGGCGGGGTGACCTGGGCGTTCCATCAGCGGCGGATTTCCCTCACCCTGCGCAAGGCCCAGGCCCGGGCCGAGGCCGCCAACCAGGCCAAGTCGGCCTTCCTGGCGGTGATGAGCCATGAGCTGCGGACGCCGCTGAACGGCATGCTGGGCCTGGCCCAGGCCTTGCGGTCCGAACCGTTGGAACAGCGCCAGCGCGACCAGATCGACCTGATCCTGGATTCCGGCGACATCCTCCTGGTGCTGCTCAACGACATCCTGGACCTTTCGAAGATCGAGGCGGGGAAACTGGAGATCGCGCCAGTGGCCGGCGACCTGGTTCAGACCTGCGCGCGCCTGGTCAGCGGCTATCAACCCGTCGCCTATGACAAGGGCATCGAACTGGTCTTCCGCGTCGAGGGCGTGGCGCCGGGGCCCCTGATGTTCGACGCCGTCCGTGTACGGCAGTGCCTGACCAACCTCGTCTCCAACGCCTTGAAGTTTACCAACGACGGGCGGGTCGAGGTGGTTCTGTCCAGTGGCCCTGATCGCGCTTCGGGTCGCCAGAGGGTCCGGCTGCGTGTGTCGGACACCGGCATCGGGATGAGCGAAGCCACCCTGGCCAAGCTGTTTCGGGCCTTCACCCAGGCCGACGCCTCGACCACGCGCACCTTTGGCGGCACGGGTCTGGGCTTGAACATCACCCGGCGGCTGGTCGAGTTGATGGGCGGGGATATCCAGGTTGAAAGCCAGGAGGGCGAGGGCTCGGTCTTCAGGATCGAGATGCTGGCCGATGCCTGTACGGAGTCGTCCGCTGAGGAGGCGGCGCCGGGCGACGAGTTTCCCGAGCCGGCCGGCGAGTCGTCTTTCGCCGCCCTGCAGGGCCGGCGGGTTCTGGTTGTCGATGATCATCCCCTGAACCGGCGGGTCATCAGGCTGTTCCTTACGCCGTTCGAGTGCGAGTTGATCGAGGCGGAGAACGGCCAGGAGGCGCTGGCCGCCCTGGAGGCCAGCCCGATTGATATCGTGCTGATGGATGTCAACATGCCGGTCATGGACGGACTGGAGGCCACGCGTCGCCTGCGCGCCAATCCCCGCTTCGCCCGGCTGCCGGTGATCGCCCTGACCGCTGACGTGATGTCGGCCCAGATCCAGACCTGTCTGGCGGCGGGCGCCGACGCCCACGTGGCCAAGCCGATCGACCTGCGCAACCTGCTGTCGGCAATGGATCAGGTGCTGTCGGCGCGGCTGCCCGCGGGGCGCGGCGATGATTTCCGTTCGACGTCGGCCGGTTGATCCTGTCAGCCTGAGGACAGATCCGTTCTGGGGCGCGCGCCTTAGCCCGGTCGCTTGATTTCGAACCGCATGACCTGGCCGAGCTCGTCGTCGATATAGCCGCCGACATGGCTCAAGCCGCACCGGGTCAGTATGGCTTGTGACGCCACCAGGGCGGGCAGGGTTTCGGCCGTGACGACGGCCACTCGCGGATCACGGAACGCCATGGCGACCAGCATGCGCGCCGCAGCGCCGCCGAAGCCCTTGCGGTGTTCGCTATCGACAACCGAATAGCCGATCTCGACCTCGCCCCACAGGTCGGGCGGTCCCTTGAAGCCGCAGATCCCCACCAGCCGGCCCTCGGCGATGATGTACCAGCTGGAATAGCAAGGCTCGTCGGGGTGCTCGGCGATCAGGCCGCGCATCCAGATGCGGGTCGCCGGGTCATTGTGTTGGGGCGGCCAGGCGGCGGGCGGCAGCACGCCCAGGCCAGCCGCGATGGCCGGGCCGCCGCGTTCCTCGGCGTCCAGCAGGTCAGGTGTGGTGGCGATCAGCGAGACGAGGTCGCCTCGCTCTTCCAGGAGAGACCGGATCATTCGGAGTCGCCAAGCCCCAACCGCGCCTGGGCGAGGCCGCTGTCGCTCCGGGTCTGGATCCGGGCGTTGTGAGGCCGGCGGACAGGCGCGATATCGGCCTCGAGGAGCCCATGGGGCATGATGCGCGTCTCATCTGTTGCGTCGGCCGTCTGATCGCACAATATCGCTGCCATGCGCATCCTGCCTTTTGAACCCCGACATGCCGCCGCCTGGCGCGATCTCAACACCGCCTGGATCTCGCAGCATTTCACGCTGGAGGCCAAGGATGTCGAGGTGCTGGAGGATCCGGTCGGCAAGATTCTCGACAGGGGCGGCCATATCCTGATGGCTGAGAGCGAAGCCGGCGACGCTATCGGCTGCGTGGGTCTGATCGCCCTGCCGAACGGCGGTTTCGAGGTCGCCAAGATGACGGTTTCGGAGGCCGCGCGCGGAACCGGCCTTGGCCGGCTGCTGATGCAGGCCTGTATCGACAAGGCGCGGGCCCTGGGCGCGCCGCGCCTCTATCTGGAGACCAATGCCGGCCTGGCGCCGGCCATGGGCCTGTATCGCGCCATGGGTTTCATCGACCTGCCCGCCCGCGACACGCCCTATGCGCGCTGCAATGTCTGGATGGAACGACCGCTCTAAAGCCGGGAGACTGACGCAACCTTCGCGACGGCTCATGCATTTCCGAAGCTCAACAGGGCATTCAGGAGAGACATATGAGCGGCGTAGGCATCATCGGCGCGATCATCATCGGCATTCTGGCCGGTTGGATCGCCGAGCAGATCATGAAGCGCAATCACGGCCTGCTGACCAATCTGATCGTGGGCGTGGTCGGGTCGTTCCTGGGCGCCTTCGTGGCCAGCGCCCTGGGCATCGCCTGGGGCGGCTTCATCGGCAGCCTCGTGATCTCGACGATCGGCGCGATCCTGCTTCTGGCCCTGCTGGGCCTTATCAAGAAGAGCTAGATCAAGAAGAGCTAGGCTTTCAGGCCGAGACGGAACTGTTTTCCGTCTCGGTCATCCCGGCCGTTTCGGCGCTTTCACGGCGCATCCGGCGCGCCAGGTCGTTGACTAGGAAGTGGGGAATATCGTCCACAGGCATCGGGCGACCGAACAGGAAGCCCTGGAAGTGGTCGCAGTGCATTTCACCCAGCATGCGCGCCTGATCGGCGGTCTCGACGCCTTCGGCGGTGACCTGCAGCTTCAGGGTCTGACCCAGCAGGGTGATGGTGCGAACGATGTCGGTGATGGCCGAATTGTCGCTCATCTCGGCGACGAACGAGCGGTCCAGCTTGATCTGGTCGAACGGGAACCGCCACAGATAGGCGAGGCTGGAATAGCCCGTCCCGAAGTCGTCCATGGCGATCTTTACGCCCAAGGCTTTCAAGGCCGTCAGCTGGTCCATGGTTCGGGCCGTGTCGTTCAGCAGCAGGCCTTCGGTGATTTCCAGTTCCAGACGCGAAGGTTCCAGGCCTGAGGCCTCGAGCGCCTGTTTCACCTGACCGACCAGATCACCCGCGGTGAACTGGTTGGGCGACAGATTGACGGCCACGGTCATCGGCGCGGGCCAGGAGGCGGCCTGTTTGCAGGCTTCGTTCAGCACCCATTCGCCGATCTTGCCGATCAGGCCCCACTGTTCGGCGCAGTCGATGAAGTCGTTGGGCGGCACCAGGCCGCGCTTGGGATGCTGCCAGCGCAACAGGGCCTCGAAGCCGGTGATGTCGTGTTCGCGGCATCCGATCAGCGGCTGGAAGAACACCCGTAATTCTTCATTCTTGAGCGCGGCGCGCAGATCCATTTCCAGGGCGCGTCGCTCCTGGGCCCAGACGTCCATCGACACCTCGAAGAACCGGTAAGCGCCTCGGCCGTCGCCCTTGGCGCGATAGAGGGCCAGGTCAGCGTGCTTGAGCAGGCTGTCAGGGTCAGCGGCGTCGACCGGCGCTATGGCGATGCCGATGCTGGCGCCGATCTGAATGTTGTGGCCCTTGATCTCGTAGGGCTGCGACAGGCGATCGACGATGGCGCGGGACAGTTCGCCCAGGGTGGCGGGCGAAGGCGCGGGCGCGACGACCACGGCGAACTCGTCGCCGCCCAGGCGCGCCACGGCGCCGGCGTCGCCCACCTCGTCACGCAGACGTTGCGCGACCTCGATCAGCAGGGCGTCGCCGACCGGGTGGCCCAGGCTGTCATTGACGCCTTTGAAATGGTCCAGGTCCAGGCACATCACGGCGCAGCCCCCCGACGCTTCGGCGCCGGAGCTCGCGTGATCGGTCCAGGCCTTGCCCAGCGCCTGCATGAACGACAGGCGGTTGGGCAATTGGGTCAACACATCGAAATGGGCCAGGCGCGAGATGCGTTCCTGGGCGGCCCGCGCGGCGGTCACATCCGCGCCGACACCCCGGAACCCGACAAAAGCGCCAGCCCGGTCGTGAATCGGCTTGGCGCTGATCGACCACCAGCGGGTCTCGCCGCCGACCGGTACCGAGACGATGATGTCGCGAAAGGTTTTCTGGTCGTCAAACAGCTTTGTCAGAGAGACGGCGGGCCCAGAAGGCGCCTCGGCGACCGGTTCGCACAGGTCGGCGAGGGGACGGCCCACAAAGTCCAGTCTGTCGCCACCGGCGGCCACGGCCATTCGGTCGGACACATGGGTCAGGGCGCCGCGTTCATCGACTTCCCACAGCCAGTCGCTGGCCCCTTCTTCAAAGTCGCTCAGCAGCAGGCTGACCACCTGCTTCTGGCGTTCCAGGTCCTCGCCGGCCACCAGGCGATCGGCGAAGACCTTGGCGTGGTGCAGGCACGAGAGGCTGACAACGAGGTAGCAAAAGATCAGCAGGGCGGCCAAGGCCAACAGGATCGGGTCACCGCTCCCGACCAGGACATAGAGCGAGCCGATCACCATGGGCGTGGAATAGGCGATCGCGGCCGTCGGCAGGGTCAGCATGGCGAAACCGCCACAGCCGATCATGCCGGCAATGACCGAGACGATCAGCATCCGCATCTGCACGCTGGCGGCGTCGCCATGCATGGCGAGGACCGGAAGGGCGCCCCAAAGGGCGCCCAGAAGGCCGGCCTGCTGGGCGATGCGGCGCAGGCCGGCTGCAGAGACGGTGGCCTTGCCGCCCTTGCGGCGCTGGGCGGCCAGCCAGCCGCGCAGACCCAGCAGGGCGTAGCTGACAACGACGGCGGACCAGACGATCACGGCGACGGAATTGGGGCCGGTCAGACCGGCCAGGCCCACCAGCAGCGCGATGACGATATTGGCGCCCATCATGATCGGCGTGAGGCGCAGGATGCTGACCAGTTGCTCCATGCGGAAGCGGCCGGCCATCTCTTCGGGTACGGTCGGGTTCAGGCGCGTGAGCAGGGCGGTTAGGCGCCCCTCAATGATCGGGTTTGCGGCGACTGGGCCCACGGAGCGGTCCTGACTTCCCCAGGACGACGAGGTCCCCGGCTGGACTGTCCGTGGTTTATGTAAACTCTCGGTTAAGCCTGTTGGCGCCGGCCGCCCGTCGTACAGCGCCCTGTCAGGCAAGAAAAAGGCCGCCGTCCCTTTCGGGGCGGCGGCCTTCCTGTCTCAATCAGGAGCCTTGCGGTCCTACTCTTCCTTGACGCGACGCTTGCGGAACGACGGGTTCAGGGTCTGCTTGCGCAGGCGGATGTTCTTGGGCGTCACTTCGACCAGTTCGTCTTCCTCGATATAGGCGATGGCCTGTTCGAGGGTCATGCGGCGCGGCGGGGTCAGGCGAACGGCTTCATCCTTGCCCGAGGCGCGGATGTTGTTCAGCTGCTTGGCCTTCATCGGGTTGACGTCGAGGTCGTCCTGACGGGCGTTCTCGCCGATGATCATGCCCTGGTAGGTCTTTTCGCCGGCGCCGACGAACATCGTGCCGCGATCTTCCAGGTTCCACAGCGCGAAGGCCGCGGTTTCACCGTCCGAGTTCGAGACCAGCACGCCCTTGCGCTGGCTGTCGATGGCGCCCTTGTAGGGCTCGTAGTGGCTGAACACGCGGTTCAGCACGCCCGAACCGCGCGTGTCGGTCAGGAACTCGCCCTGATAGCCGATCAGCGAACGCGACGGAGCCACCAGTTGCAGGCGGGTCTTGCCGGCGCCCGACGGGCCCATGTCCTTCAGCTCGGCCTTACGCATCGACAGCTTTTCGATGACGATGCCCGAGAACTCGTCGTCGACGTCGATCATGACGTCTTCGATCGGCTCCAGGCGCTTGCCGGTTTCCGGATCGGTCTGGAACACCACGCGCGGACGGCTGATCGACACTTCGAAGCCTTCGCGGCGCATGCCTTCGATCAGCACGCCCAGCTGCAGTTCGCCGCGACCGGCGACTTCATAGGCGTCGCCTTCGGCCGTTTCGCTGACCTTGATGGCCACGTTGGATTCGGCTTCGCGCAGCAGACGGTCACGAATGACGCGGCTCTGGACCTTATCGCCTTCCTTGCCGGCCAGCGGGCTGTCGTTGACCGAGACGGTCATCGAGATGGTCGGCGGATCGATCGGCTGGGCGGGCAGGGCCTCGGTGACTTCCATGGCGCACAGGGTGTCGGCCACGGTCGCCTTGGACAGGCCCGCGATCGCGACGATGTCGCCGGCTTCGGCTTCATCGACCGGCTGGCGCTTCAGGCCGCGGAAGGCCAGCACCTTGGTGATGCGGCCGCGTTCGATTTCCTTGCCGTCCAGCGACAGGGCGTGGATCGACATGCCGGGGACGGCCTTGCCCGAGGTGATGCGCCCGGTCAGCAGGCGACCCAGGAAGGGGTCGTTTTCGATCAGGACCGACAGGATCTGGAACGGCTTGTCGACGTTCTCGACGACCTTGGGTTCCGGCACGTGCTTGACGATCAGGTCGAACAGCGGGGCCAGGGTGTCGTTGGGCTTGTTCATGTCCATGGTCGCCCAGCCGTTCTTGCCCGACGCATAGATGTGCGGGAAGTCCAGCTGCTCGTCCGTGGCGCCCATGGCGGCGAACAGGTCGAACACGTCGTTGAGGATGCGGTCCGGATCGGCGTGCGGACGGTCCACCTTGTTGAGGCAGAGGATCGGACGCAGGCCCATCTTCAGGGCCTTGCCCAGGACGAACTTGGTCTGGGGCATGACACCCTCTTCGGCGTCGACCAGAATCACGCAGCCATCGACCATGCCGAGGATGCGTTCGACTTCGCCGCCGAAGTCGGCGTGGCCGGGGGTGTCGATGATGTTGATGCGGGTTTCGCCCGCCTCACCGTGCCACAGGACGCTGGTGCACTTGGCCAGGATGGTGATCCCGCGCTCGCGCTCCTGGTCATTGGAGTCCATGGCGCGTTCGGTCGTGGCTTCGTTCGCACGGAAGATGCCGGACTGGGCGAGGAGCTGATCGACGAGAGTGGTCTTGCCATGATCGACGTGCGCGATGATGGCGATGTTTCGCATGGACATGGAGAAGGCGAACTTTCGGGGAAGAGAATAAGGTTTGACGCTGCGCGCGTCAGGCGCGCGGCTTTTACGCGACTGCGTTGGATTTATCCACCCCACCTGTTGCGAAAGGCGAGTTTCGGGAAACCGGTGTCAATGCGAAACCCTTATTCTATCGGGGTTTGAGATCCGTTCGCGACTGAGGTTGTTTCTTGCGCAACTAATTGTGCAGTGCAGCATGCCTGAAAATTAAGCTTATTCACGACTCGTCAATCTCTATTCCTTGCTCTGCAAAGGGTTTCTCGAAACCCCCTCAAAGAAATCGACATTAACGCCAACTTTTCCGCTTGCCCAATTTCGCACCGCACCCTATAAACGAGGGGTGAGGCGGCCTCGCCGCCTCTGCCCTTCCTGGGCGTTTCCTCCCTAATGAACTGCCCGGCTTTCGAGCCGGGCTTTTTTTTGGCCTAAGCGATGGTAGCGGTATCGGTCAGGCTTGAGGGCAGGATCGCGCTTCGATGGAGCCCGGAGCGTCCATCAAAAAAATCATGACAATAAGGCGGGTGTCTTCGTCCTCAGCGCAGGCTGGTCAGGTCCAGGGCCGCCAGGGTCCGCGTCAGACGCTCTGCGTCGGCGGTTAGCCGGGCAAGACCCTCCGTCGGCTCGCGCGTGACCTCATCCATATAGAGCGCCCGATTGATCTCGATCTGCAGGGCATGGGTGCGCCGGGCCGGCCGCCCATAGTGCTCGGTGGTGTAGCCGCCGGCATAGGGGGTGTTGCGGGCCACCTTGTAGCCCATCGATTCCAGCTCGCGCTCGACCAGACCGGTGAGTAGGGGCGAGCAGGCCGCGCCAAACCGGTCGCCCAGTACGATGTCACAGGCGCCGCCCGCTCGGCCTCTT
Organism: Caulobacter sp. FV2ps19; assembly: GCF_058681035.1. Classification (NCBI taxonomy): domain Bacteria; kingdom Pseudomonadati; phylum Pseudomonadota; class Alphaproteobacteria; order Caulobacterales; family Caulobacteraceae; genus Caulobacter; species Caulobacter sp. FV2ps19. The sequence goes on along the minus strand of NZ_CM178729.1, from coordinate 4,235,078 downwards.
TGGCCCTGGGCCGCCGCAGCCGGCATCGAATGCCAATCCACCAGGATCGCCACGCCGTGGCTGGCTCGCGCCGCCGCCAACAGCCGGGTCAGGGCGTCATGATAGGGCCGGTGGGCCAGGTCGATGCGGGTCTTGGCCTCGGCGAAGGTCAGTTTGCGCGCGTAGATCGGCCGCCCCTCAGTTGCGACCCGGGCGATTGCGCCAAGCCCAGCCGCGACGCGCGGCGAGCGGCTTCTGGCGTAGTCGGGCAGGTCGTCCTCGAACATGGCCGGGTCCAGTTCCCAGGGCTCGCGGTTCAGGTCGATATAGGCTCGCGCGAGACGCGCCTGGATGACCGTCGCCCCCAGGGCTGGCGCGCCGGCGATGATCCGGTCAACGAAAGCATCCTCCGAACTGCGGATGGCGGCGGCGTCCAGGCGCGCGGCGGCCATCATGTCATCGGGATAGATGCTGCCCGAGTGCGGCGAGGCGAAGACCAGCGCCGTCGGCGGCGGCAGGGGCTCGGGCGCGGCGCGCAGCAGATCGTGGGCGGGCGAGCACTCATATCCGGACCTCGCCGACATATCAGCGGCCGGCGCCGGGGCCGTCGCGGTCTGCAGTGTCGTCGCGATCGGCTTGCTGGCGCTCATGGGGCATATTCGCAAGGCGCGCTATCTGTGGTCAAACACCTTTGGACGAGTTCGGTGTTCCTGTGGATGAGGCGTCGGGTTCATGCCCGATTTACAGTCCGTACCTTATAGTAGGCGTTCACCTCCGACGACTTCCGGAAAAAAGACCGACATGGCCCGCATCCTCCTCGCCGAAGACGACGATTCCCTCCGGGGCTTTCTGGCCCGAGCGCTCGAGCGCGCCGGCTTCGAGGTTCAGGCCTGCGCTGACGGCGAAGAAGCCGTGGGCCATCTGGATCATCCCTGGGACCTGCTGCTGACCGACATCGTGATGCCCGGCATGGATGGCATCGAGGTCGCCCGCCAGGCCGCCGCACGGGATCCGTCCCTGCGCATCATGTTCATCACCGGTTTCGCCGCCGTGGCCCTTTCGGCGCAGGACCGTGCGCCGGCCGGCGCCAAGGTGCTGTCCAAGCCCGTTCACCTCCGCGACCTCGTCGCCGAGGTCGAAAAGATGATGGCAGCATAAAAGGCCGATAAGCGGCTTGCGCATCGCAAAGGCCGCCGCTATATCCCCGGACCTTCCCGACCGGGACGCCTTGCGAGGCGCTTCCAGGCCGCTCTGGCGGACGCGTAGCTCAGCGGGAGAGCACCTCGTTGACATCGAGGGGGTCACAGGTTCAATCCCTGTCGCGTCCACCATTCTCCTTCACAACATGCCGCCGTATCAGGATCGCATCCGCGCGGCCTTCGTCCGATTGCGCGCTGGCTGTTCCGCGGAATCGGCTATCGCCGGAGACAGGTCAACGCGACGGGGTCCGTGCCTGTGATGCGGCCTGACCCCGCACGGGTTTTGGCGGGGCGCAAACAGCCCGCCGCCGGGGCGTTCCTTCGGCCTTGATGCCGTTTTTCCCAACTGTTGCTCTTTAGCCACATACGAAATCGCTCCCACTGCGTTTGTCTTTCGGGTCCGCCTCTAGGTCGGCTCCACGACAATTCCTCGAGAGGGTGCAAACCATGAGATTCAAATTACTGGCTGGCGTCGCGGCGGTCGCCTTGTGCGCAGCCAATGGCGCGTCGGCTCAAAGCGCGACGAGCGGCTGGTATGTGGCCGGCGACGCTGGCTACCACATGCCCACGGACGTCAAGGCGACGTCTTCGAAGGGCTATGACTGGGACTTCTCCCAGAAGGAAGACTGGGCCGCTTTCGGCCGCATGGGTTACAAGTTCACGCCCAACTGGCGTGTTGAAGCCGAATACGGCTATCGCGGTTCCGACATCGACGGCGTTCGCGGCAACGGCCTTTCCGGCGCTCAGCCGACCGGCCTTTGCACGGCCGGCCCGGTTCGCACCGCGGCCTCGCCCAAGTGCGGCGAGCCGAACGGCGAGATGAAGGCCACCACCGCGATGGCCAACGTGATCTATGACTTCATGCCCGACTCCAGCCTGCACCCGTTCATCGGCGCCGGCGCGGGCGTGGCGTGGGTTCACAACAAGGTCTATGGCCAGCTGAGCGGCGTTCCCGCCGGCGGCGCGCCGTTCCAGAACGCCAGCTTTGACGACGTTGATCAGGCTTTCGCCTATCAGGGTCTTCTGGGTCTGGCCTGGGACTTCGCGCCCAACTGGAGCCTGGACCTGACCGGTCGTTACCTCGAAACCAAGGACCTCAAGTGGGGTCAGGTGACGCAGAACGTCGGACCGGGCGTCGGCTCGATCACCGACACGGGCGTCTTCGCCGGCAAGTACAAGGACACCTCGGTGACCCTGGGCGTGCGTTACACCTTCGGTTCGCCGCCGCCCCCGCCGCCGCCTCCGCCGCCCCCGATGGCTCCTCCGGCTCCGCCGCCCCAGGCTCCGCCGCCCCCGCCGCCCCCGCCCGCTCCGGTGGCCTATGAGGCGCGTGAGTTCGTGGTCTACTTCCCGTTCGATCAGTACGTCCTGACGCCGGAAGCCCAATCGGTGGTCCAACAGGCCGCTGACTACGCCCGCACCGGCGGCGCCACGAAGATCACCGTGACGGGTCACACCGACACGTCGGGTTCGGACAAGTACAACGCCCGTCTGTCGGAACGCCGCGCCAAGGCCGTCGCCGACGGCCTGGTGGGTCTGGGCGTTCCCGCCACGACCCTGGCCGTCGACTGGAAGGGCGAAAGCGCTCCGGCCGTCTCCACTGGCGATGGTGTCAAGGAACCGCTGAACCGTCGTTCGGCGATCTCGATCAACTTCTAAGATCGAACGTCTCTGAAGATCTGGGGCTCGGCCGAAAGGCCGGGCCCTTTTTCTTGCGCCAGGCCTGAACGAAAGGACGCTCCCGATGGGGCGTCGGGAGCGTCAATATCGACGGCCTAGAGGGCGACGTGGCCGTCGTCACGGACCGACCTTTTTTGGGGGCGTCGGCCTCATGTCTTCGGGCCCCGCTTTGGTTGCGGAAGCCCAACACCCGAGCCTGGCGGTTTGGGTGAAATCTGTTCGCCGAACGTCGTCGTCCGGCATGGTGCGACTATAAGCTTGGCCGCTAAGCGGGCCAGTCAAAACGCGTCGTTCTGACCAGGTGCGACAATTCGCGCGGGAGCGGCGAGGGCGCCGCCAGGACCTGGGCGACCACGTGCTCGGCGAGCAATGGCGCCAGGCAAAAGCCCCGACCGCCCAGGCCACCCAGCACGAACAGACCCTCCGCCACCCGTCCAGCCAAAGGCAGGTGATCGGCTGTGGCGGTCCGTGTCGCGGCGCGGCCCGACAGAGGCGCGTCACGCACCCGCGCCGCAAGTTCTGGCAAGCCCTTGGCCAGGGCCTCGCGATTTCGCGCGTGATCCTCCGGTCGCTCGTCGGTGTCCAGGTCGCCGCGATCATGGGTCGCCCCGAAGAGGAGGCCGTCCCGCGTAGGGATGACATAGCCGCCAAACGCGGCGGCGACGCGGCCCGGGCCTTCCTCGAGGCGGGTCCAGCTGGCCTGGCCCCGGATCGAGAGATGGGGAAGGTGCGGCAGCAGGCGGCTCAGTCCGGCGCCCGCCGCGACCACCACGGCGTCGGCGCGAAGGATCTCCTTGCCGGCCGCATCGAGCAGACGCCAACCGGCGCCGTCGCGCTCGAGGGCGTGAACCTGATCTGTGATCGCCGCGCCGCGCCAGGCGGTCAGCACGATCTGTGGCTCGACGACCAGAGCGCGATCCAGAGCCAGGGCCGGACCGCCGGGCTCGCCCAGTCGGTCCGAGGATGAGGCGAGCACAGTCATGGATCCCGGCTCGAAGATGTCCTGGGCCGCCACCGCGGCGAAACGCCCCTCAACCTGTTCGGTTTGAGCCAACTGCAGGGCGCCGCGCGCGATCACCGCCGCGGGCAGGGCCTCATAGAGATCGCCCGCCCGCCCGAACGCCTGGGCGTGGAGCGCGGCGCGGCGACCGCCGCCGGCGTCGAGGGCCGGCGTGACCATGGCGGCCGGATTGCCCGAGGCGGGCGCCAGGCCGTCATCGACGATCGTGGCCGGCAGGCCCTGGGCTGCGGCGGCCCGCGCCAGGGAGACCGCCGCGATCCCGCCGCCGATGATCGCCAGACTTGCGGGGCGTCGCGCCGCGAGGGGCGGGCCGGGGAGCCAGGCTTCCAGACGGTCCTTCTTGCGGCCGAAACCGGGGCGCTTGGCGATCTCGAAGCCGGCGGCCTGCAGACCGCGCCGCACCGCGCCCGCCACGGTGAAGGTCGCAGCCCTGGCCCCGGGCGCCGAGCGTGCGGCGACGGCCGCCATGATGTCCTCGCTCCACATCGCCGGGTTGAGGGCGGGCGAAAAGCCGTCCAGGAACCAGGCGTCCGCTGCGCCGTCCCACGCCTCCAGGGCCGGCCGCACATCCATCACGGCTAAGTCCAGGGTGGCCCGAAAGCCCGGCAGGTCCAGGCGGTGGAAGCCCCGCGCCTGGCCCGGCCAGCCGTCGAGCAGCACCTCAGCGGCTTCGCCAAGCTCGGGCCAGACCGCCAGGGCGCGGGCGGCGTCTTCCCGGCTGATCGGATGGGCCTCGATCGAGAAGATGTGCAGCCGCGCCGTCGGGGGCGCTTCGCGTCGCCACAGGTCCAGCAGGGCGGCGATGTTCAGGCCCGTGCCAAAGCCCAGTTCACCCACCACGAATCGCTCACGTCCGGCGAAGGCGTCCGGCAGGCCGCAGCCGGCCAGGAACACCGCGCGGGTTTCAGCCAGGCCATCGGCGCTGGAGAAATAGACGTCGCCATAGAACCGCGAGCGCGGCAGTCCGTCCGCATTCCAGATAAGGGGGGAGGCGTCGTCGGAAGGCTCGGCGGTGTCGCTCATGCGCGGCTTAAAGCCTCTTCACGACGCGTGCTGTCAATCCGGGCCGGGGACCGCCCACGAAAAAGGGCCGCCCTCTCGGACGACCCTGGAGAGCGCCGTTGCCGGTCTTGCTCTAGGTTTTTCTTTTCGCACCGTTTTTTGCGGAAAACCGGCGTCCACTTTTCCGCACGACGCTTTAGTGCGCGGCCTTCTTCTCTTCGGCATGGGCGGCGGGCGGGTGAGCCGGCTCTTCGGCGGCGGTGGCGGCGGCTGGGGCCTCGGCGGTGGTCGCCGTGTCGCTTTCGTCGATCGGCGCGACAGCCGCGTCGGCGGCCGCCTTGTTGGCGTCGGCGATGGCCTGTTCCTGGGCCGTCGCAGCGTCTTGAACCGTGCTGGCGTCGCCGGCGGCTGCCTCGGCGGTCGAGGCGTCGTGACCCTCGTCCTTCTTGCCGCAGGCGGTCAGCGAGAGGGCCGAGACGGCCACGCCCGCGATGAACAACATGCGAAGACTATGGGTGTTCATGGATATCCCTTACGGCTGATGGCTCAAGCGCGTCGCGCGCAGGTCCGAATGACGTCTACCCGCGGAAGGGAATACCGGTTCGATCGGGCGCGCAAGCGTGAGGTCACGCGTCCGTGATTACATCGGCGACAGACTCGGATCGCCCGATCAGGCTTCGTTGGGGATCTGGGACAGGGCCTCTTCCAGCTCCAGGAAGCTGGGCTGAGCGGCGCTGGGCACGTTACCGCGACCGATTTCGACCGAGATCTGGGCGGCGTTGCCGTGCAGGTGGGCCACCAGGACGGCCTGGATGATCTTGTAGAAGGCGGCATCGTCATCGATCACCGCCGCCAGGCGCGTCGCCATGGGGCCGACCAGACCATAGGCCATGAACACGCCCAGGAAGGTGCCGACCAGGGCGCTGCCGATCATCCCGCCCAGCACGGCCGGCGGTTCGCTGATCGCGCCCATGGTCTTGATGATGCCCAGCACGGCGGCGACGATGCCCAGGGCGGGCAGGCCGTCGGCCAGTTGGGTCAAGGCGTGGGCGGGCCCGTGCGCTTCGTGATGGTGCTTTTCGAGCTGCTTTTCCATCGCGTCCTCGACCTGGTGGGGATCTTCCAGGTTCATGGTCATCATCCGCAGGGTGTCGCAGATGAAGTCGACGGCGAAGTGGTCCTTGGTGATCTTGGGGTAGCGCGAAAAGATCGAACTTTCGTGCGGCTTTTCGATGTGGCTTTCCAAGGCGATGACGCCCTTGGACTTCATGGTCTTGGTCAGCAGGAACAGCAGGGCCAGCAGATCGCGATAGTCGGAATTCTTCCATTTCGGACCCGCGAAGATCTTGCCGAAGCCTGCGGCCGTGCCCTTGATCACGGTCATCGAGTTGGCGATCAGGAAGGCGGCGACGCCGGCCCCCAGAATGGCCATCAGTTCGTGGGGCGCGGCCTCGATGATAACGTCCATCTTGCCGCCGGCCATGACAAAGCTGCCGAAGACGAGGCCGAAAAGCATGACGATGCCGATGATCTGGAACATGACGAAAGCCGACCCCGAGAATTGATGCGGCATCATCGCGGTTAATGATTAAGCCAAGGTTCCCGGCCCTCGGGTGGTGAGTTGCGCGCGCGCATCACCGGGCCTAACAAGTGTTTGATGTCGACCGCCACGCCAGAAACCCGGGATAACCGGGGCGCCTTTGCGATCCTCTTTGGAGTGTCGGTGGTCTCGGCCATGGGCAACAGCGGCATGTGGTCGGTCTTGCCGGCCATCGGCCGCCAGATCGGGATCCCCGATGTGCTGGTGGCGGCGATCTTCTCGCTGTCGGCGGTGCTGTGGGCGATCAGTTCGCCGTTCTGGGCGCGGCAGTCCGATATTCACGGCCGCAAACCCCTGATCCTCCTTGGCCTTGCCGGGTTCAGCGTCTCCATGACCCTGTGCGCCATCGTGGTCAGCGCCGGCCTGCATCATCTGGCCGCGCCCATGGTGATCTTCGGCCTCTTCCTGACCGCGCGGGCGCTGTTTGGCCTGTTCGGCTCGGCCTCCAATCCCGCCACCCAGGCCTATATGGCCGAGCGAACCAGCCGCGAGGAACGCACCCAGAGCATGGCCACCCTGGCGGGGGCCTTCGGGTTGGGCACGGTGGTGGGGCCGCTTCTGGCGCCGCTGTTTGTTCTGCCTTTTGTCGGTCTGGCGGGGCCGATGTTCGCCTTTGCGATCCTGGCCGGGATCATGCTGGTCGTGGTGCAGCGCGGGCTGCCCGAGACCTTTAAGCCGGGTCGCGGCGACATTCCGCCCCGCAGGCGGATGAGCTTTACCTTCAGGGGCGAGGGCGCGGCGCTCTGGAAGGACCCGCGGCTCAAGCCTTTCCTGATCTACGGTTTCCTGGTCGCCTCCTGCCAGACCGCCCAGTCCCAGACCCTGGGTTTTCTGATCATCGACAAGCTCAAGCTGCCGCCGATGCAGGCCCAGGGCTATATCACCTTGGCCATGGCGGCGGGGGCGGTGGCGGGGCTGCTGGCCCAGTGGGGCCTGATCCGGATGTTTTCCATGCGTCCGCGCGACCTGATGCGCTGGGGCGTCGCGGCGGCGGCGATCGGCAATGTGGTGGTGGCTTTCTCGCCCGACTACGCGGCCGTCGCCATCGGCTTCGCCATCGCCAATCTGGGCTACGGCTTCGCGCGCCCCGGGTTCACGGCGGGCGCTTCCCTGTCGGTGGGGGCCAAGGACCAGGCCGGGGCCGCCGGCGCCATTGCGGCGATCAATGGCCTCAATGTCGTGTTTGGGCCGCTGTTCGTGATGTTGTACCGCGCGATCGGCTGGGGGCCGTTCGTGCTGAACGCCGCCATCCTGTCGGGACTGCTGATCTACGCCCTTCGCCAGTCGGCCCTGCGCAGGGCCAGCGAAGCCGACGCCCAGGACGAAGCCACGCTCGCCAGCCTCGAGCGCAGCGACGAGGGCAGCTAGTCCTGCAGACGCCGAAGGGCCGCGCTGTCGCGCAGCACGATGTGGCGCGAGCTGGGAATGGCGATGACGTCGTCTGTCTGAAGCTGGGTGAGGGTGCGCGACACGGTTTCGATGGTCAGGCCCAGATAGTCAGCCATGTCCTGGCGCGACATCGGCACGTCCAGTTCGACGTCCGAGCCAGTCCGCTCGGCGAGGTCGACCAGCAGGGCCACCACCCGCTCGCGCGCCGATTTGCGACCCAGCATCACCACGTGATCCTGGCTGCGGCGCAGTCCGTCGACCGTCAGTTGGTACAGAGCCTGGGCGACGCCCTCGCGCTGTGAGGCCAGTTGGCTGAGCGTCCCGCGCCGGACCATGCGCACGGTGGTATGGGTCATGGCTTCCGCGGTGACGCGGTGCAGATCGCCCGCCTCGATGCCGAAATAGTCGCCGGCGAAATGGAATTCATCGATCTGACGTCGACCGTCACGCAGTGACCGCAAGGTCCGGACCGAACCGGAAATGACCTGATAGATGTAGTCGGCCTTTTCGCCCTCGCCGAAGATTTCCTCGTCGCGCGTGTGATGCTGACAAGGCCCCGTAAAGCCCAGGGGCGCGACGGCCAACGGTTCAAGGTGGGTTTGGCGAAGGGGAGACAACATGTGGCGAACCTCTTGTTGGCTCAGTTCTGGCGGGTGCTGGCCCCGCGGTAAATTCGGGTGCGGCGCCTAAGTGTCTCCACGTAAGCGCGGCTGCGGAGGCGCTCTCGACACGGGCTTGCGATGGATCAAGGCGGCTTGTGGCCGATCATGGTTTTTTGATCGAATGTGCGGTCGTACAGATATCTCGGGTCTCGATGCCGGTGATGGCGATTTCGCCCAGCGCCCGTTGATCGTGGTCCTCGACGAGGACGAGGCGCTGCGCGAGGCGCTGCACTTTTCGCTGGAGACCGAAGGCTACCGGGTCCTGACGTTTGGCCAGGCCGCAGACCTCCTGGATTGCGCCGACAGCCTGGGCGTGGCCTGTTTCGTGATCGACGAAGCAGGTTGTGATCAGCGTCTGCGAGGGGCGTTGCGTGGCGCGAAGGCTCCTGTTGTCCTGATGTCGGCGGGCGGACCCCGTCGCTTGCGCGGCGTCGGACGGATCAGGGTGGTCGACAAGCCGCTGATCACCGACGCGCTCAGCCGCCAGATCGCCGAAGCGCTGTCGACCAACTAGCTCCGCGCTGAAAGGGTCATGCGCACCAGAGCCGCCAGGTTGTCGGCGTGCATCTTGGTCATCAGCTTGGCGCGATAGATTTCGACGGTGCGAGGGCTGATGCCCAGATCGCGGGCGATGACCTTGTTGGGATGGCCGATGACGACCCCGTTCAGAACCTGCCGCTCGCGTTCCGACAAGGTGGCCAGGCGTTGACGAACCTCGATCTGATCTCCGGAAGGCGTCGGAGACTCGACGCCCATCGCAAGGGCGCGCTTCAGCGCGTCGAGGATGCGACTTTCGGAGAACGGCTTTTCGATGAAGTCGATGACGCCGGAGCGCATGGCCTCCACCGCCATCGGAATGTCGCCGTGACCTGTCATCATGATGACAGGCATGCGTGGGGTCAGCGTCGCCATCCGCGCCACCAGCTCCTGGCCGCTCATCTCTGGCATCCGCACATCGGTGATGACGCAGCCCGGAGCGGCGTCGGGCAGGGCCTCGAGAAAGGCGAGCGCGCTGTCATAGGTGGCGACCTGAAAGTCGGCCGACTCCAGCAGGAAGGCCAGAGACTCGCGGGCGCTTTCGTCGTCATCGACCACGTGCACGGTGGCTTCGGGCAGGGCGGGCTTCATGGCTGAATCTCGTCTTCCTGGTCAAACGGCGGCAGGGTGAAGCTGAAGATCGTTCCGCCGCCCGGATTGGCGTCGGCCCAGATCCGCCCGCCATGCGCCTCAATGATCGAGCGCGAGATCGACAGACCCACGCCCATGCCCTGGGGCTTGGTGGTCATGAAGGGCTGAAACAGCTTTTCGCGCACATCGGCGGCGATGCCGCTGCCGGTGTCCGAGACGCTGATGCGGGTCCAGCCCTCGTCATTGAGGCCGCTGGAGATGATCAGTTCGCGCCTGTCCTGCCCTTCCATGGCGTCGATGCCGTTGCGGATCAGGTTCAGCAGCACCTGCTGGATCTGGACCCGGTCGGCGAACACCGCGTCGGCGGCGGGATCCAGCGAAAGGCGCACGTCGACGCGCCGTTCCTTCTCGCCGATCAGGGCCAGGGCGCTGGCCTCCTCAACCAGCTTGGAAACGGTTTCGGGCTCGCGCTCACTCGCCCCCCGCCGAACAAAGTCGCGCATGCGGTGGATGATTTCGCCCGCCCGCAGCGCCTGGGCCGCCGCGCGGTCAATGGCGTCGCGAACCTTGGTCTGGTCGACCTCGCGGCCCCGGTCGATCAGCCGCCGGGACCCGGTCAGCAGATTGGCGATCGCCGACAGGGGCTGGTTCAGCTCGTGGGCCAGGGTCGAGGCCATCTCGCCCATGGCCGTCAGGCGCGACACATGGACCAGTTCATTCTGCAGCTCCTGCAGCCGGGTCTCGGTCTTCTGGCGATCCGTCAAGTCGCGGATGAAGCCGGTATAGGACGGACGGGGGCCCCTGGTTTCGCCGACCGCCAGCTCCATGGGAAACGTCGTACCGTCCTTGCGCGCGCCCACAACCACCCGACCGACGCCGATGATGTGTTTCTCGCCTGTGCGCGCATAGCGTTCGAGATGGCCGTCATGCGCTTGGCGATAGGGGCTGGGCATCAGCAGCTTGATGTTCTGGCCGAGCGCTTCGGCGGCCGTCCAGCCAAACAGCCGCTCGGCGGCTGGGCTGAACGAGGTCATGATCCCGTTGCGGTCAATGACCACGACCGCTTCGGGCACGGTGTCGAGAATGGACTGCAGGTGGGCGTTGGTGGCGGCCGCTCTTAGCCGCGCAGCGTGGAACCATCCCCCGCCGACGGCCATGCCGGCCCCGACCAGCAGGAAGATCACGCCGCTCAGGGCGCCCACCAGCGACTGGGCGTCGCCCTCGGTGACCCAGCCGACGGCTATGCTGGCGACGATCGTCGCGAACAGACCGCAGACCAGCCCGCCGATGGCGGCGCTGACCAGAACGGCGGGAATGAACAGCAAGAATGATGAAGCCGCAGAGAAGGCGTCGCCTAGCGACAGTCGCGCCACAATGGTCGCGGCCACCGTCATCGCGGCCACGATATAGGGGCCGGGACGGGGGTCGCTGAACAGCGGATAGGGGCCCAACCTGAGCGCCTTCATCGTGTCGTCGTCTCCGTGGCGCGCCAAGCGCTCAAGCGCCTTATAGCGGAGGGAGCCGGCTTCGCGAGACGCCATCGTTCGTCTACCGCGCTTCGCCGAGGATCAACCGCGGTGCGGTCGGCTGTTCGCCGGGGAGTGTTGGTTCGCCCGACAGCACGAGGCGTCGGCTGCAGAGCGTCAACGGCGCCGGACGGTGGCTGACCAGCAGGACGCCTTGCCCGGAACGATCCAGCCGCGCCGCGAGCCGCTCCAGCACCAGGGCTTCGGTGGCTGGGTCCAGGCCTTCGGTCGGCTCGTCCAGCAAAAGCCAGGGCGCGGGACGCAGATAGGCGCGGGCCAGAGCCAGTCGGCGACGTTCACCGCCCGACAGTCGCTCGCCATTGTCGCCCAGCCAGGCGTCGAGACCGGCTGGCGCAGCGCGGATGCGCGCGTCCAGAACCGCATCATGCAGCGCCGCCCACATGTCCTCAGTCGAGGCCTCTGGCGCGGCGAGGCGAAGATTGTCGGCGACCGAACCCGCGATCAGGGCGGCGTCCTGGGGCGCATAGGCAAAGGCTGCTCGGGCGTGGGCGGGAGCCAGCCCGGCCAGATCCGCATCGCCGATCTTGAGCACGCCGGGAGCGCAGGGCCGCAAGACCAACAGTTGTTCCAGCAGGGTGGTCTTGCCGGCGCCGGACGGACCCAGGATCGCGATCCGTTCGCCGGGCGCGAAGTCCTCACTCAGCAGGCGCAGGCCTGGCGCGGCTGGGCGCGGCTCTCTCGGGGCCATCGGCGGCGCGTGCCGCAGCACGGCGTCCAGGCGGTCGGCCGCTTCGTCAGCCGCGCCGGCCTGGTCGAACGCGGCCGCCAGGTTGGAGACGCCGTCCACGGCCATGGCGGCGGCCAGGCCGGCCAGGGCGGCCAGGGCGGCGCCGGCCGGGACGGCGGCGGCGATGGCGGCGGCGGTCGCCAGTCCCAGGATTGCGGCCTGTGACAGCGCGATGAGGCCCCGGGCCCGGGCCGCAACCTGTCGCGCCGCATCGACGGCCTGCCCGCGGGCCGCCAGGGTTTCGCCGGCCCAGGCCTCAAGACCATAGGCGCGCAGTTCGGGCGCGGCGGCGGCGAGATTGGCGGCGGCGTCCTTCAGGGCGCCCATCCGGATCTGGATCTCGCGACCCGCGGGGTCCGAAAAGCATCGGGCCAGGGCGCGCGCGACCAGGATCGCGGCCCCCGCCGAGAGCAGGATGATCAGGGCGGCGAGCCAACCGGCCAGGACGGCCAGCGCCATACCGGCCGTCACGGCGGCGGCGGCGCCCCAGGGGGCCGAGAGGCGAACGAACCGGGTCTCGACCGCGTCCACGTCCTGCACCAGCCGCGATGAAGCCTCACCGCTGGAGAGCACCAAGGCCTCGCCGGGGGGCGCGGCGGCCAGGGCGGAGAACAGGACGGGGCGAATGGCCGCCAGAGCCCGTAGCGCCGCGATATGCCCGCTGAGCCGCTCGCCGTACCGGGCGCCGGTTCTCAGGATCGCCAGCAGCCGGATCGCTGCGCTGGGCAGCAGGACATTGAAGGTCTGGGCGGCGGCAAGCCCGGCCGCGCCGGCCAGGGCCGAGGCGGTGATGAACCAGCCCGACAGGCCCAGCAGCAGGGTCGAGGCCGCGCCGACCACGCCGGCGCAGACTGCGGCCAGCAACAGGCCCTGGGCATGATGACGGCGCTGGGCCCGGATCAGCGTCTGGAGGGGCGAGGCGCTCATGTCAGTCTCACCACATGGTCGGCCAGATCGGCGACGGCCTCGGAGTGGGTGGCGATCAGGGTGGTGCGGCCCCGCGCGGCCTCGCGGATCGCCACCAGAAGTTCGGCTTCGGCGACGTGGTCGAGATTGGCGGTGGGCTCGTCCATCAGCAGGATCGGGGAGGGCTTCAGGATCGCGCGAGCCAGGGACAGGCGCCGGCGCTCGCCGCCGGAGAGCCCGCCGCCGCGCTCGTCCAGCACGGTGTCGAGACCGCCGGCGCGTCCGGAAAGGGCGCCGGCCAGACCCACCCGCTCGGCGGCGGCCTGGATCTGCGCCCGGCTGGCCGCACGGTGAGCCAGGGCGATATTGTCAGCGATCGAGCCCGGCGTGATCAGCGGGTGCTGTCCTGCCCAGGCGACCGCGCCGGACAGGGCGCCCAGATCGGCGAGACGATGACCATCCAGCAGGATCTCGCCGGCGCTCAGCGGCGCCAGATCCAGCAGCAGGTTCAGCAGCGAGCTCTTGCCCGCGCCGCTGGGACCCAGCAGCACGGTGATCGCGCCGGCGGGAACGTCCAGATCGAAGTCCTTCAGCACAGGTCCGTCGGCGTCGGGGTAGCGGATGGTCACGCCGCTGAAGCGGATCGCTGGCGGGGCGGTGAACTCCGGCGCGGCCGGGCGCGGCGAAGGACGGGGCAGGGCGATCAGGCTGGCGGCGGCGGCCTCGGCGGCCTGACGGTCATGATAGGCGGCGGCCAGGCGGCGCAGGGGCAGATAGACCTCCGGGGCCAGGGCCAGGACGAAGAAGGCGCGCTTCAGGTCCAACTGCTCGGGAACCGGGAAGGGCAGCAGTCGCAGCAGATTGAAGCCGCAATAGACCGCCACCAGGGCGACCGACAGGGCGGCGAAGAACTCCAGCGCGCCCGAAGACAGGAAGGCCACGCGCAACACGCGGATGGTGCGGGAGGCCAGTTCATCCGCCGACCTGGCCAGGTCGCGGGTGATGCGATCCTCGGCCTGGAAGGCCAGAACCACCGGCAGGGCGCGGACGCGGTCGAGGAACCGGCCTGACAGACGCTCCAGAGCCTGGAACTGGGCGCGCGACTCGGCGGCGGCGGCCGTGCCGGCCAGGGCCATGGCGACAATGAACGGGACCAGCGCGCCCAGAAGGATCACGGCGGCGATCGGGCTGGCGATGCCGGCGATGGCGATCAGGGCCAGCGGCGTCGCGGTCGCCGCGAAACGGGCCGGCAGAAAGCGCGAGATGTGGCCGTCCAGCGCCTCGACGCCCTCGACCAGGGCGGTGGTCGCGTCGCCCGTCGACACGCCGCCCCCCGGCGACCGCGCGATCAGGGCGCTGGCGGTGTCGGCGCGGGCGGATGTCTTCACGGCGGCGGCGGCGGTCGCCCCCGCCTCGCCCGCCAGTTGCGTCATATAGCCGCGCGCGATCCCCGAGAGGACCAGAAGGCCCAGCCAGCCCGCGACGCCGGTCAGGGGCTGTCCCGCAGCGAGGGCGTCTATGGCCAAAGCCAAGGCGGCGGCGAAGGTCACGGCGGCTGCGCCGTCCAGCAGCGTGAGAATTTTGGCGCGGCGCAGCGCGCCCGCGCCGGCTCGTTCCAGGGCCTTTAATCGCGTCGCAACTTGGGAACGGACGTCGATAAGCGATGGACGAGATTGCATGACTTGAGTGTAGGTTGCGCTCATCTGCGAGCCTTGATCTGGATCAAGGTCCTGGGACCTCGCCCCGTCTAGGACACTGTCCTCGGCTGGCGCAATCATTCGTCGTCCGTTTCGGAGTTGAGCATGGACCCCGCCGTCATCGACCTCTCGAGGCTGCAGTTCGCGCTGACCGCGCTGTACCACTTCCTGTTCGTGCCGTTGACGCTCGGACTATCATTCATGCTGGTCATCATGGAGAGCATCTATGTGATGACCAAGCGCCCGATCTGGCGAACGGTCACGCGGTTCTGGAGCCTGCTGTTTGGCATCAATTTCGTGCTGGGCGTGGCGACCGGCCTGACCATGGAATTCCAGTTTGGCATGAACTGGGCCTACTACTCACACTATGTCGGCGACATCTTTGGCGCGCCGCTGGCGATCGAGGGCCTGATGGCCTTCTTCCTGGAAGCCACCTTTGTCGGCCTGATGTTCTTTGGCTGGGACAAGCTGTCCCGCGTCGGCCACCTGGTTGTCACCTTCCTGGTCGCCCTGGGCACCAATCTTTCAGCGCTGTGGATCCTGGTCGCCAACGGCTGGATGCAAAATCCGGTTGGCGCGACCTTCAATCCCGAGACCATGCGCATGGAGATCTCTGACTTCCGCGCGGTTCTGTTCAATCCCGTGGCCCAGGCCAAGTTCGTCCACACGGTCAGCGCCGGCTATGTGATCGCCGCGGTCTTCGTGCTGGGGATCTCGGCCTTCTATCTGCTGAAGGGCCGCCATGTCGGCTTCGCCAAGCGTTCGATGACCGTCGCGGCCGCCTTCGGCCTGGCCGCATCGCTGTCAGCGGTCGTGCTGGGCGACGAGAGCGGCTACGCCCTGACCGACAACCAGAAAATGAAGCTCGCGGCTCTGGAAGCCATGTGGGAGACCGAGCCCGCCCCGGCCGGCCTGACCGCCTTCGGCATCCCCAGCCTCGCCGATCGCGAGACCCACTATGAGGTCAAGATCCCCTATGTGCTGGGCCTGATCGCTACGCGCAGCATCGATAAGCCCGTCGCCGGCATCTTCGAGCTGGTCGCCACCGCTGAGGACCGCATCGAGTCCGGTGTCGTCGCCTATGGCGCACTGGAGACCCTGAAGGCCAATCCCAAGGACATGACCGCCCGGGCCACCTTCGAGACCCATCGCCGCGATCTGGGCTATGGCCTGCTGCTCAAGCGCTATGTCGCCGATCCCCGCATGGCCGACGCCGCCACCATCAAGAAGGCCTCGTGGGACACCGTGCCCAACGTGCCCGTGATGTTCTGGGCGTTCCGCATCATGGCGGGCATTGGCTTCCTGATGATCGCCCTGTTCGCCACCGCCTTCCTTCTGGTCACGCTGCGCAAGCACAACACCCGGTGGTTCCTGATGCTGGCGGTGGCCGCCATTCCCCTGCCATGGCTCGCCGCCGAACTGGGCTGGGTTCTGGCCGAGGTTGGCCGTCAGCCCTGGGCGGTGGAGGGCGTTCTGCCCACGGCCTTGGGCGCCTCCGACCTCAGCGTCGCCCAGCTCTGGACCACCATCGTGCTGTTCACCCTGCTCTACGGCAGCCTCGCGGTTGTTGAGGTCGGGCTGATCCTGCGCACCATCAAGAAGGGCCCGTTCGCCGAGCAGGAGGCGTTCGCGCCGTCCCCCTCGACGCAACCGGCCGTCGCTTAAAGGAGTCGCTGCCATGGAACTCCCAATCGACTACGCGACCCTCAGGGTCATCTGGTGGGGACTGCTGGGCGTCCTCTTCATCGTCTTCGCCCTGACCGACGGCTTCGACATGGGAGTCGGCGCCTTGCTGCCCTTCGTGGCCAAGACGGACGAGGAGCGGCGGATGGTGATCAACACCGTCGGCTCCACCTGGGAAGGTAATCAGGTGTGGTTCATCACCGGCGGGGCGGCGATCTTCGCGGCCTGGCCCCTGGTTTATGGCGTCAGCTTCTCGGGCTTCTACCTGGCCATGTTCCTGGTGCTGGCGGCGATGATCCTGCGGCCGGTGGGCTTCAAGTATCGTTCCAAGCGGCCGGATCCCCGCTGGCGCACGTTCTGGGACTGGGCGCTGTTCACGGGCGGCTTCGTGCCGGTGCTGGTGTTCGGCGTTGCGGTCGGCAATGTGCTGAGCGGCGCGCACTTCCGGTTCGACAGCGATCTGCGGGTCAGCTTCCAGGCCGGCTTCTGGAGCCTGTTCACCCCGTTCACCCTGCTGTGCGGCCTGCTGTCAGTCTCGATGCTGGTCCTGCACGGCGCAGCCTGGCTGACCGTGAAGGCCGAGAAGGGCCCGGTCACCGAGCGCGCTCGACTGTTTGGCGAAATCGCCGGCCTGGCCAGCATCGTCTTCTTCGCGGCCGGCGGCTTCTTCGTCGCCTTCGGCGGCATGGGTTTCCGGCTCGAGGGCCTGACCGATGCGGCGGGTCCCTCCAATCCGCTGCGTGACGCCGTCGTCGCCGCGCCGGGCGCCTGGCTGGACAACTATGTCCGTCATGGCTGGATGGTCATCGCGCCTGTGCTGGGTTTTGTCGGCGCCGCCTTGGCCCTGCTGGGGCTGAGGTTCGACAAGGCGCCGCTGTCGTTCGCGGGCTCGTCGCTGTCGGCGATCGGGATCATCTCGACGGTCGGGCTGTCGATGTTCCCGTTCATCCTGCCCAGCGTCAGCGATCCGCGCTCCAGCCTCACGGTCTGGAACGCCTCGTCCAGCCATACGACGCTGTTCATCATGCTGATCGTGACGGCGATCTTCCTGCCGATCATCCTGCTCTACACCGCCTGGGTCTATCGGGTGCTGTGGGGACGCAGCAGCACGGCCGCTTTGGCCACCAATCCAGACCTCTACTAAGGCGGAGACAAGACGATGTGGTACTTCTCCTGGATCCTCGGCCTGGGCCTTGCCGTCGCCTTCGGCGTGCTGAACGGCGTCTGGTACGAGTTCAACCTGACCAACGACGGCGACGAGGGGCTCTCCGAGCCTTGAGGCGGGCGCACTGGTGACGATTTGTGGAAATTGCGACGATTCAGCGCGTTCCGCAGGGGTCACCGTTAACCGTTGTTAAAGGGCGGATCACGTCAAATAGGGTGTGATCCGCTGGCGCGTTGAAAGACGTGAATCGGGATCGCGACGCACCTTCGATCCCGGGGAATCGATATGACCGACGAAGCCGAGCTGGCCCTGGAGCTAATCTCCTTCTGCATTGGCGAGCAGGAGTTCTGCATCGACGTGAAGACCGTCCGCGAAATTCGCGGCTGGACTCCGGCGACGCCGATCCCGCACGCCCCCTCCTATTTGCGCGGGGTCATCAACCTGCGCGGCGCGATCATGCCGGTCATCGACCTGCGCAATCGCCTGGGCCTGGGCGTCACCGTCCCGGAGACCCGCCACGTCATCGTGGTCGTCGAGTGCCAAGACCGCCTGGCCGGCATCCTGGTCGACGCGGTCAGTGAGACCTTCACCGTCTCGCGCGATCATCTGCAGCCCGCGCCGGATCTGGGCGTCGAGGAGCAGCGCTTCATCCAGGCGATCATCTCGATGGAAAGCCGCCTGATCACCTATCTGCGCATGAACGACGTGTTCCCCGCGCAGGTGAAGGAAGCCGCCTAAAACCATCTGGCCTTTGAGGCCAAAAAGCCGCCGTCCGCGCTCGCGGGCGGCGGCTTTTGTTTTTGCCTAAGCCTTGCGAACGATCAGGGCCGCGGCGGCGTGGAAGGCGGCCTCGGCCTCGGCGGCGGCGGCGACGCCGGCATGGCGGTCGGCGGCGACGCTCATGGCCTGCCGGCCGGTGGTAGGGGCCGCGTAGCTGGCCGAGACCTTGCGGGCGTCCTGGCCGCGCAGGGCGGCGTTGGAGGCCTGGGTCTCATGCCACTGGGCCAGCTGTTCGGCGGTCAGCACGCCCTCGGCAAGGGCGTCCGGATGCGGCACCTCGCCAAAGCCGATGGCCACGAAGCCGTGGATGACGCCGTAGTCCTCTTCCGACAGCAAAAATGTGATCAGGCGGTCTTCGGTCTGGCCCGTATAAACCTGACTTTCGGGGTCGAATTCGCGCAGCACCAGGATGTCGCCGACGGCGAAGTCGCGGTCGTTGCGGCGGATCTCGAAGCGTTTCTTGCCCTGGCGGACCGCAGCGAAATATTGCGGCCAGGTCTTCAGTTCGTGGCGGGTCATGGTCAGGGCCTTCGCGAGCGCATCGAGTCGGAGGAGATGGGGGCGTGGGTGTCGAACGTCATCCCCTAGCGGAGGATTAACCCAGCCGCACCCAACTGTGGAGCGTCCTGACGCAAGGGCGCCGTTTGACGACCCGCATAACGCTGATACGCTCACCTTAACAACGATAAGTCAGGGGCGGGACATGACGGGCAAGCTTCCCAAGGCGTGCATCATCGGCGCGGGCTGCAGCGGCTTCACCACGGCCAAGCGGCTGAAGGACGCCGGGGTCCCCTATGACTGTTTCGAGATGTCCGACGAGGTCGGCGGCAACTGGTACTTCAAGAACCCCAACGGTCTGTCGGCCTGCTATGAGAGCCTGCATATCGACACCAGCAAGTGGCGTCTGGCCTTCGAGGACTTCCCGGTTCCGGCCGACTGGCCCGACTTTCCCCACCACGCTCAGCTGCACCAGTACTTCAAGGACTATGTCGACCATTTCGGCCTGCGTCCGACCATCACCTTCAACACCCGGGTCGAGATGGCCAGGCGCACGCAGGACGGCCTTTGGGCGGTGACCCTGGGGAGCGGCGAGACGCGGCTCTACGACGTGCTGTTCGTTTGCAACGGCCACCACTGGGACCCGCGTATTCCCGACTATCCGGGCGAGTTCGACGGCGCCGCCTTCCACGCCCACGCCTATAGCGACCCGTTCGACCCGGTCGACATGCGCGGCAAGAACGTCGTGGTGGTCGGCATGGGCAATTCGGCCATGGATATCGCCAGCGAGCTGGCCCAGCGCCCGATCGCCAAAAACCTGTGGGTCTCGGCCCGGCGCGGCGTCTGGGTGTTCCCCAAATATCTGAACGGCAAGCCGGCCGACAAGTCGGCGATGCCCGCCTGGATGCCGCGCAAGCTGGGCCTGGCCCTGTCGCGCTCGGTGCTGAAAAAGACCATCGGCAAGATGGAAGACTACGGCCTGCCCAAGCCCGACCACGAGCCGCTGGAGGCCCACCCCTCGGTGTCGGGCGAGTTCCTCACCCGGGCGGGCTGTGGCGACATCAGGTTCAAGCCGGCGATCAAGGCGCTGGAGGGCCCCAATGTGCGCTTCGCCGACGACAGCGTCGAGCGGGTGGACGCCATCGTCTTCGCCACCGGCTACAAGATCAGCTTCCCGTTCTTCGACGATCCGGCCCTGGTTCCGGGCGAGGACCATCGCTTCCCGTTGTTCAAGCGGATGATGAAGCCCGACGTCCCCAACCTGTTCTTCATGGGCCTGGCCCAGCCCCTGCCGACCCTGGTCAATTTCGCCGAGCAGCAGGCCAAGCTGGCGGCGGCCTATCTGAGCGGCCGCTATGCGCCGCCGACGCCCGAAGAGATGATCAGGATCACCGCCAAGGATGAAGAGCGCCATCTGGGCCAGTTCTACGCCTCGGCGCGCCACACCATCCAGGTCGATTTCAACGTCTATTGCGCCGATCTGACCAAGGAGATCGCCAAGGGCGAGAAGCGGGCCCGGGCGGCCGGCAATCCCCTGCCGGTGGCGGCGCGGGCGGCGGCCCGTGTTCCAGCCTGACCCCTTGCCCCCTCCGGGCCGCTTCGCGATCCTCCTCCCCCGGAGGGGGAAGACGAGATCATCTTCCCCCTCCGGGGGAGGAGCGCGCCAGCGCGGAGGGGGCCAGTCGCAAGGGGCCCCGGCGCCCCGGCCAAGGGCCCCCAACCCGCGAAAGCCTTGCCGGACGACCCGGAATGAGGCTCAAATCATGACGGGGCGTCACGATTGCCTCGCCTGTGAGTCGCCTTCCATGTCGAATATCGCCTATTTCCCCAAGGCGCCGGTCATCGACGACCGTCCGGGCAAGCGCGAGCGCACCAAGGTCGCCAATCGTCAGGCGATCCTGGACGCCGCGCGCGCGGTGTTCGGCGAGCTGGGTTATGACGGCGCCACGGTGCGCGACATCATCCGCCGCGCGGGTCTCGCCTCGGGCACCTTCTACAATTATTACAAGTCGAAAGAGGAAGTGTTCGACGCCCTGGCCGATGACGGCGCCCGGCGCTTTCGGCCCCTGCTCCGCGCGGAGATCGACAGGGCGGTCGACTTCCAGTCCTTCCTGCGCGGCGCGATCACCGCCTATTTCGTATTCGTGGCCACCGAGCAGGAGACCTGGCGCCTGAACCGTCCGGCCGGTGAGCAGATCCCCCACGCCCGCGCCACGCCCGAGATCGTCGCGGTGTTCGACGAGGTGCGCGACGGCTTCGCCAAGGTGCTGGAGCTGGAGCACGCGCCGGCGGTGGATCTGGACTATCTGACCGCCGCCTGCATCGCCGTGGCCCGCGAGATCAGCGACAAGATGCTGGAACGCCGCCCGGTCGACACGGCCGCCGCCGCCGACTTCGCCGTCAATCTGATCCTGGGCGGACTGCCCGCTCTTCCGAAACTTTAGGGGCGTGACCCAGGATCAGATCAAGTTTTCCGCTCTCCCCGGCGAAAGCCGGGGCCCAGATTCAGCCTGAGCGTTTGGGGTTGATGCGCCTTTCGATCGGAGCAGAACGCCAGGCGCTCTGGGTTCGATCTGGGCCCCGGCTTTCGCCGGGGAGAGCGGGTTTTAAGGTGGGAGCCGGATCGGCGACCCGTAGAAGTTAACCGGAGCCCCCCATGGCCGACGTCGCCGTCCAGAAGTTCATTCTGAAGACCCTGCTGTCCCTGCCCAGCCCGATCCTGCGGGCGATGTCCGGCGGCGGGGTGGTCTATCGCGGCGGACGCACCCTGGACCCGCGTTTCCAGTTCTTCGCCCATGCGGCCAAGAAGATGCCGTCGATGACCACGCTGCCGCCTGATGTCGCCCGCGACGCCAGCGCCAAGGGGCTGATCGCCGTGGCCGGGCCGTCCGAGCCCGGCGTGCGCACCGAAAGCCTGTCGATCGACGGGCCCAATACTTTCGGAGGGGGCGGGCCTCTGCCCCTGCGCGCCTATCGCCCCGCCGAGCAGGACGCCTCGGCGCCGCTGATCGTCTTCGCCCATTTCGGGGGCGGGGTGATCGGGGATCTGGAAACCTGCCACGCCTTTTGCGGTATCCTGGCCAGGATCGCCAAAACGGCCGTGCTGTCGGTCGACTACCGCCTGGCGCCGGAGCACCGCTTTCCGGCCGGGCTGGACGACGTGCTGGCCGCCTATCGCTGGGGCCGCGACAACGCCGCCCGCTTCGGCGCCGCGCCGGGCGTGGCGGCGATCGGCGGCGACTCGATGGGCGGCAATTTCGCCGCCATCGTCGCCCAGGAAATGCAGCGGACGGGCGAGGCCCAGCCGGCCGTGCAGATCCTGATCTATCCGGCCGTCGACGTAGCCAGCGAAACGGCCTCGATGACGACCTATGCGGACGCCTATCCGCTGAGCCGGCCGATCATGGACTGGTTCATGGGTCATTATATGGGCCCCGACGCCGACCCGGCCGATCCGCGCCTGTCGCCCAACAAGACCGCCGACCTGACGGGCCTGGCCCCGGCGGTGGTGATCACCGCCGGCTTTGACCCGCTGGTCGACCAGGGTGAGGCCTATGCCAAGCGTCTGCAGGCGGCCGGCGTGCCGGTGACCTATCGCTGCTATGACAGCCTGGCCCACGGCTTCACGGCCTTTACCGGGGCCGTGCCGGCGGCCGACTCGGCCTGCCGCGAGGTGGCGGCGCTGGTGCGCGCGGCGTTTGTGGGCGGACCCGATAAGTAGGACAGACGGAGACCGGACACTTCCGGATAACTCCACACCCAAACCCCATAAACATCCGCTCTCCCCGGCGAAGGCCGGGGCCCAGATTCATCCAGAGAGGTTGGGGATGACGCGCCTTAGGACCGGGCCAGGCGCGCCAACCGCTCTGGGTTCGATCTGGATCCCGGCTTTCGCCGGGAAGAGCGGAGGAAGGAAAACCCCGTGAGCCCCACCATGCGCGCCCTGGTCGTAGAATCGCTGGCCCCCGACTTCGCCGGCTGCGCGGTGCGCGAGGTGGCGACGCCCGCGCCCGGCCCCGGCGAGGTGCTGGTCCGGGTCCACGCCGCCAGCGTCAATTTCCCCGACCTGCTGATGACCACCGGCGAGTACCAGTTCAAACCGCCCACGCCCTTCACGCCGGGCCTGGACCTGGCCGGCGAGGTCGCGGCGCTGGGCGAGGGGGTGTCGGGGTTCTCCATCGGCGACGCGGTGGTCGGCGGCGCGCGGCTCGGGGCCTTCGCGGACTACGCCGTGCTCTCGGCCGATGCGCTGAAGCCCAAGCCCGCGCGCCTGTCGTTCGCGCAGGCCGCCGCCTATGGCGCGGCCTATCTCACCGCCTATGTCGCCCTGGTGCGCCGGGCGCGGATCGAGCCGGGTGACTGGGTGCTGGTGCATGGCGCGGCCGGCGGGGTGGGGCTGGCGGCGGTGGACCTGGCCAAGGCCCTGGGCGCGCGGGTGATCGCGGCCTCGGCTTCCGACGACAAGCTGGCGGCGATCCAGGCGCTGTATGCGCCCGACGCCCTCGTCAATGTCACCGGCGGCTTTCGCGATCAGGTCAAGGCGATCACCGGCGGGCGGGGCGCCGACATCATCTATGATCCGGTGGGCGGCGACGTGTTCGACGAGAGCGTCCGCTGCATCGCCTTTGACGGGCGGTTGCTGGTCATCGGCTTCACCTCCGGGCGGATCCCGACGGTCTCGGTCAATATGCCACTGATCAAGGGCTTCTCGGTGATGGGGGTGCGGGCCGGGGAATATGGCCGTCAGTTCCCCGAGAAGGGTCGCCAGAACGGTGAGGCGGTTTGGAAGATGGCGGACGAGGGGGTGATCACGCCGCATGTCCACGCCGAGTTTCCGCTGGAGCGCTGGCGGGAGGCGTTTGACCTGCTGGCGCAGCGCAAGGTGGTGGGCAAGGCGGTGATTGCGCCACTGGCCCCCTACGGATCGCTTCGCGATCGTCTTCCCCCGGAGGGGGAAGATGAAAAGCGCCGCCTCCATCTTCCCCCTACGGGGGAGGAGCGCCGGCAGGCGCGGAGGGGGCAAGTGTAACTGCAGCGGCCTGAACCGACTCAGGTTGACAGCCGCCGCCCCTTCCCTTATCCACCGCCCCTCACTCGCGGAGGCCTTGCGGCCGACGCGTCCCATTATTATCGGAGCCACCTCGTGAAGCGGACATTCCAGCCGTCGAAGCTCGTGCGAGCCCGCCGTCACGGCTACCGCGCGCGTATGGCCACCAAGAACGGCCAAAAGATCGTTGCGCGTCGCCGCGCCAAGGGCCGTAAGCGCCTGACGGCCTAAGAGCGGATCTTTCCGTTCTTTTCTCCCGCTCGCGGGAGGCACAGACCATGATAAAAGCCGCCTTTTCCCAGAGCCTGACCTCAGGTTTTCGCCGGAAAGGGCGGCTTTTTTCATGACCGGGCTCCCGCCAGCGCGCGCCGTGAAGATCGAGCGCCTGAAAAAGCGTCCCGACTTCCTGAGGGCCGCCAAGGCGCCCGCCCTGTCGCGCGGGGCCGTGTTCATGCAGATGCGGGCCCGGCTGGACGAAGATCCCCTGATGCGGGTGGGTTTTACCGCCACCAAGAAGGTCGGCGGCTCGGTGGAGCGCAATCGCGCCAAGCGTCGCCTGCGGGAGGCCGCCCGACTACTTCTTCCCCTTCATGGCCGCCCGATGTGCGACTATGTATTCATCGCGCGCGGCGGCACCCGCTCGCGCGAATGGGGGCGTTTGCTTGACGATGTGAAAACCGCGCTGATAAGCCTCGCGGCCGAACATGATCGCGCGGAGGCTCGGGCCAGGCTGGCTCACTCCGCTGATCTTCCTACCGACACCATTTCCGACGCTCCGGCGCCCGATTCCTCCGTTTCTGGTTAAGTCATCCATGCAGAACGACAACAAAAACACGTTGATGTTCATCGTCAGCGCGTTCGCGATCCTGATCGGGTACCAGTTCTTCATCCTGGGTCCGCAGCAGAAACGGGCCGAGGCGCAACTGGCGGCCCAGAAGGCGGCCGAGGCCAAGATGGTGGCGACACAGCCTGGCGTGGTGCTCGGCCCCGACGGCCGTCCCGCGCCGCTGAAGCTGTCGCGCGACGCCGCCAAGGCTCAGAGCCCGCGCGTCGCCGTCGATACGCCGGCCCTGTCGGGTTCGATCTCGCTGAAGGGCGGTCGCATCGATGACCTGTGGCTGAAGAAGTACGCCCAGACCACCAAGAAGGCCTCGCCGCCGGTCGAGCTGTTCCGTCCCGAGGGCGCCGAGCACGCCTGGTTCGCCGATTTCGGCTGGGCCGGCGCCAATCTGCCGGGCCTGCCCGACAGCCGCACCGTCTGGAGCGCCGCGCCCGGCCAGACCCTGACCCCGACCTCGCCGGTCGTCATGACCTATGACAACGGCCTGGGCCTGGTCTTCACCCGCACCATCTCTGTCGACGCCGAGGCCATGTTCACCGTCGCCGACAGCGTCCGCAACCAGGGCGCCCAGACCCTGTCCCTGGCCCCCTACGCCACGGTCCAGCGCCAGGGCATCCCGGCCGACCTCGGCAAGAACCAGATCGTCCACGAAGGCGCCATCGGCGTATTCGGCGCCGAGGGCGGCAAGACCCACGAGCTGAAGCAGCAGAAGTACGGCAAGTGGAAGAAGGACAAGCCGCTGGAAGCCTTCCCGTCCAAGGGCGGCTGGGCCGGCATCACCGACAAGTACTGGCTGACGGCGCTCATTCCTGAACAGTCGCAGGACGTCACCGCCCAGTATCGCGTCACCCAGGCCGGCGCCGTCGATATCTATGACGTCAATTTCGTGGGCCCCGCCAAGAGCCTGGCCCCCGGCCAGACCCTGGTCCAGAACACCCGCCTGTTCGCCGGCGCCAAGACCGTGCCGCTGCTGCGCAAGTACGAGTTCGGCGGCGAGCCCCCGGCCTGGTGGAAGTTCTGGGACCAGACCCAGGCCCAGGTGCCGCGCTTCGACGACGCCGTCGACTGGGGCATGTTCCGCTTCTTCACCCGCCCGATCTTCAACATCCTGGAGATGTTCTACAAGCTGGTCGGCAATTTCGGCGTCGCCATCCTGCTGCTGACCGTGGCCCTCAAGCTGGTGCTCTATCCGCTGGCGGACAAGAGCTATGAGTCGATGGCCAAGATGAAGAAGATCGCCCCCGAGGTCGAGAAGCTCAAGGTCAAGCACAAGGACGACCCGGCCAAGCAGCAGCAGGAAATGATGGCGCTGTACGGCAAGGAGAAGATCAATCCGATGATGGGCTGCCTGCCCATGCTGGTGCAGATCCCGGTCTTCTATTCGCTCTACAAGGTGCTGACGGTGACCATCGAGATGCGGCACGCGCCGTTCTTCGGCTGGATCCAGGATCTGTCGGCCCGCGACCCGTCCACCTTCATGAACCTGTTTGGCCTGATCCCCTGGGATCCGGCGACCGCCCCGTTGATCGGCGCCTTCCTGTCGGGCCCGCTGCACATCGGCGTCTGGCCGCTGCTGTACGGCTTCACCATGTGGCTGACCACGGCGATGAACCCGCCGGCCGCCGACCCGATCCAGCAGAAGATCTTCCAGTTCTTCCCGATCATTTTCACCTTCACCCTGTCGCAGTTCTCGGTGGGCCTGGTGATCTACTGGTGCTGGTCCAACGTGCTGACCATCTTCCAGCAGTACATCATCATGCGCCGCTATCAGGTCGAGAACCCGATCGACAAGATCATCGCCCGCTTCAAGGGCAAGACCGCAACGGCGACCTGATGACTGAACCCAACTTCGCGCCGCCGCCCAATTTTTCACCTCCTCAGGGGCCCGTCTTCACCGAGGAAGAGATCGAGGCGGCGCGCGTGCTGTTCGCCCAGCCGGTGGCCTTCATGATGGGGGCCGTCAACATGGACGGCCTGCCGCATCCGATCGCCCCGGAAGTGTGCTTCGCCGGCCGCTCCAATGTCGGCAAGTCCAGCCTGATCAACGGGCTGGTGGGCCAGAAGCACCTGGCCCGCGCCTCCAACGAGCCGGGCCGGACGCGGGAGATCAACTTCTTCCTGCTGGCCGAGCAGCTGCGCCTGGTCGACCTGCCGGGCTATGGCTTCGCGCGGGCGTCGAAGACCACGGTCAGCAAGTTCCAGGACCTGGGCCGGGCCTATCTGCGCGGTCGGGCGACGCTGAAGCGCGTCTATCTGCTGATCGACGCCCGCCACGGCCTCAAGAAGGTCGACCAGGAGGCCCTCGACGCCCTGGATACGGCGGCGGTCTCCTACCAGATCATCCTGACCAAGTCTGACAAGATCAAGCCGCACGAGGTCGAGAAGGTCACCGCCGAGACGCTGAAGGCCATCGCCAAGCGCCCGGCGGCCTTCCCGCGGGTGCTGGCCACCTCGTCGGAGAAGGGCCTGGGCATGCCCGAGCTTCGGGCCGAGATCGCCCGGGTCTGTCTGGACCAGTAGAGGGCCCTACGACCCCAGCGGCCTGTAGGTCGCCGTGCAGCGGGCGTTGCACTGCGCCCATCGGCCGGGACAGCCGTCGTCGTCGCCGCCATTGCAGAAATAGTAGGACCGCGCGCAGGCGGCCCGGCACTGGCCGGCGTCGCCGCCCGCCCGGCTGGAGGCCAGCGGGATCAGTGGCTGCAGGGCGGTCTGCGGCGCTGCGGCCACGGCCGGCGGGGCCTTCGCCTTGGGCGCAGGCTTCTGATCCGCCCCCGCCGGCGAGGCCAGGGCGAGAGACACAAGCAACAGGGGCAGCAGGCGACGCATGGCCAGAGCCTAGGGCCACGCGGTTAAGGTTTGGCTAACCATGTTTTGGCGGCCCCTAGAACGCCTTGGCGCAGGCTCCGCTAAACTTCCAGTCGTGGGTGGCCATGGCGCCGCGCCCGACTTCCTTTTCCTGCACGCGCGGCACGCAGTTGTCCTTGGGTGTTCGCGCCAGGAATGGTTCGCGTTCACGGGCTTCTTCCGCGAAGGCGGCGCGCCGGGCGGAGTCCATGCCCACCCAGGGCTGGGCGTGGGAAGCCAGTTCGCGCGCCAGGCGCTCCTGGCAGGCCTTGCGCGCCGCCGGAGGTAGGCTGGCCAGGATGGAGTCCCGGCATCCCAGGACGGACTGAAGGGCGCTGCGCAGATTGGCGCCGTCGACGGGCGGCGCGATTGTCGCAGGAGCCTGGGGCGGCGTCGGAGCCATGACCGGCGCGACCTCGGTCGGAGGCTTGACGATGGGCGCTAGGCGTCGCCTGCCTGGGCTCCGAGACGCTCGGCGCGCCGCGCGAGGCGCATCCAGCTCTGTCAGCGTCACCTCGATGACGGGAGGCTCCGGAGGAACCGGTAAGGGCGCGATCCGCCACAACAGGGCCACCAGGACCACGGCGTGCGCCACCAGCGACAGGACCAGCGCCAGCGCCCATCCGCTTAGTCTGCGCCGCCTAGGTCGCCCGCCCGCCTTCACTCAATCCCCGGATTGCCGCAGCCCCAGGCTGAGCAGGACGCCCGTGGTCGGTGGCGGAATGAAGGCGCCCTACTTCAGCTTCTCGATCAGCGCCATCGCCGCCGCCGGGTTCCGCACCTTGGCTCCGGAGATGAAATAGGCGAACACGTCGCCGCGCTGGGCCCAGTTCCGCGTCTGGGCGACCACGCCGTCCAGCTCTTCGGAGCTCATGCCCGTCGGCTCGTCCTCGCGGCTGCACATCAGCCGGGCATAGGTGAAATCGGCGGTGGGCTCATCAATACGGGGCCAGTCGGGCGACTCGTCATCGACGGCATAGACGATGGCCGCGCCGTACTGGGCGGCCAGGTCGTAGAATTGCTGGGTCTGGAAGGTGGGGCTGCGCACCTCCAGCGCGTGACGGGCCGGCCGCCCGCCGATCTCCTTGGGCAGCAGCCTCAAAAAGCCCTCGAAATCGACGGGGTCGAATTTCTTGGTGGCCATGAACTGCCAGTTGATGGGCCCCAGCTTGGGGCCCAGCTCTTCCAGGCCCTGGGTCAGGAACTTCTCCAGCGAGTCGTTGTTTTCCGACAGCACGCGGCGATTGGTGCAGTAGCGGCTGGCCTTGACCGCGAACACGAAGTCGTCGGGCGTCTCGTCGCGCCACTTCATCCAGCTGTTGGGCTTGAAGGTGGAATAGTAGGTGCCGTTGATCTCGAGGCTGGTCAGGTTGGACGCGGCGTAGTTCAGCTCGTCCTTCTGTTTCAGCGTGTCGGGATAGAACACGCCCCGCCAGGGCTCGAAGGTCCAGCCGCCGATGCCGGCCCGGATCACGCCTGTGGACATGGTTCTGTTCCCTTCCTGTTCCCGGCGCACCCTAGCATCGCGGGCGGGAGCGGCAAGGGGCCTCTACCCCCCCACCACATGCTGCGGCGCGCCCTTGGCGAAGGCTTCGATATTGGCCAGGCTGATGTCCATGATCCGCTGCACCGCCTCGCGCGTGTCATAGGCCACGTGCGGGGTGACGATCACATTGGGCAGTTTGAGCAGGGCGTGGCTGGCGACCAGCGAGCGCAGGCCCTCGGGCGCCGGCGGGGTGGCCGAACGGAAGATCTGGGCCTCGTCGCGCAGCCAGGGCTCCTGGCTCAGCACATCCAGGGCCGCGCCGGCGATCTGACCGCTCAGCAGGGCGTGGAGCAGGGCCTCGGTGTCGACCACCCCGCCGCGCGCGGTGTTGACCAGCACCGCCGTCGGCTTCATCGCCGCGAACTGCGCCGCGCCGATCAGGTTCTGGGTCGCCGCCCCGCCGGGGATGTGCAGGGTCAGTACGTCGCACTGGGCGATCACGGCGTCGAGATCGGCGTAGCGAAAGCCCAGGGACGCGGCCAGGGCCCGGTCGGGACGGGTGTCGAAGGCGGTGACGGTCATGCCAAAGCCCTTGGCGATCTGGATCACCCGCCGGCCGATCTGACCCGTGCCGACCACGCCCAGGGTCTTGCCGCCCAGATCAAAGCCCCGCAGTCCGTCCTGCGAGAAGTCGCCGCGCCGGGTGTGCTCGACCGCGTCGGGGACCTTGCGGGCCAGGGCCAGCAGCAGGGCGAAGGCGTGCTCGGCCACGGTCGGGTCGCCATAGTCGGGCACGTTGCAGACCGTGATCCCATGGGCGCGGCAATAGTCCAGATCGATATGGTCATAGCCGGTCGAGCGGGTGGCGATCATCCGTAGCCTGGGAAACGCCGCCAGCACCTGCGCGTTCAGGCGCGAGTCGATGAAGGTGGAGATCACCTCGGCGTCGGGAAACGGGCTGTCGGCCGTGGCGCAGTCGGCGACGCAGGTGACCTTGTGGTCGTGGGTGAGGTCCTGGACCGCGTCGCGCTCCCAGTCTTCGGCTTCAAAGATGACGATGTTCATGCGGCGATCCCGACCGAGCGATTGGCGCTCGCAGGGATAACGCGCGGTTGTGTCGATCGCACCTAGGGGGTGACCACATGACTCGCCCCCTCCGCGCTGCGCGTCCTCCCTCGGAGGGGGAAGATGATCCCGTCTTCCCCCTTCGGGGGAGGACGACCGCGAAGCGGTCAGGAGGGGGCCAGTGTCAGCACTCCACCCGGTTCACCGACAGCCCCACCGCCAGCCCGCCCAGCGAGGTCTCCTTGTAGATCGCGTTCATGTCCTCGCCGGTGCGCTTCATGGTGGCGATCACCTTGTCGAGCGACACGCTGTGCTGGCCGTCGCCCAGCAGGGCCAGGCGAGCGGCGTCGATGGCCTTGATGGCGCCCATGGCGTTGCGCTCGATACAGGGGATCTGCACTAGGCCGCCGATCGGATCGCAGGTCAGGCCCAGATTGTGCTCCATGCCGATCTCGGCGGCGTTCTCGATCTGGGCGTTGGTCGCGCCCAAAGCGGCGGCCAGCCCTGCCGCCGCCATCGAGCAGGCCACGCCCACCTCGCCCTGGCAGCCCACCTCGGCCCCGCTGATCGAGGCGTTGCGCTTGTAGAGGGCGCCGATGGCGGCGGCGGTCAGCAGGAACACCCGGATCTGCTCGGGCGTCCCTTGATAGAAGCGCACGAAGAACCGCAGCACGGCCGGGATCAGGCCCGCCGCGCCATTGGTGGGGGCGGTGACCACCCGGCCGCCGGCGGCGTTCTCTTCATTGACCGCCATGGCCCACAGATTGACGAAGTCCATGGCCGCCAATGGGTCGCTGATCTGACGCTCCATGCGGCTCTGCAAGGTCTGGTGGATCTGGCGCGCGCGGCGCTTGACGTCGAGGCCGCCGGGCAGGACCCCGCCCTCGCGCATGCCCCGGTCGATGCAGGCTTCCATGGCCGCGAAGAGGCGGTCCAGGCCCGTGTTCATTTCGGCCTCGCCCATCCGGGCCAGCTCATTGGCGGCCATCACCTCGGCGATGCTCAGGCCGGCCTCGGCGGCGCGCTGCAGCAGGTCGGCGCCGCTCTCGAAGGGGAAGGGGACGGCCGGGCCCGCCTCGGGCGGTTCGTTGCGGCCCATCTCGGCCTCGTCCCGCACGAAGCCGCCGCCGACCGAGAACCAGGTGCGTTCGGCCAGCCCGGCGCCGGCGGCGTCGAAGGCGGAAAAGGTGAGCCCGTTGGGATGCTGGGGCAGGCTTTCATGGCCCAGCCAGACGATGTCGCGGGCCTCGTCGAAGGCCAGGCCGGTCTCGCCGCCCAGCTTCAGCCACTGGCTGGCCCGCGCCTCGACCAGGGCCGCCTCGCCGGCGTCGGGATCCAGCTGCGCGGGAACAAAGCCCATCAGGCCCAGCATCACCGCCCGGTCGGTGGCGTGGCCGCGTCCGGTCAGGGCCAGGGACGCGTACAGCCGGACCTCGACGCGGGCGACGTCGGCGATGCGACCGGCTTGGCGCAGGTGCGCGACGAACAGGCCGGCGGCCGTCATCGGGCCCATGGTGTGGCTGCTGGACGGGCCGACGCCGAGCTTGAAGAGGTCGAAGACTGAGACGGTCATGGCAAACTTCGTGAGCAAATAAACTTGTCATCCCGGCCGCAGCGTAGCGGAGAGCCGGGACCCAGGGCCGCTGCAATGCGGTTGCCCCTGGGTCCCGGACAGCCTCTGCGAGGCTTCCGGGATGACAAGAAAAGTTGGGCTACTTCCGGTCCGCCGCGCTCGCGTCGCGGATGGCCTTGAACTCCGAACCCGCCTGCCATTGCGGCCAGGCGCGGGAATTGGCCAGGTCGGCGCCGACCTCGTAGAACAGTTCCAGGTCCATGGCCTGGCCGCTCAGATCCCAGTCGGCCGACCATTCGTCAGCCGGCTGATGATAGCGGTTGGTCACATAGTCCTTCTCGGCCGCCTCGCCGGCCTCCTTGCCGCCCTTATAGAGGTCATTGCCCGAGCCCACCGAGATGGCCGGCACGCCACGCTTGGCGAAGGGGAAGTGGTCCGAGCGATAGAAGTGGCCGGCTTCCGGCGACGGATCGGGCGTGAAATAGCGGCCGTGGGCCTTGGCCTTGGCGACCAGCAGGTCCTGCAGATCAACCTTGCCGTCGCCCGAAGTGGTGATGTCCTTGGCGGGGCCGGCCGCCGACAGGGCGTCGATATTGAGGTCGCCCACGGTCTTGCTCAGCGGATACAGCGGGTTGGCGGCATAGTATTCCGAGCCCAGCAGGCCCTTTTCCTCGGCGGTCACGGCCAGGAACAGCACCGAGCGCTGCGGGGCGGGCTGGCTCTTGAAAGCGCGGGCCAGTTCCAGCAGGGCGGCGACGCCGTCGGCATTGTCGATCGCGCCGTTATAGATCTTGTCGCCCTTGGCGTCCGGCAGGCCGACGCCCAGATGGTCCCAGTGGCCGCTATAGACGACATATTCGTCGGGGTGGGCGGATCCCTTGACCACGCCGGCGATGTTCTTGGAGACGATCACCTCGTGGTTGACCTTGTAGTCGGCCGAGAAGGTGGCGCCGGTCAGTTCCACCGGCTTGAAGGCGCGGGTCTGGGCCTGTTTCTTCAGGGCGTCGAAATCCAGGCCGGCCTTCTTGAACAGGTCGACGGCGACATCGCGCTGGATCCAGCCTTCCAGGGTGGGGTGGGTCTTGGTCGGCTCCTGGCGGACGATGTCGAACATCACATTGGTGTTGGAGTTCTTGACCGTGGCCCAGCCATAGGAAGCCGGCGCGGTTTCGTGGACGACCAGCATGCCGATCGCGCCCTGGCGGGCGGCTTCCTCGTACTTGTAGGTCCAGCGGCCGTAATAGGTCATGGCCTTGCCGCCGAAGTCACCGGTTCCGGTTTCGAAGTCGGGGTCATTGACCAGCACCACGGCGATCTTGCCATGCAGGTCGACGCCCTTGAAGTCGTCCCAGTTGCGCTCGGGAGCCTTAACGCCGTAGCCGACGAACACCAGCGGCGCGTCCTTGATCGACACGGCGTCGACATTGGTCATGGCGGCGCGGATGGCGATCTGCTCGCCCTGGGCCAGGGTGACATGGTCATTGCCGACCATGACATGGGCGGCGACCGGCCCTGTGATCTCGAACTTGCCCAGCGGCACGTCCTGGGTCCAGGCGCGGGTTCCGTCCGTCTGCAGGTCGCCGGCCGGGGCCAGGCCCACAGCCTTCATCTGGTCGACGATATAGGCGACGGCCTTTGTCTCGCCCGCCGTGGCCGGGCCGCGGCCTTCGAAGTCGTCAGACGACAGCACCTTGATATGGGCCGACAGCCGGGCAGGGTCGATCTTGGGCGCGTCGGCGGCATGCGTGAGCATGGGCGCGGCGAGCAGGGCGGTGGCGAGCAGCAGGCGTTTCATCGATGATACTCTTTGGGGGCAGATCTTGTCGGGAAGGCGGACCGTATCCGGGGTCCGGGGAGAGGGCTAGGGGGGCCGTGACCCCAGGTTCACTTGCCCCCTCCTGACCGCTACGCGGTCGTCTTCCCCCTCCGGGGGAGGAGCGCGCAGCGCGGAGGGGGCCAGTGTCAGCCGCTGACCCGCCGCCCATCCACCGCCCAGCGCTCCAGCGTCTCCCCGTCCCAGACATGCAGGGCGTCATACAGATTGAGGGTCGGATCGCAGTGGCCCGGTTGCAGCCAGACGATGTCGCCGACCTGCGGCGCATCGGCGGGAAAGGCGCGGGCGGGATCGGCGTCGGCGGCGCTGACGGCCCTGGCGAAGCCCAGCGGGTCGCGACCGCCGGCTTTCAGCACGTCGATCATCGCCGGATGGGCGATCAGGCCGTGTTCGTCGCCCATCGGCCGCCACAGCGAACCGGGCGCGGCGCCGGCGATGACGCGGGCCGGCGGGCCGTCCATGGACACAGCCTTGAAGCCGGCGTCGACCACGACATGGCTCTTGTGCCGGGCCGAGACGACGCTGGCGGCGATATGCAGCGCCGGCTCAAAGGGCCAGGCGCCGCCGCCGGGGGCGCCGCAGACGTCGTATTCCACATCCATCACCGCATAGGAGCCGGCCTGCAGCTCGGTGAACACGCCCGAGGCCAGATCGAAGGCGTGGGTGCCCGTGCCGCCCCCGGTGACCACCGGCGGGGCCAGTCCGGCGGCGGTCAGCTCGGCGACCAGGGCCTTCAGCGTCGCGAAGGCGGCCTCGTCGGCGGCCTTTCGGCCCGGCTCGTCGTCCATATGCTGCAGATGCCCCAGATAGGCCTGGATCCCGGCGAAGCGCAGGCCGGGCGCGGCGTCGGCGGCGCGGGCCAGTTTCAGCGCCTCGTGCGGATAGGCCCCGGTGCGGTGGGTGCCCAGGTCCAGATCGACCACCAGATCCAGCTGCGTTCCGGCGGCGACGGCGGCGTCGGACAATCGGTCGATCTGGCCTTCGTCATCGGCGGTGACGCCGAGGGTGACGCCGGCGCGGGCCAGGGCCGCCAGGCGCGGCCCGGCCCAGGACGGGGGCGGGGCGGTGACCAGGATGTCGGTGATCCCGCCGGCCGCGAAAGCCTCGGCCTCACCGATCGTCTGGGCGCAAATGCCCACGGCCCCGCGTTCCACGATCATCCGGCCCAGGGTCGAGCACTTGTGGGTCTTGCCATGGGCCCGCAGCCGCACGCCGGCGGCGTCGCACAGGGCCTGCATGCGGTCGATATTGCGCGTCAGGACGGCGCGGTCGATCACCAGCAGGGGGGTCTGGGGGAGGGCGGCTGCGCTCGGAAATTTCATGCTTCCCATATCCTCAACCGTCATCCCGCGACGCCTTCCGTGATCCGCACATGCGCGTCGGTGACGTGAAAGCCGTAGATCTCGATGTCGTTGAGACAATCCTCGACCTCGACGCCCGGCTGGGGCTGACCCCGGATCATCTCGACGGCCTTGAACGCCGTCCAGGGCGCGTAACGTGAGGGCAGGTTCTCGCCCGCCGCGTGGGCGGTGAAGCCGAACACGCGGCCGGGACCTCTGAAAATGTAAACCGGCATCGCTCAGATCTCGCCGTTCAGGATGCGGGCGAACAGGGCCGGATC
The DNA here is from genome assembly GCF_058681035.1 of Caulobacter sp. FV2ps19. Lineage (NCBI taxonomy): Bacteria > Pseudomonadati > Pseudomonadota > Alphaproteobacteria > Caulobacterales > Caulobacteraceae > Caulobacter > Caulobacter sp. FV2ps19. Next base: position 4,200,104 of record NZ_CM178729.1, on the reverse strand, counting down.
GACATTGCCGCCCGACAGCACGATGGCGCAGCTCTGTTCGGCCACTTCGATCTTGTCGGCCAGGGCCGCGGCCAGGGCGACGCAGCCGCCGGGTTCGACCACCAGTTTCAGCACCGAGAAGGCGTAGCGCATCGCTTCGGCGACCTCGGCGTCGGTGACGGCGACGATTCCCGTCAGATTGCGCTGATTGATCGGCCAGGTCAGTTCGCCCGGGATCGGGGTCAGCAGGGCGTCGCAGATCGAGCGGGCGTCCGGGTCGATGGTCTCGCGCCGGCCCGAGAGCAGCGAGCGGCGGGTCTCGTCGAAGCCGGCGGGCTCGACGCCCCAGACCTGGGTCCCCGGCGACAGGGCCTTCACCGCCGTGCTGGTTCCGGCGATCAGGCCGCCGCCGCCGACGCAGCACAGCAGCCGGTCCAGGGTGACGCCCAGGGCCTGGCTTTGCGCGACGATCTCCAGCCCCACCGAGCCCTGGCCGGCGATGATGTGCGGATCATCATACGAGGGCACGACCACGCAGCCGCGCTCGGCGGCGATCTGGTCGGCGATGGCGATGCGGTCCTCGGTGAAGCGGTCATAGAACTGGATCTGCGCGCCGAAGGCGCGCGTGCCGTCCACCTTCACCTGCGGCGAGTCGCTGGGCATGACGATCAGGGCCGGGCAGCCGATGATCTGGGCCGCCAGGGCCACGCCCTGGGCGTGGTTGCCCGACGAGAAGGCCACGACGCCGCGCCGGCGCTCGTCGGCGGTCAGCTGGCTGAGCCGGTTATAGGCCCCGCGAAACTTGAAGGCCCCGGCCCGCTGCAGGGTCTCGGGCTTGAGGAAGATCCGCCCGCCCAGCCGCGCGTTCAGGGCCGGGCTCTCGATCAGCGGGGTCTCGACGGCCAGACCCTTGAGGCGTTCGGCGGCGGCCTGGATGTCGGCGAGGGCGATGGTCATGGGCAAGGTGTAGGGGCTTACGGCCGCGATTTGAAGACGTCCAAGATCTGATCTCGCCGGTGACCGCCGGGAAAACAGATGAGGATGCTGCAGCGCATCGAAACCCTTTGCGAGCTGCGCCGTTCACGCCATAACCCATTCGGGCTGGGGCTGTTGAGGGATATCCAAATGAAGACCGCCATGTTCGCCGCCGCCGCTGTCGCGGCGCTGGCTTTCGCCGCGCCGGCCACAGCCCAGGAGGTCTTCGGCGGTCTCTACAAGCACGACGTGACCTTTCTGGGCGAGGCCGTAGGCCTGGGCGCGGCCGGTCGCGAGGACGGGATCGACATCCATCTGGGCTATCGCACCGCCCGGCTGGAAAACCTGGGCTGGCTGGGCCGCCCGCAGGTTCACGCCTTCGTGTCGATCAACAGCGAGAACACCTCTAACTTCGTGGCCGCCGGCTTTAACTGGCCCATCGAGCTGGGCGCGCCGGGCGGCTTCTATCTGCGCCCCGGTTTTGGCCTGGCCTATACCGACGGCGAGGCCGGCCTGCCGCCCGCCAACGCCCCGGGCCTCAGCGATGAAGAGCGCGCCCGTCGCACCAAGCTCTACTACACCCGCATCGATTTCGGCTCTCAGGTGCTGTTCGAGCCCGAGCTGGCCCTGGGCTACAAGTTCAATGACAGCTGGTCGGGCGAGCTGTCCTACACCCACCTGTCGAACGGCCAGATCTTCCACCAGGGCAAGAACCAGGGGCTTGACGACGTAGGGGTTCGGCTGGTCTACGCCTTCTGACTTCACGGGCGTGCTTTGACGCCGCCCTCCAAGGGTGCTTCAAGCGCCGCCCATAATTGAATAAACGTCTGCGGCCGAGTCCTGTCGAAGGGCCGCTGGACGTCACCGGGCAGGTGACAAGGCATATCTCAATCATGGCCAATGTGACCGTCGTCGGCGCCCAGTGGGGCGATGAAGGCAAGGGCAAGATCGTCGACTGGCTGTCCAACCGGGCGGACGTCGTCGTGCGCTTCCAGGGCGGCCACAATGCCGGCCACACCCTGGTTGTCGACGGCAAGGTCTACAAGCTGGCCCTGCTGCCCTCGGGCGTCGTCCAGGGCAAGCTGTCGGTGATCGGCAATGGCGTGGTGGTCGACCCCTGGCACCTGCTGGGCGAGATCGACAAGATCGCCGAGCAGGGCGTGATGATCTCGCCCGAGTTGCTGATCCTGGCCGACAACGCCTGTCTGATCCTGCCGCTGCACAAGGACCTGGACCAGGCCCGCGAGGCGGCCTCCAGCCAGAAGATCGGCACCACCGGCCGCGGCATCGGCCCGGCCTATGAGGACAAGGTGGGCCGCCGCGCCATTCGCGTCGCCGACCTGGCCGATCCCGAAGCCCTCAAGCCCAAGATCGAGCGTCTGCTGAGCCACCACGGCGCCCTGCGTCGCGGGCTGAACCTGCCGGAAGCCAACGCTCAGGACCTGTTCGACGCCCTGATGGCGCTGGCCCCGCGCATCCTGCCCTACGCCCAGCCGGCGTGGCGGGTTCTGGACCAGGCCCACAAGGCCGGCCGCCGCATCCTGTTCGAAGGCGCGCAAGGCGCCCTGCTGGATGTCGATCACGGCACCTATCCGTTCGTCACCTCGTCCAACACCGTGGCCGGTCAGGCCTCGGCCGGCAGCGGCATGGGCCCTTCGGCCACGGGCTATGTGCTGGGCATCGTCAAGGCCTACACCACGCGCGTCGGCGAAGGCCCGTTTGCGGCCGAGCTTGACGACGAAGTGGGCAAGCACCTGTCCACCGTCGGCCGCGAGGTCGGGGTCAATACCGGCCGCGCCCGTCGCTGCGGCTGGTTCGACGCCGTGCTGGTGCGCCAGTCGGTGGCCATCAACGGCATCCACGGCATCGCCCTGACCAAGCTGGACGTGCTGGACGGCCTCAAGACCCTGAAGATCTGCGTCGGCTACAAGATCGGCGACAAGACGGTCGACTATCTGCCGGCCGGCATGCGCGACCAGCAGGCCGCCACGCCGATCTATGAAGAGATGGACGGCTGGAGCGAAAGCACCGCCGGGGCCCGCTCGTTCAAGGACCTCAACGCCAACGCCATCAAGTATGTGCGCCGGGTCGAGGAATTGATCGGCGCGCCCGTCGCCCTGCTGTCGACCAGTCCTGAGCGCGACGACACCATCCTGATGCGCGATCCCTTCCAGGGGTGATGTCCCGCCGCGCCCCGGTCCGGGCCGGGCGCGTGGAAAATATATGGGCCTAACCGCTGTTTCTGCGACCCATCGTCACATCCTAAACGCTTCGTGAACTCGCCGGGGGCTAGCTACAGGCCAGAAGCGGTTTGGGGTGTGGCCTTGGGTTTGCGTGAGTTTCTGGATGACGGCGTCGAAGGGGCGACCCTCGTCATGAGCCGCAAGGGCCGGGTCGCGCGCGTCAGCGTCATGATCCTGGTCGGCGGCCTTCTCGGCTACCATTTCGGCGCCCGCGCGCTGGTGGCCTGGCTGGCGGTCAACGGCGCGCTCGAAGGGTTTCTGCTGTGCATGGACCGATGGTTCCGTCCGCAGACGACCGGGCGCTCCCCGCTTCTGATCCGTCTTGGACCCGGGGCCGCCTTTTGCACGGTGTGGTCCGTCATGGCGGCCCTGAGCTGGTCGTATGGCCCGCCGGCCATGAAGTTCGCCGCCCTGATCATCCTGTTTGGCATGATCGTCGAGAGCCTGAAATATGGCGCGCTCAGCCGCTCGGCCCTGCTGGTCATGGCGCCGCCGCCGTTTGTCGCCCTCGTGGTCGCGCCGCTGATCGCCGGCGGCTTCAAGCCCTGGGAGCTGGCGGTTGTGGCGATCACCCTGGCCGGTCTGCTGGGTTACATGCTGGACACCGCCCGCCTGCTGCGCGCCAACGCCCTGGCCCTGGAGAAGGCCCAGGCGGCGGCCCTCGAGGCCAGCCGCGCCAAATCCGCCTTCGTGGCGATGATGAGCCACGAATTGCGCACGCCGATGAACGGCGTCCTGGGCCTGGCCCACGTCCTTCGTGATACCCCGCTGGACGCTCAGCAGACCGAGTATCTGGATATGATCGTCCAGTCCGGGGACAGTCTGATGACCATCCTCAATGACATTCTCGACCTCTCCAAGGTGGAGGCCGGCAAGCTGGAGCTGGAAAGCACGCCGTTCGACATTCGCCGGCTCAGCCAACAGATTCATCTGGTCTGGAGTCAGACCGCGCGGATCAAAGGGCTGGCGCTGTCCCTGGACGTTGCGCCTGAAACCCCGACCTGGCTGCAGGGCGACCCGGTTCGGGTCCGTCAGATTCTGCTGAACCTGGTTTCCAATGCGCTGAAATTCACCGAGGCGGGACGGGTCGATGTCCGGATCGCGCCGACGCCCGACGGCGTCGAGCTGATGGTGTCCGACACCGGCGTCGGCATCAGCGAACAGCAGCAAGCCAGACTGTTTAGTCCGTTCACTCAGGGCGACCGGTCGACGGCCCGCCAATTTGGCGGCACGGGGCTGGGTCTGGCCATCAGTCGCCAGCTGGCGGAGATGATGGGCGGCCAGATCGCCCTGACCAGCACGGCGGGGCGGGGCTCGGTCTTCCGCGTCACGCTGGCCTTGCCATCGGCCTGCGCACCGACGAGCCACGAGGCGGATGAGCCTGCGCTGGATTTCGCCGGCCTCCGGGTGCTGGTGGTCGACGACAATCGGGTCAATCAGGCCGTGGCCCGGGCGCTCCTGGAATCCGCCGACGCGACGGTGGTCACCGCGGATCACGGCGGCGAGGCCCTGGCCCGTCTGCGCGTCGCGGATTTCGACATCGTGCTGATGGATGTCCACATGCCCCAGATGGATGGGCTGGAGGCCGTGCGGCGGATCCGGAGGGGAGAGGGCGGCCGCCCCGACATCCCGATTCTGGCCTTGACCGCCGACGCCATGATCGGCGAGGCCGAGCGACTCCTGGCCCAGGGGTTCGACGACACCCAGCCCAAACCCATTCAGCCGGCTGGCCTGTTGCGCGCTGTGGCCCGTTTGCGGCGTGCGCCGTCCGGGCTTCGCGCCGGGGCGGATCTGGCCGCGCCGATCACCAGGTCTTTCTGAAGCTTCGCCCCAAAGAACACTGTTCGGTTAGCGTTTGTTTAGGTTGAGGTCGCTAGACATGACCCCTTCACCTTGAGGACGTCTTGCCGTGTCAGCGCGCCGTAAACTGAAACCGATGCGCGGCCATGATCGCGTGACGCGCAGCCTTCGGGCCCTGGAGCGGACCGCCTCGACCAGCCGGGTTCTGAACCTGCTGGCGATCCAGGCCGACAGTGGCCATCGGCCCGAACACACCGAGCATCCGCTGTTTCGCAACCGCATTCTCAACAACGCCCTGATCGTCAAACATCGCCTGCGCAACGACGACTTCTTCCTGTTTGACGAGGCGCGGCCGTCGGCCACCAAGGTCATCATTCCTTTTGACCGTGGGGACCTGGGCCTGGGCGGCCAGTCGTTCTTCGTCGGTCAGAGGGGATGGGCCGACCTGCTGCAGGAGGCCTGCAACGACGCCAGCGACATGACCCGCGACCTGGCGACGCTGCGGATGATCGACATGCTGCCCTCGCTGGATCCGTTCCTGCTGCGCGAACATCTGCGCCGCCACGGCATGGTCGTCGCGCCGTGCTATTTCGCCCTGTCGCCGGGCGATCTGGCCCAGATGCAGGGGTTCGTCAGCAGCGAGATCTCGCGCCTGATCGATCTGGCCTATCGCGACACCGGCGGCATTTCGGGCGTCAGCGCCGCCCGCATGGTGGAAGCGCTGTTGTCGACCGATGTCGACGAACGCCTGGAGCCGCTGCGCGAGACCCTCGTCCTGGAAGGCGAGAGTTTCAAGGAGGGGCTCTTCAGCTGGAAGGGCTTTCTCTACTACAAATGGATGCTGACGCGGCTATGGCCGCAATTGGCCGGGGTCAGCGTCGAGATCGGCCAGATGGTGATCACCGGCGCGCGAGACCCTGAGAGCGCCCGCTATCTGGACGAGGCCCGCAAGCGCCTGCAGGCCGGCGTCATTGTCGAACGCAAGGCCGTGCAGCGGACCTTGAAGGTCTATGACGACGCCTTCAAGGACCTGATCGACAACGGCAAGCCGCAGGCCTTCCGCGACTTTCTGCTGCGCGCGCCCGAACTGTTCCTGTCTTTGGGCGAAAAGGTCGGGGTGATCTCGCACATCGCCAGCTATTGGCGGTATCGGTTCCCTGAAGGGCGGCCGGCGACCGCGCCCGTCGACGAGGCCATTGATATCTTCCAGGATTTCGAGGGCGGTCTCAGCGTTTCTCTGGCAAGCTGACGTCCAGGCGCGATCACTTATCAAGGCGATTTTTACAATCGGGTCTTAGAGTGAGGCCCAGAGAACCCCTCAGGAGCTGGTCAGTCCGGTGTTCGACGGCAATATCCGTACAACTCAACTCGTGGCCGCGAAGGTTCAGCGCGTGCTGGTGGTGGATGGGAATCCCGCCATCGGCAAGCTGTTGGCTGACCAACTGCGCCAGCTGGGCAATGTGCAGATCTATGCCGCCCAGACCATCGAGCGGGGCTATGCCATGGCCCGGACGGTCGAGCCGCAGTTGATCTTCGTCGAGCACGCCAGTTCAGGCGTCGATGGCCTGATGCTGGCCCGGAAGATCCGCCGCAGCGATCTGAGCTGCCGTGAGGCGCCGATCATCATGTGCACGGCCGAGGCGAAGGCCGAGGCGATCTTCGGCGCGCGCGACGCCGGCATCCATGAGTTCATGCGCAAGCCGTTCACGATCAAGGATCTGGAACGGCGGCTCGAGGCGGTTACGCTCAAGCCGCGCAACTGGGTCGAGGCGGTGCAGTATGTCGGGCCCGATCGCCGACGGTTCAATTCCGCGGAGTACAAGGGGCCGCGCAAGCGCAAGGCCGACGCCGTCGACTCGGTCGCCGCGCGGCTCTCTCAGGCCCTGCGCATCGTCAAGTCGGCGGGGACCGCGCTGGATTCCGATCCCGTTCAGGCCCGCCGCGCCCTGGTGGCTCAGGCTCTGGAACTGCGCAAGCTGGGCGCTGCGCTGAAGGAGCCGCGCCTGGTCTCGGCGGCCGAGGCGCTGGAGACCTGTACGCGCAGCGAATTCAGCGGCGCCGAGGCCCGGGCCGAGCTGTTGAAGCGCATCGACACCCTGATGGGTTTCCTGGCCGCCGACGACAACGGCGGCCGCGGCGCGGCCTGATCGGCCGATCAGGTTTCGAGACCGAAAAAGGGCGGCGTCCGAGGACGCCGCCCTTTCCGTTTCCGGCAGGTCTTTTTCCTAGAACGCCATGCGGGCGATCAGTTGGAAGACCGGGCCGGCCTCCTCGCTCTCCAGCTCGTATTCGGCGAAACTGCGGGTCCGCTGATCAGCCGTGCTGTCGAACTTGTTGAAGGTCTCTTCCTTCTTGCCGTTCAGCAGATTTGAGCCGGTCAGGCGGACGGTCAGGCGCTCGCCGATGCGCTTTTCAACGAAGATCTCGAGATCCGCGCCGTAGGTGGTGGTGACCTCTTCGCCTTCCAGGCGGCCAAAGGCTTCGCCTTGTTTGCGATAGGTGGCTCCGAACGCGCCGCCGACCGAGGGCAGGTCCTGGATGAAGCCGACGTTCAGCACATATTTGGCCTGATCGTTGAACTTGCGGCTGCCGAACACGTCTTTGACGTCGCTGTCGAGCCAGGAATAGTTGAAGAACACGCCCGTGTGTTCCAGGCCGATCACCGTCAGCGGCGTCGAGAGGTCGAACTCGACGCCATAAACGCTGCCATCGCCGACATTGCGCGCCTGCAGCACCTGGGCGGTGCCGCCGGCCGAACCGGTCTGACCCGTGGTGGTCAGCTCGATCAGATCGCTGACGTCGCGATAGAAGACATTGACCCCGGCCACGCCGCGGCGGCCCAGCCGGCGCTCATAGCCGACGTCCAGGCCCCAGGCCGTTTCGGGCTTGAGGTCCGGATTGCCGAGGAAGTCGTTGTCGCCATATTCCTCTTCCAGCGTCGTCGGCATGATCTGGTCGAAGCCGGGACGGCGGATGGTGCGCGCCACCGAGGCGGTGATCCGATCATCGGCGGTCAGGCTCCAGCGCAGGTGCGCTGACGGCAGCAGAGCGGCATAGTCGGTGTCGTGCGCCTGGTCGGCGGCGGCGACGGTCTTGTCGTTGATGCTGACGTCGGTCGTCTCGTAGCGCAGACCGGCCTCCCATTTCACCGGGCCGGCCTTGCCGGAGATCATCGCATAGGGATCGATCCGGGTTTCCTCGATGGTGTTGACGCCGCCGGCCACCGGTTCGAGCGAATTGTTGGGGTTGGCCGAGCCGACATTGAACCGGTTGCGCAGGCCGATGATCGCGGTGTCGCGATCCTTCTTCTGGTACTGGACGCCCAGTTCCAGCTTGGCCGCGCCGAGGTCGCGCTGATGCTCCAGCTTGATCGAGGTCTCAGCGTCTTCGATGTCGGTATATTCCTGGTCGAGCGTGTAGCGCGGCTTGGAACGATTGTAGTCCAGGTCGTTCTCGCGGTCGGCGTCCGTCTCGGTGAAGCGGGCATAGCCGAGCTTGATCTTCGAGACGCCGCCCCACATCGGCTTTTCGTACTTGCCGGTCAGGGTCAGGGTTTCCTGCTCGGTGTCGACGATCTGGTTGTTGACGCTCAGCAGGTTGCCGCCGGTGGTCTTGCCAAAGACGATCGGGACCGTAGAGCCGCCGCTGCGGGTGTTGAACTCCAGCGAGCGCTCGTCCTGCTTGCGGTCGGTCTTGACATAGAAGGCGCCCAGGTCGAGCTCACCATCCGCCAGCGGCGTCTGGTAGCTGGCGTTGAACGAATAGTCGGTGCCGTTGCGCAGGTCGGTCTGGTCTTCGCGATTGACGAAGGTCGCGGCGCCGGCCGGCGGCTCGCTATAGCGCAGGCTGGTCTTTTCCTTGGGATTGCGACGCCCCTGCAGGTTGGCGCCGACCAGCAGGCGGCCCGGGCCGACCTGGCCGCCCCAGACGCCGCCCAGCGTTTCGCGGATGCGGCCGTCATTGAACATCAGGGCGCCGGCGCGGATGAAGCCGCCGTCCAGCGAATAGGCGTCACGCAGGACGATGTTCACCGCCCCGGCCATGGCGTCGCCGCTGCGGTTGGCCGAGGCGCTGCGGACGATCTCGATGCGCTCGATCAGCTCGGCCGGGATCCGGTCGACGAAGAACGACCGGTCGACGCCGCCGCCGGGCACCTTCTCGCCATTGATCAGGATCTGGGTGTAGCCGGGATCGAGGCCCCGCAGGCGCACGCCGTCGGATTCCAGCACGTCGGACAGGAAGGCGACGCTGGGCACGCGCTTGAGGGCGTCGCCGGCCGTCAGCGGCTCGAAGCGCTGGAAGTAGTCAAGGCCGTAGTCGAGGACCGGCGCGGCCTGGTCGCTCCGATTGCGATAGGCGATCTGGGCCTGGACGACGAGTTCGGAGGCGGTCGCTTGCGGCTCGGCGGTGGCGATCGCCGCGTCCGCCATCTCGGCGGCATGGGCGCTGGCGGCCAGGGCCAGCGGCGCAAGCGCCGCCAGAGCGAAAAGCATGGTCTTGTTCATCGTGGCTATCCCCATCCTCGGCGCGGCCGTTGACGGGGCCGTTCGCACGTGGTTTCACGCGGCGGGGCTTAAATTCGCCAAGATCCTGGGGCTAGTGATGTTTTCTCGACGGTTTTCCTTCAGTTTTGTGACGCTGGCAGGTATTTCTGTCCTTCTGGCCGGCTGCGCGCTCCTCGATCCCGAGGCCCGGTCGGACTCCGCGAAGCTGCTGGTCGGCGTCGGAACGCCCGTCCCGGCCGCCGCCGAGACCCAATCCGTAGCGACACAGCGCGCTGACGCCGCTGATGACCCCGAGATCTGGGTTGATCCCCAGGACCCGTCGCGGGTGGTGATCTTCGGTACGGACAAACAGGCTGGTCTGTACACGTACGATATCAACGGCGCCGTTACGGGTTTCCTGCCCGACGGCAAGCTCAACAATGTCGATCTGCGTGGCGGATTGGCCACGCCTGCGGGTGAGCGGGTTCTGGTTGCCGCCAGCGATCGCGGTCGGTTCGGCGCGGCGCTGTATCTGATGGATCCGGCCACGCTGAAGCTGGAAGCCTGGGGTCTGGCCAGCCTCGACCTGGCCGAACCCTATGGTCTGTGCATGGGACGACGCGGCGACCGTTTCGTCGTCATCGTCAACGGCACGGACGGCCAGGTGCGGCAGGTGCGGATCTCGGTCGGTCCCGACGGCAAGCCGGTCGCCGTCGAGGAGCAACGCTTCGCCGTCGGCAGCCAGACCGAGGGCTGCGTGGTCGATGACGCCAAGGGCGTCCTCTATATCGGCGAGGAGGCCAAGGGGATCTGGCGCTATGACCTGGATCCGGCCAAGGGCGCGGCGCGGACCCTGGTGGCCTCGGCGCCGTCGGCGATGCTGAAGCCCGATGTCGAGGGGCTGACCCTGCTGCGTGAAGGCGACAAGACCTGGCTGATCGCCTCGAGCCAGGGCGACAGCGCCTTCGCCGTCTGGCGGGTGGATGGCCCGGAGGCGGTCTATGGGGGGCGTTTCTCGGTCGTGGCGGCCAACGGGGTCGACGGTGTGACCGGTACGGACGGCGTCGCGGCCCTGGGCGGCGTCGTGGGCCCCTATCCCGAGGGCCTGGTGGTGATGCAGGATGATGTCGACGACGAAGGCGAGACGCCGACGACGACGCGCGCGCGTCAGAACTTCAAGTTGGTTGACTGGCGGGCGGTGAAGGCGGCTCTGGGTCTCTAGAGCAAGGCGCATGAAATCGGACTCACGCGCCTTGCTCCAGGTTTTTGGTTCCGCATCGTTTTTGTGGAAAACCGGCGTCCACTTTTCCGCACGATGCTTTAGAGCCCCAGCCAGTGCCTTAGCGCGCCATTGACGGCCCCCGGCGCCTCCATCGGCGTCATGTGGCCGGTCTGCGGGATCACCCGCAGATGGGTGCAGCCGATCGCCTCGGCCATCTCGCGATGGCCCGGGGCCGGTGTGATCTGATCGTTCTCGCCGCAGAGGATCAGCAGGGGGCAGCGCAGGGCCTTCAGCGCCGCCTCGCCGTCCTCGCGCTCCAGACTGTTCTGGCGGATGAACACCTCGCGCCCAAGGCGCTGGGTCATGGCGATGATGCGGCCGGTCAGGGCGGCGTCGTCCAGGCGCGAGGCGTCGATATAGCTTTTCAGGATCGTGTGGCTGATGCCGATGAAGTCGCCCGTTCGGCGCGCGGCTTCGGTCAGGGCCTTGCGCCGGGTGGCGCGCTCGGGGCTGTCAGCGCGGATCGAGGTGTCCAGCAGGGCCAGGCGTTCGATCCGCTCGGGCGCGATGCGAGCGATCTCCTGGGCCACATAGCCGCCCATCGAGAACCCGGCCAGGGCGAAGGTCGGCTCGGCGTCGGTCAGGACTGTCTGGGCCAGATCGTGGATCGTCTCGCCCCGCGTCAGGTCGGCGACGTGGCAGCGCGCGACGTCGGCCAGACCAGAGATCTGGTCGCGCCAAAGCTCGGCGTCATTCAGCAGGCCGGGCAGCAGGAGGAGTTGGGGCAGGGGGGAGTGCATGGCTGGAGCTATAGCCCCTTCTCCCCTTGCGGGAGAAGGTGTCGCCGGAGGCGACGGATGAGGGGATGAAAGGCCTGTCGGATAACAGAGTACGACCCCTCACCCGGCCCTTCGGGCCACCCTCTCCCGCAAGGGGAGAGGGAAACGAAAAAGGAGCGCATCACGCGCTCCTTCCGTCTCAACTAGGGATGCTAGGCTTCGACCATGTTCTTGGCGATGGCCGCTTCGCGCATGGATTTCTGCAGCTTCTCGAAGGCGCGAACCTCGATCTGACGCACGCGCTCGCGGCTGACGCCGTAGTGGGTGGCCAGGTCTTCCAGGGTGGTCGGGTCGTCCTTAAGGCGGCGCTCGGTCAGGATATGACGTTCGCGGTCCGTCAGTTCGACCATGGCTTCCTGCAGAAGGCCCATGCGCAGGGACTTCTCTTCGTTCTCGGCGACCACGGTCTCTTGGCTGACCTGGTTGTCGTCGGCCAGCCAGTCCTGCCATTCGCTCTCGCTGTCCGACCGCAGCGGGGCGTTCAGCGAGGCGTCGGGGCCCGACAGGCGGCGGTTCATCGAGATGACCTCGCTGTCCAGCACGCCCAGCTTGGTGGCGATGGCGCTGACCTGGTCGGGACGCAGGTCGCCGTCCTGGAAGGCCTCGATCTGGCTCTTGGCCTTGCGCAGGTTGAAGAACAGCTTCTTCTGCGCGGCGGTCGTGCCCATCTTCACCAGCGACCACGAGCGCAGGATATATTCCTGGATCGAGGCGCGGATCCACCACATGGCGTAGGTGGCCAGGCGGAAGCCCTTGTCGGGCTCGAACTTCTTGACCGCCTGCATCAGGCCCACATTGCCCTCGGAGATCACTTCGCCGATCGGCAGGCCATAGCCGCGATAGCCCATGGCGATCTTGGCCACCAGACGCAGGTGGCTGGTGACCATCTTGTGAGCGGCTTCGGAGTCCTGATGCTCTTTCCAGCGCTGGGCGAGCATGAACTCCTCGTCCTTGGGCAGCATCGGAAATTTGCGAATTTCGGTGAGGTAACGCGACAGGCCGCCATCCGGCGACATCACAGACAATGAACTAACGGCCATGGTACTATCCCCTTTGGCTTCGCGGATCCGCACGCGGGCCGCGCGCCATCATCCCCTCACAACAGGTGAGATAGGGAGCGGTTGCGGCCAAGTTAAGTCCGATAACGCATTTGTAATGTCCCACGGCGGGGCTCGGGTATTGAACGATCGTGCTCCGGCCTTGAACGGGGCGCGCTTCGCGGCGATCTTGCAGCCGACGCTTCACCAAAAAGGCAGGGTCTGGATGTTCGGTTTCCTCTTTCGCGTGCTGTTCGCCGCAGTCGGTCTGTATATCGCCGCGCGACTGGTGCCGGGCATATCGGCGGACGGCTGGACCACCCTGCTGATCGCCGGCCTGCTGCTGGGTGTGGTCAATGCCGTGGTCAAGCCGATCGTCGTGATCCTGACCCTGCCGATCACCCTGCTGACCCTGGGCCTGTTTCTGCTGGTGGTGAATGGCGCGATGCTGTGGCTGGTCGCCTGGTTGCTGGATGGCCTGACGGTGCGGGGACTGATCCCCGGCATCCTCGGCGCGATCGTGGTGGGCGTGGTCAGTTGGGCCGGACAGGTGCTGATCGGCGATGGGCGGTCGGAGCGGGGCTGAGGCCTCATGGCTGTCGTACGCCCGTGAGCGCGCCGCAGGGGTTTGCTCAGGCCGCCGCGCAAACACGGTAAATGCGCTAAAAAACACTGTGACAGCACTATGAAATTTTAGCGAAATGGCGGCTCTGAACGGCCGCTATTAGCATGCCGTTAGGCTGGAAATGTTCCCTGCGCTTGTAGTGGGGGCGTTGTTTATGTTCACCTTGAGAGACACGGTTTCTTCTCTGGCGCCGGCGCGTCCGCATGATCTGGGCCGGACGCTCTATGATCGCTTCCGCGAAGAGCCCGACACCCTGATCGTCCCGGTGCTGGATGAGGAGGACCGGCCGATCGGTCTGGTCGAGCGCAACGCCTTCTTCCTGCGGATGGCGGCCGAGTATGGCCGCGCCCTCTACGCCAATCGCCCGATCTCGGTGCTGATGGATGTGGAGCCCCTGGTGGTCGACGCCGAGATGGCGCTGGACGATTTCACCACCGACAGCCTGTCCTATCGCGCCTCCGATCTGCTGCGCGGCTTCATCGTTACGGAGGGCGGGCGCTATCTGGGCGTGGGCACGGTGCTGGCCCTGCTGCAGGCCGCCAATGAGACCAATCGCCGGGGGGTGGTCGAACTGGCCGCCGCCAAGGCCACAGCCGAACGCGCCCAGACCTTCATGACCACCGTGGTCGAGGCGATGCCCTCGATGGTGTTCGTCAAGCGCGCCGATGATCACAGCTATGTTCTGCTCAACCGCGCCGGCGAGAAGACCCTGGGCTTTTCGCGCGAGGAGATGATCGGCCGCACCGACGCGGATTTCTATTCGCGCGAGCAGGCGACCATCTATGCCGATCGCGATCGCGAGGTGGCCGAGTCCGGCGAGGTGCGGATCATCGAAGAGGACCTGGTGCCGCGCAAGGACGGCAGCCTGGCCATGCTGCGCACCAAGAAGATCGTCATTCATGACGGCGAAGGGCGGCCTGAATATCTGGTGGGCGTGTCCGAGGACATCGCCGATCGCAAGCGGGCCGAGGCCCAGATCGCCCGTCTGGCCCACTATGACCCTCTGACTGAGTTGCCCAACCGGGTGCTGTTCCAGAAGGACCTGAGCGAGGCCCTGGCCCGCCGCGCGCGCACCGGCGACCAGCTGGCCGTGCACTTCATCGATCTGGACCGCTTCAAGACCGTCAATGACACCTTGGGCCACCCCGTGGGTGACGCCCTGCTGCGCATCGCGGCCGAGCGCCTGCGCGGCTGCGTTCGCGAAGGCGACACCGTGGCGCGACTGGGCGGGGACGAGTTCGCCGTGGTCCAGACGGGGCTTGCCGACCTGAGCGGGGCCACGAAACTGGCCGAGCGGGTGGTGGAGGCCATGGCCGCGCCGTTCGACCTGCTGGGCCATCAGGTGATGATCGGGGCCAGTGTCGGGGTCTCGGCCGCGCCCTCCGACGGCGACGACGCTGACGAACTTCTGAAGAAGGCCGACATGGCCCTCTATCGGGCCAAGGCCGACGGGCGGGGCGCCTTCCACTTCTTCGAGCGGGCCATGGACGAGCAGTTGCAGGCGCGCCGGGCGCTGGAGCTGGACCTGCGCCGGGCCCTGGTGGCCGGCGAGTTCGAGCTCTACTACCAGCCCCTCTACCACCTGGGCGATGACCGGGTGACCGGCTGCGAGGCGCTGCTGCGCTGGAACCATCCCGATCGCGGCATGGTCTCGCCGGCCGATTTCATCCCGATCGCCGAGGAGATCGGCCTGATCGTCCAGCTGGGCGAATGGGTCCTGCGCGAAGCCTGCGCCGAGGCCGCGACCTGGCCCGATCACGTGCGTCTGGCGGTCAATCTGTCGCCGGCCCAGTTCCGCGACCGGGGCCTGGTACGCACCGTGATCTCGGCCCTGGCGGTTTCAGGCTTGCCCGCCGAGCGGCTGGAACTGGAGATCACCGAGTCGGTGCTGCTGCAGGACAACGCCGCCAACATGTCGATGCTGCACGACCTCAAGGCCCTGGGCGTGCGGATCTCGATGGACGATTTCGGCACCGGCTACAGCTCGCTGAGCTATCTGCGCAGCTTCCCGTTCGACAAGATCAAGATCGACCAGACCTTCGTCCGCGACATTCTCAAGGACAAGGACGCCATGGCCATCATCAAGGCCGTTCTCGACCTGGGCGCCAGCCTGGGCATCGTCACCACGGCCGAGGGCGTCGAGACCGAGGAACAGCTGAACGCCCTGCGCGGTCAGGGCTGCGCCGAGATCCAGGGCTATTTCATCAGCCGCCCGGCTCCGGCCAGCGAGATCGCCCGGATGCTGGGCGTCGATGCGCGCACCCTGGGCAAGGCCGGTCAGGCGATCCGCTTGAGCGCCGCGGCCAAGTCCTCGACCAGCTCCGGCGTCGTGGCCCAGGAGCACATGAAGCGGACCGCGCCGTCCAGGAAGCGATAGACGAACCAGCCCTCGCCGCGCAGGCGCTCCAGGGCCGCGTCGTCCATATCCACGAAGATCCCATTGGCCTCGACCGGGTGGCGGATGGGGAAGGGCATCAGGGCGGCCAGCTTGCGGGCCATGGCGTTGGCGTGCACCGCGCGCTCGGACCAGGGCCCGCCGTCACCGTCTTCGCCCAACAGGCCCAGCCACGGCGCGGCCAGGAACCGGCCCTTGCTGACCAGCTGGCCGGCGTGCTTGAGCCGGGCGTCCAGCCGCCGGGCGTGATCGGGATTGAGGAACACCACGGCCTCGGTCGGGGTCGAGCCGGCCTTGGTGCCCCCCATCACCAGGATGTCGACGCCCATCCTGGCGATGCTCTTGAGGTCAAAGCCCGCCGCCACGGCGTTGGCCAGACGCGCGCCGTCCAGATGCACGCCATAGCCCCTGGCCTTCACCGGCGTGATCAGCGACCGCAGATGGGCCTCGTCATACACGGTGCCGTATTCGGTGGCGGTGGTCAGCGACAGGGCTGCGGCCGGCTGGTGGTAGGAGACGTCGGGCTGGGCCAGGGCCGCTTCCAGCGCCGGGACCTCGATCTTGCCCGAGGCGCCCGGCAGGCCGATCAGGCCGACGCCCTGGCCAAAGAAGCCCGGCGCGCCGGTCTCGTCGGTGCAGATATGGGCGTGCTCATGGGCCAGAACCGCCTCGTGCGGGTGGGCCAGAAGCGTCAGGGCGAAGGCGTTGGCCGCCGTGCCCGAGGCGGTGAACCGCACCTGGGCGTCGGCGTCGAGCAGCGCCCGAATGCGGTCGGCGGCGGCGGCGCTGACGTGGTCGGTCCCATAGCCCGAGGCCGTCCCGGCATTGGCGGCGATCAGGGCCTGCATCACCTCGGGCATGGCGCCGGCGACATTGTCGGAGGCGAAGTCGTAGCGGGCGTGTGTCATGCTCTCTCCGATAAGGCCTTGGCCGGTCGGGGGGCAAGCCTGAACCTCAGGGGATCTCCCGACCCCAGGCGCGCACCTCCTGCACGAACAGCTCGGGCTCCTCCATCGCCGCGAAGTGGCCGCCGCGCGGCATGTCGGTCCAGCGGGTGATGTTGTAGGCCCGGTCGCACCAGGTGCGGGGCGGGGCCGAATAGAGCAGCTCGCCGGGGAAGTTGGCGAAGGCGGTCGGGGTCTCGCAGCGCACGCCCTCGGGCAGGACGATGCCGCCTTCCTCCATCAGGCCGCGATAGTACCAGGCGCCGGTCGTGAAGCTCCCGGTCATCACATACAGCATGATGTTGGTCAGCAGCTGGTCGTCGCTGAACACCTGCTCGAACGGCTTGCCGGACAGGTCGGCCCAGTCGTGGAAGCGTTCCAGGATCCAGGCGGCCTGGCCGACCGGGTTGTTGGCCCCCAGCCAGGCCAGGGACTGCGGCTTGGAGACCTGCAGGCGCAGATAGGCGCCCATCACGTCCATGGCGAAGGCGGTGCGCTGGATCCAGGCGATCTCGGCCTCGCCCTGCGGCGGGCCGGCCGGGCGAAAGCCGATCATGTTCAGGTGGATGGCCTTCACATGGGCGGCGTGGTCCAGGCCCAACCACGAGGTGACCAGCCCGCCCCAGTCGCCGCCCTGGGCCAGGTAGCGGTCATAGCCCAGCTCTTGCGTCATCAGGCTGTTGAACAGCCGCGCCGTGGCCCGCTGGCCGATCGGGGCCTTGGGCTTGCCGGAAAAGCCAAAGCCCGGCAGGGACGGGATCACCAGATCAAAGGCGTCGGCCGGATCGCCGCCGTGGCGCGAGGGGAAGGCGAGGGGCTCGATGGCGTCCCAGAACTCGAAGTGCGATCCTGGCCAGCCGTGGGTCAGCAGCAGGGGGCGCTTGCCTTGCGCCTCGCCGACCACGTGGACGAAGTGGATCTCGAGGTCCTCGACCTTGGCCGTGAACTGCGGGAAGCGGTTGAGGCTATCCACGGCCTTGGCGACATCGAAGCCGTCGGCCCAGTAGGCGGTCAGGCGCCTGAGGGTGTCGGCGTCGCAGCCATGGTTCCAGCCGCCGCCTTCCGGTGCGACCGGAAACTCATACGCCCGGATCTGGTCCCGGACCTTGTCGACAGCCTGCTGGCTCCACTCGACCTTGAACGGCGTGGCCATGGCGTCCTCCCTGTTTTGCGGCAGGGTCAGGCGGGTGACGTGGGGGAGGTCAACTGAAACTCCGCTTCCTCTCTCCTCACCGTCATCCCGCGCTTTATGCGCGGGACCCATTTGTCCGCCGCCCATGCGTTGCGGCCTCGAGCTCTCACGTTGAAGCTGAACCATGGGTCCCGCGCATGAAGCGCGGGATGACGGGGTTATTTGGGGCGGATCTCTAGACCTGGCGCGGAACGGGCGTCCAGTTCATCACCTGATCGTAGAGATCATCCCAGTGGGGATTGTCGCGCTCGATCAGATTGATCTTCCACTGGCGGGGTCATTCCTTCAAACGCTTCTCGCGGTGAATGGCCTCACGCATATCCTCGTGGGTTTCGTACCAGACGAGCCGTTTCAGTCCGTAGCGCTTGGTGAAGCCCGGCAGAAGACCTTCGCGGTGTTGAACGATCCGCGCCTCGAACAGGCTGGTCACGCCGATGTAGAGCGTACCGTACGGCCTGTTCGCCATCATGTAGACGGCTATGGAGGCGTCGCGAGGAACCATTGTGCGATTTTGGTTGCGCCTCCTTAAAGATCAATCCTTGATTGTAATTATGTGTGTCTGCTTATGCCGGCTTTGCGAGCCGCCCCCGCACCTTCGGCCACAGCATGTTCACCGCCAGGCCGGTCAGCACCAGGGCCGCCGCGCCCAGCTTCCAGCCCGGCAGGCCCTCGTGCAGCAAGAGCGCCGAGGCGCCCATGCCGAACACCGGCACCAGCAGGGCCATCGGCGTGACCGTGGCGGCCGGGTGGCGGGCCAGCAGCCAGCCCCAGGCGGCATAGCCGAACATGGTGTTGCCCACGGCCTGCCACAGCACCGCCGCCCAGGTCAGGGCGTCGGCCGAGCGGACGCCGTGGACCATGGCGCTCCAACCCTCCAGCCATAGCGACATCAGGAACAGCGGCGGGATCGAGAACAGGCTGGCCCAGACCACATAGCCCAGCATGTTCACCGGTCCGGCCTGACGGGCGACGATATTGCCGCCCGACCAGCTGGCGGCGGCCAGCAGCACCAGGGCCACGCCCAGCGGGGTCGCCGAGCCGCCGCCGTGGGCGGCGATCAGCACGATGCCCGAGGCGGCCAGAAGCAGGGCGATGATCTGGAACGGCTGCACCCGCTCGCCGCTGATCTTCATCGCCATCCCGATGGTGAAGAACACCTGGGTCTGAACCACCAGCGAGGCCAGGCCCGGCGAGATGTGGCCCTTCATGGCCATGAACAGCAGCCCGAACTGTCCCGCGCCGATCAGCACGCCATAGGCCGCCAGGTTGGTCCACGGCACGGCCGGCCGCTTGACGAAGAAGGCCATAGGCAGCAGCACCAGCGTAAACCGCAGGGTGGCGAACAGCAGCGGCGGCAGGTGGTCCAGCCCCACGCGGATGACCACGAAATTGGTCCCCCACACCGCCACCACAGCCAGCGCCAGCAGGAAATGGCGCAAGGGCAGGGGGGCGTTGGGCATGGGTCAATCCGATCTGGAAACTGAGCCTCGGCCTTTGGTCCCGAGCGGCCAGCCTTGCAACGGAAACATTGTTCTGCGTGACAACTTCAAACGTTTGTTTTGACTTCTTCGGCCTCCAGCGGCCTACTCCGCCAAAACCCGTGAGGAACCGCCATGGCCTGGGATTTCGTGGTCGCCAAGACCGACCTGCGACGCGCCGAATTCCGGCCCGCAACGCTGCCGGACCTGGCCGAGGGCGAGGTGCGCCTGGCCGTCGACCGCTTCGCCCTGACCGCCAACAACATCACCTATGCCGTGTTCGGCGAGGCCATGCGCTACTGGGATTTCTTCCCGGCGGCCGAGGGCTTTGGCCGCGTGCCGGTCTGGGGATTCGCGACGGTCGAGGCGTCCAACCACCCCGATATCGCGGTGGGCCAGCGGTTCTACGGCTATTATCCGATGTCGAGCCATCTGACGGTTGTGGCCCGCAAGACCCGGGGCGGGTTCGCCGACGCTGCGCCGCACCGCCAGCACCTGGCGGCGGTCTATAACCAGTACGCCGCCGTCGAGGCCGAGGATGGAACCGAGGCGCTGCGGGCCCTGCTGCAGCCGCTGTTCATCACCGGCTTCCTGATCGACGACTTCCTGGACGAGCACGCGATGTTCGGGGCCGGGTCGATCATCCTGTCCAGCGCCTCGTCCAAGACGGCGATCGGCCTGGCTTTCCTGCTCAAGCAGCGCGGTGGCGCCAAGGTGGTGGGCCTGACCTCGCCGCGCAATGTGGCTTTCGTTGAGGCCCTGGGCTTCTATGACCAGGTCGTGACCTATGACGATCTGCCGACCGCGCCGATCGCTGCGCCGGCGGTGTTCGTGGATTTCGCCGGCGACGCCGGGGTGCTGGGCGCGGTGCATCGGCGGTTCGGCGAGGATCTGGCCTATTCCTGCCTGGTCGGCGGCACCCACTGGGAAGCCGCGCGGGGCGCGGGCGATCTGCCCGGTCCCAAACCGATCCTGTTCTTCGCCCCCGACCGCGTGAAGAAGCGTCAGGAAGACTGGGGCCCCGGCGGCTTCGAGAGCCGCTATGGCGCGGCGTGGAGCGCCTTCGTCGCCGACGCAGGGCGGTGGCTGAAGGTCGAGACCGGCGTGGGCCAGGACGCCATCGCCGCGACCTATCTGGCGGTGCTGGAAGGTCGGGCAGGGCCGGAGGCAGGGTGTATGCTGGTGGTGGAGTAGGCGCGTCTCAGGTCCCCTAGGCCGCTCGCGACGCCTCCGTCTCCAACGCCAAGCCCAGGCGCCGGCCCAGCGCCTCGCGCCCCGCCGGGGTGAGGTCGGCGGCGCGGCTGGTCCGGTCGCGGACGATCCAGCCCAGGGCCTCGAAGCGGTCGCAGAGGGCTGCGCCCAGGGGGCCGGCCAGATGGGACCGCCGCTCGGTCCAGTCCAGACACTGACGGGCGACGCCGCGCTTGGCGCGCAAGGCCGCGACCTCGATGCCCAGTTCGGCGAACCACGCGGTTCCGGACGGGCTGACGGCGTACAGCTTGTCCTGGCCGGGGATCAGGTGCCCCCGGGCCTGAAGGGCGTCGGTCAGTCCGACCCCCAGCCGTCCGGCCAGGTGGCCATAGCAGCAGCGGCCGTTGCGCAGGGCGCGGGCCTTGGGCGAGCGCGGGGTGTCCAGGGCGCGGATCGGCGCGGCCAGCACGGCCAGGGCCTCCAGGGCGTGGGCGACCTCGGCGTTGTGCAGGCGGTAATAGCGGTGACGGCCCTGCCGCTCGACCGTCAGCAAGCCGCCCTCGATCAGCTTGGCCAGGTGATTGCTGGCGGCCTGGGCGGTCAGGCCGGCGGCCCAGGCCAGGGCGCTGGCCGGCTGGGCGCGGCCGTCCATCAGGGCCTGCAGCATGGCGGCGCGGCCGGGATCGCCGATCAGGGCGGCGGGGGCGGCGATGTTGGGCTCCATCGGAGGTTCCTTCTGTCACCGAACTCATAGCCCATCGTCGATCCTGAGGGTTCAGTCTTCGGTGTAGCATCGCGGTGGGTTTGGCGGGCATGACGGGTCATGTCCCAAGCCGCCGCTCGCCCCGCCCTGATCGTCGCCGCCGCCAGTTTCGGCTTCCTGGTCACCCAACTGGACGTGACCATCGTCAATGTCGCGCTGGACGCGATCGGCCGCACGTTCGACGCCCCGATGGCGGCGCTGCAATGGGTGGTCGACGCCTATGTGCTGGCGCTTGCGGCCATGCTGCTGTCGGCCGGCGCCCTGGGCGACCGGATCGGGCCGCGCCGGGTGTTCGTGGCGGGGCTGGTGCTGTTCGCCCTGGCCTCGGCCGCCTGCGGACTGGCGACGGGACCCGAGACCCTGATCGCCGCGCGCCTGGCGCAGGGCGCGGCCGGGGCCCTGCTGATCCCGCCCTCCCTGGCCCTGATCGCCCACGCCTTCGAAGGCGACGATCGGCGGCGGGCCTGGGCGGTGGGCTGGTGGACGGCGGCGGGCGGGGTGTCGATCGCCGCTGGGCCGGTGCTGGGCGGTCTGTTGGTGGCCGGCCTGGGGTGGCGCTGGGTGTTCCTGGTCAATCTGCCGCTGTGCGCCATCGGCGCAGCCCTGACCCTGGCCGTGATCCCCGAGGCGCCGCCGAAAGCCCGAAGGCCCCTCGATCTGCCGGGCCAGGCCCTGGCCCTGATCGCCGTCACCGCCGGGGTCGGGGCGGTGATCGAGGGCGGGCGTCGGGGCTGGGGCCATCCGGGGCCGCTGGTCGCGCTGGTCGCCGGGGTGCTGGCGATGGTCGCCTTCCTGTGGGTCGAGGCGCATAGCCCGCATCCGGTGGCGCCGCTGTCGATGTTCCGCCAGCGGGCGGTGTCGACGGCCGTGCTGGTCGGATCGGCGCTGAACTTCACCTATTACGGCCTGGTCTTCGTGCTGGGGCTCTATCTGCAGCGGGCCGTGGGCTATGGGCCGGAGCAGGCGGGCCTGGCCTTTCTGCCCCTGACGGCGACCTTCATCTTTTCCAACCTGATCAGCGGCGGACTGGTCGCGCGGTTCGGCGCCGCGCGGGTGACCGGCGCCGGGGTGCTGATCGCGGCCTGTGGCTATGGGCTGACCGCGCGGCTGGGGGCGGGTTCGAGTTTCTGGGAGATGCTGCCGGGCTTTGCCCTGATCCCCGGCGGAATGGGGCTGGCGATCCCGGCCCTGACGTCCGGATTGCTGGCTAGCGTCGACCGCAGCGTGGCCGGGGCGGCGACAGGGGTTCTGAACGCCTGCCGTCAGGCCGGCGGCGCGGCGGGCGTGGCGGTGTTCGGCGCGCTGGCGGCGGGCGGGCCGGAGCAGATCGTCAGTGGGCTGAGAGTGTCGGGCGTGGTGGCGGCGGTGATGCTGGTCGGGGCGGCCTGGGTGGCGGGGCGACGGGTTCGCTAGCGTTCTCCCTTCCCCCTTGATGGGGGAAGGGCCGGGGATGGGGGTGACGCGGCGGTTCAGGCGGCAAGCGCCGTCATCAAGCCGAACAGCCCTATCACCCCCACCCAACCCTCCCCCATCAAGGGGCAGGGCTAAAAGAAAACGGCCGCCCTGGTTTCCCGAGGCGGCCGTTCCCAATCAGCTGACGAAGAAACCTAGACCAGCGAGCCGTGGCACTGCTTGAACTTCTTGCCCGAGCCGCAGGGGCAGGGGCCGTTGCGGGCGGTGTTTTCCCAGCCTTCGGGCAGCACCGAGATCGGCAGGGCCTGGCGTTGTTCGGGCGACAGGCCTTCCGGGATCGCGCCGGCCACGGCGACGTTCTCCCCGGTCAGCGGGTCCATATGGACCTGGATCAGGTTTTCCGGTGAATGCAGGGGCTCGGGCTCGGCATAGGCGATCTCGACCGTCATCAGCCAGCGGGTGGTGTTGGTGCGCAGGTCGCCCAGCAGCTTTTCGAACAGGCTGAAGGCTTCGGTCTTGTACTCGTTGAGCGGATCGCGCTGGCCGTAGCCGCGCAGGCCGATGACGTTGCGCAGGTGATCCAGGTGCATCAGGTGCTCGCGCCACTGCAGATCGATCATCTGCAGCAGGAAGCTCTTTTCCACCGAACGCATCTGCTCGGGCGTGATGATCTGTTCGCGCTGGGCGGCGTGCTCGTCGGCGGCCTTGTTGATGCGCTCGCGCATCTCCTCGTCGGCGATGCCTTCCTCGGCGGCCCACGCGGCCAGGGGCAGGTCGAGGCCCAGGATCGAGGTGACGCGTTCGGTCAGGCCCTCGATGTCCCACTGCTCGGCATAGGCCTTGGGCGGCAGGTGGCGCAGGACCAGGTCATCGACCACGTCGTGACGCATCTCGTGGATGATGTCCGACAGGTCGGTGGCTTCCATGAACTCCTGGCGCTGCTCGAACACGGCCTTGCGCTGGTCGTTGACGACGTCGTCGTACTTCAGGAGGTTCTTGCGGATCTCGTAGTTGCGCTGCTCGACGCGCTTCTGGGCGGTGGCGATGGCGTTGTTGAGCCACTTGTGGGTGATCGCCTCGCCTTCCTGAACGCCGAAGGTGCGCATGATCGCGTCCAGGCGCTCGCCGGCGAAGATGCGCAGCAGGTCGTCCTCGCACGACAGGAAGAACTTGGAGCGGCCCGGGTCGCCCTGACGGCCGGTGCGGCCGCGCAGCTGGTTGTCGATGCGGCGGCTTTCGTGGCGCTCGGTGCCCAGCACGAACAGGCCGCCGGCCGCCAGGGCCTTGGCCTTGGAGTCGGCGATGTCGGCTTCGATCTCGGCGCGCATGGCCAGTTCGTCGGCGGGCAGGGGCGTGATGCCCAGACCCTTCTGCTGCTGGCGCCAGTTGGCCAGGCGCATGTCCAGATTGCCGCCCAGCTGGATGTCGGTGCCACGGCCGGCCATGTTGGTGGCGATGGTCACGGCGCCGGGCGCGCCCGCGTCGGCGACGATGCCGGCTTCCTGCTCGTGGAAGCGGGCGTTCAGCACCTGGTGGGGAATGCCCTTGCCGGTCTTGTAGACGATGTCGAAGGCGTCATCGCCGATCTTGGCCAGTTCCTTGTCGTCCTTGCCGGCATGCTCGGCCTTCGGAGCGCGCGACATCTCGACCTTGTAGGCGTAGTTCGACAGCAGCTTGGACAGCTCTTCGGACTTCTCGATCGAGACGGTGCCGACCAGAATCGGCTGGCCATGGGCGTGGCAGTGGGCAATCTGCCTGAGGATGGACTCGTTCTTCTCGCGCTCGGTGCGATAGACCTCGTCGTCGTCGTCGATGCGCTGGATGACGCGGTTGGTCGGGATTTCGCTGACGCTCATCTTGTAGATGTCGTCGAACTCGTGGGCCTCCGTCGAGGCCGTGCCGGTCATGCCCGACAGCTTGGTGTAGAGGCGGAAATAGTTCTGGATGGTCACCGAGGCCAGGGTCTGGTTCTCGGGCTGGATGGCGGCGCCTTCCTTGGCCTCGATGGCCTGGTGCAGGCCTTCCGAGAGGCGGCGGCCGGTCATCATGCGGCCGGTGAACTCGTCGATCAGGACGACTTCGCTGTCCTTGACGATATAGTCTTTGTCGCGCGTGTAGAGCACGTTGGCCCGCAGGGCCTGGTTGACGTGGTGCACCACCGAGATGTTGGCCGCGTCATAGAGGCCGGCGGTGTCCTCGGCCAGATGGCCGCCCGACATCAGGATCTCTTCGATCTTTTCCTGGCCTTCCTCGGTGAGGATGACCTGCTTCTGCTTTTCGTCGTGATCGTAGGTGGTCTTGTCCTTGATGAGTTCCTTCACCAGGACGTCGATGGTCTTGTACAGCTCGCTGCGGTCCTCGGTCGGGCCCGAGATGATCAGCGGCGTGCGGGCTTCGTCGATCAGGATCGAGTCCACTTCGTCGACGATGACGAAGTGGTGGCCGCGCTGGACCATTTCCTCGACGCTGTAGACGAGGTTGTCGCGCAGATAGTCGAAGCCGAATTCGTTGTTGGTGCCGTAGGTGATGTCGCTGCGATAGGCGCGCTGACGTTCACCCTGGCTGAGGCCGTTGACGATCACGCCATAGGACAGGCCCAGGAAGTTGTAGATCTGGCCCATCCACTCGGCGTCGCGCTTGGCCAGATAGTCGTTGACGGTAATGACGTGGACGCCCTTGCCGGCCAGGGCGTTGAGATAGGTGGGCAGGGTGGCGACCAGGGTCTTGCCCTCGCCGGTGCGCATTTCCGAGATGCCGCCGAAGTGCAGCACCATGCCGCCCACCAGCTGAACGTCGAAGTGGCGCATGCCCAGCACGCGCTTGGACGCCTCGCGGACCACGGCGAAGGCTTCGTTGAGCAGGTCGTCGAGGGTTTCGCCCTTTTCCAGCCGCGCCTTGAACTCGTCGGTCTTGGCCTTCAGCGCCTCGTCGGACAGGGCGGCGTATTCGGCCTCCAGCGCGTTGATTTTCGCGACGCGGGAGGTCATCGTCTTGACCTTGCGGTCGTTGGAAGAGCCGAAGAGCTTTTTGGCGAAGCCGAGCATGAAGTCGAAATTCCGGTGAACTGTTAGCGCGACGGGCGTTGGGCGGCAGGCAAGGCGAGCGCCCCGCATGACTAACGCGCCCGTGTCGGCGCGGGCGAGACTTAAGCAGCGACCCCTCCAGTGTCAACGCGAGGGCCCCGGATACGACGTCGTAAAGTCGAAGGTTTTCGGCCTTTTGGCGGTTTCATCCTTCCCGGCGCCGAAAATCCCGCAAAGCCTTCCAGCGAAGACGCCGGCCTTGCATTCCCCTTGAGTCAAAACCGCGTTAGAGCCTGTCTCAAGGTTCGTCGGAGATCCGTCCCTTGATCAAGTTTTCTCACAGCCGCGTTTGGGCCGCCCTGGCCGTCACCGTGCTGCTGGCCGCCTGTGGCCAGAACAAGAGCGCCGAGAAGCCGCCGGAGCCGGGCGACACCGCCGTGGCGCGGGTCAACGGCCATGCGGTCTGGGCCTCGGACGTCAAGCGCGAGGCCGTCGCCCAGGGCCTGATCAGCGAGGGCGAGCCGCTGGATGTTTCCAGCGAAGTGTTCCGCCAGCGTCTGGATGAGGTGATCGACCAGAAGCTGCTGGCCGCCGAGGCTCTCAAGCGCAAGCTGGACAAGGATCCGGTCGCTCAACGCCGCCTGGCCGCCGCCCGCGAGCGCATCCTGGGCGACATGCTGGTCGAGAGCGTGGTGGAAAAGGCCGTCAACGAGGACGCCATCCGCCGCCTCTATGCCGAGCAACAGAAGCTGTCCAAGCGCTCCGAAGAGATCCGCGCCCGCCAGATCCTGGTCGCCACCCAGGCCGAGGCCGACAGCATCAAGAAGCTGTTGACCTCCGGCGCCTCGTTCGACGCCCTGGCCATGGAACGCTCGACCGACCAGGCCACCCGCTTCAACGGCGGCGACCTGGGCTATTTCACCGTCGACGTCATGCCCGAGGCCTATACCGGGGTCCTCAAGACCGCGCAGAAGGGGCAACTGGTCGGCCCGTTCGCCGTCGAAGGCGGCTGGGCGATCATGCGCATCGACGACAAGCGCATGGAGGAGCCGATCACCCTGGAGGCCGCGCGGCCGCAGATCGTGCGCTTCCTGACCTATGATCAGGTCCGCGACCTGCTGGAAAAGCTGCGCGGCGGCGCCAAGGTCGACATGCTGGCCGCCAAGGCTCAGGACCTGCCCGGCGCGCCGCAGGAACCGGCCTCGGCTCCGGTGGAGCTGGAGGGGCAGCCCCCGGCCTCCGCCCCGCCCGCCGCGCCGCCCGCGCCGGCGACGACCAAGAAGAACTAGTCGAGACGACCGCATGCCCCGCAAGACTGACAAGGCCGTCGCCAAGCCCGCGCCCGCCGCCGAAACCGCCGCTGCGCCGGGCGCCGTCGAGCGCGTGGGCCAGACCCTCGAGCGCGCCCTGGATCCCCTGGCGTCCGTGATCAAGCGCGCCGGTCGGGCTTTCGCGCCCGACGACGCCGTCCAGACTGCTGCCAAGAGTTCGGTCCCCAAGAGTCCGCCCCCCAAGAGCCCGGCGACCAAGAGCTCGGCAGCCAAGGCTCCCGCCGCCAAGGCCGCCCCGGGCAAGCCCGGCCTGGCGATCTCGCCCCTGGCCGTGCCGTTCCCGACCATCCCGCCGATCGCCGGCGTCGAGATCGCCACCGGCCGCGCCGGTTTCTACAAGCACGAGCGCGAAGACCTGCTGCTGATGCGCTTCGCCGAGGGCACTTCGGCGGCCGGCGTCTTCACTCGCCACGGCGTCGGCTCGGCTCCTGTTGACTGGTGCAAGCGCCAGCTGGCCGCCACGGGCGGGGCCGACGTGCGGGCCCTGGTGGTCAATGCCGGCTGCGCCAACAGCTTCACCGGCAAGCCCGGCGCCGACGCGGTGCGCCGGGTGGCGACCGCCGTGGGCAAGCGCTTCGACTGCCGCCAGCGCGACGTGATGATGGCCTCGACCGGCGTGATCGGGGTGATCCTCGACGACAGCAAGATCACCGCCCGCCTGCCCGAGGTGGCCACGCACCTGACCGCCGACGCCTGGTCCGAGGCGGCCAAGGCGATCATGACCACCGACACCTTCCCGAAGGGGGCCTTCGCCACCGCGATGATCGACGGTCACGAGGTCAAGATCGCCGGCATCGCCAAGGGCTCGGGGATGATCGCCCCTGATATGGCCACCATGCTGTCGTTCGTGGCCACCGACGCGGCCATAGCCCCCGCCGCCCTGCAGACCCTGGTCAGCCTCTATACCCGCACCACCTTCAACAGCGTCACGGTGGACGGCGACCGCTCGACCAACGACACCCTGCTGCTGTTCGCCACCGGCCAGTCGGGCGCGCCCAAGATCCACCGGGCCGGCGACCGCCGCCTGGCCGATTTCCGGGTCAAGCTCGACGCCCTGTTGCTGGACCTGGCCCAGCAGCTGGTGCGCGACGGCGAGGGGGCGACCAAGTTCGTCCGCATCACCGTGGACGGCGCCCAGAGCCCGGCCAGCGCCCGCAAGATCGCCCGCACCATCGCCGAGAGCCCCCTGGTCAAGACCGCCTTCGCCGGCGAGGACGCCAACTGGGGTCGCATCGCCATGGCTATCGGCCGGGCCGACGAACCGGTGGCCCGCGAGAAGATCAGCATCAGGTTCGGCGACCTCTATGCCGCCCGCGACGGCCTGGTCTCGCCCGACTATGACGAGGCGGCGATGAGCGCCTATGTCAAAAGGCCCGAGTTCGAGGTCGCTGTCGATGTCGGCGTCGGCAAGGGCTCGGCCACGGTCTGGACCTGCGACCTGACCAAGCAATATGTGGCGATCAACGGGGATTATCGGTCGTAACCATGGCCGCCGACACGCCGATCCTCTTGCTGGGCGAGATCGCCGAAACCTGTCGCGAGCACGGCTATGTCGTCGAGGCGATCGACAACGGCCTGGAGGTGTCCGGGGCCGAGGAGGGCGGGGCCTTCTATCTGTTCCCCGAGAACGGCTGGCTGCAGGTGCGCTGCCAGGTGCTGGACAACGCGGATCTGGATCAGGCGCGCACCCTGGACGCCCTGTTCGAGACCGTCGCGCGCGCCCAGTTTCGTCTGATCGGCAGCCGCTTCGGCTTTGATCCGCACACCGGCCTGTGGTTGATCGCCGACCTGTATCCAGACTTCGAGGTTGAACAGGTTCCGACGGTTCTGGAGCAGTTGGCCTTTGTCTGGTCGGCCCTGGGCGGCGTGCTGGGCAGCGCGCTGAAGGGCGAGATCGCCGACGATGACGCCCTTAACGCCGCCTTCGACCTGGAAGCGGCCGGCGCGCCGAACTAGCGGATCGTGCGGAAATGCGGACGCCGGTTTTCCGCGAAGACGGCGCGACACGCAAAGCCAGCTCCTGGCGGTCGGAACCTATTGTGACGCTTGCCGTTCCCTCACCGTGTTCATCCGTGAGCAGCGTATAGGGAACTCAATGACCAAACTTGGCTGTCGATATCAGGCGACGATGGCTGCGGCGGTGCTGGCCATGGCGGGCGCCGCTCACGCCCAGGCCCAGAAGCCGCCCAACAGACCGCCTGAAGTTCAGGCGGACCCTCCCAAGAGCAATGGCGCCCGCGATGCGATCGTGGATATCGGCGCGCAGCCCGCGCGCGACATCGGCATGTCGAAGCGTGAAATCCCGCCGATCCTGGAACAGGCTCTGGACGATCCCTATGGCCTGAGAGGCCTGAAGACCTGCACCCAGCTGGCGGGCGAGATCCACAGGCTCAATGAGGTTCTGGGTCCCGACTACGGCGTCGGCGCGGAATATAAGGAAAACCGCGCCGGCCGGCTGGCGGCGGCGGGCGGCAAGACCCTGGTCAACAGCATCATTCCGTTCCGCGGTCTGGTGCGCGAGATCACCGGCGCCGCCCCGGCCGACCGTCACCTGGACGCCGTCATCGACGCCGGTCTGGCCCGCCGCGGCTTCATGCGCGGCGTCTATTACAAGCAGCGCTGCAAGGCGAAGCTCTGACGGGAGCAGGCGTCTATCCCACCGTCGTCCGCGACGCGAGATACCGAGGGGCCACCGAAACTGGTGGGAACGGAAATCAGGCCATCGCCCGAAACCTGACATTTGTCCCTTGGCCCACAAGCGGACATCGCCAAGGTCCGAGGAGGCTGGGAAGCGGGCGCCACACTGCGTCCTTCGAGGCTCGGCTACGCCTCGCACCTCAGGATGAGGAATTCAGTCGCCAAAAAACGCCTCATCCTGAGGCGCCCGCGCAGCGGGCCTCGAAGGACGCACGGCGTTGACAACCGCCCAGGGTCGAAAGCCCGCCTTGGCTTCCCGCTCGAAAGCCGACCTTGCCTCCGTCAGGTCGCCTGTCGGCGTCGCGCTGCGACTGCGCACCGTGATGGACGGGGCGACTGACACTTGCCCCCACACGCCCAATCAAGTTCACATGCCACCTGAAGTCGTGACGTGGGGACCGTGTTGACCGAAGCCTTGATCGTGAAGGGCCTGAACAAGACCTTCGCCAAACCCGCCGTCACCGATCTCGACCTCACCGTCCATGCGGGCGAGCTCTACGCCCTGCTGGGGCCCAATGGCGCGGGCAAGACCACCACCCTGCGGATGGTGGCCGGCCTGACCAAGCCCGACAGCGGCGAGATCCGCATCTATGGCGTCGACGCCCGCGCCGAGCCCGCCGCCGCCAAGGCCTTGGTGGCGTGGGCGCCCGACGAGGCGATGATCTATGACCGGCTGACCCCGCTGGAATATCTGGAATTCGTCGCCGGGCTCTGGAACGTCGATCCGAAACTGGCCAAGAGCCGCGCCGAGCAGCTTCTGGCCCAGCTGGGTCTGGCCGACGAGGCGCGCCGCCGGTGCGAGGGCTTTTCGCGCGGCATGAAACAGAAGGTCGCCCTGGCCGGGGCCCTGATCCACGACCCGAAGCTGTTGATCCTGGACGAGCCGCTGACCGGCCTGGACGCCGCCGCCGCGCGGCTGGTCAAGGACATGCTGCAGGCCCGGGTCGACGCCGGCGGCACGGTGATCCTGACCACCCATATTCTCGAGGTGGCCGAGCGCATGGCCGACCGCATCGGCATCATCGCCGGCGGCAAGCTGCTGGCCGAGGGGCGGATGGATGAGCTGCGGGCCCAGACCGGCGGCGCGTCGGGCGACTCCACGCTTGAGGACCTGTTCCTGCAACTGACCGCCGAGAGCCAGCCCGCGTGAGCCTGCTTCCGCCTGCCAGCGCCGCCTGGCTGCTCGCCCATGAAATGCGCCTGACCTGGCGTGGCTATCGCGCCGGTCGGGCCGGCAAGGGGCCCGGGGCGATGATCGGCCTGATCATCCTGTTCGCCTTCGCCAGTATCGGCGGGGTGTTCCTGGCCCTGGGCGTGCACGGCCATCAGGTCCCGATGGTCCCGCTGGCGGTGGTCATCGCCGACCTGGCCTGCGCGCTGGTTCTGACCCTGATGCTATCCCAGACCCTGAGCGCCTCGGCCGAGGCCCTGTACGAGCGCGGCGATCTGGACCTGCTGTTCTCCTCGCCGATCGCGCCGCGCAAGGTGCTGCTGGTCCGCGCCCTGGGCGTGGCCACCGGGGTGGCGACGATCTTCATGATCTTCGCCGCGCCGATCCTGCTGCCGTCGGTCATCTATGGCCATCCGGGCTGGCTGGGGGTGTTTGGGGTGCTGATCGCCCTGGCCCTGACCGCCACGGCCCTTGGCCTGGTTCTGGCCATGGCCCTGTTCGCCCTGATCGGTCCGCGGCGCACCCGCACCGTGGCCCAGGTGCTGGCGGCTCTGGTCGGCGCGGCCTTCTTCCTGGGCAGCCAGTACCGCACCCTGATGGGCGAGGGGGCGTCCAGGAACCTCTTTGTCAGCCTGACCCAGGCGGTGCAGAGCGGCGCCCTGGCGCCGCCGCCGGCCGCCAGCCTGCCGCTGCGCGCCATGCTGGGCGAGCCCCTGCCGCTGATCGGCATGCTGGCCCTGGGCGGCGGCCTGTTCTGGCTGGCCGCCACGGCGCTGGGACGGCGGTTTTCGGATGCGGCGGCGGCGACCCAAGGCGCCGACTCGACCCGCGCGCGTGGCCCGGTCAAGCCCGTCAGGGCCTTCGCGGCCGGGGCGTTCCGCGCCACGATCCGCAAGGAGCTTTTGCTGATCCGCCGCGACGCCACCCTGTTGTCCCAGGTGCTGCTACGGGTGCTGTACCTGTTGCCGCTGGCCCTGATGCTGGCGCGCTCGGCCAAGGGTGTCGACGCCGCCGCCCTGGCCGGCGGGGCGGGGTTTGTGGCCTTCATGGCCGGACAGGTGGCCGGCAGCCTGGCCTGGATCACCCTGTCGGCCGAGGACACCCCGGACCTGCTGGCGGTGTCGCCCACGCCGGTCTCCACCCTGCGCCGGGCCAAGCTGACGGCGGCCCTGATCCCTGTGGCCCTGTTGCTGGCCGTTCCGATCGCCGCCCTGGCCTGGTTCCAGCCGCTGACCGGGCTGATCACCGCCTGTGGCGCGGGCCTGTCGGCCTGGTCCTGCGGCCTGATCAATCTGTGGCATCAGAAGCCGGGCAAGCGCGCCGATTTCCGCCGCCGTCGCGGGGCGTCGTGGTTCGCGACCCTGGCCGAGATGTTCATCGGGGGGCTGATCGCCGGGGCGACCACCTTGATGGTGATGGGTCTGGTCGCCTGGGCGGCCTTGCCGCTGATCGTCGCCGGGGCGCTGATGATGGTCATGCGGCGCACGGACGCGCAGATCGCCAGGGCGCTGAGAACGGCGACCTAGAGCAAGGTGCGTGAAATAGGGCTCACACGCCTTGCTCCAGGTTTTTGTTTTCGCATCGTTTTTGCGGAAAACCGGCGTCCACTTTTCCGCACGATGCTTTAGGCGTCCAGCAGCGCGCGGATCTGGCAGACCACGCCTTTTGGCTCGAAGCGGATCACGGCCTCGCCGGACAGTTCCGCCGCCAGACCCCGCTCGATCAAGCGTGAGCCGAAGCCGCGCCGGCTGGGCGGCTCGACCGGCGGGCCCCCGGTTTCGGTCCAGGTCAGGTCCAGACGTTCGGCCCCGGCGGTGGGGGCCAGATCCCAGACGATGGTGATCCGGCCGTCGGCCACCGAAAGGGCCCCATATTTCACGGCGTTGGTGGCCAGTTCATGCAGGGCCATCGACAGCGACAGGGCCGTACGGGGCGACAGGCGCACGGCTGGACCGGACAGGCCGAACCGGGCGCCGCCGCCATGCAGCAGCGCCACGTTCGAGGCCAGCTCATGCAGCTCTGCGCTCTCCCAGTTTTCCCGGGTCAGCAGGTCGTGCGCTTCGGCGAGGGCGACGATGCGGTTGGAAAAGGCTTCCCGCGCCTCAAGCAGGCTGTGGGTGCCGTTGAAGCTCTGGGCCGCTATGGCCTGGATGGTCGCCAGCGAGTTCT
Source organism: Caulobacter sp. FV2ps19 (assembly GCF_058681035.1). Taxonomy (NCBI): domain Bacteria; kingdom Pseudomonadati; phylum Pseudomonadota; class Alphaproteobacteria; order Caulobacterales; family Caulobacteraceae; genus Caulobacter; species Caulobacter sp. FV2ps19. Next base: position 4,167,133 of record NZ_CM178729.1, on the reverse strand, counting down.
TCACCCGGTGGTTCAGTTCGTTGACCAGCAGGCGAAGGTGGGTCTCGGCGCGCTTGCGTTCGGTGATGTTCAGGGTCGCCCCCAGCAGGCGCGTGGCCTTGCCCTCGGGAGAAAAGAAGGCCTCCCCCTTGGCGGCCACCCAGCGTTCCACGCCGTCGTCGCGGCCCACGGCGCGAAACTCGATGGCGTAGTCGTCGCGGATGTCTGGGTCCAGGGTGCGGGTCAGGGCGGCGCAGGTTCGTTCCAGGTCTTCCGGATGCAGCCGCGCATAGAAGTCATCCAGGGTGACCGCTCCGCCGGGCGGGACCCCGAACATGGCGCCGCAGCGTTCCGACCAGATCAGGGCGTCGGCCTCCACGTCGAATTCCCAGACCCCGACATCGGCGGCCTCGACCGCCAGGCGCAGGGTCTCCTGCTGGCGCTGGACGCGGGCCTCGGATTCCTTGCGCTCGGTGACATCGGAGATCACGCCGACGAAGCGGGTGCAGCGATCGGCCTCGAAATAGGCTCGACCGAAGCTCTCGATCCAACGATGCGCGCCGTCATTGGCGCGGCGAATGCGATATTCGAGATTGATCTTGCCGTCGCCGGACGGATTGAGCGCCGTTTCTACGGCGGCCCGCACCGCAATCAGATCCTCGGGATGGACCAGGCTTTCGAAGTTGTCCTGGCTTTGATCGACGTTCTCATCGAGGCCAAAGATCGCCTTGGCGCGCGCGTCCCAGAAGCGCGCCCCGGTGTCTGGATTATGGTCCCAGCGCCCCATGCGGGCGGCGTCGGCGGACAGGTCCAGATCGGCCTGGGCCGCCCGCAGCGCCGCCTCGACCGCCTTGCGTTCGGTGATGTCCACCACCACGCCGGTGTTACGCGCCGGCTTGCCGTCGGTGTCGAGATAGAAGCTGCCGCGGGTATGAACCCAGCGGATCGAGCCGTCGGACTGCACCAGACGATATTCTTGGGAGAAGTCGTCGCCCGTCGCCATGGCCGCCTTGGCGACATTGCTGATCCGGTCGCGATCATCGTCATGCACCGCCGGCAGGAAGCTCTCAACCGGCAGACCGCCGGCGCCAAACTCGGGGGAGAGCGAATGCAGGGTGGCGTAGAAGGGATCGGCATAGACCCTGTTGGCCTTGATATCCCACTCCCAGGTTCCGACGCCGCCGGCCGCCTCGATCGCCATCCGGTACCGCTTCTCGATCGCCCGCAGCGCCTTCTCGGTTTCGACGACCTCGGTCACCTCGACGGCCGTGATCAGCACGCCGCCGACGCCGGTCACGGTGGTGGTGTCGGGCACCGGGCTGTAGCTGAGGGTGAAGTGGCCGGTGCGGAGTTCGCCGTCGTCGCGCCGGATCTTCAGGGGCAGTTTCTCAAACGCATAGCCGCCGCTCTTTCCGCTCAGAATGTCGGCGTGCACGTCCCGCAGACTGGCCTGGAATTCGGGCGGGTGCTCGGCCAGCAGCATGCCCAGGGCGCGGGGGTGGCGATCCTGCAGAGCCGGCGCATAGGCGTCGTTATAGATCAGGCACAATTCTGGGCCCCAGCGCACGGCCATGGGGAAATTGGTGGCCAGGATCATGTCCACCACCAGACGCAGGCTGGGCGACCAGCTGTCCATGGCGCCGACCGGGGTCTTGGCCCAGTCGAAGGCGCGAACGCGACCGCCCATCTCGCCGCCAGCGATCCTGGTCGGCGTTGCTGTAGCGCCCGGCATTTTTTCCGGCATCGCGAAGGACCCCCCACCGATCGAGACCGGTACCGGCGACAGGGGACCTTATCGCCGCGCGGGTTTCAAGGCTTCAATGCCCCGCTGCGCCGCCGCGTCGCACCCAAATCGACGCTGCGCCAAAAAAAACGGCCACCTCTACTCGTGCGAGTAAAAATGGCCGTGATTTCAGTCACATAATTTCAGATTTGCGGCCCCCTAAAACCCAATTTGGGGAGGCGCGATGCTAGTCGATCGGCGTCCAGCGGGTCTCGACCGCCGTTACGCCGCCACCGCCGCCACCGCCGCGCTTGGGACCGCGGAAATCACCGCCGCCCGGCTTGGCCGAGGGGTTCGAACCGGCGCCGTTGCGACCGCCGCCGCCATTGCCGTTGCGGCCCTGACCTTGGCCTTGACCACCGCCCTTGCCGGCGTCACCGCCGCGGGCCGGACGGTTGCGCTGGCGGCGCAGTTCGGCCGGCACGTTGTTGCGCGGGTCGGCGCGGCGCGGATCGACGTACTTCTCCGGCGGCGCCAGCTTGTCGGCCACGGCGGCTGCGGCCGCCAGGCTCTTGTCGTTGCGGCGATCGAAGGTCGGGATCGTCTGGCGGGTGGCCTTCTGGATGTCGCGCAGCAGGGTGCGCTCGTCATCGGCGCAGAAGCTGATGGCGATGCCCTCCTTGCCCTTGCGGGCGGTCCGGCCGATGCGGTGGACGTAGGATTCCGGCACGTTGGGCAGCTCGAAATTGAACACGTGGCTGACGTCGTTGACGTCGATGCCGCGGGCGGCGATGTCGGTGGCGATCAGCGCCTTGACCTGACCGGCCTTGAAGGCCGCCAGGGCGCGCTCGCGCTGGCCCTGGGTCTTGTCGCCGTGGATGGCGGCCGCTTCGATGCCGCTGGCGACCAGATACTTGGCCACCCGGTCGGCGCCGCGCTTGGTGCGGGTGAAGACGATCGAGCGTTCCACGGCCTTGTCGGCCAGCAGTTCAGCCAGCAGGGGACGCTTGCGCTGGGCCTCGATGAAGATCAGCGATTGCTCGATGCGCTCGACAGTGGTGGCCTGCGGGGTGATCGACACCTGGGCCGGGTTCTTCAGCAACTCGCCGGCCAGCTTGCCGATCTCGTTGGGCATGGTGGCCGAGAAGAACAGGTTCTGGCGTTCCTTGGGCAGTTGGCTGGCGATCTTGCGGATCGGCACCACGAAGCCCAGGTCCAGCATCTGGTCGGCTTCGTCGAGCACGAAGATCTCGACGCCGTTCAGGTGGGCGGACTTTTCGCCCAGATGGTCCATCAGGCGGCCCGGGGTGGCCACGACCACGTCGACGCCGGCCGCCAGGGCCTTCATCTGCGGGCCGTACTTCACGCCGCCGAAGATGGTGGCGACGGTCAGGCCCATGTGCTTGCCATAATCACGGAAGCTGTCGGCGATTTGCGTCGCCAGTTCGCGGGTCGGGGAGAGGACCAGGCAGCGGAAGCCGCGGCGCGGGGCGGGCTTCTTGTCTTCGGCCAGGCGGTGCAGGATCGGCAGGGCGAAGGCGGCGGTCTTGCCGGTGCCGGTCTGGGCGATGCCCAGCAGGTCGCGGCCGGTCATCACCAGCGGAATGGCCTGGGCCTGGATCGGGGTGGGGGTGGTGTAGCCCTTGTCGGTCAGCGCCTTCAGGAGCGGCTTGGCCAGGCCAAGATCGGTAAATTGAGTCACGATGGGGGTGTCTTTCAGACAGAGCCCATGACGGCGCGCGCGGTCCTCGCGCGGCTCGTCCATGGGACGGGTCGGTTGGGGAGCGCCCCGCGTGGCCCGGGCGGTCTTATGGACGTTTCATGGCGCTCGACAGGCTGGTCCGAAAAACGGACCTTCACGCGACTGGAGCGCCGATAGCGCCTTATGGCGCATGGCCTACATCGTTTATTGCAGGTGCGAAGTCAAGGGGCGGGGTTGGACCTGTCGGCCACTGGCCCCCTCCGCGCTGACGCGCTCCTCCCCCGGAGGGGGAAGATGAGGTCGGCGCGTTTCGTCTTCCCCCTCCGGGGGAGGAGGATGCGCAGCATCCGGAGGGGGCGAGTGTTCACCCCCTTGTCAGTCTGGCCGCCCCACGCCAAACCCGCTGCCATGACCAAGCCCATCGTCCTTGTCGCCGCCGCCGCCCTGATCGATGTCGATGGCCGGGTGCTGATCTGTCAGCGGCCGCAGGGCAAGTCGCTGGCCGGGCTGTGGGAGTTTCCCGGCGGCAAGGTCGAGCCCGGCGAGACGCCCGAACAGTGCCTGATCCGCGAGCTGGACGAGGAGCTGGGCATCAAGGTGGCCCAGGCCTGCCTGGCGCCGTTCGTGTTCGCCTCGCACACCTACGAGACCTTTCACCTGCTGATGCCGCTGTATCTGCTGCGTCGCTGGGAGGGGCTGGTGACGCGCAAGGAGCATGAGGCCATGGCCTGGGTGAAACCCGACAAGCTGGCGGACTATCCGATGCCGCCGGCCGACGTGCCGCTGGTGGCCTGGCTGCGCGATCTGCTGTGAGGGCCTTTTGGGGGGATCTCGACCCGCTTGGGCAAGGCGGGCGCTGCGATGACAAATCTGCGCTTCGTGCTATATTGACGTTCGAGGTCCAGATGACACGTCCCAAGACCGTTTCCCCGTCTTTGCCGCCGACTGAGGCTGGGTCCTCTTCCGCCGAAACGCGCCACCGGCTGTCCGATGCTGAACGTATGGCGAGAGGCCGGGCCCAGATCGCCGCTGGCGACTCTATCGAGGGTGACCGGGTCGACGCTTTCCTCGACAGCCTGCACACCCCCGGCGCGAAGGCCTGACGCTCGTCTTGGCCTATCGTCTCCGGCTTTCCGCTGACGCTCAGGCCGACTTACGTGAAATTGCCTTGTGGCTGTCGCAGCCCGGCGCGGGCGCCGAAGCGCGCAGGAAGCTCGACGCCGTGAGAGATGGTCTCAAAAGCCTTCGGCGGGATCCGTTGCGCTATCCGGTATTTCCGCCGACCGGCGGCCGAAAGTGCAGCACGCGCGGTGGCTATGAGATCCACTTTGACGTTTCCGGCGACCCACCCGGCTCCACGACGTCTGGCGTCGTGGATGTGATCTTCGTGAAGGCCCCCTATCAGGACTATTCCACGTTTCTGGGGTGATCCCTCGCCGACTGTTCGGTGGTTCCCAGCGCATCGGCCAGCCGCATCTTGGCCGAGCCGGGGCGCAGGGGCTTTTGCTGGCTCTCATGCGGAGCCCATCCCGTCACCGCCACGATCTCGAAGGTCGCCGGCACCTTGCCGTCGGCTTCGGCGAAGCGTTCGACATACAGCGCCATGGCCCGGGCCAGCACGCGGCGCGACAGCGGCTTGCGCGAGCGGTCCAGCAGCACGCTGGTCTCGCCCATGCGGCGCAGGTCCCGCAACAGCTCGATGGGATGGCCATAGCGCACCTTGACCCGGTCGACGTCGGCCACCGGCAGGGCGAAGCCGGCCCGCTGCAGCAGGCCCGCCGCGTCGATGGCGTCGGCGAAGGGCGAGACGCGCAGGGCCACGCCGCCGCTGATCTCGTCCTCGGCCTGCAGCAGCACCTGACGCAGCTCGGTCAGGGTGGCGCCGCCGAACAGGGCGCCGATGAACAGGCCGTCGGGGCGCAGGGCGCGGCGGATCTGGATCAGGGCCCCGACCAGGTCATTGGTCCAGTGCAGGGCCAGGGTCGAGACCGCCAGATCCAGGCTGTCATCGCCGAACGGTAGGCGCTCCTCGTCGGCCACGGCGCGCAGGCCGCCGCGTCCCGCCAGCATGCGGGCCGACAGGTCGGTCTCGAACAGGACGTCGATCTTTTCGGCCGCGTCGCTGGCCGCCAGGGCCCGCGAGAAAGCGCCGTTTCTCGATCCCAGATCGACGGCGACCGGAAAGCGTCGCAGGATCGTTTCCAGCCGCATGACGACATCCTCGGCCGCTCGGCGCTTGAGGAAGTCGGCGCTGACATAGTCGGGCGCGGCGCGGTCGAGGCGGGCCTTGTGAAGGGCGCGGTCGAAAAGGAGAGGCGAGGCGGTCATGAGCGCGGAACATGGCGACTTGCAGCGGTTATGGAAAGGCGGTCCGCGTTTTATCGCCCTGGGCCGCGGCCTGCTGGATGTGGTCCTGCCGCCGCGCACTCTGGAGGGCGACCCGGCCCTGAGCGGCGGACTGTCGGCCCAGGCCTGGAGCCGAGTGACCTTTCTGGATGATCCGGTCTGCGACGGCTGCGGCCTGGCCCAGCCGTTCGACAGCGGCGAGGTCCAGCACTGTCCGCCGTGCCAGGCGCGGCCCCGGGCGTTTTCGCGGGCCCGGGCCGCCTGCGTCTATGATGAACATTCGCGTGACCTGATCCTCAAGCTCAAGCACGCCGACCGCACCGATCTGTCAGGCCTGTTCGCCCGCTGGCTGTCGCGCGCCGCCGCCCCGCTTCTGGACGAGGCCGACGCCATCGCCCCGGTGCCGATGCATCCGGGCCGCCTGCTGCGCCGGCGCTATAACCAGGCCGCCGAGATCGCCCGCCCCCTGGCGAGACTGAGCGGCGCGACCTATCTGCCCGACGCCCTGGTGCGGCGGCGCGACACCGACAGCCAGGGTGGCAAGTCGGCCTCGGGGCGGCGACGCAATGTGGCCGCCGCCTTTGTCGTGCCTGAGTCGCATCGCCACCGGGTGATCGGTCGCAGGATCGTGCTGGTCGATGATGTTCTGACCACCGGGGCCACAGCCGAGGGCTGCGCGCGGGCGTTAAAAGCGGCCGGAGCGGCGGAAGTGACCCTTGCGGTCGTCGCGCGCGTTACAGAAATCCAGGCCCGTCCTATATGAGGGTCGAGAAGGAGAGATTTGAGATCCCATGGCCAAGGTCACCATCTATACCCGCCCGTTCTGCGGCTACTGCGCCCGCGCCCTGAAGCTGCTGGGCGACAAGGGCGCCGATTTCACGGAAATCGAAGCCGGCATGGACCCGGCCCTGCGCAAGGAAATGATGGACCGCTCCGGCGGCACGACCTTCCCGCAGATCTTCGTCGGCGAGAAGCATATCGGCGGCTGCGACGACATGATGGCCCTGGAGCGGGCCGGCAAGCTGGACGCCCTGCTCAGCGCATGACCCTGCGTGTCGGCCTGATCCAGACGCGGACCCCGGCCGACCATGCGGCGGCCCTGGCCCATGTGGCGCCGCTGGTGCGGGAGGCCGCTGGCCAGGGCGCGCAGCTGATCGTGACGCCCGAGGGGACCAATGTCCTGCAGAAGGACCGCGCCCGGCTGCTGCCGGCCCTCCAGAGCCTGGAGGACGACCGCGTCGTGCGCGGCCTGCGCGACCTGGCCGCCGAGCTGGGCGTCTGGATCGACATCGGCTCGGCCCTGGTGAGGCGCGAGGACGGTAAAGCCGCCAACCGTCAGGCGGTGATCGACCCGACCGGTTCGATCGTGGCCACCTATGACAAGCTGCACATGTTCGATGTCGACCTCCCCACGGGAGAGACCGCGCGGGAGTCGGCCACCTATGAGCCCGGCGACCGGGCGGTGGTGGTCGAGACGCCGCTGGGCGTGCTGGGCCTGAGCATCTGCTACGACATGCGCTTTCCCGCCCTCTATCGCGCCTTGGCCCTGAAGGGCGCGACCATCCTGACGGTCCCGGCCGCCTTCACCCGTCCGACCGGCGCGGCCCATTGGGAGATCCTGCTGCGGGCCCGGGCCATCGAGACCGGGTCGTTCGTGCTGGCCCCCGCCCAGGGCGGTCTGCACGAGGACGGCCGCGGCACCTGGGGCCACTCGATCATCGTCGGGCCGTGGGGCGAGGTGATCGGTCAGCTTGACCATGATCAGCCCGGCGTGCTTGTGGCCGATCTCGACCTGGACGCCGCGCCCAAGGCGCGCGCGGCCATCCCCGCCCTCAAGAACGCCCGCGCCTTTACCGGGCCGTGACCCACCCCATTTTCAGATCATGATCAAGTACGCGCTTCACTGCGACCAGGACCACGCCTTTGAAGGCTGGTTCGGCTCGTCGTCGGACTATGACGACCAGAGCGCGCGCGGCCTCGTCGAATGCCCGGTCTGCAACTCGCACGCGGTGTCCAAGCAGATCATGTCGCCCGCCGTGGCCGGAACCAAGGCCCAGGCCGCCGCCCCGTCCGTCGATCCCAAGATGCGCGAGATGATGATGACGGCGATGGGCGAGGTGCGCCGCCACGTCGAGGATAATTTCGACAATGTCGGCGACGCCTTCGCCAAGGAGGCCCGCGCCATCCACGAGGGCAAGTCTGAAGAGCGTGGCATCTACGGCCAGGCCACCCCCGCCGAGGCCAAGGCCCTGATCGAGGACGGCGTCAAGGTCGCGCCCCTGCCGCCGCCTGCGCCCAAGAAGACCGAGATCAACTGAGTCCCGGCGATGACGCCGCGTCCGACGCCGCGTTGAACACCGCCAGCTGATCGGCGAAAGCGCGCTTGAACGCCGGCCGCCCTTCGCCCCTGGCGACATAGGCCATCAGGTTGGGACAGTCCTCCAGCAGGCCTGACCCGTTCAGCCGGCGCAGCACGCTGATCATCAGCAGGTCCCCGGCGCTGAAGCCGCCGTCCAGCCAGTCGGCGTCGCCCAGGCGGGCGGACAGGGCGTTTAGCCGGTCGCGGACGCGCTGCTCCAGCAGGGGCAGGCGCTCGGCGTGCCAGGGCCTGTCGCGATCCAGCATCAGGGCCATGCTGCGCTCGACGATCGGCGGCTCCAGCGTGCTGTGCGCGGCGAACATCCAGGTGATGGCGCGGGCCCGGGCGCCCGGCGCGTCGGGCAGCAGACCCGCATGGCTCTGGGCGATGTGCAGCACGATGGCGCCGGACTCGAACAGGGCCAGATCGCCGTCCTCGTAGGAGGGGATCTGCCCGAACGGCTGCAGCGCGCGATGGGCGGCGGTTTTCAGCTCATCGAAGGTGACGAGACGAACGTCATAGGGCCGGCCCACTTCCTCCAGCGCCCAGCGCACCGGCATGTCGCGCGCCAGACCCCGCCCGCGATCGGGCGAACTCTTGAAAGCGGTGAGGGTGGGGCTCATGGAGCGGTTCCTGGCTGTGGGCCGTCCCAAGGACGCACGCCCAGGCCGATGTCCGACAGACGCCAGAATTTCGGCGTGAGGGGGCGTCGTCAAGACCCGCCGCTCGTCCCGAAACGCAAAACGCCCCGGGTTTCACCGGGGCGTTCTGTCTGGCGCTAGGTCAGTGGCCTAGCGGTAGCGGTACTCATAGTGGCACTTGCGGTTCTTCTTCTCGTTGCTCTTGGCGATCTGGTTGCCGGCCACCGCGCCGACGACGCCACCGAGGATCGCGCCTTCGGTCTTGGCGCCGTTACCGGCCACGGCCGCGCCGAGCGCGCCGCCCGTAAGGCCGCCGATGACGGTGCCCTTCTTGCCCTTGACCTTGTCGCAGACGGTGACGCGATAGCGTTCGCCCTTGTGCTTTTGCTGGGCCTCAGCGGCGGTGACGGCCACGGATGAGATGGAGAAGCTGAGGGTAATGGCGGCGATAATAGCTTTAGTGTGGGCGCGCATGGCGTCCTCCGATTTGAATCTCTAATTGCCCCGGTCGAGCAAACGCGCGGATCGCGGTTTGGTTCGCTCAAGGTCAGGATCCCGACAGTAGAGCTTGGCGCGAGGCTTTTTGAAGGCCTCACGCCCGCCAGGTTTTAGCCTTCGACTCGGAACCGGCCGTCGACGTCAGGGCACACGCGGACATAGCGGGTCTCGGTGCGGCCATTGTACTCGGTCGGGGCCGGGGCCAGGCGGCAGCGGGCGTCGCCGCGGCTGGTATAGGTTCCGCCGTTATAGACGTTCTCGCGATACGGAACCGTCTCGTCATAGGTCCAGTAGGTTCCGCGGGTGTCGCACCTGGCGTTGGCCTGGCTGTTGTTCGAGGCGTTGCCGATGGCGGCGCCGATGCCGGCCCCGACCAGGGCGCCCAGAACCGTGCCTTCCGGCTTGGCGTTGCGGGCGGCGGCGTTGGAGCCGACGACGCCGCCGGCCAGGGCGCCGATCACACCGCCGATGACGGCGTTCTTCTTGGGATCCTGACGGCAAGGCTCGGTGTACGAGGTGTTGGCGCTGTAATTGCCGGCATAGGGCGCGCTGTAGCGGGGCGCATATTGCGGATAGCGGCGATCATACGCGCCTGAGCCATAGCGACGGTCATAGTCGATCCGGGCGCGCTCATAGGCGGCGCGGTCGCGGTCATACTGTTCGCGCTGGGCGTCGTAGGAACCGGTATTGGCATAGCCGCGACCGGAAATGTCGAAGCGGGCCGCCAGGGTCGGGTTGCGGCGATCATAGGACCCGACGCCGTAGCGGCGGTCATAGTTGCGGCGGTCCCGCTCATAGGTCGCACGGTCGCGCTCGAAGGCGGCCTGCTCGGCGCGATAGGCGGCGCTGTCGCGATAGGTCGGCGTGGAATAGCGGGTGGCGTATTGCGGATAGCGGCGGTCATAGGCTCCCGCGCCATAGCGACGGTCATAGTCGCGACGGGCCTGGTCGTACTTGGCGCGGTCTTTTTCATAGGCGCGCTGCTTGGCGTCGTAGTCGGCCATCTGGTTGTCGTAGGTCACGCGCTGGTCGCGGTAGTTGTCCAGGCGATCCTGATAGTTGGCCTGGGCGCTGGCGGACTGTCCGGTGCCTTGGGCCAGGGCCGGCGCGACAGCCGAGCCGCAGGCGATGGTGGTCGCCAGCAGCATGGCGATATGCTTGTTGAGGGTCATGGATGTCTCCGTTCGATGGGTCGAACCGACGTCCTCGCCCCGCGGGCCGCCAATCCTTCACGTGTTCCTGTGCCGAGGAAAGCCTCGGCGAGGGTGAAGGTTCCGCTTGGCGCTCAGCCCTTCAGTCGCTCAGCCACTGGATCTGGAATGTCTGGCCGTTCCAGAGAACCGCCGCCTCCGAGGCTTCGGCAGAGCCGAACAGCAGATCGCCCTGCCGCAGATCGACCTTCGGACGGGGGCAGGGCTGTCCTTGCGGACCCAGGCCCTTGCCGCAGGCCGTCGCCACGCCGTTCTGGGCGGGGGCCAGCTTGAAATAGTCCGGCGGCGAAAGATGAAGGGGCAGGCGGACGGGCTGGCCCGGCGCCGCGCCCCGGGTGATTTCCAGATGATAGACGTCACGCCCGGTCCGGCTGATCTGGGCCGTGTCCGCCAGGCCATCATGATCGAAGTCGCCATGGATCGGGCCGGGCAGGCTGGAGGCCAGAAGGACCAGCAAAGGCAGGAACATCGGCCACTCCAGGGTTTGCGCAACCCAAGATTACATCAGTCCCGGGTGACGGTCATCATGTAGTTGATGTCGCAATCGCTGGAGCGGCTCCAGCGGCCGCTCAGCGGATTGTAGGTGACGCCGAACGGGCCCTGCATCTGCACCGGCTCGCCGGCCAGGAAGGCGCGCAGCTCTTCGGGTTTGAGGAACTGCTTCCAGTCGTGGGTGCCGGCGGGCACCCAGCGCAGCACATATTCCGCGCCGATCTTGGCCAGGGCCAGGGCTTTCAGGGTGCGGTTGAGGGTGGCGACGATCATCAGCCCGCCGGGCTTGAGCAACTGCGAGCAGGTGCGCAGGAAGGCGCCCGGATCGGCGACATGCTCGATCACCTCCATGGTCAACACCACGTCGAACGGACCCGCGCCTTCGGCCAGCAGCTGTTCGGCGGTGGCGGGCCGATAGCCGATCTCCAGCCCCTGTTCGGCGGCGTGGGTGGCGGCGGTCTTGATGTTCTTTTCCGAGGCGTCGATGGCGGTGACGCCAAAGCCCAGCCGCGCCATCGGTTCGCTGAGCAGGCCGCCGCCGCAGCCGATGTCGAGCAGGGTCAGGCCCTCGAACGGTGCGCGCGCATTGCTGTCGCGCCCGAAGCGGTCCAGCGCCTGCTCGCGAATGAAGGCCAGCCGGCAGGGATTGAACACGTGCAGCGGCGCGAACTTGCCCTTGGGGTCCCACCACTCGGCGGCGATGGCCGAGAACCGCGCGACGTCGGCGGGGTCGATGCTCCAGGAGGGGGCGGCGGTGTCGGTCTGGGTCATGGTCAGCGTATCAGCACCACTTCGACCGGAAGGTCCAGATCGCTCCAGGCCCGATCGGCGGTCATCACCGGCAATTTCTCGCGCATCGCCAGGGCCAGACAGGCGCGATCGCCCAGCGAGAGACCCTTGTGGCGGGTGTCGGCGCGGAGGCGGCCGGCCTGGATGGCGAGCTCGCGGTCGAAGTCGATGATGCGGCCACACAACCCCGATACGGTGTCGTCGATATCAGACAGCGAGACCCCCTCATCAATCATCTTGGTGACGACCTCTGTCAGGTTCACTGAACAGGTGAGGGCCTGGAAAAAATGACTGACCACGACCTCACGGCCGAGCTCTTCGAGAAATACAGACAGGATCGCCGAAGAATCCAGGACGACCCTAGTCATCACGGCGATTCCGCACGCGCCCTTCGTCGTATTCGCGATCGTCTTTGGCGGCCTCGCGGCGACGGTCGGCAATGAGCTCATCCACGACCGAGACGCCCGGTCGCCCATAGGGACGTAGCCGCGCCTGGATTCGGCGCACGGATTCCTGAACGCTGACGATCTTGAAGAATTCGCCTTCCAGCTCGGCGACGATCACCCCGTCCGGCCCCGCGCCGAGCGCTTCGAGGACTTCAGGCGGCAAGGTGACCGACCCGTTCCTGACCTCAAGACGATAGGTCTTGGGCCGGTCATGAACGAACGCACCGGCGTCGCCTTCGGCCAGGCCTTGCCGCGCGGGCTGGGCCGCAGCCTTCGCCGCCTTCGGCTCCTCCAGCACGTTGCGCACATGCTGGTAGCGCTTGCCCAGCATCCGGGCGATCTCGGCGCGGGGGTAGCCGGCGGCGGCCAGGGCGCGGATCTTTCCGGCCACGGTCTTCTGGCCGGCGAGCAGCCTCTCGAGTTCAGGCGTTATCGGGACCGTCACGGCGACCCTCCGGCGTGAATTTCGACAGATAGATAGTCAGTCAGGTTGCGCCGGGGAGTCAATTGCCGCCCTGCCGTGACGAAAAAGACGCATTGGCGACATTGCCGTTGCGCGTCCTCGCCGCTAGAAGGCCGGGGCTTGCGCGGCCGACGAGGTTGTGGCCGCCGCGACGCAAGAATTGACCTTAGGTTTCGAGGGGTAGGGCGTGTCTCGTCTGGTGATGAAGTTCGGCGGCACTTCGGTGGCCGACCTGGAGCGCATCCGGCGGGTGGCCCGTCTGGTCGCCGCCGAGGTCGCGACCGGCAAGAAGGTGGCGGTGGTGGTCTCGGCCATGTCGGGCAAGACCAATGAACTGGTCGCCTGGACCGACGGCGCCGGCCGCGCCGCGCCGGGCCTGCCCGAGTCGGACGACGAATACGACGCCATCGTCGCGTCGGGCGAACAGGTCACCGCCGGCCTGCTGGCCATGACCCTGCGCAATATGGGCCTGGACGCCCGCTCGTTCCTGGGCTGGCAGGTGCCGATCCTGACCGACACCGCTCACGGCCGCGCCCGTATCGAGGATATCCCGCCGGCCAATCTGGAGGCCTGTTTCGCGGCCGACCAGATCGCCGTGATCGCCGGCTTCCAGGGCGTGACGTCCGATGGCCGCATCACCACGCTGGGCCGGGGTGGTTCGGACACCAGCGCCGTGGCCATCGCCGCCGCCGTCAAGGGCGCCTGCGACATCTATACCGACGTGGACGGGGTCTATACGACCGACCCGCGGATCGAGCGCAAGGCCACGCGCCTGGCCAAGATCTCCTACGAAGAAATGCTGGAAATGGCCTCGCTGGGGGCCAAGGTTTTGCAGACCCGCTCGGTCGAGATGGCCATGGCCCATCGCGTCCCGCTGCGGGTGCTGTCGAGTTTCGTCGAACCCGGGGAAGCCCCCGGCCAAGGTACGATCGTCTGCGACGAGGAAGAAATCATGGAAAAGCGCATCGTCTCGGGCGTCGCCTATAGCCGCGACGAAGCCAAGATCACCCTGCTGGGCCTGCCCGATCACCCGGGCGTCTCCTCGCAGATCTTCGGCCGTCTGGCCGACGCCAACGTTAATGTCGACATGATCGTCCAGTCGCGGGCCCGCACCAATGCGACCGCCAACATGGAGTTCACGGTCGGCAAGCGCGACGCCGCCCGCGCCGTCGAGATCGTCGAGGCCGCCCGCCAGGAGATCGGCTTCGAGGCCGTGGCCATCGACGAGGACGTCTCGAAGGTGTCGGTGATCGGGGTGGGCATGCGCAGCCACGCCGGCGTCGCCCAGTCGATGTTCGCGGCTCTGGCCGAGAAGAACATCAATATCCAGGTCATCTCGACCTCGGAGATCAAGATCAGCGTGCTGATCGACTCCGCCTATACCGAACTGGCCGTCCGCGCCCTGCACGCGGTGTACGGGCTGGATCAGCTCTGATTTGCTGAGCCGCGGTGCGTCCTTCGAGGCTCGCCCGTGGCTCGCACCTCAGGATGAGGATAGGTTGTTTAAATTCCCTCATCCTGAGGCGTCCGCTTTAGCGGGCCTCGAAGGACGCACCGCTTTGCAGTTGCCTAGACGTCGTGTTCCGACGTTATGAAGGCGCGCAGCCCCCGAGAGTCCCCCATGTCCGACGTCTTCAAGTTCGATCCCGCCGCCAAGACCGTCACCTTCGAAGGCGAGGAGGGGCTGGAGCTGATCTATGATCTGCTGCTGCGCGCCAAGTTCGGTGACGGCTATGAAAAGCCCCTGCTGATCAGCCCGTGGCTGGCCAAGCTGCTCAAGCAGTTGGACCAGGCCCTGCCGGACGATGGCCAATGGTTCCCGGAAAAGCCGGGTCAGCCGATCTTCGACACCGACGACCTGCTGGCCATGGGCGACGCGGTGATCGAGGAAGGCCATACCGTGGGCTGGTGGTCGATGACCGAAGCCGAAAAGCGCGCCTATCTGCGCGAGACCATCGCCGCGCCGCACCCCCTGACCGATCTTGAGGTCGCGTTCATCGAGGACGATATCGACGCGGCCCTGGAACAGGCTCGCCGTCTGGTCGAGGATGCCTCCGAACCCCTGGCCCAGCCGGGGCACGGCTGAGGCGCCTCAGTCGCGGCGATAGCGCGACACAAAGGCCCAGAGGGCGTCGTTGTCGGCCAGCCAGGTGTGGACGCCGCCCACGGTGACCCGGCCCACGACGTCGGCCTGATTGCGACATCCGGAATAGCGCTCTTCATAGACGCCGGGCGCGACCCACTGCGTGGTCGGAGCGTTTTGACAGCCGTTGAGCGCCGCCCAGCGCTGCTCGGCCGCGTGCAGGGTATATTGCCAATAGCCTGCGCCCCCGCCTTCGATGGGATTGACCGTGTCCTTGTCGCCGGCGAAGGCGATCACCGGCATGGGGCGGTCGGGCGTGCAGGTGGCTGGATCGGGCTCCTGCGGATTGTCCCCCCGGGGATTGCCGGCGCGCAGCCCGACCACCGGGGCGATGGCGGCGTAGCGCCCGGCGTCCACGCAGCCCAGCCAGGAGGCCATGCGCCCGCCGCCCGACAGGCCGGTGACATAGACCCGCGCGCGGTCGACGCAGCCGTCCTCCGCCAGGCTGTCGACGATCTGGGCCAGATAGGCCACGTCGTCGGCGTCGGAGGCGTCCGGGATCTTGCCGGTGATGGTGGGCACGCCGGGGATGTTCCAGACGAAGCCCCGGCCGGCCGCAATGCCCGCGTCGGGCGCGACCACGATGAACCCTGAGCGGTCCGATGTGGCCTCCAGTTTCGAGGCCTTCAGCATCTGGGCGCCGGTCCCGCCGCTGCCATGCAGCAGGATCAGCAAAGGGGCCGGGGCGGCGGCTTTGAGGCCCGAGGGCCTGTGCAGCAGCAAGGGGCGGCCTGTCTGGCCCAGCGCGACCCGTTCGGTGACCCCTGGCGCGCCCACGGCGCAAGGGGCGGCCAGGGCGTGAGGGCTCCAGCCCAGCAGGGCCAGAGGCAGGCACAGGGCCAGAAGCCAGCGCTCGGAGACAAGTTTCAACATGGACGCCCCTCGAGCTTGTGATCCGGCGACCTTAGGGCGCGGCGCGGGGGAGTAAACCCGGATCGGGGTTGAGCGTCGGTTGGGGCCCAAAAGCATCGTGGGGAAAAGTGGACGCCGGTTTTCCGCAAGAACGATGCGAAAACAAAAATCTAGAGCAAGGCGCGTGAGTCTGATTTCACGCGCCTTGCTCTAGTTTGGGGGCCCCAGCCGCGCCCGGATGAAGGCGTCCACGGCGGTGGTGTAGGCGCCCGGCAGGCCCAGGGTGCGATTGATGTCGGCATGGGTCAGGTCCTGGGGCAGGACGGGCATGTCGCGGCCATTGCGCTGGACCAGGGCCTGGAAGGCGCGGGCGTCGTCGCACGGCTTGTCGGGGCGGCGGGTGGAACAGACCGCCATCATCGGCACGGCGTTCGGGGTCCACTGGTCCATCGGCGAGGCCTTGGCCCACTGGGCCGGGTCGGTTCCAAACGCCTCGTCATAGAAGGCCGGATGCCGGCCCTTCATCGTTTCGGACACCTTCATCGTCGCGGAGTCCAGCACCACCGTGCCGCCCCATCTGTGCTTCACCATCGACGGGGCCGACGACAGCAGGGCCACCAGATGGGCCCCGGCCGAGTGGCCCATCAGGATGATCTTGTCGGGATCGCCGCCCCAGGTCCTGGCGCGCGATTGGGTCAGGTCCAGCGCCTGGGCCACGTCCTTGGCCTGCTCATAGGCCATGGCCGTGGGCAGCATGCGGTAGTTGACGCTGACCAGGATGTAGCCCCGGGGCAGCCAGAACTTCAGCTTGTTCTCGATCGAACTGGTATTGGCCTTGTCGCCGATCTTCCACGCCCCGCCGTGGACCATGACGATGACCGGAGCGCCGCTCAGGGACGTTCCGGCCGCAGCCGGCGGCAGATAGACGTCCATCTGCTGGGCCGGATCGCCGCCATAGGCCACGGTCATCTTGCGGGCCCCGGGGGCGATGGTCGCCAGGTCGATCGGGCGTTCCTCCTGGGCGCGCTTGGCCTCCAGGCGCTGGGCCATCCGTTTGCGCAGCGGCCCCTGGAACCGCCCTTGGGCCAGGCCGTCGCCGACCAGACTGAAGGTCAGGGCGACCGCCAGCAGGGCGGGCAGGGCGACGGCGCGAGCGGTCATGGCGGACTCCAGGCGATGGGACGCGAACAACTGCACCCTAAACGACGCGGTCCGGCGGTTCCGTCGCAGGCAAAAGCGCGATTTCGTCCCGGTTTCGGGTGTTTTCGCCGCGCCAGCCGCCGCGTCGCCTGATAGCCCGGAAACCATGACCCACCCGCGCAACCTCCTGCTAGGCTTGGCGTGCGGCCTGATCGCCGGCGCCTTCTGGGGCGGGGTGTTCCTGGCGCCGCTGCTGCTGGCCGACTTCACGCCGCTGCAGATGACCGCCGGGCGCTATCTGGCCTATGGCCTGGCCTCGCTGGTGTTGCTGGCCCCGGCGGCGCGCACGGTGTTTGGCCGCATGACCGGCAAGGACTGGCGCGATCTGGCCGGGCTGAGCCTGCTGGGCAATCTGATCTACTATGTCGGCCTGGCCGTGGCGGTGCAGAACGCCGGGGTGGCGGCGGCGTCGCTGATCATCGGCCTGCTGCCGGTCACCGTCACCCTGGTCGGGGCCAGACCGGGCGAGGGCGTGCCGCTGCGCCGGCTGGCCGCGCCGCTGGCGATGCTGGCGGCCGGCGTCGTCTGCATCAATGTCGACGTGTTTCGCAGCGGCGACGGCGCGCCGGTTCCGCGCCTGATCCTGGGCGTGATGGGCGCGGTCCTGGCCCTGGCCTGCTGGACGCTCTACGCCGTGTGGAACGCCCGCCGGCTGGCGGCGACGCCGCAGTTCAACAGCCATGAGTGGTCTCTGCTGACTGGGGTGGTCACCGGCGCCTTGTCGCTGGCGCTGATCGTCCCGGCCTTCGCCCTGGCCGGGGCGGCCCACGACTCCAGCGCCTGGGCCCTGTTCTGGGGCGTCAGCCTGGCCGTGGCCCTGGGCGCCTCGGTGATCGGCAACGGTCTGTGGAACGCGGCCAGCAAGCTGCTGCCGCTCAGCCTGTCGGGCCAGCTGATCGTGTTCGAGACCCTGTTCGCCCTGCTGTACGGCTTTCTTCACGAGGCCCGCTGGCCCCGGCCGCTGGAAAGCCTGGCCATCGCCCTGATGCTGGCCGGGGTGCTGTGGTCTGTGTCGCTGCACCGGCCAGCGGCGGCTTAAGAGTTTCCGTTTCTCCGTTTCCCCGGCGAAAGCCGGGGCCCAGATCCAGCCTGAGCGTCTTGGGATGATGCGCCCTGAGGCCTGACCAGGCCAGCCAACCTCTCCGGGCTCGATCTGGATCCCGGCATTCGCCGGGAAGACGGACTATGAGGGCAACATGACCGGAACCTGAACGTCGCCGTTCAGATCGGGTTCAAGCGCCGTTTGCGACAAAGGTCCCAACAGCGCCGCACCGGACATCCGGACCTAGCGACGCTTCTCGAAGGGAGCCACGCCATGAAGACCGTTTCCAAGACCCTGATCGCCGCCGCTGTCGCCGCCGCCATGATCGTTCCCGCCTCGGGCGCCTTCGCGGGTGAGCGTCACAACCAGAAGAGCGACAAGACCGAAAAGGCCATCCTCGGCGCCCTGATCGGCGGCATCGCCGGCGCGGCCCTGTCGAAGGGCGACAAGGGCGGCATCGCGATCGGCGCCATCGCCGGGGCCGCCATCGGCGCCTCGTCGGGCACGGACAAGAACGATCGTCGCTACAGCAACAGCTATCAGAGCCGTCCGACCTATAACGGCTACGGTCAGGGCTATCAGGTCCGCGATCAGCGCTATGGCCAAGGCGGCTATGACAACCGCTACAGCCAGAACGCCTATGACACCCGTTACGGCCAGCATGGCGACAACCGCTACGGCCAGAACAGCTACAATACGCGCTACGACGCCCGCTATGGCCACGACAACCGCCGCTAGGTCCTGATCCCGATCCTATGGCGAAGACTTGCGCCGCCCTTTCTTGCAGGGCGGCGCTTTTTCGCGTGCCGGGCGAGACAATCTTTGCCTCGGAGGGCGCTGACCGCTGTCAGGCGCGCGAAATCTGCTATAGCGCGCTGAGAGCGCAAGCGGCTTCTTAACCCCTGTTGGTTTGAGTCGGGTTAGATCGCTGCGGACAGAGGGAGAGCGCAACAGCTCATGGCGGCATCCGGCATCGCCGTTCGAGGACCCCGCAGTCTGCTTCGGCAGATTCGCGAGGCCATGGCCGGAGGCGGCCCCGCCCAGGCCAAGCTCGACATGGTGGTGCGCACCATCGCCATCTCGATGGTGGCCGAGGTCTGCTCGATCTATCTGCGCCGGGCCTCTGGCGATCTGGAACTGTTCGCCACCGAAGGCCTGGCTCCTGAAGCCGTCCACGTCACCCGCATGAAGCCCGGCGAGGGCCTGGTCGGCGAGACCATGCGTCTGGGCCGGCCGCTGAACCTGTCGGACGCGCCGCACCACCCGGCCTTCGCCTATCGCCCGGAAACCGGCGAAGATCCCTATCACGCCTTCCTGGCCGTGCCCCTGCTGCGCGGCGGCCGCTCGATCGGCGTGCTGGTCGTCCAGAACCGCACCGAGCGGGTCTATGGCGACGAGGAGGTCGAGGACCTGCAGATCATCGCCATGGTCCTGGCCGAGATGGTCAGCGCCGGCGAACTGCTGGGCCTGGACGAGCTGAAAGACGTCGAGATCGCGCCCCACAAGCCCGAGCGGCTGAAGGGCGCGCGCTTCGCCGAGGGTCTGGCCTATGGCGTGGCCGTGCTGCACGAGCAGCCGGTGGCGCCCGAGCAACTGCTGGCTGACGATCCCGTGGCCGAAGAGGCTCGGCTGCAGGTGGCGATCACCGCCCTGCAGAGCCAGATCGACGAGATGCTGGACGGCCAGGGCGGCCTGGTCGGCGCCTCCTATGAGGTGCTCGACACCTACCGGCTGTTCGCCCACGACCGTGGCTGGAATCGCGGCCTGGAAGAGGCCGTGCGTTCAGGCCTGACCGCCGAGGCGGCGGTGGAGCGCGTGCGCTCCGAGCACCGCGCCCGCCTGGGCCAGGCGCGTGATCCCTATCTGCGCGAACGTCTGCACGATCTGGAAGACCTCAACGACCGGCTGCTGCGCCACCTGTCGGGCGATGTGCACGCCGTGCGCCAGTTGCCCGACAACGCCATCCTGATCGCGCGGAACCTGGGTCCCGCCGACCTGCTGGAATATGACCGCACCAAGCTCAAGGGCATCCTGCTGGAGGAAGGCTCGGCCGCCAGCCACGCCGGCATCGTCGCCCGGGCGCTGGACATCCCCTGCGTGGGTCGCCTGGCCGGCCTGCGCGACCGGGTCAGCGAGGGCGACCCCGTTGTGGTCGACGCCGAAACCGCCGAGGCCTGGCTTCGCCCGCGTCCCGACGTGGTCAAGTCGCTGCAGGCCCGGATGGAGGTTCGCGCCCAGCGCAAGGCCGAGTTCGCAAGGCTGCGCGACACGCCCGCCTTCACCAAGGACGGCGGCAAGATCACCCTGCTGATGAACGCCGGCCTGGCCGTCGATCTGGACATTCTGGGCGAGACCGGGGCCGAGGGCATCGGCCTGTTCCGCACCGAGTTCCAGTTCATGGTCGCCGAGGAGATGCCGCGCCTGGAGGCCCAGACCGCGCTCTACGAAAAGGTGCTGGAAGCCGCCAACGGCATGCCGGTGACCTTCCGCACCCTGGACCTGGGCGGCGACAAGCTGCTGCCCTATATGGAGATGGAGCGCGAGGACAATCCGGCCCTGGGCTGGCGCGCCATCCGCATGGGTCTGGACCGTCCGGCCCTGTTGCGCATGCAGATCCGCGCCCTGATCAAGGCCTCCAAGGGCCGCGAGCTGCGGATCATGTTCCCGCTGGTGGCCAATGTGGACGAGTTCCGCGCCGCCCGCGCCTTTGTCGATCTGGAAGTGGCCTGGGCCCTGAAGCGCGGCCGTCCGGCGCCGGCCCGTCTGGACGTCGGGGCGATGATCGAGGCGCCGTCGCTGCTGTGGCATCTGGACGCACTGTTGCCGATGACCGACTTCGTGTCGGTCGGCACCAATGACCTGATGCAGTACCTGTTCGCCGCCGATCGCGGCAATCCGAAGATGGCGGATCGCTATGATCCGCTGTCGCCGTCGGCGCTGCGGGCCTTGAAGACCATCCAGCAGGCCTGCGCCGACACGGGGACGCCGGTGTCGGTGTGCGGTGAGATGGCGGGGCGGCCGCTGGAGGCCTTCGCCCTTGTGGCCCTGGGCTTTGATCGCCTGTCGATGCCGCCGGCCGGCATCGGTCCGGTCAAGCAGATGGTGCTGTCGTGCGACCGTGAAGCCGCCCGCCGCAATGTCGAAGCCCTGCTGAAAGGCTCGGCCGGATCGCTCCGGGGAGAGATCGAAACCCTCGCGCGAAAGCTTTACGTCGCGGTGTGATATCCGGCCTCTTAACCAAGCTTGGCCGCTTAGTGCATTGAATCCCGTGACTTACTTTGATATCCACAATGAATTGTTAAACGCTTCGTGCCATACGGAGCAGGGTGGGGCGTAACGCTCGCGCGTTACGCGATTTTTTTGGGGTGAATGGGCCGACATGGCGCTGGATACGGGCAGTGTGAGACACTTGCATCTGGTTTCCGACGTCGAACCCGATGAGGGCTTCGTGGCGGTCGGCCAGCCATCGGTCGACGAGGGCGCTGATATCGGCGCCGCCCTGCGCGCCGCGCGCACCTTCCGCGGGCTGACCCCCCAGGACGTGGCCGACGCCACGCGCATCCGTCAAAGCTATATCGACGCGCTTGAAGAGCTGCGGCTGGAAGAGCTGCCCTCGCGTCCGTTCACCATCGGCTATGTCCGCGCCTACGCCAATCTGCTGGGCCTGGACGGCGAGGCCGCCGTGCTGCGCTTCAAGAACGACGTGCCCGATGAGGGCGAGCCGCTGCGCGCCCCGGTCGGCGTGCGTCACGAACGCGATCCGCGCCTGGCCCTGGTGCTGGCCGCCGGCATGCTGCTGGTCGGCGCGATCCTGCTGTGGAACGTGGCGCGTCGCGCCATGGAAAAGGACGTTCCCGTCAGCCAGGTCGCCGCCAATGCTTCGGCCCCGAGCTCGGCTTCGGCCCCGGCCGGTTCGGCGGTGTCGCTGGGCGCGCCCCTGCCGGCCCCGGTCGAGTCCACCACGCCTGAGCCTTACAAGACCCCCGGTCTCGACGACGCCGCCGCCAATGGCGGCTCGGCTGACGCCGCCAATGCCGCCAGCAAGGCCCGCGCCGCCGCCGCCTCAGGCGAGACCGTGGTCGACGCGGCCCATGTCGCCGCCCTGGGCTCGCCGTTCAAGCCTCGCGGCGCGGTCTATGGCGGTCTCGCCGCCGACAATTCGGGCGTGGTGCTCCTGGCCCGCAAGGGCGGCACCCTGGTGGTGCGCGGGGCCGACGGCTCGGTCTATTTCGCCCGCCAGCTCAGCGCCGGCGAAGCCTTCAGCGCGCCGCGCCCGATGGGCCTGTCCGTCGACGTCTCCGATCCGGCGAATTTCGACGTCTATTCAGGCGGCGTGATGACCGGCCGTCTCACCGCCAAGACCACGGCGTTGGGCAAGCTGATCAAGCCGCCGGCTCAGCCCGCCGGCTGAGGTCCGGGCCCCGGCGTCCTTGCGGATACTCAAGGGCGTGAAATCGGCTGACAAGCGGGCTTGAGACCAAGGACGCCCTTGGGTTCCGTCCGCAAAAGCCTTAGATTGCCGCCATGGCTGCAGATCACACCCACCTTCGCCCCTGGCGTTCGATCACGCGCCGCGTGTCGCGCAAGATCCGTGTCGGCAATGTCGAGGTGGGGGGCGACGCGCCCATCACCGTGCAGTCGATGACCAACACCCTGACCAGCGACGCCGCCGCGACGCTGGAGCAGATCCGTCAGCTGGAAGAGGCCGGGGCCGACATCGTTCGGGTCAGCTGCCCCGACACCGACAGCACGGCGGCCTTCAAGACCATCGCCCGCGAGGCCCGGGTGCCGCTCGTGGCCGACATCCATTTTCACTACAAGCGTGGCATCGAGGCGGCCCAGGCCGGCGCGGCCTGCCTGCGGATCAATCCGGGCAATATCGGCAGCCCCGACCGGGTGCGCGACGTCATCCAGGCGGCCCGCGACCACGGCTGTTCGATGCGGATCGGCGTCAATGCCGGCTCGCTGGAGCGCGACCTGCTGGAAAAGTACGGTGAGCCGTGCCCCGACGCCATGGTCGAGAGCGCCCTCAACCACGCCCGCATCCTGCAGGATCACGACTTCCACGAGTTCAAGATCAGTGTGAAAGCGTCCGACCCGTTCATGACGGTGGCGGCCTATCATCAGCTGTCCGAGCGCATCGACTGCCCGCTGCACCTGGGCGTCACCGAGGCGGGGGCCCTGCGCACCGGCACGGTCAAGTCGTCGATCGGCATCGGCTCGATGCTGTGGGCCGGCATCGGCGACACAATTCGCGTTTCTCTTGCCGCGGACCCTGTCGAAGAGATCAAGGTCGGCTTCGACATCCTCAAGTCGCTGGGCCTGCGCCACCGCGGCGTCAACATCATCGCCTGCCCGTCCTGCGCCCGTCAGGGCTTCAACGTCATCAAGACGGTGGAGGCCCTGGAGCAGCGCCTGGCCCACATCAGCCAGCCGATGTCGCTGTCGATCATCGGCTGCGTGGTCAATGGTCCGGGCGAGGCCCTGATGACCGACCTGGGCTTTACCGGCGGCGGAGCCGGTTCGGGCATGATCTACATGGCCGGCAAGCCCGACCACAAACAGTCCAATGACGGCATGATCGAGCACATCGTCGAGCTGGTCGAACAGCGCGCCGCGCAGCTGAAAGCCGCCGCCGACGCCGAAGCGCTCGCGGCGGAGTAGGCCGCTCATTACGACGACTTAACTGGAGCCTTCGAGCGGCGCGGTGCCTGGTGCCGCCTCCCGTCTCCGGAGTCGTCATGAAAACGCTCGCCGCCGCATCCGCGCTCGCTCTGCTCGTCAGCTTCGCCGCCGTCTCGGCGCGCGCCGAGGTCACCCCCGTGCCGGTCGGCCAACCCCTGGCCCGTTTCGACAGGATCAAGCCCGGGGTCCATCGCTATCTGCGCTACAAGCAGACCGGCGAAACCTTCACGCCGGCCGACATCTGGACCCGCGAGATTCGCTTCGAGCCCAAGGACGGCCAGACCCGTCTGCACATCGTCCAGCACTGGGACGGCGCCACGACACCGGCCGCCAAGACGCTGGACTCCTGGTTCGAGGTCGGGACGTTCGCGCCGCTGACCCATGTGCGCCGCTCCACCAAGGACGGCCAGACCAAGGTCGAGGGTTTCGCCTTTACCGCCGATCGGGTCACGGGCCTGGCCGATCTGCCCGACAACGCCGCCAAGGCCTATGACGTCGCCGCGCCGCAGCGCACCTTCAATTTCGAGACCGACATGGAGCTGTTGCAGGCCCTGCCGCTGAAGGACGGCTACGAGGCCAGCATCAACTTCCTGCACCCCGGCGGCGGCGACCCCGCGCCCTATGTCTTCAAGGTCACGGGCTCTGACGTTCTGACCACGCCGGCCGGCGGCAAGGTCGACTGCTGGGTGATGACCACCGACTACAATCGCTCTGACTTTCCACCGACCCGCTTCTGGCTGGCCAAGGACAGCCAGGTGATGGTCAAGGTCGTCTCGCCGCTTCCCGACGGTTCGGCCGTGGTCAAGGTCCTGCTTTACTAATCAGCGCTCAGCGACGTCTGGATCGGTACGCCGCCCTTGATCGCCAGGGTCACCGGCGTGCGTTCGGCCACGTCGGCCAGACGCGCGCGCTGGGCCTCATCCAGCGGGCCGCTCAGGACCAGCACGCGCTCAATCCGGGGCGGGGTCTCGCCGCCGTGATAGTGCAGGCGAACCTCAGCGGCCTCCAGCGGCCAGGTCTTGCGCTCGGCGTACATCTTCAGGGTCATGGCGGTGCAGGCCCCCAATGAGGCGAGCAACAGGTCGAAGGGCGCGGGGCCGACATCCGCCCCGCCATTGCGCTCAGGCTCATCGGCGGTCAGGGCGTGGCGGCCGGTGGTGATGGCGGTCGCGTAGTGGGCGTCGCTGATGCGGGCGGTGGCGGTGGCCATGGAAGAGCTCCTGATCGTTATGTCGTCGATGAATAGTCGATCTGGCTCAGGCGGCTCTTGTCGATTTCCCGCGGCAATCGCGTCGGCGAGCCGGAGTCTAGATCACCGCCCGCGCGCGTTCGTCCACATCCGCCACCGCCGCCGCGACGATCCGCAGGCCGCGCTCCAGATCCTGCCGGTCGCGGGCCGCGCCCAGGCACAGGCGCACGCCCGTGGTCAGGCCGGGCGCGACCACCGGGGCTGAGGGCGGGGTCAGCTCGACGCCGCCGCGCAGGGCCCGGCCCGCCAGCCGTTCGGCGTCCAGTTCGCTCATCGGCAGCCAGACGTGGGGCGCGCTGGGCGATACGGGGACTTCCATCGCGCCGCCGAGACTGTCGCGGGCCACGGCCAGACGGGCGGTCATCTCGGCCTGGATCTCTGAGACGATCGCATCAGCCGTGCCGTCCTCGATCCACTGGGTCGCGATCAAGCCGCCGAAGCTGGGCGGGGCGTAGCTCAGGGCCCTCACCGCGCGCAGCACGCGGTCCAGAGGATCGCCCGGCGGCGTGACCAGAAAGCCGGTGCGCAGGCCCGGAGCCAGGGACTTGGACACGCCCGAGACGTGGAAGGTGCGCTCGGGGGCCAGCACCGCGAACGGCGGCGGCGCGTCCGGCGCATAGACCGCATAGATGTCGTCCTCGATGATCATCAGGTCGTGCTTGCGGGCCACGGCGACGATCTGGGCCCGGCGGCCGGCGCTCATGATCCGGCCGGTGGGGTTTTGCAGGGTGGGCTGCAGGGCCACGGCCCTGTAGGCGCCGGTGGCGGCGGCTTCGTCCAGGGCGTCGGGCCGCAGACCCTCGGCGTCCATGGCCAGGCCCCTGAGGCCATAGCCCATGTACTCGGCCAGGGCCTTGACGCCATAGAAGGTCGAGGCCTCGCACAGCACTGTATCGCCCGGCCGCGCCACCGCGCCAAAGGCCAGGGTCAGGCCCTGCTGGGCGCCGGCGCAGACGATCAGGCGGGTCCAGTCGGCGTCGGTCAGGCCGCCGGTGCGCGCCAGCCAGGCGGCCCCCGCCCGGCGCTGGACCTCCATCCCGGCCGGCGGCGAATAGGCCAGATGGTCCAGCAGGTCGCCGCGGCGCTTCAGCCGCGCCAGGGTGTCGGCCAGGCGGGCCTGGGCCGGGGCGCCGGGGGCGATGTTCTGGGCCAGATTGATCAGGCCGCTCTCGGCCGCCCGGACAGGACCGGCGTTCGCCCCGCCGCGCACGAAACTGCCGCGCCCCACATGGGCCTGAACCAGCCCGGCCTTCTCGGCCTCGACATAGGCGCGGGTGACCGTGCCCAGGCCCAGGCCCAGGCGGTGGGCCAGGTCGCGCTGCGGCGGCAGGCGCGCGCCGGCCGCCAGGGCGCCCGAGGCGATGTCGCCGCGCAGGGCCTCGACCAGGCGCTCATACAGCGGCGCGTCGCCATCGATCAGGGTGGGGGTCCAGGCGGACATGGCGGCTCCGTAATTGTCACAATGACAATACTTGTTTTGACTCATGGATCAATCAAGAACATCACGGTGACATTCCAACCGGAGTCTCGCCATGACCCCTGATCTGCTGTTCGCCTTCGTCCTGTTCGCCTTCGCCACCGCCGGCACGCCCGGGCCCAACAACATGATGCTGCTGGCCTCGGGCGCGAATTTCGGCTTTCGCCGCACGATCCTGCACATCCTGGGGATCAGCGCCGGCCTGGGCGTGATGGTGGTGGCGATGGGCTGGGGCCTGTCGGGCGTGTTCAAAGCCGCGCCGGTGCTGCACGAGGTGCTGCGCTGGGTCGGCGCCGCCTATCTGCTGTGGCTGGCCTGGAAGATCGCCACGGCCAGGGGGATCAGCGACAAGGCCGCCGCCGGCCGGCCGATGACCTTCCTGCAGGCGGCCGGCTTCCAGTGGCTCAACCCCAAGGCCTGGGCCATGGCCCTGGGCGCGGCCACCACCTATACGCCCGAGGGCAGCGGCAGTCTGACCGCCCTGATCCTGGCTGGAACCTTCATGCTGTGCGGCGTGCCGTGCAGCGCCGCCTGGGCCGGCTTTGGCCAGGGTCTGCGGGGCTATCTGGATCGTCCGGCCGTGCTGCGGACCTTCAATGTCACCATGGCCCTGCTACTGGTGGCCTCGCTGTATCCGCTGATGACCGAGCTGAAGGCGGGGTGACAGGGGGCGGGCGGTGCGCCACCCTGACCGGATGCGCATCCTCCTCGCCCTCGCGGCCGCCCTCGCCCTCATCGCCTCGCCTGTCCTGGCCCAGGATCTCAAGGTGACGGTGGCCGGACGCGACTCGGTGGTGCTCACCCCCGCCGAGGTGGCGGCCCTGCCGCGTGCCAAGGCGACGATCACCGTCAAGGGCCAGGCCGTCACCTATGAGGGCGCCGTGCTGCACGAGGCCCTGCTGAAGGCCGGCGTCGTGGCGGGCGAGCGGCTGATGGGGCGGTATCTGAACCAGGTGGTGGTGCTGCGCGCCTCGGACGGCTTCACCAGCATCCTGTCGATCGCCGAGACCGACCCCGTCTATCGCGCCAATCCGGTGATCCTGGCCGACACGGTCAACGGCCATCCGCTGGACGCCCGCGAGGGCCCTTACCGCGTGGTGGTCGACGGCGACCTGCGCCCCTCGCGCTCGCCGCGCAATGTGGTGGCGGTTGAGGTCAAGGCGGGGTTCTGAGGGCGCGCGGCGGCCGGGCTCAAGCCCTAGCTGGCCTTGCCCGCCTCCCGCGCCAGCTGATCGGCCTGACGGTCCATCTGGTCGGCCTGGGCCGGCATGCGGCGGGCGACGTCGAGCAGTTCGGCGTCGGTGACGATATTGCCGCGCGCGCGGTTGTCGGCGATCTGGCGGGCGCGGTAGGCGGGATCGCGCAGGCGGACGGCTTCGGCGCGCAGGTCCTGGGCGCTGTCCCGCATCTGCCGGACGCCTTGGGCCATCTGGGCGCGAGCCTTGATCATCTGGCGTCCTGCCTCGGCGCGGGCGCGCTCGCCGAAGACGCGCGCCTTTTCCGCCTCGACCCTGGCCTGATCAGCTTGGACGCGAGCCTGCTCGGCCTGTCGGCGATCCTGGTCAGCCTGGATCCGGGCCCGGTCAGCCTGGCGTCGAGCCTCATCGGCCTGAGCGCGGGCTTCGGTCGCGGCCTTTCGCTCGGCGGGCGTGGCGACGCGGTAGTAGCTGTAAGCGACGCCTGGGGGCGGCGCGGGCGGCGGAGCGGGCGGAGCGGGCGGAGCAGGGGGCTCGGGCGGGGCCAGGGCCAGGGTCTCGACCGGTTCCGGTGGGGCCGGCGGGGCCGGCGGTACGGGCGGCTCGAAGAAGGCGCTTGGCGGTGCGGGCGGCGCCGGCGGTTCGGGGAATGCGCTCGGCGGGGGAGGCGGCGGCGGGGGCGGCTCGACGCAGGCCTGGCGGCTGACGCCCAGCGCCGCCAGCGGCGTTGCGACGGCGGCCAGGGCGACGACGGTCAGGGCCACTGTCAGGGGGCGGCGGCGCGCGGGGGCGTGGGTCATGATGCAGGCGATCCTTGTCTTCAGCGTTCGGGCGTCGGCGGCCATGGCGATGGCGACGCGCGCGGCGGAATGGGGGCGGGACGGGGGATGGGCGGCCAGGCGAACCAGGGCCCGGGCGTAAAGCGTGCGATCGACGGTCTCGAGCGCGACGGCGTCGGCGGCTTCTTCGGATCGCTCGACCAGCACCGCATGCAGGCGCCAGACCAGCGGGTTGAACCAGAACAGCGCCAGGGTCAGCCGCGACAGCACCAGGAAGATCCAGTCATGGCGCCGCAGATGGGCCAGCTCATGGGCCAGGATGGCCGGCGCGGCCTGGGGCTGGGCCAGGCTGTCGGGATCCACCAGGATGAAGCCGGGCGCGACGCCCCAGCTGAGCGGGCCGCTCAGCCGGTCGCTGCAGACCAGTCCGGGGCGGTCGGCGGCCTGCAGGTGGTCGATCGGGGCCAGCCAGGCGGGGCAGGTCACCGGCTGGCCCTGTCGGGTCCAGCGGTTCAGGGTCCGCACGCCCAGAAGCAGTCGGCCGATGACGGCGGCGGCGCCCAGCAGCCACAGCCAGCCGAGCAGCTGGGCGGACGGCGGCCACGCCAGGACGGGGGCCGGCGTCGCGGCGAGGCCTTCGACCGGCGGCGCGGCCACGGTCGAAAGGTCGGGCGCCGTCGCCGGCAGCAGGGCCAGGTTGATGGCCGGCAGGGCGTTGATGATCACCGGCAGGGCCAGCAGCAGGCAGACCGTGGCGCGCAGGATCTCCACCCTGTCGAGGGGGCGCTGGGTCAGGAACCGGGCGGCGGCCAGGCCGGCCCCGGCGATCAGGCTGGACTTGACCAGCAGGGTCAGCAGCAGGGCGACAGTCATGGCTTGCGCTCCACGGCCTGGTCGATGACCTGTTCCAGGGCGGCGGCCTCCTCGGGGGTCAGCTTCTGGCCCAGACCCAGCAGGGCGGTGGCGGCGCTGGCCGCCGAGCCGGCGAAGAAGGTGTCGATCATCCGCTGCAGCGCGCCGGCGGCGACGGCCTGGGTCTGCTGGGCGGGGCTGTAGAGAAAGCCGTCGCGGCCGGCCGATCGCGTGACCAGGCCCTTGGCCTCCAGGCGCGACAGCAGGGTGCGCACGGCGGAGTCGCTGAGCGGATCGGACAGGGCGCTGCGGAGGCCCGCGGCCGTGCTGGCTTCCAGGCGACAGAGGGTTTCGAACACCTCTCTTTCGCGTCGTGGCAAGGCTTCAATCACGGCGGGTCTCCGCAGGCTGATGACGCTACATGTGTAGCGCTACAAGCGTAGCGGGGCTAGGCGCAAATCCGCTCGCCGGATGAATTCGCGGTAACCTCTCGTCATCCCCGCCGCGACAGGCGGCGAAAGGCCTTCCTAGGGCCCGCCCGCCGGCGCTTCGGCGCTGGCGATGCGGTCGAGATTGGCGATCACCCGCGTCAGCAGGCTGACAAGCTGAGCGGCTTCCGCGTCGGTGAAGCCGTTCAACGCCTCGCGATTCCCGTCGATCAGCGCGGCGCGGGCCTCCGGCAAACGCTCTTGGGCGGCTTGTGTCAGCGCGATACGGCTGGTGCGTCCGTCCCTGGCGTCGGGCCGGCGCTCGATGAGGCCGTCTCGCTCCATGCGCGCCAACATCTGGGCCATGGAAGGCTGCTCGATCTTGGCGAACCGCGCGAGGTCGCGCTGGGTGTCGGCCCGGCCCTCCTGAAGCGCGACCAGCACCGGCAGGTGGCCCACGCCGAAGCCCATGGGTTTCAGGCGCGCCTCGCTCAGGCGGACGAACCCCCGCGCCGCCAGACTGATCAGATGTCCCGGCGTGGACAGCACCTCGAACTTCATGTCGCGAGCCTCTTGCATAGGCAGCTATGTAAATGCATAGGTCCCTATATACATAGGTCAGGCGAGCGCGCGCAACCCGCGCGATGAAGGAGCCAGCGATGAGCAAAGACGAATCCCTGGTGCGGCAGCTCTATGAGGGCTTCAATCGGCGGGACATTCCGGCGGTTCTGACGTCCCTCGCCGAAGACGTCGCCTGGGCGAACGGCATGGACGGCGGACATGTGCGGGGGCGCGAGGCCGTCCGGGCCTACTGGACCCGGCAGTGGGCGACGATCACGCCGCAAATCCAGCCCCTGTCGGTCCGCGCGCGAGACGACGGCGTGACCGCGGTGGAGGTCCGCCAGGTGGTGCGCGACCTCGCGGGCAAGCTGTTGCTCGATGAGACCGTCCGGCATGTCTTCCGGATCGAGCAGGGCCTGGTCATCCGCTTCGACATCGAGAACGCCGGCGGGCTGTCGGCGATTGGTCACGGCGATCCAGACCCCGCAGAATAATATTCAACCATCTAGTTGACAATCCAGGGTCGCGCCTTCATCTTCAACCACATGGTTGAATTAGAAACGCCCCGGCTCGACGCCGTCTTTCACGCTCTCGGCGACGCCACCCGCCGGCGGATGCTGCGCAGCCTCGCCGAGGGCGAGCGCAGCGTCGGCGAGCTGGCCGCGCCGTTTTCGATGTCGCTGGCGGCGGCCTCCAAGCACGTCAAGGCGCTGGAGCGTGCCGGCCTGGTGCGGCGGCGGGTGACGGGTCGCACCCATGTGTGCAGCCTGGAGGCGCAGCCGCTGGAAGGCGCGCACGACTGGATCGGTTTCTACCAGCGCTTCTGGACCGGCCGCCTCGACATTCTCGAGGGCCTGCTCCGGCAAGAGGACTCCCGCAAAGCCCCGCCAAAATCAGAAGGAGATGGCGATGACTGACCTAGCGACCCTGGACGCCTATGGCGTCCAGATCGAACCCATGACCGTGCGCATCCAGCGGCTTCTGCCGGGCCCGGTCGAGCGGGTGTGGGCCTATATGACGCAGAGCGACCTGCGCCGGCAGTGGCTGGCCGCCGGGCCGATGGTCCTGGAGGTCGGCGGCGAGGTGCAGCTGACCTGGCGCAATGACGAGCTGAGCGGCCAGGTCGAGCAGCGCCCCGACGGCATGTCGGGCGAGCACAGCATGACCAGCACGGTCACCCGGATCGAGCCGCCGCGCCTGCTGGCCTTCGGCTGGAACAATGGCGAGGTGACGTTTGAACTGGAGCCGAAGGGCGGCGAGGTGCTGCTGACCGTCACCCACCGCCGCCTGCCGGATCGTCAGAACCTGCTCAGCGTCAGCGCCGGCTGGCACGCGCATCTGGATGTCCTGGCCGCCAAGATGGCCGGGCGCGACCCGGGACCGTTCTGGAGCAAGTGGAGCGGATTGCGCGCCGAGTACGAGGCGCGGCTCCCGCAATAGCCGGTCGTTCGCCCTCTCCGCCGACCGGCGGGGAGGGCGTCGCGGCTCAGCCCATCGAACCCAGATAGTCCAGCTTGCCGACGGCCACGCCCTGATGGCGCAGGATCCCGTAGGCGGTGGTGAGGTGGAAATAGAAGTTGGGCAGCGCGAAGTTCAGCAGGCAGTCCTCGCCGCTCATCTTGGCCTCGAAGGCGCCCGCCTTCAGCGTGACCTCGCGCGTGTCGGCGCCGTCGAAGGCGTCCGGTGCGACGCTTTCGAGGAAGGCGATGGTCTTGGCCAGGCGGGCCTTCAGGTCGGCGAAGCTGACCTCGTCATCGGGCATGGGCGGCGGGGTGATGTCGGTCAGCCGGCCGATCGCGGCCTTGGCGGTGTCCGAGACCCGCTGGATCTGGCCGGTCAGGGTCAGCATGTCGGGCGCGAGACGCGCGCCGGTCAGGTCTGCCGGGTCCTGGCCCGCGGCGGCCCCGTGGGCCTCGCCCTTTTCCAGCAGGGTCGTCAGGATTTTCAGGCCACGGACCATCACCGGGACGGTGGCGCGATACATTGAAGGCATGGGCGAACTCCAGGGGGCGAGGGCCAGCTTGGCCGTCAGGTCCTAGATGGGGGCTGAGGTCGGGTTTGCATCGGGGGCGCTTTGCAGCTTTCCCCTCCTGACCGCTTCGCGATCATCCTTTCCCGGAGGGGCGGTCTATCGCATGGGATTGGGATCAAAAAAGTTTGCCTTCCTGGGCCTTGTGCCCAGGACCCATGCCACCGCTGACCTGAGTTGAGGTCTGTATTCTGGTACGTTCAGCCGTGCGCCAAGCCGAGGTCACAACAGGCCTCAAACATGGGTCCTGGGCACAAGGCCCAGGAAGGCAGGATTTTCTAGAGCCCCGTCCAAGCTTGACCTCGCCGATCTCCCATCTGCGGTCGTCCTGCCTCAGAGGGGGAAGATGTCGGCGATCGGCGACGCCACGATCCTCAAAACCCGGATCTATCCCAAAGGGCCGCATCCGCGCCGGGGTGACGTCAGGCGCTTGGGGGGGTACAGAAGCCGCCCGATCCTTTCAGACATGTGACGTCACCCCTTGCGACTGCCCCAGGCCCGCCTCGACCAGGTTCTCGACCGTTTCCGCGAAGTGGAGGCCCGGATGGGCGCCGCCACCGACGGATCCGAGATCGTCAAGCTCTCCAAGGAGCACGCCGAACTGCGGCCGGTGGCCGAGGCCGTGCAGACCCTGGCCAAGCTGGCCGCCGAGCGCGCCGAGCTGGACGAGATGGCCGGCGACCCTGACATGGCCGCCATGGTCCGTGACGAGATCCAGGCCCTGGACGAGAAGCTGCCCCATCTCGAGCGCGAGCTGGCCCTGATGCTGGCCCCCAAGGACAAGGACGAGAACGCGTCCGCTATTCTTGAAGTGCGGGCCGGCACCGGCGGCGACGAGGCGGCCCTGTTCGCCGGCGACCTGTTTCGCATGTACCAGCGCTACGCCACGCTGCAGGGCTGGAAGGTCGAGGTCGACAGCATCTCCGAGGGCGAGATGGGCGGCTTCAAGGAAATCATCGCCTCGGTCACCGGCGACGGGGTGTTCGGCCGCTGGAAGTTCGAGAGCGGCGTGCACCGCGTGCAGCGCGTGCCGGCCACCGAAGCGCAAGGCCGCATCCACACCTCGGCCGCCACCGTCGCGGTGCTGCCCGAGGCCGAGGATGTCGAGATCGAGATCAACGAAAGCGACATCCGCATCGACACCTACCGCTCGTCCGGGGCCGGCGGTCAGCACGTCAACAAGACCGACTCGGCGGTGCGCATCACCCACTTGCCCACCGGCGTGGTGGTGACGTCGTCAGAGAAGTCGCAGCACCAGAACCGCGCCCGGGCGATGAAGAACCTCAAGGCGCGCCTGTATGACATGCAGCGCGAGGCCCTCGACACCGCCCGCTCCGACGCCCGCAAGGGTCAGGTGGGCAGCGGCGACCGCTCCGAGCGCATCCGCACCTACAACTTCCCGCAGGGCCGGGTGACCGATCACCGCATCAACCTCACCCTCTACAACCTGCCCAAGGTGATGGAGGGCGACGCGCTGGACGACATCATCAAGCCGCTGATCGCCGAGGACCAGGCCGCGCGCCTGGCCACCCTGGAAGATGGCTACGCCTGATGGCCTTCATCCGCACCTATGACGAAGACGCGCCCCAGCGCGTCAACAAGTGGCTGGCCCAGAGCGGGGTCTGCTCACGCCGCGAGGCCGAAGCCCTGATCGCCGACGGCCTGGTGTCGATCGACGGCGCGGTGGTCGAGGATGTGGGTCGCAAGATCCTGCCGGGCCAGACCCTGGTCCTGGCCGACCGCGCGACCGACAAGCTGGAATCCAGCCTGACGGTGCTGATCCACAAGCCGGTCGGCTTCGTCTCGTCCCAGCCCGAGGCCGGCGAGGTTCCCGCCGCCCGCCTGCTGACCCGTCAGAATCTGTGGATCGGCGAAGGGCCCATTCCCGGCAGCGGCGACCTGCTGCCGCCGATCGGGCGTCTGGACAAGGACTCGCGCGGCCTGCTGCTGCTGTCGGAAGACGGCGTGGTGGCCAAGGCGGTGATCGGCCCGCAGTCGGAGCTGGAAAAGGAATACCGCGTCGCCGTGATGGGCGAGATCAGCGATGAGAAGCTGGAGCTTCTGCGCTTTGGCCTCGAGCTGGACGGCCGCGAACTGCGCCCGGCCCGGGTGGAGATGATCTCCGATCAGCGCTTCAGCATCGTCCTGCAGGAAGGCCGCAATCGCCAGATCCGCCGGATGTGCGAGCTGCTGGAGCTGAAGGTCGTCGACCTGTTCCGCGTCCGCGTGGGGCCCATCACCCTGGACGACATGCCCGAGGGAACCTGGCGGCACATCACCCCCGCCGAGCGCGCGGCGCTGATTGCGGGCTAACATTGGAGACTTTTCGTCCCGGCGCTCCGCTTCGCTGGGTCCGGGACGGCAAGATATCTATAGCTCAGCTATCCAAAGCTAGAGCATTCACGGTTCGCGTCAGCAAAACTTGGCAGTAAGCCGGCGCAAAACCTCGCTGTGCCAGGTCTGCCTTCTCTTTGCCATATCCGGACAATAGATCCGCGCAACGTTCGATTTCGAAGATCGATCCCGCGCAGACTCAAGGTTATTTCATGCAAGCATCGGTGGCAAAGCACTTCCCCCCTCTGGCGCGGTGCGCGCTCGGTCTGGCGGTGGTGTTCGCGCCCATGGCTGTGGCGGCGATGGAAAATCCAGAGGTCGCTCGCCACAGTCCGCCGCCGATCGTCCGACGTCTGTTGAACGAGATGACCGCCAAGCCGCAACGCCCCGTCCGTCTTGCGCTGGTCTGGAGCGGCGCCGATGTCGACGGCGACGGTGCGCCCGACTTCGCCAACCCGACCGGCGCGGCCCCGCGCGGCCATGACGACTTCGGCGACGGCCGGTTCGGGGCCCGCCGCGACGGCGGCTCGCGCAGCCACGACGGCGTCGACTACACCGCCGTGGCCGGCCAGAACGTCCGCGCGCCGATCTCGGGCTATGTCACCAAGATCGGCTACGCCTATGCCGGCTCGACAGATCTGAAGTTCGTCGAGATCACCAATCCCGCCCTGGGCTATGTGGCCCGCGCCTTCTATGTGAGCCCGGAGGTCGAGGTCGGCCAGGCCGTCCGCCTGGGCCAGCCCATCGGCGCGGCCGAGAGCCTGCAGGGCCACTATCGCGGCATCACCGACCACGTGCATCTGGAAGTCATGGAGCCGGGCGGCGAGCGGGTGAACGCGGCCCAGCTGATCCTCGAGAAGCTTGTGGTCAGGGCCTAAACCGCCTTCTCCATCACCACGAACGTCAGCTCGCCGCTGGTGTCGCCGATGCGGCGGTCGTTATAGGGGAAGGGCTCGACGCCGGCGCGGTGGAAGCCGCGGCGCTCGTACCAGGCGATCAGGGTGTCGCGGATGTCGATCACCGTCATCCTCAGGATCTTGCCGGCCCGGGCCTTCACATAGGCCTCGCCGGCCTCGATCAGGGCGCGGCCGATCCCGCCGTCCTGACGACCAGGATCCACGGCCAGCATGCCCAGCAGCCAGACATCGCCGGGCAGGGGCTCCAGCCACACGCAGCCGAACGGTTTGGCCCCGTCCTCGTCGCGCAGGGTCAGGATCACCGATCCGGGCTTGGCGGTCAGGTCGGCGCGCAGGCCGGCTTCATCGGTGCGCGCACCGCCCATGAAGGCCGCCTCGGTCGTCCAGCCCTTCTGGGCCTCGTCGCCGCGATAGGCCTGGTTGACCAGGTCGGCCACGGCGGAAAGATCGTGGTCCTTGGCGACGACAAGCAGCATGTGGAGCTCCGGAAAAACGCGCGCGGACCTAGCCATGGCGGACGCGATTTTCCAAGCTCATCTTCCCCGCTCCCCCAGCGAAGGCCGGGGAGAGCGTAAGGGCCGCTTCAGCGCCGGCGCAGCCGTCCCCAGACCCCCAGGGCGAGGCCACGCATCATGCCGGTTTCGCGCTTGATCATCTCCCAGGGATGGAACGCCAGGCCCACCGTGTCGGCCATGACCGCGCCACGCCGGCCCATCGGCTGTTCGGGGCCGGTGGTGGAGTCGATGGCGGTCTGATGTTCGATCTCGGCGTTCAGCTCGGCCCCGACCAGCACGATCATGATCGAGAACCAGGTCCAGACCATGAAGGCGATCACCGTGCCCAGCGGGCCATAGGTGTCGTCATAGTGGGCGACGCGATTGACATAGACCGAGAAGCCCAGCGACCCGACCAGCCAGCCTCCGGCCGCCACCAGGGCGCCCGGCGCCACCCAGCGCCAGCGGGCCAGGGCCCGGCAGGGGGCGAAGCGGTAGAGGATGGCGAAGGCGATGGCGGTCATCAGCCACACCAGCATCCAGCGGATCGGCGCCCAGATCTCCACCAGGGCCGACAGACGGGCCTGGGTCAGCAGGATCGGGGCGCCGACCAGGATCATGACGGCCGCGGCGGCGTAGAGCACGCCGCAGAAGGTGAACAGGTAGGACAGGGCCGTGCGCGCCACCAGATGGCGCTTTTCGACCTCGTCATAGGCGATGTTCAGCCCGTCGAAGAGCGTCTTCATGCTGGCGTTGGCGCTCCAGATCGACAGCAGCAGGCTGATCAGAAAGGCCACGCCCAGCTTGGTCTGTTCCTGGCTGGCCAGGCGCAGCATCTGCTCGCCGATGACGCGAATGACGCTGGGGGGGAAGATCCCCGACATTTCTCTCAGCTGTCCCTCCACCGCCGTCACGTCGGCGAACAGGCCATACAGCGACACGAAGGCGCCGATGGCCGGGAACAGGGCCAGCAGGGTGAAGAAGGTCACGCCCCCGGCGACGACGGGCAGGCGGTCGACGGCGATTTCGCGTCCGGTGCGCCACAGGATGTCGCGCCAGCCCAGCAGGGGAATGGCCTTGGGATGCTTGGCCGCGCGGCCGCGCATCGGCTCGACGGCGTCGAAATGGTCGGGCGGCAGCAGGCGGTCTTCAGACAGGCCGGGCGGCGGTTCGTGGATGACAGTGGCCTTGGGCCGGAAGACGAAGGGCGTCAGGGCCAGCAGCACGATCCACGGCGCCAACCCATAGGGGCGTGAGGCGAGCCAGGATCGGATCGGCCGTTGCGGCTTGGTGTCTGGCTTCAAGGCTGGCCTCCCGGATCACGAAAGCCTGAGGGCGGCGCCGGTTCCCGTCCAAAGCCTTGCCTTGGCGCGAGTCGTCGCGGAGTTTAGCCTCATGACCGCTCGCATCGCCGCTCTTTACCGCCACCCCGTCAAGGGATTCACGCCGGAGCGCCTGGCGTCGGCCGATCTGACGACCGGGGCCTGTTTCCCCTGCGACCGGCTTTTTGCGGTGGAGGACGGCCCCAGCGGCTTCGATCCCGCCGCGCCGGAGCACATCTCGAAGATGAAGTTCACGGTGCTGGCCAAGATCCCCGCGGTCGCCCGGGCCCGCACGGCCTATGACGACGCGACCGGGGTGTTCCGCGCCACCGCCGACGGCCGGCCCGACTTCGCCGGCGACCTGCGGTCGGGCGAGGGGCGCGCGGGGCTGCAGGCCTGGCTGACCGACCTGCTGGGCGACGACCTCCGGGGGCCGCTGCGGGTGGTGGAGGGCCCCGGCGACTATCGCTTCATGGACAGCCGCTCGGGCTATGTTTCAATCATCAATCTGGCCAGCGTGCGCGATCTGGAAGCCAAGCTGGGCGTCCCGGTCGACCCGCTGCGCTTTCGCGCCAATCTCTATGTCGAGGGCTGGCCGGCCTGGGTCGAGAACGACTGGACCGGGCGGACGCTGACGATCGGCGGCGCGACCGCCCAGGTGCTGAAACCCATCGTCCGCTGCGCCGCCACCCATGTGGATCCGGCCACCGGCGAGCGCGACATCGAACTGGTCAAGGCCCTGTTCGACCACTACGGCCACAAGGATTGCGGGATCTATCTCAACGTCACCGAGGGCGGGCAGGTGGCGGAGGGGGATGGGGTGGCGGTGAGGTGACGACCTCAGGGCAAGTGGCTTTCGACATCCATGTTCTGATGCAGAATACGGACAATCTCTGTTTGATCACCGCGAGAAACATAGAAGATGACGTGGGAGCCCACAGCCCGCTTTCGATAACCCCCGTCTAGATCTTCGGAAACCGGGCCGAGGTCGGGATGGGCCGCGACCATCGCGATCGCGATGCGAATTTGGCGTAGATAGGCCAGCGCGCGCCGCCCGCCCCATTTGCCTTTGGAATAATCCCAGATCTCGTCGAAATCACGCTGAGCTCTTGATGAGAGCTTGAAGGCGCTCACTATTCGAGACCTTCCTCTTTCGCCTTCTCGGCGATGAAGGCGTCGATATCAAAGTCTTCAGCGAACCCGCTTTGCTCGCCTTCCAGCAAGGCCGCGCGTAACCGCGCCAAGCGGATCTCGCGGTCCTCGAGCAATCGAAGGCCCGCGCGCACCATTTCGCTGGCCGAACCGTAGCGGCCTTCGCCGACTTTCTCGGCGATGAAATCCTGGAAATGGTCGCCCAGACTGACCGAGGTGTTCTTGCTCATGGGGTCTCGCTTATGGGGGCCTCGCCTTGCGTCCGAGAAAGTACCAAAAACGGGTATCGTTCTCAATCTCGCGCTTTTGTCGCCGACGCGCTATCTGAGCATCCATGAGCCTCACCCTCGTCAAAGCCTGGACCGCCGCCAAGGAGCGTCTGAAGGACGCCGGCATAGATCAACCCGCCATCGATGCGCGGCTGATGCTGGAGGTGGCCGCCGATGTCACCCGCACCGAGATCGTCACCGATCCCTACCGGATGCTGACCACCGAGCAGTGGGACACGCTGGACGACTATCTGACCCGCCGCGCCCGCCGCGAGCCGGTCAGCCACATCATCGGTCGCAAGGGGTTCTGGAAGATCCTGCTGCAGGTCAACAAGAACGTCCTCACCCCGCGTCCCGAGACCGAGGTCATTGTCGACGAGGTGCTCAAGGCCTTCCCGGAAAACATGGCCTTCAACATGCTGGATCTGGGGGTCGGCTCGGGCACGATCCTGCTGGCGGTGCTGGCCGAGCGGCCGGCCGCCAAGGGTCTGGGCGTGGATGTTTCCGAAGACGCCCTGGCCGTGGCCCGCGAGAACGCCGCCAGTCTGGACCTCAACACTCGCTGCGCCCTGCTGCGCGGCGACTGGACGGCGGGCCTGGGCGACGCCGGTTTCGACCTGGTGGTCTCCAACCCGCCCTATATCGCCAGCCACATCATCGAGACCCTGGAGCCGGAGGTTCGCGACCACGAACCGCGCCTGGCCCTGGATGGCGGCCCCGATGGCCTAGACGCCTATCGCCAGCTGGCGCCCGAGATTCTGCGGGTGCTCAAGCCGGCCGGGATGTTCGCCGTCGAGATCGGCTATGACCAGTCGGCCGATGTCGAAGCCCTGTTCCGCGAGGCCGGCGCCAGCGACGTTCGGACGATCAAGGATCTGTCGACACACGACCGCGTGGTGATCGGGGTGAAAAATCCCTTGGAAAGCCTTTCATGAGAGGCTAGACGATAGGGGTCTCCTTCCAAAACGCCGGGTGACGGGAAAAGCGATCGTTCATCACGGTCGTAAAGCTCCTCCGGCAGGCGCGCACGGTCTCAAGCCGGTCGCCGCGCCAGACCAGGACGGGGGCTCTACGGAAACCAGTGTCTCGAGACCTTTTGGGGTTCGCCCGCCTAGAGACCAGCAAGACCGGATGATCAGCTGAGACTGACCTTCGGACAGGTTCAAAAGAGACCATGAGAGATTTCAAGGGCATGAAGCGCCAGCGCGGCCGCAATAATCGCGGCGGCGGCAATACCGGCGGCAAGCCTCAGCAGCACAACGCCAACCGGGCCTTCGATTCGAACGGCCCAGAAGGCGTCAAGGTGCGCGGCGCGGCCCAGAGCGTTTATGAAAAATACCAGCAGCTGGCGCGCGACGCGACGTCGTCCGGCGACCGGGTTCTGGCCGAGAACTACCTGCAGCACGCCGAGCACTATTTCCGGGTCCTGCGCGCCATCCAGCCGAATCGGGCGGTCAGCGACATCATCGGCAAGGACGCCTATTCGGCCTACGAGATCGATTTCGAGGCCGAGCCCGAAGAAAATACCGAGACCGCCGAGGCGCCGGCCGACACCAACAACAACGACGGCGGCGACAGCGACGGCCAGCGCGACGATCGTCCGCGCGACCGCTACGAGAACCGCTCGCGCGACGACCGTCCCCGTGACAATCAGGGGCGCGACAACCAGAGCCGCGACAACCAGAGTCGCGATGGGCAAAGCCGCGACCGCTACGACAATCAGGGCAATCAAGGTCAGGGCCAGGGTCAGGGCCGCCGCGACCGCTGGCGTGACCGCGACGACCGTCCCCGCGACGACCGTCCTCGTGATGATCGCCCTCGCGACGACCGTCCCCGTGATGACCGGCCCCGCGACGACCGTCCCCGTGACGATCGTCCGCGCGAAGAACGTTTCCGCGATGATCGCCCGCGCGATGATCGTCCCCGTGAAGACCGCCCCGCCGTTGCGGCTGAAGCGGCTGTCGAGCCGCAGGCCGAAGCGCCGCGCCGTGAGCGCGCCCCGCGTCGTGACCGCGCCCCGCGCGACCGCGATCCGCTGGCCGTAATCGAACCCCGCGCCACGCCCCTGACCAGTGAAGCCTCGGGCGGCGAAAGCTCGCCCATGCTGCGCGGCCAGGACGGCGACGTCAGCCACGCGCCGGCCTTCCTGGGTCGCTCGTCGGCCGCCGAGGCGCCGGCCGCCGTCGCTGGCGAAGGGGGCGAAGAGGTCAAGAAGCCCCGTCGTCGCCGCGCCCCGCGCAGCTTCGAAGGTGCCGAGGGCGCGCCCGCCGGATCGGGTTCCGACGACGCCTAGTCTGCGGCGGTTTCGACAGAGTTTTGAAAGGGAGCCGTGCAAGCGGCTCCCTTTTTGTCTTTAAGGTCATCGTGCCGCAGGGCCCGTTTTAGTCTGGTCGCACCTGTTTTTCGCCGATAGGCTTCCCCAGCAGGGGGGCCGGCCATGACCGGAACGACCAAGATGACACTCGAAGGAGATCGCAGCGAAAAGGCTGCCATCGCGGTCGAGGCCCGTTACAGGGCCATTGTCGATACGGCGGTTGACGCGATCGTGGTCATCGACGAACTCGGCGGCATCGAGGCCTTCAATCCCGCGGCCGAGCGACTGTTCGGCTATGCCGCCGCCGAGATCATCGGACGCAATGTGCGCGTGCTGATGCCTGAGCCCGACCATGCCGCCCACGACGGCTATCTGGGCCGCTATCGCGAAACCGGCGAGCGCCGGATCATCGGCATCGGCCGCGAGGTCCTGGGCCTGCGCAGCGACGGCGCGACCTTCCCCCTGGAGCTGTCGATCGCGGAATGGCGCGACGGCGGCACACGCTATTTCACCGGCGTGATGCGCGATGTCACCGAGCGCAAGCGCGCCGAGGAACTGCAGCGCCTGCTGCTCAACGAGCTGAACCACAGGGTCAAGAACACCCTGGCCACGGTGCAGTCGGTGGCCGGCCAGACCCTGCGCAACGCCTCCGACCTGCTGGATGCGCGGGAGTCCCTGACCACCCGGCTGCTGGCCCTGGCGCGGGCCCACGATATCCTGACCCACGAAAGCTGGGACGGCGCGGATCTGACCGACGTCGTGGCCTCGCTGATCCAGTCGCATGGCGACGAAGCGCGCTTCAGGGTCACCGGGCCTTCGGTTCGGCTGCCGCCGAAGGTGGCTCTGTCGCTGTCGATGGCCCTGCACGAACTGATGACCAACGCCACCAAGTACGGGGCGCTGTCCATTGAGCCGGGACGCATTGTCCTGTCCTGGGCGCAGACCACCGACGCTGATGACGGACGCCTGAACCTCCGCTGGGAAGAAATCGATGGCCCTACGATCTCCACACCGAGCCGCCAGGGTTTCGGCAGTCGCCTTATCACCGGGGGCCTGGCGCGGGAGTTGGGCGGGGATGTCCGTCTCGACTATCCGCCGAGCGGCGTCGTCTGCACGATCAGCGCCAACCTTCCAAAGCCGGGTGAGCCCGGACGATTCATCCGCGGCGCGGCCTGAAGCCCTTCGGGTTTTGGTGGTCGAGGACGAACTGTTCGTTTCCATGCTGGTCGAAGACCTGCTGGGCGACCTGGGCTGCGCCGTCGTCGGTCCGGCGATGTCGGCCGCCGAGGCGGTGATCGCCGCGCGGACCGAGACCATCGATTTCGCCCTGCTGGACGTCAATCTGGACGGAGACACCTCATTCGCCGCCGCCGAGATCCTGCGCGAGCGGGGCGTGCTCTTCGCCTTCGTGACGGGCTATGGCGAGCAGGGCGTCAGAGCCGATCTGCGGGATGCGCCGATCCTCTCCAAACCGATAGATCCCCGGCATCTGGCCAGAGTCATAGGCGGGCTCTCGCGGTCCTGAGGGCCGCGCGAGCGTCAGAGCGCTTGAGCTTTGCCGTCGGCTGTTGTGTATCACGATGGAAACACTTCTCCGCCGGAGCCTCGACTTGCGCCGTCCCGTATTCGCCGCCCTCGCCGCCCTGGCCGTCGCCGTCCCGCTGGCCGGCTGCGCCTATAACGCCGATCTGGGGCGTGACCAGCTGCTGATCGTCAACGATTCCGGCCTGGCCTCGGCCGGGGAGAAGGCCTGGGCCAACACCCTGCGCACCGGCAACCTGTCCAGCGAACCGCGCAAGAACGCCCGCGTGCAGGCGGTGGGCCAGCGGGTGGTGACGGCGGCCGGGCTGAACAACCGGCCGTGGGACTATGCGGTGCTGATCGACGAGGCTCCCAACGCCTTCGTGCTGCCCGGCGGCCATGTGGGGGTGACCACCGGCCTGCTCGACCTGGTGGACAATGACGACCAGTTGGCCGCCGTGATCGGCCACGAGGCCGGCCACGTCGTCGCCCAGCACGCCGCCGAGCGTTATTCCCAGACCATGACCTCCAAGCTGCTGCTGGGCGTGGCCGGAGCGGCGGTCGGTTCGTCGTCGGACATCGGCCGGGGCCTGAGCGAATATGGCGGCGACGCCAGCCAGTACCTGTTCCTGCTGCCGTTCTCGCGCAAGCACGAGCTGGAGGCCGACCGCCTGGGCGTCGATTACATGCAGCGCGCCGGCTATGACCCCCGCCAGGCGGTGGTGCTGTGGCGCAAGATGCAGGCCCAGGGCGGCGGCGGAAAGCCGGAACTCGCCTCCACCCACCCTTCGGACGCCACGCGCATCGCCGGGCTGGAGGCCTACCTCTCCAGCAAGGGCTGGTAGCGCGGCGAGGCCGAGCGGCGTTTCAGGCCTCTAAGACGGTTTGACGCGGCACGCCAGCGACCCTGAAAAATGGGTCAAGGCGCGATAGCATCTTGAATATCGCTGTTCTTTGAGTCCACCCTTGCTCAGGCGAAGTTGTCGGTGGACTCAACCATGAAAAGCATCGCTATCCTCCACGGCTGGAGCGACAAGGGCGAGTCCTTCCGACCATTGCGCCAGTTTCTGGCCGCCAACGGCTTTTCGACGCAGGACGTTTTCCTGGGCAACTACATCTCCATGGACGACGACGTTCGGGTGGAGGATGTGGCCAAGCGCATGGACGTGGTGATCCAGGGTCTGTTGCGCGACGGAAAGCTCAGCAAGCCCTTCGACCTCATCGTCCACTCCACCGGCGCGCTCGTTGCGCGACAATGGATGGTCAATCTGCACAAGGCCGGCGTCAAACCGCCGGTCCGCCGTCTGGTCATGCTGGCGCCGGCCAATTTCGGCTCCAAACTCGCCGCGGTGGGCAAGAGCATGATCGGCCGGATCACCAAGGGGCTGAGCAACCGCCTGGAGACCGGGGAGGCGATGCTTCGAGCTCTGGAATTGGCCTCGCCCTATCAATGGACGCTGTCGCGGCAGGATCTTCTGGCGGCGCCGGGTGAGACCGATCTCAGCGGGCCGTTCGGACCGGACGGCGTCTGGCCCTTCGTGATCATCGGCACGCGGGCCTACGATTCCGGGCTTCAGCAGATCGTCAACGAAAATGGCTCGGACGGCACGGTTCGGGTCTGCGCCGGCGATTTGAACGCCGTGGGCCTGACCTTCGATTTCAGCCTCGACAGCGCGGCGCCGGTGGTCACGCCCTGGCGCAGCCGCCTTGCAGCGCCGACGCCCCTGGCGGTGTTGCCCGAGCGCGACCATGGCGAAATCACCCATCCCGAGCAGGATGGCGACGCCATGCCCCCCTACGCCAACCGGCTGCGTCAGCTGATCCTGCAAGCCCTGAACTGCGCGTCGGCCACGGACTACGCGACAATCGCCACAGAATGGCAGGCGATTAGCGACCAGACCGCGGACCTGGCCACCAACACCGCGCAGATCGACACGGTTTTTGGCCATCTGGATCGCCCCGATCCCAAGCACTTCCATCGCTATCTGCAGCTGAACGTGATGGTGCGGGACGATTACGGAAATCTGGTGGGGGACTATTTCCTGGAATTTGGCGAGCCCAGCGCTCGCAACGGCAAGGGGGTGATCACCTTCCACCGTGACGTGCTGGAGTCGGTGCACACCAATTCGATCCATCCGGCCTATCGCAACCTGTACATCGACCATACCGATCTGCTGGAGATCTTCTACGACAAG
This sequence comes from Caulobacter sp. FV2ps19, assembly GCF_058681035.1. Classification (NCBI taxonomy): domain Bacteria; kingdom Pseudomonadati; phylum Pseudomonadota; class Alphaproteobacteria; order Caulobacterales; family Caulobacteraceae; genus Caulobacter; species Caulobacter sp. FV2ps19. Next base: position 4,122,473 of record NZ_CM178729.1, on the reverse strand, counting down.
GCCAATGTGCTGGCCGTCAGCCTGTCGGCGGCGCCTCTGGGCCGCAACATCAAGTACTTCGACTCCAGGACCGACAAGGCCAAGGGCGAGATCAAGCTTCACGCCAAGGATATCGCTGTCCGTGAAGACCTTGATGCGCGGCTGTTCCGGAACCGCACGCACTTCATTGAGGTGATCATTCCGCGTCGGCCGATCGACAAGGTGTTCTCGTTCCTGCCTCCGGATCCATGACGCGAGGCGGCGGCGCGGCGGGGGAACCTGGACCGGGCCGGCTTTGAAGACGCCAGGATCGCCGGGCGGGCCCGGTCTCGTCGGAAGGATGAACATGCAGGTTTTCGCCAAGCCCTACTGGACCGACACGGGCGTCGATGTGACGGCGGGCGATGTCCTGCGCTTCGCCGCTTCAGGAACCTGGAAGGACGCCTTCATCGACAGCGGTCCTGCGGGCTATGAGCGGCCCTGGATGAACCCCGCCCGCCGCTGGCGCCGCGTGCGGGACGCCGGCTGGTTCGCCCTTTGCGGCGCCTTGGACCAGGATGACGCCCAGGCGTTCGCCATCGGCGCAGCTTCCGAGCGTGTGTTCACGACCGGCGGACGACTGTTTGTCTTCGCCAATGACGCCCGAGGATTCTACTGGAACAACAAAGGCAGTCTTCAGCTACAAATCGAGCGGGTCGCCTCCGCAGGCTAAAGCATCGTGCGGCCCATGGCGCCGTTACGGCCGCCGCCCCTTGTGTGTCCAAATCGCCACACCTACATCCCCAGTCACCACGCGTTGTGCTTGATCAAGGCGACGCGACGAGATCCGCCTAGTTTGGGGACATCATGAACATCGACCTGTATTCCGACCGCGCCAAGACCGCCGTCCAGTCGGCCCAGAGCCTGGCCCTGGCCCGTGGCCACCAGCAGTTCGCGCCCGAGCACCTGCTCAAGGTGCTGCTGGAAGAGAAGGACGGCCTGAGCCGCGCCCTGATCCAGAGCGCCGGCGGCCGGCCCGACGCCGTGGACGCCGCCACCGAGGCCCTGCTGACCAAGACCGCCCGCGTCGATGGGGCCGGCGGCCAGCTCTATATGAAGCCCGACACCGCCCGGGTGTTCGCCGAGGCCGAAAAGGGCGCCAAGGCGGCCGGCGACGCCTTTGTCACTACCGAGCGCCTGCTGATCGCCATCGCCAAGGAAGGCGCCGACGCCGCCAAGGTCCTCAAGGACGCGGGGGCCTCGCCCAAGGCCCTGGAAGACGCGGCCAACGCCATCCGCAAGGGCCGCACCGCCGACAGCGCCAATGCCGAGGAAGGCTATGAGGCCCTCAAGCGCTACGCCCGCGACCTGACCGCCGCCGCCCGCGACGGCAAGATCGACCCGGTGATCGGCCGCGACGAAGAGATCCGCCGCACCATCCAGGTGCTCTCGCGCCGCACCAAGAACAACCCCGTGCTGATCGGCGAACCCGGCGTCGGCAAGACCGCCATCGTCGAAGGCCTGGCCCAGCGCATCGTCAATGGCGACGTGCCCGAGAGCCTGAAGGACAAGAAGCTCTATTCCCTGGACATGGGCAGCCTGATCGCCGGCGCGAAATATCGCGGCGAGTTCGAGGAGCGCCTGAAGGCGGTGCTGGGCGAGGTCACGGCCGCCGAGGGCTCGATCATCCTGTTCATCGACGAGATGCACACCCTGGTCGGGGCCGGCAAGAGCGAGGGGGCGATGGACGCCTCCAATCTGCTCAAGCCCGCCCTGGCGCGCGGCGAGCTGCACTGCGTCGGCGCCACCACGCTGGAGGAGTACCGCAAGCACGTCGAGAAGGACGCCGCCCTGGCCCGTCGCTTCCAGCCGGTGTTCGTCAGCGAGCCGACGGTGGAGGACACCATCTCGATCCTGCGCGGCCTGAAGGAGAAGTACGAGGTCCACCACGGGGTGCGCATCAGCGATAGCGCCATCGTCGCCGCCGCCACGCTCTCCAACCGCTACATCGCCGACCGCTTCCTGCCCGACAAGGCCATCGACCTGATCGACGAGGCCTCCAGCCGCGTGCGCATGGCGATCGACTCCAAGCCCGAGGAGCTGGACGAGATCGACCGGCGCCTGGTGCAGCTGAAGATCGAGCGCGAGGCCCTGTCCAAGGAAACCGACCCCGCCTCCCGGCAGCGTCTGGAAAAACTGGAAGACGAGATCGACGACCTGCAGGGTCAGTCCGACGCCATGACCGCCCGCTGGAAGGCGGAAAAGGACAAGGTCGGCGGCGCGGCCCAGACCCGCGAGGCCCTCGACCGTCTGCGCGCCGACCTGGCCGCCGCCCAGCGCGCCGGCGACTTCGCCCGCGCCGGTCAGATCCAGTACGGCGAGATCCCGGCCCTGGAACGCCGTCTGGAGCAGGACGAGTCGCACGAGGGCGAGGTGCAGAAGTCGCTCACTCCCGAGGTGGTCGACGCCGAGCAGATCGCCGCCGTGGTCAGCCGCTGGACCGGGGTGCCGGTCGAGAAGATGCTGGAAGGCGAGCGCGAAAAGCTGCTGCAGATGGAAACCGCCCTGCGCAGCCGCGTGGTCGGCCAGGACGAGGCCCTGGAAGCGGTGTCGGACGCCGTCCGGCGGGCAAGGGCCGGTCTGCAGGATCCGTCCAAGCCGATCGGCAGCTTCCTGTTCCTCGGTCCTACCGGGGTCGGCAAGACCGAGCTGACCAAGGCCCTGGCCGAGTTCATGTTCGCCGACGAGGCGGCCATCACCCGGCTGGACATGAGCGAATACATGGAAAAGCACTCGGTCAGCCGCATGATCGGGGCGCCCCCCGGCTATGTCGGCTATGACGAGGGCGGGGCCCTGACCGAGGCCGTGCGCCGCCGGCCCTATCAGGTGCTGCTGTTCGACGAGGTGGAGAAAGCCCACCCGGACGTCTTCAACGTGCTGCTGCAGGTGCTGGACGACGGTCGCCTGACCGACGGCCAGGGCCGCACGGTCGACTTCCGCAACACCCTGATCATCATGACCAGCAATCTCGGCTCCGAATTCCTGGCCAACCAGGAAGACGGCGAGGATGTCGAGGCCGTGCGGCCGATGGTGATGAACACGGTGCGCGGCCACTTCCGCCCCGAATTCCTCAACCGGATCGACGAGATCATCCTGTTCAAGCGGCTGGACCGAGCCAACATGACCGACATCGTCCGCATCCAGCTGCAGCGGGTGGAAAAGATGCTGGCCGACCGCCGCATGAGCCTGGCCCTCGACGCCGAGGCCCTCACCTGGCTGGGCGACAAGGGCTATGACCCGGTCTACGGGGCGCGGCCGCTGAAGCGGGTGATCCAGAAGGAACTGATCGACCCCATCGCCCGGCGTCTGCTGGCCGGCGAACTGGAAGACGGCGGCGTGATCGCCGTCGGCGTCAAGGACGGCCAGCTGGCCTTCGGCCGGGCTGTTCTGCAGTAGGGTTGAGGCCCCCTCTCCCTCGCGCGCGCGCGGGAGAGGGGGGGCTAGCCGTAGTCTGTAGCTTTCGCTCTGTTCCTGTTGCAATCGGCACTCCGGGATGACTAGCTCGTCATGGTCTAGCTTCCGGGGAGGGGATGCATGGCGCGGCGCCGTAGTAGTCAAGGCGGTGGAATTCTCATAGTCGTTGGCTTGGTCGTGGCGGCGGTGGCCTTTCTCGGTCCTTTTGCTATTGCCGGCTGGTCTATATTCAGTGAGATCCGCGCGCGGCGCTTCGGCGGTGTGTCCAAGGCCGCAGATCTGATCAGCAGCAGAGAACGTGCGAGGGTGACGGCTTACGAGGCCGAGTTGGCAGGTCTCCAACGGTCTCACTCCGATCTTTATGCAGAGGGGGAGGCTGATGGCCTGTTGCGGCGGGTCGATAACAAGCGTTTCGACGCCCGCAACTTGAAGGGCCGCAACCTCAATACCGCTTTGGATCAGATTGAGGCTCAGTACAGCCAGATCTCGGCCACTCTTGATACGCTCAAAGGAGACCTAGAAGCCCGGATAAACGCCTGGCTTGCCATTCACGCTGGCTTGGTCGCGGCGCGGGTTGCGCTTATCGCATTCATCGCCGTGTTCGTTTTTATCTTTGTAGATCAGGCCCCGCAGGCTGCGGAGGGTTTTAGCCTCTCGCGGCTGATGTTCGGGATTGAGGGCGACAATGCCGCGCGTATCGCGGCCAGTTTGGGGGCGACAATCGCAGCAGGTATTGTCGGGTGGGTCGGTGGTGCAATCGCCCGAAAATCAATCGCCGCCTAAGGCTCGGTCCAAAAGACGGCGGCCGTCGTCAATTCTCGGATTTTCAGGAGCGTGGGGCGACAGATGTGTTGCTGAAAGTCCGGTACCCGGCAGGCCCACCGTCAGCCTGGTGTTCTTATGACCCAGCGTTGCCCTTAGGCCGCGAACGCCCATGCTCATCGAAACGCCGCTCTTGCTGAAGTTGAGCCACACATTTGGCAGTATGCGTATGCGTCTAAAGAACCGCCAGTGCATAGGAATTCTCCCGCGTTGCACTTTTAGATCATAGCCGAGAAAGTTGTGCTACCCATTGTCCAGCTTGCGGGGTCCGGGCAAGTTTATCTCCTGAACGCGGGGGTATCTTGAAGAGCTACTACGATATTCTAGGCGTAACGCCAGAGGCCGAAGATATCGCGATTGAGGGGGTCTATCGTGCGCTCCTCAAGCGCTATCACCCTGATGTCTATAAGGGCGACGTTGCGACGGCCAATGCCCGGACAGCGAAGATCAATGAAGCCTATGCTGTCCTGCGTGACCCAGAATCTCGTGCTCGTTACGATGAGTCGATATTTTCTGCCGACCGAGAATCTGAAGCGCGCCGACAATATTCTCCTCCGCCTCCACCTCCGCCTCCACCAGCTGGCGAAGGCGGGGCGGGCTCATCGCCCGTAACAGAAGGAACGGTTCAACTTCGTCAAACTCGTCGAGGAGGATGGACTTCCCTCTTTTTCATAGGACTGGCGAGTCTCGTGGTCATTGGCGCTATTGGGTCAATGGGTAAGACGGGAACCAAATCGCCGGCCCCGATACCCCCGACACAGGCCACTCAAGACGACGCGCCAAAGTCGGCGAGAAAAGCCGAAGCGCCGGTTCCAAAAGCCCCGCAGGTCGAGGCGACCTTCAGTCCAAGTTTTGACTGCGCCAAGGCGGACTCCGATGTGCTCGTGACGATCTGCGAGAGTGAGGAGTTGTCAAAGGCGGATGTTGCGTTAGCCGAACGCTATCGAGCCCTCCTCAAGGGGTCTGAAGCTCCGGACGAATTGATCGCCGCGCAACGTGCATGGTTGGAGCGGCGCGACGCCAGCGCCGCAGATTTTGATACGCTCGTGAATCTGTATCGTGACCGCATGGCGGAACTGGGCAGCCAGGAAGATATCGCTCAGCGTCTATATTGAGAATTTCGAGCGGTTTGTGGCAGGCAAGGGCCATCGCTCAGGCTCTGACTTGAGACGGGCGTTCCCTTGGAGCGCCCGTCTCAGCGCCCCTAGCTCTTCGGCTTCAACATCCCGTGCATGCCCAGCCAGCGGACATAGGCGTCGAACCATCCGGTGCTGGTGGTGGTCTTTGGGTACATGCCAAAGCCATGGCCGCCCCGCTCATAGAGATGGAATTCCACCGGGCGCTTGGCGGTGCGCCAGCTGTCGATCAGGCCAAAGCCGCTGTTGGCGAAGAACGGATCGTCGGCCGCCAGGGCCACGAACATCGGTGGGGCGTCGGCCGGCGGGGTGACCGCCGTCAGGGGGCCATAGATCAGGCCGATGAAGGCCGGCTTGGCGTCGTTGTCGGCCAGGGTGGTGGCCAGGGTCAGCATCGCGCCGGCGGAAAAGCCGACCATGCCGATCCGGTCCGGATCGACCTTCCATTCGGCCGACCGCTTGCGGACCAGCGCGAACGCCGCCCGCGAGTCGGCGATCTGCGGCGCCAGGCCCGCCATCGCGGCCTGCGGATCGGGCCGGGGCCTCTGGGCGGTGGCCGAGAACATCTCGCTCATTGACCGTTCGAAGCCGGGCATGTCCGCCGGCGTCGGGTTCAGGCGATATTTCAGCACGAAGGCGGCGACGCCCTTGTCGGCCAGGGCGCGGGCCACGTCCCAGCCTTCGTTCTCCATCGACAGGGTGCGAAAGCCGCCGCCGGGGGCGACGATCACCGCCGCGCCGGTCGCCTTGGCCGGATGGGGCAGGAAGGGCGTCAGGGTGGCGACCGTCACATTGCGGGCGAAGACGCTATTATATTGGCTGTGCCAGGATTCCGCCGCGGTCGCGCCCGGCAGGACGCCGGTATCCAGCGTGATCGCATTGGGCTGCGCCGGGACGGCGATGGGGGTCATCTTGTCATTCTGGGCCTGGGCGCCGCCGGCTGCGGCCAGCGTCAGGGCCATGGCCGCCAGGCTCGCGCGGAGGGACCGCGCAGGGCCTTTGGTCCAGGTTAAATCAGGGCGTCTCATAGGCATTTCTCCCTTTTTACTTTTTTTGGTCTCGATGACGCATGCCGCGACAGAGCTTCATGTCTGACAAATGGTAGCGCTAACAGATCGCTTTGCGCAACAGGGGTTGAAAGCCGAGATCGCTCAACCGGCTCGCTCAAGGTTGTTCCGATACAGGTCGACTGACCCGCGCTCATGCGGTGTGATCGATTGACGGAGAGTTTTGTCTGAGTAATTCTTGAGCCAACAGTGGGAGGATCAGGACAATGGGTTTGGCGGGGATTGCGCTTGCGCTGGCGGCGACGATGCTGGTCGGCGGCCCGTCCGGGGCCCCTGAGGCGAAGGCGGCTGAGCCCGGCGCCAACCCCATTGTGCGCGACAGGTTCACGGCCGACCCCGCGCCCCTGGTCGTTGGGGATCGGCTGTTTCTCTATGTCGGCCACGACGAGGCCCAGCGCGACGAAATGTTCAACATGCGCGAGTGGCTGGTCTATTCGACCACGGACATGAAGACCTGGACGGCCTATCCGCCGATCATGAAGGCGACGGACTTCAAATGGGCCATGAAGGACGCCTGGGCGTCGCAGGCCATTGAGAAGAACGGCAAGTTCTACTTCTACGCCGCTGTCGAGCATGACGCGACGCATCCCGGCAAGGCCATCGGCGTGGCGGTCTCGGACCGGCCGACGGGCCCCTTCGTCGATGCGCGCGGGTCGGCCCTGATCTCCAACGAGATGACGCCCAAGGGCACGCACAGCTGGGAAGACATCGACCCCACGGTGTTCACCGATGACGACGGGACCACCTGGATCGCCTGGGGCAATCGCCAGGCCTATATCGCCAGGCTGAAGCCCAACATGATCGAGCTGGACGGCCCGATCACGGAAATCACGCCGCCGCATTTCGAAGAGGGGCCCTGGCTGCACAAGCGGGGCGACCTGTACTACCTGACCTATGCGTCGCTGGACCGCGCCACCCAGCGCGACGAGCACGTCTCCTACGCCACCGCGCCGGCCATCACCGGGCCGTGGACCTATCGCGGCGAGCTGACCGGGTCGGGCCAATACAGCTTCACCATCCATCCCGGCATCGTCCAGTTCAAAGGCGACTGGTACATTTTCCTGCACAATGCGGCCCTGACGATCGGCGACCAGAACGGCGCCATCGGGCGGCGCGCCGTGACCGTGGAACGCCTCCGCTACAAGCCCGACGGCCTGCTTGAGCCGGTGGCGCAGACGAAGGCCGGCGTGTCGGCGCCGGCGCCCTAGCCGGGCCTCGCTAGAGCCGTCCCCGCCGGCCGCCGCCCGCCTTCAGCCGTTCCAGGGCCGTGCGGGCGATGTCGGCCTGCGAGACGGGCGGGTCGGCGGGGAGGGGGGCTGGCTCCGCAAGGCCCGCTGCGGGCGCGGTTCGGCGCGGCAGGGCCGGGACCATGGCGGCGATCTTGCGGGCCGTGGCGGCGAACTGGCCGCACAGCTTGGCTTTCGCCAGGGCCTTGGCGATCTCGGCCGGGTCCTTGCTGGTCTCGGCGATGCGCCAGGCCGCGTCGAGGGCGGCCATCAGCCTGATCTGGAAGTCATCGCACCATTGGCGCGGATCGGAGGTCTGGGTGCTCATGCCCTTAGGATGCGGCCAGTCTGAGCACCGGGGATAAGTTTGGGTGAGATTTTTATAGAGCGTTGAATTTATGAGGGTTTGATTTTTCGAAAGCGGGGATAGAGCGGGGATGGCGCTGCACAATGTCCGCTCCCAGCCGATGGTCGAGCGTCTGGTTTCGAGCCGTTGCGGGCGTTTGAGAAAGTCTACGCCGGGCCCCTTTTTCATCCGTCTCCCCGGCGAAGGCCGGGGCCCAGATTCAGCCTGAGCGTCTAGGGATGATGCGCCTTCTGACCTGACCAAGCGCAACAAGCGCTCGGGGTTCGATCTGGGCCCCGGCCTTCGCCGGGGAGAACGGGTAAGGGTGACCTCCGCTCCCCACCCCTTGTCCGGCGTTCGAAAGGTCTGCTGTCGGCCGGTGAGGTCCAAGGACTCCGCCGTCGGCGCCCCTGTGGATAACTTTTCCGCTCAGGCGCCGAAGCCCGCGCCGACCAGCAGGCGCGCCACCTCGGCATGGACGCCGTTACGGACATCGTCATGGGGCGAAGACCGATCCAGGAAGGCGGCGATCAGGATCGGTTTGCGCCCCTGGGCCGGCCAGGCGATGCCGATGTCGTTGGTGATGGCCTTGCCGTCATTGCCGGTCTTGTCGCCCACCCGCCAGCCGCGCGGCAGGCCAGCCCGCAGGCGCTTGTCGCCGGTCTGGTTGGCCACCACCCAGTCGGTCAGCTGCGTGCGCGAGGCCTTGGACAGGGCGTCGCCGACCAGCAGGGTCCGCCAGGTTTCCAGGATCGCGGTCGGGCTGGTGGTGTCGCGCGGATCGTCGGGGGCGCCGGTGTTCAGCGCGGGCTCATAGCGGTCGCAGCGGGTGACGGTGTCGCCCAGCGACCGCAGGAACCGGGTCAGGGCCTTGGGGCCGCCCACGGCGTCGAGCAGCAGATTGGCCGCGCCGTTGTCGCTGACGGTGATGGTCGCCTCGCACAGCTGGCCCACCGTCAGACCGTCGCCGACGTGTTTCTCGGTGGTCGGCGAATGACCGACCGGCGCGGTCTTGTCATAGATGATGCGGCGGCCCAGGCTCTCGCGGCCCTGGTCGACGCGGCGCAGCACATGGGCCGCCAGCGGCATCTTGAAGGTGCTGCACATCCGGAACCGCGCGTCGCCCCGGTGAACGAACCGGCGGCCGGTCTCCAGGTCCAGGGCCGCCACGCCCAGCCGCCCCCCGCTGCGCCTTTCCAGCTGGGCCATAGATGCGTTAAGGTCTCTGCCCGGCGCGGCCGCCCAGGCGGGCAGGGCCGGGGCCAGGGTCTGGGCAAGCGCCAGGGTGGTCAAAAGCGTTCTGCGGTTCAGCATCAGGTCCTCCATGGGCCGGAAAATGCTTGGCCGTGACCGCCGCCGCAAACGACGATAGTTTGGCATAGACCCTAGAAAAACTTTTGGCTTGTCATGACCCGTCCGCACCTGCCGCTGAACGCCCTGCGGGCTTTCGAAGCCTCGGCCCGGCACCTGTCGTTCACCCGGGCGGCCATCGAGCTGTGCGTGACCCAGGCGGCCGTCAGCCATCAGGTCAAGGGACTGGAAGAGCGGCTGGGCGTCAGCCTGTTTCGCCGCCTGCCGCGCGGCCTGGCCCTGACCGACGAGGGCCTGGCCCTGCTGCCCACCCTGCGCGACGCGTTCGAGCGCATCGGCGACGTGCTGGGCCGGTTCGAGGGCGGGCGGGTGCTGGAGGTGCTCAGCGTCGGGGCGGTGGGCACCTTCGCGGTGGGCTGGCTGTTGCCGCGCCTGCCGGCCTTTCGCGAAGCCCATCCTTTCATCGACCTGAGGCTGTTCACCAACAACAACCGCACCGACCTGGCCGGCGAAGGCCTGGACTGCGCGGTGCGGTTCGGCGACGGGGCCTGGCATGGCACCGAAGCCCTGCCGCTGTTCGAGGCGCCGATGAGCCCGCTGTGCGCGCCGGCCATCGCCGAGCGGCTGGTCGAACCCGCCGCCCTGACCGGCGAGACCCTGCTGCGCAGCTATCGCACCGCCGACTGGCCCGACTGGTTCGCCGCCGCCGGGGTCACGCCGCCGGCCATTCGGGGACCGGTGTTCGACTCCTCGTGGGTGATGGTGGAAGCCGCCCTGCAGGGCGTGGGCGTAGCCCTGGCGCCGCCGATGATGTTCGAGCGCGACCTGCAGCAGGGCCGTCTGGTTCGGCCCTTCGCCCTGGAGGTCAGCGCCGGGCGCTACTGGCTGACCTGGCTGAAATCGCGCCAGCCCACGTCCGCCATGCGAGCATTCGCCGACTGGCTGGGCGCGGAATCCTAGAAAAAAATCGGGGAACCAGATCGCGCCGTCCGTACTTGCGCGCGGTGACTAAGGTCACGGATTCCCAGGCTCAAGCTTGGCGCCAAAGCGGCCCAGAAGCGGCCTAGTTTTGGCCTCTATGGGCTGGCGGGTTCGGGGTCCGGCGCGTTTCGGCGCGTCGCCCAACAACCGCGAGACCTCAAGCATGATGATCCGATCCCTGAAGATGGCCGCCGTTACCGGCCTGGTCCTGACCGGCCTGGCGGTGAGCGGTTGCGCCACCAAGACCTATGTCAACACCCAGGTCGGGGCCGTCGACGCCCGGGTCGACCAGCATGAGGCCCGGCTGGGCGAGCTGGACAGGACGTCTCGCGAAGCCCTGGAGCGCGCCACGGCCGCCGGCAAGCTGGCCGAGGGCAAGTTCATGTATGCGGTGGTGCTCAGCGACGACTCGGTGAAGTTCCCGGTCAATGTCGCCCAGCTGTCGCCCGAGGCCCAGCAGCAGCTGGGCGCCCTCGCCGAACGCCTGAAGGCCGAGAACAAGAACGTCTATCTGGAGATCCAGGGCCACACCGATGGGTCCGGATCGCCGGCCTATAATCAGGACCTGGGCGCCAAGCGGGCCGAGGCGGTGCGCAAGTTCCTCAGCCTGCAGGGCGTGGCGCTGAACCGCATGGCGACCATCTCCTACGGCGCCGACGCGCCCGTGGCGGCTAATGACACCCGCGCCGGCCGCGCCCAGAACCGCCGCGTGGTGGTGATGGTGCTCAACTAGATGAGGCCGTCGGCGCGGGCGCAGGTCCGCGCCGACGCTCCGGGCCAGGCCCTTGCCGGAAGGGCCTGGCGGCGGCAACGTCTGGCCCTCGCCGTTCCGGAGTCGCCATGCGTTTGTCCCTCGTCCTCGCCGCGCCCTTTCTGGTGACAGGTCTGCTGTTGACGGCCCCCGCCTTCGCGGCGGAAGCGCCCGCGCCCTCCACCGACCAGCCGCTACTGCGGAGCGTGGCCGCCGAGGTCGACGCCAAGGCGCTGGAAAGCACCATCCGGTCACTGGTGGGGTTTGGCACCCGCCACACCCTGTCGGACACCGTCTCGGAGACGCGCGGCATCGGCGCGGCCCGGCGCTGGGCCAAGAGCCGGTTCGAGACGATCGGCAAGGACTGCGGCGGCTGCCTGACCCTCGTGACGCCGTCCGACACGGTGACCGGCAGGCGCGTGCCCACCCCCACTGAGGTGATGGACGTCCTGGCCATCCAGAAGGGGACCAGCGATCCGGACCGGGTGATCCTGATCGCCGGCCATATCGACAGCCGGGTGACCGATGTCATGGACTTCACCAGCGACGCCCCCGGGGCCAATGACGACGCCTCGGGCGTGGCCGCGGTGATCGAGGCGGCGCGGGTGCTGTCCAAGCGAAGGTTCCCGGCCACCCTGGTGTTCGCGGTGCTGTCGGGCGAGGAGCAGGGGCTGCTGGGCGGCAAGATCCTGGCCGACTACGCCCGCGCCCAGGGCTGGAAGGTCGAGGCCGACCTCAACAACGACATCGTCGGCAATAGTCGCGGCCAGAGCGGGGTGATGAACAACACCCAGGTGCGGGTGTTCTCCGAAGGCACCAAGGCGGTCGAGACCCCCGAGCAGGCCAACCGCAGGCGCTATAATGGCGGCGAGGTCGACAGCCCCTCGCGCAACCTGGCCCGTTTTCTCGATGGCCTGGCCGACCGCTATCTGAACAATTTCGACGTGGTGATGGTCTATCGCACCGACCGCTTTGGCCGGGGCGGCGATCAGGTTCCTGTGCTGGAGGCCGGCTATCCGGCCGTGCGGGTCACGGAAGCCGCCGAGAACTATGACCGCCAGCACCAGGACCTGCGCACCGAGAACGGCAAGGCCTATGGCGATGTGATCGAGGGCGTCGATTTCGCCTATCTGGCCCAGGTGACGCGGCTGAACGTGGTGGCCATGGCCGCCCTGGCCTCAGCCCCGGCCCCGCCGTCGGGCGTCAAGATCGAGGGCGCGGTCAGTCCCGACACCAAGGTCTCATGGACGCCGACGCCCGGCGCGGCCGGTTACCGCGTCTGGTGGCGCGGCACCACCGAGCCGAGCTGGCGCTACAGCCGCTGGGTCCCGACCGGGACCAGCGCCGTGCTCAAGGACGTGGTCATCGACGACTGGTTCTTCGGGGTTTCGTCGGTCTCGGCCGACGGCTGGGAAAGCCCGGTGGTGTTCCCAGGGCCTGCCGGGAGCTTCGAGAGTCCGGTCCCAGTCGCTATGACTACTCCCAAATAGTTCAATTTATTCCGTCTCCCCGGCGAATGCCCGGGGTCCAGATCGAACCCGGGGAGGCAGGCTTTTGGGCGCCGTCAGAAGGCGCATCATCCCAAACCGCTCAGGCTGAATCTGGGCCCCGGCCTTCGCCGGGGAGACGGGAAATTTGGATGCGAAATCCGCCCTAGGCGATCAGGTCGGGCTCGTTGCGGCGCAGCCAGGCCGCCGCATAGGAGCACAGCGGGGTGATCATCAGGCCTTCCTCGCGGGCGGTCAGGACGATGTGCGCCATCAGCCGCGCGGCCGCGCCCTGGCCGCGCAGGGCCGGATCGCTCTCGACATGGGGGATGATCAGCCGCTCGCCGCTGCGCCGATAGTCGGCATAGCTCAGCAGGCCGTCGGTCTCCAGTTCGTAGCGGCTGAGCGCGGTGTTCTGGCGGAAGGTGTCGGTCATGGTGAGGCAACGCCCGGATCGCTGAATGTGATCCTCCCGGAAAAGGGGAGGATCACCCTTATCGACTAAACCAGCTCAATAGCCATGGCCGTGGCCTCGCCACCGCCGATGCACAGGGACGCCATGCCCTTCTTGCCGCCGCGCGCCTGCAGGGCGGCGATCAGGGTGCACAGGATCCGTGCGCCCGAGGCGCCGATCGGGTGGCCCAGGGCGCAGGCCCCGCCGTTGATGTTGAGCTTCTCCGGATCAAGGCCCAGCTCCTGCTGAGCGATCATGGCGACCACGGCGAAGGCTTCATTGACCTCCCACAGATCGACATCGGCGACGCTCCAGCCGGCCTTGGCCAGCGCCTTGCGCATGGCCGGAACCGGGGCGGTGGTGAACAGGCCCGGCTCATGGGCGTGGGCGGCGTGGGCGGCGACGCGGGCGACGATCGGCAGGCCCAGACGCCTGGCGACGCTTTCCCGGGTCATCACCAGGGCGGCGGCGCCGTCGCTGATCGAGCTGGAATTGGCCGCCGTGATCGTCCCGTCGCGGCTGAAGGCCGGGCGCAGGGTGGGGATCTTGGCCGGGTCAGCCTTCAGCGGCTGCTCGTCCTGCGCGACGACCTCGGTTCCCTTGCGGGTGGTGACGGTGACCGGGGTGATCTCGGCCTTGAAGGCTCCGCTCTCGATGGCGTGACGCGCCTTCATCAGGCCCTTTGTCGCATAGTCGTCCATGGCCTCGCGGCTGAACTGGTAGGCAGCCGCCGAGTCCTCGGCGAAGGCCCCCATCAGCTTGCCGGGCGTATAGGCGTCCTCCAGGCCGTCCAGGTACATGGAGTCCAGGAGCTGGTCGTGGCCGATGCGGGCCCCGCCGCGATGCTTGGTCATCAGATAGGGCGCGCCGGTCATGCTCTCCATGCCGCCGGCCACGATGATGTCGGCGCTGCCGGCCGCCAGGGCGTCATGGGCCATGATCGCCGCCTGCATGCCGCTGCCGCACATCTTGTTGACCGTGGTGGCCTCGACCGACAGCGGCAGGCCCGCTCCCACCGCCGCCTGCCGCGCCGGGGCCTGGCCCAGGCCGGCGGGCAGAACGCAGCCCATGAAGATCTGCTCGACCAGATCGCCCGAAACCCCGGCGCGGTCGATGGCCGCCTTGACCGCCGCGGCGCCCAGGGCGGTCGACTTCACCCCGCCCAGCGCGCCCTGGAAGCCGCCCATCGGCGTGCGGGCGAACGAGACGATGACGACAGGATCTGGCGCGGACATGCAGGGTCTCCGGAGGAGGTGATGATCAGAGGTTTGGCGGCGCCATAGACCCGTTCCATGCGCCGAGACGCAAGTCGCGTGCGGAAAGGGGAGGCGAGACCATCCGGCGAGGATCGATCATCGCCTCCCAAGGCGCAACCGAGGTGGTCAGTTGTAATAGAAAACCTATGTCCGTTCATCCTTAAACGCAACGCTCTCTTGCTTTCCCCGGCGGAACGTCTCACCTTTGCGAAATGGGCCGTACCGCTGACTATACCAACGAACGCTGCAGCATCGCCGCCACCCTCGAGATTGTCGGCGATCCCTGGACCTTGCTGATCCTTCGCGACGCCTTTCAGGGCGTGAAGCGCTTTGAGCAGTGGCAGGAGCGCCTGGGCGTCGCCCGCAATGTTCTGGCCTCGCGGCTCAAGACCCTGGTCGCCCATGGGGTGATGGAGGGGCAGCGCTATTCCGAACGCCCGCCGCGCCAGGAATATGTGCTGACCGCCAAGGGACTGGATCTTAGTCCCGTGCTCTTGACCATGGCGGAATGGGGCGACCGGCACGTCTATGGGGCTGGAAACGGGCCCGTGCATTTCGTGCACAAGACCTGCGGCCATGACTTCCATCCGCGCATGGCCTGCGAGGCCTGTGGCGAGATCCTGGACCCTCGCGATCTGCGGCGCGTGGCGCATGAGAGCTGCCAGACCGTCGGCGAAGCGCTGGAAGCCGGAAAGATCGCGGCCGAATAGGCCCCGATCTTCGGCCGGGGCGCGTGCGCCAAACGGCCGCGCCCAAGACCAAGTCAAGCTTACCGAATATTTAGTGCTTGCCCTGCAAAGTGATTCGAGGCCGGGGGCAGGCATTGATGGCGTTTGTAAAGAAGGTGGCGTCGGTCTTCGCGATCCGTCAGGATCGTCCGGAGCTTCTGATCGCCCAGGCGACGGCGTTTTCGCGCCAGGTGCCGATGATGTATCTGGTTGTGCTGGTCAATGCGTTCGCCTTGGGGATTACGCACTTCCACGCCGCGCCGCTGGCATTGACCCTAGGCGGCCCGCTGGCTTTGGCGGCGGCCAGCGCGTTTCGGGTCTTCGGTTGGCGTCGACTGCGCAAGACCGGCATGACTCCCGCCCAAGCGGCCCGAATGCTGCGCGGAACGATCAGCACGGCCGCCATGATGGCGATCGCTTTCACGGCCTGGTCCCTGTCGCTCTATCGGTATGGCGACGCCTATCAGCAAAGCCATGTGGCCTTCTATATGGCCATTACGGTGATCGCCTGCATCTTCTGCCTGATGCATCTGCGGGCGGCGGCGCTGGTCGTCACCGTCTTCGTTTTGGGGCCGATGGTCCTGTTCTTTGGCCTGACCGGCAAGCCGGTCTTCCAGGCCATCTCGATCAATGTGCTGGTGGTCGCCGCCGCCATGATCGTCATCCTGCTGATCCACTACAGGGAGTTCGCCGATCTGGTGGAGTCGCGCGGCGCCCTGATCGAAAAGGCGCTGCAGGCCCAGCGGCTCAGCGATGAGAACGATCGTCTGGCCAATCTCGACAGCCTGACCGGGCTGCCCAATCGCCGCCGTTTCTTCACTGAACTGGACGCCCAGGTGGCGCACGCCGCCCTGGCCAATCACGGTCTGATCGTCGGCGTCGTCGACCTGGACGGGTTCAAGCTGATCAACGACGCTTTCGGTCACGCGACCGGCGATCGGCTGCTGATCGAGGTCGGCCGGCGACTCCAGGCCTTCGCGGACCCCGCCCTGTTCGTGGCGCGACTGGGCGGCGACGAATTTGGCCTGATCATCGACGCGCCGATGACTCCCGAGGCCCTGAAGGCGTTGGGGCGCGATGTTCTGGACCAGTTGCGCGCGCCCTACAGTCTGCCGGGCGTCACGGCCCAGATCGGGGGATCCATCGGCTTTTGCCCCTTCCCGATGGGCGGCGAGACCAGCGAGCAGTTGTTCGAACGCGCGGACTACGCGCTCTATCACGCCAAGCAGAACCTGAAGGGATCGGCCGTGGTGTTCGACGAGCGGCACGAGGCCGATATCCGCGAACTGGCCCGTGTGGAGCAGGCCCTGCGTCACGCCAATCTTGACGCGGAAATGCAGATCTACTTCCAGCCCATCGTCGATATCGGCGCCAAGCGGACGATCGCCTTCGAGGCGCTGGCGCGCTGGACCAGCCCGGAGCTCGGCGAGGTTCCGCCGACGGTGTTCATCGACGCCGCCGAGCGCTCGGGCCAGATCGTCGAGATCACCCGCGTCCTGGTCGCCAAGGCCCTGGCGGCCGTTCGCGCCTGGCCGATGGACATGCGGGTGTCGATCAATCTGTCGGCCCGAGACATCGCCTCGATGGAGACCGTCAGCCGCATTGTCGACATCGTGCTCGACAGCCAGGTGGCGCCGCACCGCATCGATTTCGAGATCACCGAGACCGCCATCGTCTGCGACTTTGATCAGGCCCGCGCCGCCCTGCTGACCTTCCACGGCCTGGGCGCCCATACGGCCCTGGATGACTTTGGCACCGGCCATTCCAGCCTCAGCCATGTGCGCCTGCTGCCTCTGGACAAGCTGAAGATCGACGCCAGTTTCGTCGCCGACATCGGTCACCACGGGCCCAGCGAGGACATCGTCAAGACCGTCCTGCAGCTGTGCCGCAACCTGCGGATCGACTGCATCGTCGAGGGCGTCGAGACCCAGGAGCAGTTCGACAAGGTCGCTTCGCTCGGCGCGATGGTCATGCAGGGCTACCACTTCGCCCGACCCATGCCCGCCGCTGAGGTCGCGGGCTATCTGGCGGAAGAATCCGCCAGGATGATCGCCCGCAAGCGCGCCAGACCCTCCGCAAAGCAGCGTGCGGCCCGGATCTGGTTCGACGAGGACGGCCTGCAAGGGCTGGGCTAGACTGGCAGCGGCGCCCGCACGGTCGAGGCGATAAAGCCGCCGCCCAGAACCCGGTCGGGATCGGCGGGGTCGTACAGCACGCACGCCTGACCCGGCGCGACGCCCTCTTCATGGGTGTCGAACACCACGCGCAGTTCGCCTTCCGCCAACGCCAGGCGTCCCGGCACGGGTTCGCGGGTCGAGCGCACGCGGGCCAGGACGGGCTGGCCGGCTTCGGCCGCGGCTTCCAGACTGTCCTGACCGCCCAGCCAGTTGCCTTCCTTCAGCACCAGAGACGCGGTCAGCAGCGCCTCGCGCGGGCCGACGATGACCTGGCGCTGGTCGGCGTCGATGCGGACCACGAACAGCGGATCGCCGACGGCGATGTTCAGACCCCGGCGCTGACCGATCGTGTAGCGGGTGACGCCCTCGTGCTGGCCCAGCACGCGGCCGTCCATGTGGACGATGTCGCCGGGCAGGGCGCCGTGCGGCCGGATCTTGTCGATCACCGTGGTGTACTTGCCCTCGGGGACGAAGCAGATGTCCTGGCTGTCGGGCTTGTCGGCGATGGCCAGACCCAGTTCGGACGCCACGCGCCGCACCTCGCTCTTGGGCATGTCGCCCAGCGGGAAGCGCAGGAAGTCCAGCTGCTCGCGCGTGGTGGCGAACAGGAAATAGCTCTGGTCCTTGGACGGATCGCCCGCCCGGCGCAGCTGAGGACGATTGGCGCCGGCGGGCTGGCCCCGCTGGACATAGTGGCCGGTGGCCATGGCCTCGGCGCCCAGGTCGCGGGCCACGTCCAGCAGATCGCGGAACTTGACCGTCTGGTTACAGCGCACGCAGGGGATGGGCGTCTCGCCGCGCAGATAGGCGTCGGCGAACTCCTCGATCACCTGTTCCTTGAACCGGCTTTCGTAGTCGAGGACATAGTGGGGGATGCCGATCCGCTCGGCGGCCATGCGGGCGTCCAGAATGTCCTGGCCGGCGCAGCAGGCGCCCTTCTTGGCGATCGCCGCGCCATGGTCATAGAGCTGCAGGGTCACGCCCACGACGTCGTAACCGGCCCGGGCCAGCAGGGCGGCGGTCACCGTGGAGTCCACGCCGCCCGACATCGCCACCACGACGCGCGCGCCGGCAGGCAGGCCTACGGCGTCGCGGGCCATGGCGACCGCGCGGTCGGACAGGGCATGGTCGAAGAGGGTCGTGTCGGCGTCCATCGCGGCCATATAGCGCTTCGACGATGGTTTTACGAGGCGCGGGGCGCGGCGGCTTTCCCGCCGGCGGCTACTTGAGCACGTTCAGCAGCGAAGAGGCCTGCAGGCTGGAGAAAACCTGG
Source organism: Caulobacter sp. FV2ps19 (assembly GCF_058681035.1). Classification (NCBI taxonomy): domain Bacteria; kingdom Pseudomonadati; phylum Pseudomonadota; class Alphaproteobacteria; order Caulobacterales; family Caulobacteraceae; genus Caulobacter; species Caulobacter sp. FV2ps19. The sequence goes on along the minus strand of NZ_CM178729.1, from coordinate 4,104,026 downwards.
GCGGCGGCTTGCACGGCGACCTGGGCGGCCTGGAGCTGGGTGACGGCCTTGGCCATGTCGACATCGACAATGCCGCCGACCATGCCGGTCAGGGTGTCGGCCTGGTCCTGGAGGTCGGTCTGGGCGGTTTCGAACCGCTTCTGAACCACGCCGTTCTTGCCCTGAATGTTGATCACGTCGCTATAGGCCGTATCGAAGGTGGACAGCGTGCTCTGCAGGAAATTGGTCTGGGCGCTGGTCAGGGTGCCGGTAAAGGGTCCATTGGCCTCGACATAGGCTTGAATGTCCTTGAAGGCGTCGAACACCTTGGTTCCAAGATCGTCGCCGAGAATACCGGTGGCGACGCTGATGTGCTCGTCGACGCGGTTGGTGACGATGTACTGGTCGTTCTGGAAGAGGCTGGCGGTGCTCGGTGCGGCGGTCAGGTCGGCCAGGGTGGCGGCCGTGGTCGGCATGGTGTCGGTCTGGCCGCCAGCGAAGACATAGTGACCGTTCGACTTGGTGTTGACCCCCTGTACGACGTTGCTGAAGGCGGACTGCAACTGCTGCATCAAGGTTTGGGCGTTGCCGGCCGCCATGGCGTTGGCGATGGCTTCGCGAGCGGTCTTGGTGGCTTCGCCGATCTGATTGATCCCGCCCTCCTGGATGTCCAGGCGGTTTGAGATCAGCTTGGTCTGGTCGATCAGCCCCTCGACCTTGGTCTGGGTGCTGCGCATCGCGGTCAGAACCTCGGCGTTCTTGGCGTAGCCCTTCAGATCGTTGGCGACCTTCTGGCTGGAGACCTGTTCGCCGAGCGTGTTCTGCTGAAACTGAGCCCGCATCAGATTGCTGGTCATGACGCTGTAGTTTGAGCCGGTGGAAACGCGGGTCATGGCTTATCCCAGCATGTTGTTGAGGACATCGAACATGTCCTTGGACGCCTGGATGAGGCGGGCGGAGGCGTTGAACGCCTGCTGATAGGTTGTCAGATTGACCAGTTCCTCGTCGAGATTGACCCCCTCCTGCGACTGGCGCTGGGTGTCGACCTCGATGGCGACCGCTTCGGCCGAGTCCCTGCGGCTGGCGGCGTTGGCGGCCTTGCGCGCGATCAGACCGCCGAAGTCGGCGGCATAGCGCAGGACGGTGGTCTTGCTGGCCGCGCCGGCGCCGGCGGCGGAGAAGCTGGTCGTGGCGTCGCCGGACTTGGCGATGGCCAGGGCGCCGCGGCCGTCACCGACGGCCAGGGCGTTTTCGCCGGGCAGGGCGGCGAGATTCAGCTGGGCGAAGGGCAGGAGGTTGGGATTCTCGTCCATCGCCGGATTGACGGTGAAGCGCTCGCCCCTGGTGCTGCGCTCGGCCGGTCCCACGCCGAACAACTCGGTGAAGGAGGGGCCGCCCACGCCGCGCGCCGTGTTGTCGGATGACACCGAAAGGCTGACCGACGAACCGGGATAGGCGGAGAAGCTCATCTGGCCCTTGGCGTCGAGGGCAAAGCTCCCATAGAGGCCCACGCCGCCGTTGCGGGCGTTGAGGGTGTCCAGAAGGTCCTGCATCGTGGCCCCGCTGGGAACGACGATATTGACGTCGCGAACTAGTCCGCCTTCCGCATCGGTGATGCGCATGGAGATAACGTCGCCCGCCGTGAAGCCATGCGGGCTCGTCGCGGTAAGGCCGGTCTCGTACGGTGAGAACCCGCTGGTCTTGACGATGTCGTTGAGGCCGAAGAAGTGACTGAAGCCTCTGCCCGTCTTGCTTGACGGTGTCGTGGGGTCGTCGGCGACGGCGACGCCGTTTGTGCCGGTCGCGCTGAGGGTCAGCGCCCCGTTGTTGAACGACGCCGAGCCCAGACCACCCAGGGCGGTGTTCAGTTGGGTGACGAAATTGGCGCTGGTGAAGGTTGGACCGGCGACCCCGTTGACCGTCATCGTGCCCAGATCGAAATCGATTTCGACCCGTTCCTGGATCGAACCCGTGTTGTCGACGATGGCCACGGTGGTCTTGCCGGTGAAGCCGCTCACCGCGCTCGCCGCATCCAGGCCCGTATTCCGTCCGGTCAGGGAGGCGGGGGCCGGCGCCGATGAGGCGGCGTTGGAGGCGCGATTCAACTCGTCGGCCGCGCGGCTGGTGAATTCGCCCAGCTGGTCGGAGAGGTTGGGCAGCTCGGTGTTGCGGAGGTCCAGCAGACCCTTGAGTTCGCCGCTTGAAATGTTGAGCGCCACGGGCGTGCTGCCGCCGCCCGCCTGGATCACCTGCAGAAAGCCCGACGCTGTGCTCGAGGTCTGATAGGAGACCACCCCCGCGCCGTCGCCGGCCAGGTTGAGACCCTCGGTCGAGCGGATGATCACGCCACCGTTCGAGCGGAGGCTGACCTGGATATCCATCAGCTTCGAAAGATCGTCGATCAGGCCGCTCTGCACGTTCTCCGAGCCCGTGGCGTCGGTGCCGGTGATCTTGGCCCGGCTGATATCGGTGTTCAGGGCGTTGATCTGTTGCAGGAGATCATTGACCTGATCGACGGCCGAGGAGACGCGATGGTCGACATCCTTGCCCAGGCTCGAGAGCGATGAGGTGATCCGGGCGGACTCGCTGAGGAAGCTGTCGACGCTGACCAGGGCCTGGGTGCGCTGCAGGTTGGAGGTGGGATCATCGGAGGCCTTGGAAAAGGCCGAGAAGATGTCATCCAGGCCGCCGAAGAAGCTGTTCTCGCCGCTGGGGTCGCCAAACAGATTTTGCGCCGTGTTGAGCACAGAGGCCAGTGTCGAGGCGGCGGATGAGTCGGATACGGCGTTCAGGCTGGCCGATTGCAGGAACCGGTCGGTGGCGCGCTTGATCGCGTCGATATTGACGCCGACCCCCATGCCGTTGGAGATCAGGTTCGACTGGGAGACCGTCTTGCGGACATAGCCCTGGGTATTGACGTTGGCGATGTTGTCCGAGACGACCCGCAGGCCCGTCTGGGCCGCCATCATCCCTGAAGTCGCCGTATTCATGATGGCGGTCAAAGACATGCGGTCACTCCTGTCAGCTCGGCAATCCGCGAACCCCGCGACGAGCCCTTGCCCGGCGAAAACTGCCGGGCGGGTGAGGGGCCATCGCCCTCGAAATGTGCCAAGCCATTGGAATTCATGGCGGTTTCTTTCTGTCGCCGGTTAGTCGGCAGGTTGTCATGCGCAAGGAGGGCGCCAAGTCGGGGCGCGACCCGGCGACGCGGCAACTCAAGCCCTCGCAGCGCCATTCGACTCGGCAAAAAACGCCGCTGACAGACCGATTTTGATCCGTAAACAAGATCTTAAAGTCAATAAAATCAGAGAGATGGCTTTCGATTTGCGACTTGGCCCGCAGGTTGCTGAGGAGGGTTCGACCTAAGGCGCGTTCGTCATGAACCGCCGCGCAAACCGGACCGAGACACGAATGACCGTGATCGCCGCCTCTGCCGCTCTCTTGCCCGCCAGCCCCACCCCGTCAGCCGGCGGCATGGGCGCCGACGGCTTTGACTCGATCCTCGCCATTGCGGCGGCAAATGACGAGCCCAAGTCCGCTCCGACCGCGTCGGAAAAGTCGCCCAAGGAGCCGGCCAAGAGCGCCGACAAGGCTTCCAGCAAGACGGCCGCCAAGGCTGACAAGCCAGACCAGCCCGACAAGGCTGACAAAGCCCCCGGCGACGCCGACCAGGTCGCAGGCAAGGTCGATGAGGCTGCAGCCAAGGCCGAAGCGGAAGCCGCCGACGCCGAGAAGGCCGCGGCGCTCGCCCAGGCGGACGCCGCGGCCCTCGCCGCTGCAACCCTTCTGGCCGCCATGACGCCGCAACAGGAACCCGCCCCCGTCGCCCCGGTCGTTGCGGGGACGGACGCCGTCGCCCTGGTCGCCGCCGCCGCCGGGCAGTCTGCAGAAGCCGTAGTCGACGCCGCCGCCGCCGCCGCTACCGCGTCCGCAGCGTCAGATCTTCTGGTTGCGCCGCAAGCCGATGCCGTCTCTGACGCGGCGCAACTGGCTCTGGAAGCCGCCGCCAAGCTCGACGCCGGAGCGTCGGCGCCAACCGTCACCGCCGCGGCGACCCCGGCCGAAAAGCCTGCGACGCCGCCCGTCGTGTCGCCCGTCGCGCCCAATGCGCAGACCGCCGCCCAGGCCGCGTCCGCCACCATCGAAATTCCAGACGCCGCGGTGCTCGACGCGCCGATCCCGGCCGACGACCTGGGCCTTGACGCCGCCGCGCTGGAAGCCGCCGCTGCGCCGGTCGCCGAGCCGGCCAAGCCCGCCGCCAAGGCGGCCTCGCCGGTTGCGACGCCCGTGGCGAACCCGGTGGTCGCCGCCGCACCCATTCCGGTCGTCGCGCCGGTCGAGCCGGCGCCGGTTGACGCGCCGCCGGTCGTCGAGGCCGCGCCTGACGCCGCTGACGCCACACCGACGATCGCTCAGGTCGCAAGCGCGCCGGTCGTCAAGGTGACAACCTCGGCGGTCAAGACGGCCACGAGCGAACCGGCCGCCTCGCCGGACGGCGAGCCTGTGAAAATCGCAGGCGTCACTGTCGGCGCGGTGTCCGACCAGCAGTCCGGCGCCGGTCAGGGCGAGACCCGTTCGCAAGGCCAGGGCCAGTCCTCCGCCGAAACCTTGGTGGCCGCCGTCGGCGACGCCGCCGCGACGCCGGACGCTCCGACGCTCTCCCAGCCCGCCGCCGCCACGATCGCCGCCGCTGCGGTCGCTCCGGCGCCCCTGAGGGCCGAAACGCGGGGTTCGCCCGAAACGGTGGCCCAGCTGTCGGCCGAGATCCTCAAGAAGCTGGACGCCCAGACCACGCGCTTCGACGTCGCCCTGACGCCGGAAGGCCTGGGCAAGGTTGATGTGCGCATCGAGATCGGCCGCCACGGCGCGCTGACGGCGTCCATGGCCTTCGACACCGCCCAGGCGGCCGCCGAACTGCGGGGCAAGTCCGGCGAGCTGCGCCAGGCGCTCTCGCAGGCCGGCTTTACGGTCGAGGAAAACGCCCTGCGTTTCGACGTGTCGAGCCAGGGCGGCGGTCAGAACGGCCAGAACGGCTTCTTCAATTTCAACGGCGGCGAAGACGGCCGCCGGGCCTGGTCGGGCAAGGCCTTCAAGACCGCCGAGACCGTCGACCCGATCATCCTTTCCCCTTCAGACCTGCTGCCGGGCCTTCGCATGGCTCCCGACAGCGGTCTGGACATTCGTATCTAGAGGCTTTCGACATGACCTCCACGTCTGCGACCTACGCCCAGATCAACAACGCCAACGTCTCGTCGGTGACGACGAGCACCAATGCGGTCGACAAGATCAACAACTCGCGCACGTCGCTCGCCACCAACGAGCAGACGTTCCTGAAGCTGCTGACCACCCAGCTGAAAAATCAGGATCCGCTCTCGCCGACCGACACGACGCAGATGACCAGCCAGATCACCCAGATGACGGGCGTCGAGCAGCAACTGGTCACCAATGACCTGCTCGCTGCGCTGGTCGGCATGAACACCGGTTCGGGTCTGTCCGAGGCGGTGGGCATGATGGACAAGCTGGTGACGGCCGAGACCGCGACCTCCACCCTCAAGGATAACAAGGCCACCTTCGTCTATAGTCAGGCCGGTGGGGCGACGAGCGTGAAGGTCGAGATCACCAACGCGGCCGGCAAGGTCGTCCGCACGATTCATCCTGACGATCTGAAGAGCGGCGCCCACACCTATGAGTGGGACGGCAAGGACGACAGTGGCGTCCAGCTCGAGGACGGCGGGGCCTATACGGCCAAGGTCACGGCCACGGCCGCGGACGGCAAGGCGATCAGCACAAAGTCGGCCGGCCGCATCCAGGGCATCGTCACCGCCGTCGACAATTCCACCGGCAAGACCATGCTGACCATCAACGGAACCCAGGTCGCCCTGGACCTGGTGATCGGCGTCACCAATCCGCCGGCCGCCGCCACGCCTCCCGCCACGGCCGCGAACACCGACACAACAACCACAACAACCCCCACGACCACGACGCCCGAAACGGCGGTCGCGGCCTAACCCCACCTGCACAGGGCGTCAGAATGACGCCGACGCGGCTCGCCAGGAACGGTTCCTGCCAGGCCCAAACGCAAACCGCGCTGAACCTCTCCGTCATTTGACTTTCAACGCAGGAATTTCGTCATGAGCATCAACAGCGCCATGCTTTCGGGCGTCTCGGGCCTGATCGCCAACTCGTCCGCCCTGGCCGCGATCTCGGACAACATCGCCAACGTCAACACGGTTGGCTACAAGCGCAGCAGCGCCAATTTCTCGACCCTGGTCACGTCCCAGAGCAAGAACTCGACCTACAGCGCCGGCGGCGTCAAGTCGCTGACCCACCAGTTCATCAGCCAGCAGGGCCTGACCCAGTCGACGACCTCGAACCTGGATCTGTCGATCGCCGGGGCCGGGTTCTTCGTCGGCACAGAGAAGCCGGAAGGCCTGACGGCCGCCGACACCCGCTCCTTCACCCGCGCCGGGTCGTTCCAGCTCGACAATCTGGGCTATCTGAGAAACGACGCCGGCCTCTATCTGCAGGGCTGGCTGGCCGATCCGGTGACCGGCGACATCGTCCCCGACCCGTCGGACCTGACCCAGCTGTCCTCGATCAATGTCGGCACGGTCGGCGGCACGGCCGAGAAGACTACCCGCGCGGCGGTCAACGCCAACCTGCGCTCGGAACAGCCTCTGTCGGCCCAGTCCAAGTTTGGCGTTACCAAGACCAATATTGCGGACACCGGGGGCGGCACCAACAACTACACGGTCTCGTATTCGCCGACCGCTACAGCCAACGTCTATAATGTCGAAGTCAAGAAAGGCACTTCGGTCATCGGCAACGGCACGGCAACTTACGCGGCCGGCGCCGGCGGCGCTCTGTTGTCGGGCACCGGCATCTTGCTCGGCGCTCCGCCCACAACGATGGACGTCAGCGGCACCGGCGCAGGCACGCCCACCGCACTGATCAGCGCGCTGGGTTTGAATAACGCCACTGACCTGCAGACTGGCAGCCTGTACGATGTCGCGACCAACTCGATGTCGGACTACGCCCTGGACAACACCAAGGGTGTGAAGCCGGATTTCGAAATTCAGATCCCGGTGTCGGACTCCAAGGGCGGCCAGCGCACGGTCACCCTGTCGCTGTTGAAGAGCGATGTGCCCAATGAATGGTACGCCGAACTGCGCACCAAGCCTGGCGACCTGGACAATGTCGCCAATGGCCTGATCAGCAGCGGCCGGGTCACCTTCACCACCGACGGCAAGCTGTCTTCGGTCGGTAATCTGTTTGGCGGCACCAATCCCAGCTCGATCACGATCGGCGCCTCCGACCCGAGCGCGACGAGTACGACGATCCCGCGTTGGGCTGACGGCCTTGGTATCGACTCGCAAACCATCCAGATCGACCTGGCCAACGCCGCCGGCGGCCTGACCCAGTACAACAGCCAGTCGGTCGTGCAGTCGGTGAACACCAACGGCACCGCCTTCGGCAACCTGACCAATATCGAGGTCGACGACGAAGGCTATGTCTCGGCGATTTTCGACAACGGCGTCACGCGCCGGATCGCCCAGGTGGCCGTCGCCACCTTCTCCAACCCGAACGGCCTCAAGGGCGTCAACGGAAATGCTTACCGCGTCACGAACGAAAGCGGCACCTACAGCCTGAAGACTCCAGGTCAGGGCGGCGCCGGTTCTATCGCGCCCTCTACCCTAGAGGCCTCGACTGTCGATCTGTCCACTGAGTTCACCGGACTGATCACGACGCAGAGAGCCTATTCAGCCTCATCTAAAATCATCACTACAGCTGACCAGATGCTTGAGGAACTCTTGAGCATTAAGCGATAATCATAGGTATTAACTCGGTTTAATAGCTATGTTCCACATCGGCACACTAAAGTGTTTAAGGAGAAGGCGGGTGTTTAGGCCTTTCTTTACTATTGGAATTAAGTCGCTGTTATTGGCTGTCGACTATGGTGACCTTCAACAGTGATGGTTGTGGGAAAGGCGTAAAGCCATGTTGCAGCAGCAGCGCACGAACAGCCGGGGTGAGAAGTACGTGATCGGTCCGACCGGCGCGCCTCTAACTCTCTCCGACTTGCCGCCTCCGGAAACCCAGCGTTGGGTGATCCGGCGTAAAGCCGAAGTGGTGGCCGCCGTTCGCGGTGGTCTCCTCTCGCTCGACGAGGCCTGCGATCGATATAAACTGACCAACGAGGAATTTCTCGCTTGGCAGCAATCGATCGACCGGCACGGTCTGGCGGGTCTTCGGACCACGCGGCTCCAGCAATACCGCTAGGGCAACGCGCTCTGACGGATAAGGGATTTTCGGCTGTTCACAGCTGGGAACGCCCTCCTGGAATGTCGAGCGGCCGCGCCCTTCAGGGGGCGCGGCCGCGACGTTTTGGCGCTTTAAACGGTCGCGCCCAGGGCCGTTTGTAAACGCCCCGTTTACCTTGAACTGGGTAAATCCTGCCTAGCAACGGTCGTCTCTGGCGACCGGCGCGTGTCCCCGTCGGGGGTGCTTTTTGGGGGATCGGCCTTAGTGGAAAGCTTTCTGAGCGCGATACAGAGATTCGGCTTTGGCCGGCTCGCCGCTCTGATCGGCGTCGGCGCCGGCGTCGTCGCGATTCTGGTCGCTCTGGTCATGCTCATGGGCAAGGAGCCCAACGAGCTCCTGTATTCCAACCTGGATCTCAAGGAAGCCTCCCAGGTCACCCAGGCCCTGGACCAGGCCGGCGTGAAGTATGAGACCAAGGGCGACGGCTCCACGATCATGGTGGCGCGCGACAAGGTCGCTTCGGCCCGTCTGCTGGTCGCCGGCAAGGGCTTGGTGACCTCCGGCTCGATCGGCTACGAGATTTTCGACTCCAACAACGCGTTGGGTCAGACCGACTTCGTTCAACAGCTGAACCGCCAGCGCGCCCTGCAGGGCGAGCTGGAGCGGACCATCAAGGAATGGCAGGGCGTCAGCAGCGTCCGCGTTCACCTGGTCCTGCCCAAGCGCCAGATTTTCGAGGAAGACGCCCAGCAGCCGTCCGCCGCCGTCACCATCGCCACCGGTGGTCGCGAGGCTTCGGCCGAGATGGTGCGGGCTGTCCAGAACCTGGTCGCCGGTTCGGTCTCGGGCATGAAGCCGGAAAAGGTCAGCGTCATCGACCAGCACGGCAAGACCCTGTCGGCCTCGAGCGACGAGAGCCTGGCGGGCCAGTTGGCCCAGGATCGCAAGACCGAGGTCGAGGCCCGCATCGCCAAGACCGTCAAGGACATGATCGAAGGCGTGCTGGGCCCCGGCAAGGCGCGGGTCAATGTCACCGCCGAACTCGACCTGAACCGGGTCACGGTTCAGGAGGAAAAGTTCGACCCCGAAGGCCAGGTGATCCGCTCGGAAAGCACCAGTGCGGCCAATAACAGCGAAACCAAGAACGACGACAACAGCGGCGTGACGGCCACCCAGAACATTCCCGGCGGGGCGCCGGGCGGGTTCCAGGCCCTGGGCTCCAAGTCGGACACCAACGATAGCGTCACCAACTACGAGATCTCCAAGTCGGTCCGTACTGAAGTGACCGAGCCGGGCGCGATCAAGAAGCTGGCTGTGGCCGTGGCCATCGACGGCGTCAACGCGCCCGCCGGCAAGGACGGCAAGCCGGGCGCCTATACGCCGCGCACCGAGGAAGAGCGCGCCCAGCTGGAAGATCTGGTCAAGACCGCTATCGGCTTCGACGCCGCGCGCGGCGACCAGGTCAAGGTGACCAACATCCGCTTCCCGCAGCCTGAGGATCAAAACCTCGAAAAGGCCGGCTTGCTGGCGGGCTTCGACAAGAACGACATCATGCGCATGGTCGAGCTGGGCATCCTGGGGGTCGTCGCGATCATGATCCTGATCTTCGCGGTCCGGCCCTTCCTCAAGAGCATGATGTATCAGACCACCACCCAGTCTGCCCTGGCCGCGCCCCAGGCGACGCGCATGGTGACCCTGTCGGACGGCACGACCCAGGAAGTGATCATCGACCAGTCCGGTGAGCCGATCGCTCTGGCCGCCCCGGGCGGCGCCGACATTGATCAGCGGATCGACATCGCCAAGATCGAGGGTCAGGTGAAGGCTTCGTCGATCAAGCGGGTTTCCGAATTCGTCGACAAGCATCCTGACGAATCCGTGGCGATCCTGCGCACCTGGCTGCACGAGTCCGCCTGATGGCCATGAAAAACGCCGTCACGAATGTGGCCAACCTGTCGGGTCCGGAAAAGGCCGCGATCGTGCTGCTGTCGCTGGGCGAAGAGCACACCCGCATCTGGGAAGCCCTCGACGACGAGGAGATCAAGGAAGTCTCGCAGGCCATGGCGGGCCTGGGCACCGTGTCGGCCAGCGTCGTGGAAGACCTGCTGGTCGAGTTCGTCTCGGGGATGAGCTCCACCGGCGCGATCATGGGCTCCTACGAGCAGACCCAGCGCCTGCTGCAGTCGTTCATGCCGGCCGACAAGGTCGACGCCCTGATGGAAGAGATCCGTGGTCCCGCGGGTCGAACCATGTGGGACAAGCTGGGCAATGTGAACGAGGCGGTGCTCGCCAACTATCTGAAGAATGAATACCCCCAGACCGTCGCCGTGGTGCTGTCCAAGGTGAAGTCCGACCACGCCGCGCGGGTTCTGTCGTCGCTGCCGGAGGACTTCGCCCTGGAGTGCGTGACCCGCATGCTGCGGATGGAGCCGGTTCAGCGCGAGATCCTCGACAAGATCGAGCAGACCCTGCGCACCGAATTCATGTCCAACCTGGCGCGCACCTCCAAGCGCGACAGCCACGAGATGATGGCCGAGATCTTCAACAATTTCGACCGCCAGACCGAGGCCCGCTTCATCGCCGCCCTGGAAGAGCGCAACCGCGAGGCGGCCGAGCGCATCCGCGCCCTGATGTTCGTGTTCGAGGATCTGGCCAAGCTGGATCCGGGCGGCGTCCAGACCCTGCTGCGCGGCACCCCCAAGGAGCAACTGGCCCTGGCCCTGAAGGGCGCCTCGGACAAGCTGCGCGAAATGTTCTTCTCCAACATGTCGGAACGCGCTTCCAAGATCATGCGCGAGGACATGGAAAGCATGGGCCCCGTGCGCTTGAAGGACGTCGATCAGGCCCAGGTCAGCATGGTGCAGGTCGCCAAGGATCTGGCCGCCAAAGGCGAAATCATGCTGGCCGGTTCGGGCAGCGATGATGAGCTGATCTACTGAGGCGGATGGCAGAATGACCGACATCCCCCACAAGCGCTTCGCCTTCGACACCGTCTTCGACGATCGCGGCGGCGTGGCCTATCAGGCCCCCAGGGTGAAGCGCAGCTTCACGCCCGAAGAAGTCGAAGCCGCCAAGGTCGAGGCCTATGCCGAGGGCGAGCGTTCGGCCGTGGCGCGGGCCGAGCAGCACGCCGCCAACGCCCTGGGCGAGATCTCCCGCGCCGTGCAGGAGGCCTTTTCGACCTTGACGGCCGTGGCCCACGAACATCGCTCGGGCTCGGCCATGCTGGCCCTTGCCGCTGCGCGCAAGATCGCTGACGCCGCCCTGGAGCGCTTCCCCGAGGCGCCGGCCAGCGCGGCCCTGGCAGCCCTGGCTCGCGAAGTCGAGGCCCAGCCGCGCATCACGGTCCGGGTGTCCGAGGATCTGGTCGAGCGCACTCAGGCGGCCCTGGAAGAGACCGCTCAGGCGATCGGATTTCCGGGCCAGATCGTGGCTCGCGCCGACAACGCCATGCCGCCCGCCGCCTTCACCTTTGACTGGGGCGAAGGCCGGGCGGCCTTCGATCCCAACCAGGCGACCATTCGGGTCGCCGAAGCCCTGGAAGCGGCGATCGCCGCCGAGGGACTCCACGCCGAACCCCTGCTTCCCGCTAGCGAAAGCTGATCGTTATGGCCGAAGACAACCTCACGCTCGACGAATTCGGGGGCCAGATGCTGGCCTCGGAGGCCCCCATCGAGATCGGCGACAAGATCGCCTCCGATCTGGCGCCGGTCTTCGATGTTCCGGTCAATATTTCGGCCGTTCTGGGACGGGCCAACATGTCCGTCGCCCAGCTGCTGCAGCTGGGTCAGGGCAGCATCCTCGAGCTTGACCGCAAGGTCGGCGAGGCGATCGACATCTATGTGAATAACCGGCTGGTGGCCCGGGGCGAGGTGGTCGTCGTCGACGAACGCCTGGGCGTGACCATGACGGAAATCATCAAGGACGGCGACGCGGCGGGCTGAGCCTGACGCGTCAAGGAGGACAAGATCATGCGGCTTCTCGTCGTTGGTAAACTGAACGGACAGCTCTCCGTCGCCGTGAAGATGGCGATGAACGCGGGCGCGAAGGTTTCGCACGTCGAAACCATCGAGCAGGCGACCCACGCCCTGCGCGCCGGCCAGGGGGCCGACCTGCTGATGGTCGAGTACACGCTCGACATCGCCGGTCTGATCGCGGCCAACGAGGCCGAGCGGATCCGGGTGCCGGTGGTGGCCTGTGGGGTCGACGCCGATCCGATGCGTGCGGCCGCAGCCATCAAGGCCGGGGCCAAGGAATTCATCCCCCTGCCGCCGGACGCCGAGCTGATCGCCGCGGTCCTGGCCGCCGTGACTGACGACGAGCGGCCGATGGTCGTTCGCGATCCGGCGATGGAGAACGTCATCCGCCTGGCCGACCAGGTCGCGCCGTCCGACGCCTCGATCCTGATCACCGGCGAAAGCGGCTCGGGCAAGGAGGTGATGGCCCGCTACCTCCACGGCAAGTCGCGCCGCGCCAAGGCCCCGTTCATCAGCGTCAACTGCGCCGCCATCCCCGAGAACCTGCTGGAAAGCGAACTGTTCGGCCACGAGAAGGGCGCCTTCACCGGCGCCATGGCCCGTCGCATCGGCAAGTTCGAGGAAGCCAACGGCGGCACCCTGCTGCTGGACGAAATCAGCGAAATGGACACCCGCCTGCAGGCCAAGCTGCTGCGCGCCATCCAGGAGCGTGAAATTGACCGCGTCGGCGGCAGCAAGCCGGTCAAGGTCGACATCCGCATCCTGGCCACCAGCAACCGCGACCTGACCCAGGCGGTGAAGGACGGGACGTTCCGCGAAGACCTGCTCTATCGCCTCAATGTCGTGAACCTGCGCCTGCCGCCGCTGCGCGAGCGTCCGGGCGACGTGATGAGCCTGTGCGAGTTCTTCATCAAGAAATACTCGGCCGCCAACGGCGTCGCCGAAAAGCCGATCTCGGCCGAGGCCAAGCGTCGTCTGATCAGCCATCGCTGGCCGGGCAATGTCCGCGAACTGGAAAACGCCATGCACCGGGCGGTGCTGTTGTCGCCGGGCGCGGAGATCGAGGAGTTCGCCATCCGCCTGCCGGACGGCCAGCCGATGGCGCCCAATCCGGATGTCGCCGTCGCCCGCGGAGCCCAGATGGCCGCCGACGCCGTGTCGCGCGCCTTCGTCGGCTCGACCGTGGCCGAGGTCGAACAGCACCTGATCATCGACACCCTGGAGCACTGCCTGGGCAACCGCACCCATGCGGCCAACATCCTGGGCATCTCGATCCGCACCCTGCGCAACAAGCTGAAGGAATATTCCGAAGCCGGCATCGCCGTGCCTGCGCCGCAAGGCGGGGTGACCCACGCCGCCTGAGGATGGGCCCTGAGCGCCGCGACCATTGGCCGGGCGCCCGACAGGGTCAATTTCGATTAACCAACTGGCGATCTGTCGCAAATCGCTTCATGCGCGAGAGGCGCCTGGTCGCACCAGGGCCTTAAGACCCTCCAAGGGATCCGAGTTTTGAATGGCTGACGCCGCCCTGCCCAAGACCGCCTCCGCGATGCCCTCGGCCAGTTCGCTGTGGGCCGGGATTCTGCGCGGCGAAATGGGCCTGGCCTTGGGCGTGGTCGGCATCATCGTGCTGCTGATCCTGCCGGTGCCGCCGTTCCTGCTGGATCTGCTGCTGGCGATCTCGCTGACCGGCTCGGTCCTGATCCTGATGACCGCGGTGCTGATCCGCAAACCGCTGGAATTCACGTCGTTCCCGACCGTTCTGCTGGTCGCGACCCTCTATCGTCTGGGCCTGAACATCGCCTCGACCCGCCTGATCCTCGGCCATGGCCAGGAAGGGGCGGACGGCGCCGGCGCGGTGATCGCCGCCTTCGGCAAGCTGATGATGCAGGGCAATTTCGTCATCGGCATCATCGTCTTCATCATCCTGCTGGTCGTGAACTTCATGGTGGTGACCAAGGGTTCGGGGCGGATCGCCGAGGTCGCCGCCCGCTTCACCCTGGACGCCATGCCCGGCAAGCAGATGGCTATCGACGCCGACCTGTCGACCGGCCTGATCGACCAGGACACCGCCAAGCAGCGCCGCAAGGACCTGGAGCAGGAATCGACCTTCTTCGGGGCCATGGACGGCGCCAGCAAGTTCGTGAAGGGCGACGCCGTCGCCGGCCTGATCATCACCGCCATCAATGTGATCGGCGGCATCCTGATCGGCGTCGCTCAGCACAAGATGCCGATCGGCGCGGCCTCCGCCAGCTACACCCTGATGTCGATCGGCGATGGTCTGGTCAGCCAGATCCCGGCCCTGATCATCTCGATCGCCGCCGGCCTGGTGGTGTCCAAGGCCGGTGTCGAGGGGTCGGCCAACGCCGCCCTGACCACCCAGCTGTCGATGAACCCGGTGGCGCTGGGCATGGTGTCGGCCTCGTCGGGCGTGATCGCCCTGATCCCGGGCATGCCGATCTTCCCGTTCGCCGCCCTGTCGCTGGGCGCGGGCTTCCTGGCCTACCGCCGGTCCATGAACGCGGGGGCGAAGGCGGCGGCGCTGGATCCCCGGCTGGAGGAGGCCGTCGCGGGAGAGCCCGAGGAAGAGCCGATCAGCGCTTCCCTGGCCATAGACGACATCAAGATCGAGCTGGGCTATGGCCTGCTGACCCTGATCAATGACCTGGACGGCCGCCGTCTGACCGACCAGATCCGCGCCTTGCGCAAGACCCTGGCCAGCGAGTTCGGCTTCGTGATGCCGCCGGTGCGGATCCTCGACAATATGCGCCTGGCCAACCAGGGCTATGCGATCCGCATCAAGGAGATGGAGGCCGGGGCCGGCGAGGTGCGTCTGGGTATGCTGATGGCCATGGATCCGCGCGGCGGCCAGGTGGAGCTGCCCGGCGAGCATGTGCGCGAACCCGCCTTTGGCCTGCCCGCCACCTGGGTGGCCGACGACCTGCGCGAGGAAGCCACCTTCCGCGGCTATACCATCGTCGATCCGGCCACGGTGCTGACCACGCACCTGACCGAGATCCTCAAGGAGAACATGGCCGATCTGCTGTCCTATTCGGAAGTGCAGAAGCTGTTGAAGGACCTGCCGGAGGGGCAGAAGAAGCTGGTCGACGATCTGATCCCGAGCGTGGCCACCGCCACGACGGTGCAGCGCATCCTGCAGGCCCTGCTGAAGGAACGCGTGTCGATCCGCGACCTGCCGCAGATCCTGGAGGGCATTGGCGAAGCCGCGCCGCACACCAGCTCGGTCACCCAACTGGTCGAGCAGGTTCGCGCCCGTCTGGCGCGCCAGCTGTGCTGGGCCAATCGCGGCGAAGACGGCGCCCTGCCCATCATCACCCTCTCGGCCGAGTGGGAACAGGCCTTCGCCGAGGCTCTGATCGGGCCAGGCGATGACAAGCAGTTGGCGCTGGCGCCGTCACGGCTGCAGGAGTTCATTCGCGGCGTCCGCGAGGCTTTCGAGCGCGCCGCCCTGCAGGGCGAGGCTCCTGTCCTGCTGACCAGCCCGGGCGTTCGCCCCTATGTTCGGTCCATCATCGAACGGTTCCGGGGCCAGACCGTGGTGATGAGCCAGAATGAGATCCACCCGCGCGCGCGTTTGAAGACGGTGGGCATGGTCTGACGCGGGTTGAGGCCGCCTTTGCGCCTCTCCCGATGTCGCCCTGATGGCCCCTGACGCCACGCCCTGGCGAGCGTCAGGGCGCGTCAACGCCTTGCTGAGGTGGAATCTGTGTCCGCCCTGGCATTGCGGAGCAGCCTTGGCGCTGGTAGCGATGCGCCAAGGCGGCGGTTTTTTCGCCGATTTCGGGTATGTCGTATGCCTCCGGCCAAGAAGACCAAATCCAGCAGCGCCCTGTTCTGGGACCTCCTGACCTTCGATCGACTCGTGACGGGGCCGGTGATTCACCTGATCTACTGGGCCGGCCTCGGGGTCGTGGCCCTGTTCGGCTTCTCCGTCGTCGGGGCGGCTGTCGGCCTGGCCCTGAAGGAGCCGGGCATGGGCTCGCTGCTGCTGGCCTTCCCGGTGCTGATCGCCGGCCTGCTGGTCGCCGGGGCCATGGTGCTGCTGTGGCGCGCCTTCTGCGAATTCTATGTGGCGATCTTCCGGATCAGCGAAGATCTGCGCGCGCTGCGCCAGACCAGCGACGCCGACCACGCCGCTGTGTCGCGGACGCGTAAGCCCAAGGAAGACTGACCGCAGGAAGTCCTGTCATGGCCCACGTCCTGATCATTCACGAGGTCGCCGACTATCAGGCCTGGAAGAGGGTGTTCGACGAGGCCGCGCGGATTCGGCGGGAGGCGGGCGAGCGCAGCTTCCAGGTTCTGAAATTCGCGAGCGACGCCAACCGCATCGTCCATTTCTCGACGTGGACCTCGCATGACGAGGCTCGGCGTTTCTTTGAGTCTGCCGAACTGGTCGAGATCCGTCGGATCGCCGGCGTGAAGGCGCCGGAGTTTCTCTATCTGGACGAACTGGACGCGGGCGTCCTCTAACGCCCGCCGGCCGCCGTGCGGCGCAAGCCCAACTCGTCCAGCGCCGCGTTTTCCAGCTGGCCGGCCTTCTTGAGCTGGGCGATCTTGGCGGCCTCGGCGACATGCTCGTATTTCTTCAGGGCCTCGAAGGCCAGAGACAGCGCGTCGCGGGCGCCCTGTTCCTCGATCTGGGTTTGTTCAATCTGAACCAGCATTTCGGCCCGACGGCGCTTGGAGCCTTCGCGGTAGCCGATCATGTACCAGCCGGCCTCGGCCGAGCCTTCAGCCTGCCTGGCCTCGGCCTCGGCCTCGGCGTCCAGCATCATCACCCGCATCTCGGCGGCCATGCGCTTTTCGACGATGTCGGCCAGCCGCTTTTGCAGGGTCTCGACCTCATGGTTCGAGATGCGGATCAGGGAGGCGGCCCACTTGGTCATCCGTGGTCACTTTCAAGAATACTGGCCAGGTGTCCGAAGGAGTCGTCGAGGCTGGTGGCCTCATCCTTGTCCTGGCTGAGAAACTCTTCGATCGCCGGGTTGAGGCGGATGGCGCGATCGACGATCGGATCGGCGCCGGTGCGGTAGGCGCCGATGCGGATCAATTCTTCCATGTTGGCGTAGGCCGCCATCACCTGGCGGGCCCCTTTGACGATTTCGCGCTCGTGCTCGTACTGGCAGCCGGGCATGGTCCGGCTGATGGATTTCAGCACATTGATCGCCGGGAAGCGGCCCCGCTCGGCGATGGCGCGCTCCATCACGATGTGGCCGTCCAGAATACCGCGGGTGGCGTCGGCGATCGGCTCGTTATGGTCGTCGCCATCGACCAGCACGGTGAACAGGGCGGTGATCGGCGCAGCCGTGGTGCCGTCAGCGCGGATCGGCCCCGGGCCGGCGCGCTCCAGCAGCTTGGGCAGTTCGGTGAAGACGGTGGGCGTATAACCCTTGGTGGTCGGCGGCTCGCCGGCGGCCAGACCGATCTCGCGCTGGGCCATGGCGAAGCGGGTGACCGAGTCCATCAGGCACAGCACTTCCTGGTCCTGATCACGCAGATACTCGCAGATCGCCAGGGTCATGTAGGCGGCCTGGCGGCGGGTCAGGGCCGGCTCGTCCGAGGTGGCGACCACGACGATGGCGCGCTTGAGGCCTTCCTCGCCCAGGGTCTCCTCGATGAACTCGCGCACCTCGCGGCCCCGTTCGCCGATCAGGCCGACCACGACGGCGTCGCAGGTGGCTTCCTTGGCCAGCATCGACAGCAGCACCGACTTGCCGACGCCCGAGCCGGCGAAGATGCCCAGGCGCTGGCCCCGGCAGGTGGTGGTGAAGACGTTCATCGACCGCACGCCCAGGTCGATGCGCTCGCCCACCCGGCCGCGCGCATGAGCGGGGGGCGGCGGGGTCTTCAGCGGATAGGGAACCTCGCCCTGCGGCAACGGACCTAGCCCGTCGATCGGCTCGCCGAAGGCGTTGATGATCCGGCCCAGCCAGGCCTTGGTCGGGCGCACGGCGGCGCCTTCGGGCATGATGCGGATCTCGGCGCCGGGGGCCACGCCCTCGACGGGGCCGAACGGCATCAGCAGGGCGCGGGTTTCACGGAAGCCCACAACCTCGGCCGGCAGGACCGGCAGACCCAGCCGGTCGATCTCGACCCGGGCCCCGACCGCCAGACGCGTCAGACCGCCGCGAGCCTCGATCAGGAGGCCATTCACGGCGGCGACGCGACCGGAGATGGTCAGCGGGTCGATACGTTCTATGGCGGCGATCAGGCTACGCAAATCGGTTCTCGGCAGTGAGGCTGCATCCTCGACCGACAGCGTTAACCAGGCGTGAAATTAGCGATGTGTTAGGGGCAGGTTGGCAGTGAAAAACGCCGTAACCGCTGCGTTGAAGGTGCGGTGGAACGCCGCACGATCGAAGCCGGCGGCGCTGGCGCAGATCTCGGGGTTGGTGGCTCGGCCCTGGTCGTTGCAGGGCGCCAGGAAGTCGAAGTGTCCGGCGTTGGGGACCACATGATATTCCGGGGGGCGGGGCAGGGCCGCTTTCACCGCCGAGGCGTATTCGGGATCGGGCAGGATCTCATCCTCGGCAGCCCGCCACAGCTGCACCGGCATGGTGATCTTGCTCATGTCTCTGAAGGTGTATCCCAGGGCTGGAGCGGCCGAGACGACGGCCTTGATGCGCGGGTCATGGGTCCAGGTTGGCAGTACGGCGCTCATCGGCAGCGGATGGGCGGCGCTCAGCTTGCAGTCGAAGACGTCGGGGTGAGCCCGGCAATGGGACGCCACACGCGACAGGTCCGGCTTGCCGCCCGCCGCCGCCAGCACCGTGAAGCCGCCCGATGAGAAGCCAAACGCGCCCACGCTCTGCGGATCGATGGCCGCCTTCATCGGCGAGCTGGCCAGCATGTAGTCGATCAGCACCGACAGCTGCCGGGGACGGTTG
Source organism: Caulobacter sp. FV2ps19 (assembly GCF_058681035.1). Taxonomy (NCBI): domain Bacteria; kingdom Pseudomonadati; phylum Pseudomonadota; class Alphaproteobacteria; order Caulobacterales; family Caulobacteraceae; genus Caulobacter; species Caulobacter sp. FV2ps19. Next base: position 4,084,903 of record NZ_CM178729.1, on the reverse strand, counting down.
GCCATGTCGGTGGCCTTGCTCTGATCCATATAGTTGTCGCCGGTGTGGGTCAGGGCGGCGACGACGAAGCCGGCCTGGGCCAGGGCCTGGGCGGTGTCGGCATGACCGCCGAAGAAGCCGCCATTGCCGTGCGACATGACGACCAGCGGCAGGTGATCGCCCACCAGCGGCGCGCCGGGAGCCACCGTCTGGTCGCCGATGCCCAGGGCCATGGGCTTGGACGCCGCTTCGGTCGGATACCAGACGCCCACCGTGATCGGGGCGCCTTGCGGGTCGGGGACCGAGACGACCGTAAAGCCGGCGTTGGCGGCCAGCGCAGGAGAAACGCCAAGGCTGGCGGCCAGGGCGAGGGCGGAGATGGAAAAGCGAAACGACATGAGAACCTCGAAGGTTGCGAGACCTCGCTGATGCGGCGACGAGCCGGCGGTCGCCAGCCCGATTGCGCGAATGGGCCAACGGGTTCGCGACTGGGCGAACGGTCGCTATAAGTCGGGCCATGATCGCTGAAGCTTCGAAACCGCCGCTGATGGGGACCGCCCGCGACTGGGCAATGGACCTCGCGGTCGCCGTGGCGATCGGCCTTTTGCTGGGATTGATGGGGCCGTTTGGCAGCTACTTCAACGGCGGGCCGGGGCTGCGGATCGCCTATTGGATCGGCAGCATCGTCTGCGGGATGGTGGTGTTCGGCTGTCTGACCCGACTGTTGATCGCTTCGGCCCCCAAGATCCGTGCGCCGGACTGGGCCGTGGTCGCGGCCGTCATCCTGCTGGGCAGTTTGATCCAGGGCGCGCTGTCGCGTTGGGTGGCTGTCGCGCTCTGGCCCGAGCTGGAGGGGATCGTTGGGGTTCTGGCCTGGTACGGCCAATGCGTGGCGATATCGACGCCGATCGTGATCGCCTACTATCTGCTGCGCGTGCGCACGCCGGCGCGCGCCGGCTCGCGGCGCTCGCCCCTGCCGCCCAAGGTCGCGGTCGCCGAGCCGCTGGGTGTGGGCCAGGTGCTGTGCCTGCGCATGGAAGACCACTATGTCCGTATTTACACCGTCGCCGGATCTCGATTGGTGGCGGGGCCCTTCGAGCGCGTGATAGCGGGCCTGGGAGATATGGAAGGGATGCGCGTTCATCGCTCCTGGTGGGTGGCGCGCGCCGCTGTGATCGGCGTTGAGGTCGACGGCCGCAATCTCAAGCTCCGGCTTTCGAACGATCTGCGGGCCCCGGTGTCTCGGGCCTCGGTGGCCAGGCTTCGTCAGGTCGGCTGGCTGGCGGCCGACGCCTGACCTTTGCTTCGCGACGCGTTGTCGCGGTTGGCGCGCCTGAAGGCGGAAGCGTTCTCGAAAATCCTAGCGACAGAACGCCGCAATGGCGCCGAAGCGGTCGCGATGGGGGCGCTGGATCTTTGGAGCAGGCTTGACGGCGAGAACGCCGAAGGGGCTGGCCCCAGGCCCAATTCGCGCGGGATGGGAATCCCTTTTCGGGGCTCAAACAAGCATCCCCGAACAAATTTCGCCGCGACTCAGCGACCGCTTGCACCCGATTCGCAAATCAGATTAACCATTCAGCCAACGGGATCATTCACCATTAACCAGTCTTAAATTAACTCGGCTGCACAGTGCAGCCAGGGTTAATCAGGCGGCTTCCGCCAGGACGTCGAATAACGCCACGAAGTGGCGTGGAGGGGCTCATGCGCGTACTGTTGATCGAGGATGACAGCGCAACAGCGCAGACCATCGAATTGATGCTGAAGTCTGAAGGCTTCAACGTCTATACGACGGATCTCGGCGAAGAAGGCGTCGATCTCGGTAAGATCTATGACTACGATCTGATTCTGCTGGACCTCAATCTGCCTGACATGAGCGGCTTGGATGTTCTGCGCACCCTGCGGGTGGGCAAGGTGAATACGCCGATCATGATCCTGTCCGGTTCTTCGGAAATCGACACGAAGGTGAAAACCTTCTCCGGCGGCGCCGACGACTACATGACCAAGCCCTTCCACAAGGACGAAATGATCGCCCGCATCCATGCGGTGGTCCGTCGTTCGAAGGGTCATGCTCAGTCGGTCATCAAGACCGGCGACATCGTGGTCAATCTCGACGCCAAGACGGTCGAAGTGAACAACAACCGCGTTCACCTGACCGGCAAGGAATATCAGATGCTGGAGCTGCTCTCCCTGCGCAAGGGCACGACCCTGACCAAGGAGATGTTCCTCAACCACCTGTATGGCGGCATGGACGAGCCGGAACTGAAGATCATCGACGTCTTCATCTGCAAGCTGCGCAAGAAGCTGGCGGCCTCGGCCCAGGGCAAGCACCATATCGAGACGGTCTGGGGCCGCGGCTATGTGCTGCGCGATCCGAACGAGCAAATCGCCGCCGCCTGATCTGTGCGAGGCGACTCTTCAGAACAAGGACAGACGCTCGCCCCCAAAGGCGGGCGTTTTTCTTTTGAATCATGGGTTTGGCCCTTGTTGGGCGCCAACTCGTCAACCCTGGCCGTGACAAATGGACCGAAGCATCGAATAGTGCTTGCCGGGGGCGGGGGCTCCCGCCATCTTGCGGCCCGACGATTGCTGGGGGGCTTCTCAGCCGTGTCATTTTGACCTTACGCGGCATCGACACCGATGGGGGACCGATGCAGGAATTTGATCCGCGACGCCCGACTCTGCGTCTGGCGCCCCGGCTGTTTACGGCCATCGCCGGCTTGGCTGCTCTGGGCCTGGGCTGGAAACTGACGGCCAACGACGTCCCGACCCCCGTGAAGGCCGCGCTGGATCCGGCCGCCCTGATCGCCCTGCAGCATGTGGCCTTTGCTCGCGCCGAGGCTCAGCCGGGCTTTGATCGCCCGCAAAGCATTCCCGTCAAGGTCCGCCCCGGCGAGACCCTCGAAGGCGCCGTGGAGCGGGCCGGTGTTGCGCCGGAAGAGGCGCGCCAGGTCGTCGCCACGCTTCAGGGCGCGATCGACACCGTCAATATCAAGGCCGGCATGGCCTTCGAGGCGGCCATCGCCCAGCGTCGCGGCAATGGCGTCGGGCGGGGCGGCCCGGCCCGCCTGATCGGCCTGTCGATGCGCACCAGCCCGTCCTCGACCCTGACCGTCTCTCGCACCTTCGATGGCGCGATGAAGCTGCGCGAACTTGAGGAAGTCGTTCACGACGAGACCAAGGTCGCGTGCGGTGAAATGAACGGCTCGTTCTACGAGAGTGTCGCCGGCATCGGCGGCACCCCGGCGGTGATCAGCGAGGCGGCCAAGCTGTTCTCGCACAAGATCGACTTCTCTCGCGATATCCACGAGGGCGACAAGTTCTGTCTGATCTTTGACCGCAAGGTCACTGAAAGCGGTCGCACCGTTCAGGCCGGTGATCTTGAATATGCCGAGGTCAAGGGGCAGCGCTTCTACGCCTTCGACCGTGACGGCAAGACCCAGTTCTTTGATGAGCTGGGCAAGAACATCAAAGGCTTCCTGCTGCGCACGCCGGTCGACGGCGCTCGCATCACCTCGACCTTCGGGACCCGCAAGCACCCGGTCCTGGGCTATACCCGCGCCCACAAGGGGGTCGACTTCGGAGCCGGCACCGGCACCCCGATCCTGGCCGCCGGCGATGGCGTGGTGCTGGAAGCCCGCCGGTGGAGCGGCTACGGCAACTGGCTGCGCATCCGGCACTCAGGCCAGTGGGACACCGGATACGCCCACATCTCGCGCTACGCCCCGGGCATCAAGCCCGGGACGCGCGTCCATCAGGGGCAGGTCGTGGCCTATGTCGGCTCGACGGGCCTGGCGACCGGCCCCCACCTGCATTACGAAGTCTGGCTGAACGGTCAGCGGGTCAATCCGATCGGGGCCAAGGTTCCCCAGGGCACGATCCTGGGCGGCAGAGACCTGGCGGCCTTCAAGTCCAAGAAGTCGCGGATCGACCGGATGCTCGCCGACGGCGGCTCCGTCACGACCAGCCCGGACACCCCCAAGCTGGCCCTGGCCGATCTGAAGACCCAGGATGCGCCCAAGCTGCGATAGCCGCGGCATCGCATCGACGTGTTGACCCAGATCATTCGCGGCGACGAAATGATCGGTCATGATCGCGCCATCGCGGGGGCGGCCATGGCCACCGTTAATCCAGACCTTCGAAGGCAGCCTCATGACCGGTCCAGCCAAGCCCCGCGCCAATCCTGCCCTTCGGCTGGCGCTGATCCGCCGGATCCATAGCTGGGTGGGCCTGTTCATCGCGCCCAGCATCCTGCTGTTCGCGGTGACGGGCGCCTACCAGCTCTACGGCCTGCACGAAGCGCACGGCGCCTATCAACCCGCCCCGCTGGTCGAGAAGCTGGGCCGGGTTCACATGAAGCAGACCTTCCAGCTGAAGCCCAAGCGCGCCGCCCAGCCGGCCAAGCCCGAAGGCCCCAGCGCCGCCGCACCAGCCAAGCCCGAAGCCAAGCCCAAGATTTCGCTGACCCTGCTCAAGGCCCTCTTCCTGGTGGTCGCCATCGGGCTTGCGGTTTCAACCCTGCTGGGCGTGTGGATGGCCCTGGCCTATGGCCGCGACAAGCGGATCGGCTGGATCCTGCTGGCGGCGGGCGCCGTTCTGCCGATCCTTTTTCTCGCCCTCTAGGCCGACGGCTCCATCACCGCCGGCCCGGCCATCAGCGGGTCGGTGAACGAGTCCGCGCCGCTCTCCAGCCGTCCGGCGAACCGGCGCAGATAATCGGCCTGGCCCTCGATCCGCGCCGAAAGATCATACCAGCCGCCCGTCGAGGCCAATGACCAGACGCGTTTGGCGCTCTGGCCGGGCTTGAGCGCCACGGTCCAGGCGGGCCCCGCTGGCTGAGGCGTGACGGTCATGCGCCGCGCCGTCGGCCCGTCATTGCGCACGGTCAGGGTCAGGGACCGCGTCTTCAGGTCGCTGGCGACCACGATCGTGGGCTCCTGCAGCGACGCGCCCCCAACCAGATGACGATGGAAGCCGTTGGGACCCAGGATCCACAGATCATGCCGGCCGGCGGGCCAGACATCGTTCAGGCTCTTGCCCGGCTCGACGGTGTAGCGTCGCGGCGGCTGGTCCAGCCTCAGGCGATCATAGACATGCAGCACCGCCGCGGCCCGGCCGGAATTGGCGAAGGTCAGGGCGACGGCGCCGTCGCGTTGGCTCTCGGCCACCTCAAGGCTGTAGGGCAGGGCCCGCGACAGGCGAGGTCCGGCCGCCTGGACGGGGACCAGCGGCAGGGGCGGGGTCGGCGGGGTGGTCCGGCCGGGCAGGGCGGCGGCGCGGCGGGCTTCTTCCAGCGTGGCGGGCAGGTCGCCGACAAAGGGCTTGGTGTTGGGGGTCTTGAAGTCGAACGCCGTCGTCAGGTCGCCGCACACCGCGCGCCGCCAGGGCGAGATATTGGGCTCCTGGACGCCGAACCGCTCTTCCAGGAACCGGACCACCGAGGTGTGGTCGAACACCTGGCTGTTGACCCAGCCGCCCCGGCTCCAGGGCGAGATCACGTACAGCGGCACCCGGGGGCCCAGGCCATAGGGGCGGCCCATCAGGGTGTCGCGCTCGGCCTCGGCCTCGGTGGGATTGCGCACCAGGTGATATTCGCCGGTCGTGTCGACCGTGGAGCCGCCCAGCACGGCGCCGGGCCGGGCCGGATCGTGCGACGGCGGGGCCGGCGGCGGGACGTGGTCGAAGAAGCCGTCGTTCTCGTCGAACATCAGCAACAGGGCGGTGCGGGCCCAGACCTTGGGATTGGCGGTCAGGGCGTCCAGAACCCGGGCGGTGTAGTCGGCGCCCTGGGCGGGGCTGGAGGGGCCGGGATGTTCGGAATCGGCGGCGGGCGCGACCAGATAGGACACCTGCGGCAGGGTCCCGTTCAGGACATCCTCGCGCAGGCCGTCCAGCTTGCGGGTCGACAGGCCCAGGGCCGCCAGGCGCGGGTCCGAACCCGGCTTGCCGTCAAAGCTGTCGCGGAAGCTCTGGAACCCGGCCATGGGGTTGTCGGTGAAGTTGTCGGCCATGTCCTGATAGACGCGCCAGGTCACCCCGGCGGCGGTCAGGCGCTCGGCATAGGTGCTCCAGCGATAGCCGTCCTTGGCCCCGCCCTCGCTGGCGAAATTGTCGTGCGAGTTGGAGATCGACGGCCCGCCGTGCGTGCCGGCCGGATCGTTGGTGGCGCTCCACAGGAACAGCCGGTTGGTGTTGGTGCCGGTCTGGGTGGCGCAGTGATAGGCGTCGCAGAGGGTGAAGGCGTCGGCCAGGGCGTACTGGAAGGGGATATCCTCGCGCTGGAAATAGCCCATGGCGTGGGCGCCCTTGCTTTCGGGCCAGCGGTCCATGCGGCCCTGGTCCCAGGCGGTCTGGGCGTCGGACCAGCTGTGCGGCGTGCCCTCCACCCGCATATGGGCGAAGGTCTGGACGGTGTTGAGCGGGAAGGGCGAGATCAGCGGCGGCCCCCCGGCTTTTTCGGCGCCGGCTGCACCGGCATTGGCCTGGGTCCACACCGTCTTGCCGGTCCGGCCCGGGACGTCGGCGACCGGGATCGGGAAGCGGTCGGCAAAGCCCCGAACGCCGTTCAGGGCTCCGAAATAGTGATCGAACGAGCGGTTCTCCTGCATCAGGATCACCACGTGCTCGACGTCTTCCAGGGTCCCGCGCCGCACGTCGGCGTCGATGCTCATGGCGCGGGCGATGGCGGGATGGGCGGCGAGGGCTCCGGCGGCCGAAAGAAGCAGGTGGCGGCGGTCGATCTGGCTCACGGAAACCTCAATTCATACGCTTTGATGACGGCTCTATAGGCGCCGGACGTGGCGCCGGCGTGACGGTGGCGCGCCTAATCGACCCCCGCCACGGCCAGCAGGGCGGCCAGGCCCACCTGCATGCCCTTGAGGCTTTCGCTCTTCTCGACGTCGATCCATTCGTCCAGGGCGTGGGCGCGGCCGCCCTTGCCGCCCGAGCCGATGGTCACGGCGGGGACGCCCAGGCTCATGGGAAGGTTGGAGTCGGTGGACGAGGCGTCGTGCTGCGGCGTGAAGCCCAGGGCCGAGATCGCCGCAGCGGTCAGGCCCACGATCGCGGCGTCGGGCGGGGTGGCGCCGGCCGGCCGCTCGCCGATCACCTTGGGATCATAGGTGATCTTGCCAAACCGGGTCGAGCGGGCGGCGTTCTCGCTCGCCACGGCGGCGTCGAGAATGCCCAGCAGGGTCTTGTCCAGCCTGGCCAGTTCCTCGGCGCTCTCCGAGCGCATGTCGAACTCCATGAACACCGCGTTGGGGATCGAATTGACCGAGGTGCCGCCGCCGGTGACGCTGGCCGAATAGGTGGTCTTGGGATCGCTGGGGGGCTGGACCGCGTACAGATCGACCACGCTCCTGGCCATGGCCGCCATCGGATTGACGGCGCCAAACGCCCCGTAGCTGTGGCCGCCCGGGCCCTTGAAGGTGACGTGATAGCGCTTGGAGCCCGTGCCGCGATCGACGATGCGCGAGGCGTCCGACCCGTCCATCGAGAAGAAGGCGCTGATCCGGCCCTTATAGGGGCCCTTGTTGAACAGGAAGCGCACGCCGCGCAGGTCGCCGGGCCCTTCCTCGCCCACATTGCCGACGACCAGGATGTCGCTTTTGGTCTTGAGGCCGGCCGCGTCCATGGCCCGCAGATAGGCCAGCAGGGTGGCCAGGGAGCGGGTGTCGTCGCCGACGCCCGGGGCCATCAGCCGGGTCCCCTCGCGCTTGACCGTCACGTCCGTGCCTTCGGGGAAGACGGTGTCGAGATGGGCGGCGATGACCACGAACGGGCCCTTGCCCTTGGTCGCCGTGCCGGCCCGCACGCCCATCACATTGCCCTCGGCGTCCATGGTCACGTCCGACAGGCCGTGGGCCTGCAGCATGGCCATATAGGCCTTGGCCCGCGCCGCTTCCTTGAAGGGCGGGGCGGGGATTTCGGTCAGGGTGACGATGTCGGCCACCGTGCGATCGAAATCGGCGTCCAGCTTGGCGGCCGCCGCCTTGAAGGCCGCCGAGTCGACCAGTTCACGCACCACTTGCGCAGGATCGGCCTTGGAGCGGGCCATGGCCGGCGCGGCGATCAGCACCGCCCCGAAGGCGATCACCGAGGTGGAGCGGGCAAGCGTACTGAACATGCGACAAGAATCCCTGACTGGCTGCGCGGCAGCCTAGGCGGGGCGCCGGGCGGTGTCATCTCAGGGCGGTTACGCAGATACGGGTTCGCAACCTCGCCGGTTTTTCCGGCAAGGGCGCCCCTGAAAACTCGGGGAGGCGGCGGAGCGTCCGGGCCAGGCCCGGATGAGGATAGAAGGAGTACCGTTTCGGCCGTGGCCGGAGCGCTCCGCGTAGCCGTTATTCGGGAGCATCGCCGGGATTGGCGGGGTGTTAATCCGCTCCGGTAGCTAGGCCCCCGGCGGGCGGAAGGGACAGCGACCCTTCCGGACCGCGCGGGCGATTTCAGCCCGCGCCTGGCGCGCATCACCGGGCGTCGGCGAAGGGTGTTCCCGGCGGTCCGGGCCTGGCCTCAACACGGGACGGTCCTCGAGGGGTGTCCACGCTCCGCCAGACCCCGCCGGGCCTTCGACGACGGCCGACGGGCGCTACCCGCTCGACCGCCCCCACCCCCCGTCAGGTCGCCAGCTGGACGGCCTCCCCAGGGGCGGGGCGAGAAGAAGTATGCGGGCGTTTTGGAGGGTGATGCGTCGATTTTCCATCGTGACGCTGGCTCGGGCGGTTAGGGCGTTGAAATTGTTGGGTGCGAGGGGCGTGAATGCCCGTGCGGGCACGGGGACATGCGGGCTGGCAGCGTGTCTGACTAGCGCCACTATCGGACCTTGGGGCAGCTCCAGAAACAAGACATTCAGGCGCTCAGGCCTGTGATGTGGTCGAGCGTTGGATGCCACGTGGAATAGAACCGTGGCCAAGGCCAGAACCGGGGGATGCGAAGATCAACGGAGCGGTGGCGGCCAGCAGTGCAGGGGTAATAGTGATCACAGTGCCGCTCCGAGCGGGCGGTCGTAGCGACCGTCGACGGCATCGGTTAGCAAGCGTTTATAGGCTGCGGTGCGTTCGTCCAACACTCGCTGACGCATGGCGTAAGCCCGGCGGCAGCCGGGGGTGTCAGCCTCGATCCTGAGCTTGACCACGCCGCGTACGGCCGGTGCCTGATGGTGCGCCGGCAACGGGGACATCAGGCAGTTGGCGAAGCGCTCAAGTAGGTACTCGCGGCCATTGGTCATCTGCTCGGCGATCTGCATCAGCAGGCGCGACAGGGCTGAGACCTCGTCCTCGTCGCGGATGCTGTAAAGCACGCCGAAGTCGATCGGGAACATCGGCTCGGCGTCGAGGGCTGCGGACTCGTAGAGCCAAGGCTCGAACACTAGGGCGCCGATCTTCTCAAGTAGGCGTACTCGCTCCCAAAGCGCCGTCCATCCCGCAGTCGATCGATAGGGCTGTGTCCAGGCGCCGCCGGCGTGCAACAGTTCACCGAGCTCCACCGCCCACAGGGAGAAGATGCCGGCCTCGGCTATCTTGCGCGCGCTGCATTCGTCCTCGCTCACGGCCTTGTGCAGGTTAGACAGAGGGACGCCATAGGCGGCGTCGATCTGCAGCAGGCCATAGAGATCGATCAGCATGCGTGCCAGGAGCGGGTCGCCAGTCTCGCGGACCCGGCGCAGGACCGAGGCCTCGCCGGCGAAACCGGTGACGAGCTGCACGGGTAGGAAGATGGGATCTTCGTCGTCTTCGACGCTTGGCAGGCGATATTGCGGGGTAAGGCGCGAGACGCCCTCCACGCGCTCGACCAGGCCAGCGGCAATCAATTCCTCAAGCGCGATCCTAGCGCGTGGCTTGCCCAAGCCCGCATGCTGGTCGCAGGCGCTCACCGACCATTTTGTCGTGCGGTTGTCACTGCCCGTTCCGGCCAGCAGCACTAGGAAGGCGACATAGAGGTTCAAGCGGTTGCGCGTCTCGATCGTGTGGAGTCTGGCCCAGGATTCGCGGCCCAGCACGAAGAAACGGCTACCGCGCCCCTTGCCGCGCAACGCCTTGTCCTCGTCGATCGTAGGGTCTTCGGCCATCCGGGCTCCCGCAATCGCACTTCTTCGACGATCGCATGGTCTGTATTTAGCACGGGTTCTTGACCCCATCAAGGGTATCAAGGTAATCATAGGGCATCAAAAAATACCAGACCACGTCAAGGTGATTAATGAAAAGCCGTAACGTGTCGTCGGAGTCGCGTATTCGCATATCTCGGAGAGGCGATCGCCTGGGTGTGGCAAGCGCCCCTAGGTGTGATCAAGCCTTTGTGCACCTTGGCTTTTCGAGCCGGATCGCCCTATATTTTGATCATGAAGGTCACATCACCCGAGACCATAGAAGCGCTGAAGCAAGCCCGCGGCGAACAGTCGTGGGACGAGTTCATCGCCAAGGCTCCCCGGACCCGCGACGGGGCGATCGTGATTCCCCGCCCCAAGGCACCGTCTTCTTCGACGAAGACTGCCAAGCGTGGTATCTTTCTCTTCGGTTCACGCGCCTCCGCCCGTTGAGGGCTAGGTCGTGACGTTCAGTTACAACCTAGTCCTGGCGCTGTTCCTACTTGCGCCAGGCTTCGCGTTCGTGGCTGCAGTATACGCGATCGGCCGCTCCGCCATTCACGAGGCCAGCCCGCCGCCGCCTAACTCGATTATGGCCCTGGCTATGGTCACCGGCGGTGCCCTTCTGGCCCACACTGTTGCGGCGCTCTTCTTCCTCGGCTGCCACGTTGTTGCAGGCTGGACCGGTTTGTGGTGGCCGACCGCCGATCCAAACCCCTACTACCTTGCCTCGCGGCTGGCCGGTGCGGACGGCTTGGCAACCTCCAGCGCCTTCGCCTGGATCCTTAGCTTGCTATCCTCTTTGAGCCTGGCGACCTACTGCTTCACCCGATGGGTCATGGACAGCCCACTTGGCCGCAGCGACCTCGTCGGCGCGGCGCTCTATGGCTGGTTCTGGCAGATCGAGAAAAGCCGCGGTGCCTATGCTTATGTCCTAACCCAGTTCGAGAGCGACCACGGCGCGGTCGGCTATCAGGGGGCCCTGGAGTCCGTGACGCTCGATGCAGACAAGCAGGTCTCTTCCTTGGTCCTCGCCGACGCCGAGCTGTTCAGCATTAAAGTCGAGGAGGCTGGGCGGGTTGTGCGAACGCCTACGCCGCGCGCCGACAACAAACTCAGGGTTCTGCTGACCCGGGCAGAGATCCGCAACATCGCCTATACCCCGATCGTCTATGAGGACGACATAGAGCAAAGCGAGTTAGAGGCGGGGGAATCCGCAGGCTCGGAGCTCTCCGATCCTGTTGTCGGTGAAGGGACGGACTGACCGTCTGGCGCGACGCGGCCAGCTTTGGGTGCGGCAGGCCGCAGCCGAGACTCGCGGCCGACCTCAGGCGAGAGATCTGGCGTTCAGGTTGGCCTTGAGGCGCACAATGCTGGCGGAAGCCGCTTAGAGGGCTCGATCGTAACAGTGAAGCTCGATCTCTACGACTATGTCGGTATCACCCAATACATCGCCGGCCTGTTCACCGCGCCGGTCGATGTGGTCGACCGCGAGGGCCTGAAGGCCCATGTGCGGCCGTCGGCCGAACGCGACGCGGTCTATGCCTTCGGGTTACGTTGATGGCGCTCCATCCGGCCAAGGTGTAACCTCTCACCCTCCCACCGCTTCGCGGTGGGCCCCTCCCTCTCTCAAAGAGAGAGTTCAAGGGGGCGCCGCCACCCCCCCCCTCAATCAAACACGATCACCGAGCGCGCCAGTTCGCCGCGCTTGAGCTCATCAAACGCCGAGTTGACCTCTTCCAGCGTGATGCGGCGCGAGATCAGGGCGTCGAGGTTGAGTTTGCCGCTCATGTAGAAATCCACCAGCCGGGGCATGTCGACCGGGAAGCGGTTGGAGCCCATGAAGCTGCCCTGGATGCGCTTTTCGCCCAGGAAGTCCGAGCCGCTCAGTTCGATCTTCACGCCCACCGGGATCATTCCGATGATGTTGGCCGTGCCGCCCCGGCGCAGCATCTTGAAGGCCTGCTCGGCGGTGGCCTTCAGGCCGATGGCCTCGAAGCTGTGATGCACGCCGCCGCCGGTCAGCTCCTGCACCTGTTTGACCGCGTCGCCGTCGGCGGCGTTGATCAGGTCGGTGGCGCCGAAGATTTTCGCCAGCTCCAGCTTGGCCGGGATGCGGTCGATGGCGATGATCCGGCCGGCCCCGGCGATGGCCGCGCCGTTGATGGCGGCCAGGCCCACGCCGCCGCAGCCGATCACGGCCACGGTCTCGCCGGGCCGGACATTGGAGGTGTGGGTCACGGCGCCGACCCCGGTCATCACCGAACAGCCGATCAGGGCGGCGCGGTCGAACGGCATGTCCTTGCGGATGGCGACGACGGCGTGCTCGTGCACCAGCATCATCTCGGCGAACGATGACAGGTTGAGGAACTGGGCCATCTTCGTGTCGCCGGCTCCCGAGAGGTCCTCGCGGAACAGGCGCGGTTCATCGGTCTTGGAGCGTCGGGTTTCCGAGCTGATGCACAGGTTCAGGTGGCCGGTCAGGCACACCTCGCAGTGGCCGCAATAGGGATTGAGGCAGGTGATGACGTGGTCGCCGACCTTGACGGTGCGCACTTCGGAGCCCACCGCCTCGACGATCCCGGCGCTCTCATGGCCCAGCACGGCGGGCAGGGGGTGGGGGTAGGAGCCTTCGACGAAGTGCAGGTCGGAATGGCAGACGCCGGCGGCCTTGGTGCGGATCAGCACCTCGCGCGGGCCGGGCTTGGCGATGGACACGGTTTCGATCTGGAGGGGTTGGCCCACCTCGCGCAGCACGGCCGCCTTCATTCGCAGTCACTCCCTTGATTTAGGGCGAGACTATCGTCCCCTCGCGGGCGAGCGGAAGGGGTTATTCGAACAAATGTTCGGATTGTCGGGCGGCGGGGCGCCTCAGGCGGCGATGGCGTCCGGGCGCTCGGGGATGATGCAGCCCACCGCCAGCAGAATCGTCATGCCGGTGTCGGAGGTGATCACGGCCGAGACCAGCGGCGAGTTCTCTTCGCCCATCGACGGCGGGGGACTGATCTGGTCGGCGGGGACGGTGAAGCTGTCGCAGACCGCGTCGACCAGCAGGCCGGCGACATCGTCGCCGCTTTCGATGACGATGATCACCTGACGCGGACCGTCTTCGGCCACGCCCTTGCCCAGGCGGGCCGACAGGTCGATGACCGGCATGACCTGGCCGCGCAGATTGATCACGCCGCGCACATAGGGCGGGGCGTCGGGCAGTTGGGTCGGCGGCGTGACGCCCCGGATCTCGCGCACCGAGTTGACCGGCACGCAATAGGTCTGGGTTCCAACCTCGAACGACAGGACCTGAAGGGCTTCGCCCGCCGTGTACGCCACGTTGGTGGTCATGAGTGTCTCCGCTGGCCGACCGATCCGACGAACAAGCTTGTCCGGCAGGTCCTCGGACCGTGGCGGAAAAGAGTGAATAAACCGGCGCCATCGGCGCGCCGCGATCCTGTTCAGCTACGGTTCAGCCAGGCGGCGCGAGACTGATCTCACGGTATCAAAAAGGGTCCGCCGCCGGCGGATGGATACGAAAGGGAGGGTCAGATGGCCCGCAAGATCGTCACTGTGACAGGCCGTGTGGCCGCCGGCCTGGCCGCGTTCTCGATGGTCGCCGCCGCCGCCGGCGCCGCTTCGGCCGACCCGCGCGGGCGCTATGATCGCCATCATCACCGGGGCAACAATGGCGCCGAAACCGCCATCGTGGCCGGCGTCCTGGGTCTGGCGATCGGCGCCGCCATCGCCAGCGGCAATCACGACAACGGCCGCTATGACCGGTCTGACCGCAGCTATGGCTACGGCTATGCCCCGCCGCCGCCGCCCCCGCCCCGCTACTATGGCCGGCGCTATAGCGAGGATTGCTGGACCACCCGCGACTATGATCGCCGCAGTGGCGTGGTCTATGAGCGCACCGTCTGTCGCTAGGTTGCCCCGAGCGCGAGCGTAAAAGTCTTTTTAGGACAAGGCTTTATATGGCGGGTGCGTTGAGCGTGGGTGGGCTTTGCTTACGCACGCGAGCCCGCTGAAGCCTAGGACCGCCGCCGCAGCCGGTTTGTGAGAGAAGCTCCGAAGCGCCCGCTTCGGGGCTTTTTCGCGCCGCCAAGATTTCGCTTGTCGATTCGAACAAAAAGAGAACATTGTAGGCGTCAGTCTCAGGAGCGCCTGTCATGTCCTTCGCCACGATCCCGTCCGCCGATCCTCGCGCGCCGCTTTCGGGCGCCCTGATCCAGCGCGGGGATTACGGGCGGACCGAGGATCGCCTGGAGATCGCGGAGGCTGTTCTGGCCGGCGCCTGGCGCACCCTGAGGGCCGCCGGTTTTCACGAAGCCGAGGTTCAGGCGCTGTTCGACCAGATCGCGGATCGACCCGAAGACCTGGCCCGGCGACTGCGGAAAATGGCCAATGCCGGCGGCGACGCGACGGTCTGAAACCCCTGCGACATTTCCGCGCATCCCGCGCTGAAGATCTTCGGAAGGGTTAGGATTCGCCATCGCCCGCCGCGCCGTCCCCCCCCCCCCCCCCCCACCCCACCACTGACGGCGGGAGCGCCGCGAGGCCTCTCCGCCGCGTCCCTCCGCCCGGCGGAGGAGCCTCGATGGGCGAGCGGGGAGAGCGGGGTCTTCTAGAACGAGCGGCTGATCAGGCTGCGCAGGCCCTGGGCCTTTTGCGGCAGGTCGGCGGCGAGACGGCTGGCCAGTTCGCGGACGCCGGCGGGATAGACCTCGCCGCCGGCGACGATCTCGGCGGCCAGGGCGGCCATGTCCATCATGCCGCGATCAAGACGCTCGGCCTCTTCGCGCGCCAGGGTGCGGGCCTCGGCCTGCAGGCGCTTGACGCGCTGGGCGGTGCTCTCGGGGCCGCGGCCCAGATCATAGATCTCGGACGTGGGGGCGATGTGAAGGCCGGCGTCGCGCGCCGGCGAGGATATCAGTGTCAGAGGTTTGCTAGCCATGGATCAAGGCTCCTTGAATGAGACCGGTCTAGCCGGCCGCGATTGAGACAAGCCACGATCAGCCTGTGCGTTCCGGGCGATGATGCGAACCTGGCCAGGCGTGGCGCGAAGGCCACAGCCGACGGATCGTCTCACGGACCGGAACAGCATCAACTTTGCGTGGCGAAAACCGGTGCGTGTTGCGGCATCGGCGGGACAGGGGTCGGCGCGGCGGCGACGGGCGCCGGACGCTGGAACTTCAGGCTGCGGCCCTGGAACTCGGCGCCGGATTCCATCGCCAGCTGCTCGTGGGTGATGTCGCCTTCGATGCGCGCGGTGCCGTACAGGCGCACGCCCTGGGCGGTGACACAGCCCAGGACATGGCCATGGATCTCGATCACCAGGGCGGTGACCGACCCCTCGACGCGGCTGTTGGGGCCCAGGATCAGCTTGCCGACCCGAATGTCGCCCAGCACCTTGCAGTCCAGATGCAGCTCGCCGTCGCCGACCACGTCGCCCTTGATGGTCAGGCCCTGGGCGATCATCGAGGCGGGCTTGGGACGCGGCGCCGGCGCGGGGGCAGGGGCCGCGACCGGCGCGCGCGCCGGTTCCATCACCTGCAAGGCGACGGGTGCGGCGGTGTCTTTCTTCTTGGCGAACATTGGCGTGGACCCCTGTCTCGAAATGGCTCTTCGAGCTGTACAGGAGCAAGTCAGGCGCCAAACGCCGGTTTGGGGGCTATTTCGGGTCGACCACGTGGGTCGTGGGCCGGTCGTCGCCTTGCGACAGCTCTTCACGCCAGCGGCCCTTCGCGTCTTCATAGACGATGCCGGTGGTCTCGCCGGCCACCTGCTGCTCGCCCGCCGCGCGCTTGGCCGCGCGCAGGGCCAGATCATGGCTCGTGAAGGTCTCGGAGAACACGTCGCCCAGCTTGTAGGCCCAGCCGCCGTCGTGTTCGACGATGGTGTAGGTGATGTCGGTCATGGTCGGGACTTTCTGCAAGGGCTGGCGGAACAGGCGGGGGATCAACGGACCGCCATACAGCAAGGTTCCAGACGCCGTGTCTTGTCTGGATCTGCGCAAGCGAGGACAATAGGGCGATGCTGTACCTGGTCCTGAAGGCCGCCCTGTCGGGCATGATCATCGCCGCGATCTCGGAGATCGCCCGCAAGTCGCCCGGCTTCGGGGCCCTGGTGGCGTCGCTGCCGCTGATCTCGATCCTTGGCATGATCTGGCTGTGGCGCGACACCCGCGACATCGTGCGGATGGCCAGCCATGTCGAGGCCACCTTCTGGTACGTCCTGCCGTCCCTGCCGATGTTCCTGGTCATCCCGGCCCTGCTGCGCCGCGGCCTCGGCTTCTGGCCGGCCCTGGGGGCGGGGTGTCTGCTGACCATCGGGCTTTATGGGGCGATGATGGCGGTGGGGCCGAGGTTTGGGGTGAAGATTTAGGGGTCTCCTATTCCGTTCTTCCCGGCATTTACGCCCCCGAGCGACCCGAGAAGGCCCGCGCCGGGATCAGTCCGGTCGGCTCCGTGGGTAGCCACCGTCACCGTCGTTCACCGCTGGGAGATGGCGTTTCGCCGATAGCCCATTGGCGGCTCTGTGGCGCAGCTCTAGGGGCTGAGGCGTTCATTGAGGTTTTCATGCGTCCAGTCATCACCGCCGCCGCCCTGTCCTGCGTCATCCTTGGCCTGGGTTCCGCCACACTCGCCCAGGCCCAATCCGCACCCAGGCTCGACCTCGACGCGGCCCTCGCGTCTATCGATCCGAGCGGCGCGGGCTGTGTCGCCGGCGTAGCCCTGGCCGGCGCGCCGCCGGTGATCGTGGCGCGCGGTCAGGCGGATCTGGAGTACGCCGCGCCCCTGACCCCGGCGACGATCATCGAGACCGGGTCTCTGGCCAAGCAGTTCACCGCCGCCGCCGTCGTGCTGCTGGTCCAGGACGGCAAGCTCAGCCTCGACGACGACATCCGCCGCTTCCTGCCCGAGATGCCGGACTACGGCGCGCCGATCACGATTCGGCATCTGTTGAACCACACCAGCGGCCTGCGCGAGCAGTGGAGCCTGATGGCCCTGACCGGCAACGGTCCCGGCGCCCAGGTCCACACCAACGCCATGATCCTGGATCTGGTCTCGCGCCAGAAGGGGCTCAACTTCGCGCCCGGCGCAGAGTTCCTCTACACCAACACCAACTATGTCCTGGCGGCGACGATCGTCGAACGGGTCAGCGGGACCAGCCTGCAGGCCTTCACCCGCCAGCGCCTGTTCCAGCCGCTGGGCATGGGACACACGCAGTGGCGCGAGGACTTTCGCACCGTCGTGCCTGGGCGGGCCAGCGCTTACGCGACGACCGACGCGGGCTTCGTCGCCAACATGCCGTTCACCAGCGTCTATGGGAACGGCGGCCTGCTGACCACGGTCGGCGACCTGATGACGTGGAACGCCTTCCTGGACAGGCCCTCGTCCTTGCCCGGCGGCCCGTCCCTGGTAGCGGCCTTGCAGACTCCCGGCCGGTTGAGCAGCGGCGCGCCGCTGGACTATGGCCTGGGCCTGGAAATCACCCGCGACCACGGCCGCCGGCTGGTATCGCACAGCGGTTCGACAGCCGGCTACAAGACCTGGCTGGGACGCTATCCCGACGAGGGCGTCTCCATCGCCGTGATGTGCAACAATGGCGGCATCGACCCCGTGGCGTTGGGCGAGCGGATTGCCGAGCAGGCCCTGCTTGCCGCCGGCCACGCTCCGGCTCAGGCCGCCGTCTCCGCGCCCAGAGCCGTCGCGGCGGCGCAGGCCCCCAGGGACCTCACGCCCTATCAGGGTTTGTTCCGCGATCCTGTCCGCGGCGATCTGGTGCGGCTGGCGGCGGTCGGCGGGCAGCTGACCCTGACGCGCGGCGGGTCGCAGGCCCTGACGCCGCTGGGTGGGAACCGCTTCCAGTCCGCCGACGGCGGCGTCATCGCCTTCACCCGCAAGGGCGTCGGCGCGGCCGCGTTCAGCCTGACGAGGGCCGGGGAGGCCCAGACCTTTGTCGCCGTGCGCCCCGCCGCCACCGACGCGGCCGCCCTGGCCGACTATGTCGGGACCTATTACAGCGCCGAACTCGACACCTTGATCACCGTGGCCCGGCAAGGCGACGCCCTGGTCATGCGCCAGCGCTTCGCGGTCGAGTGGCCGCTGGCGCCCAGCTTCGCCGACGCCTTCACCACCCGCCTGCGCGGCGTGACCACCTTCGTCTTCGCCCGTGACGCCGAGGGCAAGGTCACAGGCTTCGGCGCCTGGGCCGGCGGCGCGCGGAACGTCGTTTTCGTCCGGCGATGAGGGGGCCTCGAGTCACCCTTCTCTAGCCTTAGCGATGTCCGCTCGCGGGACAACGATCGAACGTCCGGTTTCAGGCGGTAGTCTGATTTCCGTTTCCGACCCTGAGCGGACGGTTGAAAGGTCCGCTTTCCCTTCGGCTCTGGACCAGGTCACCAAAAACCTTGTCATCCCGGCCGTAGCGCAGCGGAGCGCCGGGACCCAGGGGCCACCGCAGCGCGCCGGCTACGGCCTGCTGCCTTAAACGTCGCTCGACTCTATCTTATGTGATCAGGAGCTTGCGGATATCGCCCTATACCAAGAGCCAGCGCAGTGCGGCTGCCCTGGGTCCCGGCGCTTCGCTGCGCTACGGCCGGGATGACAAGAGTGTGTTGCTGGTGGGGCTTTTGCTTTCAGCCCGCTCCCCACCCCGAAGAGACTCTCGCAAGGTCCGCTGTCGGCACGGAGAGCCAAAGGAATAAGGCGAGCCGGCCAGCTGATGGCTGGCTCCCCCCCCCAAACCTCGACGCCAAAGCAAAACGCCCGCCTCTTGCGAGGCGGGCGTTCGGCATTGGCTGGGCTGGATCGGCGGCGGGAGCCGCCGCCGCCCTCGCGTTATCCGCCCTCAGGCCACCTTCACCCGCGCCGCTGACTCCGGCAAATCCACCCCGAACGCCCGCTGGAAGAACTCGGCCACTGTGGGGCGTTCAAGTTCGTCGCACTTGTTGAGGAAGGTCAGGCGGAACGACAGGGCGATGTCGTGGTCGAAGATCTCGGCGTTCTGGGCCCAGGTGATCACGGTGCGCGGGCTCATGACGGTGGAGATGTCGCCGTTCATGAAGGCGTTGCGGGTCATGTCGGCCACGCGGACCATGGCCGAGATCGTGCGCTTGCCCTCGACGGTGTCATAGCCGGGGTTCTTGGCCAGCACGATGGCGGCTTCGGCGTCGTGCTCCAGATAGTTGAGCGTCGTGACGATGCTCCAGCGGTCCATCTGGCCCTGATTGATCTGCTGGGTGCCGTGATAGAGGCCCGTCGTGTCGCCCAGACCGATGGTGTTGGTCGTCGAGAACAGTCGGAAATAGGGATTGGCGCGGATGACGCGGTTCTGGTCCAGCAGGGTCAGCTTGCCGCCGGCCTCGAGCACGCGCTGGATCACGAACATCACGTCGGGGCGGCCGGCGTCATATTCGTCGAACACCAGGGCGATCGGGCGCTGCAGCGACCAGGGCAGGATGCCTTCGCGGAATTCGGTGACCTGCTTGCCTTCCTTCAGGACGATGGCGTCCTTGCCGATCAGGTCGATGCGGCTGATGTGGCTGTCGAGGTTCACGCGGACCAGCGGCCAGTTCAGGCGCGCGGCGATCTGCTCGATATGGGTCGACTTGCCGGTGCCGTGATAGCCCTGGACCATCACCCGGCGGTCATTGGCGAAGCCGGCGCAGATGGCCTTGGTGGTCTGCGGGTCGAACCGGTAGGCCGGATCGATATCCGGCACGTGGCTGTCGCGATGGCTGAAGGCCGGAACCTTCATGTCGCTGTCGACGCCGAACGCGTCGCGGAGCGTCACCCACTTGTCGGGGACCAGGGTGATCAGGGGATCGGCGGCGGAGCTGGTTTCGGCGAACTCGGGCATGGCTACCCGATTAGCCTCTTGACCTAGGGGAGGGGAAGAGGGCACCGCGTCGCGACGCCCTCTCCGGATCATTTTTTAGCGACCGGCGATGATCACCGAGGCGATCAGGCCGCTGGCGACCGCCACCATCAGGTAGCGGTCGTCGACGCGCTGCCAGCGATAGCCGCGCGGCGGGGCGCGCAGGCCGTGGCGGTGATAGTCCTGAACATAGTAGCGGTTGTCGCGATAACGCGCGTCCAGGCGCTGGCCCTTGGACCATTGGCGATAGTCGCGACGGTCGTCGCGGCGGTCGTGCCGACGATCATCCCGGCGGTCATGACGGTTGTCATAGCGGTTCTGTTCGTAACGGTGGTCATCGCGACGGTCGTCGTAGCGTTGACCCGCGGCGTTGGCTGCGGTGCCGGCCAGCAGCGACAGGGCGAGGGCGGTAATGGCAAGACGCTTCATGGCGGTCTCCTTTTCGATGACCCCACCTTATTGAGGCCGATGTGGCCCGGGCATGAACGGCCATCGTCAGCTATCGTTCATGTTGGGGGGCGGTTGCAGACCGCGTTCACACAGGGCGATGCTCTTGCCGCCACGCGGCCAACGGCCGCCCTTGTGCGTTAGGACGGCATGAAACTCTTGTTCAACCTTGATCTTCGCCGTGATCTGCGAGGCCTGTGGGGGATCGCGCGGCGTGAGATGGGCGCGACCGCGGCGCTGCTGATCCTGACCCTGGGCGGCCTGGCCTTCCTGTCGATCGCCGACGAGGTGGCCGAGGGCGAGACCCACGCCATGGATCTGGCGATCCTCGACGCCCTGCGGGCGCCGGGCCATCCGCATGACCTGATCGGGCCCGACTGGCTGCATATTGCAGCGATCGACGTCACGTCTTTGGGGTCATTGGCCGTGCTGGGCCTGCTGATCCTGTTGGCCTTTGGGCTGCTGGCCTGTCTGCGGCGCTGGGGCGAGGGCGTCCTGCTGCTGGTCGGGGCCGGCGGGGGTCTGGCGATCAGCCAGGGCCTGAAGGTGGTGTTTGGCCGGGAGCGACCGGACCTGGACTATCGCGCGGTGGAGGCGGTCAACGCCAGCTTTCCCAGCGGCCACGCCATGATGTCGGCGGTGGTGTTCCTGACCCTGGGGGGCCTGGCCGCGCGCTTCGCGCCGCAAAAGCGCCTGAAGGCCCTGGCCCTGGGGGCGGCGGTGTTTCTGTCGCTGCTGGTTGGCCTCAGCCGGATCTATCTGGGCGTCCACTGGGCCAGCGACGTGCTGGCCGGCTGGTGCGTGGGCGCGGCCTGGGCCATGGCCTGCTGGCTTGCGGCGGTCGTCTGGACGCGCTGGGGGCGACGCCGAACGGCGCCGTGCGCCGGATCAGACTGACAGGATCAGGCGACCTTGGTCTTGGGACGCCACGCCAGTTCAGCCGAGGTCCAGACCGCGCCGGCCGCGTCCAGCAGGCCGATGGCCAGCCAGACCTTGGGCAGGCAGCCGCTGAACACCAGGGCGCTGAGCGCGACCGGCGAGGCCAGGCGCAGGACCACCGAGGCGCGCATATAGGTGCGGGCGCCGGTCCAGCCCGCCACGTGATAGGCCACCGAATAGGCGATCAGCATCAGGCCAAAGCCCCGCGCCCAGGGCTCGGCGCTGGGATCCAGCGGAAACCTCAGCAGGTGGGCGGTGTGATGGGGCGCGACCGCGAAGGCGGCGCCCGCCGCCGAGTTCAGATTGCCCCAGAACCAGATGCTCCACGGCTTGCCGAAGGGCGTTGGCGTCACCGGCGTGGGAGCGCTCATCAGGCTGGGCTCCGAATCGCGGTCGGTCATGGTGCAACTGTCCCTCGCACCCGTCCCCGCGAGCGCGGGCGGAGCATGGCGTCAGCCGGGCCAGGCCGCAAGAGGTGGCGGGTCTAGGTGGTTATTCCGGCCTTCTGCAGCGTCTTGTAGGCCTTGATCACGCGCTGCAGCTTGTGTTCGGCGCTGCGGTCGCCGCCGTTCACGTCCGGGTGGCAGCGCTTGAGCAGATCCTTGTAGCGGGTGCGAATCGTCGCGGCGTCAGCCGTGCCGTCCAGATCCAGGTCGGCCAGGGCGCCGCGCTCCAGCTTGCCCAGATGCCGTTCGCCGGCGGCGCGGTCTGATTCGGCCTTGCGCTGCTGGGCCCGGAACAGGCCGAAGGGGTCGGCGACGTGGCGGGCGTCGCGGGCGGCCATGGCGGCGGCCTCGCGCGAGCGGCTGTCGGCCTTGAAGCTCCAGGTCGGCCGGCCGCCGGTGACCTTCTCGGTCTCCTGCTCGGCGCGGATCTGGGCCTCGTTCATGCCGGCGAAGAAGTTCCAGTTCTTGTTATATTCGGCCGCGTGCTTCTGGCAGAACCAGTAGTGCTCGTTGGGCATGTTGCGGGCCTTGGGCGCCCTGGCCGATCCGGCCAGGCGGCACTCGGGGTGGTCGCAGCGCTTCTCGCCGGGCTTGAGGCCCAGCACGTCAGGCTGCGCGCTCTCACCGGCCTTGGGCGGGCGGACGCGGATGTCAAAAAACTTGGGGCGATATTCAAAGTCGGCGCTCATGGTCCCTAGAGTAAGCCTCCGCTATTTCCGTTCAAGGATTGACATGCGAGTAGAGTGATATGGGCGCGATATCAGACAGCATTCTAGGCAAGCTCGAGGCGGCTTTTTCGCCCACAAGGCTGGAGCTGAAGGACGAAAGCGACCGCCACCATGGTCACGCCGGCCACACCGGCTCGGGCGACAGCCATTTTGATCTGCTGATCGAGGCCAAAGCCTTTGCGGGCAAGGCGCGGGTGGCCCGCCAGCGCATGGTTTACCAGGTGCTGGCCGCGGAAATGGCGGGGCCCGTTCACGCCCTGTCGATCGTCGCCAGGGCGCCGGGCGAAAGCTGAGCCTTTTCGAGATGATGGGGCTTGCGCAGCGGGCCCGCGACTGATTGCCTCGCTCTCCGGCGCGATCCCGCCGGCAGGCCTTTTCAAGCCTGAACCAGAGAGGGATGGCATGAGCGCCGACATCAAGACCCCCGCCCAGCCGGTCGAAATCGCCGCTGCGGCGACTTTGCCCACCCTGCTGGCGCGCGCCTATGCCCGCTATTCCGGCTTTACCGTCGCCGCCGCCGTGATCGACGAGCATGGTGACGTCCATCTGGGGGTCAATGTCGAAAACGCCGCCTATCCGTCGGGCACCTGCGCCGAGCAGACCGCGATCGGGGCCATGGTGACGGCCGGCGGTCGGCGAATCGAAAAAGTGTTGATCGGGGCGGGCTCGGACGCCGTGGTTCAGCCCTGCGGCGCCTGCCGCCAGCGAATCGCCGAGTTCGCGTCGGAAACTTGCGAGATCATCTCCGTCCAGGGCGGCGCGCCGACGGCGCGGACGGCGTTCTGGGACCTGCTGCCGCAGAGCTTTGGACCGCGGGATCTGGGTTAGGCGCAAAGAAAAAGGGCGGCTCCGAAGAGCCGCCCTTCAACTTGGACACCTGTTCCCGGATCTTACCAGGGGCGGATGTTGAAGCCGATGAAGAAGCGACGGCCCCACAGGTCGAAGTTGTCGTCCGAGGTATTGCCCAGCCAGGTGGCGGGCTCAGCGTCGAACATATTGACCACGCCCGCCCGCAGGGTGACGTCCTTGCGGACGTCCCAGCGCGCCGACAGGCCATGCTCGGTGAAGCTGCCGGTCGTCAGGTACTTGGTGGAGTCGTAGCGATCGGCGTTGCCGACCAGAACGTCCTTGTCTTCGATTTCCTGGCTGGACTGCCAGTCGACCGTCCAGGTGAAGGCCAGAGCGTCCGTCGGGCGCCAGGTCATGGTGTGCTTCATACGCACCACGGGGTTACCGACGGTGCTTTCATAATCCGTCGAGTCCAGCGGATCATCGATGTTGGTGAAGTCGTGCTGGGTCTGCAGCCAGTTGCCGCTGAGTGTGTAGTAGAAGCGACCCGGCTGCTTGCCGAAGGTTTCCGGCAGGTCGAACGCATAGCTCGCGCCGAAGTCGATCCCGGTCGCGGTCAGGGCGGCGTAGTTCAGCGAGCCCTGGATGAAGCTGGTGACCTGGAAGGTCGTCGGATCGCGGGTCTGGGTGGCGCAGGCGCCGGCATTGACGTTGTCGCCGCTGACGCACTGGTTTGCGGCTTGTTGGGCCGTGACGGAGTCGATCGCCGAGTCGATCTTGATGTCATAATAATCGCCGTAGATGTTCAGGCCCGGCCAGAAGGATGGCGACCAGGACAGGCCCAGCGTCCAGCTTTTCGAGGTTTCCGGCTCCAGGAACGGATTGCCGCCCGATAGGCCCGTGACGGCGCCGCTGCCATAGTTGGGCAGGTAGGCCGTCGCCGCCGAGGAGTCGTTGAAGGTGAGGTTCAGACCTGCGGCCGTCGACAGGGCGCCGCAATTCTTGACGCGGTTGGCCTTGACCGTCTGGTCCGCGAGGTTGTTGATCACCGTCGCCGAGCAAGGATCGGAGAAGCCGTTGGCGAAGGTCTGGCCATAGGGCTCGTTGGTTTCCGACAGGTTCGGAACCCGGATCGCCGTGCCCTTGGTCGCCCGCAGCAACAGCGAACGGATCGGACGATAGGCGAACTGCAGGCTGTGGGTTTCCTGCTCGCCGACGTTCGAATAGTCCGACTTGCGATAGGCGCCGGTCAGTTCGGCCGAATAGCCCAGGATCGAGTCCTTCAGCAGCGGCAGGCTGCCTTCGAGGAAGCCTTCCTTGACGTCATAGGTGGCCTTCAGGAAATCGGGGCCCGTGTTGAGGAACAGGAAGCGGCCGGCGGTGTCGCGGTCGCGACCGGTGCCGCTGGCCAATTCCTTGCGCCATTCGCCGCCGACGGCGAAGCCGATCGGGCCCGCGCCCCAGAAGTCCCAGAGCTTGCCCGAGGTGAAGGCCACCATGTCTTGCTGCTGGTTGCGGTCGGTGACCTGGATCTCGGCGGTCATGTAGTCCAGCGACTCTTTGGTAAAGCCGTTGTCGCCGAAGACGCGGGTCGGGGCGCACTTGCTGATGACGTCGCCCTGACGGGAGTAGGTCTCGCCGCTGATCACGGCGTCCGGCACGGCCTTGCCTTGAGCCTTCAGCAGTTGCACGCGGCAGACGACTTCGCCGGCCTTGCCGTTGACGACGCCGGCGGTGTCGATCACCGCGTCAGCCGAAGCCTGGTAGCGAACGACGTCGACGCCACGCTCCTTGTTGGAGTTCTTCATCTCGCCGTAGGTGTAGGACAGCTCCCAGTCGATGTCCTTGACGAACGACAGGTCGCCCACAGTACCGCGGGCGCCGAGCACGAAGCGGTTCAGCTCGCGCTCGTTGAACTGGTTGCGGGACGGTCCATAGAGCTTGTGTTGGGCGCGGGGGTCGGCGACCGTGCCCGTTACAACGCCGGCTGAGTTATAGACGGTGCGAACATTGTTCTGGATCGCGGTTCGCACATCGTTGGGCAGATAGGCATTGTCCAGACCGATTTCGAAGGCGGTCGAGGAGGTGATGGCGCCGACCGTGCCTGCCGGAAGCGCGCGGATGTTCATGTCGTGGAACACGCGTTGGCCGGCGTCGTAGGTCTCTTCCTTGACGTACTTGTATTCGCCGAACGCCTTGATGCTGTCGGTGACGGTGAAATTGAAGCCCGTCTGATAGCGCCAGGCCTTGGATTCAGGCGAGCGGCTGTTTTGGCCCTGTTCGGTGTTCGAGACTTGACCGTCGCCGCCATTGCTGGTCCGGGCGGAGAAGCCGACTTCGCGGATCGGGCCAAACGTCGGTTGGCGAGCCACGCCAGATCCGTCGTAGATGAAGGAGTTGGTGGACGCATTCGCCGGAGCCACCGAGAAGCAGTTCGCCGAGAACGAACTGGTCGGGCAGGTGGCGAAGGACACGTCCGGATCATAGGACGGGCTCGGCTTGACGCTGGTGGCCAGGATGGTGATACCGCCGAAATTCGTACCGCGAATATAGGTCCGCGCGCCGCGGATCAGGGTGCGGTCGATGACGCCATCGTCCCGGTTGGAGCTAGGATCCACGTCGGTGGTGATCAGAGCCCAGGATTCGCGACGCCAATCGACATCGCGGTCGAGGACTTCATCCGACTGGTCATATTCGGCCGAGGCGTAGACGTTCAGGCGGCCGTCAAGGAAGTTGTGGCCGAGCAGGCCCGACAGGCGCTTGCCCTGCTGTCCGTCCTGGTTGATCTCGGCCAGCGAACCATCCAGCTCAAGACCTTCGAAGTCCTTACGCAGCACGAAGTTGACGACGCCCGAAACGGCGTCTGCGCCATAGACGGCCGATTGGCCGCCGGTGATGACTTCAATGTCCTTGATCAGCAGGCGCGGAATGGTGTCCACGTCGACCGCCAGGCTGCCAGGCCGGGACCCGACGTGACGACGACCGTCGACCAGGGTCAGGGTGCGATCTGATCCGAGACCCCGAAGGTTCAGCAGCGAAAGGCCGCCGTCGTTCAGGTTCGAACCAGTGGTGTCTTCCGGCGTGACCGAGAACGACAGGGCCGGAATGTCGGCCAGGAAGTCGATGACGTTGGTCTGACCGGACTCCAGAAGCTGGTCGCGCGAAACCTGGATCAGCGGGCTGGGGGAATTGGTCGGGTCGCGGCGGATGCGCGAGCCGGTGACCACGATCTCTTCAACGCTATCGCCTGCAGCGGGCGTGGTCTGCGCCAACGTCATGGTGGGGGCCAGCAGGGCGAAGCCTCCCAGCATCGTCGTCGCCAGAAGAACCTTGGTGTTCAGCGCCATGTTTGGTGTCGTCCTCGAAAGTCAAAAACACCGCAGCGCGAGTCGTCTGCGGTGAGAGGGCTGTTCCTCAACTTTCAAACGTATCGGCTTTGACGCATGCCGGAAGAGAACATGGCCTCTTTGTGGTAGTGGCGCGCCCTATTGTGACAATGTCGCCACATTTATGACAAGTATCGGCGTTCTTGGGTAAAAATGCCCCCAAAAACCTGTTCAGCACCGGTCACCAGGGCCAGTTTTGAGGCAAGCTTTGCCTTGCGGTTTGCGGAGCAAGGGGCCGCTTTCCCGTTATGGGGGAGGGGCTGCGCGTTAAATCGTCTTTAACGGGTGATTTTGGTCCTTCAGCGCCTCAGGCGTCGGCGCGGCGTGACCCAATTATGGCGGCTTCGCCTTTTTCTTGGGCGAACTGATCCGCTAGGGCCCTAAGCCGTCTGAGCCGCCAGTTCTTCAAGCACGCGGCGCAGGTCGGCCTCGCGGAAGGGCTTTTGCAGGACAAGGGCGCCGCGATGGGCTTCCGAGAGACCCGCCTCGCCATAGCCGCTGGCGAAGGCGAAGGGGATGCCGCGCGCTTTGAGGGCGTCGGCGACCGGAAAGATCGGCCGGCCACCCAGATTGACGTCCAGCAGCGCCGCGTCGAGTTCGCCGGTGGTGGCCAGGCGGAGGGCTTCCTCGATCTCGGCTGCGGGGCCGATGACCGTGCAGCCCAGGTCGCTCAACATGTCCTCGACGAGCATCGAGACCAGGGCTTCGTCTTCAACCACCAGAACTTTCAGGGCGGACAGGCTGGTCATGTTCAAAGGCTCCAAGGCTCCTTGGGGAGGCCTCATGTGAAAACTGGGGTCTAGGCTAGCATAGGTTGGGCTGACGTCTTTAGTCAGTTGTCTAAAGCGTCGTTTTTCAGAGCCCAACCTAGGCGTGAAAGCTCCATCGGCCGAGCTTAGTCGAAGCGCTCAAACGCGTAGCGGGCAATGTGGTTCCCGACAGTCCGCGCTGTCAGACGCTGGCGCCTTCGTCCAGTTTCGCGCTGATCCGCAGGGCGGTGACCTGGTTCCTTTGCCGCCGCAGGATCTGGAAGCGGTGGTGGTGGAAGATGAAGGTCTGGCCGGGATCGGGAATGGTCTGGGCCTCATGAATGACCAGGCCGGCGATGGTGACGGCTTCGCCTTCGGGCAGGTCCCAGTCCATGGCGCGGTTCAGGTCGCGCACCGTGACATGGCCGTCGACATGCACCGAGCCGTCGGCCTGGCCGCGCAGGCCCTCGACGCTGGTGTCGTGCTCGTCGTCGATCTCGCCGACGATCTCCTCGAGGATGTCCTCCAGGGTCACCAGGCCCTGCAGGGCGCCGTATTCGTCGACGACCAGGGCAAAGTGGCTCTTGCGCTTGAGGAAGGCGTTGAGCTGGTCTTTCAGATTGGTGGTGTCGGGGATGAACCACGGCTCGCGCACGATGGAGGCGATGTCGAGGCCGTCGATGCCACCTTCGGACTCCGCCAGGGCCCGCAACAGGTCGCGGGCGTGCAGCACGCCGACGATGTTGTCCGGATCGTTGCGGTACAGCGGGATGCGCGTGTGATGGGCTTCCAGCGCCTCGGTGACGAATTCGCGCGGCGGCAGGTCGACGTCGCACATGATCATCGACTTGCGGTGGACCATGATCTCCGAGACGTCCATGTCCGACAGGTCCAGCACCCCGCCCAGCATGCGCCGGTCGCCGCTTTCGACCAGGCCTTCGGAGTGGTGATATTCGACCGCGCCGCGGATCTCTTCGTGGGCGGCCAGCACGTCGACGGCCATGTCCAGCCGCACGCCGAACACCCGCAGGGTGCGGCGCACGATCCACTGGATGCCGTAGATCAGCGGACCGAACAGCTTGACCACCACGAGGGTTGGCCCCGACAGGAACCGCGCCACGTCATCGGACTTCAGGATCGCCAGGGTCTTGGGCAAGACCTCGGCGAACACCAGGACCAGCACGGTCATGGTTCCCGTGGCCACGGCCACGCCCCACGGGCCGGGAATGGCGGCGGTCAGCACCTGGGTGGCCAGGGCCGAGGCCAGGATGTTGACCATGTTGTTGCCCAGCAGGACGGCCCCGATCATCGTCTCCTGATCGGAGAGCAGCTTGTTGACCCGCTTGGCCGGCTTGTCGCCCTCGCGCTCCAGCTGGTGCATGCGCGCCCGACTGGCGGCGGTCAGCGAGGTCTCTGCGGCCGAGAACAGGGCCGAGATCGCCAGCAGGACGATGACAATGGGGGCGAGGCCCAGCAGGGAAGCGATCATGGCGTTCTTCTACGCTACGCCGGCCCGCCGGGGGAGATGGTCTCGCGCGAATAGGCGTGATCGCGCCAGGATGCTGATCCGCGCGCCGCCCAGCTGACGGTTCAGGCTTCGAGGGTCAGGACCCGCACGGCGCGCATGCGGCCGTTATCGGTCCAGTGGAAGGTCTCGCCGGCGGTCATGCCGATCAGCGCCGCGCCGACCGGCGTCAGCACCGAGATGCGATTGTCGTCGATGCTGGCGTCGCGTGGCAAGCTCAGGCGCACGCGGCGGATCTGGCCGTTGGTGAGATCCTGATACTCGACGGTCGAGCCGACGCCCGCGAACGGGGAGGGCGCTTCGCCGCGCTCGACGATCACGGCGCGGTCCATTTCGCCGGCCAGCACGCGGCTGCCGGCGGCGCGGTCGGCGACCGCCTCGGCCAGGTTGGACAGGATCTCGTAGTCCGCCTCGGTCACATAGATGGTGGGCAGCGCGGGGATCGTGGTCAGGGTTTGGATGTGGGTAGGAAGGGTCGTTATAGTTGGCTTTCTGGGTGGGGGTGAGCCTCTCCCGGCGCCTTCGAAACGAGGCGGCAAACGGGGGCTCGATGGGACGCGCCATAGGGCGCGAGCGTCGTCAGACGCGGATCTCTTGGGGAAGGCCCCGGACCTCTCGCCGCGAACCGAAGGGGCTCGTTGTGGACGGAGATGTGTTCCGGAGATTTTCAACGTCGCCCCGGAGCGCAAAGCGTCGGGGTCTAGAGGCCTGCGTTCAGGCGTCCATCGGCGTTTGATGCGCCTCTGGTGAAAGGGAGATGGGGAGGCGAGGGGCGGATGTCAAATTTTTGCGTCGCCGCTGGCGATTGCTGTGAAACACCACAAACCTGCAAGCGGCCAGGGTGCGCGGACCGCAGAGGGCCCAGACCAAGGCGCCCGTATCCATTCGGCTGGATCAGGCGGTCGTGGATCATTTTAAGGCCCAGGGGCCTGGCTGGCAGAGCCGCATCAACGAGGCACTGTTGGCGATCGTGAAGCGTTGAGCCGATAGGAGAGGTGCGGCCTTCGCCTAGAGGTTAGGGGTGACAGTGTCCTTCAGCGGACCTGCTCATCGTCCGTTCAGGGGGGGGGATCGGACGCCACACTGCGTCCTTCGAGGCTCGGCTACGCCTCGCACCTCAGGATGAGGAATTCAGTCGCCAAAAAACGCCTCATCCTGAGGCGCCCGCGCAGCGGGCCTCGAAGGACGCACGGCGTTGACAACCGACTAGGGGCGGAACCAGAACTTGCCGCCCGTCCGCAAGGCGGACCTAACCCGCCGCCCCTTCCTCGATCAAAAACGCCCGCAGCGCCGCGCGGTCGACGTCCTTGGCGACGAAGGCGTCGCCGATGCCGCGGGCCAGCACGAAGGTCAGGGTTCCGCCCTCGGCCTTCTTGTCCTGGCCGCAGTGGGCGATCAGGGCGTCGGCGTTGAACGGCTGAGGCCGCACATCGCTCATCTGGGTGGGGAGGCCGGCGGCCTTGATGGCGGCTTCGGCGCGAACGGCGTCCTGGCTGGAGCACAGGCCTTGGCGCGCCGAGAAGCGGAAGGCCTGGGCCATGCCCAGACCGACGGCTTCGCCGTGCTTGAGGGTGTCGCCAAAGCCCATCTCGGCCTCGATGGCGTGGCCGAAGGTGTGGCCCAGGTTCAGGAGGGCCCGGCGGCCGGCTTCCTTCTCGTCTTCGGCGACGATCTCGGCTTTCATCTCTACCGAGCGGCCGACGGCGCGGACCAGGGCGGCGGTGTCGCGCTCCAGCACGGCGGCGACGTTGGCTTCCAGCCACTCGAAGAAGGCGAAGTCGCCCAGCAGGCCGTACTTGATCACCTCGGCATAGCCGCAGACCATTTCGCGGGCGGGCAGGGTGGCCAGGACGTCCAGATCGGCCAGAACCAGGCGCGGCTGGTGGAAGGCGCCGATCAGGTTCTTGCCGCGCGGGGTGTCGATGGCGGTCTTGCCGCCGACCGAGCTGTCGACCTGGGCCAGCAGGGTGGTGGGGATCTGGATGAAGTCGACGCCGCGCTTGTAGATCGAGGCCGCGAAGCCCGTCAGGTCGCCGATCACCCCGCCGCCGAAGGCCACGATCACATCGCCGCGCTCCAGGCCCAGGGCCAGCAGACGGTCGGACAGGTCGGCCAGGCCCTCGAAGCTCTTGGTCTCCTCGCCGGGCGGCATCACGATCACGTCCACCGCGACGCCGGCCGCTTCCAGGGCCGCCGACAGCCGCTCGCCATGGTGCTCGCCGACGATGGGGTCGGTGACGATGGCGGTGCGCTTGTGCTTGAGCAGCGGCGCGACGAGGGCGCCGGCGCGATCGATCAGCCCCGTGCCGATGACGACGTCATAGGCGCGGTCGCCCAGGCCTACGGATACGGTGCGGATCACGGTTGAAACGACTCCTGGTCCTGGCGGTTGCGCAGCGCCGCGATGACGGCGTCCACCGCCACGGCATGCGGGGTGTCGCCGGTCTGAACATGCACCTGGGCCTGGGCGTAGGCCGGATAGCGCGCCTCGGCCAGCTCGGCCAGCACCTCGATCGGGTCGCGGTCCTTGAGCAGGGGGCGGGTGTCCTTGCGGCCCACCCGGCGGGCCAGCAGCTCGATATCGGCCTTCAGCCACACCGAAATGGCGTGCTGGTTGATCAGGGCCCGGGTCTCTTCATTGACGAAGGCCCCGCCGCCGGTGGCCAGCACATGCGGCGGCTCTTCCAGCAGGCGGGCGATCACCCGGCGCTCGCCGTCGCGGAAGGCGGCCTCGCCCAGGTTGGCGAAGATTTCCGGGATCGACCGACCGGCGGCGTGCTCGACCTCGTTGTCGGCGTCACGGAACGGCATGTCGAGCGCCGTGGCCAGGCGGCGGCCGACGCTGGACTTGCCCACGCCCATCAGGCCCACCAGGACGATGGTGCGGTGGCGCAGGGCCTCAAACGGGGAAACAGGATCGACGGTCATGATGCGGTCGCGGGTTTACACGAGGCTGGGCCCAAGCGCCAAGTTTGAAGGCGCCCCAAGTTTCAGGACGCCCCAAGTTTCAAGATAGGGGGACTTGCGTCATAGTCGGAGCATGAAATCTCGCATGCGCATCTTTCATCGCCGGGCCATCGCGGCCCCCGTCCTTGCCGCCCTGATCGCCGGGTTCGCCGCGCCGGTTCTGGCCCAGGTCGAGGTTCAATCCCTGGCGCCGCCGGATCTGTTCTCGACGCCCGCCGGCCCTACCGACCCGGGGCCTGATCTGGGCCCCGACCTGTGGAAGGACACCGCGCCCGGGATCGCGCGAGACGTCCTGCCCAAGCTCGGCGCCAAGCCGCTGTCGCCGGCCTTCGTCCGACTGGCCCATCGGATCCTGGCGACCGGCGCCAACGGCCCCCCCGGCGTCGGCAATGATCCCGAGATGGGCGCCGCCCGCGCCCTGGCCCTGATCGCCCTGGGCGACGCGGCTGGCGCCCATGCGGTGCTGGATCGCGCGCCGGGCGTCGCCGATAGCGCCGGCCTGTCTCTCGCCGCCGCCGAAGCCGCGCTGATCACCGGCGAGGATGACAAGGCCTGCGCGATCGGTGACGCCCTGACGGTGGATCGGGGTTCAAGCTACTGGCTGCGACTGCGCGCCTTCTGCCAGGCCCGGGCCGGCGAGGCGACCGCCGCTCAGTTGACCTTCCAGCTGGCCCAGCAGCAGACCAAGGACGCCGACTATGGGCGGCTGATGACCGCCCTGCTGGCCGGGTCGGGCGATCCTGGCGCGGCCAATCTGCGCAATGGGATCAACTACGCCCTGTCGCGCCGACTGGGCCTGGACATCCGGGCCGCCGCGACGACGGCCTCGCCCGCCATCGAGCGCGTGATCAAGGCCAGCGTGCTGCCGGTTCCGGCGCTGCTGGGCCAGGATCTGACCGCTGTCCAGACCTCGACCCTGGCCTTCCTGCGTCAGGCCAAGAGCCTGGCCGCCTTTGTCGAGACCGCCGCTGTGAGCCGGGCCTCGATCGTCGATCTGGTCCAGGCCGAGGCGCCGCTGGAGGACCCGGTGCTGTTCGCCCGCGCCGCCCTGGCGGCGGGCGATCTGGACACCGCCCAGCGGATCCGTGTGCGCCTGGTGCAGGACAAGATCCCCGGCGCGACCCCGACCGACCTGGCCATTCTTGACGCCCTGATCTCGGCCGCATCGGGCAAGCCTAACAGCCAGACCCTCGACCGCCTGATCGAGCGCGGCGCCCAGAACGGACCCAAGTCTCCGGCCCAGCCGGCGGCCTTGCTGCTGGCTTCGCTGGGCGGGGTGATGGGACCTCTTGCCCGGACGCAGTTCGCCAATTTCGATCTGGGCAAACCCGCCGCTTCAACGACCCGCCTGGTGCTGATCGATGACGCGGCGGCCGCCGGACGGCAGGGTGAAGCGGCCTTGCTGGCCCTGTCGATCGCCGTCGAGGCCGGTGTCGGCGGACCCGGACCCGTTGATCGGGCGCGCATCGCTCAGGGGCTGGATCGCGCCGGGCTGCAGGCCGACGCCCGCCTGGTCGTGGTCGAAGGCCTGCTGGCCTTGCCGCTGAAATGAGCGCCGCCGGCTGGGTGGACGCCTTCCTCGAGATGATGGCCGTCGAACGGGCGGCCGCGCGCAACACCCTGACGGCCTATGGCAAGGACCTGGAGGACACCCGGGCCTTTTTGAGCGGCGCGGGCGAGGATCTGGACACGGCCTCCACCGAACGGATCGAGGCCTACTTCCAGGATCTCGGCGCCCGGGGCCTGTCGCCCGCCACCGCGGCGCGGCGACGCTCGGCGGTGCGGCAGTTCTATCGCTTTGTGCTGGAAGAGGGCTGGCGCGCGGATGACCCGTCACGCCGGGTGGTCGCCCCCAAGGGCGGCCGGCCGCTGCCCAAGGTGCTGTCGCGGGGCGAGGTCAACGCGCTGATCGCGGCGGCGGCCGGCAAGGACGGGGGCCAGGGCCTGCGCCTGGGCTGCATGATCGAGCTGCTCTACGCCTCGGGCTTGCGGATCTCCGAACTGCTGGCCCTGCCGCTGACGGCCATGGCCCGTGACCCGGCCTTTCTGATGGTCAAGGGCAAGGGCGGCAAGGAACGGCTGGCGCCGCTGAACGCGCCGGCCCGCACGGCTGTGAAGGCCTATCTGGAGGTAAGGGTGCAATTCCTGCCAAAGGGCGTTAAGGACAGCCCGTGGCTGTTTCCCTCGCGCTCAGCTTCGGGCCGGCTGACCGCGCGGCGGGTGTCGCAACTGCTGGAAGACGCCGCCATCCTGGCCGGTATCGACCGCGACAAGGTCAGCCCGCACGTCCTGCGTCATGCCTTCGCGACCCACCTGTTGGAAGGCGGGGCGGATCTGCGCGTCATCCAGACCCTGCTGGGCCACGTGGATATCGGCACCACCCAGATCTACACCCACGTGGCGGGCGACCATCTGGCCCAGGTGGTCAAGACCAAGCACCCGCTGGGGCGAAAGACCTGACCGCTCGCCTTGCATCACGGCCCGGCGCTCTTTAGGAAGCCCCTAAATTCAGTGTGGATTTCCTCTGGCGATCCGCTTCATCGAGGAACAGTTCCCATGTCGGAAGTCACCCGCGACAGCAACGGCACGATCCTGGCCGACGGCGACAACGTCACCCTGATCAAGGACCTCAAGGTCAAGGGCTCGGGCGGCGTCACGCTGAAGCGCGGCACCCTGGTCAAGAACATCCGCCTGACCGGCGACACCGACGAGATCGAGGCCAATGTCGAGAAGGTGCGCGGCCTGGTGCTGCGGGTCGAGTTCGTCAAGAAGGCGTAAGGCATATCGACATTCAGATGTTCGCTACACTCTCACCGTCTTCCCCGCTTTCGCGGGGAAGACGGTGTTTTTGGGTCTTTCTGGGCCAAAACGCCGAAGTTTTGACTGAATGTCGACCGTCCCTAGGCGCTAACCGTCATAGGCCGCCTGCAGGGTCGGCAGGTCCAGCTTGACCATCTGCATCATGGCGGCGGCGACGCGGCCGGCCTTGGCCCGGTCGGGGTCGGTCATCATGGCGATGAACTGGCGGGGGACCACCTGCCAGGACAGGCCGAAGCGGTCCTTCAGCCAGCCGCATTGCACTTCCTTGCCGCCGTCGGCGGTGAGGGCGTTCCAGTAGTGGTCGACCTGCGCCTGGCCATCGCAGTCGATGACGAACGAGATCGCCTCGTCAAAGGTGAAGTGTGGCCCGCCGTTCAGAGCCGTAAAGGTTTGGCCGTCCAGCTGGAAGCTCACGGTCATCACACTGCCCGCCGGTCCGGGTCCCGCCGCGCCGTAGTGGCTGACGCCGGTGATCCGGGAATTGGGAAAGATCCCGACATAGAATTCGGCGGCCTGTTGGGCCTGGGTGTCGAACCACAGGAACGGGCTGATCTTGGGCATGGGGCGATCCTTGAGCGTGCCACGGCTGGGTGATCCAAGGACGACCCGGCGACGTTCAAGCCGACATGGAGCACTGATTTTTCAGCCCCGCATCCAGTCGATGAACGCCCGCAGGGCCGGCGAGAGCTGGCGGCGGCTGGGATAGTAGAGGAAGAAGCCGGGATAGGGCTCGCACCAATCCGGCAGCAGCGCGACCAGACGGCCGGCGGCGATGTCGTCGGCCACCATTTCGCGGAACAGAAACGCCAGGCCGGCCCCGTCCAGCGCCGCCTGGCGCAAGACCTCGTTCTCGTCACTGACCAGCACGCCGGGCGGATTGACCACGATCAGCCGCCCCTGGCGCTCAAACTCCCAGGGCCAGGGCTGGCCGGTCGTGCGGCGGCCCAGCAGGCAGCGGTGTTGGGTGAGGTCTTCGGGCGCAACCGGCGCGCCATGCTCAGCCAGATACAGCGGCGAGGCCACCAGGGCCTGACTGGCCGGTCCGCCCAGCGGGGCGGCGATCATGTCGGCCTGAAGGCGCTCGCCCAGCCGCACGCCGCAGTCGAAGCCGCCCGCGACGATGTCGGACAGGCCGTCATCGCAGGTGATCTCGACCCGCACGTCAGGATAGGCGCGCAGGAAGCCGCCCAGACGTGGTCCCATCAGCATCCGTGCGGCCGTGCGGGCGATGTTGATGCGCAGGCGGCCCGACGGGCGATCGCGAAAGCGCGCCACCTCGGTCAGGGCTTCATCGATGTCGTTGAGGGCCGGTCTCAGGCGTTCCAGCAGACGCTCGCCGGCCTCGGTGGGCGCGACGCTGCGGGTGGTGCGGTTCAGCAGCCGCACGTCCAGTCGGGCTTCCAGATTGCGGATCGTGTGGCTGAGCGCCGAGGCCGATACGCCCAGAACCTGCGCCGCCGCGCGAAAGCTGCGGCGTTCGGCCACCAGGGCGAAGACGGTCAGGTCGGGAAGGGGGTGATGGTCCATTGCTGAATTTTGCTCAGGAGTGCGTTGAGACTGCAAGCGCTTATGCTGGACGGGCCGCGAGCCCATCTTCTTCGTGTCGCCAGGCCACCCCCGACCTTCGACGCAAACTATCCCTCAGCAGGAGCTGCCCCATGAAGACGCGGAAACTTGGCGATGGTCTGGAGGTCTCGGCCCTGGGTCTGGGCTGTATGGGGATGAGCTGGGCCTATGGGCCCGCCCCCGACAAGGCTGAAACCTTCAAGGTGCTGGCCCGCGCCGTCGAGCTGGGCGTGACCCTGTTCGACACCGCCGAGGTCTATGGGCCGTTCGCCAATGAAGAACTGGTCGGCGAGGGCCTGAAGCCCTTCCGCGACAAGATCGTTATCGCCACCAAGTTCGGCTTCAAGATCGCCCCGCCCGAGACCGCCGGCGGCACGGCCCGCATGGTGGGCGTCGACAGCCGTCCCGAGCATATTCGCGAAGTGGCCGAGGCTTCGCTCAAGCGCCTAGGCGTTGACGTCATCGACCTGCTCTATCAGCACCGCGTCGATCCCAACGTGCCGATCGAGGACGTGGCCGGAACGGTCAGAGACCTGATCGCCGAGGGCAAGGTCAAGCATTTCGGCCTGTCGGAAGCCGGCGTCGAGACGATCCGCAAAGCCCATGCGGTCCAGCCCGTCGCGGCGCTGCAAAGCGAATACTCGCTGTGGACGCGCGGGGTCGAAGCGCAGATTCTGCCGACGATCCGCGAGCTGGGCATCGGCCTGGTGCCCTACAGTCCCCTGGGCCGAGGTTTCCTGACCGGCGCCCTGACCAGCGATGCGGGCCTGGCCAAGGACGACTTTCGCCGAGGCCTGCCGCGCTTCCAGGGCGAGGCCCTGGCCAGCAACCTGACCCTGGTCGAAGCCCTGACGGTCCTGGCCAAGGCCAAGGGCGTCACGCCCGCCCAACTGGCTCTGGCCTGGCTTCTGAATCAGGGACCGGACATCGCGCCGATCCCGGGCACCACCAAGATTAGCCGACTGGAAGAGAATGTCGGCGCGGTCGATGTCGTGCTGTCGGCGGATGATCTGGCCCACATCGCCGCCGCCGTTCCCGAAACGGCCGTGGAGGGCGCACGCTACAGCGAGGCCGGCCTGGCGATGGTGGGGCGCTAGAGCGCCACTGGACAGAGTCGGCGGATATTTCTAACTGGGTCGAGCTTTGCTCGACCCGGACGCCGCCGGGCGTTCCGATCGCGAGACTTTCACTCGATGAAAAACCCGAATTTCGCGATCTATTACGCCGCGGACGGCTATACGACGGACAAGAAGATCATGGGCCGGCAGAGCGCCGGCAAGGCCCTGATGAAAGGGCTGGCCCGGCGCTGGCCGACGGCCGAAATCCATGGCTTCGGCGCGCGAGCCTCAGGCCCGGCCATGCTGCAACAGCTCCAGGGCGACGGCTTCAAGGGCGGTTTGCGCTGGCGGGATGCGCCGGGGGACGATGCTCTCAAGGCGTTGGGCGCCCTCTATTTCCCCAGCCCTCCCACCGCGCCTCTCGCCCACGCCAGAAACACCCAAGGGCCCGCCGCCTACAGTCTGGTGGGCGTCACCCACACCCTGTCGTCCGCTGGAGCGATGGATGGCGTCGCCCAGTTGATCCTGCCGCCCTTCAAGCCCTGGGATGCGCTGATCTGCACGTCCAGCGCGGCCCTGGCTGTGGTGACGCGACTGCAGGATGAGATGAAGGCCTGGTTTTCCGAGCATACCGGCGCCACACGTTTCAACCCTGTGTCGCTGCCGGTCATACCGCTGGGGGTGAATGTCCCGGATTTCGAGCGCACCGACGCCCAGCGCGCCGAGGGCCGCAAGGCGCTAGGCCTGGGACCTGACGAGATCGCCTTTCTGTTCGCGGGGCGTTTGTCATTTCACGCCAAGGCCAATCCGGTCGTTTTCTACCAGGCGCTGGAGGCGGCCTGTCAGCGCACCGGCAAGACCCTGGTGTGCGTTGAGGCGGGCGTTTTCCCGAACAACCCGATCGCTGAAGCCTTCAGGCAGGCCCGCGCTGTCTTCGCCCCCAGCGCCAGGTTCCTGGAGGTCGATGGCCAGGACAGCCATCTCTATGACATGGCCTGGAAAGCGGCTGACGTCTTTGTCTCGCTGCCCGACAATATCCAGGAGACCTTTGGCCTGACCCCCGTCGAGGCCATGGCGGCGGGCATTCCCGTGTTGGTCAGTGACTGGGACGGCTACAAGGACACCATCAGGGACGGCGTGGACGGCTATCGTATCCCGGTGACCCTTCCCCCGGCGGGCGTCGGGGACGCTCTGGCTGAGCGCCATGCGCTGGAGCGGGACTCCTACGACATCTATATCGGCAAGGTCAGCATGGCGACGGTGGTCGATCTGGCCGTCCTGACCGACCGGGTGGTCGACCTGGCCCAGAGCCGAGAGCTGCGCGAGCAGCTCGGGGCGGCGGGGCGCGCGCGGGCGCGCGACGTCTATGACTGGCCCGTGATCCTCGAGCGCTATGCCCAGATGATCCAGGGCCTGGGCGAGCTGCGCAAGGCGGCAGGCGACCTGCCTCCGGCCGCCTGGCCCCTGCGGCCCGATCCCTATCGTCTGTTTGCGGACTACCCCACCAACACTCTGGATGAGGCCTGGAGCGTCGAGGCGCATGTGGAACGCGGGCAATCGATAGAGATGTTCCTGGAGCTGGGCGTGGCGCGCTATGTCGTCAATGCCGAAGCCATGAGCCGCGAGATCATCATCGAGATCCTGCGCATGGCCTCACGGGAGCCCTGCACGGTCGGCCATCTCGTCCGGGGACCGCAGGGCCTTGAGCCCAACAGGGTGCACGCCTTGATGTGGCTCGCCAAGCTGGGCCTGGTGACACTGAAGCCCTGAAGCCTAGCGACCCGAGTTTGGCAAAACCGTCGTCGTGACGTCGACCGGGCCCTCGCAAGCCTGGCACCGCATCTCTGGAACCAGCCGCGCGCCACAGACGTGGGTGAGGATTTCCGGCGCGCCGGCCTCGCCCGCCAGCCAGCGATCGCCCCAGGCCATCAGCGCCGCAATCAACGGGAAGATGTCGCGGCCTTCCGGGGTCAGCTTGTAGTCCCAGCGCTCCGGCCGGGACTGATAGAGCCGCCGTTCCAGCATGCCGCGCTCGACCAGCCGGTTCAGGCGGTCGGTCAGAATATTGCTCGCCACCTGCAGTTCGGCCTGCAGGTCCTTGAAGCGGGTCAGGCCATAGAAGCTGGCGGCCAGCAGATGGGCGGTCCAGCGGTCACCCAGCACCTCAATCGACCGCTCAAGCATCGGATGCAGGGTCACGCCCAAGGTCTCGTCGCTGGAGCGCCGGGAGTGGCGGGCGCGGGGCGCGGGCTCAAGCCCGGCGCCGGGCCCGGGCGTCAGGGTGATGTCGCGCGCCTTCACCGGAGCCCGGCAGGCCTGGCAAACCATCACCGGCCTCAAGGCTTGTCCACAGGGGCTGTGGATAATCTGGTGCGACGGGCAATCCGGATCGAACCGCCAACGCATTTCCCAGCCCAGCAAGGCCAGGGCCGAGTCATAGAGGTCCTGGCCCATGGCGGTCAGGTGGTAGTCCGACCGCGGGGGACGGGTCTGGTAGAGGCGCTTTTCCAGCACGCCCGCCGTTTCCAGCCGGCCCAGTCGATCCGTCAGCAGCGAGCGGGCCATGCCGGTCATGGCGATGAAGCCGTCGAACCGCTTGACCCCCATAAAGGCCGCATAGAGCAGCAGCAGGGTCCAGCGATCGCCGATCAGGTTCAGCGCCCGGGCGGCGGAACTGTTGCGGACAAGCATCGGAGCCCTCGGGAGGGGCTGGGCGGTCTGAACCATACGGTCTGGTGCGTCGCTTCGCGGCGGGCTGTCAATGACGCCATGGACTCCGGCTTTGTCACTTGTATAATCAGACTAACTGATAAGCGGTCGGGAGGTCGCCATGGTCTATGTGCTAGGGGGATGGCAGAGCGACTTCTCCGCCAACTGGAGCCGTCAGGGCGGCGAGATGGCCGACGCTTTCGCCGAGGTGGTCGGCGAGGGGCTGGCCGCGGCCAAGCTCGACCCCGAAGACATCGAGACCGGCCATGTCGGCAACTTCGCCGGCGAGCTGTTCGCCGGGCAGGGGCTGCTGGGCGGCCTGTTCGGCCAGGTCCACCCGGCGTTTGATGGTCTGCCGACCGCCCGCCACGAAGCGGCCTGCGCCTCGGGCAGTGTCGCCATCCTGGCGGCGACGGCCGAGATCGAGGCCGGGCGCTATGATCTGGCCTGCGTGGTCGGCATCGAGCAGATGCGCAATGTCCCCGGTCAGAAGGCCGCCGAGAACCTGGGCGCCGCTGCCTGGGCGGGACACGAATTCCAGGACGCCCGCTTCCTGTGGCCGGCGGCCTTTTCGGACCTCGCCGAGGAGTATGACCGGCGCTATGGGCTGAAGTACGAGCACCTGATGGCGATCTCGGAACTCAACTTCGCCAATGGCCGCCGCAATCCCAACGCCCAGACCCGCGACTGGCGCTTTGGTCCAGAAGCCTTCACCGAGCAGGACGAGACCAATCCGGTGGTCGAGGGCCGCACCCGCAAGCAGGATTGCGGTCAGGTCACCGACGGCACGGCGGTGGTGTTCCTGGCCTCGGCGGCTCGCGCCAGGGCCTATGCCGACAAGCGCGGGATCACCCTGGACAGCCTGCCGCGCATCAAGGGCTGGGGGCACCGGTCGGCGCCGATCAGCTATGCCCGCAAGATCGAGAACAGCCGCGACCAGCCCTATGTGTTCCCGCAGGTGCGCCGGGCGATCCTGGACGCCCGCGCCCGGGCCGGGATCGCTGATATCGCCCAGATCGACGCCGTCGAGACCCACGACTGCTTCACCGCCACCGAATATATGGCCATCGACCATCTGGGCCTGACCGCGCCGGGCGAAAGCTGGAAGGCGATCGAGGCCGGCGACATCGCCATGGGCGGCAAGCTGCCGATCAATCCGTCCGGCGGGCTGATCGGCGCGGGACACCCGGTGGGCGCCACCGGCGTGCGGATGACGCTCGACGCCTTCAAGCAGGTCACCGGAACCGCCGGAGACTATCAGGTCGAGGGCGCCAGGACGGTGCAGACCCTGAACATCGGCGGCTCCACGACCACGACGGTCAGTTTCGTGGTGGGGGTCTGATCCTGGAGATCCTGCGTCTTCAAGGGGCGGATCTTTTCCACCGCGCCGCTCGTATTTGCTCCAACACAATGCTCGGAAGCTCATGCCCTCGCTAGATTCTATCCTGCTGACCAACGCCGCCGTCTCGGCCGTGGCTTTTATCGGGCTCTGGCTCATCGGGCTGCGCCTGAAGGACGTCAGCTTCATCGACAGCTGGTGGGGCCTGGGCATGGCCCTGATCGCCTGGACGACCTGGCTACAGAGCGGGGCGACGCCGCACGGGACTTTGCTGACAGCGCTCTGCACCGTCTGGGCCCTGCGTCTGGGGGGCTACCTGCTATGGCGCTGGCGCAAGAACGGGCCGGATCGTCGCTATGTGACGATGATGGCGCACGCCAAACAGCATCGGGGCTGGAGCTTCGCCAAGGCGTCCCTGCTGCTGGTTTTCGCCCTGCAATACGGCCTGCAATATATCATCGCCCTGCCGGTGCAGCTGGGTCAGATGTCGCTCGCGCCGCTGGGCGGCCTGGCCTTCGCCGGCGCCGCCATCGCGGTGGTCGGCATCCTGTTCGAGACGATCGGCGACGCCCAGCTGGCCCTCTTCAAGGGCAAGGCTGAAAACGCCGGCAAGGTGATGGACCAGGGCCTGTGGCGCTATACCCGCCATCCCAACTATTTCGGCGACGCCTGCGTCTGGTGGGGGCTGTATCTGATCGCCGCCGAGACCGGTCTGGGCGCCTGGGCCCTGCCGGCCCCGATCCTGATGACCTTCCTGCTGACCAAGTGGAGCGGCGTGCCGACCGTGGAAGGCCGCATGCGCAAGAAGCGGCCGGACTATGAGGCCTATGTGCAGCGGACCTCGGGGTTTGTGCCGTGGTTTCCGAAGAAGGGGTGAGGGCGATCACTGGCCCCCACCGGGTCGCTTCGCGACCGTCCGCCCCCATAGGGGGCGGATGATCGATCTCGTCTTCCCCCTATGGGGGAGGAGCGCCGAAGGC
Source organism: Caulobacter sp. FV2ps19 (assembly GCF_058681035.1). Lineage (NCBI taxonomy): Bacteria > Pseudomonadati > Pseudomonadota > Alphaproteobacteria > Caulobacterales > Caulobacteraceae > Caulobacter > Caulobacter sp. FV2ps19. The sequence goes on along the minus strand of NZ_CM178729.1, from coordinate 4,042,519 downwards.
GCGGAAGGGGGCTAGTCGCGCAGCCGCTCCCGCCCGGCCCACACGCTATGCGTCCCGCTGCTCAGCTTGTGGGGCAGGGCGATGCGGCAGACCACCTCGAAGCGCTTGGCGTCGATCAGCACGCATTCCGAGCTTCCCCGATTTTCGTCGATGATGAAGCTGACCAGATAGCCGTCGTCCTCGTCCTTGGCGTTGAGGCGCGGCGCGAACGGGGCCTCGCTGGCGAAGCGGCCCTCGGGCAGCTGGATCGACCAGCTTTCGCCGGTCTCCAGGTCATGTTTGACAAAGCCGTTGAACAGGAACCAGCCGGGCTTGGCGGTGGTGGAATAGGCGTAGCGATAGGGCCTGCCGGCATAGGCCTGATTGAACATCCCAAACTCCAGGATGCGCTCGTCCAGATGGCCTTCGGTGGTCTCGCCGGTCTTCAGATTGAACCGCCAGCGGTGCAGCCGGGGCCGGAAGCTGTGCTCGTCCAGATAGGCCATCAGGTGGCCGTGGCGGTCGGGCGCGTCCTCCAGCGGACGGGGCGTAGGGTTTTCCTGGAAATAGCCGTCCAGAACGATCTCGTCGCCGTCTTCATAGGCATTCAGCCAATGCAGCACATAGGTCGGCGCGGCCTCGAACCAGCGCACCGCGCCGCCGTGGCGCGGCACGATCCCGAACCGCGATGGCACGCCCTTGTGCAGGCGCACGGCGTGGATGTCGCGCTCGAGCAGGGCGGCGTCCCAGAACACCGGCAGGTCGTTGAGGATCGAATAGTTCCGGGTGAAGGCCATGTCGTGCGGCAGGCGCGGACCGGGCAGGTCGATGGCCTGATAGACCGTCCGCTTGCCGCTGGCGTCGACCACGCCGTAGTGCATGTAAGGCGCGGTCTTGGAATAGTTGAAGAACAGCAGCTCGCCCGTGGCTTCATCGACCTTGGGGTGGGCCGAGACCCCGTCCAGCGGCGCCCAGGCGGCGACGCCCAGATTCTCCAGAGTCAGGGGATCCAGGCGATAGGCCTCGCCGCACTGATAGAAGGTGGCGATGGCCTCGCCGGCATGGACGACGATGTCGGTGCTGGCGGTGTCCTTCAAGCCGCCATGGGCGCCAAAGCCCGGGCGTTTCGAGGTGCCCGGCCCGTCGGCCAGGCCGCCCCACAGGCTTTCGCCGACTTCCTGCTCGGCCTCGAAACAGCGCGTGCGGATGAAGCGGTTGCGATAGGTCGCCGCTCCGTCCCTGAAGTCGATCTGGTGGACCATGCCGTCGCCGTCGAAGGGGTGATAGCGGCCCAGCGGCTGATGGACGGGGTTTTCGGTGTTGCGCAGATAGACGCCGTCGATGTCGGTCGGGATCGCGCCTTCCAGCACCTCCAGGTCCCAGGCGTTGACCTCCTCGTGCAGCGGCGTCCACGCCCCGGTCATGTAGGGGTGGTTGGTCGACCCCAGCGAGGTGATCACGGGCGGAAGGCGTTCGATCTTCATGGCGGGCTCCTGCGACCAGTGCAGCCTACGTCCAGTCAGTCTTGTTGTGCAAGCATCGGATCGCTCCCCCGGGGGGAGGCTGTGCCTCGCCTAAGGGAGATTGACCGGTTCAAGCTTGGGCGGGCTCTAAGAATCCCGCCTTCCTGGGCCTTGTGCCCAGGACCCATGGTTGAGGCTGGCTCCGATTTGGGCCCTGTTCGCGGCTGAATGGCCCAGAACACAGATCCAAATCCGTATCGGCGGCGCCATGGGTCCTGGGCACAAGGCCCAGGAAGGCTAGCTCTTTTACAATGCCCCTACGCGATCACCCTGCCCTTAGGAGGCGCCTACCGCGCTGACGTCACCCGCCAGATCACATTGCCCACATCGTCAGCCACCAGCAGGGCCCCGGCGGTGTCGACCGCGACGCCCACGGGACGGCCCTGGGCCTCGCCCTTGGCATTGAGGAAGCCGGTCAGGATGTCTTCGGGCAGGCCGGCGGGCTTGCCGCCCGAGAAGGGCACGAACACCACCTTGTAACCGGCCGGGGGCTTGCGGTTCCACGAGCCGTGCTGGCCGATGAACACGCCGCCGCGATAGCGGTCCGGGAAGGCCGAGGCTTCGTAGAAGGTCAGGCCCAGCGAGGCGGTGTGGCTGCCCAGGGCGTAGTCCGGCGCGATGGCCTTGGCCACCAGATCCGGGCGCGGCGGCTCCACGCGCGTGTCCACGGTCTGGCCGTAATAGCTGTAGGGCCAGCCATAGAAGCCGCCGTCCTTCACCGAGGTCATGTAGTCAGGGACGAGGTTGTTGCCGATCTCGTCGCGCTCATTGACGGCGGTCCACAGCGCGCCGGTGACGGGCTCCCAGCCCATGCCGTTGGGATTGCGGATGCCCGAGGCGAACACCCGGCTGGCGCCGGTGGCCAGGTCGATCTCCAGGATGCCGGCCCGACGCTCTTCGGCGGCCATGCCGTTCTCGCCGACATTGCTGTTGGAGCCGACGGTCGCATACAGCTTGGTCCCATCGCGGCTGGCGATGATGTTCTTGGTCCAGTGGTGATTGATCGGCCCGGCCGGCAGGTCGGCGATCTTGCGCGGGGCGGCGGTGATCTGGGTCGCGCCCGTCGCATAGGGGAAGGCGACGACGGCGTCGGTATTGGCCACATAGAGCGTGTCGCCGATCAGGACCATGCCGAACGGCGAGTTCAGGCCGGTCAGGAACGGGGTCTTCACCTCGGCCACGCCGTCGCCATTGGCGTCGCGCAGCAGGGTGATGCGGTTGGCGCTGGGCACGGTGGCCCCGGCCTTGCCCATGATCTTCTTCTCGAACCAGGCCCGGATGTCGAAGCCCGGCTTCTTTTCCTTCGGCGGGCCGTTGGTCTCGGCCACCAGCACGTCGCCATTGGGCAGCACCAGCAGCCAGCGCGGGTGATCCAGGCCGTCGGCGAAGGCCTTGACCTGGAAGCCCTGGGCGGCGATCGGCGTCGCGCCGTTGGCCCAGCGATTGACCGGCGCGACCTTGACGGTCGGCAGCAGGGTCTGGCGGGGTTCTGGCAAGGTGGGATTGGGGCCGTAGCCCGGGCCCGGGGTCTGGGACTCGCTCGCGCTGCAGGCGGCCAGGGAGAGCAGCAGAACGACCGCAGCCGCAGTGGAATGGCGAAGACGAGTCATGAAGTTTTCTCCCTGAAGACCGGCCCGAAGACCTGCCTCTAACGCCTGAAACCGTTCCGCGTTCTGGGGCGGATACGATGATGGGCGCAGACTAGACTCATCGCCCAACCTTGGCACGGGCGCCGTTACGGCGCCGGGCTCGATCAGGCGTCGTCGCCGGCCTCGACGAAGCCGCGCATGTGCTCGATCGTTTCGGGGTCGGCGCGCGCAACCCGGACGAAGGCCTGGGCCAGCTCCTCGGTTGTTTCGCCCAGATTGAACTTGCCGTCGCTGAACCGCAGGAGAACGCTCTCGATATAGCGGTCCAGCAGAACGCGGTCGTCGCCCGTGAGGTTCGTGTGCATGACGCCACGATAGCCCCGATGGCGGTTTTCGCCCTATCAATTCGACGGTCGGGGCAAAGAGCCGTTCAGTCCGCTCGCAGAACCGGCGCCGGGCGGCGGGCAAGAGCCTGGGCCGCCGCCAGAAGTCCGCCGATCGCCGACAGGCCCGCCGCGCCGGCCAGCAGGGCCATCACCCCGGCCCAGTCGATGCTCCACTGGGCCTTGAACACCAGCACCACCACCGGCCAGGCGGCGGCCAGACCCAGCAGGACGCCCGCCGCGCCGGCGATCAGGCCGACAGCGCCATATTCGACGACATAGGCGGTGAGGATCTGGGTGCGCGTTGCGCCCAGCACCTTCAGCGTCGCCGCCTCACGGGCCCTGGCCCGGGCCTCGGCGGCGATGGCGCCGGCCAGCACCAGAAGCCCGGCCAGGCCCGCCACGGCCGCCGCGCCGCGGATGGCCAGGGCCAGGCGGTCGAACAGGCCGGCGGCGGACTCCAGCTGCTCGCGCACGCTGATCACATTGACGGCCGGAAAGCTCTGACCCAGGGACCGGGTGACGCGGGACTCGGCGGCGCGGTCCATCTTGGCGATGGCGATGTTGCGCAGCACCGCGCCTTCCAGGCTCCTGGGGTCCAGGATGATCGCGAAGTTGGGGCCAAAGGCGCCGAACTCGATCTTGCGCAGGGCGGCGATCCTGACGTCCAGATCGCGGCCCAGCACCGACAGGGTGATCGTGTCTCCGGCCGTCAGTCCGGCGCCGCGCGCCAGATCGGCCTCCAGGATCACCTGCGGCGGCCCTGAATAGTCGGCTGGCCACCAGCGCCCCTCGACGACGCCGGAGTCCTTCGGTTCAGGCCCCAACACCGACAGATTGACGTCGTTGTCGAAGGCCCAGCGTTCGGAGGGCTTGATGGCCTTGATGTCGACCGGCTGGCCCTTCAGGGCGGTGATCCGGCCCGTGGCGAAGGGCGCGCGCAGATAGGTTTCCGGGGTCAACGGGCCCACGGCGCGGGCGACTTCGGCGTCAAAGACGGCGGCCTGGTCGCCGGGGATCTCGGTGAAGACCATGGCCGGGGCGCTCTTGGGCGCGACCTCGCGCACCTGGGCCAGCAGGGCCGACTGGATCAGCACCACGCAGGCCAGCAGCGCGACACCAAGGCCGATGGCCGGGGTGGCGGTGCGCGCCGCCGAGCGGGGTCCGGCCAGATTGGCCAGGCCGATGCGCACGGCGCCGCGGGTGAGCCCCCGAACCTGGCCCGCCAGCCAGGCGGCTACGAGGCCCAGGGCGCCCAGCACGACGAAGGCTGCGGCGACGCCGGCGATCATGATCCCGGCGGCGATCGGGGTCGGGGCGGTGACGATGGCCAGGGCGGCCAGGCCCAGGCCGGCGATGGCCGCGCCGATCGTCTCCAGGCCAAACGGCGGGCGCACGCCCAGGGCGCGGCGGAACAGGGCCGAGGGCGGGGTGGCGCGCGCTCTCGCCAGGGGGATCAGCGAGAAGGCCGCCGCCGCCAGCAGGCCAAACACCCCGGCCTTGATCAGGGGCAGGGGATAGACCGCGAACAGGGCGGGGATCGGCAGGGCGTCGCCGGCGATGCGGCCCAGGATCAGCGGCACGACGGCGCCGATGATCAGCCCGATCACCACGCCCAGGGCGGCCAGCAGGCCGATCTGGATCAGATAGGTGTTGCGGATCAGCGCCCCGTCCGCGCCCAGGGCCTTGAGCACGGCGATCGACGGCTCGCGCGTCGCCAGATAGGCCGACACCGCGCCGGCCACGCCCAGACCGCCGGCGACCAGCGAGGCCAGGCCGATGAAGCCCAGGAAATATTCCAGCTGGTCGATCAGCTTGCGCACGCCGGGCGCGGCGTCGGAACGATCGCGGATATAGAGCTCGGCGAAGCTTTTCTTCAGCGCCTTGCCGACAGCGGCCGGGTCCTGGGTTCCGCTCAGGGCGATGCGCGCCGACTGGGCCGAGGGCAGGCCGGGCGCCAGCAGGCCGGTGGGCGGCAGCAGTTCGCCGCGCACCAGAACGCGGGGACCCAGCACGAAGCCGCGCGCCATGCTGTCGGGCTGGCGGATCATGACGGCGCGCACGACCAGGGTCAGGGGACCGGCCTCGAAGCGGTCGCCGATCTTCAGGCCCAGACGGTCCAGCAGGGCGGGCTCGACGGCCGCGCCGGGCAGTCCGTCGCGCGTGGCCAGGGCCTCGGCCAGGGAGGGCGCGCCCTCCAGCTCGACCTTGCCGGCCAGGGGATAGAGGGTGTCGGCGCCGCGCAGGTCCACCAGCCGTCGCTCGCCCGAGGCGGTCTGGGCCATCACCCGGACGCGGGCGGTATAGGACACCGTGCCCAGCCGGGCGAAGGCCGCGCGTTCCTGGGGCGTGAAGTCGCGGTTCTCGACCGAGGCCGACAGATCGCCGCCGAGGATCTCGCGGGCCTGGGAGGCCAGGCCCTGGCGGAAGGCCTCGGCCGTCGATCCGGCCGCCGCGATGGCCGCGACGCCCAGGGCCAGGCAGGCCAGGAAGATGCCAAAGCCCCTGACGCCGGATCGCAGTTCCCGGCCGGCCAGCCGGAAGGAGAGGGGGCTCACGCGTCCATCCCGACTTGGGGTTCGACGACCTTGCCGTCGGCCATGCGGATCACGCGGTCGGCGCGCTGGGCCAGCACGGGATCATGGGTGACCATCACCAGGGCCGCGCCGCATTGCGCGACCAGGTCGAACATCAGGTCGGCGACGGCGGCGGCATTGCGCGAGTCGAGATTGCCGGTCGGCTCGTCGGCGAACAGCAGGGTCGGCCGTGCGGCCAGGGCCCGGGCCAGGGCCACCCGCTGTTGCTCGCCGCCCGACAGCTGGTGCGGATAGTGGGTCAGGCGCGACGACAGCCCCACCTTGGCCAGCCAGTCGCGGGCGGTGGTCAGGGCGTCGGGCGCGCGGGCGATCTCCAGCGGCGCGGCGACGTTCTCCTCGGCGGTCATGTTGGGCAGCAGGTGAAAGCTCTGAAACACCAGGGCGGCGCGACTCCGGCGCAAACGGGCGCGGCCGTCCTCGTCCAGCCTGGCCAGGTCCTGGCCGAACAGGTTGACGGTTCCCGAGGTCGGACGCTCCAGGCCCGCCGCCACCGAAATGAGCGACGACTTGCCTGATCCCGATGGTCCGATGATCGCCACGCGTTCACCGGCGGCGACATGCAGGTCGACGCCGCGCAGGATGTTCACAGGGCCCGCCGTCGAGGGCAGGGTCAGGGTCACCGACGACAGGGCGAGCGGCGCGACGTCATCGGTCATGAATTGTCCTTGTTTCTGGCGTTAAATGCGGGTTCCCACTCTCACATAGGCGCTCATGACGATCATCACAGGGCCGAGCTCCACCCGACGCGGGGCCATTGCTGGATTTGGGGCGATATTCGCCCTGTCGGCGACCGCCCAGGCCGCCGAGACACTGCCGGTCGTGACGGTGCTGGGCGACTCGATCACCGCCGGCCTGGGCTTGCCTGCGCGTGACGCCTTGCCGGCGCAGCTGCAGGTCGCTCTGGAGCGCCTGGGCGTCAGGGCCATGGTGCGCGGGGCCGGGGTGTCGGGCGACACCAGCGGCGGGGGTCTGGCGCGGGTCGATTTCAGCGTCGCGTCCGACACCAGGGCCTGCGTCGTCGCCCTGGGCGGCAATGACCTGCTGCAGGGCGCGGACCCCAAGGCCACCAAGGCCAATCTTCGCCGCATCATCGAAAAGCTGAAGGCCCGCAACATCTCGGTGGTGCTGGCCGGCGTGCGCGCTCCGCCGCTGATCGGGGCGTCCTATGCGCGGGAATTCACCAATCTGTACCCGGATCTCGCCCGCGAGACGGGGGTCGTCTACCAGCCCGATTTCATCACCGGGGTCGTCGGCGTGGCGCGCCTGATGCAGCGGGACGGCATCCATCCCAATGCGGCCGGCGCCAGGATCGTCGCCGAGCGCCTCGCGCCGACGGTCGCGAACGTTCTGCGGTCCCGGGTCTGAGTTTCGGGCGAACCGAAACCCTCGCCCTTCGACAAGCTCCGGGTGAGGTTTTCTACTGAACGGTTTGTCTTGGACCTCACCCTGAGCTTGTCGAAGGGCGAGGTCCGCAACGCCTTAGTCCATCAGCGAGGACTGTTGGGCCGGCGGATGGCCGTGATCCCGCCCGCCGAAGATCCGGCCCATCAGCCGCTCGGCCCGGGTTTTCAGGCCGTCCATCAGCACGAACACCACCGGCACATACAGCAGCGACAGCAGGGTCGAGGTGATCAGGCCGCCGATGACGGCGATAGCCATCGGCGCCCGGAACTCGACATCTGCGCCAAAGCCCAGGGCCACCGGCGCCATGCCCGCGCCCATGGCGACCGTGGTCATCAGGATCGGCCGGGCCCGCTTGTGGGCGGCGTCCAGGATCGCCTCGCGCTTGGTCATGCCGTCCTTCATCGCCATGATCGCGTACTCGACCAGCAGGATCGAGTTCTTGGCCGCGATCCCCATCAGCATCAGGATGCCGATCAGGGTCGAGATCGAGAAGCTGGACCGGGCCAGCACCAGCAGGGCGAAGGCCCCGCCGATCGCCAGGGGCAAGGCCACCATGATGGTGATCGGGTGGGCGAAGCTGCGGAACAGCAGCACCAGCACCATGTACATCAGCAGGATGCCGGTGATCAGGGCGGTGGCGAAGCCTGAGACCATCTCGGCGATGAACTCGGCGTCGCCGGCCGGCACTTCCTTGACGCCCGGGGGCAGATTCTTGACCGACGACAGGGCGTGCACCCGCTTGCTGGCTTCGCCGACCACGATGCCGTTCAGTTCGGCGGTGATGGTGGCGACGCGCGAGCGGTCCTGACGGCTGATCTGCGAGGGCCCCGCGCCGAAGCGGACGTCGGCCACCGAATTGAGCGGCACCGGCCCGTTGGCGCTGGGCACCTGCAGGGTTTTCAGAACCGCCATGTCCTCGCGGGCGTTCTGGGTCAGACGCAGGCGGATGGGCACCTGGCGGTCACCCAGATTGTACTTGGGCAGGTTCTGGTCGACGTCGCCGATGGTGGCCACGCGTACGGCCTGCGAGATCACCCCGGCCGAGACGCCGGCCCGAGCGGCCTGGTCCGGGCGCGGTTCAACCACGATTTCCGGACGGGCGATGGCGGCGGTGTTGACGACGTGCGCCAGGCCCGGAACGTTACGCATCTGGGTCTCGACCGCGCGCGCGGCGGCTTCCAGCTCGGGCCCGTTGTCGCTGAGCAGGCGCAGGGTGAAGCTGGTGCCGTCGCTGGGGCCGCCGCCGCTGTTGGAGCCCGCGCCGATCCGCGCGCCGGGAATGGCGGCGAACTGGTCGACCATCAGGCGGCTGAACTCCTGCTGGCCCATGCGCTCCTTCTTGTCGACCAGATCGGCGTTGAGCGTGGCGGTGTTGACGGCGCTGTTGGCGCCGACCGAGGCATAGACGCCCAGCACTTCGGGTCTGGCCAGCAGGGCCTTGGTCATGCGCTGGACGACGGCGTCGGTCTCATCCAGCGTCGCGCCGGGCGGCAACTGGACCGAGAACGGGGCGCGGCCGCGGTCGGCCGCCGGCTGGAATTCGAAGGGCAGCTTGGTGGCCAGGAAGGCCGTGGCGGCCATCATCGGAATGGCCATCACCAGGACCTTCCAGCGATTGTTCAGGCCCCAGTTCAGGCTCCTGAGATAGGGCCCCATCCAGAAGGGGTCCTTGTCCTCGTGATCATGGTTGGCCTTGAGCATGTAGGCGCCCATCAGCGGCGTCAGCAGACGCGCCACGACCAGCGAGAACAGCACCGAGATACAGGCCGCCAGGGCGAAGGCCTTGAAGAACTGGCCGATAATACCCGGCATGAAGCCGACCGGCGCGAACACCGCCACGATGGTGAAGGTGGTGGCCACGACCGCCAGACCGATCTCGTCGGCGGCTTCCATGGCCGCCGCATAGGCGGTTTTGCCGCCCCGCATATGGCGGACCATGTTCTCGATCTCGACGATGGCGTCATCGACCAGGATGCCGACGGTCAGCGACAGGGCCAGCAGGGTGATGCTGTTGAGCGACTGGTTCATCGGCGCCAGCACCGCGAAGGTCGGGAACAGCGACATCGGAATGGCCACGGCCGCCAGGAAGGTCGCCCGCCAGTCCCGCAGGAACAGCAGCACCACCAGCACGGCCAGGACCGCGCCCAGGATCAGGGCCTCCATCGAGGCGATATAGCTGTCCTCGATATAGGTGACCTCGGCGGTGATCTCCTCGATCTTGACCTCGGGATGGGCCGCGTCGAGCGCCGTGATCGCCTTGCGGATCTTCTGGGCGGTCTGCACCTCGCTGGCGCCGCGCGAGCGGACCATGTTGAAGGTCACGACTTCCTGGCCGTCATAGCGGGCCCGCGAGCGCGGTTCGGCCCAGCGGTCCTCGACCGTGCCGAGGTCGGAAAGGCGGACATTGCCGCCGGCGCTGAGCGGGATGCGGGTATCGCGCAGCTGGTCGATCGAACCGGCCGCGCCCAGGGTGCGGATGGCGCGCTCGGAGCCGGAAATGGTCACGCGGCCGCCCGGCAGGTCGGCGTTGGACGACACCAGGGCCTGGCTGACCTGGGCGGCGGTGACGCCGCGCGCCGCCAACCGGTCGGGATCCAGGGCGACCTCGATCTCACGGTCGACACCGCCGCGCCGGTTGACCTCGCCGACACCCCGGATGGCCAGCAGGGTTCGACTGACGTCATTGTCGACGAACCAGCTGCGCTGCTCGGGCGTCAGGGTCGGGGCCTTGACCACATAGGTGATCAGAGGATCGCCCGAGATGTCGATCCGGGTGACCGTGGGCTCCTGCATGTCCTGGGGCAGAGAACTGCGCAGACTGGACATGGCGTTGCGCACGTCATTGGTGACGCGCTCGTGGTCGACGCCCAGTTCGAACTCGATGAAGGTGGTCGAGGCCCCGTCGACGACGGTGGAGCTGATGTGGCGCACCTGGCCAAGGCCCGCGATCGAGTCCTCGACCAGGCGGGTGACCTGGGTCTCCAGCTCGCTGGGCGCGGCGCCGGGGCGCACGGCGGTCACGACGACGAACGGCAGGTCGACGTCGGGATTGTTGTTGATCCGCATGGTGCGGAAGCCCGAAATCCCCGCGATGGTCAGCAGGAAGAACAGCAGGATGACGGGGATCGGGTTCTTGATCGCCCAGGATGAGATGTTGTTCATCGCGCTGGGCTCCTAGCGGGCCGACTGGGGCGTGGACGTGCCGATGCGCACGGCGTCGCCTTCGCCCAGGAAGCCGGCCCCGTCCACCACCACGCGCTCGCCCGCCGTCAGGCCGCTGGCGGCGATGCTCTTGGCGGTGGTGGCGAGGATGGCGATACGGCGGAAGTGGACATGGTTCTTGGCGTCGACCACGAACACGCCGGGGCGGTTCTCGCGATAGAGCACCGAGGCGCTGGGCACGGTCAGCGACGCCTGGTCGCCGGCCTGGATGGTGGCGCGGGCGAACATGCCGGGGCGGAAGTCGCCCATGGTCGACAGGGCGATCCGGGCGACGCCCAGGCGGGTGGAGGCGTTGACCTCCGAGGTGACGATACGCACGCGACCCGAGGTCTCGCCGACCTGTTCGGACACGATCCTGGCCGGCATGCCCGCCTTGACCAGCATCAGGTCGGTCTCGGGGATCTCGGCGTCCAGTTCCAGGCGGCCGTCGCGGACGATGCGGAAGACTTCCGCGCCCGTGCTGACGATCTGGCCCTTGGTGACATTGCGACGGCTGATCAGGCCCGAGACGGGCGCGCGGATGGCGGTCTGGGCCAGGCGGGCGGCGGTTTCGCCCCGCGCCGCTTGGGCCGCGGCGACCTGGGCGGCGGCGGTCTGCTGGCGCGCCAGGCTGGTTTCGAGCGAAGCTTGCGACAGATAGCCTTTGGATTGCAGTTCGCGTGAGCGGCCAAGGGCCGCTTCGGCCTCGGCCAGGGTGGCGCGGGCGCTGGCGACGGCGGCCTCCTGCTGGCGCAGCTGGGCCGACAGCAGGGTGTCGTTGAGCTTGACCAGAACCTGGCCGGCCTGAACGGTCTGGCCTTCCTCGGCGTTGACGCTCACGGCGGTCAGGCCGCCGGTCTCGGCCCCGACCACGACTTCTTCCCAGGGAGAAATCGTGCCGGTCGCATTGATCTCACGCGGCACGGCCTGTGACACCACGGTGGCGACGCTGACGGTCTGGGAGGCGACGGCGCCGGCCGGCGCCTTGACCTTTTTGGGCTTCTTGTCGTCGCCGCAGCCGGCCAGTGCGATCGCGCCCATGGTCAGGACAACAACCAGCCCGCTCGAACGCATGGCGCGCCCCTTGATCCTGTAATCCACGATCGTCCCCGACTGTCTCAGAAAGCCCTAGGGCGCCTTCTAGCCGACAAACCTCAGGTCGCTGAATTAAATGATCGTAAGACGATATCGATCGGCGGTTTCAGATTGAGGGTGTGGCGCCCGATTGGGCCGCCTGGGCGCGCTGAAACCCGTCCCGGGCCTGCATTCGCGCCCAGTAGGCGGCGACATCGGGCGGAAAATTGTCCGAGAGCTGCAGGGATGTGGCCAGGAGCAGGGCATAGGCGATTGAAATGTCGGCGCCCGAGAAACGGTCGGCCGCCGCGTAGTCGTGATGCTGAAGGATCAGGTCCAGCCCCTTCAGGCGCGCCAGGAACCAGCGGGCATAGTCGGCGGCGACCTGCGGGTTGCGGCGTTCTTCAGGCTCTAGGCGCGAGTAACGCAGCACCAGGGTCTGGGGGAAGGTCAGGGTGGCTTCACCGAAATGCAGGCCGTTCAGATAGGCGCCGTAGCCGGGCTCCTCGGGCCGCACCGACAGCGCGCCGCCGCCGTGGCGCATCGAGAGATACTCGATCATCGCCGCGGACTCGGTCATCCGGGTGTCGCCATCCACCAGCAGCGGGATGGTGCCCAGCGGGTTCTCGTCGAGAAACTCCCGGGCCAGGAAACGGGGCGGAAACGGCAGCAGCTTCAGGTCGTAGTCGAGGCCGAGTTCTTCCAGCGCCCAGAGGGGCCGAAAGGACCGGGCGTCCCGGCAATGGTGCAGTGTGATCATCGCCGGGCGCCTCCTGATCCTACAGACGCTCGACGATGGTGACGTTGGCCAGGCCGCCGCCTTCGCACATCGTCTGCAGGCCATAGCGGCCGCCGCGGTCGCCCAGGGCGTGGATCAGGGTCGTCATCAGCTTGGCGCCGGAGCCGCCCAGCGGATGGCCCAGGGCGATAGCGCCGCCATGGACGTTGAGGCGCTCCGGATCGGCGTCCAGCGACTTGAGCCAGGCGGTGGGCACCGAGGCGAAGGCCTCGTTGACCTCGTACAGGTCGATGTCGCTGATCTTCATGCCGGCGCGGTTGAGGGCGCGTTCGGTGGCGGGGATCGGGGCTTCCAGCATGATCACCGGATCATGGCCGATGACGGTCATGTGGTGGATCCGCGCCAGAGGCTCGACCCCCAGGGCCTTGAGGCCTCGGGCGTTGACGACCATCAGCCCGGCCGCGCCATCGCAGATCTGGCTGGACGTGGCGGCCGTGAGGCGACCGCCGTCCTGCAGCAGCTTCACCCCGCCGATCGAGTCCGCGGTGGCGTCATATCGTATGCCCTCGTCCGTCGTGTGTTGTTCGGTCGAGCCGTCCGGCAGGGTGATTTCGACCGGCACGATCTCGGCGGCGAACTTGCCGGCCCGGGTGGCGGCGATGGCGCGCTGATGGCTGGTCAGGGCGAAGGCGTCGAGACGCTCGCGGCTCAGGTCGTAGTTCTTGGCGATCATCTCGGCGCCGGCGAACTGGCTGAACTGGATGTCGGGGTAGCGCGCCTCCATGCGGGGGCTCTTGTAGCTGCCAAAGCCGTTCTTGTAGGGCAGGGTCGAGGCCAGACCCATGGGCACGCGGCTCATGCTCTCGACGCCGGCGGCGATCACGATGTCCATCGCACCCGACATCACCGTGGCCGCCGCGAAGTGCAGGGCCTGCTGCGAGGAGCCGCACTGACGATCGACGGAGGTGGCGGGCACGCTTTCGGGCAGGCTGGAGGCCAGCACGGCGTTGCGGGCGATATTGACGGCCTGTTCGCCGGCCTGACCCACGCAGCCCATGATCACGTCTTCAATCAGAGCCGGATCGGCGCCGGACCGGTCCACCAGCGCGTCGAGCACGGCGGCGGCCAGATCGGCGGGATGCCAGCCCGAAAGCCGTCCGCCCTTGCGGCCGCCGGCGGTGCGCGCGGCGGCGACGATATAGGCTTCGCCCATGAGGTTTCTCCCTGTGTTTTTTGGGAGCGGACCAGAAAAACGCCGGGCTGTCTGCTGTGACGCGGCGTCAGTCGGTCAGAGGGCTTCGCGCGGCGGCGCGTCGGAGACCCAGGGCGCCGACCAACAGGGCGAGCATGGTCAGGTAGCTGAAGATGGCGCCGGCCACATAATAGGCCCACCCCCAGATACGGGTGTCGATCATCACCGCCACATGCAGCAAGGCGCCCAGGCCGTGGAAGCCGCTGGCCCACATCGGCCACCAGCGATCCGATCGCAGGGCGATGCTCAGCAGGACCAGAAGGAGCAAGCCGTCGATGACCATGACGCCGGTCTGGAGGCCCCACAGCTGCAGGCTGCGCTGCAAGACGGCGCTACCGATCCAGGCCAGGGCCATGGCGGCTGCGGCCGATCGCTCGGGCCAGCCGCCGCGCCAGCCGGCGACCGCACAGGTCACGACGAGGGCGATCAGGCTGGCCCACTGGTAGAGGGTGTCGAATGCCATGGGCGGACCCTGGGGCGCCGAACCTCGAAAGCCTAGCCCGATCGTTCAGGGAACGATCGGGCGCCCGACTCAAGCCGCGCGGGCGGGCGTGACGATTTCAAGCCGTCCTTCGGGCGTGGGCGGTTTCTTGCCGCCGCTGCCAAACGACACCGCCGACAGGCCGATGTCGCGCTGGGCGGTCGTCAGATGCTTGTGCGTATCGACAATGCCTTCCCGGGCGTGACCCAGGGACTGCATGGTCTGGATCGCGGCCATCAGGGCGTCCTGGCCGATCATGGCGGACAGTCGGGCGTCCTGACGGGTCGCGGGCATCAGGCCCGCCAGGGCGGCGGTGCGGGTGATCGCCGCGTCGATGGCCTTTTCGGCGGCGAAAAGAGCTTCAGCGACAGTCTCGGCGGCCAGACGGCGTTCTTTGAGCATGAGGTCTCTCCCCGCGCCGACGATGCCGGCGCGCCTTGAAGGGTTGATTGTCGGGTAGGGCCCCGATCGGGGCTATGGTCGGGTGAGGTCTTCCAGGGCGTGAAGCCCCGCCAGGATCGAACCGAACGCAAGGGCGGTCACGATCATCACGGCGGCGATGAAGCCCAGTCTATGGAGGGTTCTTAGCGCATTGGGGCCTCCTCCGAAGGGGAGGAGGACGAAGTCTCGCAGTCCGAGGACGGGAAGGTCTCGTCCATCACCGCGCTGGCGATGCACAGGATTTCCCGCAGCACCATTTCCGCCGGCTTGAACGGCGCGTGCTTGCGGGTGGCGCTCATCAGGTCGCTGATCAGCGCCGCGCTGCCCCGGGTCGCCGACAGGCTGGAAAGCTGGCGCTCCAGCTGGCTCCAGGTGAAGGGCGGGGTCAGGTCGTGCGCCGAATTCACGGTCGGCCAGGTCTGTTGAAAGCGCTTCACCTCCTCGTGCAGATGCGCCGCTCGTTGGATCACGTCCTGTCGATACGGGGTGAATTCGGTCATGGAACGCTCCTTCCTCAATGCGGTCAGCTGACCGCAAGGTTGGAGGTTCGCCCAGCCGGGACGGATCGGACCCTGATCCGATCGGAGGGGGGGTGTCGTAGGGGGGCGGTGAGGGCGAGCGGTCGCTCATCAGTCGCGCCGCCGCATAGCGGTCCGGCGCTCCCAGTCGCCGCCGGGCCTTGTCCAGATGCCAGTCGACCGTGTGCTTGGACAGGCCCAGTTCGCGGGCGATCTGCTTGGAGCTCAGGTGGCGATCGACAAGGCGCAAGCATTCTCGCTCACGCTCGGTGAGTCGACTCAGGCCGATGGACGTCTCGGCCCCCAAGCTCGCCCCCTTGTCCATGTCCTGATCTTAGGCGCGGTGCGCGCAGGAGCAAGTGTTAGGGCGCTTCCGGCGCTATTTCGTCGGCAGGTCGGCGACCTCGAGACCTGAAGACACCTTCCACAGATCCACGCCGCCTTCCGAGGCGTGGCGATCGATCTGGGCCAGCTCTTCCGGCGAGAAGCTCAGGGTGTTGAGCGCGGCCAGAGAGTCTTCCAACTGCGCCACCGTGCGGGCGCCGATCAGGGCGGAGGTGACGCGCGGGTCGCGCAGGGTCCAGGCAATGGCCATCTGGGCCAGGCTCTGACCGCGCTTCTGAGCGATGGCGTTGAGGGCCTGGATGCGCGCAAGGTTGTCGGCCGTCAGCAGTCCTTCGCTGAACGAACCCTCCCGGGCGACCCGTGAGTCCGCCGGGACCCCGTTCAGATATTTGTTGGTCAGCAGGCCCTGGGCCAGGGGCGAGAAGGCGATGCAACCGACGCCCAGGGTCTCGAGCGTGTCCAGCAGGGCGTCCTCGATCCAGCGGTTCAGCATCGAATAGGAAGGCTGATGGATCAGCAGCGGCACACCCTCGGCCTTGAGGATGGCGTGGGCCTGCCGGGTCAGTTCGGGGGAGTAGGACGAGATCCCCACATACAGCGCCTTGCCCTGGCGATGCAGGTGGGCCAAGGCGCCCATGGTCTCTTCCAGCGGCGTGGTCGGATCCACCCGGTGGGAATAGAAGATGTCGACATAGTCCAGGCCCATGCGCTTGAGGCTCTGGTCGCAACTGGCGATCAGGTACTTTCGCGACCCGCCGATGCCGCCATAGGGGCCTGGCCACATGTCCCAGCCGGCCTTGGTGGAGATGACCAGCTCGTCGCGATGCGCCTTGAAGTCGGTCGCCATGACGCGTCCGAAATTCTCTTCCGCCGAGCCGTAGGGCGGGCCGTAGTTGTTGGCCAGATCGAAGTGGGTGACGCCCAGGTCGAAGGCGCGCTGCAGGATGGCGCGGCCGGTCTCGAACACATCCTCGCCGCCGAAGTTCTGCCAAAGCCCCAGCGAGATGGCCGGCAGGTCCAGCCCGCTGCGGCCGCAGCGGCGGTAGGGCATGGCGTCATAGCGGTTGGCGGCGGCGGCATAGGTCAAGGCGGGCGTCCTGGAAGACTATAGCGAATAGATTGTCGTGATCGCCGGCGAGGGGCAAACCTGCAAGCCCTTCGTCAGGCTCCCCGGCGCGCCGCTTCAGACTCGGTAGAAGGCGAGGCGGCGCGGATCAGTTCCAGCACGTCGACGATGATCTGGTGCATGGCGCTGGACGCCCTGTCGGCGTCGCGGGCGATGATGGCCTCGGCCACGTCCTCATGCGAGGGGATCGAGGCGGTGCGGCCCTTGATGCGGTTGGTGAAGCGGATCGAGATGCGCAGGGCGGTGTTCACCAGTTCGTCCAGCTCGCGATAGAACGGGTTCTTGGTGGCGTTCAGAATGGCGATGTGGAACGCGATGTCGGCCGAAAGCGGGTCGTCCTCGCCTTCGGCGGCGGCCTTCATGCGGCGCAGGCCCTTGCGGATGTCTTCCAGCCCGGCCTCATCGGCGTTTCGCGCAGCCAGGGCGGCGGCGGCAGGCTCGATCCCCAGGCGCATCTCGGTGAACTCGGCCAGCAGGCGAAGGCTGAACTTGCGTTCCAGCAACCAGCGCAGGACGTCAGGATCCAGCAGATTCCATTTGGCCTCGGGTTCAACGATCGTCCCGTGGCGGGGCCGGGCGCTGAGCAGGCCCTTGGCGGTCAGCATCTTGACGGCTTCGCGGGTGACGGTGCGGCTGGCGCCGAACTGCTTGGACAGCTCGCCTTCGGTCGGGAAACCGACCGCTGTATATTCACCGGTGACAATCGCCTGACCCAACGCCTCGACCAGACCGTAGGTCAAACTGAGGCCAGGTTGGGTACGCATCGTCTTTATTCTTCTTTCCTGCGAGTCGGACGCCTGTGGAATCAATCCCGTGTAGCGTGGTTCTATCAAGCCCGGAACCATCCATGTTTACACAGATAAAACGATCCTGCGGGGTTGTCTGACCAATTTTATCTCAGGGCGGTCCGCCTTGAGCTCCTGCGACATGCAACACCGCTGACCGCGACCGACGCGGCCAGCGGCGTCACACTCACCACCAGGTGGCGTAGAGGGCGACCAGGATCAGGATCACGCCGATCCCGGCGATGTTGAAGCCGAGGGTGGTCTTGTAGCTGACGCCGGCCAGCGACACGACATTGACCTCTTTCTTCTGGGGCGCGACCAGCGAGACGATGATCGCGGCGGCCAGGGTCAGCAGGAACACCAGGCCCACGCGGTTCATGAACGGGATCACGAACACGCCCATCTTGTCGGCGACGAAGAAGGCGCCCGACAGAGCCGCGCCGCCGATCGCCGCGACCAGGGCCGAGGCGGTGGTGGCGCGCTTCCAGAACAGACCCAGGATGAAGATGACCACGATGCCGGGGGTGAAGAAGCCGGTGAAATCCTGGATGAACTGGAAGGCCTGCTCGGCCTTGCCCAGCAGCGGCTTGGCCATCACGATGCCGATGATCACCGCCACGACCGCCGTGATCCGGCCGACGCTGACCAGATGGCGTTCGCTCGAGCCCGTCCTGATCTTGGCGTAGACGTCGAGGGTGAAGATCGTGGCGATCGAGTTGATCTTGGCGGCCAGCGACGCGACGATCGCGGCCACCAGGGCGGCGAACACCAGGCCCAGCACGCCGGGCGGCAACAGCTTCATCATCTCCGGATAGGCCTGGTCAGGCTTGGCCAGGCCGGGGACCAGGATCAGGGCGGCGATGCCGGGCAGCACCACGATCACCGGCATCAGCAGCTTCAGATAGGCGGCCAGGGCGATGCCCTTCTGGGCCTCGGCGATGTCCTTGGCCCCCAGGGCGCGCTGGATGATGTACTGGTTGAAGCCCCAGTACGAGACGTTCATCACCCACAGGCCGCCGAACAGCACGCTGAGACCCGGCAGGTCCTTGTAGTGGGGATTGTCCCTGCTCAGGATCATGTCGAACTTGTCGGGGAACTGGGTGGTCAGCTGGTTGAAGCCGGCCAGCAGGTCGCCGTTGCCGATCTTGCTCAGCGACAGGAAGACGATGATCAGGCCGCCGGTGATCAGCAGGGCCACCTGGACGATATCGGTCAGGGCCACGGCCTTCAGCCCGCCCCACAGCTGATAGGCCAGGGCGAAGACGCCGATGATCACCAGCGCCATCATCTGGTCGACGCCGGTCACCGTATGGACGGCGATCGAGCCCAGCCACAGGATCGAGGTCAGGTTCACGAAGACGTAGAGGATCAGCCAGAACAGCGCCATCACGTTGCGGACGCTGGGGCCGTACCGCTGCTCCAGGAACTGCGGCATGGTGTTGATGTTGTTCTTCAGGAAGATCGGCAGGAAGAACTTGCCGACGATCAGCAGGGTCAGGGCCGCCATCCACTCGTAGGAGGCGATGGCCAGGCCCAGGGCGTAGCCCGAGCCGCTCATGCCGATGATCTGCTCGGCCGAGATGTTGGCGGCGATCAGCGACGCGCCGATCGCCCACCAGGGCAGGGCCTTGCCGGCCAGGAAGTAGTCGGTCGAGTCCTTCTGCTTGCCGCCCTTGTCGCGGGAAACCCACTGGGCCAGGCCGAAGATGGCGACGGCGTAGATCGCCAGGATGACGAAATCGATGGTCTGCACGGTTTCCCCCCAAAGGGCTTGTTGTTTGGTCTTGTCGTCTGTCGGTGACTTGGGCGGCCTAGGCGGCCTGGGCGTTCCAGGCGGCGATCAGGGCGGCGGCCTTCCGGCCGACCTCTTCAGGCGCGTAGCCGGGACGATAGAGTTCGCCGCCGACGCCGATGCCGGCCACGCCAGCCTTGAGCCAGGGTTCCAGATTGGCTGCGCCCACGCCGCCGACGGCATAGACCAGGATGTCCTTGGGCAGCACATCCTTGACCGCCTTGATGTGGCTGGGCCCAAAGCTGCTGGCCGGATAGAGCTTCAGCGCCTTGGCGCCGGCCTTTACCGCCGCGAAGGCCTCCGACGGCGTGGCGAAGCCGGGCATGGCGGTCAGGCCCAGTTCGACGGCGCGGGCGATGACCTCGGGGTCGGTGTTGGGCGTGACGATCAGCTTGCCGCCGGCCGCGGCCACGTCGTCGACGGCCTGCGGCGTCAGCACGGTGCCGGCCCCGCACAGGGCGACGTCGCCATAGGCTTCGCAGAGCAGCCGGATGCTCTCCAGGGGTTCCGGCGAGTTCAGCGGCACCTCGATGGCGCGGATGCCGGCGTCGACCAGGGCCTTGGCGATCGCCACGATCTCATCGGGCTTCACGCCGCGCAGGATGGCGACGATCGGGGGCGGGCGCGGGGTGTCAGGCGAGGACATGGGACTCACTGTTCTTTGGGGGCGACAGGGCGGAGAGGCCGGCCAGCACGGCGCTGTCGCCGTCGACGGCGGTGGTGTGACCGCCCTGGGCGGCGATGGCCTGACCGTAGAAAGCGTTGAGGGCCGGGGCGCCGACCAGGGTGACCTTGCCCAGGTCGCCGAACCACTGGCGGGCGGCGGCGGCGTCGGCGCCGATCAGCAGGCCTGACAGGAAGCCCACGGCGTCGGCGGCGGGCAGATTGTCCAGCAGCTGCCGGGCGCGGGTTTCGAACAGCAGGTGCGGCAGCAGGGCCGGACCTTGTTCGGTGATCCGCGCCAGGCCCATGGCGAAGCCCTCGGCCGAGCCCTGGACGTCGGCGGCGACGCCGGCCGCCAGGGTCGAGTGCTGGCGCAGCAGGGCGAAGGTCTCGCCGACCGGAGCGGTCAGGAAGCCGGTGATCGCGCCGTCCTCGACCACGGTCCACTTGCTGTGGGTGCCTGGCAGGACCAGCAGGTGGCGGCCCTTCTGAAGGTCGGCATCCAGCGCCAAGGCGCCCAGGATCTGGGTTTCTTCGCCGCGCATCACGTCGGGTCCGCCCAGCGGGTTGACGCAGGACAGGCCGGGGATGATCGACACGGCCAGGCCGTCGGCGTCGATCTTCAGCACCCGCTGGCGCAGGTCGTTCGCCGTGGCCGGGCAGGGGGCGTAGGGCGCCTCCACCCAGCCGATGCGCGAGCCGACCATGCCGCACAGGAGCGCGCCGGAAGGGCCCGCCTCACGCCAGTCGCCAACCAGGTCCAGGAATGTGTCCTTGGGCGACCTGGTCAGGGCGCTGACCCCGGGACCGTCGCGACGGTCCAGCACGCTCTTGCCCTGGCGCAGATACAGCCGCAGCCGCGAGGTGCCCCAGTCGCCGAAGATCGAGATCGACGGGTCCATCAATGGGATTCGCGGGTCACGACCGAACCCGACGATCCGACCAGGAAGTCCAGGTCCGCGCCCTTGTCAGCGCCCAGCACGTGATCGACGTAGAGCTTGGCGTAGCCGCGCGTCGCCTTGGGGGGCGGCGGATTGGCGCGCCAGGCGGCCAGACGGCTCTGCATTTCCTCGTCCGAGATGGCGATGCTCAGGGTCCGCGTGGGACCATCCAGGGTGATCATGTCGCCGTTGCGCACCACGGCCAGCGGGCCGCCGGCGTCGGACTCTGGCGAGACGTGCAGGATCACGGTGCCAAAGGCCGTGCCGCTCATGCGCGCGTCGCTGATGCGGACCATGTCTTTCACGCCCTTCTCCAGGATCTTGCGCGGAAGCGGCATGTTGCCGACTTCGGGCATGCCCGGATAGCCCTTGGGGCCGCAGCCCTTCAGGACCAGGATCGAGGTCTCGTCGACGTCGAGATCGGGATCGTCGATGCGGGCGCGGAAGTCCTCGATGGTCTCGAACACCACGGCCTTGCCGGTGTGGCTGCACAGTTCGGGGCTGGCCGCGCTGGGCTTCATCACCGCACCGCCAGGAGCCAGGTTGCCACGCAGCACCCAGATGCCGCTGTCGGGCTTCACCGGCGCGTCGAGCGGACGGATGACCTCGGCGTTCCAGACTTCGGCCTTGTCGTACTGTGCGCCGATCGGGGCGCCGCTGACGGTGATGGCGGAAGGCTCCAGGAACGGGGCCAGTTGCTTCATCACGGCGGGCAGGCCGCCGGCATAGTGCAGGTCTTCCATCAGGAACCGGCCCGAGGGCTGCAGGTCGACCAGCAGAGGCACGTCGCGCGACAGGACGTCGAAGTCTTCCAGCGTCAGCTCAACGCCCAGTCGGCCTGCCAGGGCCAGCAGGTGAACGACGGCGTTGGTCGAACCGCCGATGGCCGCGTGGACGCGCAGGGCGTTCTCGAACGCGGCGCGGGTGGCGACCTTGGACATGGTCAGGCCGTCATGGACCATGCGGACGATCGTCCGGCCGGTCTCGTGCGACATGGCCGCCCGGCGGGCGTCCACGGCCGGGATGGTGGCGTTGTAGGGCAGGCTCATGCCCATGGCTTCGACGATGGCCGCCATGGTCGAGGCTGTGCCCATGGTCATGCAGGTGCCGGGTGACCGGCTCATGCCGCTCTCGGCCGACATGAAGTCGGGCAGGCTCATCTCGCCGGCCCGCACGGCCTCCGAGAACTTCCAGACGTCGGTGCCCGAGCCGATGTCCTTGCCGCGGAACTTGCCGTTCAGCATCGGGCCCGACGAGATGACAACCGTGGGCAGATCCACGCTGGCGGCGCCCATCATCTGACCCGGCGTGGTCTTGTCGCAGCCGCCCAGCAGCACGACGCCGTCGATCGGATTGCCGCGAATGGACTCTTCAACGTCCATGGCCAGCAGGTTGCGGAACAGCATGGCCGTGGGCCGCATCTGGGTCTCGCCCAGGCTGATGGCGGGGAACTCCAGCGGCAGGCCGCCGGCTTCCCAGACGCCGCGCTTCACGTGCTCGGCGATGTCGCGCAGGCCTGCGTTGCAGGGGGTGATCTCGGACCAGGTGTTGCAGATGCCGATCACGGGGCGGCCGTCGAAGACGTCGTCGGGCAGACCCTGGCTCTTCATCCAGCTGCGGTGGATAAATCCATCGCGATCGAGCTTGCCGTAGGTCCCGCTGCTGCGCAGGGGTTTGCCCGCTTTATCGTTACTCATAGCCATCCCTGTCGCCGGCTGGATCCGGCCTTTAAGCGCTTATGTGGCATTTATAGTATTATATGAATTATCGCAAACCAGAGGGCAGGCAAGGGTTTGTGCACTGGGAGCGCTACCACCAACCTCCCGTGTGGCGCCGAAAACGCGGTCGCTCTTGAAATGATAGCGCTATCAAAATCGGCTTGAAGATGCCAATTATATGACTATACGGACCTCAAACCGTACGCATTTCCGTCTGGAAGCGTACGTTCACCGGGCCCCAAGAAGGCCGGAATGAGTCGTCAAGCGGGGAAGGAAACAGGCATGCAACGCCTAACCAAAACACATCGCCAAGTCATGTTGATGGGGGCTTCGGCGCTCGTGCTCTGCGCCGTCGCGCCTTCTGCGGCCTTTGCGCAAAACGCAGCCATCGACTCGACGGTCGAAGAGATCGTCGTCACGGGCCAACGTGCGTCGATCCAGTCGGCCCAGAAGCTGAAGCAAAACGCCGAGCAACTGGTCGACTCGATCACCTCGACCGACATCGGCGCCCTTCCGGACCGCAGTGTCACCGAGGCCCTGCAACGGGTCGCCGGCGTGACCATCGGCCGGACCTCGGACGGCCGTGACGCCGACCGCTTGTCCGTCGAAGGCAGCGGCGTTCAGATCCGCGGGCTGAGCTGGGTTCGCGGCGAGCTGAACGGTCGTGACAGCTTCTCGGCCAAGAGCGGCCGCTCCTTGAGCTTCGAAGATGTCCCGCCCGAGCTGATGGCCGGCGTTGACGTCTACAAGAACCCTTCGGCCGACATCGTTGAAGGCGGGGTGGGCGGCACGGTCAATCTGCGCACCCGCATGCCGTTCGATTCCGCCAAGCGGATTCTGGCCTATTCGGCGGACATGAGCATTGGTGATCTGGCCAAGAAGTGGGAGCCGAGCGGCTCGTTCCTCTACAGCGATCGCTGGGACACCAAGATCGGCGAGCTGGGCTTCCTGATCGATGTCTCGGACTCCAAGCTGTCCAGCCGCACCGACACCATCTCGGTTGACCCCTTCAATGCCCGCACCGACCTGGTGGCCGGCAAGACGGTCTACGTGCCCGGCGGGTTCGGCTATCGCAGCCTGGATTTCGAACGCGAACGCAAGGGTATCGCCGCTGCGGCGCAATGGCGTCCGAATGACCAGTGGGAAGCCAGCCTGCAGTTCCTGCGCTCGGCGGCCTTCGCGTCTTCGTCCGAACATGCCGTGGGCTTCAATCCCGGTTCGGGCGATGGCCCGGCTGCGGGCACCAGCTTCACCTATGACGACTCGGGTCACTTCACGAAGGGCACGCTGGCCGGTTCGCCGGGCGGCGCCAGCCTGGGCTCGTCGACCATCGACACCCGTTACGCTGATCGCAGCTCGGTGACCTCCGACTATGCGGTCAACGTGAAGTACAATCCCAACGACAAGTGGGCCTTCACCGGCGACCTGCAATACATCTACGCCAAGACCAAGACCGTCGACTTCACGGCGTTCAACGCGCTGAGCGGCGATGCTTCGCCGGCGACCCTGGACCTGACCGGCAGCCTGCCGGTCATCACGATGAACAACGACCCGGCCTATACGTCGGATCCGGCCAGCTACTACCTGCAGGCCGTGATGGACCACCACGACCGCAACGAGGCCAGCGAATGGGCCGAACGTCTGGACGGCGCCTATACCTTCGATGACGGCGGCTGGCTGCGATCGTTCCGCTTCGGCGTGCGCAACACCTATCGCCAGTCCACCACGCGCGAGACCTCCTACCGCTGGGACACCGTCGCGCCCAGCTGGTCGGCCCCGTCGATCGATCAACTGGCCGACTATCAGGGCTCCTACAGCCTCTATCCGTTCGACAACTATTTCCGCGGCGACGCGCAGCTTCCTGCGACGTTCGTCATGCCGAACGCCGCTTTCGTCAAAGACTACGCCACGGGCTCGGCAATCGTCGCCAAGATCGCCGCGGCGAACGGCGGAAGCTGGCGGCCCTTCAATGGTGATTTCGAGAGCCAGGAGGCGGACGGCGGCAAGGGCAGCACCAACCATCAGAAGGAAAAGACCCTCTCGGCCTACGCCTTGCTGCGGTTTGGCAATGAAGTCTCGATCGGTGGTGAGAGCCGCGAGATCGACGGTAATTTCGGCGTCCGCGTCGTGAAGACCGAGAGCACCAGTCAGGGCATTCAGGTCCTGAACAAGAACACCCAGCTGACCGTGCCGGCCGAAGACCTCACCTTCGCCGACGGGTCGAAGACCTCCTATGTCGGCGGCCGTGATTATCTGAACGTTCTGCCCAGCCTGAACGTGCGCCTGAAGATCACGCCCAGCATGTTCGTCCGCTTCGCGGCGGCCAAGGCGATCGTCCGTCCTGACTTTTCGCAGATGCAGCCGAACTTCACGATCAGCGCCACCAACGGCTACCTGACCGGCTCCACCTGCGGCAGCTCCATCCCCAGCAGCGAACAGGCCAACTGCGTCTATCAGTACACGGCCAATGCCGGTAATCCGAACCTGAAGCCGACGCGCTCGACCCAGTACGATCTGGCCTATGAGTGGTATTTCGCCTCGACCGGCAGCGTCTCTGCGACGCTGTTCTACAAGGACATCTACAACTTCATCACCAACGGCTCGCAGGAGATGGACTTCACCAACAACGGTGTGACCCGCACTGTCCAGGTGATCCAGCCGTACAACGCCGGCCACGGCACCATCAAAGGCTTCGAAGTCGCCTACCAGCAGTACTACGACTTCCTGCCCGGCGCCCTGCGCGGCCTGGGTGTTCAGGCCAACTTCACCTATGTCGACAGCAAGGGCTCGCGCAATGCGGCGTCCAACCCGTATGACACCACCCAGGTCGGCAATATCACCGACCATGGTGACGAGCTGCCGCTCGAAGGGCTGTCGAAGACCAGCTACAACCTTGCGGCGCTGTATGACCTGGGTAAGGTCTCGGCGCGCCTCGCCTATAACTGGCGCGAGCGGTACCTGCTGACCACCACGGCGGCCAATATCAACATCCCCGCCTGGTATGATGACTATGGTCAGCTGGACGCCTCGGTCTTCTACTCTGTCAATGAAGCCCTGAAGGTCGGCTTCCAGGCCGTGAACCTGACCAACACCCGGACCAAGATCCTGGTCAGCTATCCGGGCAAGGCCGAGGAAGGTCTGACCGGCCACAACTGGGTCGTGGCCGACCGCCGCTACTCGGTGGTGCTGCGCGGCGCCTTCTAGGTCTCGCGAACACCCTGCACAGATCGCCCCCGCCTGCCTGATCACGATCGATCGCGGGTGGGGGCCTTTGTGTTTGAGGCGCGGTTGTCTAGCGTCGGCGCCTCGACCCTCATGAGATGGCCTCCATGACTGAGCACAAGCCTCGAAAGTTCGTTGTCGTGGGCGGCGGTACGGCTGGCTGGATGGCCGCTGCGGCCCTGGCTCACGCCCTTAGAGGGCGCGTGGGCTCTGTGGAGCTGGTCGAGTCCGAAGACATCGGCACAGTGGGCGTCGGCGAGGCGACCATCCCGCCGATCCAGTTTCTCAACAGCGTTCTGGGCATCGACGAGTTCGATTTCGTTCGGAAGACCCAGGCGACCTTCAAGCTCGGCATCGAGTTCAAGGACTGGTCCCGCAAGGGCGCCACCTATTTCCACCCCTTCGGTCCGCACGGCGCGACAATCGAAGGCGTCGCGTTCCATCACTACTGGATGCGACTGCGTCAGAGCGGCGACACCAGCCTGCTTGATGATTACTCCATGGCCAGCGTGGCGGCCCGCATGGGCAAGTTCGCCGTGCCGCCCAAGGACCTGCCACCGGGCGTGCCGGGGCTGGGCTATGCCTATCATTTCGACGCCGGCCTCTACGCTCAGTATCTGCGGGTCTATGCCGAGGCGCGGGGCGTCACGCGGACAGAGGGCAAGATCGTCAAGGTGGATCTGCGCGCAGACGACGGCTTCGTCGCCGCGCTGGAGCTTGAGGACGGCCGGCGGATCGAGGGCGACCTTTTCATCGACTGCTCGGGGTTCCGCGGCCTGCTGATCGAGGGCGCGCTGAAGACCGGTTATGAGGACTGGTCCCACTGGCTGCCCTGCGATCGCGCCCTGGCCGTGCCGTGCGAGAGCATCAGTCCGCTGACGCCCTTCACCCGGTCGACCGCGAGGGCGGCGGGCTGGCAGTGGCGCATCCCGCTGCAGCACCGCATCGGCAATGGCCATGTCTATTGCAGCAGCTTCATCAGCGACGACGACGCCGCCGCGACCCTGATGGCCAATCTGGACGGCGCGCCCCTGGGCGAACCGCGTCCGCTGCGCTTCACCACCGGCCGCCGCAAGAAGTCCTGGAACCGCAATGTCGTGGCTCTGGGTCTGGCGAGCGGGTTCATGGAGCCGCTGGAATCGACCAGCATCCATCTGGTGCAGACCGGGATCTTCCGGTTGCTGTCCCTGCTGCCGGTTCAGGATCACGACGCGGCCACGGCGGACGAATATAACCGCCTGACCCAGATCGAATACGAACAGATCCGGGATTTCCTGATCCTGCACTATCACGCCACCGAGCGCGATGACTCGCCGCTGTGGAACTACTGCCGGACGATGGCGATCCCGGACAGCCTCCAGCACAAGATCGACCTCTTCCGCAGCCGGGCCCGCATTGCGCGCTTTGATGAGCAACTGTTCGCCGATCCCAGCTGGCTGGCGGTCTTTCTGGGGCAGGGGATCGAGGCGCAAAACCATGATCCTCTCGCCGATGCGCCGGCTCTGGCCGACGTGGCGGCAAAGCTCGCGGGTCTGCGCAACGGCATCCACAATCTGGCCGCGCGTCTCCCCAGTCATGACCAGTTCATCGCGGCGACCTGCCAGGCGGAGCAGATTGGAGAGGCCGTCAGATGATACCGCTATCATTTCACTTGCGGGTCGCATTTGTATGATTATAGTTCGGCCATGCGACGCTGACGGGCCTGAGATTGTCCGTTGGTCGCGCGACGGGAGCTGGTTGGCTCCGTGGCGCCTCGCGCGGGTTCTCCTCCCCGAAGCCGCGCGGCATTTTTTCCCGCGCATCGCCACCTGCGGCGATGCGCGGATTTTTTCCCCTGATGGGGTTGAGAGATCGAGATCGACGGTGAAGGCCTTCCAGTTTGGCTGGGCAATCATCTGATAAATATAGCTGGTAGCGATATCAAAATCGCGGCGCTCGCCCCTCGGGACGAGCAGCCCCCCAGACGCAACGGGACGAAACGATGGCCGGGTTGATCCCCTACACATTTTCGCGCGCCGCGCTGATCGCCACTGCGGCGATGGTTCTTTTCGGCGGTGTCGCCCAGGCGGGCGAGATCCCTCGGCTGGTCGAGAAGGCGGGGCGCCACGCCCTGATGGTGGACGGCGCGCCGTTCCTGATCCTGGGCGCCCAGGTCAATAATTCCAGCGCCTGGCCCTCGCAGATGGACAAGGTCTGGCCCGCCATCCAGCAGCTGGGCGCCAACACCGTCCAGGTCCCGATCGCCTGGGAGCAGATCGAGCCGACCGAGGGCCAGTTCGACTTCAGCTATCTCGACCTGCTGCTGACCCAGGCCCGCAACCACAAGGTGCGGCTGGTTCTGCTGTGGTTTGGCACCTGGAAGAACTCCTCGCCGTCCTACGCCCCCGAATGGGTCAAGCTGGACGACAAGCGCTTCCCGCGCCTGATCAAGAAGGACGGCGAGCGGTCCTATTCGATGTCACCGCTGGCGGCCTCGACCCTGGAGGCCGACAAGAAGGCCTTCGTGGCCCTGATGACCCACCTGAAGGCCGCCGATCCCGACAATACGGTGATCATGGTCCAGGTGGAGAACGAGACCGGGACCTATGGCAGCGTGCGCGACTATTCGCCGGCCGCCCAGAAGGTCTTTAACGGTCCCGCGCCCGCCGCCCTGGTCAAGGCGATGAAGGCCAAGCCGGGCTCCTGGAGCCAGGCCTTCGGCAAGGACGCCGACGAGTATTTCCACGCCTGGTTCATCGCGCGCTTCGTCGAACAGGTCACAGCCGCCGGCAAGGCGGTCAAGCCGCTGCCGATGTACGTCAACGCAGCCTTGCGCGATCCGCTGAAGGTCACCGATCCCATCGATTATTCCGCCGGCGGACCGACCGACAATGTTCTGGATGTCTGGAAGGCTGCAGCGCCCTCGATCGACATGATCTCGCCCGACATCTACATGCCGGAATCTGCCAAGTATTCCAAAGTGCTGGGTTATTACGGCCGGCCAGACAACGCCCTGTTCGTGGCCGAGACCGGCAACGCCATTCCCTATGCCCGCTACATGTTCGACACCCTGGGTCGCCAGGGCATCGGCTTTTCGCCGTTCGGCATGGATTTCACCGGCTACGCCAACTATCCGCTCGGTGCGGCCAAGATCGATTCCGCGACGATCGAGGCCTTTGCCGCCAACTACCGGCTGTTCGGGTCGATGGCGCGTGAGTGGGCCAAGCTGTCGTTCGAGAAGCCCGTCTGGGGCGGATCAGAGCCCGACGATCGCGCCGCCCAGTCGACCACCCTGGGCGACTGGAGCGTCACCCTGCGTTACGGCAAATGGCAGTTCGGCGGCTGGGACTGGACCTTCCTGAAGGACCGCCCGGTCGACCCGGCCGGCGCCAATGGCGGCGCTGTGGTCGCCCAACTGTCGCCCAACGAATTCCTGGTCACCGGCCGCAACGCCCGGGTCGAGTTCGGCCGCGCCGCCAAGGACGGCAAGCCGTTCCTGATGGCCCGGGTCGAGGAAGGCCATTTCGACAAGGGCCAGTGGGTGTTCGACCGCCTCTGGAACGGCGACCAGACCGATTACGGCCTCAACTTCACCGGCGGCGCGCAGGTCCTGCGGGTCAAGCTGGCCACCTACTGAACACCTCACCAGAACACTCCATGGGGGAACCCAAGATGCGCACCTTTCAACTGAACCGACGGAGCCTGGCCTTGGGCCTGGCCCTGGCCCTGACGGCCTCGACCTCCG
This sequence comes from Caulobacter sp. FV2ps19, assembly GCF_058681035.1. NCBI lineage: Bacteria > Pseudomonadati > Pseudomonadota > Alphaproteobacteria > Caulobacterales > Caulobacteraceae > Caulobacter > Caulobacter sp. FV2ps19. The sequence continues at coordinate 4,013,022 of NZ_CM178729.1, read as the reverse complement.
CCCTGGCGCTGGAGGCGGGCTTCGAAAAGACCGCCGACGGCGTGATCGTCAGCCCCGCCTCGGGTCCGGCCAAGCGCGTCCGGCTGCAGGTCATGAGCGACCGGGCTATCCACGTGACCGCGACGCCGACCGACAGCCTGGACGTTCCGGCCAGCCTGATGGTCACCGCCACGCCCAAGACCTCGGGCTTCACGGTCGAGACCGTGGGCGGCAAGGTCGTGCTCAAGGCAGGCAAGGCCACTGCGGAAGTCGCGCTCAGCGACGGCGCCGTGTCATTCAAGGACGCGTCGGGCAAGACCGTTCTGGCCGAGCAGGGCCGTCAGGCCTTCAAGCCGCTGACCATCGATGGCGAAGGCTTCTACGCCGTCACGCAGCGCTTTAATCCGAACACGGATGAAGCCTTCTATGGTCTGGGTCAGCACCAGAACGGCCAGATGAACTACAACGGCGAAGACGTCGAACTGGCTCAGTACAACCGCGACATCGCCGTGCCGTTCGTGCTGTCCAGCCGCAACTACGGCCTGCTGTGGGAAAACAACGGCATCACCCGGTTCGGCGATCCGACCCCCTATGAGCTGGCTTCGCGCGACCTGAAGATCTTCGACGCCGACGGCAAGGCCGGCGGTTTCACGGCCAAATATTACGTCAAGGGCGAGCTGAAGCTGACCCGGACCGAGGCCGACATCAATTACCGCTATCTGAAGGACTTGCCCAATTGGCCGGCCGAACTGACCGGCCCTGACAAAAAGCCGGTGCGCGGCGCCACCGTGGTCTGGGAAGGCTCGGTCGAGCCCTCGGTCGGCGGCGTCCAGAAGTTCAAGCTCTACTCGTCCAGCTACGCCAAGCTCTATGTCGACGGCAAGCTGACGATCGACCGCTGGCGGCAGAACTGGAACCCCTGGTTCCACAACTTCACCGCCCCGATGAAGGCCGGGACCCGCCATAAGATCCGCGTCGAGTGGGACCCCAATGACGGCTATATCGGCCTGGTCCACAATAACCCGATCCCGGCGGCCCAGCAGAAGTCGCTGACCATGACCTCCGACGTGGCTCATGCGATCGACTACTATTTTGTGAGCGGCGAAAACCTCGACCAGGTGGTCAGCGGCTATCGCGAACTGACCGGCAAGGCCGTGGCCATGCCGCGCTGGGCCTATGGCTTCTGGCAGAGCCGCCAGCGCTATGAAACCCAGGATCAGATCGTTGGCGTTCTGAAGGAATACCGCGACCGCAAGCTGCCGATCGACAACGTCGTGATGGACTGGCGCTACTGGAAAGACGACGCCTGGGGCAGCCACAAGTTCGACGAAACCCGCTTCGCCGACCCGCAGAAGATGCTGGACGACATCCACGGGATGAACGGCCACTTCATGATCTCGATCTGGCCGAAGTTCTACCCGACCCTGGACCACTACAAGGAGCTCGACGCCAAGGGCCACATGTATCACCGCAACATCGAGCAGGGCGCGCTCGACTGGGTGGGCCCCGGCTATCTGAACTCGTTCTACGACCCCTATTCCAAGGAAGCGCGCGACATCTACTGGCGCCAGGTCAAGGAGAGCCTGAAGGGCTTCGGCGTCGACGCCTGGTGGATGGACTCCGACGAGCCGGACATGCACTCCAATCTCGACATCCCCGAGCGCACCCTGCGCATGGGCCCCACGGCGATGGGCCCGGGCGCGGAGTTCTTCAATTCCTACCCCCTGATCCACACCCAGGGCGTGTTCGAGGGCGAGCATGAACTGAACCCCGACAAGCGCAGCTTCATCCTGTCGCGTTCGGGCTTCGGCGGCATCCAGCGCAACGGCGTGACCCTGTGGAGCGGTGACGTGGTGTCCCGTTGGGACGACCTTAAGGACCAGATCTCGGCGGGCGTGAACCTGTCGATGTCGGGCGTTCCCAACTGGACCACTGACATCGGCGGCTTCTCGGTCGAGGATCGCTATCTGAACAAGGAGCCCGCCCATTGGGCCGAGTGGCAGGAGCTGAACCTGCGCTGGTTCCAGTTCGGCGCCTTCTCGCCCCTGTTCCGCAGCCACGGCGAATTTCCGTTCCGCGAGATCTACAACCTCGCTGACGAGGGCACCGAGGTCTATCAGGCCCTGGCCTGGTACGACGAGCTTCGCTACCGCCTGATGCCCTATACCCTGACCCTGGCGGGCGAGACCTATCACCGCGACGGCAGCATCATGCGCGGCCTGGTCATGGACTTCCCCGACGATATGAAGGCGCGGGATGTCAATGACGAGTACCTCTATGGTCCGTCGTTCCTCGTCGCCCCGGTGACGGCGTTCAAGGCCCGCTCGCGCGAGGTCTACCTGCCCAAGGGCGCGACCTGGTACGACTTCGAGAGCGGCAAGGCCCATGCGGGCGGCCAGACGATCAAGGCTGACGCCCCGCTGTCGCGGATGCCGCTGTTCGTGAAGGCCGGTTCGATCGTGCCGACCACGGTGGTGCAGCAGTATGTCGGGGAAAGGCCAGACGCGCCGATCACCCTGGTGATCTATACCGGCAAGAACGGGACCTATGAGCTGTACGAGGACGACGGCCTCAGCAACGGCTACACGCGCGGCGCCTTCAGCCGCATCCCGATCTCGTATGACGACGCATCGGGCCGCGTGACCATCGGCGCGCGCTCGGGCTCGTTCAACGGCATGGTCGACCAGCGGGTGTTCAAGATCCGCTTCATCGGCGGCGGCGCCAAGCCGACCGACTTTGATGCGGTCGATGCGACGGTGGACTATGCCGGTCAGCCGGTCGTGGTGACGCGCAAGAAGTAGAAGGCCGGGTCTGGTCCCGATCGCCCAGCGGCGTCGGGATCGGGTCTGCCTGACACCGCGACGGGGCTTCAAGGCCTGATCGCTGATGAAAGGGTCCGCGCCGGATAGGCGCGGGCCCTTTTTGCGTTCGTGGACCGGAGCGTTGCGGCCCGTGTTTCTCAACCTCGCCTTGCCTTGAGTTGGGGCTTCGACTTTGGTGAATCTAATCCTAACGGATGGGCAGGGCTAAACGCCACAGGCTTAACCAGAGGTTAGTATAGAGCGTCTCGTTATGGCATTTTTAACAGAAGTTTTCATCTATTAATATTAATAAAAGCCGTTTGTATATTAAGTCTGCGACGATATGTCCTAAATGAAATAGAAAGAATGCTCTTGGATACTATTGGTCGGGCAAAAGGCCTGCCGGTAGTCAAAACGACGCCGGGGACATCCGAAAAGGAAACCTCGTAATGGCGCTGAACAGCATCAACACGAACAATGGCGCACTGATCGCGCTGCAAAACCTCAACACCACCAGCATGGAAACCCAGAACGTCCAGCAACGCATCAGCACCGGTAAAAAGGTGGGAAGCGCCAAGGACAACGGCGCGATCTGGGCGACCGCCAAGATCCAGTCGGCGACGGCCTCGTCGCTGAATGCGGTGAAGGACTCCCTGCAACGCGGCCAATCGACCATCGACGTGGCCCTGGCCGCCGGCGATACGATCACCGATCTGCTGGGCAAGATGAAGGAAAAGGCTCTCGCCGCTTCCGACACCTCGCTGAACACCTCCAGCTTCAACGCTCTGCTCGCTGACTTCACCTCCTTGCGCGACCAGATCGAGAAGGCGGCGACCAACTCCAAGTTCAACGGCATCAGCATCGCGGATGGCTCGACTACGGCGCTGACCTTCCTCTCCAATGAAGATGGTTCCGGCTTCACCGTCACGGCCCAGACCCTGAACCTGGCCGGCCTTGGCCTGTCCGCCGCGACGTTCACCAACGCCGCTTCGGCCAAGACCATGATCACCACGGTCACGTCGGCGCTGCAAACGGCCACCAACAAGCTGGCCTCGCTGGGCACCAACTCGACCGGCCTGGACACCCAACTGACCTTCGTCGGCAAGCTGCAAGACAGCCTCGACGCCGGCGTGGGCAACCTGGTCGACGCCGACCTGGCCAAGGAAAGCGCCAAGCTGCAGTCGCTGCAAACCAAGCAGCAACTGGGCATCCAGGCGCTGTCGATCGCGAACTCCTCGAGCTCGTCGATCCTCAGCCTGTTCCGTTAAGCCAAGACGACAGCCGAACCGACGGGACGCTTTAGGTCCCGTACGCGCCAACGGCTGCGACCTGAGAGGGGGCGGACTTCGTGTCCGCCCCTTTTTTCGTGTTCGCGATCAGACCAGGCCGGGGCCGCTGATCTTCAAGGCCGGCGTGAAGGTCGGCCGCCGTTCGGGAAGCCCGATCCGCAAGCCGTCGGCGCTGCGCGTGAAGGGCAGGGGATCGCCGCCGCCCAGCAGCTCCACGCGTCGCACCTCGCCCGTGCTGGTCGGCCTGTCAGTGGCCAGGCTGGTGATCGTCACCGTCTCCGACGGCCAGGCCATCGGCAGGGCGAACAGGTCGCCGCCCTTCTGGGTGAAGCGGATATCGGCCGCCTCGAACGGCTTGGCCGCGCCCTCGTTCTGCATGCCCTCGACCAGCCTTGTGGGGCCCTCGCCGAAGATCCGCCAGGGGCGCGTGGCGTAGATCGCCTCGCCATTGACCGCGATCCAGCCGGCCATGTCGGCCAGGACCTTCTCTTCCTTGTCGTCGATCGAGCCGTCGCCGCGCTGGGGGATGGAGAGCAGCAGGCAACCGTTCTTGCTGACCACGTCGATCAGCCGCTGGATCACATCGCGACCCGACTTGTAGCCATTCTGCTCGTACAGCGGCCGGTCATAGTGCCAGTTGCCGATACAGGTATCGGTCTGCCACGGTTCGGGGCGCAGGCGATCTGAGAAGCCCCGCTCGACGTCCTCGACAATGCCGCGCCGCTGCAGGGGCGACAGTTTCTTGCCGGTGACCAGCACATCGGTCGAGCCGCTGCGCGCCACGGCGTTGTTGTAGTAGTGCGCTGTGGCGTCCAGGCCGGCCTGGCCCAGGGGCAGGGCGTAGTTGTCGAAATAGACCAGGTCGGGTCGATAGCGGTCGACCAGATCGTTCTGGCGCAGCAGCCAGTTGCGGGTGAAGGCCGGATTGTTGGGCGGCGGGGTTTCGATCCACGCGCCGTCATGGGCGTCGTGCCAGGCATTGGCCGCGGCGATGCTGTCGATCCCGTCGGGAATGACCATGTTGCGGCCGGTATAGAGGTCCTGCGGATCCAGGCCCCGCCACCACTTTCCGCGCCCCTGGGCCTTGGTCAGCTGGAAGGCGTCATAGCGCTGACCCTTGCGCGGGCCCTCGGCGTCATAGCCATAGGCCGTCTGCCACCAGTGCCAGGCGTGGGCCGAGTGATTGGAGACCCCGAACTTCATCCCGTGCGCCCGGGCGACCTTTTCCCAGGTTCCGACGATGTCGCGCCTGGGGCCCAGTCGCATGGTGTTCCAGGCGTGATGACGGCTGTCGAACATGTCGAGGTTGTCGTGGTGGTTGGCCATCGACATGAAGTATTTCGCCCCGGCCGCAACATAGCGCTTCATCAGCGCCTCGGGATCCCAATTCTCGGCCTTCCAGCGCGGAATGAACTCCATGAAGCCGAAATCGGCGGGATGGCCGTAGGTCTTCAGGTGGTGCTCATAGAACGGGTTGCCCTGCTGATACATCTGCCGGCCGTACCAGTCGCCGAACTCGGGCACGCATTGGGGGCCCCAGTGCGACCAGATCCCCAGCTTGGCGTCGCGGAACCAGTCCGGCGTCTTGTAGCCGTCAGCCAGCGACTCCCAGCTGGGTTGGAACGGACCTTTGCCGGCGGCGAAGGCCGGGGCGGCCGCGAGACTGGCGGCGGCGGCCATGACGCCGCGTCGGGTGAAGCTCATCGGTCTGCTTTCTACTGTACGGGCGTCAGGCGCACGACGCCGCCGCCAGCAAGCGCCAGAGCGACCGAGGCAGGCGCCGCCTGTGTGCAATCCGACATTGAATCCCTCTGGGAGACGGCTTTAATCTTATTTGTCGCATAAATTAGACGGTGTATGGAACGACGTCGAGCTTTGCGATACCGGTACCACCAACGCGCTGTGTCGCGATCTAAAGAAGAGAAGTGGGAGCATGAACACCAGGACCCTTTCGGTCGCTTTGATGGCGACGACCCTCCTGACCAGCGTTGCGGTCGCCCAGCCTGTTTTCGCTCCCACCGGCAAGGCGGCAACCCACCCCAGCCAATGGCCGGCGGCCAAGAGCCAGGGCCTGATCGACGCCGAAACCGAAGCCTTCGTCGACAGCCTGATGGCCAAGATGACGCTGGAGGAAAAGGTCGGTCAGATGATCCAGGCCGACACCGCCTCGATCACGCCCGACGATCTGAAGACCTATCCGTTGGGCTCGATCCTGGCCGGCGGCAGCTCGCCGCCCCTGGGCGCGCCCGACCGCTCGCCCAAAGAGCCCTGGGTCGCCACCGTCCGGGCGTTCCGCGAGGCCGCCGACGCGCGTCAGGGCGGGACCCACATCCCGCTGATGTTCGGCATCGACGCCGTGCACGGCAACGGCAATGTCGTGGGCGCCACCCTGTTTCCGCACAACAGCGCCCTGGGCGCCACCCGGGACCCTGAGCTGATCCGCAGGATCGGCGCCGCTACGGGGCAAGAGACAGCGGTGTCAGGATTTGACTGGGCCTTCGGGCCCACCCTCACCGTGCCGCGCGACGACCGCTGGGGCCGCACCTATGAGGGTTATTCGGAAGACCCCGAGATCGTCCGCCAATATGCCGGCGAGATGATCCTGGGCCTGCAGGGCGCGGTCAGCGAAGGCCAGGTGCTGCAGCACGGCCACGTCGCGGCCAGCGCCAAGCACTTCCTCGGCGACGGTGGCACCCATGACGGCCACGATCAGGGCGACGCCCAGATCAGCGAAGCTGAGCTGGTCCGCCTGCACGCCCAGGGCTATGTGCCGGCCATCAATGCCGGGACGATGACGGTGATGGCCTCGTTCAACAGCTGGAACGGGGTCAAGATGCACGGCAACAAGACGCTGCTGACCGACGTGCTCAAGGGCAAGATGGGCTTCGACGGTTTCGTGATCGGCGACTGGAACGGCCACGGCCAGGTCGCGGACTGCACGCCGACCAATTGTCCGCAGGCGGCCAATGCCGGCCTGGACATGTACATGGCGCCTGACAGCTGGAAGGGTCTGTTCGACAACACGCTCGCCCAGGCCAAATCCGGCGAGATCTCGTCGGCGCGGATCGATGACGCCGTGCGCCGTATCCTGCGGGTCAAGGTCAAGCTGGGCCTCTTCAAGACCGCTCGTCCTTGGGAAGACCGCGACGGCGTGATGGGCAATGCCGAGCACCGGGCCCTGGCGCGCGAGGCGGTGCGCAAGTCGCTGGTGTTGCTGAAGAACAATGGCGTGCTGCCCATCAAGAGCTCGGCCAATGTGCTGGTCGCTGGTTCGGGCGCCGACGACATCGGTCGCCAGTCGGGCGGCTGGACCCTGTCCTGGCAGGGCACCGACAACAAGAACAGCGACTTTCCCAACGCCCAGTCGATCTGGTCGGGCCTGAAGGAGGCTGTCGAGGCCGGCGGCGGACAGGCGTCGCTGAATGTCGACGGCCAGTTCGACAAGAAGCCTGACGTGGCCATCGTGGTGTTTGGCGAAACGCCCTATGCCGAAGGCGTCGGCGATCTGAAGACCCTGGAATACCAGGCCGGCGACAAGACCGACCTGGCTCTGCTCAAAAAGCTCAAGGCCGCCGGCGTGCCGGTGGTGGCGGTGTTCCTGACCGGGCGCCCCCTGTGGGTGAACCCGGAGCTCAACGCTTCTGACGCCTTCGTCAACGCCTGGCTGCCGGGCTCGGAAGGCGGCGGGATCGCTGACGTGATCATCGGCGACGCGGCCGGCAAGCCGCGCAACGACTTCCACGGCAAGCTGTCGTTCAGCTGGCCCAAGTCGGCGACCCAGACCTCGCTCAATCGCGGCGACAAGACCTATGACCCGCTCTTCGCCTATGGCTTTGGCCTGACCTATCGCGACAAGGTTCGCCTGCCCAAGCTGTCGGAGGTCTCCGGCGTGACGGTGGCTTCGACCAACACCAGCAACTATTTCGTGGGCGGCAAGACGCCCGCGCCGTTCGCCTTCCGGCTGACGCCGACGACCGCCGTGCAGATCCGCCCGGTGGACGCCGGCGGCGTGCAGGAGGCCGGTCGCCAGATCACCTTCTCCGGCTCAGTCCCGGCGACGGTGGCCCTGGCCGCCGACGCGGCGATGGACCTGTCCTTCCAGACCAATGCCGATCTGGCCCTGATGATCGACTATCGCGTCGATGCTCAGCCCACGGCGCCGGTCACCCTGTCGATCGGGACTGGCCAGCTTGACCTTTCACCTGTGCTGGCCGCGGCGTCGACGGGCGCCTGGACCAGCCTGAAGGTGCCGCTCAAGTGCTTCGCCGCCGCCGGAACCGACGTGACCAAGGTCGCCGAGCCGTTCGCGCTGTCGACCGCCGGGACCCTGAAGGTCACGCTGCAGAGCGTGAAGCTGACCACCGATCCGGCCGGAGCGGTCTGTCCCGCGAAGGCGCAGTAACAGCAATATCGCTTGTCATCCCGGAAGCCTCGATGAGGCTATCCGGGACCCAGGGGCCGGCGCATTGCGGTTGCCCCTGGGTCCCGGCTCTCCGCTTCGCTGCGGCCGGGATGACAAGAAGTTTTAGGATGCTCTCCATGAAACGCCTGCTTCTGACTGCCGCCTTCGCCGCCCTGGCGACGGGGGCCTCGGCGGGGCCCTTGCTGGCCCCGGTGTTCACCGACCACGCGGTCCTGCAGCGCGGCCAGCCCATCCGGGTCTGGGGCGTGGCCCAGCCCAGCGCGACCGTCACCGTCGACCTGTCGGGGCAAGCCGCCTCGGCCACCGCCGACGCCCAGGGCCGCTGGTCCGCGTCGCTGCCGGCCCGCGAAGCGGGCCCGCCCCTGAGCCTCACGGTCCGCTCGGGCGCGGAGAGCCAGACCCTCACCGACCTGCTGATGGGCGATGTCTGGCTGTGCTCGGGACAGTCGAACATGGAGCTGCCTCTGCGCCGCGCCATGGGGGGTGAGTATGAGATCGCGGCGGCGGGCGACGCCAATATCCGCGTGCTGCAGACCGGCAAGGTCAGCCTGCCGGCCCCGACCTCGGCCCTGCCCGGCGCGGCGGTCTGGCGGGTCGCCACACCGGCCACCGCCGCCGACTTCAGCGCCGCCTGCTTCTTCATGGGCCGCGACATCAAGAAGACCACCGGCGTTCCGGTGGGTCTGATCGATGCCACCTGGGGCGGCTCGATCATTCAGGACTGGATCAGCCGCGAGGGGCTGACGGCGCTGAAGTCGTATGATCAGGGCCTGTCGGTCCTGGCCGACTATGCCCGCTCGCCCCAGGCCGGCATGGCCCGTTGGGGCGGGATGCTGGACGCCTGGGCGGCGCGCACCGAACCGCACGCCAAGGCCTGGGCTCGCCCCGACTTCGACGACCGCGCCTGGGGCGTGCTGCCGATGGAGAAGTTCTGGGAAACCGCGCCGGGTCTGGAGACCTTCGACGGCACGATCTGGCTGCGGGCCGAGCTCACCCTGACCGCCCAGCAGGCCGCCCAGGGCGCGACCCTGATGCTGGGGCCGATCGACGACATGGACACCACCTTCGTCAACGGTAAGGCGGTGGGTTCGCGCGAGGGCTGGGACACGCCGCGCAATTACAGCCTGGCCAAGGGCGCGCTGAAGGCGGGGCGCAATGTCATCGCCATCCGCGTCGTCGATGCTGGCGGCGGCGGCGGGGCCTGGGGTCCTGCTGCGGCCAAGGGGCTGAAGCTGGAGGACGGCAGCTTCGCGCCGCTGGGCGGACGCTGGCGCTACAAGATCTCGACCCAGCTCAGCGACACCGGCCTGCCGCCCCACGCCCCGTGGCTGGGGGCCAGCGGCCTGTCCACCCTGCACAACGGCATGATCGCCCCCCTGGCGCCCTACGGCCTGAAGGGTTTTGCCTGGTACCAGGGCGAGGCCAATGTCACCGAGGCTGCGGAATATGCCCGCTTGATGCCGGCCCTGATCGCCGACTGGCGGCGCGAGTTTGGCCAGGGCGATCTGCCGTTCCTGATGGTGCAGCTGGCCAGTTTCGGCGCCTACACGTCCGCGCCGGCCGAGTCCGGCTGGGCGGCCCTGCGCGACGTGCAGCGGCGGACGACGGCGGCGGACCCCAAGGTCGGCATGGCCTCGGCCGTCGACCTGGGCGACATCTATGACATCCACCCGACCAACAAGCAGCAGGTCGGCGCGCGTCTGGCCTTGCTGGCCCGCAAGCTGGCCTATGGCGAGACGGCCCTGAACGCCGCCGGCCCCGCGCCGCTGCGGGCCAAGCGCGAGGGTCAGACGGTGATGGTCAGTTTCGACCAGCCGCTGGTGGTGTTCGGTGGTGCGCGTCCGACCGGTTTCGAACTGTGCGATGCGGCCGGCGTCTGCCGCTTCGCCGAGGCGAGCGTCGAGGGCGCCAGCGCCACGATCGCCGCGCCGGCGGGGATCACCCCGACCAAGGTGCGCTTCGCCTGGGCCGAAAGCCCGATCCTCAACCTCTATGGCGTCAACCGTCTGCCGGCGACGCCATTCGAGCTGAAGGTCGACTAAACCGCCACGGTCTTCAGCTTTTCGCGCAGGGCCTCAAGCTCATCCAGCGGCAGGCCGACCTGACAGAACACCTGCTCCGGGATCGACAGGGCCTTGTCGCGCAGGGCCAGGCCCTTGTCGGTCAGGGCTATGATCACCCGGCGCTCGTCTTTCGGATCACGCTGACGGTCCACGAGGCCGCCGGCTTCCAGGCGCTTGAGCAGGGGCGTAAGTGTGCTGGAATCCAGGTCCAGCGCGTCGCCCAGCGCCCCGACGGTGCGCGGGCTCTGCTCCCACAGCACCAGCATGGCCAGGTACTGCGGATAGGTCAGGCCCAGGGCGTCGAGCAGCGGACGATATAGCCGCGTTACGCGCTGGGCCGCGCCATACAGGGAAAAGCACAGCTGACGGTCGAGGCGCAGGGCCTCGACCGGAGCTTGAGCGGGCTTGGGCAGGGTCTTGCTCATGCGGCCTTTACGGTGAACCCGACGTCGATATTGCCCCGAGTGGCGTTGGAATAGGGGCAGACCTTGTGCGCCGTCGCAACCAGGGTTTCGGCGTCTGTTTGCGACAGGCCCTGGGTTTCGACTTCCAACGTCACTTCCAGCTTGAAGCCGACCTCTTGCGGGACCAGGCCAACCACGCCGGTCACTTGCGAACTGGTCAGGGCCAGCTTTTGCTGGCGGGCCACCAGGCCCATGGCGCTCTGGAAACAGGCGGCGTAGCCGGCGGCGAACAGCTGCTCGGGATTGGAACCGGTTTCCGCGCCCCCGAGGGCCTTGGGCATTGACAGCTGCAGGTCCAGCAAACCGTCATCGCTGCGGACATGGCCTTCGCGGCCGCCGACAACAGTGGCGCGGGCTTCATAGAGAGTGCTCATGGGTCGCTCCTTGCGAATTAACATGTGAACGATTTAATCGTGCGCGATATTAATTCAAGAGTGGCGGCGAAATTAAATCGCGCGCGATCAATTTTACGGACTGCGCCGATGAAGCGCGGGCTCCGGTCGTTCAGGTCGTTTTCGCCGCCGTCACCAGCGCGCCCAGGGCCTCGGCCGCCGACATCCCACCCAGCAATTGGCGTACGATACTCAGGCTGTCGGAATAGATTCGCTCGCAGACCAGCGTGTCGTCCTCGAACAGGAAGAAGGCCGTCATCTGGCAGGCGAACGGCCGGCCGGTGGCGGGCAGGGGACCCAGAGGCCCCTTCTGGGTGCCCTCGAGAATGAACTCCACGACGATGCCGTCATCGATGTGACGCAGGGACAGCAGGGTGTTGCGTTGATCGGGAAAGGTCTCGCGCGAGCTGGTGTAGTAGCGTTGCACGTCCTCGCGGCCGTCATGCACCGCGCCAGTGGCGATGATCTCGTAGTGGGGGTGGGGAAAGGTCTCCAGCACCTTGTCCCAGGCATGGTCGATTTCATCGGCCATGTGATCGCGGACGATGGTTTCGCGTCGCGCGCGCAGGTCTTCCGTGCTCATGGGCGTTTCCCTCCGGGCCGCGCTCTGGCGGATTGGGAGAATAGAACGCCGTAAAACGTCTGTTTGGAAGAGGTTAGGCCGCCCAGGCCGCCGTGAAGCGCTTGAGCAGCGAGCGGGCGGCGCTTTCGACGCCGGAGCTAACGGCTTCCAGCCGCAGGAACAGGTCGCCGGCCGCATGGCCGCCGCGCGCCGGCAGGCCCTGGCCGGGCAGGCGGACCAGACCGCGCGAGGCGGCCTTGGTCGAGATCCAGGCCAGGCGCGGACCCAGGGCGGTGTCGACCTCGACGCGGCCGCCTTCGGCCAGGACGCGCTTGTCGACCTTGCCGGTCAGCCAAAGGTCGTCGCCACGGATCAGGGCCTCGCGCGCGCTCTTGTGGCGGACCACGAAGGTGACGCCGTCGACGCGCACCTTATCGTCCTCGCGCAGGCCGGCCGGCAGTTTCAGGCGCAGTTTCCGGCCGTCGATGGCCAGGTCCATGGCCCCGCCCGCAACGGCCGTCGCCACGTCGATCTCCAGGGTCGCCTGGCGCACGGGATCGTGGGCGGCGGGTGTGGTGCAGGCGGGCGGAAAATGGATCTCGCGCGGCGGCGGCTGGTCCTGCAGCAGGCGATAGGCGGCCAGCACGTCGCGAAACAGGGCCGCGTCGCCGCCCGGACGATCGGGGTGAGCGCGTTTGGCGGCCTCGCGATAGGCCGCGCGCAGCTCGCGCTCGCCGGCGCCGGGCGCCACGCCCAGCAGGGCGCGCGCGGCGGAAAGGGTCAGGGAGGTGGCGGGCCGGACGGACATCGCGCCGACCCTGCCGCCACTTGGTCAACGACCCGTTAAGTTAAGACTTTACGGTGGCGATCAGCGCTGGGGCGAGGGCGATCGCGACAGCAAGCGCCACCACGACGACGCCGACAAAACCTTTGGCTGTCATCGCCGGCCAAGGCGGATCGGTCAGACCTAGCAGGGTGCGTCGAAGTCGAACGGCGCAGCCCACCACCACCATGCCAAGCACTACAAGCGAGAGACCGATGGACTCCAGCATGCCGGCAAGACTGCTGAAAGGGGCATACCGCAGTTGATAGATGAAGAAGGCTGTCGCAAAGGCGAGCGCGCCGATCATCTGAAGCCAGGCGAAGAGCAGGGGTTTTCGCAAGGGTGGTCTTCCGCATCCAGACGCGTCATGAGTGTATAATCTCAGCGATTGGTCAAGGGGCGATGGTCGCGACGTAAATGCGAGCCTATATCCACCCTATGACCGACAACACCCTGATCCCGGCCTCGCCCAGCGAGGATGACTATGTCCGCCAGGTGACCCAGGCCGCGCCCCTGCCGCTGTTGCCCGAGAACGATCCGTTCGCGCTGTTCGCCGAATGGCTGGCCGAGGCGGGCAAGAAAGAACCCAATGATCCCAACGCCGTGGCGGTCTCGACCGTCGACGCCGAGGGCCTGCCGGACTCGCGCATGGTGCTGCTGAAGGAGTTCGACGCCCGGGGCTTTGTCTTCTACACCAACACCCAGAGCGCCAAGGGTCAGGAGCTGGCCGGCCAACCCAAGGCGGCGCTGCTGTTTCACTGGAAATCCCTGCGCCGGCAGGTGCGGATCCGCGGCGCGGTCGAGCCGGTCAGCGCGGCCGAGGCCGACGCCTATTTCGCCAGCCGGGCGCGCCACAGCCAGCTCGGCGCCTGGGCGAGCGACCAGTCGCGGCCTTTGCCCGATCGTCTGGCCCTGGAGAAACGCGTGGCCGAGATGGGCCTGAAGTTTGGCCTCTCCAAGGTGCCGCGTCCGCCGCATTGGTCAGGCTATCGGGTCGTTCCGCAGGTCATCGAGTTCTGGCGCGACCGACCGTTCCGCCTGCACGAGCGGCTGGTCTATGCCCGGGCCGGCGACGGCTGGAACACCCAGCGCCTGTTCCCCTGAAACAGGCCGCCTGAGTCAAATCGTCGCTCGGGTCCCATACCGCGCCAGGAAGGTCTCTACGGCGTCCTCACAGATCGCCGGCAAGGGGCGTTGGGGCTGGGCGTGGTCGCCGGCCGAGATGCCCAGCACCAAGGTGGCGTGATCGATCATGCCCATCAGCTGGCCGGCCGCCCAGGACGGTTTGTCGAGGGTCAACTCACCGGTTCGTTCAAGGTCCTGGATCAGCCTGATGGCCACACCGCCCAGGTCGTCTCGCGCGCTCTGCAAGACGTTGTCGGCGACCTCCTCGAGGCGACGGCGCTCGGCCGACACCAGACGAAAAATGGCGCGGGTCAGGGGCAGGGCCAGAAAGGCTCCGTAGGCGTTGGCGAAGGCCCGCAGGCGGGCCCGGGCGTCGCCCTTGGCGTGGACGCTGTCGCAGACCGGCGCGCCGATATCGCGTACAGACTCCAGAACCACGACCTTGAAGAGGTCTGCCTTGCTGGGGAAATAGGCGTAGAGCGTAGCGGTCGAAACACCGGCCGCGCGGGCGACCCCCTCCATGCCGGCGTCCCGATAGCCATCGCGCAGAAACTGCGCGCGGGCGGCGGACAGAATGTCGCTTCGTTTGTGTTCGGCCCTTCTCAGGCCGGCGCTCATCAGCATTTCCAGAACCCGGTCGCCCTCAACGAGCTACAATCTAATCGCGTATTGAAGATTGACGCAAGTCAGGGGCGAGGACGGCGGCCGCAGATTCGGTTATGGGACCCCGGCGCCTGAATTTGAGCGCGCATCAACAGGATTTCAGGCGTGAACAAGGACGCTGAGAGCGCGCGCGAGCATGAGGTGGCGACCTGGTTCGGGGCGCGGGCCGAAAACACCATCGAGACCTCGTGCGCGCGCGTTTTCCTGATCGGAGACGCGGCCTTCAAGGTCAAGCGTCCCGTCGATTTCGGCTTTCTGGATTATTCTACCCTGGAGCTTCGGCGCTGGGCGCTGGAACGCGAACTGGCGTTCAATCGCGCCGCTGCGCCTGACATCTACCGCGCCGTGCGGCGTCTGACCCGCGCTGTGGATGGCGGCATCGAGATCGACGGTGCGGGCGAGATCGTCGACCATGTGCTGGAGATGCGCCGCTTTGACGAGCAGGGCGTTCTGGCCACCCAGCCCTGGGCGATCGACGATGCGCTGGAGGATTCGCTGGGCCGCACCGTGGCGCGCTTCCACGTCGGGGCCAGCCTGCGTCCGCAAGGCGGCGGGGTGAACGCCCTGGGCTATACGATCCGCTCCAACGCCAACCTGCTGCGCGGTCTGGCGCCGCGTCTGGGCGCCCTGGCGGTCGACCGGCTGATCGCCGAGACTGATCTGGCGCTCGAGCGCCTGGGCCCGTTGCTCGACGCCCGCGCCGCCGAGGGCTTCGCGCGCCACTGCCATGGTGATCTGCACCTGGGCAATATCCTGATCGAGGATCAGAAGCCGATCCTGTTCGACTGCATCGAGTTCAACGACACCCTGTCGGATATCGACATCCAGTACGACCTGGCCTTTCTGCTGATGGACCTGGATTTCCGCCGTCGCCGCGACGCCGCCGGCCGGGTGCTGAACGCCTATCTCGATGAAGCGGCGAGGCATTTCGGCCAGGGGCTATGGACGGGCCTGGCGGCCTTGCCGCTGATGCTGTCGGTGCGCGCGGCCGTGCGCACCCACGTCTGGGCCTATACCGGCGACGACGAGGCGGCGCGGGCCTATCTGGCCACGGCGCTGGAGCACCTGGCGCCCAGGCCCGTCAGCCTGGTGGCGACCGGCGGTCTGTCCGGGTCGGGCAAGTCGACCTTCGCCCGCGTCTGTGCGCCGGGCCTGGGTTCTGCGCCGGGGGCGGTGGTCTTGCGGACCGATGAGATCCGCAAGCGCTTGTGGGGCGTGCCCTCGCTGCAGCGCCTGCCGCGCGAGGCCTATACGCCGGAGATGAGCGCACGGGTCTATGACCAACTGTTCGCAGACGCCGCCCTGACGCTGAACGCCGGCCGTTCGGTGGTGCTGGACGCAGTGTTCATGAAGCCGGAAGAGCGCGCGAGGGCCGAGGCCCTGGCCGTGTCTTGCGATGTCGCGTTCCAGGGCGTTTGGCTGGAAGCGCCGCCCGAAGTGTTGCGCGCCCGTGTCGCGGCCCGGGTCAATGACGCCTCTGACGCTGACGTTGCGGTGCTGGAGAACCAGTTGAGCCGCGACGCGGGTCAGATCGACTGGCGTCGGGTGGACACGGTCAGCGCCTTTGAGGACGAGGCGCGGACCCTGGCCGAGACCATGGGCTGATCACGCCGCGTCATGCAGCGCATCGGCGCTGGACGGTTTGGGGCTGATCGCGCGGACGATTGCGGTGATCAGGTCCGCCGGCTTGACGGGCTTTCCCAGATGGTCGTTGAAGCCCATCTGCAGGAACCGCTCGCGATCGCCAGCCATGGTTGAGGCGGTGACGGCGATGATGGGGATATCGGGGCGTCCGGCCGCGCCGGCGCGGATGGCTTGAAGCGCCGTGATGCCGTCCATCACCGGCATGTTGATGTCCATCAGGACGCAGTCGAACTTACCGGAGATCATGGCGTCCAGCGCCGCGCGGCCGTTGTCGACCAGAGTGAGGGACACGCCTGTGGCTTCCAGCATCGCCTGGATGACCAGCTGGTTTATGGCGTTGTCCTCGGCCATAAGGACGCGAACCGTGTCCAGACCCGGAGCGTCAGTCTCGCTCTCGGCTTCGCGGATCAGGGGAGCCTGGCTCACCGGAGCGCGGATGCTGAAGACGAAACAGGCGCCGGCTTCGGAGGGCGCGAGCGTCAGGTCGCCTCCCATCTGACGCGCCAGGGCGCGCGAGATGGTCAGACCCAGGCCGGCCCCGCCATGGCGGCGCGAGACGGTGTCGTCGGCCTGGGTGAAGCTGTCGAACACGCGCTCGACGGCCTCCGGCGGCACGCCGGGGCCGGTGTCGCGGACGGCGAAGACGATCTCTCTGAGGCTGTCCACGGCAGGCTTGCGGGCGGAGACCTCCAGATAGACGCCGCCCGAAGCGGCGAACTTCAGGGCGTTGGCGATCAGATTGGTCAGCACCTGCCGCACACGCAGGGCGTCGCCCTCGATCCACTGCGGGGTGCTGGCGTCGATTGTCAGCGAGAGCTCCAGGTTCTTGACCACGGCGACGTCGCGCCAAGTGTCCACCACCTCACGCACCATATCTTCCAGGTCGAGAGCCGCGGGGACCAGCTCGACCTTGCCCGCTTCGATGCGCGATAGGTCCAGGACGTCGTTGAGCAGTTGCATCAGGTTGTCGCCCGACTTGATCATCAGGCGGATCTGCTCGCGCTGAGCGCCGTTGAGCTCGGAGCGCGACAAGGCATGGGCCATGCCCAGCAGGCCGTTCATCGGGGTGCGCAGCTCATGGCTGGTGACAGCGATGAAGGTAGACTTGGCGCGGGTGGCCTCCAGGGCGCGTTCGCGCTCTTCGCGCAGGCCATGGGTCAGTTCGTCCAGACGCCGCGCGGCGGCGCGGTTGGAGATCATGGTGCTGATGGTGTTGAAGACGAGCAGCAGCAGGCCCCAGCGGGCGGTCTGGGCACCCAGGCCCGCGGCGTCGTAGAAGAAGAAGGGAAAGATCACCAGGCTGGCCAGGGGCACGACGGCGCTGGCGGCCACCAGAGGCCAGGGCTGGTGGCGATAGTTCTGGGTGAAGATAATCTGGCCGACCCAGATGCACACGGCGGCAAGCTTGAGGTCCGTGGCGGTCGACAGCCACAGGCTCATGGCCAGCCAGCCCCAGACCAGATTGATCGGCAGAGCGCCCATGACGAAGGCGACGCGTAGCCGCGGTGACGCGGGCCCATCCGTGGAAAAGCGGCGTGTCGCAAAGCGAGCGGCGCCTTCCGCCAGGGCCAGGGCGGCCAGCCAGCCGCAGGTCAGGCGCCAGTCGAGCGCTCTGCCAATGAGGATGGCGACAATGAGGGCGGAAAGCATGCGCGACGGCAGCAGGCGATGGGTGTCCATCGCCACCTCGTCCAACCGTTCATCGGTCCAGGGTGCGCGCAGCCAATGCAACTGGTCGTCTCGATCAGGCCCAAGCGGCGAAGTGCAAAGAATACCCCATAAGCATGAATTGAGGCTTGCGCGATCTGCGGCGGATTGGCGCGGGGGCCAAGGGCTCGCCCTCTGCGCGCGGCGCGTTGCGTCAGATCGCCACGCCCGGTAGCCTTGTGGGCATAACAAGAAGCCTTTCGGGAGAGCCAGTTCGATGCAGGGGTTGATGCAGCACGGGGCGTTGACGGTCGACAAGATCATCGATCACGCCGCCCAGTGGCACGGTAGCCGCGAAGTCGTCACGCGCTCGGTCGAGGGACCGATCGTGCGCACCACCTATGCGGCGATCCGCGACCGCGCCAAGCGTGTGTCGAACGTCTTGCTGTCGTTAGGGGTCAAGCCCGGAGACCGGGTGGCCACCCTGGCCTGGAACACCGGGCGCCATATGGAGGCCTGGTACGGCATCATGGGCATCGGCGCGGTGTGCCACACGCTCAATCCGCGTCTGTTTCCCGAACAGATCGCCTGGATCGCCGACCACGCCGGCGACCGGGTGCTGTTCACCGACCTGACCTTCCTGCCGATCGTTGCGGCGATCCTGCCCAAGGTTCCCAGCATCGAGCATGTTGTGGTCTTCACCGACGGCGCCCACATGCCGGACTTCGCGCCGGCCGGAGAAGCGCCGCACTTCAAGGGCGTCCATTGTTTCGAGACCCTGATCGACAGCCACGGCGACGACTGCGCCTGGGGTGGCTTCGACGAGGGTACGGCGGCAGGCCTCTGCTACACCTCGGGCACGACCGGCGATCCCAAGGGCGTGATGTATTCGCATCGCTCCAACTTCCTGCACACCCTGATTACCCTGCAACCCGACGTGATGGGCCTGTCGCAGCGCGATGTGATCCTGCCGGTGGTGCCGATGTTCCACGCCAACGCCTGGGGCGTGGCGTTCTCGGCGCCCGCCACCGGCGCCAAGATGGTCATGCCCGGGGCCAAGATGGACGGCGCCTCGATCTATGAGCTGCTCGACACCGAAGGTGTCACCTTCTCGGCCGCCGTGCCGACCGTCTGGCAGATGCTGCTGCAGCACTTGCGCGACACCGGCGCCAAGCTGCCGGTGTTGCGGAAGGTCGTGATCGGCGGCGCGGCCTGCCCCGAGCACATCATCCGCGCTTTCCAGGAAGATTACGATGTCGAGGTCGTCCATGCCTGGGGCATGACCGAGACCTCACCGGTCGGCACGCTGTCGGTGATGACCGACGAGTTGTCCAAGCTGCCCTACGACCAGCAGATGCCCTATCGCCTCAAGCAGGGCCGCCCGCCGCTTGGCGTTGAACTGAAGCTGACCGACGATGCGGGCCAGCGCCTGCCGCACGACGGCAAGAGCTTCGGCAATCTGAAGATCAAGGGTCCGATCATCGCCGCCGAATATTTCCGCGGGGCCGGCGGCAAGATCCTCGACGACGAGGGCTTTTTCGATACCGGCGACGTCGCGACGATCGACGGGCACGGCTTCATGCAGATCACTGATCGCGCCAAGGACGTGGTGAAGTCCGGCGGCGAATGGATCAGCACCATCGACATCGAGAACATTGCCGCCGGCCACCCCAAGGCGGCGCTGGCGGCGGTGATCGGCGTGCCCCATCCCAAATGGGACGAACGCCCGATCCTGCTGGTCAAGCTGAAGGATGGCGAGACCGCCACCAAGGAAGAGTTTCTGGCCTTCCTGGAAGGCAAGATCGCCAAGTGGTGGATGCCTGACGATGTTCTGTTCGTCGACGACATCCCGCTGGGCGCGACCGGCAAGATCGACAAGAAGCTGATCCGCCAGCGGATGAAGGACTACGTACTGCCCACAGCCGCCGCCGCGACGCCGACCCTGGCGGCGGCGGACGGCGGACAGGCCGCGCGCCTCTACGCGCCCGAGCCCGTCGAAACGCTGCCCGAAGCGGAGGCGATCTCCACGGGGGAGCCTGAGGCCGGGGAGGCTCCGTTTGAGCCCGCTCCGGCCGCGATCGAGCCTGAATTGACGCCGGTCGCGCAGGCCGAGCCCTTGCCCGAACCCGAGACCCTGGACGAGCCGCCTCTGCGTCTGGCCGAACCTGAGCCGGTCGTTGGCGCGGAGCCGCCGCCCGTGGCCACGCCGGTGTTGGACGCCGCTGACGACCTGCCTTTCGCCATGCCCCTGTCGCCGCGCGACAAGCGCCAGCGCGACGTCGCCAAGCCCAAGGTCGCCAAGCCCAAGACGGGGCGACCGTCGACCTTGGCGCCGGTCTTTCTGGATATCGCCCTGGTCATCGCCCTGATTCCGGGTTTGCTGGTGGCGGTGGGCGCGCTGGGCGTGAAGCTTGGTCTGCTCGATCTTTCGCTCGGTTACACGGTGATGGCCCAGGACTGGGCGCCCAAGCTGGCGCTTCTGGGCGTCGCCACGGGCGTGCTGAGCCTGATCATCGCGCTGATGGCCGGGTTCTCTGCGCTGTGGAAGCGGGCGCTTCTGGTGTTGCTGATCACGGCCGCCACAATCGCCGCGATGGTGGGGGTCGACAGGCTGGGCGGTCGGGCGCCGCCGCTGCACGATGTCTCCACCGACTGGAAGACGCCGCTGGGCTTTTCCGACGCCGCCCTGGCGGCGCGGGGCGGCTCGGCCCAAGCGGTCGAGGACGATCCCAGCCTGCCGGTCGGCTCGGTGGCCTTCGCGGGCCGCCGGGTAGCCGACGTCAATGCCGAGACCTGCGCGGCGGCGCGTCCTCTCGTCCTGGAGCGTTCGCCCGCCGACGCCTATGAAGCGGCCAAGGCCGCCGTGCTGGCGTCAGGCCTGAGCCTGATCACCGACGACCCGATGGATGGACGACTTGAGGCCACGGGCCGCACCTATTGGTATGGCCTGGTCGATGACCTGGTCGTGCGGGTGCGGCCGGACGCCGCCGGCGCGCGGGTGGACATGCGGTCGATCAGTCGTGAAGGCGGCCCCGATCAGGGCCGCAACTGCCGTCGGATCGACAGTCTGGCGGCGGCGATCAAGCGCTGAGGCCTCAGGTCCTTCGATAGTCGGCGTCAAGGCCGGGCGCGCCCTCGCAGGTCACCCGGCCTTCGCGGACCAGCTGCAGCATGTGGGCCAGCACCGATAGGGCCGCTGCGGGATGCAGGCGCGGATCCACGGCCGCATAGAGGATCGGCACGATCGCCTTGATCTGGGTGTGGCCCAAGGCCAGGGCTTCAAGGATCTGAACCTCGCGAGCCCGGCGGTGGGCGATATAGGCGTCGACGAACGGCGCGACCTCGCGCACTGGCGCGCCGTGGGTGGGCCACAGGGTTTCGAAGTTCCGGTCACGCACTTTCTGCAGGCTGGCGAAATAGTCGCCCATGTCGCCGTCGGGCGGGGTGATCACGGTGGTGGACCAGCCCATGATGTGATCGCCGCTGAACAGCGCATTCTCCTCCTTCAGGGCGAAACAGACATGGTTTGAGGTGTGGCCCGGGGTGGTGATCGCCTCCAGGGTCCAGCCGGGGCCGGACAAGATCTGGCCGTCGGTCAGCTCGACATCGGGGCGGAAGCGGCTGTCTGCGCCTTCTTCCAGTCCCGCCGTGGTCTCACCGTGATCGGCCGGGGCGGAAAGGCCGTAGATCACCGCGCCTGTGGCCTGGGCCAGGGGGCGGGCGAGGGGAGAGTGGTCCAGGTGGTGATGGGTGACCAGGATGTGGCTCACCGTCTCGCCCTTCAGCGCCGCCAGCAGGGCGTCGAGGTGTTCGGGGATCTCGGGACCCGGATCGATCACCGCGACCGTGCCGGATCCGACGATATAGACGCCGGTGCCGGTAAAGGTGAAAGGCCCCGGATTGCGGGCGATCACGCGCCGGATCAGCGGCGAGACCTGATCGCAGCGACCGTACTCAAAAGCGATCTCGCGAACATAGGGGATCATGACGGTCTCCGGCGCCGGTCTTGCGGTTGAACCTTCCAGTAACCTCTGGAGGACGCGCCATGGTGGCGGATGCGGCGATTTTTGTCTCGAAACGGCTCCAGCGTGCGGCCTTCGCGATTCTGTGTCTCATCATGGCTCAGTTCGTCCTGGCCAGCTGTCAGGCTGAACCCTCGCCCATGGCGGCGCGCGTCTCGCTTTAGGGGCGGCCCGGCACGCCAGTCATAGGCCCTCAGAGCGCCTTCAGACGGGCAAGACGCCCGACAGATCGTATCCCGCCTCCGCGCCCTGGCGCACCAGGGTTTCCCGGTCGGCGGCGCCCGACAGAATCTGGCCGATCGACCAGGTGACGATCGATCGGGTTCCTGACCGACAGAAGGCCAGGATCGGTCCTTTCGCGCTCGCGACGGCGCTCGCCACAGCATCAATCTGCTCAGGCCCAGGCCCGCCCCGCACGGGGATATGGACATAGTCCAGTCCAGCCGCCCGGGCGGCGGCCTCCATCATGGCGCTGGTCGGCTGGCTGGGATCTTCGCCGTCAGGACGATTGTTGATCACCAGAACGAATCCCTCGGCTGCGGCCCGCGCCATGTCGGCCTCGGAGACCTGCGGGCTGACGGAGAGGGATTCTGTGACGCGCCGGAAATCAACCATGATGCTTGCTAAACCTTCTGACGGACCGTCCTGAAATGCTGTGACGGGCGCTGCATCTTCATGATCTCGAGGCGCCGTTGCAACGGGCATTCGCGTGCAACTTTGCCTCGAAACTGCGCAATTGTGGAAATCGATTCATGACCATCTGTGCGTTATGGGGTGGAAAACACCGATATTATAGCGGAAACCCGCAAAGCATTTCGGCATTGTCAAGATTGCCTGGGCGGATTTTGCCGCAACGGCAATTTGGCGAATAGCCTCGTTCGGCGAACTGTCTACCGTCAATTATTCCAGCAAATCCAAGGCGTTGCTGGGAGCGTGGCTCGGACCTTGCGCTTGTGCGGCGAGTGGCTGACGCTAGGGTGACGACAATAAGGCGAGCGTGTTGCGATTATGCGACATCGAAGGGGGATGTGGGTTACCGGTCTGTAATCTCAATTGACCCAAAAGTGTCATGGATCCTAACGTCTCCGCCAACCGGGGAAATGTTTTCCGGGACACCAGTGATCTCGTGGTGCAGTTCGCGCGGATTTCCGTGCACGCCGGACGAAAAGTTTCTTCAGGGGCCTGTCCGGCCGGAACGCTGTCTCACGCTAGAGGGGATATAATGAATATGAACTCCACAAAGGGTAGCGTTCGCGCGCGTCTTTTGACGTCGACGCTTTTGGCCGGCCTCGCGTCGATCGCGGCGCCGATGGCCGTGACGCTCGTCGCCACCGCCGTTCCGACCCTGGCCAGCGCTCAGGACTATTCCAGCGGCACGCTGCTCGGCACGGTCAACGACACCTCGGGCACGCCGGTCGCCGGCGCCACCGTCGTGGTCAAGTCGCTGAACCAAGGTTTCGAGCGCAAGCTCACCACGGATTCGACCGGCGCGTTCCGCGTTCCCCTGATCCCCACCGGCGGTTACTCGGTCGCCATCAGCGCGCCCGGCTACAAGTCGACCTCGGACGGTAACGTCCGCGTCGCCCTGGGCGGCTCCAGCGCTTACTCCTTCTCGCTCGCGGGCGAAGGCGAAGTGGAAGCCGTGGTTGTGACGGGTTCCGCCAACCCGCAACTCGACTTCTCGGCCACCACCACGGGCTTGACCGTCGATCTGGAAACGCTGACCAAGCAGGTCCCGATCGCGCGCAACATCACTTCGGTCGCCCTGCTGGCGCCCGGCGCGGTTCGCGGCACGCAATACGCCAACTCGGCGGGCGGCGCCCGCATCGCCGCCCAACCCGCCCTCGGCGGTTCGTCGGCCGCTGAAAACGCGTTCTACATCAACGGCCTGAACATCACGAACTTCAACACCTATCTGGGTGGTTCGACCGTTCCGTTCGAGTTCTACAAGACGGTTGAGATCAAGACCGGCGGTTACGCCGCTGAATTTGGTCGCGCCACCGGCGGTATCATCAACGCCGTGACCAAGTCGGGCGGCAACGATTTCCACTTCAGCGTTTCGGGCAACTACGAGCCGAAGTCGCTGCAAGATTCTTCGCCGGACACCTATCTGGTGAAGGGCAATCGCGTCACCAGCGACCTTCAGGACATGACTTTCCAAGTCAGCGGTCCGATCATCGAAGATCGGCTGTTCTTCTACGTGCTGAACCAGCAGCGCAAGACGAGCAAAACGAACGGTTCGGTGACGGGCAACTCCTACACGGTCGACAAGTCGAACGACCCGTTCTGGGGCGTCAAGCTGGACGGCTACATCACCGATCGTCAGCACGTTGAACTGACCTGGTTCGACACGACGCGCACCACCAACCGCAACAGCTATGGGTTCACCGGCGCGACCAACACTGTCGGCGCTCAACAGTCGTCGACTGTGTACGAGCAAGGCGGCCAGAACTGGGTCGCCAAGTACACCGGCAGCTTCACCGACTGGTTCACCCTCTCGGCCGCCTATGGCATCACCGAAGACGCCGACAGCACGCTGCCGTCCGACACCGTCACGCCTTACATCCTCGACACCCGCAGCGGCACCTCGGTCCGTATCGGTAACCAGACCTCGACCTCGACCTCGCTGATCAACACTAAGCGCGAATTCTATCGCGTTGACGGCGACGTGTATTTCGAGCTGATGGGCAAGCACCACATCCGGGCGGGTTATGAAAAGGAAAAGCTGACCCTCAGCAACTTCTCGATCCCGACCGGTGGTCTGCAGTACGAATACTTTGACGCGGGCGCGAACGACGCTTACGGCATCGCCAACACCGATGGAGCGGATCCGTTCGGCTCGATCACCGACGATTATGTCGACGTGACGACCTTCCGGAACGGCGGCATTTTCGAGGGTGAGAACTCGGCGATGTACATCCAGGATTCGTGGGACATCCTCTCGAACCTGACCCTGCAACTGGGCGTGCGTTACGACCGGTTCCAGAACTTCGATCCGGCAGGCACCGCTTTTGTCGACTTCAAGAAGAACACCACTGGTCCGCGCCTTGGTTTCAGCTGGGATCCGCTGAACGACGGCAAGAACAAGGTGTTCGGTTCGTTCGGCCGCTACTTCCTGCCGGTCGCCGCCAACACCGCCTATCGCTCGACCGGCGCTGAGCTCTACTTCAACGAAAAGTGGCGCGTCGCCTCGATCGATCCGGTCACCAAGATCCCGGTCCTGGGTACGCAGATAACGCAAGCCACGGTTGTCGCCGGCGGTGGCACGGCTGGCCTGGTGGCCTGTCCGTTCAGCCTGTTCGGCGCCGTTGGCACTGTCGGCTGTGAAGTGACCGCTGATGGTACCCCGACTCCGACCGACGCGACCGTTTCGAAGAACCTCAAGGCCACCTATCAGGACGAATACATCCTGGGCTTCGAGCGTCAGTTCAATCCGCTCTGGAAGGCCGGCGTCTCGCTGACCTACCGCGCACTGGGCCGCGCCGCTGAAGACGCCGCTATCGACGCCGCCGTTCTCGCCTATTGCGACAAGAATGGCATCGCCGGCTGCGACGACATCTGGACCGGTTTCCACCAGTACGTGATCATCAACCCGGGTTCGGCGCAGACGATCAAGCTTTCGGACGCTGTCAACGGCGAAGCAGACGGCCGCACGATCGACTTCACGTCGGCCGAGCTGAACTACCCGCAGGTCAAGCGCGAATATATCGGCCTGGAATTCACGTTCGAGCGCGAGTTTGACGGCAAGTGGAACCTGCAAGGCTCCTATCTGCTGTCGGAATCCAAGGGCAACTACGAAGGCGCTGTGAAGTCGGATATCGGCCAGACCGATACCTCGGTGACGCAAGACTTCGACCAACCCGGTCTGACGGACGGCTCCTACGGCCTTCTGCCGAACCACCGCGCACACCAACTGAAGGTGTTCGGCTCCTACCAGATCAACGACATGATTTCGGTCGGCGCCAACCTGGCGGTGAGCTCGCCGCACAAGCTGGGTTGCCTTGGCCGTCACCCGACGGACGCTTTCGCGGCTGTGTACGGCGCCTCGTCGTTCTACTGCCGCGCCGGCAACGTTTCGACCGGCGCTCTGGTCTCGACGCCGCGTGGTTCGGTCTCCGAAAACGACTGGACCAGCACGCTGGACCTGCAGGCCCGCTTCACGGTTCCGGAAACCTTCTCGATGGTGCCCGGCAACCTGCAGTTCCGCGCCGAAGTGTTCAACGTGTTCAACTCCAAGGCGATCATCAATTCGCAAGAGCGTGGCACGGCGAGCAACGGTTCCGTGGCCCTGCTGCCCGGTACGACGACGGCCGCCTATGGCGCGCCGACCGCCTACCAGCAACCGCGCTACGTTCGCGTCGGCTTTGACTGGGATTTCTAACCCAGCCCAAGGCGTCGCTTAGGCGATGATGCAAGATCGACGGCGGGCCCCACCGGGCCCGCCGTTTTTCTTTGCGCCCGACCTCAGGCGACAAAAAAGGGCGTGGAGATCATCTCCACGCCCTTTTTGTTTTCGCCGGATCAAAGGTTCAGCGCGGACCCTGGCCCTCATAGGCCTCGAAAAACGGCGCCATCTGCTGGGCGTAGCGACGCCAGCCGCCGACCGAGCGCGCGTGGATCGGCTGGCGGACCTGGCTGGAACTGGTGGTGGTCACCGGCCGCTGGGTCAGGTGGAAGTGGCGCACCGGCGCCTCGAAGGCCAGACCGCAGTGGTCCAGGACCTTGTCGATCCAGACCTCCGGCTCGGCGATCAGCGACTCGTAGGGCACGGTGAGGATCGCGTCGGGATAGAGGCTGGTCCAGTGCGCATACAGCCGGTCCTCATCGGCGAAATGGCGTCCGATGTCGGCCATGGACCAGCTCCAACTGACCCCCTCGGCGAAATGGCTGCGGAAGCAGGACAGCGCCGTGTCGCCCGGGTCGCGCCGCAGCCAGATGAAGCGGGCCTCCGGCAGGATGCTGCGGATCAGTCCGATCAGCCGGCTGTGGTTGAGGGTCTTGTCCACCACCTTGCCGTCGGGGCCGAAGCGCTCATCGAGCAGGTGCAGATAGGATTGACCCAGGCCGGTCCACGCGGCGTCCGCATCGGCGCGGCCCGTGAAGGCGGCGATGGCCTGGGGGGAATAGTCGCCCAGCGGCATGGTCGCGGTGCGAAACAGGTTCAACTCGGCGCCGTTCATCACGCCGCTGTGGCTGACAAGAATTTGCTCGACCAGGGTGGTGCCCGACCGGGGCAGGCCCAGCACGAAGATCGGCCGGTCGCTGTGGACGCCGCTTTGCGGCAGCGCCGCCAGGTTGGCCGGGGTCTGGTTGGCGATGATCTGGTCGACAAAGGCGCTGGAGGCCTGCGCCGCAAAGGGGCGCTGAAGCCGCACCATGGCGGCTCCGCGCTCATAGGTGGCGAACGCCTTGTCCGGCTGGCCCAGGTCGTCATAGGCCTTGGCCAGAGCATAGAGCAGGGCGCTGACGACGCCGGGGTCATCGGCCGCGCGCTCCATGGCCGCGATGTCGGGATCCTGGGCCTCGAAGCGCTTAAGGTCGGCCATGCTCAGCCAGGCCGCGCCCGTCACGCCCGGTGAAGGGTCCAGCGCGAGCGCCGCCCGCAACTCTTCGAACGCCAGCTCCGTCTGGCCCAGCTGGGCACGGCACGTGCCGATAAGCAGCCTGAGCCGGGCGTCGATGGTGGTGTGCGGCAGGAAGGCGCGCGTGGTCTCCATCGCGCCCTCTATCCGTCCGGCGCTGGCCAGCAGTGCGGCATAGGTGAGCCGGCGTTCCTTGTCGTGCGGCGACAGGGCCACATAGCGGCGCATCGCGGCGATCGCCAGCGACACTTCGCCGAGACTGAAGGCCAGCCGAGCGACTGGACCCCAGCTGTCGCCCAGCGGCGGATTCTCGGCGTCCAGCTGGACCAGCAGGGCGGCGGCGCGATCGCGATCATTGGCCTGCGACGCCTGCAGGGCCGCTTTCAGCAAATCTCTGCCACTCAAGGTCATGGGGTACAGGTCCAAGGTTCCGGGTCGCGCTCGATTGACATGATCCTGGCTCACGCCACAAGCCAGGACGGTGTCGATCGCGGGTCTACCGCACCGGCGTATCGGCCAGCACCGCCGCCCCGCCGGGCGCGGCGCGGAGGCGGGCGGCAGCCATCTGGTCGAGGATGGCCTCAGAGCGCGGATCGCCCAGGATCCAGGCCGTGGCCGCCAGGGTCTTCATCGAGGTCGAGCTGACGCCCAGGGCGCGCTGCAGGGCCTCCAGGGGCGACTGACCGCCGTCCATGGCCTTGAGGCGGACATCGCCCTTCAGGCCCGCCAGGGCCTTGGCCTTGTCGACCGCCTGATAGAAGCCGCCCAGTTCGTCGACCAGGCCCAGTTGCAGGGCCTGCTCGCCGGTCCAGACGCGGCCCTTGGCGATCTCGCGCACGCGCTCGGGCGACAGCTTGCGGCCCTCGGCGACGCGGGTGACGAAGCCGGCATAGATGCGGTCCATCCAGCCGGCGAACTTGGCCCGCTGGTCGTCGGTGAAGCCCTCGCCCGTGCCAAAGGCGCCGGCATAGTCGCCGCCCACATGCACCTCGCGGGTGTCGACGCCGAAGCGCGACAGGGCGTCGCCCAGGGCGAACTTTCCGCCATAGACGCCAATCGAACCGGTCAGGGTGGTGGGCTCGGCGACGATGGCCGAAGCCTGGCTGCTGATCCAGTAGCCGCCCGAGGCGGCATAGGTGCCCATCGAGACCACGACGGGCTTGCCGGCGGCCTTGGCGGCCTTCACAGCGGCAAGGATCTGTTCGGAGGCCGTATCGGAGCCACCGGGGGAGGAGACGCGGAAGACGATCGCCTTGACGTCCTTGTCGGCCGTGGCGTCATAGATCGCCTTGGCGACATCGTCGGAATAGACTGTCGACTCGCCGCCGAACGGCGAGCCGCCGCCGCCCGTGCCGGTGACGATCGGGCCTTCAGCGCCGATCACCGCGATGGCGGGACCGGTCTTGGAGGCCGTGTGCTTGGAGCGCGCGGCGTAGTCGCCAAAGTCGATCAGCTTGGCGCCCTTGCCGGCCCGCGACAGCACCGCCGTCTCGATGTCATTGACTTGGCCGATCTTGTCGATCAGGCCCTTGTCCCGGGCTTCCTGGGCGCTGTAGGGGCCCGCCTCGAGGGTGCGGATCAGCGCTGCGGGATCCTTCATCCGGTCGGCGGCCGCCGTGGTCAGGGCCGAGCGATACACCGACCCCATCCACGACAGCGACGACTCGCGGTGGGCCGGAGTGTAGTCGCTATAGAGGTAAGGATTGACCGCGTTCTTGTACTCGTAGCGCTGCTCATACTCGGCCTTGACGCCGTACTTGTCGAAGAAGCGCTTGAAGAACATCGCCTCGCTGGCGACGCCGACGGCCTGGAAGGCGCTCTCGGGCTGCATCCAGAACTCGCTGGCGGCCGAACCCAGCATGTAGGTCGATGTCACCATGCCCGAGGGATAGAGGCCCTGGCTGTGGGCGTAGATCGGCTTCTTGCCGACCGAGCGGAAATGTTTGAAGGCCAGGCGCAGTTCGTCGGCCGTGGCCGGGGCCATGCCGCCTTCGGGCAGGCGCACCAGCAGGGCCTTGACCTTGTCGTCGGTCTCGGCGCGCCGCAGGGTCTCGATGATCGACATCGCCGAAGCGCCGCCGCCGCTGAAGGCCGCGAAGGGGTTGCGGGAGTCCTGATCGGTCAGGCCGCCGCGCAGGTCGAGTTGCAGGACGGTATGGGCGGGAATCGCAGCAGGCCGGGCCGCGCCGGCGGCCATGACGATCAGCAAAAACGGAACGCCGACCACGAACAGCAGCAGGCCCGCGAACACGCCCGCCATGGTCAGGAAAAACTGTTTCATCGAAGGTCCCGTCGCCAATTTCAACGCACGCTAGCGCCTGCTGCGTCGCCGCACAAATGAACAGCGTGCAAAGCGCCGCTGGACGGCGAATATCCGGCAAACAACGGGTTTTAGATGCGGGAGAAGATGGTCGGAGTGGCAGGATTTGAACCTGCGACCCCTGCGTCCCGAACGCAGTGCTCTACCAGACTGAGCCACACTCCGACTTGGAGGGCGGCTTATAGAGGCGCGGTCGTTCCCTCGCAAGCGTGATTTATCGGGGGCGAAAAAGAAGTTCAAAGCGCCGTTGCATCCGTCCGACTCCTGCGCTATCTCCACCGCCTCGTCGGGCCCGGAAGGGTCTCGCCGTTCCTGCTGGGGAATGGTGTAATGGTAACACAGCGGTTTTTGGTACCGTCGTTCTAGGTTCGAGTCCTAGTTCCCCAGCCACACTCTCCAATCCTTTTTGGGACGCAGCACGCCTCGGCGGCTTGTGTCGCGCAGCGCGCAGGATTGTTCGCGCTGCGCGAGCTAACATCGTTTCGCGATGGTAAAGTTGAGTGGTCGCGACTGCTCGGGACATTTCGTCGCGATTCGATACAGTTGCTGACACGCGCGCCTGCACGGCCGGTGTGAAGAAGACGATCTATGGAACAACGGCCTCTATTTCGCGGACGCGAACAGATGAGATCGCGATAAAAGCCGCCTTTTTCAGAATTTGACCCCATCACTACTTGTGTTTCGATCTAGGGGGTGTATCTCCAAATGAAATCCTGATTGGAGTCGTAATCGTGGAAGACAAAGCCTCGCTCATCGAGCTGACCGCAGAAATCGTGGCCAACTATGTCGCAAATAACAGCACGCCGATATCGGATCTCCCGGCTCTAATTCGCGCCACGCACGACGCTCTTGCTGGTATTGGTTCGCCTGAGGCTCCGGTTGTCGAGACCGTTACGAAGGCCTCTCCGGCCCAGATCCGCAAGAGCATCACGCCCGACGCGCTGATCAGCTTCGAGGACGGCAAGCCCTACAAGACGCTGAAGCGTCACCTGACCACGCACGGCATGACCGTCGCCGAATACAAGGCCAAGTGGGGTCTGCCCAACGACTATCCTACGACCGCTCCGGCCTATAGCGAAGCGCGCTCGGCCATGGCCAAGGCCCTGGGCCTGGGTCAAGGCGGCCGCAAGGCCAAGAGCCCGGCCAAGGCGCCGCGCGCTCGCAAGGCCTAGAACGCCTTACGGCGTCATAGATCAGAAGGGGCTGGCCTTTGGGTCGGCCCCTTTTTGATTCCGGGTCTCCGCGGGTGAGATCAGGCTTGGGCCAGGCGGCCGTGGGTCGCTTGTTCGTCAGGCGCGTCGAACGACAGAATGCCAGCCAGGGTTTCGACCAGTTGGCTGACCTCGATGGGCTTGGCCACCAGACCATCCATCCCGGCGTCCGAATACAGGGTCTGCTCGTGGGTCAAGACACTGGCCGTGACAGCGATAATGGGCGTGCGTTTCCGTCCTGCCAGGTCTTCGCCTTCGCGAATGGCCCGGCTGGCTTCCAGTCCGTCCATGCGCGGCATGTGGATGTCCATCAGAATGGCGTCCCAGGGCTCGCGCTGCCACATCTCCACCGCCTCCTGGCCATCGGCGGCGAAACAGGCGTCCGCGCCCATGTGGCTGAGCAGGGTCAGCAACACGGTTCGGTTGGTCTCGTTGTCATCGACGACCAGGATTCGGGGGGCGGCGGCGTCCCGCACCGCCGCGATGGGCAGGGCCGCGATAGGCTCGACCTCGGCCTCGACCCGCGGCATCGCCACCTGGAAGTCAAATCGCGTGCCGCCGCCCGGCAGCGCCGCGAAATCGATCCGGCCGCCCATCAGGGTCACCAGGTCCTTGCAGATCGCCAGGCCCAGGCCCGCGCCGCCGGCGCGCCGGGTGCTGGAGCCATCCAACTGGGCAAACTTGCCGAACACCATGTCCCGCTGGCTCTCGGGGATGCCGACACCGGTATCATCGACGTCAAAGGTCAGGGTCTCGCCGTCGCCGTCGACGGTGACGATCACGCCTCCAGCCTCCGTGAACTTGATGGCGTTGGAGATAAGGTTGCTGAGCACCTGACGCAGGCGCTCCGCGTCCCCCATGCGCCAGCCTGAGGCGGCGGCGGTGACGTTCAGGGTGAAACACAGGCCTTTCTCTCTCGCCAGGCCGCCATAAAGCTGGCGCAGGGCTTCGAGAAAGGCGTCCAGGTCGAACGGGGTGGGGATGATCTCCATCCGGCCTGCCTCGATCCGCGAGATGTCGAGGATGGCGTTGATCACGCCCAGCAGGGATTGGCCCGAGGCGCGGATGATTCCCAGATGGCGCTTCTGTTCGGGCTCGAGTTCGCCCGCGGCCATGATCTGGGCCATACCCAGGACGCCGTTCAAGGGCGTGCGGATCTCGTGGCTCATGGTGGCCAGGAATTCGGTCTTGGCGCGATTGGCGGCGTGGGCGCTGACCGCCAGGGCCTGGGTCTTGGCCTGCAGCCGCCGGTTTTCCTCCAGCTCGCGTTCGAGGTCGGCGTTCAGCGCGTCGCTGGCGAGCCGCGCGCGCACTTCGCGGCTGACCGCCCCGCGCATCAGGCTCGACATGCCGATGGCGGCGAAGGTGCCGGCCAGACCCACGAACACATACTGATTGATCAGGTCGCCGGGGGCATGACGCGCCATCCAGATCAGGCCGGCCACCGCCAGGCTGACGCTGAAAAACGCCACGCGACGAGTGGGCGAAGATGTCCCGAACACCAGCGCCATCAGCACAAAATAGACGAGCTTTTGCGGCTCGAAATGGATGTTCAGGTAGATCGTGACATTGGCCAGGAAGATCAGGTTCATGCCGAGAACCAGCGCTTCCAGGCGCCGGGCGCTAACCTCGGGCCTGGCCAGGATGCGCCATGCGGTCGGTCCGTAGACCGCCCCCATCAACGACAGCCCGCCGATGATGATCAGATTGGCGCCCGTCTCAAAGAACGGGTGCGAGAGGCTGACCAGGCAGTAATAGATGCCGGAGGCGATCAGGTAGCCGCGTGCTATAGGCACGTAGGCCTTTATCAGGGCCGTGTCGGTAGACCTCGATACGTGTTGGATCGGCGACGCCAAACCCTACCCCTGAGCCCGTTTATTCTGGCAGCCCTGCACCCTAACCGAATAATAGTTAAATCCTTATTCAGGCTGGATGAATGAACTACTCATATCGGGAGGGTGGCGGGCTAGACTCCGCTGAGGGCCAAGCCTGGCGCATCCGGATCTCGCGTTCCGCCGCCATTAAGCGGGCGCTGCATCCAGACCAGATCGACCCAGCGGCCGAACTTGAAGCCCATCGCGGGGAAAACCCCCTGTTGAGTGAAGCCCATCGCCGTGTGCAGGCCGATGGAGGCGCTGTTGCCGCTGTCGCCGATCACCGCCACCATTTGACGCAGGCCCAGGGTCTCGCAGGCTGCGATCAGCGCGCTCAGCAGGGCCTTGCCTACGCCCTTGCCCACGGCGTCAGGCGAGACATAGACGCTGTCCTCGACGGTGTAGCGATAGGCCGCCCGCAGGCGGAACGGGCCAGCATAGGCATAGCCCAGAACCACGCCGTCTTCCTCGGCGACCAGATAGGGCAGGCCGCGGTCCAGGAAGGCCGCGCGGCGGCGCGCCATCTCGTCCTGGGCCGGCGGGTCCTCCTCGAAGGTGCCCAGGCCGTTGAGGACATTCCAGCTATAGATCGCGGTGATGGCCGACAGGTCGGCGTCGGTGGAGGGGCGGATGGTGATCACGCCTGGGTCTCCCAGCCCTTGTCCACGGCCCACACCGCGAAGGCGTAGTCCAAGGCGATCTCCTTGAGGAAATCAAAGCGGCCCGAGGCGCCGCCATGGCCGGCGTCCATATTGATCTTCAGCAGAACGGGGTTGCCGCTGGTGCTGGCCGGCCGAAGCTTGGCGACCCACTTCTCGGGCTCCCAATAGGTGACGCGGGGGTCGGAAAGTCCGCCGGTGGCCAGCACGGCCGGATAGGCCTTGGCTGACACGTTGTCATAGGGGCTGTAGCTGGCGATGTAGTCATAGGCCGCCGGGTCCTCCAGCGGATTGCCCCATTCGGGCCATTCGGGCGGGGTCAGGGGCAGGGTGACGTCGCTCATGGTGTTGACCACGTCGACGAAGGGCACCGCCGCGATGATCCCGGAGAACAGGTCGGGCCGCATATTGGTGATAGCCCCCATCAGCAGACCGCCGGCCGAGCCGCCATAGGCCACGGTGTTGGCGGGCTTGCCATAACCGGCTGTGTGCAGGTGCTCGGCGCAGGCGATGAAGTCGGTGAAGGTGTTCTTCTTCCTGTCTTTCTTGCCGTCCAGGAACCAGCTCCAGCCCTTTTCCGAGCCGCCGCGCGGGCAGGCCGTCGCCCAGATCCAGCCGCGATCCACGAGTGAAAAATTCCGGATCGAGAAGCTGGCCTCCATCGAGATCCCATAGCTGCCATAGCCGTACAGCAGCAGCGGCGCCGAGCCGTCCAGCGGTGTGCCTTTCTTCATCAGGATGAAGATCGGCACCTCTGTACCGTCGCTGGCCGTGGCGTTCAGACGACGGGTTTCATACTGGCTGGGATTGTGACCCGACGGAATTTCCTGGGTCTTGCGCAGGGTGCGCTGACGCGCCGCCATGTCGTAGTCGAACCACTGCCGGGGCGTGGTCATCGAGTTGTAGACGAAGCGCATGGTGGGGGTGTCGTACTCGTAGCCGCCCTCCAGGCTCAGCGCATAGGCGGCCTCGTCGAAGCCGACCACATGCTCGTCGCCGCCTGTTGCGGTGACCACGATACGATTGACCGCGTCGACCTTCTCAAGTCGCGCGAAATGGTTCTTGAAGGCGATCATGCCGACGATCAGCGTGCCGGGCTTGTGGGCGATCCAGTCCTTCCAGTGGGCCTTGCCGGGCGTCGCTTCGGGGGCGGTGACCAGCTTCCAGTCCACCGCGCCGTCGGCGTTGGTGCGGATCACGAAGTGATCGTTCCAGTGGTCCAGCTCATAGCGCACGCCCACCTGGCGCGGTTCGACCACCACGGGTGCGGCGGTGGGGTCGCTGGCCGGGATCAGCAGGTTCTCGCTGGTCTCCTGATTGCCGCCACTGATGACGATGAACTTTTCGGACGAGACCACGCCCACACCGATGAAGAAGCCTTCGTCAGGCTCGTCATAGATCAGCACGTCATCCTGGGCGCCGCCGCGCGCGGGGCGGCGATAGATTTTCGCCGGGCGGCCGTTGTCATCGCGGAAGGTCCAGAACAGCCACTGGCTGTCGGGCGAGAAGCAGAAGTCGCCGGTGGTGCTGCCCACCGGGCTGTCCAGCACCGCGCCGGTCGCCAGGTCCTTGACGTGAATGCGATAGACCTCCGAGCCCTGCTCATCGACGGCGAAGGCATAGAGCTTGTGGTCGGGCGAATGGCTGGCCGCGCCGACCTGATAGAAGGCCTTGCCCTTGGACTCGGCTTCCTCGTTGAGCAGGATCTCTTCAGGCCCGCCCGCCCGCGGCTTGCGGGCATGGATCGGATGCTGCGCGCCGGTCTCGAAGCGGGTGTAATATTCCCACGCGCCATCGGGGGCGGGGACAGAGGCGTCGTCCTGCTTGATGCGGCCCTTCATCTCCTCGAACATCGCCGTCTGCAGGGCCTCGGTCGAGGTCAGCATGGCCTTGGTGTAGGCGTTCTCGGCGGTCAGATGCTCCTTGACGTCGGCCTTGATCAGGCTGGGGTCGCGCAGCACCTTTTGCCAGTTGTCGTCCTTCATCCAGGCATAGTCGTCGGTCCGCACCCGGCCCAGCTGTTCGATGCGCTGGGGCTCTTTCTTGGCGACGGGCGGGACGGGACGGGCGCTGGCAGGAGCTGACATGGAGTTTCCAGGACTGAGGGCTGCGCCGGAAGTAAGCATTGCGGCGGTGCTCGTCATCATCCCACGGCGGTTCATGGTCGTTTTTCCTACGAAGCGCCCTCAGGCGGCATGCGTCAGAACGACAGCTTGCGAGGCATTGCGCGTCTGGTCAAACTGACGGCGCGCCGGGGCGAGGTTCCCTGCGAGGGCTGGTGCGCGTAACGATATTGGGGGCGACGATGGCGTGGGATCTGTCCGTCGATCTGATCCAGGCGACCGTTCAGTTGGAACAGCCGCAGGCCGATGGCTCGCGCACGGTCGGCACGGGCTTTCTGGTGGCCGACACCGATCCCGCCGGCAAGCCCCGCACCCTGCTGATCACCGCCGGTCATGTCTTTGATCGCATGCCGTCGGTCTCGGCCAGGATCGGCTATCGCATCCAGTCCACGGACGGCGTCTGGCGCTATGATCCCCAGACCCTGAAAATCCGCGACGGCGATCATCCGCTGTGGGTGCAGCACCCCGGCCGCGATGTCGCGGCCATCGTGATCACCGCCCCGCCGGAGTTCGCCAAGGCCGCCATTCCGCTGGCCTGGCTGGCTCAGGACGACACCTTCGGCAAATATGCCCTGGGGCCCGGCGACGAGATGATGGCCCTGGGCTTTCCGCGCGGCCTGGCGGCCAATCCGGCCGGATTCCCGATCCTGCGGTCGGGACGGGTGGCGTCCTATCCGCTGGCCCCGGCCGCCGCCTTTCCGACCTTCCTGCTGGACTTCTCGGTGTTCCCCGGCAATTCGGGCGGGCCGGTGTTCATGTCCCAGGCCGCGCATCGCCGGCCCGGCGCGACCGAGAGTCAGGACGTGCAGTTCGTGGCCGGCATCCTGACCCAGCAGGTTGAACTGTCGGGCGAGCGGCTGGAGATCGGCATCGTCACCCACGCCAAGTTCATCCGCGAAACCATCGCCCTGCTCGACCGGCCAAGAGCGCCGGTTTCCCGGATACGCGCGAACGCGTCGAGCGCGCCCGCCGCAGCGGATGAGTCTGTGGCAGCGTCGGCCACGGCCATGGCCGCGTCTCAATAGAAAGTCCGGAACCTTAGGGCGTGGGCTTCCGTTCTTGTGGGGACATTCACCTCAAACAGGAGCGAGCCATGAGCACCAATCGTGTGGAAGGCGCTATCGACAAGGGCGCTGGCGCTGTGAAGGAAGCCGTCGGCAAGGCCACGGACAATGAAAAGATGGAAGCCGAAGGCGCCCTTCAGAAGACCAAGGGCGACATCCAGAACAAGGTCGGCCAAGCCCAGGACAAGGTCGGCGACGCAATCAAGCATTGATTGACCGCCACCGCTGAACTGAAGACGGCCGCCGGAGTGATCCGGCGGCCGTATCGTGTTTCAGGTCCTTCCCCGGCGGGGAGCGGCGATCCTCAAGCCCCGTAGATGATCGAGATCGTCTCGGCCACGCAGGCGGGGCGGTCCTCGCCCTCGATCTCGATGGTGCACTCGTTCTTCATCTGCAGGCCGCCGGACTTGGGCTCGACGCTCAGCAGCTTCTGGCGCATGCGCACCTTCTTGCCCACCCGGACCATGCCGGTGAAGCGGACCTTGTCGCAGCCATAGTTGATGCCGCGGGTCACGCCGGTGACGTGCAGGATGCCGGCCCCCAGCATGGGGATCAGGGACAGGGTCAGATAGCCATGGGCGATCGGGCCGCCGATCTCCTTGGTGGCGCGCTCGACATCGACATGGATCCACTGGTGGTCGCCGGTGGCTTCAGCGAACTGGTTGACCCGCTCCTGGCTGATCTCGACCCAGTCCGACACGCCGATCTCCTGGCCGACCAGGCCGGCGATATCCGCATAGGCGACTTGTTTCATGGCGTTCTCCCAAACACATCTTTTGCAAACAGTTGTTTGATTGATCCCATGGTCGGGCGCGTTGGGCAAGCTCGGGCGTTCAGGGGATGGCCGGAAGGGGCGTAGATCGCGTTTGAGGAACCTTTGCCATGGATACTCATTTTGAGGTCTCGTGCTGCGCTCATGCCCGCGTTGCTTGCTGGTCCCCAGGCTGAGACGTAGACTCAGATTTTAGGCCCTGTCGTTCCGTAGAAAGCCCCGATCGCTTGCCCTTTGAACACAGCGAGTTTCGCGCACTTGCCGAGAACATGCCGACGCTGTGTTGGGCCGCCAACGCGGATGGCTACATCATCTGGTACAATCGGCGCTGGTACGACTACACCGGCACGACGCCTGAGCAGATGGAGGGGTGGGGCTGGCAGTCCGTCCATGATCCTGAGGTTCTGCCGACGGTCCTGGAGCGCTGGCAGGCCAGCATCGCCTCCGCTCAGCCCTTCGAGATGGTCTTTCCATTGCGATCGGCGACGGGTGAGTTCCGGCCGTTTCTGACACGCATCAACCCGACCTTCGACGAGAACGGCGCGGTTAAGCGCTGGTTCGGCGTCAACGCCGACATCTCTGACCAGGTCAACGCCGAGAAGGCGCTGGTGAAGAGCCAGGCCAGTTTCGCCGTGCTGACCGACACCATGCCGCAGATGGTCTGGTCGACCCTGCCCAACGGGGATCCCGACTATTTCAACGCCCGCTGGTACGAGTTCACCGGCGTTCCCGAGGGCTCCACCCATGGCGATGGCTGGGTGGGGGTGTTCCACCCAGATGACCAGGAGCGTGCTTGGGCGCGTTGGCGGCAGGCCCTCGAAAGTGGTGAGCCCTACGATATCGAATATCGCCTTCGCCACCATTCCGGCGACTATCGCTGGGCCCTCGGTCGCGCCCTGCCTCTGAGGGATGCTGAGGGAAAGATCGTCCGCTGGTTCGGCACCTGCACCGATATCGATGACGCCAAGCGTCTCGAAGATGAGCGTTCACTCGTCGCCAACGAACTCAGTCACCGGATCAAGAACATCTTCTCGGTGATCTCGGGTCTGATCCATCTGTCGACCCGCTCTTACCCCGAGGCCAAGGCTTTCGCGACGGCGCTGCGCGAGCGGGTGACGGCGCTGGGCCGGGCCCACGACTATGTCCGACCCCACAGCGCGCTGTCGCGGCCTCACAGTGACCAGACGACGCTGTTTGCGATGCTGAACGATCTGCTCGCCCCCTATAAGGACGGCGAGCGTATCGAGATCGGCGGCGCGGATGTGATGATCGACGATCGCGCCGCGACGCCCCTGGCTCTGGTCTTCCATGAACTGGCGACCAATGCTGCAAAGTACGGAGCGCTGAAAACCCTTGAGGGACGGGTGTTAATCGTGGCCAGCCACGCCGGCGACTTTTATGAAATGATCTGGACGGAAAGCGGCGGTCCGCCGGCTGTCGAACCCACCCATCTGAGCTTCGGCTCCAACCTGGCGCGCATCAGCGTGGAGGGGCAGTTGGGGGGGCAGATCACCTATGACTGGCGTGCTTCAGGCCTGATCGTGACGATCCGTCTCCCGTTCAAGGTCTTGAGCCGGGCCAGACTCTGACCGCCGAGGCCAGGGGCCGGCAGGCTTCGAGGCGCGGGAAAAGCATGACGTGTTGCGGCACGGGTGTGTCGGCGAACAGGCTGCGACGCAGGCTGGCGAAGGCCAGGACATTCGCCGTCATTTCTTCAGTCACTGGCTTGCTGACCACGCCAAGGGCTCCAGGCACATCGCGTCCCAGGCGATCAGGATTGGCGGTCATGAAGACCACCGTGACGCCAAATTCGCTGGCCAGTCGGCGGCCGATTTCCGGTCCCGTCTCGCCATCGCGCAGGTTCACGTCGACAAGGGCGATGTCGGCCTGATCAGCGAGGCGGAACGCCGAAGCGCTGTCAGGTGCGATGCCGATCACCTGGTGGCCGCAATCCTGCGCCGTGGCTTCAAGCTCCATGGCGACCAGGATTTCATCTTCGACGACCAGAATACGACTTGCCATGGGAACCACTGTGACTTTGGGACTAGGGAAACCGATCCGGAGACTTTGGGTTCCTCAGATACAACGCAGTCCATTCGGCGTCTGCTGATTAACCAAGGCCAAGCTCTACTGAAAATTGAGAACCGCGTCCAGAAGCGCCTGGTTCTTCAGGTGATCCGGCCGCCGTCCTTGGCCCAGTAAGCATCCCGGATCAGCCGCTTGTAGAGCTTGCCCGTGGCATGGCGGGGCAGCTCGGCCATGAAGTCGATGCGGCGTGGCGACTTGACGTGGCTGAGGTTGGCGCGGGCGAAGGCCATCAGCTCCTCGGCCAGGTCCGTGTGGTCCTCGGCCCAGGCCAGGGGCTGGATCACCGCCACGACCTGCTCGCCCATCTCCTCATGCGGGGCGCCGACCACGGCCGCGTCGGCGACCTTGGGGTGGGTGATCAGCAGGTTCTCGATCTCCTGCGGATAGATGTTCACCCCACCCGAGATGATCATGAAGCTCTTGCGGTCGGTCAGGTAGAGGAAGCCATCCTCGTCGACCCAGCCCACGTCGCCCAAGGTGGTCCAGCCGTGCTGGTTATAGCTCTCGGCGGTCTTGTCGGGGGCGTTGTGATAGTTCACCGCCGGGCCGTTGGCGAAATAGACGCCGCCCTCGGTGCGGGGCGGCACGGGGTCGCCGTTCTCGTCGCAGATGCGCAGTTCGCCCAGCACCGCCTGGCCGACGCTGCCCTTGTGGCTCAGCCAGTTCTCGGAATTGATCCAGCAGAAGCCGTTGCCCTCGGTGCCGGCATAGTATTCGAAGATCACCGGGCCCCACCAGGCGATCATTTGTTCCTTGACCGGAACCGGGCAGGGGGCGGCGGCGTGGACGGCCGACCTCATCGACGAGACGTCATACTGGGCGCGGACCGCTTCGGGCAGTTTCAGCATCCGCACGAAGTGGGTCGGCACGAACTGGCCGCAGGTCACCTTGTATTTCTCGATCAGGGCCAGGGCGGCTTCCGGATCGAACTTCTCCATCACGATCACCGTGCCGCCCAGCTTGTGGACGCTCATGCACCAGCGCAGCGGCGCGGCGTGATAGAGCGGGGCGGGGGACAGGTAGACGCTGTCGCCGCTGAAGCCGAACAGGCCCTGGGCCATCATCTGCAGGGCGTTGGGCTGGTCGATCGGGCCGCCGTTCAGGGCCGGCTTGACCCCCTTGGGCCGGCCGGTGGTGCCCGACGAATAGAGCATGTCCGAGCCGGCGCTCTCGTCGGCGATCGGCGTTTCCGGCATGGCCGCCCGCGCCGCCTCGAAATCGGCATACGGGCCGTGGGCGCCGCCGACGGCGTAGAGCGTCAGGTCTGGAACCAGCACCGCGATCTCGTCGATCAGCGACCCCATGGCGGTGGAGGTGATGAACACCTTGGCCCCGCAATCCTCGAGGATGTACTGGGCCTCGGCCGCCGTCAGCTTGGTCGAAACACAGACATAGTAGAGCCCGGCCCGCTGCGCCGCCCAGGCGATCTCGAAGAACCGGGCGTTGTTCTCCATCAGGATGGCGATGACGTCGCCGGCCTTCAGGCCCAGGGCGCGAAACAGCCGGGCGCCCTGGTTGGACCGCGCGTCCAGCTGGCCATAGGTCACGACCTCGCCCGAGCCGGCCATGATGTAGGCGGGCTTGTCGGCTTGCGTGCGGGCGTGGTGGTAGGGGTGCATGCGGAAGGTCTTTCGAGCTGACGGATTGAACTAGGCGGCCGCGACCAGCGCCCTGGCGTCCTGCAGGATCATCGCCGCGCCCTTTTCGCCGATCATGATGGTGGGGGCGTTGGTGTTGCCCGAGACCAGGCGTGGCATGATCGAGGCGTCGACCACCCGCAGGCCCTCGACGCCGCGCACCCGCAGCCGGGCGTCGACCACGGCCATCGGCCCGGTCCCCATCTGGCAGCTGCCGACCGGGTGATAGAGGGTCGAGCCCGACGCGCGGGCATATTCCAGCAGCATCTCGTCGGTCTCGAAGCCCGGACCGGGGTTCATCTCGTGATCGACATACTGGGCGATGGCCGGCTGCTCGCCGATCTTGCGGGCCCATTTCAGTCCGGCGATGGCGACTTCCTGGTCCAGCGGATCGGACAGGTAATTGGCGAAGATGGCCGGATACACCGAAGGATCGGCCGACTTGATGCGGATCCAGCCGCGGCTTTCGGGGCGCAGCTGGCACGGCGCAATGGTCATGCCCGGCGCGTCTTCCAGTTCCATCTTCTGCTGGTTGAACAGCTTTTCCAGATCCATGGTGGCCGGCAGGATGTGGAACTGGATGTCGGGTCCCGCCAGATCGGGCCGGGACTTGCAGAACGCGGCGACGTGCGCCGCCGACAGGGTCAGCAGGCCCTTGCGGAACAGCACGTATTTCAGCGCCTCGGCGGCCAGCCGGCTACCCTTGCTCATGGCGTTGATCGACTTGGCCCCGGCCTTGAGGCGATAGCGGACGCCGGTCAGATAGTGATCCTGCAGGTTCTCGCCGACGCCGGGGACATCGGCCACGACCGCGATGCCGTGTTGGCGCAGAAGCTCGCCCGCGCCGACCCCGGACAGCTGCAGCAGTTGCGGTGAGTTGATCGCCCCGCCGGCCAGGATCACCTCGGCCTGGGCCATGGCGACATGCTTCTGGCCGTTCTGGACAAATTCGACGCCCACGGCGCGCTGGCCCTCGAACACCACCTGGCTGGCCAGCGCGTTGGTCTCGACCCGCAGGTTGGGACGGCTCATGGCCGGGTGCAGATAGGCGACGGCGGCCGAGCAGCGCGCGCCGTTCTTCTGGGTCACCTGATACCAGGTGGCGCCCTCCTGATCCTTGCCGTTCAGGTCGGCATAGCGCGGGATGCCGGCCTGGTCGCAGGCTTCGATCAGGGCGTCGGAGATCACGTTGCCGTCGCGCATGTCGGCGACATTGAGCGGACCGCCGGTGGCGTGCAGGTCGCAGCCGCCGCGCTCCTGGTTCTGCGACTTGCGGAACCAGGGCAGGACGTCGTCCCACGCCCAGCCCTCGCAGCCCAGTTGCCGCCAGCCGTCATAGTCGGCCTGCTGGCCGCGCACATACAGCATGGCGTTGATCGAGGACGAGCCGCCCAGCACCTTGCCGCGCGGCCAGACGTGCTGGCGCCCGCCGGTGCCGGGATCGGGCTCGGTGGTGTAGAGCCAGTTGACCTTGGGATCCTTCAGGGTCTGGGCGTAGCCGACCGGGATGTGGATCATCAGGTTGGAGGCGAACTGCGAGAGGTTCTTGGTCGGCCGGTCATCGCCGCCGGCTTCCAGCAACAGCACCTTGTAGCGGCCGTCTTCCGACAGTCGCGCCGCCAGCACGCAGCCGGCCGAGCCGGCGCCCACGACGATATAATCCGCCTCGATGATCTGGGTCATCGC
Organism: Caulobacter sp. FV2ps19; assembly: GCF_058681035.1. Lineage (NCBI taxonomy): Bacteria > Pseudomonadati > Pseudomonadota > Alphaproteobacteria > Caulobacterales > Caulobacteraceae > Caulobacter > Caulobacter sp. FV2ps19. The sequence goes on along the minus strand of NZ_CM178729.1, from coordinate 3,970,109 downwards.
AACCTCCCTTTGGCCGTCCGCGTGTCTCCGCGTGATCGACGTTCACTCACCATGCGCGGGTCTGGCCCGAACGCAAAGGGTCACCTTGCGTCAGTTACCGTCGCGGCGCCGTTGGCGTGGCGTTTTTCTCGGCTATCGTCGGGTCCAACAAGAACGCGCCCGGGAGAGACGCATGGACCTGATCAGTCAGACAGTGGTGGACGGCAAGGCCGGACCGGGCGCTGCGACCACCTACCCGACCCTGCCTGATGTGGACCTGGCCGACATCTTCCGCTTCACCAAGGGCCAGCCCTTCGCCGACTATGCCCGGATGCGGCAGCAGGCGCCGGTGATGTGGCACGCCGAGCCCCTGGACGGGCCGGGCTTTTGGGCGGTCACGCGCCATGAGGACGTGATGGCCGTCAACGGCGATCCGGCCACCTATTCCTCGCAGCGCGGCGGCATCCTGATGGCCATCGGCGCGCCGGATCGCCGTCACGCCCTGCTGTTCCGGGCGTCGATGGACACCATGATCAATCTGGACGCGCCGCATCACCTGCAGCTGCGTCGCGAGCACATGCCCTATTTCACCCCGTCCTATCTGCGCGGGATCACCGAGGCGGTGAAGGGCGAGGTCACCCGGCTGCTGGACGCCATGGAGCCGCTGCTGGAGGGCGGGGCGACCATCGACATGGTCGAGCACTTCTCCAGCGTGCTGCCGCTGTTCACCCTGTGCGAGATCCTGGGCGTGCCGCCTGAGGACCGCCCCAAGTTCCTGACCTGGATGCACTATCTGGAGCGGGCCCAGGACCTGGCCGTGCAGCAGGCCGCCGCGCCGATCACCCCGACGCTGGAGCTCATGCAGTTCGTCATGGACTTCAACAACAACGTCGAGGAGATGTTCGACTACGGCCGGATGATGCTGCTCAAGCGCCGCGAGGATCCCAAGGAGGATCTGATGACCGCCATCGCCCGGGCCCAGGTCGACGGCGCGCTGCTGGCCGACGAATATCTGGACGGCTCGTGGCTGCTGATCGTGTTCGCGGGCAATGACACCACCCGCAACACCCTGTCGGGCGCGATGAAGCTGCTGACCGAGTTCCCCGACCAGAAGCAGCTGCTGATCGACGATCCCAGCCTGATGGGCGGGGCGGTCGACGAGTTCATCCGCATGGTCAGCCCGGTGATCTATATGCGCCGCACGGCGACGGCCGACACCGAGCTGAATGGCCAGATGATCCGCGAAGGCGAGAAGGTGATCATGTATTACGGCGCGGCCAACCGCGATCCGGAGGTGTTTCCCAATCCCGACCAGCTGGACGTGCGCCGTCCCAATGCGGCCAAGCACATCGCCTTCGGCTACGGCCCCCACACCTGCATCGGCAAGCGCGTGGCCCAGATCCAGCTGGAAGAAGCCTATCGCCAGATCCTGGCGCGCTTCCCGGACCTGAAGGCGACGGGCGAGATGGAGATCGCGCCCAACAACTTCGTCCACGCGATCAGCAAGCTGATGGTCAAGCGGGGCTAGGCGCTTCAGCCGGCCTTCGCAGCGCGAGGGCTGGCGCCCGTCCAGCGCTTGAAGGCGCGCGAGAAGGCGCTGGGGTCGGAGAAGCCGACCAGATAGGCGGTCTCGTTCACCGAAACCTTGCGTCCGTTCAGATAGTGCAGCGCCATCGTGTGGCGCAAGGCGTCGACCACGGTCTCATAGGTCAAGCCTTCCTGGCGCAACTGGCGGTACAGCGCCTGGCGATTGAGGCCCAGCCGCGCGGCCACCTGCGCCATGCCCGGCGCGCCCTTGTGCAGAATGGGTAGGAGGACGGACTCGACCCGCCCCCGCGCGGTACGCGACCCCTCCAGCTGGGCCAGCAACCTGTCAGCATGCTCGCTGAGCACGCCAAAGGCGTAGCCGCTGGGATTGTGCAGCGGGATGTCCAGCCAGGACGGATCTATCCTGATGGCGTTCCAGGCGGCGTCGAATGTGACCGGCGCCTTCCACAAGGCCTCATAGTCTGCGCCGTGGGGCGGGCGGGCATGTGTGACATGGACGGCCTTGGCGAAGGGCGCATCGGGGAAGTGCCGCGCCGTCTCGCAGATGAAGCGCGACCAGGTGGACTCGGTCAGTTCGGGGAAGGCGTTCGGATCGGTGCGAGTGTCGACCATCCACAGTTCGCCGTCCCGCGGCGTGACCTGGAAGCGTTGGGCGCCGGCCGGGACGTCGACCTCCATGGCCAGTCGTCCATAGCGGTTCAGCTCTCGCAACGCCTCGCCCATGGTGGGGGCGGCGTAGCAGATCAGTCCGACCACCGAGATCTCGCGAAAGTCGCTGGTCGCGCCCAGCCGCAGCGCCAGGTCCGGCGCGTCGCACAGGGCCTTGGCCGCGCCCATCAGGGCGACATAGGATCGGACCGGTACACGGCGGTCGAGGTCGCGCAGATCGTCCGCCCGGATCCCGGAGCGTTCGGCCAGGGCCTTCGGATCGGCGCCGTTGGCGACCGCGAAGCGCCAGAGATGGTCGGCGAAGCCCGCCGAGACCGTGCCGTTCATCGCGCTCCGATCCGCCTGAATCCCAGGGTCATGTTTTCCGATCGCAACCGTCATGGCCCAAGTCTTGGCCGCCAACTAAGCCTGTTGGCAACAGGTCGCCGGGCGACGGGCCAGGAAAAAGGCATGACGCAAACCGCTCCAGCACAAGGGCCCGCCGCCGAACGGGCCTTGCGTCTGTCGGCCCGGCTCTGGGTCTTCACCGCCCTGATCGGCCAATTGGCCTTCGCGCTCTATGTCACGGCCTTTTATGGCGGGGCTGCGGTCGGCGGACGGTTCGAGGCCTGGAACGACGTTCTGGTCGGCGGCTATCGGCCGGGCGGGACGGTGGGAAATCTGGTGCTGGGCGTCCACCTGTTGCTGGCTGTCCTGATCACCCTGGCCGGACCGGTGCAACTGCTGCCCTGGTTGCGCAGGCGGGCGGCCTGGCTGCATCGCTGGAATGGCCGGATCTACATGGTCACCGCCATCGTCGTCAGCATGGCTGGGCTCTATGCGGTGTGGACGCGAGGTACGGCCGGCGGGACGGCGATGCGGGTCGGCATCAGTCTCAATGGCCTGCTGATCATCGCCTGCGCGGTCGTGGCCTGGCGCGCGGCCCTGGCCCGGCGCATTGACGCCCACCGCCGCTGGGCGCTGCGCCTGTTCCTGCTGGTCAGCGGCGTGTGGTTCTTCCGGATCAGCCTGATGTTCTGGATCCTGATCCACCAGGCCCCGGTCGGTATCGGCAAGGACTTCGACGGGCCGTTCGTGCGGTTCCTGGCCTTTGGCTGCTATCTGATCCCGCTGGCGGGGCTGGAGCTGTATCTGCGGGCCGGCGACCAGAAGGGCGAGCCGATGCGCTGGGCGACGGCGGGCTTCCTGCTGATCCTGACGCTGTGCACCGCCGTCGGGATCTTCGGGGCCTTCATGGGGATGTGGCTGCCACGCATCGCCGGATAGGTCGCGATGAGCGTTGCTCCTGACTCAAACGCATGTTTGACTGCGTGAAAATCAGGAGGAACCGTCCCATGTCGCAGCCCACCTTCGAGACCTTGCTCTACGACGTCGAGGACGGGATCGCGACGATCACCCTGAACCGGCCCGAGCGGATGAACGCCTTCACCGCCCGGATGATGAAGGACCTGATCGAGGTGTTCGACGTCACCGACGCCGATGACGCGGTCAAGGTGGTGATCGTCACAGGGGCAGGGCGCGCGTTCTGCGCCGGGGCTGACCTGGGCGCCGGCGGGGCCACCTTCGACCGCACCTCGCCCCAGGCCCTGGAGCGGGAAGAGGGCAAGGTCGGCGACATCTATCGCGACGGCGGCGGCCGCTGCACCCTGCGCATGTATGACAGCCTCAAGCCGATCATCGCCGCCGTGAACGGCGCGGCCGTGGGCGTGGGTGTGACCATGCAACTGCCCATGGACATTCGCCTGGCCTCGACCGACGCCAAGTTCGGCTTTGTGTTCGCTCGCCGGGGCATCAATCCCGAGGCGGCGTCGTCCTGGTTCCTGCCGCGTCTGGTCGGCCTGCAGACGGCGCTGGAATGGTGCTACACCGGCCGGGTGTTCGGGGCCCAGGAAGCGCTCGACCGAGGGCTGGTCCGCTCGCTGCATGCGCCCGAGGACCTGCTGCCCGCCGCCCGCGCCCTGGCCCGCGAGATCGCCGACAACAGCGCTCCGGTGTCGGTGGCCCTGACCCGTCAGCTGCTGTGGCGCATGGCCGGCGCCGATCACCCTATGGAGGCCCACAAGGCCGACAGCCGGGCTATCCAGGCGCGCGGCGCCTCGGCCGACGCCAAGGAAGGGGTGACCTCCTTCCTGGAGAAGCGAACGCCGGTCTATCCCGACAAGGTCTCTACCGATCTGCCCGACATCTGGCCGCAATGGGGCGAGCATCCGTTCCGGTAGCGCTTTGGATCGCGCCTTGGCGTCCCCATATCCTGGCATGGTCGCCCTTTCGCTCATCGGACGTTAAGGACGTTCTGATCAGGTGGGGAGGGCGACCGATTTGAGCGCCAGGAGCACCATGAGCGAACCCGCGCCGATTGACGCCCATCAAGACCTGGGGGCCCCCAAGCCGCTGGGGCGTTCGCGTGCGGCCCTGCTCAAGCGCCTGGCCGACGTGGTTTGCCTGCCGGCCAGTCGCGTCAACGCTTTTGAGCGGTCGATGACGGCGGATCTGCTGGTCGAAATGCTGCGCGACGCCGTGACCGAGGAGCGTGAGAAGGTCGCGCGCCGGCTGGCCAACCTGGCCGACATGCCCGGAACCCTGGTGCGCCTGATCCTTCGCGACGAGCTTTCGGTGTCGCGCGCCCTTCTGGAAAATTCACCGACCTTGGGCGACGCCGATCTGATCGACTGCGTTCGCCACGCCACCACCGAGCATCGCCGCATGATCGCCCAGCGCCGCGGCGTCGGCGAGATGGTGACGGATGCGCTGGTGGAGGCGGGCGAGGCGCCGGTCGTGGAGACCCTGCTGCGCAATGAAATGGCGCGCTTCAACCATCAAACCACCGAGACCGTGGTGGCGATGTCGCGTGACAACCCGCGCCTGGTCCCGCTGCTGCTGCGCCGTGCCGAGCTGCGTCCCAGCCATGCCTATGTGATGTTCTGGTGGGCTGATTTCGAAGCCCGCAAGCTGATCCTGCAACGCTTCGCCGTCTCGCGGGAAATCCTGCAGGACGCCGTAGGTGATCTGTTCGCCCTGGCCTCGGAGGAGGGCTGGCAGGACCCGATGTCGCGCAAGGCTCTCCAGTTCATCGAGCGGCGTCAGCGCAATCGCGCCGCTATCGCCAAGAGCCCGTTCGACAGTCTCGACGACGCCGTCGCCGCCGCCCAGAACGGCATGACCCGCGATGTCGCTGAGGAGATCTCCTATCTGTCGGGCCTCAAGCCGATGACCGGCGCCAAGATCTTCACCGATCCGGGCGGCGAGCCCCTGGCCATTCTGTGCAAGGCCACGGGCCTGCCCCGCGCCGCCATCAAGGCGCTTTGGCGCGGCCTGAGGCGACCCGAGACGGATGCGAACGGCGCCCTGTCGCCAGCGCTGGAGCGGGTGATGGCGGTGTTTGACATGATCGCCGTCGATCGCGCCCAGACGGTGCTGCGATACTGGAACTGGTCGCTGTCCTCGGCCCTGACTCCTGCTTTGCTGAAGGCGATCCGGGACGGCGACGAAGACGGTGTGGACGAATATTCAGTGCCGCAGCGCGCAGCCATGCTAGCGCTATCACGGGATTTTGGACGCTAGTTCAAATATCACCGTGCACTTTTCGCGAAAAACCCTTCACCCTTGATGTGTTCGGACCTCGATCGAACGCTGTTTTGGTTTAATTCGGGCGTTTGCTGAACTCCCGGATATTGCCGTGGTCAGCGATTATGGTTATCCACGCCACGACTGATTTCGGAATCAGGTCGAAAGATAAAATTCACAATCACGACGGGCTGGATCACCATGGATGAGCAATCGGACCTGCTTGAGATGACGGCGGACATCGTGTCGGCCTATGTCTTCAACAATTCGGTGCCGGCTGCGGACCTGCCTGCTCTCATCCGGGTTGTGCACAGCGCCATGGCGACAGTCGGCGGGGCGGCCGAGGCCGAGCCGGCGGCGGCCAAGGCGCCGGCGGTCTCGATCAAGCGTTCGATCGCGCCCGACCATCTGGTCTGTCTGGAAGACGGCCTCAAGTTCAAGTCGTTGAAGCGGCACCTGCGCTCCAAGTACGATCTGAGCCCCGAAGCCTACCGCGCCAAATGGGGGCTGCCCAAGGATTACCCGATGGTCGCGCCCAACTATGCCAAGGCGCGCTCGGAACTGGCCAAGCAGATGGGTCTGGGCCAGGGCGGCCGCAAACCGGCTCGCGCGGGCAAATAGCCGAGTCTGATCAAACGCTTGCCTCAGCGACGCGCCATCGGCCGATTTGTCACACGCTTGACTCTTCACCGGTTTCTGGGGCTGCGACGTTGTTTTCACTTGCCCGCGATTCGTTCCTTAAGCGATAGTGAATCGTCGTGATTCCAACGGCTTGTTAAGGAATCTGAAGATGAACGCGCAGCTGAGCGCATCGGCCACGGCGGCCCGCGCTCACCAGGAGATGTTCGCCTATTGGGCGTCCCTCCGCCGGGGGGCTAGCCTTCCTGCGCGCGCTGATCTGAGCCCCGTGGGCATGAAGCGCATGCTGCCCACGGTCAGCCTGATCGATGTGGTCGGAGAGCCTCGCGATTATCGGCTGCGTCTGGCCGGGACCGGCCTCTACGGCGTCTATGGTCGCGAGATCACCGGCAAGAGCCTGTCGGACGTCTACAACACCGCCGCCGCCGACTACTGGCGCAAGGAACTGGACAAGGTTGTCGACGGCCGCCGTCCGGGCGTTGGGGTCCACAGCATGGCCTGGCGCGGCGCGCCCCATACCTCGATCCTGTGGCTTCGCCTGCCCTTGGCCAGCAACGGCAAGGATGTCGACATGATCCTGGGCTATGACGCGGTGATCGGCTCACAGATCTCGGAGCACGGCTTCAGCGGCATCCGCGCGGCCTGATCCTGAAGTCCCGCTCTCCCTGGGAGAGCGACGTAGTACTCACCCCTCCAGAAACGCCTCGACCTCGCTGCGGCTGGGCATCGACGGCGCGGCGCCGTTCTTCTGCACGGACAGGGCGGCGGCGGCGTTGGCGGTCTCGACCGCCTCGCGCAACTCCATGTGCGACGCCAGGGCCGCGGCCAGGGCGCCGCAGAAGCAGTCGCCGGCCCCGGTGGTGTCGATCGCCTTGACCTTGCGGCCCTCGATCAGGAAGGCCTCGTCGCGGCGCACAGTGGCCACGCCGGCCGAGCCCAGGGTGACGATCACCGTCTGGTCGGGGCGGCTCATCAGCTTGCGCGAGGCCCGCGACACGTCTTCCAGCTTGACCGGCTCGTGGTCGAGCTTGGCATAGGTCGCCAGTTCGGTCTGGTTGAGAATGAGGATGTCAGTCAGCGGGAACAGCGCCGCGCCCTGGGGCAGGGCCGGGGCCGCGTTGAGGATGCGCAAGGCTCCCTTGGCCGCGCCCGCCCGGAACAGGGCCTCGACCGCCTGAGGCGGTGTTTCAAGCTGGCTGAGCAGGACGCGTTGACCCTCCAGCGGCGTGGCGGAGACATGCTGGGGGGTGATCGCGGCGTTGGCGCCGCTGGTGACCACGATCATATTCTCGCCGCTCGACGCAACCCAGACATGGGCCTGGCCGGTGGGCACGCCTTGCAATTCGCCGACATCGGACACCTGCACGCCGTAGCCTGCCAGCGTGCTCTTCAGGCCGGGGCCGCTGTCTTCGCGACCCACCGCCCCCATCAGCCGGGTGGGGGCGCCCATGCGCGCGGCGGCCACGGCCTGGTTGGCGCCCTTGCCGCCGGGAAGCAGTTCCAGCGACAGGCCCGACACGGTCTCGCCGGGGCGCGGCAGGTCATCGACCCGCGCGACGGCGTCCAGATTGATCGACCCCAGGACAAAAACGCTCATCGTCCAACCCTAACGGTCCGCTCGTGCTGAGCAGACTCGCCCCTTTTTTTGATGCGTGACTGACGCCAAAAATGGCGACGGCTTTCGGCTTTCACGTTTATCCCGCAGCGCCGCGCTGGAAACTTTCGACCAGACTGCCTGCAACGAGTCGCCAGCCGTCGACCAGCACGAAGAAGATCAGTTTGAAGGGCAGGCTGATGGTCGCCGGCGGCAACATCATCATACCCATGCTCATCAGCACGCTGGCCACCACCAGGTCGATGACCAGGAACGGGATGAACAGCAGAAACCCGATCTCGAAGGCGCGCTTCAGTTCCGAGATCATGAAGGCCGGGGTCACCACCTTCAGCGGGGTGTCCTGGGCGGTCTTCGGCTTGGGAATCTTGGACAGGCGCACGAACAGCGCCAGGTCGTCGCGATCGACCTGCTTGAGCATGAAGGCCTTCACCGGGCCGCCGGCGGCCTCGAAGGCCTCGGGCAGCTCCATCTGTTGGTCCAGCAGCGGCTTGACGCCCAGATCGTAAGACCGCTCGAAGGTGGGGCCCATGACGATGGCGGTCAGGAACAGGGCCAGGCTGATGATCACCGGGTTGGGCGGGCTCTGCTGGATGCCGATGGCGGTGCGAAGCAGGCCCAGCACCACCACGATCCGCACGAACGAGGTGGTCATGATCACGATCGACGGAGCCAGGGACAGCACGGTCAGCAGGCCGACCATCTGGACGACACGTTCGGACAGGCCAGCTCCGGTGCCCAGGTTCACATTGATCGCCGATTGGGCGAGGGCGACATTGGGCAGCACCACGGTGGCCAGGGCCGCCAGCAGCGAGATCGCGGTGGCGCGGCGCAGATCCGCGGGATTGGCGCCGGTCAGGGTCTTGAACAGATCGCGGATCATCAGACCACGGGCTCCGGGGCAGGGCGAACGGACTTCGGGGGCGGGGCGGGGACAGGAACCGAGGCCTTGGGACCCCAGTCCAGCAGTTTGCCCTCGCCCAGCAGCATCAGGCGCTCTTCGCCGTCGAGGCTGAAGATCACCAAGCGGCGGGTGGGGTCCAGGGCCAGGCTCTCGACCACCTTCAGGCGGCGGATCTGGCGCGAGGTGACCAGGCGCGACAGGGCGTCGGGGCCAAAGCGCCGCAGGGCGTAGGCGGCCAGACCAATCAAGCCCAGGGTGACGGCCAGGGCGGCGATGGCGCGGATGAATTCGAGGATGTCCATGACGCCCGGATCGACCAGTTCAGCGAGACAAGATGGCGCAGGCGAATAGCCCCGCTGACACTGGTGTGCCTGATGCTCCTTAATGGCCGATTAACCCTGTTTCTTCACCATGTTGGTTATGGGTCCCGACGACATTCCCCTTTTCGGCATGCTCAAGAGCCGGCTTGGCTATCTGTCCCAGCGGCAGAAGGTCATCGCCCAGAACGTGGCCAACGCCGACTCGCCCGGCTATCAGCCGCGCGATCTGAAGCCCTACAGCTTTCAGGCCTCATTGATGAACCAGGGCTCGGATCAGCAGCCTTATCGCGGTGGTCGGATCGCCCCGACCAATGGCGTCCCGATGATGGCCACATCGAGCGGGCACATGGCGCCGTCCAATCCGCCCAGCGCCTGGCGGGCGACGGCGGGCGCCGATTCGGAAACCACCCTCGACGGCAACGCCGTGACCCTCGAGGACCAGATGCTCAAGATGACCGACGCGCGCATGAACTATGACGCCGCCGTCGGTTTCTACCAGAAGTCCCTTTCTCTGCTGCGCATGGCGTCGCGCAAGCCCAATAGCTGAGGACGACCGCGATGCCCGAGATCAAGTCCAATCCAATGGCGACCATGGCGGTGGCGGCCTCGGCCCTGCGCGCCCAGCAAGGGCGCATGCGGGTCATCGCCGAGAACCTGGCCAACGCCAACTCCACCTCGCGCACCCCGGGCGGCGATCCGTATCGTCGGCAGGTGCCAGTGTTCAAGCCGACCAAGGTGCAGGGCGCCGAGGGCGTACAGATGCTGCGCGTCGATCCCGACCAGAGCGACTTCAAGACCGAATATGACCCGGGCAATCCGGCCGCCGACGCCAAGGGCTATGTCAAATTGCCCAACGTCAATTCGCTGGTCGAAGCCCTGGACATGAAGGAGGCGCAGCGCGCCTACGAAGCCAATCTCAATGTCATCGAGACGGCGCGCGCCATGGAATCGCGCACCCTCGACCTGCTGCGCAAATAGGGGCTGACCGATGATCACCGCGCTCGCCGCCGCCAAGGCCTACGCCTCGCAAGGCGCCATGTCGGTCGGCAGTATCGGCTCGATTGGCGGAGGCGGGGCCTCCAAGGGCGTCGACTTCGGCCAATTGCTGAAATCAGCCATGACCGACGTCACCCAGGCCTCCAGGGCCGCCGAAACCAAGGTCGCCCAGCAGGTGGCCGGCAAGGCCGACCTGGTCGACGTGGTCACCGCTATCTCCTCGGCCGAGGCCAGCCTCGAAACCGTGATGGCCGTGCGCGATCAGGTGATCTCGGCCTACCAGGAAATCATGCGGATGCCGATCTAGGGCGCTGGCTGGCGGACAGTTGAGTCCGCAGAGGAGGCGCTATTCAAGTCTAGCGCCAGTCCGCGTCTTCAGGCGCGGCGGCTCGCTTCATCGGCTTGGCGCAGCATATCCACCAGGGTGTCGTGCGACCGCCTCACGCTGGTGAGGATGCCCGGACGCAGAATGACGCGGCGGGGCACGATGAAGCCGTCCGTCACCCGGTCGACCAAGCCTTCAGTGACCAGATCCAGAACCCGGCGCCGGACGGTCTCATAGGTCAGGCCCAGCGCGGCGGCGATCTGCGACGCTGTTACCGGGCGGCGTTCAGAGTCGTCGACCAACTCATGGTCGCGGCTGGCGGGCTCGACCGGCAGATGCGCGATGTTGCTGGACCAAAGGGTGAAGAACACCAGCCCATCGATGACCGACTGGCGGCGGCCCGTGTCGACGACGTCGATCCAGCCCAGGATGTGGGCGGTGGCTCGCCGCAGGTCGTCGCGCGCGGCCCAGAAGCGTTGGGTGCTTTCCGGCGTTTCATCGACAGGGGGAGTGAAGTTGTCGTTGGCCGCCGGCTGTGTGATCACGAACGCCCGCCCGGGACGACGATCAGGGGCGGCGTGCGGCGCGGGGCGACCGCCATCCTGGCCTCGGCCTCTGCCTCTGCCTGGGAAAGGTTTTCGCTCTGAGGCGCGACGGGCGCGCGTTCAAGAACCCCCATCAGCGCCCGAGCCAACTGCGCCCAGGCCCCGTTTTCTGTAGGGGGGACATGGGTTGAAATCATCTGGGCGATCCGGGCGTGGCTGGTCAGGCCTGAGCCGACCATCACTTCGCACAGCGGCAGGAAGGTGGCGGCGTAGAGTTTGACGATGTCCGCCGACGAAAACTCCGGCAGAGGCTCGTAGGTTTCGTCATCGGGGCTGGCGTCGAAATTTTCCAATTTCATCTCCGCGATCCTCCGGGCCGCGCGATCCGCGGGGCCCCGGGGGCTTGAATATTTCGACGCCCCCGCACGTCGAGTGATGGTTTCACGCTGTTCAGACTGAACAGGTCGCCCAAGATGGCGACGCCGAGACATGACGTTCGGCGCGTGATGATCCTGCGATCAACGTATTGCTCGCAGGATACTATTTTCCCTATATCGCAATTTGTACAGCATAGATTGATCTGCTGGCGTTAAGGTTTGCGGATCTGGTCTGAAAGCTTGAGTAAAAAAGCGCTATAAATCGCATGCCCAAAATGGGTATATATTGAAAATACGGGGTTTGAAGGTCGAATTGTGGCTTGATGATTGCTGAGGGGCGGGGAAGGTGTGACGTTTAGACGCGCCTGCTTTGCGGGCGACTGGACGGAGCCGACAAAGTCGCCGTCGTCCCTTGCGACGTGACAGAACGCCACACCCCGTTCATATACTGGCCGTTCAGTCTCCATTCAGCCGCGCCCCCTTAGACCGGAGAGCATGAAACCGATCCGCGCCCTTCTCGTCGCCGCCGCGATCGCCGCCGCCCTGCCGGGCGCGGCGTCGGCCCAGCGTCGTCAGGATTCTCTGGGGGCCGACTGGCGCGCCCAGTCGGATCAGGCGCGCGGTGGCGTGCAGTCCGGCCGCCTGGTGCCGTTGTCGCGGGTGATCGAGCAGATCGCCCGTCGCACGCCGGGACGGGTTCTGGACGCCGGGCTGGAAGGCCGAAACTACAGGGTCCGGTGGGCCACCACCGACGGCCGCCGCATCGACTACATCGTCGACGCCGAGACCGGCCAGATTCTCAGCGCCAATTAAGGGCTTCGTTGCATGCGTATCCTGCTCGTCGAGGACGATCCCGACCTGTCGCGCCAGCTGAAATTGGCTCTGGGCGACGCGGGTTATGCCGTCGACCACGCCGGTGACGGCGAAGAGGCCCAGTTCCTGGGTGAGACCGAACCCTATGACGCCGTGATCCTGGATCTGGGCCTGCCCAAGGTGGACGGGGTGTCTGTGCTGGAGCGCTGGCGCCGCGGCAATGTCGCCACGCCGGTGCTGATCCTCACCGCCCGCGCCGCCTGGAGCGACAAGGTCGCCGGCTTCGACGCCGGGGCCGACGACTATCTGGCCAAGCCCTTCCACACCGAAGAACTGTTGGCCCGGCTGCGGGCGCTGCTGCGCCGCTCGGCCGGCCACGCTGCGCCAAGCCTGTCGTGCGGGGCCCTGCGGCTGGACCCACGCGCCGCCCGGGCCAGCGTCAATGGCGAGCCCCTGCGCCTGACCTCGCTGGAATACCGCCTGCTGCACTACATGATGATGCATCAGGGCCGGGTGATCGGCCGCACCGAGCTGGTCGAGCATCTGTACGATCAGGACTTCGACCGCGACTCCAACACCATCGAGGTGTTTATCGGCCGGCTGCGCAAGAAGCTGGGTTCGGACCGTATCGAGACCGTGCGCGGCCTCGGCTACCGCCTGACCCCGCTGGAGGGCGAGGCGACCGAGTGAAGCGCGGGGGGCGCCTCTGGGGGCTGTTGAACCTCCGCCGAAGCTCCCTGGTTTTCCGGCTGGTCCTGCTGGCGACGATCTGGACCCTGATGGTCGTCATCGCCGCCGGCATCTTCGTCAACGCCCAGTTCCGCGACGCCGGTATCCGGCGGTTCGACCAGTCGCTGTCGATGCTGACCGACGATCTCTATGCCGGATCCAGCGTCGAGGAGGGCGGGGTCAAAGCCCCGTTCCTGACCGATATTCGCGCGACACGGGTCTATTCCGGGCGCTATTGGACCATCTTTGACACCCTGGATCAGGGCGGCCTGAAGGCGATCGCCCGCTCGCGCTCTCTGTTCGATAGCGACCTGATGCTGTCGTCCGAGCAGGTCGACCGGCTGGTGGCGGCGCCGGGTAAGACCTTGTTTTTCGACATGGCCGGTCCGCAGGACAAGCCCTTGCGGGCGGCGGCGATCCTGGCCCGCCTGCCGGGCCATGCCACGCCGATCGTGTTCATCGCGGCCGAGGATCGCTCTCCGATCGACGCCGACGCCAACCGCTTCGTGCGCATCACGGCGATCGTGCTGCTGATCCTGGGCGGCGGTCTGATCCTGGCGGTGGTGGTGCAGGTGCAGTTCGGTCTGGCGCCGCTGTTCAGCCTGCGGCGCGAAGTGGCGTCGGTCCGGCGTGGCAAGACCGAGCGGCTGGCCGGGGTCTATCCCGAGGAGTTGGAACCGCTGGCCGTCGAGCTGAACGCTTTGCTGGCCCACAACCAGGAAGTGGTCGAGCGCCAGCGCACCCATGTCGGCAACCTGGCTCACGCCCTGAAGACGCCGCTGTCGGTGATGCTGACCGAGGCCAGCCAGCGGCCGGGCCCGCTGGCCGAGGTGGTGACCCGCCAGGCCGAGGTGATGCGCGAGCAGGTCGACCACCATCTGCGCCGGGCCCGCGCCGCGGCCCGCTCCCAGACCGTGGGCGAGCGCACGCCGGTCGAGCCGATCCTGGACGAACTGGCCGTGACCCTGGAGCGGATCTTTCAGGACAAGGGCATCGAGATCGACTGGCGCTGTCCCGAGGACCTGTGCTTCCAGGGCGAGCGTCAGGACCTGACCGAGTTGGCCGGCAATGTCATGGAAAACGCCGGCAAGTGGTGCAAGGGCAAGGTGCGGGTGGTCGCCACGCCGGCCGAGGCGGGGCGCTGGACGCTGGTAGTCGAGGACGACGGCCCCGGCCTGCCGCCTGATCGCTGGAGTGACGCCCTCAAACGCGGACAGCGGATGGACGAGCACACGCCGGGCTCGGGACTGGGCCTCTCCATCGTCGACGAACTGGCGCGCGCCTATGGCGGCTCGGTGACGCTTGGTGAATCGGCTCTGGGTGGCCTGCGCGTTTCGCTGGATCTGCCGCAATCGGAAACCTAGCGCCTTTTCCCGGCTGGGCTATGCGTGTCAGATCTAAAATACTCCAAACTATTGATTTTTAAATCTTTTGTATCCGTTTTGGCGGGGATCTTCCGTCCGGATCGGGTCAGGCGCGGCTCTTGCAGCGCCGTCGGGTTGAGCGCCACCGATCCGGTGACCGCTAAACCTCTGGCGTTTTTGATCTTTCCGGGCCCCGTAGCTGACGCGCGCGGGCGGGCTTTTTCGCCGGGTTTCGGAAAGTTTTAACCTCGTTGGCAACATGGTTGACGCTGTCGGTCGTTTCGACCCGGCGGGGGACCATGGCCGCAATCGCAGCGCATAAATTGCAGATCGTTCGGATGCTGGTGGAAACCGCGCCGGACTCTGCCTTGCGCAGCCTTGAATTGGCGCTGTCTGGAGTCAGCGGTCCAGGCGGGCTGGCGCAGGTGCGCGGTCTGGTCGAGGACGAAACCACCGAGCGGTTCGTCCGCAACACGGTGCTGGGACCGATCGTGCCCCTGTGCGCCCCGCGTGGGGTGGCCCAGATCAGCTTTCCCTCCCGCGTATTGCCGTTGATCTGGAAGGCGCTGAAGGCTGTTGCGCCGCACAAGGTCAAAGAAGCCGCCGCCAAATGTAATCCCTGGGACCTCGAACAGGGGGCGCCCGAAGTGTTCGACGAACTCTTCCGCTTGGCCGCCGACGGGCTGCGCGATCCCCAGCAGGAAGCTTTCGACGCTACCCGGGGGCTGGGCGTGACCGACGAACTCACCCGCTGCCTCGAGATCTCGCACATCGTCCGCAGCGCCCTGCCCAAGCTGTCGGAGTGGGTCAGCCGGATGAGCGAAGAACGGGGGGCCGCCGCGCGGCTGGCCTATCGCGACGCCTGCGCCATCCGCGAGGATTCCGGATCACGCCTGTTCGACATGCTTTCCGCGCACCTGCCTGAGGACTGGCGGATCCTGCGGGTGATCTCGGCGGTCATGGAGCGGCCCAATGATCGCTATCTGGCCTCGTCGGAGGTCAGCGCCTTTGGCGAGCGGGTCCTGGTCGATATCCAGGCTACGATCGACCTGATCCGGGATTTCGACCTCGACAAGGGGGAAGCCAAGGGTCTGGAAGCGGCCCGGGCCGCTCAGCGCGCAGCCTTGCAGATCACCGAGTTCGAGCAGTCCGTCAATCTCGCCAAGGATGGTCCCTGGGGCCGGCGACTGCTCCGCTACAAGCCGCAGATCGCCCAGGCGGTCGAGCTGCGGATGAACACCGCCGACAAGGAGCTGGGTGATGCGCTGCCCACCCGGCCGATCTCGATCCTGGGCAAGAAAGGCGGCAAGGGCGTCGCCAAGCTGGTCGAGGCGCCGGACCTGAAGCGGGTAGGCCGAGCGACCGCCATCCTGGTCTTTATCGAACACCTGCGTCCCTGCGCCGCGCAGAGCGGATACGGCGCGACGCGGGCCAAGGTACTTGAAAAGCTCAATGGTCGGCTGGACCAATATATCGAGGATGTTCTCTACGCCGCTCGCACCGGCGAGGACTGCGACCCTGCCGTCGCCCAGCAATATCTGGACGTGGCCGCGCGCTTCATCGGCTATACGCGTGACGGCAAGACAGCCGAGATCGTCCGCCGACGCATGGCCGCAGCGATCGCCGCCTGATCCGTCCCCTAATTTGGCCATGCTTGACGTTGACCCTGCCTTCAATCCGGAGGCTGCGGCTATGCAACTTTCATCGATCGGCCCTGGCGCGCGACGGCTGCGGGAGCGCCCGTGCGGCCGAAGCTTTCATCCAGGCCCCTTAAGCGCTTTTTTCGCTAACGGCGGACCGGCTTTCCGGCTAACACGCGGCGCATGATCATGTTCTGGATCTCGGCGGCGGGACTGTCGGCCGCGGTCGGCGCGCTGATCCTGCGCGGCGCCGCGCGGGCCGGCGCCGCTGACGGCGCATCGACAAAACTTGACGCCCATAAGCGCCAACTGGGCGAGATTGACCGGCTGGCCCAGGAGGGGCTGCTGGACGAGGCTGAACGCGAGGCCGCGCGCGCCGAGGCCGGACGCCGGCTGCTGGCCGCCGCCGACGCCGGCGAGACCTGGGCCAAGGACGGTCGAGGACCGCGCCGGGCCATCGTCGCCTCTGCCGTCGTCGCGCCGCTGGCGGCGCTGGCGGCGTATGTTTTCATCGGCTCTCCGGGTCTTTTCGACCAGGCCTTCGCCGCCCGGGTGGCGGCGTGGCGCAACACTGATCCGGCCCAACTGGATCCGCCGCGTATCGCCGCAGTGCTGGAGAGTATCGCCGCCCAGCGGCCCCAGGACGCCGAGCCGCTGAAACACCTGGCCATGGCCCGCGCCGCGTCGGGCGACATGGCCGGCGCCGAGCAGGCTCTGCGGCGCGCCGTGCGTCTGGCCCCCGGGCGCGCCGATCTCTGGACCGCTTTGGGCGAGACCTTCGTGGCCGAAGCCAAAGGCCAGATCGGCCCCGACGCTCGCCTGGCCTTCGGCGAGACCCTGAAGATCGACCCCACCAGCCTCAGCGCCCGCTATCACCTTGGACGCGGCAAGATCGCTGATGGCGATGTTGTGCGCGGTCTGGCCGACTGGCGCGCCATCGCCGCCGAACTGCCGCCCGCTGACCCGCGTCATGTGGCCCTGGTCAACGAGATTGACGCTGTCGAGCAGGCCGGCGGCCTGCCGGCCCCGGTCGCCGCGCCGGAGGACAACGCCCAGGTTCAAAACATGATCGCGGGCATGGTCGAGGGCCTGGCCGCACGGCTGGCGACCTCGCCTGATGACCCCGACGGCTGGGTGCGGCTGGTGCGGGCCTATGCTGTGCTGGGCGAGACCGGCAAGCGCGACGCCGCCCTCGCCAGCGCCACCCAGCGCTATGCCGGCCAGCCCAAGGTCCTGGCCGCCCTGCGCCAGGCCGCCGATACGCCTCCGCAGAAGAAGATGGGCCAATGAGCTTCTGGCCGAAATCCCGCAAGGCGCGACGCCGCCTGACCATCCTGCTGGCCATAGCCCCGGTGCTGGCTTTGGCCGTGGGTCTGGCCCTGTACGGCATGCGCGACGCCATCTCGCTGTTCTACACCCCCGCCCAGGCGCTGGAGGCCCACGTCAAGGCCGGCCGCAAGGTGCAACTGGGCGGCCTGGTTCAGGCCGGCAGCGTCGTCAAGCATCCCGGGGGCGATGTCGAGTTCGTGGTGGCCGACCACAAGGCGACCGCGAAGGTGAAGTTCCACGGCGACCTGCCCGACCTGTTCCGCGAAGGGCAGGGGATCGTGGCCCAGGGATCGTTCGACGAGAGCGGCGTCTTCATCGCCAAGCAGGTCCTGGCCAAGCACGATGAGCGCTACATGCCGCGCGAAGTCTCCAAGGCGCTCAAGGAGCAGGGCGAATGGCGCGGGGGTGGCGCGGCGCCGCCGACCTATGATGCGCCCAAGGGGCCCAAGCCATGACCGTTGAACTGGGCGCCTTCGCCCTGGTCCTGGCCCTGATGCTGTCGGTGCTGCAGACAGGTCTGTCGGCAGTGGGCGGCGCGCGGCGCTCGCCGATGCTGGCCGGGGCCGGGCGCGGCGCGGCCGTCGGCGCTTTTCTGGCGACGGCGGTCACCTTTCTCGCCCTGGTCTGGGCCTTCGTAACCTCGGACTTCTCGGTGGCCAATGTGGCGGCCAATTCCCACACCGCCAAGCCGATGCTGTTTAAGGTGGCCGGGGCCTGGGGCAGCCACGAAGGCTCGATGCTGCTGTGGTGCCTGGTCCTGACCGGCTATGGCGCGGCCATGGCCCTGTTCGGGGCCAGCCTGCCCCCGCGCCTGCGGGCCTATGCGGTGGCCGTGCAGGGTGCGCTGGGCGTGATGTTCCTGGCCTATACGGTGTTCGCCTCCAACCCGATGACCCGCCTGCTGGATCCGCCGGTCGAGGGCCGCTCGCTCAATCCGCTGCTGCAGGACTGGGCCCTGGCGGTGCATCCGCCCTTCCTCTACGCCGGCTATGTCGGTTTCTCGGTGGTCTACAGCCTCGCCATGGGGGCCCTGATCGATGGCCGCATCGACGCGGCCTGGGCCCGCTGGGTGCGGCCCTGGACCCTGGCGGCCTGGAGCCTGCTGACCATCGGCATCACCCTGGGCGCCTTCTGGGCCTATTACGAGTTGGGCTGGGGCGGCTGGTGGTTCTGGGATCCGGTCGAGAACGCCTCGTTCATGCCTTGGCTGATCGGCGCGGCCCTGCTGCACTCGGCCATCGTCATGGAAAAGCGCGGCGCCCTGCCGGGCTGGACCGCCTTCCTGGCCCTGGCGGCCTTCACCTTCTCGATGCTGGGCGCCTTCCTGGTGCGCTCGGGCGTGCTGACCAGCGTCCATGCGTTTGCTGTGGATCCGACCCGCGGCGTGCTGCTGCTGATCATGATGGGCGTGGCGGCGGGGGCGGGCTTCCTGCTGTTCGCGATCCGCGCCCCGTCGCTCAATTCCGGCGGCCTGTTCGCGCCGGTCAGCCGCGAGAGCGCCATCGTGCTCAACAACATCGTGCTGTCGACCGCCACGGCCACTGTGCTGCTGGGCACGCTCTACCCGTTGATCCGCGAGGCCATCGACGGCGAGGCCGTGTCGGTGGGCCCGCCGTTCTTCAACCTGACCTTCACCCCGTTGATGCTGCTGGCCCTGGCCATCCTGCCGGCCGGACCGCTGCTGGCCTGGAAGCGCGGCGACGCCTCGGCTGTGGCCCGCCGTCTGTGGGTGGCCCTGGCCGCCGCCGCCGTGCTGGGCCTGGTGACCTACGGCCTGATCGTCCCGCGCAAGGCCCTCGCAAGCGCCGGCGTCGCGCTTGGCGTCTGGCTGATCTGCGGGGCCCTGACCGAGTTGGCACAGCGTCTGAAGTTCCCCGGTGCGCCGCTGGCCGAGATGTGGCGCCGGGCTGTCGGTCTGCCGCGCGGCGGCTGGGGCACGACCCTGGCCCATGCCGGCCTGGGCGTCTTCGTTCTGGGCGCGTCGTTCGAGACCGCCTGGCGGGTCGAGCAGGCCCAGGCCCTGAGCCTGAACGCGCACTTTCAACTGGGCGCCTATGAGTTGACCCTCACAGAGGTCGGCACGGTCGAAGGGCCCAACTATCTTGCCGAGCGGGGGATGGTGCGGATCACCGACAAGGCCGGACGTCTGGTCTGCGCCGCCCAGCCCGAGCGCCGGTTCTACCCCACCGGCGGCCAGACGACCTCCGAGGTGCATATCTGCCCCAAAGGCCTGGACGACCTCTATATCGTGCTGGGCGAGCGCCGGGCCGGTGAAAATGGCAAGCCCGCCTGGCTGGTGCGCGCCTATGTCAATCCGTGGGTGCGGTTGATCTTCCTGGGTCCGTTGCTGATGGCGATTGGCGGCGCGGTGTCGCTGTCGGACCGCCGACTACGCCTGGGTGTCGGGCGCAAGGCTTCGGAGGCTTCGTCGTGAAGTCCCCTCGGTCGCGGAGTTTATCCTCGGGCCAAAGGGGGTTTCGCGCGGCCCTGGCCGCCCTGGCGGCCGTCGCCTGCATGGCTGCTGCGTCCGAACCGGGCGAACGTCTGCCCGATCCCGCGCAGGAGGCCCGCGCCCGATCGCTGTTCCGCGAGGTGCGCTGCCTGGTCTGCCAGAACGAGTCGATTGACGATTCCCAGGCCGATCTGGCCGGCGACCTGCGGCGAATCGTCCGTCAGGAAATCGCCCAGGGTCGGAGCGATCGCGAGGTCCGCGCGTTTCTGGTATCGCGTTATGGTGAATTCGTGCTGCTGAAGCCGCCGTTTTCGGCGGGTAATGCGGCGCTCTGGCTGGCTCCCGTGGGGATTTTGGCCGTTGGCGGCGGTCTGATGGTGGCGCTGCTGCGCAGACGGCGCGACAATGGAGCGGTCGAATTCGACGAAGCTGAGGGTCTGTCTTCCGAGGAAGAGCGAAGGCTGGCGGCTTTGCTGAAGGGCGATGGTCACGATTGCGCCGAAAAGCCGCCGCAAGAAGCACCTTCTGTTTGACGAAAAGAGCATTCGAGAACCATTGCGCGATATGTCATCGCCGCTAGGTTCTGAGATAACAGATCCCGGCGCCCGGCGCCGTGGATGAGGAAAGACAAGAGATGACCGCTAGGAAGTCGGGTTTCGTTGTGGGCGCCATCGCGGGCGCTGGTGTCGCCGCCGCCGCGCTGGCGGGCATGGGCATGCGCATGGGGACGGCCGGCGCGGCCGAGACCCCCGCGGTGACCCGGGTTGCGACCCTGGGCGTTCCCGCCTTCGCGCCGCCGCCTGGCGCGCCGATGTCCTTCGCCGACATCTTCGAGAAGGTGTCCCCGGCCGTCGTCCAGATCAATGTGACGTCCAAGGCCGCCGCGCCGCGCCTGCGCATCCCCGGGCTTGAAGGCTTCGACATCGTGCCGCGCGGCCAGAAGCCGGGCGCTGAAGGCGAGGACGACGCTCCGACTGGTCCCAAGCAGCAGTCCTCCGGCTCGGGCTTCTTCATCTCGGCCGACGGCTACATCGTCACCAACAACCATGTCGTCGCCGACGCTGACGAGATCAATGTGGTGATGAAGGACGGTCGCGAGCTGAAGGCCACCGTGGTCGGTCGCGACGAAGGCACCGATCTGGCGGTGATCAAGGTCATCGACCCCAAGGCCAAGGGCGCCGACTTCCCGTTCGTGAGCTTCGAGAACCAGGCGCGGGCGCGCGTCGGCGACTGGGTGATCACAATCGGTAATCCTTTTGGCCTGGGCGGCACCGCCACGGCCGGCATCATCTCGGCCTATAATCGCGACCTGGGCGACAGCTCGTCGCGCTTTGTCGACTACATCCAGATCGACGCCCCCATCAACCGCGGCAATTCGGGCGGCCCCAGCTTCGACATCTATGGCCGGGTGATCGGCGTCAACACGGCGATCTTCTCGCCGACGGGCGGTTCGGTCGGCATCGGCTTTGCCATTCCGGCCGATGTCGCTGAAGCCACCGCCAAGGAGCTGATCGCCGGCGGCAAGATCGTGCGCGGCTATATCGGCGCCAATATCCAGGACTTCTCGCAAGAGATGGCCGAGGCTCAGGGCATGCCTGACGTCAAGGGCGCGATCATCGCCGAGCTGGTGCCGGGCGCCCCGGCCGCCAAGGCTGGCCTGATGCCGGAAGACATCATCACCGCCGTCAACGGCGTCAACGTCAAGAGCAGCTCGGAGCTGACCCGCGAAGTGGCCAAGGCCAAGCCGGGCGAGTCCATCCGCCTGTCGATCCTGCGCGGCGGCAAGCCTCGTGCGATCGAGGTCAAGTCTGGCGTCCGTCCCGCCGAGGGCGCGCTGAACGCCAATGACAACGACAAAGAGGATGACGGCGCTCAGGCCAATCCCGACAAGCCCCAGACCCAGAAGTTCGAGGCTATGGGCCTGACCCTGGCCCCGCTGGATGCTGCGGCGCGCGCGACCTACAAGATCGACTCCGACGTCAAGGGCTTGCTGATCGCCGGGGTCACGACGGACTCCGATGCGGGCGAGAAGGGCCTCGTGAAGGGGGACGTGCTGTCCAGCGTCAATGGCGCGGCGGTGAAATCGACCGGTGATGTCGCCACGGCGATCGCGGCGGCCCGCAAGGAAGGCCGCACCAGCATCCTGGCCAAGATCGTCCGCCAGGGTCGTCCGGTGTTCGTGCCGCTGAAGATCGAACGCTAGACCGTCTGACTTTTGAGCAAGATCAGTCCCGCTTCGGAGCTTCCGGGGCGGGACTTTTCATATCTGTCGAAGGTTTAAGGGACGGGTAGGGGCAAAAACGCTATCCACTCGCCAAGGTTCGCGCGATCGGACAGAATCGAGAGAACGTCGCGTCTCTGTCCGTTTGACGCATGAGGGGGTAGCTGATGCGTATTCTGATCATCGAAGATGATATCGAGGCCGCCGGCGCGATGAGCCACGGTCTCACCGAGGCCGGCTACGAGTGCGTCCACGCCGCCGATGGCGAAGCGGGTCTGACAGCGGCCGGCAAGGGCGGTTTCGACGTGCTGATCGTCGATCGCATGATGCCCAAGAAGGACGGCGTCGAGGTGGTCGAGACCCTGCGCCGCGAAGGCGACAACACCCCGGTGCTGTTCCTGTCGGCTCTGGGTGAGGTCAGCGACCGCGTCGTGGGCCTGAAGGCCGGCGCCGACGACTATCTGGTCAAGCCCTACGCCTTTCCCGAACTGATGGCTCGCGTTGAAGCCCTGTCGCGCCGCCGCGAGACCGGCGCCGTGGCCACGACCCTGAAGGTCGGCGAGCTGGAAATGAACCTCATCAACCGCACGGTCCATCGGGCGGGCAAGGAGATCGACCTCCAGCCGCGTGAGTTCCAGCTGCTGGAATTCATGATGCGTCACGCCGGCCAGTCGGTGACCCGCACCATGCTGCTGGAAAAGGTCTGGGAATACCATTTCGACCCGCAGACCAATGTCATCGACGTGCACGTCTCGCGCCTGCGCAGCAAGATCGACAAGGGCTTCGACCGCGCGATGCTGCAAACCGTGCGCGGCGCCGGCTACCGCCTCGATCCGTAGGCGGCGCGACATCGCCGCCCTGTTGGGCCAGAAGAGCTAACCCATGCGCCTGCCGCGCCTTCTCCGCACCACGCCGTTCCGGCTGACCCTGCTGTTCCTGGCCCTGTTCGCGGCCGCCGCCAGTGCGTTCCTGGGCTATATCTACATCGCCACGGCCGGCGAGGTGAACCGCCGCGCGGACGCCGAGATCAGTCGCGAGATGGAGAGCCTGGAGGCCGCCTATCGTCTGGGCGGGATCAATGCGCTGAACCAGGCCATTGTCGAGCGGGCCACCGGCGACCGGCCTTTCCTGTACTTCCTGGCCGACAAGAGCGGAAAGCGGATCTCCGGCTCGATCGAGGCTTCGCCGCTCGACGATTTCGAGGGCGATGGTCCCAGCTGGGCCAGTTTCAAGGTCACCGAGGTCGATCTGGACGGCGCCGAGATGCGCAACGCCGCGCGCGGCGTTCAGGAGCGGCTGAAGGGCGGCGAGGTGCTGTTCGTCGGCGCCGACGTGGCCGCCTCCGAGGGCTATGTCCGCAAGATCGTCCGGGCCCTGTGGGGTGCGGGGGCGCTTGTGATCCTGCTGGGTCTGGTCGGTGGGGTGCTGATCAGCCGCAATGTCTCGCGCAGCATGCAGGGCCTCGTCGATCTGGTGGCCGCCGTCCAGGCCGGCGACCTGCAGGCCCGGGCCAAGGTGCGCGGGGCCCGTGACGAGTATGACGAGCTGGCCGAGGGCCTCAACGACATGCTCGACCGCATCGAGCGGCTGATGGGGGGGCTGCGCCACGCTGGCGACGCCATCGCCCACGACCTGCGCTCGCCGCTCACCCGCCTGCGCGCCCGCATGGAAGTGGCCCTCATCGACGCCGAGAACGGCAAGGGCGATCCGGTGGCGGCGCTGGAAACCGCCCTGCAGGACGCTGACGGGGTGCTCAAGACCTTCAACGCAGTCCTGGCCATTGCGCGTCTGCAGGCCGCTGGCCAGGCGCCGGACCAGAAGAGCTTCGACTCCAGCGAGCTGGCCAGCGACATGGCCGAGCTGTACGAGGCCAGCTGTGAGGACAAGGGGCTGGACTTCAAGGCCGAGATCACCCCCGCGCTCCATATTCGTGGCAATCGCGAGTTCATCGCCCAAGCTCTGGCCAATATCCTCGACAACGCCATCAAATATACGCCGGAAGGCGGGGCGGTGATGCTGCGCGCTCGGCGCCGTTCTTCCGGCGAGCTGGAGTTTTCGGTCACCGACACAGGCCCCGGCGTGCCCGACGAGGACCGCGCCCGCGTCGTCCAACGCTTCGTGCGCCTGGAAAACAGCCGCAGCGAGCCGGGCGCGGGCCTGGGTCTGTCGCTGGTCCAGGCCGTGGCCGCCTCGCACGGCGGTCGGTTGGAGCTGGCCGAAGGGCCGGGCGAGTATAACGGCTTTGGGCCGGGGCTACGGGTGGCGTTGGTGCTGCCGCGGGTGGAGTAGCCTCTAAGGTCTAGCGGCTCGCCTGGGCCTTGCCCGTTCTCATGTTCGGCAAGGGGCGTCGGGCGCTGCCATCTCGAAGGGACGCCCACAGTCCGCCGACAGTCTTTAGCCCCCAGTTCCACGCGCTCCAGGCGGCCACGCCGAACGCCAGCGCGCCGACCCAGGCCCAGACCAGATGGGCGTTGGTGAGGTGGGTGAAGACAGCCAAGAGCTTGAAATGGAGCAGGTAGATAAAGAACGACGCGCCGGCCACCAGATAGATGGGCGTCAACAGAATGCGGGGCAGGGGCAGCTTTGGAGCGACGAACAGCACCGCGGCGATGGGGGCGACAGCGAGGGCGTCCGCCGCGCCATAGAAGATGCTGCTCACCGCCGCATAGGCCACGGTCGCGACCAGGGCGGGGAGCTTCCAGCGATCGCTCGTCAGCCCGGTGAGCGCCGCCAAGGCGAAGGTGGCCAGGTGCGTTGTTGGCGCATGGTTGAAGAATGACAGCGGATTCAGCGCGACCCTTCCGAAATCTTCGATGAAGAAGAACGGCAGCAGGAAACGACCCATAAGCCCCAGAACCACGGCTGCGACGGCGGCGGCCCGCGCAGGCCGCGCAGCCTTGATCCCGTATTTGAAAATCAGGAACAGCGCCGCATAGATGAGGATGATGTGGACGATGCAATGGACGTACCACATGATCAGATCGTGCCCGCCAAAGGCGTTCGGGCCCGCCGTGGGCATCCCGACATAGTCGATCAGATCCGTATAGAGCAGCGGGCCGGAGAGGCGGATTGGATCGTGGGTGATCAGCTTCAGGAGAGCTGTGGCGGCCTCATAGGCCAGGAGCGGGGCCAGCAATCCCTTGAGCAGACGGCCTATCGGCCTTGAGCTCGACTGGTGCTCCATCTCGTGGAGTTGCAAGGTCCCGAAGATGTAGCCGGACACCCAGAGCAGGGCGCTGGTGGCGCTGCCGCCGGTGAAGATCAGTTGAAAATGGCTGGCCACCACGGCGCAGATCGCCAGCGCGCGCAGCAGGATCGCGGTCTCGATCCAGGCGAAGACGCCGTGCTTTGCGTCACCTTGCCGGGTGGCGGCCAACTGAGCGATTGTCATCGTGGTCCAGCCATCGGGGACGTCGCCCAAGGTCTGCTCAATCGAGAGGTAGGCTGTCACATAGGAGAGACTGTCGCCGCCCAATGAAGCGAAGCTGCTTTCGGGGCCGACGGCCTGACGCCCAAACAGCTCTTGCCAGTCCTTGACCAGGGTCGCCTCGACGCGCGTCAGAGGGGGCGTCGGCAGCGGCGGGGAGATCCGTTTTTCACGTTCGTCGGCGATCAGGGCCTGGCGGTCGATCTTGCCATTGGGCAGTAGCGGCAGGGCCGGCAGGACTGTGACAACGTCCGGCGTCATGTAGCCGGGGAGGCTGGCCCCCACCAGGGCGCGGACCGCCTCGGGGTCCAGTGCGCCTCCGCCGTCCAGGGGTTGGACGAAACAGCCCAGTCGCGGAGTATCCGTTGTGCCGAGATTGAGCGTGATCGCCTGGGCGACATAGGGGAGTTTCAGGGCGGCGGCGGTGATCTCCGCCATTTCGACGCGATAGCCGCGGACCTTGACCTGATCATCGCCACGACCCTGGATCATGATCTGGCCGTCAGAGCGGCGATAGCCCAGGTCGCCGGTTGCGTAAGTCTGCAGTTCACCGGTTCGCGTCGACAGCCTTTGGCCTTTGGCGACATAGCCCAGCGGCAGCAGGGCGGATCGGACAACGATCTCGCCGATCTCCTCGTCGCCTGCGCGCGCTCCGGAGGGCGCGCGGATGTCGACTTCAAAGCCATCGACGGCCTGACCGATTGGGGCCTTGTCGTCCCAAGGCGCTGACGCGGTCCGGAAGACGCTGACGGCCTGGGGCGTTTCGGTGGCGCCGTAAAAGTTGACGCTCTCACAGGCGGGCGCGATCCGCGCCAGGCTTTCGACCGTGACGCGTCTCAGCACATCGCCGCCCCAGAAGACGTAGCGCAGGTCTTTCAGCGGCCGGCTTCGGTCGCGAACCGAGGTCAGCAGATGACCTAGCGCAGGCGTCATATGGGCGACGGTGGGGCGCGTTCTCAGGAACCAGTCGTGTAGGCCGCCCGGCGCCGTCAGGGTCGCCTGGGTCGGAATGTGGATCGAGGCGCCCAGGCTGAGCGGCGTGAAGATGTCTCGCAGGATCGGGTCGTGCGACAGGCCAGACAGCAGGGTGAAGCGGTCCCGCTGGTCCAGATCGAAGGTGCGGGCTTGCCAGTCGACGAAATTGATCAGCGGCCGATGTGACACGACCACACACTTGGGCGCGCCAGTGCTGCCCGAGGTGAAGAGCAGATAGGCGGCGTCGTCGGGCGAGATCTCTCGGATGAGGCCCTCGACGTCTGAACTGCCCTGCAGGCCTTGGTCCAGACCGACGAGGATGCCCGGCAGGCCAAGCTGCGACAGATCCTCCAGGACCTCGTCCTTGGCCGCGAGCAGCAGCCGGGGCTGGCAGAGCTCGAGCATCTCGCCAAGGCGTGCGGCCGGATAGGCCAGGTCGAGGATCACGAAGGGGCTGCCCGCTCGCGCGCACGCGAGGGCCGCGACCACCACATGCGCACCGCGCTCGGCGAGGATCGCCACCAGGCCGCCGTCGGCCTTGCGGCTGATCCGGACGGCGAGCCGGTTCGATAGGACGTCCAGTTGGCCGTAGGTGATGGCTCGCTCGCCGCCGGCGATCGCGAGGGCCCCTGGCGTCAGGCGAGCCCGATCGTCGAACCTGGAATGGATGAGATCCGCGTTTTTCATAAGCATCGCAGACGCCGCGCCCGTAGTGTTCTTTTGATCATGGGGCGAACCCGTTCCTCCACCACTAGAGGTGGCGCGTTAAAAATTCATACCGCATGAGGTCAGAGCGCCCGCTGACCCTTTCCGCCAGGCACGGCGCCCACTTAAGTGGCGCGGCGAGCCCAACAGCGGATGACGCGCCCGTCAGGGGTCGAACGCTGGGCTGGCGCGGTCCAGGATATCGTTCGGTGATACAGATGCGGGGGCCCGGCATGACTTTGCAAATCGATCCGATGACCAGTCGGCGGCGGCTGCTGGCTAGTCTGGGCGGCTTGGGGTTGATGGGCGTGGCCGGCTGCGCGCCGGGCCAGATGATGCGGCCGGGCCCGTTGTCCAACGGCCTTGGATCGTTCGACGCCGTGCCGTCGCTGCCGCCGATCCGCATGCGCCCCGACCGGATCTCCAAGATCACCGTCTGTCTGCGGCCGTTCCGCAAGGCTGGCCCGCGCCTGGATGTCGAGACGGTCGGCGACAAGACGGTGGTCCACAACTACGGCCATGGCGGCAGCGGCTGGTCGCTGTCGTGGGGTTCGGGAACCATCGCGGCCAAGAACGCCATGTCGACCGGCGCGCGCGACATCGCCGTGATCGGCTGCGGCGCCCTGGGCCTGACCACGGCCACCCTGCTGCGGCGGGCCGGGGCCAATGTCACCATCTATGCCAGCGAACGCTTGCCCTATACGCGTTCGGCGCGGGCCACCGGCACCTGGTCGCCCGACTCGCGCATCGCGGCCGTCGGCGCCACTGCGCCCGGTTTCGAGGCGCAGTGGGAGGAGATGTGCCGCACCTCCTACAAGGCCTATCAGACCTATCTTGGCCTGGCCGGCGATCCGGTGAGCTGGACCGACCGCTACAACCTGTTCGACACCGCCCCTGGTCCCGGCCGCACCACGCCGCATGATCCCAATGGCGTGCAGTTCGTCGACTATGTGGAGCGGGTGCGTGACATCACCCCGCGCGGTGTAGATCTGGCGCCGGGCAGCCATCCCTTCCCGACCCCCTATGTGCGGCGCGCCTCATCGATGCAGTTCAATGTCGCCGAATACGGCCACCTGCTGATGACCGACTATCTGCTGGCCGGCGGCAAGATCGAGACCATGACCTTCAATACTCCTGCCGATCTTGCGGTGCTCAAGCAGGCGGTGGTGGTCAACTGCACCGGCTATGGCGCGCGGGCGCTGTGGAAGGACGAGAGCATCGTGCCGGTGCGCGGCCAGATCGCCTGGCTGATGCCGCAGCCCGAGTTGACCTACGGCCTCTATTACAAGCACGTCTCGATCTTGCCCCGGCGTGACGGTGTCGTCGTGCAGTATGTCGGCGAGACCGAGGGCTGGGGCTATAACGACGACAACGAGACCGCCAGCCGGTCCGAGGCCGAGGCGGCCATCGCGACGATCGCCGGGCTCTACGGACGGGCGGCCGCTCGGGCTGGCTAAAGCTTGGCGGGCCCTTCTGGCGCGACCGGGGCCAGTTCATACTGGTCCAGTCCGCGCGGCGCGACGGTCCACACCGTCAGGAATGCAGCGACCGCCAGGGCGGTCAGGGTCAGGAATCCGGCGATCTCGCGGCGGCGGCTGGGTTCGCGTCGGCTCAGCAGGCTGACGCGCAAGACCAGCGGATGGGTCGCCCAGCCGCAGGCCAGAGGCGAGGAGCCCTGCGCCATCTGCGCCTTCAAAAGGGCCCTGGCATAGTCCACGCGGATATGTCGACGCAGGGCCAGAACCGTGGCGTCGCAGGCCAGTTCCTGGTCGATGCGGACGAAGGCCGCGCCCAACTGGATCAACGGGTTGAACCAGCCCAGCAGCTGGCACCCGACGATAGCCAGATTGGCCACCGGGTCGCCGCGATGGATGTGGGTCCGTTCGTGAAGTTGAATCAGCTCGCGCTCGCGGGCTTCGAAGCGCTGGGCGAAGTCGGCGGGCAGAACGATCCTGGGCCACAGTACGCCCATGACCGCCGGGCCGGCCTGACCGCGCGCAGCGCGGCGCCGAAAGGCGTGCTCCTGCCAGGCGACAAGAGCGGTCGCCGCCGCCGCGCCGCCGAGCCAAAGGATCAGCAGTCGCATCGCCAGGTCCGAGCCGAGAGGCGCAGCGGGCGCGCCGACTTCCAGTGTTTCGGCCAGGCTGGGAAAGGCGCTGGCCGCCGCCGCCGCCGGCACGATCGCCCACAGGCCATAGGCCAGGCGCGGGCCAAACAGGCGCCGGACGGGCAGCCGCAGGGCCAGGACCAGCACGACCGCCGCCGCCGCCGCGATCTGGGCCCGCATCAGGGTCATGGCGAGCAGTTCAGCTAGCATCACGCGTTTCCCCACCCAAGTTGGTCGTCGCCGATATTACTATGCTTACAATTGTAAAATGAGCCGTCAAGCGCCTGCCTTGCTCGCTTGGCCGCGCCGGGCCACGGTGCGGCCCATGACTCGTCTGCTTGAACGCCTCGCCCGCTGTGGTCCGATCGTTGACGCCAAGGCGGCCGAACGGGCCCATGAGACCCTCCTGCGCAAGGTCGGCGAGGCGGCGGCGGTCGATGTCGAGGCGGCGTGGCCGGCCCTGGCCCCGGTGTTCGCGGCCTCGTCCTATCTGGCCGGCCTGGCGAGACGCGACGCGGCGCGGCTGCCCTCGATCCTGAACGCGGACCCGCTTGACCGCCTGGCCACGATCCTGGCCGCCGCTGACTCGGTCGCCGCCGAGCCGGACTTCGAGACCGCTCGCAAAGCCTTGCGCGAGTTGAAGGCCGACCTGCACCTGCTGACCGCCCTGTGTGACCTGGGCGGGGTCTGGGACCTGGACGCGGTGACCGGGGCCCTGACCCGCTTCGCCGACGCGTCCTTACGCGCCGCCCTGGCCCAGGCCGTGCGGCTGGAGGTGGATCGCGGCGCCCTGACGGCGATCGGCGAGACCGAAGCCGGCCCGGCTATGGGCCTGTTCTGCATCGCCATGGGCAAGCATGGCGCGTTCGAGCTGAACTATTCCAGCGATATCGATTTTTCGATCTTCTACGCGCCTGAGAAACTGCCCGTGGCCGAGGGGATCGAGCCCCAGGGCGTGGCGGTGCGCATCGCCAACCATCTGGGCCGGATCCTGCAGGAGCGCACCGCCGACGGCTATGTGTTCCGCATCGACCTACGCCTGCGCCCCGACCCGTCCTCGACCCCGCCGGCCATGCCCGTCGACGCGGCCCTGGAATATTACGAGACCGTCGGCCAGAACTGGGAGCGCGCCGCCCATATCAAGGCGCGGATCGCGGCCGGCGACATCGCCCAGGGCGAAGCGTTCCTGGCCGAACTTCAGCCATTCATCTGGCGCAAGAATCTGGATTTCGCGGCCATCGCCGACATCCATTCGATCAAGCGCCAGATCCATACCTACAAGGTCGATGACCGACTGACCGCCAAGGGCGCGGACCTGAAACTGGGCCGGGGCGGCATCCGCGAGATCGAGTTCTTCGTCCAGACCCAGCAATTGATCCTGGGTGGGCGTCAGAGTGATCTGCGCAGCCCGCGCACCCTGGACGCCCTGGCGGCCCTGGCGGCGGCCGGCCATGTCACCGCCGAGGACGCGGCCTGGCTGTCCCGCGCCTATCAGGATCTGCGGGCCCTGGAGCATCGCGCTCAGATGATCGCCGACGAGCAGACCCACAAGCTTCCGGAGTCCGACGCCGATCGCAAGAAGGTCGCGGCTCTGTGGGGCGAGGGTCATCTGCGCGTGTTCGACGCCGCCGTCGGCAGGATCCTGAAGGGCGTCAATGTCCGCTATGGTCGCCTGTTCGCCGGCGAAGAGGAACTGTCCTCGCGCTTTGGCAGCCTGGTGTTCACCGGGGTCGAGGATGATCCCGAGACCCTGGCCACGCT
The DNA here is from genome assembly GCF_058681035.1 of Caulobacter sp. FV2ps19. Lineage (NCBI taxonomy): Bacteria > Pseudomonadati > Pseudomonadota > Alphaproteobacteria > Caulobacterales > Caulobacteraceae > Caulobacter > Caulobacter sp. FV2ps19. The sequence goes on along the minus strand of NZ_CM178729.1, from coordinate 3,939,108 downwards.
GAAACGCATGGGCTTTCCCAGCCCCGAGCGTGTAGCCGCCACCATCCGCAGCTGGCACCATGGCCGCATCGCCGCCACCCGCACCGAGCGCGGGCGCGAGCTGTTCACCCGCCTGGCCCCACGCCTGCTGGACGCCGCCAACGCCACGGGCGCCCCCGACACGGCCTTCAACCGTTTCGCCGACTTCTTCGCCTCCTTGAGTTCCGGCGTGCAGATCCAGTCGCTGTTCCTGGCCCAGCCCCGCCTGTTCGAGCTGATCGTCGAGGTGATGGCCTTCGCTCCGCGCCTGGCCGCCACCCTGGCCCGGCGGCCGACGGCCTTGGACGCCCTGTTGGACCCGGCCTTCTTCGGCCCGATGGCGGTTCCCGAGATCGCGGCCTGGGATCCGGCTGACTATGAGGGCGCGATGAACGCCGCCCGGCGGCTGTTTCGCGACCAGAGCTTTCGCATCGGGGTGCGGGTGATGAGCGGCACGGCCGGCGCGCGCGACGTGGGCGCGGCCTTTGCGGGTCTGGGCGATCTGATCGTCGGCGGCCTGGCCCCTGCCGCCCTGGCCGAGACCGAGCGCCTGGGCGGCGCCTTCCCCGGTCAGGTCGCCGTGGTGGCCCTGGGCAAGGCCGGCTCGCGCGAGATGACCGCCAAGTCGGACCTTGACCTGATGACCCTCTACGCAGCCGAAGATCCGGCGGGGATGTCGTCGATCAAGGCCTGGAGCGCCGAGAGCTTCTATGCCCGCTTCACCCAGCGCCTGACCTCGGCCCTGTCCGCGCCGACCGGGGAGGGGACGCTGTACGAGGTGGACTTGAAGCTGCGGCCCTCGGGCACCAAGGGGCCGGTGGCGGTCAGTTTCGCCGCCTTCGAGGACTATTACGCCACCGAGGCCGAGACCTGGGAGCTCCTGGCCCTGACCCGAGCCCGGGTGATGTGGGCCAGTTCGCCGGCCTTCCAGATCCGGGCCGAGGCGGCGATCGCTGCGGCCCTGCGCCGGCCGCGCGACCCGATCAAGACCGCCGCCGACGTGCTGGAGATGCGCGCGCTGATGGAGCAGGAACGCCCCGGCCAGGGCGTCTGGGACCTGAAGCTGACCCCTGGCGGGCTGGTCGATATCGAGTTCGTCGCCCAGTTTCTGCAGCTGAAACACGCCGCCGAGGGCGGGCCGCTGGCCCAAAACACCGGCGACGCCCTGGCCGCGCTGCGCAAGGCGGGCCTGGGAGATGACGCCGCCCTGGCCTGTCTGGAAACCGCCTGGCGGCTGGAGCAGGACCTGTCGCAACTGATCAAGGTGGCGCTGGAGGACGGCGGCGATCCGGACGCCGAGCCCAAGGCCTTCAAGGCCCTGCTGGCGAGGGCCGGTCACGCGCGCACCTTCACGGCGTTGAAGACCCGGCTGGCCAAGGCCAAGCTCGAGGCGCGGGCGGCGTTCGGCACGGTGATGGGGGCGGAGGGGTGAGGGCGCTATAGGCGTACATTTTTGGGTGCACAAAAATCCTTGCCACCTCGATTTAATGGGTGCACAAATTAAATGGATGTCGAGTTCGACCCTGCCAAAGATGCGATGAATATCGCCAAGCACGGCGTTTCCTTGCGGGCTGCGGAAGGGCTCAATTGGGACACGGCGTTTGAGCGCGAGGATGATCGCTTTGACTATGGAGAGGTCCGGTTTGTCGCCTTGGGACTGATCGGCGAGCGCCTTCATGTGCTGATCTTCACCGAAGGCTCCCATGAAAACGCGGTTCGCGCGATCAGCCTGCGTCTCGCGGAAAAGCATGAGGTGAGGTTCTATCATGATCAAGTTTGACCCGGAGCGGCACGACGACAACCCGCCGATGGATGCGGCTTTCATGGCTGGGATGCAGCCGTCCCGGCGGGGACGCCCGAAGCTGGAAGCGCCAAAAGTGGAGGTGAAAATTCGTCTGGATGCGAAGACGGTGGAGCACCTGCGGGGGAGCGGTCCAGGGTGGCAGACGCGCGTCAACGCCTTGCTGGGCAAGCTGGTGGCGACGGGGCAGATCTAGAGGCCTTCGACCAGGGCGGCCGGCGTCGACCTCGGGCCCACATCACCCCTAGACAACCTTGAGATGTTTAAGCCACAGTGATCGCCTCCGATGCGGAGTCGACATGGTCAGCGCGCGATCCTTGGGCGTTTCAGATGCGACGCCGGCGGCCCACCATCAGGGCCATCGTGAGCGCCTGCGTGACAGAGCCCGGGCCGGCGGGTTGGTCGCTCTACCCGACTATGAGCTGCTGGAGCTCTATCTGTTTCGCACCTTCGCGCGCGGTGACGTCAAGCCGATGGCCAAGGCGTTGCTGGCGCGGTTCGGCTCGTTCGGCCAGGTGATCGGCGCGACCCTGGAGGAGCTGAAGACCGTGCCCGGGGTGGGCGAGACCGCCGCCCTGGATATCAAGCTGCTGCACGAAGCCACCCTGCGGGCCGGGCGCGACAAGATCGGCAAGCGGCCGGTGATCTCATCCTGGAGCGCCCTGCTGGGCTATGTCCGCGTCGCCCTGGCCCATGAGCCGCGCGAGCAGTTCCGGGTGCTGTTTCTGGACAAGAAGAACCAGTTGATCGCCGATGAGGTCATGAACCACGGCACGGTCGACCACGCCCCGGTCTATCCGCGCGAGGTGATGCGGCGGGCGCTGGAGCTGTCCAGCTCCAACATCATCCTGCTGCACAATCATCCCTCGGGCGATCCCACCCCATCGCGGCCCGATATCGACATGACCAAGCAGGTGATCGAGGCCGGCCGGGCCCTGAAGATCAATGTCCACGACCATCTGGTGGTGGGCCGCGAGGGCGTGGCCAGTTTCAAGGCGCTGGGTCTGATCTGAGGTCGCGACCCTAACGGATCAGAGCGTGATCAGGGCGCCCAGCCAGGCGGCGGCGGCCACCAGGGCCAGGCCGGGCGCGACCCGCCAGGCGAAATCGCGCCGGCCGCCGGCCAGGGTGAGGATCAGCTTGCTGACGGTGTTGGTCGTCAGGCCGGCGAGGATCGGCAGGACGGCGTCGCTGGGCGCGATCTTGCCGGACGCGACCAGCGAGGCGGTCGAGATCGCCGCGGCATGGGCGTCGACCAGGCCGGCCAAGGCGGCGCCGGCGATGACGCCCGCATCGCCGAACCACGTCCGCAGCGCCGCCGAGGCGACCAGGATCACGCCCAGGGTCAGGGCGAAGGTCAGGGCCGAGGTCAGGCTGAACGCCTGGCCGGGGTCGGGCTCGTCCCTGGCCGGGCGCCGCAGGGCCAGGATCGTGAACACCGCGCCATAGGCCGCCGCCGCCAGACCCGCGCACAGCAAAGGGCCCCGCATGACCATCAGGGTCGGCAGGTCGACGGCGGCGATCACCAGGGTCATCTGGACGATCGTGGCGACGGTCGACAGCACCGCCCCGGCCACCGCCGCCGGCAGCACGGCCGGCGTCGCGGCCACCCGCGCGGCCATGGCCCCGATGGTGGCCGTGCTGGAGATAAAGCCTGAGGCCAGTCCGGCGATCGGCAGGCCAAACCGCGCGCCAAAGCTGCGCACCGCGACGTGGCCGCCGGCCCCGATGGCCAGCACCAGCACCACGACCAGCCAGATGGCGTGCGGATTGACGGCGTCGAACGGGCCCATGGCGCGATCGGGCAGCAGGGGCAGGACGACCAGGCTGGCCCCGCCCAGGATCAGGGCGTCGCGCACCTCGTCCACGGTCAGGACCTGGCTGACGAAATGGTGCAGCGGGGTCCGCGCGGCCAGCAGGATCGCCACCACCACCCCGACCCCGGCCGCCAGCTTCGGCTCCGGCATCGCCAGGGCCCCGACCAGCACCGCCAGCACCAGGGCGATCTCGGTGGTCAGGCCGGGATCATCCTCGGCCCGGGCGCGCCAATAGCTGAGGGCGGCGAACGCGGCGACCGCCGCCGTGATCACGGCCAGCAGGATCGGCCCGCCGACCCCCAGGCTGATCGCGCCGGCCAGGCTGGCTACGGAAAAGGTGCGCAGTCCCGCCGCCGACGGGGCCGGGCGCTGGACCTTGCGGCGCTCGCGCTCCGCGCCGATCAGCAGGCCGACCCCCAGCGCTACCGCCAGGTTCAGGAGAGGGACGGCGGAAATGGGCGGACTCCGATGCGGTTCACGATCACGCGCCAGTGTCGGCGCGCGCCCGCTGTCCCGTCCAGCGGATTTGTGTCGCTCGCCCTTCTGCGTTTGGGAGGGCTGAGCCCGGCGAGGGTGGCGCGACGTTGCGCCGGGGCCGGGCAACTGATCCAAATGCAGCCGGCGCGGCTTGACGGGGTGGTGGCCATCCCCGAGCTTGGCCTTCTCAGTTCGCGTCCATCCCCGGAGCCTTGATGTCCTATCGTCTGCTGACCGCCCTGTTGGGCTCCGCCGCCCTGCTCGCCACCGCCGCCGTCGCTGCGACGCCGCCCGCGCCCAAGTCCGCCGTCTCCAAGGCCGACCTGGCCGCGCACCAGAAGATGCTGACCCTGGACACTCACCTGGATACGCCCGAGCATTTTTCGCGGCCCGGCTGGAGCATGATGGAGGGCCACGCGGTGCGCATGGACGGCACCCAGGTGGACCTGCCACGCATGAAGGCCGGCGGCCTGGATGGCGGCTTCTTCGTGATCTACACCGGCCAGGGTGACCTGACCGCCGAGGGCTATCGCTTCGCGCGCGACTTCGCCCTCAAGCGCGCCGTCGAGATCCGCGAAATGGTCGCCGCCCATCCTGACGCCTTCGAGCTGGCCTTCACGCCCGAAGACGCGGTGCGGATCAACAAGGCCGGCAAGATCTTCGTCTTCCAGAGCATCGAGAACAGCTGGCCGATGGGTGAGGATCTCACCCTGATGCAGACCTTCTACCAGGCGGGCGTGCGGATGGCCGGGCCGGTGCACTTCCGCAACAACCAGTTCGCCGACAGCTCGACCGACCCCAAGGGCAAGATCTGGAACGGCTATTCGCCGCTGGGCCTGCGCTGGATCGCCGAGGCCAACCGTCTGGGCATTCTGATCGATGTCAGCCACGCCTCGGACGACGTGGTCGACCAGTCGGTGGCCCTGTCCAAGGTTCCGATCATCGCCTCGCACTCGGGCGCCAAGGCGATCTTCGACCACCCGCGCAATCTGGACGACGCCCGTATCAAGAAGATCGCCGAGAGCGGCGGGGCGGTCTGCATCAACTCTGTCTATCTGATCGCCTCGGCCGCACCGAGCCCCGAGCGCAAGGCGGCGCTGGAAACGCTCCCCCGCTATCCGGGCGACGAGGCGACCCAGGCCCAGATCGTTGACTGGATGGCCAAGCGCGTCGCGGTCGACAAGGCCTATCCGCCGGTGCGCGCCAATTTCGAGATCTTCATGAGCAGCATGTTGCACACTCTGAAGATCACCGGACCCAAGGGCGTCTGCGTCGGCGCCGACTGGGACGGCGGCGGCGGCGGCGAGGGCCTGGAAGACGTGGCCGACCTGCCCAAGATCACCGCGCGCCTGAAGGCCGAGGGCTATAGCGACGCCGACATCGAGGCGATCTGGAGCGGCAATGTGTTGCGTCTGATCGGCCAGGCCCAGGCCTATGCCAAGAGCGTGGCGGCGAAGTAGGTTGGACCACTTGCCCCCTCCGGGCCGCTTCGCGCCCGTCCTCCCCCGGAGGGGGAAGACGAGATCATCTTCCCCCTCCGGGGGAGGAGCGCCGCAGGCGCGGAGGGGGCGAGTGACTAGGCCCGCCTCCGCACCCGATCCCAAACCCGCCAGCTCATCAGCACCGCGAACACCGCCGCATAGATCAGCGGCGGGCGGTGGTCGGCCTTGACCAGCAGGTAGTAGTGGGCGACGCCCAGCGGGGCGATCAGATAGATCAGCCAGTGCAGCCTTTGCCAGCTCGCGCGGCCCATGCGGATCACCCAGCCGTTGGTCGAGGTCACCGCCAGCGGGATCAGCAGCACGAAGGCGCCCATGCCCAGGGTGATGAACGGTCGCTTGAGGATGTCCTTCCACAGCTGGTTGACGTCGAAGAACAGGTCGACCCCGACATAGCTCAGCAGGTGCAGCACGATGTAGCTGAAGGCGAACAGGCCCACCGTGCGCCGAAACCGCACCAGTCGCGGCTGCTTGAAGATCCGGGCCAGCGGGGTGATCGCCAGGCCGACCAATAGCAGCCGCAGGCCCCAGACGCCCAGCTGCCGGATCAGCTTCTCGATCGGATTGGCGCCCAGATCGCCGTTGAAGCCCTTCCACGCCAGCCAGGCCAGCGGCGCGAAACAGGCCAGCCAGACCAGGGCGTAGACGAGGTTGTCTCGCAGTTTGGAGGGGCGTTTGCGCGCCGACGTCTTGGCGACCATCAGTAGAACTTCTTCAGGTCCATGCCGCGATAGAGGTCGGCCACCCATTCGCCATAGCCGTTGAACGGCAGGGTGTCGCGGCGGCGGAACTCGCCGATGCGCCGCTCGGTGGCCTGCGACCATCGGGGGTGATCGACCGCCGGGTTGACGTTGGAATAGAAGCCGTATTCGCGCGGCGCCAGCCGGTTCCAGGCCGTGGCCGGCTGGCGGTCGGTGAGGGTGATGCGCACGATCGACTTGGCGCCCTTGAAGCCATATTTCCACGGCACGACCAGCCGCAGCGGCGCGCCGTTCTGGTTGGGCAGGGTTTCGCCATACAGACCGACGGCCATCAGGGTCAGGGGGTGCGTGGCCTCGTCGATCCGAAGGCCCTCGCGATAGGGCCAGTCCAGGATATTGTCGGCCTGCCCCGGCATTTCCGAAGGGCGCACCAGGGTTTCGAAGGCGACGTACTTGGCCTTGGAGGTCGGCTTGACCGAGGCGATCAGGTCCTTGAGCGGGAAGCCTACCCACGGGATCACCATCGACCAGCCCTCGACGCAGCGCATGCGATAGATGCGCTCTTCCAGCTTGCTCGCCTTGATCAGGCTGTCGATGTCGACGGTGCGGGGCGCTTCGCACTCGCCGTCGATCCGCACCGTCCACGGGCGCGTGGTCAGTCGGCCGGCGTTCTGGGCGGGATCGCCCTTGTCGACGCCGAACTCATAGAAGTTGTTGTAGCTGGTGATGTCTTCTTTTGAGGTGGGCTTTTCGGTGGTCGAGAAGCCCTTGGAATAGCTCAAGGGCGCCGCGCTGACCGCGCCCGCGAGACCGGTGAGGCCCAGGCCCGCCGTCGCCCCCAGGAATTCGCGTCGTCGCAGATACAGGCCGTGCTGGGTGACCTCGTTCTCGGTCAGGTCGGGGGCGTTGCGGATCAGCATGGCGGGCTCCGGAGGCATCTCTTGTTGAAGATACGCAGCGGCGCGCGTTTTGGTTACAGAAACTGGCAAATTTGAGTGCTCGGGCGGAGCGGCTGAGCGGCGCCGTCATGGTCATGGCTCATCTTTCGGCGTCGCCTCTTTCAGCATCTGCCCGCACGCGGGGCGCATAGACGCGGGTCAGGCCGTCGGCCAGGGCCGCGCGCTCCTCGGGCGAAAGGGTTTCGGCAAAGCTCACCAGCGCCGCTTCGACGTTCGATCGCGAGGCGCTGTCGCGGGTTCGGGCGGCCTCCAGATGTCGGGCCGCCGCCGCCGCGTCATAGGGCTGGGCGCGCAGAGCTTCCATCGCCGCCTGGCGCTCAAGACGGGCTTCTGCGGCGGTTGACTGGCTTTTCTGGCTGGCCTCGCGCAGCGCCCGGCGCAGGGCCCGGCGGCTTTCTGGCGAAAGCGCCGCCCCGGCGGCCCACAGGGGCGGGCGGGGCGCGCGTTGGGGCTGGACTTCAACCCTGTGCGACGGATCGGGCATGGCCCGCCGCGCCAGGGCCACGCCGGCGATGCCGCCCACCAGGAACACATTGACGGTCGCCGAGACGATCAGGCCGATCAGCAGAGAGCGGGAAACGGTCATATCGCGCCGGCCTCCTCGAGGGCCTCATACAGGTCGGGGGTGTCGAAGCCGGCGGCGATCACCTCGGCTTGGGGAGTGTTCTGGCGTTGAGCTCGTTCCAGAGCCACGCCCGCCGTGAGCCCCGCCAGGGCCGCGACGCCCAGGCCCAGGGCCGCGCCGAGACCGGCGATCCAGCGCCGCGCCGCTCCGGCCGGCTGCGGCGACGCTTCGATCAACCGGCCCAGCAAGGCGGCGCTCACCGCGCCGGCCGGGGCCAGATCGAGCAGATGGTCCAGATCGGACGCCTCGGCCAGGATGGCGCCCAGGCCTTCGGGATCATGGGCCAGCAGGGCGCGGGCCTGTTCCCGAGAGGCCTCAGGCCAGCGGGCGATGTCGCCGCCGTAGGTCTCGGCCAGGACCTGGAACCGTTCTGGCGACAATGGCTGTTCGATCATGTCCTGCCCTCCGTCATCGTCCGCGCTCCGCCAGATCGGCCAGGGACACCCTGAGCGCCCGTCGTCCACGGCCCAGAAGGCCTTCCAGCGCTTCCACCGTCACGCCCATCAGAGCCGCGGCCTCGATATTGCCCAGGCCCTGATGGTGGCACAGCACGATGGCTTCGCGCTGTCGCTGGGGCAGGGCGGCCAGGGCGGTTTCGACTCGACCCGACAACTCCGCGCCCAGCAGCCCGGCGTCCGGAGCCGGGCCCGTATCGATCTGTTCCGGGGGCTGCGCCATCGTCACGTCCCGCCGGCGTCGCAGGCGATCGTAGCAGAGGTTCAGGGCCACCCGGTGCAGCCAGGTATCGAACTTGGCGCCGCCCGGCCGCCACGACCGCGCCTGTTTCCAGGCCCGCAGGAAGGTTTCCTGCGCCACGTCCTCGGCCTCGCCGGCGTCGTTCAACATCCGGCGGGCCAGGGCGAGCACGCGCGGCAAGCGTCGGTCCAGCAACTGGCGAACGGCGGCCGGGTCGCCCCGGCCTACCCCCGTCAGCAGCGCCTCGTCGGGATCGCTCCCCTCGGCCGCCAAACCTCACCTCGCCGCGCGTGAACACATCCGTCAGACCCCGACCTTGGCCCTGCCGCCGCCACGCTTCAACTCGTCAGGCGTCAAGGCGCCGTCATTGTTGGCGTCCATATGGGCGAAGCGCTTGGCCAAGAGGGTGTTGACCTCGTCTCGCGACAGGAAGCCGTCATTATTGCCGTCGACCTTGGACCACATCCGGTCGCCGCCTTTTCCGCCGGGACCCTTGCCTCCAGGCCCCTTGCCCTCGTGGCCCTTGCCTTGGCGCATGGCGGCGAACTCGTCCTTCGACAGCTTGCCGTCCTTGTTGGCGTCGAGTTGGGCCATCATCCGGCCGGCGCGACCGGCCTGGAATTCCGCCAGGGTGACCTTGCCGTCGCCATTGGCGTCAAGCGTCGCAGGGCCCTTGGGCGCGGCGTAGCCGGGGCCCGCGATCGAGATCAGCGCACTGGCGGCGAGCGCCAGGGTGATCGGTGCGTATCTAGACATGTGACGTGCGTCTCCAGGGTGTGAAAGCCCAGCCCATGATCCGTTGAACGGCGGGGCCGGGCGTTTCCGTCGCCGATGAAGCGGCGACCCTGGCGAGGCGGGTGTCAGACCCCCAGAATGGGCGGCTGGAACAGGCCCGTGGGCGAGCCGGTGAAGATCTCGTAGCCGTCCTCGGTGACGCCGATCGAGTGCTCGCACTGGGCCGACAGCGACTTGTCGCGGGTCACGGCCGTCCAGCCGTCGCCCAGCACCTTCACGGCCGGCTTGCCCAGATTGACCATGGGCTCGACGGTGAAGAACATGCCTGGCTTCAGTACCGCGCCCTGACCCGGACGGCCAAAGTGCAGGATGTTGGGGGCGTCGTGGAACACCTTGCCCAGGCCGTGACCGCAGAAGTCGCGGACCACGCTGCAGCGCTGGGCCTCGACATAGGACTGGATGGCGTGACCGATGTCGCCCAGGGTCGCGCCGGGCTTCACGGCGGCCAGGCCACGGGCCATGCCCTCATAGGTTATGTCGACCAGGCGGCGGGCGCGGGGGCCCACTTCGCCGACGCCGTACATGCGCGAGGTGTCGCCATGCCAGCCGTCGACGATGACCGTGACGTCGATATTGACGATGTCGCCCTCGCGCAGGGCCCAGTCGCCCGGGATGCCATGGCAGACCACGTGATTGCGCGAGATGCAGACCGTCTTGGGATAGCCGCGATAGAACAGGCAGGCCGGAATGGCCTTGTGGTCGAGGATGAACTCGCGGGCCAGGGTGTCCAGATGGTCCGACGACACGCCCGGAACCACGTGGGGGATCAGCATGTCCAGGCATTCGGCGGCCAACTTGCCGGCCTTGCGCATGCCCTCGAAATCGGCGGCCGTATGGATCTTGATGGCGCCCGTGCGGGTCTCGGTTTCGATCTCTAGGGCGTCGTCAAGGGTCATGGCTTACTCGAAGAGGTAACCGCCCTGATCGGGGAGGGCGCGGCGGGCGGAGGAACTGAAGGTGGCTCTATAGCACGAATCTTCAAGGACCGCGCGCCTGTCGCCGCGACCTTCGCGCGCGCTGGCTCAGGGTTTGATGCGCCGCGCGATCCCGGGCGTGGCGGCGGGCTTGACCTCTTCGATGAAGCGCGCCTCCAGGCTGGTGGGCTTGTCGCGCCGCACGTGGCAGACGCCCTTGTAGCGGGTCACCCGGCCGGACTTCTTTTCGGTGATGTCGGCGGTGAACTTCACATCCCATTCACCCGGCTTGCCCACGGCGACGGGATCCATGTCGTTGGAGTTGACGCTGGACACCGGACCCAGGCCGAACTGGTCCTCAAGCTTGCCGGTGCAGGCCTTGAAGGCGAACACGGCGCGCAGGGCGGTGATCATGCCGCTTTCCTTGCCGTCAGTCCTGGGGCCGCACGCACACAGGGCCAGGGCGAGGGCAAGCGTCGCCGCGGTCAGGACTTTCATGGTCGAACGATCCCCAAGGTTCGCCGCGACAGTGGGTCAGATGCGAGCCGATTGCAGCTTAAATCGGTGTCATGTGGGTTAAGGGCGCCATGGCAGCGGGCGTGTGATGCGGACCCCGTTGATCGTCACCTCGCAGGCGCGGATCAGGATCTCCACCCCAGCTTCCGCCGCTTGGTCCAGCCCCCGCGCGAACGCTGGATCAAGATCCGCGCAGGCCTTGAACGCCGTGCAATCCTCCCGCTGCACCACGAAAAGCGCCACGGCCCGATCACCCCGCGCCACCTGGGCCGCCAGGTCCTTCAGATGCCGCGTCGACCGCGCCGCCACGCAGTCGGGAAACTCGGCCAGGCCGGGCGTGCGGGAGAGGTGGACGTTCTTGACCTCCAGCCAGCAGGGCGGCCGGTCCGGCCCCGTCAGCAGGAAGTCCACCCGGCTGGCCTCGGCGTATTTCACCTCAGGCCGCAGTGTCGCGTAGCCGGCCAGTTCGGGGATGGCGCCGGCCGCGAGGGCCTCGGCGACGAGCTTGTTGGGCAGCATGGTGTTGATCCCGACCAGCCCGCCCCTTCCCGGCTCATGGGCAGCCTCCACCAGCTGCAGCGTCCAGGGCAGTTTGCGCTTGGGATCGTCCGACCACGACACCCACGCGGGCTGTCCGGGCTGGTTCACCCCCAGCATGGCGCCGGGATTGGGGCAGTGGGCGGTGATCGCCCGACCGTCGTCCAGCACCAGATCGGCGAAGAAGCGCTTGTAGCGCGCGACCAGACGGCCGCGAACGAGCGGTTGCGGGAGCAGCATGGGGGCCCTAAGTCGGAAGGCGAAGCGATGATGTGATGTAGGGAAGCGCGGCGATGACGACCAGCAAGGATCGGGTGACGGCGGCAGTGCTGATCATCGGCGACGAGATCCTCTCGGGGCGCACTCAGGACGTCAATCTCAGCGCCATCGCCAAATATCTGGCCACCTATGGCGTCGACCTGGCCGAGGCCCGGGTAGTGTCGGATGTCGAGCAGGACATCGTCGACGCAGTCAACGCCCTGCGCGCCCGCTACGACTATGTGGTCACCACCGGCGGCATCGGCCCCACCCATGACGATATCACCGCCGACTCGGTGGCCAAGGCCTTCGGCGTCACCGCGCCGGAGCATCCCGAGATCATGGCCATGCTGCGCGAGCGCTGGGGCGAGCCCAACGCCGCCCGCCGCCGCATGGCCCACGTGCCCGAGGGCGGCAGCCTGGTGAAGAACCCGGTTCAGGGTCCGCCAGGCTTCCAGATCGGCAATGTGTTTGTCCTGGCCGGGGTGCCGGCGATCATGCGCGGCATGCTCGAGGATGTCGGGCCGCGCCTGCGCACCGGAGCGGTGGTGATCAGCCGAACGGTCCGCGTCACCGGCTCGGGCGAGGGCCTGATCGCCGCGCCGCTGGAGGCGGTGGCCAAGCTGCATCCCGACATGTCGCTGGGCAGCTATCCGTTCTTCAGCCCGCCCGACGTCTATGGCTCCAACCTCGTCGTGCGCGGCCGTGATCCGGCTGAGGTCGACGTGGCGGTCGAGGAACTGGTCGCGGCGCTCACCGAGGTCGGCGCGGCCCAGATCGAACGGATCGAAGCCAGCTAGGGGCCTGAACAGCCGTCTTCAGGCGTTCGACCACAATCAACAACAAGAACAACAAAATCAGGGAGAGCAACATGAAGGTGGCGGCAATCAAGGCCCCCGGCGGGCTGGACCACATCGTCATCGAAGAGCGGCCCGATCCGGTCGCGGGGCCCGGCCAACTGCTGGTTCGCGTGCGGGCCTCGTCGCTGAACTTTCATGACTTCGCCGTGGCGGCGGGCATGATCAAGACGACGGACGGCCGCATTCCGATGTCGGACGGGGCCGGCGAGGTGGTGGCGGTCGGCGATGGCGTCAGCCGCTTCGGCGTTGGCGACAGCGTGCTGTCGACCTTCTTCCCCAACTGGAGCGCCGGCGATCCAACTCTGGAGCGGCTGAAGGGCGTGCCGGGCGACCATGCCGACGGCTTCGGCGCTGAATATGTCGCCATGTCCGAGAGCGCCTTCACCCGCCTGCCGCGCGGCTGGACGATGACCCAGGCGGCCACCTTGCCGTGCGCCGCCCTGACGGCCTGGCGCGCCCTGATGGTCGAGGCGCGCATCCGGCCGGGCGACGTGGTTCTGGTTCAGGGTTCGGGCGGGGTGTCGATCTTCGCCCTGCAATTGGCCAAGGCCGCCGGGGCGACGGTGGTCGCCACCTCGTCCTCGCCCGAGAAGCTGGAGCGGCTCAAGGCCCTGGGGGCGGACCACCTGATCAACTATCGCGAAGATCCCAAATGGGGCGCGACCGCCGCCCGCCTGACCGGCGGCGTCCATGCGGTGGTCGAGATCGGCGGGCCCGGCACTCTGGCCCAGTCGAACCAGGCTTGCCGGATCGGTGGTCACATTGCGCTGATCGGTGTGCTGACCGGCGTCTCGGGCGAGGTGCCCACGGCGCTGATGATGTCCAAGAACATCACCCTCAAGGGCGTCACAGTGGGGTCGCGTCAGGACCAGGAGGACATGATCGCCGCGCTGGAGGCCAACGCCATCCTGCCGGTTATCGATTCCGTTCACGGCCTCGACCACCTGGCCGCCGCCTTCGCCCTGCAGATCTCGCAAAAGCACTTCGGCAAGATCTGTCTGGAATTCTGACCGCCCAGAGCCCCGATCGCCAGGCGTTCTGGCAATCGGGGCCGGCTGGTAGGGACAGTGGGACTCGAACCCACACGGATTGCTCCAACGGATTTTAAGTCCGGCGCGTCTACCAGTTCCGCCATGTCCCCCGGTAGCGGGATGGCCTTACGCGACCGGGGTTTCCGCGTCGAGAGGGCAGAGATGCGCTCTAGGCGCGATCGAGGCTTTGAGGGGGCTCGCCCGCTTGATCGCCCAGGCCCAAGCCCAGACGTTGGCGGGCCAGGGCGGCGGGGAGTTCGGCGGCGATGAAGGCCATCATCTTCTCGCGGACCTCGCAGCGCAGATCAAACACCGCCGGGGCGCTGCGCCCGCTGATCAGGCAGCGCACTTGCAGCACCTGGGCGGTGATGTCGGTGACCGCCAGATTGACCACCTGTCCGTCCCACAGCTTGGAGGCCCTGGCGATTTCTTCCAGCTTGGCGCGGAGGATGTCGATGGGCGCGGCGTGGTCGACATAGAGCATGGACGTGCCGATCAACGAGGCCGACTCCCGGGTCCAGTTCTGGAACGGGGTCTGGATGAAGTAGCTCAGGGGCACGATCATCCGCCGCCAGTCCCACAGCCGCACGACGACATAGGTGGCGTTGATTTCCTCGATATTCCCCCATTCGTTTTCGACGATGACCGCGTCATCGATACGGATGGGCTGGGTGATGGCGATCTGGATGCCGGCGATCAGATTGGTCAGCAGCGGCTGCAGGGCCAGGCCGACGATCAGGCTGGCCGCGCCGCCCGCCGCCAGCAGGCTGACGCCCCATTGCCGTACGCCGGGCACGGTCATCAGGGCCAGGGCGACGGTGATCAGCCCGACGATGACAGCGCCGGCCCGACGCAGGATCCGCACCTGGGTCAGGTGCTTGCGCGCCAGGAGGTTGTCTTCGACATCGACCCGGAAGCGCCTCAGATAGAGCGCCGCGCTGATGTCCAGGCCGGTGATGACGATCCAGCCGACCAGAAGGATAAACAGGATCACCAGCACTTGCCGCGCGTCGGCGGCCTGGCCTGCGGTCAGCGGAGCGATCGACACAGCTCCGGTCAAGGCCGCCGAAATCAGCGCCATCCGTGTACCGCGCCGCGCGCGAACCGCCAGGGCGGGCCAGAACGCGTCGCGGTTGGCCAAGGTGCGGCGAACGATGAGCACCAGCACCGTGTGCGCGGCGATCGCCAGGGCGACCGCCAGGACCGCGAGGCCCAGGCTGATCATCCAGTCCGGCGTCCAGGCGGGAATCCACGGCAGGTCTTGCAGGCGAAGGGTATGGGATGACATCCGGTCTAAACGCACTCCGCACGGAAACGGCTCCTGACTTCGACTAGACAGGACCGCCAGTCTCAGGGTCAAGGCTGGGCGCCCCGTCGGTTCGACGGCGGCGGGGAGCGGCGGACGTGCTAGGGTAGGCTTGACCGGGATCAAAGCCCGTCCCGCCGTCCTGTCCCAGTGTGGCGGGAGCGTCTGATCCTGGAGAGTCTCGTGCGCCGGTTCCTGATCCTGAGCGTCCTGCTGGTCGCAGGCTGTGCGTCGCCCAATCCCGCCGTCGGCCGCCAGGCGGAGCCGGCGATCGTGCGCGTGCCTGCCGTAGCCGGCGCCGATCCGGTGAGCCGGGGCAAGGCGCTGGTCGAGGCGCGTTGCACGGCCTGCCACGCCGTTGGCCCGACCGGCGAAAGCCCGGTCTCACCCGCCCCGCCGTTTCGAACCCTGGGTCAGCGCTATCCCGTGGCCAACCTCCAGGAGGCCTTCGCCGAGGGCATTTCCAACGGTCACCCGCAGATGCCGCAATTTGTGCTGGAGGAGTCGCAGGTGGTGGACCTGATCGCCTATCTGGAAAGCATCCAGACGCCGGCCAAGGCGAAGTGATCCGGAGGCGGTGATCCGCCCCGATCCGCCCTCGACGTCCGCCGATCCCATGCTAGCGTCCCGGTCCTGAATCAAGGACGGGGACGGAACATGCGGATCTGGATCAAGGCTCTGGCGCTCGCGGGCGCGCTCTGTGCGGGCGCGTCCGCTCAGGCGGCGCAAGTCGAGGCGGTCAGCGCCGCGCGGCTGCTGGACGTGGCGACAGGCAAATATCTCGACAATCCGACGGTGGTGATCACCGACGGCCGCATCACCGCCGTGGGCAAGACCGGCGAGGTGGCTGTGCCCGCCGACGCCCAGCGCATCGACCTGCCGGGCGCGACCCTGCTGCCGGGTCTGATCGACACGCACACCCATATCGACGGCCTTGCCGAATATGGCGGCTATAATTCGCTGGAGCATACCGACCGGTTCTGGTCGGTCATCCAGACGTATAACGCCAAGGTCACCCTGAACGCCGGCTTCACCACCATCCGCAATGTCGGCTCCAGCGACTTCAACGATGTGGGCCTTCGCGAGGCGATCGATGTGGGCCTGGTCCCGGGTCCGCGCATCGTCACGGCCACCTACGCGATCGGCGCCACGGGCGGTCACTGCGACTCGACCTTTTTCCCGCCGTCGATGGACCAGAAGGCCCCCTACAACATCGACAGCCCCGATGAGGCCCGCAAGGCGGTGCGGACGCTCAAGAAATACGGCGCCCAGGTGATCAAGATCTGCGCCACGGGCGGGGTGTTCTCGCGCGGCGACGAGCCGGGCCAGCAGCAGCTGACCCTGGCCGAGATGACCGCTGTGGCCGACGAGGCCCACATGGCCGGCCTGAAGGTCGCGGCCCATGCCCACGGCGCGGCCGGCATCAAGACCGCGATCCTGGCGGGGATCGACACCATCGAGCACGCCAGCCTCGTCGACGACGAGGGCATCAAGCTGGCGGTCCAGCACGGGACCTATTTCGCGATGGACATCTACAATACCGACTACACCCAGGCTGAGGGCAAGAAGAACGGCGTGCTGGAGGACAATCTGCGCAAGGATCGCGACATCGGCGAGATCCAGCGCCAGAACTTCAAGAAGGCCCTGAAGGCGGGCGTGAAGATGGTCTATGGCACCGACGCCGGTGTCTATCCGCATGGCGACAACGCCAAGCAGTTCGCGGTGATGGTGCGCTATGGCGCGACGCCGCTGCAGGCCATTCAGTCCGCCACCCTGACGGCCGCCCAGGCCCTGGGCCAGACCCAGGACGTCGGCCAGGTCGCCGTCGGCCGCTATGGCGACATGATCGCGGTCGGCGGCGATCCGCTGACCGATGTCACGGTGCTGGAAAAGCCGGTTTTCGTGATGAAGGGCGGGGCGGTGGTCAAGCAGCCCTGATCGCGGCGCTCCAGGGTCCGGCTTGTACGCTCGAAAAACGCACAAGCCGGACGGTCGGCGACGAATTACCGTTCCCCTGCGCGTCCTCCGCGCATAATCCTGCCCCCCTTTGACGCGTCCGGTCCATTTGGGGGGGCAGGGCGCTACACCAGTATCGAGGGGCGCCACATGATCCAGAACAGCTTCCGCCGGCGTCTTGTGGCGCTGTCCGCCTCCGTCGCCCTGTCGGCTCTTTCGGGGGGCGCGGTTCTGGCGGCGGGTCAGACGGGCTATCAGGTTCCGCCCGCGCCGATCGCCCAGATCCTCGACGCCCCCCAGACTCCGGTGGTCAGCCTCAGCCCCGAGCGGGCGACCATGGCCGTGTTGGGCCGCGAGAACCTGCCCTCGATCGCGGCGGTGTCCGAGCCGATCCTGCGCCTGGGCGGCTATCGGATCAATCCGCGCAGCAACGGTCCGATCGAAGCGCGTGCGGTGTGGCTCAACAGCCTGGCCTTTGAGGATGTCGCCACCGGCGCCGTGAAGGCTGTGGCCCTACCGGCCGGCGCCCGCTTCATGGATCCGCAGTGGTCGGCCGACGGCGCCCGCCTGGCCTTCGTGTTCGATGGCCAGCAGGGGCTGGAGCTGTGGGTCGCCGACCGCAAGACGGCGACCGCCCGCAAGATCGAAGGGCTGCGCGTCAACGCCGCGTTCAGCTCCAGCTATGACTGGTTGCCGGACGGCAAGGGCCTGATGGTCACCACCATCCCCGCCGGTCGTGGCGCGGCGCCGGTGGAGGACATCACCCCCAAGGGGCCGATCATCCAGCAGTCGAGCGGCCGCACGGCGGCCATCCGCACCTATCAGGACCTGTTGGCTTCTGAGCACGACGAGGCCCTGTTCGACTACTATTTCACCAGCCAGCTGGTCCGCGTGAACCTGGCCGACGGCGCTCTGAGCCCGGTGGCGGCGCCCGGCGTCTATTCCGGCGTCACGCCCTCGCCGGACGGCCAGTATATTCTGACCACCAAACTCAAGCGGCCTTACAGCTATCTGGTCCCGGCCAGCCGCTTCCCGACCGAGATCGCCGTGCTCTCGGTCGAGGGCAAACAGGTTAAGCTCGTGACCGATCGTCCGCTGGCCGACAACCTGCCGGCCGCCTTCGATGCGGTGTCGGTCGGGCCGCGGTCGGTCTCTTGGCGCAGCGATGCGCCCGCCACCCTGGTCTGGGCGGAAGCGCAGGATGGTGGCGATTCCCGGAAGAAGGTCGCCGTCCATGACCGGGTGCTGATGTCGGCCGCGCCGTTCGCCGACACTCCGGCCACCCTGATCGACATCGATGCGCGCTATGCTGGCATTGACTGGGGACACGCCGACTTCGCGATGCTGACGACCCGCTGGTTCGAGACCCGCAAGGAAAAGCGCATCGCGCTCGATCCGTCAAAGCCGGGAACCAGCCGCCTGATCCTCGAGCGCAACTATCAGGACAAGTACAATAATCCTGGATCGCCGGTCAGTCGCCGCAACGCCCAAGGCGAAGATGTGCTGCACTTCACGTCGGACGGTAAGGGCGTGTTCGTGACCGGAGCGGGCGCTTCGGCCAAGGGCGAGTTCCCGTTCGTGGGCGTGATGAACCTGGCCGACGGCAAGACGACCCGCCAATGGCAATCGGCCGCGCCTTACTATGAGGCGCCGGTGGCCCTGGCCGACGAGGCTGGCAAGACCATCATCACCCGTCGGGAGAGCAAGACCGACGCGCCCAACTACTTCATACGGGCTGTGAAGAACGGCAAGGCCAAGGCCTTGACGGCCTTCCCGGATCGCGCGCCGCAGTTCGCCGGGGTGACCAAGCAGACCATCACCTATGCTCGCGCCGACGGCGTGAAGCTGTCGGGCACGCTGTATCTGCCGGCTGGCTATGACAAGGCCAAGGACGGTCCGCTGCCGCTGTTGATGTGGGCCTATCCGGCCGAGTTCACCGACGCTGCGGTGGCCGGTCAGACTGTGGACACCGGCAATCGCTTCACGCGGCCTGGCGGCTCCAGCCACCTGTTCTTGCTGACCCAGGGCTATGCGGTTCTCGACGATCCGGCCATGCCGATCATTGGCGCCAATGGCGCCCAACCCAACGACACCTATATCGAGCAGCTGACGGCGGATGCGAAGGCGGCGGTCGATGCTGTGGTGGCCTTGGGCGTGGCCGATCGCGACAAGATCGCGGTCGGCGGCCACAGCTATGGCGCGTTCATGACCGCCAACCTGCTGGCCCACACCAATCTGTTCCGAGCCGGCATCGCGCGGTCGGGCGCCTATAACCGCACCCTGACGCCGTTCGGCTTCCAGTCCGAGCAGCGCACCTACTGGGAAGCGACCGACACCTACACCCAGATGAGCCCGTTCACCTACGCCACCCAGGTCAAGGCGCCGATCCTGCTGATCCACGGTCAGGTTGACGACAATTCCGGCACTTTCCCGATCCAGAGCGAGCGGTTCTATGCCGCGCTGAAGGGAGCCGGGGCGACGGTGCGTTACGTGGTGCTGCCCAATGAGGCTCACGGCTATCGGGCGCGCGAGTCGGTCATGCACACCCTCTGGGAGATGAGCGCCTGGATGGACAAGTATGTGAAGAACGCGCCGCCGCGCGACGCCAAGAACTAAGGATCCTAGACGACGTGATCGCCTTCGAGGCCGTTTCCAAGACCTATGCTCAAGGCGGCCATCCCGCCTTGAGCGAGGTTTCGCTGTCGGTGAAGGCCGGCGAGGTGTTTGGCGTGATCGGGGCCTCGGGCGCCGGCAAGTCGACCCTGATCCGGTTGATCAACGGCCTGGAAAAGCCGACTGGCGGCCGCGTGGTGGTGGATGGCGACGACGTCGCCGCCCTGGGCGTCGAGGGCCTGCGCGACCTGCGTCGGCGCGTCGGGATGATCTTCCAGCACTTCAATTTGCTGTCGTCCAAGACCGTGTCCGACAATGTGGCCTTTCCGCTGAAGCTGGCCGGGCGGCCCGCCGCGGAGGTCAGGACGCGAACGGCTGAGTTGCTGGCGCGTGTGGGCCTGTCCGAACACGCCGCCAAATATCCCGCCCAGCTGTCGGGCGGCCAGAAGCAGCGCGTGGGCATCGCCCGGGCCCTGGCGACCGGGCCCAAGGTGCTGCTGTGCGACGAGGCGACCAGCGCCCTGGACCCGGAGACCACCGAGCAGATCCTGGACCTGGTCTCGGGCCTCAACCGCGAACTGGGCCTGACCATCGTGCTGATCACCCACGAGATGGACGTGGTGCGCAGGGTCTGCGACCGGGTGGCGGTGCTGGAGGCCGGGCGGGTCGTGGAGGAGGGGCCTGTCGAGGACGTCTTCCTGCATCCCGCCAGTCCCACCGCGCGCCGTTTCGTGCGCGAGGCCGATGGCGAACCCGCCGCCGGCGCCGTGCTGGCCGGCCGGGTCGTGCGCCTGACCTTCAGGGGCGAGGCGACCTACAAGCCGGTGCTGGGCGAGGTGGCCCGCGCCACGGGCGTCGACTATTCGATCCTGGGCGGCCGCATCCATCGCCTGCGCGAGACGCCCTATGGCCAGCTGACCCTGGCCCTGACCGGCGGCGACGTCGAGGCGGCCATCGCCCAGTTCCAGGCGTCGGGCGTGCGGGTTGATCCGGTTGTGATCGGGGAGGGCGCGTGATGGGCAATATCGACTGGTCGGAGATCGCCCGGGCGACGCTCGACACCCTGGCCATGCTGGGCGGCTCGATGGTCCTGACCGTGCTGCTGGGCCTGCCGCTGGGCGTGATCCTGTTCCTGACCGGCAAGGGGCAGATGCTGGACAACCGCCTGGCCAACGGGGCGCTGTCGCTGGTGGTCAATATCCTGCGCTCGGTGCCGTTCGTGATCCTGCTGATCGTGATGATCCCGCTGACCGTGGCCCTGGTCGGCACGTCGCTGGGCGTGGCCGGGGCGATCCCGCCGCTGGTGGGCTGCGCTACGCCGTTCTTCGGCCGCCTGGTCGAGACCGCCCTGCGCGAGGTCGACAAGGGCGTGATCGAGGCCAGCTTCGCCATGGGCGCCCGGCGCCGGCAGGTGGTGATGGGCGCCCTGCTGCCCGAGGCCATGCCCGGGATCATCGCGGCCGCCACGGTCACCGCCATCGCCCTGGTGTCCTATACCGCCATGGCCGGGGTTGTCGGGGCCGGCGGCCTGGGCGATCTGGCGATCCGCTTTGGCTATCAGCGGTTCCAGACCGATGTGATGGTGGTCACGGTGGTGGTGCTGCTGGTGCTGGTGCAGGCGCTGCAGATGGTCGGGGATACGGTGGTGCGGCGAGTGTCGCATCGGTGAGGCCGTGCGTCCTTCGAGGCTCGGCTAAGCCTCGCACCTCAGGATGAGGAAGGCTTTTTCTGAAATCCTCATCCTGAGGCGCCCGCGCAGCGGGCCTCGAAGGACGCACGGCGTTTCCATTCTGAGGCCCGGACGCTAGAAGGCGGCCATGACCGACGACATTCCCATTCTCTCCGAGCCGCCGCGCGAGCACTGGGACGAGGCTTTCGCCCAGACCCTGATCGGCAAGACCTTGCTGGTGGGCCTGACCTTCCTGGACGACGACGGCGACGTGACCGAGCGCCAGCAGTTTTTCGGCGTGGTGATCGAAGCCGACGCCCATGACGGCATCCTGTTGGATCTGCTGGGAGAGCATGACGGCGACACCTACGCCCTGCCGCCCCAGACTTCAAATATCGCCGCCGCCGAGGCGGGCGTCACCAGCCTGGAGGGCGACACTCCCGACTTCGTGGTCAGTTGGGCCATCCATGGCGCGCCCGATGAGCCCGCCAATGACGAAGACCTGGATCAGGCCTGATCGAACGGGAACGGCAGCCGGCCGGCCTTGAACAGGATGTCGGGGTTCTCGTCATAATCGCCCAGCTCGACATCGGCCGAGGCGGCGAAGGCCACGACGCCCTCACGCAGAGGGGCTAGACGCTCGGCCTTGCGGCGGGCTTCGGCGGCGTCCTTGCAACCGATCTGCTGCTCGGCCTTCAGCGCCTTGCCGCGACCGGCGATATAGGCTTGCACGATGTAGACGGTTTCCTTGGCCATGCGCCCTCAGGCGGCCTGTTCGGGCGGCGCGTCAAGCGATCCAGAGGCCCCGTTCAGCAAATCTTGCTTCGTCGATGCGCCGAACCGGGGCAAAACCCTCACGTCATTGATTTTTCGGAGCCGTTCATGGTCGCCCGCCGCGCTTTCATCGCCCTCAGCCTCGCCGCCGCCACGCTGAGCCTTGGGGCCCTGTCCGCGTGCGGCCAGAAACCCGTCGCGAGCGCCGCCGACACCCTGACCGTCGCGGCCACCGCCATCCCGCACGCCGAGGTGCTGGAGTTCATCAAACCCAAGCTGGCCGCCCAAGGGCTGAAGATCGAGATCAAGGTCTTCAACGACTATGTGCAGCCCAACACCCAGGTGGCCGAGAAGCGCATCGACGTCAGCTATTTCGAGACGCTGCCCTATCTGGAGACCTTCAATCGCGACAAGGGGACCAACCTGATTCCGATCGTCGGCGTCCATATCGAGCCGATCGGCGCCTATTCGTCCAAGTACAAGACGATCGCCGAGTTGCCGCAGGGCGCCACCGTGGCCATCCCCAATGACGCCAGCACCGAGGGGCGGGCCCTGCTGCTGCTGTCGCGCAACAACGTCATCACCCTGAAGGACCCGGCCAATCCGCTGTCAAGCCTGAAGGACATCGCCGCCAACCCCAAGGGCCTGAAATTCAAGGAACTGGAGGGCGCCACCCTGCCGCGCGTGCTGGGCCAGGTCGATCTGGCGATCATCAACACCAACTACGCCCTCGACGCCAAGCTGAACCCGTCCAAGGACGCCCTGCTGATCGAGGACAGCAAGAGCCCCTATGTGAACTATCTGGTCGGTCGACCCGACAACAAGGACGATCCGCGCGTCCAGAAGCTGGCGGCGGCTTTGACCACACCCGAGGTCGCCGCCTTCATGGCCCAAAAGTACGAAGGCGCGGTGGTGCCGGCGTTCTGAAGTCTGGCCGACGGCCTGGTGTCCTGGCCCTGAATGCGCCGCTACCTGGGCGCGCATAAGATTGTGCCGCCATGGCAGGTTTATCGCCTTAACAAATGGCGCGACACGTGCCAGTTTTCATTTGAGCTGGCGCTCGGGAGGGGAGCTGGCCGCGCGCAAGTCGTAAACAAATCCGCAGGGGCAACGGATGGACGACGTGGTGATGGTGGCAAAGCGGGACCGTGTCACGGGCTCGCACATTCCCAAAAAGGCCTCGCGTTGGGGTCTGGCCACCATGATCAGCGGGTTCCTCTGGCTGTTTATTTGCGGGCTGATCCTGATCTTGGTCCTATGACGCGTCGCACGGAATGATCTTGCTCCACCCCACCGGAGCGAGATCCCGGTCGGGGGCGTATTTCCCGGCCGGACCCTGCGGGCGCCGGATCCTGGGGGCGCCGGATCCTGGGGGCGAGAGCGCCGCGCGTAGCGCCTAGCCTATTGTGACATTTCAGTTTACCTATCAGGCTCAACCTCCGCAGGAGCCTCATCCGTGTCATCCGCTACAGTCCATGACGCCCGCTCGCGGATGCTGGTGCTCGACGTCTGTTCGTCGTCGGGTCTGGAGGACTGGTCGCCCGATCTGCAGAAGGCCAAGGTCTATGAGCGGATCCTGCTGGACCTGATCCTGGGCGAACTGGCGCCGGGCGCGCGGCTGGATGAACAGTCGCTGGCGGCGCGCTACGACGCCGGCTTGGCCGGCGTTCGTGACGCCCTGGGACGATTGGCGCTGGAAGGTCTGGTCATTCGCCGCGCCCGTTCGGGCACCCTGGTCGCGCCTCTGGATCTGGTGGAGCTACGTCAGGGCTACGAAGCTCGGGCCCTGATCGAGCCGCATTGCGCGGGCTTGGCCGCCAAACACGCCTCCAAGGCCGAGGCGCAGGCGATCCTGGACGCCTTTGCGGGCGGGGAGGCGGCGGCTCAAGACCGCGACCTGCCGTTGTTGGTGGCCATGGACCAACGCTTTCACGCCGCCGTCGCTCGCGCCAGCCAGAACCTCGCCCTGGCGCGCATTCTGATCCCTCTGCAGCATAAAGCCGCCCGCTTCTGGGTGTTCTCGTTCAACGGCGCGACCGAGCGCGAATTGCTGGCTGACATCGAGCAGCATCGCGACGTGGCCCGGGTGATCGCCAAGGGCGATGTCGCGGGCGCGCGGGCCGCGATGGTGCGTGTGCTGAACGTCATGCCCGAGGCGGTGCAGCGGCCGGCGGTCGGCGCGGCCTAAAGGCGGGCCGCCAGAGCTTCCCCAGCTTCAATCGGCAATTCCCCTACCTTTCAAAGGGTGAGGCTTTAGCGTCACAGCTTCATCGCAATCTCATCTAAAATGTCAGAAGGCATTTTGACGAACGTTGCGTCATTCCCAAATGGTGCAGTGTCGTCGCTCGGAAACGCACTTCACCGCGCGGCATAGGGGTTGTTCTGCCATGTCGTTTCGTCGCGCGTTTCTCCTCACCAGCTTGATGACCCTGGTCGCCGCCACCAGCGTCAAAGCCGAAGATCAGGTCGCCGATCAGGTCGACCCCGTGCTGGTCCTGGCTCGCGACAAGGCTGGTCTGCTGGAGAAGCAGCCGTCCGACACTGTCTTTGGCCTCGCCAAGCCGTTGATCGAAACACCGCGCTCGGCCAGCCTGGTCAGCGATCTCACGCTGGGGCGGTTCGGGATCGAGACCCTGGACGGGATCTCGGCTGTCTCGCCTGGAACCCATACCGCCAGCTTCTACGGTGTGCCGGGCTCGCTGAATGTTCGCGGCACTTTGGCCGAGAACTATTTTCGCGGCTTCAAACGGGTGGAGAACCGCGGGACCTATTCGACGCCCATCGGCGGGGCGTCGCGGATCGAGATCCTGCGCGGCCCGCCAACCCCGGTCTATGGCTCCGGGAAGGTCGGCGGGTTGGTCAACTTCATTCCCAAGTCGGCCCGCGACGAGGGCCGGTTCCTGGCGCAGCCGGAAGGACAGGTCACCGCCACCTTCGGCAGCTACAACAAGAAGCTCCTGACCGGCCAGTTCGGGGCGCCGCTCAGCCTGGGCGCAGCCGAGGGCGGGCTTTATGCCTATGGCGAAGTCGAGGATAGCCACAGCTACTATCGCGGCCTCTATCCGCGCCGTCAGACCCTGGAACTGTCGGCGGATTTCGACCTGGCGAACGGCTGGAGCACGGCCTTTGGTGGCATGGCCTACCACTCCGATGGCGACGTGCAGACGCCCGGCTGGAACCGTCTGACCCAGGACCTGATCGACAATCGCACCTACATCACCGGCCGCGACACCAGCCTGGTCGACGCCGATGGCAATGGCCGACTGACGCCCAACGAGGTTGGCTACTATCCCTATGCCAGCGCACTCTATCTGGTGGGCGGCGGCACGGACGCGGCGCATAGCCTGGACATCGGCGTCGGCACGACCAAGCTGAGCCGTCACACGGTCTATATCAGCCCGGCCGACGTCTCGAAGACCACCACCGGTACGCTCTATTTCGATTTGGCCAGGGACCTGGGCGGCGACCGGACGCT
The DNA here is from genome assembly GCF_058681035.1 of Caulobacter sp. FV2ps19. Lineage (NCBI taxonomy): Bacteria > Pseudomonadati > Pseudomonadota > Alphaproteobacteria > Caulobacterales > Caulobacteraceae > Caulobacter > Caulobacter sp. FV2ps19. The sequence goes on along the minus strand of NZ_CM178729.1, from coordinate 3,913,811 downwards.
GAAGCTGCAGCTGTTTCATGACCGCCAGGACAACGAACGTTTTGTCTCCTACGGCTACCCGTCGGCCATAGACGCCAAGGTCAGCGAGGCCCGCGTCACCCTGGCCCTGCCGACCACCGTGGGCGCGGTCAGGGCCACGACCCTGGTCGGTGGGTCGCATCGTCGGTTCGAGGGGCGCCGCCGCGAAAGCTACAACAGCGGCCTGATCGCCCTGGACCGTCGCGACATCGTCTATGGCGCGACGCCGACCGACACCCTCGATAGCCCCTTCACCGATGAGCCGGGGGGCATTGGCCTGAAGTGGGAGAACGATAACCGCTCCCAGTGGACCCAGACCGGCGCCTTCTTCACCTCTGATATCGTGGCCGGCCGCTGGAACCTGATTCTGGGCGGGCGCTATGACCACTACGACGTCGAGAGCCAGGACACCGGCTTTCTCAGCTACACCGTGGTCGGCCAGCAAAGCGATGACCGCAACAAGGCGACCTGGAACGCCAGCCTGACCTACAAGACCCCCTGGGGCCTGATGCCCTATATCAGCTACGCCAAGGCTTCGGCCCTGGAGATGAGCCAGGGCGGCGACATCGCCCCGTCGCTGGTGGCTGACGGCTCCTGGCTGTCGGGCTCGGACCTCGCCGAGACCGGGGTCAAGTTCCAGCTGCTGAACGGGACCCTGATCGGTTCACTGGCCGCCTATCGTCAGAACCGCACCCAGCTGACCAACAGTTCGCCGCCGACCGTTCAGGGGACCCGCGCCAAGGGCGTCGAGCTGGAGGTGCGTTGGCTGGCGTCCGAACAGCTCAGCTTCACTTTCGCGGGCAACAGCCAGCGGACGACCCTCAAGGGCCCAGACACCTCGTTCCAGTACATTCCGGCCTATACGGCCGGTGTGGCGGGCGCGGACGCCTATGGCGGCTCCTATGTCGTCTGGAGCTTCGCCAGCCTGCCGGGGCGGAGTGGGGACTATGCCTACACCCTGATCCCCAAGTCGGTTGTCAGCCTGTACGGCGCCTATACCAGTAAGGGCTATGACTGGGGTCAGGCCGGGGCGACAGTGGGTGTCAGCCATGTCAGCCGCACGGCCGGCACGGTGCAGAACGCGGTGCGCTATCCCGCCTATGAGCTGGTCAACGCCTCGGCCTATGTGGTGCGCGGGCCTTATACCGCGTCACTCAATATCGATAATCTGCTGAACGCCTTCTATTTCACCCCGGACGCCGACACCTATGCCAATCTGGGCGCGCTGCCCGGCAAGGGTCGCGAATGGCGTGTGACCCTCAAGCGGACGTTCTGACCTCGTGCAATCCCCAGACCTGCGTCGCATCGCGCTATTGGCGGGCTTCAGCCTGCTGCTGTTTCTGATCACCGCCTCGACCTACGGGTCGCTGGGCGTGGTCCTGCCGACGATGATCGGCGAGCTGGGCTGGAGCTTCGAGAAGGCGTTTCTGGGTTTTTCGGTGCTGGGTCTGCTGACGGGCGCCTCGTCCTGGCTGCCGGCCATTCTGATCCGCCGCATCGGCGTGCGCGGGACGCTGCTGCTGGGCTCGGCCGTGCTGGCCGCAGGGCTGCTGGGCTTTGCGGGCGCCGAGAGCCTGACGCGCTACTATGTAGGCGCGGCCCTCTGCGGTATCGGCTTTCAGATGGCGGCCCTGATCCCGGGCACCCATGTCCTGTCGGGGCTTTATCGCCAGCGGGCCTTGCCGTTCGGGATCTATTTCACCTTCGGCTCGCTGGGGGGCGTGGCTGGACCCTGGATGGCGCTGGCGATCATGGGCGCGACCGGCAATGACTGGCGAACCTATTGGCTGATCCAGGCGGTTCTGGCTGGCGCGGTTGGGCTGGTCTGCGCCGCCATGGTCGGCGGTTCCAAATGGCTGGCGGCCGCCGCTCATGACGTCGATGTCGAGGTCGAGCAGGCGGCCCGCGAGGCGCCCGCCCATGCCCGGGTCTATCGCACCGCCTACGAGTGGACCGTGCGGGAGGCGCTGAGCACGCCGCAGTTCTACATCCTGCTGGCGGCCTATTTCACCCATTTGCTCACCGGCGTCACCGTGGCCAGCGTGTCGGTAACCCACCTGGCCGAGATCGGCGTGGCGGCAGGCCTGGCCGCCGCCGCCGCCGCGGCGATCGGGGCCAAGATGCTGAGCCTGGAATCCCTGATGCAGACCGCAGCTCGGCTGGGCGGAGGCTTTCTCGGGGATCGGGTCGATCCCAAATGGCTGCTGGTTGGAGCGCAGGGGATGCTGGTGGTCGGTCTTCTGGCCCTGGCCTCGGCGACTACCGTGCCTTTGATGCTGCTCTATGCGGTCGGCGCCGGCGTCGGTTTCGGGCTGACCGTTCTGGCCGTCAGTGTGCTGCTGCTGAACTACTATGGTCGCAGCAGCAATCTGGAGCTCTTTTCGCTGACTTGCCTGATCGGCGCGGTGTCAGCGGCCGGGCCGTTCATCGCCGGATTCATGCGCGATCGGTTGGGCAGTTTTGCGCCGACCTTTCAGCTGTTCGCCGCAGTGATCGCCGTGGTCTTCGTCGCCGCCATTTTTATGAAGCCCCCACAGCCCCCGATGAACAAGGTCGGCTCGGTGGGATGATGGCCGGCGGTTGGTACCCCGCGACTTTGCTAGAGCAAGGCGCGTGAAATCGGACTCACGCGCCTTGCTCTAGGGTTTTGTTTCGCATCGTTTCTGCGGAAAATCGGCGGCCACTTTTCCGCACGATGCTTTAGACCTGCGCCGACAGGGTTGATCTGGGTCCTGATCGAACCATGTCTGTTTATGGGATCGTGCCTGGCGAAAGGGTGCGTTCATGGCGGAGACGGTGATGGTGTCCCTGGCGACCTGCGATGACCGGATCTGGTCTGGCCTGAGGCGGCGTTTCGCATGACTCCAAACTGGATCGCCCGCGACCGGACGGCTCTGCTCATTGTCGATATGCAGGTCGATTTTGCTGCGCCTCAGGGTGTGATCGGCCAGATGGGCGTGGATATCCAAGCGATGGCACCAGCCCTGGCCGCGGCCGAGCGCTTGGCGGACGCCGCGCGGGCGTGCGGCGTGCCCGTGATCTTCGCGGGCCTGTTCACCTCGCCCGCGACCGATTCCCCGGCATGGCGCGAGCGGATGGCGCGGCGTGGTGGCGATCCCGCCATCGAGAGCGACCTTTGCCGGGTCGGCGAGACCGGTTCGGACTTCTGGGGGCCAAGGCCGCTTGCCGCTGAACTGGTGATCAAAAAGACCCGCTACAGCGCCTTCGTCGGCACCGACCTTGAACGTCGCCTGCGAGCGCGGGGCGTTGATACTCTGGTGCTATGCGGACTGACCACGGAGTGCTGCGTCGATTGCACGGCGCGCGACGCCTTCCATCGCGACTTCCATGTCTTCGTTCCGGCGGACGCTTGCGCGGCCTATGAGGCCGATGTGCACCAAGCGGCGCTGAAAGTGATGGGTCTGAACTTCGCCATCCTCACTGACACCAATGCGGTGACGGCGGCCTGGTCGGCGGGGGCTTAGGCCAAGAAAAAGCCGCCCCGGTTGCCCGGGGCGGCTCGATCCAGCGTCGATGACGCGGGATATTCTTTAGAAGGCGGCCTTCAGGCTGACCACAACGCGGTCGCCGTAGATGGCGCCGTAGCTGTGTTCGTCGGTGTCCGAGTAACGCAGATCGACGGCCAGGTTGTCGTTGATCGCGTAGGTGCCGCCGATGTTCCAGGTGGCATAGTCACCAGCGTTGTCGATTTCTTGGTGACCCAGGGCGGCGCTAACCGACAGCTTTTCCATGACCGGGATCGAGCCATTGATTTCGTAGTACATGGCCTTGCCGGACTTGAACGGGAATTCCGGCGAGTAATAGAAGGCGGCGCCGACGGTGGCCGGACCAACAGGACGCGAAGCGGCGGCCTTCAGTTCCAAGTAGCTGTACGAACCGGGCGTGGCGCCCTTGTCGTCGACATAGCCGTAATAGACGACGCCCAGGTCCAGCGAGGTGTCGCCCACGGTGGGCTTCACGCCGGCATAGAGGTCGATCTCAGCGCTCGGATCATCCGTGCCGAAGTCAACGTTCGAGGCCCACACGCCGGCATAGCCGATGCCGTAGGCGGCATCGACGCCGCCGAAGATTTGCGGGTCTTCGTTGGTGTTGCTCACGCCGCGGAACACATAGTCGCTGGCGACGCCAACATTGTACGACAGCTCCAACTCTTGAGCCATGGCGGCGCCGCCGAGGGCGACCGAAGCCGCAGCAGCGGCGAGCGAGATTTTCACGAGATTCATCTGTTCTATCCCCTTTTTCTATTGGCGCTCTTCAGAGCGCGCCGTGCGACCAGCGACGCCTGCAAGCGCCCTTTGCCGACAGCCAAATAGCCGGTCACATCGTTGTAGTTGCAATCAAGCTCGGCAAAGCGCCAGTAATAACTGGGCCTCGCGCTCAAAGTTTGGGCGAAGTGTGACGAATTTGCTTCAGAGCGAACGATCGAAGACACAGTGCAAGGTTAATGAGAATTGACCTTGTCTGTGTCATCAACGCATCGAAAGGCTTGCGCCGCCCAAGTGCAAACCGGCGTCGACCAGCAGGGTCTCACCCGTGACATGGCGTGACGCCGGCGAGGCGAGGAACACCGCCGCTCCGGCCACATCCTCGGCGGTCGAGGCGACCTTCAAGGGCGTTGCAGCGGCGGCGCCGGTCCGCAGGCGATCGACGCGATCGGCGTCCATGGCCTTGCCAAACCAAGGCGTATCAATGAATCCCGGGCAAATGGCGTTGACGCGAATGCGCGGCGCCAGGGCCCGGGCGAGGGACAGGGTCATGGTCGTCATCGCGCCTTTCGAGGCTGCGTAAGGGATTGACGAGCCGTTTCCGACCACGCCGGCGATCGAGGACGTATTGACCACGGCGCCGGGTTGCGGCGCGGCCTCCAGCAGCGAGCGGGCGGCGCGAACCATCTGAAAGGCCCCAACCACATTGACGCTGTAGAGCCGCAGGAAGTCCTCGGCGTCGACCGCGTCCAGATCGGCATGGTTCGGCGCAAACTTGGTCATGCCGGCATTGTTGAACAGCGCGTCGATTCGGCCGCTCGTCGCCGCGGCCTCGACGATTCGGCGGCAATCGGCGTCCTGGGAGACGTCACCCCTGGCTAGAACCGCCCGTGCGCCTTCGGCCGACACCAGCCTGGCGGTCTCTTCGGCTTCTTCGGCGCTGCTGGCGAAATTGACGACCACGAGGCCCGCGCCGCGGCGGGCGACCTCCAGCGCGATGGCGCGGCCAAGACCTGTGGAGGCGCCGGTGACCACCACCGTAAAGCCGTCGAAATCCCGTCCCGTCATGGCGTCCCTCCCGTGTTCGAACATGTGTTTGGAGGGTTGTAGCGACAGGACGTCCGCTTGTCTCCGGCTGCCGACAGGCCTAAATCGCGCCCATGACAGACCTCAACGTCACCCAGCTCGGCCGCATGGTCGACGCGCCCGACAGTCCCGAAGCTGCGGTTCTCGAGCGCGTGCCCAATCCGCAATCCGACGTGCTCTACCTGGCGCGTTTCGTGGCTCCGGAATTCACCTCGCTGTGCCCGGTCACCAGCCAGCCCGACTTCGCGCATCTGGTCATCGACTATGCGCCGGGCGACTGGCTGATCGAGAGCAAGTCGCTGAAGCTGTATCTGACCAGCTTCCGCAATCACGGCTCGTTCCATGAGGACTGCACGGTCAAGGTGGCCCGCAAGATCGTCGAGATCGCCCAGCCCCGCTGGCTGCGCATCGGTGGCTACTGGTATCCGCGCGGCGGTATCCCGATCGACGTGTTCTGGCAGACCGGCCCCGCGCCGGAAGGCCTGTGGGTGCCCGACCAGGGCGTCGCGCCGTATCGCGGTCGGGGCTGAGGGCTGGTGGAAGGCGTCTAGGCTGGCGTCCACGCCGTCGTGATGGCGCCCACGTCGGGGCGCACGCGCTCCTGAGGCTGCTCGGCCGCTGTTCCCAGATAGAGGTAGCCCGCTACCTGTTCGCCGGCTGCGACGCCGAGGATCTCCAGGGCGCGCGGGTCGTAGGAATACCAGTCGGTGATCCAGTTGGCGCCATAGCCCATGGCCGAGGCGGCCAGCAGCAGCTGCTGGCACACCGCCGAGGCGCTCTGGCGCTGTTCCCATTCCGGGATTTCGCCGGGGATGTAGCGCGAGATCACCGCCACGCAGAGCGGCGGACGGGTCAGCTTGCGCAGGGCGGCGTTGGCCTTTGCCGGATTGGCCTGATTGTTGGCCAGGGCCGTGATCTGCTCGGCGAAGGCGTCCTTGGCCGGTCCGCTCAGGACGATGAACCGCCAGGGAGACAGCTTGCCATGGTCGGGCACGCGGGCGGCCAAGCGTAGCAGGTCGGCCAGCTCGCTGTCGCTGGGGCCGGGCCCGGTCAGGGCCATGGCGGAGACTGAGCGGCGTCGCGCCAGGAAGGCCAGCACTTCGGGCGAGGCTTCAAGAAGCAGGGTTTCGCCGAACTCCGGCGCGGCAGGGACAGAACCGGTCAAGACGATCTCCTCGAAGCATTGTATGGGCTGACACCTATGGCCGAGCCTGGGCCACGACAAGCGGCGAGCCCTCATGACCGACAAACCTGTCTCGATTAGGCCCGTCTGGCTCAAGCCGCACGGAAAGTCCTGGGGCGTCAGCAGCCAGAAGGTCGTCTACGACAATCCCTGGATCACCGTGACTGAATATCAGGCCATCGCCCCGACCGGTCGTCCGGCGCTCTATGGCAAGGTCGGCTTCAAGAACCAGGCGATCGGCGTGGTGCCCCTGCATGAGGACGGCACGGTCACCCTGGTGGGCCAGAACCGCTTTTCCCTTGCCAATTACAGCTGGGAAATCCCCGAAGGCGGCGCGCCGATGGGCGAGGATCCCCTGGACGGCGCCAAGCGTGAGCTGGCCGAGGAGGTGGGGCTGCAGGCCTCCGACTGGCGACCAATCCTGAGAATGGAGCTTTCCAACTCGGTCACCGATGAGATCTGCCACGGCTTTCTGGCCATGGGCCTGACCCCGACCGAGACGGCGCCCGACGAGACCGAAGATCTGGCTGTGGCCCGGGTTCCGTTCTCTGAAGCTCTCGATGCGGCGGTGGCCGGACACATGCCGGACTCGTTGACGGTGGCGTTACTGCTTCGGGTGCACCATATGGCGGTCAGGGGAGAGCTGCCGAGCGATCTTGCCCGTCTTGTGCTAGGATAGCGCGACCGGGCGGAGGCGCAGCCTTTCCCAAATGGACTAGAGCGTTTTTAAAAAAGATGCTCTAGTGGCGCATGGGATTGAGGGAGAGCCCCGTTGGCCAAGCATCTGGAAGTCGTCACGGACCATTCGACGCCCCCCGTATGGGCGGCGCTGCGCAATCAGGCCGAACACGCCGCCAAGGCCGAGCCGGCCCTGGCCTCTCTGCTCAATGCGGTGATCCTCAGTCATGACAACATCGCCGACGCCCTGACCTTCCAGCTGGCGCGCAAGCTGGGCGACCAGGAGATGCGGGCGATGACGGCGCGCGAGTTCGCAGCCGACGCCTTCGCCTCCGATCCCGCCCTGATCGTCGCCGCCGAGGCCGATCTGCGCGCGGTGTTCGAGCGCGATCCGGCCTGCAAGGGCTATGTCCAGCCGTTCCTGTTCTTCAAGGGCTTTCTGGCCCTGCAGACCCACCGCGTATCCCATTGGCTGTGGAGCCAGGGCCGCGAGACCTTGGCCTTCTATCTGCAGAGCCGGTCCAGCGAGGTCTTCCAGGTCGACATCAATCCGGCCGCCCGCATCGGCTCGGGCGTGTTCATCGACCACGGCACCGGCATCGTCATCGGCGAGACCGCCGTGGTCGGCGACGACGTCTCGATGCTGCACGGCGTCACCCTGGGCGGCACCGGCGCCGAGCGCGGCGATCGCCACCCCAAGATCGGCAACGGCGTCCTGCTGGGCGCGGGGGCCAAGGTGCTGGGCAACATCACCATCGGCGACTACGCCAAGGTCGCCTCCGGTTCGGTGGTGCTGAAGCCCGTGCCGCCGCACTGCACGGCCGCCGGGGTGCCGGCGCGGATCGTCAACTGCCCGACCTGCGAAGAACCGGCCCGCACCATGGACCAGACCCTGGCCGAGGCCGTGTACGACTACGTGATCTGAGTGTTGGCGCGTCTCTGGAACGGTCTGGCCCTCGCGGCGCTGCTGGCCGCCAGCGTCTGCGCTCCGGCTCAGGCGGAGGGGGCGCGCCAGTACGGCTTCACCGTCGTCAAAACCTATCCGCATGACACCCGCGCCTTCACCGAGGGCCTCTTCTGGCTTGACGGCTTTCTCTACGAAAGCACTGGGCTGGTCGGTCACTCCTCGATCCGCAAGGTGGCGCTGGAGACCGGCGTGCCCGAACAGGAGCGCCTGGTGGATTCGCGCTATTTCGGTGAGGGGATCATCGACTGGAAAGGCAAGCTGATCGAGCTCACCTGGAGGGACGAGGTGGGCTTGATCTACGACCTGGCCAGCTTCGAGAAACTCGGCGAGTTCACCTATGCCGGCGAGGGCTGGGCCCTGACCCGTGATGATGCGCGGATCATCATGAGCGACGGCTCGTCTTTCCTGCGGTTTCTGGATCCCGAGACCCTGAAGGAGACCGGTCGCCTTCAGGTCACCGATGACGGCCGGCCTGTGGATAACTTGAATGAGCTGGAATGGGTCAAGGGCGAGGTGCTGGCCAATATCTGGCAGAGCGACCGCATCGCCCGCATCGATCCCAAGACCGGCCATGTGACGGGGTGGATCGATCTGAGGGGCCTGCTGAGCGAGGCTGACCGCGCCGGCGTCCGCGTCGACGTGCTCAACGGCATCGCCTATGACGCCGCGACCGACCGCCTGTTCGTCACCGGCAAGTTCTGGCCCAAGCTGTACGAAATCAAGCTGACGCCCAAGCTCTAGCGGCAGGCGATGTGGGGCGCAGTCTCGCCTCGGGCCAGGCTGAGGGGCGGGCGCTGTTTTGAAGCCGCCCCATACGCCACCGCGCTCCAGATGATGGCGAGGACAAGAAGCTGGGCCGGGGTTATGCGGTGGGGCATGAACGCCTTATCACCCGGTTGAATCGACGCCGATAACGACTTATCCGTCGGACCTCTGTGAGGTTTTGTCACATGGCTCGTCGCGCCTTGCCGTCGCTCAACGCCCTGCGCGCCTTTGAGGCCTTTGCGCGGCACGGCCGTATGACTCTGGCGGCAGACGAACTGTGCGTCACCCACGGAGCGATCAGCCGGCAGATCCGTCAGTTGGAAGACCAACTGGGCGTGGCCCTGACCGAAGGCCCACGCTCACGACTGCGGATGACCCAGGACGGTCTCAAGCTGGCCCTGGCCCTGTCGCCGGCTTTCGACCAGATCGAAGCTGCCGTGCCGCGCCCGCCCCAGATCGGTCCACGCTCGCTGGTGGTGTCCTGCCTGCCGACCTTCGCCATGAAGTGGCTGATCCCGCGCCTGCCGCGGTTTCAAGCCGCCCATCCCGACATTCCGGTGCGGGTGATGGAGTCCAACGGCCCCTTCGACTATCAGGCCGACGGCGTCGACCTGGCGATCCGGATGCGAGTTCTGGGCGAGATCTATCCTGCGGATTCGATCGAAACGCCGTTCATGGATCACTTCCATGGCCCGGTGCTGTCGCCTGAGTTGGCCGCAACGGTTGAGCCCACCGTGGCGGGGATTGGCGCCCTGCCGCGCCTGCACACGCGCACCTTTCCCGGAGGCTGGTCAGACTGGGCGCGCAAGATGCCCGGCGACATGCCCAAGCCGGTCAGCGAGCAGGAGTTCGACCACTATTTCTACCTGATCGAGGCCGCCGCCGCCGGGCTGGGCGTCGCCATCGCGCCCTGGGCGTTCGTGCAAAGGGACCTGGCCAGTGGGCGTCTCATCGCGCCCCTGGGCTTCTTCGCCGGAGAAGGCTCGGTTGTCGCTCTGACGCCCCTGGCGGGGGCGTCGCACCGCGCCGCCCTGTTTCGCGACTGGCTTGTAGAGGAGGGCAGAACGACGCCAATGCCGCCCCCTTCGCCCGAAGCGGCTTGCGACTCCGGCGCGGGACGCTAGGTTCGCCTCAATACGCGCCCCGGCGCTCAAACAACAAAACAGGAGCTCCCCGTGGACGCTGCAGCCATCGAAAAGATCGAAAAGCACCTGAAGCGCACTTTCGGGAACCCGCATATCGCGCTGAAGGCCCGTCCCAAGCAGAAGGATTCCGCCGAGGTCGAGGTGGCCGGCGAATTCATCGGCGTCGTCTTCCAGGACGAGGACGAGGACGGCTCGTACATGTTCGAGATGGCGATCCTGGCTGAAGACCTCGACTAGAAATCTTGAAAAAATGACCACTTTGACTAGTCTGGTCAGAGTGGTCATTTTGGATCGGAGGGCGCCATGCCCGATGGAACCTGGAGCCTGGCCCAAGCCAAGGCCAAATTCAGCGAACTGGTCGAGCGCGCCCGCACCCAGGGCCCGCAGCATTTGACCAAGAACGGCAAGGACGCCGTCGTGGTGATGTCGGCTGAGGCGTATCAGCGCCTCAAGGCGGCTGGAGAAGAGCAAGCTCCCGACTTTCATGAGGTGCTGTTTGATCCGACGATCCGGGGTTTGCTCACCAACGAGGAAGCGGACGAGCTCTTCGCGCGGGACAAGGACGTCGTCGGGCGGCCGATCGACCTTTGACATATCTGTTCGACACTAACGCCGTCAGCGAGCCCACCAAAGACCGCCCCAACGCCTCGGCATTGGCATGGCTGGACGCTTGTCCGTCGAGCCAGTCGTTTCTGAGCGCGATCAGCATCGCGGAGATCAGCTACGGTATTGAGCGCCTCGCGCCAGGACGCCGGGCCGATAAACTGACCCGCTGGCGGGACCGGCTGATCATTACCCTTGGCCCGCGCTTGCTGCCCGTCGACGCCGAGGTCGCATTGGCCCAAGCCCGCATCCGCCGGGCCGCTGAAAACGCCCGCCGCACCATTCCGATCATGGACGCCTTCCTGGCCGCCACGGCGGAGGTCCACGGCCTGACGCTGGTCACGCGCAATGTGCGCGATTTCGCAGCCTGGGGCGGGCCGGTGTTCAATCCCTGGGGCGACTGATCAGGCCGCCGCCGTCTTCCTCATGGATCAAGAGGCGAGGTAGGCTTGCGGTCGCCATGATCCTGGCGACGGTAAGGCGTTGATCGCGACGCGGCGCTGAGCCATGGAGAGGCTATGGCGGAACATATCCTGGACCGGCCGGCCTGGTCGGCCTTCACCGGCCGACAGGCCGATCTTGCGATCCGCAGAGGCGGGGCCCTGCGGGTTCACCCCGACTTTGGCCTGTTCGCCGGGGCTGTGGATAACTCAGCCGCAGCCCTCGCCGATCTCGGCGCGCTGGTCGCAGGCCATGGCGATGTCGGGCTGGTCGAGCCGGACGCACCGCCGCCGGTTCCTGGAACCCGGGTCGTCTCCAGCGCCGTCTGCCTGCAGATGACCGCCCAGACGGTCGCGCCGGCCTGGGATGTGGACTTCGAGATCCTGGCCTTGGACGACGCCGACGCGGCCGAGATGCTGGCCCTGGCCACCCTGACCAAGCCAGGCCCGTTCTTCAGCCGCACCCATCAATTGGGATCCTTCGTCGGTGTGCGCGTCGACGGCCAGCTGGTCGCCATGGCCGGGGAGCGGATGCGCCCCGAAGGTTACACGGAGGCCAGCGGCGTCTGCGTCCATCCCGATCATCGCGGCCAGGGCTATGCCGCGCGGCTGTTGCGCGAGGTCACCGCCAAGATCCTGGCGCGTGGTGAGCAGGCCTTCCTGCACAGCTATGCCGACAACGCTACCGCCATCGGCCTTTACGAGTCGCTGGGCTATCGCGGTCGGCGCGAGGTGACGTTCACGATCCTGACGGCGGCTTAGTAGGTCAGCCTGTCCTTCATCTCGTCGAACGGGATCATCACGTGTTCTCGATAGGCGGGGCGGTCCTGCAGCCGCCCATACCAAACCTCGACGTTGGGTGTGTTGGGCCGATCAATGTCCAGGGTGAAGTAGCGGTAGAGATGCGTCCCGGTGGGAATGTCCGCCAGGCCGAGGCTTTCACCGCTCAGGAACGGCCGCTGGGCCAGGATATCGTCGAGCAGGCGGAAATGGCGATGGCAGGCGGCCAGGGCGGCCGCAACGGCGGGCCGGTCGCGCTGAGCCTTGGGCGTCCGATATCCGCCCCAGAACACGCCCGTTAGGAAGTCGCGCTGCAGCGCGGTCTGCGCCCAGTCCATCCAACCGTCGGCGGACACGCGATCGGCAGGTTCTTCGGGCCACCAGGCCTGCCCGCCGTAACGGGCGGCCAGATATCGGAGAATGGCGTGGGATTCCCAGACAATCACCCCCTGGTCTTCGACGACTGGAATCCGGCCGTGCGGGTTCATCGCCAGGAAGTCAGGATCGTCCAGGCCGCCGACCTCGCCCCCGGAGGGAACGTGTCGGTGGGGGAGGCCAAGCTCCCCCACCAGCCACAGCACCTTCTGGACGTTGAAGGAGGACCGCCGCCCCCAAACCTGCAACATCCGCCAAGCCTCAGACCTGCGCCGTCTTCGCCGCCGCCTTGCGCGCCCACCGGTAGAGGCCAAACACCACGATGGTCGCGGCGATCACCGCGAGGATCATGCCGATATGCTCTGACGGCGCGAAGGGCAGGGCCAGGGGCGCGGGATTGTTGGTGGCGACGATCAGCATCGCCAGGGCGACGTTGAACAGGCTTTCGCCAACGATGAAGCCCGAGGCGATCAGGATCCCCAGGCGCTTGGCCGGCTCGGCCTGGCGATCCTTGTTGACGATGCGCTCATAGATCCAGCCTGCCAGGGCGCCGACCACGACGGGGGCGGTGACGCTGCTGGGCAGGTAGATCGCCAGACCCACGCCCAGCGGCGGCAGGCTGAGGCGCTGGTTGCTGAACCGGCGCAACAGGAAGTCGGCGACCACCAGGCCCATGCCGATCGCGGCGCCGATCCCCAGCAGGTTCCAGGGCAGCACGCCGCCCATCACACCCTTGGCCAGGGTCGAGATCAGGGCGGCCTGGGGCGCGCCCAGGTTCTGGGCGCCGGCCACGGTGTTGAGATTGGGCGCGCCGGCAAAGCCGTTCGAGCGGTTCAGCAGCTCCAGCATCACCGGAATGACCACCGAGCCGGCCACGACGCCGATCACCAGGGCGACCTGCTGTTTCCATGGAGTGGCGTCGACCAGTTGGCCGGTCTTCAGATCCTGCAGATTGTCATTGGCGACCACGGCCACGGCCAGCACGATGGCGGTGACGAACAGGGCGAAGGCGACCAGGGCGGTGGTCATGTCGGGCCCGGTGAGGGTGCGGCCCACCGCGCCGACCATCAGGGAAGCGCCCAGAACGGTCAGGATGGCCACGCCCGACACCGGGCTGTTGGAGGCCCCGATCAGGCCGGCCATGTAGCCGCAAACCGCGGCAGCCAGCAGGCCTGCGAACACCAGATAGGCCACGGCCGCAATGATCAGCGGCGTGGCGATGCTGGCCAGCGGGCCGCCCTGAAGGAAGTGGGCCATCACCCAGCCGGCCGGGGCCAGCAGAGCGGTGGCGACAATGCCGACGATCATGATCGGAATGTCCTGCTCGACTCGGGGGATCACCGCGCCGTGCACGCGCCGGGCCTTGCCGGCCTCGAACGAGGACATCAGGCCACGCCAGATCGGCACGGCCAGCTTGCCCAGGGTCCAGATGGCGGCGGCCCCGATGACACCGGCCCCCATGAAGCGAACCTTGGTGCTCCACACCGTCAGGGCGTGGTCAGCCGGACTGGCCCCGACCATCGGGAAGACGTGAGTCATGATCGGCACCAGCACGCCCCAGGCGATAGCGAGGCCGGTAAACATGGCGATGCCGACGGTGATGCCCATCAGATGGCCCGCGCCCATCAGGGCCAGGGAGCTGGAAGCGCCCAAGCCCGTGGCCCCGGCTCCGGCCTTGAAATAGCCGGCGACCTCAGCGGCGAAGATCTTGGCGGCGGCCAGGGCGGCGAAAAGGGCCGAAGCGACGGTGCCCGCGGCGACGGCGACCAGACCCGCCTTGCCCTCGGCCGCGCCTTCACGCGACCCGGCGCCGACCTTCAGCACCTCGGCGGCGGCGACGCCTTCGGGATAGGGCAGATCAGAGTTGGTCACCAGGGCCCGGCGCAGGGGGATGGTGTACATCACCCCCAGCGTGCCGCCGACCGCGCAGGCGGCGAAGGTCGTGAAGAACGGCACCTTGGCCCACCAGCCGATCATCAGCAGGCCGGGCAGGACGAAGATCACCGCCGCCAGGGTTCCCGCCGCCGAGGCGATGGTCTGGACGATGTTGTTTTCCTGGATGGTGGAGGTCTTGAAGGCCCGCAGCAGGGCCATGGAGATCACGGCGGCGGGGATTGAGGTGGCGAAGGTCAGGCCCACCTTCAGGCCCAGATAGACCTGGGCGGCGGTGAAGACCAGAGTGATCAGGATCCCTAGCAGGACGCCCCTGAGGGTGAACTCGGAGCGTGGTGCGGCGTCGGCCATGAAGCGGTCCTGAAACAGTTAAGGCGGCCGGACCTTGAAGTCCGACCGCCCCAAACTCAAGCCTTCGATTGAGCCGCTGTTACAAAATCACAGAACGCCCAGCATTTCCGCGACCAGCGGGTGGCGAACGATGTCGCGATCGGCGAGGCGGACCACACCGATGTTCTCAAGGGCGTCGAACTTTGCGGCGACGTCGGCCAGGCCTGAAATGCCGGGCAGCAGGTCGGACTGGTTCGGGTCACCGGTGACCACCATGGTGGAATTCCAGCCCAGGCGGGTCAGCAGCATCTTCAGCTGCATGTAGGTGCAGTTCTGCGCCTCATCGATGACCACAAAGGCGTTGTTCAGGGTGCGGCCGCGCATGAAGCCCACGGGGGCGATCTCGATGGAGCCTTCGGCCATCAGGGCCCGCATGCGCCGGGTCGAGAGACGGTCGGTGAGGGCGTCATAGAGCGGGCGCAGATAGGGGGCCAGCTTGTCTTCCATGTCGCCGGGCAGATAGCCGATCGACTCGCCGGCCTCGACGGCGGGGCGCGACAGCACGATGCGGTCCACCGAGCCGGCCTCCAGGGCCTCTACCGCCTTGGCGATGGCGATATAGGTCTTGCCCGTGCCTGCCGGCCCCAGCGCCATCACGAGGTTCTTGCTGTCGATGGTCTCCATCAACTGCTGCTGGCCGGGCGATTTGGGTTTTATGGTTTTTAGATAACTCTGATCCCGCTCTGAGGCTCTAGGTCCTCCCTCGTGTCCCAAGGGTGACCAGCCGTTACCCCGCTCCCGAATATCGACCGGCAGGCGACGCACCTTGGCGTCATCCGAGAAATTGCCGCTGTCGATCGCGCCTTCGCGCGCCATACGCTTCAGGGCTCGCTTGGTCATGTAAGCCTCCATTCAGGCATGAAAAAAGGACGAGGCCACATGGCGTCGTCCTTGGTGGTAGCGGGGAGGAGATTGACGAAGGGGCGTGCGCCGTGGGGCGGCTCGGCGAGGAGCCGAGAAGGCGGTGGTTCGAGGAAACGCCTGAACACCAGAAACGACACCCTGATCTCCGTCGTCGGGAGCCGGAGCCGAACATCGACCCCGGTGTGAAGCGAAGGATTTCTCCTATCGAATCGCCCGACTAGGTTGATGCTAACGTGGTTTCCAACATGTTAAGCAAGCAACGATTTAGAGACAACGGGGTGTACGGATGACTGTCTATTCCTTGGGCGCCACCAGCCCGACGCTTCCCGTCGCAGGCGAATACTGGATCGCGCCGACCGCATCGGTCATGGGCAACGTCATTCTCAAGAAAAATGCCAGTATTTGGTGGGGAGCGATCGCGCGCGGAGACAATGATCCCATTGAAATCGGCGAGAACAGCAACGTGCAGGACGGTTCTGTACTGCACACTGACCATGGCGCGCCGTTGACGATTGGGGCCAATGTGACCATCGGCCACATGGTGATGTTGCATGGCTGTACGATCGGCGACGGGTCGTTGATCGGAATCGGAGCGATCGTGCTCAACGGCGCGAAGATCGGCCGGAACTGTTTGATCGGGGCCGGCGCCCTGATCACCGAGGGCAAGGAAATCCCCGACAACTCCATGGTCATGGGCGCACCCGGCAAGGTGGTGCGCGAGATCGGCGAGCAACATGCCCTGATCCTGCAGGCGTCTGCCCTGCACTATGTCGAAAACTGGAAGCGCTACAGCCGCGACCTGGCGGCTCTGTAGGGAGGGAGCGCCGCTTCCGGGTCGGGGGAAGCCAGAAGCGGCGCTCAAATCTCGCTCCGGCGGCCGGGCGAGACGCCGGTCAGAGCCTCGCGGGCTGGACCGGAAATCGGAGCCGAGGGGGGCGGCTCTATCGTGTGAAGGCGCAACCAGGGATTTGGTTGCATGCCGCCGCCGTTTTTTTGGGTGTCCTGGATCGAGGCGATCCTCGCTGACGCCAATCAGTCACGCTGAAGGTGACTGCTGGCCCCTTCAGCAAACGATGGCAGCCCTCGATCCGGTTGAAGGCGTGTGACTGGTGAAGTAGGCCTCAGCCTCTTCCAACAGGGCGGCCGCCAGCCGGTTCATCGGGGCCAGGGCCGAGGTCATGAAAGCGTATTCGTGCAGGATCTGGGGGCGAAACACCCGGGTCGTCATGCCGTCTCGCGTGAAGTTTCCGGCCATCAGGTCGTTGACGATGGCGATGCCGATCCCTTGGGTGGCGAAAGCGCAGGCCGAGCCCACGGTGTGGGTCTCCAGCTTGACCTCAGGCCGCACACCGCGTTCGCGAAAGGCGTCGTCGATCTGCCGACGGGTCCAGGTGCCGAAGCCGAGCAGCACCAGCGGGGCATTGCGCAGCAGTTCCGGCGTTAGAATTTCGTGCGCCGCAAGCGGGTGGTCCGAGGGCAGGACGCAGACGGTCTCGCTGGCCGACAGAACCACGGTGGAGATGTCGGCGCGCTCCAGAGGCAGTTTCACGAACCCGCAGTCGGCGGTGCGATTGGCGACCATGCTGCGGGCTGTTTCGGTGCTGCGCGAGTCGATGGTCACCCGCACCTTGGGAAAGCGGTCCATGAACCGGGGGAGGATCATCGACAGTACGCCTTCCGACAGGCTGGGCGGAGCGACAATCTTGAGCAGGCCGGTGTTGAACTGAGCGATGTCGCGGATCAGGGACCCGACCCGTTCCAGCCCGCCGAAGGCCAGGTCGATCTCCTCATAGATCATCAAGGCCTCTGGCGTCGGGTTCAGGCGACCCTTCTCGCGGTAGAACAGCTCGAATCCGGCGTCCTTTTCCATCTGGGCGATCAGCCGGCTGACGGCGGGCTGGGTCAGGCCCATGCGTCCGGCGGCGGCCGTGGCCGAACCGCTCAACAAGGTCTCCCGAAAGGCCTCGAGGCTCCGCAGGTTCAGCTTCATCCATGATCCCCGTTCGATCTACCGCCGGGTGACCGGCAACAGGAGGCGCGACGGCCGCGCCGCATCGACATAGATCCGATTTCGCGCTGGACGGGGAGAGCGTCCGTAGCCCTCCGGTTCGCCGGAGTTCGGATTGACGTCGAAATGCGGGAAGTTGCTCGATGACACATCCAGTCGGATGCGGTGCCCCTGGACGAACAGGTTGGCGGTCGGAAAGGCCTCGATCGCGATCGAATAGACCTGACCGGGCTCAAGCCGGGTTTCGTGGTCGAACCCTTCGCGATAGCGGGCCCGCAGAACGCCTGTGGTCAAGTTCATGGCGAAGCCCTCGGGATAGGCCTCGGACGGCGGGTGGACGTCGATCAGCTTGATGTGGAAATCGGTGTCCACGCAATCGGAACTGATGAACAGTTCGGCGCGGATCGGGCCGACCACCTCGACATCGGCCTCCAGCGGGGCGGTCTGGAACACCACCACGTCGTCGCGTTCGGCCAGGGGGCGATAGGGCGCGTCGCAGCCGAAGAAGCCCGGCGCCTCGCGCTGATCGAAGGCCCCGGCCACCATCACGGGCGCGCCCGAGGCCATGGCCCCGCCGAGGGTCGGCACGGGCCTGGCGGGGTCGTGCACATAGGCGTGGAAGGCTTCTGTTTCCGTTGGTGCTGCGGTCGTCAGATCGCCGTCGGCCCGCAGGAAATAGTCGGTCGTCACCGAAGAGGCCGGCGGCCAGGTATCCGCGTCGCGCCAACTGCCGCCGTGGTCAAGGCGCCCTTCGGGGGTCTTGCCGCCCGAGCCGCCGCCCATCACGAAAAGCTTGACGGTGGGCAGGGGATCGGGACCCGGGGGCGCCTTCAGCCAGGCGTCGAACCAGGCCAGGCGCAGGGCGACGAAGTTTTCTTCCAGGGCGCCATCCAGCGTGGCCTCGGACCCGAAGTCGACATCGCCGGCATGGGTGACGGAGCGTTGTCCGTGGGTCCAGGGACCCAGGATCAGCTTGACCGGCGAGGTTTTGCGGCCGGACAGACCCAGATAGTTCTCGGTCGCGGTCAGAGTGTAGGGATCGTACCAGCTGCTCATGTGGACCATGGGCGCATCGGCATAGGCGTCGTAGGCGCCGGCGGCATAGAGGCCGTTCTGCTTCCAGTAGGGGCCGAACAGACCGTTGCGCCACTGGTCCAGCAGGTACTTCTCGTATTCCGGCGCGGCGGCGAGGGGGGATTGGCCCTCCGACCACGGCATGCGTTTGAACCAGGCTTTCAAGTCCTGAGCCTTCAGGGCCGCCAGACGTTCGGGATCGGACTTGGTGGCGGGGCTCAGCAGGGCGTGCTTGTAGGCCCAGGTCGCCTGTTTCAGCTCGAAGGCTCCACCCTGGCGGATGCCGGAGTGGAACGCGCTGGAAAAGCCGCCGGAGTCGAGGAACATCGCCGCCAGAGCCGGCGGATCCAGGCAGGCCAGAGCGCTCTGGACGTGGGCGCCATAGGACAGGCCCAGCGTCCCGACCTTGCCGTCGCACCAGGGGCGGCTGACCAGCCAGGCGATCGTGTCGACGCCGTCGGCGCCCTCGTTGAGGTATTTCTCGAAAACGCCTTCAGAGGCGTAGCGACCCCGGCAGTCCTGCAGGGCCACGACATAGCCGCCCCGTACGAAGTCGACGGCCAGTTCGGGCTTGGAGCGCGGGATCGGGTCATCGCGCGTGCGGTCGCCGTGATTGGTCCCCCGCTTGTCATAGGGGGTGCGCTCAAGCAGCACGGGCAGGGGCGTATCGATCGGACGGCCGTCGATGGCTGGACGGTAGATGTCGGTGGCCAGGCGGACGCCGTCGCGCATCGTCACCATCACGTCGCGCGTCACATGAACGTCGGCGGGGGGGATGAAGAGCTCTGAGGCTTCGTCGTCGGTGTCGCTCACAGGCGCACCGCCGCCAGCGCCAGGATGATCACAGCCAGAACGACCAGCACCGCCAGCAGCGGAGCGATGAATTTCACCCACTCCAGATAGCCGACCCTGGCCGTGGCCAGATAGGCCAGCAGCATGCCGGAGGTGGGGGTGAGCATGTTCATCAGGCCGCTGCCCAGCAGGAAGGCGATGACCAGGGTCGGACCGCCCACGCCCGAGGCCTGAGCGATCGGGGCCAGGATCGGGATGCTCAGCGTGGCCTTGCCCGAGACGCTGGGGATGACGATGTCCAGACCCATCTCGATCATCATCAGGGCGTTGGCGACCACCGGCGGGGCATGGCCCTGGGCCAGACGGGTGGCGCCGGCGATGGTGGTGTCCAGCACCTGGCTGTCGCGCAGGATGATCTCGACAGCGGCGGCCAGGCCGATCAGCAGACAGGCCAGCATCATCGACTTCATGCCATCGACGAAGGCGTCGGCCGTGTGGCCCGCGCCCAGTCCGCCGACCAGGCCGATCGCTACGCTCATGGCCACATAGAAGGCGGCCAGTTGAGGATTGCCCCAGTCCCACAGGCGGGCGCCGACGATCAGGGCGATGCCGCCGGCCAGCAAGGTCAGCAGTACGCCGGTCTGGCGAAAGGTCAGACGCGGGGCGTCAAAGCGCGCAACGGCCTCGGCGGCGGCCTTGGGGGCGACCTTGCTCAGGTACAGGAGAACGAAGCCGATGCCGAGGGTCAGGAAGAGGACGAAGATCCCGAACCGCGCCAGCATGCCGCTGAACACCGGCACGCCGGCCAGGGGCTGGGCGATGGCCAGGGCGACGGGATTGGTCACCGAGGCGGCGTAGCCGATCTTGGCGGCCACGGCGACTACGGCCATGGTGAACAGGTTGGGCAGGCCCATGCGCTGGCCGATCACCGCCACGATCGGGATGATCACCAGGTATTCCGAGATGAACCCCAGGAAGGTGCTGCCCATGGCCAGCACGATCATCAGGATCGGGGTCAATACATAGAGGTTGCCGGAGGTCAGGTTCAGCAGGCGATCGACCCCGGCGTCGATGGCGCCGGTAGCGCGCATGACCGCAAACATGCCGCCGACGAACATGACCATGAAGATCAGGGCGGCGGCCTTGGTCATGCCGGCTGGAATAGTGGTGACCAGTGAGACGACGCTAGCGGCGCGCGCCGGCTTTTCCTTGGCGTCCGGCGGCGTGGACGCAAACAGGGCGGTGGGGCCGGCGACCTTGGGCACGACCTTGTAGCTGCCGGGCACGACCAGCTTGCCTCGCCGCTGGAACTTGCCGGCCGGCAGGACATGGGTGGCTAGGGCGGCCAGCAGGATGACCACCAGCATCACAAGGGTGGGATGCAGACGAAACCCGTCGGGGCGAGCGTGCCCGTCCACGGGGGCGCCATGGGGGGCTTCAGGCGGCGAGCTCATCAGGCGATCCTCGGAAACTTCATATGGCGAGCTGAAGGAGCGACGGCCGAAGCCGTCGCTCCCTCGACTGCGAGGCCTAGAACTTGGCCGAGACGCGGACGTAGCCGTAACGGCCGCGGGCGTCATAGGTGTAGATGTCGTAGTTGATCGGGGCGTTGGCGTACGAGGCCGGCGGGGCCTTGTCGAAGACGTTGCTGACCCCGATGCTGACCGCCGTGTCGTACTTGTCGAACTGATAGCCGCCTTCCAGATCGTTGTAGAAGATGGCGTCGGTCTTGGCGTCCTTGACGGTGTTCACGACATCGGTGGTCTCGCCGATATAGCGGCCGCGCCACAGGGCGGTCCAAGGGCCGTTATCCCACTTCAGCGACGCCTGGCCCTTCCAGTGCGGATAGGTCGAGCGCGACTGGTCGCCCTTGCCGGCCCGCTCGTCGACGATCGGCGCGCCGCCCGCCGCGTTGGGGCTCGTGGTCTTGAAGCTCTCCAGATACGACGTATCGAGCACGGCGGCGAAGCGGCCGACGCTGGTGCTGCGCTCATAGCGCAGGGTGCTGTCGACGCCCGAGGTCTTGATCTCGGCCAGATTCAGCACGCCCTGCTGCAGGTTGGTGATGGCGCCGGTGGAGGTGTCGCGGGTGACCAGGTTGCAGAACACGCCGCCCTGCTGGGCGCAGAGGCTGAGGATCTGGGTGGCCGACTGGCTGGCGATCGCGTCCTGAACAGTGATCTGGTACCAGTCGATCGTGGCGCTGAAGCCGGGCAGGAAGCGGGGCTTGATGGCGACGCCGGCGCTGTAGGTGTCGGCGGTTTCGGCCTTGAGCTTGGTGTTGCCGGCGATGGTGCCGGGGATCAGGCCGTTGAGATTGTAGCTGGCCTGGTTGTAGCCCGCAGGCACGCCGGCGCAGCCTGGCAGGCCGGCATTGGCCGCCGCGCCGCCATTGCACGGATCGGCGCCCTGGAAGCTGGTCTGGCGGCCGCCCTGATACAGCTCCAGGATCGACGGCGCGCGGAAGCCCTGCGAATAGGTGCCGCGCACCAGAATATCTTCGATTGGCCGCCAGCCGATGCCGGCCTTCAGCGTGCTGTCGCCGCCGACGGTGTCATAGTCGGAATAGCGGGCGGCCAGGCTGATATCCAGGCTCTTGGCCAGAGCAACGTCCTTCAGCAGCGGCACGGCGGCTTCGACATAGACCTCGTCGAGGCTGTATTGGCCGATAGTCGCAATTCGGGTCTGGGCCGTGGTGGTGGTGTTGCTGGCATAGGCCGAGCCCGCCGCCGGGGTTGGGATGTTGGTTGGCAGGGCGTTGACGTAGGCGTCGGGGGAGTCCGAGGCCTTGTTCTTGCGATGCTCATAGCCTGCGGCGATGGCCAGGGGGCCGGCCGGCAGCTGGAACAGCTCGCCGGTGATGTTGGCCGTGAAGTCGTAGATCTCGGTCTGGTTCGATTCCCGGGCCGTGTAGCGGATATAGGCGGCCTGTTCGGCGGTCATGGTCGAGAACAGGTTGATCGGCACACAGCCCGCCGTCGCGGCGCAGTTGGCGCCCAGGCCGAGGGCCAGCTTGTCGTAGTTGACGCCGTTCAGCGCCTGGGTCTCGATCTTGTTTTTCGAATACAGGCCGTAGACGTCCCATTTCCAGTCGCGGCCGATCAGGTTGACCTCGCCGTCCAGCCCGCCGGCGATGCGGTAGGTTTTTACGTCTTGGACGTTGTTGCGGTTGCCGACCTCGGTCATCACCTTGCGGATGCGCCAGGCCTGGTTGGCGGCGAAGCCGACGGCGTTGGCGGTGGGCACGCCGTTGGCCGTGCCGAACGGGTTGTAGGCCTGGTTGTTGGGGATGGCGAAGCCGCGGATCGTGCCGGCGCTGCCGCCGATATCGAGCAGGACCGGCGAGAACAACTGGTCTGACTTGCGCTCATTGAACAGCCCTTCGACCTTCAGCCGCACCTTGTCGGTCAACTCGGTCGTGAAGCGGCTGTAGATCCCGTAGCGCTCGCTGGGGCCTGCCGAATAGATGCCCTGGGCTTGGGTGTTGTAGTAGTCGCCGGCCAGGGTGGCGGTGTGGAAGGCGCTGTCGGCGGCGGCGCCAGCGCCGATCGTCGATCCGGCCGTGAAGGCGACGGGCGCGGACGAAGAGGCGAAGCCGCTGGCTGTGCCGAAATAGGCGTTGTTGGACAGGCCCGGCAGAATGAACAGGCCATTGGGGCTGGTGCCGGCGGCGGTGGCCGGGACCAGGGTCGTGCGGGTCAGGTCACGATCGGCGGTCAGGATCGGCTTGTCCTTGACGTAGCTGAGCGAGACCACCAGGGCGCTCTTGTCGAACAGCTTGCCGAAGTTGACCACGCCCGAATACTGCTGACCGTCGCCCTGCGAGCTGACGCCGTACTTGGCCTGCGCCTTGACGCCGTTGAAGTCGCGGAGGGTCTTCAGATTGACCACGCCGGCGATGGCGTCAGCGCCGTAGATCGCCGAGGCGCCGTCCTTCAGCACTTCCGCGCCCTCGATCATGCCCAGGGGCATGGTGTTGAGGTCGACGAAGTCGCGGAAGCCGCGCTGGCCGACACCGTCCACCCAGCGGTGGCCGTCAACCAGCACCAGAACGCGGTTGCCGCTGCCCTCGGAGCCGCCCAGATAGCGCAGATTGATCGAGCTGGCGCCGTAGGAGGTGCCCTGGGTGCCGTTGCTGCTGAGGCTCACGCCCGCCGAGGGCAGCTTCTGCAGCAGTTCACCCACCGAACCCGCGCCCGAGTTCTTGATGTCTTGCTCGGTCAGGGTGGTGACCACCCCTACGGTGTCGGCGTCCTTGCGCTGGATGCGCGAGCCGGTGACGACGATCGCTTCGATGGCGATGGGCTCGTCGGCCTGGGCCGCGGCGGGCCCGGCTGCGGTCTGAGCGAAGGCGGGCGCGGCGAGGCCGCCGGCCAGCAAAGCCGCGTAGGCGGTTCCCGCGCACAAGGCGCGCAAGGTCGAAGCTTGCATTGATAGTCCCCTGTTCGTCAGCCGCGCCCCGCGCCGACCGCGCATGGCTCCCCTGCCGACGAACAAGCCTAGGTTTCGGCTGTTTCAACGCGCAACGTTATTGGAGTTTGTGATCGCCTCATGCGATTGGCGCATGGTTAGCTGGTTTTTCAGCTAGAAATTAATGCCACGCCGCCAAACAAGGCGACGCTTTATGACCTTCAGGCTGGGGTCAACCGTAGGATTGGCATGAGGTTGTGGAGCGCGTCCGCCAAGATTGGTATCGCCCCATAGCCTCTCTGCATACCGTAGCTTCGCAAGTCCGGTCCGCATACCGTCTTCGTGCTGCCCGTCGAGACGACAGGTGGCGGGGAGAAGTGTTCATGAACCGCAGGAAACTTCTGGCCACGGGCCTGTTTACGGGTCTGGCGACCCTGACGCCGGCCGCTCAAGCCGCGCCTCGGGGTCTTCGCATCAGCCTCTTGGGTCAATCGCTGATCGAGCATGACTTGCCCGGTGCTGACTGGCCGGGACGGGCCGCCATCGCCGGTCGCCTGGCCAAGGCCGATGTTGTCTTCAGCAATCTGGAGACGGTGATCCAGGGACCTCGGGCCGGGGCCCCCACCCGGGAGATCCTGACTCTGCATGCGGGCGACGCGGCGGTGCTGGAAACCTTGAAGGGCGTCCATATCAATCTGCTGGCCACGGCCGGCAACCACGCCTTCGACCTGGGCTCGGGCGGGGTGCTCGACACCCTGGATGCGATCGCCGCCGCAGGCCTGCCGTCAGCGGGAACGGGTGTCGATCTGGCGCGCGCCTCGGCGCCGGCCTATTGCGCCACGCCGGCGGGGCCCGTCGGCCTCGTGGCTTTCGCCACGGGCAAGATCCGTGAGGGCGGGGCCGCCGCCGCCGACCGCCCGGGCGTCAATGAGCTGCGCCGCGACGCCGCCGGCCAGCCGGTCGAAGCCGACGCCACCCGGATCCTTGAGGCCATCGCCGCCGCCGGCCGGCAAAGCGGGGCGGTGGTTGTCTATCACCACAATCACGACTGGGAGCCGGACATGACCCAGGTTCCCGAGTGGCAACGCGCCTTCGCCCATCGTTGCGTCGAGGCTGGCGCGTCGGTGTTTGTCGGACACGGCGCGCCGATCCTGCAGGGGGTCGAGATCTACCGCCGCGCGCCGCTGTTCTTCGGCCTGGGCAACTTCATCTTCCAGACCGAGAAGCCTCCTGGCGCCTATCCGGCCGAGGCCTGGGAGGGCGTGGTGGTCGACTGTGTGTTCGAGCGCGGTCGTTGCGCCTCGGTGCGGTTGTCGCCGATTGTGTTGAACGAGATCGGTCGGGGTGGACCCGAGGACATGGCGACCCGGGGTGCGCCGGCCTTTGCGTCGCCGCAGCGGAGCAAGGCCATTCTGCAACGCCTCGCGGCGCGTTCCAGCAGGTTGGGCACGAACCTCGTTATACAGGGTGACGGCGCGAACGGCCGCATTCTTGTGCCGGTCGCCTGAGCCGCGAGAGACCGTGTTTCGCCGCGTCGTGTGCGTTGGGTTTGAAGACGGCCTTCGGTCGTGCAAGGTCGGTCTTGAGTATGCGGGTCTGCCCAGGCGTCACGAACCCCCGCGCCCCTCAGACTGTTGAGCCATCACGCTGGCGATCTACGCGCTCGTCGATCCTTCGCGGCGGGCCCCTAGAGTCCGGCGAAGAACCGAGGATCGACCCCGAAAATCCCGTGGGTCAGGGCATAGATGCCGTACCACAGCGCCAGATTGGCCAGGGTCATCACCACGACCGACAGACCCAGGGGCCAGGGGCTGGCGCGGCGTTTGCGACGGGCGTCGAACGGGGCGGTCTGGCGGGGCGGTCTGGCGGGGCGTCGCCATGATGAATCTCCGATTAGCCATGATCAGCATCGGCGCGGGGAGGGTTGCGGACCACTGCGTCATTCGCCGCGCGCCGCGATGTCGCAGCCAGGCTTTCCGTTGAGGGCGATCCGGGCCAGGGTAGGGCGGCGCGCCGCCGGAGACCGCATGACTGACGCCCCTGAAGCGATTTGCGTCCAGCACCTGGGCAAGACCTATGACGGCGTGGCGGTGGTGTTTGACGTCAGCCTGTCGATCCCCCGGGGCCAGTTCGTCGCCCTGGTCGGCGGCTCGGGGGCCGGCAAGACCACCCTGCTCAAGACCCTCAACGCCCTGATCACGCCCACCACGGGGCGGGTGCTGATCGATGGCCGCGAGGTGGCCGACCAGCCGGGCCCGGCCCTGCGGCGCGGCATCGGCTACGTATTTCAGGAGGTGGGCCTGTTCCCGCACCTGACCGTGGCTCAGAACATCGGCGTCACGCCCCGGCTGCTGGACTGGCCGGCCGAGCGGATCGCCGCGCGGGTCGACAGCCTGCTGGATCTGGTCGACCTGTCCCGCGCCGTGGCCCCGCGCCTGCCGGCCGAACTGTCGGGCGGCCAACGCCAGAGGGTGGGCGTGGCCCGGGCCCTGGCCGCCGAGCCGTCGATCCTGCTGATGGACGAGCCGTTCGGGGCGCTCGACCCCGTAACCCGCGTCGCCCTGGCCGACGACGTCCGCCGTCTGCACCAGACCCTGAACCTGACCACGGTGATGGTCACCCATGATGTCGGCGAGGCCCTGCTAATGGCCGACCGCGTGGTGGTCATGACGGGCGGGCGGGTCATCGCCGATGACACGCCGGCCGCCCTGCTGACCCACACCCACGCCGATCCGCGCGTCGCCGCTCTGATTGAGGCCCCGCGCCGTCAGGCCGAACGGCTGGCCGCCCTGGCCGGGAGCCGCGCCGATGGATGAGCCGCTGCATCAAGCCCTGAGCCTGCTGCCCCAGCGCCTGGGCTGGCACGTCGCCCTGTCGGCCGCCGCCCTGGGCCTGGGCCTGCTGATCGCCCTGCCACTGGGGGTGCTGGCGGCCCGCAATCCTCGCTTGCGTTGGGTGTCGCTGTCGCTGGCGGGCCTTGTTCAGACCATTCCCAGCCTGGCCCTGCTGGCCCTGTTCTTCCCGCTGCTGCTGCTGCTGTCGGGCCTGAGCGTCAGGCTGACCGGCCACGGCTTTTCGGCCCTGGGCTTCCTGCCGTCGCTGCTGGCCCTGACCCTGTATTCGATGCTGCCGATCCTGCGCAACACGGCGGCGGGGCTGGGCGGCGTGGATCCGGCCGTGGTCGAGGCGGCGCGCGGCGTGGGCATGACCGACAGCCAGCGGCTGTGGCGGGTGGAGCTGCCCCTGGCCCTGCCGGTGATCATGGCCGGAGTGCGGACGGCGGCGGTGTGGACCATCGGCGCGGCCACCCTGTCGACCCCGGTCGGCCAGACCTCGCTGGGCGACTACATCTTTTCAGGCCTGCAGACCGAGGACTGGGTGGCGGTGCTGGTCGGCTGCGCCGCCGCGGCCGGCCTGGCCCTGCTGGTCGATCAACTGCTGGGCCTGATCGAGAGCGGGGTGGGGCGACGAGATCGCCGCCTCTGGATCGCCGGTCTTGCGGGGCTGGCGATCGGCCTGGTCGCCGCCCTCGCGCCCCTGGCCGGCGCGGCGCTGCAGCGCGGACCTGCGGCCTATGTGATTGGGGCCAAGAACTTCTCCGAGCAATATATCCTGGCCGAACTGATGGCTGACCGGCTGGAGGCCCGGGGCGCGCGGGTCGAGCGCAAGATCAATCTGGGCTCGGCCGTCGCCTATCGCGCCCTGGCGGCCGGCGAGATCGACGCCTATGTCGACTATTCGGGCACGCTGTGGGCCAATGTCCTGAACCGCAAGGACAATCCCGGTCGCCAGGCGGTGCTGGACCAGCTGCGCACCGAGCTGAAAGCCCGCGACGGCGTGGTGCTGCTGGCTCCGTTGGGCTTCGAGAACGCCTATGCCCTGGCCATGCGCCGCGACAAGGCCCAGGCCCTGGGCATCGTCACCCTAGCCGATCTGGCCGCCAAGGGCGGCGGCCTGACCCTGGGCGGCGATCTGGAGTTCTTCTCGCGGCCTGAATGGAAGAGCGTCGAGACGGCCTATGGCCTGCGCTTCAGGGCCCGACGCCAGTTCCAGCCCACCTTCATGTACCGCGCCCTGGCCTCGGGCGAGGCCGACGTGATCTCGGCCTTCTCCAGCGACGGGCGGATCGCGGCCGATGACCTGATCCTGTTGGGCGACCCCAAGGGAGCCCTGCCGCCCTATGACGCGGTGATCCTGATCTCGCCGAAGAGGGCCGGGGACAAGCGCCTGACCGCGGCCCTGGCGCCGCTGGCCGGCAGCATCGATGTGAAGACCATGCAGGCGGCCAACTATGCGGTCGATCGCGACGTCAACAAGCTCAGCGCCGCCCAGGCGGCCAAGCTGCTGACGGGGAAATAGAGGCGCTCGCCTAAGACAGACCGGGCAGGTCGCTGGCCGTGGCGATCACCGCGCCCGAGCGGATCAGGGCGTTGGCCGCTTCCATGTCGGGGTGGAAATGCCGATCATCGGTGAGATGGGGCACCTGCTTGCGCACCAGGGCCCGCACGGCTTCGAGCACGGGGCTGGACTTCAGCGGCGCGTGGAAGTCGCAGCCCTGGACGGCGGCCAGCAGCTCGATGCCGACGATCGCCGTAGCGCTGTCGACCATGGCCAGCAGCCGTCGGGCGCCATGGGCGGCCATCGAGACATGATCCTCCTGATTGGCCGAGGTGGGGATCGAGTCGACACTGGCCGGATAGGCCTTCTGCTTGTTCTCCGACACCAGGGCGGCGGCGGTGACCTGCGGGATCATGAAGCCGGAATTGAGACCGGGCTTGGGGGTCAGGAAGGCCGGCAGTCCCGACAGGGCCGGGTCGACCAGCATGGCGATGCGGCGCTCGGCGATCGAGCCGATCTCGCAGACCGCCAGGGCGATGATGTCGGCGGCGAAAGCCACCGGCTCGGCGTGGAAATTGCCGCCCGACAGGGCCTCGTCGGTCTCGACGAAGATCAGCGGATTGTCGGTCACGCCATTGGCTTCGTTGGCCAGGGTGGTCGCCGCTTGGCGCAGGATATCCAGCGCCGCGCCCATCACCTGCGGCTGGCAGCGCAGGCAGTAGGGATCCTGCACCCGCTCGTCCTGCTTCAGGTGCGAGGCGCGGATGGCCGAGCCGGCCATCAGCTCGCGCAGGGCGGCGGCGGTCTCCATCTGGCCGACATGGCGACGCAGACGGTGGATGCGCGGATCAAACGGGGTGTCCGAGCCCTTGGCGGCTTCGGTGGCCAGGGCCCCGGTGACCAGGGCCGACTGGAACAGCAGCTCGGCCTCGAACAGGCCGGCCAGGGCGTTGGCGGTCGAGAACTGGGTGCCGTTCAGCAGGGCCAGGCCTTCCTTGGGGCCCAGCACCAGCGGCTCAAGACCGGCGTCGTCCAGAGCCTGAGCGGCGGGCGTGCGAACGCCGTCGACGAACATCTCGCCGACCCCGATCATGGCGGCGGCCATGTGGGCCAGCGGGGCCAGATCGCCCGAGGCTCCGACCGAGCCCTGGCAGGGGATCACCGGCGTCAGGCCGCGGACCAGCATGGCCTCGATCAGCTTGACTGTCTCGACCCGCACGCCCGACGCGCCCTGGGCCAGGCTGGCCATCTTCAGGGCCATCATCAGGCGGATCACCGGAACCGGCGAAGGCTCGCCCGTTCCGGCGGCGTGAGACAGCACGATATTGCGCTGCAGGGTTTCCAGATCTCCGTCGCTGATCCGGACGCTGGCCAGTTTCCCAAAGCCGGTATTGATGCCGTAGACGGGCTCGCCTCGCGCCAGGATGCGCTCGACCGTGTCGGCGCTCTTCGCGATGACCGTCCAGGCGCTGTCGGGCAGCCGCGCCGGGGCGCCGCGATAGACCGACTTCCATTCAAGCAGGAAGACCTCGCTGGGATGCAGCACAATCATGGTCGCAGACCTTCCATCCTCAGTCTGGACCGGGTGTGGTCCGGACTGACACCTATAGGCGACTCGGTCGGCGCCGGGGCTGGCCGGCGGGAACTCTCAACGCTGTGTGGAAAACCGTCCTGGTGGTTGGAGGCGGGATCGAACCGCCGACCTGTGGGTTATGAATCCACCGCTCTAACCATCTGAGCTACCCAACCGGACCAGGAAGGGCCGGCTTATAGGCGAGAAGACCGGGACATATCAAGCGACGATGGCGGCGGTCTTCGCGCCCAGCGCCGAGACCAGATCCGCCGGCGCCAGCTTGACCTGCAAGCCGCGCTGGCCGCCGTTGACGAAGACATAGGGGTGGGCGAGGGCGGCTTCCTCGATCGCCGTGGGCATCCGCTTCTTCTGACCGAATGGACTGACGCCGCCGACCTTGTAGCCAGTGATCCGTTCGGCGTCGGGAACCGGCATCATGGCCGCCGACTTGCCGCCCAGGGCGGCTGCCAGCTTTTTCATGCTGACCTCCTGGTCGGACGGCAGCACCACGCAGGCGGGCTTGCCGTCCAGCAGCACCACCAGGGTTTTCAGGACGCGGGCGGGATCTTCGCCCAGGGCCTCCGCCGCCTGCAGACCGACCCGTTCCGAACCTGGATCATAGTCATAGGTCCGCAGGTCGAAGGCGATCCCGGCCTTGGCCAGGGCGATTGTCGCGGGCGTGCTTCTGGACATGTTCGGGGTGATATCCCAAGTGTCACGGGGTGGGGAACCCGGACACGCACCTGTTCATCCTCCCTCAGGAGACTTGATCGTTATGCGGGCCATCGACCGGCGCCAGATGCTGACCGCCGCGACAGCCGTGGGCCTGAGCGGGCTGCCGCCAGCCTGGGCGCGGGCCGGGGACGCCCGCCGCCCACCGGAAATCCTGAGCGGTGACGAGATCGCCCTGACCATCGGCCATGCCTCCGTCACTGTCGACGGCAAGGTCGGCCACGCCATCGCCGTCAATGGAACTGTGCCCGGGCCGCTGATCCGCCTGAAGGAGGGTCAGCGCGTCCGCCTGTCGGTGACCAACACCCTGGATGAGGACACCTCCATCCACTGGCACGGCCTGCTGGTGCCCTTCCAGATGGACGGCGTACCGGGCGTCAGCTTTCCGGGGATCAGGCCGGGCGAGACCTTCGTCTATGAGTTCCAAGTCGGCCAGTCTGGGACCTACTGGTATCACAGCCATTCGGGCCTGCAGGAGCAGATGGGCGTCTTTGGCCCCATCGTCATCGATCCGGCGACGCCCGATCCGGTGAGCTATGACCGCGAGCACGTGGTGGTGCTGTCGGACCACAGCTTTCTGCATCCCCATCAGATCATGCAAAAGCTGAAGGCCCAGGCCGGCTATTTCAACGATCAGAAGCAGACCGTCGCGGGCCTGCTGGCCGGGCGCGACCAGCCACTGAAGGACCGTCTGGAATGGGCCAGGATGCGCATGGATCCGACCGACGTTCTCGACGTCACCGGCTCGACCTACACCTTCCTGATCAACGGCCAAGGGCCAGGCGACAACTGGACGGGCCTGTTCAGGCCCGGCGAGCGGGTGCGGCTGCGCTTCGTCAATGCCGGGGCGATGACGATCTTCAATGTCCGCATCCCGGATCTGCCAATGAGCGTGGTCTCGGCCGACGGCCAGAATGTCCAGCCGGTCAGCGTCGACGAGTTCCAGATCGCCCCGGCCGAGACCTATGACGTCATCGTTCAGCCGAACAGCGATCGCGCCTTCACCCTGGTGGCCGAGGCCGCCGACCGTTCAGGGATGGCGCGCGCCACCCTGGCCCCGCGCCTGGGGATGAGCGCGCCGGTCCCGGCCCTGCGCGGCCGGCCTCTGGCGACCATGAAGGATATGGGCATGGATATGGGCGGCATGGCCGGCCATGACATGCCGGGCATGAGCATGGCCATGCGCGATCCGGCCAATGCGCCGGCGACGGTGACCCTGGGCCCCGGCGTCCAGAGCATCGCCCCGATGCCCGCCGATCGTCTGGGTGAGCCGCCGCAGGGGCTTGAGGACGTCGGCCACAGGGTCCTGCTCTATACCGATCTGATCGCCCTGGACGCCAATCCCGATCCGCGTCCGCCCGGCCGCACCCTCGAGATCCATCTGACCGGCAATATGGAGCGCTTCATGTGGGCGTTCGACGGCCAGGCTTTTGGTCCGCTCAAGAAGCCCATCGCCCTGCAGCGCGACGAGCGGGTGCGGGTGCTGCTGGTCAATGACTCGATGATGGCCCACCCGATCCATCTGCACGGCCACTTCTTTGAGGTGGTCAACGGCCATGACGGCCACAATCCGCGCAAGCACACCGTCAATGTCGCCCCGGGCGGCAAGGTGGCCTTCGACCTGACCGCCGACGCGCCGGGCGACTGGGCGTTCCACTGCCATATGCTGATGCATATGCATGCCGGGATGTTCAACGTCGTCACCGTCCGGCCGCTCGACGGGGCTTCGGCATGACCGTCGCCCTGCTGATGGCCTTGGCCCTGCTGCAGCACGACCATCACCAGATGGCGCCGCCGGCCGCCACGGCGGAGCAGGCCGCGCCCGCCGACCCTCACGCCGGGCACGACATGTCGAAGATGGCCGCCGACCCTCACGCTGGCCACGACATGACGGGGATGGCGACGGCGCCGCCTGTCCCGACCGATCACGCCGCCGAGCGCTTCTATGATCCGGCCCGCATGGCCGCCGCTCGGGCCATTCTGCAGGGCGAGCACGGCGGCGGCGCCTACAGGATGGTGCTGATCGACCAGGCCGAGGCCCATGTGCGCAAGGGCCCCGACGCCGCAGCCTTCGAGGGCGAGGCCTGGATCGGCGACGACGCGTCCAAATGGGTGGTCAAGGCGCGGGGTGAGCATGTCGACGGCGCCGGCTGGGACAGCGCCGAGGTCCAGGGCCTGTATGCGCGCCCGATCGGCCCCTATTTCGACCTGCAGGCCGGGCTGCGCGCCGACGTCGAGCCCAAGGGGCGAACCTATGCCGCCCTGGGCGTCGAGGGCGTCGCGCCCTACTGGATCGAGATCAAGGCCACTGCCTTCCTGTCGAATCGCGGCGACCTGTCGGCCCGGATCGAGGCGGCGCATGACCTGCGCGTGACGACCCGGCTGATCCTGCAGACCAAGGTCGAGACCAATCTGGCAGACGACAGCGGCGACGCCGAACTGGGCCTGCGGTTGCGCTATGAGATCCGCCGTGAGTTCGCGCCCTATGTCGGCGTGCTGCGTCACCGGACCTTTGGCGATGGCGCCGACCTAGCTCGCGCGGCCGGTGAGCGGACCGGAGAGACCAGTCTGGTGTTCGGGATTCGAGCCTGGTTCTGATTTAGAGCGCGTGTTCCCCAACGGCACGCCTTTACCTGCGCGGAAGGGCGCCCCAACATCTGTTTGACCTGAACGGAAGCGGCGGACCACGCGCCGCGCGTCGGGCAAAGGGAGATCCGGCCACATGTCAGTCATCGACTTCGACCAGATGCAAACCCTGGGCGACGTCGCCCGCTATCATGGCAAGGTCCGGCCCGAGTCCGGGGCCCTGAGCTTCGAAGGCCGCGACACGACCTTCGCTGGCTTTGATCGCAAGACCAACCAGGTCGCCAACGCCCTGATCGCCGCGGGCCTGAAGACCGGCGACCGCGTCGCCTATGTCGGCAAGAACAGCGACCTCTATTTCGAACTGCTGTTCGGGGCGGCCAAGGCCGGGGTGGTCACCGCGCCGATCGGCTGGCGACTGGCCCCGCCCGAGATGGCCTATATCGTCACCGACAGCGACGCCAAGATGGTGTTTGTCGGGCCTGAGCTGATCGATCATATCGAGACCGTCGCCGCCGAGCTCAGCTGGCGGCCGGAGGTGATCGCCATGGAGCCGGCCCAGGATCCGGCGGGCGGCGGGGAACACCAGACCTTCGAAGCCTGGCGCGACGCTCAGCCGGGCGGCGATCCGAAGTTGCCGATCGCCACGTCGGATATCGCCATCCAGCTCTATACCTCCGGCACTACCGGCCGGCCCAAGGGCGCGATGCTG
Organism: Caulobacter sp. FV2ps19; assembly: GCF_058681035.1. Lineage (NCBI taxonomy): Bacteria > Pseudomonadati > Pseudomonadota > Alphaproteobacteria > Caulobacterales > Caulobacteraceae > Caulobacter > Caulobacter sp. FV2ps19. Next base: position 3,880,176 of record NZ_CM178729.1, on the reverse strand, counting down.
ACCCACGACAATCTGCTGGCGCCGCGCCGCAGAGCCGCCCAGCAGCCGATGGCCTGGAACCAGTGGGGGCCGGACGATGTCAGCCTGGTGGCCATGCCCGTGGCCCATATCGGCGGCAGCGGCTGGGGCCTGGTGGGCCTGATGAACGGGGCCAAGGGCGTGGTGGCGCGCGAGTTCGACCCGTTCAAGGTGCTGGACTATATCGAGCACGACCGCATCTCGAAGATGTTCATGGTGCCGGCCGCCCTGCAGATCGTGGTGCGCCAGCCCCGGGCCCGGGAGGTCGACTATTCGCGCCTGACCCACATTCTGTACGGGGCCGCGCCCATTCCGCTGGACCTGCTGCGCGAGTGCATCGAGATCTTCGGCTGCGGCTTTTGCCAGCAGTACGGCATGACCGAGACCACCGGCACCATCGTCTATCTGCCGCCCGAGGATCACGATCCCGCAGGCAACGCCCGCATGCGCTCGGCCGGCCTGCCCTTGCCGGGGGTGGAGCTGAAGGTGATGGACGAGGCGGGCAACGCCCTGCCGCCCAACACCGTGGGCGAGATCGCTACGCGGGGGCTGTCCAACATGGCCGGCTACTGGAAGCTGGACGAGGCCACCGCCAAGACCATCGACGCCGACGGCTGGTTGCGCACCGGCGACGCCGGCTATCTGGACGAGGACGGCTATCTGTTCATCCACGACCGGGTGAAGGACATGATCATCTCGGGCGGCGAGAACATCTATCCGGCCGAGGTGGAAAGCGCCGTCTATGGTCACCCGTCGGTGGCCGAGGTGGCGGTGATCGGCGTGCCCGACGACAAGTGGGGCGAGGCGGTCAAGGCGGTGGTGGCGCTGAAGCCCGGCGCGACGCCCGACCCGGACGCCATCATCGCCTTCGCCCGCACGCGGATCGCCGCATTCAAGGCGCCCAAGAGCGTGGACTTCATCGACGTCCTGCCCCGCAACGCCTCAGGCAAGATCCTGCGGCGTGAGCTTAGGGCGCCCTACTGGGAGGGGCGTGAGCGGCAGGTGAACTAGAGCATCGTGCGGAAAAGTGGACGCCGGTTTTCCGCAAAAACGATGCGAAAACAAAAACCTAGAGCAAGGCGCTTGAGTCCGGTTTCACGCGCCTTGCTCTAGCGGCCGGGGCCGCCAGCTTATTCGATAAACGCCTCGACCAGTTCCCGCGTCCCGATCAGGAACGCATCGGCCACCAGGGCCAGGGGCCGTACGTCGGCTTCAGACTTGCCGGCCCGGATCAGCTCGCTGAACCGCGCATAGAGGCCAGGATATTCCGCGTCCGGCGCCTGGACCACCGGCTTGCCGTCAATCTCGATCAGGGCCCCGCCGCTGGACAGGCGCAGCATGCCGTCTTCGGCCGTCACCGTGATGTCCCAGGTCTGGGGACCGGTCTGCAGGAAGTCGAAATCGGCGGTGATGGTCGTGTCGGCGATGTCCGTCATCGCGATGTGGGCGGCGACCGGCGACTGGACGTTTTCGGGCACCTGCAGGCGGGCGCCGGTGACGAACACCGTGCGCGGCATGATCTCGGTCAGAATCGACAGGGCGTTGATGCCGGGGTCGAAGACGCCCAGGCCGCCGGCCTCCCAGATCCAGGTCTGGCCGGGGTGCCAGCGGCGCACATCCTCACGCCACTGGATGTCGACGGAGGCGATCGCGCGGTCGGCGATCCAGGCCTTTGCGGCGGGCACCCCGGCGGCGAAGCGTGAGTGCCAGCTGGCGAACAGGGTCACGCCACGTTTGGCGGCCAAGGCCGCCAGATCGTCGACCTCGCCCACGGTGGCGCCGGGAGGCTTTTCGAGGAACACATGCTTGCCGGCGTTCAGGGCGGCGACCGCGGTTTCCCAGCGCGCCTGGGGCGGGGTGCACAGGGCGATGGCGTCGAGGGCCGGGCCGTTGGCCAGCATGTCCTCGACCGTCTCGAAGGCTGGCACGCCGACATCGGCATGGCTGCGGCTGGCCACGGCCACCAGCTCCAGGCCCGGATCGGCCGCGATGGCGGGGATGTGCTGATCCCGGGCGATCTTGCCGACTCCGACGATGCCGATCCTGATGATACTCACGCTGCGCCTTCCCCAATCGATGTTGGCTCAGCCATTATCGTACAAATGGCGCAAGTGAAACCATTCCGGGCGGCTCGGCCGGCCAGGGGCGCGCCCGACGATCCTTGAGGCGACTGTCTGCAAGGCGAGCGCGCGGTTCCCGTGTTCCGGAACCGCGCGCCCTGCTGACTATTTGGCCATCGGCGACACGGGCAGGGCCTGGGCCTGCAGGCTCACCGTCGTGGTCTCCGCCGTCGCGCGCGACGAGGCGCCTAGGGTCACGTCATAGTCGCCGGCCGTGATCGACCAGCCGTGCGCCTTGCCGTCCCAGACCGCCAACAGTCGGGGATCGACGGTCAGGCTGACCGTCGTGCTGGCGCCGGGGGCCAGGTCCACCTTCTTGAAGCCGCCCAGACGCTTGGGCGCTTCCCAGCCCCCGGCCTTGGGCGAGACGTAGATCTGCGGCACGTCCATGCCGGATCGGTCGCCGATATTCTTGACGGTAAAGCTGACCGTCAGGACGCCGTCCTGCGCCTTGGTCGTGAGGTTCGAATAGGCGAACTGCGTGTAGGACAGGCCGTAGCCGAACGGGAACAGCGGCTCGATCTTCTTCAGGTCGAACCACTTGTAGCCGACGGCCGCGCCCTCGATCGCATAGTCGACGTCGAACTTGACGTCCGGGGTCTTGGGATCGCCGTCCAGCTTGGGACGCGGCAGTTGCGCCTCGCTCCTGGGGAAGGTGACGGGCAGACGGCCCGAGGCGTCGACCTCGCCGGTCAGGACGCGGGCGATAGCCTCGCCGCCGCTGGTGCCTGGATACCAGGCCATCAGCACGGCGCCGACCTTGTCCAGCCAGGGCATGGTCACGGGGCCGCCGGTTTCCAGCACCACGACCGTCTTGGCGTTGGCCGTCGCGACCGCCGCGATCGTGGCGTCCTGGTTCTTGGGCAGGGTCAGGGCGGGGACGTCTTCAGACTCCGTGGTCCACTGGTCGGCGAAGACGATCGCCAGGTCGCTGGCGGCCGCCAGCTTGGCCGCCGCCGTGGCGTCGGTTCCGTCCAGATAGGTGATCTTGGCGTTCGGGAAGCGCGCCTGCAGCGCCTTGAGCGGCGATGAGGGATAATAGATCACCGGGCCCGGCCAGGTCGCGGGCTGCAGGCCCTGCACGGCTCGGCCGCCGACCGGATAGACCTGAGACGAACCGCCGCCTGACAGCACGCCGACATCGGCATGGCCGCCGATCACCGCGATGGTCTTGGCGGTCTTGGCCAGGGGCAGCAGACCGCCCGTGTTCTTCAGCAGAACCATCGCCTGCTCGGCGTCGGCCTGGGTCACCGCGCCATTGGCGGCATAGTCGATCGGCGCGATCTTGACCGGATGATCCACGGCTCCGCTGGCGAACAGGGCGCGGGTGATGCGGCGGGCCATATCGTCCAGGCGCGCCGGGCTGACCGCACCGCTGGCCAGGTCGGCCTTCAGCACGTCACCCAGGAAATCCTGCTTGTCGAAGGCATGACCGGCCGATTGCTGATCAAGGCCGGCATTGACCGCCTTGGACCCGGAATGCACCGCGCCCCAGTCCGACATCACATAGCCCTTGTAGCCCCAGTCGCGCTTCAGGACCGTGTTGAGCAGCCAGTCGTTCTCGCAGGCATAGACGCTGTTGATGCGGTTATAGGCGCACATCACCGAGTGCGGGTCGGACTGCTCGATGGCGATCTGGAAGGCCAGAAGGTCGGAGGTGCGAGCCTCGGCGTCGCCGATATTGGCGCTGAGCACGAAGCGGCCGGTTTCCTGGTTGTTCAGCGCGTAGTGCTTGATGGTCGAGACGATGTGGTTGGACTGGATGCCCTTGATCTGGGCGGCGACCATCGTACCGGCCAGCAGCGGGTCTTCGCCGCCATATTCGAAATTGCGGCCATTGCGCGGTTCGCGGACCAGGTTGACGCCGCCGGCCAGCATGACGTTGAAGCCGGAATTGCGGGCCTCTGACCCGATCATCGCGCCGCCCTTATAGGCCAGCTCAGGGTTCCAGGTGGCGGTGGTGGCCATGCCCGAGGGCAGGGCGGTGCGTTCGCGAAATTCCTTGGCGCTGCCTTGTGTCGCTACGCCGACGCCGGCGTCGGTTTGCCACTGGGCCGGGATGCCCAGGCGCGGAATGCCCTTCACATAGCCGGCCGAGCCGGGGAGAGACCCATCGATGCGGGTATATTTGGGCTTCATATCGGCGCCGAAGTAACCGAACACCAGGGTCAGCTTCTCGTCCTGGGTCATGGCCTTGACCACCAGATCGGCCCGGGTGTCGGGATCGCGCTTGGCGTCCAGCCAGGGCTGTGCCGTCGAGGTTGCAGGCGCCGTCTGGGCCAGGGCCTGGGTGTTGAGCGCGGGCGCGGACGCGCCGATCATCAGCGCCAGGGCCAAGCCCTGGAATGTCTGCCGGTTCATGTTTCCTCCTCGTCGTCTTGTCTGGAACCGCCGGCCGCTTTGCGCGGGGGCGAGGGTTGGGCGCGCATCGGGTCCGCAGGGGCGAAACCTTTGCGCGATGGATCAGGTCTTTCGGCGCGGCGGCGCGCTGCTTCGGGCCGGGCCGGTCGATTCCCGCACGATCAGGCTATGCTGCGCCAGATAGGGCGCAGCGGCCCTGCCGGCTGCGTCATTGGCGTTCCAGGCGCTGAAGGTCTGCAGCGCCCGCAAGGCCATCTGGTCGAAAGGCTGGCGGATGGTCGTCAGGGTCGGCCAGATGACGCCGGCGATCGGCGCGTCATCGAAACCGACCACCGAGATATCGTCGGGGATCCGCAGGCCACGGCGTTGGGCTTCCATGCAGGTGGCCGCGGCCATGTCATCATTGGCGGCGAAGATCGCCGTCGGCGGGTCGTCGATATCGAGCAGGGCCTTGGCCGCCTCGATCCCGGTCTTGAAGGTGAATTCGCCGTCCGCGATCAGTTCCGGGGCCGGTCGGGGCAGTCCGCGCGCGGCAAAGGCCTCGAAGAAGCCGTTGCGGCGATGGGTGCTGGCCGCGTGGTCCGGATGGCCCGATATGTGGCCGATGCGGGTGTGACCCAGCGACAGCAGATGATCGACCACCTCGCGCGCAGCGGCCCGGTCATCCATGGCGATGGCCGGAAAATAGGGATCGGGGCTGGTCGGTGAGATCAGCACGCAGCGGACCTCCATCTCGCGCATCAGCGCCTTGAGGGGCCCCAAATCGCATTCAGAAGGCAGCAGAATCATCTCGCGGACGCCGCCGTCGGCGACAAAGGCGCGGATGCGGTCCTGCCAGCCCGGAACCATGCCGTCGAAGAGGTCGACGGTCAGGTGGCGACCGGTTTCGACACAGGCCAGCAGCAGGGCGTGGTGCACCCGGGTATGATAGCCGCCGCTGGGATCGCCCATCAGCACGCCGACCGACGAGGAGCTCTGGGACCGCAGGCTGCGGGCCACGGCGCTGGGTTGGTAGCCGAGATCCTGCATGGCCGCGCGCACGCGGTCTCGCGTCTTGGCGCTGACGCTCTCGTGGTCATTGAGCACGCGAGAGACCGTCTTGGCCGACACATCGGCTCGCGCAGCCACATCGTGGATCGTCGCCATTCGGTTTCTACACCCAGTTTTCGCGTTCTCTGTCTTGGGACACCACCACGGCAAAGGTGGCGACGGCAAGGCGACGCGTCATTTGAGGCATAGCTTATGCTGTCCCCTATGTCATCAGAATGGACAATATTAAAGACATTTATGGTCATTAGTGGAGACATTTTTGGGTCGTGAAGGGCGATTTTTCGACCCCAGATCTTGCCCCTGTGGCCCGAAAGGTGAGAGCTTTGTGCGCGGTTGTGGCTCTATGTGAGCGTTACCATTTCTGACTATGTGGCGTCAAAATTGGCCGCCATGGTGGTGAAATGTCTGCTGATTGGGCCGTTCTGGTGCCATTTTTCGGACCTCGTCGTTGATTTTCCTCGCGCCACGGGATTTGAGGTCGAACGAATTGCGCAGAAAAAGCGGTCGCCGCGTGAAAATGACAACGTTGACATTCTTGTTGACTTGGTCGGGACATTTGATGATGTTCGGGCCAACCGATAACGGCGTTGGGCCGGAGTCGATTGCCTGAGCGGCGGGGCTCGCCGTCAAGTACGGACATCGCGGACAACCGGCTCGCCGGGCTTGGAGACGCTCAATCGGTTCCGGATCGCGTTGCGTAGACAGCGCGCCCGGGAACGGGGCGAACGATCAATAAAAACGTAGTTGGGGAGCTAGGAATTTGACCAATCAACATCGGAAAGCCGTGCTGACGCGCGGCCTGGCGGTGGCCTTGCTGGCCGGCGCCTCGCAGGTGGCTCTGACCACCGGCGCACTCGCGCAAGACAACACCGCCGTGGAAGAGATCGTCGTCACGGGTGTTCGCGGATCCCAGATGAAATCGGTGGACGTCAAGCGGCGCGAAGCCTCGATCGTCGACGCCATCTCGGCCGAAGACATCGGCAAGCTGCCGGACGTCACCATCGCTGACTCGTTGCAGCGCATCTCGGGCGTCCAGATCCAGCGCGACGCTGGCGAAGGCAAGACCGTCAATATCCGCGGCCTCAAGCAGGTGATCACCCTGCTCAACGGTGAGCAGTATCTGAGCGCCGGCAATATGGGCAGCGCCCAGCCCGACCTGCTGGACGTGCCCTCGCAGCTGATGAATCAGGTTCTGGTCTACAAGTCGACGGATCCGAAGAACGCGCTTTCCGGCATTTCGGGCACCATCGACCTGCGCACCCGCCGCCCGTTCATGCTGCCTGAAGGCCTGACGTTCGCCGGCGGCGCCGAGGCCCAGCGCGGCGAGCGCACCAAAGAGAACGACTATCTGGTCAACGGCGTCCTCAGCTGGCGCAATGACCGCGTAGGAATGATGGTCTCGGCCGCCAAGAGCAAGTCCAACCTGGGCAACAACTATTCGGGCACGGTAGGTCTGTCTGGAAACAACGACTGGGGCGGCGGTTTCGCCACCAGCTATATTTCGCCGCACGGCTATGAGAGCTTCAACCGGGTGGTCGAGCGCGATCGCCTGGGCGTCAACGCCGCCTTCGAGGCCGATCTGGGTGAAGGCTTCACCCTGATCGCCGAGGGCTTCTACGCCGAGCTCCAAGAGTACAACCGCGCGGTCGGCATCAACATTTCCAACCGCTGGGACGGCGGGGCCTTCGGCACCTGGAACCAGCCGACGGTCTCGTCGCCCGTGGGCATCGGCAACTGGTTGGCGGTCGACGAATACGACATCAATGCTTGGTGGGTGAATTCCTTCACCGTCAACCGCACCACGAAGTCCAAGACCAAGAACTACAACCTCGAACTGAACTACGACAACGGCGGCAACTTCACCAGCGAGGTGCGGGCCATCCGCGCCGACGGTCACCGCCTGAGCATGAACGGTCAGGCCCAGGGCGACCTGAGCAACTGGCGCTATGCCGATGGACGCTTCAACCTGTTCCGCGACGCCAACGACCGGACCCGCGGCACCTTCTATCCCAAGAGTATCTGCGACAAGTTCGGGGCCGCGCGCCGCACGAACGCCGTCGTCGGCAGCGCCGGCGGTTGCTATCTGGATCCGAACCCGCTGGGCTACGGCGCCAACCCGCAACTGCATTACAATATCGGTGGCGATCATCCCGTGTGGTCGGGCTTTGACGCGCCGCTGGCGGGCGGCCTTGGCGCCGGCAAGTCCCTCAAGGACTATATGGCCAACAAGGACAGCTACGCCATCGGGGCCTTCTCGTCGGAGGGCAATAACGAAGTCAATTCGGACATGAACGTGTTCCGTGCTGACGGTCACTATCGGTTCGACGACAAGTTCCTGGGCTTCATCACCAAGGTCGACGCCGGCGTTCGTCAGAGCGAGCGTTCGGTCGAGGTCGAGCAGTTCCACCTGTTCTCGGGCTTCTACGGCGACACGCCCGGCGCCGTGCAGGCCAACGGTTCGCCCGTTCCGGCCGGTGGCTGCGAGGCCCAGTGGAAGGCCATCGACGTCGTGATGAACCAGAACCAGTGTCAGGCCGGCGAGTTCGTAGCCGATCCGGTGACGGGCCTGCAGGTGTTCCAAGGCTATACGGTCAACGCCCCGACTGGACTGGAAACCTACAACCGCACGGTCTGGGTTGACGATCTGGGCGGCGTCACCAGCGGCATTCCCGGCTTCTGGGCCATCGACCCGCGCGACTTCGACGATGCCGAAGCTTTCCACAAAAAGGTGTTCGGCGGCGCGATCCGCGTCCAGGTGCCCGGCCAGACCTATGATGTCAGCCTGCGCGAGCAGAGCGCCTTCGGCGCGGCCAATTTCGAGCTCGGCCATCTGTCGGGTAATGCCGGCCTGCGCGTGATCGAGACCACGCTAACGGTGAAGCAGAACCTCACCGGCGACACCCGGAACTACGGCGACACCAATGCCGACGCGGGCGACAACGTCACCAAGCGCAAGTACACGGACTGGTTGCCGTCGCTGAACCTGGTCTATGACCTGACTGATAACCTCAAGTTGCGCGCCGCCTATTCGAAGACCATGCAGCCGCTGGACCTGGGCAGTTATGGCGGCGGTCTGAAGATCAACACCGCTGACTGCGGCGCGGCCCTGCCCAACGTGCGTTGCGTCACCAGCGCGGAAGCCAGCGGTAACCCGAACCTGGACCCCTGGCGGTCGCAGAACTTCGACGGCGCCGTCGAATACTATTTCGGTCGCGCCTCGATGCTGAACATCTCGGCCTTCAAGCTGAAGATCGACAGCTTCGTGACCAACGGCACGACCACGGGCCGCTACCCCGACCAGGACGGCGTGATCCGTCGCACCGTCAATGTCACCCTGCCGATCCAGGGTGACGGCGGCGAGGTCAAAGGTCTGGAACTGGGCGCCAAGCTGGCGGTCAGCGACGTCTTCGCCGATGCCGGGATCTTCTCGAACTTCGGCGTCGACACCAACTACACCTACTCGCCCAGCAAGGAATCGCGGACGGGTCTGGACGGCAAGAAGCTGACCTTCGTCGACAACTCCAAGCACCAGTTCAACCTGGTGGGTTGGTATCAGGACGACAAGCTGCAGGCGCGCGTCGCCTACAACTATCGCACTGACCGTCTGGCCGAGGTGATGAGCAACAACATCCCGATCTATCAGGCCAGTACGGGCTATGTTGATGTGAACGTCAGCTACAACGTGCGTGACAACGTCACGCTGTACGTCAACGGTTCGAACGTTACGGGCGAGATTGAGGATTACTACGCGAAATTCGCGAAGGGTAAGACCCAGTACATCAAGCAGAACGAATTCGAACCCCGCTACACCCTCGGCCTGCGGGCTCGCTGGTAAATTCTAAGCTCACCTCCTGCAGCCGCCGTGACCCCCCGCGTCACGGCGGTCTTTTTTGGAGGCGGGCCTGTCCCAGCGGGGCGCCAGGCGATAGCCTCGCGCTCAATGGGCCGAACTGAAAAGCGCCCTGGGAGGATATCCGGGAGGCCATGTTGGACCAGCCCTCGCACGACAACCGGATTGGCAGAGCCGTCATCGTCGGCGGCGGCACGGCCGGCTGGATGGCGGCCGCCAGTCTGCAGCGTCATTTCCAGGGCTCACCCCTGTCGATCACCCTGATCGAGTCTTCGGAGATCGGCACGATCGGCGTGGGCGAAGCGACCATTCCGACCATCCGCCGCTTCTACCAGTCGCTTGGCCTGTCGGACGTCGATGTGCTGCGGGGCGCCAACGCCACCTGCAAGCTGGGTATCCGATTCAACGACTGGCTAAGGCCTGGCTCGTCGTTCATCCATCCGTTCGGCCTGTTCGGCCAGGACCTGAAGGGCGTGCCTTTCCACAATTACTGGCAGCGGCTCAGGGCTGAGGGCGAGACCGCCGAGATTGGCGATTATTCACTGGGCGCATCCTTGGCCAAGGGCGGCAAGTTCACCCTGCCGTCGCGCAATCCGCCGTCCAGTCTGTCGGTGTTCGACTGGGCCCTACACCTCGACGCCAGTCTGTTCGCAGGGCTGATGCGCAAGGTCGCCGAGGAGGCCGGGGTCAAGCGGATCGACGCCCGGATCACCCAGGTCAATCTGCGCCCCGAGGACGGCTTCATCGCCTCGGTCGATCTGGACAATGGCGCGACGGTCGAGGGGGAGCTGTTCATCGACTGCTCGGGCTTTCGCGGCCTGCTGATCGAAGAGGCCCTGAAGACGGGCTATGAGGACTGGTCCCCCTGGCTGCTATGCGACCGCGCTCTGGCCGTTCAGAGCGAGAGCCTGGAAGGGCACGGGCCGCCGCCGCCGCCCTATACCGACGTCACCGCCCAGACAGCCGGGTGGCGTTGGCGCATTCCGCTGCAGACTCGCTACGGCAACGGCTATGTCTATTCCAGCCGCCACATCAGCGACGATGCGGCTTTGGCGGAACTGACGGAGGCTGTGCCCGACCGGCTGCTGCATGCGCCGCGTCAGATCCGCTTCACGCCGGGGCGCCGCGCCAAGGCCTGGAACAAGAACTGCATCGCCCTGGGTCTGGCGGCGGGGTTCCTCGAGCCGCTCGAGAGCACCAGCATCGCCCTGATCGAAACCGGCATCGAGAAGATCAAGCAGCTCTTCCCGGATCGCAGCTTCAACCCGGCGGTGATCAACGAGTTCAATGACATGTCGCGGCTGGAAATGGAGCGCGTCCGCGACTTCATCATCCTGCACTACAAGGCCAACCGGCGGGACGCCGCGCCTTTCTGGCGCGAATGCCAGGCGGTCGAGATCCCCGACACGCTCAAGCACAAGATCGAGCTGTTCCGCGAGCGCGGTCATTTCATTCGCTATCGCTGGGAGATGTTCCAACCGGCCAGCTGGCTGGCGATCTATGCCGGCTTCGAGATCCTGCCCAAGACCTGGGATCCCAGCCTCGACGGCGTGGACGTTGCGGCGCTGGGTCGGGCGCTGGGGGAAATGCGGGGGGCGGTGCGGGACGCCGTGGAGGCCGCGCCGACTCACGAAGCTTTCCTTGATCAGTATGCCCGGCCCGCGCCGATGGCGGCGCAATAACAGTCAGACCATGGGCCAGGGGAGGCCGGTTCAGCTATGACGGACACCAATCCAAATGCGATCCGCAGGGTCGTCATCGTCGGCGGCGGCAGCGCCGGCTGGATCTGCGCGGCCATGGCCAGCCACTATTTCCACAAGACCGGCGTCGCGGTGGAGCTGATCGAGTCCGAGGAGATCGGGACGATCGGCGTAGGCGAGTCGACCATTCCACCGTTCCTGCAGCTGATCCGCAGCCTGGGGATCGACGAGCAGGACTTCATCCAGAAGACCCAGGCCAGTTTCAAACTGGCCATCCGCTTCGAGAACTGGCGCGAAAAGGGCGAGGCCTATTATCACCCGTTCGGCCAGATCGGCGGCCCGATCGGCCCGCACGAGTTCTATCAGTGCTGGCTGCGCGCCAAGGCCAACGGGCATCCTTCCAGCCTGCAGGATTTCGCCCCGGCGACGGTGATGGCCGACCAGGGCAAGTTCATTCCGCCGGTCAGCGCCCAGCGGTCCCTGCTGAGCGGCGCGGCCTATGCGTTGCACATCGACGCCAAGCTGGTGGCCGCCTATCTGCGTGACTTCGCCGAGACGCGGGGCGTCACGCGGACCGAGGGCATCGTCACCGACGTGGTCACCCGGCCCGATGGTTTTGTCGAAAAGGTCATCCTGAAGGACGGGCGGGAGGTCGCTGGCGACCTCTTCATTGACTGCTCGGGTTTCCGCTCGCTGCTGGTGGGCCAGGCCCTGGGCGAGGGTTTCGTCGACTGGTCGGACCTGTTGCTGTGCGACCGCGCCGTCGCCGCCCAGACCCAGAACAGCGACGATCCGCACCCCTATACCCTGTCCCAGGCCCAGGACGCCGGCTGGCGCTGGCGTATTCCCCTGCAGCACCGGGCGGGCAATGGCTATGTCTATAGCAGCCGTCACCTGAGCGATGATCAGGCGGTGACGACGCTGCTAGGGCAGATCCAGGGCGATGTCTTGCTGGGGCCCACGATCATCCCGTTCAAGACCGGACGGCGCGAACGGTTCTGGAGCAAGAATTGCGTCGCGATCGGTCTGGCGGGCGGCTTTATCGAACCCCTGGAGTCCACCGCCCTGCACTTGATCTATCGGGGCATGGATTTCCTGCTGCGCTTCTTGCCCGACCGCGATTTCGCGCCCGCCCTGGCGACGGAATATAATCGGCGCATGACCGGCGACTACGAAGAGATCCGCGACTTCATCGTGCTGCACTACTGCGCCAGTCAGCGCGACGACACGCCGTTCTGGCGCGAGGCCCGTGCGGTGGTCTTGCCTGACAGTCTGAAGGCGCGCATCGAACTGTTCCGCGAAACGGCAACGCTGCCTGACGGGATCGACGACATGTTCCGCGCGCCCAGCTGGCAGTCGGTGATGGAGGGGATGGGCGTGCGGCCCCGGCGCTACCAGCAACTGGTCGACACCGTGCCCTATCCGGTGATCGCGCGGACCCTGGATCAATCCGCGCCGATGCTGAAGGCGCAGGTCGCCGGCCTGCCCAGCCATGGCCAATTCCTGGCCCAGAATTGTCCGGCCGCGCCGTTCAAGCGCAGCGCCTGATCGGCGCGAGACGGACGGGGACGCATGTGGCGCGCCCCCGTCCGAACCTGCGTCAGAGCGTGATAGCCGAAAGTGTACGCGGTTTCGGCGGCTATCACGCTCTAAATGTTTGATTTAGAGCCTTTTTAGACGCCTCACATGATTCCATGTGAGGCTAAAAGGCTCTAGCGCGTTGCGGCGATCGCCGGCCCGTACAGCAGGCCGTTGAACAGGAACTTGAAGGTTCCGTACGACTGGGCCCGTTGGGTGACTTCGGGACCCATGGCGAACAGCTTGCCCTTGCCCAGGTCGATATCCAGGATCGCCGTCGAGCCCTTCAGCCTGTCCTGACCCACGGCCCAGCCGCTGCGCAGCGGCGCCGCGCTGTCGAACCAGGCGACGCGCGAGATGCCCGTCGCATCGGATTTCAGGGTGAAGGTCGGGCTGCGGTCGAAGAACACGTTCACGTCCGTAGGCAGGCCATAGGCCAGGGGCTGACGCGGATCGACCTTGGCGCTGAGCACCGAGCCGGGGATGTAGAGCTCCTTGGTCGGCAGGGCTTTCAGCACGCCGTCCTGGGTGCGGGCCGTGGCCACATCGACCGGCGCGCCCAGGGCCAGGGCCAGTCGCGTGGAGGCGCCGATCGCCACCACCGATCCGCCCGCCTTGGCGAAGGCGGCGATCTGCGGGAGCGTCTTGTCGTCGGTGACCGCGCCCAGCCAGGCGCGGTACTCGGCCGGGATCTCCTCGGGCTTGGGTTGGGGATAGCTGCGGCCGGTCCGGAAGGGGCCGCCGGCCGGGGCGGGGGCGACGCCGTCGGCGAAGACCAGGACGTCGAAGTCCTTGTTCAGATCACCGGCGTCCAGGCGCTGCGGATAGACGACCTGGAAGGGAACCTCGAACTGTTCGAACATCCAGCGGTTCCAGCCCGAGGGCATCGAGCCGCCATAGACGTCGACCAGGCCGACGCGGATCGGCTTGAGCGGCAGGGCCGGGCCCGCCGGCTTGCTGGCCACCGCATAGGCGTCGATCCCCAGATCCCTGACGCTGGCGGTCAGTACGCCCTGGGCGGCCGGTGAGGCCGGAACCCAGATCGCGCCAGGTCCAAAGCTGGTCTTGCCCGCCTTGGCGCCGTCCTTCAGCCATTGGACCGTCGCGCCGGCCTTGAGCAGCCGGTTGGTCAGGGTGAAGCTGTTGTTGGTCTCGTGGCTGATCAGCCAGCCCGCCCTACCCGAACCCTTGATGGCGCCCGGCGTGGCGGTGACCCTGTCCGGCACAGGCTCGAGGGGACCATCGAAGCCGTCGAGGATGCGGTCGAACTTGATCCCCATCTGATAGGCCAGGGTATAGCCGGTGACGTCATAGGGCGCCTTGGGCGGGCCGCCCGGATACTCGGTGTCGTGCGGGTGATCCTGCGGCTCGAACATGTCCATGACATGCGGACGATAGGCCTGGGCGGTCTTCACGACATAGGAGCCGGCCGGATAGGTCTTGCCGGCCACGGTGAAGGCTTTCGTGGCTTTCTGCACCTCGACGCCGGTCTTGATCAGGGCGTTGAGGAAGGCCGCGACGGTCGGCATGTCGGCCTGATCGGCCGGCAGGATATAGCCGCGCGGGTCACGCTGTTCGGGCGCCTGCAGGATGGTCTTGTAGAGGGTCGGATCCACCGAGGCGGCGTTGGGTCCGGGATGGGTCTTGCCGGCTTCCTTCAGGGCGTCGATGCGCGTCGGCGTGATGGTCCAGCTGTCCTCGCTGCCGCGGGCGATGCTGTTGGCGCCCATCTTCCAGATGTTGAACAGCAGGCGCTCGCGGTTGCGCGAGGCATAGTCCAGCACGGCGCGGTCCAGGCTCCATTGATACTCGACCGTCTGTTTCAGATGCCAGGTCTGGGGCGGCGCCGGCATCGGCCGGTCATTGTTGGGCAGCTGGGCGTCGGGGGACAGGTTCAGAGCCATCGGGGTCGGACCGCCGGTGATCTCGGTCAGCAGGCCCACGGCGTTATGGAAATAGGCGATCGAGCGCTCCATCCCATTGTGCCAGGTGGAGTAGGGCGCGGAGCTGCGCGCGCCCGAGCCCGGCTTGTCCTCGGCCACCAGGCGGCTGTGCATCGCCATGCCCACCTCCTGCAGTGTGGTCATGACCAGCGGGTCGTAGTTGTAGTTGAACGGGTCGCGGAAGGGCGGAACGAACACCACCAGCCCGTTGGGCGCCGGCTGATGCTGGTTGTAGATGATCTGCGGGAACCACTCCCGGAACAGGACCTTGTTGACGTTGGTCGTCTCGGCCATCTGGGACATGAAGCTGTCGCGATTATTGTCGTGGCCGATGTACTTTTGATAGAGGCGCGGGATCGAGTTGAACTCGCGCTTCACGGGGTCGTCGTTGCGCATGTACCAGTCGCTGACCAGTTCCATGCCGTCGGGATTGTCCTGGCCAAACAGGATGATCACGTCATCCAGCAGCCGCATCGTTTCCGGATCGGTCTGGGTCAGCATCCGGTAGAGCACATGGATCTGGCCCTGCGAGGTCACCGTCTCGGTGGCGTGCATGCCCGCATCGATCCAGACGACGGCCTTGCCCTCGGCGGCCAGTTTTGTCGCTTCCTCCTTGCTGACGCCCTGCGCCTTGGCCAGCTTGCGGGAGATCTCTTGATAGTGGTCCAGCTTGGCCAGGTTGGCGGGCGAGGAGACGATCGCCACCCACTGGGTGCGGCCTTCTTCGGTCTTGCCGATGTCGATCAGCTTCATGCGATCGGACTGCCCGGCCAGGGTCTTCAGATAGGCCTCATAGGCGGTGTAGTCGGCCAGAAAGTAGTCGCTCCCGGGCTCCTGGGCGAAGGCCTGGGCCGGCGGAGTGATCTCGGCGAAGGCGTGCGCGGCGCCGCCAAGGGTCATCACCAGGGCCAGTGCCGCGCCGGCCAGTGCTTTGTGTTTTGTCATCAGAGAAATCGCCCAAACCAGAACAAGCGGCCGAACACAGCGCTCATAGAGATAGACGCAGCCAGAGCGTCAAACCGCAGTCCACGCAATGGGGCGAGGTCCTTTTTTCGTGAGCGCCGCAAATGCACATCGAGGCCGCGGATCATGGACCGAAAATAAAGGGTTTGGGCTTAAGCATAATCTTCCGACGAGCAGCCCCGCCTTCGCAAGGACCTCATCGACGTGGCACTGAGAGCGGCAAGCGCGCCGGAACAGATCCGTATTCACCAGCGCGACGCCGATCGGCTGGTCGCTTTGCACGAGCGATTTGTCAGGCGCCAGCCGGGCGGACGGCGGCTCGTGCTGCGGTTTGCGATCATGGAGGGTGTCGATTTTTCGTGCCGGTCGCTGACCGACGCTGACCTGACCGGGTGCACCCTGGTGGACTGTAAGTTCGATGGCGCGCATCTGGAGCGCGCCTGTCTGTTCGGCGCGGACCTCCAGCGCAGCAGCTTCGTCCGGGCCACTCTGGAGCGGGCCGACCTGCGCGGCGCGCGGTTGAGGGGCGCCAATCTCTCTCACGCCAATCTGACCGAGGCCGACCTGCGCGCCGGGCGCATCGCCATTTCGGACGAGGACACCAAGTTCGCGGTTCTGCGCCACAAGGTTTCCGCCGGTCAGTTGGACGGGGCCAATATCTCGGGCGCGGTGCTCGATCAGTCGCGCCTGGACGACGTATCGGCGGCGGCGGCGGACTTTTCGGAATGTTCGATGCGCGGGACCAAGTTGGCCGGCGCCAACCTCAAGAACGCCAATCTGCGTGGCGCAGTGATCGACAATGTCGACGTCAGCGGGGCCAATCTCGAAAGCGTCAATTTGAGCGATGCCGTGTTCACTCGGGTGGATCTGTCTCACACCCGGATGAGGGACGCGGTGATGGAGGGCTGTCTGTGTGACCCCTCGACGGCGGTCACCCAGCGCGCGGCGATCCTCTTTGCGAAGCTGGCCGCCCACCGTGAATGGGTCACGACCGGCGGGAAATCGGGCGAACCTGCCGTGCTGGACGGCGAGGATCTGCGGCCGATCGGCGACATGGCGGGCGCTTTTCTGACCGCCGTCAGCGCTCGGAACGCCTGCCTGGCGGGGATGAATCTGGGGCGGATTGCTCTGCAGGGCGCGCTGCTGGATGGCGCTGACTTGCGCGGGGTCAATTTGCGGGGCGCGGACCTGCGAGGCGCCAACCTGTGTGGCGCGAACCTGGGCCAGGCCGACTTGCGCCAAGCCTTGTTGAGCCCACTACCGTTCAAAGCCGATCGCGAGAAGGTCACCGATCTGACCGGCGCCAATCTGCGCTATGCAGATCTTCGTGACGCGGACCTGATCGGAACCGAACTGTCCGCCGCCGACCTGCACGGCGCCAGACGCACAGCGCCCGCTCCGGCGCCTGTTGCGACCCCCGATCCGACGGTTGTCGATGTCGTCGCTGAGGGCGACGATGGGGCCTTCGTTGTGGACATGTGATCAGGTCAGGCTGACGCCCTGTCGCCAGGCCTGACGCAGCGTCGCGCGATGGTCGGGCGCGGCGATCTCTATCAGGGCCATCGCCCGGGCCTCGCCCCGGAGCGACCGCAGGTCGGCCACGCCATGCTCCGTCACCACAATCCCGACCTCGCGCGCGGTCAAGGTCGCCGGAACGGTCAGTCGCGGCGTGATCCGGCTGATTGCGCCGCCCCTGGCGCAGGACCCCAGCGCGATGATCGGCAATCCGCCGATGGAACGGCGAGCGCCCTCAATGAAATCGGGCAGGCCGCCGGGGCCGGAAATGGCCTCACCATCTACCCATTCGGCGTTCACCTGACCCAGAAGATCCACCTCGATCGCCGAATTGACTGCGACGAAGTTTGACAGCGTGGCCAGGCGAGCGGGGTCATGAGTGATGATCGCGGGCGCCATCACAAGACCGGGCAGGTCGGCCGCGCCGGCATAGAAGGCGCGCGACCCCAGCAGGCTGCCGGTGGTCACGGTCTTGAAGAGCCCCTGTCGGATCAGGTCGGCGACCGGGTCGCAGATCATCCCGCTGTGCAGGGACAAGCCCTCCTTGCCCGCCAGAGCCGCCCACAGGGCGTCACCCAGTCTGCCGATACCGGCCTGGATCACGGCTCCGTTGGGGATCAGGCTGGCGACATGATCAATGATCTGCGTCTCGGTGGACCCAGGCGCGCGCACCGCATATTCGACCAGGGGCGTGTCATGCACGATGACCTCGTCGAAGACGCTGATGGATGCGGTTTGCGCGCCGATGAGCCGGGGGAGGGCGGCGTTGACCACCCCGATCTTCACCGCGCATCGCTCCAGGGCTGTAGGCGCGAAATCGTTGGTGGGGCCGAAGGAGCATAGTCCGTTCTCGTCGGGCGGCGTGACCATGAACAAGCCCGCTGCATAGCGCGCGGAGGCCACCCTTCGCGCGAAGCCATGATGGGTCACCGGCAGGCGTTCGAACCGTCCCGCCGCCTGGGCGGCGCGCCAGGCCGGCGACATGAAGGGCCCGGCCATGCGGGCGTCGGAACCCAGACCGCTCCAGTCGAACATGTTGACGCCCGGAATGAAGCCGCCCTCGAACGTCGACGACAGGAACGGCTCCAGCCTTCGCGACAGGGGCGCTGCTGCAAACGGCTCGGCCGCCGAGGCGCTGACAAAGACCCGGGTGTCTGACGACATGACGCTCACGGCTGGGGACAGGTTGCGACCGGTATAGCCCGGTCATCGGCCCGTGTGGTCCCGTCCCTTGGGGAAGGCGCGCTGACCGCCCCGGTCGAAGGGCCTGTGATCGGCTAGCCGCCGATCAGCCAGTCGCCGGTCAGGGCCGAGAGACTGACCCCGGCCAGGATGATCTGGCTGCCGCCGCCCAGGTCGATGATCGTGTGCGCACCGCTTTGATACAGGCTGTAGGCTTGGCCGACATCCAGCTGGATACGGTCGCCCTGGGCGCGGTTGAAGTCGGTGATCAAGTCCAGATCGGCGCCGGCGAAGCTGTAGAAGATATCGGCGCCGGGGCCACCGGTGATGTTGTCATCGCCGCGGTCGCCGGACAACCAGTCATCGCCCTCGTCGCCAGACAGGACGTCGCCGCCCTGGCCGCCGCGGAGGATGTCGTTGCCTGCGCCGCCATAGGCGATGTCATCGCCGAGGTTGCCGTTGACGATGTCGTTCCCGGTGTCGCCAAACAGCTGATCGTTGTCCTTGCCGCCGACGACCCAGTCTCCGCCGGCGCCGCCATAGGCGACGTCAGCGCCGGCATTGCCGTTGATCCGGTCGAAGCCTTCTCCGCCGAAGAGGACGTCGGCGCCGTCACCGCCCCAGATGAGGTCATCGCCGTTCAATCCGTTGAGGGTGTCGGACCCGGCCTCGCCCCGCAGCCAGTTGGCCAGGGCGTTGCCATTGATCGTATCGGCGCCTGAGCCGCCCACGGCGTCCTCGATATCGGCCCCCATGGCGATCGCCACATTGCCGATCAGACCGCCGACGTCGGAGAAATAGCCCTGGCGCAGGTCGATGGTCTGGCTGGTGGCGTAGCCCGAAAAGTCAAAAGTATCGGTTCCGCCGGCGTCCCAGACCGCGAAGATCACCTTGCTGGTCGACGAGGTCGCCGCGAACCAGGCGCGGTCGGCGGTCGAATTGAAGCCGTAGGTCGTGTCGCCCGTCCGCGTGGTCAGGTTCGCGCCATATTCCTGCTGCGCGGCGGAGATGTCGTCGAGTTGGGGCGTCGAGGCGTAGCGACCGCCGTAGGATGCGTCTGTCCGGACTTCGCTAAAGTAGCTCATCACCGTGTACTGGCGAGAGTCTTCGTAATAGTCCGCGTCAGCGGCATAGGTGATGTCGACGCCATCGCCGGCGTTGTAGTCGGAGGGGTGATCCAGACCGATGGCGTGGCCCAGTTCATGAACCAGAACAGAGCCGCCATAGTTGTTGGCGGTGGGCGTGACGTTGTAGCCCAGCGTGCTGTTGATCCAGATGTCGCCTGAGGGCGACGAGATCGCGGTATCGCGCGGCAGATAGGCGAAGCCCGCGCTGTCGGCGGCGCCGCTCGAATAGTTGCTGAACAGGATCGTGGCCTGGTCTGAATAGGCGGCGTCGCCTGTCTCGCCCGCGCCGACGCGAACAAAGGTGATGTTGGCGACATCCGACCAAGCGGTCAGCGCCAGTTCTGCCTGCTGGATCTGGGCGGCGTTGAATCGCGAGAACATCCCCGTGTCGCTGGGCATGGCGTCGGGTTCCGTCGCGCGGAACGCGTAGGTCACGGTGAACGGTTCGCCTAATGCCGACGACCAGCCGGGCCCAAAGCCTATGAGCGTCAGCCCGGCCTGCTCGACCGACAGGCTGGGTTTGCCGTTCACTGTCACGCCGGTCCGGCCGTCCGCGTTCAGATAGAAATGCGGATCTTCGGATCCCGCCGTGCCCCGCGCTTCGCTATCGGTGACGTCAAAAGCCATGGCGGAAACTCGTGGAAAAAGGTCCCCCGACCCGGTCGGGAATCTAGTTCGCACGCCCGATGGCCGCAATCGGCGACCCTTGCGGCCAATGGACGCGAAGGGAGAGTGAACGCCCTCGGCGGTGAAGAGGGGATTACCGACGCCCTCGGACGATCGGTCGCGGAGATGCGGTTGTATTTGTAACCTATTGTAAAAATCGACCGCCTTCTCTGGCGGCGCCGTTAGCCATGCTTTTTAACCATCTCCTAGTGCGGGGTGAGGACCATGATGAGTCAGAGAAACCTAGAGGTTCCGACAGAGCGGAGCGAGGGCGCGGGCGTTGCGATCCTCAATCCGCTGGTGCGGGAAATCACCCAGGCCTTGCTGGACCTGGGCGGCGCGGCGCACCGCGACGCGGTCGTGTCCTATGTCGCCAAGCAACGCGGCGTTTTTCGTCCATCGGCCGCCATGGCGCAGGAGTTGGAGGCGGCCTTTTCCACCTATTGCGCCGGGGCCTGCGACCCCGGTGCGTCGAGCCTGCTGCATCTGCCCTATGGCCCCTTCAGCCGACGGTGGGCCTTGACCAACCAGGCTCGCGATTTGCTGGCCGCTGAGCTGAGCTCCAGCGCAGGATGAAAGGTCTGGCGCGCCTGCAACATCAGACGACGAGCAAGGCGACGCCGCTGAGCTTTCGCCGCCTGACCTCCCGGGCGCTGGGGTTCACGATCGCGGGGCTTGCCAGTGCGATGCTGTGGGCGGTGCTTCTTTGGGGGCTGTATTGGCTCCTGGGACTTGATCTTTCCCCTTTGGCGATGATCGGCGGGTGACCGCGCGCCTTGCGGCGGCTAGTTTCATCGCAGGTCAAGGATGGGGAGTGACAGCGTGCGCAACTTGGTCATCAGCTTGGCGGCGGTCCTGCTTGTGGGCGGCTGCGCCTCCGCGCCCACCGTGGTTCATCAGGGGAACATCTCTGGCCTGCGGGGGCAGGAACTGGCGCCGCTGAGCGGTCAATCCTCGCCCTCCGACGCGGCGCTCGCCGCCGCAATCCAGGCCAACCTTCTCAAGCGTCTGGCGGCGCAGGGCGCCGATGTTTCCGGCGGCAAGCCGGCGGCCTATCTGCTGCAGGTCGGGGTCGGTGTTTCGGCGCCGGCGATCGGGGTCTCTGGCGTCGCTGGACCGTCTTTCAAGGAAACCGCCTGGCGCAGCGCTCCGACCCGTCGACATTTCTGGTCGCGCCGCGGTCCGGCTCAAACCGCGACGGCGGTGGTGCTTGAGGTTTCGACCGGCAAGCCTGTCGCCTGGGCCACGGTGCGGGGCGGTCGTTCCGACGCGGAAACCATGGCCGAAAGCCTGGCGACGGCGTTGTCGGCCGCGGACCTCTAAAGCATCGTGCGGAAAAGTGGACGCCGGTTTTCCGCAAAAACGATGCGAAAACGAAACCTAAAGCATCGTGCGGAAAAGTGGACGCCGGTTTTCCGCAAAAACGATGCGAAAACAAAAGCCTAGAGCAAGGCGCGTGAGTCCGGTTTCAGGCGCCTTGCTCTAGGTCGGGCGGTAGGCGGGCAGTCGCAAGGTGAAGGTCGCCCCGGCCCCGGGGGCGCTGGCGCACAGCACGCCGCCGCCATGCCGCGCGGCGGCCGCATCGACAAAGGCCAGGCCCAGCCCGACTCCTCCGGCGACCTCGGCGCCGGGACGGTCGAAGCGCTGAAAGGCCCGGAACGCCACGGCCGCTTCCTCGGGCGACAGGCCCGGACCTTGATCGCTGATCGACACGTCCACGAAGGCCCGGTCCTCGACCAGGGTGGCGCGAGCCGAAACCTTGATCCGAGAGTTCTCGGGACTGTACTTGACGGCGTTGCCCAGCAGATTGACCAGGGCGCGGGCCAGAACGCTGCGATCACCCAGCACCATCAGCGGCGTATCGCAGCCATCCTGGTCGATCTGGATATGGCGCTGGCGGCATTGAGGCCACAGCTCATCGACCGCTTCAATTGTCACGTCGCACAGGTCGAGCGGCTCCATGGCGACGGGCGTGACCTCGGCGCGGGCCAGTTGCACGAAGCCGTCGGCCAGGGCCAGGGTGCGGCGAGCGCAGGCGCCCAGCCGGTCCGACAGGTCCGTCGGCAGATCCGACGTCGTCGCCAGCAGGGCCAGGATCGAGGTCTGCGGTGAGCGCATGTCGTGAGTCAGCAATTGCAGCGCCTGCTCGCGCTGGCGCATGGCGGCGGTCAGGGTGGTGATGTCGGCCAGTCGCACGATCCATCCGGCGCTTTCGCCGGCTTCGTCGCGGCGGAATACGGCCTGGGCCTGATAGGCGCGGCCATCGGCCAGATGTAGATCGACCGGCCCGATCTGCTCGGCTTCCGGCGGCCAGAACTCATCGAAGGTGCGCCCCAGGGGGTGCAGTGCATTGAGCAGGCTGGCGGCGGAACTTCCGGAAAGGGGGATGTCCACGCCGCGTAGCAGGGTCTGGGCGGCGGCGTTGGCGGCGATCACCCAGCGCCGGGAGTCCAGAACCACCGTGGCGTCGGGCAGGCTGAACAGGGCGTCGGCCGCGAACCGCCGCAGGTCTTCGATCCGGTTGATCGCCGCGCCCAGGCTCAGGGCCTGACGGGCGACGAGGTCGCTTTCGAAGCCCTCGGCGGGCCGCGTCTGGGTGACTGGTAGCAGGCGGCTAAGCTCGCGACCCAACAGATCGCTGACCCGGCCCAACTGGCCCCAACCCCAAACCAGGGAAACGGTCGCCAGGCCGATGATGGCGGCCATGGGCGACAGCCATAGCTGGGCGCGCCAGAAAAAGGCGGCGCTCACCGCCAGGGCCAGGCTCGACAGGCCGACAACAAGAAGGAGGTTGGCGCGGGGCGGCAGGACCAGAAGCCCGGCCAGCAGCAGCCACAACAGACTGAGGGCAAAGGCGATCCGGCTAACCAGGCCTGCGGGGCGGACCATGGCGCCGTGCCGCAGTCCGTCCAGGATACTGGCGTGAAGCTGCACGCCCGTCATGCTGGCCGCATTGGGTGTGACCGGGGTTGGGAAGGCCGGGCCTAGCCCCGGCGCCGTCATGCCGACAAAGACGGTGCGGCCTGCGATCAACTCGGAGGGGACATCCCCGGCGAGAACGCTGGAGAAGGACACCCGGGGAAAGCGATCGGGTCCGCCGGCGAAGGGGATCAGCAGGGTGGCGTCGGCCGCCCGGGTGGCGTCGCCGGCCCCCGGAGCGCGGGTGGCGCGATGTACGACGGTCATCAGGTCGGGCGCGAGGTCCGGGCCCAGGGCCTCGAACGGCGACATCCGTCGCACGACCCCGTCGGAGTCGAACAGGACGTGGACCAAGCCCAGGCCGGCGGCGCCCTGGGCGATCTGGGCGGTCGGGCCGACCAGACGCTGTGGCCCCGCCGTGTCGCCAGGCTCGATGAATTGCGGCAGATACACCCGGCCTGAACGGGCGATGGCCTGGGCCAGGGCGTCGTCGTCTGTCGGGTCCGCAGCCGGCTGGCTGAACAGCACATCATAGACGATGGTCCTGGCGCCGGCCTGGCTCAGCCTGTCGATCATGCGGGCATGGGCGGTGCGGCGCCAGGGCCAACTGCCCATGTCGCGCAAGCTCTGCTCGTCGACCTCGACGATCAGGATCGACGGATCGACCGGCCGCGACGAGGCGCGCTGCAGGGCGTCATAGAGGATGTTGTCCAGCCGCGTCGTCAGGGGACTGGCGGTCAGGACGACGAGGGCCAGGCTGGTCAGGGTCGCCACCAGCAACCAGTTTAGCAATCGGCGTCGAGGCGCGCCTGCGGCCCGGTTGAACAGTCTTGACGGCGAATTCAAGATCTAGCGACCGATCTGCAGCGTCTGGATGGGGCCGACCTTTTCGCTGAACGTCCCGCCCTTGAAGCGCACGGCGCTGACCCGCCAGCCATAGGTTCCCGTCGGCAGGTCGGTGAGGGTCAACTGTGGCTCCGAGAGGCCGGGCTGGTCGATGATCGGCGATACGGGATCGGCGCTGGCGAACAGCTGGAAGCGATAGACGCGCACGCCGTCGCCCGCCGCGCTCCAGCGGAACAGGAAGTTGCGGTGCTTGCCCGAGACCTCGGCGCTGGGCGGCGCGCCGGGCTCCAGAACATCAAGATCGCGATCGAAGCTGTAGTCGGACGGAAAGCCCTCAAGGCCGCCGGCGTCCAGCGCGGTCAGGCGAACGAAATAGGTGCCGTTGGCGATCTCGCCGAACTCGGCGTCGGGCGTTTGACGGTCCTGCTCAGCGAAGACCTCGACGAAGCCGGCGTCTCGCGACAGGAGCAGCCGATAAACAGCCGCGCCGGTCACCGGCTCGACGGCAAAGCGTACGACCTTGTCGCTCTGGCGCTGACCGCCTTCGCCCAGCTTGGGAGCCGGCAGCAGGGCGACAGGCGCACTGACGCCCGCAGGTGTGGCGCTGACGCCGAAGCCGGCGGCGATGGGCTCTCCGGTGCTGGTCGTGGCCGAGGCCAGATCCACAGCCACGGCGCCCTTCAGCACCTCGGTCTGGGCGCGGGCGCCGCTCGGATCCTGACCGACGCGGAACTCGGTGCCGCGCACGGCCGCGATCGACACCGGCGTCCGCACCTCGAACTTGGCGCCCGGCGCGGCGTTGGGCGTGGCCGAGATCGTTCCGCGCCCCTGGTCCATCCGGAAGATCCGCTGGGGGGCGTTGTTGAGAATGGTCTGGCGCATGCGGTCGATGCGCAAATTGGTGTTCGACGGCAGGGTGACCCGCGAGTCGTCGGCCATCTCGAAGGTGGCGAAGGCGTCGGGGCCGGTGATGATCCTCTGTCCCTCGACCAGAGCCATACCTGCGACGGCGGCCGCGCGTTGGCCGCCGGTCTCCACCTGGACCGGGCCGCTGACAGAACTGAGTCGCGCATCGATCGGGGTGGTCTTCAGCAGGCTGGGGTCGATCCGCAAGGTCGAACCGATCCGCAGCGCCCTGGGACGGGTGATCTGGTTGGCGCGCTGCACCTGCCGATAGTCGCCGGGGCGGTTCAGATAGGCCGAGCCGAGGCCGATCAGGGTGTCGCCAGGCCTGACCACATACTGGACCTGAGGCTCGGGCGGTGCGGCGAGAGCGCCTGTCGCGGCGCTCAGGCACAAGGCGGCGGTCAGAAGAAACAGGTCGTGCTTTGACGCGGTCATGCTGGGGTCGCTCCGGCTTCGGCGTCCGCTTCGGGACCGCCATGAGGGTCACAGGCCTCAAGACGATAACCAAAACCATAGACCGTCGTTAGGCGAAAGCCATTGGCGGGGCGAAGCTGAAGTTTGGAGCGCAGACGGGAAACATGCGCGTCCAGGGTCCGGGTCTCCAGATCCGGTCGCTGGCCCCAGACCCGGCGCAGCAGATATTCGCGCGACAGCGGCCGGGCCAGGTTATTGAACAGGATCAAAGCCAGCTGGAATTCCTTGGGGGTCAGGGTCTCGACCTGGTCCTCCCAACTCGCCGTCTGGGCGCCGGGATCCAGGCGATAGGGGCCATGCTGTTCGACCTCCGGTGTGGTCGGGGCGCGGTAGATCCGGCGGGCCAAGGCATTGACGCGGGCGATCAGCACCGGCGGCTGCAGCGGCTTGACGATGTAGTCGTCGGCGCCGGCGTTCAGGCCTTCGACGAGATCAGCCTCGACCGACCGGCTGGTCAGCAACAGGACGGGCGGTGCGGTCGGCAGCATCTCTTCGATCCGCCGCAGGGTCTCGATGCCACTGAGGTCGGGCATGTTCCAGTCGATGATCAGCAGGTCGAAGGTCTGGCGACGCAATTCGGTCAGCAGGCGCTCGGGGTGGGTGAAGCTGGCGCAGTCATACCCTGCGGGTCCCAGCAAGCCGGCGACCAGCGCATTGTGGCTCTCGTCGTCGTCGAGAAGGGCGACTTTCATGCGCTCACTTTTGCTGGCTAAGGCGCGCGCCCTGCGTGTCACAGGGCGCGCGGCGGGCGTCCGTCTGTCCGGTGGGGGTGGATCCAGATGACCGTCCGCTCATGGGGCATACCCTTTTCACCCTGGCGTCGCGCTAGGACAGGCGGGGATTTTACAATGGTTTACAGTCCGGTCGAGCGCTGTCGCCAGATCCGTCAGAGCAGGGATGACAGGATTGCGGCCATGGCCAGAGTGGTCAGGCCGGCCAGGGTCGATCCGATGGTCCAGGCCTTGAAGGTCTGGGCCTCTGTCAGGCCCAGATACTGGCTGACCAGCCAGAAGCCGGTGTCGTTGACATGCGAAACCACCGTCGCGCCCGCGCCGATCCCGACCAGAACCAGTGCGACCTGGGCGGGGGGGAGCCCGGCGGCGGCGACCATCGGCGCGGCCAGCCCCGCCGCCGTGACCATGGCCACCGTGGCCGAACCCTGGGCGATGCGGACCAGGGCGGCGACCAGAAAGGCGAAGATCAGCGGCGTCACCTGGGCGGTGGTCATCAGGGCGGTGATGTGCCCGCCAGCGCCAGAGTCGATCAGCACCTGTTTGAAGGCTGCGCCGGCTCCGACCACCAGGGTGATCGCGCCGGCCGGTTCCAGCGCGCGGCTGGTGATCTTGAGCAGGATGGCGCGGGGGATCTTGTACTTCAGACCCAGCAGCATCCAGACGCCCACACAGGCCAGGATCAGGGCGGTGAACGGATGGCCGAAGAACAGCACCAGGTCGCGCAGGCGCCCCTCGGGCCAGCCGCGAGCCAGGGCGCCGATCATGATCAGGGTCAGGGGCGCGAGCATGGCGGTCAGGGCGACGCCAAAGCCGATCCTGGCCGTGGGGGCTGTTGCAGTGTCGGACCCGTGCGGCAGGACGAAATCTTCAGCGCTCTGGTTGCGATAAGCGACCCAGGCATAGAACGGCCCGGCGACCAGCACCGCGGGGACGCCGCAAACCAGCCCCCAAAGGGCGATCTGGCCGTAGTCGGCGTTCAGGAGCTCGGCGGCCGCGACCGGTCCGGGGTGGGGTGGCAGCAAGCCGTGCATCACCGCCAGGCCCGCCAGGACGGGTAGGGCGAACCACACGATCGGTCGCTTTGAGCGCAAGGTCAGGGCGCACAGTAGCGGCGCCAGGATGATCAGGGCGACATCAAAAAACAGCGGCACGCCGACCACGATCCCGATCACGGTCAGGGCCCAGGGCGCACGGGCCTCGCCGAACCGGGCGAGCAGGCGGTTGGCGATGGCCTCGACCCCGCCGCCGACTTCCAGCAGGGCGCCGAACATCGCGCCCAGACCCACCACAACGGCGACGAAGCCCAGGGCGTCGCCGAGGCCCTTGCGCACCGAGGCGATCACCGCGTCGGGCGGCGCGCCGAAGGCCAGGCCGGCCCCCATCGCCACGATCATCAGAGCCAGGAATGCAGGGAAGCGGGCCTTCAGCACCAGCAGCACCGCCGCCGCCACCGAGGCGACGACGATCAACAGCGAGATCGCCGGGGCGCTCATCAGGCGGTCGTCACGGCGGTGAGCAGGGCGGCGGCGGGCTGGAGGGTCGCGGCGGCGGCCGTGATGGAGAAGTCCCCGCGCAGACGGATGTCGTCCGACGAGGCCCCGACCATCACCACGATCCGTCCGGCCTCGACTCGCCAGCTTTGGCCTTCGGCCCACAGCGCGGTCTGGCTTGCGTGCAGATGGAAGGTGACGCGGCGGGTCTGGCCGGGCTTGAGGTTGAGGCGGACAAAGCCGCGCAGTTCCTTGACCGGCCGCGCCACGGAAGCGACGGGGTCGCGGATATAGAGCTGCACCACCTCGTCGGCGGTCATCTTGCCGGTGTTGGTCACCGACAGGCTGATGGCGACCGTCTCGTTCGGGCCGATCGCAGGTTTGTCGATCGACAGGTCCGCATAGGCGAAGCTGGCATAGCTGAGCCCGTGGCCGAACGGATAGAGCGGCCCGACCTCGACATCATGATAGCGGGCGGTGTCCTTGGTCAGGTCCGGATCGGCCGGGCGGCCCGACGGATTGTGAGCGTAGAAGCCGGGGCTGGTCCCGCTGTTGCGGGGCAGGCCGGCGGGCAGGCGACCGGCGGGCGAGACCTTGCCGGTCAGGATGTCGACCAGCGCCGGCCCGCTCTCGACGCCCAGGAACCAGGTTTCCAGCGCCGCGCCGGCCTTGCCCAGGATCTCGGCCACGGCGAGCGGCCGGCCGTTCATCAGCACGACGACCACGGGCTTACCGGTCGCCAGAACCGCCTGGGCCAGCTGCGACTGCACGCCCGGCAGGGTGATGTCGGAGCGGCTGCGCGACTCGGCGCTGTGGTCATAGTCCTCGCCGATGACCAGCAGCACGAGGTCGGCGGCTCGGGCTGCGACGACGGCGGCGGGGATACCCGAGGCGTCTTCGCCGCGGGGCGCGGCGCCGGGCTGATAGTCGAGGGTCGCGCCGGTCTCGCGCAGGGCGGCCAGCAGCGTCTTGACGTCGCCGACCTGGCCGCGCGCCCGCCAGGAGCCCAGCGCCGAGGAGGCGTCGTCGGCCAGGGCGCCGATCACGGCGATACGTCGACCCTTCGTCTCAAGGGGCAGCAGACCGTCGTCGTTCTTGAGCAGGACGATCGCCTTGCGCGCCGCCTCGCCGGCGACAGCGCGGTGGGCGGGGGAATTGAGCTCGGTCTTCTCGCGGGCGGCGTCGCCGAACCGGAAGGGATCGTCGAACAGGCCCAGCCTGGCCTTGGTCATCAGCACGCGGCCGACCGCCTGGTCGACATAGGGCAGCAGGCCGGGATCGGCGTCCACCGCCTCGCGCAGGTGGCCGGCATAGACGCCGCCGGCCATGTCCATGTCGACCCCGGCCTTCAGGGCCAGGGCGGCGGCCTGGGCCGGGGTTTCAGCGACGCCGTGATTGATCAGCTCGAGGATGGCGTTCCAGTCGCTGACCACCAGACCCTGATAGCCCCACTGCTCGCGCAGCAGCCCGCGCACCAGGGCCCGGTTGGCGGTGGTGGGCACGCCGGCGATGTCGTTGAAGGCGGTCATGAAACTGCCGACACCGGCCCTCGCCGAAGCGTAGAAGGGCGGTAGGCAGACCTCGTGCAGGGTGCGCTCGGAGATGTCGGCGGTGTCGTAGTCGCGTCCGCCCATCACTGCGCCATAGGCTCCAAAGTGCTTGGCGCAGGCCAGGATGGCGTCCTTGCCGGCCAGGTTCTCGGTCTGCAGACCCAGGATCTGGGCCTCGGCCATGCGTGAGCCCAGATAGGGATCTTCGCCGGCCCCCTCGACAATGCGGCCCCAGCGCGGGTCACGGGCGATGTCGACCATCGGGGTGAAGGTCCAGTGCAGGCCGCTGATCGCGGTCTCGATCGCCGCCACGCGCGAACAGGCGCGGTTGATCTCAGGATCGAAGGTCGCGGCCATGGCCAGGGGCACGGGGAAGATGGTGCGAAAGCCGTGGATCACGTCGATGCCGAACAGCAGCGGGATCTTCAGGCGGGATTCCTCCACCGCCACGCGCTGCAGTTCGCGCAGGAAGTCGGCGCCGGCCACGTGCAGGTACGAGCCGATGCCGCCCTTGCGCACCAGATCCAGCTGGGCCGCGTCGATCTTGGAGTTCAGCGCCTTCTGGCGGCCGCCAGGGGCCTGGTTCAGCTGGCCGATCTTCTCGTTCAGGGTCATCTGGCCGATGAGGTTCTGGACCAGCGCCTGATGGCGGGCCGAAACGCCGGAGGTCCTCGCGAGTGCGGCAGGCGCCGCGCCGGCGAAGGCGAGGGCGGTCGCGCCGGCCAACAGGGCGCGGCGGCTTGGTCCTTGGGCCTTGGCGGACATTCCTGGGTCTCCCATACCGGCCCCTGCGCGCATAGGCGGGGCTCTATAGATTGGCGCAGCCCAGGCCGTGAGGCGGGCTGCCCAGACACAGTACAGAAGTTCGCAGCCCTGACAACGCTGTCAGGCAACGACGCAAAAAAGGCCGGTCTGACCCGGCCTTCGTCGTGTTTGCAGAAAAGCGAAGGCTAGTTGCGCGCCTTGCGGGCGGCGTACTTGCTGTCGCGCTTGGCCTTGGCCTCGGCGGCGGACAGGGCCTTGCGTTCCTTGGTGGCGCCGCGCTTCTGGCTGAGCAGTTCGGCGGCGCTGTCGGCGATGGCCTGTTCAGCGGCGGCGATCTTGTCGGCTACGATCTGGCGGGCTGCGGCGCGTTCTTCGGCGCGGTCGGCGCGAACCTGCTGGAGTTCTGCGGCCTTGACGGCTTCGCGGCTCTCGAAGTTCGGGTCGACGACGGCCGGCTTGGGCTTGAATTTCTCAAGCAGCGCCTTCTTGGCGTCGGCGGCGGTCTGAAGTCGGGTGGAGAAGTTGGTGCGAAGTGTCTCGTTCATAGGGCCTCGAAAATGAAGGGGGATAACCCCGCGTGTCATTCGAGGTCGATAGTCCGCAAGCCAGGCTGGCGCGCGGGGCGAGCGGCTTTCGCCACCCGCCCCGCGCGCCGAAGTGGCTTAGGCAGCTTGGAGCTGGCCGGCCGACATCTTGCCGCTGCGCTGGTCGCGCTCGAGTTCGTAGGAAAGCTTTTGGCCTTCGTTCAGCGAACCCAGGGTCGAACGCTCGACCGCCGAGATGTGCACGAACACGTCCGCGCCGCCGTCGTCAGGTTGAATGAAGCCAAAGCCCTTGGTGGAGTTGAACCACTTCACGGTACCGGTCGTCATGATGGTCACCTTTCAGGTGAAAAGGGACGCGCGGCTCAAGAGTAAGCCGCGTGATCAAATTTTCGGAAAGGATCGCGATGGGCTCGAAGCTCGATCCGGGGAGCAAGCGTTGGAGAGCAATCGAACCAAATCGATATTCAATGGAGACATCTTACGCGTAAAATTAGATCGACGCAACTCTCGTGGCGAGAGACGTGCGGCAGCCCATAATTCTGATCGATTTCAGATATCCGGGGACGGAAATGCAGGAAAACAGCTCGGAAAATCTGTCTCGATCTTCGCCGCTAGGCGTGAAGTTTTCGACTGTTGGCCATGAAATTTCGGAAAATCTGCTGCAGGTCGAGTCGTATTTGTCCCGAGAGTGGCCCCCGAGCCCCGCGAAACCGCCGCCTCGGCGATCAGGCGCGGGCCAGCTTGGCCAGGGCTTGGGCGCGCATGGCCTTGGCCTGTTCCGGAGCGACCTGCTCGAACAGGACGGCCAGATGCTGGTCCTTGGCGTGGGCGTTGTGCAGGTCCCAGGCCAGTGAAAGCGGCAGGCGCAGGCGCGACCCGCCGTCCAGTCGCACCACCAGCACCCGCCAGCTGAACCCGTCTCCAGCGTCGCCCAAGGGATCCTTGAACTCCAGCGGGGCGGGATCGCGCAGCAGAAAGTCGCGCTCGATGTGGGCGTCAAACCAAGCCTTGTCGGCCTGGGCTGTGATGTCAGCGTGCGGGGCGACCCGCTTGCCGGAAAGATTGCGGGCCATGTTCGGGGTTCCTCGCCAAGGCGCGCGGTCTAGCACCTTGATCGGATCTTGCCATCTGCCGCCGCGAGGGTCGCCGCCGCAGACTGTGAAGGCTCAGGGTTTTGGCGTCACCCGCAGCAGTTTGCCGTCGTCCGCATCGGTCAGCAGATAGACGGCGCCGTCCGGCCCGACGCGGACGTCGCGGATGCGCTGATCCAGCTCGGTGAACAGGCGCTCTTCGCCGACCACCTTGTCGCCGTCCAGGGTCAGGCGCGTGACGTGGCCCCGCAGTCCGCCGACCAGAAGGCTGCCCTTCCAGGCCGGGAACAGGTCGGCGTCGTAAAACGCCAGGCCCGAAGGCGCGATCACCGGATCCCAGTAATAGACTGGCTGTTCCATCCCGGCCTTGGCGGTGAGGCCTTGGCCGACCGGCTGACCGGAATATTCCTCGCCATAGGTGATGGTTGGCCAGCCATAGTCCTTGCCGGCCTCGGGATGGTTCAGTTCGTCACCGCCCTTGGGCCCATGCTCGACGGTCCACAGTCGCCCGGTGCGCGGATCGATCGCCGCGCCCTGCAGGTTGCGGTGGCCGAGGGACCAGATCTCCGGCTTGGCGCCCGCCTGGCCGACAAAGGGGTTGTCGGCCGGGATCGCGCCATCGGGGGCGATGCGGATCACCTTGCCAAGAGTTCCGTCCAGGCGCTGGGCCTGCATACGGCCTTCGACGATCGAGCGCTCGCCGGTGGTGATGAACAGATTGCCGTCCTTGGCGAAGGCCAGGCGGCTGCCAAAGTGCAGCGCGGATCTCAGCCTGGGCGTCTGGCTCCAGATGACCTGGACGTCTTCGAGGCGTGGCGCGGCGCCTGTCACCAGCTTGCCGCGCGCCGCCGCCGTACCATTGCCGCCGTCTCCGGCCTGGGCGTAGGTCCAGTAGATCAGGCCGTTGGCCGCGAAGTCAGGGTCGGCGGCGACATCGAGCAGACCGCCCTGTCCTCTGGCGTCGACCGCCGGCAGGCCCGCGACGGGGGGCGACAGTCGTCCATCGGCGCTGAGCAATCGCAGACGTCCTGACCGTTCTGTGATCAGCTTGGATCCGTCCGGCAGGAAGGCCAGGCCCCAGGGATGGTCCAGACCGATGGCGATGGCCTCGACGCTGTAGGCGACGCCCAGCGCCTGTCCGGGCGCGCGGGTCTGACCGGCGAAGGCGGGCTTTTGATCGGGAGCGTTCGCGGCCTGGGTTTCGACCGGCGCGCCGGCTTCGCTTTGCACGGCCATCGCATCCGGAGCGGGGCCGCAGGCGAACAGAGTCAGGGCGATGAGCGGGACGAGGCGAGTATGCATGATCGAAACCTTAGACCAGCCTCTGGTCTGGGCAATGCCGTTCTTTGCTCTCGCTCGGGTCGCTGGTCAGGGCCGGGGCGGCTGAAGTGTCACATACCGATGCTAAGCGCTGGCCATGGCTATGGTGCAGCAAGGTGAGCGTGGCGCGAAACGCCGTCGGAGCGAGACGCGCCGATGACCGATTTCGCCAGCGTCCGCGCCCAGCGCGACGATCTCTATCTGTTCATTGTGCGGCGCACCCGCGATCCCGCCGCGGCCGAGGATCTGGTTCAGGAAACCTTCGCGCGCCTGCTGACCTATGAGCGGGCGCGGACCGTCGCTGACCGCGCAGCCTTGGGCTACAGCATCGCGCTCAACCTTGTCCGAGACCATTTTCGCACCCGTCAGCGCCGGCCGGTGGAAGCGCTGAACGACGACATTCCCTGCGAAGCCCCCGCGCCGGAGCAGATCCTGATGCATCGTCAGAAGGTCGAGGTGTTCGGCAAGGTGCTGGACGCCATGCCGCCGTTGCGGCGGGACGTGTTCATCCGCCGACGGCTGCACGGGCAAAGCTGTCGCCAGATCGCGGCGGATCTGGCCATGAACGAGGCGGCCGTCGAAAAACACGTGGTGCGCGCGCTGGAGCAACTCCATCGCGAGATCGCCAAGGCCGAACGGCGTCAGGCGGGACGACGCGGATGAGGCGGGATTCCTCCAATGCCGACGCCACGCTTTGGGCGGCGCGTCGTCTCGATTCCGGCGCTGCGTCCGACGGGGCTTTCGAATCCTGGAAGGCGGCAGACCCCGGCAACGCCAGGGCCTTCGAACAGGTCTGGAGCACGACCCAGGATCCTGCTCTGGTCGAGGCCCTGCGTCTCAGCGCCCAGCGCCGGACGGCGCGCCGCCGCGCGCCGCGCGCCGCGCTGATCGGCGGCCTGGCGCTGGCGGCCTGCGCCCTGGCCGGCGTATTCGTCTGGCCAGACCTGCAGGTGATGATGGTCACGCCTCTGCATCTGGAGACGGCGCCGGGCGAGCAGCGCGAGGTCGCCCTGGCTGACGGGACGCGGATCACCCTGGATGGCGCGACCGGTGTGGATGTCCAGCTGGGCTCCCATCGTCGTCGGGTGACGCTCACACGCGGCGAAGCGTTCTTCGATGTGGCGCACGATGAGGCGCGACCTTTCACGGTCACGACGCCGGAAGGCTCGGCCCGGGTGCTGGGCACGGCCTTTGATCTGGAGCGCGGCGCCGAGCGGCTGGTCTTGTCGGTGCATCGCGGCAAGGTGCGGCTGAAGCCGCATGGGCTAGTGACGGACTCCGCCGACCTGACCATCGGCCAGCGCGCGACGGCGGCCGACGGCGCCGTGTCGACAATCCGCGTCTTTGATCCGGCCGCCGAGGACTGGCGGACGGGTTGGCTGGAAACTGACGGCGTGTCGCTTGCCCGCCTGGTCGAAAGGCTGAACCGTCATACGGACCTGCCCATTGTCATCGCCGATCCTGTGCTGGGGCGTCAGCGGGTGGCGGGGCGCTTCCGGCTTGATGAGCCCGACACCCTGGTGCGGAATCTCGCCTTGATGCACGGCTTCAAGGTGCGCGAGACGCCGGGACGGCTCGAGCTGACCCGCTAGGGCGCCGGGCGTCTTCGAAACTTCACAAAAATCGCTGTCCTGAAAGGGCGGCCGCCAGCGTCTTCCCCCCCGAAGCCGGCGAATGCGCCGCGCGACAGCTTGGGGACCTACACCGATGTTCAACCGTATGATCTGGCGCTCCACCGCCTCCGCCGTAGCGCTGCTGGTGGCGGGCGCCGCGTTCGCCGCGCCTGCGGCGGCCCAGGCGGCGCCCGCAGCCGCCAAGGCCGCGCTGGCCATTCCGGCCAGCGACCTGTCGGCCGCTCTGCCGGCCTTTTCGCGGGCCACCGGCCTGCAGGTCCTGGCCGACCCGGCTCTGATCCAGGGCAAGCGCACCTCGGGCGTGAAGGGAACGATCGATACTGACCGCGCCCTGACCCAGTTGCTGCGCGGCACCGGCCTGACCTTCGTGCGCAGCGGCGGCAGCGCCATCCTGCGACCCGCCGCCCAGCCCATCTCGACCCGCGCCCCGGCGGCTGAAGCGACGTCCGCGGCCACGGCCCCCGCCGTGACGGCCGAAGACAACATGATCGAGGAACTGGTCGTCACCGGCGGCTTCGCCAACTCGCTGGCCCGCGCCCTGGCCGACAAGCGCAAGGCCACCAATGTGGTTGACGCGATCTCGGCCGAGGACATCGGCAAGTTCCCGTCCAACAATATCGCCGAAGCCCTGCAGCGGGTGCCCGGCGTCGCCATCACCCGCGATCGCGGCGAAGGGCTGTTTGTTCGCGTGCGCGGCCTGGGTCCGAACTTCCAGATCGTCACCCTCAACGGCCGCAGCGCCGCCGTGAACGAGAACATGCGCGACTCCGGCCAGAGCGGCCGCCAGTTCCGTTTCGACACCCTGCCGTCCGAGCTGGTCGCCGGGGTCGAGGTCGGCAAGACGCCGCTGGCCTCGCTGGACGAGGGCGCGATCGGCGGCGTGGTCAACGTCAAGACCTTCCGCCCGCTGGATCTGGGTCGCAGCACCCTGGCGCTGTCGGCGACCGCCAGTGCGCCTCAACTGGCAGACGCCGTGGATCCCCGCGTCTCGGGCCTGGCCAGCTGGACCAACCAGGCCGAGACCTTCGGCGTGCTGGCCGCCGTCGTCTATGATCAACGCACCCTGCGCCAGGATCGCATCACCGGCGTGGGCTGGAGCTATTCGGATCCGACCACCACCCTGGGCAAGAGCCTGATCGCCCAGGGCATCAATCTCTATCCGACCGCCATCCGCCCGACCCTCGAGCGCGAAGATCGCGAGCGCAAGGGCGTGGTGTTGTCGGCGCAGTACCGCCCGACCGACGAGACCGAGATCATCTTCGACGCCAGCTACACCAAGCTGGATGACCACTATGACGAGCTGACCTATTCGGTGGATCAGAGTGTTGCGACCCTGGTTCCGGGCTCGGCGGTGATCAAGGACGGCGTTCTGGTCGGCGGCACGGTGACCTCCACCACCCAGATCGGCCGCGAGGTCAGCGACCTGGCCCATGACAACATCATGCTGGCCGGCAAGATCCGCCAGAAGCTGGACGCGTGGACCCTGACGGCGGACCTGGCCTATGCCAGGGCCTATTCGGAGACCTCCAATCCGATCACCCGCACCCGCCTGCTGGGCTCGATCGGCCAAACCACCTTCAACATGACCAAGGCCGACGACGAGGCGGTTCCCAGCGTCACGCTGCTGACCAGCGACCTGAACAATCCGTCGCTGCTGCCGTTCCGCCGGATCGAATATCGGGTGAGTGACTCCACCGACAACGAAACCGCCCTGCAGTTCGACGCTGAGCGTCCGGTGGCCTGGGGCCCTCTGACCCGCGTGCAGTTCGGCGTGAAGTACCGTGAGCGGGAACGCGAATACAACCGCGCGGACATCAACTACACGACCAACCTGGCCGGCAAATATTTCGGCGCCGACTATTTCGACGCGTTCCCGGTCAGCGACTTCCTGGGCGATGTGTCTGGAACCCTGCCGACCAGCTGGGCCATGCCCGATCCGGCGGCTTTCTGGGCCCTGGCCGACAAGACCCAGAAGGGCACGGCGCGCGCCGACCAGCGCAATTCCTACTACGTGTCGGAAGACATCGCCGCCGCCTATGCCCTGACCGACATCGAGACCACGCTGTTGGGCGTTCCGCTGCGCGGCGAGGTCGGCGTGCGCGCCGCCCAGACCAAGCAGGTCTCGGCCGGCTATGCCGACAACGGCTCGGCGGCGATCCCGGTGCGCTATGAGAAGACCTATACCGACGTCCTGCCCACCGCCAACTTCGTGCTGGAACTGTCCGACACCCTGCAGGCCCACGTCGCGGCGGCCAAGGTGATCACCCGGCCGTCCCTGGCCGACCTGGCGCCGCGCCTGACGCTGAATTCGTCGGGTACGGTGCTGACCGCCGTCGGCGGCAATCCGGAGCTTCGCCCGTTCGAGGCCTGGCAGTATGACGCCACCCTGGAATGGTATTTCGCGCCGGGCAGCGCCCTGATCGCGGGCGCCTTCTACAAGGACATCACCACCTTTGTTTACAGCCAGAAGACCAATTTCGTGGTCGACGGCCAGACCTATGTGCTGACCTCGCCGACCAACGGCGGCCAGGCGACGATCAAGGGGGTGGAACTGGCCTATCAGCACCTGTTCAAGGCGCTGCCGGCCCCGTTCGACGGCCTGGGGTTCCTGGCCAACTATACCTACACCGACACCGAGGCGACCTATTCCCCGACCCTGAAAGACCAGATGGTCAATGTCGCCAAGAACAGCTTCAACGTGACGGGCTTCTACGAGAAGGACCGCTTCGCCGCCCGCGCCAGCTACAGCTGGGTGGATGACGTACTGCAGGACGTCGGCGGCGCAGGGCTTTCGGCGCTGAACGACAGCGCTTTCGGCTCGCTGGACGCCAGTGTCAGCTACAAGATCACCCCGCAGATCACGGCGGCGATCGAAGGCCAGAACCTGACCGACGCGGCCCAGTGGCAGTTCGTCAAGGGCGGCTGGTTCGGCGGCTACACTCACTATGGCCGCACCCTGAGCTTTGGCCTGCGCGCCAAGTTCTAAAGCTCCCCTCGACCCTTTCAATCCCCTCAACTGGCCCGCGCGGTTCGCCGCGCGGGCCGTCTTTTTTTTGGAGCGCTGTACGCTCACCGCGATGACCGCAATAGGAACGTCGCAGTTCCGGACTAGGATTCGCCCATGTGTATGTTCCTTTCAAAGACCCGTCGTGGCCTTGTCTCTCACGCCGCCCTCGCCGCAGCCGTCGGTCTCATCGCGGCGGTCCAGACCCCCGCATCAGCGCACCCGGGTCACGCCGTCCAGCCTGTCGCCCCGGCGCATAAGGCCTCAGGTCCCGCCAGGCCGTCAGAGCGGCGCTGGCTGGCCGGGGATCACCACGTCCACAGCTGGTTCAGCGCCGGGGTCAAGCCGTCTGATGTTCCCGGCCAGCCGCCGGTGCTGATCAAGGCCGGCGACGCCGTCAATCCGATCACCGTCAACGCCCGCGAGGCCGCAGCCCATGGCCTGAGCTGGATGGTCGCCACCGATCATGGGGGCCCCAACCATTCCAAGCTCAACCGCGACGAGGCCTATCCCGAGTTGCTCAAGTCCCGAACCCTGACCCCCGGCGTGCTGCAGTTCTGGGGCATGGAGCTGGACACCCCGGCGGCCGAGCATTCCAGCGTCATCGTGCCCCGCTCGGCGATGGAGCGCGAGGCGCTGTTCGGGATCGAGAAGGGCTACAACCGGCGTGAGCCCTGGCCCGCCGACCCGGCCCGCGACACCGAGCCCTTCATGCTGGACGCCCTGCGCCACATGCAATCTCTGCCCCAGCCGCCGGTGGTGATCGCCAACCATCCCTCGCGCACCGCCGAGACGCCCGGCAGCTATGGCCTGGTTTCTCCGGCGGAGCTGCGCAACTGGAATGACACCGCGCCCAACGTCGCCGTCGGCATGGAAGGCGCGCCCGGACACCAGGCTTCGACCCTGAAACCGGACGGCTCGGCCAAGCCCGATGGCGATCGGGGCGGCTACGGGCGCGCGCCCACCCTGGGCGGCTTTGACCGCATGACCGCCCAGCTGGGCGGTTTCTGGGACTCGATGCTGGGCGAGGGGCGCCACTGGTGGATCACCTCGACCTCGGACTCGCACCGTCACTATACAGAGGGCGGCAGCGACTTCTGGCCCGGCGAATATTCCAAGACCTATGTGAAGGCCGCCCGCACCTATGACGACATCCTCGATGGCCTGCGCCATGGCCGGGTGTTTGTGACCCTGGGTGATCTGGTCTCCGAGGTCGACATCACCGCCATGACCGCCGACGGTCAAAAGCAGGCCGAGATCGGCGGGCTTCTGGAGGTTCCGGCCGGCAGCGACGTCACGATCGTCATCCGGGTTCGCGACCCGGCCGGCAAGAACTTCGGCGGACGCTCGCCCGACGTCGCGCGCATCGACCTGATCCAGGGCGACGTCACGGGTCCGGCGGCGGATCGCGCCCAGGATTCCAACCCGACCACCCGTGTCGTGCGTCGCTTCACCCCTGCCACCTGGGTGCGGGACGGCGAGCGCCTGTCGATGGTCTATGTGCTCAAGGACGTGCGCCAATCCCGCTATGTCCGGGTGCGCGGCACCAATGGCGCCGAGCTGGAGCCCCAGCCCGACCCGCTGGGCGAGGATCCCTGGGCGGACCTGTGGTTCTACGCCAACCCGATCTTCATTGCGGTGAAGTGAGCCGGCCGGTCGGCCGGAGAACCCTGTTTCGGCCGACCGGGGCGGGACGGGGTTGCTCTGGGCGCTGGCGACCTTCTTCTGAGCATCGGCGCCTGATCCTGCGGCATGTCGGCCGGATGCACCCTAAATCCGGCTTGCCATCGCTTGCGGATCACGCTTGGTTGGGGAAGGGGAGCGCGCATGGATCTACACGACGACGAGCGACGCGCCTGGTTTCGGCGCGAGATTTTGCCGCTCGAGCCCCAGCTTTTGGCCTATGCCCGCAAGTTCTGTCGCGACGGCGAGGCTGAGCCGGAAGACCTTGTCCATGACGCGTTCGCGCGCGCCATTGCCTACAAGGCCTGGCGAGAGGTTCTCAATCCCGGCGCCTTCGCCGCCCGCATCGTCCGCAATGTCGCTCTGGACGCCCTCAGGCGGCGCAAGATTTTGACGATCACGGCCGTGGCCGATTTCGAACAGCTATCCTTGGTCGACGAGATCCCGACCCAAGAGGATGTCGCTGTCGGGCGAGACGAACTGCGGCAACTGCGGGACGCTATCCAGGAGCTTTCCCCGCAATGCCGGAATGTCTTCACGCTGCGAAAGGTCTACAATCTTTCGCCGCGGCAGATAGCGGAGCGGCTCGGTCTGTCCGTCTCCACTGTAGAGAAGCATCTCGTTAAGGGATTGCGATATTGTTCGGATAGGCTGGGTCGCGGCGAGGGCCGGGCCAGCAAGGTTGACGAAGGGCGTACATGGGTCGCGAAGCGGGATCTCGGCGGGAAACGATAAGGCTTGAGGCCGCCCAATGGGTGGTCCGGCTCGATTCCGCCGCTAGCAGCCCCGCCGATCGCGCCGCCTTTGAAGCCTGGCGCGGCCAGGGGGCCGATTACGAGGTCGCTTTCGAGCGCGAGTTCGCCGCCTGGGAGCGGCTGGATCGCCTGCAGGCGCTTGCTCCGGACGCGGCCGCGCCGCGTGTCGGCCTCCTGCGGCCGCCTCGCACCATGGCTTGGCGGACGGGCGTGTGGGCGCGGGCTGCGGCGGTCGTCGGGGCCTGTGGTCTGGTCGCGGCTGGCGTGATCTCGGCGACGGCCTCCACGGCCTATGCCACGGGGATCGGCGAGCGGCGGGTCATCGTGCTCAGCGACAACAGTCGCATCCAGCTGAACACCAACAGCAAGGTTTTGGTCCGCTATCGCGGCGGCGTGCGCGAGATTCGTCTGGTTCGCGGCGAGGCCGTGTTCGAGCCGGTTCGCGCCGCGCGCCCCTTCGTCGTCCGGGCCGCCGGAAATCGACTCGAGGCTACGGGCGCGGCGCAGGTCGCCGTTCGTCTGCAGGATGACAGCGCCGCCATCACCGTGCGCGAGGGCGCCGTGGCCGTTGAACGTGACCACGCCACCGCCCAGACCCAGCTGTCGGCCGGCGCCAAGGCGGTCTATGGCCCCGTCGGCGGACGGGTGTTGCGCGTCTCGACCGCCGAGATCGATCGATCCCTGGCCTGGCGACAGGGCGCCATTGCGCTCAACGGACAGACCCTTGAACAGGCCGTCGCCGAGTTCAACCGCTACAATCGCCAGCGCATCACCGTCGATGGCGCGTCCGTTTCGGGTCTGCGTCTGGCCGGTTATTTCCAGAGCACCGAACCGGAAGGTTTCGTCTCCGCTGTGACACGCGCCTTTCCGGTGAGCGCCTCGCGCGACGCCGAGGGCGTCATTCATCTGACCTCGCGCGACTGAGAGCGGGTCCTCCGACCACAGAAACAAATATTTCTGTCACGCATAGCGGAACGCCGATGATCGCCCGTCGTGTCCAGTGAGAACGTCATGTCGAGGGGGCAGGGCGTAGCCAAGGGGCAGTTTTCAGACCATGCGCAGTTCCAATCGCCTTCGTAACGTTCGAGGGCTCCTTCTGACGTCGGCCGCCATTCTGGTGCTGGCCGGTCCGGCCCTGGCGCAGGAAACCCGTCACCGCTTCAATATCCCCGCCCAGGACGCGGTCCCCGCGCTGCAGGCCTATGCCAAACAGTCGGGCAAGCAGGTGCTGTTTCCCTTCGACGCGGCGGCCGGTCGCAAGACCCCCGCCGTCGTTGGTGACATCGCGGACAGCGACGCCCTGGCGCGCTTGATCTCGGCTGCTGGCCTGGAAGTCGCATCGAACGACGGCGTGACCATCACCCTGCGTCCGGCGTCCGCCTCACGCCCCCAGCCCCTGGCCGCGTCGGGCGGCCAGGCTGACGAGGACATGGCCATCGTCGAGACCATCGTCGTGGTGGGCTCGCAGATCCAGGGCGCCAAGACCAACGAAGCGCTGCCGGTGACGCTGATCGACGAAAAGCAGATCATCGCGACGGGCGCGGTTTCGGGCGACGAGCTGTTCCGCTCGATCCCCCAGGCGGGCGACGTGCAATTCCAGGAAGCCCGTACGACCGGCAACCTGAATGACGCCCGGGGCGATATCGCCTCGCTGAACCTGCGCAGCCTCGGCACGGGTAACACCCTGGCCCTGCTGAACGGTCGCCGCGCCGTCATGGCGCCCGGAACCCAGACCGAGAACTTCGTGCCGGTGCAGACGGTCAACACCAACGCCCTGCCGGTGGCGGGCGTGAAGCGGCTTGAAGTGCTGCGCGACGGCGCTGCGGCCATCTACGGCACCGACGCCGTGGCCGGCGTGGTCAATATGGTGCTGGACACCAAGTTCCAGGGCTTGCGCGTCGAGACCCAGCTGGGCGGCTCGGAAGGCACGGGCTATCGCGAAGGCACCTTCAACGTGAAGGCCGGTACGCGCCTTGAAGACGGCACCCGCCTGACCTTCTTTGGCACCTACACCGGCCACAGCCGCATGATGGCCAGCGATCGCGACTACGCCGCCAGCGAAGATCACCGCTCGCAGATCGCCGACACCCCCTGGGCCGGCAATACCAGCTTCGACAACCGCTCGACTTCCAGCCCCTGGGGTTCGTTCACGCTGATCCCGTCGTCCACTGCGGTGAAGCAAGGCACGGCGAGCCTGACGACGTCGGGCGTCTTCCATATCGAGCCGACCAGCAACACGGACGCCGGCTGCTCCAGCACGGTTCTCGCCGGCAATCTGTGCATCAAGTCCGGCACCATCACCGGCACGAACGACCGCGCGCTGCGCTATGACCAAAACGCCGACCGCACGCTGAAGGGCGGTCTTGAGCGGACAAACCTGTTCTCGACGGTCGAGCACGATTTCGGCGACATCACCGCCTATGGCGAACTGGGCTATTACCACGCCCTGTTCACCGGCTCGCGCGAGCAGTCGGCCCCGATCTCGTCGGCGCCGATCAGCATCGCCGCCAACGCCTACTGGAACCCCTTTGGTCCGATCGGCAGCGCCAATCGTCTGGCCAATCTGACCGGCGTGCCGGCGGCCGGCGTGGCGATGAACATCACCAGCTATCGCCCGGTCGACGCTGGTCCGCGCACCTATACGGTGACCGATGACAGCTACCGCGCGCTGGGTGGCCTGAAGGGCGAATGGAACGGCTGGAACTGGGATTCCGCCCTGCTGTATTCGGAAGCCCGCACCAAGGACACCACGCACAACGCGATCAGCAACACGCGCTTCCAGCAAGCGGTGAACCGCACCACGGCGGACGCCTACAACCCCTTCAACGGAGGCGACGTCAGCAACTATTCGGGCGCCGACGCGACGCCCAACAGCAGCGACACGATCAATTCGTTCCTGATCAACGTCTATCGCAAGGGCAAGACCTCGCTGGCGCTCGGCGATTTCAAGGTCTCCAAGAAGGACCTGTTCCAGCTGCCCGCCGGTGATGTCGGCTTCGCGGCCGGCGTCGAATGGCGCCGCGAGACCTATCTGGACGACCGCGACGACCGACTGGACGGCACGATCAAGTACACCAACTCTGTCACCGGCGTGACCTACGACACCGATGTAATGGGCGCTTCGGGCGCGGGCGACGTCTCGGCCCATCGGTCGATCAGCTCGGCCTTCTTCGAATTCGCGGTGCCGGTCGTCTCGCCCGAGATGAACATCCCGTTTGTCGAAGAGATCAGCCTGCAGATCGCCGCCCGCGACGAGCACTATTCGGACTTCGGCAATGTGCTCAAGCCCAAGGGCGCGATCCTGTGGAAGGTCGGCTACGGCTTCGCCTTCCGCGGCTCGGTGTCGCAAAGCTTCCGCGCGCCGAACCTGCCGCAGTTCTACAGCGACGGCTCGACCGTCTCGAACACCCGCACCGACTATGCGGCTTGCCGGATCAACACGCCGGCCGCGACCACCTGCTCCAGCGGCAGCACGCTGGAAGTGCGTAGCGGCAATGACAAGCTGAAGCCCGAAGAGGCCGACAACGCCACGGTCGGCTTCGTCTATCAGCCCACCTTCATCCCGCGCGACTATGGCCGGCTCATCCTGACCACCGACTTCTGGTCGATCCGCGAGAAGAACGTGATCGGCATCCTGGGCGGGGCCAACCAGATCGCCTACGACTGGCTGCTGCGCCAGAGCGGGTCGTCCAACCCCAACGTCGTGCGCAATGATCCGGTCGGAACCAACACGGTCGGCAACATCGACCATATCAACGACGTCTACACCAACCTGCAGCCGCGCGTTGTCCAGGGCGTCGACTTCACCGCCGACTATGATCTGAACGACACGCCTTGGGGCAATTTCGGCCTGACGCTCAATGTGGCCAAGCTGCTG
This sequence comes from Caulobacter sp. FV2ps19, assembly GCF_058681035.1. Lineage (NCBI taxonomy): Bacteria > Pseudomonadati > Pseudomonadota > Alphaproteobacteria > Caulobacterales > Caulobacteraceae > Caulobacter > Caulobacter sp. FV2ps19. Next base: position 3,836,510 of record NZ_CM178729.1, on the reverse strand, counting down.
AAGTATGACCAGTCGGCCAGCCCGATCGAGGCGTTGCTGCAGGAGGCGGTCGCCGCAGGCAAGCTGAACGGCGTTACGATCGCCTCGGCGGGAAACCAGATCAAGAACGGCGGGTCTCCCGAGTTCCGGGCCAGCGCCAGCCTGACCTGGCGCAAGGACGGTTGGGGCGCAGGCGCTTTCGTCAACTATGTCGGCGAGGTCTATGACACCAGCGTTGCGCAGGTGAACGGCCAGTACTTCCCGGTCGACGACTGGACCACGGTCAGCCTGTACGGCCAGTACGCGTTCAAGGAAGGCCGCTTTGACGGTTCGACCGTCCGGTTGGGCGTTCGCAATGTCGCCGACAAGGATCCGCCCGTGACGTCGTCGAACTTCGGCTACATGGGCTCGCTCCATAACGCGACCGGACGCTACTGGTACCTCAACGCCAGCAAGCGCTTCTAAGAGCCCCCCCGTTCCCGGTTCTTGCCCCCCAAGGCCGGGAACATCGCAGGACGACGCTTCTTCCACCCCGAAGCGTCGTCCTGCCCCCTCCTTCACCTCTCTGGCGAGCCGCGCATGAAGCCCTTTCGACTTGTCGCCCTGGGTCTTGCGGCCCTCTCGGTCTCGGCGGCGATCTGCCTGCCGGCCTCGGGCCTGGCCCAGAGCAAGCAGTTGCTGGAATATCCCAGCATCCACTCGCCGGTGGTCGGTCAGAAGGGGATGGTGGTCAGCCAGAACGTCATCGCCACCCAGGTCGGCGTCGATATCCTGCGCCAGGGCGGCAACGCCGTGGACGCCGCGGTGGCGACGGCCTTCGCCCTGGCCGTGACGCTGCCGCGCGCCGGCAATATCGGCGGCGACGGCTTCATGATGGTCCACATGGCCAAGACGGGGAAAACCGTCTTCATCGACTATCGCGGCGTCGCGCCGGCGGCCGCGCGTCTGGACACCTTCGTCGACGCCCAGGGCAAGGAGCGCAATGATGTCTCCTCTGTCGGCTATCAGGCGCCCGCCGTGCCGGGCACGGTCGCAGGGCTGTATCTGGCGCACAAGACCTATGGAAAATTGCCGTGGAAGGCCGTGGTCGAGCCCGCCTTCCGTCTGGCCCGGGACGGTGTGGTCCTGACGCCTGACGAAGCCTTCGTGTTCAGCTGGGGGCGACAGCGCCTGTCGGTCAGCGAGGCGGGCAAGGCCGCCTTCTACAAGCCCGATGGCGCGCTCTACGTCGCCGGCGAGACCCTCAAGCAAAAGGACCTGGCCTGGTCGCTGGGGCAGATCGCCGATCACGGCGCCGACGCCTTCTATCGGGGCGAGATCGCCAGGCGCCTGGCCGCTGACATGAAGGCCCATGGCGGCCTGATCACCGAGGCGGATCTGGCCGCCTACAAGCCGGTCGTGCGCGAGCCGATCGAGGGCGAATATCGCGGCCTGAAGGTGCTGACCTCGCCGCCCGCCAGCGCCGGCGGCGCGACCCTGCTCGAGATGCTCAACATCCTTGAGCAGTTCGATCTGAAGGCGTCAGGGCCCGGCTCGGCCAAGACACTGCACCTGATGGCCGAGGCCATGAAGCTGGGCTACGCCGACCGCTACAAGTATCTGGGCGACACTGACTTCACCAAGGTGCCGCTGAAGGGGTTCACGTCCAAGGCTTACGGCGTTGAGCGCGCCAAGCTGATCGACCCCGACCACGCCAAGCCGGCCAAGGCGATGGGGGCGGGCGATCCCTGGGCGTTCGAGAGCCCCAACACCACCCACTTCTCGGTCGCCGACGCCGAGGGCAATGCGGTCAGCAACACCTTCACCCTGGGGGCTGATTTCGGATCGGGCGTCATGGTGGCGGGCGCGGGCTTCGTGCTGAACAACCAGATGAACAACTACGCCCATGAGGCGTCCTGGAAGGCGCGGCGGAGCGGCGGTCCCGTGCCGCCCAACGGCATGGAGCCGGGCAAGCGGGTTCTGTCGACCATGATGCCGACCATGATCTTCAAGGACGGCAAGCCGTGGCTGATCACCGGCACGCCGGGCGGCAGCACCATCATCGATACGGTGCTGCAGGTGATCGTCAATGTGGTGGACTTCAACCTCAATGTCGCCGAGGCCACCCATCAGCCGCGCATCTTCCAGAACGCCAGCGACGGCCTGGAGGTCGAGCCCAACTTCAATCCCGACACGGTCGCGGCGCTGAAGGCCATGGGGCACCCGATCAAGTCCGACGAGACCATGGGCAGCGCCCAGTCGATCATGCTCGACAAGGGGCTGTTCCTCGGGGGCGCGGATCCCCGCAGGCCCGGCGCGGCGGCCATCGCGCCTTAAGGGTGAGGCGCTGCGCCCGGAATTCAGCTCCCGAACTCGGACCGCGAAGGCGGGCGGCCTGCGCCGGGGCGGCGCGTGACGGGCGTTGATCCACCCTTCTTTGGTATAGTCCAGATAGCCCCGTTTTGAGGGTTCAGCCCCTCGCGCCCTTGCGCCAGATCTGGCTAGGCATCGCCCAGCACCCCTATGGTTGTGGGCGTCAGGCGCGCAATGAGCCGATTTCTTGTTCCTCGCCCGAGGCATTGTCACGCAGGTGTCGTCGTATGCTGCTTTAAGCGCACTGGTTTAGACCAGTTTGGCGGGGATCAGTCATGTCGAAGCAACATTCCGTTCGGGGCATGCGCCCGAACTCAAAGACCTTTTTGCTGGCCACCGTCGCGGCGCTTGCCGTCGGCGCCAGTTCGTCGGCTGCGTTCGCGCGGCAGGCTTCTGATGACACGGTCGACGCCGTGGTCGTCACCGGCTACCGCAAGTCGCTGAGCGACGCGCGCGCCATCAAGCGGGAATCGGTCATCCAGAAAGACGTGATCGTCGCCGAAGACATGGCGAAGTTCCCGGAGCTGAACCTGGCTGAATCCCTGCAACACCTTCCGGGCGTGCAGATCACCCGCGAAGCGGGTGAAGGTCGCCGCATTTCGCTGCGGGGCCTGGGTCCGGATTTCGCTCGCGTGCAACTGAACGGCATGGAAGTGCTGGGCAATGTCGACTCCGCCCAGGACAGCCGCGGCCAGCGTTCACGCGACCGCGCCTTCGACTTCAACATTTTCGCTTCGGAACTGTTCTCGAAGGTCGAGGTCGAAAAGACCTTCCAGGCGGCCCAGAACGAGGGCGGCATGGCCGGCACGGTCGGCCTGTTCACCGGCAAGCCCTTCGACTATGCGCCGGGCAGCAAGGGCGCGGTGTCCATGAAGCTGGGCACCAACGAATACACCAAGGACACGCAGCCGCGCATCGCCGCCCTGTTCAGCCAGAACTGGGACAACAAGTTTGGCGTCGCTGTGTCCGTCGCCTACAGCAAGCGCGAGACGACCGAGCAGGGTCACAACACCTACAACTACTCCAATCCAAGCGCGTCGACCATGGCGTCGCTGGTCGCCAAGGGTCTGGACATCTCCAAGCTCAGCGCCGCCCAGCAGACCAAGTTCCTGTCGGGCGACCTGTATTTCGCCGACGGTAACCGGATCTCTTCCTGGAACTCCAAGGCGGAACGTCTGGGCCTGACGGGCGCCGTGCAGTGGAAGCCGGTGGACAACATGCTGCTGACCCTCGACGTGTTGCACGGCGAGTTCACCACCCACCGCGACGAGTATCACCTGGCCACGCGTCCGCTTTCGTCCACGGGCTCGGTGGCGTTCGACACCCCGGCCGGCGGCGTCTGGCCGTCGAAGTTCCAGCAGGCTTCGGTCATCAACAACCTGGCGTGGGACGACAGCAACTACGTCACCATGACCGATGTGACCGGCGCGACCTTCGGCAGCGAACACCGACGATCGTTGAACGAAAACCGCTTTGACCAGGTCGCGCTGACCGGCAAGTGGGACCTGTCGGATCGGCTTACGATTGACGGCCATGTCGGCTACGAGAAGTCGACCTACAAGACCCCTTATGACGACAAGCTCTATATGCGCGCCAAGGGTAATCTGATCGCCAACTACGGCGCTGATGGCCAATCGGCGACGTTCTCGTATCCGAACTTCGACGCCACCGACCCGAACAACTACGCGATGGACTCGTTCTACTATCGCGGCTTCAACAATCAATCGGAGCTGCAGGAAGGCGTTCTGAACGCCAAGTACGCTCTGAACGATGTGTGGACCCTGCGCGCTGGCGCGGCCTATCACAAGTTCACGCAAGGCGGCCGCGACCTGTTCTATGACGACAACGTCAATGGAACCCGGTCCAAGATGCGCGGCACGTCTGTCGCCGACGTCACCTCCGTGTTCACCAATGAGTTCGGCTCGTGGCTGGTCGGCGACTACGACAAGGCCTTCGCCAAGTACAACGAGTATCACCGGTTCGGTCCCAACAAGGACGGCACCGGCGGCGCGCTCCAGGACATCGAGAACGTCTACGAAACCTCGGAAAAGACCATTTCCGAGTATGTGCAGGCGGACTGGGACAGCGAGCTCATGGGCAAGCGCTTCCGCGGTAATATCGGCCTGCGCGGCTACCAGACCGACACCCACGGGACGGGCTGGATCCAGGGCGACAGCTACGCCTATCTGGGCACGACGGACGTGAAGGGCAGCTATTCGGGTGTCCTGCCGGCGATGAACTCGGTTCTGGAACTGACGCCTGAGCTGATGGTGCGCTTCTCCGCCACCCAGAACCTGAACCGTCCGGGCCTGGGCTCGATGGCGGCCAAGGGCAGCGCGTTCCAGGACAGCGACAGCGGCGACATCTCGGCGTCGCGTGGCAATCCCAACCTGGAGCCCTACAAGGACAACACGCTGGACTTCGCGGCCGAGTACTATTTCGGCGCCGACGGTCTGCTTTCGGCCAGTGTGTTCCACAAGAGCATCAAGAACTTCATTGGCACCGAAACGCTCGAGAACGTCCCCTTCAGCGAGACGGGCGTTCCCTACGCCACGATCCCGGGCGCAACGGCCAGCACGATCGTCAAAGAGTTCTCGATGCCGGTCAATATCGCCGGCACCAAGCAACTGACCGGCGTGGAACTGGCCGCGCAGGGACAGTTCTCGTTCCTGCCGGCGCCGTTCGACAAGCTGGGCGCTGTGGCCAACTACACCTATGTGGACGCTGACGAGGCGCTCACCGGCATCTCCAACACCAGCTATAACGTCACGCTCTACTATGAAACCGACCGCTGGGGCATGCGGGGCTCCATGAGCCACCGCAACAAATGGTACACCGGCAACAGCGACAGCCTGATGAGCGCCAGCACACGCGGCTTCGAGGGATCCACCTATGTGGACGCCTCGGCCTTCTTCAACGTCAACGACGCACTCCAGCTCTCGCTGAATGCGATCAACCTGACGAACCAGAAGGACACGCAGTTCTGGGGTCAGAACGAGTATCTCTATAACCAGAACCAGAGCGGCTCGACCTACATGGTCGGTCTTAGCTACAAGTTCTAGGTCGACCGTCTAGGGCAGGCTGCGCGTCCCTCCTCCCGGGAGGAGGGACGCGCTTTTTTCTGTGTGTCGTGAAACGTGATTGTCTCCCACCGCCACCGTTTCATCTTCGCCGCCGTGCCCAAGACCGGCACCCATGCGGTGCGCCAGGCCTTGCGCGAGCACCTGGACGAGGGTGATGTCGAACAGGTGGGACTGTTCGTTGACAAGCGCTTCCCGTGGGAAGATCTGGCGGCCATCCGCCACGGCCACCTGTCCCTGCAGCAGGTGCGTCCCTATCTCGGCGAAGACGCCTTCAGCGGCTATTTCAAGTTCGCCTTCGTACGCAATCCCTTCGATCGCTTCGTCTCGTACTGCGCCTTCATGCTGCGGGGCGGCGACGTCTTTCAACGGCAACCGCGGGACGTGATGCGTCACTTCCTGTTCGTGGAGCCGCCGGAAAATCACATCCTGTTCCAGCCGCAGGCCGCGCTGCTGGTGGGCGAGGACGGCAAGACCCTGCTGACCGACCAGGTCGGCCATGTCGAGGATATGCAGGGCTCCTATGATGCGATCTGCGCGCGGATCGGCATTGCCTCGCGCGCCCTCGACCGCGTCAACGGCACCCATCATCAGGACTATCGCCAGTACTACGACAAGACCCTGATCGACGGCGTCGCCGCGCGCTATGCTCAGGATCTGGATCTGTTCGGCTACAACTTCGAAGGCCTGAGATGAGCGCCGTCCCCGCCGCCAACCCGCGCAAGACGACCGGCGTGCGTAAGCTGGGGCCCGTCGACATCACCGCGCTGCGCGCCGCCGTTCTGGCGATCCCGGAAGACGTCTGGGCCGCCGAGAACGCGGCCAAGCCCAACAAGTTCGAGGTGCTGGACGAGACCCGCCACATCGTCTTCCGCTTCATCGACAGCCCCCGCGACTGGCGCGGCTCGCACGATCGCGCCGCGTGGCCGCAATGGCGGCGCCTGCTGGAACCGGTGCTGGCCCAGACCGTCCGCGACTACGGTTATGCGCGCGGCGTGTTCCCGAGGGTCATGCTGGCCCGGATGCCGGCGGGCGGGGTGATCCACCCGCATATCGACGCCAATCCGGCGGCCAAGTGGCCGCACAAGATCCATGTGCCCATCTCGACCAATAGCGGTGTGGTGTCCTTCTTCGGCGGCCAGGAACACGCTTTTCCGCCAGGCGAGGCGGTTGAGGTCAATAATCTGGGGCCCCACTGGGTGCGCAATGACGGCGCTACCGCCCGCATCCATCTGATCTTCGAATATTATGACGCCGATCAGCCCGATCCCGACTGGCTGGAGCCGTTCCTGCTGTCCGGCGCGGCGCGGTGACGTTCACTCCCCGCTTCGAGGATCGCGACGCCCTGTTGCGCGAAGCGATGCAATTGCGGGCCGCCCAGCGCCTCCCCGAAGCCCTGGCGGCCCTGGCGCGGCTGCAGGCGCTGGATCCCCAGTTCAGCCGTCTTCATCAGGAGCGCGGCCACTGCCATGTTCTGCTGGGCGATGCGCCGGCGGCCATCGATGCGTTGCGGGAAGCGGTGCGTCTGAACCCGACCCTGCCGGCCAGCTGGGACATGCTGGAGCAGCTTTACCGCATGCTGGGCGACGCCGCCCAGGCGGCCACGGCGGCTCAGCACCTGGCGGCGCTGAGGCAACTTCCGGCCGAGGTGGTGGCGGCCAACAGCCTGCTGGCCGATGGCGACCTGGCCCCGGCCGAGGACATCATCCGCGACTACCTGGACAAGGACGGCGACAATGCGGGCGCCCTGCGTCTGCTGGCCCGGATCCTCACCGAGCGCGGCGCGCTGGCTGAGGCCGAGGCCTTGCTGAAATCGGTCCTCGACCGCGCGCCGGACTATCATGCCGCCCGTCTCGACTACGCCATGGCGCTGCTGCAGCAGCAGAAGCACCTGCCGGCCAGGCGGGAAGCCGAGCGCCTGCTCAAGCACGACCCCGACAATCGCGAGTACCTCAAGCAGTACGGCGCGGCCTGTATCGGCCTGGGCGACCACGAGCCGGTGATCGATCTCTATGCACGGCTGCTGGCGGGCGAGGGTCAGTCGGCGGCGGAGGTCGCCGACCTGCGCCTGTGGCGGGCCAACGCCCTGAAGATCACCGGCCGACAGGCGGAAGCCATCGCCGACTATCGCGCCGCCCTGGCGGCGCGGCCGGACTATGGCGTGGCCTGGTTCAGCCTCTCCAACCTCAAGACCTATCGCTTCACCGACGACGACATCGCCCGGATGCGCGCGGCGGAAGCCCAGCCCGCCCTCCAGGACATGGATCGCGTCTATCTGTGTTTCGCCCTGGGCAAGGCGCTGGAGGATCGCGGCGACTACGCGGCGTCCTGGCAATATTATGAGCGTGGCAATGCGGTGCGGCGCGCCGCCGGCCGCTATCGCCCCGAGGTCGCGGAAGCCTGCGCCCAGCGCCTGAAGCAGGTCTTCACCGCGCAGTTCTTCGCCGCGCGCGCCGGCTGGGGCGTCGCTGATCCGGCGCCGATCTTCATTCTGGGCCTGCCGCGTTCGGGCTCGACCCTGATCGAACAAATTCTGGCCTCCCATTCCCGCGTCGAGGGCACGCAGGAACTGACCGAAATCGATCGCTATGTCGCCGAGTTCTGCGGCCGCGATCCCGATTGCGGCCTGCCGCTGGACCCCCAGGCCGTGCAGCGGCTGACGGCCGGGGAGGTGAGGGCGCTGGGCGAGCGTTTCCTGGCCGACACCCGCACCTATCGCCAGCTGGGCCGACCGTTCTTCATCGACAAGATGCCCAACAACTTCTGGCATATCGGCCTGATCCACCTGATCCTGCCGGGCTCTACGATCATCGATGTGCGGCGCGAGCCCATGGCCTGCGGTTTCAGCAACCTCAAGCAGCTGTTCGGCGGGGCCAACCAGGAATTCAGCTATGGCCTCGAGGCTATCGGTCGCCACTACCGCGCCTATCTCGACCTTATGCGGCACTGGAACGCGGTGCTGCCGGGGCGGGTCCTGACGACGCCCTACGAGGATGTGGTCGAGGATCTCGAAACCAGCGTGCGGGGCCTGCTGGGGCATTGCGGGCTGCCCTTCGAGCCGGCCTGCCTGGCTTTCCATGAAACCCGGCGCAGCATCCGCACGCCCAGCTCCGAACAGGTGCGCCAGCCCATCGACAGGGAGGCGCTGACCCAATGGCGCCACTATGCGCCCTGGCTGGGGCCGCTGCGGGATGCGCTCGGCGAGGCTTTAGCAGGCGAGGGGGCCTGATCGATGCGACTGTCCCGTCCCTTCTTCCAGCTCCCGGTGTTGTTCGATGTGGCCCGCTTGCAGGCCGAGGTCGCGGCCTTGCCGGCCGAGGCCTGGGTGTCGCACCCCGATGGCGTGCCCGGCAACAGCGCGGCGCGCCTGATCAGCGCCGGCGGGGCCGAGACCGACTCCGTCCATGGCCAGATGCTGCCGACCCCGTGGCTGACGGCCATGCCCTATCTGTCCCAGGTGCTGGCCGGCTTTGGCGTGGTGTGGAGCCGCTCGCGGCTGATGCGCCTGGCGCCGGGCGCGGGCGTGCCCGAGCACGCCGATATCAACTATCACTGGCATACGCGGGTGCGGCTGCACATCCCGGTCTTCACCTGGCCGCAGGTGCGCTTCCACTGCGACGGGCAGTCGGTGCACATGGCCGCCGGCGAGGCCTGGATCTTCGACAACTGGCGCGCCCACCATGTGGAGAACAAGGCCAGCGCCGAGCGCATCCATCTGGTCGCCGACACCACCGGCACGGCGGCGTTCTGGCAGTTCGCCTGCGGGGAGGCTCCGCCGCGCGCACAGTGGCGGACCATCCCATTTGACCCCGCCGGCCGGCCGCAACTGCTGACCGAGAACGACCAGCGCTCGCCGGTGATGCCCGCCGCCGAGGTGGAGCTGCTGATCAACGACCTGCGCGCGGAACTGGCGATCACCACCGACACTCCGGACGCTCGAACCCGCGCCGCGCGGTTCAGCCGGCTGCTGGAGGACTTCGTGTTCGACTGGCGCCAGCTCTGCGCGCTGCATGGCGTCAGCGGCCGGGCGCGGCCGGACTTCCTGCGCCTGGCGCACGCGGTGCACGAGGCCGCCAGGCCGCTCGCCGAGGGGCTGGTCATGCGCACCAACAAGGCCAGCGCTCTGCTGGTGCTGGAAAAGCGGGTGCTGCAGCACCTGGTGGCCGACGAAGGGGCGTCGCCTGCCGCGCTGTCGGTTTAGGGCGAAGGCTTTCAGGGCGCGGCCGTGATCGCCGTCGCGGGATCGCTGCATCCCGGCCTACCCGAAGAGCGCCTCAAAAGCATGTGACGGTGACCGGCGGGACCCGTCTAGGGCGCCTAAGTCTTTGATGTTGCGATAAAAGACGCTTGACGTGTGGCGGTGAGAGAGGGATTCGAACCCTCGTTAGGCTTTCACCTAAACACGCTTTCCAAGCGTGCGCCATCAACCACTCGGCCACCTCACCATGCGCACGTGAATCGGGAGCGGTTGAGGCCCCCCTTCGCAGGAAGGCGCGCAATATACTCACGGAGCCCTTCGGGGCAAGCGCCGATGAGGGGTGAAATGTCGGTATCGAGCACTTATATCCTCCCAGACGTTTTCCGCTGAGGCCAAGCCATGTTGTTCGCCAAGAAATCCCTGGATCTGCCCACCGCCGACAGCGCTCTGCCGGGGCGCGCGGCCGCGATCCCGACCGCCCAGACCCACTTCGTCAACGGCCATGCGCTGAAGGGGCCCTATCCCGACGGGATGGAGACGGCCGTGTTCGCCATGGGCTGTTTCTGGGGCGTGGAGCGGATTTTCTGGCAGGTTCCGGGCGTCTATGTCACGGCCGCCGGCTATGCGGCGGGCGTCACGCCCAACCCGACCTATCAGGAAGTGTGCAGCGGCCAGACCGGCCACACCGAGGTGGTGCTGGTGGTGTTCGACCCCAAGGCGGTCAGCTACGAGACCCTGCTCAAGACCTTCTGGGAAAACCACGATCCCACCCAGGGCATGCGCCAGGGCAATGACATCGGCACCCAGTATCGCTCGGGCGTCTATGTGACCAACGACGCCCAGGCCGCCGCCGCGGCGGCGTCGAAGGAAGCCTATGGCCAGGCCCTGGCCGCCAAGGGGCTGGGCGCCGTCACCACCGAGATCGCCGCCGCCGGCCCGTTCTATTTCGCCGAGGACTATCACCAGCAGTATCTGGCCAAGAACCCGGGCGGCTATTGCGGCATCGGCGGCACCGGCGTGACTTGCCCGATCGGGGTCGGCGTCGAGGCCTGACGCCTGACGCCTGACGCCGGGGACGCGATGAGCGTCTAGAGCGCGTCTTCCGGCGGCGCCTTGCGGTTATGGGTCATGTGCGGGCCGTAAGCCACCGGCGTGCGCTCAAGGATCTGGCGAACCTTGCGCACGGCCGTCGAAGCGCGGCTGTGGCGCTGACGCCAGACCAGCAGGGCCAGGGCTCCCAGAGTGGCCGCCATAAAGGCCCACGGGCCCAGCAGCCAGGCCGCCGCCGCCAGGGCGAAATAATAGCCGCGCACCCCGGCGTTGAAGGCCGACAGGGCCGGGTTGAGAATGCCGCCGGCGGCCTCTGCATATTCCGACAGGACGGCGGGCGAGGCCCACATCGGCGTCGCGCCGATCGCGGCCAGGCAATAGTTCATCTGGCGGATCGCCCAGATGAAATCCAGCAGGCCGCGCGCCAGAGCCAGCAGCACCATGCCCAGCTTGATCTGGAACATCAGCTCCGAGGCCGGGGCCAGCACGGCCAGGCCCTCGATGCTCTTCCAGGCGCTGTCGCCGCCAAACAGCACGCCGCCGGCGGCGGCGATCAGGATCAGGTTGGATGAGGCGAAGAAGCTGGCCGAGTTGATGGCGTGGCCCAGAAGCTGGCCGTCCAGCAGGGCGATTTCGCGCACCGCCATCTCCTGCATCCAGCGCCGCCGGATCACCGTCATGTCGGTATTGATCAGCTTGTCGCTTTCGCCCAGCCGCCTCAGCAGCGGTTCGTAGAACAGCCAGCTGAACGCGAAGAGGGCCAGGGCGAAGATGTCTAGGATCGGCATGGTCACAGCTTAAGGCGGATTCGGCGAAAGGGTCAGTCTTCGATGATCCGGCTGTGCTTTCCGGTGTCCTTCAGCAGGATGGCGCACAGCAGGCCCAGCGCCATCACCCCGGCGACATAGAGGTAGAAGGCGCTCTCGATCCCGGAGGACTTGAACGCCAGGGCCGTCATCTCGGCTGTGCCGCCGAAAATCACATTGGCCAGGGCGTAGGGCAGGGCCACGCCCAGGGCGCGGATATGGGCGGGGAACAGCTCGGCCTTCACCACGGCGCTGATCGCGGTATAGGCCGACTGGAAGGTGACGCCGGCCAGGATCAGCACCAGGGCCGTGGCGGCCGAGGTGGTGTGGGCGATGCCGTTCATGATCGGCCAGATGGTCAGTACGCCGCCGCCGAAGGCCGCGATCAGCATCGGCTTGCGACCCAGCCGGTCTGACAGCCAGCCGGCCAGGGGTTGCAGCAGCAGGAAGGCGATCAGGCTGATGGCGCTGATCTCCGAGGCGACCGCCTTGCTGAAGCCCGAGGTGTTGACCAGAAACTTCTGCATGTAGGTGGTGTAGACATAGAAGGTCAGCGACCCGCCCGCCGTCAGGCCCATGATCAGCAGGGTCTCGCGCGGGTGGCGCAGGATCAGCATGTGGGTGCGGGCCTTCTCGGCGCCGGCGGCCTTGGCGTTGCGGAACGAGACGCTTTCTTCCAGGCCAGAGCGGATCCAGAACACGACGACCGCCAGGGCCGCGCCGATCACGAAGGGCACGCGCCAGCCCCAGTCGCTGAGCGCGTCCTTGTCCAGGGTGCGTTGCAGAACGATCAGCACGCCCAGGGCCAGGAGCTGGCCGGCGATCAGGGTCACATAATGGAAGCTGGACCAGAAGCCGCGATGGGTCTTGCCGGCCATCTCGCTCATATAGGTGGCGCTGGCGCCGTATTCGCCGCCGACCGACAGGCCTTGCAGGACGCGCGCCAGCAGCAGGATGGCCGGGGCCCACAGGCCGATGGTCGCGTAGCCCGGCGTGATGGCGATGATCAGGGCCCCGGCGCACATCAGGGCCACCGAGATCGACAGGGCGGCGCGGCGACCGGCGTGGTCGGCGTACAGTCCCATCAGCCACGCCCCGATCGGCCGGGCCACGAACCCCAGGAAGAACACCGCCGCCGCCTGCAGCAGCTGAACGGTCTGGTCGCCCTTGGGGAAGAACTGGGGTGCGAAATAGAGGGTGAAGGCGGCGTAGGCGAACCAGTCGTACCATTCGACCAGATTGCCGGCCGAACCGCCCAGAATGGCCCTCATCCGCGCCAGCGGCGTCAGTTCAGCCGTCGGCGCTGCAGCGCTGCCCGTCATCCCGTGGTCCCCGCCCGATCAAACACCCTTGGAAGGGCACCTTAGGCGAAGCCGGTCCGACGGCAAGTCGTCAGGCGCCCTCGCCCGCCAGGAGGGCGGGCGAGGGCTGCGGATCAGAGACGGCCCATCAGCACCAGGACGATCAGGATCACGAGGATCAGGCCCAGGCCGCCGCTGGGGAAATAGCCCCACGAACGGCTGTGACCCCAGGTGGGCAGAGCGCCGATGAGGGCCAGGATCAGGATGATGATGAGGATGGTGCCGAGCATGTCCGCTCTCCGGTTGCTTCCGGACCGTCGGCGCCTGCGCCGGGATCACGGTGTTCGGGAGGGGAAATGTCGCAAGCCGCCGTTCGGTTCCGGTGACGGTTGCGCCGCCGGTCTTCAGGCCTCGGTGACGTCGACGGCCTTGCGCAGCCTGATCGCCCACAACGCGCCGATGACCGCGCCCTTGACGCGGGGCAGCAGCAGCAGGGTCAAGGCCGCCAGGGGCAGCACGGTCAAGGGCAGGACCAGGCCCACCGGCGCCTTCCAGATGAACGGGAACAGCAGCAGCGGCCCCACGAACAGATGGCCGATGATCAGGATGGTGAAATAGGCCGGGCCGTCGTCGGCCGGATATCCGGCCAGGTGATGGCCACAGACTTCGCAGTCGGCGTCGACCTTCAGATAGCGCACATAGAGCCGGCCGTCGCCGCAGTTGGGGCAGCGGTGCATGACGCCTCGCTTGAGGCCGGTCAGAACGCTGGGGGGGGAGGAACTCGACATCACGTTGATATGGGCCTTCGCGACGATCTTTAGAAGGGTGACCTAGCGCCGCACGTGTTGGTTAATGTAGTTTAAATTTCAGTATATCGAGTGAGTTGTAGGTTATTTGGGCTGAGAATTGGATGTTGTATTGACGTTTTGAATGCAGCCGTCGCGCGACGATTTCGTCGTTTTGTGAATGGACGGCTTTCTATCGGTATTCTTGCAACCTCGCCTATGGTGCAACGTTTCCTGTTGGTATTGGAACCGGAGTTTGATCATGGCCGCGAAAACCGATCCCACCGATCCACCGGATGATGCGACTTGGCCAGCCGCCTCTTGCGCTGAACAGGCGGCTCGCCAGGCGACCGATCAGGAAATCACGCCGCACGAAAAGCAGACGATCGCCATCGAGACGTCCAGGCAAGAAGACGCCTGAAATCGGGCTATTTCTTGGCGTCCTTGGCGGTGTCGGCGACGGCCTTGCCGGCTGCCGAGACGTCGCGACCGACACCTTCGATCGTGTTGCAGGCTGACACCAGCAGGGCGGCCGCTGCGGCGGCGAGAAGGGCGATCTTGCGCATGGTAGAGCTCCAGAAGAAAACGCCGGGACCTTAGCCATGACGCGCGCCGTCCATCAAGGGCGGCGCGCGTTCTGATAGGGCCTGTGCGGAAAGGTCTCAGCGCACGCGGCGTATCGAGCTGATGCGGTCGTTCAGATCACGCCCGAACAGACCTTCGTCTCGCGAAAAGGCCCAGCACCGGCCCTGATAGTTGATGTCCTCGCAAACCTGCCATTCGCCGCGCGTGACCTTGATGGAGGAGGCCAGATCGTTGAACTTGACGGCGGTCAGGTCGGGCATGTCGCCGCGCACCTCATAGGCGCGGCCGTCATAGCCGGCGTGCTCGAACAGCACCGCGTCGGAGCGATAGACCCCGCCGCCGCCGCCGGGGCGACCGCCGCCGGGATAGCCGCCGCCCGCGCAGGCCAGACGTCCATCGCGGTTCTCCAGCCCCTGGCCGCCGCAGTCGCGCGAACTGGCGCTGCTCCAGGTCCAGCGTCCGCCGCCCGACCGGCACAGGGCCCAGACCTGGCCGTTGAAGGCGGTGATCTCGCGGCAGGAGCGGGTGTAGGACCCGCGCGGCGGGTCATCATACGACCCGTTCCAGCTGGGCGCCTGGGCGTACGCGGCCGCGCTGGTCATGGACGCGAGGCCCAGGGCAATGAGGCTGATGGTCTTGCGCATTTGTGTTTCCCCACACGTTGAACTTTATGACGCCAAGCTAGGCCGCACGGCTGAACCGCAGCTGAACGCCGACAGGGCGCAGGTTGCAAGTCTGTCGCATGAAGCCATCCTGACATCGCGCGACGAGACGATCGGCGCGCTACAGCCTCCAAGACATTTAACGCCGGACGCGCGACGCGTGGCGTCGGCTTTCGGGCGGGAGGCCAGGGCGTGCTTTCGAGCCTGGGCGGACTCCAATTCCCTCTTCCAAAGGGAGAGGGAGGGGCCCGCCGCGAAGCGGTGGGAGGGTGAGGGGTTACGAGGCTGGACGGCGTGCCGGCACTCCGTCTGACACTGTAACCCCTCACCCCAACCCTCTCCCTATGGGAGAGGGAGCATGACCGCCCTCCACCCCGAACACACGACCGGAAGGTCCGGTATCCGCCGCCGTTCCCCCCCTAGCGCGTCCCCGGCCGGTAGTCCTCGCGCACATGGCCATTCAGCTGGTCTTCGGTGAACAGCACCGGCTTGGTCTTCATGGCCACGAACAGCGGCGTCTGGTCGGCATAGTGCGGTGAGGCCTTGTCCAGGGTGGCCGAGCCGAACTGATGGATGCTGTCGGACTTCAGCACGCCGTCGCGGTCCCAGGTGACGAACATGATGAAGGTGTCGCCGCCGTCGGCCGTCAGCGTGCCGTCCTTCTGCGGGATGCCCCACACCGAGCGATAGGTGTCGGCCATGCCGTCGATCGGCAGGTCGACCTTGCCCCGGCGGATGCGGTTGACCTGGCCCCATTCGGGATCCAGTCGGCCAAAGTGGGTTTTCAGCGTGGCGATCGCCGCTCTCAGCGTGTCGAGCGGCTGCAGTTCTGGCTCGCCGCTGGTGCGGGCGAACAGGATCGGCTGGCTCATCAGGGCGACCAGGGCCGCGCCGCGATTATGGATGTCGGCCTTGCGGTCCCAGCCCTTCAGGATCGCCTGGGCGGCGGCCAGGTCCTTGTCGCCCTTGGGGTCGATCGCCGTCAGCTGGGCGATCATCGTCTCCAGGCCCGAGCGCTCGCTGGCGGTCAGGTCGTACTTGTAGCGTCGGAAGCTCTCGTCGGTGATCGCCGGGTCGGTTCCGACCGTCTCCTCCACCCTCAGGGCGCGGTTGGTCATGTTGGTCTGCAGACCCATCGAGGCCGGGAAGTCTTCAGCCTTCAGATTGTCGGCCGGGGCGCTGGCGCGCAGCGGGTCGTTGTTGGAGTTGAACACATAGCCAGACCCGGGATTCCACAGCTGCGGGATCTGCCCGACGGGGCGATAGCCCTGCCAGATCACGTCGGAGCGGTCGCCGGGCAGGACGTGGGTCCAGTCGGCGGCGACCGTGCGGTTGGGATACTGGCCGTTATGGACAAAGCCGATGTTCCCGGCCGCGTCACCATAGATGTAGTTCAGGCTGGGCAGGGCGTGGGTGGCGATGGCCGCGCGCCATTCGGCCAGGTTCCGGGCCTTGTCCAGTTTCCAGTACTGGATGGACTGGCGATACTCGCCCATGCCCGCATAGCGGATGGCGAAGACGCCGCTCTTGGTCTCCAGCACCGGGCCGTGCACCGAGCGCAGCACCGCCTTGCGCACCGGCAGCACGATCGGGCCCCACAGCTTGACCCGCAGGGTGGCGGTGGTTTTGTCGAAGTCGCGCCAGGCGCCGTCCAGACGGTACTGGTTCCTGTTCTGCGGGTTGATCGTCAGTTTGTAGACGTCGACCAGGTCGGGCTTGGAGACGGTATTGGCCCAGCCCAGGGTGGCGTTGTGGCCATGCAGCATGAACGGCGAGCCGGGGAAGAAGCCGCCGGCCACGTGCCAGCCTTGCCCGCTTTCGACCACGGCCTCGTACCAGGCCACCGGGCCCGTATAGGGCTGGTGCGAATTGACCAGCAGCCGCGTGGCGCCGTCGGCGTTGCGCGACGGGGCGATGGCCAGGCCGTTGGACCCCTTGGGCGGCGGGGGCAGGCCGCCGGGCGCGGTGATCGCCTTCAGCTCGGTGTCCAGGCCATAGAAGAACGGCTGCTTGAACACAAAGCCCGCCTCGATGTCCTTGCCGGTCAGCGGCAGCAGGCCGGGGGTGACCTGGTCGGGATGCAGGGCGGCATAGTGGTTGACCCCGTCGGCATAGGCCTGCAGCACCTTGCGCAGCTCAAGCGGCAGCTTGTCGTAATTGGCGTCCACCGTCGGCCACACGCCCAGCAGCGAGACCACATAGTCGGTGGGGGCGGCCGAGGCGCCCTTGGTGCGGGCCAGCACGCCGCGGGTGGCCAGGGCCACGTCGCGCAGGGTGGCGAAGTCGTCCTCGCTCTGGGCGAAGGCCAGGCCATAGGCGGCGTCGGCGTCGGTCTTGCCCAGGATGTGCGGCACGCCCCATTCGTCGCGCCGAATGCGGACGTCATAGCGTTCGCCGATGGCGATCAGGGAGGCGTCGCTGGGCGTCCTGGGCAGGCTGGCGCGGTCGATGACGATCAGGGCCAGGACCGCCAGCACGCCAAGCGCCAGAAGTCCGCCGATCCCCCGCAGGATCCACCGCATTTGAGCCTCCCCGACTTTTCTCGTTGCCGCCACCATGGGCGCAAGGGGCCCGGCAAGGGAAGGGCGACCTTGGGGAAGGCGCCAGGGGCCTATGACCCGGAATTGATCAGAACCGCGTTCGCCAGGGATTTAAAACCTGCTACCGGTTGAGCACAGCAAGGGAGATTGGACGCGATGATCCGGATGTTCGGAGTTCCAGCCTTGGCCGCCCTGGCCGTGTGCGCGTTCGGCGGCGCGGCCCTGGCCCAGATTCCCGCCAATATCGCCGCCGCCGTCGCCAACCCGTCGCGCCCGGCTGCGGACACCGCCCGCGACGCGGCGCGCAAGCCGGACCAGATCCTGGCCTTCGCCGGCGTCAAGCCGGGGAGCGCCGTGGTCGATTTCGTCATCGGCGGCGGCTATTTCACCCGCCTGCTGTCCGGCGCGGTGGGGCCGACCGGCAAGGTCTATGCCTATCAGCCCGCCGAATTCATCAAGTTCGAGCCCAAATACGGCGAGAACCTCAAGGCCGTTTCGGCGGCCCTGCCCAATGTCACGCCGCTGGATGGCCCGCTGATCGGGCTGGACCTGCCCGACGGTCTGGACCTGGTGATGACCGTGCAGAACTATCACGACATGCATCTGAAGGCGTTTCCGGCCGGCCTGGCCAGAGCGGCCGACGCTGAGATCTTCAAGTCCCTGAAGCCGGGCGGCGTCTTCCTGGTGATCGATCACGCCGCCGTCGAGGACACCGGGTTCACGGCGCCCGACATCCTGCACCGCATCGACGTCGAGGCCGTCAAGGCCGAGGTCGAGGCGGCCGGTTTCAAGCTGGAGGCCGAAAGCCCCCTGCTGCGCGATCCGGACGACCCGCGCATCGCCAGCGTCTTCGACCCGTCAATCCGCGGCAAGACCGATCAGTTCATCCTGAAGTTCCGCAAGCCGCGCTAGTTCAGATCAGCGGCTCATCCAGGGCTTGGACTTGCCGGTCTGGATGCCGGCGGCCTGTTCGCGCTGGAACTTGCCGCCGCGCGGCGGCTTGGGCTTGGCGTCGAGGGCGGCCTTCTTCAGGCGCAGGGCGCGCTGGATCGGAGTTTCTTCAGGAGCGTCGGTCATGACGGCGCTATAGCACACTCTGTGTCGATGGGGACGCGGGTCGGGCGCCGATGCGCCTTGAGAACGCCGCGCTTGCCGGTCAAGCTGCGCCCATGACCGTTCGCGCCGTCCTCCTGACCGTCCTCCTCGCCAGCCTCGCCGGCGGCGCGTTCGCCCAGGCGCAAGAGGCGCCCAACGAGGTCTCACCCGTCACCGTCATGCCGCCGACCCTGCCGCCCAGGCTGGTGGCCAGCTATCCGGCCGAGGGCGAGGCCATCGCGCCGGGCGTGCTGATCGTGAAGCTGAGCTTCGACCAGGTGATGAACCCCAGGGTCTGGAACTATGGCGTCGCGCCGGACGCCGAGCGGCCCGAATGCGTCAAGACGCCCCGCCTGCTCAGGGACGGCAAGACCTTTGTGCTGCTGTGCCGGGTGCTGTCGAACCGCACCTACAAGATCGCCCTCAACGCCCAGCGGCTGGACGGCTTCGCCAACGCGGCCGACAATCCCGCCCAGGCGCACGTCCTGACCTTCCAGGTCGCGCGGGGCGAGCCCGTCACCTCGCTGGCCGGCGCCATGAAGGCCGCGGGTCTGAAGGACGATGAGACGCCGATCGAGACGGCGCCCGGCCCGGCGGTCGCTTCGACGCCCTGAAGTGGGCGCCCCGAACGCCGCCCGTCACCAAGCTTTGGTGGCGCGCCCCGCGCGGTTGAGGCATCGTCGCGGCGTGAGCGTAGACATTCCCCCCCACAGCGACTGGACCGAGGCCGATCTGGACCTCGTCGTCGGCGACTATTTCGTCATGCTGGCCAAGGATCTGGCCGGTCAGCCCGTCGATCCGGCCAGCCATCAGCGCGCCCTGCGCTTCGTCTGCGGCCGCTCCGGCGCGGCCATCGACTGGAAGCAGTGCGAGGTCTCGGCCGCCCTGACCCTGATCGGCCTGCCGATCCTGCGCGGCGTCGCCCCCCGCTGGAACCTGGGCGACGACGTGCTGGACGCCGTCGACCGCCAGCTCTCGGCGCGGCCGAGCCTGATCACCGCCGCCCTGCGGCCCGACGTGCTGTTTTCCAAGACCCAGCCCCTGGTCCTGACCGAGGCCCCGCCGCCCACCTTCGCCCCCGAACAGATCGCGCCCAGCCCTCGCGCCGAGCGGCTGATCGGCAAGTTCAACCCGGCGGGCCGCGACTTCGACGACACCCTGCTCACCGAGGCCGGCCGCGCCGCCGTCCTGGCCTTCGAGCAGCGCAGCCTGCGCGAGCGCGGCCGCGGCGACCTGGCCGACCGGCTGCGCCTGACGAGGCCCGCCCAGGATCCGCCGGGCTATGACCTGGAAAGCTTCAAGCCCACCGGCGAGCGCCGGCTGATCGTGGTCAAGACCACCACCGGCGGGGCCGGCACGCCCATGCAGCTGACCGACGACGAAGACGCCCTGTGGACCACCCGCCCCGACATCTATCGCCTGTACCGCCTCTACGACCTGGGCCGCGACCTGCGCTTCTACACCCTGCGCCCGCCCCGGGCGGCGGCGGCGGGCGCGGCGGAGGCCGCGGCGGTTTAGGGCCAGTCGTCTGTAGCGCCGTGGCGCGAATACCTCGTCCTTCGACACGCTCAGGACGAGGTTTTCGAATGAACCAGCGGTGAAATGGCCCTCATCCTGAGCTTGTCGAAGGACGAGGGCGGCCCCTGATGGCGCGCGCACGCCTGGGCGAGCGCCTCCGCCTCAGACCCGGCGGCCGTCCACCAGCGGCGGCGGTGGCGGGGTCGAGCGCCGGGGCGTGTGGCCGGGATCCGGGAAGGGCGGCTGGGCCGGCGGCCAGGTCCGGCAGGGCCGGCGCTCGGCGGGCCGGGGCGTGGGGCCATTGAAGTCCATGATCACAACATCGAATTCCCGCAGGATGCGCTCGGTCGTCCGTTCGGCCTCCGCCAGGGCTTCGGGCTCGTTCTGGCCCAGAAAGTCACGGCGGAACCGATAGACCCGCCGCTTGAAGATCGGGTTCACTCGCTCGGGCGAGACCAGCAGCGTCAGGCTGATCAGGACGATGTCGCGGAACATCGACTCCGTCTCGCGCTCGACCGCCGCCCGGGTGGGCCGCCAGTCGACGAAGTGGCCGCCGTCGTCGGGCCAGCCGCCGTTGGGCGGAAATGACGGACCCGGATCGACCATCGCCGTCCCTGCGCCGTCCCCCGGCAGGCCCAGCTTCTCCAGCCTCTGGGCCAGGGCCGACAACCGCAGCGCCTCGTGGTCGCGCCCGTCATGGATGGCGCTGGCCAGCCGCGTCAGGGCCGCCGCCCGCAGATCGGCCGGATCCGGCGACGGCGGCGGACCGGACGCCGCCACCCCGTCGGCGCGCCGGGCCGGCGCGGGCGAGGCCGAAGCCGTCTCCCGCCGCGCCTGCGCCTCGGCCCGCCGCGCCGCCACATGGGCCCGCGCCACGGCGTCGGCATGGTGTTTCTTGGTCCAGCCCTCGACGCCGGCGTGGCGATAGATGCTGCCGGGCGACACCTTCCACAACGCCGACAGCTCCTTGGCGGAGGCGCCGTTGCGATAGGCCTCGCCGATCTCGGCCCACGAGGCCTCGGAGAGACGGAAATAGGTGGGCGGGGTTTCTGAGCTGTGATCGGTCATGCCCAGAAGTATGCGGCCGGTCTGAGCGCCGGGGATAAGTACGATCGATTTTTGGGTAAGGCGTTGAGCGGGCTGGGGAAGTTTTGGCGAAGGGCGGGGATGGAGCGGGGGGATGCCCTGCGTCGCCCTATGTGAACTCAAGCGCGCCGTAGTGCTCGGCGAAGCCGCCGCCCCTCGGGGCAGAGCCATCCTTACATCTCACGGCGATCCGCCCTGCACGCTGCAGCCTCCAGGAGATTGAAGGATCGCACCGACCTTGGGGTCGGGTTGCGGGGCTGCCGGCGGGTTGAGCGTCAGAACGATGGTGACAGTCCTCAAACTGGCACGGTGGCGACGGTGCGCTCGTCCAGCGCCCCGCGCCACAAGAGGTCAACTCGGTCTGTGCACCCGACACAGGTTCAGAGCCGTCGCTGAGATAAGTGCACTGTCACCGCAATTCCGTCACCGTAATCCGCCGCAGGCGGAACATCGACACCCGTAGCGAATTGGCTAACGAGCGTTAACCCTGATCTTCCCGACTCGGTCCACACTTTATCCACAGACTTGTTGTGATTGGCAGTGTCTCGCTGGCTGTGGTTCAACAGCCAACATGGGGAATCGTCTGATGGCCAGTCTTGGAGAAGATATCGCCGCCTTCGACCAGATGAAGGCTGAGCTCGAAGCCTCGCACTTCCATGAATGGGTGGTTTTCCACTGCGGTAGGTTCATCGACGCCTTCTCCGATTTCGAGGCGGCGGCGACCCTGGCTGTCGAACGGTTCGGCAATGGTCCGTACCTCATTCGTCAGGTCGGGGCCGGTCCTGTTCAGCTTCCTGGCGGGATGGTTTTCCGACCGGCGCATGCGCTCGATACAAGCGGGCTTTAAGTCCGGCCGCAACGGCGAGAGCCAGGCGGATCTGCTCGTCAGGCTAGGGCCGACGATCCGGGTCGATATCGGCCTGAAGGCGCTTTCGCCTGCTGGCGAAACCCCGAACCTACCGGAAAAGAAGGTCAAGGCGCTGATCGACACCGGCGCGGGCGGCGACTGCATCGACGATGAGTTGGCCCGTCGCCTGAGCCTGCCCGTCACCGCCGCTGTTTCAGAACAATTTTCCCCCTAGCAAACCTTCCACCCTACGAAACTGACAACAATCAAAACCGCCGCTCAAGTGCCCATCTACTCTCTAGCAATTCGTGGACGGATGCCGACAACCGCCAACCATCGCTCCTGAAGCGCAGCTAAGTGGTCATAGGCTTTGACCCGTCCGCTTTCCGCATTGGAGACTTTACGAGCTAGATGAGCGTGCCAGTCCCGGTCCACGTGCCCGTCTGCGGTGCGGCTTACGAAAACCCAGAAATCCCGGACCTGATTCGGATAGATGTGAAGTTGGCCTGAAGACCCGGTTTGATGCCGTAACGTCTGCCGTGTTCCGGCAGGGGAATTGAAAAACAAGGTAAGATACTCGCGCGGTAGGATGTTCTCGTTCACTTTCCATGCCGAGACGTCAACAGCAGCAACGGCGCGGCCATCCATGCAAGGAACAACGGCCGTGCGCCCTAGTGTTCCTAAACCTGTCATGTTCATCACGAGCATGCCATCGGACAGGTAACTCTTGCTACTTTCAACATCCTCGCTACGCATCCTGTCGCAGGATTTTGCGTTGAGGCCTGCAAGTGTTACATCCTTGGTTTTAATGACTGAAACATCGCCATCTGCGTCGTATGATGGTGGCTGGACACCCTTAACGTATCCACGAATGCAGTCTGAAAAACGTATCGCACGACTGGATACGAGATGTTGCTCTAACCGACGATTCGGAACGTCAAAAAACTCTGCGTCATATCTGGATGCCGCTTTCAGAGCCTGCGCTCTCGCAACGAAATTATTGACAGGCGACTTCGCCCCCACCTCCTGCCATCCCATAGCAGAGAGCAATTCGCGCTCCGCCTCCGGATACAGCGCAGTGGCCGTCTCCATCTCAGCGACCGCAGCCAACCATTGATCCCGAAGTCCTTCGGTCACTGGCGTTGGAGGAGGCACAAGGACCGATAGAATGTCCTCGGGGTAGATCTCTACCTGTCGGGAGGAGCCTCGTCTGCGCTGTATGAATTGTGCCCGGCCGAGAGGAGACTGGAGGAATGAGCAGATAAACGGCCCCATGGTTGGGTCCTTTAAACGCACTATCGTGATGTGACCGTCAGCGAAAAACTCTTCATTTGAGAGGTTGCAAAAGACGCGGCCCAGCGTGCCGATGCCGGTCGATGTTATAATCAGGTCTCCCGGCGAGACGACTGCGGCTGGAAATGCGGTAAGGTTCGTTGCAAGAACCCGGGCGTCGCGATCCCGGGAAATCCGAAGCTCTCGGACATTCACACTATTGATCACCCTGACGGTTCCCGTGGGGTCGTAGTTCGGCCCAATCCCTCTCCCAGCGCTGGAGGTGTAGCGCGACAGGGGCTGAGAGCCGATCTCAATCAGGCGATCTCGTAGCGAACTATAGCCGCCAGTGTAGAACTCCGGGTCCCACCTTTGGCTAGTAACCAAAGCGCTCGATGAGGTGACATGATATGACATGTCTATTCGACCGCAAAAGACAGTTTCTGCTGCGCAGACCAAACTCGGAAAGCCGACGAGATCTCGTGAAGATCATGGTCAATAGCCGCAGGTTTGTTGCTCTCGATTACGGGAACGCCATCATCGTCTATGAGGTTTCCATCTTCGTCGCGCTTATAGATGTAGTTGCCGCGGTTATCCTTGCAACTCTTTTCATTTATACCAAGGAATACTTCATAGTCATCCAGAGGTTCTCCTGCCTCTCCGCCCCACTTTTGCAGCAAGAGAACAGATGTCTTGATGCTCGCGAAAGGTCTAAACGTAAAATAAGGAAGCCCCACAACACCAAGGATCCGCGCTTTGCTTCGGATCCAGCGCCTCAAGCTCTCTGTTCCCACATTATTCAAGATGCCCTGTGGCAGCACGATTGCCATTCGGCCGCCGGGCTTTAGTAACTTCAAACCGCGCTCGATGAAGAGTACGTCTCGTTTCATAGAATTTACAGTGCGCTCGCGGCTCGCGCTGGCCGCCGGGGGCGACCCATCGACCATAGCAACTCCATCATCAACGTCTGCGTCGTCTGAGTCATCAAGCTCTCCGGACCGAGCTAGGTCGTATAGTTCAAACACGTTGAGACGCTGTTTTCCGGAAACTTTTCCGGCGAATGGTGGGTTCGTCAAGACGAGATCGAAACTGCCATCTTCCGCATCGCGACTCATTTCACCAACCTTGAAGGTTGCTTCAGAGTTCTGCCAGTCTCGAACGTCTAGCGCGTTAACGCGGAACACATTTGCTTTGCCATCACCAGCAATGATCATCATGGTTTTGGCGACTTTAATCAGGCGATCATCGAAATCTATGCCGAAAAGAAATTCGTTGGCGAACCTATAGATTTCGGCATCGCTCCAGCCGTTCGTTCGACGAACATAATTGATGGTATGCACGAGAAATCCGCACGAACCACAAGCCGGATCTATAATCCGCTCGCCATCTCGCGGATTGAGCATCTCCACCGCCATCTTAACGACAGGGCGCGGCGTGAAATATTGGCCCTTCTGGCCCTTTTGTTCTGGATTAACGAGGTACTCGAACGCGGCGTCGACTACTTCCAGATCCGTTTTCATAAGCGACAATGGCTCTAGCGCAGACGCGCATAGTCTAAGCGCTTCACCCTTAAGCTTAAGCTCGTCACCCTTGTCGAAAATGTTATCCCAGTTCGATCGCCTCTTTGCCGCACTAAACAAGCCGTTCAGACGTTCATAGACCAGATCCGGGTCGCCGGTAGTAACCCGAAACTCGACTGGGTCCGTATCCTTCCGCCTTGGGCGCAACTCGTCATGTAGCTTGGCGAAGAAAAGTTTAAATAACTCATCGAATGCTGTAACGCCCGCATTCGATAGAGCATCATGCTCTAGCCTGAGTATAAGGCTGCGCAGGTCATGTACGGGGCGAAGCTCACCAAATGACAACGGCACTAGGACATCGGACAGATCCTGTCCGAACGCGGGTATCCGCGGGATATCCCGGTACTTGTACGGCGCCTTTTGGGTGACGGGGTCTTCTTCGCGAAGCTGATAACTGTGATCGTTCCCGTTCGACCACACCCCGAAGAAGCAGCCAGTCCATCTTAAATAGGAACGGAGTTGCTCGGCTCCATCCTTTAGATCGGGCTTTTTAAGTTCAAAAACGATTAACCTGTCGGTGCAGGCCTCGTCGGAGAAGACGGTAATGTCAATACGTTCACGGTCAGAATCACTGCCTCGCTGAAGACGGTCCTCAACCTTAATGCGGCCTATAGGGTATTTCAGCGTTTCTTGGATCCAGAGGACAAAGCATTGCCTAACAACTTCCTCGGGTGTGGCTTTCTTCCAGCGACTGCGCACTGGGCACCAAATCTCAATACGGCCGTCCGCTTCCTGAAACTTGATCCGCTGCGGCTCGCCCGCGGTAAAGAAGCTAAGCCCATGCCCCTCTTCACAATGCCGGAACACCTCCTCGAGAAACGCAGCACTCATGATTCACCCCTGACGATCCGCGTCGTTACCGACGCGAGCTAGTTTGCGCAACTAGTCGTGACAAATTGTCAGTACCGTGGAGGTCTGACAAAGACCGATTCCGATACGCTCCATAGAGCGTGTTGAAGATGAACTGTTCTGCATTCCGACACGCTCGGCGCCCACCGCCGCATTTAGGGATTGCGGTGACGGGATTGCGGTGACAGTGCACGAATTCCCATCCCTGCGACGCTGGTGACGGTACCCACCGCCGCCGCCTACTCTGCTGCCTCGATCCGGGCGGTGTCCTAGCGAGGCACCGGCCATTTTGACCATTCTCCCGGCGCCAGGGTCTTGCTGGCGCTGAGGATCTCGATGCCGAGAAGCTTGCCGTCCTGGGTGAAGTCGAGGATCACGACGGGCGAGACCTCTTCGCTCTCATAATAGCCGCCGTCGGCCAGCTTGATATAGGCCGCGTCGGCTTCGGGGTCGTAGCGCTGGGTCATGATCGCGCCTTCCGTTGCATCGCCCTTCGAGCATTACGGTCCAAGACTACCGTAATTGCCCGGCGCCGTCCTCGGGGTTCGAAGCGGCTTTCCCGCCCGCTACTCGCGCCTCAATCGCTTTGCCGCTACAATGCGTCCATGACCCGTGACGCCGTCATCGCCATCCTGAGCGCCGCCGAGGCGGCCCTGCGCGCCATGGGCGTCTCGCGGGCGGCGCTGTTTGGCTCGACTGCGCGGGGCGAGGCGCGGCCCGATAGCGATCTGGACATCTTCGTGGAGCTGGATCCTGCCGCGAAGATTGATCTCTACGACTATGTCGGCATCACCCACTATATCGCCGGCCTGTTCGCCGCGCCGGTCGATGTGGTCGACCGTGCGGGCCTGAAGGCCCATGTGCGGCCGTCCGCCGAACGCGACGCGGTCTATGCCTTCTGAGCGCGACACCCCCTTCTCCCCTTGCGGGAGAAGGTGTCAGCGCAGCTGACGGATGAGGGGTTGATCGTCCTGTCCAGAAAGGCCTGGGAGACCCCTCACCCGACCCCGGCCTTCGCCGGGGCCACCCTCTCCCGCAAGGGGAGAGGGAAGACGATCAATCCTCGTCCATCTTCAGCGCTGCAATAAACGCTTCCTGCGGGATCTCGACCTTGCCGAACTGGCGCATGCGCTTCTTGCCGGCCTTTTGCTTGTCCAGCAGCTTGCGCTTGCGGCTGGCGTCGCCGCCGTAGCACTTGGCGGTGACGTCCTTGCGCAGGGCGCGGACGGTTTCGCGGGCGATGATCTTGCCGCCGATCGCCGCCTGGATGGGGATGACGAACATGTGCTGGGGGATGAGCTCCTTCATCTTTTCGCACATGCCCCGGCCGCGGCTTTCGGCGCGGTCGCGGTGGACCAGCATCGAAAGGGCGTCGACGGGCTCGGCATTGACCAGGATCGACATCTTGACCAGGTCGCCCTGGCGGTAGTCCTCGACCTGGTAGTCGAAGCTGGCATAGCCCTTGGAGATCGATTTAAGGCGGTCATAGAAGTCGAAGACCACCTCGTTCAGCGGCAGGTCATAGACCACCATGGCGCGGCTGCCGACATAGGAGAGCTCGCGCTGCTGGCCGCGACGGTCCTGGCACAGCTTGATCACGCCGCCCAGATAGTCGTCGGGGGTGAAGATGGTGGCCTTGATCCACGGCTCGCTGATGCTCTCAATGTGCATCGGGTCGGGCAGGTCGGCGGGGTTGTGCAGCTCGATCTCGCTGCCGTCGCGCATGTGGATCTTGTAGACCACCGAGGGGGCGGTGGCGATCAGGTCGAGGTCGAACTCGCGCGAGAGGCGCTCCTGGATGATCTCCAGGTGGAGGAGGCCCAGGAACCCGCAGCGGAAGCCGAAGCCCAGGGCGGCGCTGGATTCCATCTCGTAGGTGAAGCTGCCGTCGTTCAGGCGCAGGCGGCCGACGGCGGCGCGCAGGTCCTCGAAGTCGGCGGCGTCGACCGGGAACAGGCCGCAGAACACCACCGGCTGCACGTCCTTGAAGCCGGGCAGGGCGTGGGCGGTGGGCTTCTTCTCGTCGGTGATGGTGTCGCCGACGGCGGCGTCGGCCACTTCCTTGATCTGGGCGGTGATGAAGCCGATCTCGCCGGGGCCCAGGCTCTCGACGGGGGTATTTTTGGGCTTGAAGACGCCGACGCGGTCGATCAGGTGGACCGAGCCGTGCTGCATCATCTTGATCTTCATGCCGGCCTTCAGGCGGCCGTCGATGACGCGGACCAGCACCACGACGCCCAGATAGGCGTCGTACCAGGCGTCGACCAGCAGGGCTTTGAGCGGGGCGTTCTCGTCGCCCTTGGGGGGCGGCAGGCGGGTGACGATGGCTTCCAGCACGTCGTGGATGCCGATGCCCGACTTGGCGCTGGCCAGGACGGCGTCGCTGGCGTCCAGGCCGATCAGGTCCTCGATCTGGGCGCGCACCCGCTCGGGCTCGGCGGCGGGCAGGTCGATCTTGTTGAGGACCGGGACGATCTCGTGATTGTTGTCGATGGCCGAATAGACATTGGCCAGGGTCTGGGCTTCGACGCCCTGGCTGGCGTCGACGACCAGGATCGAGCCTTCGCAGGCGGCCAGGCTGCGGCTGACCTCATAGGCGAAGTCGACGTGGCCGGGGGTGTCCATCAGGTTGAGGACATAGGTCTCGCCGTCGTCGGCCTTGTACTCCAGACGCACGGTCTGGGCCTTGATGGTGATGCCGCGCTCCTTCTCGATCTCCATGTTGTCGAGAACCTGGGCGGTCATTTCGCGCGCGGTCAGGCCGCCGGTCTCCTGGATCAGGCGGTCGGACAGCGTGCTCTTGCCGTGGTCGATATGGGCCACGATCGAGAAATTACGGATCTTGTCGAGAGGCGTCGAAGTCATGCGCCCGCGTCTAGCACATTTGGGCCGTTTCGCGAGAGGGCGATCGGTCGTGTCGAGGGGCGCATTTCCTCATGCTTAACCGAACCTTAAAGCGATGCGCCGCAAACCCGTCCCAATGGGCTGCAACAGTGGCGCAACGATATCTCTGAAAGGCCAACAAGCATGGACCGTCGCACGTTGATCCTGTCGGGCATGGCCGCAGCCGGTGTGTCGGCGACGTCCGCAGCCCAGGCACAGGAAGCCGCCGCCAACGGCACGACCACGCCGGCCTATGACACCGGCTCGGTCCAGACCTATTCCGCCGACGAGATGATCCGCGCCACCTCCGACTTTCTGGGCGTTACGGCCGAGAGCGCCGGAGCCGCCATTGAGAAGGTGTTCCGCGAAAAGGGGCAGCCCACGGGCTATATCGCCGGCGAGGAAGGCTCGGGCGCCATCGCCGTCGGCCTGCGCTACGGTCGCGGCCTGCTCTACATGAAGGGCCGCCCGACGATCGAGACCTTCTGGCAGGGGCCGTCGGTGGGCTGGGACTGGGGCGGCAACGCCAGCCGCGTCTTCACGCTGTGCTATAATCTGCAGTACCCGGACGCCATCTTCCGCCGCTTCCCGGGGGTGGAGGGCAGCGCCTATCTGATCGGCGGCCTGGGCATGAATTACCAGAAGGCCGACGACATCATCCTGGCCCCAATCCGGGCCGGCGTCGGTCTGCGGCTGGGGGCCAATATCGGCTATCTCGGCTACAGCCGTAAGCGGCGGTATATGCCGTTCTAGTGCTTGGCGACCTTGCTGTTGAGCCAGTCCATCAGGGCCAGCAGCACGCCTGAGACGACGAACGACAGGTGAACCACGACCAGCCAGTACAGGCGCGGCTGGTCGATCGGAGTGTTGAGCTCGCTGAGCTTCAGGAACGCCTTGAGCAGGGCGATGGCCGAGATCGCCACGATCGAGGCGATCAGCTTCATCTTCAGACCCGAAAAATCGACCGTGCCCATCCATTCGGGCCGATCTTCGTGCGCGCCGGTGTCGATCTTGGAGACGAAGTTCTCGTAGCCCGACAGGGTGACGATGACCAACAGGTTGGCCGCCAGCGACAGGTCGATCAGGGACAGGGCCAGAAGGATCGCATCCTCGGGCTTCATGCTCAGAATGTGCGGCAGTTCGTGGATCAGTTCCTGGAAGAACACCACCAACAGAGCGCCCAGGGCGATCACCAGGCCCACATAGAACGGGGCCATCAGCCAGCGCGAGGCGAAGAGCCCGCGTTCCAGCATCACTTCCAGGCGAGGTTTGAGCATAGCGAATCCCTGAGCTAAGGCGGCATTTCACCACACTTGGCGGGGGCTCGCGATGGGCTTCAGCCGCCCCAGACTTGCCTGAGCCGCTGGTCGCGACCGCAGCCCATGCGGTAGGCCTGATAGTTCAGGGCGTGCCGCTTGGCGTAGTCGCGGTGGTATTCCTCGGCCGGCCAGAAGGTCTTCAAGTCGAGGATGGGCGTGGCCATCTTGCCGGTCTTCAGCCGCTTGGCGGCGTCGGCGCGGGATTTCTCGGCGATCTGGCGCTGCTCGGGGCCTTTGACGAACACGGCGGGGCGATAGGACGGGCCCCGGTCACAGAATTGGCCGTCGTCGTCGGTGGGGTCGACCAGCTTCCAGTACTTGTAGAGCAGAAAGCCGTAGTCGAGCTGGGCGGGGTCATAGGTGACGCGCACGGCCTCGTAGTGGCCGCTGCGTTCGCTGGTGACATCGCGATAGGTGGGGTGGTCGACGTGACCGCCCGTGTAGCCGGACTCCACCTTCAGAACGCCGGGAATGCCGCCCATGTCGTGCTCCATGCACCAGAAGCAGCCGCCGGCGAATACGGCGGTGGCGGGCTTTGCGGGCTTTGCGGGCGCCGCCGCAAAGGCGGGGACGGCGGCCAGGGCGAACAGGGCGGCGATAAGGGTCAGCAGGCGACGCATGAACGATCTTTCGGGAACGACCCGTTGTGGGGTCCTTCTTGTAGATACGGACGACCGGGCCGTTTGGTTACGCCCGCCAGCCAAAACCGACGCCGCGCACCGATGGACAGGCCGCCAGGCGCGCGGCCAGGCTCTGGGCGCGATCCTCGCCCTGGTCGTCGATCTCCAGGCGAATGGCCAGGATCTGGCCGTCGGGCGCGGCGGTCAGGGCGCGCAGGCGGGTCTGCTGCACGCTGGCCACGCCCAACACCCGCATCAGGGCGTCGGGCGTGTCTTCGGCGGTGACGAGGAACAGGCGGCGACGGTCTTCGACCCGTTTGTCAGGCTCCGGTGTCACGGCCGAAACCACTGATGCTCGACGCTGGCCGAGCTGACGCCGGGCCAGGCGGCGAGATCACGCGCCAGCAGGCGGGCGGCCTGGTCGCCCAGGTGGCGGACGCGCAGCGAGGCCTCGACGATCTGGCCGACCGGCTTGAGGGTCAGGTTGCACAGCTCGGCGCCGCTGTCGGCCAGACCCTGGCGCACGGCGTCCAGCGCGCTGTGGGCGTCCTGGGCGGCCAGCAGCAGCTGGTGAACGGTGACGCCGTCGTCGTCACTGTGGAAGGCGGGTGGTGAAGGCAGGTAGCTCATTGGTTTTCTCATTCCCCTCTGGGTGTTTGGAAGGGCCGACGAAACGCGCAACAAAAAACCCCGCTCCTTTCGGAAGCGGGGCTTTTGAAGATCTTGCGATCCGTCGGCTGCGTTTTGGATTATCTCGCGCGCCGTTGCCCCGTCCGTACCGGAACGGTTTTAATTTGGTTCCACATCATGGTCGCGGCGCACGACATCGCCACGACGGCGGTAAAGCCGGTCGCGAAAACGATGTTGATGGCGAGATGCGAAACCATTGGGACCCAGTGACTCCTTGCGAGCTGTCTAGAGGTAGCGCGGCCGTGGGCTTTTCGCAAGGGCCTGCCTCTGCGGGAGGCAATCGGTCGCGCCCGGGGGCAAAATGTTCGAAGGAAGGGCGTGGGCGCCTAATCTCTAGGCGATCACGCCGTTGTCGCTGGCCGGGGAGGGTTGGGCTGCGTCAGGCCATGAGACATGTCGAAGGTCCGATGCCGGGCCAAGGGCCAATTTCCGCTCACAAGCCTGGGCGGACGCTGAGAAAGTCCACGCCGGGCCCGTTTTTCATCCGTCTCCCCGGCCTTCGCCGGGGAGAACGGGTAAGGGTCAGGCCCAACCTTTCAATCGTCATTCCCGCCCTTGTGGCGGGAACCCCTGGTTCAGCTGACGCGTGAGACGCCAGCGAAGGGCGCGCGCCCTTCGCCCCTCCCGCCCCTGCGGCCGATAGAGGGGTTCCCGCCACAAGGGCGGGAATGACGGCGGAGAAGGGGGATAAGCCGCGCTCAATCCCCGTCGTTTCCGCGACAAAATACAACCTTTTCAACGCTCTACAAAATAATCGAGCGCACCAATCCCCGGCGTTCAAACCTGCCGTATTCTAAACCCACCTCGTCGTTGGGAAGGGCGCGCGGCCAGCGACCAAAGCGGCGGCGGGGTGTGGTCGAGCGGGAAGCTCAATCGATGGCGGGAGGAGGGCTTTGCGCTCTGGGCCGTCAACCTCGTGGTCTCTGGCTGCGGTCGGCCGTGGAACACTAAAACGACGTGGCCACGAGGGTCGGGCGAGCAGCAGGCGGGCTGAAAGGTCCGCGGTCCGGGTGGGAGTCGCGCTCCTGTCCGCCCGTCGCAGGCGTCGAGGGTCAGGCGATAACACCGCCCAGCCGGAAGCGCTTGCGGATAACGGCCGCGCGGAGCGCACGGCTTCGTCGAAACGGTAATCTCTATCTCTCATCCGGACGTCGTCCGGACGCTCCGCAGCCCTTCCCATCCCTTCAGCGGTGATCCGCGTGAGGCCGAGACCTCGTGTCTTCTCCCTTCCCCCTTGGATGGGGGAAGGGAGAAGAGGAGAAGGCGCCTGGCCCTAGCTCCGCAGCTTGCCGCCGGCCTTTTCGGCCGCGCCGACGATCTTGGCCGACAGGGCCTCGATGTCGGCGTCGGTGAGGGTGGCGTCGCGGGGCTGGATCACGACTTCCAGGGCGATCGACTTGAAGCCCTCCGGCACGCCGGGGCCCTCATAGACGTCGAACACCCGGGCGGCGGTGATCAGGGCCTTGTCGGCGCCCAGCGCGGCCCGGACCAGGTCGCCCGCCGCCTTGGTCTTGTCGACCAGGAAGGCGAAGTCGCGGGTCAGGGGCATCAGCGGCGAGGGCGTGAAGGCGGGCCTGGACTTGATGGCCTTCTTCTTGGGTTCGGGGATCGCCTCCAGGGTGATCTCGAAGCCATAGACCGGGCCGGCCACGTCGAGGGCCTTGAGGACCGCCGGATGCAGCTCGCCGAACTCGGCCATCACCGCCTTGGGGCCCAGTTGCAGCCGGGCCGAGCGGCCGGGATGCCACCAGGACGAGGCCGAGCCCTGAACGGTCTGCAGCTTGTCGACCGGCGCGTTCAGCTCCTCCAGCAGGGCCAGCAGGTCGGCTTTGACCGAGAACAGGTCGTCCTGCGCCGCCTTGTCCCAGCCGCGCGGGGCGTGGGGGGCCAGGATCACGGCGACCGTGGTGCGCTGGTCCTCTGGACGGTCGCCCAGGAAGACGGGGCCGATCTCGAACAGGGCCGCGTCGGGGAAGCCCTTGCGGGCGTTGCGGCCGGCCGCCTCGATCAGGTTGGGCAGCAAGGAGGGGCGCATGCAGTCCAGCTCCGAGGCGATCGGATTGGCCAGCACCAGCTCGGCCGCGCCGCCGCCGAACAGGGCCGCGGTCTTCTGGTTGGTAAAGCTCCAGGTCAGGGCCTCGGCATAGCCGGCCGCCGCCAGGGCGCGACGGGCCACACGGACTCGGGCCTGCTTGGCCGTGAGCACGCCGCCGACGGCGCGCGGAACCTCGGGCAGGGGCGTCGAGGGCAGGGCGCCATAGCCGGCGATGCGCGCCACTTCCTCGACCAGATCGGCCTTGCCCGCCACGTCGCGCCGGAAGGTCGGCGGGGTCACGGTCCAGGGCGAGCCCAGAACGATGTCGAAGCCCAGGTCGGCCAGGATTTGCCGGGTGCGTTCGGGCGTCACGGCCAGGCCCGACAGCTGTTCGACATAGTCGGGCTCGAACGGGAAGGCGGTCGGCGCAGCCGGAGCCTCGCCGGCCACCACGATCTCCGACGGCTCGCCGCCGCACAGTTCCAGGATCAGCTTGGTCGCCAGCTCCAGGCCCGGAACCATCGAGCCTGTGTCGACCGTGCGGGCGAAGCGATACTGGGCGTCGCTGTTGATGCCGGTGGTACGGCCGGTCTGGGCGATGCGGATCGGCTCGAACCAGGCGCTCTCGACGAAGACGTCGGTGGTCCCGTCGCTGCAGCCGGTGCTCTCGCCGCCCATCACGCCGCCCAGGCCGATCGGGCGATTGCCGTCGGCGTCGGCGATCACGCCCATGTCGGGCGTGATGTCATAGGTCTTGCCGTCCAGGGCGATCAGCTGCTCGTCCTGATGCTCGGCCGGCGACGGCTTGTCGCCCGGCGTCGCTTCGGCCTTGCCGCGACCCAGGCGGGCCTCGATCGTGGTCCCGACCAGCTTGGCGGCGTCATAGACGTGCAGTGGTCGGGCGCGGTCGTAGGACACCAGGTTGGTGATGTCGACCAGGGCGCTGATCGGGCGCAGGCCAATGGCCAACAGACGATCCTGCAGCCACCCAGGACTTGGACCGTTACGGACGCCGCGGATCAGGCGGCCGGCGAACACCGGGCAGGCCTCGCCGTCGACCTTGATGCTGATCGGGCAGGGGAAGGTTCCGGCCACGGGGGCGATCGACTGATCCTTCAACGTCCCGACGCCGGCGGCCGCGAGGTCGCGGGCGATGCCGGCCACGCCCAGCCAGTCGGGGCGGTTGGGGGTGACCTCGAAGTCGATGACGGCTTCCAGGCCCAGCGCTGTCGCGGCGGGCGCACCAACGGCCAGGGAGTCAGGAAGCTCCATGATGCCGTCGCTCTCGCTGGCGGCTTCCAGCTCGGCGGCCGAGCACAGCATGCCGTTGGAGACCACGCCGCGCACTGGCTTCTCGACCAGGGTGACGCCCAGGCCCGGCACATAGGCGCCGATCGGAGCGTAGATCGTGGTCAGGCCCGCCCGAGCGTTGGGTGCGCCGCAGACAATTTCCTTGATGCCATCCACCGTTTCTACCTGACAAACCCGCAGGCGGTCGGCGTTGGGGTGCTGCACGGCCTCGATGATTTTCGCGACCGTGAAGGCGGCCAGCTTGGTGGCCGGATCGGTGACGTGCTCGACCTCGAGCCCGGCCATGGTCATGGCGGCGACGACGTCGGTGGCGGAGGCCTCGGTATCGAGGTGATCCTTGAGCCAGGAGAGGGTGAATTTCATTGTTGGAACTCACGGTTCCTTCTCCCCTTGCGGGAGAAGGTGGCCTGCGAAGCAGGACGGATGAGGGGTTTCTCGGCGTCGTCCGCGCCACCCCTCATCCGGCCCTTCGGGCCACCTTCTCCCGCAAGGGGAGAAGGAGAGAGGAGACGCGATGGACGCATCAGCTGAGACCGGAAGCCGCGTTCGGCGCGGCGAAGGCGCTGAAGCCGTAATGGGCCAGCCAGCGACTGTCGGAGGACCACATGTCGCGCAGGTCGGGCATGCCGTATTTCAGCATTCCCAGCCGGTCGACGCCCAGGCCGAAGGCGAAGCCCTGATACTCGTCGGGATCGATGCCGCAGGCGCGCAGGACATTGGGATGCACCATGCCGCAGCCCAGGATCTCGAGCCACGACGTGCCCTGGCCGATCTTGATCTCGCCGCCGCTGCGGTCGCACTGGACGTCCATCTCGGCCGAGGGCTCGGTGAACGGGAAGTGGTGCGGACGGAACTGGGTGGTCACCGCGTCGGTCTCGAAGAACCGCGCCAGGAAGGTTTCCAGGGTCCATTTCAGGTGGCCCATATGGATGCCCTTGTCGATCACCAGGCCCTCGACCTGGTGGAACACCGGCGTGTGGGTGGCGTCGTTGTCGCAGCGATAGGTGCGGCCCGGGGCGATGATCCGGATCGGCGGCTTTTGCGACATCATCGTCCGCACCTGCACCGTCGAGGTGTGGGTGCGCAGCAGCAGGCGCTCGGCTTCCGAGCCGTCCGCATTGATCTTCGGGTTGAAGAAGAAGGTGTCGTGCATCTCCCGCGCCGGGTGCTTGGGCGGGAAGTTCAGGGCCGTGAAGTTGTGGAAGTCGTCGTCGATGTCCGGACCTTCAGCCACCGCGAAGCCCATCTCGGCGAAGATGGCGACCATCTCGTCCATGGTCTGCATGGTGGGGTGGACCGATCCCTTGCGGCGATAGGGCGCCGGCAGGGTCAGATCCAGCGTCTCGCTGGCCAGGCGCGCGTCGAGCTCGGCGGCCTCGAGGGCGGCCTTTTTCTCGGCGATGGCGGCGGCAGCGACATCGCGCAGGGCGTTGATCGCCGCGCCCTGGGTCTTGCGCTCCTCGGGGCTCATCGCGCCCAGGGTTTTCAGCAGGCCGGAGATCGAGCCGGTCTTGCCCAGGGCCGCGACGCGCACGGCGTCGAGGGCGGAAAGGTCGGCGGCGGCGGCGACTTGCGCCAGCACATCGGATTCGAGGGTTTTGAGATCGGTCATGACGGGCATCCGTCTAGAGCATTCGGGCGGGGCGGAGTAGGGGAGCGCGCAGCAAAAAGCCCCCCGGTTCGCACCGGGGGGCTTTTCAGATCGCAATCGGATCCGGGGATCCGAAAAAGACCTTAGGCGGCCAGGGCGGTGCGGACCTTGTCAGCAATGGCCTTGAACGCGACCGGGTCTTGACCCGCGATATCCGAGAGGACCTTACGGTCGATCACGATACCCGCCACGTCCAGGCCGTGGATAAATTGCGAGTAGGTGAAGCCCTCGGTGCGGGCGCCGGCGTTGATGCGTTGGATCCACAGCGAGCGGAAGGCGCGCTTGCGCACCTTGCGGTCGCGGTACGCGTATTGACCGGCCTTATCGACGGCGGCCTTGGCGGTGCGGATGGTGTTCTTGCGGCGACCGTAGAAGCCTTTTGCCTGCTCAAGAACCTTCTTGTGCTTGGCGTGGGCGGTAACGCCCCGTTTGACGCGAGCCATGTGTCAGCGCTCCTTAAAGGCCGTAGGGCAGGTACGAACGGATGGTCTTGGCGTCGGATTCGCTCATGACCTTCGTTCCGCGGTTTTGGCGGATGTACTTGCCGTTGTGGCCGATCAGACGGTGACGCTTGCCGGCGACGCCGGCTTTCAGCAGGCCCGTGGCCGTGATCTTGAAGCGCTTCTTCGCGCCCGACTTGGTCTTCAACTTAGGCATTTCGCGTCGGAGCTTTCGCCCCGTCCTCTGGGATAGCAAGACGAACCGCCATGGCATGCCAATAAGCCAGGCGGTTCCGGAAAGGCGGGGTTAGTACGGGAAAGAGTCGGGGAAGGCAAGGGCGCCGGTTCAGTCGCGCGCCCGGATCCACCCTGTCAGAGCCAGTCGCGGCGTTGCGGCCTGTGGCGTCACATAGGTGACAGCGTGTTTTTGCGGGACGCGGAAGATATTCAGGGCGTTGAAGCAGGGCGTGTAGCCCTCGGCGATATGGCCGTCCTCGTCCAGAAAGGTCAGCAGGCCGCCCCAGTCGGCCCGCCAGTGTGGCGTCAGGTTCAGCACGTAGGCGTAGAGGCGATTCTTGCCCGCGACGTAGTCGTCGTGTTCGGTCAGAAAGTGTCCGGATCGGTAGCGCGTGGCCTGGCAGTCGCAGAAGCGGGGGCGGCTGTCGCCGGTCAGTGTCCGCACGAAATCCAGAAAGGCCGGCCCGTTGAGAAGGTCATAGGCCGCCTCGACCAGCAGCCCCCGACGCCGGCCCGCATCGACCTCGTCACTGACCCGCCAGTTGTCGAACCGAAAGCCGAAGCCGTCGCGGGTTTCCTGCGCGATCTGACGGTCCAGGGCCAGGCTCTGTTCGGAGGGCAGGGGGCGCGCGCCATCCAGGGCCGTGCTCCAGACCTTCTTGCCCAGGCCCAGGACATTGTCC
The DNA here is from genome assembly GCF_058681035.1 of Caulobacter sp. FV2ps19. Classification (NCBI taxonomy): domain Bacteria; kingdom Pseudomonadati; phylum Pseudomonadota; class Alphaproteobacteria; order Caulobacterales; family Caulobacteraceae; genus Caulobacter; species Caulobacter sp. FV2ps19. Next base: position 3,799,056 of record NZ_CM178729.1, on the reverse strand, counting down.
CAGGGCGTCTCTTGATCCAGCGACCTGTGCAGGCGGACCGCTGAATCCGCCGTCAGAAAGCCGGGGATGTGAAGGCGCCCAGCCGTGTTGAAGGCCGCGCGCCAGGCTTCCGGCGTCAGGGCGGGGTCGATGGACAGGGCGGAGGCGGCCAGCATGGGGGCTTGGTAGTACAGCGCGCGTCAGCGCCCAACATCGAAAGTGGCTCCGTCGTCGGAGGCGTCCCCGCGTCCTAGTTCGGCGGATTGTGCTTTTCCAGGAAGGTCACGGTCGCGGCCAGCATCTGCTGGCGGGTTGTTTCGCGGGAAAGCCAATGGTCCTCGCCCTTCAGGGTGACGAACTCCACGGGCTTGCGGGCCTGTTCCAGCGCCTGACGCATGTCTGTGCTCTGATCGTAATAGACCACAGTGTCATCCTTGCCGTGGATCAGCAGCACCGGACCGTCCGCCTGGGCGGCAAAGTTCACTGGCGACCTTTCGGCAAGCTTGGGATCCGACGGCGACGTCACGCCCATATAGCGCTTCCAGTACCGCACGGCCGAACTGGTGTTGCCGCCCTGGCTGACGTCCTTGGCCAGCATTTTGGCCATGTCGGACACCCCCGCTACCGCCACCGCGCAGCGATAGACCCCCTTGTCGAGGGTGATCCCGGCTAGGGCGGCGTAGCCGCCATAGCTGGCGCCGGCGATGCAGACGCGTCTGGGGTCGATCGTGCCGGCTTTGGCTAGCATCCGCACACCATCAGACAGATCGGTCTGCATCTTGCCGCCCCACTCGCCATATCCTGCCTCGGTGAAGGTGCGGCCATAGCCGCTGGATCCGCGGAAGTTGGGTTGCAGCACGGCGTAACCACGTGAAGCCAGGGCCTGGGCCCACCAGTCGAACCCTGCGCTGTCGCGGTACTCGGGGCCGCCATGGGGCAGGACGATCAGGGGAAGCCCCTTGGCGGCCCTGCCGCTGGGCAGGGTCAGATATCCGTTGATCTCGAGGCCATCAGCCGCCTTGTACTGAACCGCCTGAACCTGAGCGATATCCGCGCCGGTGAGGGCCGGATAGGCGGCGCCGATCCGCTTGACCTTCTTGGCGCCCAGATCGACCAGATAGTATCCGCCGGGCTCGCCGGTGCCCTCGACATAGGCCACCAGCTTGGCGAAATCGGGCGTGTGCGCCGACAGCAGCACCTGCCGGCCCGCGAACACCTGGCGCACCTGGGGCCAGGCCGCCTTGATCCGGGGTTCGGTGAACTCGTACTCGCGATAGACGTCTTCATAGGTCGAGCCGATGATCCGGTTCTCGCCGTCAGTCACCATGGAGTATAGGCCCTTGGGCGTTATATCCGCGCCCAGCTTGCCGTCGGCCAGGGAGACCGGCGCCATGTTCCACTTTTTGGCCGTGTCATCCCAGATCGACAGCATGACCGCCGTCTCGTCATAGGTCAGGCCCGAGACATAGGGATGATCAAGCGGCGCGATCGCCGAATAGGCCTCGCTCCAGGCGCCGTCGCGGCGCAGGTCCAGGCTCCAGCGGCCATCACGCGACCGGAACTTTGTGCGGGCCAGAAGTGTCCCGTCGGGCTTGGCCAGATAGCCCTGCGTATCCTTGTCGCCCATCTGTTGGCGACGGGCGATGCCGGTGTCGGGGTCCAAGCGATAGAGGTCGTAGTGGCCGTCCTGATCGGCATAGGCTTCCTTGGCGTAGAGGCCCGCCCAGATCACCGGTTTGCCGCCCCACACGCCGCCGTACGGCTGCTCCCACATCACATTGAGAACACTCTCCTCCGAGCCATTGGGCAATTGCACGATCGCGCCGGTCTTGGCGTTGAGGCTGAGCGCCTGGAAATATTCGCCAACAAAGGCGACGCCCGAGATGCCGACGGTCGAGGACACCTGGATGACGACATGGCTGTCGCCGATCCACGACACGCTCCGCACCTTGCGATCGCCCATGTTGAGAGAGTGATGGACGGTTCCATCCACGCCCTGCACCACGATATGGGCAGAGCCGCCCTCTTGGATGATATAGGCCAGCTGTTCGCCACTGGCCGAAATGTCGACACCCATCATAGCCGGCAAACGGCCATAGGCTTCGACGGGCGCAGCGTTCACGCCGCCTATCCCAACTATCAGCGCCGCCAGAACACCCGTCAGCAACTTAAGCATGAAGTTCCCCAAACTCGACACCCCTGAGGCTAGTGGAGCGGTCTAGGCCTGTCGAGACTCTCACGTCTCAAGCATGGCGCGTTGAACGATTGTTATCTCCATCCAGACCGCACACAGCGCCAGTAGGCCAACCAACAGGCAAGACCGCTGACGGCTGCGACAGGTCACATGCTGAAGTAGCGTCCTAGTTCGGCGGATTGTGCTTTTCCAGGAACTCGACCGTCGAGGTCAGCATGGTCAGGCGGGTGGCGCCGCTGGACAGCCAGTGATCCTCGCCCTTCAGGGTGACGAATTCGACGGGCTTTCCGGCCTTTTTCAAGGCCTTCTCCATGATCTGGCTTTGGACATAGGGGACCACGGTGTCGTCCTTGCCGTGGATCAGCAGGATCGGAATATCCACCGTGTCGGCGAGCTGTGCGGGAGAGATCACCGCCAGGTCGGGGTCTTTCAGGCCCTCGGCGCCCATGAACCGCAGCCAGTAGCGCAGGGCGGAATTGCTGGAGGTGAGGAAGCGTTTCTGATTGTCGGCAAGCATGCGCTTGAGATCCGCAGGGCCCGCCACCGAGACGGCGCAGCGATAGACGCCCTTGTCGAGCGTCGCGCCGGCCAGGGCCGCATAGCCGCCATAGGAGGCGCCGACGATGCAGACCCGCTTGGGGTCGATCAGGCCCTGGGCCGCGAGGTCGCGCACGCCGTCCGAAAGGTCGGTCTGCATGGCCTTGCCCCATTCGCCAAACCCGGCTTTCACGAAGTCCCAGCCAAAGCCTTCCGAACCGCGGAAATTGGGTCGCAGCACGGCGTAGCCGCGCGAGGCCAGGGCCTGGCTCCACCAGTCGAACCCTGGGGTGTCGCGGCCTTCCGGTCCGCCATGCGGCAGAACCACCAGCGGCAGGTACTTGGCGGCCTTGCCGCGCGGCAGGGTCAGGTAGCCGCTGATCTCCAGGCCGTCCTTGGCCTTGTAGCGGATCGAGCGGACCGGGGAGATATGTTCGGGCGTCAGTCCGCTATAGTCGGAGCCCAACCAGCTGGCGGTTTTGGCGTCGAGGTCGACCAGGGCGTAGGCGGGCCCTTCGGTGGGCGAGTCGACGTTCACGACCACCTTGCGCCGGTCTTCCGACCAGGACGCCAGCCTGACCCGCTCGCCTTTGAACGCCTTGGTGACAGCGTTCCAGGTCGCCTGGCTCTTGGGGTCGAAAAAGGTATAGCGCAGATCGTCCCCGATAAGGCTGACCCCGCCCAGCAAACTCAGATCGGCCGGATCATGCAGCAGGCCGTCCAGTTCGACGCCCTTGGGCAGATCAAGCTGGGTTTCGTCGAAACTGTACTCGCGCAGGATCGTGTTGGCGTCTTCGTCGCGTTTCCAGACCAGCACCGACTTGCCATCGCGGCCAAAGCCGGAAATCCCGTAGGAGCCCATCGGCGAGATCGCGGTGTCGACCGTTTTCCAGTTCCTGTTGATCTTGAGCTTCAGCGACCACTGGCCGGTCTTCTGATTGTAAAGGGACTGCGCGACCGGGGCGCCGTCGAGGTCGACCAGCCAGCCATCGGTATTACGGTCGCCATTGGCGTTCACCATGCTGGTGAAGCCGGTGCGCAGATTGGCGCGGTACAGGGTGTCCTCGCCTATATTGTTGACGAAGTGCACGCCCTCCACAAAGACTTGGAGCACGCCATCGACCGTTCGCACCATCGGCTGGCCGATGATTATGTTCATGGCGTCCTGCTGGTTCTTCAACAGCGGCGTCTGCTTGCCGGTGGTGATGTTGAAGTCCAAAGCCTGGTAATATTCGCGCTTGGGGCCAGACAGGCCAAACACCTCGGCGGTCGAAGACGTGATGATCAGCACGTGTTCAGGTCCAGCCCATTGCACGCCGCGAACCTTGACCACGCCCATGTTGATGCCGGTGACCAGCTTAGTGTCGGTTTTTCGGATCGCCAGGGCGCGTTGTTCGCCGTCCGAGAGGGTTAGGGCCAGCAGGTTTCCATCCGGCGAAATCTCGATCCGCTCGACATTGGGAAGCTGACCATAGGTGGCCAAGGCGGGCAATTCACCGGCGTGTGCGCCGGCGGTAAGCAACGCTATCCATGCCGCAGCGGCGGCCAAACTCAACTTGATCAAGTCCAAATTCCCCCGAATTCGGACCGAGCCTATCAAAGAGAGTGCCGCTGTCGACTGTTTCCTGAGGTTGTGCTCGGCGGTTTGGGTCTGGAGGTCACGCTTCTGCGTGCGGCTGTCACGCCGCCCTGGCCGGCGAGGGCAGTTTGCCCATCTCCCAGAGAGCCGGCCGCGCTCCGCGCGGTTCCGGCCTGAAGCGGACGCCGGGTTGTGGAACAAGGGCCGGCCGGCCGGGGCGCGCTCGGCTGGAGATGATGAGGGGGCTCAGGACTTTGTTCCTGAGGCCGGCCTAGTTGATCGCCGGGAAGACCGAGCGTGCGATAGATATCGCGCAACGACTTGCCGTATTTGGACATAAGCTCATTCCGCGTATTGCGCGCCGCGAAGCGGTTGCGTACCGCACTCAAACGAAAAACGCCCCGGCGGAAGCCGAGGCGTTGATCGCTAGGTCAGGATCGCAGGTCGCCGTTTAGCGCGGCGCCAGGATCATGATCATTTGCCGGCCTTCCATGCGCGGCTCGTATTCGACCTTGGCCACTTCGTCGAAGTCGGTCTTGACCTTGATCAGCAGCTTCATGCCCAGTTCCGGGTGGGCCATTTCCCGGCCCCGGAAGCGCAGGGTCACCTTGACCTTGTCGCCCTCCTCGAAGAACCGGTGCATGGCTTTCACCTTCACCTCGTAGTCGTGGATGTCGATGTTGGGCCGGAGCTTGATTTCCTTGAGCTCAACGATCTTCTGCCGCTTGCGCGCCTCGTTCTTCTTCTTCTGCTCCTGGAACTTGAACTTGCCGTAGTCCAGGATCTTGCAGACGGGAGGATTGGCGTTCGGAACGATTTCCACCAGGTCCAGGCCGGCTTCCTCGGCCGCTTCAAGGGCGGACGCGGTCGGCATCTCGCCTTGCTTCTCGCCGTTTTGGTCGATCAGCAGGACGCGCGGGACGCGGATTTCATCGTTGATACGCGGTCCGTCTTTGACGGGAGGCGTTTGCATAGGACGGCGAATAGGGGCGGCTCCGGTACAGTTGAAGGTCATCGCGCGGCGCGACGGCGCGCTGCGAGAAAATGATATATGACCTGTCGGGCGCCCCCTATCAAGCGGCGCGAGATAATGAGACGTCCGCAAACCCGATCCTTTCGGGCCCAAGGCGGCAAAGGGGTTGGAAACGGTCCGGCGGGAACCCTGTTCTTTGCCTGCAGATAGTTGTCGCCCTACGCTATGACCCCGCATCGTCACACCCTGATCGAAGACGTTCACGCCCTTCTGATCGGTTCCAGCTTCATCGCCGTTGGCCTGACCCTTCTGAAGGCCGCCGGACTCGTCACCGGCGGCGTCGCCGGGGTGGCGCTGATCATCTCGTATCTGACCAACTGGCCCGTCGGCACCGTGTTCCTGCTGCTCAACATTCCCTTCTACGTTCTGGCTCAGCGGACCCTGGGCTGGGCCTTTACCGGCAAGACCCTGGCCACCAATCTGCTGCTGGCGGGCCTGGCGTTCGGCATGCCGCACTGGCTGACGCTGACCCGTGTTGACCCCGTGTTTGCAGCCGTGTTCGGCGGCACCATCATCGGCATGGGCATTCTGGCCCTGGCGCGTCACCGGTCCAGCGTCGGCGGCGTCGGCGTGCTGGCGCTCTATCTGCACGAGAAGCGCGGGATCAGCGCCGGCAAGGTGCAGATGGGAGCCGACTGTCTGGTGGTGATTGCGGCTTTCACCGTCATCAGCCCAGCCAAGCTGCTGCTATCGATTCTCTCCGCCGTAGCGCTGAGCATGGTGATCATCGCCAATCACCGGCCAGGACGGTACGCGGGCTATTAGTGTGGCAGCAGGCTCATCGCCGCGCTGGCCACGGTCGAGACGGGCAGGGCCTTGAGGTCGGGCGACTTGATCACCGCCACGTGGCCGCGCGGGCCGCACAGGTCGGGATTGGAGGCGTCCGAGAACAGGGCGATGGTCGGTGCGCCCGAGGCCGCCAGCAGATGGGTCGGACCTGTATCGTTGCCGACCACCAGGGCGGCCTTGGCGCCCAGCACGGCCAGTTGGGCGAAGTCGGTGCGACCGGTCAGGTCACGGGCCTGGCCGACCGACTTCTGGATCTGGCGGGCCATGGCGCTTTCCTGCGGACCGCCGATGATCACGATGTCGAGGCCTCGGGCCTTCAGCAATGAGCCCAGTTGCGCGAAGGCCTCGACCGGCCAGCGCTTTTCGGGCCGATGGGCCGAGCCGCCAGGCACGAACAGCACATAGGGCCGTGGCGCCGCGGCGCCGGCCACGGGGCGGGCTTCCTTTTGACGCCGCAGAATCCAGGACAGGTCCGGCGGCGGGGCGTTGCCGGGTTCGGTCGGCGCGTCCGGCCAGATGCCTGCGGCCTTCAGCTGGTCGGCCTGACGTTCCAGGGTGTGCATGTGCAGGCGCGCTGCGCCGCGCTGAGGCAAGGCGCAGCCCCAGGCGACGCCGCTCCATTGCGGCGCGAACGGGCGCAGGGCCTGGAAGTACCAGTTGGTGCGGCTGTTGGTCTGCAGGTCGTAGACGCGGTCGTAGCGCGCCTTGCGGAGGCGGCCGAGCATCCGGCTCAGATCGCCGAAGTCCTCGGGACGCCCGTCGGTCTCGACCGTGTTGAAATAGGGGCTGAGCTTGGCCAGCGCCTCGAAGGGCGGGGTGGTCAGCAGGGTGATCTTGGCCTTCGGGTGCGCCTCGCGGATCTTCTTCATCGCCGCGAGCGCGAGCACGAAATCGCCGAGGGCCCCCAGTTTGATCACCAGGACCTTCTTGATCTCCTTACTCAAGGTCTCCGCTCCAAAACTCTGGCTTCAAGCACGCGCGCATACACTTGGAGCGTGGCTTCGCACATGGCGTCCACTGAATACAACCGCCGAGCGCGGGCGCGGGCCGCTTGTCCCATGGTTTGACGCATCGCGGCCCCGGCGTCGCGGGCCGCCGCCAGGGCGTTGGCCCAGGCCTCGGCGTCGCCGGGCGCCACCAGCCAGCCCGTCTCGCCGGGCGCAACGGTCTCGCGGGCCGCCCCGTGGTCGGCGGCCAGCACCGGTCGCCCCATCACCTGAGGCTCCACGGCGGTGCGACCAAAGGCCTCAGGCTCCAGCGACGGCGCGATCGCCAGATCGGCCAGCAGATAGGCCGCGGGCATGTCGTCGCAATGGCCGACGATCCTGACGTCGTTCTCAAGGCCGGCGGCGGCGATCTGGGCTTCCAGTTCGGCGCGGTAGGCCTTGCGACCCTGATCGTCGCCGACCAGCAGCAGCAGAACGCCGGACTCGCCGAGCGCTTTCAGCCGCGCCATGGCGTCGATCAGCAGGGCCTGGCCCTTCCAGCGCGTCAGGCGACCGGCCAGCACCACCTTCAGTCGCCGGTCCTCGGTCGCGACGCCCCAGGCGCGGCGCAGGGCCTCGATCCTGTCGCAGCTGACCAGGCCCGGTTCGAAGCGGGTCAGATCCACGCCGCGCGGGATGGCCACCACCCGGGACGGATCGATCCCGTGTTCGGCGATGACATGGGCGCGGGTATATTCGGAGTTGGCGATCACCAGGTCGCCCTTGGTCATCACGGCGTTGTACCAGCGCTTGAGATTGGAGCGGGCGTTATAGACGCCGTGATAGGTGGCCACGAACGGGGTGTTGGTGAAGTGGGCGGCCCACAGGGCGCTGAAGGCCGGCGCGCGGGAGCGGGCGTGGACCAGGCTGACTTTCTCGCGGCGGATCAGGTCGACCAGCCGGGCGGCGTTGCCCAGGATCACCAGGGGATTCTTGGACTGGGCCGGCATCTGGGCCAGACGGCCGCCGTCGGCTTCCAGCCGCGAGGCCATGCGTCCGCCTTTTGTCGCGACCAACGCCTTGCCGCCTTGCGCGACGACGGCGTGGGCGACATCTATCGTCGTCTGCTCGGCGCCCCCCGTTTCCAGTTCAGGGGTGACCTGCAGCAAGGTGAAATCGGCGGGAAGTGCGGACACGCGACTCTCGGCTGGGGGACCCGTTTAGTTAGCGAAAGGATCAGGCTCGCGCCATGACCGAATGCCCTGAGTTCCTGGTTCGTGCGGACAATCAGCGCATGGCCTATCGCCGCGTCGCTGGCGAGGGGCCGACGGTCGTCTGGCTGGGCGGGTTCCATTCCGACATGACCGGGACCAAGGCCCAGGTGCTGGCCGATCAGGCCGAAGCCACTGGCGGCGCCTTTGTGCGCTTTGACTATTTCGGCCATGGCGAGTCCGACGGCCTTTTTCGCGACGGCACCATCAGCCGCTGGCGCGAGGACGCCCTGGCGGTGCTCGACGACCTGACCGAAGGCCCGCTGGTGCTGGTGGGCTCGTCGATGGGTGGCTGGCTGGCCTGCCTGGCGGCGCTGGCCCGGCCCGACCGGGTCAAGGCCCTGGTGCTGATCGCCCCGGCCCCGGACTTCACCGAAAAGCTGATGGAGCCCGAACTCTCGAACGAGGCCAGGGCGGCCATCGCCCGCGACGGCTTCTGGATCCGGCCGTCCGAGTATGACGACGGCGGCTATGCGATCACCCGCCAGCTTCTCGAGGACGGCGCGCGGTGGTCGATCCTGCCGGGGCCCGTGCCGATCGATGTTCCGGTGCGCGTCCTGCAGGGCGGCGCCGATCCGGACGTGCCGTGGACCCATGCGCTGGCCCTGGCCAACGCGCTGGTGAGCCAGGATGTCGTCTTCACCCTGATCAAGGACGGCGACCATCGCCTGTCGCGGCCGCAAGATCTGGAGCGGCTGGTGGCGGTGGTCTCGGAGGCGAAAGGGCTGATCGAGATGGATGAGGATCCGGTGGCCCGCCGCCTGGCCCGCGCGGCCCGGGCCCGCAACGCCGCGATCGTTTCGGCCGAGCATTGGGCGGCGGCGGATATCGGGCCGGATGAGGAGTAGGTGTGGTTTTAGGCCCCTTGTGATAGGGTTCAATCTCATCATTGCGAGAGTTCGATGACCACGCCGGCGTCGTCTATCATCGAGTTGCAGTCTGATCTCGACGATCAGGTGACGGCGATTGCCGCGAGCCTGGATCGGCCCAAGTCCTGGGTGATCGAGCAGGCGGTGCGGGAGTTTGTCGCCGTGCGTGACTGGCAAACCGCCGCCATAGACGAGGGCTTGCGGGCTGCCGACGCCGGTCATGTCTTTGACCATGGGCAGGTCGCCGATTGGGTCGCATCCTGGGACGGTCCAAACGAAAAGCCGATACCCAAGCGGAGCTAGCCGTGCGTCTGGTTTGGACGGAGCCAGCGGTGCGCGACCTGGCTGCGGCGCGCGCCTGGATCGCCGCCGACAGTCCCCATGCTGCTGCGGGGCAGGTGATGAGAGTAGTCGAGGCGGTCGCCAAGCTCCCTGATTTTCCGCATGCCGGACGACCGGGACGTTGTGCTGGAACCCGGGAACTCGCAATTCCTCGCACGCCGTTCCTGATCGCCTATCGCGTTCAGCCGGACGCGGTCGAGGTGCTGCGCCTGCTTCACGGCGCCAGGCGATGGCCCACGCGCTTTTAACGGCTAGCCGCCCCCCGCCAAAATCGCCCTCAGGCCCTCCCGATAGGTCGGATACTTGGGCCGCCAGCCCAGCTCCGCCTTGGCCCGGGCGTTGGAGACCCGCTTGTTCTCGGCATAGAAGCGACGGGTGGCGGGCGACAGGCCCAGTTCGTTGAACGGCAGGTCGGGCGGGGTCGGAACGCCCAGAAGGCCCGCTGCGTAGGCCATCACGTCCTGCGGCGGGGCGGGTTCGTCGTCGCACAGATTGTAGATCCCGCCGGCCCGGGGGCGGTCCAGCGAGGCCAGCAGGCCGCTGACGATGTCGTCCAGATGGACGCGGCTGAACACCTGGCCCGGCTTGACGATCCGCCGGCCTTCGCCGGCCCGCAGGCGGTCCAGGGCGCTGCGGCCGGGACCATAGATGCCGGGCAGGCGGAAGGTGGTCACGGTCAGGCCCATGCCGCCGCCGACCTGGGCCCAGTCGCGCTCGGCTCCCACCCGGCGGGCGCCCTCGACGGATTGGGCCTTCAGGGGCGAGGTTTCGAACACCCAGCGGCCGTCGAAATCGCCATAGACGCCGGTCGTGGACAGATAGCCGATCCAGTCGGGAAAGGCCTGGGCCTGGGCCAGGGCGGGAATCACCGACTGCAGCGCATAACAGCCGTCCGGACCGGGCGGGGAGGTGATCAGCACCGCCTTCACCCCGATCAGGGCCTTGGCCATGGCGGCGCGATCGTTCGGATCGACCGGTTCGACACCCGCCGCGCGCAGCGTCGCGGCTTGCTCCGGGGAGCGCGCCGAGGCGATGATCGTCCAGCCGCGCGGCCGCAAGGCGCGGGCGAACGCCTCGCCGACATAGCCCAGACCGAACACGAACAGACGCAAGATCAGAACTCCGTCGTCTCAACAAACAGGGGCCGAATGAGCCCTCGAAACACCGCGCTTGCCAACCCCTCAAAGGGCGCTTGCCAAGGCGAGATCGCTCTGCCATAAGCCGCCTCCTCGTCGCGGGGCGGTTCTTTCGCTTCCACGATGCGGGCGTAGCTCAGTGGTAGAGCACAACCTTGCCAAGGTTGGGGTCGAGAGTTCGAATCTCTTCGCCCGCTCCATTCCTTCACACTCGGAGGGTGGAACGAGACCCGAGAAATCCGGATGCGGGCGTAGCTCAGTGGTAGAGCACAACCTTGCCAAGGTTGGGGTCGAGAGTTCGAATCTCTTCGCCCGCTCCAATTTCTCCTCAAGGTCCCAGACGCCCTGTTTGCCGCTTTAGCGAGCGCCCGCCCGGGGCTTCGCCGATCGCGGTCTCACGGCTCTTGGCCGGACGCGGCGCCGCAACCTCACGCGGAAATCCGCTGAAGGGATGGGAAGGGCCGCGGAGCGTCCGGGCCTCGCCCGGAGGATTGGGTAGTGAATACCGTTTCGACGAAGACGAACGCTCCGCGCAGCCGTTATTCGGGAGCATCGCCGGGATTGGCGGGGTTTTAACCCGCTCCGGTAGCTAGGCCCCCGACGGGCAGGGTGTTGGCGCACCCTGGACCGCATGGGCGATTTCAGCCCATGCCTGTTGCGCGTCATCGGTCGTCGGCAAAGGGAGTTCCCGGCGGTCCGGGCCTGGCCTCAACACGGGACGGTCCTCGAGGGGTGTCCACGCTCAGCCATACCCCGCCGGGCCTTCGACGACGGCCGACGGGCGCTACCCGCTCGACCACCCCTGCCAGTCGCAACGGTCGCCGTACGTGCGCCCTTCCCGTGCTGTCAGGTGAGATTGATTATGCGGGCGGTTTGAACGCGGAGGATTGGCGCGCTCGTTTTATTTGTAGAGCGTTGATTTTGCTGTGTTTCACAACGGAAACGACGGGGATAAACTGCGCCCAATCCCCGTCGTCCAGTCCTCCATCAACCCCTTCGCCATCAGTCCCGCCGCCGGGACCGGCAAGCCCGGCCGCCGGCGCCGACAACGGACATGGCGAGAGGCTGTTGAGGGTGGGGAGCGGGCTGAAAGCAAAAGCCCCACCAGCAACACACTCTTGTCATCCCGGCCGTAGCGCAGCGAAGCGCCGGGACCCAGGGCAGCCGCGATGCGCTGGCTCTTGGTATAGGGCGATATCCGCAAGCTCCTGATCACATAAGATAGCGTCGAGCGACGTTTAAGGCAGCAGGCCGTAGCCGGCGCGCTGCGGTGGCCCCTGGGTCCCGGCGCTCCGCTGCGCTACGGCCGGGATGACAAGGTTTTTGGTGACCTGGTCCAGAGCCGAAGGGAAAGCGGACCTTTCAACCGTCCGCTCAGGGTCGGGAACGGAAATTGGACCTCGTCCGGAATGCGGACCTTGGACCTCACCGCGCGACAGCAGAGTTGTCATCCCCGGTGAAAGGCGGAGCCGCGCCGCGATGGACGGCTGGCGTTCGCGACGGGTCTCAATTGCGGCGCGCCCCCTCTAACCCTGCGGGCCAAAACCGACTATCACCGCCGCAAACGGCAAGAGGAAACCGGTGTCATGGTCAGGATCACGGTGCTGGGCGAGTGCATGGTCGAGATGTCGCCCGACGGCGTTTCGGACGACGGCGCGCCGCGCTATCGGATGGGTTTTGCGGGCGACACCTTCAACACGGCTGTCTACATGGCCCGTCTGGGCGACGCGGTGGCCTATTGCACGGCGCTGGGGCAGGGGGATCCGTTCAGCGAGGGCGTGCTGGACGCCATGCGCCGCGAGGGGCTGGACACCCGGCTGGTGCGCGAGGCGCAAAACCGCCTGCCGGGCCTGTACGCCATCGTGCTGGACGACAGCGGCGAGCGGAAATTCCACTACTGGCGCGAGCGGGCGCCGATCCGCGACCTGTTTTCCGAACATACCGCCGACCAGCTGATCGAGGCCGCCAAGGCCAGCGACCTGATCTATCTGTCCGGCGTCACCCTGGCGGTGATCGGCGATATCGGCCGGGCGCGGCTGAAGGACATCCTGGCCTATGTCCATTCGCTGGGCGTGGCCGTGGCCCTGGACTTCAACTATCGGCCCGCGCTGTGGCCCAGCCCGGAGGCGGCCCGCGCCGCCCTCGACGGCGTCGTGCCGTCCTGTCGCTACATCTCGCTGAGCAGCGAGGACTCCCGTCCGCTGTATGGCCGGGAGGCCGAAGAGCTGGCCGCGCAGTGGGCGGCGAGCGGCGCCGAGGTGGTGGCGCGCGACGAGAGCCACGCGGTCAATGTCCATCGCCCTGAAGGCCGATCCGCCACGCCGGCCCCGGGCCGGGTGAAGGCCATCGACACCACCGGCGCGGGCGACAGCTTCAACGCCGCCTATCTGTCGGCTCGCCTGGCCGGCCTGCCGATCGAGGCGGCGGTGGAGCGCGCGCATCGGCTGGCGGCGACTGTGGTGTCATGTCGCGGGGCGATCGTGCCGAAGAACTTGATGCCCACTTGGGAATTGACGTAGTCACCGTCATCTCCTGAAGCGTAGATCAAAGTCGTGGCCATGGCCGCAGTTTTTTGATCTTATAGTTTTGATTTTCCTTGTGAATTTTACATTTCCAGTTGTGTCATGAGGGGCGCCAGGCAGCAGGTTGCCTTGAGCGCGCGTTTCTTGCGGCCGGCGGTGGCCGCGCTGGAGGAAACCTTTCTCGAGATTCGTCAGGAGACCGACGCGGCGCTCGGCCAAGGGGCAGCTCAGCGCTATGGCAAGCCCTATCCGCTCGGCTATTGTCTGGAGATCACTCAGGATGTCCTGACGCGACTGCGTCAAAGAGTGCTTAAGCCGCAGCTCGCCGGTGAACGGGCGATCAAGGTGTTTCTTGACCACGGCGGCACAGGGCAGCGGATATGGGGCGCCCTGCGCGAGCAGTATTTTCAGAACGCGCTGCAGTTTGGCGGGCTGTATATCGATGTCGCCAATGACACGGTGAACGTGGCCAAGCCCAAGGTCGAGATCCTGCCGATCGATCAGTCAGGGTTCGAGCCGATCCGGGACATGGCTCATTTTGGGCAGATTGCCGAGCGCTACTGGGACATGCGCGTCTACGCCAACCACGCGCTCCCGTCATTGGCGCCGATGTTTCCCATGATCGGTGTCTGGCCCAACGGTCAGGTCTGTTTGCAGCCCACCATGCGCTGCATGAGCGAGATGCTTCGCAAGGATCAATTCGCCGACTCCGAGAGCTGGCTCATCTGCGGACCGCCGCCGCCGCTCTCGATCATCGAGGCCATCAGGGCAGGGTGTCCTGAAGATCTTCTCGCCGCCAATTCCTCGACGGGGCGAAAGCCGGCCGTTGAACATTGTCGCTGGGCGCGCAGTGAGCGCCTGGCGTTCAACGCCGACTGGTGCACGGCGCGTATCGCGGACCTGGAGCGTTTAGAGCCGCCAATCCCCGTCCCGTGACGGGAATTCGACCCCTGGGGTCGCAATTCAATCAAAGGCTTATATTCCTATTGTAGCGTCACGATAGGAAAGTTATCCTCATATGCGGAAAATCAACCTAGATTCGGGGTGTGGTCGCTGGATCGCGATCCCGATGAGAGGACGCCATGTTGGTTCAAGCCTTAGAGGATATCTGGGCGATCACGCCCGATCCCCGTCGCGACCGTTTGACGGTCGCTTTCGTCACCCACCTGGTCGCCATGGCGACCGATGTCTCGCCCAGCGAGATCGCTGCGCATCGCCGCACCTCGGGCGCGGCCGCGCGGGCCCGGCAGATCGCCATCTATCTGACCCATGTCAGTTTCCACTGGCCGCTGGCCCGGGTGGCCTTCGCGTTCGGGCGCGATCGCACCACCTGCGGCCATGCGTGTCACAAGGTGGAGGACCTGCGAGAGGACGCCGCCTTCGACAGTCGGATGGCGGCGCTGGAGGACTGCATGCGCCAGGCGCCCCGCCAGATCCTGGAGTGGGCGCGATGAGCGGGCCTGCGGACCCGGCGTCCGATCTGGAGACCGAGCACAGGGCCACCCGCGCCGCGCGCCTGCTGGCCCGTCCCGGCGCGGTGATCGAGGCGGCGCCTCTGGGCTATGCGGTGCGGTTTGGACCCCATCGTCGCCGCCGGCCGATGCTGATGCTCGACGAGGCCGCCTTTCAGGTTCTGGTCCGCATGGCCCGGCTGAAGCCGCGCGCCCAGGGCGGCTGGTCGCTGGCCCCCGCGCCGCCGCCGCCCAAGCCCGCGCCGCCGGCGGGCTGTCCCGGGGTGATTGAGGGCGAGCGGCTCATCGAGGAACCGGGCCTGGGCCTTGTCGCCTTCAAGGCCAATCTGGGCGAGTCGCCGATCGCCTGGCTGGCGCGGCGTCGGGATGGCAAGGGGCGACCCTGGCTGACCCCGGTTGAAGCCGCCGCCGGCGAGCGACTGCGCGAGGAGTTCCAGAGGGCGGGAACGGTGGGGCGTCTGACCATGAACTGGGACGGCGCCCCGCGCGTCGACGGCGGGCGCGGCCTGGGGCTGGAACCTGCCGAGCGCGCCCGGGCGGCCAAGGACCGTATCGCTCGGGCCCTGGAAGCCGCGGGACCCGGCCTGCGCGAGATCCTCGAACATGTCTGTCTGGCGGGCACGGCGCTGACGGCCGCCGAGCGATCCCTGGGCCTGCCGCGCCGGGCCGGCAAGACGGTGCTGAAACTGGCGCTGCAGCGGTTGGTGGCGCACTACCGCATGGGCTGACGGCAAAAGGGCGGGACTTCGCGGTCCCGCCCCTTCACAGCGTCAAGCTTCGCGGCCGGGGCCGCGAGGGTCGAAAGCCTAGTGCTTCATCATGTGCTTGATGTCGCTCATCTGGTCGTGGCCGGCCTTCACGGAGGTCCAGGCCTTCTGGATCACCGCGCGGGTCTGGACGTCGACATCGGTGTCTTTCAGGGCCTTCTCGTACTTGCCCTTGATGTGGTCTTCGCCGGACTCGACCTCGTTGATCACCGCCTCGTCGCCCTTGCTGAGGCTGTCGCGCAGATTGACGAAGGCGCGGTGGGCGGAGGCCAGAACGGTGCCGTCGTCCTTGGGCTCGCCACCCAGGCGGCGTACCTCGTCCTGGAGTTCGGACACGATCGTGCGACGTTCCTGGGCGCGCTGCTCGAACAGGGTCTTGAAGCGCTGGCCCTCGGCGTCCTTGGCGGCGGTGGCGTAGCCGTCAGCGCTGTCGATGGTGGTTTCGACCAGGCCGTTGACGAGCTTGATATGGTCTTCGTTCGTATGGGTCATGAGTGTTCCTTCAGAATTGAACCTTGTAGAATCAACGCGTTAAGTCGCGATCGGTTTCCGTCAGGCGAACTTCTTTCCGACAAGACCCCAGGCCGCCGTGGCGGCGGTGATCATCGGGCCGCGCGTGCGGCGATTGATCAGCAGAACGCCCACGACACCGGCGCCCAGCAGGGCGACGGCGACGGGGATCTTGCGGCCGGCCAGGGTGACCTTGCCGTCCCCGTCAGGGGTGAGGACATAGTCGGGTGCGGGCGCCGCAGGCTCGGGGGCCTCGGCCTTGCGACCCAACAGGCTGGAGAGTTTGCGGGCGGCGCGCGACCGCTTGGGTTCGGCGGCGGGGCCGCCGGGGATGGAGTCGTAAGCGACCATCGTGAGGCTCCTTGCTAGGGTTGCCTCGAACAACGCGGCGGATCGCGAGGCGATCCCTGGGCTGTCAGTCCTGCTGCGGGTCAGGGGTCCCCAGATGCGAGATGCCCAGTTCCCGGGCCCGCTCGACCTGACGCTGGCGCTCGGCATAGCGGGCCTTGCTGTGGTCGTCGCGCGTGTCGTGGCAG
This sequence comes from Caulobacter sp. FV2ps19, assembly GCF_058681035.1. Lineage (NCBI taxonomy): Bacteria > Pseudomonadati > Pseudomonadota > Alphaproteobacteria > Caulobacterales > Caulobacteraceae > Caulobacter > Caulobacter sp. FV2ps19. The sequence goes on along the minus strand of NZ_CM178729.1, from coordinate 3,782,594 downwards.
GCCGGGCAGGCGACGCCCTCGACATACAGCGGCGAGGCCTGTTCAGCGGGGTTGAGCGGCCGTCGGCAGGCCCGGCACAGGACGTGGGTGCCCAAGGACAGGCCGTGGCCCACCGCCACCCGCTCGTCGAACACGAAGCATTCGCCGCGCCACAGGCTCTGTGATTGCGGCACCTGTTCCAGATAGTCGAGGATGCCGCCCTTCAGGTGGAAGACCTCTTCCACCCCCTCGGACTTCAGGAAGGCCGTCGACTTCTCGCAGCGGATGCCGCCGGTGCAGTACATGGCAACTTTCAGCGGCGGGGCGTCTGGGCCGCGCTGGTCTTCCAGATCGCTCCGGTATTGGCGAAACCAGTCGGGGAAGGCCGAGAAGCTTGTGGTCTTGGGATCGACCGCGCGCTCAAAGGCGCCGATGGCCACCTCGTAGTCGTTGCGGGTGTCGATGACGATCACGTCGGGATCGGCGATCAGGGCGTTCCAGTCGGCGGGCTCGACATAGGTCCCGGCCTTGGCGACCGGATCCAGGTCGGGCAGGCCCAGGGTGACGATCTCCTTCTTCAGCCGCACCTTCATGCGGTGGAAGGGCATGGCGGGCGCCCAGGCGGTCTTGGGCGTCAGGTCGGCGCAACCGGGCAGGGCGCGGATGTGGTTCAGCACCGCCTCGATGGCGGCGTCGGTTCCGGCGATGGTGCCGTTGATCCCCTCGCGGGCCAGCAGCAGCGTGCCCTTGGCCCCCTGGGCGCAGCAGGTCTTGGCCAGCGGCCCCTGCAGGGCGGCCGGATCAGGGAAAAGCGTGAACCGGTAAAGGGCGGCCACGCGGAAGGCTTTGGGGTCAGGCGTCATCTCGGGCGAGGCCATAGGCGTTTCTGAACCGGGCCTCAAGCGCTGGCGGAACCAAGTTTTGGCTTGGCGGTTTAGCTGACATGAGCATCCTGATCGTCATCCTAATCGCCCTCGTCCTCCTCGGACTCGCCCTCTACGTCGTTCAGAGGTCGCCGATCCCATCCCCTGTGAACTGGATGATCCAGCTCATTCTGGTGGTCATCGCGATCCTGTTCATCGGCAATCGCGCGGGCTTCTTCTAGGCCGTCAAACGCCTCTGGCGTGACTAGCCCAGCACCGCCTGGGCGTCGCGCTGGATGCGGGCGACCATCGCCTTGAGTCCGTTCGAGCGCTGCGAGGACAGGGCCTCCGACAGGCCCAGCCTGTCGAGGGCCGCCTTGGCGTCGAAGGTCGCAATGTCCTTGGCCGGCCGGCCCGAATAGAGCCGCAGCAGAATGGCGATCAGCCCGCTGACAATGTGGGCGTCGCTGTCACCGCGAAACGCGATCGTCCCGTCGGGCTGAGGCTCCGTGACCAGCCACACCTGGCTGGCGCAGCCCAGCACCTTGTTGGCGGGCGAGCGCTCGGCGTCGCTGAGCGGGGCCAGGTCGCGCCCCAGCTCGATCACGTAGCGATAGCGCTCTTCCCAGTCCCCCAGCAGTTCGAACTCGTCGGCCAGTTCGGAGAGCGCGGCGTCGATGGGGCGTGTCATGGCCGCTGCTTAAGAGGCCTGTCGGCCGCTGGCAAGCGATCAGCCTTCTGGCAGGGTCAGTTGCGCCGTCAGGCCTGAGCCCGGCCGCGAGGTCAGGCGCAAGGACCCGTTCATCGCCCTGGCCAGCAGATCAACGATCGGCAGGCCCAGGCCCGCCCCTTCGCCGGTGCGCGTCAGCGCTGAGCCGCCCTGTTCGAACGGGCGCAGCAGGCGCGGAAGCTCTTCCTGCGCCACACCGGGTCCCTGATCGACGATGGAGATCTCGGCCAGCCCCCCCGGCAGGCTCTGCACGAACACACAGATTCGGCCGCCGACCGGCGAATGGGTGATGGCGTTCTGAAGCAGATTGCCCAGCATGGTGCGCAACCCGCGGCTGTCGGCCAGGACCGAGGGCAGGGCGCCCGCGCCGGGAATCTCGATGGCGATCTGGCGCTGGTCGATCTCGGACTTCAACTGCTCGGTCGCATCCTCGAGGGCCTCATCCAGGGACTCGGGCGCCAGGTCCAGGTCGGTGACATGGCCCTCCAGGCGCGCGATTTCCACGATCTGGTTGACCAGCTTCAGGAGCTTGAGGCCGCTGTCATTCACGATCTGGGCGTATTCGCGGTACTGAGGCGCCCCCAGCGGTCCGTAGAGTTCACGCGACAGGATTTCGGAAAAACCCAGCACGGCGTTCAGCGGCGTCCGCAACTCATGGCTCACCATGCGCAGGAACGAGCGCTTGCGGTCGTCCAGCGCGGCGCGACGACGTTCATGGGCCGCAGCGCGACGCGCGGCCGATGTGTCCTGGCAGGGTGGCGCGTCGAGGGACGCGGATTGAGGCATAGGGTGGGCTCCCGGACGTTCTGTCCGCATTTAACAGTCGGAACCTAGGCGGATTGCGCTTACCATTCCGTTTCCGTCCACAAGCCCTCCACGACGAATGATCGCTTGATGATTGAGCGGTCTGGAGCGAGGGCCTCAGTCGCGTTAAGGTTTGAAGACGGCGACGGATGACGTCGTGTTTGAAGGAAGTCGCCCGCTCTTGGAATTCGAACTGCTTCCGGACCCGTTCTTGCGGCCCGCACGCCCAAAGCGTGGCCTGGACGCTGCACGCGTCTGGCGTCTGGGCTGGTTGGCGGCGATCTTTCTGGCGGCGGGCGCGACGGCTTTTCTGAACCAAACCGTCGATTGGCCGATCTGGACGGCGTTTATCGCCGGCGCGGCGCCGGCTCTGGCCTCCTATCCTCTGGCGGGTGAAACCTCGCGCGAAGACGATCGGATGCAGTCCTTGATGCTGGTTTTGTGGGCTGTGGGCGGATCTGCCGCAGCGGTGCTGACGGGCGGGGTGTCCGGCGCGATGAGCGCCTGGTGCCTGGCCCCGGTGGCCGCCGCCTCGACCCTGACCGCGTCGCGCCGCCTCGCGGAAGGCGCGGCCCTGTCCCTGATCGGCGGCTGCGTTGCGGCGCTGATCCAGCTGTCAGGTCTGGCGCCGGCGGCGCCCACCGGCGCTTTGGCCTTTATCCTGGGCTTTCTGGCCTTGACCACCACCGGGCTTGGCCTGGCCACGGGCCTGCTGATCAGTCACCGACGGGTTGGGGTGCGCGATGTGCGCCACAGCGCGGAAATGGCGTCGCTGGACCTCTTGCTCGACGGTCTGCCGCAACTGGCCCTGGCCGTGAACCCCAAGGGCAAGATCAGCGCCGTGCGCGGCGCGCCGCCCCCGGGCGTCACCATCGCCGACATCGTCAATCGCGGCCTGACCGGCGCCGCGGCGCCGAACGACCGGCAAAAGGTGAGCGCAGCAATCACGCAGGCCCTGCGCGACGGTCAGGCTAGCCTGACCTTCAATCCCGCTCTGGGCGTGGAGCGGATCGTCGCCCTCGATCTGCGCCGGGTCTCGCCGGTGCTGCTGGTCGGGCTTCTGCGCGACGTGACCGTTGAACGCACGCGGGAGAGCGAGCTGGACCGCGCCCGCGCCGACGCCGAGGCCCTGGCGGCGGGGCGCGCCCGTTTCCTGGCCAATATGAGCCACGAGCTGCGCACGCCGCTAAACGCCATCATGGGTTTTTCCGACATCATGCGTTCGCGCATGTTCGGCCCCCTGACCGATCGCTACGGCGAATATGCCGAGCTGATCCATGAAAGCGGCGGTCATCTGCTGGACCTGATCAATGACGTGCTGGACATGTCCAAGATCGAGGCCGAGCGGTTCGAGCTGTCGCGCGGGGTGTTCGACGCCCGCGAGGCGATGACGGCGGCCATGCGGCTGATGCGGGTCCAGGCCGATGGCGCCGGGGTGCAACTGCGCGGCGTGCTGCCGCCCAATGATCTGGAGGTCGACGCCGACCGCCGGGCGCTCAAGCAGATCGTGCTGAACCTGATTTCCAACGCCCTGAAATTCACCCCGCGCGGCGGCCAGGTGACGGTCACCGCCGACGGCTATGACGGCGTTCTGGAGATCATCGTCGCCGACACCGGCGTCGGCATCGGCCCCGAAGACCTGGAACGTCTGGGTCGCCCCTATGAGCAGGCCGGCGGTGTCGACCAGCGCGCCATGGGCACGGGGCTTGGCCTGTCGCTGGTGCGCGCCTTCGCCAAGCTGCATGGCGGCGAGATGCATATCGAGAGCCGTCTGGGCGCGGGCACCAGCGTTTCGGTGCGCCTGCCGGTGCTGCTGGCCCCGCTGAAGGCCCAGACCCCGCCGCCCGAGCCGCCGCCGCCAGAGGCCTCCGAGCCTGAGGCGTCCGAGCCCGAGCCGCCCGTCAATCTGGGCGACAATGTCGTGGCCTTCTCGCCGCGCTAGGCAGAGGAGGGCTTGGCGGCGGTTTCGATCGGCAGGTCTGGTTGAGAACGACGGGTGGTGAGCTCAAGGTCTGAATTCTGGACGGCCTCTAATTTCCGCGCGCGACCCTAGTCGGACCTTTCATGCGTCCGTAGTGTGACCTAGCTGTACGGAACCGCCCCATGCCTGCCACGCTCAAGACTACCAAGATTATTTTTGCCGTCTGTTTTTGCTTGATTGTCATCTTGGGCGGCTTGAAGGCAGGTTTTCGCCTACCGGCTCTGGCCGTCTACCCGTTCATGGGTTTGGCTTGTTTCATCGGGATGTGGGCTGCCCTCCGTATGGAGAAGATGCGACGCGCCAAGAGCGCCAAGGCGCTGAGAGACGGCCGCTTCACCGATTGACGGCTAGGTCCGCTCACCACCCTTCAGAGACGTTCCGAAGGTCCGCTGTCGGGCGGGGCCTCCGCACTTGCATAGCGTGATAGAAGACCGCACGTTCTCGCCACCAACGCTGGAGCCTCCGATGTCCGACTTCACACCCGCTAGTTGGATCGCGATTTTCTTGGCGATCAGTGGGGGGCTAATCGTCGTCTTCATGAACCGCAGAGGTCAGTAGGCTGGCGCCCGCTCGCCACCCCATGCCGCCGTCCGGCCCCACCTGTCCAGCCTGGCCGCCGGCGCTGACCGGCTGCCTCTAGCGCAAAAACGCGCGCCCAGCCGCGAAGTCGCCGACCTCGACATAGGCCTTGCGCACCGCGTCGCGGCCGCTCCTGTCGGCGAAGGTGAACTCGATCGTCACCGCCTCGCGCGGATCCAGCTTTGAAATGGCCTCGGCCGCCGCGATCGGGAAGCGGAAGCCCAGGCCGGTCTTGGCGCCGGTCGGCAGCAGGGTGACGGGCGCCTCCTCGCGGGTCTCGGCGTTGAACACCTGGCTGGCCGACCGCGGGGCCACCTTGGACGACAGGCCCGCGCCGCCGCGCATATTGATGTAGGGGCCCTGGGTTCTGGCCGTGTCACGCATCACCAGCCGGGCCGCATAGGGCTGGGCGCCGTCGGCGAAGGTCGCCACGGTTGCGACGGCGTTGCTTTTGCCCACCAGGCCAAAGATCAGCCGATCCGGGCCAAAGCTGCTGGGTTGCGACAGTCGCCACAGCGGGATGGTCGCCGAAACCCCGCGCTCGGCCTGCCAGGCCGAAACATCGCCCGGATAGTGCATGCGCTGCAGGGTGGCATAGGCTTCGAAGGCCGAGCGCACCCGATCGGCGGCGGTGGTCATGTCCTTGGATCGGCACGAGGCCTGGGCCGCCTTGGCGCGGGCCCGCTGTTCCAGGGCTTCGACATCGGCCTGGGACGCGCCCGACCGCAAGGTCGCGCCGCGCGCCTGGGCCCGCGCGGCGTCCAGCGCCGAGCCGACGGTGCGCGCGAACAGCTGGCAGCGCGCGTCCGCGGCCGTCATCAGGGTGCGTTCATAGAGTTGGTCGGCGGCGTTGGCGGCCAGCAGGACGCTGGGCGACATCAGGCAGACCGCTCCCGCCAGGAAACCCGCCCATCGCCAGTTGTGGGCGGGGCGGAACGTCGCGACCCGCGATCGCCGAAGAGGGGAGCCGGTCTCGACGGCCATCGGGTTTTTACTCCTGGACCCCGGTCCGGTTCGAAAGAACAGGCTCGGGCGCGTCTTTTTCTCGTATGCTGCGAGATGAAGGGGCATCTTAGGCGCCTCAGGGTTGCGGTTCGGTTAGCATGCTGTTGTCGACGGATATCTGGGCCGGGGCGCTGATCCGCCGGGCCGAACTGGGCGGCGCCTTCGCCACGGTGGTCCGCAAGGGCGACGCCAAGGCGGGCGCGGTTCTGGTCAAGGTGGTCGACCGTCGCCAGAACACCGCGCGGCTGTTCGCCGAGGCGACGCGCGGCGATGGCGAGCGGTTCTGGATGCAGCCGACCAAGTCGGATTTCGAGCCCGACCTGGACGCCTATGCCGAGCGCGCGGCGCGAATCGATCCCGACATCTGGGTGATCGAGATCGAGGATCGAGACGGACGTCACTTCCTCACCGAGGCCGTCGAGGCGTAGGGCGATTGGCGCGATGTCGCGGCCAATCGACGACCGAAAACACCGGTTTTCGGCGGCGTTAACCTCGCTCCTAAACCGGACCTAAAGTTCGCTGCGGCATTGTCTGGGCGTGTAACCGCTTCCAGAGATTATTGCCCGAACCGCCATGCTTTTCCTCATGAACGATGTCGTTTTCAGCTTTGACGCCGCCGAACTGGCGCCGCCGATGGCGCGCGATCGTTTCGCGAAGCTGTCGCTGGGCTATGTCAGCGAACTGGGCCGCGAGCTCTATGCCGAAGAGCCGCTGTTGCAGATGAAGGATCCTGAGCGCGCCAAGCGACTGGCGGCGCTGATCATCACCAAGTCGCCGGAAATCAACGCCGCGCTGTTTGTGGCGCCGGCCCGCGGGTGCCTGGCGGATCAGGTTCAGGTCCGCTATGCGCAGATTGGTCTCGAAGTGATGGGCGCGCTGATGCAGCGCCAGAAGGCCGGCTCACTGACCAATGTCGAGGCGGACCGCCAAGTCTGGCGCCGACTGGCGGCCTGACGAGAGCCTTCTCCGCCCAGACGGTATCGGGCTGGAGCTCCAGATCTCTGTATTGACGCACGTTCTTTGCGCGAGCCGGGATCCGGCTCGTTCGAAAATGCTTCAGGCTGACTTCAGATCAGGGCGATCAGCCACTTGATCGCAACAGCCAGGGCGACAAGACCACCGACGGTTACACCCATGCACAGGAAGCTCGCTTCCGCGCGCGGGGCCTTCGAAGTGCGAGGTTCATCCCAGAGAGCCATCTTCGTTTCCTCTGCAGACCGGACGCTCTCAATGGGCGCCACATATCTGAGGTTCGAAGCATGACTCTAATCCCTCTTTTCGAAAAGGGATATTTGCAGGCGGCGGTGAGGCGCGTTGTCGCAAATCCGTGATTTATCTGCCACCGTTTTGGATAACGGTGATCGTCATTTAAGCAACATGGCCCCGTCGCGTCTCCGTCATGCGTGCTGCCTATGCCCCGCCTCAACGAGAAACGGGGATCTGGACTCATGAACCTAATGACTTCGACGGCCTGGACAGTTCTGGCTTTGGCGATCGCGTCGCCCGCCCTGGCGGAAGCGCCTGCAGCAGCGGCTCCTGGCGCGGCGGTCGCCGAAGTCGAGGCCGTGATCGTCACCGGCACGCGCCGGGTGAACCGCACCGCCTTCGAGTCGGCGGCGCCCGTCGATGTGATCTCGCATGATGTTCTGGAGAGCATCGCGTCCGACGAGATCATGAACAAGCTGCAGGCCACGACGCCGTCGTTCAATGTTCAGCGCCTGCCGGCCGCCGATGGCCAGGCCTTTGTGCGTCCCGCGACCCTTCGCGGCCTGTCGCCCGACCAGACCCTGGTGATGGTCAACGGCAAGCGCCGCCACCGCTCGGCGGCCCTGGGCGGTCGCGGTCAGCAGGGCGTCGACATGGCCCAGTTCTCGGCCGGCGGCATGGAACGCATCGAGGTCCTGCGCGACGGCGCCTCGGCGCAATACGGGTCCGACGCCATCGCCGGCGTGATCAATGTCATTCTCAGCAGCCGGGCCGGCTTTTCGGGCTATGCCCAGACCGGCCAGTATTTCGAAGGCGACGGCGCCAAGACCGAGATCGGCGGCCGCTACGGTTTCAAGCTGGGCGAGGCCGGCTATCTGGTCGCCGCGCTCGACTATACCAACGCCGAGGCCACCTCGCGCACCCGTCAGCGTCCGGACGCCATCGCCTTCCAGGCCGCCAATCCGACCCTGAAGGTTCCCAACCCCGTGCAGCGCTGGGGTCAGCCGGACCGCAAGGTCTGGCGCTCCAGCCTCAACGCCGCCCTGCCGCTGACCGACGCGATCGAGGCCTATGGCTTCGCCACCTATACCGACAGCCAGGGCGAGACCGATTTCAACTGGCGCAATCCGTCGACCGACAGTTCCTACAAGACCAGCACGGCCTTCCCGGGCTGGACCCTGAACTCGGTCTATCCGACCGGCTTCTCGCCCAAGTTCGGCCAGGACGAGAAGGACTATCAGCTCAATGGCGGGGTTCGCGGCGACGTGGGCGCGTACCACTGGGATCTGAGCGCCGGCTTTGGCCGCGACGAGATCAACTATGTCCTGAACAACAGCATCAACGCCTCGTTCGGCCCCGAGTCGCCCACGTCGTTTGACGCCGGGACCCTGGCCCAGGAAGAGCAGTCGCTGAACCTTGACGTCACCCGGCCCCTGGCCTGGTCGTTCCTGGCCCAGCCGGCCAACCTGGCGTTCGGTGCGGAAGCCCGCAAGGAAACCTACGAGATCTCGGCCGGCGATCGCTATTCCTGGGATGTCGGGCCCGGCGCGGCCAGCGGCCTGCCCAGCGGCTCCAACGGCTTCCCGGGCTACAGCCCCACCCAGGCGGGGTCGTGGGATCAAACCAGCTATGCCGCCTATGTCGATCTGGACATGCCCGTCACCGACAAGCTGACCACGGCGGTGGCCATCCGTTATGAAGACTTCTCGGAATTTGGCTCGACCACCGACGGCAAGATCACCGCGCGCTACGAATTCACGCCGAACTTCGCCCTGCGCGGCGCGGCTTCGACCGGCTTCCGCGCCCCGACACCGGGCCAGATCTACAGCACCCGCACCTCGCAGGGCCTGAACACCACGACCCTGCTGCTCCAGACGTCGGGCCGTCTGGCGACGACCAATCCGGTGGCGGTGTTCTTCGGCGCCAAGCCCCTGAAGCCCGAAGAGTCGACCAACCTGTCGTTCGGCGGCGTCTATCGTCACGCCGGCTTCACCGCCTCGCTCGACTATTACCGCATCGACGTCGACAACCGCTTCGCCTCCTCGCAGAGCTATACGGTGACGGCGGCGATCAAGGCGCAGCTTCTGGCCCAGGGCGTGGCGGGCGCGGACTCCCTGACCACGGTGTCCTATTTCACCAACGCCTTTGACACCCGCACCCAGGGTCTGGACGCCGTGGCGGCCTGGAAGGGCGACTGGCTGGGCGGCAAGGTCGGCGTGACCGGCGCCGTCAACTGGAATGACACCAAGGTGCGCCGCGCCGATCCGGCCCAGGTCAGCACCCTGTCCAAGATCAATATCGAAGACAGTCTGCCGGAATATGCGGGCAATGTGACGCTGGACTATGCCCGCGGCCGCTACAGCCTGATGGCCCGCGTCCGCTACAGCGGTGAATGGACCGACGCCCAGCTGAACGGCACGACCAATCTGATCCAGACCTTCGGGGCCAAGACCTTCCTGGACCTGTCGGCGACGGCGCAGGTCACCGATGCGGTCAAGCTGACGGTGGGCGGGGAAAACGTGTTCAACACCTATCCCGACGAAGCCACCTTCCAGGCGTCACGCGGTCTGATCTATTCGCGCAACGCGCCCTACGACACGGACGGCGGCCTCTGGTACGCCCGCGTGGCGGTGGCGTTCTAAGGATCCTTTCTGCTGCGGGGGGCGGGCTGTCCGGCTCGTCCCCCAAGCCGGAAGGTGACAAATCGCGCCCGGACCGCTAGTTGCGCGCCATGAGCACCTCCCCCGCCGCCCAGGCCGCCCGCCGGCGCACCTTCGCCATCATCAGCCACCCTGACGCCGGCAAGACGACCCTGACCGAAAACCTGCTGCTGGCTGGCGGGGCTATCCGCGCGGCCGGCGCGGTGCGCGCCCGAGGCCAAACCCGCCGCACCCAGTCGGACTGGATGAAGATCGAGCGCGAGCGCGGGATCTCGGTGTCGGCCTCGGTGATGACGTTTGACCACGACGGTCTGATGTTCAACCTGCTCGACACCCCGGGCCACGAGGACTTCTCGGAAGACACCTATCGCACCCTGACGGCCGCCGACGCGGCGATCATGGTGCTGGACGCCGCCAAGGGCATCGAGCCCCAGACCCTGAAGCTGTTCGAGGTGTGCCGCCTGCGCGACATCCCGATCATCACCTTCATCAACAAGATGGACCGCGAGGCCCAGGACCCGTTCGAGCTGCTGGACGAGGTGTCGTCCAAGCTGGCCCTGGATCCGGCGCCGCTGTACTGGCCCGCCGGCTCGGGCGGACGCTTCAAGGGCATGCTGGATCTGCGCAAGCAGACCTTCATCCCCTATGCCAAGAAGAGCTCGAACGACGACGAGGGTCATCCTGATCCGGTGGCCCTGAACTCCAACGCCATCAGCCGCTTCCTCGACCCCGAGGAGCAGGCCGAGGTCGAGGAGGGCGCGATGCTGGTCTCCGAAGCCGCCAAGCCGTTCGACGTGCAGAGCTTCCTGGAAGGCCACATGACGCCGGTGTTCTTCGGCTCGGCTCTGCGCCATTTCGGCGTGGCCGAACTGCTGGCCGGCATCGGCGCCTATGCGCCGGCGCCGCATCCGGCCCGGGCGATGCGCAGCGGCGTCGAGACCCATGTCGCGCCCGGCGATCCCGAGGTGTCGGGCTTTGTCTTCAAGGTCCAGGCCAATATGGACCCCAATCACCGCGACCGGATCGCCTTTCTGCGCCTGACCAGCGGCCGCTTTACCCGTGGCATGAAGCTGAAGGCCCAGAACACCGGCAAGTCGATGAGCGTCAATGCGCCGGTGATGTTCTTCGCCAGCGACCGCGAACTGGCCGAGGACGCCTTCGCCGGCGACGTGATCGGCATTCCCAACCACGGCGTGCTGCGGGTGGGCGACAGCCTGTCGGAAACCGGAACCCTGCGCTTCGCCGGCCTGCCCAACTTCGCGCCGGAAATCCTGCGCCGCGTGCGGGTCAAGGATCCGCTGAAGGCCAAGCACCTGAAGAAGGCGCTGGAAGGCCTGGCCGAGGAAGGCGTCACCCAGCTGTTCCGGCCGATGCTGGGCAGTTCCGACTTCATCGTCGGCGCCGTGGGCCAGCTGCAGTTCGAGGTCATGGCCGACCGGCTGGGCGGCGAATACCAGCTGGACGTGATGTTCGAGCCCTCGCCCTATGCCGAGGCCCGCTGGATCAGCGGGACGCGCGTCGACGTCGAGGACTTCCAGGACAAGCACAAGACCGCCATGGCCACCGACATCGACGACCAGCCGGTGTTCCTGGGCAAGTCGTCCTGGGAGATCGGCTACGTCACCGAGAAATTCCCCAAGATCCGCTTCGAGCGCACGCGCGAGCGGGGCTAGGGGTGCGAAAACCTCGTCCTTCGACAAGCTCAGGATGAGGTTTTCGAATACGCCGTCGCTGAAGTAGCCCTCATCCTGAGCTTGTCGAAGGACGAGGGCGGGCCCCATGCGAAGGCATCGAGCTAACGATCCCCCTAGGCCGACAGCCCAACGGGAGGCGCGTCCAGAGCCTCGCGCAGGGCGGGCTGGCGCGAGCGGCTGACGGGCAGGGGCGCGCCCTCGCTGAGATGCAGCCGCCAGCGGTCGCCGTCGCGTTCAAGGCGCTGAGCCTGGGCCAGGTTGGCGATCACCGACCGGTGGATGCGTAAAAAGCCCGTCGGAAGCTGGGTCGCCAGGCCCTCCAGGCGCGCGGCGTGCAGCAGGCTTCGGCCGCCGACCAGCCGCAGTTCGACATAGTCGTCGGCCCCCACCACGGCCAGGATCTCGGCGATCGGAACCAGCTCGACGCCGCGCGCCGAGGCGACGGTCAGGCGGTCGGGGCGACTGGCGGCGCGGGTCAGGGCGGCTTCGCGGCCGCGGTCGTCGCGGCCCAGTCGCACCACCTCGACCATCAGCAAAGGCAGCACCAGGCTGGCGGCGAGCAGGAAGTAGGAGAAGTCGGCCAGCCATTGGGGGAACCCCAGAGCCAGGGCGAGGAACAGCGCCAGATAGGCCAGGGTCAGACGCGCGCCGGGAACCCGTTGTCGCACGCCCGCGGCAGCCGGCAGAACGGCGAGCGCCACGCCGAGGATCAGCGCCCAGACGGTCTTGTAGTCGAAGCCCGGCAGCAGGACCGTGGCCCCGACGCCGACGAGGGCGACCCCGATCATCAGCCGGCGCGCCTTGGGCAGGAAGCGGCTGGTGACATAGGCCGCCAGCAGGACCGCGAAGGCCGCCGCCAGACCCCAGATGGCGCCCATCCGCCAGGCGTGCAGGGGATAGGCATAGTTGAACACCGGCCGCAGGCTCTCGACGATGGCCTGCAGGGCCGCGACCCCGGCCATGCCGGCCAGGACCAGGCTGGAGCCCGTGCGCCGCATGGCGTGGATCACGCCGAAGCCGAACGCCGCCGCCAGCAGCGTTCCGGCGGCTACGAAGGTGACCGCCAGCAGCGCGGTGCGCTGCGGATAGGGGTAGGGCAGGACGACCATGGCGCTCATCGGACGGGCGAAGCGCAGGCCGCCATGGAAGGACGACAGACGCAGCACCAGGCTGTTGCCGCCGGGCCGCCAGGCGGTCTCGCGGATGGGAAAGATCGCCTGGTAGCGTCCGGGGACTTCCTCCTGCGCCGTGGCGCCGGGTTGGCCGTTGACGCCGAGGGGCTGGCCGTTGAGCCAAGCCTGCGACGAGGCGACGCCCGCCACATAAAGGGCGCGGGGCCGAGTGTCACCCAAGGCGAAGTTTGGGGCGTCGAGCGTTGAACGGATCCAGAGCTCGCGGCCCTGGGGATCAACGAAATCGCGGATCGGGCGGCAGTCGCTCAGCACCGGACCGGCGGGGCCGATCGCGCCCTGGCAGGCCTGCCAGGCGGTATCCTGGGCCCGCGCCAGGGTCGCAAGGCTCGTCAGGAGGAGGGTCAGGAACAGGGTTCGCCACATGCCGCCACTTTAGAGCGTCGTTCGCCGAGAAGCGCCACCACTCGCCGATCAGACGGCGCCATTGACCGAAGCGGTGTGGCGAACGGCGTGGCGGCGGGATCAGGTGTCGGCATGACCCACGCATCGCTCAACCGCCGCGCCGTGCTCGCCGCCGCCGGCCTCGTCCTCCCTGGTCTCGCCCTCTCCGGCGGGGCGTTCGCCCAGGCCCCGGCTCCGGCGCCGCCGCAACCCGGCCCCTTCCGCTTCAAGGGCTGGAAGGGTCAGGACGTCGAGGCCGAGCGCGGCGTCTTCGAGGTTCCCGAGGATCGCCGCGATCCCCGCTCGCGAAAGATCCGGCTGAGCTATGTTCGGTTCGCCTCGACGGCGGCCAAGCCTGGCCCGCCGATCGTCTATCTGGCCGGTGGCCCCGGCGGCACGGCGACCCGCGCGCTGGCCGGACCGCGCTTTCCGATCATGATGGCCCTGCGCGAGGGGGCCGACGTCATCGCCTTCGACCAGCGCGGCACGGGCCTGTCGAACCACATCCCGGACCGGCCGGTGTCGACGCGACCTTTGCCGGACTTCACCCAGGCGGGGCTGACGGCCTATTTCCGCCAGGACTTCCAGGAGGCCTGGCTCGACTGGACCAGGGCCGGCGTGGCCATGAGCGGCTACAACACCGAACAGAACGCCGACGACATCGACGATCTGCGCCGCCACCTGGGCGCGGAACAGGTCTCTCTGTGGGGCATCAGCTACGGCACGCACCTGGCGCTGAGCATGCTCAAGCGGCACGGCGACCGTGTGAACCGCGTGGCCCTGGCCAGCCTGGAGGGCCAGGACCAGACCGTGAAGCGGCCGGCGGCGGTCGACGCGCTTCTGCGCCAGGTGGACGGCCTGCTGGACGCCGACCCCGCCGTCCGCGCGGCGATCCCCGACCTGCCGGCCCTGATGCGGCGGGTGCACGCCCGGATGGAGGCGGCGCCGGTGACGATGTCCGCGACGCTGAACGGCGCGCCAGTCGAGCTGAAGCTGGGCGGCTTCGCCATTCAGTTGATGGCGGGCGGGATGATCGCCAATCCCCAGACCCTGGCCATGCTGCCGGGACTCTATCTGGCGCTCGACGCCGGCAAGACGGAGGTTCTGCAGCCCTTTGTGGGCGAATTCGCGAACATTCCGGGCATCGCCGGCATGCCCGAGGCCACGGACCTGGCGTCGGGGATTTCGCCCGCCCGATTGGCCCTGGTGCGACGCGAGGCGAAGACCGCCGTGCTGGGCGAGGCGCTGAACTTTCCGATGCCGCAGTTGCTGGGCGCCGTCCCGGGCGTCGACCTGGGCGAAGGCTTTCGGGCGCCGATCCGTATCGACCATCCGGCCCTGCTGGTCGCCGGGACGCTGGACGGCCGCACGCCGATGTCCGAGCAGGACGAGGTGGCGGCGCAGTTCCAGCACAAGTCGCGGGTGATCGTCGAGAACGCCGGCCACAACGTCTTCGAGGCCCATCCCGACGTGCAGACCCTGCTGGTGCGGTTCTTCCGCGGCGAGGCCGTGGCCGACACCCGGCTGTCCCTGCCGCCGCCGACGTTCAAGCTGGCGTGATGGGGCTCGCCTGCGCCTAAAGCTTCAGGGAGAGAGGCCGGCGCCTTGTCATCGGCGCGCGGGCGCGAAATGAGTGCGTTCTCCTCTCCGTCCCGGAACCCGCCCATGACCGCGCCCCTCACGATCGGCCCCCTTACGATCGGCCTCGTCGCCCATGACGACCGCAAGGCGGCGCTGGTCGCCTGGTGCCTGAACCATGCGAGGTTCCTGGCCGACAAGACCCTCTTCACCACCGGCACGACGGGCGGACGGATCCTCGAGGCCCTGCCGGACCTGAACCTCACCCGCCTGAAAAGCGGCCCACTGGGGGGCGACCTGCAGTTGGGCGCCTTGATCGCCGAAGGGCGGCTGGACGTGCTGATCTTCTTCGTCGACCCGCTGTCGCCCCAGCCGCACGATGTCGACATCAAGGCGCTGATCCGCATGGCGACCCTGGCCGACATCCCCTTCGCCTGCAATCCGGCGACGGCGGACCTGATCGTCGCGGGGCTGGTCTAGCCTTCCTGGACCTAGCCGGGGAACTTCAGCAGGTTCGGCTTGGGGATCGCCGCCTTGAAGCCGCCGCGGGTCTTGGCGGTGTCGCGGCCAAAATCAGCCCAGGCCAGCAGGAAGCCGGCGGCGGGCGTCTCGGCCGCCAGCGGGACCAGGTTCAGCACCGGACGGGCGGCCACGGCGGCGCGGGCCGCCGCCCAGGCGTCGGGCTCCAGCGTCGCATAGGCCCCGTCGGCGCTGACCAGTTCAGCCGCCAGCTCAGGGACGGCGAAGTGCAGGGTCACGGGGGTGTCCGGGGCTGTGTCCGACAGGCTGGCCAGGGCTTGGGTCAATCCGGTCAGGGCCATGCAGGCGGCGCTGGTCCGGCGATCGCCGCCGGCGACGCCGGCGATCGCCGCCGCGCCGGTCTGGCCCCCGGTCCGTCGCACGAAGGCATAGCCGCCATAGCCGGGATCAGGCCGACACAGACTGGCGGTCCAGAGGATGATGGACATGGGCGCTCCCTCGATATTTTGGCCGATATCTAGCGCATTTTGCCGGCGAGGGCAGGGGAGACGGCCGGTTCCCTGGTTTCCCGGAGGGGCGGGAGTGGAACGAAAAGTAAACGGAGCGTTAAATTTGATGGTTAACGTCATCTTTGCGTTGGTGAACAATGTTCTAACAACATCGGTCAGCAGCCCGCCCGCGCCCGGTCGCTCCGGCAAGAATTGTGCCAGTTTGGGCCAAAAGGCGCCAAAACAGTCGATCGGGGCGCGCTTTTTTGGGGCGGCGCAACTATTTATGGTTAACGGCGCGTAAACACGTATTAACCACTTGTTAATCGCTCTGGCTCCGGCTTTGCTTCTGATGCGTTGAAACCTTGCCGGACGTCCCGGCTTGGGACGGTCCGTGTGCGGAGATGCGCGTCGATGTTTGAGTTCGGTCGTGATCTGAAACGTCTCTTCGGTGTTGACGCCGGAGCGGACGCCAAGTCGTCCTCCCATCGTGAGGGCCTGACCGGCGGCGACACGTCGCTGCTGGAGCTTCTGGACATTCGGTTGCTGACCAATGAGGCGCGCTCGGCCGATGTCGCCGCCGGCCGCATCGGGGCCAGGGATCGCGGCGCCCGGTTGCTGGAAGCCGCCGTCGTCTGGCGCGAACTGGCCCGCCGGTCCGGCGACGCCGCCGCGCTGCGCAAGGCCGCCTCGCACGCCGAGGCCGCCGGCAAGATCTTCGAAAGCGAGCGCCGCCTGGACGCCCTGGCCTCGACGCGCTGCGAGCAGGCGGTGCTAGCCATCCTGGGCGCCGATCTGTTTGGCGATGAGGGACTTCACGCCGCGGCGGGCGCGGCCCTGACCCTGGCGCGGACCGCGCCCAGCCAGCGCTGCGGCCTGGCCATGGCCCTGGTGGCCGGCCTCGACGGCCGCGCCGGTCTGGCCGAGAACAATGTCGATCGCGCCCTGGCGGCGGTCCAGGCCTATGACGCCCCGCTGCGGGCCCTGGCCCAGGCCAAGCGGGTCAAGGGCGGTTCGGCCCGGCTGCTTCTGGCCGAACAGCGCGCCGCGCGGATCGAACTGATCCTGACCTGCGGCGGGCGTCTGAAGGATCGCGCCCTGACCCATCTGGCGGTCACCGAGGCGACCACAGCCGTCGCGGCCCTGGATCCCGACTTCGAGCCCCTGGCCTGGTCGCGGCTGGAAGGCCTGCGCGGAACGGCGCTGGTCCAACTGGGCGACCTGGACGGCGAACTGACCCACATCGCCGACGGTGTTGAAGCGCTGAACGCCGCGCTGGAACCGCTGTCGATGGATCACAGCCCGATGGACTGGGCCCGGGCCCAGGCCGCTCTGGGCGCCGGCCTGCAGGCCATCGGCGAGGCCACGACCTCCGACCGCGCCTTCGAGCAGGCGGTCACCTGCTATGATCGCGCCACCCAGGTGCTGAAGGTCCAGCCGGCCCTCGCCCTGCGCGCGGTGGTCGCCAATAACCGGGCGCTCAGCCTGGCGCGCTGCGCCGAGCTGACGGCGGATCTGGCGGTGCTGGACGCTGCCGAGATGGCCTTCAAGACCGAACTGGCCGCCACGCCGGGCGCTCGCGATCCCGCCTCCTGGGCGGTGGCGCAACTGAACCTGGCCCGGGTGTATGAAGCCCGGGTCGAGATCACCGGCCGCGATGACGGCCGGCTGGACCGGGCGGCCGTGGCCCTGGCCTGCGCGTTTGACGTGTTCGCCGAGCTTGGCCTGCGCTCGCTGACCGACCTGGCGGCACAGGGCCTGCAACGGTTGAAGGCGGCCCACGCTCACTGACCCTTATCGGGACACTGGAGGCGGACAGGCCGCCGCATCGAAACAAGGTCGACGCGTCGCGAGGGCGGCGGGATCGACCAAGACTATCAGGGACGAAATCGTGATTGCTTCGCTTGTTCTCGCCGCCGCTCTGTCCAACATCGCGCCGACCAAGAGTCCTTCGGATCTGCTGATTCCGGCCTCGCAACCCCACGAAGCGGTCGCGATCCTCAACTGCCTGGTGACCAATGACGGTCGCCTGACCGACTGCACCGTCCAGGGCGAGAGCTCGCCGGAACTGGGCGTCGGCGACATGGCCCTGAAGATGGCCTCGCAGTTCAAGGTCGACCTGCTGGGTCCCGACGGCAAGAGCCGCGCCGGGTCGTTCATGCAGGTGCCGGTGCGCATCCGGATTCGCTAGGGCGTGCTTTCGGTGGGTGAGATTTGGGCTGGTTTCGAGCCTAGTCGGTTGTCAACGCCGTGCGTCCTTCGAGGCCCGCTGCGCGGGCGCCTCAGGATGAGGCGTTTTTTGGCGACTGAATTCCTCATCCTGAGGTGCGAGGCGTAGCCGAGCCTCGAAGGACGCAGTGTGGCGACCGCCCACCACCCTGTGTGGACGGCTCCCTGTCGGCAAGGATGTTCTTGAGCTATCTGCAGGGCTGGTCGGTGCGGCCATGTGTTCGGCCTGTCGATGCGGCGCTGAAGGGCCGCGGGCCATAATGCCTTGATCGCGCGTGCCGGGCCCCAACCATTCTCACGCACTCAAGGTGCAGGGTGGTAAAGCGGGGTCTCCCGATCCGGCGGTTTCAACCGTCTTTCTGCATTAGCTCCAGTTCGCCCTTTCCAACTTCGTGAGCGCGATCGGCCGCGCGTAGCTTAAGCGGCGAGCGGCTCGTGATAGCGCTCGCCGTTCATCATCATGGCCCAGACGGTGCGGGCGGTCTTATTGGCCAGCGCAACAGCGGCGATCTTCGGCTTCCGCCGAGCCAGAAGCTGCTCCAGCCAGGGACGCCCTCTCGCCGATTGCTTGGCGTAGCGGATCACCGACATGGCGCCGACGACGAGCATCTGACGCAGGTAGCGATGGCCCGCCTTGCTGATCGAGCCCAATCGCTCCTTTCCGCCGCTAGAGCTCTGTCGCGGGACCAAGCCGATCCAGGCGGCCAGGTCACGGCCCGATCGGAAGATGCCTGGATCGGCGACTGTGGCGACCAGGGCGCTGGCGAGCAGCGGGCCAACGCCGGGGATCGTCATCAGCCTTCGCCCGAGGTCTGTGCTTCGAGCATCGGCCAGGATCCTGCGATCGTTCTCTAGGATCTGCGCCTTCACGACAGTCAGTTGAGCGACGAGCATTTTCAGGGAGGTACGCGCGCCTGTCGGCAGGCGGTGATCTTCAGCGTCGGCGACGACCTCGAGCAGTTGCTCCAGCCCCAAACGGCCAATCGGCGCGACGATCCCGAACTCAGCCAGGTGAGCCCGTAGCGCGTTCGAAAGCTGGGTGCGCTGGCGACTGAGGATCAGCCGCACCCGGTGCAACATCATCGCGCTCTGCTGGTCGGGGGTCTTGATCGCGACGAACCGCATCGTCGGGCGGGTCACGGCCTCGCAGATTGCCTCCGCATCAGCCGCGTCGTTCTTGCTGCGTTTGACGTAGGGTTTCACGTACTGCGCCGGCATCAGCTTCACTTCGTGGCCGAGCGCGACCAGCTCGCGAGCCCAGTGGTGGGACGAGGCGCAGGCCTCAATGCCGACAAGGCACCCCGGCTGTTTGGCGAAGAACGGCAGCAACTGCGAGCGCCGGATCTGGCGCCGAACCACGACCTCTCCGGTCGCATCTACCCCGTGAACCTGGAACACCGACTTGGCGAGATCCAGACCTATCGTAATCACCTGACCCATGGCTCTCCTCCTATTCTGGAGCAGCTATGCTCCCGTGGATGGTGAGAGCCGTCCACAGCATCATTCACTGACCTTCGCGAAGTCCGCTTCCGGGCGTCTCATCTCGCTGCGCGCCCTCGGGTCCAAGCCCCGGCCCACCCGACCGCCACCCCAACCCCTAACGCCCTGTTAACCATACTCGCCGCATCCTGAACCCTCGATTCCCTGCCCGGTTCGGGCGCGTGAGTGAGGCCTCTGGATGACCGGCGCGGAAGTTCTTGATGTCGGTCGCGACGCGATCTGGCTGACCCTTCAACTGTGCGCGCCGATCCTGATTGTCGGTCTCGTGGTCGGTGTCACGATCGGCCTGTTCCAGGCCCTGACCCAGATCCAGGAAGCCACCATGGTCTATGCCCCCAAGATCGTGGCGATCTTCGTGTCGCTGCTGATCTTTCTGCCGATGATGGGCGCGCTGATGTCCGCCTTCATGCGCCAGATCGCCGCCCGCATCGCCGGCATGTAGGGGAGGCGAGGGGCGTTTGGACTCCTACGCGACAGCCGCTCAGGTCTATGTCGGCGGCCTCGTCTTCGCACGGGTCGGGGCCATGGTCATGCTGATGCCGGGTATCGGCGACAACTCCGTGCCGCCGCGGATCCGTCTGGCCTTCGCCCTGCTGATGGCCATGCTGTTGGCGCCCCTGGTCCAGAAAACGGTCGGCGGCGTGCCCACCACGGTGGGCGGCCTGTGGGGGCAGGTGATCCACGAGATCCTGATCGGTCTGATGATCGGCGCGGTGCTGAAGCTGTTCTTCACCGCCCTGTCGACGGCCGGTGAAATCGTCTCGATGCAGACCACCCTGTCGTTCGCCCAGAGCACCAACCCGTCGATGGGCCAGTCCAGTACGGCGGTGTCGACCTTCCTGTCGATGCTGGGCCTGACCCTGATCATGGCCACCGACATGCATCACCTGTTCATCGGAGCGATCGTCAAGTCGTACGACCTTTTCCCGTTCACGCGAGCCGTGCCGGTCAATGATGCGGCCGCCCTGGCGGTGCGAACGGTGGCCGACAGCTTTTCACTGGGCGTGCAACTGGCCGCGCCGGTGATCGTGTTCTCGCTGGTGTTCAACCTGGCCGTCGGCCTGGTGGGCCGGGTGATGCCGTCGTTCCAGATCTTCTTCGTGGCGTCTCCGCTCAGCGTGATCCTGGGCCTGTCTTTGCTGGCCCTCAGCCTTGGCGGCATCGCCATGGTCTGGACCGACCGCTATCGCGACCTCCTGGCTGTGTTCACCTAGGAGCGGGCCATGGCGGAAGACACCGAAAACGACTCGAAAACAGAAGAACCGTCAGCCAAGAAGCTGTCGGACGCCAAGGCCAAGGGCGACACCGCCAAAAGCGCCGACGTCCCGCAACTGGCCGCCCTGACCGGCGCGGTGTCGGTCATCCTGCTGGCCGGCGGCTGGCTGACCCGCGACCTGATGGCGGCGCTGCAGCCTTTCCTGGCCCATGCCGGCCAGACCGACCTGACCAGCGGCGGCGCGGTGGTCATCGCGCGGCAGGCCATTCTGGCCGCCTTGCCGCCCGTGGTGCTGGTGATGGTGACCAGCGCCTTCCTCGGCGCCAGCGCGCATGTGGCCCAGACGGGCTTCATGCTGACCCCCGAGAAGATCAAGCCGGACTTCAAGAAGCTGGACCTGATCAAGGGGGTCGGCCGACTGTTCGGCATCGATGGCCTGGTGCAGTTCGCCAAGTCGGCGACCAAGTTCATCGTCACCGCGATCATCGCCTACTACGTGCTCAAGCCCTATACGGGCGAAGTGATCAATCTGGTCGGCATGGAGGTGGGGGCCTTGCTGCCGGAGACCATGAAGCTGGCCTCCAGACTGTTCATGTCCGTGCTTCTGCTTCTGGCCATCACCGCCGGCTTTGACTGGTTCTGGCAGCGTCAGCGGTTCATGACCCGCATGCGGATGACGCTGCAGGAGGTCAAGGACGAGTTCAAGCAGTCGGACGGTGACCCGCACGTCAAGGCCAAGCGCCGGCAGATCCAGATGCAGCGCTCGCGTCAGCGCATGATCCAGGCCGTGCCCAAGGCCACGGTGGTGGTCATGAACCCGACCCACTACGCCGTGGCCCTGAAGTATGAGGCCGGTGAGACCCCCGCGCCGCTGTGCGTGGCCAAAGGCATGGACGAGCTGGCCCTGAAGATCCGCGCCATCGCCGAGGAGCACGGCGTGCCGGTTCTGGAAGATCCGCCTCTGGCCCGCGCCCTCTACGCCACGGTGGAGATTGATGACGAAATCCCCGCCGAGCATTTCGAGGCGGTGGCCAAGATCATCGGGTTCATCATGAACGGCAAAAAACCAAAGGCTAGCGCTCGGCCGCTCTAAAACCCATTATAAAACAAGCGCGCTCCTCGCCTCCCATTAAAGAGTATCCTCGTCACGGCTCCAGGTGAGTCGCGACCTGATCGCTGAAACAAGGAATTTCTTCGTCCATGGCGCAAACGCCCGTCCAGGACATCGCCGAAACCGGCCCGCGCCGTCGCTTCGACCCCTATATCTGGGGCGCAGCGGTATTTTTCGTGGCCGCGGCGGGCCTGGCGGCGGTTCCAGCCCTGCGCGCCGGGCCGGCCACCCTGGCTGGACTGCTGCTGCTGGGCGGCGTCGCCGGCGTCGCGATCCTGGGTCTGGTCGCCATTCGGGCCTCGGCCCAGCATGAAAGCGACAACGACGCGGCGGAAGGCTTCATCGACGCCCTGAGCGAGCCGACGGCCCTGGTGGTCGCCGACGGTCGGCTTTTGGCGACCAATGCCGCCTGGCGCGCGGTGATGGGCGAGGCCCGTCGCCTGCCCAAGGGCGTGTCGGGATCGGGCCTGTTCGCCGCCCTGGTGCGGGCCCGCAAGGGCGAGATGGCCGAGGGCCTGTTGCGCGCCGACGGCGCTGACCGTGTCGCCACGGTCTCGCGTCTGGCCGGAGGCCGCCTTCTGGTGCGCCTGGCGCCGCCCGTCGCGGCCGAGGTGATCGCCGCAGAGTTGCCGTCCGCCCCGGTGATCGAGGCCGCCGCGCCGCCGCCGGGTTCGCTGGACGCCTTCTCCGGCGCTTCGCCGTTCGGCGCGGCCCTGCTGGAGGGGCTGGACCCGTTCAATTCCCGTATTCTGGAAGCCAATCCGGCTTTGACCGCGATGGCGGGGCCCAGCGCCAAGGCCGGCGTGCTGTTTGGCGAACTGATCGAGCCGGTCACCCGCACCGAGGCCGAGACCCGGATGGCCGGCGGCAAGGCCGGACCGTTCGAGGTGCGTCTGTCGCGCGACCCCACCCGCATCGCCCATCTCTATCTCTACCGGGCCGAGGGGCGGCTGGTCGCCTACATGATCGACGTGTCCGAGCAGAAGCAGATCGAGCTGCAGCTGGCCCAGGCCCAGAAGATGCAGGCGATCGGCCAGTTGGCCGGCGGCGTGGCTCACGATTTCAACAACCTGCTGACCGCTATCCAGCTGCGGCTGGACGAGCTGCTGCACCGTCACCCAGTCGGCGACCCGTCCTATGAGGGTCTCAACGAGATCCGCCAGACGGGCGTCCGCGCCGCGGATCTGGTGCGCAAGCTGCTGGCCTTCTCGCGCAAGCAGACCGTTCAGCGCGAGGTGCTGGATCTGGGCGAGCTGATCAGCGAGTTCGAGGTGCTGCTGCGCCGCCTGCTGCGTGAAGACGTCAAGCTGATCACCGACTACGGCCGCGACCTGCCCAAGGTGCGGGCCGACAAGAGCCAGCTGGAAACGGCGGTCATGAACCTGGCCGTCAACGCCCGCGACGCGGTGCGCGCCGCCAAGGGCGGCGGCGTGGTTCGTATCCGCACGGCGCGCCTGACCCAGGAAGAAGCGATCTCGCTGGGCTTCCCCGGCGCCGACGGCGACACCGCCTTCATCGAGGTCAGCGACGACGGCCCCGGCATCCCGCCCGACGTCATGGGCAAGATCTTCGACCCGTTCTTCACCACCAAGCCGGTGGGCGAGGGCACCGGTCTGGGCCTGGCGACGGTGTACGGCATCGTCAAGCAGAGCGACGGCTGGATCCATGTCCACAGCCGGCCGGACGAAGGCTCGGCCTTCCGCATCTTCCTGCCGGTTCATGAGCAGACCCAGGCCGCGATCGCCGAGGCCGCCGCCGTCGCCGCCGCGCCGCCCAAGGCCCGCCCGCCGCGCGATCTGTCCGGCGCCGGCCGCATCCTGTTCGTCGAGGACGAGGACGCCGTGCGCGGCGTCGCCGCCCGTCTGCTGCGGGCGCGCGGCTATGAGGTTCTGGAGGCCTGCGACGGCGAGGAAGCGCTGCTGATCGCCGAGGCCCACGCCGGCACCATCGACCTGCTGATCAGCGACGTGATCATGCCGGGCATCGACGGTCCGACCTTGCTGAAGAAGGCGCGCGGCTATTTGGGCAATGCGCCGGTGATGTTCATCAGCGGCTATGCCGAGGCCGAGTTCAGCGACCTGCTGGAAGGCGAGACCGGCGTGACCTTCCTGCCCAAGCCGATCGACATCAAGACCCTGGCCGAGCGCGTCAAGCAGCAGCTGCAGGCGGCTTAGGGACCGGCGAGAGGTGAAGCGGGGGCGCTCAGCCCCCGCCCCCGCGTTCAGGCGTGGTTGATCGCCGTGACGATCTGATCCTTCGTATGGCCGGTCAGGTCCTTGGCGATTTCGCCGACCAGCTTGGCCTGGAGCGGCTTGCCCCAATGCTTGCGCAGCTCGCCCAGCGTCTTGGGGGCGGCGATAACCAGCAGATGGTCGAAGTCGCCCGACAGGGCCTGGGCGTTGAGCATCGTCGCCACGCCGGCGGCATAGCCGTCTTCCGCCTTCGTGCTGTCATCGGGATTGGCGGCGCTTGACGGGTGGCCGTTTGCGCTGGCGGCGCCGGCCTCGATGTCGGGCGCCGTCATGGCGGACAGTTGCGGCTCGTGATCGCCGGTGTTCTTGAACATCACCAGCTTTTCGCCGTCGACAACAGCGACCGTAGCGCCCTTGGGAAGTATCATGTCGCGTATCCTCTTACTGTGAGGCACGCTAACGGGCGGGAACCGGGGGAGTTGCCCTAGAAGCTGGCGACCGTCAGCGACGGCGCGGGTTGCGAGGGCTTTCGGCCCAGATTCATGCACGGCGTTTCGATCAGCCGGTAAGAGATCGAGGCCGCCGCCGTGACCAGCAGCATCACCACCAGGAACCCCTCCGGCGCGGCGATCTTCGCGCCATAGGCGGCGTTGGCGGACTGCACCAGCGGCATGGCCAGCAGGATCGCCAGCGGATGCAGCAGATAGATCCCGAAGCTGCGCTGACCCAGGAACACGCTGAACCTGTTGACCAAGGCCTTGTCCGGCGACAGCACCTGGGACAGCACGATGAACGGAAAGGCCAGGCCGATGCCGTACTGCTCGACATCCACGCCCCAGACGGTGAAGTGGCCCAGTTTCAGCACCGCCATCAGCGGCCAGATGGCCAGGCCGGTGGCCAGCAGGACGTAGTGCGCGTCCCTCAGCTTGGACAGTATGCCGCTGCGGTAGATGTGGAACGCCACCAGCCCGGTCATGAAATGCGGCAGCTGGGTGATGATGTTCATATAGGCGTACGAGGTGGCGTGGCCGATCGCCCTCTGGAACAGGATCGCCACCACGATCGAGGCCGCATACAGGGCCAGGCTGGAGCGCCAGTCCCGAGCGGCCAGGAAGATCAGCGGCAGCAGGGCGTAGAAGATCATCTCGACGCCGATCGACCAGCCGGCCCAGGCGATGCTCTCATGCAGGCCGGGCACGAAGCCGAACAGGAAGGTGATATTGGCGAGGATCGCGAAGAAGCTCGGCGCCTGATCGAACTTGACCCACATCACCGTCAGCCAGACGGGCAGCAGCGCATAGAACAGCGGCGCGATGCGCAGGAACCGCCGCATGCCGTATTGCTTCAGAGCCGTCCGGGTCTTGAGCTTTCCGTAATAGCCGATGCTGAGCGAGAAGGCCGACAGCATGTAGAACAGCGGCACCGCCAGGCCCAGGCGGTAGACGACCTCGGTGCTCCAGGCCGGCAGGGCCAGCGCGTTGAGCAACACGGTATGATAGATGACGATGCAGACGGCGGCGGCGCCGCGCAGCGCGTCCAACCCTTCAAATCGACCGCCGACCTCTGAGCCGGAGGCCCTGATCGCCGGGGCAGGGGAAACGTCGAGGAGCGGCGTATCGAACGTTCCGCTTACCGCACTAACGCCACTCATACCCAACCCGCCGGCCAATACAGACCGAAAAGCGTAGGCTAAACTTTAGGTCGCATCAACTCAGCCAAAGGTAATTTTATGCCGTCGGCGCGGCTATTCCGGCGGGCAGCCCTTGAACTCGCCGACCTTGCTGACCGAAAGGGTCGCCAGGTTCAGCTTCATGAGCGGCGCCATCGAGGCGCGGCCCGAACCGCTGAACAGGTCCAGCTTCAGACCCTTGATCGCGCCGCCGATGTCGGAGGCGTACCAGTACCCGTCATGGACGCCGCCATCGGGCATCGGCAGGCCGACGGTTTCCTTGATGAACAGCACGGTGCGGCGCGGGATCACGCTCTTGTCGACCGCGACGGTGCGCATCGCCACCACCTTGCAGCCCAGGGAGTCCAGCCCACGAATGCCCTTGGCCCCGGCGTGATAGAGGGTGGCCTTCATCTTCCATTCCAGCGAGCCGGGAATGGTCCCCGTGAGCGCGCCCGTGATCAGGTCGCCCAGCGGATCAGCCGTCGAGGCGGAGTCCGAGGCGGCGGCGAAGGCGGGGAGGGCGGTGGACATGGCCAGGACGGCCAAAATTCCGGCGAGCGTGCGACGCATCGAGGGAATCCTCTTATCGGCGTATCTGTCGGTCGATCTGTTGGATAGTCCGATCACGGGCGCGTGACAACCCTTTGGAGGCGGCGATGGCGTTGCGGATCTACGGCGACATGAAATCGGGCAATTGCCTGAAGGTGAAATGGGTCGCGCAGCAGATGGGCCTGGCGTTCGACTGGGTCGAAACCGATGTCCTGAAAGCCGAGTCGCGAACGGCCGAATTCCTGGTCCTCAATCCGGCGGGGCAGGTTCCGGTCGTGATCCTCGCGGACGGCCGGGCCCTGGCCCAGTCCAACGCCATCATGCTGCATCTGGCCGAAGGCTCGGCTTTGATCCCTGCGGACGCCTATGATCGCGCCAGGATGTTTGAATGGCTGTTTTGGGAGCAGTACAGCCACGAGCCCTATGTCGCCGTGGCCCGTTTCCAGATGCTCTATCTCGGCAAGCCCGAGTCGGCGCTCGACGCCAAGTTGGTCGAGCGCGGCGCAGCGGCTCTGGCGCGCCTGGAAACACAACTGAAACAGACGTCCTATCTGGTCGGCGCGCAGCTCACTCTGGCGGACATCGCTCTGGTGGCCTACACCCGGGTCGCCCACGAGGGTGGTTTCGATCTGTCTGTGTATCCGGCTGTGCAGGCCTGGGTCGGCAGAGTCGAAGCGGCGCTCGGCCTCTAGCTTTTCTTGTTTGTCGGAGCTTCCATGTCGCGTCTGTCGTCCAGCCTCAAGGTTCTCGTCGTCGCCGCGGCCCTGGCCGCGCCGACCAATTCAGCCCTGGCCTGGGGGGCTTCCGGCCACCGCCTGGTCGGCGTGCTGGCCGCGCAGAGTCTGCCGTCCGATGTCCCCGCCTTCCTGCGCACCCCGACCGCCGTGGCGACCATCGGCGAATATGCCCGCGAGCCGGACCGCTCGAAGGGTTCGGGCAAGCTGCATGACACCGATCGGGATTCTGCCCACTTCCTGGATATCGACGACCAGGGCCGCATGTACGGCGGGCCGATGTTCACGGTGGCCGACCTGCCGCCGACCCGAGCCGACTATGAGACCGCACTGCGGGCCGCCGGAACCGACAGCTGGAAAGCCGGCTATCTGCCCTATGCGATGATCGACGGTTATCAGCAGCTGGTGAAGGACTTCACCTATTGGCGCATCCTGGTGGTCGCCGAAAAGCGCGAAACCGACGCCACCAGGAAGGCCTACTACGCCGCCGATCTGAAGCGCCGCGAGGACCTGCTGATCCGCGATCTGGGCGTCTGGGCCCACTATGTCGGCGACGGCAGCCAGCCGATGCACCTGTCGGTCCACTATAATGGCTGGGGCGACTACCCCAATCCCAATGGCTACACCCAGTCCCGTTCGACCCACTTCAACTTCGAGGGGCCCCTGGCCAAGGCCGTCGGCGACGAAGCTGAGGTCAAGGCGCTGATCCCGGCCTATGCCGACTGCGCCTGTTCGGTGGAAACCCGCGTCGTCGGCTATCTGACCACGACCTGGAAGCAGACCGAGCCGCTCTATGCGCTGGAGAAGGCGGGCGGCCTGACCGAGACGGATCCCCGCGGCAAGGCCTTCGCCCAGGCGCGACTGGCGGCCGGCGCCGCGGCCCTGCGCGACCTGGTGGTCGACGCCTGGAGGGCCAGCGCCAAGGGCACGATCGGCTATCGCCCCGAGATCAGCGTTGAAGAGGTCGAGACCGGCAAGGCCGATCCCTGGCTCGATCTGTACGGCAAGGACTGAAGGCTTGCTGTCGTTCGGCCAGCCGGTCGCGGGGCTGGACTATTTCAATCGCCCGGCCGCTTTCGGCGTCGTTGAGAACGACCGGGGCGAGATCGCCCTGGTGCGTGTCAGCAAGCCTGGCAAGCCGCCCTATTTCGATCTGCCGGGCGGCGCCGTTGACGGCGTTGAGACCGAACCGCAGGCCGTCGTTCGCGAGTTCGGCGAGGAGACGGGCCTTGTTGTCGAGGTCGATCGTCTGATCGTCGCGGTCTCGCAGTATTTCCTGAAGTCCGACGGCCAGCCGGTCCGCAACTACGGCGGTGTGCATGCGGCGCGGAAGGTCGGCGAGGATCCGGCGCTGAAGGTCGAGGACGACCATAAGCTGGTCTGGCTGGATCCGCGCGACGCGGTGGTCGCCCTGCGCCACGACGCCCATGCCTGGGCGGTCGCGGCCTGGATGCGTCGAGGCTGATCAGGCGGCTGCGAAGTCGCGGGCCGAGTGGTTCTGGCTCTGATGGATCGGCAGGACGAAGCTGACCGTGGTGCCTTCGCCCGGGGTGCTGATCATGTCCAGCGTGCCGTCGTGCATCTCGATCAATGACTTGGTCAGGGCCAGGCCCAGGCCCGTGCCCTGGGTGGTCTTCGAAAGCTGGCTTTCCACTTGCTCGAACGGCCTGGCCAGTCGGGCGAGGTCTTCCTTGGCGATGCCGATGCCCGTATCGGTGACCGAGACCCGCACCCGTTCGCCCAGCGGATCGCGGCGCGTCTCGGCGCGGATCGTGATGCTGCCGGCTCGCGGGGTGAACTTGATGGCGTTGGAGAGCAGGTTCAGCAGCACCTGCTTGACGGCGCGATAGTCGGCCTCGATCTCGGGCAACTGCGGGAAGTCGATGACCAGCTTCAGACCCGCGGCCTCGGCGCGGTTGCGGACCAGGCGCACCGCGTCCTCGGCGACGTCTTCCAGCGCCAGCGGCTCGAACTTCAGGTTCATCTTGCCGGCCTCGATCTTCGACATGTCGAGGATGTCGTTGATCAGGGCCAAGAGGTGCTGGCCGCTGTTGTGGATGTCGAGGCTGTAGCCCTTGTAGCGCGGGTCGCCCAGCTGGCCGAACATCTCGTTCATCATGATCTCGGAGAAGCCGTTGATGGCGTTCAGCGGCGTCCGCAGCTCGTGGGACATATTGGCCAGGAACTCGCTCTTGGCCTTGTTGGCGCCCTCGGCCTTGACCTTCTCGGTCTCGTACTTGCGGGCCAGTTCGGCCAGCTGCTCCTGGCTGCGCTCCAGACCATTGACGGCGTTTTGCAGCTGTTCCTCGTTGAGGCGCCGGGCTTCTTCCTGGTTCTTGATGGCGGTGATGTCGGCGGCGGTCATCACCAGGCCGCCTTCGGCGGTGCGGCGTTCGCTGATCTGGATCCAGCGGCCGTCATTCAGCTCGGCCTCGCGAACGCCCTTGGCGCCGTCGGGACCCGGATGGTCCTGCTTGATAGCCAGGGCCGCGAAGCGGTTGACCTCGGCGCGCGGCGCGCCCGGCTTCAGCAGCTTGGGCTCCAGATTGAAGACGCTGCGATAGTTGCGGTTGCACATCAGCAACCGGCCCTGGCGGTCCCACAGCACGAAGGCTTCCGAGACGCTTTCGATGGCGTCGCGCAGGCGGTTTTCGGCGGCCTGGGCGCGGGCCTGGGCCAGACGCTCCTCCGTCACGTCAAGGGCCACGCCGATGATGCGGACATAGCCGTCCTGACCGGGCTTGCCGAAGCCCTGGCCGCGGGCGTCGATCCAGATCGAACGACCGCCCTGCTGGGTGGCGGGGACGCGGAACGAGACGTCGAAGGCGCCGTACATGGCGGCGTTGGCCAGGGCCTGACGAACGCGCTCGCGGTGGTCGATCGAAATGCGATCCAGCAGTTCCTGCCCGGACACCACGCCGCCGCCGCCCCAACCGAACATCGCGCCGGTGACGTCCGAGACGAATACCTGATCGCCGCGCAGGTCCCATTCCCAGATGCCGCAGCGGGCGGCTTCGACGGCGAGGCGGAAGCGTTGCTCGCTGTCGACGAATTCGCGATGGGCGACCTCGGCCTTGCGGCTCTGCAGCATCAGCAACAGGGCCAGGGCGATGCCGACGCCCAGAGGGGCCAGCAGGTTCAGGGCGCCGGCCATGACTTCGCGGTCCACATTGGCGACCGTGCGCGACGGCGCGCCGGCCACGGCCAGCAAAGCGCCGTCTGCGAGAGGTTCGACAGCGACGTCCAGTACGGTCCCGTTGGGCGCTTGTCCCCTCAGGGCCGCGGTCTGGCCGCCGACGTCCTCCATCGACAGGGCGAAAGCCTCGCGGAAGGTGGTCATGCCCTGGGCGCTGCGGCCCTGCACGGCGATCAGCCGACCGTCAGGCAGGGCGATGGCGCGGGCGCCGTTCTTGCCGGGATCGCTGAGCAGGCGGGAGGGGTCGCCGCTGGCGATGATGAAACCGCGCCCGGCCGAAGCGGCGGCGACATAGAGGCGGCCGGTGTCACCCACCGCGCCAACCCATAAAGACCGTCCCGAGCCAGCCGCCGCCCGGGCGGCGGCCTTCCAGTCGGCGGTCGGGTCGCGTCCGGCGACGGCAAGCACGCCGGTGGGCGAGGCGACCGCGACCGCTATGGCCTCGCCGCCGCTGGCGCGCAGCGCGATCTCGGCGGCGTCCATGGTGGCGGCGGGATCACGCTGGAGAATGTCGGAGGCGGCGGAAAGACCGGCGCGCTGGGCGGCCAGATTGGCCTCTATGCGGCTGGCGACCAGACTGGCCTCGGCGGCTAGCGGCGCGCCGCCGGGGGCCATCTCGGCCTCCTGCTGCAGCCGCTTGACGCCGAATGCCGTGTAGACGGCCAGCAGCAGGAGGGCGGCGAGAATAGCGATGCGGACATAGGCCTGCGATGGCGCTCGCACGGTCATCGACCGCACGGCGCCCGCCACGGAAGACCCGGCTTCAGCCGGCCTCCCGGGTCTCGCAGCCCCAACTCGCAAACGCGCGGCTCCCCTAGGGCCAGCCCCCGGGCTGGCGTCATGTCCTCGGCGAGTCACTTCGCCACGTCCTGAATCTATCGCACCGCCAAGGGGTGCGTCACGGACGATCGATCAATTTGGCGGGCGATGAGCCCATTGGTCGCAAGAGCGTCGCCGCAGCGGGGCCTAAGAGGCGGCGATCAGCGTCAATCCAGCGCCTTGGTCGCCAGTTCGAGCACGTTCTTGGACAGTCCCGGATGGGCGGCGACGCCTTTCAGCGCCTCGCGCATCTGGGCGCCCAGGGCCGGATCATAGCGGCGCCAGCTGCCCAGGGCCTCGACCAGGCGGGCGGCCGTCATCGGGTTATAGGCGTCCACGGCCAGGATCTTTTCGGCCAGGAAGCGATAGCCCGCGCCGCTGGGATCGTGGAACCGCGCCGGATTGAAGTTGGCGAAGGTCGAAACCAGGGCCCGGAAGCGGTTGGGGTTTGAGGCGTCGAAATCGGCGTGACGGGTGAGGGCGATGATCCGCTCCAGGGCGTTGGGCGAGGGATCGCGGGCCTGGACGGCGAACCACTTGTCCAGCACCAGCGGTTCGTCGCGCCACTGGGCGTGGAACGCCGCCAGCGCCGCGTCGCGCGGCTCGCCGCCGATCTGCACCAGGGCCGACAGCGCGCCCATGGCGTCGGTCATGTTGGCGGCGGCCTGGAAGTGACCGACGATGCGCTCGACATTGACCGCGTGCGGGTCGGCGGTCAGCAGGTCGGCGCAGGCGTTGCGCAGGGCGCGTTTGCCGGCCGCGCCGGCGCTGGCCGAGAACTCGCCGGCGCTTTGCAGCGCACCGTGTAGGCCGCGCAGCAGGTCGCCCAGATGCACCGCGATGCGACCGCGCAGGGCGTTGCGGGCGGCGTGGATCGCCGCCGGATCGGCGGGCTCCATGGCCAGTGACAGGTCCGGCTCGCTGGGCAGGGCCATCAGCAGGGCCCGGAAGGCCGGCTCGGAGGCTTCGTCCGTCAGCGCCCTACCCAGGGCCTCGGCAAAGCGCTCCTCGCCGACCTCGTCGGGGGTCCCGGCGGCGCGGCTGAGGATCAGGTCGCGCGCCAGGGTCTGGCCAGCTTCCCAGCGGTTGAACAGGTCGGGGTCGGCGGCGAACAGGGTGTAGCGATCCGCCGGCCGCGCGTCCGTGGTCAGGTTCACCGGCGCGGAGAAGCCGCGCAGGGCCGAGATCACCGGGGCCTGCGCCACGCCGCTCCAGCGCACGGTCTTGCTGGGACCGTCGAGAACCACGACCTCACTGTCGCGCAGCGGCGCGCCCTCGGCGTCGAGCAGGCCGATGGTCACCGGGATGGGCAGGGGATGCTTGGTCGGTTGGCCGGGCGTCGGGGCCGTGGCCTGGGTCAGGGTGAGTTCCAGCGTCCTCGCCGTCTCGTCATAGGCGCTGGTCAGCGACACCGCCGGGGTGCCGGCCTGTTCGTACCAGGCGAAGAAGTCGGTCAGGTCCTGACCAGAGGCGTCGGCGAAACAGGCGATGAAGGCTTCTACCGTGGTCGCTTCGCCGTCATGGCGCTCGAAATAGAGGTCCGCGCCCTTCCGGAACGCCTCGGCGCCCAGCAGGGTCTTGAGCATGCGGATGATCTCCGCGCCCTTTTCGTAGATCGTCGCGGTGTAGAAGTTGTCGATCTTCATATAGCTGGACGGCCGCACGGGGTGGGCCAGGGGGCCGGCGTCCTCGGCGAACTGCCGGGCGCGCAGGGCGCGAACGTCCTTGATCCGCTGCACGGCCGCGCCGCGCTGATCGGCGCTGAAACTCTGGTCGCGGAAGACCGTGAAGCCCTCCTTCAGGCACAGCTGGAACCAGTCGCGGCAGGTGATGCGGTTGCCGGTCCAGTTGTGGAAGTACTCATGGGCCACGACCGCCTCGATGCGCTCATAGTCCATGTCTGTCGCGGTTTGGGGATCGGCCAGCAGCAGGGAGCTGTTGAAGATGTTCAGCCCCTTGTTCTCCATTGCCCCGAAATTGAAGTCGCGCACGGCCACGATCATGAACAGGTCCAGGTCGTATTCGCGCCCAAACGCGTCCTCGTCCCACTTCATCGAACGCTTCAGGCTATCCATGGCGTAGGCGCCGCGCGGGGCCTGGCCGGGATCGACGAACACCTTCAGGGCGACGGTCCGGCCGGTCATGGTGACAAAGCTGTCCTCCAGCACGTCCAGTTCGCCCGCCACCAGGGCGAACAGATAGGCGGGCTTGGGGAAGGGGTCGTTCCAGACGGCGAAGTGGCGATTGCCGTCCAGTTGTCCCCTGTCGATCAGATTGCCGTTGCTCAGCAGATGCTGGAACCCGGCGTCGGCTTCGATCCGCGCCGTGTAGCGGCTCAAGACGTCTGGGCGGTCGGGGAAGAAGGTGATGGTGCGGAAGCCTTCGGCCTCGCACTGGGTGCAGAAGCGGCCGCCGGACATGTAGAGGCCCATCAAAGCCTTGTTGGCGGCCGGATTGATCTCAACCTCGGTGGTCAGCACGAAGGCGTCGGGCACGTCGTGCAGGGTCAGGCCCTCGGCGTCGAGGGCGTATTGATTGGCGCTCCTGTTCTGGCCGTCGATAGCGACCGAGATCAGCTTCAGCCGCTCGCCGTTCAGGACCAGGGGCTCGCCCGCCGCGCCGGTTCGCTTGATCTTCAGCGTGGCGCGCACCCGCGTCGCCTCGGGCTGCAGATCGAAGACCAGGTCGGTGGTCTCGATGTCGAACGGGAAGGGGCGGTAGTCGACGAGGCGGATGGCCTGGGGAGTGTCTGTGCGCATGTCGGCAATGTAGTCGGCGGGCACGGTCTGGGCGAGGGCCCTTAAGTAATATGCGTACGGCCAGAAGCCCTAAATTCCGTAGGGATTTGTTCCGGATCAAGGATCGCAGAGGCGACTAGGCGCAATTCCCCTCTCGGACGCCCCCAAATGCAGCGTCCAGTTCGAAAGAAGGGGATAAAAAGATGACCATCGCAACCCGCCTGGCCCTGACCTGCGCCGCCAGCCTGCTGGCCTTTTCCGCCGCCAACGCCCAGGAGGCCGTCAAGCCGAAGGCCAAGGGCGATCTGGTTCTGAACGTCCGCGTCACGGATGTTTCCCCCGACGCTGGCGACGCCATCCTGACCGCCGCCGGCGCGGCCTCGGGTCTGAAGGCCGAGGTCAATGACGACATCAAGCCGACCATCGGCCTGACCTATTTCCTGACCGACAAGCTCGCCGTCGAGGTGATCGCCGGCACCACCCAGCACACGGTCAAGGCCGTCGGCGCCGGGACCGACGTGGCGGTTCACAAGACCTGGGTTCTGCCGCCCGTCGTATCTTTGCAGTATCACCCGTTCCCGGCGGCGAAGTTCAGCCCCTATGTCGGCGCGGGCCTCAACTACATGCTGTTCTACGGCGACAAGGACCTGAACGGCTTCAAGGTGAAGCTGGATGACGGCTTGGGCTACGCCCTTCAGGTCGGCGCCGATGTGCCGCTGAACGCGCGCTACAACCTCAATGTCGATATCAAGAAGGTCTGGTTCGAGACCGACGCCAAGATCAATGGCGGCGCGCTCAAGTCCAAGGTCAATCTCGATCCGCTCGTCGCTTCGGTCGGCATCGGCTACCGCTTCTAGCCGTCGGCCCGCAGGCCTCCGTCCGGATCGCTTCGGCGACCACGGGCGGAGGCCGCCCGGCCGCGACCTGACCGGCCTAGTCTGACACCTCGCTCGAGGCGGCGGCGTCAGCTGCGGCCGGAACTTCGTGCAGATACCGTTCGATGGCCGAGGCCTGCTGGGCGAGGGCGGCGAGGGCGGGCGGCGCGTCCTCGGGATGGTCGGCGACCAGTTCCAGGACCTGCCGGGCGATGGCGTGCAGACGCGGGGCGCTGGAGATCAGCCGCGCCTGGAACTCGATCTTGCGCGGATCGCGATCGTACTCGGCGCCTGGCGTGCGCCAGCCGCCCCAGTCATTGGGATCGGTGACCACCACCGGATAGGTGCCCGGGAAGGGATGGTGCGGACAGTCGCCCTCCTGCTGCCACTTGTTGCGAGCCCGCAGCACGCGCCAGTTGCTGACCATGCCGGCGCCCTCGGCGTCGACCTTGTCTTCAGGCCGCAGTTCATGGGCGTGGAATTCGCGTCCAAGGCCCACGTCATAGGTGACGCGCACGGGCTCATCGAAGCCCTTGGCCCAGATCGGCACGATGCGCTCGATTGTGGCCCAGGCGCCGACACTGTCGACCCACACCTTCTGGTTTCGTTGATAGACGGTCTTGGCCATGGGTCCCAAACGGCAGGGGCTTACGCTTCAGCCGCTATAAGAACCTGAAATCCTTGACGCCGGGTCAATCTTTCCCTCGGGCCGAAGGTCAGTCAGGGTGGACTCCGAGACGCGCCGATCAAGAGTGGCGTCGCGAGCGTGGCGGCCGAAACGGGATCCCGGTTTCGGCGACCGCCATGCTCACAACCATAATCAGAGCCCGTCCATGGGGCGGGCTCACGGGAGGCGACCGGTGGATTTCGATTTTTCCGACGACCAGAAGTTCCTGAAGGACGAGGCGCGCAAGTTCCTCGACGGGCGCTGCGGGCCCGCCGTCGTCCGCGGCGTCCTCGACGACGCCAGCCGCTCGTTCGACCAGGACCTGTGGCGCGCCGTGGCCGAGCAGGGTTGGCTTGGGGCCTGTATCCCCGAAGAGTTCAACGGTCTGGGCCTTGGCCGGGTGGAGCTGTGCGCCATCGCCGAGGAGTTGGGCCGGGCCGTCGCGCCGCTTCCGTTCGCCTCGACGGTCTATTTCCTGGCCGAGGGCGTGATGCTGGCCGGCAGCGAGGCCCAGAAAGCCGCCGTTCTGCCGCGCATCGCCGCCGGTGAGCTGATCGGCTGTCTGGCGACCTCGGAGGGGCCCGGCGTGGTCAATGCCTCCAATCTCGCCTGTCGGGTCGAGGGCGGCAAGCTGACCGGCGTCAAGATCCCGGTCACCGACGGCGACGTCGCCGACATGGCGCTGGTCCTGGCCAGCGAAGGCGGCAAGGCCGGCCTGTTCCTGGTCGACTTGAAAGCCAAGGGAGTCAGCCGCGAGACGCTCAAGAGCCTGGATCCCACCCGCGGCGTGGCCAAGCTGACCTTCGACGGCGTCACCGCCGAACGGGTGGGCGAGGCGGGCGCCGGCTTTGAGCTGGTCCAGGCGATCATGGACCGCGCCGCCGTGCTGCTGGCCTTCGAGCAACTGGGCGGCGCCGACCGCTGCCTGGAAATGGCCAAGGAGTATGCGCTGGGTCGCTACGCCTTCGGTCGGGTGATCGCCGGCTATCAGGCCATCAAGCACAAGCTGGCCGACATGTACGTCAAGAACGAGGTGGCCCGCTCCAACGCCTATTACGGCGCCTGGGCGCTGAACGTGGATGCGCCGGAGCTGCCGATCGCCGCCTCGGCCGCCCGTATCGCCGCGTCGGACGCCTACTGGTTCGCCAGCAAGGAGAGCATCCAGGTGCATGGCGGCATGGGCTTCACCTGGGACGTCGACTGTCACCTCTATTACCGGCGCTCACGCCAGCTCAGCCTTGTGGCCGGCGCGCCGCGGGTCTGGAAAGAGCGGCTGGTCAGCCAGCTGGAGCAGAAGAACGCCGCCTGAGTTTCCCTCTCCCCTTGCGGGAGAGGGTGGCCCGCAGGGTCGGGTGAGGGGTCTCTCAGACCTTTCCGTATCGGCCTTGCAACCCCTCATCCGTCGGCTGCGCCGACACCTTCTCCCGCAAGGGGAGAAGGAAGGAGAACCAAGATGGACTTCAACGATTCACCCGAAGAAGCCGCCTATCGCGAGAAGGCCCGCGCCTGGCTGGCCGAGAACGCCGCCGCCCATCGCGCGCAGTTCGGCGAGCTGAAACCCAACACCGACCAGCATATGGTCGCGGCCAAGGCCTGGCAGGCCCGCAAGGCGTCGGCCGGCTATGCCTGCATCACCTGGCCTGCCGCGATCGGCGGCGGCGGCGGCACGCCGATCCAGTCGGTGATCTTCGGCCAGGAGGAGACCAAGGCCGGTCTCAGCTACGGCTATTTCACCATCGGCCTGGGCATGTGCGTCCCCACGGTCATGGCGTTCTCCAACACCGAGACCAAGCAGCGCTTCGTCAGCCCGGCCGTGAAGGGCGAGGAGATCTGGTGCCAGCTGTTTTCCGAACCGGCCGGCGGCTCCGACGTCGCGGCCCTGCGCACCCGGGCGGTCAAGGACGGCGACGAGTGGGTGATCAACGGCCAGAAGGTCTGGACCACCGGCGCCCACTATTGCGACTACGGCATCCTGCTGACCCGGACCGACCCCGACGTGCCCAAGCACAAGGGCCTGACCATGTTCTGGATCGACATGAAGGACGCCGCCGTCGAATGCCGGCCGATCCACCAGATGTCGGGCGGGCGCGAGTTCAACGAGGTCTATTTCACCGACCTGCGGGTCAAGGACAGCCAGCGGCTGGGCGAGGTCGGCGAGGGCTGGAAGGTGGCCCTGGTCACCCTGATGAACGAACGGCTGGCGGTCGGCGGCTCGTCGGGTCCCAACTATCGCGAGATCATGGGCCTGGCCCGCGAACTGACCGGCGTCACCGGTCCGGCCCTGAAGGACAACGCCTTCCGCGAGAAGCTGGCCGACTGGTACGTGCAGTCCGAAGGGCTGAAGTTCACCCGCTTCCGCACCATGACCGCCCTGTCGCGCGGCCAGACGCCAGGACCTGAGAGCTCGATCGGCAAGATCATCGCCGCCAACCAGATGCAGGACCTGGCCAATACCGCCGTCGAGATGGAGGACCAGTACGGCATCCTGATCGATCCGGACCAGGCGCCGGCCGAGGCGGCGTTCCAGCAGAGCCTGATGTGGGCGCCGGGCCTGCGGATCGCCGGCGGCACCGACGAGATCCTCAAGAACATCATCGCCGAACGGGTGCTGGGCCTGCCGGGCGATGTCCGCGTCGACAAGGATGTGGCCTTCAAGGATATGCCGACGGGCCGCTGACCTGACCCGAGAGGGTTCGAGCTCGCCGCGCCCGGAAACCGGGCGCGGCGAGCTTGTTTAAAGGCAAGCGCGAAATTCTCTTGGCGGTTGTGAATGGCCCAATCTCGCGACCTGAAGGGGGGCGGAAGCCCACCCGGGTTTGTGGAATTCTCCTGAGGCGCGAGTCCTTGTGCAGCTTGGGATACATGCCGTTTGGCGAACGCCGTCGCTTCACCTTGACAGCCTGCAACCCCCAGCACATGAGTCCTCGATGGACATGGTTAACGGCGCGCTGGAGGAGGAGTGATGGACGAAGCCAGCAACGCTGTTTCACGCTTCAATGCGCTCCGAAATGCGGTTTTGGGCGGCCAGGACCGCCGAAGCCTGTGGCGGCGGCTTCCCGTCGGGGCGCTTGTCGCGGCCGTGGTGATTCCCCTGGTCGGTTGCGACACCGGACCGAACATGTGGTTCCAGAAGCGATCCAGCGCCTGTCCGCGGCCTCAGACCGCGCAAGGCGTCTCCGGGCAGTTCAACCAGCAGCAGCAGGAGATCCGTGCGCTCCGCCAAGGCGGCTTCCGCGGCGACTTCTTCGCCCAGCTGGAACTGGCGCGCCGCTATGAAGGCCAGCGCTCGGTCGACAAGAATCTCGAGGACCCCGTCGAGGCGGCGGTCTGGTATGCGATGGCCCTGGCCAATGCGGGCGGTTACGCGCCGATCGCGGCCTATGAGCGTCGCGGCCGCAATGAGCCGACGGCCCTCTCCCGATTCGACGACTGCCGCGCCTTCGAGCGCCGCAGCGCCTACGGCGCCCTGGACCGGCTGCTGTCGCGCATGTCGACCGAAGAGCGCGAAAAGGTCCGCAACCGCGTGATCTATATCTTCTCGACCCAGGGGGCTGACGGCTTCCGGGTGCTGGCGCGGATTCACGATGGCTTCTTCGGTCCTTATGGCGAGCCGTCCGACAATCTGCAGGCCATCGAGGCCTATGGCAGTCAGAAGCGTCCAGGCGCTCCGGCCGCTCTGGACCTCTTCCGTCGCAATGACGTCGACGCCTATCTCTATAATTATCTGGCGGTTCAGACCGGCGACGTCTCGGCCTATGTGATGCTCAAGGACTTTGAGCGGTCTTCGCCTCAGCGGGCGGCCTATGGCGGTTTTGTCGAGACCAAGGCCAAGCGCTGGATCCCGCCTTACGAGTTCTATCCGCCGGACTCCCCGGAATCGGGCGTGCCCCATTCCGATGAGGCCAATCAGTCTGGCGAGGCCCGGGAAGCCGCCGAGGCGCGTCTCAACGAGCTGCCGTTCATCCATATCGGCGAGGCCCTGGCCTATCTGCGGGTGATTGCGGCGCCCGTGGCCGACGAGAAGTCGCTTTCGACCAATGACGCTCAGACCTTCCAGGCCATGATCGGTCGCCCGGCCACCGGTCGACTGAGCCCGGTCGAGAAGGTGCGCGTCGTGCAATATGCGGCGGTCAACGGCTCGTCCAAGGCCCAACTGGTGCTGGCCGTGATGTATTCCGAGGGCGTCGGCGTGCCGCGCGACTACGCCCGGGCCTATCACTGGTACGAGGAAGCCGAACGCCAGGGCTCGGCCGAGGCCAAGTACGCCATGTCGACCTTCTTCTCGCTGGGCCTGCAAGGCGTGGCTGATCAGGACCGGGCCAAGGCCGTGGTCTATCAGCTGGATGGCGCTCTATCCGGGTTCAAGCCGTCAGCCATGCGTCTGCAGCAACTGCTGGCCCAGGTCTCGCGCCCGCCCAGACCCGCCGCCGAACGCGGTGGCCGGCCCTACATCGAAAGGGACTATCGATGAGCCGTCTGAGCCGCTTCCTGGCCCTGCTGGCCGTGCTGTCGCTCGGTCTCACCGCCGCGCCGCAGCTGGCCCTGGCCTCGCCGGACGCCAAGATCGATCAGCAGATCCGGCCGTGCTTTGGCCTGCTGATCGAGCCCAACCTGTCGCGCGGCTGCAAGACCCATTACAAGAAACCCCGCTACCAGCAGCCCTGCCCCCGGGGCGAATATCGGGTGCGTGGCCGCTGCGAATACGGCAATGGCGGCCCCATTCCACGCGAGATCAACTGCGACTACGCCTATCCCGGCCAGGTCAGCGACACCCTGGCGCGTCTCTATGACGGCGATGTCCTGACCCTGACCTCCACCGAGGGCGGAGCGTGTGTCGACTCGCTGAACATCACCCAGTCAGTGACCATCGTCGTTCGCGATTATACGCCGGCCCTGAACCGGCCGATCCTGGTGGCGCCGACGGGGCAGCCCTGTATCCGCATCGCGCCCGGCGTCCGCTATGTTGTGCTGGTGGGTCTGGGCATCGAGGCCCAGCGCGCCGGTCAGGCCTCGTGCATCACCGGCCGCGCGACCGAGCTGGCCCTGAAGGGCGTCACCGTCCGCTATGACGGCGAAGGCTCGGCGCTGGACATCCAGGAAAGCCGGGTCGAGCTGCAGGACGTCGTGTTCATCGGCCGCACGCGCCAGCCGGTGCTGAAGGCCACGGGCGAGATCATGGCGGCCAATGTCGAGGTAGCGGCCACCGCAATCGGCGCGGCGTTCGAGACCTCGGGCGACAGCCGCATGAAGGATATCCGCATCGTGCGGCTGGGCGACTGGACCGGATCATCACGCACCCGCAACTCGGCCGGCTTCGTGATCGCCGGCATGAACCGCCAGCAACTGGTGCAGATCGACGGCCTGTATGTCGACGGCTTCTCGCGCGGCGTCTATGTGGGCGGCGGCGACGAGACCGTGCTGCAACGGCCCGTGGTCCGCGACAGCGACTGGGCGGTGGTGCTGGAAAACGCCAATCTGCAGATCCGCGACGGGGATCTCGAGGCCAATGACGTCGGCATCTATGCCGCGTCGGGCATCGTGTTCGCCTCCAACAACCGCATCCATCGCGTCATGCGCTCGGGCATCTATGCGGACGCCGGCGGTCAGGTTCGCTCGGTCGACAACCGCGTCTTCGCCCGGCCCGGCGGCTGTGAGGCCCTGGTCAAGGGCCACTTCAGCGGCGATCTGACCTGCCGTCCCTGGTTCGAGGCGCCCGAAGTGTTCCGCACGCCCCGCGATCAGGCCCGTCTCGAGTTCGCCTCGTACTGGCCCGCGCCGACGATCCTGCCGGCGGGGGTGTCCTCGGCGCCGCCGCCGTTGCAGGGCGCGGCGCTGACGGGCGGACCTCAATCAGAGGGAGCTCACCCATGAGCAAGTTCGTGCATGTCGTGGCCGTGGCCCTGACGCTCGCCACGTCGCTGGGTGCGGTGCAGGCCCAGGCTCAGCCGGGGCGAGGCCACGGCGGCGGACGCGGCGGCGCAGCCTGCGGCGAGCCCCTGACCGGCGAAGCGCCCGACATCATGACCTATGACAGCGCCACCGGCACCCAGGTGTTCGTGGGCGGCGGTCGGGGCGGCGACACCGAGGTCTCGGCCTATAACGCCCAGACCCGGTCGGCGGCGGCCCTGAGCGGCGATCTCAGCCGGCCTGGCCTGGTGTCGTCCTGCGCGGTCGACGGCTTTAGCCGGGAATCCTACAGCGCCACGTCGGACGGGCCGGGACAGCTGAGCGTCAGCGGCCGCGACGAGCGGGGCGAACGCTGGGCCTTCACCCGCGCCGACGGCCGGGTCGAGGTCTGGGATCCGCGCGGCGACAACCGTTGCTTCAAGTCGGGCCTGGGCATCTTCACGCCCAATGGCGGACTGGGTCTGGCCGTCGCCACACCGCCCGGCGCGGCGGGCGTGGGCGTCGCGGTCGGTGATCGCTTCGGCGGCGTCGGCGTCGGCGGCAACCGTAACTTCGCCGGCGTGGGCCTGGTGGGATGCTGAGAACCAGCCTGCTGCTGGTCCTGGCCGCGGCCGCGCTCGGCGCTTGCGCCACGCCCCACCATCGGCACGGGGGTCCCCCCGGAACCTATGCGCCGTCGCCGGATCGGGTCACCCCGCCGCCGCCGCCGATCGAGGCGATCCGACCGCGGGTCTGATCGCGGTCACGGCGCCAGCGTCGCCTTGAAGGTCGGCGCCTTGCGCTTCAGCGTCGCCTGCTCATAGGCGTAGCCCAGGTTCAGCAGCAGCTTTTCGCTCCAGGCCGGACCGATAAACGACAGCCCCACCGGCAGGCCCGACACGTCGCCCATCGGCACGGTCAGGTGCGGATAGCCGGCCACGGCGGGCAGGGTGGTCGATGAGCCGCCATAGTTGTCGCCGTTCAGCGGATCGATGGTCCAGGCCGGCCCGGTGGTCGGGGCGATGATCGCCACGGCGCCGGTGTCCTTCAGGATCCTGTCGATGCCCTCGGAGCCGGCCAGGCGCTTGGAATCCGCCAGGGCCTTGATGTAGTCGGGATCGTCATAGCCCTTGGTCTTCTCGGCCTTCTCGAAGCTCTCCTGGCCGAACCATTCGAACTCCCTGGGGGTCGCCTTGTTGAAGGCGATCAGGTCGGCCAGGGTGCGGCTGGGGACCTTTTTCGGATCGGTCGAGGCCAGGTAGGCGGCCAGGTCGACCTTCAGCTCGGTATAGAGCACCACGCCCTCGGCCTTGCCGATCGGGCCTTCGTCGAAGTCTTTCACCTCGACCAGGGTGGCGCCCTGGGCCTGCAGGTCCTTCAGCGCCTGCTCGAACACCGCGTCGGTCTTGGGCGAATAGCCGGTATAGAACCGCGCCACGGCCAGGGTGACGCCCTTCAACGCGTCCTTGCTCAGACCCTTGGCGTAGTCGGTCTTGTGGGCGTCGGCGTCCTTGGTGGCGACGTCGGCGGGGTCGGAGCCGGCGATGGCGGTCAGGATCTCGGCGGCGTCCTTGACCGTGGTGGTCATCGGACCGGCGGTGTCCTGGCTGTGGCTGATCGGCACGATGTGGGTGCGCGACACCAGACCCACCGTGGGCTTGAGGCCGACCAGGCCGTTGATCGCGGCCGGGCAGGTGATCGAGCCGTCGGTCTCGGTGCCGATCGCCGCCCAGGCCAGGCCGGCGGCGACCGCCGCGCCCGAGCCGCTGGACGAGCCGCAGGCGCTGCGGTCCAGCACATAGGGATTGCGCACCGTGCCGCCGACGGCGCTCCAGCCGCTGATCGAGTGGCTGGAGCGGATATTGGCCCATTCCGACAGATTGGCCTTGCCCAGGATCACCACGCCGGCGTCCCTCAGCCCCTTGACCAGCGGCGCGTCGCGGCCCGTGACATTGTCCTTCAGCGCCAGCGAGCCGGCGGTGGTGGCCAGGCCGTCGGCGGACTCGATATTGTCCTTCAGCAGCATCGGCAGGCCGTGGATCGCCGAACGGACCTTGCCGGCCTTGCGCTCGGCGTCGAGGGCCCTGGCGTCGGCGACGGCGGCGGGGTTCACGGCGATCACCGCGTGCAGCGTCTCGTTGCGGGCCTTGATCTGGTCCAGATAGGCCTGGGTCGCGTCTTCGGCCGAGGTC
Organism: Caulobacter sp. FV2ps19; assembly: GCF_058681035.1. Classification (NCBI taxonomy): domain Bacteria; kingdom Pseudomonadati; phylum Pseudomonadota; class Alphaproteobacteria; order Caulobacterales; family Caulobacteraceae; genus Caulobacter; species Caulobacter sp. FV2ps19. Next base: position 3,739,397 of record NZ_CM178729.1, on the reverse strand, counting down.
TGGGCCAGGGCGGTGGTCGAAAGCGCGGTGGTCGACAGCAGGGCGGCCACGGCCGCTCCGGTCAGGCAGGCGATCTTGGTCATGCAACGCTCCCCACACCGGCCGACATCAGGGTCGACCGAACGGGCGGCAGGATGGGGGCAAAACCCCTCGGCCGCCAAGCCCAACCTTGGGCGTCAGACAAAGACCGCCACGTTCTGCCGCGCCGCGATCAGCGGCCGGCCGCTGGCGTCCCACAGCATCATCCCCTGGGTCGAATAGCCGTCGCCGATGGTCTCGGCCGTGCTGCGCAGCAGGCGCCAGCCGTCGTCCTGCGGATCGGGCAGGCCGACGATGTCGAGCGACCAGGTCATGGTCGAGATCGGTCCGAATTTCGGGAACAGGGTCATGGCCGGCGGCGGCGGGGTGTCGGCCAGGGCGATCAGGGCCGCCAGCGATCGGGCGGCGGGATCTCGGTGGCGGATCCACAGCAGGTATTCCGGCGGTTGGCCTGACAGCGGCCGCGCGCCGCCGGCCATCCGCGCTTCGAACTGTCCGCCAAAGCCAGGGCCGCCTCCCTTGGGAAAGAAGAGCTCGCAGTCCGCTGGCCGGGCGATGGCGGGGCAGGGCAGGTCGCTGTGCGACACCAGCGAGTCCCGCGCCGCGCCGAAGGTCAGGATCGCCCGCGTGGCCAGGCCCTGCTCGCCGATCAGGTCGACGCCGACGAACAGGGTCGACTTGCCCTGGCGCAGCACCTGGGTCTGGATCGCCAGCTCCCCGGCCGCTGGGCCGATGAAGGCGAACTGGCCCGAGCGCAGGGGCGGGGCGTCGGGGAGCGTCCGTATCGCGGCCTCCACGCACAGGGCCGCCGACAGGCCGCCATAGGTGGTGCGGCCCTGTTTCCAGTCATCGGTGACATGGGCCGCATGGCCGGTGTCAGTGGCGGCCATGCTGGCGATGAGGTCGGTATAGGTCGTCACGCACGAGTCCCCTGGATTTTTGCGCGGAAGTTCGTTTTCTTTCGCTACGGAAGTCAAGCCTTCTGCACGCATTGACGCCAGCAGACGTCGGCAGGATGCGCGAGCCGGGGTGGTGCTGGTGAGGCGGATGGTTCAGGAAGCGCTCATGAACCGCCTCGCCTTCCTCGCCCTGGCTGCTGGGGCATGGGCTTCCCGCTCGGGAAGCTTGTGCTGCAAGATACCGACGCCGCTCACATGGTGCTGCTGCGCTTTGCCCTGGCTGCCATGGTGTCCCTAGCCTCTACGTTGAGGGGGGCGCGCGGTCGCTGTTTCGGTCGCCGGTCATCCTCCAGAGTGGCGCGCTCTATGGCGTGGCGTTCTTGGTGCGTTCGAGGCGCCGACCGGCGGCGTGGCCCTGGCGGCGCTGCTGATCTTCCTGTCCTGGATCGTGTTCATGCGCCGCGCGCCCAAGGTGGACGACGGCATGGGCCGTGCCAGCCGTGACGGTGATCATCGCCGCCGCGAGGATCCTGCCTATCGCCCTGTTGATGCATTGCCCGCCGAAGCTGGATCTGAGCCCGATCACTTGGACGGCGATCCTGGCCCAGGGCGCGCTGTCGATCCTGTTCGCTACCGCCGTCTGGCAGTACGGCCCCTCCCACGTGGGCAGCGCCAGCGCCGGGGTGTTTATCAATATCGAGTCGATGATGGGCGCGGTGCTGGAGTGATGTTGTGTGGCGACCACCTGACGGCGGCGCTTATTGTCGTTGGCCTGATTATCCGGGCCGGCAGTTTCGCGGTGGTGCTAGGCGAGAAGAGCGACGCGACACCGGCGCCAGCGTGACCGGGAGCGACTATTTATCGGGTACTCGCTTTCGATCGTTCGTGACGTCGGTTTTAGGGGTGTAATGCTCAATATTAGGGCGGCTAGCTAGAAACCGTAAAAGTCACCATTTAGGATTGCGTGATGTGCCTCAAGGTTGCATGATCGGTTGCGGATTCTCCGCCTTGGGAGTTTCAAATGAAGCCTCTGATCACCACCGCCAAGCTAGCCGCATTGGCGTTTGCTGTCGTCACCTCAGTGCTGCCAGCTACTGCTTTCGCTTTACCCAAGTATGATCGGGTTGTGACGTACTTCGAGTCGCCGACTGGCGGCGAAGTTGGAGGGTTTGTCAAAAGCTGCACGGGCGCGACCAGCTCCTGGGGGATCACCACCCCCTACTACACCGTGGAAGAAACCATTTGCAGCGAGTAAGATCCTAACCCGTGCGACGGCAGGGGCCTTCCTGTCCATTCTAGCCGACTAACGCACAATCGTCGGTCTGATCTGAGGCCGGGCGGGGACCTTGGCCAATCCCCGATAGGCGGGTTTACGTCCAGCGTCCTCTGACTAAGTCCGCCGACCCCGCTCACGCGACTTCGACAGACCCCGCTCGATCTCACCTGACGGCCGCCTCTGGTCGCCGGCCGGACGCCCTTCCCGTGCTGTGAGGTGAGATCGATTGTGCGGGCGGTTTGAGCGCGAGGATAAGTTAGCGCGGGAAAGTAGTAGGGCGTTGAAGTTGCAGAACTCTGCCTTGCGAACGCTGGGGATGGAGCGGCGTCTATCCCCATGCTCGCCCCACAAACGCTTGTCATCCCGGGCAGCGGAGCCGACCCGGGTCCCAAGGGCCAATGCATTGCGGTCGCCCCGGGGCCCGGCACTCCGCTTCGCGGAGTTTACCCTCGGGCGCGCGCTTTGCGCGACCGGGGGGGGGGGGGGCGGGTAAGGGTTTGAAAGTCTTGAGCTCGAATTGAGTCTGGACCCTAGTGCAGCGTCACAGCAGCCGTCATCCACGCCGGAAACGACCTGGCCTCGCGGGCGTCGCGGTCTTCGTCCAGGCCCATCTCTTCCAGCATGATCGCCGCCAGGAGCCATTCCTCGATGTCCGATTCAGAGGCGCGGCCGTCTTCCAGCGCATCCTTCACGGCGTCGATCAGCCATTCGACGGCTTCCTCTGTGGTTTTCGTCATGACGCTTTCCTCATATCAACGCCGACAACGATAGCGTGTATTCTCGCCTTCCGCCTGCGGCAAAAGGTCAATCGGAGCGCGCATATTGCCGCAGTCCGGGTTCGCGACGCGCTGGCCGCGAGCCCGAACCGACGAGCCTAGTGTCCCTTCAGCTTGCGGCCGAAGAATTCCAGATGGGTGCGCAGGACGCTGAGGCCCTTGCTCTTGCTGCCGCCGACGCTGTGGCGCTCGCCGGGATAGAGCGCCATTTCGAAGGGGATGGCCTTCTTCTGCAGGGCGGCCATCACCCGGGTGCTGTTTTCGAAGATGACATTGTCGTCCGCCATGCCATGCAGCAGCAGCAGGCTGCCGGGCTTCAGCTTGTCGAGACGATTGAGAATGTCGGAGCGGGCGTAGCCGTCCTTGTTCTCCTCGGGTTTGCCCATATAGCGCTCGGTATAGGCGGTGTCGTAAAGGGCCCATTCGGTAGGGGGCGCGCCAGCCGCGCCAGCCTTGAACGGCGTGTTGTCGGCGGTCATCAGCATCAGGGTCATGAACCCGCCGTACGACCAGCCCATCACGCCCAGGTTTTCGGGATCAACATAGGGCAGGGTCTTGAGGTAGTCGGCGCCGACCAGTTGGTCCTCGACCTCGACCGTGCCCAGGCGACGATCCAGGGCGCGCTTGAACCTGGCCGAGCGGTTGCCGCTGCCGCGGTTGTCCAGCCGGAAGATGACGTAGCCGGCTTCCAGATAGGTGCGCTCGGACGTGCTCCGCCAGGTCTTCTTGACCTGCTGGGCGTGAGGACCGCCATAGACCGCGACGATGGCCGGGTACTTCTTGCTGGCGTCAAAATCCTGGGGTTTGAGGATCTCGTAGTACAGCGTCTCGCCGTCCGCCGCCTTCAGCGAGCCGTATTCCGGAACCGGCAGGGTCGAAGCGTAGGGCCAGTAGGGGTGACCCTCGGCCAGCCTGTTTTCCTCGATCCAGCGCACGCGCTTGCCGTCGGGAGCGTAGAGCGCGGTCTGGGGCGGGGTCTTGGGATCGTTATAGGTCCCGGCGAAGGCGCCTCCGGTTTCGGCCACCTTGGCCGTCCACCAGCCGCCGGCCGAGGTCAGGGCCTTGGGCTTGCCTTGAGGAGCCTTGGCGTAGCTGACCTCATAGATGCGCCGTTCCAGCGGCGTGTCCATCGAGGCGCCGAAGATCGCCACTTTACGGGCCTCATCGACGCCTTCCAGGGCAGAGACCGGCCAATCACCCTGGGTGATCTGGGCGATCAGCGTGCCGTCGGCGGCGTAGCGATAGAGGTGGTTGAAGCCCGACTTTTCCGAGGACCACAGGAACGAGCCGTCGTTCAGCGGCTGGAAGTCGTCAGTGACCTCGATGAAGTGGGCGTCGGTGTCGGTCAGGATGGTCTTGCCCTGGCCGGTGGCCGGGTCGAAGGCGAGCAGGTCGAGGGTCTTCTGGTCACGGCTGAGACGCTGGACATACACGGTCTTGCCGTCGGCCGACCAGGCGACGCGGGCGACATAGATGTCCTTGTCGGCGCCCAGATCCAGCTGGACCGTCTTGCCCGTGGCCAGGTCCTGGACCAGCAGGTCGACCACGGCGTTGGGGCGGCCGGCGCGGGGATAGCGCTGATTGATCACGGTGGCGCCGCCGGGACCGATGTCGGCGCGCGGCACGATGTCGACGCCGCTCTCATCGACGCGCGTATAGACGATCTGGCGCTCGTTGGGTGACCACCAGTAGCCGGTGAAGCGGTCCAGTTCTTCCTGGGCGATGAACTCGGCGACGCCGAACGACAGGGCGCCCTTGCCCTCGGTGGTCAGGGCCCGCTCGGCCCCGCCGGTGATCGGCTTCAGATAGAGGTTCTGGTCGCGGACATAGCTGACAAAGCCGCCCTTGGGCGAGACCTTGGCGTCGACCTCGTCGCCGGGGGTTTCGGTCAGGCGGCTGACCTTGCCGTCGGCGACCGCGGCGAGGAAGATATCGCCGTCCAGCGGCGCCAGGATGAAGCGGCCCTGGCTGTCCCAGCTGTATTCGACAATGCCGCGCGACGAGACCCGGGCCCGTTCGCGGCGGGCCTTCTCGGCCTCCGACAGCTCCTTGGCGCCCGAGGACAGGGCCGCGGAATCGATCAGGCGGTAGGGCTCGCCGCCCTTGACGTCGGCCGCCCACAGGTCCTGGACATTGGCCGCGTCAGCCTTGGCCTTCAGATAGGTGACCCGCTTGCCATCGGGCGACAGGGCCACGCCCTTGGCCGTGGGGCCGTTCAGGGCAGGGTCGGCGAAGACCCGCTCAGGGGGCAGTTTCTCCGCCAGAACCGGCGACGACAGGGCGAGACACGCCGCGAGGGCGGTAAGCGAGGGCTTGATCATGGCGCGGGACGCTATGCGCGCGCGCGGCGATTGTCAGCAGGGAAAAGTTGGCGGCGTGCGTCCTTCGAGGCCCGCCCCCAAGCAAGAAGGGGCGGGCGCCTCAGGATGAGGAACTCAGAAATCCACCTCATCCTGAGGTGCGAGCCGTTAGGCGAGCCTCGAAGGACGCACGGCGTTAGCCGAACTTCAGCATGCCCGCGTCGATCGCCTGGGTGATCTTCACCGCGCCCTTCTCGTCGTGAATCCGCACGGTCACCATCGGCGCGGAGGGGTTCCAGTCGATCTCGATCATGCCGAAATTGCGCTCGCGCAGCACCGATGAGACGCGGCGGGCGTTGGGCGGGGTCACGGGCCAGACCTCGGTCAGGCCCGAGGAGGTGATATCCCAGATCGGATAGGGGACGTTGTTGGTCAGGGTCGAGATCTCGGCATAGTGGGTGTCGCCGCTGATGCAGAACAGGCGCTCGGCCCGCGTGCGGCGGATGGTGTCGAACAGGCGCTGATGGTCGTTGGCGTAGTTGATCCAGCCTTCCCAGCCGGGGAAGTCGGCCAGCACCTGCAGGCTGGAGCCGAGAATGCGCAGATCGGCCGGTTCCTGCAGCTGTTCGTGCAGCCAGGCCCATTGCGGCTCGCCGATCATGGTGGCGTCCAGGTCGGGGATGCGGTCATAGGGGCCCGGCGTCGGCCGCCCGGTCAGGCCGTGCGCCACCGCCCAAGCCTTGTAGCCGCCCTTGAAGGTCTTCTCGACCAGCGGCGTGCGGTTCCAGCGCAGATCCGGCAGGATGATCTGCACCCGGCGCCCCTCGGGACCAAAGACATAGGCGGCATAGACCCCGTCGCGGTTGCGGCGAACCGAGTCCGCCGGCTCGCCCCAGAAGTCGCAGAACTGCCGGCGGCTTTCGGCCTTCATCGGATAGTCGACCCCGGCGTCGTTCTCGCCGAAATCATGATCGTCCCAGATGGCGATGACCGGCGTCGTGTCGCGCAGGCGCTTGAATCCCGGCTTGGCCGCGAGCGCGGCGTACTTGGCCGCCATCACCCTGGGATCGCGGGTGTCGGCATAGATGTTGTCGCCCAGGAACACGAACAGGTCGGGCTTCTGGTCCAGGATCGCGTCCCAGATCGGCTGGTCCTTGGACTGGTTGGCGCAGGAGCCGAAGGCGACGCGGGTCAGGGCGCGATCCAGAGCCGGGTGGGGGGCATCGACGGTCGCGGCGCGCGCGGCCGGAGCCACGGCCAGGGCGGCGGCCGACAGGCCCAGGGCGCTGCGGCGGGACAGGTCGGTCACGGGCGTTTCCTCTTTTGAGCGGGAGCTTGAACGACAAAGGGCCGGGAGTCTCCTCCCGGCCCCAAGCCTGACGATCGTGAAAGGCCTAGAACGCCTTCTTCACCGAGACGAAGAACTGACGCGGCGGGGCGGTCAGGACCGTCTGGGCCGTGCCGGCGGCGTCATTGGCGACGAAGCCGCCCGAACCGATGGTCGAGATATAGTCCTCATCGGTCAGGTTGGTGATGTTGGCCTGGATCTCCAGGCCGCGCGTCCAGGCGTTGTCGTCGCCGAACCGGTAGCCCAGGGTCAGATCCGCCACCGTGGTCGAGGGGGCCAGGCCGCCGATGTTCTCATAGGTGTAGTAGCGCTCGCCGGTGTAGGCGACGCCCAGCTTGCTGTAGAAGCCGGCCTGTTCGAACGAGAGCTCGCCCTTGAAGATGTTCTTGGGCGTGTTGACGACGGTCTTGTCCTTGGTGTGGACCGTGACCACGCCCGAGCCGTCAATGACGTCATCCTGATAGGTGGAGTCATTGTAGGTGTAGGCGCCGTAGACCGACCAGGAGTCGGTCAGCTTGTAGGTGCCGGCCAGTTCCAGGCCCTTGGTCTCGACCGAGCCGACGTTCGACAGAACGGCGGGCAGGCCCAGGATCGGGGCGGCGGTGCTGGCGGCCAGCAGGCGGTTGTCGAAGGCGACGTGATAGACGGCGGCGACGCCCTGGAAGCGCTCGTTGCGATAGCGGGCCCCCAGTTCGACGGTCTTGGAGCTTTCCGGCTGCAGCGTCTTGGCGATGTAGTCGACCGCCGCCTGGTTCTGCGAACCGAACGGGCCGGACGTCGCGGCCGAGACATAGGCTCCCATGTTCTCGGTGTAGCCGCCGAACACTTCCACGTCAGGCGTGGCTTTGTAGACGAAGCCGACCTGCGGCAGGAAGCTGTCCTTGCTCTCGATCTTGCCGGCCAGCGGCGAGCCGACCACGGTCTTGACGCTGTTTTCGACCTTGATGGCCTTGAAGCCGAAATTGACCTTCAGGGCGTCGTTGATCGTCCAGGCGTCTTCGAGGTGACCGGTCGTGGTCTTGGTCTCGAAGCTGTACTGCCACTGGGTGAAGAACGGGTTGGACTGGAAGTCCAGCGAGTCGCGCGACGGAGCCGCCGCAGTTTCGGCGTAGTAGCGACGGGCCTGGTTGAAGTCGTTGCTCTCGACCCAGAAGCCGCCGCCGATTTCGTGGCTGCCCAGGTCGAGGGTCACGCCGCCGATCAGGCCCTTGCGGTCGATGTCATACTCGGTGGTGCGGATCGACAGCGGGGCGGCGGTCGAGCCGGCCGTGCCATAGCCGGGGCTGGGGACATAGGGCGTGTACCACAGGCCCTGGCCCTTGTTGGTGTGGCCGTAGGCGGTGGCGTTGAACTTGACCATGTCATTGACCGGCAGGTTCAGGGTCGCGCCGTACAGATCATCATCGCGGATGCCGGCGCCGGCATAGTAGGCGTCGTCAACGGTGGCGAACGGGGCGGGCAGGGCGGTTCCGGTCTGGTAGGCGTTGGCGGCGGCGACAGCCAGGCCCCAGTTGGGCTGGGTGTTGTCCCAGTCGCGGCCCAGGCGCTTGATCAGCGCGAAGGACAGGTCCTGATAGTCCTGCTCGCGGCGTTCGGAGTGGCTGTAGAAGCCGGTCAGGTCACCCTGGCCGATCGGCAGGACGGCCTTGATGTCGTACTGGCGCTGCTTCTGCTCGCCGCCGCCCTTCCACTTGTCGGTCTTCTGGTCGGCGACCGAGACATAGGCGCGCAGGCCGCCCAGTTGCTCGATCGCGCCGCTGTCGATGCGGCCGAACACCCGGTACATGCTGTTGGAGCCGCCGGTGACGTTCAGCTGGCCGCCATAGGTTTCCGACGGGTTGCGCGAGAAGAACTGCAGCGTGCCGCCGAGGTTAGAGGTCGAGGCGACGCCCAGCGCGCCGGCGCCCTGGGCCAGTTCGATGCGACCGATGTTTTCATTGGTGATGGCGCGGCTGATGTGCAGGCCGTTGTGGGCGCCGTAGCTCATGTCGCCCAGTGGCACACCGTCCAGGGTGAAGCCCAGCTGGTTCTGGTTGAAGCCGCGGATCGAGATGCGGGCCGACCACTCATAGGCGCCGAAGGCGTCGGCCGACTGGAAGGTGACGCCCGGCAGCTTGTCGAGGGCCTTCAGCGGGCTGGTGCCGGCGGCTTCCAGCGAAATCGCGTCGTCCTTCAGGGTCTGGACCTGGCGGCTCTGGCCCTGGCCGATGACCAGGATGGAGTCGACTTCGGTATTGGCGGCCTCAGCCGGCGACGCTGCAGGTTCAGCGGCGAACGCGGGCATGGCGGCGACGAGCAGAAGGGCGGCCGAGGCGGCGCCCAGCATCAGATGATGTTTCATGAACTATCCCCTTGCCTGGTCGCGCGGGGAGCGCGCCGGGTCTGAAGGCTCGGGTAACAGGGGTCAGCGACGGGGCGGCGACAGATAAGTGTCAGTCGCCCGACAGTGATATGACGGTGTGGTGACGCCCGGCTCTACCCGCACCGCGTCGCCGTCATTGCGCAAACGGCCCCCGACCGCTATTTCAGCGCCCGTCCTCCCCCGAACTTTGACAGCGAGATCACCGCCCGATGGCCCAGCAGTATATTTTCCAGATGCAAGGCCTGACCAAGGCGTTCCCGGGCGGCAAGAAGATCTTCGAAAACATCTGGCTGTCGTTCTATTCCGACGCCAAGATCGGCGTGGTCGGGGTCAACGGCTCGGGTAAGTCGACCCTGCTGAAGATCATGGCCGGCCTGGACGACCAGTTCTCGGGCGAGGCCAAGGCTGCGGAAGGCATCCGCCGGGGCTACCTGCCGCAGGAGCCGGTGCTGGACCCGACCAAGGACGTCTGGGGCAATGTCATCGCCGACTGCGAGGACAAGCTGATCTTCGACCGCTACAACGAAGTCGCCAACAAGCTCGGCGAGGACTATTCCGACGAGCTGATGGAGGAGATGACCAAGCTCCAGGAGATCATCGACGCCCGCGACCTGTGGGACATCGACTCCAAGGTCGAGATGGCCATCGACGCCCTGCGCTGCCCGCCCAACGACGCCAATATCGAGAGCCTGTCGGGCGGTGAAAAGCGCCGCATCGCCCTAGCGCGCCTGCTGCTCAGCAAGCCCGACATCATGCTGCTCGACGAACCCACCAACCACCTGGACGCCGAGTCGGTGGCCTGGCTGCAGCATCACCTGGAAAACTTCCCCGGCTGCGTGATCCTGGTCACCCACGATCGCTACTTCCTGGATCAGGTCACCAAGTGGACCCTCGAGCTCGATCGCGGCAAGGGCGTGCCGTATGAAGGCAACTATTCCGGCTGGCTGGAACAGAAGACCAAGCGCGTCGTGCAGGAGCAGTCGGAATCCGACAGCCGCCAGCGCGCCCTGACCCGCGAACTGGAGTGGGTGCGCAGCTCGCCCAAGGCCCGTCAGTCCAAGTCCAAGGCCCGCCTGGCGTCGTACGAGGAAATGGTCGCCGCGCAGGAAAACGCCCGCGCCGCCCAGACCCAGGCTCACATCCAGATCCCGCCCGGCCCGCGCCTGGGCAATCTGGTGCTGGAAGTCGAAGGCCTGGAAAAGGAATACGGCGACAAGGTGCTGTTCAAGGACCTGTCGTTCCGCCTGCCGCCCAACGGCATTGTCGGCGTCATCGGCCCCAACGGCGCCGGCAAGTCGACCCTGTTCAAGCTGATCACCGGGCGCGAGCAGCCCGACCAGGGCACGGTCAAGGTCGGCGACACCGTCAAGCTGTCCTATGTCGACCAGTCGCGTGACGCCCTGGACCCCAACAAGACCATCTGGGAGGAAGTCTCGGGCGGCACCGACGTGATGATCGTCGGCAAGCGCGAGATCAACAGCCGCGCTTACGTGGGCAGCTTCAACTTCAAGGGCGCTGACCAGCAGAAGAAGGTGGGCCTGCTGTCAGGCGGTGAGCGCAACCGCGTCCACCTGGCCAAGACCCTGGCCACCGGCGGCAACCTGCTGCTGCTCGACGAACCGACCAACGACCTGGACATCGAAACCTTGCAGGCCCTGGAAGAGGCCCTGGAAGAATTCGCAGGCTGCGCCGTGGTCATCTCCCACGATCGCTGGTTCCTGGACCGCCTGGCCACCCACATCCTGGCCTTCGAAGGCGACAGCCACGTCGAATGGTTCGAGGGCAATTTCGAGATGTACGAAGAAGACAAGAAGCGCCGCCTGGGCGCCGACAGCCTGATCCCCAAGCGCATCAAGTTCCAGAAATTCGCGCGGTAGGCGAACTGTCCTGGGGAAGGCTTGAAGCCTTTCCCAGGACAAGCTTATGTGCCGTTTCCAAACTCAAGCGCCATGCAACATAAGCTTGTGGTTTAATTTTCCTTGATCTCAGGTTGCCGTTTCTTTCGGCCAATGATAGCGCCGAAAGGTGGCTGACTTTCTGTCGCCGCGTTTTCCAAAGGCGCGCCGTCTCGACGCGCCAAGTCGCGAGTGACTGACTGTGCCGAATTTCAATGGATCGTCGGGCAATGACATCTTCACCGGCGGCGCTGACGCCGACACGGCGCTTGGCAATGGCGGCAACGACAATCTGAGCGGCGGTGGCGGAAACGATGTCCTCGCTGGCGGCGGTGGCTCCGACTCACTGAACGGCGGAGATGGCGCGGACACGCTCTACGCCGGGGACCGATCGCCGACGTACGAGACGACCTTCTCGAACAGTCCGCTGTCTCCACCGGTGCTCGATACAGGGACGGACGTCGATACCCTGATCGGTGGCGACGGCAGCGACAGGTTCTTCGCCGGCTACGGAGACAATGTCGACGGCGGGGCTAACGGGTCCTACGGCGACTACCTGCTGATCAGCTTCATGGGCGCTCCGTCCGGCGTTAAGGTCGACTTCTCCGCCGCCACGCAGGTCATCGGCGGCGGCACGATCACCGGCATCGAGAACATCAGTTGGATCCAAGGCAGTAATTTCGCCGACGAAATCAACGTCGGATCCAGCTCCAACGGCTACGCTGAGTTCACCGTGGTTCATGGAATGGGCGGCGACGACAAGCTCGTCGCCGGCTACTACACGGGCTCCCTATATGGCGATGATGGCGACGACATCGTCGATGGGCGTGACAGCCCCTATCTCAGCCTGGTGGACGGCGGCGCCGGCAATGACACGCTTTACACCGGCTACGGCTTCAACGTGGCCTATGGCCGGGACGGCAACGACACGATCTATGCCTCAGGCGACGCCTATGGCGGCGCGGGAAACGACCTGATCGTCTTGCAAGGAAACAGCTGGGGTAACAACTGGGCTCATGGCGAAACTGGCGACGACGAAATTCGCGCTTCGGCCCTCGGGGACCGAATGGCAGGCGGAGACGGCGCCGACATTCTCACCGGCGATGCGGGCAAGGACACGATTTATTCCGGCGAGGTCAACCTCGCGACGGGCGCCAGGCTCGACGATATGGGCCTGGAGCACGACCGGCTGAAGGGCGGGGGCGGCGACGACATCCTTGCGGCTGGCTATGGCGATGATGTTGATGGCGGAGCCGGAAATGACACGCTTTGGCTTTCCTTGGGCGGCGCGTCGAGTGGGGTGAACTTCAACACCTCCGGGATCGTGTCTGGCCAATCGACGACGCTCTTCGGCGGCGTGATCAGCGATGTCGAGACGCTGATCTACGTCCGGGGCAGCGAGTTCGCCGATACGATGACTTTCGCCACCCAGGCCACGCTGGTGACGGTCGAGGCCGGCGCTGGCAACGACGTTATCACCACCTCCAGCAGCTCTGTGGTCGCGTCGGGCGGTGCGGGCGACGACCGTTTCATCAGCGGTCAGGCTGGCGATATCTTCGACGGTGGCGCGGGCGTCGATACGGTCGACTACACTGGGTACAGCCAGGCTGTCACGGTCTCGCTGGCGGACAACAGCGGGGCGGGCGGCGACCAGCTGTTGAATATCGAGGTGGTCGTCGGCTCTGCATTCGCCGACACCCTGGGGGGTGACTCAGGGGCGAACCGTCTGCGCGGCGGCGGCGGTGACGATGCTATCGACGGAGGCGGCGGAAACGACATCGCTGAATACGCCGGTGTGTCGACAGACTACAGCTGGACCCAGGGCGCCAACGGCTCCTGGACGGTCAGGGACCTCCGCGCCGGCGCCGCAGAAGGCGTGGACACGCTCAAGAACATCGAGCAGCTGCAGTTCAGCGACAAGCTCGTCACCATCGCCAGCACGCCGCCGAACGCCATCAATGGCACGAGCGGCGCCGACTATCTGGTCGCGACCAGCGCCGACGACGTGATCGACGGGGGGGCAGGCACGGATACGGTCGAGTACCGCGGCGCCTCGACCAACTTCAGCGTCACCCAGGGCGGCGATGGCTCCTGGACGGTCACGGACCTGCGCAGCGGGCGGCCCGAAGGCACGGACATCCTCAAGAACGTCGAGCAGATCCAGTTCTCGGACAAGCTGGTCGTGATCGTGGCCGTGCCCGCGACCGAGATCGTGGGCACGAGCGAAAGCGACAACCTGAGGGGCACGGCTGGCGACGACGTCATCCACGGCAAAGATGGCGATGACTTCTTTTACAGCAGCGCCGGTAACGACACCTACGACGGCGGTAGTGGCCGTGACTTCGTCTACTTTCTGGACCCCACGCGGGCCATTCGCGTCGATCTGGCGACTTCGGGTTCGCAGAACACCGGCGAGGGCAACGACACCTTCCAGTCGATCGAGGGCCTGGTAGGCGGCGCCTACGGCGATACGTTCTACGGCGACGGCGGCGCGAACAGCATCAGCGGTCAGGGCGGCGCCGACCTGCTGGATGGGCGCGGCGGTGAAGACGCGATCACTGGCGACAGTGGCAACGACACCATCCATGGCGGCGCCGGCAACGATAATCTGAGCGGCGGTTCAGGAAACGACTACGTCTATGGCGACGCTGGCGACGACCAAATCTGGCTCGCTCCGGAGAACACCCTTTACGACATAGGATCAGATGTCGTCGATGGTGGTGATGGCTTTGACACGCTGCAATTTGCTGTCGCAGCTCAAGGGTTTAGCATCAACCTTGGTTTGACGGATAAGCAGGTAATCGCACCGGGACTTTCGCTGACAGTCCAGAATGTCGAACGACTGATCGGGGGTGACTATGGAGACACGTTCACCGGCGGCGCGAGCGAGGATGTACTGTGGGGCTACGGAGGCAATGACAGCCTCAATGGCGGCGGCGGGTTCGATCAGATCAACGGCAATGTCGGCAACGACACAGCCCATGGCGGCGAGGGCGACGACTGGGTCCTGGGCGGCAAGGACAATGACCTGGCGTATGGCGACAGCGGAGACGACGTCGTCAACGGCAATCTCGGCAACGACACCTGCTATGGCGGTCACGGCGACGACTGGCTGCGCGGCGGTCAGGGTGATGACGTCATCGACGGCGGGGCCGGCAATGACTGGCTGTCGGGCGATCGCGGCAATGACACGCTCACCGGCGGCTCGGGGGCCGACAAGTTCTACGTCTTCGCCGGGGCGGCCATCGATCGGGTGACCGACTTCTCCAGCGCGGCTGGCGACCGGGTGCTGCTGGACGCTGGCCAGACCTATGCGCTGAGCTATACGGGCGAGGGCGCGGTGATCGATCTGGGCAATGGCGACCAGATGATCCTGATGGGCGTCACCTCGGCAACCCTCGGGGAGTGGCTTCAGGTCTGAGACGTCGCCGGCGCGGCGCTCGTTTCGAGGGGCGTCGCGGCCTCGGCCAGACGCGCGCGGCCGGCCTCATACACCGCATATTCCAGGGCGAAGGCCTCGCGGTGCTGTTCGCGCCATTCGGTGGCGTCGGGGGTGGGGTCACCGGTGCGGTGCGGATCGTCGGCGCGGTTGACGTGGATCGCGGCGTCGGGCGCGGCGAAGCCCAGGGTGGCGGCCAACACCCGCACGGAGTGGTCATAGTCCTCCATGATCCCGACGGCGACATAGTCGCGGTCGAAGGCGCTGGAGGGGTCATCGGTCGCGACAGGCCAGGGCAACTGGGCCAGGAACGAGAACGGATCCTCACCTTTGGCCATCGCCTCGGCCCGGCGAGCGAACCAGTCGGGGAAGCTCGGGTTGTCGTCCAGCGCCGGCACGGCCACGCCCATGCGCTGCTGGAAATGCAGATAGCGCCATTGCGAGATGAACCGCCCGAACGGCTCGCGCAGGAAGGTGATGAACTGCCGGGCCTGCGGATAGTAGTCCAGCGCGCCGATGCCGCGCACGCGGTTGAAGTGGCCGTGCACGCACTGGCCAGCGCGCAGGGTGAAGCGTTCCGGCGCCTGGCCCTGCGCGCCGCGATAGTGCAGGCGCAGCCGATCCTCGCCGAACCAGTCGGTCAGGGTGGACCTCAGGCTGCTGCCGGCGGTCTTGGGGATGTGCAGCGAGACAAGCGGCAGGGACGGATCATAGGGGCGCATGTCGGGCTATGGACCAGCCGCCGCCCTGATGGTCAAGCTGTCCAGCCCTTGGTCGCATCCCGTAACTGGGCCTAGATTGACGGCCTGCCTGCCCCGTTCGGAGTCCGCCGCATGCCGCAAACCCCCGCTGAGAAGCCCCAGATCCTGCTCTCGCACGAGATGTTGATGCCCCTGCTGCCGCTGCTGGAGGGCGCCTATACGGTTTATCGGCTGTGGGACTATCCCGATCCGCTGGCCTTTCTGGACGGACCCGGACGGTCGGTGCGGGCCATTGTCCACGCCGGCGAGATGGTGCTGACGCGCGACATGCTGTCAGAGATGCCTCAGCTGGGTCTGATCGCCTGTGTCAGCGTCGGCTATGACGGCGTCGATGTGCCGTGGTGCAAGACCCAGGGCATTTCAGTGACCCACTCCACCGGCCTGAACGCCGGTGATGTGGCCGACCACGCGGTGGGCCTGCTGCTGGCGGCCTGGCGGGGCATCGTCGAGGGCGACCAGCGCCTGCGCGCCGGCCATTGGAGCCACGCCGAACGCATGGCTCCGCGCCACGGCTTGAAGGGACGCAAGGCCGGGATCGTGGGGCTGGGCCATATCGGCGAGGCCGTCGCCCGGCGCCTGGAGGTTTTCGAGATGAAGGTCGCCTGGTGGGCGCCCCGGCCCAAGGACACTGACCGCCCTCGCGCCGACAGCCTGCTGGCCCTGGCGCGCGACAGCGATGTGCTGGTGGTCTGCGCCCGGCCCGACGCGGACAATCATCACATGGTCAATCAGGCGGTGATCGAGGCCCTGGGACCGCAAGGTCTGCTGGTCAATGTGGCGCGCGGCGCGCTGGTCGATGAGGACGCCCTGATCGCCGCCCTGAAGGACGGCCGTCTGGGCATGGCGGCGCTGGACGTGTTCGAGCAGGAGCCCACCCCGCCGGCGCGCTGGGTCGGCGTTCCGAACACGGTCCTGACCCCGCACACCGCCGGCGCCACCCTGGACAGCATTCCGGCCATGGTGGGCCTGACGCTTGAGAACCTTCGCCGCTATTTCCACGGCGAGCCGCTGGCGACGCCGGTGGGCGGCTAGGCGGCTTCGGCAGGAGATTGAATGGCTGAAAGCCTCAGCCCGAGCGCTGAAATGACTTTCAGTATGGTGTCGAACTTTGGCGAGGCGTCTTCCTTTAGCGCCTTATAGAGGCTCTCACGACCCAGACCGGACAAGGCTGAAACCTCAGTCATGCCCTTGGCGCGCGCGATGACGCCCAGCACGTGCTGCACATAGCCAGCGTCGCTTGTCTCCAGGGCGTCGGCGAGGAGGGCCACTGCCGATTCAGTGTCGGTGACCTCTGCCGCAGGGTCAAAAAGCGTTGTGGAAACGACCATGTCTTCGTCCTCTTTAGTCTCCCCCGACGGGAGTGGGGCGTCGCCCCGTGAGCGTGGCGACAGCTCAGATTTCTCTAGCGATCGCCTTGGCTTTTTCGATGTCTTGGGCTTGGGATTTCTTGTCGCCGCCCCAAAGGACGATGGTCAGGACTTCCCCGCGCTCAACGATATAAATTCTGTAGCCGGGGCCGGTGTGGATGCGTAGTTCACTCACGCCGTCACCAACGGGTTTGATGTCGCCTTTCAAGCCGTAGGCTAGTCGGGCAAGCGTGCGACGATCTGCCTTCGCGCGGCCTGGTCCTTCAGGCTCGTACGCCACGCCTTGAACGCCTCGGTTTCACGAAGTTCGACCATGTCGATTTGTATCCTGTTGGATACGGGTGGGCAACCTAAATCGTATCCAGGAGGATACAGATCTATGGTTTCGATCGTCGCGGGGCGGCGATCTTGCCCTCGTGCATCCGCCTCAACCGGATGCGGATCTAGTTTCCCGTGGCTGCGGAGCCTGGTTCAGGCTGTGGTTTAGGCTCTGGGAAACGGCGCCCCGAACGGCTCAGGCTCCAACCGCAAGCCGTTCACCAGCAGGCTGACGGTGCGATAGAAGCCGGCCAGCATCATCAGTTCGATGCGGGCGGGCTCTTCGAAGGCGTCGCTGAGTCGCGCCCACAGATCATCGTCGATATCGGCCCGGGCGTTGACGGTGTCGGCGAAGTCGATCAGCAGCGCATCGCGCGGCGACCAGCAGTCGGCGACGCCCGGCGCGAGGGTCGCCGCCAGTTGGGTGTCATCCAGTCCGGCCGGGTCGGCGAAGATCGCGGCGTGGACGCCCCACTCATAGCCGGCCCCGTTGAGGGCGCAGACGCGATGGATGACGATCTCACGCTCGCGCAGGCTCAGATGGCCGGGGTCGAGCAGGCCGCCGCCGGTAAACCGCAGGAACAGCCGCTCATCCCGGGCCAGGGTGCGGAACAGCGACAGCGGCTCGGCGCCGGGCGTTGTGAGGCCATCTAGGACCTTCTGGATGGCCGGCGGGTAGGGCGCTTGGGCGGGCGGGATGCGGGCGGACATCGGCGTCTCCTTGTGCTACAGAATTTGTATCATGAAGGCTGATCGAGTCGCTACAAAAATTGAAGCGCCCTTGCCGGGAACGCCGGTGCGGGGCTCGTCCACGGGCAAGCCGATCATGGCGGCCCTGGATCTTCTGGGGCGGCGGGGCAGCTTGCGGATCGTCTGGGAGCTGCGCGACGGCGCGGTTCTGACCTTCCGTGCGTTGCAACTGGCGGCGGACCTGCCGCCGGGCACCTTGAACACGCGTCTGGCCGAACTGCGCGCCGCCAGGGTGGTGTCCGCCGAGACGGGATATCGGCTTACGCCCCAGGGCGCGGGACTGATCGAAGCCCTTGCGCCCCTGCTGTCATGGTCGCAAGTTTGGGCCGATGATCTGGTGGGGGAAGGCTGAGTATGGCCAAGGTTCTGGGACTGGGCGGGATCTTCTTCAAGGCCGAGGATCCGAAGGCGGTCGGCGCGTGGTACGCCCGGGTGCTCGGGTTCGATGTCCACGACTGGGGCGGGGCGATGTTCGATCATCCCAAGGCGGGCAAGGCCACATGGTCGCCGTTCCCCGCTGACACCCAGTATTTCGCGCCCTCGGACGCGCCCTTCATGATCAACTTCATCGTCGATGATCTGGAGGGGGTCTTGGCCAAGGCGGCCGCGGAGGGCGTCGAGCCCCTTGGTCGGCAGGACGAGGGCGGCATGGGGCTTTTCGCCTGGCTTCTGGACCCGGCCGGGGTCAAGATCGAGCTCTGGCAGCCCGCCTAGTCGGCCCCCGCGACATAATTTCAGCTTGCCAAATCGGACATAAAGATATCTTTATGTCCTCATGAAGTTGTCGGCTGAACAGGTTGTCGAGGTGCTGCGCGCGGCGGGGGAAACGACCCGGCTGCGACTGCTGGCCCTGCTGGCGGCCGAGGAGCTGTCGGTGCTGGAACTGTGCCGGATCCTCGACCAGAGCCAGCCCCGCGTGTCACGCCATCTGAAGCTGCTGGCCGAGGCCGGGCTGGTCGAGCGGTTTCCCGATGGGGCCTGGGTGTTCTATCGCCTGGCCAGCAAGTCGCCCGGCCATCATCTGGTCGGCCAGGCCCTGGACCTGATCGACGACGCTGATCCGGCGGTGCTCGCCGACGCCGACAAGCTGGATCAGGTGCGGGCCGAGCGCTCGACCGGGGCTCAGGCCTATTTCGCCCGCAACGCCGCGCGCTGGAACGAGATCCGCTCTCTCTATGTCGACGAGGCCGAGGTCGAGGCCGCCATCCTGCGGGCGGCGGGCGAGGGGCCCTTCGATGAGATGGTCGATCTTGGGGCCGGGGCAGGGCGCATGCTGACCCTGCTGGGCCAGCGGGCCGGTTCGGCCCTGGGTCTGGACCTGTCGCAACAGATGCTCAACATCGCCCGCGACGAAGTGGCCAAGGCCGGCCTGCCGCGCTGCGAACTGCGCCATGGCGACATCTTCGCCACCGGCCTGCCGGGCGGCTGCGCCGATCTGGTCACGGTCCATCAGGTGCTGCACTATCTGGGCGACCCGGCCGCCGCCGTGGCCGAGGCCGCGCGTCTGGTGGCCAAGGGCGGCCTGCTGCTGATCGCCGACTTTGCGCCGCACGACCACGAGTTCCTGCGCGAAGCCCATCAGCATCGCCGCCTGGGATTCTCCGACGCTGAGATCACGCCCTGGCTCGAGGCCGCCGGCCTGGGGCTGGAAAGCAATATCGCCCTGCCGCCGTCCTCGGCCGAGGGTTTGACCGTCAAGATCTGGACGGCGCGCCGTCCCACCGCTGCTTCCGCGCAAAGGAGCGCCGCATGACCCTTCCTCCCACGCGTCGTGTTCTGGGCCCGGTGGCCCGCGCCGGCGAGCGCGGTCAGAGCCAGGCCGGCGGCCGTCCGCGCGTATCCTTCGAGTTCTTCCCGCCCAAGACCCCGGCGATGGAGGAGAGCCTGTGGCAGGCCATCACCCGCCTTGCCCCGCTGGATCCGGCCTTCGTCTCGGTCACCTATGGGGCCGGCGGCTCGACGCGCGAGCGCACACACCGGACGGTCAAGCGCATCCTCGACGAGACGCGTCTCAAGCCCGCCGCCCACCTCACCTGCGTCGGCGCCAGCCGGGGCGAGGTCGATGAGGTGATCCGCGAATACTGGGAGACGGGCGTCCGCCACATCGTCGCGCTGCGCGGCGATCCGCCGCCCACCGAAGGCGGTATCGGCGGGGTCTATGTGCCGCGTGAAGACGGCTATGCCAACGCCACCGAACTGACCCGGGCCCTGCGCGGCATCGCGCCGTTCGAGGTGCTGGTCGGCGTCTATCCCGAGAAGCATCCCGAGAGCCCGTCGATCGAGCACGACATCGAGGTGTTGAAGGCCAAGGTCGACGCCGGGGCCACCCTGGGCATCAGCCAGTTCTTCTTCGACATCGACGCCTTCCTGCGCTTCAACGACAAGGTTCGCGCCGCCGGCATCACCATCCCGATCGTGCCGGGGATCATGCCGGTGACCAATTTCAACGGCCTGAAGAAGATGTCCCAGGCCTGCCAGACGGCGGTGCCGACCTGGTTGGCCAACCTGTTTGAAGGTCTGGATAACGACGCCGAGACCCGTCGCCTGATCGCCTGCTCGGTCGCCACCGAGATGTGCGCCAAGCTGCAGGAACAGGGCTTCGAGGACTTCCACTTCTACACCCTCAACCGGGCCGATCTGGTCTATGCGATCTGCCGGGTGCTGGGCGTGCGCGAGCGCGCCGCCACGTCAACGGAGGTTGCGGCATGAAGATCCTGGCCCTGATCCTGTGCGCGGTTCTGTCCCTGGCCGGGGCCGGCGCGGTGCGCGCCGACGACTGGCCGCCCGCCGCCTGGAGCAAGCCCAGCAAGCCCTATCGGGTGGTCGGCAACATCTACTATGTCGGCTCCGAAGGGCTGTCGTCCTACCTGATCGCCACGTCCGAGGGCCACATCCTGCTGGACGCGGGCATGTCGGCGGACGGCGCCAGGCTGGTGGAGCGCAATATCGTCTCGCTGGGCTTTAAGCTGGCCGACGTGAAGATCCTGCTCAACACCCACGCCCACTATGATCATGCCGGCGGTCTGGCCCAGATGAAGGCCGACACCGGCGCCAAGCTCTATGCTTCGTCGCTGGAGAAGCCGGCGCTGGAGGCGGGGCGTCACTTCGGCGACAACGAGAACGGCCTGACGCCGTTTCCGGCCGTGAAGGTCGATCGCACTGTTCGCGACGGCCAGAAGATCACCCTGGGCGAGACCACTCTGGTCACCGTCCTGACGCCGGGCCACACCATCGGCGGAACCGCCTTCACCACCTCGGTCACCGAGCGCGGACGGCCGTTGAACGTGATGCTGTTCAACTCCATCTCGGTGGCCGGCAACGCCCTGGTGGGCAACAAGACCTATCCGAAGATCGTCGCCGACTACCGCGCCACCTTCGCCAGGCTGAAGCTGATCCCGTGCGATGTCTTCCTGCCCGCCCACCCCGAGCAGGGGGATCTGGTGGCCAAGCGCCAGCGGTTCCTGCGAGGCGATCTGAACGCCTTCATCGACCCGGCTGAGCTGGGTCGCGTCGTCGTCGCCTCTGAGGCGGCGTTCAATACCGAGCTGGCGCGCCAGCAGGGAGCGGCCAAATGACCGACCTCACCACTCGAACTGGCCGCATCGCCGCCCTGAAGGCCGCCGCAAAAGAGCGCGTGCTGATCCTCGACGGCTCGTGGGGCGTGATGTTCCAGAAGAAGAAGCTGCAGGAGGCCGACTACCGGGCCGAGCGCTTCGCGGACTACAACGGCCAGATGAAGGGCAATAACGACGTCCTGTGCCTGACCCGGCCCGATCTGGTGGCCGAACTGCATGACGCCTATTTCGCCGCCGGCGCCGACATCTCCGAGACCAACACCTTTTCGGGCACCACCATCGCCCAGGCCGACTACCGCCTCGGCGAGCAGGACGTCTGGGACATCAATTTTGAAGGCGCGCGCATCGGCCGCGCGGTCGCCGACCGCTGGCTGAAGGAACACCCCGAAAAGCCGCGCTTCATCGCCGGGTCGATCGGGCCGCTGAACGTGATGTTGTCGATGTCGTCGGACGTCAATGATCCGGGCGCGCGCAAGGTGACCTTCGACCAGGTCTATGCGGCCTATCGCCAGCAGGTCTCGGCCCTGTACGAGGGCGGCGTCGACCTGTTCCTGATCGAGACCATCACCGACACCCTCAACTGCAAGGCCGCGATCAAGGCGATCCTGGACCTGCGCGACGAGGGCCATGAAGAGCTGCCGATCTGGATCAGCGGCACCATCACCGACCGCTCGGGGCGCACCCTGTCGGGCCAGACGGCGGAAGCCTTCTGGAACTCGATCAAGCACTGCAAGCCGTTCGCCGTGGGCTTCAACTGCGCCCTGGGCGCGGATTTGATGCGCCCGCATATCGCCGAGATGGCCCGCATCGCCGACACCCTGGTGGCCGCCTATCCCAATGCCGGCCTGCCCAACGCCATGGGTGAGTATGACGAAGAGCCGCACCAGACCGGCCATGCCCTTCATCAATGGGCCAGCGATGGTCTGGTCAATATCCTGGGCGGCTGCTGCGGCACGACGCCCGATCATATTCGCCACGTCGCCGAAGCGGTTGCAGGCGTGACGCCGCGCGCTATTCCTGAACGTCCCAAAGCCATGCGGCTGGCGGGCCTAGAACCCTTCGAACTGGTGGGCTGAGACCGACAATGAAGACCACCATCCTGTTTGGCGGCGAGAGCCGCGAGCGCCTCGTGGCCGTGGCCAGCGCCCAAGGCCTGTCGCGAACCCTGCCCGAGGCCGACTTGTGGTTCTGGGCGCCGGACGGTCAGGTCTATGTGGCGACGGCGGAGGCCCTGCAGGGCCATGCGCGTCCGTTCGAACTGGACCTGCCGACCGAAGGCGCGCCGATCGGTGATCTGGCGACAGCTCTGGACGTCGCCGCGCGCGAGGACCGGGTCCTGTTGCTGAGCTTGCATGGCGGCTTCGCCGAGGACGGCGGCCTGCAGGCCCTGTGCGAGGCCAAGGGCGTGGCCTTTACCGGCTCGGGCTCGGAAGCCAGTCGTCTGGCGTTTGGCAAGATCCTGGCCAAGGGCATCGTCGCCAAGGCCGGCGTCTCGGTGCCCGAAACCATCGCCCTGGCCGACGCCGAGGCGGCGCTGGCCAAGTACGGCCGGCTGATCGCCAAGCCGGCCGAGGACGGCTCCAGCTACGGCCTGATCTTTGTCGACACGCCCGCCGACCTTGAGGCCGTGGCCAAGGCCGCCGCCGCCGAGCCCTATCTGATCGAGCCCTTCGTGCAGGGGCTGGAATCGACCTGCGGCATCCTAGAACAGGACGGCGAGATCTTCGCCCTGCCGCCCGTCGAGATCCGTCCGTCGGCGGGCAAGTTCGACTATGTCAGCAAGTACCTGGCCAAGGACACCGAGGAGATCTGCCCGGCCAGTTTCGGGCCGCAGATCAACGCCGCCCTGCAGGACCAGGCGCTGAAGGCCCACAAGGCGCTGGGCTGCCGGGGCTATTCGCGCACCGACTTCATCGTCGGCGAGCACGGCCTGGTCTATCTGGAGACCAACACCTTGCCCGGCCTGACCGGGTCGTCGCTGTATCCCAAGTCGCTGAAGGCGCAGGGCATCAGCTTCGAGACCTTCCTGCGCGGCCAGATCGCCCTGGCCGCCGCCCGAAAGGCGGGTTGAGATGGCCGCCTGGGCGCCCGGACCGTTCGACAATGACGAAGCGGCCGACTTCATCGAGGACCTGGCCGAGGCGCCCGACTGGCGCACGGTCACAGCCCTGCTGGAGCATGTCTCCAACCTGAACGGTTATCTGGAAGAACCCGAGGGCGAGATGGCCGTGGCCGCCGCCGCGATCGTGGCCTCCTGCGTCGGGGCCGGCTCGGTGCTGCCCGAGACCCACGCCGAACTCAAGGCCGCCCTGGGCGCCCCGCCGGAAGGTTCGGCCAACCTGGCCCGCAAGGTGCTGGCCCGGGTGGTCGGCACGGCCTCCGAACTCGACGAGACCTGGCAGGAGGGGGATGACCATGACGCGTGGCTCACCCAGATCGCCGGGTTGCAGGCATTGTTGGGCGCGTGACAGGCTTGCTCTATCCTGCATCCGCCTTCCTCGGCCTTGTGCCGAGGACCCAGCGTTCCGCCCGCGCGGCGCTCGCCTTTCCACAGCGCTGCGCTAGCGGCGCCATGGATCCTCGGCACAAGGCCGAGGAAGGCTATGATATTTGGATTTCGGTACGACCATGAGACCCGTCTTCGTCAATATCGGTGAGCGCACCAACGTCACCGGCTCGGCCAGGTTCAAGAAGCTGGTCGTCGAGGGCGACTATCCGGCCGCCTTGTCCGTCGCGCGCCAGCAGGTCGAGGCCGGCGCCCAGGTCATCGACGTCAACATGGACGAGGGCCTGCTGGATTCGAAGGTGGCGATGGTCACCTACCTCAACCTGATGGCCGCCGAGCCCGACATCGCCCGGGTGCCGGTGATGATCGACAGCTCCAAGTGGGAGGTGATCGAGGCCGGTCTGAAGTGCGTGCAGGGCAAGGCCATCGTCAACTCGATCTCCATGAAGGAGGGCGAGGCCAAGTTCATCGAGCAGGCAAAGCTGTGCCTGCGCTACGGCGCGGCCGTGGTGGTCATGGCCTTCGACGAGCAGGGCCAGGCCGACACCGCCGCCCGCAAGATCGAGATCTGCGAGAAGGCCTATCGCATCCTGGTCGACAAGGTGGGTTTCCCGCCGGAAGACATCATATTCGACCCCAACATCTTCGCGGTGGCGACCGGGATCGAGGAGCACGACAACTACGCCGTCGACTTCATCGAGGGCACGCGCGAGATCAAGAAGCGCTGCCCCTATGCCCGGATCTCGGGCGGGGTGTCGAACGTCTCGTTCAGCTTCCGCGGCAACGAGCCCGTGCGCCGGGCCATCCACTCGGTGTTCCTGTACCACGCCATCGCCGCGGGTATGGACATGGGCATCGTCAATGCCGGCGACCTGCCGGTTTACGACACGCTGGATCCCGAACTGCGCGAGGCCGTCGAGGACGTGATCCTCAACCGCCCGCAGCGGACAAACGTCTCCAATACCGAGCGGCTGGTCGATCTGGCCCCCAAGTACAAGGGCGACAAGAGCCAGGTTCAGACCGCCAATCTGGAATGGCGCAAGGGCACGGTGGGCGAGCGCATCACCCATGCCCTGGTCAATGGCGTGACCGAATTCATCGAGGTCGACACCGAAGAGGCGCGGCTGGCGGCCGAGCGGCCGCTGCACGTCATCGAAGGCCATCTGATGGACGGCATGAACGTGGTCGGCGACCTGTTCGGCTCGGGCAAGATGTTCCTGCCGCAGGTGGTCAAGTCGGCGCGGGTGATGAAACAGGCCGTGGCCTGGCTGATGCCGTTCATGGAGGCCGAGAAGGAAGGCAAGCCGCGCGAGGCGGCCGGCAAGATCCTGATGGCCACCGTCAAGGGCGACGTCCACGACATCGGCAAGAACATCGTCGGCGTGGTCCTGCAGTGTAACAATTACGAGGTCATCGACCTGGGCGTGATGGTCCCGGCCGATCGCATCCTCGACGAGGCCAGGAAGCACAAGGTCGACATCATCGGCCTGTCGGGCCTGATCACCCCGTCCCTGGACGAGATGGTGTTCGTGGCCGCCGAGATGGAGCGCCAGGGCTTCACCATCCCGCTGCTGATCGGCGGGGCGACCACCAGCAAGACCCACACGGCGGTCAAGATCGAGCCGTCCTACGCCAAGGGCTCGACCACCTATGTGCTGGACGCCAGCCGCGCGGTCGGCGTGGTGTCGGGCCTGTTGTCGCCGTCCGAGAAGGATCGCCTGCAGGCCGAGACCCGCAGCGAATATATCCGGGTGCGCGAGCAATATGCCCGCGGCCAGCAGACCAAGGCCCGCACCAGCCTGGCCGACGCCCGCCAGAAGAAGTTCGCCATCGACTGGAACGGCTACACGCCGCCCCGGCCCGCCTTCCTGGGCCTGCGCAGCTTCGAGCCCAGCCTGGCTGAACTGGTGCCGTTCATCGACTGGTCGCCGTTCTTCGCCAGCTGGGAGCTGATCGGTCGCTTCCCGCAGATCCTCGAGGACGACGTGGTCGGGACCGCCGCCACAGACCTCTATCGCGATGCGACGGCGATGCTGGACAAGATCGTCGCCGAGGGCTGGTTCGGGGCCAAGGGCGTGGTCGGCTTCTGGCCGGCCAATGCCGACGGCGACGACATCGTGGTCTATACCGACGACACCCGCGTCACCGAGATCACCCGCCTGCACAGCCTGCGCCAGCAGATGGCCAAGGGCGAGGGGCGGACCAATGTCGCCCTGTCCGATTTCGTCGCCCCGATCGGCGTCGCCCACGACTATGTCGGCGGCTTCGCCGTCACCGCCGGCCATGGCGAGGACGAGGCGGTCAAGCGCTTCAAGGACGCCGGCGACGACTATTCGGCGATCATGGCCAGCGCCCTGGCCGACCGCCTGGCCGAGGCCTTCGCCGAATGGCTGCACTATCAGGCCCGCATCGAGCACTGGGGCTATGCCGAGGGCGAGACCTTCGACGCCGAGCAACTGCTGGCCGAGAAGTACCAGGGCATCCGCCCCGCCGCCGGCTATCCGGCCCAGCCCGACCACACCGAGAAGGAACAGCTGTTCCAGATCCTCGACGCCACCGAGCGCACGGGCATCTGGCTGACCGAGAGCTTCGCCATGAGCCCGGGCGCGGCGGTGTCGGGCCTCTATTTCAGCCACCCGCAGAGCCACTATTTCGGGGTCGGCAAGATCGATTTCGACCAGGTCGAGGACTATGCCCGCCGCAAGGGCTGGGACGTGGCCAAGGCCGAAAAGTGGCTGTCGCCGATCCTCAACTACGACCCGAATGCGCGGGCGCGCGAGGCGGCGGCTTAGGTAAACCTATGCGTGCTTTCTTGTGAAGGCGCTATTCTGAGGCTCTCCGGACCGCCTGGGGAACGCTCATGCCGACTGTTCTACGCGTCGACGGCTATCGGTTTTACTTCTACAGCCACGAACCGAACGAGCCGCCGCATGTGCATGTCGACAAGGGCAATGCGTCTTTCAAGGCGCGGCTCAAGCCTGTCGTCCTGGCGCGCAACCTTGGCTTCCGCGCTCACGAACTGAATGTTATCCTCAATATTGTGCGGGAGCACGAAACTGCGCTGTCGGAGGCATGGCATGAGCATTTTGGCGACCGCCGCTGACGAGCGCGTGGCGGATGTGCGTTTTGACGATGACCGCCTGATTGTCGACTTGATGGATGGTCGCACCATCGCCGCGCCGCTGGCCTGGTATCCGCGTCTGGCGGCCGCGACGCCTGAGCAGCGCGCTCGGTGGGAGGTTGCGGGCGGCGGTTATGGAATCCATTGGCCCGAGATCGATGAAGACCTGAGCACCGAAGGCCTACTGCGTGGCGCGGCGGCCGTGACTCCCTAGAGCTCTACCCGGGCCCCTTCCATCGACCGCTTCGTCGTCATTTCAGGCTGCTCGGGCGCCTGCCTCCTCAGCATGCAAAGAGGCGTCGCGCATCGGGCTTGGGCGATTTGCGCGTCTATCCATAACAATGTGCGCTGAAATGTGAAAAATCCCGCCGCGGTAAGGATTTCCTCACCACGTCGCGTCGAAATAGGGGCGTCCGTTGGAACGCGCGTATGAACCGTAGCAACATCGAGTTGAAGATTTTCGGCCTGATCATGGGCATGGCGGCGGCCATGGTCCTGCTGGCGGCTGGCCTGTTGTTCACGGCCTCGCGTCAGGCTGACCTTCGTGAGCGGGAATACGAACAGACCTTGGTCGGCAACGGCCTGCTGATGCGCGGCAAGGAGATCCAGGGCGCCCTCAATCCCTATGTCATCTGGGACGAGGCGATCCACAAGCTCGACAACGATTTTGACCTGGCCTGGGCCAGTCAGAATATCGGCTCATCGATCGGCGGGGCGCTGGGCTACAGCCTCGTCTTCGTGCTCGACGCCGACAACAAGCCGATCTACGGCCATATGAACGGCACTGACGTCGCGCCGGCGTCGTACGCTGCCTATTCCGGCCAGACCCGGGGGCTGATCGACTGGGTTCGGGCGGTTGAGGCTGATCCTGTCAAGCTGGCGAAGCTTCGCGCCGTCCACCGCAGTCGGGTCGAACTTGTCGCCGGAGAGCCGGTGATGATCACTGTGTCTCTGGTCCGTCCTGACCTGAAGGCCAGGACGCGCGGTCCCCAAGCGCCGCTGGTCGTGACGGGCGTGCCCGTGGCCAACAGCGTCGTGACGGCCTTCTCTGATCGCTTCCTGCTTCAGAACGCTCGTATCCAGATTGTCCCCGCCAGCGAGATCCAGAGCGAAAACGCTCAGGCCCTGCTGGGCCGGGCGCCGGATGGTCGTGGCATCGTGCTGCGCTGGGACCCCCGTCGCCCGGGGGGCGAGCTTCTGCGCCAGGCCACGCCGATCCTGGCCCTGGCCTTCCTGGCCGCCGCCATCGGTTTTGTTCTGCTGTTCCGGGTCACGCGCCGGGCGGCCAAGAAACTGCTGCTCAGCGAGGCCGAGGCCAAGCACTTGGCCCTGCATGATCCCCTGACGGGCCTGGCCAACCGCACCCTGTTCACCGACCGCCTCATCCACGCCCACGCCCTGCTGCGCCGCAAGCCGGGCTATCTGGCCGTGCTGTGCCTGGATCTGGATCGGTTCAAGGAGGTCAATGACAGCTACGGCCACGACGCCGGCGATCAGGTGATCCGCGAGGTCGCGCGTCGTCTGCAGGTCATCTGCCGCGAGACCGACACCATCTGCCGTCTGGGCGGCGATGAATTCGCCATCATCCAGCCCGACACCACCCCCGCCGGCTGCGCCGCCCTGGCCCAGCGGGTGGTCGA
Organism: Caulobacter sp. FV2ps19; assembly: GCF_058681035.1. Taxonomy (NCBI): domain Bacteria; kingdom Pseudomonadati; phylum Pseudomonadota; class Alphaproteobacteria; order Caulobacterales; family Caulobacteraceae; genus Caulobacter; species Caulobacter sp. FV2ps19. The sequence continues at coordinate 3,711,025 of NZ_CM178729.1, read as the reverse complement.
CGGTCTGTCGGGTGATCTGGATCTGAGCATCGGCCGGGCGGAGCTGTCGTGCTCGGTGGGCGTGGCGGTGGTGTCCGACGCCGACCAGGGTCAGGCCGAGATGCTGCGCCAGGCCGATGTGGCTCTCTATCGCGCCAAGGAGGCCGGTCGCGGCCGCTACTGCTTCTTCGAGCCGGAAATGGACGCCGCCCTGCGTCTGCGCAAGGGCCTGGAGCGCGATCTGCGCGCCGCCATCGAAGAGGAGCGGCTGACCGTCGCCTATCAGCCCCTGACCGACGCGCGCGGCGTGATCCTGGGCGTCGAAGCCCTGGCGCGTTGGCACGATCCGGAGCGGGGCGACATCTCGCCCGCCATCTTCATTCCCCTGGCCGAGTCGACCGGCCTGATCGCCGCCATCGGCCGATCGGTGTTCCGCCGCGCCTGCTATGACAGCCTGCGCTGGTCGGGCCTTGAGGTCTCGGTCAATGTTTCTGCGCTGCAGCTCAGCGCGCCGCGCTTCGTCGACGAGATCGAGGCGATCCTGGCCGAAACGGGCGCCCAGGCCACTGGATTCGTGCTCGAGATCACCGAGACGGCTCTGCTGAAGGACAACGACAGCATGCATGAGGCCCTGCGACGCATAAAGCGTCTGGGCTTCCGACTGGCGCTGGATGATTTCGGCACCGGCTATGCCAGCCTGGCCTATCTGCGCCGTCATCCGATCGACAAGCTGAAGATCGACCGCTCGTTCGTCTCCACCCTGTCGCCCGACAACGAGGCGACCTCGGTGGCCGGCGCCATCATCAGCCTGGCCCGTTCGCTGGGCCTGAAGACCACGGCTGAGGGCGTGGAGACCCAGGCCCAGTTCGATATGCTGGTGAAGATGGGCTGCGTTGAGTTCCAGGGCTTCCTGCTGGGGCGTCCGATGCCGGCCGAGGCCATCGCCGACGCGCGCGAGACCCGTCAGGCCCTCGCCAATTCGGCCAAGGTCCCGACGCGCGCGCTGCGGTAGGGTTGTCACGGGGGCTGGCCGTCCCCAAAACGAAGGCTGGTCAAGCATCGATCTTGCGCGGCATCCTCTGATCCAACGGAGGCGTCGACCTCCGATATCGGGAGGGACCTAGCGTGAATCATCAAGGCGTTAGCCGTCGAGGCCTTGCGGCCCAGTTGCTCGGTGCGGGCGCGCTGGGCGCGGCGGCGGTCGGACTGGCGGGGTGCGAGGATCGGCCAGATACCGAACTCCATCCAAGGTCCAGGCAGTTTCCCAAGGACTTTGTCTGGGGCGTGGCCTCGGCGGCCTTCCAGACCGAAGGCGCGCTCGATGTCGACGGGCGCGGACCCAGCGTCTGGGACGTGTTCGAGAAAAGGCCAGGCATCATTGTCGACGGCTCCGACGCCAGCGTCGCCACCGACAGCTATCGCCGCTACGCCGACGATGTGGACCTGATCGCCGGCGCCGACCTGGACGCCTACCGCTTCTCGATGGCCTGGTCGCGGGTGCTGCCCAGCGGGGAGGGCGCGATCAATCCGGCGGGGTTGGATCACTATTCACGCATGGTCGACGCCCTGTTGGCCAAGGGGATCACGCCCTACGCCACCCTGTTCCATTGGGACCTGCCCCAGGGCCTGCAGGACAAGGGCGGCTGGAAGAACCGCGACACCGCCCTGCGCTTCGCCGACTACGCCCAGGCGGTGGTCGATCGGCTGGGCGACCGGCTCAAGCACTACATCATCCTCAACGAGGCGGCGGTGCATGCGGTGTTTGGCCATGTGCTGGGCGAGCATGCGCCGGGCCTGAAGGACATCAATCTGCTGGGGCCAGTGATCCACCACATGAACCTCGGGCAAGGCCTGGCGATCCAGGCTCTGCGCGCCGGGCGAGGCGACCTTTCGGTCGGCACCACCATGGCCCTGCAACCCTGTCGGCCGGCCGGCGGCGGTCTGGCGTTCTGGAACCGTCTCGCGTCTGACGGTCTGGACGCCCTGTGGAACGGGGCCTGGCTGGATCCCCTGTTCAAGGGCGTTTATCCCAAGGCCCTGCAGGATTTCCTCAAGGGCGGGGTGGTGCGGGACGGCGACATGGCGACGATCCGCCAGCCCATCGATTTTCTGGGGGTGAATTACTATGCGCCCGCCTATGTGCGGCTGGATCTGTCTTCACCCAGCCGCATCGCGCCCGCCCAGCCGCCCAAGGGCGTCGAGCTTGACGCCTTCGGCCGCCATATCGACCCTTCGGGACTGTTCGAGGTGTTACAAAGGGTGCGTCGCGACTATGGCAATCCGCCGGTGCTGATCACCGAAAATGGCTGCTCGGATCCCTTCGGCCAGGGGCCGGCGATCAACGAGGATACGTTCCGCATCCGCTATCTGCGCCGTCATCTGGAGGCGGTGCTGGCGGCCCGCGAGGCGGGCTCCCCGGTCGGCGGCTATTTCTGCTGGACCCTGCTGGACAATTTCGAGTGGGACCTGGGCTACACCTCGAAATTTGGCCTGGTGGCGCACGACCGCGCCACGGGCGCACGGACGCCCAAGGCGTCCTATGCCTGGTTCAAGGCGCTGGCGGAGAACGGGACGCTGCCGTCCTCCCCCTGACGGGCCAGACCCCTAGTCCGGCTTGCAGACCAGAACCGGCTTGCCGTCGCGCTTGGCGGGTTCCAGGCGGCCAGGGCAGGGCTTGGGGTCGGCGGCGTCGATAACGAATTCGGCCTTGGCGAGCGGAGGCGGCGCAGGCTTTTCGGTCATGGCCGGCTCGACCGCAGGACGAGGCGCCGGTTCGGCGGCCGCGATCGGCGCGGTTGGCTCTGCCGTGGCCGGGACAGGGGGCTCGACGGGGGGCTCAGGCGCGGGTTCGGGCGCCTTGGCGGCGTTGTAGATCAGCGCCCGGCCCAGGATGTTGGAGCGTCTTTCAAGGGCCTTGGCGCGGGTTTCGCAGTCGCCGGGCGGCGACCAGCTCATCCACACCTGGGCCAGACGGGCCTTGTTGGCCGAATCCGCGCCGGTCCACACCGAGCGGCCCTTCTTGACCGCGGCGCCGCCATATTCCGAGATCTGGCGCGGACTGGCCTTTTCGGCCGCGGTGATCGCCGACGAGAAGGTCTTGAGGTCGTTGCGGGCCTGGGCGCGCATCTCCGGATAGGTCTTCAGCGACGCGGCGACGCCGTCGGGGCCGGGGAAGGCCTTCTCGATGCGGGTCACTTCGGGCATGACCTGATCATACAGATCGACATAGCCGCCCAGCGCGCCATAGCACCAGGCGACATAGCCGTACTCGTCGGTGGGCGCTGCGGCGACGGGCGCGATGGGCGATTGGCCCATCATGGCCAGGGCGAGAAAGAGAGCGGTCCCCATGAGGGCGGAAGTCCTTTTTGGATAAGCGACGCTTTGATTAGAGCATTTCGGGTCTGATTGGGACCACAGGATGGCGCCCAATGACGAGGATTGACCATCACGAGCCGAGCCGTAACGGACGAGGACGCGAAAAGCTCCACCATGAATTCGGGTTCATGAGCGCGCCCTGGGGCTGGGGCGCGCGCCGAAATATGCTAGAAGGCGGCCTGGGGGCGTGATCCTTATCGCGCTGTCGCGCGTATCTGCTTCGTCCTATTCCCGTCACGCTTCTGGGCTTTCAATCCCTTCATGACCTTCTGGCGCAACATCGCAACCTTGGCCGCGCGCCGGCTTGACCTGGCCGAGTGCCCGGACTGTCCGGCCGGGTTGCCGGGCGAGGATCCGGCGTTCTCGACGGCTGTGACGGCTCTGGGCGCCAAGCTGGCCAAGGCCGATGGCCGCGCGGACGGGCAGGAGTTCGCCGCCTTCAGCGAGGTGTTCCAGCCCGATCCGGCCTCGGAAGACAATATCCACCGGCTCTATGATCTGGCGCGCCAGACCACCCACGGTTTCGAAAGCTACGCCAAGCGGCTGGCCAAGCGCTATCGCACCTGTCCGCAGCTTCTGGAGGATGTGGTCGAGGGCCTGTTCCACATCGCCAAGGCCGATGGCGTCGTCACCCAGGACGAGCTCGACTATCTGGAACGGGTCTCGGACCTCTTTGGCCTGTCGCCGCTGGCCTTCCGCCGGCTGCGCGCTCTCCATGTGGGGGTCTGCGCCAACGACCCCTATGTGATCCTCGAGATCGCCGCCGACGCCGACGACGCAGCGGTGCGCCGCGCCTGGAAGACGGCCCTGTCGTCGGCGCACCCCGATCGCGCGCGGGCGCGGGGTTTGCCCAGCGAGTTCATCGAGGTGGCCGAGGCCAAGTCGGCCACCATCAACGAAGCCTTCGCCACCGTGATGCGCGAGCGGCGGGAACTGGGCCTGGCGGCGGCGGGCTGAGACAGGCATTTCGGCCGAGACGTTATGTCTCGGAAGAAATGGGCTTTTCAGATCGATCGCGCGGGTGTTGAGTTAACAGTAGGCCCACGTGAACCAGACGTGGCTGACGAGATGGGCCAAGAATCGGCGTTCGCGCCGGGAAGGAACGCTTGATGACGGGTTCGACATCCATGACCGGGGGGTCTGCTTTGCGTAGTCTGGCGTGGCTCGCCGGTGCGTTGGCGACATCCGCCGCCGTGGTGATCGGTTCCGTGCTCGCCGTTGTCTTCGCCGCCACCGTCGTGGTCATCGGCTTCATGGGCAGCGCGCTGTTTGGCCTGGTGGCGCTGGCCCTGCGGGCCCGCCGCACCGTCAAGGCCAAGGCCGGCGCCGATCCGTCGCTGATTGAAGCGCGCCACGTCGGCGGCCATTCCTGGGTGGCCTACGGCTGGAACGACCGGCCCTAGCAAACGTCCTCATCGCGAAGACTTCCGCAACGTCGGCCTTGCGGCGCGCGGCTGCCTAGTTGATGCTGCTTTCAAACAGTTGTTGGGAGGCGAGCATGATCGGTGTCGTTGCGACCTTGAAGGTCCAGGTCGACAAGACCTCAGAGTTTGAGGCGGTGTTCCTCGATTTGGCCGCCAAGGTGAAGGCCAACGAGTCTGGCTGCCTGCTCTACCAACTCACCAAGTCCAAGACCGAGGCCGGGACCTACAAGGTGCTGGAGCTCTACGCCACGATGGACGATCTGAAGGCGCACGGCGGCACCGACTATTTCAAGGCCGGCGGCGTGGCGATGGGACCGTTCATGGCCGGCCGCCCCGAGATCGAATATCTGGACGCGGTGGAGTAGCCGCCATGGATCTCGCCTTATCGCCCGAGGATCTGGCCTTCCAGCAGGAGGTCCGCGACTGGATCGCGACCGCCTATGACGATGACCTGCGCCACAAGATGAGCCAGTCCAAGAACGGCTATCTGGACAAGGCCGGGCAGGTGAAATGGCAGAAGAAGCTGGCCGAGCGCGGCTGGGCGGCCCCCGACTGGCCGGTGGAGTGGGGCGGGGCGGGCTTCACCCCCTCGCAGCGCTACATCTACAACATGGAACTGAGCCTGGCCGGCACGCCCACCCCTTCGCCGATGGGCCTGAAGATGTGCGCGCCGGTGGTCCTGGCGTTTGGCACCGAAGAGCAGAAGCGACAGCACCTGCCGCCGATCCTGTCGTCGGACATCTGGTGGTGCCAGGGCTATTCCGAGCCCGGCGCCGGGTCGGATCTGGCCTCGCTGCAGATGAAGGCCGAGCGCGACGGCGACGACTATATCCTCAACGGCTCCAAGATCTGGACCACCCACGCCCAGTGGGCGGACTGGATGTTCTGCCTGGTGCGCACCTCGACCGAGGGCAAGCCGCAGAACGGCATCTCGTTCCTGCTGCTGCGCATGGACACCCCCGGCATCCAGATCAAGCCGCTGCCCACCCTGGATGGTCCCGCCGAGGGCCAGCAGGAGATCAATCAGGTGTTCTTCGACAATGTGCGGGTGCCGATCGCCAACCGCATCGGCGAGGAGAACAAGGGCTGGACCTACGCCAAGTACCTGCTCGAGTTCGAACGCGGCAACGCCTATGCGCCCGGCCTGATGAACATGATCAAGAAGGTGCGCAAGATCGCCTCGACAGAACTGGCCGATGATGGCGGCCGGCTGATCGACGATCCGGACTTCCGGTCCAAGATCGCCAATCTGGAGATTTCGGTCGCGGCCCTGAACGCGGCCGAACTGCGGATCTTCTCGGGCCGGGACGCGGGCAAGGCCGTGGGGCCGGCCTCGTCGATGCTGAAATGCGCCGGCTCCGAAGCCCAGCAGGCGATCACCGAACTGACCCTGGAAGCGGTGGGAACCTATGCCGCGCCCTTCGTGCGCGACACCTTGGCGCCCAGCAATGAAGGCCGCGCCGGCCCTGACTACGCCGCGCCCGCGGCCCCGACCTATTTCAGCTACCGCAAGGCCTCGATCTATGCCGGCTCCAACGAGATCCAGCGCAACATCATGGCCAAGCTGGTCCTGGGGCTTTGAGCCCGTGCGTCCTTCGAGGCCCGCTGCGCGGGCGCCTCAGGATGAGGACCTTTTTCTGATTTCCTCATCCTGAGGCGCGAGGCGTCGCCGAGCCTCGAAGGACGCAGGGCGGCTGAACAACACACCATCCGGGTTGTAGTTTTTCTGGATAGTCCATAATCGCAACCCGCCCCATAATTCCCCCAACACCGACCTTTCCGAAAGCGCTCCATGGCCCTCGACGCCCTCTTCAAGCCGTTTGAATTCAAGTCGCTGAAACTGCCCAACCGGGTGGTGATGGCCCCGATGACCCGGTCGTTCTCGCCGGGCGGCGTGCCGACTGATGACGTGGCGGCCTATTATCGTCGCCGCGCCGAAGGTCAGGTCGGTCTGATCATCACCGAGGGCACGGGCGTGGCGCGCGACGCCTCGCTCAATGACGCCAATGTCCCGCGCTTCCATGGCGAAAAGGAACTGGCGGCCTGGAAGAAGGTCGTGGACGAGGTTCACGCCGCCGATGGCCTGATCGCGCCGCAGCTTTGGCACGTCGGCGCCGCCAAGGGCAAAGACGTCCTGGGCAAGATCGACAGCCCCTCGGGCCTGTCCAAGAAGGGCGGCAACCCCTTCACCGAGCCGATGACCGACGCCGAGGTGGCCGACACCATCGCCGCCTTCGCCGACGCCGCCCGTAACGCCAAGCTGCTGGGCTTCGACGCCATCGAACTGCACGGCGCCCACGGCTATCTGATCGACCAGTTCTTCTGGGAAGGCACCAATGTGCGCGGCGACGCCTTCGGCGGCCCGACCATCGGCGAACGCAGCACCTTCGCCGCCGAGATCCTCAAGGCCGTCCGTGTCGCCGTGGGCCCCGACTATCCGGTGATCATCCGGCTGTCGCAGTGGAAGCAGCAGGACTACGCCGTCAAGAACGCCGCCACGCCTCAAGAGCTGGAAGCCTGGCTTCAGCCGCTGGCCGACGCCGGCGCCGACATCTTCCACTGCTCGCAGCGCCGTTTCTGGGAGCCGGAATTCGAAGGCTCCGACCTGAACTTCGCCGGCTGGGCCAAGAAGCTGACCGGCGCCCCGACGATCACCGTGGGCTCGGTGGGCCTGTCGGGCGAGTTCATCGCGGCCTTCGGCGGCGAGGGCAGCCAGCCTGCCTCGATCGACGGCCTGCTGGAGCGCCTGGATCGCGGCGAGTTCGATCTGGTCGGCGTCGGCCGCGCCCTGCTGCAGGACCCTGACTGGGTCGTGAAGATCCGCGATGGTCGTCAGGACGAACTGAAGAACTTCGAACGCGAGGCGCTGGGGGTTCTTTACTAGGCCCTTGTCCTTCTCCCCTTGCGGGAGAAGGTGGCCCCGGCGAATGCCGGGGTCGGATGAGGGGTTCTCGGATCGGTCAGCCGCGCTCGGCTGACCCGGCCGCCCCCTCATCCGTCGCTTCGCGACACCTTCTCCCGCGAGGGGAGAAGGGGATTACCCGTTGAAGTTCAGCGTCAGCCCCGGCCGCGGCCAGCGCGCCTTGTAGAGCTTGCCGGTGCCCGACGCCGTGATCCAGGCGTCGCGCATGTCGGCCCCGCCAAAGCAGATATTGGTGACGATCACATCCGGGAAGGCGAAGTGCTCGGTCGAGCCATTGGGGTCGAACGCGGTGATCCCGCCATTGATGATCGTCGCCACGCAGACCTTGCCGCCGGCCTCGACCGCCAGGCTGTCCAGCAACTGATAGCCGGGCAGGGTGCAGACCACATTGCCGGGCGCGAACCCCGCCGCGGGCGCCAGGACGCCGGGCTCGGCGATATCGAAGGACCAAAGCCGTCCCAGGGTGGTGTCGGCCATGTAGACGGTCGTCTCGTCGGGCGAGAGACCCACGCCGTTGGGCGAGACGAAGTGGTCGCGCGCCCGGGTGATCTTCGAGCCGTCTGTGAGGGCGTAGTAGAGGGCGCCGAACTTGCGGCCGTCGGGCGTCGAGCAGCCATGGTCGGTGAACCAGAACCCGCCCTGCCTGTCGAAGACCAGATCATTGGGCCCGACCAGCGGCTTGCCGTCGCACTCTGTGTACAGCGTCGTCACCTTGCCGGACTTCAGGTCCACCCGCTGGATCAAGCCGCCCGTGTGGCTGGGCGGCGTCGGGCCCGGCACATTGAGGCCGCCCATATCGATGAACTGGAAGCTGCCGCCGTTGTTGGTGACATAGATCGCCCCGTCCGGACCGATCGCCGCGCCATTGGGTCCGCCGCCGGTCTCCGCCACCGTCTGGCGTTTGCCGTCGGGGGTGATGCGGCTCAGCCTCTGGCCCTGGATCTCGGTGAGGATCACCGAACCATCGGCCATGGCGATCGGGCCCTCCGGAAACAGCAGACCTTCGGCGACGAGTTGGATGTCCATGCGTCTCTCCCTGATCGCGTCTGGCGCGCGAAGGAGAGGACTATAAACGGGTGTTTGAAGTCGCCGCTAGGGTGACGCGGAGGTAGAGGCTGCAAAGATCGAACGCGGTCATTGAACCGTTCGCGTCTTCCGCGCCACCTAGCTTTCAACAACGCAGATGAGTGAGGCGATGGTGGCTTTGGCGGGTCAGATTCTGGATGAATACCTGACCGTCTGCGCCAGGGCCGGTGATCGCGTTGCGTTCGAGAAGCTGGTCCGCCGCTGGCACAAGCGCCTCGTCGCCCATGCCTGGCGTCTGATCGGGGACGGCGAGGCGGCCAAGGACGTCGCCCAGGCCAGTTGGGTCGAGATCGCCAAGGGGTTGCCGCATCTCCGCGACGAGCGGGCCTTTCCCGCCTGGGCGTATCGGATCGTTTCGCGCCGCTGCGCCCGCATGATCAAGACCAGGATCGAGGAGCGGGCCTTCATCAGCGCTTTTGAAGCGCAGCCGGAGCCGGCGTTCAACGCGCCAGAGCAGGAGCGACTGGCGGCCCGCCATCAACTGGAGGCCGCCATCGCGCAGCTTCCCGGCGTGCAGCGCGCTGCGATCGCCCTTTTTCATTTCCATGACATGAGCATCCCCGAGATCGCCGTGGCCCTGGATGTCCCCGCGGGCACGATAAAGACCCGCCTGTTGCACGCACGGCGTCGATTGCGCGCCCTGCTGGAAGGAGAACACCATGAGTGATGCTGACCGGATGATTGATGACGCTCTAGCCGCTCAGGAACGCGAGCTTCTCCGTCAGATCGACGAGGAGCCGGGCTATCTGGCTCAAGCCATGGCGATCTTTGACGGGCGCACCGGCTGGGTGAACCTGACCCTGATGATCGTTCAGGGGTTGATGTTCGTGGGCGGTGTGATCGCGGCCTTGAAGTTCTTCAATGCCGGGGACGTTCTGACGGCCCTGCGTTGGGGGTTGCCGGCGGTGGTGCTGCTGATCTGCGCGCTGGTGATGAAGATGGCGCTGTGGCCGACGTTCCAGGCCAACCGGCTGGTGCGTGAGCTCAAGCGCCTAGAGTTGCAAATCATCCGGCGTTTCGAGGCGCAGCCGTAAGCGCCGTCTGGATTGGCTAACGCCGCTCCAGCACCCGGAACACAAACGCGTGGTCGTCGCCGTCGCCGGCGGGGTAGGCCTCGCGCCGGACCTCGGTCCAGGCGGCTTCGTCGAAGTCGGGGAAGGTGACGTCGCCGTCGACCTCGGCCGAGACCTCGGTCAGGTACAGCCGCTTGGCCTTGGGCAGGGCCATCTCGAACAGGGCGCGGCCGCCGATCACGCACACCTCGTCGACACCGTCGTCCTCGGCCTGTTCCTTGGCCATCTGCACGGCCTCCAGGAAGCTTTCGCACACCACGGCCTGGGCCGGCTCGAAGCTGCCGTCGCGCGACAGCACCACGTTCATCCGGCCGGGCAGGGGCTTGCGGGGCAGGCTGTCCCAGGTCTTGCGACCCATGATGATCGGCTTGCCCAGGGTATTGGCCTTGAACAGGGCCAGGTCCGACTTCAGCCGCCACGGCAGGTCGCCGTCACGGCCAATGACGCCATTGGCGGCGCGGGCGACGACGAGGGACAGGATCGGGGTCATGCTGCTGCTTTAGCCTCGCCCCGGCGCCGACGCCAGCCAAGAGCGCTTGCCAGAGATCTGAGCGTCGTTAAGTTGGGGTGGGGAGAAAAACATCATGACGATCTCGGCCTTCGAAATGCACATGGCCCGAACGGGCGGCGTCGAGGTGTTGCAGGGGCGCGCCGTCGACCTGGCCCCGCCCGGGGCGGGCGAGGCGCGGGTGGCGATCGAGGCGGCCGGCGTCGCCTTTGCCGACATCGTCATGCGCACAGGGCTCTATCCCGGGGTCAAGGCGCCGGTGACGCCGGGCTATGATCTGGTCGGCCGTATCGAGGCCCTGGGGCCTGGCGTCGAGGGTTTTGCTGTCGGCCAGCGGGTGGCGGCCCTGACGGTCACCGGCTCCTATGCCGATCGTCGCAATGTCGAGGCCCGCTATCTGGTCGCCGCGCCCGAAGGCGTCGCCGCGGAGGCCCTGGTGGCCGGCGTGCTGAACGGCCTGACCGCCTGGCAGATGTTTCATCGCATCGCCTCGGCCCAGCCCGGGGAATGGGTGCTGGTGCACGGCGCGGCGGGCGGGGTCGGCGGGCTGCTGCTGGACCTGGCGCGCCTTGCCGGAGTGAGGGCGATCGGCGCCGCCTCGGCGGGCAAGCGCGCGGTGGTCGAGGCCAAGGGCGGCGTCCATCTCGACTATCGCAGCGCGCCGGTGGCCAAGCGGGCTCTGGAGATCTCCGGCGGCGGCGTGGTGGCGGCCTTTGATCACGTGGGCGGGGCTCACCTGAAGACGGCCTCGATCGCCGCCCTGCGCGCGGGCGGTACGGCGGTGCTCTATGGCGGCTATGACGCCACCCGGGGCGGCAAGCTGCGGCCCGGCGCGATGATCGGCATGCTGCTGGCCGACCGACTGTCAGCGATGACGCTGTTTTCGACCAGCCAAGGCGTGGTCGGCTACAATGTCACCTCGTGGCGCGATGCGCGGCCGGACGCCTATCGGCAGGATCTGGCCGCCGTGCTGGCCCTGATCGGGGCGGGGAAGATCGACCCGCAGATCGGCGCGACCTTCCCGCTGGCCGAGGCGGCCAAGGCGCAGGAGTTGCTGCAGTCGACCAAGGTTGCGGGGAAGATCGTGTTGAAGCCCTAGAGCATTTTCCGATAAGTGTGAAACGGTTATCGGATCGAAAAATGCTCTAAACTTTTGATTTAGAGCCCTTTTCGCCCGACCCTGATGAAGCCATCAGGTCGGAAAGGGCTCTAGGCGCCGCCGAAGGGGACGATGATCTGCTGGGCGCTGGCGCGGGCGATCAGTTCGCCGTCGGGCCGGAAGAAATCGGCTTCGACATGGATGATCGATCGGGTCTTGGCCACGACCCGGCCTTCGAGGCGCAGGGGCTCGGCCTTGCCCACGCGGATGAAGTCGATCTTCAGATGGCTGGTGCGGAACATGGCGTCGGCCGGCGCCGCGGTCATGGCCGCGAAGGCCAGGATCTGGTCGGCCAGCGCCGCCAGATAGCCGCCGAACATCGAGCCATCGCTGTTGAGGAGATCCGGCGAGGGCTGCCAGACCTTTCTCGCCCAGCCCGGTCCCCAGTCGTCCAGCCCGCCCAATTGCAACGTCTGAACGACGGGCGGGAAGGCCGTGTCGCCGGCCTTCAGCTGATCCAGGCGGTCGGTGGCCCAGGTCAGACCGAAACCTCGGCCTTGATGTGCGGGTGGGCTTCATAGCCCTCCAGCTTGAAGTCCGCATACTCGAAGGCGAACAGGTCGCGCTTGTCGGCGATGGTCAGGGTGGGGAAGGGGAACGGCTCGCGGGTCAGCTGTTCGCGGGCCTGGTCGAGGTGGTTGAGATACAGGTGGGCGTCGCCGAAGGTGTGGACGAACTCGCCGGGCTCCAGCCCCACCACCTTGGCGACCATCAGGGTCAGCAGGGCGTAGGAGGCGATGTTGAACGGCACGCCCAGGAAGACGTCGGCGCTGCGCTGATAGAGCTGGCAGCTGAGCTTTCCATCGGCGACGAAGAACTGGAACAGGCAGTGGCAGGGCGGCAGGGCCATGTCCTCGACATCGGCCGGGTTCCAGGCGCTGACGATGTGGCGGCGGCTGTTGGGATTGGTCTTCAGACCCTCAATGAGGATTTCAATTTGGTCGATGGACTCTCCGTTGGGCATTGCCCAAGAGCGCCACTGCTTGCCATAGACAGGGCCCAAGCAGCCCTTCTCATCGGCCCATGCATCCCAAATTCGTACGCCGTTTTCCTTCAGATAGGCGATGTTAGTATCGCCTTTCAGGAACCACAGCAGCTCGATAAAGATCGAGCGAAGGTGCAGTTTCTTCGTCGTTAGAACAGGGAAACCCTGCGCTAGATCGAACCGAATTTGACGGCCGAATACGCCCAGAGTGCCAGTGCCGGTGCGATCGTCGCGGCGCACACCATTATCGAGAATATCCTGAAGGAGGTCGAGGTACTGCCACTCGGGATGGTGGGCGGATGCACGAGGCTTGAGCGGAGTGTGAAAGTTCATATGGCACCAACTAGGCTGACCTACTGGTGTGCCGCGACCCACGTTTGCGCGCGATGATACAAATTGCATCGTACATTACGGCTCACGACTTAGAGTCGGCTGCTCACCGCCAGTGAACAGCCACCTGTGCATAACTTAGTTACTCACTGGTTATCAACAGGCAGCTGTTAATGGAAATACGTGTGGCCCGATTCTCGATTTCTCTCCAGAAGGAGCATTCAGAAGTCGTTTGGCTTCTGGCCGGAACGGGCTTTCACACTGATCCAAACCACTTTTGCGTTGGGATCAGTGCTTAGGCTTATAAAATGTTCTACCGCGCCGGCTCCAACCCGGCGTTCAGGACCCAGCCGACATTGTCGTTCTCATCGGCCACTTCCCACCACATCTCCTGCTTCTTGCCGGTCGGATAGACCAGGGCGCCGGCGGGAAGGGCGCGCAGCAGTTTGCCGCCGGCGACAGGCGTAGCGCGCAGATTGACGACCCGGGTGGCGACGAAGGTCTTGGACGGCGCGGCCTGGGCGGCCGGGACGTCGGACGACAGGAGCCCGAGTTCGGAGACCAGCTTGGTGTAGCTGTTGATGAACGACAGCGTGACGATGCGGCCGATCTCGGTGTCTTCATAGCCGCCGCCGACCGCGCCGGCGAAGCCGATGCCGCCGCCCGCGCCCCAGCTGATATCGTTCTTGACGGCATAGCCTTCCTGAACGGCCACGGTCTCGGTTGTGCGCACGTTGGTCAGGGAGAGAACGGTGTTGGCTTCCAGCTTCTTGGTCTTGATGCCGCCGATCAGGCCGCCGGCGCGACCGCCGATCAGACCGCCGATGGCGCCGGCCACCGCGCCGCCGCCGGCGTTGCTGTCGCTGGCCTGAACTTCAGCCACCAGCACGTAGTCGGCGGCCTTGACCTGGCCCTGTCCGACGTTCGAGCCGCGCTGCAGACCCAGATTGCCGCCGATGTTGCGTTCGATCTGGGCGGCGTTGAGGCCCGCGCCCCGATCGACCAGATTGAAGCAGCCCGACTTCTGGACCATGGCCTTCAGCAGCTTTTGCGGCGAGGCCAGATTGTACTGCATCCAGCCGCGCGTATCGTCGCCGTCGATGATCGACAGCGTGCCCAGCTTGCGGGCGCAGCGCGGGATCTCGGCGACGGCCTGGGTCTGCATCTGCTGGGCCTTGCTGGCCTTGGCCTTGGCTTGGGCCAGGGCCGCAGCCGGAGCAAGGGCGACGATCGCGGCGCTCAGCGCCAGCAACCCGGACAACTTCTTCATCTTTAGGACTCCCCGGACGAGGCCGGGACTTTACTGACGCCCTCAGGGGTCGCCAACCGGTTTGTGGGGTTTCAGCCCGCGAAGCCGCCCTCGTCGAGGAATGTCTGCTCGGCGGGCGTCGTTTCTCGGCCCAGCACGGGGTTGCGATGGGGGAAGCGGCCAAAGCGGGCGATGACGTCGCGGTGCTCCAGGGCCCATTTGATGGTGTTCTCATCACCGCTGTCGGCCTGAAGGGCGGCGCACAGCTCGACGCTGAACTCCTGATCGACCAGGGATTCAGAGTGTTCGAACGGCAGGTAGAAGAACGGCCGCAGCTCGGCGTCCACGGCCTGGTCGTGGCCGGCGGCGATGGCGGCGCGGGCGAACATCCTGGCCAGCGGATCGGTGGCGAAGGCGTGGGCGGTGCCGCGATAGAGATTGCGCGGAAACTGATCCAGCAGGATCATCAGGGCCAGGGCGCCTTCGGGGGTCTCGGCCCAGCGGTCATAGCGGCGCTGAGCGGCGCGGTAGTGGGTCTGCTCGAATTTCAGGGCGATGGCGGCATCGAACGCAGGGTCCTTGGCGAACCATTTCCGGGGCCCGGCGGCGCGCCAGAAGCCAATAATATCCATAGGGTGCGCGGTCATACTCAAGCCCTGGCCTATCCGTTCAAACGCGGTTCATCCGCGACGGCCGATGTTGCTATCAAGGGACAAAGCCGGGGCCGCGCACAAGGCCCCTTGGAGCATGAAATGAAGCGTCTGATTTCGACCGCCTTGGTCCTGTCGCTGCTCGGCGGCGCGGCGGCTGAGGCCGGATCTGCTGGCGCAGTCGCCGCGCAGCAGCAGCAACGTGAGCGCGGAGACCGTGGCGGTGACCGCCAGGGCGGAGGTCAGCCCAACCGTGGACAGCAGGATCGTGGCCAGCCCAGCGGCGATCGCGGTGATCGCGGCGATCGCGGGGACCGTGGCGGTGATCGCGGTGGCCGGCCCGACTGGAACGGCGGCGGCCGTCCCGCGCCTCAGGCCCAGACGCCGTCGCAGCCCGGGCTGCCGCCCCAGGCGCCGCAGGCCCAGCCGCCGCGCCAGCAGGACTGGAACCGTGGTGACCGTGGCGGTCGGCCGGGCGGCAATGGCGGCGACCGGGATCGCGGCAATCAGGGCCGTCCAGACCAGAACCGTCCTGGCCAGGGCGGCCGTCCGGATCAGGGCCGGCCGGATCAAGGTCGTCCTGGCGGCGACCGCAATGACAGCCGCGACTGGAACCGTGGCAATGGCGGCTGGAACGGCGGGCGTGACCACAATGGACGCGGCGACGATCGGGGCCGGCCAGGGCATGGCGGTCAGTACCGCGATCGCGACCACGGTCGTCCGCAGTATGACCAGCGCCGCTATCGTCCCAGCTTCCACGCCTCGCAGCGCTATCGCGTCGGGTCCTATCGCGCGCCGCGCGGCTGGTACGTCAGCCGCTGGTCGTTTGGTGACTACCTGCCGGGCGGCTGGTATTCGAGCCACTACTATCTGGACTGGTATCGCTATGGCCTTCCCCAGCCGCCGATCGGCTGCGAATGGGTCCGGGTGGGCGACGACGCCATCCTCGTCGACGTGTGGTCCGGCCGGGTGCTGAGCGTCTATTACGACCTGTTCTGGTAGGCGGCGATCTGGCCGTCGAAGAGCCCGGGCGGACCTGTCAGGTCGGCCCGGGCTTTTTTGTTTCAAGCGCGGCTCTTGGCCCCGGCGCCGTTCCAAGTTTTTAATTGGCGCGTGTCGGTCGGCGGCCTGGGCAATCGTCCTGGGACTTTGGGGCCAAGGCCCCGTCCCGGTCGCGATCAGGCGTCGCGGTCTTGAAAGGAATGACGATGTTCAAAGCCTCGCCGATGGTCTGGACCGGACGTGGCCTGACCGGTCTCTTCGCCCTCTTCATGCTGGGCGCGTCGATCTATCCGAAGCTGACCGGCATGACGGTGGCGGCCGACACCC
Source organism: Caulobacter sp. FV2ps19 (assembly GCF_058681035.1). Classification (NCBI taxonomy): domain Bacteria; kingdom Pseudomonadati; phylum Pseudomonadota; class Alphaproteobacteria; order Caulobacterales; family Caulobacteraceae; genus Caulobacter; species Caulobacter sp. FV2ps19. Next base: position 3,694,955 of record NZ_CM178729.1, on the reverse strand, counting down.
TGGTCGCGCTGGGATGGAAGGCCGACAAGGTGCTGATGATCGGGATTCTGGAGCTGGCGTTCCTGGTCCTGTATCTGATCCCGCGCACCGCCGTCTTCGGCGCGATCTTGATGACCGGCCTTCTGGGCGGGGCCATGGCCACCCAGGTGCGGGTGGACAATCCGCTGTTCAGTCATGTGCTTTTTGGCCTCTATCTGGGCCTGGTGATGTGGGGCGGCCTATGGCTGCGGGATGCGCGCTTGCGGCCGCTATTTCCCTGGCGCGACGCCTGAAGCATGGCGGAGGCGGGCCTCTGCGGTTAAAACCTCGCCACAGAGGCTTATCCGTCACGGTGTTGTGTCGTCGTCGCCTTGACGAAACGGCAAAAAAACGCTCAAACGCCCGGCCTTTGTCGCTTCGCTGTTGCGTGGAGCGGCCAATTTGACCAGTCCTTGGAGAATAAACATGCGCGTCTATTATGATCGCGACGCCGACCTCGCCCGCATCTTGGACAAGAAGATCGCGATCGTAGGCTATGGTTCGCAAGGTCACGCGCACGCCCTCAACCTCCGGGACTCGGGCGCCAAGAACGTCGCCGTCGCTCTGCGCGCCGGCTCGCCTACCGCCAAGAAGGCCGAGGGCGAAGGCCTGAAGGTCATGACCGTGGCTGACGCCGCCGCCTGGGCCGACCTGATCATGATCCTGGCGCCCGACGAGCATCAGGCCGCGATCTACAAGACCGACATCGCCCCCAACATCCGTGACGGCGCGGCCCTGCTGTTCGCCCACGGCCTGAACGTCCACTTCGGCCTGATCGAGCCCAAGGACACCATCGACGTCCTGATGGTCGCGCCCAAGGGCCCCGGCCACACCGTGCGCGGCGAATATCAAAAGGGCGGCGGCGTGCCCTGCCTGATCGCGGTGCACCACAACGCCACCGGCAACGCCCACGACCTGGGCCTGGCCTATGCGTCGGCCATCGGCGGCGGCCGCTCGGGCATCATCGAGACCAACTTCCGCGAAGAATGCGAAACCGACCTGTTCGGCGAGCAGGCCGTCCTGTGCGGCGGCACGGTCGAGCTGATCCGCTGCGGCTTCGAAGTGCTGGTCGAAGCCGGCTACGCGCCGGAAATGGCCTATTTCGAGTGCCTGCACGAACTGAAGCTGATCGTCGACCTGATCTATGAAGGCGGCATCGCCAACATGAACTACTCGATCAGCAACACGGCCGAGTACGGCGAATATGTCACCGGTCCGCGCATCGTCACCGCCGAGACCAAGGCCGAGATGAAGCGCGTGCTGGAAGACATCCAGTCGGGCAAGTTCGTCCGCGACTTCATGCTGGAAAACGCCGTCGGCCAACCCTCGTTCAAGGCCACCCGCCGTCGCGCGGGCGAACACCAGATCGAGGAAGTCGGCGCGCGTCTGCGCGGCATGATGCCCTGGATCGCCAAGAACAAGCTGGTGGACGTCACCAAGAACTAGCCGGTCCCTCTCCAGGATCGTTGTCAGAGCCCTCGGCCTCCCCCGGCCGGGGGCTTTTTCATTTTGGGCTTGCGGTTCAGCCGTCGACCTCTAATAATGAACCATATGGTTCAGTGTAATGCCGCCCGCCTTGACGCCGCCTTCGCCGCGCTTTCGGACGCCACCCGTCGGGGCGTTCTGGAGCAGCTTGGGCGCGGCGAGGCCTCGATCACCGATCTCGCCGAGCGGTTCAACATGACCCTCACCGGCATGAAGAAGCACGTCAGCCTGCTGGAGCAGGTGGGGCTGGTGGCGACGGAGAAGATCGGCCGCGTACGGACCTGCCGGCTCTCTCCGGGAGGGCTGGAGGACGAGGCGGCGTGGATCGAGCGATACCGGCGCCGTTGGGATCTTCGCTTCGATGCGCTGGACGAGATCGTCGAGGAATTGAAACAGCAGGAGAGAGCGAATGGACGGAAAGAATAGCACGTTGGTCGAGCGGAAGTCTGACCTGGAACTGGTTGTGACGCGCCTGTTCGACGGCCCGGTGGAGATCGTGTTTGAGGCCTGGCGCCGGCCGGAGCTGTTCCAGCGCTGGTGGGTTCCCAAGTCGCTGGGCGTTCCCCTGCGGGCCTGCGAGATGGATGTGCGTACGGGGGGCGGGTACCGCCTCGAGTTCGGGCTGGACGCCGCCAATTCGATGGCCTTCTTCGGACGGTATATCGAGGTGATACCGCCCTCGCGCATCGTCTGGACCAATGAGGAAAGCGGCGACGCGGGCGCGGTGACGACCGTCACCTTCGAGGATCAGGGCGGCAAGACGCTGCTGGTGCTGTCGGAGCTGTATCCCGACAAGGAAGCCTGCGACGAGGCCATCCAGGGCTCGGCTGCGGGCCTGCCCGAGCAGTTCGGGGAGCTGGACGTGCTGCTGGTCGAGTTGCTCGCCAGCGCCTGAGGCGCGCGAAGCCCTCGGCCCCGCCGAGGGCTTCGTTTCCGGCTTGCGCGACGCTTCGGACCGATGAACAGTCCCCGCCGGCCCGTTTGGGAATGACGAAGGAGACGCCCCATGAACCGCCTGCTCGCCGCCATGATCGCCGGCGCCGCGTTGTCGGCCGCCGCCGCACCGGCCTTCGCCGCCGAGGTCGCCTACACGATCGATCCGTCGCACACCGAGACGACCTTCGTCATCGACCGCTTCGGCTTCACCTCCATCATCGGCATCTTCGCCAAGTCGGAAGGCACGATCTGGCTGGACGAGGCCGCGCCCGAGAAGTCGCGCGTCGAGGCCACCGTCCAGGTCGCCAGCCTGCTCTCGGCCGACACCGCCCGCGACGGTCATCTGACGGGCGAGCGCTGGCTGAACGCCGCCAAGAACCCGACCATGACCTTCAAGTCGACCAGGGTGGAAAAGACCGGACCCGACACCGCCAAGGTGACCGGCGACATGACCATCATGGGCGTAACCCAGCCGGCCACCCTGGACGTCAAGCTGAACAAGATCGGCGCGGCGCCCAACAATCAGAAGAAGCAGGCCGGCTTCACCATCACCGGTTCGATCAGCCGCAAGGCCTTCGGCAGCGCCAACGCCGCCGGCGTGATCGGTGACAACGTCGCCATCCGCATCGAAGCCCTGGCGGTCGCCCAGTAGGCTAGTCCAGAAAGAACACCGGCCCCCAGGCCACCTGGTAGCGGTGCTCCCCTGACGACAGGTGCGGGCGTAGCTGCCAGGTCCCTTTGGGCAGGACGGCAGGCGGCTGACGACCCTCGACATAGGTCATGGTCAGCACCTCGCCGCCGGGTTCGGACACCGAGAACTGGGCGATTGTGGGGGTGGCGCGGGCCAGGGCCGTCGCGATCTGCTCCACCGAGCCCACCCTCAGCGGCGCGGGGCGTTCCAGTCGTGCGGCCACCTCGGCATAGGCGCCCACGGCGATCACGCGCGGCCCCTGGCGCAGCACGCCATAGCCGACATGGGTGAAGCCCGGCGCCAGCAGGTTGGCGCGATGGCCGGGGCTGGTTCGCCACTGGTTCATGATCTGGTCGGGCGTGACGGGCCCAGAGGCGTTGCGGCGCATGGCGATGTTCTCGCCCGGCGCCCCGACCAGGTCGCGGGCCAGCAGGCCCACCCGGCCCGCGGGGGTGAAGCCGTCGGCTGTGGCGTGTTCGAAACGTCCGGTGGCGGCCATGTCGGCGGCGTGAGCGCGGGCGGCCAGGGTCAGGCCGGGATCGGGCCGCAGGACGCCCAGGCCCTGGCGGTCGCGCATCAGGGCGTTGAGATCGGCCAGGGTGTCTTCGAAATCACCGTCGAAGTCGCCGCCGGCGGCGTCCGACAAGCCGGCCCGCAGCCGTCGCTCATAGGCCAGCCAGGGCGCGAGGTTGGCGGCGCGCGCCCCGCCGGCCGCCAGGGCGAAGGGGATGGTCAGCAGGGTTCTTCTGAGAATTCTCGGCATCGTGACTCTGAACAGTGATTGACAGATCCCCCATGGACCAACCTCTAAGGCCCATGCGTCCCGTGCGTTCCATATGGCTGGCCGGCCCTGATGTCTGGCTCCCCGATTCCGCCGCCCAGGCGGCCCGCCAGCGCGCCCATTGCATTGAGGCGGGGTTCGAGGGCCTGACGCCTGAACCTCTGCCTCTGGCGTCAGAGGCGGGCTCGGAACTGGAAGCGCGTGAACTCTACGCCGCGCGGATGGCGCGATTGCGTCAGGCCGACGCCGGCGTGGTCAATCTGACGCCCTGGCGCGGACCCTCGGCCGATCCCGGCGCGGCGTTCGAGACCGGGGTGCTGGCCGGTTTGGGCCGCCCGATCTTCGCCTATCTCAATGTGCCCGACGAGACCCAGGCTGAATATGTCGACCGGGTGGACGCGTTCGTCGGCGCCCAGCGCGACGAGGCGGGCGTCTGGCGCGACGGCGACGGCTGTGTGGTCGAAAACTACGGCCTGCCCGAAACGGTGATGTTGTGGGCCGAGGCCCGGCGGCTGTTCGTGATCGTCACCGCCGATCCGCTGCACGACCTGACGGGTCTGGAGCTGTGTCTCGAGGCGCTGAGGCTCTACGCGGAGTAGGGGGCTACTGGCCCCCTCCTGACCGCTACGCGGTCGTCCTCCCCCGTAGGGGGAAGATGAGGTCCGCGCGTTTTCATCTTCCCCCTACGGGGGAGGAGCGCCGCAGGCGCGGAGGGGGCCAGTCGTCACCACTCCAGCCCTGCCTCACCCCGCAGAATCGCCTCCGCCGCCGCCGCGTGCTGTCCACCCCCTCCCTCTGAGCCCAGGGCGCGGTCGTGCAACACGAGGGCCGGCAACAGCACCAGCGGGGCCTTGCCGGTCTTGATCGCCCGCACGATCACCCGCTTGGCCGGTGCGTCGGCGAAGGGCTGGATCGGCCGGATCCGGAACGAGCCGGCCTTGGGGGCCAGCAGGGCCAGGATGTCGGCCAGACGGTCGGCCCGGTGGATGATCGTGATCGTTCCGCCCTCGCGCACGGCTTTCAGCAGGAAGCCGGTCCAGGCCGCCAGGCCGCCGTCGGCCATCCAGGCGCCGGACTTGGCGGGGGAGGGCGCGCGCAGGGCGCCGGGATCATCGAAAAACGGCGGATTGCTGATCGCCGCGTCGAACACCGGCAGGTCCAGAGCGCGAAAGCCGGCCTCGATGTCGCCGGTGGTGATCGCGACGCGGTCGGACATGTCATTGAGCGCGATGTTTTCCCGCGCCAGGGCGGCGGCCTGGGGATCGCGCTCGACGCCCTCGAATCGGGTCTGCGGGCGCCGCGCCGCCGCGGCCAGCAAGGCGCCGCCGACTCCGCAGCCGGCCTCGACCACCCGCTGACCCGGACCGGCGTCACAGGCGGCCGCCAGCAGCGCCGCGTCCATGCCGGCGCGATATCCGCCGACCCTCTGGCGCAGGCGAATCCGGCCGTTCAGCACCAAATCTTCGGTCACCTGAGTATCGTCCAACGCATCAAGCCTTGTGCTTGCCTTGACCGTGACCTATCCCGCCACCATTGTCCCTCGCAACGGCTGATCCTGTTGGGGGCGGATGCAAGCCCCGGTCGCCTTCAGGCGTGGGTCAAGGAGAGTATGGTCTTGGACGCAGTTGCAGCGACCCTCGCCCGAGAGCCGGGATCGGTGGATCGTCTCGCGCGTCTGGCCGCCGTCGATATGGACGGGGTCAACCGCCTGATCACTGAACGCATGCAGAGCGATGTGCCGGTCATTCCGGCGCTGGCCGAGCATCTGATCGCCGCCGGCGGCAAGCGCCTGCGCCCGCTGCTGACCGTGGCCGCCGCGCGTCTGGCCGGGTCGGACAATGACGCCTGTCTCAAGCTGGCCGCCTCGGTCGAGTTCATTCACACCGCCACCCTGCTGCATGACGACGTGGTCGACGGCAGCCAGCTGCGGCGCGGCAAGGTCGCCGCCCACCTGATCTGGGGCGCGGCGCAGAGCGTTCTGGTCGGCGATTTCCTGTTCGCCCGCGCCTTCGAGCTGATGGTCGAAACCGGCTCGATCAAGGCGCTGGAGATTCTGGCCCGCGCCAGCCGTGTCATCGCCGAGGGCGAAGTGCTGCAACTGACCCGCAGCCACGACCTCAACCTGTCGCAGGCCATCTATCTCGACATCATCGCCGCCAAGACCGCTGAGCTGTTCGCCGCCGCCTCAGAGGCGGGCGGGGTTTCGGCCGGTGTGGACGCGACCAAGTCTGACGCCCTGCGCGCCTATGGCCTGAACCTGGGCCTGGCGTTCCAGCTGGCCGATGACGCTCTCGACTATGGCGGCGTCACCGAGACCCTGGGCAAGAACGCCGGCGACGATTTCCGCGAGGGCAAGGCCACCCTGCCGCTGCTGCTGGCCATCGCCCGGTCGGGTCCGCGCGAGGCCGAATTCTGGGAGCGGGCCATCGGTCGCCGCGAGCAGACCGAGACCGATTTCCGCCGCGCCCGTGAACTGATCATCGGCTCGGGCGCCCTGGACGCCACCCTCGACCTGGCCGCCGACTATGCCGACAAGGCCAAGCTGGCCCTGGCGAGCTTCCCGGACAACGACTGGCGTTCGGCGCTCGAGAGCCTGGCTGATTTCGCGGTCAGTCGCCGGGCATGATCTCGACCCCCGAGAATCCCGGGGGCGACCCCAATATCCGCGCGCATCGCGCCGGCGAGACGGCGGGGAAGATCATTGGCGGCGGCGTGGGCGTTCTGGTCGGGTTTGTCCTGCTGGTGCTTCTGTTTGGGCCGGTGCTGTGGGCGCCGGTCTGGGCGGGGTTGCGGGTGGCGCGATTCGTGTCCGGCCCCTGGCAGCCCTGGGCGGCGGGCCTGGCCGCCTTCACTGGCGCGAGCTTGCTGCTGGCCTGGCTGCTGATCCAGCGCAGTCCGCTTTTGCGTTATCCGATTGTCACCCTTTGCGCGTCGGCCTGGGTGGGCGGGCTGTGGCTGGAATTCAGCTCGCCGCCCCATGACTGGGTGACGACTGCGCCGACCCTGAGTATGCCCAGCCCCTGGACCTGGGCCGTGATGGGCGTGCTGACGGTGATCTATGCGGGCCTCTACATGCTGGCCCTGAACGGAATTGGACGCGGCCAGTGGGCCCGGCGGTGGCAGTTGATCAAGTCGCGCGACTGAGCCCAAGGCGTGAATTCGCCGTAACCTGGCGCGCGCGGCCTCGACAAATGATGCGATCATGGCCACGTCTGGGTCTGGTTTTAGGGTATGGGCGCGATGATCCGACTGATCTTGAACATCCTGTGGTTCATCATGGGCGGCTGGATTTCCGGCCTGCTGTGGCTTTTGGCCGGAGGCCTGCTGGCCATCACCATCGTTGGTCTGCCCTATACGGCCGCGGCGTGGCGCATCGCCGGCTTCGCCTTCTGGCCGTTCGGCAAGGAGATCGTCAGCCGCGAGATCGTCACGGGCAGGCATGACCTAGGCACCGGGCCGCTGGGCTTCGTGCTCAATGTGATCTGGTTCCTGCTGGGCGGCTGGTACGTCGCTCTGAGCCACCTGATGATCGCCTTTGCCGAGGCCATCACGATCATCGGCATCCCCTTCGCCATCAAGGACTTCCAGCTGGCGCTGATCGCCCTGGCCCCGATCGGCCGCGAAGTGGTGGTGGTCCGGCGGTAGGTTTCAGAAGCCGGTGAACAGGCGGTCCAGCGCGCGGCGGATGTCGTCTTCATAGGCGGCGAGATTGGCTGTTTTGCGCTGGAGCAATGTTGCATTGATAGCCGCCAACTGCGGAAGGGACATGACAAGGTCAATCCCGTCGCAGGCCACTTCGACGGTGAGTTTCGTCAGGCCTTCGAACCCGGCCACGTGATAGAGCGGCGCGACGATAACGGTCGGTAGATCACCGGCGTGATGCGATTGCAGGACAATCACGTAAGGCGCGCTGCCTCGACTGCGGATCGATGGGTTCGGGAAAACGTCGAACTGGCGGATCACCACGTTCTTAGATCATCACCAAACACCCCGCGTCGCTCGATGTGTTCGCGGTATGCCTTTAACGCCTCGGCGTTCTCTTCGGCCCAGCGCCGCGCGCGTTCCTCTGCGCCGGCCGGATCGACTTTCTGCAGATGCAGACGAAGCTGGGTTTCGCTCATGCCGGTGATCGAGATGCCCAGCCGCTGGGCCTGGGCCAGCAGTTCCGGGTCTATGCCGATGTCGCGTTCAGGGGCGTCCATGGGACGGGAGATTATCATTCCTCGTCATCCTCCGACAGCGGCACCTCCAGGAAGCCAGCCGGCCATCGAAGGGTTCCTGAGGCAATTTTCTTAAGGTTGCATATTGGTGGCCTGGCGCAATTAAAAGGTGAGTGTCTCAGGTCTTTCGCAAGACGCGAGTCCATGGACCCGGCGTGTCGGCGTGGAACCCTTGCGCCGCCCAGAACGCAACAGCGGCTGATGAGGCTGCGGTGTTGACGGTGAGCAGGCCCACGCTGTCGAATCCCTCGTGGATCAGGGCCGAGGCGAGGGCGGAGCCGACGCCTCGCCTCCGAAAGGCGGGGCGAACATAGAGGGGCTCAAGTCTGCGGGCGGGTTCGTTTGCCAGCGGTTCGATGGCGAGGCCGCCGACACCCGCCAGGGTCCCGGCCAGGAAAGCCGCGAGCAGGGCCTCACCATCGTTCTGAAAGCGCGGGCCTGCCCGCCAGCCTTGAGCCAGCACGGCCATTTCCGGCGCGCCTTCGCCGGAGGCCTCCGCGACGAGGTCGTCGAAGTCCTCCGGCAGGTCGTCAAAGATCCTGACCAGCTGGAGCAAGTCAGGCTCAGCCCGGCGAGATCATCTTCTCCGGCCGCACATACTGGTCGAACTCTTCGTTGGTCAGGTAGCCGCCGCCGACGGCTTCCTCGCGCAGGGTGGTGCCGTTCTTGTGCGCGGTCTTGGCGATCTTGGCGCAGGCGTCGTAGCCCAGCTTGCCGTTCAGGGCCGTGACCAGCATCAGGCTGTTCTCGACGCCCTTCTTGATGTTGTCGATGCGCGGCTCGATGCCGACCACGCAGTTGTCGGTGAAGCTGATCGCGGCGTCGGCCACCAGGCGCACCGATTGCAGGAAGTTGTAGGCCATCACCGGGTTGAAGACGTTCAGCTCGAAATGGCCCTGGCTGTCGGCGAAGGTGATGGTGGCGTGGTTGCCGAACACCTGGGCGCAGACCTGGGTCAGGGCTTCGGACTGGGTCGGATTGACCTTGCCCGGCATGATCGAGGAGCCCGGCTCGTTCTCGGGCAGGGACAGCTCGCCCAGACCGGCGCGCGGGCCCGAGCCCAGGAAGCGGATGTCGTTGGCGATCTTGAACAGCGAGGCGGCCACGGTGTTGATGGCGCCGTGGGTGAAGACCATGGCGTCGTGGGCCGCCAGGGCCTCGAACTTGTTGGGGGCGGTGGTGAAGGGCAGGCCGGTGACGCCGGCGATCTTTTCAGCGACCAGCTCCGCAAAACCGACGGGGGCGTTCAGACCGGTGCCGACGGCGGTGCCGCCCTGGGCCAGTTGCATCAGCATCGGCAGGGTCATCTCGAGGCGGGCGATGCCGTTCTCGATCTGCTGGGCATAGCCGCCGAACTCCTGGCCCAGGGTCAGGGGCGTGGCGTCCTGGGTATGGGTGCGGCCGATCTTGATGATGTCTTTCCACTCGGCGGCCTTGGCGGCGAGGGCCGTGTGCAGGTGCTTGAGGGCCGGGATCAGGTCGTGGACCACCTGCTCGGCGCAGGCGATGTGCATGGCCGTCGGGAAGGTGTCGTTCGACGACTGGCTCATATTGACGTGGTCGTTGGGGTGGACGGGCTTCTTGGAGCCCATCTCGCCGCCCAGCATCTCGATGGCGCGGTTGGAGATCACCTCATTGGCGTTCATGTTCGACTGGGTGCCCGACCCGGTCTGCCAGACCACCAGCGGGAAGTGATCGTTCAGCTTGCCGTCGATCACTTCATTGGCGGCGGCGATGATCGTTTCGGCGATCTTGGGGTCCAGCTTGCCCAGGGCCAGATTGGCCTCGGCGGCGGCGCGCTTGACGATGCCCAGGGCGCGCACGATCGGCAGAGGCTGCTTTTCCCAGCCGATCTTGAAGTTGCCGAGGCTGCGCTGGGCCTGAGCGCCCCAATACTTGTCGGCTTCGACGGCGATCGGGCCAAAGGTGTCGGTCTCGGTGCGCGTGGCGGTCATGCGGCAGGATCCTTAAGGCGTGATGGCGCGGTCTAACCCTCACGGCCGCGGTTCGCAACGGCATGGTGCGGCGCAATGCGGTTGGATATACCCAACTGACGCAAGGAGGAGCGCCATGCTCGTCGCTACGACCAATGATCTGCCCGGCTATCGGGTCGTGTCCCACGTCGGCCTCGTCCGTGGGATCAACGAGGTGCTGGCTTACGGCGCGGCCGTCAAGGTCGAGCGCCTCTAGCCCATGAGCCCGCACATCGCTCTCTTACGCGGCGTCAATGTCGGCGGCCGCAAGGTGCTCAAGGAGGATCTGCTGGGCCTGGCCAGGGACATGGGCTTTGATCAAGCCAAGACCCTGCTGGCGAGCGGCAACCTGGTGCTGTGGGGCGCGTCCGAGGGCGGCGCGGCGCTGGAGCAGCGCCTGGAGGACGGCCTGGAAAAGCGCATGGGTCTGCGCACCGACTTCATGGTGCGTTCGCCGGCCGAGCTGAAGGCGGTCATCGCCGCCAATCCGTTCCACGACCAGGCGATCACGCGGCCCAACCACCTGCTGGTCAATTTCCTCAAAGAACCGATCGCCGACGATGCGGTCGCGATTCTGCGTGCGGCCATCACGGGTCGAGAGGAGTTTCACGCTGACGGGCGCGAGCTCTATATCGACTTCAAGGACGGCATCGGCGAGTCGATGCTGGATCGCGACTGGAAGAAGACCAAGCGCTATCCCACCGGTACGACCCGCAATTGGAACACGGTTCAAAAGCTGGCCCAGATGGTCGGCCAATGATCCCGGAGAAGGGGAGCCTTGACCTGGACGGCGCTGACTGGACCCACCACGGCAAGGTTCGCGCCCGCGAGGGCGCCGGCGAGCTGACCCTGGTGGTCGACGGCCTGACCACCCAGGGCAAGTACTACAAGCCGTTGATCTACGAGTTCTTCCGCAAGGTCTGGCGCGGTTCCCGCCCGGCCTGGGGCGAGTTCGAGGTCGACATCTTCATGGACTATGTCGGCGAGCCGCCGTGGATGGATCTGGATAACCTGGCCAAGGCCTTGCTCGACTCGATCAAGGGTTACGCCTTTCACGACGACGCCCAGGTCGGCCGGCTGCTGGTGGAGCGCCGGCCGGGGGATCGCGAGCGGATCATCATCCTCGTGCGAAAGCGCGCGTCAGGCCTTTTGAGACGGACGCTCGAAGACTGACGCCGCCAGGGCGGTGAACAGCACCGCCAGGAAGGCGCCGTAGCGACCGACGCTGACGGGATCGGCGAATGGCATCAGGTTCTCGAACTGGCCGATCACCAGCGCGCTGCCGATCAGCCCCGGCGTGATGAAGGCCAGCATCGGCAACATCCGCTTGCCGCGCCGAATGTGACGAAGTCGCGCGGTGATGTGAAAGACGAACGTTCCGAACGCCGCCGCCAGAAAGGCGTTGATGGCGTAGAACCAGAAGGTGCTTTCCAGCACCGCCCCGCCGAACGCCGCATAGAACAAGGTCGCGGCGAGCCAGGCCCCCAAGCCCGCGCCGCCAAACACCAAACCGTCCTGTTTTGACACGTCATCCCCTCCCAAGGCTTTCCCAGGAGGCAGCGGTGCAATTTCAGCGCCGTGCGGCGGGCTTCAGCTGCTCCACGGCAGCAGGAAGTTCCACATCGCCAGCAGGACGGCCAGCACGGTGTAGAGCAGGGCCGTAAAGGTGAAGGCCAGCTTGCGCAGGGTGGTCCAGCTGTCGACCCGGCGGCCGCCGCGCCAGACCACCGGCGCCATGACCAGGGTCACGGCGGTGAGGACGCTGGCCACCAGGGCGCAGGCCGAGGCGGTCACCAGCCAGCCGCTGGGCCAGCCGAAGAAGACCGCGGCCATGTCATTGGATTTACTGGCGAACGCGCCCACGCAACCCAGCGAGATCAGCCACAGCGCCGCCTGGGTGGTCTGCAACAGGTTGGCACGGGTCTGGGTCGGCGTTTGACGGGTCTCGCGTCGATCGCGGATGAACACGCCCGCCAGGGTGGCGATCGCCGCCAGGGCCGACAGAGACACGATCCAGATCAGCAATCCCGACCCGAGCGGGAAACGGACGCGCTCGAAGGCCGACAAACCGTTGGCCGGGTAGAAGCGTGTTGCGCGCCCGCCCTGGATTTCGAAGGCGACGATCCTGGGGCCGTCGGCGGATTTGAAGACGCCCGGCTTGTCGGTGGCGTTCCATAGGGTGGGCTTGCCGTCGACGAGAATGGCCAATTGGCCGTCTGGCGTCATCCGCACCCTGGCGGTGCGGATTAACCGACCGACAAAGGCCTCAAGTCCAAAATAGGCGCGGCGTGTGCTGAGATATTCGCCTTCATAGATCCTGGCCGTCTCTGTGCTGAGAGGCTGGATCACCGGCACCGCCGGCCGTGGCGAATAGAAGCGCTCAATGATGGCGGACGGCGCCACCCCGGGCAGGTCGGCGCCGGTGTCGGTGTTCTCGGCGATGAAGATCCCCAGGCCCAACTCGGGAACCAGGACCATGTTGGAGTGGAACCACAGGGTGTCGCCTTCGTGACCGAAGCCGCGCCGGCCGCCGGGCAGGGCGATGTCCTGGAAGCCGGCGTTCCAGCCCGCCGCATCCGGCGTGGGGCGATACATCGTCGTGCGGAAGGCCTGGGCGATACGCGGCGAATAGATGGTCTTGCCGTCCAGGGTTCCGTCGCCCAGCAGCAGCAGCATGTAGCGCGCCATGTCGGCCGCCGTCGAAGAGGCGCCGCCGGCCGGGGCGATCTGGCCGGTCAATTCGGGCAGTTGCTCGCGCCAGCCCAGCTGCGTCCAGCGGAAGCCGGCGGAGCGTTCTGCGGCGAGCGCGGGCGACATCGGCGCCGGCAGATCGTCGCGCCAGGGACGGGCGTCGCGGAACGTGGTGTGGGTCATGCCGGCCGGAAAGAGGATCTCCTCCGCCATCAACTGTTCGAATCGCTTGCCGGTGACGTTGGAGACCGCGGCGCCGGCCAGGGCCGCGCCATAGTTGGAATAGGCCGGCAGGGCTCCAGGCTCACGCACCCGCTTGGGCCGTTCCTGGCGCAGATATTCGTTCAGCGGCCGCACGCGGCGCCAGTCCTGTTCGAAAAGCTGGCCCATGGCCCGGTCCTCGAACCCGGCCGTGTGGGTCATCAGGTCGCGAAGTCGCACCGGCGCCTTGTCCTTGCCGCGCACCTGAAGCGGTTCGGGCAGATACAGATTGACCGGACCGTCCAGCCGCATGCGGCCGGACTCGATCTGGTTCATCAGGGCGATCCAGGTGAAGGTCTTGGAAATCGAGGCGATGCGGAACAGCGTCTTGTCGGGATCGACCGCGCGGCCGTCTGTCAGGCTGGCGACACCATAGCCTTTTTTCAGCACCACCTGGCCGTTCTGAACAACCGCGATCGTCGCGCCGGCGATGTGGTCCTCGGTCATGCTGCGACGGATCAGGCCGTCCACAAAGGCCTCCAGCTCACCGGCGGGCAGGGGGGCGACGCCGGCGACGCGAGCAGGCTGCGGGGTGTTGGTCGCGGCCGGAGGAGCAGCGGCTGGCGAGGCTGTGCGGGCTCGCGTGGCCGACAGGCGCGTCGGGCGACGCTTCAGGGTCCTGTAGGGGACGGGAGCATCCGGGAGCGCCTGAGCCGGCGCTGAGGTCTCGGCGGCCGGAGGCGAGGCCGTGTCCTGCGCCTGGGCGGAACCCATGGACGATAGCAAGGCGATCATGGTCGCCATCACGGCGACTCTGGACGAAAGGCGCGACGTCAAGGACCGACCCCTAGGACTGAACAGTGTTCTATCCGTGTTCTAGGGCGCTTCGTCCCGGGTTCAAAGGGCGGCGTGCACGATCAGCGTCTATTCCTGAGTGCGCCTCAGTGACGTTCATGAGCGGGCATGCAGAAGGGCAGGGCGCGGCGAAACCTGAGGCGCTCTGCGGCGCTATTTCCTGAACCGCGCGAAGGGCGTCGGAATGGCCGTACCGGAGGCCTTGGCCAGAAGCCGGCCCTCGCCGTCATACAGTTCGCCTTCGGTGAAGCAGACCGTCTTGCCCCACTTCACGACCCGGCCGACGCCCCGCAGGGCGCCGGGCAGGGCGGGGCGCAGGAAGCTGGTCTTCATCTCCAGGGTCGGGACCACGTGGGTCATGCCCGAGCTGATCATGCCGGCCACCGACATGCACTCATCCAGCATGGCGCAGACATAGCCGCCCTGGATCTGGCCCATCGGGTTGCACAGCAGATCGGCGCGCGCCTCGAAGCCGACCTCGACCTCGCGATCCGCCTGACGCACGGCCAGGAGTTGGAAGCCCAGGGTCCGCGAACCCGAGGGCGCGTTTTTTGAGGCGCGAAAGCGTTCGAGGATCGCCTCGTCGGTCAGAACCTGGGGCTCGTCCGCCGCGACCTCGCTCACCGGCTACTTCTTCCGGAACTGATCGAGAGAAATGATCTTGGGCGCGTCGTCATCGCCGCCGGTCTCGGCGGTGGTTTCGGGCTCGGGCTCGACGGTCGGTTCCGGCGGCACGATATCGGGCGCTTCGAACTGCAGGGCGAACTGCACCGAGGGATCATAGAATCGCGTCACGGCCGCATAGGGCACCGACAGGCGCTTGGGTTGGCCGCCGAACTTCAGGGTCACCGAGAAGAAGGTCTCGCCCGGCGCCAGGTCCCAGTACTGGTGCTGCAGGATGATCGTCATCTCGTCAGGGTACTTGCCCAGCAGATCCTGCGGGCCCGACACGCCCGGCGCCTGGGTCTTGAAGGTGATGTACAGATGATGCGGTTCAGGCAGGCCGCCGGGCGCCGCCGCCTTGCGAAGGGCCGCCTTCACGACGCCGCGCAGGGCGTCCTGGGCCATGGCCTCGTATTGCATAAGGTCTTCAGGCGGGTTGGTTGGGGCCATGCGGTCCGTCAAGAACTGGGAACTGAAACAAGATGCCCAGCCTAGCGCGTCACGGCCGTCCGGCAAAGGTGCGCAAACCTTCGGTTGACCTACAAATTTCGGCGACAAGGTTAAGAGACCGAAATCCGCTGGCGCGCTTTCCTTGTTCCTCTCCGCAAAGAGAGGAGGGAGCCTCGGCTGCCACGGTGGAAAGTGGAGGGATTCTGTTGGCAGGCTCCCCCATGCCTCCTCGCAAAAGAGAGGAGGGAGCCTCGGCTGCCACGGTGGAAAGTGGAGGGATTCTGTTGGCAGGCTCCCTCCGGGCCCCGCCTGAGGATCTGAACCCCCAGGACTTAAGTCACGAATTCACTAGAACCGCATTACGCGGCGATAGCGAACTCTTCAGCGAAGTTATCGTTCGCAGTTAGTTTAGCGGCCCGATACGGTGAGCCACGCCGAGAGAAAGCATTACACCTTTACACGTCTGTCGATGCTGATCGGCCCCATGCAGTCCCATGATAACTTGGGAGAGATTGGTGGAGCCGCCGGGAATCGCACCCGGGTCCAGTCCGCTTATTACGTGCGCGTTTATCCCCATAGTCCGGCCGAGACCGGACAGATCCAATATAGGGGCTTAGTGCGCGGGATGGAAGGCGCGTTGCGCCACAGGGCCGATGCTGAGGCGGCCATCGGCCAGAGTCCCCGTGGCGACCGCCCCGGAATCTTCGAACAGCTTCAGGGTTTCACCCGTCAGGACATAGACCCCGGTGAAGCGATTGAACGGCTTGTCGCGTGTTTCGACAAAGCGCCCGTCCGGGCGGAGTTCAAGGCAGATACAGCCGTCTGGCGAGGTCCAGACGCCGGAAACGGGCATGTGCCGAACTATGGCGGAAACGATCATGGGGCAATCCTCCAGGACGAAGGGGTAGGGGCGAAAGCCGGAGCGGGAAGCAGGGCTGTAGCGGCGGTCAGCACGGCCGCGCCGCCCAGCAGGACGGCGACGAACCATCGCGGAGCCGCAGCGCCGCGTGGGGGCGTGTAGCGTCTCATCATGGACTCAGATTTTGGGAGCTGCCGCGTCGAGGAGCGGAACGGGCTCACTATGCCGGGCGGGCGCGTCCAGTTGGTAGACAGATGCTCCGACTTGATTGCACGATCCTGCAGAACCGATCAGCGTCGCGTGACGGAGGATCGTGCAAGGCTTATGAATAGCCTCATGCAGACAACGGAATTTCCATGAGCACGCGCGAGGCGCTCGCCGCCCTGATTGAACGATTCGCGCCGAACGAGGGTGCGCACGAGACCTGTTGCGGACCCCGGGTGGGGCTTTACCGCGTCAGCCAACCGAGCGAACCCGTCCATGCGGTGCATGAACCGGCCTTTTGCGTCCTGGCCCAGGGACGCAAGCGGGTGCTGGTGGGCGACGCCGTGCACCACTATGACGACCACAATTTTTTCCTGGCCTCGGTGGATGTCCCGGTGGTCGGGCAGGTGATCGAGGCCTCGCCCGAGGCGCCCTATCTGAGCTTCCGCATCACGCTGGACCCCAACATGATCAGCGAGATGATCATGGAGACCGGCATGGCCGGGCGGCTGGATGCGTCCGCGCCGCTGGTGGGCGGCATGTCGGCCGGCGCCATGACGCCGGACCTGTTCGACGCCGTCTGCCGCATGGTGAGGCTGATGGAAGCCCCCGAACACGCCGCCGTGCTGGCGCCGTTGATCGAGCGCGAGATCCTCTATCGGCTGTTGACCGGAGAGCAGGGGCCTCGCCTGGCCCAGATCGCGCGCGCCGATGGCCGGTTGCGCCAGATCAACCGCGCGATCGGCTGGATCAAGCGCAACTTCTCCCAGCCGTTCAGCATCGAGGACGTGGCCGCCGAGGCCAGGATGAGCGCCTCGGCCCTGCATCAGCATTTCAAGGCGGTGACCGCCTTATCGCCCCTGCAGTACCAGAAGCAGCTTCGGCTGCAGGAAGCGCGGCGACTGATCCTGGTTCAGCATCTGGACTGCGCCACGGCGGGGCACACGGTGGGCTATGACAGTCCTTCCCAGTTCAGCCGCGAATATGCCCGGCTGTTCGGCGCGCCGCCGCTGAGGGACGCCGCGCGGCTGCGCGAGCTTCCCGATATGGTGCTGGAAACCTAAAGCATCGTGCGGAAAAGTGGACGCCGGCTTTCCGCAAAAACGATGCGAAAACAAAAACCTGGAGCAAGGTGCGTGAGTCCGATTTCACGCGCCTTGCTCCAGGCTCGGACGGCGCCGCGAGCGGCCGGCCTGCGGCTCAGGGCGTCGGGCGCGGGTTGACCGGATCGGGCGGGGCGTCGCCGGCTTCATCGTCCGGCGGCGCCGGCACGGCGGGCGGCTGGGGCCGGGCGTTGGCGGCGGGCTTCAAGGCGCCGCCAGAGGCGATCAGGTCGTCATGGGCGGCCTTCTGCGGCGAGAAGTCCGCGCCTCGGGGAAACAGCGCGTCGAAGCGGGCGTCGCGCCCGACCGCCGCGCCCAGCGCCAGGGACAGGGCTTGCGCGATTGAGCCCACCTCCGCGTCGTCACAGGCCCGCCGCAGATGCCGGGCCTGCCCCGCGACCACAAGGGTGACGTCCCAGGCCACGCCGTCCAGGCACACCGGCGACACTGAACCGTCGCCATAGTCGATGGTCACGTCCCGGGGGGCGCTCCACAGGGCCGCTCCGCTCAGGGCTCTGAGCGGGGGGATCTGGTCGGAGGGCAGCTCGGCGTTGATATCGACCCGCCGCTCGATCTCCGGCGCGCAGCAGCCCAGGCCGGCGCGGGCCTGGACGAAGGCGCGACCGTCGCGCCGCATCGTCACCCGGATCACCGCCTGGCGAACGCCGCGCGCCGGCCGCGCCCAGACTTCGAGGATCATCTCACCGCGCCGCACCAGCTGGTTCTGCAGCGGCTGCAGGCCCCACAGGCGATAGAGCAGGGGATCGACGCCGTTTGCGATCGGGATGGGCTCTTCATGCCGACCCAGGCGACGGCCATAGAGCGGATCGACGTCAGGCGAGGGCTTCGGCGAGTCGGCTGACCACCAGGCGGCCGGATCTGGGGCGGGCGGCGGCAGGTCGGGCGCTAGCGGCTGTGGCGCCTGCTGGGCGGCGAGGACCAGGCCCGCGATCAATCCAGCCAGGCCCATCGTCACATCTCCGCCCCTGGGCCGCTACATCCCTTCGAAGCCGCGCTCGATGGACAGCACGCCGGTGCGCGACAGTTCCACAAGACCCAGCGGGCGCATCAGATCCAGGAACTTGTCGATCTTGGACGGCGCGCCCGAGATCTCGAACACGAAGCTTTCCAGGGTGGTGTCGACCGGCTTGGCGCGGAAGATGTCGGCGATGCGCAGGGCCTCGACCCGATCGGCGCCCGAGCCGCGCACCTTGATCAGGGCCAGTTCGCGCTCGACACCATTGGGGTCGCGGGTCACGTCGTGCACCCGGCGAACGCTGACCACCTTGTGAAGCTGGGCTTCGATCTGGTCCAGGGTCTGGCGCGTGCCGCGCGTCACCACGGTGATGCGGCTGGTATGGGCGTTGTGGTCGGTCTCGGCGACCGTGAGGCTCTCGATATTGTAGCCGCGCGCGGCGAACAGCCCGACCACGCGGTGCAGCACGCCCGGTTCGTTGTCGACCAGCAGGGCGAAGGTCGCCGTCTGCTCGGCCTGGGCGGCGGCGGGCATGTCATAGGCGGAACCGGAGGCGGAGGGGGCGTTGGTCATCAGGGCGCTCTGTTCTATGTGCTCTTGTTGTTTTGGTTTGCCGCCACGGCGACGCGACAAGGAAGGTAGCGCATCCCATTCGCCTCTCATCATCGCCTCTTTCTTGGCTCGGGACCAACCCTTGATGCGACGTTCCGCGGTGATGGCGTCGGTGATGAACTGAAAAGCTTCACACCAGACAAGCTCCACCGGTAGGCGGCAGGAGGTATAGTTCCCTCCGCGACCATCCTGGTGTTGGGCGATACGCGTCTCGACGTCTGCACCGCGATGAGACCCAACATAGTAAGAGCCATCGCGACATCTCAGCATGTACACCCAGGCGCTGTGGAGATCGTACATCGGCCCTGCGTCCTTCGAGGCTCGCCGGGGCGAGCACCTCAGGATGAGGAAATTTGTACGGGTCCCGAAAGCAGAAAAACGCCGCTTCTACTTTTTACCTCATCCTGAGGCGCCCTCCGCAGGAGGGCCTCGAAGGACGCACCGCCTTTTAGACCAGCCCCGCGCCGGCCTCGCCGATGACGTTGCCGATATCCTCGACGTCGCCCATGATCATCTCGTTGTGGGCCTTGCCCGAGGGGATCATCGGCAGGCAGTTCTCGTGCTTCTCGACGCGGCAGTCGAACACCACGACCTTGTCGCTGTTGATCATCTCCAGGATCTTGCCGTCCAGCTCGGCCGGGTCGCTGCAGCGGATGCCGACGGCGCCATAGGCCTCGGCCAGCTTCACGAAGTCAGGCAGGCTGTCGGAATAGGAGTGGCTGTAGCGCTCGCCGTGCAGCAGTTGCTGCCACTGGCGGACCATGCCCATCCATTCGTTGTTGAGGATGAAGATCTTGACCGGCAGGTTGAACTGGATGGCCGTCGACAGCTCCTGAATGCACATCTGGATCGAGGCTTCGCCGGCGATGTCGATGACCAGCGAACCGGGATGGGCCAGTTGCACGCCGATGGCGGCGGGCAGGCCGTAGCCCATCGTGCCCAGGCCGCCGGAGGTCATCCAGCGATTGGGTTCCTCGAAGCGATAGAACTGCGCGGCCCACATCTGGTGCTGGCCGACCTCGGTGGTGATGTAGCTGTCGCGATCCTTGGTCAGGGCGTACAGGCGCTCGATGGCGTACTGCGGCTTGATGGTGGTGTCAGAGCCCCGATAGTTCAGGCACTGACGCGCCCGCCAAGTGTCGATCTGGGCCCACCAGTCGCTCAGGGCGGCCTTGTTGGGCTGATGGCCGGCGGCTTTCCAGGCGGCGATCAGGTCTTCCAGGATGCTGGCGGCGTCGCCGATGATCGGCAGGTCGACGCGGACATTCTTGTTGATCGACGAGGCGTCGATATCGATGTGGATCTTCTTGCTGCCGGGCGAGAAGGCGTCCAGCCGACCGGTGACGCGGTCATCGAAGCGGGCGCCGACGCAGATCATCACGTCGCAATCGTGCATGGCGTTGTTGGCTTCGAAGGTGCCGTGCATGCCCAGCATGCCCAGCCAGGCGGGATCCGCCGCCGGGAAGGCGCCCAGGCCCATCAGGGTCGAGGTGACCGGCGCGCCGGTCATCGCCTGGAATTCGCGCAGCAGTGCGCTGGCCTTGGGGCCGGCGTTGATGACGCCGCCGCCGGTGTAGAAGATCGGCCGGCGCGCGCCGGCGATCAGCCTGGCGGCCTCTGCGATACGGCCCTGCTCGCCCTTGGTCTTGGGGCTGTAGGCGTGGGTCGAGCTGACTTCCGTCGGGCCGTAATATTCGCCCTGGGCGAACTGGACGTCCTTGGGGATGTCGATCAGCACGGGGCCCGGACGCCCTGTGGTGGCGATCTTGAAGGCCTCATGGATGATCTGCGGCAGGTCGCGGACGTCTTTGACCAGATAGTTGTGCTTGGTGCACGAGCGGGTCATGCCGACCGTGTCGGCTTCCTGGAAGGCGTCGGTGCCGATCAGGTGGGTGGGGACCTGGCCGGTGATGACGACCATCGGGATGGAGTCCATCAGGGCGTCCATGATGCCGGTGATGGCGTTGGTCGCGCCGGGGCCCGAAGTGACCAGGACGACGCCGGGCTTGCCCGAGCTGCGCGCATAGCCTTCGGCCGCGTGGGTCGCGCCCTGTTCATGGCGAACCAGGATGTGCTGCAGGCGCGGCTCATGGAACAGCGCGTCATAGATCGGCAGGACGGCGCCGCCCGGATAGCCGAACAGCACCTCGACGCCCTGGTCCACAAGGCCGCGAACCACGATCTCGGCGCCGGTCATGGCGCGGGAGGTGTCGGCGGCGGCGGGAGCCTGGCTCTCGATGGTCTGGTGGGCGGTCATGGGACGGGTCCGATGGGGAAGGCTGGAAGGGGAAAGTTGAAAAGAAAAAAGGCCCCGAAGGACCTTTTTGCGCGCGCGACCGAACTACGACGTGACTTCGAGGTCACATCGCGGACGGCCGCTCCATAAGTACGATCATGGTTTTGCGCACGAGTTTTGCTCCAAAGCTACGGAAAGGGTCATGCCATGCGCAATGGGGAGCGTCAAGGCGGGTTTTAAGGCAAGGATGTGCCCTGCGGTCCCGTTTCAGCTTTCGAGCGTGTCGAGCAGCAGCTTTAACGCGGCCCGGGCGAAGGCCTGCATGTTGGCCGGCCGGTCATCGCTGCCGGTTTCCAGGGTGGCGCTGACCGAGGCCTCTTCGCCCACCACGGCCATGCAGCAGTGGCCGGGCAGGTCGCCATAGCGGTTGCCGTCGGGTCCGGCCGCGCCGGTCTCGGAAAGACCCCAGGTCGCTTTCAGATTCTTGCGCGCCACGCGGGCCAGCATCACGGCATAGGGCTCGCTGGCCGAGCGCAGACCGTCCATGGCCTTCTGCGGGATGTCCATCAGGGTCAGGCGCGCCCGGGCCGTATAGACGACCGCCCCGCCGACATAGAATTTCGAAGCGCCGGGCACGGCCAGCAGGGCCGCCGAGATCAGGCCGCCGGCCGAGGACTCGGCGATGGCGAGGGTTTCGCCGCGCTCGGTCAGCCGCTGGGCGACCCGTTCGGCCAGGGCGTTGAGGTCGGACATGGGATTTTCCTTACGAATTTGGATCCGTCCCCGAAACCCGCGCCCAGTCGGGCGTCTGGTTCCTGAACCAGGTCAGTTGGCGCTTGGCGTAGCGACGGGTTTCCTGTCGCGCGGCGTCCAGGGCCTGGTCCAGGCTGACCTCGCCGCGCAGATGGGCGGCCAGTTGCGGATAGCCCAGGGCCTTGAGGGCGGGCAGGGCGGGGCTCAGTTTGCGGGCTTCCATCGCCGCCACCTCGTCCAGGGCCCCATGCTCGACCATGATCGCGAGGCGGGCGTCGCAGCGGGCGTAAAGATCGGCCCGCGGGATGTCGAGCACCCGGCCCGTCCAGCTGTCCGGCGCCAGGGCGGGACGGGTGTCCTTCTGCCAGGCGGTCAGGGAACGGCCCGTGGCGATGGCGACGGCATGGGCGCGAACCAGGCGCTGGCGGTCGCCGATCTCGATCCGCTCCGCCGCCTCGGGATCGAGTTCACTGAGCAGGTCGCGAAATTCGGGTTCGCCCTTGGCGGCGTAGAGCAGGCCCGAGATCTCGCGCTGGGTCTCCGAAACCGCCGGCACATCGGCCAGGCCATGGGTCAGGGCGCGGAAATAGAGGCCGGTGCCGCCCACCACGATGGCCCGCTTGCCGCGATGATCGATGTCGCGCAGCGCCGCCATCGCCGCTTCCAGCCACTTGGCCACCGACCAGCTTTGCGCAGCGTCCACCGCGCCGAACAGATGGTGCGGAACGGCGGCCATCTCGTCCGGCGAAGGTCCGGCGGTCAGCACCCGCAGGCCGGCATAGATCTGCATGGAGTCGGCGTTGACGATCTCGGCCCCGGTCTCGCGGGCCAGCTTCAGGGCGAAGGCCGACTTGCCGCTGGCGGTGGGGCCGGCGATCAGGGTGACGGGCGAAACGGTCATGCGCGGACCCTTGGTCGACAAAGGCCGCAGGTCAAGTCAGGCCGCGCCCCATCGTGGCGACAAAGGCGGCGACGACGCCGATCGCGGCGGGTGTCGCCAGATCCTCGGTTCGGTTCGCGGCCATAAGGTCCTTCCGGATTGCCTTGAGCTTGGCCTTAGCATCAATCCCGGCCGAGGGAAGGTTGATCTGGACGGCGCGCCGGTCTACGCCCCGCGCCATGGTCCAGATTGTCGTCTTCGTGAGCCCTGACGCCAGCGCCCTGGCGCGCGCCGTCGCCTTGTTTGGTCGCGGCGCGGGCGAGGTTCTGGGCCCCGACGCGGTCGAGATCGCGGTCGAAGGTGAGGCGGCTGCGCTGGATGCGGCCGCCAAGACGGCGACCGATGGCCTGCCGGTCGACTTCGCGGTGACTTCGGCCGAGAACCGCAGGAAGCGGTTGCTGATCGCCGACATGGACTCCACGATCATCAATGTCGAATGCCTGGACGAGCTGGCCGACTTCGCCGGCGTCAAGGCCAGGGTCTCGGAGATCACCGAGCGGGCCATGCGCGGCGAGCTGGCCTTCGAAGGGGCCCTGCGTGAGCGGGTCGGCATGCTGACGGGCCTGTCGGTTGACGCCCTGCAAACCTGCTATGACGAGCGCGTGCGGCTCAATCCCGGCGCCAAGACCCTGGTTGAGACCATGGCGGCCCATGGCGCGCGCTGCGCCCTGGTGTCGGGCGGTTTCACCTTCTTCACCGGCCGCGTGGCGGCGGCGGCGGGCTTTCACCTCAACCGCGCCAACACCCTGATCGAGGCGGACGGCAAGCTGACCGGTCAGGTCGGCGATCCGATCCTGGGCAAGGAGGCCAAGCTGGCCGCCCTGCGCGAAGAGACGGCCGCCCTGGGCCTGACGCCGGCCGACGCCCTGGCGGTCGGTGACGGCGCCAATGATCTGGCGATGATCGAGGTCGCCGGCCTGGGCGTCGCCTATCGCGCCAAGCCGATCGTGGCGGCCCAGGCTCACGCCAAGGTCGACCACGCCGACCTCACCGCCTTGCTCTACTTCCAGGGCTACAAGGCTTCGGAGTTCGTCTCGTGAGCTTTCCGCGCCGCGTCGAGGCGGTGGTCTTCGACATGGACGGCCTGCTGCTGGACACCGAGATCGTCTATCGCGCGGCCATGATCGAGGCGGGCGCGACCTTCGGTATCGGCTTCACTGGCGAGGTCTATGCCTCGATGGTCGGCAAGACCAATCCCGAGTGCGGGGTGATGCTGCGCGGCCTGTATGGCGAGACCTTTCCGGTCCAGGCCTATTTCGAACGGGTCTGGAACGATGTCGAGGATCTGCTCGAGGCTGAAACCAGGCTGAAGACCGGCGTGATCGAGATCCTCGACTATCTGGACGACATCGGCCTGCCGCGCGCCATCGCCACCTCGAACGGCTTCGGCGCGGTCGAGAAGTATCTGGGTCGGTTTGGTCTGCTGCCCCGCTTCAATGCGGTGGTCGCTCATGCCGACGTCACGCGCCACAAGCCGCATCCGGATCCCTATCTGGAAGCCGCGCGTCGCATCAGTATCGATCCCGCCGTGTGCCTGGCGCTTGAGGACTCCCACCCCGGCGTCCGCGCCGCCCATGCCGCAGGCATGATGACGGTGATGGTGCCCGACATTCTCGATCCGACCGAGGAAATGCACGACAAGTGCGTCCACATCGCCGACAGCCTGCACGTGGTGCTGGACCTGTTGAAGGCGTCAGTTTGAGCGTTGCTGCCGCTCGATAGTGTGGAGGAGCTGTCACAATCCTCCGCTCTCCCCGGCCTTCGCCGGGAAGAGCGGGTGTTTGAGGGCTTACGCTATTGGCCGCCCGGAACCGTGTCGGCATAGCGCGGCCAGTTCGTCACCAGTTCCTCGACCACCACGCCGCCGACCTTGAAGGCCGCGTCCAGCGAGGATTGCAGGGCCGGAACGCCCGTATGCTCGCCCAGCAGATTGGCCGCCGCGTCGCCGCCGGGCGGTGGGGTCGTGTAGTTGCTGGCGGTGCGCAGCACCAGAACGCGCTTGGGATCGGCGCGGCCGATGCGGCCCAGGGCGTCGAGGGCGGCCACAACTCCGGTGTCTTCCATGCCGGTCATCACGAAGCCGTCCTGACCGCCGGTCCAGTAATTGGACCAGGCCTCGAAATGCTGGTTGAGGATCGCGCCGTGCCAGAAGGCCTGGCCGCTGACCTCGTCGCCCTTCAGCACCATGGGCGGGGTCTGGGCCTTGGGCAGACCGACATAGGGCGCGCGCATCGCCTGCAGCGCGACATTGTCGGGGATGGCCGCGTCGCGCGTCAGGTCGAAGGCCCAGTCGCGCAGGCCGGTGTTCAGCGGGAACAGGTTTGAATTGGGCAGGGCGGGGGCAGGGGTTTCGTAGGGCGCCTTGCGCTCGAACGGGATCTGGCCGGTCGTCCAGCCCTTGGGCGTCTCGCGCGGGTCGATGGCGTAGCCGAAGTCGCTGTCGATCACCGCGCCGATCCAGGCGGCCGAACCCACCGAGCCCTTGTCGGGATTGACCCCGGCGATGGCCGCCACCAGCCAGTAGGCCTTGGAGAGGTCAAAGCGCGGGTCCAGGCCCAGGGCCAGGGTCGAGATCGCCGCGCGGCTGGTGCCCATGCCGGTCGACAGCAGCAGGGTCTTGCGGGCCGGATCATAGCGGAGGTTGCGGAAGCCGGCCTTGAAGGGCAGCGTCTCGGGCATGGTCTGGGCCCAGGCCTGGAATTCGCCGGCCTTGTCGCCGGTGTCCTCGCCGATCTCGAAAGCGGTGACCACCACGACCCGCACCTCCAGCGGCGCAGCGAGGGCGGGGGCGGCTGTCAGGCACGCAACCAGCAGACAGGCGAGAGCCGTGAAACGACGCATGGGCTTCCTTGGCAAGAACAGGGGCTGCGAGAGAATCCCGCAGCCCCCGCGTCTTACTAGCCCTGCGGGCCCTTCTGGAAGTACTTGAAGAAGGCGCTGTCGGGCGAAAGCACCAGGGTGGCGTCGCCTTGGCCAAGAGACGCCTCATAAGCCTGCATCGAGCGATAGAACGCCGCGAAGCTGGGATCACGTCCAAAGCTTGAAGCGTAGAGCTCCGAGCGTTGCGCGTCGCCTTCGCCGCGGATCTTTTCGCCTTCTTCGGTGGCCGTGGCGATGATCTCGCGCTTGCGCTGCTCGCCGATGGCCCGGATCTCGGCGGCTTCCTGCTGGCGGGCGGTTTGCATGCGCTCGAACACCGCTTTCTGGTTGGCCTCGGGCAGGTCGGCGCGCTTGATGCGCACGTCGATGATCTCGACCCCGAGGTCGGACGCCTTGGCCTGTTGCGCCACCTCGTTACGGATCTGGGCCATGACCTGGGCGCGCTTCTGGGCGATGACCTCCTTGGACGTCGCGCGGCCGATGGTCTGGCGCAGCGCGGCGTTGACGATCGAATCGAGACGATCGGCGGCCACGCCTTCATCCCCCAGGGTGCGATAGAACTGCCGGGGATCGGTGATCCGGTAACGGACGAAGGCGTCGACCACCAGGCGTTCCTGGTCGGCGGCGATCACCTCTTCCCGGGCGGCGTTGAGTTCGATGTTACGATTGTCGAACTTGACCACGCGGTCGAGGAACGGCGCCTTCAGGTGCAGGCCCGGCGTGCGGACCACCCGGATCGGATCGCCGAAGCGGACAACCAGGGCCTGCTGGCGTTGCTCGACCTGATAGACGGTCATGCCCATCAGCACGAGAACGGCGCCGGCGGCGACGCCGATGGCGGTCAGACGGTTTTGAGGACGGCTCATTGGGCGGCTCCGTCGACGGGCTTGATCACGGTGGCGGTCTTGGGTCTGAATGCGTCGGGCGGCAGGATCACCGGGGCGCTGGCGCCCTTGCTGTCGATGATGACCTTGTTCGAATTGGAGAGCACCCGCTGCATGGTCTCGATGTAGAGACGTTCGCGGGTGACGGCGGGGGCCAGCTTGTACTGGTCATAGACCTGGTTGAAGCGTGCGGCTTCACCGGCCGCGCCGCGCACGACCTGGGCGTTATAGCCCTTGGCCTGCTGGACGATCTGGGCGCCCTGGCCGCGCGCGATATTGGCGGCGGACTGGGCGTTCTGGCTGGCGCGCTGGACGTCGCGGAAGGCGTCGATGACCGGCGGCGGCGGGGTTGCGGTCTGGATCTGCACGCTTTCGACAAAGACCCCGGCGTCATAACGGTCGAGGATTTGCTGGATCAGCACCTTGGCCGATTCCTGCACCTGGCCGCGGCCTGTGGTCAGGATCGGCGTCAGGGCGGTCTTGCCGACCACTTCGCGCATGGCGCTTTCGCCGATCGCCCGGATCACGGTGTCGGGATCGCGGACATTGAACAGATATTTGGGCGCGCTGGAGATGCGCCACTGCACCTTGAAGCTGAGATCGACGATGTTCTCGTCGCTGGTCAGCATCAGACGCTCATCGCTGCCCTGAGCGTCGTCGCCGCCGCCGATGTCGGTCGTCTGGATGGCCGTGACGGACACCTTTTCGACGGACTCGATCGGGAAGGGCAGGTGATAGCGCAGGCCGGGCGCCGCGGTGCGTGAAAACGCGCCGAAGGTGGTGACCACGCCCTGTTGCTTGGGCTGGATCATGTAGATGCCCGTCAGGCCCCACAACACGATGAGGCCGGCGGCGGTCGCGGCGATGGCGCGCGGGCGTTCAGGCCCCTGGAAATTGCGACGCAGCCGTTCGGTGAGGTCTTCCAAGATCTGATTCAGGTCGACTGGACCTTGCGGACCACCCATGGGGCGGCGCGGACCAGGATTGGGGCGATCGGACTTGTCCTTATCGCCGCCAGACGGCGGAGAACCCCAGGGACCAGGGCCGGCATTGTCATTCCAAGGCATGAGCGGTGTTGTCTTCCCGTCGGCTTATTTTGATCGGGGTTGTAAAACATCCCCCGCACGCGGATATGAGGTCGCCCGCTTAGTGAGACAAGACTTGCACGTGACCGCCGCTGCTTCCACCCCCCTCGACGACGCCCGTTCTGCGCTGGATCGCATCCTGGATCCAGTCAGCGGCCAGGGGCTGGTCGCGGCTGGCCTGGTTCAGGGTCTGGTCGTGCGCAACGGCCGCGCCGGCTTCATGCTGGAGGTTCCCGCAGCGCAGGCCGCCGCCTACGGGCCGGTGCGCGAAGCCGCCGAGAAGGCCCTGGCCGCCCTGCCGGGGGTCGAGATCGCTCAGGTGGTGCTGACCGCACAGGCCGTCGAAGGCGCAACCCGGGTGCGCAAGGGCGCCAGGGTCAGCGAGGATCCGCAGGCCCGCATGGTCCCGCCGCCGGAAGCCGAAAAGCCCGCCCATGTGAAACACGTGATCGCGGTGGCCTCCGGCAAGGGCGGCGTGGGCAAGTCCACGGTCGCCACCAATCTGGCCTGCGCGTTCCAGGCCATGGGTCTGAAGGTTGGTCTGCTGGACGCCGACATCTACGGCCCGTCGGGCCCCAGAATGATGGGCGTTGACGGTGAGCCCGCGTTTGAGGACGGGAAACTTCAGCCCCTGGAGGCCCACGGGATCAAGATCATGTCGATCGGCTTCCTGGTCGATGAGGGCAAGGCGATGATCTGGCGCGGGCCGATGGCCTCGTCGGCGGTGCGCCAGATGATCCATGACGTCGCTTGGGGCTCGGACGCCGCGCCTCTGGACGTGCTGGTTGTCGATCTGCCGCCGGGCACCGGCGACGTTCAGCTCACCCTCGTGCAGAAACTGCGCATCGACGGCGCGGTGCTGGTGACCACACCGCAGGAGATCGCCCTGATCGACGCCCGCCGCGCGGCGGTGATGTTCGGCAAGACCGCGACCCCGATCCTGGGGCTGATCGAGAACATGGCCTTCTTCGCCGATCCCGCCACCGGCGCTCCGATCCCGATCTTCGGCGCTGGCGGCGGCGTGGCCGAGGCCAAGGTGCTGGGTGTGCCGGTGCTGGCTCAGGTGCCGATCGAACTGGCGGTCCGCGAAGGCGGCGACGGCGGGGTTCCGGTGGTGCTGGGCGCGCCGGACAGCGCGGCGGCCAAGGCCTTTGTCGAGGCGGCCAGCGCCCTTTGGAAGACCGTCGCGCCCTGATGGGTCAGCCAGCCTCCTGAACTCAAGAAAAAGCCGCCCGGATCGCTCCGGGCGGCTTTTCTAGTTCAAGCTTACGTCAACTCTAGAAGCTGTAGCGTGCGCCGGCCGACAGCACGATGCCCGAGCCTGTGGCGGCGGCTTGGAGCGAGGTCGTCGTAGCGGCGGCGGTGCCCGCATAGGCGACGTCGGTGCGGTCGATCTTGCTGCTGGCGAAGTCGATATAGGTCGCCGCGACGTCCAGGTTCAGGTTCGGCTTGGCCGCCCAGGTGGCGCCGGTCGAGTACATCATGCGATCGCCGTCCGGCACGCGGGCGGTGCGGCCGACGTCCGGGGTCGGGGTCGGGTCTTTCTGCACGCCGGCGCGCAGAGTCAGGCGCGGGCTGTACTGGTAGTCCACGCCAACGGACACCGTGGTGACGTCCTTGTAGTTTTGTTCGATCACCGACGTGCCCGCTGCGCGGGTGACGCGGATGGCGTCAAATTCGCTCCAGCCGATCCGGCTGACCGAAGCGTTCAGGGTGGTCTTGGGCATCACGGTCCAGCGACCGCCGACGGTGGCGATCCAGGGCGTGGTGATGTTGGCCTCGCCGTCGAACGAGCCATTGCTGGCCGCCAGCAGGCTGGCCAGGCCCGAGACGTCAATCTTGCCCTTCAGGTTGTGCTCGATCTTGGAGCGATAGCTGGCGCCGAAGGTCAGGTTCGAGGTCGGGTGATATTGCGCGCCCGCGCTCCAGCCATAGTCCCAACCATCGCCGGTCAGCGCCTGGCGGCCGGTGTCGGCCAGCAGCGGGGAGATCTGCGGCAGGGCGTTGGTCAGGTTGGCGTCCATATATTGGGCGCTGACGCCGACGCCCAGGTCGAGCTTGTCGTTCAGGCGATAGGCGACCGTGCCTTGAATATCCACCGAGTTCAGGCGCGACTTCAGCGCGTCATATCGCGCGACGCTGTTGGAGCCGTACTTGGTGGTGAAATTGTAGGGCGCGGCGGTCGAGAGACCCACGACGATCTTGTCGTTCAGGCGCCAGGCGCCGCCCAGATTGGGCACCAAGCCGCTGAGCAGCGGATTGCTGGCGCGGTCGTCGCCGCTGATCGCGGTGGTGGCCTGGCCAGGCCGGGTGATGGTCGAGCCGTTGTTGTTGGCTTGCGACGAGATCACGATGCTGTGCAGGCCGCCATAGACTTCGGCGTGCTCGACGCCGGCGATCGCGGCGGGGTTCCACCACAGGCTGGCGACGCCGGTGTCGGCGACTTCGCCGGAATAGGCCCGGCCCGTGCCGCGCACCGATTGTTCCTGGATATAGAAGGCCGAAGCCGAGGCCTGGGTGGCGGCGATGAGAACGCCGAAGGCCACGCCAGCGGCGAGGCTGTTACGCGAAATAGACATGGGACTGACGAGACCTTCTTGGGGAGGAGAAGACCGCCAAGCGCCTTACGGCGCTTGAGGAGCGCCGCGTTTAACGTACTGTGTCAGAAACCGTTGCTATTTTTTCGCGGAATGATGAATTTTGTTCGAGCGGTCAAAGAAACGGGGCCGTGAGGCCCCGCTTCAATCGCTGTTATGTCAGTAATGGCGAGAATGTGGCTACGCGAGTGTCACTTTCATACCAGAACTATCTTTAACCGCCCGACATCTTGCGGAAGAACTTCTGACCCTGCTCGCCGCCATTGAAATAAGCTTTCTGGCCTGCTTCGTCGGTGATCTGGCTCCAGTGGTCGCGCACCCCTTCGGCCGAGAGATCGCCGTCGCTGAGATAGACGCCTTCGGTCTCATAGATCCGCGACAGGGCGAAGGCGCCGGCGCCGGCGGTCAGGATCGCGCCGGTGGGGGCTTCGTCTGACGCCAGATAGACGACGCCTGGCGTCACGGCCTCGGGCGCCAGCTTGGCCAGCACTTCAGGCGGCATCAGGCCCTCGGTCATGCGGGTGGCCGCGACAGGGCTGATGGCGTTGATGTGGACGTTGTTCTTCTGGCCTTCCAGCTTGAGCGTATTCATCAGGCCCAGCACCGCCATCTTGGCCGCGCCATAGTTGGACTGGCCAAAGTTGCCGTACATGCCCGACGACGAGGTGGTGACGACGATGCGGCCGTAGTTCTGGGCCTTCATGATGTCCCACACCGCCTTGATCGGCTTGAAGGTGCCCCAGACGTGGACCTGCATGACCGCCTCGAAGTCGGCCAGTTCCATCTTGGTCAGGGTCTTGTCGCGCAGGATGCCGGCGTTGGCGATCAGGATGTCGATGCGGCCCCACGCATCCATGGTGGTCTTGACCATGGCCGCGACGCCGGCGTCGTCGGTCACCGAGGCGCCATGGGCGATGGCTTCGCCGCCGGCCGCCTTGATCTCCTCGACGACCTTCATCGCCGCGTCGGACGAGCCGCCCGAGCCGTCGACGCTGCCGCCCAGGTCATTGACCACCACCTTGGCGCCGCGACGGGCCAGTTCCAGGGCGTGCTGTCGGCCAAGGCCGCCGCCCGCGCCGGTCACGATCGCCACCTTGCCGTCAAAACGGATGTCCGACATGCCTTAGTCTCCCTCAAACGCGTGTTTGGTTTGGCGCGTTTGTGCGGCGCGGGAGGGGAGGCGTCAAGGGTGGCTGTTCTGATCCCTCTCCCCTCGCGGGAGAGGGTGGCCCCGGCGGAGCCGGGGTCGGGTGAGGGGTCACACCGGTCATGCCGAGCAACCCCTCATCCGGTCCTGCGGACCACCTTCTCCCGCAAGGGGAGAAGGGTCTTTCTACTACTTCTTGCTCATCCCGCCGCCCACCGGCTGCGCCGGCTTGTCGCGCTTCAAGCCGGCCTTCTGGCCGGGCTTCATGAACTTGACCAGCACGCGCTGGCCGACCAGCAGCGGGGCGCCGTCGGCGCTGACCACCACCTCGACCACGCGCTCGTCGCTGCGCTGGCTGGGATCGTCGGAGGCCAGCTTGCGGGCCCCGAACACGGCGGCTCGGCGCAGGACCTTGCCCAGGAACACCTTGTCGGGATCGCTTTCCGGGGTGATCTCGACTTCCTGACCGGTTTTGACATTGGGGATGTCGGCCTCGACGATCTCGGCGCGGACGATGCGCTGGGTGTCGGGCTCAAGGTCGAACATCGAGGTGACGTTCAGGGTCGAGGCGCCGGCGCCGGGATTGGCGTAGCGACGGGCGATACGGCCATTGGCCGGCGCGCGGATCACCGTCAGCTCCTGCTGGTACTTCGATTGGTCGAGCTGGGCGGTCGCCACGCTGATGGCGGCGCGCTGGGCTCCGATATTGGCTTCGGCCTGAGAGATCTGGTCGCGCGCGCCGTCAAGCTTCTGACCGGCCACGAAATTGGACGGCGCCAGGCCCTGCAGACGCTTGTACTCGCGCTGGGCGGTGCGCTGCTGCACCTGATACAGCGCCAGCTGGGCCTTGGCCGAGGCCAGGTTGGCCGAGGCGGTCTGGGCGGCCAGGCGCGGCTCGTCGTCTTCCTGCTTGGCCAGCGGCTGGCCGGCGACGACAACGTCGCCTTCCTGCACGAACACTTCGCGGACGATGCCCTGCCGGCGCGCGGCCACCTGGATGACGCCGCCTTCGACGTCAGCCTTGCCGTTGGCGATGGCCGCGTAGGGGGAGGGCTCTTCCTGAGCCGCGGCCACCTCGAGCTTCTTCTTCTTCTCGGCGGCCTGGCCCTTCATATAGAAGAAGCCGCCGCCGCCGACGGCGAGCACGACGATGATGATCCAGAACATCGGGCGGCGCAGAAAGCCGAACATGTAAATTCCCCCAGAAATCAGTGGCTGAGCGACGCGGGGTTGGCGTCGGGCGTTCTACGCACGTCGTCCAGGATCCGGCCGTCTTCGATGTGGATGACGCGGTCGGCATAAGCCTCCAGCCGCGGGTCGTGGGTCACGCAGATCACCGCCGCGCCGCGCTCGGTGGCGGCGGCGCGCAGCAGCTTGATCACCGTTTCACCGCTCTTGCCGTCGAGGGCCGAGGTCGGTTCGTCGGCGAAGATCAGGTTGGGGTTCTTGGCCAGGGCGCGGGCGATGGCGACGCGCTGCTTCTCTCCGCCGGACAGTTCAGACGGGCGCTGGTTGACGCGCGGGCCAAGTCCCACTGACTCCAGGGCCGCCTGGGCGCGGCGCGAGGCCTCGCCCGGACCGATGTCCTGGTACTTCAGGACGGTCATCACCTGCTGCTTGGCCGTGAGGGCCGGGAACAGGTTGAAGCCCTGGAAGATGAAGCCGCAGTGATCCAGGCGGAACTTGTCGATCTTGCCGCTGGACAGCGACCAGAGGTCCTTGGCTTCCAGGGCCGAGACCTTGCCTTCGTCAGGCTTCAGCAGGCCCGAAAGGGCGGCCACCAGGGTCGACTTGCCCGAACCCGAGGGACCCATGACCATGGTCACGTCGCCGTGCTTGGCGTCGAAGTCCACGCCCTTGAGCACCTCGATGAAGGTGCGGCCGGTCTTGAACCGCTTGACGATGCCGTGGGCGGACAGGGCGCTCTCGCCGCGTTTGTGGCTGTGATCGTTGCTCATCGCAGCAGGTCCGCAGGTTGGCTGTTCTTCAGGATGCCCAGCGACAGGAAGCCGGAGAGCATGGCGATGACCACCAGGAAGACGGCGACGATGACGATCAGGCTGGGCGGGAAATACATCGGCACGCCGCCGGCGCTGGCCAGCAGGGTGACCAGCCAGGTCAGCAGGCCGGCGGCGCCGACCCCGACGATGCCGACCCAGAAGCTGAGCTCCATGACGATGTTGCGCAGGTCGCCCATCGACACGCCCAGGGCGCGCAGGGAGGCGAACTCCTTGATATTGGCCATGATCGCGCCGCGCAGGGTCTGCCAGGTGATGGCCACGCCGATCAGCAGGCCCAGAAAGGCCGAGAAGCCCAGCATGATGCCGATGATCTGGTCGTCCAGCATGGCGCTGGAATTGGCGTCGGCCAGTTCCTGGCGGGTCCAGGCGCGGAACTTGCCGTCGGCCTTCTTGTTGAGCTGGGCGGCGACGACCTCGGCCCGGGCCGGGTCGCGGATCTGCACCATCAGCGGACCCACACGCTGGCCGGTGTCGGCCTCGCCCAGCATCCGCAGGGTGTCGCGCGACATCACCAGGGTGGGCTGGATGATGTTGGGATAGCCGGTGGTGACCACGGCGATATTGATGGTCTTGCCGTTATAGATGGCCTTGTCGCCCTTCTTGACGCCCAGGCGCTTCAGCGCGGTCTGGTCGACGGCCACGGCATAGGGACGACGCAGGGCCTCGACCATCGGCTGGGTGTAGTCGGTGGGCACGGTGACATAGCCGGGGATGGCGTCGATCACCGTGACATTGACGAACTCGGTCTTGCGTCCGCCGCCGCCGGCGCCCTTGCCGCCCGTCTTGGCGCGGGCCTCCATCTTGGCCTGCTCCTCGGGTGTCAGGATGTTCTGGAAGCGACCGCCAGACCCGTCGAGCGGCGCGACCTGGGTCACTTCGGGGTGGCTGTAAACCAGGGGGATCATGCGGCGGGGCAGGCCCGAGGGGCCGCCGAACAGCGCCTTGGCGCCGGGACCCAGCACCATGATGTCAGCGCGGGCCCGGTCGATCTGGGCGGTGAAGCCCTTGCCGATGCCGACGAACATGCCGACCTGGGCCAGCACCAGCAGGCCCGAGAACGCCAGGGCGACAACGGCCGCCATATATCGACGCCACTCGTACAACAAGGTGGCCAAGGCCAGCGACATGCGAACTACGCTCCCCCAATTCAGAGTTGCAGCAATAACGGTGATCGCGAAACGGCCAAGTTAAATCGGGGTAAGGCTTTTTCAGGGGGCGATCTGATCGCCGGCCGCTTGGGTCATGAGCGGGTCTTGCCGTCTCCGCGGCCTTGGAAGCAGCCTGAAGCGCCCAGGATCGCCGCCGGCGAAGGCTGGGGCTTCGTTCAGGCCTTCGAAGCATTTCCAAACTGCAACATACTGAAACTTGGAATGTTTTTCGCTCCCCTTGCACCGTGTCGGATCCTCCGGCGCAGGCGCTCTGGTCATTCGGTCAAAGCGCAGAAACGAGAAAGGAGAGTTCGATGACCGTCTCCAGTGTCGGTTCCTCTAGCCTAACCCAGCAACTGCAACAGCTTCAGCAGTCGCTGTTCAAGACCGCCGACGCCGATAGCGATGGCTCGCTGTCGCTCAGCGAGTTCCAGTCCATTGGGCAGAATGTGCAGGGGGGCGGCAAAAGCTCCACCGCTTCGGCCTTGACGGGGTCCAGCAACGGGGCCGCCAATTTCAGCGGTGACACACTGCGCTCCTTGATGTCGGTGCAGATGCTGGGCTCGGACTCCGGTTCGATCCTGACCAGCGGCGACAGCAACAGCGACGGGCTGTTGTCGGCCGACGAGATCGCTTCGGCGCTGTCGGCCAACGCCCCGGCCGGCGCCGAGGGCCTCGGGCTGGAAGACCAGATGGCCAGCGACATGATCTCGGCCCTCGACACCGACAGCGACGGCTCCTTGTCGTCCGACGAGATCACCAGCGGGCTGACGGCCGCGCAAACCGCGCAGTCGGCGATGCAGGGCATGCGCGGTCCGCCGCCGGGTCCTCCGCCGTCGGGCGGCGAGGGGGGCGCGTCGTCCTCGGCCAGCGCGACGGGTTC
Organism: Caulobacter sp. FV2ps19; assembly: GCF_058681035.1. Taxonomy (NCBI): domain Bacteria; kingdom Pseudomonadati; phylum Pseudomonadota; class Alphaproteobacteria; order Caulobacterales; family Caulobacteraceae; genus Caulobacter; species Caulobacter sp. FV2ps19. The sequence goes on along the minus strand of NZ_CM178729.1, from coordinate 3,659,663 downwards.
CAGCGGTGTGTTCGAGGCGCTCGACACCAATCAGGACGGCACGGTCTCGGCCTCCGAACTGGCGGCCGCCGACACCGACTCGACGGATGCCGCCTCGGCCGCCGCCGATCTGATCTCGGCCAGCGACTCGGACGGCGACGGCGCGCTTTCGGGCTCGGAGTTCGCCGACATGCTGGACGCCGCCAAAACGTCCTCGACGTCCACGGACAGCGCCTCGACCCTGTCCAGCGTGCTCTCCAGCTCCACCCTGGCTTCGGACCTGATGAGCAAGCTTCTGGCGCAACTCGACAGCGCCCTGGCGTCCAGGTCGAGCTCCGGCTCGACCGTCAGCGCGACGGCCTAGGCCACAGGCGTCATCCCGGTGGCCCCGGCTGGCCGGGCGCCGGGATGACGCGGTCCAGGGTGGTAAGCGCCGCCTTACAACCCGGCAAAGCGCCATTCCTTCGGGCCGCGCCGCGCAAGGCGCTTGCCTAGAGGCGTAAACTTGGTGTCAATCTCGCCACTTGGCCGACGTCGCGGGGGCGTCACCTAGTTCAAAGGTTCTTCCGTCTTGATCTTTCTTCCCGAGAACGTTCAGGCCCTGGCGGGTCTGGCGCTCACCCTCGGCCTTTGCTGGCTGGTTTCCGAAAATCGCAAGCGTTTCCCCTGGGTGCTGGCCCTCGGGGCGATCATCGTCCAGGTCGGTCTGGTGCTACTGCTGTTCGGACTGCCCCAGGCCCAGGCGATGATGCGCGGCGTCAACGGCGCGGTCGAAGGGCTCGCCTCGTCGTCCCAGGCCGGCACCGCCTTCGTGTTCGGCTTCCTGGCCGGCGGCGATCAGGCCTTTAACGCCGCCAATCCCGGCGCGGCCTTCGTCTTCGCCTTCCGGGTGATGCCGGTGATCCTGGTGGTCTGCGCCCTGTCGGCGCTGCTGTGGCACTGGGGGATCCTGAAGCTGGCGGCGCGGGGCTTCGGCTTCGTCTTCCAGAAGACCCTGGGCCTGCGCGGCCCGCCCGCCCTGGCCACCGCCGCCACCATCTTCATGGGCCAGATCGAAGGCCCGATCTTCATCCGCGCCTATCTCGACAAGCTCTCGCGTTCGGAGCTGTTCATGCTGATCGCGGTCGGCATGGCCTGCGTCAGCGGCTCGACCATGGTCGCCTACGCCACCATCCTGGCCGACGTCCTGCCCAACGCCGCCGCCCACGTCCTGACCGCCTCGATCATCTCGGCCCCGGCCGGCGTGCTGCTGGCGCGGATCATCGTGCCGGCCGACCCGATGGAGAAGGGCGCTGATCTGGATCTGGCGACCGAGGACAAGACCTATGGCAGCGCCATCGACGCGGTGATGAAGGGCACGACCGACGGTCTGCAGATCGCCCTGAACGTCGGCGCGACCCTGATCGTCTTTGTCGCCCTGGCCACCATGGTCGACAAGATCCTGGGCGTCATGCCGATGGTCGGCGGCCAGCCGCTGAGCATCGCCCGCGGCCTGGGCGTGGTCTTCGCGCCCCTGGCCTGGTCGATGGGCATTCCCTGGAAGGAAGCCGGCACCGCCGGCGGCCTGCTGGGGGTCAAGCTGATCCTCACCGAGTTCACGGCCTTCATCCAGCTGTCCAAGACCGGCGTGACCCTGCTGGACGAGCGCACGCGGATGATCATGACCTACGCCCTGTGCGGCTTCGCCAATGTCGGTTCGGTCGGCATGAACGTGGCCGGCTTCAGTGTGCTGGTGCCTCACCGCCGCCAGGAAGTTCTGAGCCTGGTCTGGAAGGCGATGATGGCGGGTTTCCTCGCCACCTGCCTGACCGGCTCGCTGATCGGCCTGATGCCGAGGGCGCTGTTCGGGCTCTAAGCTCGGGCCTTTCCTTCCGCTGCGAAAACCCATCATCCTCCCGGTCAAAAGCCGGGAGGATTTTCGTATGAAGCTCTATGACAGCCGCCGCGCCCCCAATCCGCGTCGCGTGCGCTGGTTCATGGCCGAGAAGGGGATCGAGGATATCGAGATCGTCGATATCGACATCTTCGGCGGCCAGCATCGCACCCCCGACTACCTCGCCAAGGCCGGCCTGCCCAATGTGCCGGCGCTGGAGATCGACGGGGCCACCACGATCACCGAGTCGGTGGCCATCTGCCGCTATCTGGAAAGCGTCTATCCCGAGCCGAACCTGTTCGGCCGCGATCCGCTGGAAACCGCGGTCATCGAGATGTGGACCCGACGGGCCGAGATGCTGCTGTCGACGCCGCTGATGATGGCCGTGCGCCACGCCCATCCGGCCCTGGCCGCCATCGAGACCCAGGTCCCCGAGATCGCCGACACCAACCGCAAGGCCGCGGAACGGGCGCTGAAGGTGTTTGATCGCCGCCTGGCCGAGAGCGAATTCATCGCGGCCGATCGCGTGACGATCGCCGACATCCTGGCCGTTACCGGCATCGACTTCGCCCGGATGGTCAAGTTCCGGCCCGCTGCGGAGCTGGAGAATGTGGGACGCTGGCTGACGGCGATGATGGACCGGCCGGCGGCCAAGGCGGGGGTGTAGCGACCACTTGCCCCCTCCGCGCCTTCGGCGCTCTTCCCCCGGAGGGGGAAGATGAAGGTCGGCGCGTTTCATCTTCCCCCTCCGGGGGAAGACGATCGCGAAGCGATCCGTAGGGGGCCAGCGCCTACCGCGCCCGGATCTTCTTGATCACGCCGGAAAAGCCCAGCATCGGCGCGCCGCCCGTCGACACCACGCCGCGCACGAAGAGCAGCGAACCGCCGGCCTTGGAGACTTCGCCGGTGGCCGTCACCAGATCACCCGGCTGGGCGGGGCCCATGAAGTCTCCGTTCAGGCTGACCGTCACGCCATGTTGTCCCGCCATCACCCTGTGCGCGATCGCGAACAGCGAGAAGTCGGCGAAGGTCAGCATGCAGCCGCCGTGCATGAAGCCGCCGCCGTTCATATGGCGGGGCTCGGCCCGGAAGGCGGTGGTCACCACGCCGGCCTCGTCTTCCTTGAAGTAGAACGGCCCGGCCTGATCCTCGAACGGATCCAGCCCCGACCAGGTGCGCCAGCCGGCCCAGTCGCCGGTCTCGACCAGGCGTGGCCCGCCGGGCGCCTCACTACCGCCGTCCATGAACGTCATCCCCTTGTGTGCCGCCCTGAGCTAGAGGCGCGGCGAAAGGCGCGCAAGCCGTCCCTCGCGTAAGGCGACGATCCATGGCATGGAGCCGCCCATGACTTCCCCGATCCAAGACATCATCCTTTCGCAACTGGCCGGCCTGCCGGACGGCAAGTCCATCGACCCCATGTCGGTCGCCAAGGCCGTGGAACCCGAGCGCTGGCAGCGCCTGCTGGGCCATGTGCGGACCAACGCTATCGAGCTGGCCAAGGCCGGAACGATCGTCATCCTGCGTCATAACAAGCCGGTCGATCCGGACAAATTCCGCGGCGTCTATCGCCTGCGCACCCGCCTGCCGGGCGATCCGAGCACGTTCGAGACGCCGGTCGATGACGTCGAGGACGACGAAGGCTAGGCGCCTTCCCAGGCCTTCCGGATCCAGGACGCGACCTCGGCGTCCACGTCGTCGGGCGAGGCCAGACGCACGCGATGGCTGACCATGGCGTTGAACGACCCCGAGGCCTCCAGCCGGCCGGCCGGCGCCACGCCCTTGAGGTTCAGACCCAGGTCCAGACGGTCCTTGGTCGAGGGCTGCGCCAGGCCAAACTGCTTGGCGCGCCGGAAGCTGACATAGGTCTTCTTGGGGGCGAAACTGGCGCCCTCCAAAGCCTCGACGATCGCCGCCACTTGCTCATAGACCGGCCGCATGGCGGCCTTCGGTCCCGCAAACATGGCCTCCACCAGGGCCTCGTCCTCGCTTGAGCCGGCATCAGAGGCGAAAGTCTTGTGTGCGACCATATTGGCGTAGCCATGACCCAGGCCGTGCTCGGCCTTCAGCCAGTCGACGACAGCCTTGTGCTTCTCGTGTCCGCTAGCCCGTACGGCGGCGATCCAGGTCGCGAGGGTTTTTCCGGTCTTGGCCTCGAGATTGGCGATCATGTTCGCGATCTCGATCTGCGGGTCCGCCATGGCTCAGCCTCCTTGCCGGACCAAGACTGAACGGCCATCGCCCAAGGGCGTCAAGATGGGGCGCGCCGAAGGCTAAGTCTTGAAACGAAACTTAATCGATGAATTATGAGCCCCAACCTCAGGAGAGTTCATCGATGATCATCCACGGCTCGTCGCTATCGCCGTTCGTGCGCAAGACCATGGCCTTCGCCACCGAAAAGGGGCTGGCCTACGAAAACAAGGTCGGACGGCCGGGCCAGCCTGATCCCGACTTCCTGGACTGCAGCCCGTTCAAGAAGATCCCCGGCTTCCAGGACGGCGATTTCAGGATCTCTGACTCCACCGCCATCGTCACCTATCTGGAAGCGGCCCATCCCGAGCCCAACCTGATTCCGCTGGAGCCTAAAGCCCGCGCCAAGACCATCTGGTTCGAGGAATTCGCTGACACCATCTTCGTCGCAGCGGCGGGCAAGATCTTCTTCAACAAGATCGTCGGCCCCCGCTTTATGGGCGTCGAGGGCGACCTGGCCGCCATCGAGAAGGCCGAGACTGAAGAGATGCCGCCGGTGCTCGACTATCTGGAGAAGATCATCCCCGCGTCGGGCTTCCTGATCGAGGACCGGCTGACCCTGGCCGACATCGCCGTCGCCAGCCCGTTCGCCAACCTGATCCATTGCGGTTTTGACTTTTCCAGGTGGCCCAAGACCAAGGCCTGGGCCGACGCCATCCTGGCCCGGCCATCGTTCGCGGCGGTGATCGCCAAGGAGCGCGGCTTCCTGGGCGGCTAAGGTCAGGCGGCGCGGCGCCGCTTGGATTGGCGTCGCCGCGCCCTAGATTGTGCCCATGGCCCTCGACGCACTCCTGTCCGACATCGCCGCCTGCCGGGCCTGCGCGCCTTACCTGCCGCATTCGCCGCGGCCGGTGGTGCGGGTCGCGGCTGAAACCCGCATCCTGATCTGCGGCCAGGCGCCGGGGCGACTGGTCCACGAGACCGGACTGCCGTTCAACGATCCCTCCGGGGTGCGCCTGCGCCAGTGGATGGGCATCGACCGCGAGACCTTCTATGGCCGCGCCGAAATCGGGGTGGCGGCCATGGCCTTCTGCTTTCCCGGGACCAATCCCAAGGGCGGCGACTATCCGCCGCCGCCGCGCTGCGCGGCCCTGTGGCGGGCGCAACTGCTGGAACGCCTGCCCCAGGTGGAACTCACCCTGCTGGTCGGCAGCTATTCCCAGGCCTGGGCGCTGGGCGACCGTGCCGGGAAGACCATGACCGACACCGTCGCCGCCTGGCGCACGTTCGGCGCCAATGTCCTGCCCCTGCCGCACCCGTCCTGGCGCAACACGGCCTGGCTGAAGCGCAATCCGTGGTTCGAGGACGAGGTCACGCCCTATCTTCGTGAGCGTGTGGCGGGCATTCTGGGCGCATGAACCGTCGGGCTCTGATCTTCACCGCTTCCGCCGCCACGCTGAGCGCCTGCGCGCCCCTGACCCAGAGGCTGGACCTGGCCCCGCTGGGCTTTCGCGGGCCGCGCTTTGACGGCGATGACCTCGTCAGCTTCGATGGCGCCCGGCTGGGCCTGAAGACCTGGCTGCCGGTCGGGCGCGAGCCCGACTGGGTGATCATCGGCCTGCACGGCATGAACGACTATGCCAACGCCTTCCATCTGGCCGGCGACTGGTGGGCCGGGCAGGGGATCGCCACCTACGCCTTCGACGTGCGGGGCTTTGGCCGCTCGCCCGAGCGCGGCGTCTGGGCGCCGGTGGGCATGGTCATCGAGGATGTCCGCACCTGCGTCGCTCTGGTGCGCGAGCGGCATCCGGGGGCCAGGATCGCGCTGGCCGGGGTCAGCATGGGCGGCGGCCTGGCCATCGCCGCCATGACCGATCCCGATCCGCCGGTCGTCGATCGGCTGCTGCTGTTCTCGCCCGCCGTCTGGGGCTGGTCGCAGCAGCCCTTGCCCAACCGCACCAGCCTGTGGATCACCTCGCACACGGTGGGAAGCTGGGTGATCAAGCCGCCCGAATGGCTCGTGCGCGAAGTCATGCCCAGCGACAATCTCGATGAACTGCGCCGCATGGGCCGTGACCCGATGATGATCTGGGGTGCGCGCACCGATACGATCTATGGGCTGGTGGGGCTGATGGAGCAGGCCTGGCGCTCGACCGGCCGACTGGCGGTTCCCACCGCCTATTTCTACGGGGTCAATGACCGGATCATTCCCAAGGAACCGGCGGTCGAGGCCGCAGGCCGGCTGAAGGCCGGACAACGCACGGCGTGCTACGCCGAGGGCTGGCATCTGCTGCTGGTCGATCGTCAGGCCCGGACGGTCTGGCGCGACGCGGAAAGCTTCCTGCGCGATCCGGCCGCGCCCTGGCCGTCGGGCGCGCCGCCCATCCCGTCCACCGTCAAGGCGATGGAGGCGATGGTTCCAAAGTCGCAGATGACCGCTTCGGGCTTGTGAGCCCGGGCGCCGGAGCGTACACCCCGCCGAATTCTTTCTGACTTTGGCGAGACAAGCGGCATGACCTTGTTCGATTCCCCCGATTTTGAGGGACATGAAGGCGTCCACACCTTCTTCGACGAAAAAACCGGTCTCAAGTCGATCATCGCCATTCACTCCACCGCCCTGGGTCCGGCCGCCGGCGGCTGCCGGATGTGGGATTACAGCAGCAGCGAGGCGGCCCTGACCGACGCCCTGCGCCTGTCGCGCGGCATGTCGTTCAAGAACGCCATGGCCGGCCTGGAGTTTGGCGGCGGCAAGGCCGTGATCCTCGGCGACAGCCGCAGCCAGAAGACGCCCGAACTGTTCGAAGCCTTCGGCCGTGCGGTCGACAGCCTGAACGGTGCGTACTGGACCGCCGAGGACGTCGGCGTCTCGCCGTCGGATCTGGAAAGCACCCGCAAGACCACGCGCTATGTCGCCGGTCTTGAAGGCGGCGCCGCCGCGTCGGGCGATCCGTCGCCGGTCACCGCCGAAGGCGTGTTCCGCGGCGTGCGCCTGTGCGTCGAACGGGCCCTGAACCGCGACCTCAAGGGCGTGCGGGTGGCGATCCAGGGCGTAGGCCATGTCGGCGCCTATCTGGCCGAAAAGCTGCATGCGGCCGGCGCCGAGCTGATCATCGCCGACGTCAATCAGACGGCGCTCAATGCGGTGGCCGCCAGGACCGGCGCGACCATCGTGCCGACCGACGCCATCTTTGATGTCGAGGCCGACGTCTTCGCGCCCTGCGCCCTGGGCGGCGCGATTTCGGCCGCCACCCTGCCGCGCCTGAAGGTCAAGGTCATCGCCGGCGGCGCCAACAACCAGCTGGCCGACGCGATGATCGGTCAGACGGTGTTTGATCGCGGCATCCTCTACGCCCCCGACTATGTCATCAACGGCGGCGGCATCATCAATGTCGCGGCCGAGATCCGGGCCCTGGCGGCCGATGGCGCGTTCGACGGCGACTGGGTGGCGACAAAGCTGGATCGCCTGGCCCAGACCCTGGGCGAGGTCATCGACCAGTCGATCGCCGAGAAGCGCCCGGCCAATCTGGTGGCCGACGAGATCGCCCGCGCCCGGATCGCCCGGGCCAAGGCCTAGCGGGCTGGGGGGAGGAGCTTCCCGGCCAACGCCGCAGGCCCCCTCCTGACCGCTGCGCGGTCGTCCTCCCCCTGAAGGGGGAAGATGAGATCCGCGCCCTTCATCTTCCCCCTCCGGGGGAGGAGCGCCGCCAGGCGCGGAGGGGGCAAGTATGGGGATTGGGCGCAGTTTATCCCCGTCGATTCCGGATCAAACCTGAACCCAATCAACGCTCTACAAAATAGTCGAGCGCGCCAATCCCCGGCGTTCAAACCGCCCGCATAATCAATCTCACCTGACAGCACGGGAAGGGCGCACGTACGGCGACCGTTGCGACTGGCAGGGGTGGTCGAGCGGGTAGCGCCTGTCGGCCGTCGTCGAAGGCCCGGCGGGGTCTGGCGGAGCGTGGACACCCCTCGAGGACCGTCCCGTGTTGAGGCCAGGCCCGGACCGCCGGGAACTCCCCTCGCCGACGCCCGATGACGCGCAACAGGCATGGGCTGAAATCGCCCATGCGGTCCAGGGTGCGCCAACACCCTGCCCGTCGGGGGCCTAGCTACCGGAGCGGGTTAAAACCCCGCCAATCCCGGCGATGCTCCCGAATAACGGCTACGCGGAGCGTTCGTCTTCGTCGAAACGGTACTTAAAACTCAATATTCCGGGCGAGGCCCGGACGCTCCGCAGCTCTTCCCATCCCTTCAGCGGTGATCCGCGTGAGGTCGACAGGCCGTGGTTTGTATTCCGTTCGCGGGACGCCGGGTAACGCCCCTATCCGAGCCGGCCGGTGACTTTTTGCCGCCTTGGGCGTTTTGTGAGTCCGACCCGGGAGCGCGCCATGCCCAATACTCATCTCGACGACTTGAAGCGGCAGATGCAGCAAGCGGTCGACGCCGAGGATTTCGAGACGGCGGGCAGGCTGCGCGATCAGATCGACAGCGTGCGCCGCGACAACCTGGTGCGCGGCGTCGAGGCGCCCGCCCAGGCCTCCTATTTCACGCGACAGGTTCCCGGAAAGATGGGTCTGGGCTCCGACCAGCAGGTCTATCAACCGCCGGAAGGCTGGGTGGCACCCCGGAAGCCCGATCCGATGACCGCCGGCCATTCGAAGGGCGGGCGGCGTCGAAAGGGCTAGGGTTTCGCCGGCCGTCCGCTGATGTTGGCGCCCGCATCGCGGTCGAGCGACAGGTAGAGCGGCAGGGCCAGCATCGTCACCGCGCCCACCGCCAGATAGGGCAGGACGAAGCGATCGGGTGTCAGTGCGCCGTTGTCGGCGCCGCGGGCCAGGTGCAGCATTGCTCCTCCGAAGCTGACGCCCAGGGCCAGCCCCACCTGTTGGGCCACGGCCGCCAGGGTCGAGGCGGCGGCCACCGAGCGCTCGGGAACATCGGCATAGGCGATGGTGTTGGCGGCGATGAACTGGTTGGAGCGGAAGAAGCCGCCCAGGGTCATCAGGACGATCATCACCCACACCGGCGTCGCGGCCGTGAAGAAGCCCGGGGCGGCGGTGAAGATCGCCGTCAGGGTCAGGGCCACGGCCAGGGCGGTGCGGAAGCCGAACCGCGGCAGGGCCCAGGTCGCGACGGGACGGGCCAGCAGGACGCCGCCGCCGGCCGCGATGGTCACGAGGGCGGCGTGCAGCGGCGTCCAGCCCAGGGCCACCTGCAGCAACAGCGGCAGCAGGAATGGACTGGCTCCGATGCCCAGGCGCACGAAGGCTCCGCCCAGAAGGCTGGCGCGAAAGGTCGGGTATCGCATCAGGGACACGTCGAGGATCGGCCGGGCGGCGCGCCTGGCGTGGCGCAGATAGGCCCAGCCGGCCAGCAGGGCCGCCGACAGGATCGCGATCTGGCCTGGGTGAGGCAGCAGATCAAGGCCCGCCGTCTCGGCCACGATCACCAGGCCGCTGACCGCCGTGGCCGACAGCAGAAAGCCAGTCCAGTCGAAGCGGGCGTCGGCCTGGCGGGTCCCGGCCGGCACGAACCGCTTGACCGCGATTATGCCCAGCACGCCCACCGGCAGGTTCAGATAGAAGATCCAGGGCCAGTCAGCGACGGTCAGCACCAGACCCGCCAAGGGCGGCCCCATCAGCGGTCCCAGCAGGGCCGGCATGGTGAACCAGCCCATGGCGGTGATCAGCTTTTCGCGCGGTGTCGAGCCCACGACGATCAGCCGCGCCACCGGCGTCATCATCGCACCGCCCAGGCCCTGCAGGATGCGCGAGGCGACCAGGGCCTCGAGGTTCCGCGACAGCCCGCAAAGGGCGGAGCCCAGCAGGAAGACGATCATCGCCGCGATGAACACCCGCCGTGACCCGAAACGCTCGGCCGCCCAGCCGCTGGCCGGGGTGAAGACGGCCAGGGCCAGAATGTAGGAGGTCAGGGCCAGCTTCAGATGGATCGGATCCACGGCGAACGCCCGGGCCAGCGTGGGCAGGGCGGTCGACAGGGCGGTGGAGTCGATGAACTCCATGAACAGCGCGCTGGCCACGGCGATCGCGATCAGCCGGGTGGCGCGCGGCGAGGCGGGCAAGGAGGGCGCTGGATCCGGCACGACCCGGGCTTAGGCCGGGCGCGCCGCCGGCTCAAGCCTCAGCGTGGCTTGATCGACAGGGTGACGCCGTAAACGACGTCCTTTTCGGAAAAGTCCTGGGCCGAAAGCTTGCGGCGCGTGGCGCTGAGCGAGATCTGCTTGTTGTCCTTGCGCCAGCCGAGGCCAAGCTGGTGCGTGCCATAGCGGGCAAGACGTTCCTGAGACCAACCCGCCCCGCGCCAGCCGCCCAGGGAGTCGCGGATCATGTTCAGACCCAGGGCCTTGCCCGAACTGGCGGCGAACAGCATCCAGCGGCCACGCCGGGAATCCTGTGTCGAGGTCCCGGCCTTGCCCATCAGGGCGGAGGCGTTGACCGAAAGGCGCTTCATCGCTGACTGCTGGCTCTGCGGCACGAAGGGTTGCGTCTCGGGTGCGTCCAGCTTGGCGACAGCGGCGTAGGTCATCGACGGCTTGACGGACGCCAGGGCCACGGGGCGTGTCCGTAGGCCTGTGCGCGTCTCGCCTCTGCGCGGTTGGGATACGGCCTGGATCTCGCGTGGCGCGACGCGGGCTTCAGCAATTAAAATGGGAGGCTTGCCGGGCGCAGCCTGGCTCGCGTCGCCGGCCAGCGATGTGTTCGAGGGGGCGCCGGCCAGATCGATCGGCGAGGGCGACGTGGCGGTCCCGCGGGGCGCGTCGCCATAGCGGGCGGTGCTGATCGGGGCGTCGGGATCGATGACGGTCTCGCCACCGGCCAGGGTCAGGCCTTGATCATAGGGCGTGGGAGCGTGCACGGACAGCGCTGTGGCCGCGGTTGCGGCGACGGCCAAGCCCGTCGCGATCAGCGCGCTGTAGATGGCCCAGCCTCGCATAGATTCCAAAGTCCCCCGCGCGCATCCCCCGATGGCGATAAGTGTAAGAATGCTTAAGCGCGTCGCGCCTGTACAGTCCGAACGCAAGACGTAAATGTGAAATTCTGTATGCGCTCGTGTTTCAAACGTGCGTGGCTAATCCCGCCTCAGTGTCCGGGCCTGGGTTGAAAGGTCCGTTTTTCCTTTATTTTCAGGCAGGCTTCGTCGGGCTTGCGACCATGCTGAGCCTTGGGCTCGGACTTCGGGGCGCCGTCAGCCGTTTTCATGGGGTTTTGATTTTGAAAGCCGTTGGTCATGGCTTTTCCTCCCTGGCGGAGCGTCACCCTATCACGCGGCCTCTGGGCGCGCATCGAGCAAGCGGACATCCACGGAGACGTGAAGTCTGGCCGCGCCGGGATCGCCGATGATGGCGCCCGACACCGGCAGGGCCTGTGACGGGGTGCGGGTCGTCGCCACGCGGATCAGGTCCGGCGACTCCGCCAGGCCGTTGGTCGGATCGAATTCCAGCCAGCCCAGATCGGGCAGGAACACCTCGCACCAGGCGTGGGTCGCGCCGGCCCCGCGAATGTGCGCCGCGCCGGGCGAATAGATGTAACCGGTGGCGAACAGGGCCGCGTAGCCCAGACGGCGCATCCCCTCGACCATCAGCCAGGCCAGATCCCGACACGCGCCCTGTCCGCTGGTCAGGGTTTCCAGCGGGCTTTGGACGCCTTCCTCATAGCGGTTGACGTAGTCGAATTGGCTGTGGATCACCGAATTGACCCGAAGCAGGAAATCCAGCGCCGGTTCATCCAGCCGCTCGTTCAGGCCGCGCAGCCACTTGAGCAGGATCCCATCGGGATCGTCGGTCTCGGGGGCGATGAACGGCGCCAGGGTGGCGTGGTCCTCCCGGCCATAGACGATCGGCGTCAGGGTGTGGGGATTGTCGATCTGCAAAGGCGACAGCGGGGCGGGGAAGCGGTCGATGACCAGCTCGCTGATGATGCTCAGCGTGTTCGACTGTCCGCGGGGATTGAACAGACACACGCAGTTGCCGTGCGCGTCATAGGCCCAGCGGGTCGGCCCGGGGGGCGAGACATTCAAGGACGCCTCGACAAGGCGCAGGGCGTGACTGTCACGCGGCCGGATCAGCAGGCGGTGCGCGCCAAAGCTGACCGGGCGATCATAGTCGTATCGCGTTTCGTGCAGGATCCGGAGGCGCGCCATCGGCGAGATCAACCCTGACGCGGCGTGTTCGTTCCCCAACCATAGCCATGCAGCGCATGGCTAACCCGGGATTGCAATCCAGAGCGCGCCTTCACGCGCCTTGGTCTAGGCTGCGAAACCGGCCTCGGCGAAGGCCAGCATGCGGGCCAGCAGGCCTTCCACGTCGTCTTCCTGGGTCGTGCCTTCCGACAGCACGTTCAGACGATCGAACTCGGCGAACCGGTTATTATGCAGCATGCCCAGCGTGAAGTGCAGGCGCCAATAGACCTCTTCAGGCGAAAGGTCCGGCCGGGCGGCGAGCAGGGCGTCGGAGAAGCGGCGCAGATGGGAGACGTCGGTTTTGAGGATCTGGCGGATCTCGTCGGTGCCCTCGCTACGGGCCCGGATCAGGAACTGCAGCGAGATGCGGCGTTCATGATCCGGCGCCAGCCAGCGCAGGGGCGGGGTCAGCAGGGCGGCCAGCACCTCGCGCACCGGCGGCTTGCCGGCGTTGCGATCATTGGCCTCGTGCAGCATGCGGGCGCGTTCGCGGTTCAGCTCCGCCGTACGACGACGGAAGATCTCGAACAGCAGGGCGTCCTTGGACCCGAAGTGATAGTTCACTGAGGCCAGATTTACGCCCGCGGCGGCGGTGATGTCGCGCACCGACACGTTCTGGAAGCCATGCAAGGCGAAGAGCCGTTCGGCGGCGACGAACACCAGGTTCTTTGTCGCGGCTTCGGTTTCGGCGGCCTCAACCCCCCCGTCGTTATGAAGAGACGAGGCGGCGGCGTCGGTGGTCGGACTCACTACGATATTCCCCTTTACCCGTGGGGAAGTCTTACGGGCGTTCGAAATTGGCGCAAGCGTCAAGATGGGCCTTAGGCTGATGAAATGCCGGCGCTGCGACCAGATTGTCTAGGCTCCGGATGAGGCTACGGAAGGGGCGTTCGGCGCCGGCGGCCTTGAAAGCCTATCCCCGCACCAGTTCCCGCATGGCCTTGTCCAGGCCCTCGATGGTCAGGGGGAACATCCGGTCGGTCATCAACTGCTTCATCACGCCGATCGACTGGGTGTAGTCCCAGTGGCGTTCGGGGGTGGGATTGAGCCAGATGCAGCTCTGATAGATGTCGGCCACGCGCTGCATCCAGATCGCGCCCGGCTCCTCGTTCCAGTGTTCCACGCTGCCGCCCGGATAGGTGATCTCGTAGGGGCTCATCGTGGCGTCGCCGACGAAGATCACCTTGTAGTCGGCGGGGAACTTGTGGAGCACGTCCCAGGTCGGGATCTTCTCCACCTGCCGGCGGCGATTGTCCTTCCACACCGACTCGTAGAGGCAGTTGTGGAAATAGTAGAATTCCAGGTTCTTGAACTCGGTGCGGGCGGCGCTGAACAGCTCCTCGCAGAGCTTGATATGGCCGTCCATCGAGCCGCCGATGTCGAAGAAGATCAGCACCTTGATGCTGTTGCGCCGCTCGGGGCGCAACTGGATATCCAGATAGCCCTTCTCGGCCGTGCCGCGGATGGTGCCGTTCAGGTCCAGTTCCTCGGCCGCGCCCTGGCGGGCGAACTTGCGCAGGCGGCGCAGGGCGACCTTGATGTTGCGGGTGCCCAGTTCGACGCTGTCGTCGAGGTTCTTGTATTCGCGTTTGTCCCAGACCTTCACGGCTCGGCCATGACGGCTCTTGTCCTGGCCGATACGCACGCCTTCGGGATTGTAGCCGTTGTTGCCGAACGGGCTGGTGCCGCCCGAGCCGATCATCTTGTTGCCGCCCTCGTGGCGTTTCTTCTGTTCCTTCAGGCGTTCCTGCAGGGTCTCCATCAGCTTCTCGAAGCCGCCCATGGCTTCGATCGCCGCCTTCTCCTCGTCGGTCAGGAATTTCTCTGTGAGGGCCTTGAGCCACTCTTCCGGGATGTCGGCTGCGATGCCGTCACTAACGGTTTCCAGGCCCTTGAAGACGTGGCCGAAGACCCGGTCGAATTTGTCGAGGTTCTTCTCGTCCTTCACCAGGGTGGCGCGCGAGAGGAAATAGAAGTCCTCGACCGAGCGATCGATCACGTCCTTATCCAGGGCCTCCATCAGCATCAGATATTCGCGCAGGGACACCGGCACCTTGGCCTGGCGAAGCTCGGAGAAGAAGCGAAGGAACATCGGCGCGGACTTTCGAACAGATGTTCGGAGTGTGGAGGGTTCTCTATCGAGACGCAACTGGTTGCGGTGTTACTCGCCCCCTCCTGACCGCTTCGCGGTCGTCCTCCCCCGTAGGGGGGAGACGGTTTCATCTTCCCCCTACGGGCAGGGCTATCGCATAGGGATCAGGCGCGAAAAATTTGTCATCCCGGACAAGCCTGGCGAAGCCGGGCGCCGATCCGGGACCGATCTGGAAGGCGGCGCTCAGGCGTCGGTCCCGGATCTTCGCGCCGCGCGCTCGTCCGGGATGACAGCCGTTTTGGTCGCGATTGCCCTGCCCCTCCCGGGGGAGGAGCGCGTCAGCGCGGAGGGGGCGAGTCGCGCCTCAGGATGAACTCCTGATCCAGGGTCTCGCCGACCGGGAAGATGTATTCGCCGACCTTCTCGAAACCCAGCCGGCCATACAGCTTCTGGGCTCCCAGGTTTTCCGACCAGACCCCGATCCAGAGGGTGCGCGAGCCGGACTCGTTCAGCCAGTTCAGGGCGGTGTTCAGCAGCCTGGAGCCTTCGCCGCCGCCCTGATGTTCCTTCAGCACATAAATGCGCTTGAGTTCGCCGTGGCCGGGCTGGACGTCAGGATGGGGCAGATCGCAGGGACCGGCATGGGCGTAACCGACCGCCTCACCGTCGTCTTCCAGCAGCCAGGTGGCCTTGGCTGGATCCGCCAAGCTGTCGCGGGTCCGCTCCAGGCCATAGGCATAGGCCAGGAAGGTCTCCAGATCCTGCGGCGGATAGAGGTGGCCGAAGGTCTGGCTGAAGGTCCGGGCTCCCAGGCTGGAGACCGTATCAGCGTCAAGGGCGGTGGCGCGGCGGAGAGAAAGGCTCATATTGCGCGTGATAACCTTGATCGGCCCATTTCGTCCAACGGCGGTCCGCGATAGCTTGAGGTCATGAGCCTCACGCTGTTCACCCATCTGGACATGCTCGACCACAGGCCGGGCCCGGACCATGCCGAGCGGCCCGAGCGTCTTCGGGCGGTGATCGACGCGCTGGAGGATGATCCCAATCTGGATCTGGAAACGCTCGAGGCGCCTCTGGTCGATCTCGCCGACCTGGCCCTGGTGCACCCACAGGCTTTCATCGATCGGATTCTCGCCGCGGGCCCCAGCACGGGCCAGCACGCCCTGGATCCGGACACCGTACTGTCGCCCGGCAGTCTCAGGGCCGCGCGACGGGCGGCCGGGGCGACGGTCGCGGCGGTTCGGCGCGTGGCGGCGGGCCAGGCCAGGCGGGCTTTCTGCGCGGTGCGTCCTCCTGGACATCATGCCGAGCCTGCCACGGCGATGGGCTTTTGCGTGTTCTCCAACGTGGCGATCGCGGCGCGCGTGGCCCAGGCGTCGGGTTTGAAACGCGTCGCCATCGTCGATTTCGACGTCCACCACGGCAACGGCTCCCAGGCGGCGTTCGAGAACGACCCGACCGTCTTTGTCGCTTCGATCCACCAGTCACCGCTGTATCCCGGCACCGGTGATCCGTCTGAGACGGGGCTGGGCAATATAGCCAACGCCATCGTCCCGCCCCAGGCTTCGGCCGAACTCTGGCGGGCGGGCTTCTCGGGCCTGATGGACAAGGTCGACGCCTTCTCGCCCGACCTGATTTTGGTCTCGGCCGGCTTCGACGCCCATGTGCGCGATCCCCTGTCGGCGCAGAACCTCGAGGCCGAGGATTTCGCCTGGGCGACGCGGGCGATCGTCTCCGTCGCCCAGGCAAGGTCGCGGGGGCGTATTGTTTCCTCGCTCGAGGGCGGCTACGACCTGCAGGCGCTGGGGCGCTCAGCCGCCGCGCATGTCAGCGCTCTGCAGGAGGGATGAAGGGACCGGAGGCCAGCCTCCGCACCTTTGGGAACATGGCCGACGCAACTCACGCCGACCAGGTCCTCGCGCAGGACAAGCCCGCACCGTCGGGCCTCATCACCCTGGCGCGCCACGGCGAGCCGGCGCTGTCGCGGAAGGTCCGCTTCAACAGCGCCGCTTATGGCGAATGGTGGGCGCGTTATGAGATCGGCGGATTGAAGCCCGGTCAAACGCCGCCGGTCTCTCTGGTCGAGGCCGCCCGACATGCCGGCGCTGTCATCGCCTCGACCCGCCGCCGCTCGATCGAAACCGCGCAGGCTGTGTGCGACGGCCGCGCCTTCGCGACTGATCCGCTGTTCATCGAGGCCCCCCTGCCGCCGCCGCCCTGGCCGGCCTGGATCAGGATGAAGCCCAGCCACCTGGGATTCTTCGCCCGGTTCTGGTGGTGGTTTTTCGACAATCACGCAGGTCAGGAGAGCCGCGCCCAGGCCGAACTGCGCGCGGATCAGGCGGCCGATCTGCTGATCGAGCTTTCCGCCAACGGACAGGATATTCTGGTTCTGGCGCACGGGTTCTTCAACTGGATGATCGCCCGATCCCTGATCAAAAAGGGTCTGCGCAAGTCGGTTGACGAAGGTCACGGCTACTGGAGCGTCAAGCGCTTCGCTCGGCCCTAGACGTCTTCGCGGGATTTCCCCTCGCCATTCGGACTTTCCTTCCGTTCACCCCGCTCTCCGTCGTTGCCCCTCTCTTCTCGCGCCACTAGGGTGCGCATCATTCCCTTTGGAGTTGAAATGACCGACGCCTCGAAAGCCATGGACGGAGATCTCGCCGGTTTGAGCTTCGAGCAGGCCCTGGCCGAGCTTGAAAAGATCGTGTCCGAGCTCGAATCCGGTCAGGCGCCGCTGGAACGGTCGATCGACATCTATGAGCGCGGCGCGGCCCTGAAGGCCCACTGCGAGAAGAAACTCGAGGCCGCCCGCCTGAAGGTCGAGAAGATCGTGCTGGGGCAGGGCGGTGCGGTGACCGCCGAGTCGGCGGACTTTAGCTGATGGGTTCAGCGCCGATCACCTATGACGACTTCGACAAGGTCGACATCCGCATTGGGACCGTCATCAAGGCCGAAGCGTTTCCGGAGGCGCGCAAGCCTGCCTACAAGCTGACCATCGATTTCGGGCCGCTGATCGGCGTCAAGAAATCCTCGGCCCAGGTGACCAAACACTACGCCCTGGATGAACTGGTCGGTCGCCAGGTGGCGGCGGTGGTCAATTTTCCGCCGCGTCAGATCGGTCCGGTGATGTCCGAGGTGTTGTGCCTGGGGTTCCCGGACGCGAAGGGCGATGTGGTGCTGCTTGGCGTGGATCGTCCGGCGCCGGACGGGGGGAAACTGTTTTGATCGATCTGGAACGGCGCATTGTTCAGGCGGCCGATATCGTCACCGTCGCGCTCGATGAGCTGCTGCCCCGCGCTGATGGGCCGGAAAGCCGGCTGACCGAGGCCATGCGCTACGCCGCTCTGGGGCCCGGCAAGCGTCTGCGGCCGTTCTTCGCCCTGGAAACCGGCAAGATGTTCGATCTGGCGGAGCGCCCGGTGTTGCGCGCCGCCTGCGCCCTGGAATGCATCCACGCCTATAGTCTGGTGCATGACGATCTGCCGGCCATGGACGATGACGACATGCGGCGCGGTCGTCCGACCGTTCATATCCAGTACGATCAGGCCACCGCCATCCTGGCCGGCGACGCCCTGCAGACCGCCGCCTTCGAGATCATGGCTCACGTCGACACGCATGACGATGGCAACATCCGTTCTGAGCTGGTGCGCAAGCTGGCCATCGCCTCAGGCGCCAAGGGCATGTGCGGCGGCCAGATGATTGACCTGCTGGGCGTGCGCGACGACCTGGGCGCGGTGGCCCGGATGCAGCGCCTGAAGACCGGCGCCCTGATCGCTTTCGCCTTCGAGATCCCGCTGATCATCGCCCGGGCAAAAGATTCCGAGCGCGCCGCCCTGATGGGTTTCGCTCAGGACCTGGGGCTGGCCTATCAGATCGTCGACGACATTCTCGACGCCGAGGGCGACGAGGCGATCCTCGGAAAAGCCGCCGGCGGCAAGGACGCCGCCAAGGGCAAGGCCAACTATGTCACCCTTCTGGGCCTGGATGCGGCCAAGGAACGCGTGACGCTTTTGGCCGCCCAGACCAAGTCTCACCTCGATATTTTCGGCGAACGCGCCGACCATCTGCGTCGCAGCGTTGATTTCGTGCTGGACCGGCGCAACTGACCGCGCTTTCTTCGGACATGACCCTCGTGACTCCACTCCTCGACAAGATCGCTTCGCCCGCCGACACGCGCGGCCTTTCCGTGGCTGAACTCAAGCAACTGGCGACCGAGGTCCGCGCCGCGACCATCGACGCAGTCTCCGTCACCGGCGGCCATCTGGGCGCGGGTCTGGGCGTGGTCGAGCTGACCGTCGCGCTGCACCACGTCTTCGAAACGCCCAAGGACATCCTGATCTGGGACGTCGGTCACCAGGCCTATCCGCACAAGATCCTCACCGGCCGGCGCGACCGTATCAAGACGCTTCGCCAGGGCGGCGGGCTGTCGGGCTTCACCAAGCGGGCCGAGAGCGAATACGACCCCTTCGGCGCGGCCCATGCGGCCACCTCGATCTCGGCGGCGCTGGGCTTCTGCGCCGCGCGTGACCAGAAGGGCGAGACCAACAAGGTCGTGGCCGTGATCGGCGACGGTTCGATGAGCGCCGGCATGGCCTATGAGGCGATGAACGCGGCGACCGATACGACCAAGCAACTGACCGTCATCCTCAACGACAACGACATGTCGATCGCCCCGCCCGTGGGCGGGATGAGCGCCTATCTGGCCAACCTGGTTTCGGGCGGCGCGTACCGGAAGGTTCGCAAGCTCGGCAAGACGGTGGTCGAGAAACTGCCGACCCCGATGCGCGAAGCGGCTCGCAAGGCCGAGGAATATGCGCGCGGCATGGTCACCGGCGGCACCTTCTTCGAAGAGTTGGGCTTCCACTATGTCGGCCCGATTGACGGCCACGACATGGACGCCCTGGTCAGCGTGCTGAAGAACGCCCGCGAGTTTCAGGACAAGCCGGTTCTGGTCCACGTCGTCACCCAGAAGGGCAAGGGCTATGCCCCGGCCGAGGGCGCCGACGACAAGCTGCACGCCGTGGTCAAGTTCGACGTTGTCACCGGCCAGCAGCACAAGGCCGCCGCCGGGCCGCCCAGCTACACCAAGGTGTTCGCCCAGGAACTGGTCAGGCAGGCGGAGCGCGATCCCAAGATCGTCGCCATCACCGCCGCCATGCCTTCGGGCACGGGCCTGGACATTTTCGGCAAAGTCTTCCCCGAGCGGACGTTCGACGTCGGCATCGCCGAGCAACACGCCGTGACGTTCGCCGCCGGCCTGGCCGCCGATGGCATGAAGCCTTTCGCGGCGATCTATTCCACCTTCCTGCAGCGCGGCTACGATCAGGTGGTCCACGACGTGGCCATTCAGCGTCTGCCGGTGCGCTTCGCCATGGACCGCGCGGGACTGGTCGGCGCCGATGGTCCGACCCATGCAGGCACGTTCGACGTCGGTTTCATGGGCGCCTTGCCCGGCATGGTGCTGATGGCCGCCGCCGACGAGCTGGAGCTGGCCCGCATGGTCGCCACGGCTGTTGAGATCGACGACCGTCCCAGCGCCTTCCGTTATCCGCGCGGCGAGGGTCTGGGCCTCGATATGCCCGTGGGCTGCGCCGATCCGCTGGAGATCGGCAAGGGCCGCATCGTCCGCGAGGGGACCAGCGTCGCAATCGTCTCGTTCGGCACGCGCCTGGCGGAAAGCCTGAAGGCCGCCGATATGCTGACGGCGCGCGGCCTGTCGGCCACGGTCTGCGACGCGCGGTTCGCCAAGCCTCTGGATATTGACCTGCTGCTGCGGCTGGCGCGCGAGCACGAGGCCATCGTTACGGTCGAAGAAGGCGCTATGGGCGGCTTCGGCGCCTTTGTGTTGCAGGCCCTGGCCCAGCACGGGGCTCTGGATCGCGGCCTGAAGATCCGCACCCTGGCGCTTCCCGATGTCTTCCAGGATCAGGACAAGCCCGAGCTGATGTATGCTCAGGCGGGTCTCGACGCCGAGGGTATCCTGCGGGGCGCCTTGTCGGCCCTCGGCATCGACAATGTCAGCGCAGCGGGACGGCGGGCCTAGCGAGGCCAGACGTCTCTAGCCGGCGCAAGATCGGAAGAACGCTTTCACTTCGCCGCGATCTTTACGGATCGCGTTGAGCTTGTGACGCCCGCCATGGGTGAGCACCGCCAGATCGCCTGTCAGCTGAAAACCCGCCAGGGCGGCTGAACTCATCCGTCCTGAGGCCTCCAGTAAGCCGGCTTCGAGCATTGGGCTATCGGTCTTCTCGGCGATGAAGCGACTCTGCGCGCGGTCCGACGCCAGAACGATTTCGCCGCCGGTGAGGCCGACGGCCGAGATGCGGACATTGTCGGCGCCTGGCGAACAACTCAGCATCAGCACCACATCGTCACTCGACGGCCGGCCATAGGCCAGACGTGGCGCTTCGTCGGCGTTGGCAAGGTGCACCCAGCGATAGTCGCTCGTCGCCACATTGCGCGATGCGCAGCCGGACAAGCCTGCGAGCCCGGCTGTCAGCAAGCCCAGAGCAATGAAGGCGGTGATCGAGCGTCCCATGGCGGTTCTCCTGACTGAGGAAACGCGATCGGGGCGCTGTGGTTCAAATGCGGCAGGCGCGGCTACCCTGCGGTGGCCGCGCCTGCGTGTCATCAAGATCGAAGGCGGCTTGTGACGCCTTGCTGGGGGCCGGCTAGAAGGGCGAGAACTTCTCGACCAGGGCCTGGCCGGCCGGGGTCTTCTGCACGCGGCTGATGTCGCCCCGGCCGCCGTAGCTGATCCGGGCTTCAGCGATCTGGGTGTGCTTGATGGTGTTGGCCGAGGAGATGTCTTCCGGCCGCACGATACCGGCGACGGTCAACTGGCGCAGTTCGGCGTTGGTGCGGACTTCCTGCGTGCCCTGGATCACCATGTTGCCGTTGGGCATGACCTGGCTGACCACGGCGGCGATCGTCAGGCTGATCTTTTCCGAACGGCTGACGCTTCCGCCGCCGGCATTGCTGAAGGCCGAGCCGGTCCCGATGGCGTTGGCCGGATCAAAACCGCCGGGCAGGAACTTGCCGAGGCTGGATTCAAGACCCAGGAAATTGCTGACGCCCGCCGATCCGCTGGACGTCCGCGAACTGGCGGTATTGTTCTTGGTGCTGGCGCTGTCGTCGATGTCGATCTGAACGGTCAGGATGTCGCCGACCCGGCTGGCGCGCTGGTCGTTGAAGAAGGCGCGCGCGCCGACCCGCCACAGGGAATTGGCCGAAGCGGCCTGCGGGGTGGGTTCGCGGCTGGATACGAATTGCGAGGTCATCGGAGCCAGCTGGGCTGGATAACCGACGGGCGCCAACTGAGGCCCCTTCACCGCTTCGCTGACGGTCGAGCAGCCGGCGAGCGGGGCGAGGCTGAGCAGGGCGATGGCGAGCAGGGCGGGACGCATGGCGATGACCTCTAGCGAGCGGCGTAGCGGGAAGGGGAGCGGCTGGCCCTCAGGCGCTGGGCCTGGGGACCGACGATGGCGGAGCCGGGGCCTGTAGCGACGGCCTCGATGATCTTCTTGGACAGGCTGTTCTGGACGGCGAAGCTGTCGCCGACCGCAGCGACGGCCATGGCCTTGCCCTGCAGGGTCAGTGAAATGCCGCCGTCTTCATAGGTGACCGAGACCAGATCACCGTTCTTGATGACCTGCGCCGCAGAGACGTCACGCAGCGAAGCGACCGCGCCTTCGCGCAGCGGGCGGCGGGCGCTCATGCCGATGAGGGCGTCGACGTCTTGCGGGGCGTCCGAGGCTGCGGCGGCGACCTTGGTCCAGATCAGATCCTGAGGCTGGACGATTTCGCCGGCCGCGATGCTGCGGGCATAGGCAAGAACTTCCACATTGCCCTTGGCGCGGCTGGCGCCGGCGACGACGCCGTCGCTCTCGACGCCCTGGCGAACGATGATCCGGCGAATACCTTGCGGATTGGTCCAGTCCAGCCCGGCGCGGTGGGCGAAAGACTGCACCCGGGAGGCCTCGAGAACCGCCGTCGGTCCCACGCGGACGGCGACCTGAAGGGACGAGGCCGAACCGGCCCCATCGAACAGGTCGCCCAGGGTGATGCGGCCGTCGGAGTCTGTGGTGTCGAACTTCAGCGATACGGCCTGGCCGGCGAGGGCAGGGCTCGCCAAGGTCAGGACGCAGGCCGTGATCAGGAGGCGCTTCATGAGCCTAGGACCTCAGCTGCGAGGTGGCCTGGAGCATCTGGTCGGCCGTGGTGATCACCTTCGAATTCATTTCGTAGGCGCGCTGGGCGACGATCAGGGCGGTAATTTCGCTCACCGAGTCGACGTTGGAGGCTTCGGTGTAGTTCTGCAGAAGGGTGCCGAAGCCGGGCTGGCCGGGGGCGGCGATATTGGCCGGGCCGGAGCCGCCGCTCTCGAGGAAGAGGTTGTCGCCGATGGCTTCTAGGCCGCCTTCGTTCATGAAGTTGGCCAGTTCGATCTGCCCGATCGTCTGCGGCGCGACCTGACCCGAAAGGGTCACCTGCACCAGGCCGGTCTTGCCGATGGTGGTGGCGACGGCGTTTTGCGGAATGGTGATGCCGGGCTGGACCAGATAGCCGTCGTCGGTGACCACCTGACCCTGGTCATTGGTCGAGAAGTTGCCGGCCCGGGTATAGGCGGTTTCGCCGGTGGGCAGCAGAACCTGCAGATAGCCCTTGCCCTGAATGGCCACGTCCAACTCATTGTTGGTCATGGTGGGCGTGCCCTGTTCGGTGATCCGATAGACCGATCCGGCTTTCACGCCGCCGCCGACCTGAACGCCGGTCGGGACCACATTGCCGTCGCTGGACGACTGGGCGCCGGCCCGTTCGATGGTCTGGTAGAGCAGGTCCTGGAACTCGGCCCGCTGACGCTTGAAGCCAACCGTATTCATGTTGGCGATGTTGTTCGAAATGACTTCGACGTTCAGCTGTTGGGCCGACATGCCGGACGCGGCGGTGCGTAGAGCTTGCATGACCTATGTTCCCTAGTTGACTTTGCCGAGGCGCTCGACGGCGGAGCGCGTCAGTTCGGCGGTGTTGTCCATCATCTTGGCCATGCTCTCGTAGGCGCGCTGCACCTCGATCAGCTTGGTGATCTGGACCACGGACTGGACGTTGGACGCTTCCAGCATGCCCTGATGGACGACGGCGTCCGGGGCGGGCTGGAGCGTGGCGTTCGAGGTGTTGCGATAGAGGTTGTCGCCGTCCTTGCTGAGCACGGCCAGATCGTCGGGACGGACGACGCCGATCTTGCCGACGCTCAGGGCGCCCTGGCTGATGATACCGTCCTTGCCGATGGTGACGGGGCCTTGCTTGGGATCGATCAGGATCTCGCCGCCGCCTTCGTCCAGCACCGGTGCGCCCAGTTGGGTGACCAGCTTGCCTTCGGGGTTGGTGGTGAAGCGGCCGTCGCGGGTATAGCGCTCGCCGCCGGCGGTCTGGACCTTGAAGAAGCCCTTGCCCTCGATGGCCACATCAAAATCGCCACCCGTCTTGGTCATCGCACCCTGGGTGAAATCGCGGGTCACGCCGTCGTCGAGCACGAACCTGACGGGGTTCGAGCCGCCCAGGGTTCTGGCGGGCTTGGCCGCCTCGGTTCGGACCATCAGATCCTCGGTCTTGAAACCGGTGGTGTTGGCGTTGGCGATGTTGTTCGCCACGATGTCGAGCTCGCGACGAAGGGTCATCTGCCGCGACAGGCCCACATACAGCGCGTTGTCCATGACGAGTTAACTCGGGCGGCTGGCGCGAAAAATGCGCCGACAGGGTTACTGCAACCTTCGGGCCAACTCGAAAAGCCAAGTAAAAACAAGGAATAGGAAGGTTAACGAGGGGGTGTTGGTCGGAGTCTGCCGGGCAGATTCAGCCTGCGGCGAAATGGCCTCCAAAACACATCGTTAACCATGGTCGCGCATGAGTATGCAGGTAGATTCCAAGGAACCGCGCGCGTGGCCAAGAAACCCCCGAAGGAAGCCGCCCCCGAAGGCGAAGAGGGCGCTGTAGAAGGCGAAGCTCCGGCCAAGAAAAAGCCGCCGATCGTGCTGATCGCGGCCGCCGCTGGCGTGCTCGTTCTGGGCGGCGGCGGGGCGGCCGCCTTCTTTTTGATGAAGCCAAAGCCGGCCGCTCACGGGGAGGCTGGCGCTGAAGAGCACGGCAAGGAAAAGAAGGAAAAGAAAAAAGAGAAGGAGAAGGAAGGCGGCCATGGCGGTGGCGGCGAGGCCAAGGCCGGCGAAGGCGGCGCTGGGGTGCCGATCGTCAAGGAGGGGCCCGATGGCGTGGTGTTCTACACCTTGCCCGACATTGTCGTGAACATGCAGACGGCGGACGGCAAGTCGACCTTCCTGAAGCTGAAACTGACCTTTGAGCTCCCTGACGAGGAAACGGCCGAGGCGCTGACCCCGAATCTGCCCAGGCTGCAGGACATGTTCCAGACCTTCCTGCGCGAGCTACGTCCGGAAGATCTTAACGGCAGTCAGGGCACCTTCCAGCTCCGCATCGAGCTGCTGCGCCGCGTCAATCTCGTCGCGGCGCCGTCCAAGGTGAATGCTGTCCTGATCGAGGAGATGCTGATCAACTAGCCCCTTCGGGAGCTGGTTGGGCGAACCCATATGGCGGACGAACTCGACGATCAGGCCGCGATGGCCCAATGGGCTTCGGAGAACCCGCCGGGCGGTCAGCCGGGCGGCGACGCCGCTGGCGAGTTCGGTGACTTCAGCGGCGGCATGGGCGGCGGCATGGCCGGCGGCGGCTGGGATGATGGCGGCGGCGGCGATGGAGCTGGCACCGAGCGCATCCTGAACCAGGACGAAATCGATAGCCTGCTGGGCTTCGATCTGTCCGGCGACGGCAATGACGATCGCACCGGCATCCGGGCGATCATCAACTCGGCGCTGGTCAGCTACGAGCGTCTGCCGATGCTCGAAATCGTCTTCGATCGCCTGGTGCGGTTGATGACGACCTCTCTGCGGAACTTCACCAGCGACAACGTCGAGGTCAGTCTCGACAACATCAGTTCGATCCGGTTCGGCGACTATCTGAACTCGATACCGCTGCCGGCCATCCTGGCGGTGTTCCGGGCCGAGGAGCTCGACAACTACGGCCTGCTGACCGTCGACTCCAACCTGATCTACTCGATCGTCGACGTGCTGTTGGGCGGTCGCCGCGGCACCGCCGCGATGCGCATTGAAGGCCGGCCCTACACCACCATCGAACGGGTGCTGGTGCAGCGGATGGTCGAGGTGGTGCTGAACGACGCCAAGGCGGCTTTTGAGCCCCTGCACCCGGTCTCGTTCAGCCTGGATCGCCTGGAGACCAATCCGCGCTTCGCCGCGATCGCCCGGCCGGCCAACGCCGCCATCCTGGTCAAGTTGCGTATCGATATGGAGGATCGCGGCGGCCGTATCGAGCTGCTGCTGCCCTACGCGACTCTCGAACCGATCCGGAAAATGCTGCTGCAGCAGTTCATGGGTGAGAAGTTCGGCCGCGACAACATCTGGGAAGGCCACTTGGCCACCGAGCTGTGGACCACCCAGATGGAGGTGCGCGCCGTTCTCGATGAGCAGCAGTTGCCCTTGTCGCGGGTCCTGAATCTGCAGGTCGGCGACACCCTCATGCTGAACGCGACGCCTGACAGCCTCGTCGAGCTGCGGGCGGGCGCCATTCCGCTGACGCGCGGTCGCATGGGCCGGCGCAACCACTCGATCGCAATCCGCGCCGAGGCGCCGCTGACGCCGGCGGCCAAGAAAGCGGTTCAGAAGCTGAAATGAGTATCGCGGCCCTTGCCCTCAACGCTCTGCTAGCGGTTCTGCTGATCGTGGCTCTGGGCTTTGGCTGGCGCCTGGAGCGCCGACTGAAAGCCTTGCGCGACAGTCATGCGGGCTTTGCCAAGGCTGTGGCCGATCTCGATGGCGCTGCGGCGCGGGCCGAGCAGGGGCTTGCCGATCTGCGCGCCGCGACCGATGAGGCGTCCGAGACCCTGGCCGATCGCATCGAGCGCGCCACGGCCCTTGCCGCCAAGCTCGACGAGCGGATCAATCGCCCGTTGGTCACGCCGCCGCCGGCCGCGGCTCCAGCCGCGGGACAGTCGCGCCCCGAGCAGGAGCCCAAGCCCGACCGTCGCCTCAAGGCTGAGGATTTCGAGCGTTTGCTGGATCGGGAAGCCAGGGCCGCGCGGCCTGTGGATCCCTCCGCGCCCCCTGCGCCGGTTTCGCGACCCCGTCCCGCCCCGGAAACCCCACGTTCACGGGCGCGGGTTGATGATGACCTCTTCGAGGGCCCGGTCGATCCGCCGCGTCCCGGACCCAATTTCAGAGCCCGGTGATGAAGAACATTCCCCGTATCCTGCCACTCGTCGGCGTCGCCGTAGGCGGCGTCCTGGCGATCAACGCTTTGGCGGGCGCCAAGTCTGTGCCCGATATGCTTAGCGGAGCGAAGGCCTTCGCTGAGGGCGTGGCCAAGCCGGACGCCAAGTCTGGCCATGGCGAAGAGGCGCCGTCGGCCGAATCCGCAGGGCATGACGCGGCGGCCTCGACGGCTCCGCCGCCGCGTGTCTGCGCGCCTTCGGCCACCGATTTGGCGCGCGAAGCGGGCCTGTCGCCCGCTGAGCTTCGTATCTTGCAGAGCCTGGGCGCGCGTCGCGGTCAGCTTGACCAGCGCGAACAGGACATCGATGTCCAGCTTCAGCTGTTGGCGGCCGCTGAGGCCAAGCTGGACGCCAAGGTCAAGGCGTTGAACGGCCTGAAGGGCGATATCCAGGGATTGCTGGGCCAGGCTGACAGCCAGAAGTCGGCCGAGGTCGACCGGATGGTGACCGTGTTCTCGAGCATGAAGCCCAAGGACGCCGCCGCGCGAATGTCGATCCTCGAAGACGCCGTACGCCTGCCGATCGCCGCCAAGATGAAAGAGCGGACGCTGAGCTTGATCCTGGCCAATATGTCGCCGGCCGACGCCAAGACCCTGACCGAGCGCCTCGCCAATCGTTTCGCCAACGACGCTATCAACAAGGGCAAGGCTGCGATCGCCGACAATGCCGGCGCGTCTGCGGGTGACGCGCAGGCCAAGCAGGCGGCCGACGCCTCGCTGGCGGGCGCCGCCGCCCCCAAGAAGGCCGGTTAGGCGCTCGATGAGTCTTCGCGCGATCCTGCGGTCCGGTGTCGCGGCGGTTTGCATCGCCAGCGTGGCGGCGCCGTCGGTTAACGCCGCCGGTCCCGCAGCGGCGTCGCGCGGATCGCTGGACCTGCGTGTTGCGCAGGCGGCGGATTTCAGCCGCCTCGAATTCCACTGGACCGGCGGCGCGCGCCTGACGTCCAAGCGCGACGGTCAGGTTCTGACCCTGCGCTTCAGCCGTGACGCCAATCCGGACATGAGCGTGCTGCGCCTGACGCCACCGCGCTGGGTGAAGTCGGCCGAGGCCCGCCATGAGGGCGGGGCGCTGGAGATCATCCTCACCCTGACCGACGACGCCGACGTGCGTCTGGGGAACGCCGACGGCGCGGACTTCGTCAATATCTTCGCTCGGGCCGGCGCCATGGCGGACGCGGCCCATCCGGCGGCGCCTGTCGCTCCCGTCGGGCGCGCCAATCCGATGCCGCAGGGCGGGGTGGTCAAGGGCGGGTTCGAGAAGGTCGACTCCCAGATCCGCCTGAGCTTCAACTGGGCCGCGCCCGCCGGCGCTGCGGTGTTCCGGCGCGGCGAAGCGGTGTGGGTGGTTTTTGATACGCCCGCCCGCCTCGACATTTCCAAGTTCCCGACCGCCAGCCCCTTCTATTCGAAGATTCAGGTCTTTAAGGGCAGCGACTACAGCGCGCTGCGGATCGTGACGCCCCATGGAACGCCCTATTCAGCCCAGGGCATGGGAAGCAATTGGTCGATCAATCTGGGCCCGGGTTCGCAAGATACGCCTGATGCGATCCGCGTCGCCCGCGACGAAACCGTCACGCCCGCCACGCTGACAGCCGCCCTGGCCGGCGTCACCAAGGCGGTCTGGGTCAATGACGGCGCTGTTGGCGATCGCCTGCTGGTCGCTCCGGCCCTGGCGCCGTCCAAGGGCCTGCCTTCGCGCCGTGAATATGTCGAGATGGCGCTGCTGCCCTCGGCGCAGGGCTTGGCCGCGGAGGCCTATGCCAGCGATCTGATGGTCTCGGTTGACGGCGATCTGTTGCGTATTGGCAGGCCCAAGGGTCTGGTGCTGTCGCCGCTCTCGGTCACCCGCGCACCCGAGGAGGCCGCGGCCGGCGCGCCGCAACCGATGGCCATGCCGGCCCTGATCGACCTGGAAGATTGGCCCAAGACCGGGTCCGGCGGATTCCTCGCGCGCTACAATGCGCTTCAGGGCGCCATTCCCGCCGCCAGCGAGGGGGACGACAAGAACGGCGACATCGGCGCGCGCATGGCGCTGGCGCGATTCCTGGTGGGATCGGGCATGTCCTACGAAGCGATTGGGGTGCTGAATGCGGCGGCCCGCAAGCACCAGACCCTTTTGGGCGACAGCGAGTTTCGCGGTTTGCGCGGCATGGCTCGGGTTATGGCCAATCGTCTGGGTGAGGCCGAAAATGATTTCGCCTCGCCGGTCCTGGCGGACGATCCGTCAGCCGCCCAGTGGCGTGGCTATATCGCCGCCCAGCAGAACGAGTGGGCCGATGCGCGTGCCAAGTTCGCCAATGCGGGCCGGGCGCTTGATCTGTTTCCACCGCTTTGGCGCGCGCGCTTCCTGCACGCCCAGGCCAAGGCCGCCTTGGGAACCGGCGACCTCGCTGCTGCGGCGCGCCTGATCGCCGACGCCCTGAAGCAGCCCAAGGTTCCCATCGAGGATCAGCTCGATATCCGCCTCACCCAGGCGCGGATGTTTGAGGCCAAGGGCGAAAAAATGCGGGCCCTGCGCATGTTTCAGGCCATCGCCAAGGCGCCGATCGACAGGATCGCGGCGCCGGCCATGCTGCACGCCACGCAGCTGCGACTGGCCAAAGGGCAGATCGACGCGAGCACGGCGGCTAACGAGCTCAACCAGCTCCGCTTCCGCTGGCGCGGCGACGGCGTTGAACTCGAGACCATGCGGGGGCTGGGCAAGCTCTTTATCGATCAGGGGCGCTATCGCGAGGCGCTGGAAGTCCTCCACTCGGCCGGAAACAACCAGCCCGACCACCCTCAGGCGATCGCGCTCCGCAACGACCTCAACACAGCGTTCCGGTCGTTGTTCCTGGACGGACTCGCCGACGGCATGCAGCCGATCCAGGCCGTGGGTCTGTTCTATGATTTCCAGGACCTGACCCCGCTGGGCGCCGATGGCGACCAGATGGTGCGAAACCTCGTTCGTCGTCTGGTCGATGTCGATCTGCTCGACGAGGCCGCCAAGCTGCTGAAATATCAGGTCGACAACCGCCTGAACGGCGTACCCAAGGCCCAGGTCGCGACGGATCTGGCCTGGATCTATTTAATGAACAAGCAGCCTGAGAATGCGCTGCAGGCCATCAATGACACCCGCACCACGATCTTGCCGCCGCGTCTGAACGCTGAACGCCGCCAGGCCACCGCGCGCGCCTATATGGGGCTCGGCCGCTATGACGCCGCGCTGGAGCTCGTCGAAACCGACAACAGCCGCGACTCTCAGGATATTCGCGCCGAGATCGCCTGGAAGCAGCGGACCTGGCCTGTCGCCGCCGGCCTGTACGAGAAGTCGCTGGGCGACCGCTGGAAAGGGCAGGGGGCCCTGGCGGTGGATGATGAGTCGCGGCTGCTGCGGGCCGGTGTCGCCTATAGCCTGGCGGACGACGATGCGGGTCTGGCGCGCCTTCGTCAGCGCTATTCCGGCTTTGTCGAAGGATCGAGCAATCCCGCGGGGCTTCGGATCGCCTTGTCGGGGATGAACGTCGAATCGCTGTCCAGCAGCGATTTCGCTCGTGTGACGGCTGATAATGAGGCCTTCGGCGGCTGGGTCGGAAAGATGAAGGACCGGTTCCGCGCGGCCCGTCCGACCGGATAACCTCTCTTCCCTTGGGCCTACACCCTCACCAGGCCCGCCTGCGGTCCTTGAGTGTCCGCCGGTCTGGACGCGGTCGCGCGCTTTGGCTCTCGCGTGCGTCAAACTGTTTGTGAAAATCCATTGGTCTGGTGGCGAGCCTTGCGCGTTTGGCCTAGGTAAGGCCTGCCCGACTTCCCGGGCGGAACGTTGAGGGTCAATGCCTTGCCAAGCTTGGGTAGGCATGCCATGACAACGTTGTCATAGGGTGGAAGATCTAGTGAATATGACCAACGACGGCGAGAATGGCCGCGAGGTTTTGGTGCTGCTTGGCGGCGCCGGGGACCTGGCATTGCGTATGCTGCTGCCCTCCCTCTATTTTCTCGAGGTTGATCGCCTCCTTCCTCATGATCTGAGGATCATCGGCGTGGCCCGAGGCGAGCATGACGCCGCTGGCTACAAGGCTCTTGTTCGCGAGCAGTTGGGCAAGCGCGCGACGGTGGAAGAGGCGGCCTGGACCCGTCTCGCCGCCCGTCTGGACTATGTTTCCGTTGATATCACCAAGGACGAGGGCGCGGCCAAGCTGGCCGAGCGCGTCGGCGAGCACGGATCGCTGGTCATCTTCTTCTCGCTGTCGCCCAGCCTCTATGGCCCGGCCTGCGCGGCGCTGCAGTCGGCCGGGCTGACCGGCGCGAACACGCGCCTCGTGCTCGAAAAGCCCATCGGCCGGGATCTGGAAAGTTCGCAGGCGACCAACGCCGCCGTCGGCGCGATCGTCGATGAAAGCCAGATCTTCCGGATCGATCACTATCTGGGCAAGGAGACCGTCCAGAACCTGACCGCCCTGCGCTTCGCCAACGTGCTGTTCGAGCCGCTGTGGGACCGCAACACCATCGACCACGTCCAGATCACCATCGCCGAGACCGAGAAGGTCGGCGATCGCTGGCCCTATTACGATGAGTACGGCGCCCTGCGGGACATGG
The DNA here is from genome assembly GCF_058681035.1 of Caulobacter sp. FV2ps19. Lineage (NCBI taxonomy): Bacteria > Pseudomonadati > Pseudomonadota > Alphaproteobacteria > Caulobacterales > Caulobacteraceae > Caulobacter > Caulobacter sp. FV2ps19. The sequence goes on along the minus strand of NZ_CM178729.1, from coordinate 3,628,404 downwards.
TGCAGAACCATATGCTGCAGCTGCTGTGTCTGGTGGCGATGGAGGCGCCGTCGGGCTTTGATCCGGACGCTGTCCGCGATGAAAAGGTCAAGGTGCTGCGCAGCCTGCGTCGCTTCACCAAGGACACGGTCGCGCATGACACAGTGCGCGGTCAGTATGTGGCCGGGGTCGTCGAGGGCGGCGCGCGCGCCGGCTATCTCGAGGAAGTCGGCAAGCCGAGCAAGACCGAGACCTTCGTGGCCATGAAGGTGGCGATCGACAACTGGCGTTGGGACGGCGTGCCGTTCTTCCTGCGCACGGGCAAGAATCTGCCGGATCGTCGGACGCAGATCATCGTCCAGTTCAAGCCGTTGCCGCACAATATCTTCGGCGCGGCGACCGACGGCGACCTGAGCGCCAACCGGCTGGTGATCGACTTGCAACCGGATGAAAACATCGTCCTGACCCTGATGAACAAGCGGCCCGGACTGTCGGAAGAGGGGATGCGTCTGCAATCCCTGCCGCTGTCGCTGTCGTTCAGCCAGAGCGGCGGCCGCCGCCGCATCGCCTATGAAAAGCTGTTCCTCGACGTCTTCCGCGGCGACGGCACCCTGTTCGTGCGTCGTGATGAGGTGGAGCAGGCCTGGAAGTTCATCGACGGCGTTTCGGCCGCCTGGCGCGAGGCCAATATCGAGCCCGCGCCCTATGCGGCGGGCACCTGGGGGCCACAATCTTCGGCCGGCCTGATCGCGCCCGGCGGTCGAGCCTGGAAGGCCTGATCATGAGCCAACCCAGCATCGAAACCTTCGCCTCGCGAGACGATCTCTACGACGCCGCGGCCTCGGTGCTGATCGCGGCGCTGACCACGGCTATCGCCAAGCATGGCAAAACCGGGTTTGCGGCGACGGGCGGCACCACCCCGGCGCCGGTCTATGACCGCCTGGCCACGATGACGGCCCCATGGGACAAGATCACGGTCACCCTGACCGATGAACGTTGGGTGCCGCCGTCTGACCCCAGCAGCAATGAAGGCCTGGTTCGCCGGCATCTGCTGGTCGGCGAGGCCGCCAAGGCCAGCTTTGCGCCGCTCTATTTTGCCGGCGTCAGCCCCGAGGCTTCAGCGCTGCAGGCCGAGGTCGGGGTGGGCGCCGCCGCGCCCTTTGGCGCGGTTCTGCTGGGTGTCGGTCCTGACGGTCACTTCGCTTCGCTGTTTCCGGGCTCGGCCGTGCTGGCGGACGGTCTCAAGGCCGATTCCGAGCGCCTGGTGCTCGCCGTTCCCGCCGGCTCGCCCGCGCCCGATATTCAGCGCCTCAGTCTCACCTTCAGCGCCCTGACCCGCGCGGACCTGATCGTGTTGCTGGTCACCGGCCAGGCCAAGAAGGCGCTGCTGGAAGGACCGGTCGATCCGGCCCTGCCGATCGCGGCCATTCTCAAACAGGACCGCGCCAAGGTCCGTATCCTTTGGGCGGAATAGCATCATGACCCTCCATCCCGTCATCGCCAAGGTCACCGACCGGATCATCGCGCGCAGTCGTGAGAGCCGTTCGGCCTATCTCGCCAACATGGAAGCGGCGATCGCGTCGCAGCCGGGCCGCGCCAAGCTGTCCTGCGCCAATTGGGCCCATGCTTTCGCCGCCTCTCCGGGCGTCGACAAGGTGCGGGCGCTGGATCCCAACGCGCCCAATATCGGCATTGTCTCGGCCTATAACGACATGCTGTCGGCTCACCAGCCCCTGGAGGCCTATCCGGCGCTGATCAAGGCCGCGGCGCGCGAGGTCGGCGCCACCGCTCAATTCGCCGGCGGCGTGCCCGCCATGTGCGACGGCGTCACCCAGGGCCGCCCGGGCATGGAGCTGTCGCTGTTCTCGCGCGACGTCATCGCCATGGCTACCGCTGTGGCCCTCAGCCATGACGCCTTCGACAGCGCCCTCTATCTGGGCGTCTGCGACAAGATCGTACCAGGCCTGGTGATCGGCGCCCTGACCTTCAGCCATTTGCCGGCGCTTTTCGTACCGGCGGGGCCGATGACCTCCGGCCTGCCCAATTCCGAAAAGGCCCGCATCCGCGCCCTCTATGCCGAGGGCAAGGTCGGCCGCGACGAACTGCTGAAGGCCGAGAGCGCCTCGTATCATGGCCCCGGCACCTGCACCTTCTACGGCACGGCCAACACCAATCAGATGCTGATGGAGTTGATGGGCCTGCACTTGCCGGGCTCGGCCTTCGTGCATCCCAACACGCCGCTGCGCGAGGCTCTGGTCAAGGAGGCCGCTCGCCGCATCGCCGCCGTGACCAACAAGGGCAATGAATTTATTCCGGTCGGTCGGATGATCGACGAGAAGTCGATCGTAAACGGCGTCGTCGGCCTGATGGCCACGGGCGGCTCGACCAATCTGGCCTTGCACCTGGTGGCCATGGCCCACGCGGCCGGCGTCTTCCTGACGCTTGAGGATCTCGACGAGATTTCGCGCGCGACGCCGCTGCTGGCGCGCGTCTACCCCAATGGTTCGGCCGACGTGAACCACTTCCAGGCTGCCGGCGGCATGGCCTTCGTGATCCGGGAACTGCTGAAGGGCGGCCTGGTCCACGAGGACGTCCTGACCATCGCCGGGCCGGGCCTGTCGCGGTACACTCAGGAACCCGTGCTCGAAGACGGTGAGCTGACGTGGCGGGACGGCGCGGACGCGTCGCTCGACCTGGCCATCGTTCGGCCGCTGTCGGACCCCTTCAGCCCCGAGGGCGGCCTGCGCCTGCTGGGCGGCAATCTGGGTCGCGGCGTGATGAAGATCTCGGCCGTCAAGCCTGAGCATCACACGATCACCGCCCCGGCGGCGGTGTTCCAGGAGCAGGAAGACTTCATCGCCGCCTTCAAGCGCGGCGAACTCGACCGTGATGTCGTGGTGGTGATGCGCTTCCAGGGGCCGGCCGCCAATGGCATGCCCGAGCTGCATAACCTGTCGCCGTCGATCTCGGTGCTGCTGGACCGCGGCTACAAGGTGGCCCTGGTCACGGATGGCCGGATGTCTGGCGCGTCGGGTAAGACGCCGGCTGCGATCCACGTGACGCCCGAGGCGGCCAAGGGCGGGCTGCTGGCCTATGTCCAGGACGGCGATGTGATCACGGTCGACGCCGCGAACGGCGATCTGAAAATCCTGGTGGACGAGGCGACCCTGCGCGCCCGCACGCCGGCGAACGTCCCGGCGTCCAAGCCGGGCTTTGGGCGGGAATTGTTCGGCTGGATGCGGGCGGGGGTCGGTTCGGCCGACACCGGCGCATCTGCGCTGTTTGCTTGAGGAAGCGGTCTAGATGAACGGCTTGAATAGCGGCGGGCTCGGCCTGGTCGGGGACATTGGCGGCACCAATGCGCGTTTCGCCCTCGTGGAGTTCGACGGGCCTGATCCGCGTCTGATCGAGCCGATGACCTACAAGGGCGAGGACTACGCCACCGCCGAAGACGCCGTGGAGCACTACCTGGCCAAGGTGGGCGTGCGTCATCCCGACCAGGCCGTCGTGGCCGTCGCTGGGCCGATCGAGCACGGATCGGTTCACATGACCAATCTGGACTGGCGGATTTCCGAGGACAGTCTGCGTCGCGCAGGCGGTTTTCGGACCGCCAAGTTGATCAATGACTTCACCGCCCAAGCCCTGGCGGCGCCGCGTCTTTCGCCGAAGGACCTGCGTCAGATCGGGCCGCTGCAGACCTCGGGCGAGGGGAACCTTGCCATCATCGGTCCTGGCACCGGGTTCGGCGCGGCCGGCATGGTGCGCCGTCATGGCGTCGACACGCCGCTGACCACCGAGGGCGGTCATATCGCCTTCGCGCCGACCGACGAGATCGAGATCGAGATCTTGCGTTCGCTGATGAAGTCGTTCGGCCGCGTTTCGGTGGAGCGCATTCTATCGGGCCCCGGCATGGAAGACCTGCACCTGTCCTTGGCCGAGGCCGAAGGCCGCACGGTTGAGGCCTTGCCCGCCCACCAGATCACCGAGCGCGCGATCGAGGGCTGCGCCGACAGTTTGGCGACCGTCGACCGGTTCTGCGCGATCCTCGGCTCGACCGCCGGCGACGCCGCCCTGGCGCTGGGCGCGCGAGGCGGGGTCTTTATTGCGGGAGGCATCGCGCCCCGGATCATTGATCTGCTGGAGGCTGGCCCGTTCCGCGCCCGCTTCGAGGCCAAGGGTCGGTTCGTCGACTACATGAAGGCGATCCCGACTCACGTAATCATGCATCCCCATACCGCCCTGATCGGAGCGGCTGTGGCGATGACCCCGGAGGGGCGTGCGTCGATCAGCTAGGGTCGACGACGTTTCACCGCAGGCGGGGCTCGCCATGACAAGGCTGTCATGGCTTATTGCCAGCCAAGCTGAATGACTCGGCGTCACGAGGGGCGGACTTGAACGCGAAGATCACGATCCACGACGTCGCGCGCCAGTCGGGCGTGTCGATCAAGACAGTGTCCCGGGTCCTCAATCGTGAGCCCAACGTCAAGGCCGACACCCGTGATCGGGTTCAGGCGGCCGTGGCGGCGCTGCAGTACCGCCCCAATATTTCGGCCCGCAGCCTGGCCGGTTCGAAGGCCTATCTGATCGGGGTGTTCTTCGACAACCCCAGCCCGGGCTACATCACCGACGTCCAGCTGGGGGCGATCGCGCGGTGCCGGCAGGAGGGCTATCACCTCATTGTCGAGCCGCTCGATTCCGCTGCTGCCGATCTCGAGGCGCAGATCGCGCCGATGCTCGCGACGCTGCGGATGGATGGCGTCATCCTGACAGCGCCGGTCTGTGATCACCCCGTGGTGTTGGCGGTCCTCGAGCGTGAAGGCGTACCCTATGTGCGCATTTCCCCTGGCAGCGATCTGGAGCGGTCGGCCAGGGTCGGCATGGACGATCAGCTCGCCGCCTATGAGATGACCAAGCACCTGATCGGCCTGGGCCACCGCGACATCGGCTTCATCATCGGCCACCCCGACCACGGCGCCTCGCATCTGCGCCGTGAGGGTTTCCTGGCGGCTATGGCCGACAGTGGATTGAGCGTTCGGCCCGAACGGGTGGAGCAGGGCTACTTCTCGTTCCGATCGGGGTTCGAGGCGGCTGAGCGCCTGCTTGGGGGCGAGGATCGACCTACAGCCGTCTTTGCCAGCAATGACGACATGGCCCTGGGTGTCATGGCGGTCGCCAACCGCCTGCGGCTCAATGTTCCAGAGACCCTGTCGGTAGCCGGTTTCGACGACACGCCGGGCGCCAAGGTCGTCTGGCCGCAACTGACCACGGTGCGCCAGCCCATCGCGGCCATGGCGGGGGCGGCCACCGACATGCTTCTGAATGGCCTGTCCTGGGAAGAGGGCGATGCGCCCCCGTCCAAGCTTCTCGATTTTGAACTCGTCATCCGAGAATCCACTGGTCCGGCGGCGGTTTAGGATCGGCTCGCCGTTCCAGCGGCGGTTCATTGTTGACAGCGCTGTCTGATTGCGGTCTCATCGCGTTAATCAAGAGCGTCGCCCGTTGGAGCGACGTCCGGAGGAAACAGAGATTTCGACCCCATTCTCGCCGGGCCGCGCTTGTCGCTGGTCCTCGTCCCCACGTTGGGGCGTCCAGGCGTCATGCTTCTCGTCGCGGCGGACCTGCGATCGCCGCGACGAGCTTTTTAGTGTGTCGGCTTGATCGGGGTCTGTCTCAGCACATCAAGGGAAGTCCCATGTCCGCTCGTCGCCGTATCGCCAACGCCTCGGTTATCGCTCTGCTGTTATCGGGGAGTCTCGGCGGCGCGGTGATGGCCCAGACGCCGTCAGCGACCGCTCATCCTGACCTGTGGCCCAAGGCGGCCAGCCCCGCCGCGATCACAGACGCAAAGACCGAGGCCTTCATCACCGATCTGATGTCGCGCATGAGTCTGGAGGAGAAGGTCGGGCAGACGATCCAGGCCGACGGCGCTTCGATCACGCCCGAAGAGTTGCGCCAGTATCCGCTGGGGTCGGTGGAAGCCGGCGGCAATACCGCCCCCGACGGCGATGACCGCGCCGCGCCCGCCAGGTGGGTGGAGTGGATCAAGGCCTATCGCGCTGTGGCGCTGGAGCCGCGCGAGGGACACACGCCGATCCCGATCATCTTCGGCATTGACGCCGTCCACGGCCACAACAACATCGTCGGGGCCACGGTCTTTCCGCACAATGTCGGTCTGGGGGCCGCGCGCGATCCCGATCTGATCCGCCGGATTGGGGCGGTGACCGCTGAGGAAGTGGCCGCGACCGGGGCGGACTGGACCTTTGGTCCGACAGTGGCCGTGCCCCGCGACGAACGCTGGGGGCGAGCCTATGAGGGCTATGCCGAGGACCCCGAAGTGGTGAAGACCTATGCCGGTCCCATGACTTTGGGTTTGCAGGGTGTACTGAAGGCCGGCCAGCCGCTGGCGGCCAGCCATGTCGTCGGCTCCGCCAAGCACTTTCTGGCTGATGGCGGCACCGAGGGCGGCAAGGATCAGGGCGACGCCCAGATTTCTGAGTCAGACCTGATCCGCCTCCATGCCCAGGGCTACCCGCCGGCGATCGACGCTGGCATCCTGACGGTGATGGTGTCCTTCTCCAGCTGGAACGGCGTCAAGCACAGCGGCAACAAGAGCCTGCAGACCGACGTGCTGAAGGGACGAATGGGCTTCCAGGGCTTCGTGGTCGGCGACTGGAACGCCCACGGCCAGGTCGAAGGCTGCAGCAACACCAATTGTCCGCAGGCCTATCTGGCCGGCATGGACATGGTCATGGCCCCCGACAGCTGGAAGGGTCTGTTCGAGAACACCCTGGCCCAGGTGAAGGACGGCACGATCCCCATGGCGCGGCTGGATGACGCCGTGCGTCGCGTCCTGCGGGTCAAGGTCAAGGCGGGCCTGTTCGCCGACAAGCGCCCGCTGGAAAGTCGATTTGATCTGCTGGGCTCGCCGGAGCACCGGGCCGTGGCGCGTGAAGCGGTTCGTAAATCCCTCGTGTTGCTGAAGAACCAGGGTGTGTTGCCGATCAAGAGTTCGGCGCGGGTGCTGGTGACCGGCGACGGCGCAGACGACATCGGCAAGCAGTCCGGTGGCTGGACCCTGACCTGGCAGGGCACGGGCAACAAGAACAGCGACTTTCCGGGCGGCCAGTCGATCTATGCCGGCATCGCCGAGGCGGTGAAGGCTGGCGGCGGCCAAGTCGAGCTGTCGAGGGACGGCGCGTTCAAGGACAAGCCCGACGTGGCCGTGGTTGTGTTTGGAGAGAACCCCTATGCCGAGTTCCAGGGCGATCTGATCAATCTGGAATATCAGCCCGGCGACAAGACCGATCTGGCGCTGCTCAAGAGTCTCAAGGCCCAGGGCGTGCCGGTGGTGGCGGTATTTCTGAGTGGCCGCCCGCTTTGGACCAATCCCGAGATCAACGCCGCCGACGCCTTTGTCGCCGCCTGGCTGCCGGGCAGTGAGGGGGGCGGGGTGGCAGACGTGCTGGTCGGCGACAAGACCGGCAAACCGCGCCACGATTTCAAGGGCGCGCTGTCTTTCTCCTGGCCGAAGCGCGCCAACCAGGTTCCGCTCAATCGCGGCGAGACCGGCTATGATCCCCAGTTCGCCTACGGTTACGGCCTCAGCTACGCTAAGCCGGGCAAGGTGGCCGCGCTGTCTGAAGACCCCGGCGTGACTTCGACGGCGGTCAATGTCGATCGCTACTTCATCGCCGGCCGCGCACCGGCGCCCTGGACGCTGAACGTGGGCGGCGCTGTGGCGGTGAAGCCCGTCGACGCCGGCGCGCAGGAAAACGCTCGGTTGGCCGAATGGACCGGGGAGGGCGCCGGCGCCCTGACGGTGTTGGGGCAACCCGTGGATCTGTCCCGGCAGACGACGGGCGACATGGCGGTGATGCTTCGCTACCGGGTTGAGGCGGCTCCGGAGAAACCGGTTACCCTGGCGATCGCCTGTGGCGAATCCTGCGGCGCGGGGCTAGACGTTACGTCAACTTTCTCAGGCGCGAAGATCGGTGAATGGCGCACTGCCAAGATCAAACTCTCCTGTTTCAAGGCCAAGGGCGCGGATATGACGCAAGTTTCGTCCCCCTTCGCGCTTTCGACATCGGGACGCTTTGCTTTGACCTTCACCGAAATCCAGCTCGCCTCCAACGAAGGCGACGCATTCTGTCCCGTACCCTGACTTCACCCGCCCAGATCCATACCAGAGGAGCGGCCGCATGATCCGCGCGCGTCGTTCCCGCATCGTCGCCACGATCGGTCCCGCCAGCAGTTCGCCGGAGATGATCATCACCCTGGCCAAGGCCGGGGCGGATGTCTTCCGCCTGAACTTCAGCCACGGCACGCATGACAATCATGCGGCGGTCTATGCCGCTATCCGGGCCGCCGAGCCGATCGTCGGCCGGCCGCTGGGCATCCTGGCCGACCTGCAGGGCCCCAAGCTGCGGGTCGGCAAGTTCGCCAATGGTCCGGTGCAACTGAAGGCCGGTCAGGCCTTCCGTTTTGACGACGACCCGACGCCCGGCGACGAAACGCGCGTGTATCTGCCGCACCCCGAGATTCTGGTGGCCATGCGCCCCGGCGCGACCCTGCTGCTGGACGATGGCAAGCTGCGGATGACGGTCACCCGGGCCGGTCCGGGCTGGGCCGACACCAAGGTCGTCAACGGCGGCAAGCTGTCGGAGCGCAAGGGCGTCGCCGTGCCCGACGTCGTCATCCCGATGTCGCCGCTGACACCCAAGGACCGCGAGGACCTGGCCTTCGCCCTGCGTCTTGGCGTGGACTGGATCGCGCTGTCCTTCGTCCAGGCGCCCGAGGACATGGCCGAACTGCGCCGGATCGTTGAAGGCCGCGCCTCGGTGCTGGCCAAGATCGAAAAGCCGCAGGCGCTGGAATGTCTGGGCGCGATCATGGACCTGTGTGACGGCGTTATGGTGGCGCGCGGTGACCTGGGTGTCGAAATGGCGCCCGAAGAGGTGCCTGTCGCCCAGAAGATCATTCTGCGGGCGGCCCGCGAGCGGGGGATCCCCGTGATCGTCGCCACCCAGATGCTGGAATCGATGACCACCTCGCCGACCCCGACCCGGGCCGAGGCCTCTGATGTCGCCAATGCGGTCTATGAGGGCGCGGATGCGGTCATGCTGTCGGCAGAGTCCGCCGCCGGCGAATATCCCGAGGAATCAGTGGCGATGATGAATCGCATCATCGAGCGGGTGGAGCGCGATCCGCGCTGGCCTGAACTGATGCAGGCCGAGCAGCCGCACGCTGACGATGACGCCGACGTGCTGGTCGTGGCGGCCGCCCAGGCGGCCAAGGCCGGCTCGACCAAGTGTCTGGTGGCCTTCACGACCACCGGGGCCACGGCGCGTCGCCTGGCGCGCGAACGTCCGCTGCAGCCGGTCCTCGCCCTGTCGCCTCAGATCGACGCCGTGCGCCGCATGACCCTGGTCTGGGGCGTCGAGCCGCGGGTCAGCGCCCAACCCGATAGCCTGGAAGTGGTCACGACCGATGCGGCCAGCCGCGCGCTGGAACTGGGCCTTGTGGCGCCCGGCGAGCGCCTGCTGATCGTCGCCGGCACGCCCTTTGGCGCGCCGGGCGCCGCCAATCTTCTGCGTTTGGCCCATGCGCCGATGCCCGTGCGCAAGCGGCCAACCAGCCGTTGAGGGTTCCGCCCATCCCGCCTTGGGGATGGGCGAGGACTCAGAAGCCTTGCAGCCGTGCGTAGCGGTCACGGTGGAACGACGCCCCGCCGAACAGCGTCTCCGCGACGCGCGCCCGCTTCATATACAGGCCGGAGTCATGGGCGTCGGTCATGCCGATGCCGCCGTGCATCTGGACCATTTCGTTGGTGGCCAGGTGCAGAACTTCGGTCGCCTTGGCCTTGGCCAGTGAGGCAAGGGCGTGAGTGTCGCCTCCCGCGTCGATCGCCTCAAGGGCGGCTTCCACGCAGGACCGTGTAGTCTCCAGGTCGGTGAACAGTTTCGAAGCGCGGTGCTGCAGCGCCTGGAACGTGCCGATCACCTGGCCGAACTGCGTCCGGGTCTTGAGATAGTCCAGGGTGACGTCAAAGGCGGCGGTCGCCGTGCCGAGCATCTCGGCCGCCAGGCCGGCATAGGCGCGATCCAGCACCGGCTCCAGAACGCCCCAGCCCTGGTCGATCTTGCCCAGCATGGCGTCGGGGCCCACCGAGACGTCCTTGAAATCGATACGCGCGGCGCCGCGAGAGTCCGCCAGGGCCAGATGGGTGCGGGTAACACCCGCGGCGTCGCCGGGCACGAGGAACAGGGTCAGGCCCTCGGTGTCGCCGGGCTTGCCGCTGGTGCGGGCCACGACGATCAGCAGGTCAGCGGCGTCACCGTCGAGGACGAAGGTCTTGGCGCCGTTCAGCACGTAGCCTTCGCCGCTGTTGGTCGCGGTCAGGGCCACCTTGGCGGGCGCGTGGTGCGAGCCTTCGTCGACGGCCAGGGTGGCCACGGCCTCGCCCAGGGCGATCTTGTCGAGCCAGGCGGTCTTCTGCGCGTCCGTGCCCGCCAGGGTCAGGGCCGAGGCCGCGATCAGGGCCGTGGAGAGCAGGGGGGAGGCCACCAGGTTGCGACCCGTTTCCTCCAGCACCAGGCCCAGGCCCAGATAGCCGAAGGCCGAACCGCCATGCTCTTCGGGAACGATCACGCCCGCCCAGCCCATCTGACCCATCTCGGCCCAGGCAGCGGCGTCAAAGCTCTTGCCGGACTTGCTGTCGCGCAGCTTGCGCAGGGCGCCGACCGGGGCGCTGTCGGTGGTCCAGCCTTTGGCCGCGTCGCGCAGCATCGTCTGTTCTTCGGTCAGGACGGCCATGTCAGGCGTGCTCCCTTGATTGATGATGGACGGCCCATTCGAGGGCCTGTTCTAGCCGGTCGTTGCCCCAGAAGAGCTCGCCGTCGGCGGTGACGAAACTGGGGGCGCCGAATACGCCTTGGGCGCGGGCTTCGGCGACGTGACTCTTGAGGCGCGCCTTGACGGGATCGGACTGGGCGGCGGCCAGGACGTGGTCGGGGCCTGCGCCGACCGACGCGATCAACGGCGCGAGTACGGCCGGGTCGCTGATGTCGCGATCTTCAACGAAGTTGGCCTGATAGACGGCCCGGGTGAAGGCCGGGGTCCAGCCGTCTTCTAGGCCGACGATCGCCACCCGCGCCGCCAGCAGGCCATTGCGCGGGAACTGGCTGGGACGAACCAGCGGCAGGCCCTCGCGGTCACACACCCGTTCCAGATCGCGCCACATATAGGCGCCCTTGACCGGGAAGCTGTTGAAGGGGCTGTCGGTCAGTCCCTGCTGCTCATGGAACAGCGGCCCGACCAGAAACGGCCGCCAGGCGACGGCCACGCCCGCCTCCTCGGCCAGGCGCTCGATGCGCATGGCCGCCGGGTAGGAGTAGGTCGAGGCGAACTCGTACCAGAAGGTGAGCATGGCCCTATTGGTGGTCCAGCAGGCCAAGCACACGCTTGGCGACCACGTTGAGGTTCACCTCGCTGGTGCCGCCTTCGATCGAGTTGCCCTTGGCGCGCAGCATCGCGCGCATGGCGGCAAGTTCTTCGGCGTTGAAGCCCGGCCCTTCCCAGCCCAGACCTTGCAGGCCCAGGGCTTCGACCAGAAGCTCTGTGCGGTCCTGGTTCATCTTGGCGGCGGCGTATTTGATGATCGAGACGGCGGCGCTGGGGCCTTTGCCGGTCTTCGACTCTGTTTCAGCCCTGCGCACCGTCAGCAGGAAGGCGTGGGCGTCCATGCGGTGGGCCGCGATGCGGGCGCGCAAATCACCGTCGGCAATGCGACCCTGATCATCGACGCCGACCTCGGACTTGGCCGCCTCGACCACGTCGAGCCCGCCGCCGCCGCCGAAGCCGCTGGCCGAGATGTTCTGGCGTTCGTACTGCAGCAGCCGCTTGGCGATGTCCCAGCCGCCGTTCAGCTTGCCGACCAACTGCTCTTTGGGAACCTTCACATTGTCGAAGAAGGTTTCGCAGAAGGGCGAGGAACCGCTGATCAGCTTGATCGGCCGCGCGTCGACGCCGGGTGTGGTCATGTCGAACAGCACGAACGAGATGCCTTCGTGCTTCTTGGTCGTGTCGGTGCGCACCAGGCAGAAGATCCAGTCGGCCTGGTCGGCGTAGCTGGTCCAGACCTTCTGGCCGTTGATCAGATAGTGGTCGCCCTTGTCCTCGCACTTGGTCTGCAAGGCGGCGAGGTCCGAGCCCGCGCCTGGCTCGGAATAGCCCTGGCACCATCGGGTTTCGCCGCGCACGATGGACGGCAGGAAGCGCTTCTTCTGTTCTTCGGTGGCGTATTCCAGCAGCACCGGGCCCAGCATCCAGACGCCGAAGCTCATCAAGGCGGGGCGTGCTTTGATGCGGCGCAGCTCCTGCTCCAGGATCTTGGCCTGCTCTTTGGAGAGGCCGCCGCCGCCATACTCTTTGGGCCAGGTCGGCGCGGTCCAACCCCGTTCGGCCATGCGGTCCAGCCAAAGCTTGGCGTCGGGATTTTTCCAGACCATCTTGCGACCACCCCAGGGGGCGTCGTCCTCACCCATGGGCGCCTTCAGCGATGGCGGATAGTTGGCTTCCAGCCACGCGCGCGTCTCTGCGCGGAAGGCGTCGATTTCGGTTCCCCCGAAGTCGGCCATGATCGTCTCTCCCTTAGGATCGTTCTTTGTGGGCGCGTTGCGCGCGCCGCTCGTCGTCAGACTACGCGACCGTGCGCGCTGGGCAAGTTGATTCAAACGGTCGTTTGCCGCAAGGGGCGCGACCTTCCGAGGCGTTCCGGCGTATAACTAGGCCAACCGTGGGGTCCCGCTGGGGATTCGCCGAACCGGAATTTTGATGTCCGCGCCTGAACTGAGACCCGCGGCCCTGGCAATCGCGCCGACCCTGGCCGCGATACTGGCGGCGTCTGCCGGGGTAATGCTGCTGGCGTCCGGCGCCACGCCGTCGGAACCTACCCGTTTTGCCCTGCTGCTGGCCTTCGCGCCCAGTCTGCTGATCGAGATCAGCCACTTCGTGTCGTCGATCCTTGGGCTGGTTCTGCTTCTCCTGGCTTTCGGCCTGCGCTCTCGCCTCGACGGCGCCTGGTGGGCGGCGGTCATCTGCCTGGGCGCGGCCGCCGTACTGGCGATTTTCAAGGGGCTGAACTGGGAAGAGACGACGCTTCTGACCATCTGCCTGTTGCTGATCCTGCCCTTCCACGAAGCCTTCCATCGTAAGGCCGCGCTGTTCCGCATGGAGATCACGCCGGCCTGGCTGTTATCGGCCGGCGCTGCTCTGGCGGGGGTGACGCTGTCGGGCTGGTGGATCTTCACCCATACCGCCTACGCCGATCAGTCATGGATGCGCGTCATGGGCAATCAGGACGCCGCGCGGGCTATTCGCTCGTCCGCGGCCGCCGGGGTCCTGCTTCTGGCCATCGGCGTCTGGCGTATGATCTCAACCCCCGCCATGCCGCCCGTGGTCGATGACACCGATCAGGCCTTTGATCGCGTTCGAGCGATCCTGGCCAAGGCCGAAGGCGTTGACCCCGGATCGAACCTGGCGTTGCTGGGGGACAAGCGCTTCCTGTTCTCCGCTTCGGGCGAGAGCTTTCTGATGTTTGGGGTGCGCAAGCGGTCATGGATCGCGATGGGCCCGCCGATCGGTCGTCGCGACGAGCGCATGGAGCTGTTCTGGCGGTTTCGCGAACTGGCTGACGCGCATGCGGCGCGAGCGGGGTTCTACGCGCTGGGCCCTGATGATCTTCCCGATAGCGTCGACCTGGGGCTGGCCATTCAGAAGACCGGCGAGAGCGCGGCTGTGCCGCTGGAGGCGTTTTCCCTGGCCGGCCGACGGCGCGAGGTTCTGCGACGCAACTGGCGTAAGGCCGGCGAGGGTGGGGCGGCCTTTGAGGTTCTGCCCGTGGGCGGCGCCGCTGCGGTGATGGATGAGCTCAAGGCGATCTCGGATGCGTGGTTGGGGCACCATGCAGGCGGGGAAAAGGGCTTTTCGATGGGCGGCTTCGAGCCGCGCTATGTGTCGGAGTTTCCCGTGGCCTTGGTGCGCTTTGAGGGGCGCATCGTCGCTTTCGCCACCCTCTGGACGACAGCGCAGAAGGCCGCGTTCTCCATGGATCTGATGCGCTATTCGGACGACGCGCCCAAGAACGTGATGGACTATCTGTTCGTCGAGCTTCTGCAGTGGGGCAAGGACGAGGGCTATCAGGCGTTCGAGTTCGGCATGGCGCCGCTGGCGGGCCTGGAAGATCGACCTTTGGCGCCGATCATGTCGCGCGTGGGGCGTCTGCTCTATGAGCGTGGAGAAGAGATCTACAATTTCCAGGGCGTTCGTCGCTACAAGGACAAATATGACCCCGTCTGGCAGCCGCGCTATATTGCCGCTCCGCGGAAATGGGCGATCCCTTTCCTGCTCGCTGACATCGGTCTGCTGTCTTCGGGCGGCGTGGGCGGCCTGACCAAGCGGCCCAAACGGCCCGCGACCTAATAGCGCGCCGGGGCGCCCGTCTGCATGCCAAGCAGGTTCAGAAGATGAACCACAAGCAGCAACATCGCGACCACGCAGACCATCATCAGCGGACGCCATGGCACCATGCGCGGGCCCTTGAGGATATTGGCCGGGCGGGCTCCGCGCCATCCGCACAAGACGGCCAGGGCTATCAGCAGGACAAGGCTGATCACGGTCATGGTGAGGGTCATGAGCTTTCCATGGCCTGCGACAATCGGCCTGGCAATTGGTTAACACGCATTAACCCTCTTGCTTTTGAACCACGATAAACAAGGTCAGAGCTGTGTTCTGATTCTTCCACTTATGAATCGCGCACCCACTACATTTAGCGATTTGGTCGCGTTTACACCCTAGGAATCGGTGACTAGCGTTGGTCCCCAAGTGCGGGGAGAACGATTCGTATGACGGCCGCGGCGCCATGGAGCGTAAAGGGGATAGACCCCAAGGCACGGGAGGTCGCAAAGGACCTCGCGCGTCGCTCTGGCATGACGTTGGGCGAGTGGCTCAATCGCATGATTATCGAGGGCGAAGGGCAGGGCGGCGACGCTGCTGTTGCTGACACTTTCGGTGGCGGAGCCCAGGACCGTTCGGCGCGTCCCTATCTTCACATCGCCAAGGATGATGATGCGCCGCCGCGTATCGAGATCGCCGAACACCCCGCCGATGAAGTCGGACGGGTGGCGATCGCTCTGGACCGGCTGACCGATCGCATCGAGGCTGCGGAAGGCCGCTCGGCCGCCGCCATTTCGGGTATCGATCAATCGGTGCGTGGCGCTCTAAGCCGCCTGGCCCTGTCCGAGCGTGAACAGATCGCCGTGGCCGCCCGTTTCGAGGGCGTTGTCGACGAGATCAAGACCGAGCAGGTCCGGTCCTCCGAACGTCTGCGTCGCATGGAAGCCGAAGCCGTGGGGCCGCGCTCTGCCGAAGCCCTGCGCGCTCTTGAGGGGGCGCTCGGCAAGGTCGCGGGCCATCTTTATGACGGCGAAGCCCGCACACGCGAAGCCATAGCCGCGCTCGAAGCGCGTCTCGACGCTCAACCCGTCACGGCCAGCGATCCCAACGCCCTGGTCGATGAAGTGGTGGCGCGGCTGGGCCAACGTCTGGAAGCAGCCGAAACGCGCACCGCCGAGGCGCTGCGTGAACTGGGCGCGTCCTTTTCCGCTCTGGACGGCCGTTTGCAGTCGGTCGAGGGCGCAAACCCGACGAGCGGCGTGCAGGAACGCCTCGACCAACTGGCCGGCGATCTGACCAAGCGCATGGAAGCAGCGCGCCTGGAAATGGCGACCAAGCTCCGCGACAGCGCCGATGGTCGTTTCGATCGCATGGAGAAGAAGCTCGGAGAGATGGCCGCCCACGTGCAGGCCGCCGAGCAACGTTCGGCCCAGGCCATCGAGCGCATGGGACGCGAAGTCGTCGGCGTCGCCGACGCGTTCAACCGCCGCATCCAGGCCGCCGAGAGCCGCAACACCGCCGCCATCGAACAGGTGGGCGGTGAAGTCGCCCGCATCGCCTCGACCGTCGAACACAAGCTCAATCGCGCTGATAGCGTCCAGGCCCAGGCCTTGGAAAAGCTGGGCGCTGAAATCGCCCGCATCACCGAAAAGCTGGCCGAACGCATCGGCAGCGCCGAGCGTCGCAACGCTCTGGCCATCGACGATGTCGGCGAGCAGGTCACGCGCGTCACCGATCGCTTGAACCAGCGTCATGAGCGCTCGTCGCAGGAACTGATCGACCGCATTCGCCAGAGCGAAGAGCGCACGGCGCGCATGCTCGACGAGGCGCGGGAAAAGATCGACACCCGTCTCAGCGACGCGCAGCGCAAGCTGGCCGAGCAGGTCGTTCCCCCGCCGGCGCCCACGCCAGCGGCTCGCCCCCCGGCCTCCCCGTTCGCGACCAGCAGCTATTCCTTCGGCGGCGACGCCGTCGTGGAAGAGGACGTTTTCGACGCGCCGCCGCCCGTAGCTCGCGCGCCGGCTTTCGAGACGGCTGCTTTCCCGGCGGTTGATCCTGAGCCCCCCAGTTTCGACGACGAGGACTATGAGGCCGCTGACGGTTTCGTCGGCCAGCAACCCTCGGCCGCTGTCGAAAGCTTCGCGCCGGCGTCCGATTTTGAAAGCTTCTCCGCGCCCGAGGCCGCCGATCCGGCGCGTCCCCTGTCGACGCGTGAGGTGATCGAGCAGGCGCGCGCCGCCGCCCGCGCCGCAGCCGCTGTGGAAGCAAAGCCCAAGAAGGACAAAAAGGACAAGGCGAAGGACAAGCCTGCGCGCGCGCCTTTGTTCTCAGGCTTCGGCTCAAAGGCCTCGGTCAAGCCGAAGCGTCGGGTCGGGTCTGCCCTCACTACGGCTTTGATGGTGTTCGGTGTCGCCGGCGCCTTGGGCGGCGGCACCGGACTGCTGCTTCTGCCGGATGGCGGCGAGAGCCAGACACCTGATCGGGTGGCCCAGGCCATTGCCGGCCGTAAATCCGATGTCGAGATTCGCACCGGCGAAGCGGACACCGCGCCGGGCACGGCGCGGGCGGCTGTCGCTCTGTCGCCGCAACTGGTCGCATCGCCCGCAAACCCTGCCGAAACGGCGCCGACGCCGGCTCAGTCTCAAGAAGACGCCCAGGCGCTGTTCGACGAAGCGGTCAACAAGATCGACGCCAAGGACCGCTCGGGCCTCGAGACCATGCGCAAGGCCGCCAATCTCGGCCTGCCGCGCGCCCAGTTCTATCTGGGCAAGCTGTACGAGCTTGGCGAGGGCGGCGTGAAAAAGGACCTCGCCGAGGCCCGTCGCTGGACCGAGCGGGCCGCGACGGCCGGCGATCCGCGGGCCATGCACAATCTGGCCCTGTTCTACTTCAAGGGCGAGGGCGGCCCCAAGAACTCGACCACGGCCGCCATCTGGTTCCGCAAGGCCGCCGATCAGGGTCTGGTCGATAGCCAGTTCAATCTGGCCCAGCTCTACGAAGGGGGCTGGGGTGTCAGTCAGAACCCGGCGGAAGCCTATAAGTGGTATGTGATCGCCGCGCGGGCCGGAGACGCGACCTCAAAGGCTCGAGCCGCCGCGCTGCGCCCGCAACTGACGGCGGAAGCCCAGCGCACCGCTGATCGTTCCGCCTACGCCTTTCGCGCTCAGACCGTTGGCGCAACCGTAGCGGCGAACACCACGGGCGCTTCCGCCAGCGCCGGTCTTGGGACCGCGCAGCGTGTCCTGTCGCAGCTGGGCTACTACCAGGGCCCTCGTGACGGGGTGAGTTCTCCGGGCCTGCGCATGGCGATCGCGGCCTACCAGCGCGACCAGGGGCTGCCGTCATCCGGAGCCCTTGACGGCGAGACCTTGAGCCGGCTCTCGGTCTACGCGCGTTGAATCACAACCACCCGTTCTGGGTCGGTTTTCCGTCGTCTTTTGCCCGTCACCGCTGAATCTGTTGGTCCAATTTCGTCCGTGGACCTATGGGCGTGTCTCGTTATAGTCGCGCCCAGCATAAGGAATGTCGCGGCGGCGGCCTTCCGAAGGAGTTGAGTCATGAGCGAGCCTGTGGCGGATCGCGTACCGGCGCCGCCGGCAGTCTGGGTGTTCGGGCTCTCGACCCTGATCCCGTTTTTCGTGGCTTCGGGTCTGTTTTGCTACGGTCCGCCGAGCATACAGGATGGAGCCCTGATCTCGTTGCTGGCCTATTCCACGGCCATGGTCTCCTATTTCGGCGGCGTCCGAACTGGGCTCGAAATTGAAAATCCCAGCCCTCGCTGGCGGGTGCTGGGCCTGTCGTTGTTGTTCCCCCTGGCCGGTTTCGGCCTTCTGCTGGGTGAGCTTCGCTTTGATCCGGCCTGGCAACTTTCAGGTTTCCTGCTGGTCTTCCTGCTGCAATGGGTCTGGGACGTCACCGACCACGATGGGCCGGCCTGGCGCCCGCGCATGCGCACCCTTCTGACATCCGGCGCCGCGGTGTCGCTGGCTTTCGCCCTTGAGCAGGCGCTGCATATGTAGGCCCCGCATCCGGCCTGCCGCCCAAGTGGTTGCGACTCGATGGACAGCGCCTAAGGTAGAGCTTCTGTTCGCAGGGTCCCTGTCTGATGCGCTCTCTGAAAATCGCGGTCTTTGCTCTGATCGCGCTTGGCTTGGCCGCCTGCGGCAAGTCCAAGGCCTATACGGCGCTGCCGGACGACATGGATATGGGCGACAGGAACGCCAAGATCACCGTCGTCGAGTACGCGTCCGTCGGATGCCCGATCTGCGCAGCCTGGCAAAAGGACGTCTATCCGGCCTTTAAGGCGAAATATATCGACACCGGCAAGGTGCACTACGTGTTTCGCGAGATGCTGGTCGGCGGCGGCTCGGAAGTCACCGTGGCTTCGGCCGGGTTTCTGTTGGCGCGCTGCGCCGGCAAGGACAAGTACTTCGCCGTCAATGACGCGATCTTCGCCAGCCATCCGGGCGTGTTCATCTCGCCTCGGGAGACGCTTGAAGATATCGCCAAGTCCGTGGGCATGAACGAGGCGCAGTTCAACAAATGCGTTCTGAACGAGGACCAGATCAAGGCCCTGAACAAGCGGGTGGAGACCAATGCTCGGGACCACAACGTGAACGCTACGCCGACCTTCGAGATCAACGGTAGAAAGCTCGAGCCTGGCTACCGCACGCTGGAGCAGCTCTACGCCGCGATCGCGGCCGCCAGCCAATAAGAGCGCTCAATCCGGCCGCAGTGATTTCGGCCCTACGGCGTGTACGCGTGTCGAACCCAAGGCGGCCGCCAGCACAGGCCCGCCAAAAAAGCCTGAAAAGGCCTGGTCCAGAATATTCAATCCGCCGGTATAGGCGCCGAACGCCGGCAGGATCAGGCGTGAGCCGTCGGTGACGAAGCAGCGTCGCCGCACGCTGCCGCGACCGCTTGTAACGCGCGCTGCGGGGTGCAGGTGGCCGGCCACCTCACCGGGCTGTAGCCCGGCCTGGGGTTCGTGGCGCAGGATCAGGCCCAATATAGCGGTCTCGGCGATCACCTCGCCCGGCAGGATACGCGGACCCTCCTCATCGTGATTGCCGACCGCCCAGACCAGTTCGCGGCCGCGCGCCAGGCCGGCCAGGCGCTCGGCGTCATCGGCGGCCAGCCGGTTTTCACCGTCGCCGTCGTGGAAACTGTCGCCCAGAAAGATCAGGCGTGCGGGAGACAGCGCCGCGACCTCCCGATCCAGCCGGTCGAGGGTCTCCCGGGTGTCGTATGGCGGCAGCATTTGGCCGAAGCGGGCGGCGTAGCTGCTGCCTTTCTCGAAATGCAGATCGGCGACCACCAGAGTGCGCTCCCCCTCCAACCACAGGGCGCCAGAACCGCGCAGCACGACGCTGGTCCCGGCCAGCTCGATCCTCAGGCCGCCGCAGGCGTTGGTTTCGAACCGGGTCATGCCATGGCTTCCGCGATCAGGTCTTCTTCAGCCTCGGCTAGAATCGCTTCGCCTGCAGCGTCGCCCGGCGCGCGCTCACGGCCGATCTCCAGCATCAGGGGGACGGCGAAGGGCGAGACGCGGTCCAGCCGGACATTGCGGATATTGCCCTTCACGCGGGCCAGCATGTCGCCCAGCCGCGCGACGTCCAGCAGGCCGGTGGCGGCGTCCTGGCGCGCGCAACGCAGCAGCAGGTGGTCGGGCTGGTGGCGGCGCAGGACATCGTAGATCAGGTCGGTCGAGAAGGTCACCTGGCGGCCCGACTTCTCTTCGCCCGGATAGCGCCGCTCGATCAGGCCGGCGATCAGGGCGCAGGCCTTGAAGCTGCGCTTCATCATGAAGCTTTCCTCCAGCCAGGCCTCGAGATCATCGCCCAGCATGTCCTGGTCGAACAGGGCGTCGAGGTCCAGATCGTCCATGGGCTTCAGCGACCACAGGTTCAGGGCGTAGTCGTTGCAGACAAAACCCAGGGGCCCGACGCCCAGCCGGTCCAGCCGCCGGGTCAGCAACATGGCCAGGGTGGTGTGGGCCAGGCGCCCCTCGAACGGATAGCAGACCATGTGGAAGCGCTTCCCCCGTGGGAAGGTCTCAAGCAGCATCTGATCCTCGCCCGGCAGGGCTGAGCGCACCTTTTGCCAGGCTAGCCATTCCTGGACGTCCTGGGGCAGGGCGACCCATTCGGCTTCGTCGTGCATCATCTTGCGCACGCGGCTGGCCAGGTAGGTTGAGAGTGGAAACTTCGAGCCGCCCCAGCTGGGCATCTTGGGGTCGTTATGGGGCGCGGGACTGACGAAGGCGTCGGCTCCGACCAGGCTGTTGAAGCGCCAGACCTGCCCCGCGAACACGAAGGTGTCGCCGGGGGCCAGTTGCTCGAAATAGCCTTCCTCAGCCTCGCCGATCTTGCGCCCGCCCATGGGGCGCTTGCCGCCGCCGATCCTGACATTGACGGTGGCGGCCGTGACGATCGCCCCGACGTTCATGCGGTGGCGCTGCACGGTCTGGGCGTTGCGAGCCCGCCACAGGCCGTCGGGGCCCGGCACGATGCGGCGAAACTTGTCGTAGGTCTTCAGGGCGTAGCCGCCGGTCGAGACGAAATCGACGACGGTCTCGAAGTCTTCCCAGGACAGGTCAGCATAGGGTCCGGCGGTGCGGATCTCGTCGTGCAGGGCCACCAGATCAAAGGGCTCGGAACAGGCGCAGCCCATGATGTGCTGGGCCAGCACGTCCAGAGCGCCGAGGCGTTCCAGTTCGCCGTCGAGATGGTTCTCCAGAATGGCGTCGGCGGCGGCGCGGCATTCCAGCATCTCGAAGCGGCTGGCCGGCACGAACAGGGCGCGGCTGGGCTCGTCCAGGCGGTGGTTGGCGCGGCCGATCCGCTGGACCATGCGTGAGGCGCCTTTCGGCGCGGCCAGTTGGATGACCAGATCGACGTCGCCCCAGTCGATGCCCATGTCCAGGGTCGAGGTGCAGACGACGGCCCGCAATTCGCCGCGCGCCATGGCCGCCTCGACCTTGCGGCGTTGCTCGGCCGACAGGCTGCCGTGGTGCAGGGCGATGGGCAGGCCTTCGTCGTTCAGCTCCCACAGGCGCTGGAACGCAAACTCGGCCTGGAAGCGGGTATTGACGAAGACCAGGGCCGTATTCGCGCCCTTGATGATCTCATAGACCTCGGCCATGGCGTGCTCGGCGGTATGACCCGCCCATGGCACCTTGCCGCCGGACACCAGCACCTCGACCACCGGCGGCGCACCGCCCGAGCCGAGGACGAGATCGACGGAGAAATCAGTGCTCCTCCCCCGCTGGGGGAGGTGGCCCGGAGGGCCGGAGGGGGCTAGCTCGGAAACGGCCGCTCTGTCCCCCTCCGTCGGCTTCGCCGACACCTCCCCCAGAGGGGGAGGATCTTCTTCCCTGCGATGCCCCCCCAGCCAGCGCCGCACCAGGTCGGAATCTTCCACCGTCGCCGACAGCCCCACGCGGCGCATGTTCGGCGCGAACAGCTGCAGCCGGGCCAGGTGCAGAGCCAGCAGGTCGCCGCGCTTGGATGGCCACAGGGCGTGGGCTTCGTCGATGATCACGCAGGAGAGGTCTGCGAAATAGTCTCGCGCGCCTTCCCAGGCGCAGAACAGGGCCAACTGCTCGGGTGTGGTCAGCAGAATGTCGGGCGGCCGTATCCTCTGACGGGCCTTGCGGCTCTCCCCGGTGTCGCCGGTGCGGCTTTCAGCGACGACCTTCAGGCCCATCTCGCGGATCGGGGTCATCAGGTTGCGCTCGACATCGACCGCCAGGGCCTTGAGCGGCGAGATGTAGAGGGTGTGGATCCCGGCCGGGGTGTTGCGCGGCGGGCGTTCGGACAGGTCGATCAGGCTGGGCAGGAAGCCGGCCAGGGTCTTGCCGCCGCCGGTGGGCGCGATCAGCAGAGCGCTTTTGCCCTCGCGCGCCTTGGCCAGCATCTCGAGTTGATGGGCCCGCGGCGCCCAGCCGCGCGCGGTGAACCAATCCTGAAAGCGGGGAGGTAGGGCGGCGGCCGCGTGCATTGCCCGCCGATATAGCATGTTCCCGTTCCGTTTCCAGACGAAGCGTGCGGGGCGCTGACGAACTCGCCTCTCGCGCTGCAACGCTTGACGGACGCGTTCCGCGCGCAACAATCGCCGGGATTGTCTGGGGTGATCATGTTTTCCAGGGTGTTCGCGGTCGGGCTGGCCGGATTGGCGATGAGCGGGGCGGTTCCCGCCCATGCGCGTCAGGCCGCGACGCCGTCTGCGATCCAGGCGGTGGAGGATCCTGCCTTCTCAGCCCTGCTCAAGCGGGGGAAGGCGAGCGACGTCACGGCCTATGTCGATCTGGCGTTCGGCTATCTGGACGAGGACAATCCCCGGTACGACGTCGAGGAAGCCGTGCGCTGGCTGACGGCGGGCGCCGCGGCCCGTGATCCCGAGGCTCTTGTCGAGCTGGGTAATCTCTATTTCGACGGCGACAGGCTGGCGCAGGACCGCCGCAAGGCGCTGGACCTCTATCGCCGCGCCGCAGATCTGGGGAGTCTGGACGGGCTCTACAATGTCGGCATCGTCTATGAGGGCGGGGGCGGCGTCGCCGAGAACTTGAAGGAAGCCCTGCGCTGGTATCGGCGGGCGGCGGACGCCGGGTCTGAACTGGGCATGTTCCAGGTGGCCAACGCCTATCATCACGGACGGGGCGTGCGCGCCGATCTGGCCCAGGCTGTCTACTGGCTGCGCAAGGCGGTGGTGGCGGGATCGTCCGGCGCGATGAATGATCTGGGCGCGCTCTATTCGGATGGCGACGGTGTGCCCCAGGATGACGCCGAGGCGCTGCGACTGTTCGTGGCCGCCGCGCGCAACGGCTCGGCCATCGCCATGGCCAATGTCGCGGTGGTGCACCACAACGGCGAGGGCGTGCCGGTCGACTATGTCGAGTCCATACGCTGGTATCAGATGGCGGCCGACAACGGCTATCTGCCGGCCTATTACCGTCTGGGGGCGATGTGCGAGGCGGGCGAGGGGATCCGCTACGATCTGGACACCGCCCTGGAGATGTATCGCCGCGCCGCCGACAGCGACGATCCGGCCGTGCGTCAGCAGGCCCAGACGGCGATCGACCGGCTGGAACGCGGCGACGACGACGACCCGCGCATCGTCTGACGCTGTTCGCATTCTGTTTCCGCCGCCAAGGTGCTAACAGACTCGGGTGACCGCTTCGCCGCCGACTCTCGATCTCGCGCCCGCGCTCGTCGTGCTGCCCGGGCCCCGCGCCGGCTATGCGGACGGCGAGGGCGACGGCCGGCTGCTGCGTGCGCCGGACGCGCGCGATCTGCTGGAACACGGCCCCGTCCTGGTCGCCCATGCTGCGATGACCGCCAAGAGGCTGAACCTGCACGCCCCGGCCCGCAGCGGTCGGCTGTTCGATGTTCTGGAGCTCTATGCCTTCGTGCGACCGGCGACCTTCTGCGCGCCGTCGGCGGTGGGTCTGTCGATGGCCCTGGGCCTGGCCGAGCCCAAGGGCGCGGCGGAGCAGGCCGCCAGCCTGAGGCTTTCGGCCGACGCCCTGCTGGGCGAGTTGCGCCTGACCCCTCAGCCGTCGCGGGAAGAGGCCCTGGCGGTCGCCGAGACCCTGGCCAAGGCCGGCTGGGCCTGGGGCCCGGCGGTGATCGGCGCCTTGCGCTCGGCGCCGGTCGGCAACCAGTTTCGCAGCTCGGGTCTCGATGTCTGGGCGCGCATCACGGAATGGGAAGACCAGGCCCCGCTGGGCGAGTCCGGCACGCGGCCGATCGATCCCGAACGGGCCGGCGAGCGCCTGACCGAGCTGCTGCAACGCTCGGGCCTGGACGAGGTGCGCGAGGCCCAGGCCACCTATGCCCGCGAGGCGGCCTTCGTCTTCCAGCCGCGCGAACACGAGGGCGAGCCGCGCATGATGCTGGCCGAGGCCGGCACCGGGGTTGGCAAGACCCTGGGCTATCTGGCGCCGGCTTCGCTGTGGGCCGAGGCCAATGGGCCTTCCGTCTGGATCAGCACCTATACGCGGGCTCTGCAGCGCCAGATCGAGCGCGAGAGCCAGTCGATCTATCCCGATCCGGCCGTCCGCGCCCGCAAGGCGGTGGTCCGCAAGGGCCGCGAGAACTATGTGTGCCTGTTGAATTTCCAGGAGCAGATCAACGGCGCCCAACTGGGCAATGGCGATCTGATCGGTCTGGCCCTGACCGCCCGCTGGGCCCGGGCGACCCGCGACGGCGACATGACCGGCGGGGACTTCCCGGCCTGGCTGCCGACCCTGTTCGCGACCGCGCCGTCGCTGCAGGCCAGCGCCGCCAACCTGGTCGACCGGCGCGGCGAATGCGTCCATGCTGGCTGCCAGCACTATCGCATCTGCTTCATCGAGAAGGCGGTGCGAGCCTCCAAGCGGGCCGACATCGTCATCGCCAACCATGCGCTGGTCCTGACCCAGGCGGCCTTTGACGGGGCGCGGGCGGCTCGGGGGCTGAAGGGCGACAACGAGACCACGGCGGTCAAGCGTGTGGTGTTCGACGAGGGCCACCACCTGTTCGACGCGGCCGACAGCGCCTTTTCGGCGGCTTTGTCCGGGGCCGAGGCGGCCGAGCTGCGGCGCTGGATCCGCGGACCCGAGGGGCGCGGTCGGCGGGGCCGGGGCCTTGAGGCGCGGCTGCTCGACATTTTGGGCGATCGCGAGGGCGCGCGTCAGGCCCTGACGGCGGTGCTGCACGCGGCCGTCGCCTTGCCGGGCGAGGGCTGGTCGGGCCGGATCGCGCCGCCGGATGGCCAGGCCAATCCGATCGGGCCGATCGAGACCTATCTGGTGGCGGTGATCGAGCAATTGCGGGCCCGCAGCGGTGAGCGCGGCGGGTTCGAGCAGGGGCTGCAATGCGCCGCCCGGCCGGCGGTGGACCTGGTGCGCGAGCGGGCCGGCGAGGCCGCCCGGGCTCTGGCCGGGATCGAGGCGCCGCTCCTGGCCCTGGCGCGGCAACTGGAGGACGTGCTCGACGAGGACGCCGAGCACCTGGGCACATCGGAACGGGCCCGCATCGAGGGGGCCTTGCGCGGTCTGGATCGCCGGGCCCGGATGACCCTGCCGGCCTGGCGTTCGATCCTCAAGGCGATCGACGAAGACGCCGAGGACGACCCGGAGTTCGTGGACTGGTTCGAAGCGACGTTCCTCTACGGGCGCGTGGTCGACGCCGCGTGCCGGCGGCACTGGGTGGATCCGACCGAGCCCCTGCGGGCGGCCGTTCTGAGCCCGGCCCACGGGGTGCTGGTGACCAGCGCCACCCTGACCGATCCGGCCCTGGAGGATCCGTTCGCCCTGGCCGAGATGCGCACCGGCGCGGCGCGCATGCCCCAGGCGCCCAAGGTTTTGCGGCTGGTCTCGCCGTTCGACTATGAGAAGAACGCCCGGGCGATCGTGGTCACCGACGTCAACAAGGAGGATGCGCGGCAGGTCTCGGCGGCCATGCGCGAGCTGTTCCTGGCGGCGGGCGGCGGCGGGCTGGGGCTGTTCACGGCCATCCGGCGGCTGAAGGCCGTGCACGAGCGCATCGCCGCGCCGCTGGCCGATCAGGGCCTGGCGCTGTACGCCCAGCATGTGGATCCGCTGGAGGCGGGGGCCCTGGTTGACATCTTCCGGGCCGAGCAGGACGCCTGTCTGCTGGGCACCGACGCCATCCGCGACGGGATCGATGTTCCGGGTCGAAGCCTGCGTTTGCTGGTTTTCGACCGGGTGCCGTGGCCCAGACCCGATATTCTACACAAAGCGCGACGTGCTCGCTTTGGTGGAAAAGGCTACGATGACTCTACCGCAAGGGCGCGTATCAGTCAAGCTTTTGGCCGGCTGATCCGCCGGGCGGACGACCGCGGCGTGTTCGTGATGCTGGACGCCGCCGCGCCGACGCGACTATTCTCGGGCTTGCCGGAAGGCGTCACCGTCGAGCGCATGAGCCTTGTCGAGGCCATCGAGGCCACGGCCGGATTCTTGACCGAGACTTGAGCGTCACACTTGGCGGGTAGACGTCGTCCTTGGGTCTAAGGCCTTGGAGGCGCAGATGATTCGAGCTTGGGGTCTGGCCTTGGCGGCGCTGCTGGTCGCCGGCGAAGCCGGGGCGGAAGACTTTGTCCGTCATGACTGTCGGTCGACCGTTCAGGCGACCCAGAGCCTGCGGTTCGAAACGGCCCAGCACGCCCTCTGGTACAAGCGCTTCTGGACCGGCGCCTGCGAGGATCTGAGCTTCTGCTTTCCGGGCTCGCCCAACTGGAACGAGGTGGTCGGCAAGCTGCTGATCCGGGGTGGTCCGAGCGAGCGCGACATCCTGCTGCCCAAGGCCTGCCGGCTGGGCCAGATGATCGGCCTGGAATGGGCTCGCGACCGCCGGATCAAGCGCATCCAGACCACCGACCTGCGCACCTTCAACACCATGCTGGAGGCCTCGGGCGACGCCCTGCGCGGTGTTGAACGGGTGGAGTCGAAGGCCCAGACGATGCTGCTGCAACATTAGGATCTTATCGCAGCCTCAAACCCGCCGAACTTCCGCGCCGCCTGCGGTCTAGACGAGGGGCTCCCCAAGAGGAGCGTTCCGATGACCCGATCCGCCCATCCCGCCGATCCCGCGATCGACGAGACCGCCGCCCCGGCCCAGACCTATTCGGCCCGCGCCCTGGTGCGCGCCGTGCGCTGGCGCAGCGGCCTGTCGGCTACGCAGTTCGCCCGCGCCTTTCACATCGATGCGGATTTGCTGTCGGCCCTCGAACAGGGCGATACTCGGCCCGACGCCGCCCTGACCGCCTATCTGCGGGTCATCGACCATGCTCCGGACGTCGTGCGCGACGCCCTGGAGCGGTCGGGCCTGTAGCGCGCGATCAGAGGACCAAGCCCTGACGATCCACCTCGAGACCGCCCCTTGAACGACCAAGCCTTCGTCTATGTCGTCTATATCCGCGCCGCGCGCGAAGCGGTCTGGCTGGCCCTGACCGAGCCTGACCTTACGGCGCGCTACTGGTTCGGGGCGCGGGTCGACAGCGCCTGGACGGTCGGATCGCCGGTGGTGATGTACGGACCTCGCGGCGCGATCGACTTCACCGGCGTGGTGCTGCAGAGCGACCCGTCCGGCGGTCTGGCCTTCACCTTTCTGGACGCCGATATCGGCCAGGACGAGGGCCCATCGAGGGTCAGTTTTCAGATCGAGGCCCTGGACGGGGTGGTGCGCCTGACCCTGACCCATGACGGTTTTCCGCGCGGCAGCTTGGTGCGCCACAGCGCCGCCGAGGCCTGGCCGGTGATCCTGTCGGCGCTCAAGAGCCTGCTGGAAACCGGCGTCGCCACCCGCCAGCTGATGCCCAACGGGCGATCGCGGACAGACAGCTTTCTTGCACCGCCATCCCCATAAACCGGACACCACAAATCCCGATATTCCAGAGACTTACCGGATAGTTTTCCGATACTTATCCCCGGTGTTCGCGGCCGCCTTAGTCTAGGGGGCATGACGATACGCCAGCCTTACAAGATCCGCTCGCCCGAAACCTGGGCCCTGATCCGCGCCGCCTATCTGGGCGGCGACACCGCCCGCGCCGTCGCCAGGCGCTTCGACGTCACCCCCGCCGCCCTGGAGCGACGGGCCAGCCGGGAGGGCTGGACCAAGAAGGCCTATGCTGCGGCCCGCTCGGCGGTCAGCGCGCCCCCGCCGGAACCGGGGAGGGAAGGGCCGGGGAGCGAGGAGGCCAAAACCGAGCCGGACCCCGCCATGACCTTCCCCTTGGCCATGGTCGAGGCCGAGGCCGCCCTGCGGGCCGGTCGCGGGGCCGAGGCCCTGCGGCTGATGCAGGCGGCCGAGCACTATCTGAAGATGCGCCACCGGATGCAGGACGTGCAACGCCAGCGCGCCGTGGAACAGGCCCAGGCCGACGCCAACCTGAAGCCCGAGGCGATCTGGACCCAGATCGCCGACAAGGCGATGGTCATCGCCCACGCCATGGTCACCCGGGGCGGCGGTCCGGCCTTCCTGTCGCGCAAGGTGTTCGCCTGGCGCGCCAAGCACATGGGCCCGGCGGTGGCCGCCGAAGACTTCCAGCACGGCTGGGACGGCGGCTGGGGTCGCCGCTACTGGAACCCCGACGGCACGCTGAAGGACCCCGAGGGGCTGGGCTGGACGGACGAGGAACGCAAGATGTTCGGCGGATGAGGGGCGGGCGGCACGGCCCCTAGAGCCTTTTAGCCTCACATGGAATCATGTGAGGCGTCTAAAAAAGGCTCTAAATCAAACATTTAGAGCGTGATAGCCGCCGAAACCGCGTACACTTTCGGCTATCACGCTCTATGTCACGCCGCGAGCATCGCCTGGGACCCTACCAGGTCTGCGACCTGCGGGCGCGGGTGGCGGAGGGGAGTTCGCCAAACCGTTCCCGGTAGCGCCGGGCGAAATGGCCGAAGCTGGAAAAGCCGCAGGCCATGGCGATGCTGATCACCGAGTCCTCCCCCTCGCCCAGGAGCTGTTGATGGGCATGATCGAGGCGAAGTTCGCGCAGATAGGTCAGGGGCGCGATCCCGCGGTGTTGTTTGAACCGGGCAAAAACGCTCCTGACGCTGACGTTACAGGCCGCCGCTATGCCTTCGACCGTCAGGGGCTGGTTCCAGTGGGCCTGGATGTAGGCCTCAAGCGCCCTGACGTGGACGACGGAAGCGCTCTTGGGGTCCTGCACCATGCGCTCCCGAAATCCGATGAGATTCTCGAAAAGAAATGCGGTGCTGAGCGCCTGGCTCATTTCGACAGAGGGCAAATCGATACTGTCTTGTGTCGCAAGAATGCGCCCCAACGCTCTGGCGATTTCCTCGGAGCGACGGCGCGATGCGGTCGGCAGCGCTTCCAGCACCGGCAGGGCCAAGGGGCCTGGCAGTGAGGAGCCGAGTATGGCTTCGGCCTTTCGGCGCAGCACGGCCTCGTCGAACTGCAAGACAATGTGCTGATAGCCCGCCCCATAATGGGCCTCGAACGAGGAGTCGGGCGGGATGATCGTGGTGGTGTCGGCATTGATTTCTAGCTGGCGGCCGCCCGAGGTGATCCTCCCCTGGCTCGACAGGCAAAGGAACTGTCTCACGCCGACCATGCTGGAGAAATGGATCTCGACGGGGGCGTCATAGCGGCAATAGTGCAGGCACACGCTGCCGATCTCGACCCGGTTCGCCGACGCAAAAAACGGCGTTGCGTCAAGCGGGGTGTTGACCAGTCTCGCCCCATACGTGGACCAAAGAGTCCGGGCCAAGGTCTCGCGATCCGTCGCTTGAAAGATCGGCCAGGACGCCAAGGGTGAGGGGTCTTCGTGCGGCTTTGGCCTGTCCACTCCGGTAGCCTTTTCGATCAATCCAAAATTGTTTAATTCACTTGCTACCTCAAACATAGAAAAATGTTCCGGGTCGGATCTGAATATTCCAAAAATGCAGCCTATTGGAAATTTGCGCGTTTGGAACACGATTGATGAAAATGGAACTCATAACCGATTTACTTCAGCTTGATATAGGTGGGGAAGGGTAATTTTCGACTTAAGAAAACTCTCCCATTCTCGATTTATAATTTAAAATTCTGCCGCACCAAGAATACATCGGAGACTACGTGTTCGGTATCCAGTCCAAATCCGGTGCGGAAGCTTCGCAGGCCCTGGCCGCGATCGGCCGGGCCTTGGCGATCATCGAGTTTGACCCAACCGGAAAAATTCTCACCGCGAACGAGAATTTCTGCGCCGCGCTGGGCTACGGTCTTTCCGAGATCAAAGGCCAGCATCACAGCCTGTTCGTCGACGCGGCATACGCGCGCAGCCCCGAATATGCCGCCTTCTGGGCCAAGCTGGGGCGGGGCGAATTCGATGCGCAGGAATATCTGCGCATCGGCAAAGGCGGCGCGGAGGTCTGGATCCAGGCCTCCTACAACCCCGTTCGAAATGGCCGGGGCGTGGTGACCCGGGTCATCAAGGTCGCGACGGTGATCACGGCTGAAAAGCTGCGCAATGCGGAGTTTGAAGGAAAGATCGACGCCATCTCGCGCGCCCAGGCGATGATCGAATTCACCCCCGACGGCAAGATCATCACGGCCAATGAGAACTTTCTGAACGCGATGGGCTATGTCCTGTCCGAGGTTCAGGGTCAGCACCACCGTATCTTTGTGGAGCCGGCTCTGGCGCAGTCGTCCGAGTACCAGGACCTCTGGAAAAAGCTGAACAACGGCGAGTTTGTCGCCGACGAGTTCAAGCGCATCGGCAAGGGCGGCCGCGAGGTCTGGATCCAGGCCTCCTACAACCCGATCTTCGACAGCCAGAAACGGGTGATCAAGGTGGTCAAGTTCGCCACCGACGTCACGCCGCGCGTTCGCGCCGTCGAGGCGGTGGCGTCCGGCCTGGCGCAACTGGCGCAGAACAATCTGAGCTACCGGATCGAGGCGGCTGTCGAACCGGCCTTCGAAAAGGTGCGCAACGACTTCAATGTCGCCATGAACATGCTGGATGAGACCATGAGGTCGGTCGCCGGTGCGACCGATGGCGTGGGCAGCGGCGCCGAGCAGATCGCCGCGGCCTCGTCGGATCTGTCGCGCCGCACCGAGCAGCAGGCGGCCAGCCTGGAAGAAACCGCCGCGGCGCTTGACGAAATCACCGCCACGGTGAGACGCAGCGCCGAGGGCGCCAAACAGGCGTCCACCGCAGCCTCCAATGCGCGGTCCGACGCCACGAAATCCGGCGAGGTCGTCGGCCAAGCGGTCGCGGCGATGGGCGAGATCGACAGCTCCTCGCGCCAGATCACCCAGATCATCGGTGTCATCGACGAGATCGCCTTCCAGACCAACCTCCTGGCCCTGAACGCCGGCGTCGAAGCGGCCCGGGCCGGCGACGCGGGGCGCGGCTTCGCCGTGGTGGCTCAGGAAGTGCGGGCCCTGGCCCAGCGCTCGGCCGACGCCGCCAAGGAGATCAAGATCCTGATCGCCACCTCCAGCGCCCAGGTCGAACGCGGCGTGAAGCTGGTGGACGAGACCGGGCGGTCCCTGACCGGCATCGTGACCATGGTGGCCGAGATCGACGCCCTGATTTCCGAGATCGCGAAATCTTCCCAGGAACAGGCTACGGGCCTGCATGAGGTCAACACCGCCGTCAATCAGATGGATCAGGTGACCCAGCAGAACGCCGCCATGGTCGAGGAAGCCACCGCCGCTGCGGTCAGTCTGAGGAGCAACTCGAAGGAGCTCAACCGACTGATGGCGCAGTTCCAGACGAAGGGCGGCGTGGCGCGGACCCGTCCGCAGCTGGTTCAGTCGGGACACGCTGGTCCCGGACAGAACCCCGTCGCGCAACAAAGGGCCAAGCTGGCGGCGGGAATGGGCGCCGCTCCGGCGCCGCAGTCCAGTGGCGGTTGGGACGAGTTTTAGCCGCGAACCTTGAAGCGGACGCCGCTGGGCGGCGTTCGATCTCTGCGACGCTCGAAGAGCGTGCGCTTTGCGGTGTCGACCAATCTGGCCTGTCATCGCTCGGCTAGGGCTCTACGCAGAGTCGGGATGGGTGTTCATACCGACCGCCCATCCGGCCGCTGATGCGCTCGGCCAGTCGGACGCCGGAGCGCCAGGCCGCCTCGACGCCATCGCCGGCCACCCAGTCGCCGCACAGGCCCAGACCCAAAGAGGCGCGCCAGATGGGACCGGATGAGGGACTGGCGGGGCGCGCATAGCGCCAGCGATGGGCTTGCAGGGCTAAGACCTGGGGCAGGGGGGCGTCGAAGCGCCGGGCCAGGGCCGCCATCAGGCGGTCGGCCACCTCGGCTGGCGAGGCGCCCAGATAGCGACGGGACCACGGGCTGGTCGCCTGCAGGGTCCAGGCTTCGGGGCCCGAGCGCCCCGGCTTGCTGGTCTCTCGGATCGCTGCGGCCAGGGTGTCGCAATCGTCAAGACGCCCGGCGTCCGTCGGCAGGCGGCCGTCGAACACCACCATGGCCGACCAGACCGGGTCGGATTGGGCCATGGCGGCGCGGACGGAGAGATCGAAGGCGTGTTGAGCCGGAAGGGGCGTGGCCTGTTCGGGCGGGATCGCCAGAACCACAATGTCGAACGGTCCCTCGGACCCCGGGGCGCGCCCCAGGATGTTCAGGCTCCAGCCTGAGGGGGCAGGCGTCAGGCCCGTGACCTGCGTGGACCAGTCGACCTGCAGGCCCTCCGCCAGGGCCTTGAGCGGGGCGTTCATGGTCGGCGTCCCCACGATCGCGCCAGGACCCGCCTCGGGCCAGGGCGCGGCGAGCCCGCGGCGCACCCAGTCGTCGACATACTGCCGGAAGGCCGGGTCCTGCGCGGTGAAGGCGGTCGCGCCGTGGTCGAAACAGGCTTCGCCGGCCAGGGTCTGGATCCGGCGCGTCGACATCCGGCCGCCGACCCCGCGACCCTTGTCCAGCAGACGCACGGCAAGACCCGCCTGGGTCAGGCGCTCGGCGCAGGCCAGCCCGGCCAGGCCGGCGCCGATGATCGCGACCCGGCGAGGACTCGTCTGTGATGACGCGATCACCATGCGATCGGCCTCCCATCCCAGGCGAAGAACCCGCCGTTGTCTTCCGGCTGCAGGCCGTCCATCACCGCGACCAGGGCCTGGGCCGAACGGGCGGGGGTGAAGGCGGTGTCGGCCGGCCCGTCCTTTCGGAACGGCGCGCTGAGGCCGGTCTGGACGGTGCCGGGGTGCAGGGCGACGCAGACCCCCAGCGGCCGCGTGCGGCGGTGCTCGATGGCCAGGGTGGCGATCAGCATGTTCAGCGCCGCCTTGGAGGCGCGATAGCCGTACCAGCCGCCCAGGCCATTGTCGGAAATGCTGCCCACGCGCGCCGACAGGGCCGCGAAGACGCTGGGGCGATCCTTGGGCGTCAGGGGCAGCAGGTGCTTGGCGATCAGGGCCGGGGCCACGGCGTTGACCGCGAAGAGCTGGGTCAGGGTCGCGGCGTCGAGGGACCGCATCGACTTTTCGGGCGCGACGCCGGGGCCGTGCAACAGGCCGGTGGCGACGACCACACGGTCCAGCGCGCCCAGGCCGCTCAGGGTTTGAGCGGCCGCCGCGAGGTCGGCGTCCTGCAGGATATCGGCCTGGATGAAGGGCCAGGCGGGATCGTCGGGCCAGTCGTCCGGGCGTCGCCGGGCCAGGCCGACCACCTGATCATAGCGACCCTCGGCGCCCAGCGTCCGGGCCAGGGCGCCGCCCAGCCCGCCGCTGACGCCGACGACCACCGCGATTGACGCCGGCTCAGCCATGCAGCACCGCCGCGCCCGCCAGCAGACCGGTCACGGCCCCCAGGGTCAGACGCCACCGCAGCCGGCCATAGCCCTGCGGCGCGGACCTGGCGCCGCCGTCCCACACCGCATGGGCCAGCAGGGCCAGGGCCAGAAGGATCAGCCGCACGGCGGGCGGCGCGATGGGGGCGAAGACTAGGATCCAGGCCAGGATCGGCGGCGCCATCGACACGACAAGGGTTGAGGCGTCGGGGCGAAGGGTCATCAGCGTCATGCCCATGCGGGCGCCGGCCAGAAAGGACAGGATCACGGCGCCATAGGCCGCCAGAGCCGCGATCGTGACAGTTTGAAACGCCGGCCAGGCCAGTCCCGCCAGAACGGGCAGCCAGAAGGGCGCGACGCCCAGGGCTCCCAGGGCGCTCAGCAGGGGCGGCACGCCCGGCGCGCGCGCCTCGGCCGGAAAGGCCTCGGCGCTCATGGTCTGCCTTCGTTGTAGAGGGCCGGCCGCATCAGCTTCTGGCCTGGCGAACCAGGCTGAGGAATTCTTCGCGGGTCTGGGGATCATCGCGCATCCGGCCCAGCAGGCGGCTGGTGGTCAGCATGGAGCCGGGCGTATCGACGCCGCGCAGGGTCATGCAGCTGTGCTCGGCCTCGATCACCACGCCCACGCCGCGCGGGTCCAGGCTGTCCTGGATGGCATTGGCGATGTCGGTGGTCAGCTTCTCCTGGATCTGCAGGCGGCGGGAAAAGCCCGACACGACCCGCGCCAGCTTGGAGATGCCGACCACGCGGGCGCCGGGCAGGTAGCCCACATGGGCGCGGCCGATGACCGGCAGCATGTGGTGCTCGCAACAGCTGACCACCCGGATGTTGGACAGCACGACCATGTCGTCATAGCCGCCGGTTTCCTCGAACGTGCGCGTCAGGTGCGTGCGCGGGTCCTCGCCATAGCCGCTGAAGAGTTCGGCATAGGAGCGCGCGACCCGGGCGGGCGTGTCCAGAAGGCCCTCGCGGGTGGGGTCGTCGCCGGCCCAGGCGATCAGCAACCGCACGGCGTCCTCGGCCTGGGCCTGGGTGGGCCGGACAGGGGCGGGGCTGGCGCGGTGGGCTACGGCGGACTTGAACGCTGACGACATCGAGGTCTCCACGAAGCACGTGTGCTATCTCTGGAGTTCTATATCTCAACTGAGATATAGAAAAGTGGCATTATGCCGCCAGGTTGATCGCGGGGCGGGGAGCGTCGTGTCGGGGAGCGTCGGGTCGGGGCGGCGTGGCGTAGGCGCGCACGAAGGCGGCGACCACGTCCTCGACCAGCCGGGTCATCTCCAGCGGGCTGGTGGCGTGGCCGCAAAGCTGCTGCTGGTGCAGACAGGCGATCAGCAGGGGCGAGACCAGGACCATGGCGGCGGCCCGCAGGTCGGTGGCGATCATGTCTCCGCGCGCGATGTGGTCGGCCAGCCGGGCCTGCAGAGCCTCGATCGTGGGATCAACAATGTGGGTGAGGGCTGACGATCCCATGGCCGGGTCCAGAAAGCCTTCGGCCAGGCTGATCGCGAACACATCGCCCAGCCGCACCGTCTTGGGCGCGGTGAGCGCCAGGACGAGGTCGTCGGCGTAGTCGCTGATGGACTGGGCGAAGGGTTTGTCGCTGTGGCGTTGCGCATCCAGGGCCGGACGGCCTCGGCGCAGGCATTCGGCCAGGACAGCGTCGATCGTCTGGGCGCGATCGCCGAAATAGTGGCGCAGGGTCGGAACCGAGACCTCAGCGGCGACCGCCAATTCCCGCAGGCTGGGGCGGGCGCCGTCCCGGCGGACCATGTGCAGGGTCATCTTGGCGAGCAGATCCCGCCGTTTGGCCTCATGGCCCGCGTCGCGGGAGCCCTTGGGTCTGGACAAGCGCTTGATCCTCGGTGGCCGAACAGCCTGACCCGCGCGGTCGCCCGGGCCAATTTTCTATATCGCATGATATAGATAAACTGACCATGGCCTCCGTGGACGGCCTCCTAGGGCCAGACGATCGTCGGTCGATCTGGCCGCGACGTCCGCCGTCATCTGAAAGATACCGCCCGACCAGTGTGGCCGGGCGGTATTCATCCGAGGTTTAGAACGTCTTGCGCACGGTCACGCCGTAGGTCCGGGGCGCCGTGGGATAGCCGCTGTAGCTGCCGTCCTGGGCGACCGTCGGGAAGGTGGCGATCAGGCTCTCGTCGTCTGTCAGGTTGCGGCCCCACAGGGTCACTTCCAACTGGTGCGCGGCATTGGTCAGGCCCAGGCTGGCATTGATGTTGTTCTGACCCCAGGTCGACAGCTCGGGCGGGGTGGTCTCGGTCAGCTGGGTCTTGCTGGTGTAGTCATATTCGGCCCGCAGATAGCCCGAATAGCCGTTGCCGAAATCGTGGTTGATGGTCGCCGAGGTCGACAGGGTCCAGGTCGGAATGGCCGCCGGCTTGTCGCCGGTCAGGTCGCGGAAGTTCGGACGTCGGCCGGTGGCCGGATCAACCGGGCAGCGGACGGTGTCATAGTTCACGCAGGCCGCTCCGGTGAAGGAGTCGAACTTGGGGTCCAGATAGGTCACGGCGCCGGTCAGGGCCAGCCACGAGGTCGGGCGATAGGCGCTGTCGACTTCGAAGCCGCGCACCGACTCCTCGCCGGCATTGACCAGGCTGTAGCCCAGGCCGGTGAAGGCGTTGGACTGGAAGCCCTTGATCGACTGGTCGAAGACCGCGAGGTTGAAATAGCCGCCCGGGAAGTTGGCCTTCAGGCCGGCTTCATAGACGCTGACATCCTCGGGGTCGGCGGTGCGGCCCACGCCATTGGCGTTCGGCGGACGGCTGTCGGACGACAGGTTGAACGCCCCGGCCTTCCAACCCGTCGAATAGCTGACATAGGCGTTGATCGCGCCGAAGTCATAGGCCGCGCGCACCGCATAGGTGACCTTGTTACCCTTCAGCTGTCCCGACTCTGTGGCGTTGGGATAGTTGACCGGCGCATGGTTGGTGGTGTTGCCGTAGTAGAACTGCAGCGCTCCCAAGGCGCCGTAGAGGTTGCCCGGCAGGCCCAGCGCCGTCAGTTGCGGAACCGATTGCAGGTTCAGGGCCGAGAACTTGTCGTACAGCACGACATTGGAGGTCGTGTTCTTCTTGTCGCTCAGATAGGCGAGGCCGCCGGTGATCGTCAGATGATCTGTGACCTGATAGTCGGCCTGGCTGAACAGCGAGAACGAGGTCTGCTTCATCGAGTAATAGTCGTCGATGGCCGGACCCGCCGTGAAATAGGTCGATCCGGGCACGATCGACGGAGTCACCAGGCTCTGCAGGAATTCCAGCGCATAGAGATTTGACTTGCCGGTCAGGGCGGGACGCAGGGCCGCGGGCAGGGCGCCGAGCAGCGCGGCCGGAACCTGGCCGCTCAGGCCTTCGGCGAACCCACGTATATCGCTACCGTTGGTGATGGTGCGGCCGGTCGACAGCTTCTCGTTCTGATAGAAGCCGCCCACCAACCAGCTGAACGGACCCGCGCCCTTCGACGCCAGCCGCACTTCCTGGGTGAAGGTCTTGATGTCGTTGCCCAGGTCGTTGTTGGCGATGTCGGCGCCGGTAAAGTCGATGTCCTGAAACGAGTGGCTGGTCTGTTTGCGATAGGCGGTGATCGAGGTCAGGGCCGCGAAGCCGAAGTCATGATCGACCTGGGCCGACACGCCCTGGCCCTTCAGGGTGTTTTCCGGGTCGGTGTTGAAGACAACGTCCCGGTCAAACTTGGTGGCGGGGTTGCCGACCGGCCTTCCCAGGCCAAAGGGCGCGGGCGCGGCGATGAACTGCGTCGCAGGGCCGTTCAGCAGCGACACCACGGCGCAGCAGATTTCGTTGATCTTGTTGTAGTCGGCGATCACCCGCACCGAGGTCTCATCGTTCGGCAGCCACAGCGCGTCGGCGCGCATTGACCAGCGGTCGCGGTTGTTGACGTCGCTGCCGGTGACCGTGTTGGTGGCGAAGCCGTCACGCTTGTTGACGCCGCCGGACACCCGCAGGGCCAGGGTGTCGCTGAGCGGGCCGGTGACCGTCGCCTTAAACTGCCTCTGGTTGTAGTTGCCCAGGGTGGCCTCGGCCTTGCCGCCGAACTCGAACTGGGGCTGCTTGGTCACGATGCTGATGGCGCCGGCCGAGACGTTCTTGCCAAACAGGGTCGATTGCGGACCGCGCAGGACCTCGATGCGCTCGATCTCGGGCAGGTCGTCCAGCGCCGAAGAGGAGCGCGAGCGATAGACGCCGTCGATGAAGACGCCGACCGAGCTTTCGATGCCGTCATTGCCATTGCCGTTGCCGAAGCCGCGGATGACGAAATTGGTTTGGCCGACGGTGTTGAACTGGGAAACCTTCAGCGAAGGCACCAGGGATTGCAGGTCGATCAGGTCGCGGATCTGAGCCCGCTCCACCGCCAGGGCGCCGGTCACCGACACCGAGATCGGCACGTCCTGCAGGGTTTGCTCGCGCTTGGTCGCCGTCACGATGATTTCGTCGACGGTCGGGGCTTGGGCGGCGCTTTGTGCGAACGCCGAACCGCTGGCCATCAAAGCGGCGAGCGAGACACCCAGAAACTGGATCTTCTTCATGTAAACCTCCCTGAACTTTTTTATTCGGGCCAACTTCGTGAGCTGGCCGCATTACCCGTTTTTATGAGCAACTAGATATTTTAATGCAAGTTAGACTTTTAGTCGCGCGCTTGCGATCCGGCGTTATCCGTTTCAATAAAGTCCCAATCGCCGCGAACAGGCGAACGGGAGGAGCGCATTTTGAGGGGCGAAGACCCTGACACGACAGCCGGATCTGAAGGCTCCAAGGCGCTGTCCCACAGTCAAAAGTCCGTAAAGAAGCGCGATGCGATCCTCCGCGCCGCTATTGAGATCATAAACACCAAGAGTTTCGCCCTGGCGACAATGTCGGAGATCGCCGCGAAACTTGGTTTGCGGGATGCCGCGCTTTATTATTATTTTCCCAACAAGCAAGCTCTGGCCTTTGCGTGCCATCTTCGTTCTTTGCAGCGATTCCAGAACCTGCTGAGCGAATCCGACCGGAAAGGTGGGACGGGGGCCGAAAAACTCGAGCGTCTGCTGCGCGCCCTGTTGGTCGATTCTGCAAAAAGTGGACCCCAACTCTATTTTGGCGACCTCTCTTACCTAACGGAAACTCAACGCGATGAGGTTTCGGCCTGGGGCGAGAGGCTGACCGATGAGCTTGAGCGGTTCGTGAAAGAGGGCATTGTCGACGGATCGATCGTCCCCTGTGAAACCGAACTGGTGGTGCAACTGCTCCTGGGCATGTTGATCTGGCTGGCCAGGTGGGTCCCCAACATTGAGGGCGTCACCGCCGATCGGCTGATGACCGCGATGGGCCTGGTCACGCTGAAAGGCCTCGCGCCCCGCCTGTCGGCCTGATCCCGATCGCGGTGAGCGCGGCCCAACCCTGCGGCGTCAGGCATGGGCGCGTGGGTATTCTCCAAAAAAGTGACGTCCGCGGTCTTTACCTGCGCGGCCAAGGATGATCAGCGTCGGCCGTTCCGCTTCCACCGCAGCGGCGAGACCCCGCCGCCTCTAAACCAGACCCAGGCTTCCCATGACGTCAGCCCCAGCCCCGACCTTCCAGCACCTGCCGCATCCCGCGCCGACCTCGCCCGAGCGTCGCGCCGCCCTGCTGGCTGATCCGGGTTTTGGTCGTGTCTTTACCGACCACATGGTGACCATTCGCTATTCACAGGCTGAAGGCTGGCACGACGCCAAGGTGCAGCCGCGCGGGCCCATTCCAATGGATCCGGCCTCGTCAGTGCTGCACTACGCCCAGGAAATCTTCGAGGGCATGAAGGCCTATCGCACGGCTGACGGCGGGGCGGCCCTGTTCCGGCCGGAAGAGAACGCCCGGCGCTTTCAGGAGTCGGCCCGGCGCATGGCCATGGCCGAGCTGCCCGAGGCCCTGTTCGTCGAGGCGGTCGAGCAGCTGATCGCCGTCGACCGCGACTGGATCCCGGAAGGCGAGGGCAGCCTCTATCTGCGGCCCTTCATGTTCGCCACCGAGGTGTTCCTGGGCGTCAAGCCGGCCAGCGAATATCTGTTCGTGGTGCTGGCCTCGCCGGTCGGGGCCTATTTCAAGACCAAGGCCTCGGCGATCTCCGTCTGGGTTTCGGAGACCTTTACCCGGGCGGCCCCGGGCGGCACGGGCGCGGCCAAGTGCGGCGGCAACTACGCCGCCAGCCTGCAGGCCCAGTCCGAGGCCATCGCCC
Source organism: Caulobacter sp. FV2ps19 (assembly GCF_058681035.1). Lineage (NCBI taxonomy): Bacteria > Pseudomonadati > Pseudomonadota > Alphaproteobacteria > Caulobacterales > Caulobacteraceae > Caulobacter > Caulobacter sp. FV2ps19. Next base: position 3,588,490 of record NZ_CM178729.1, on the reverse strand, counting down.
ATGGCTGCGACCAGGTGGTGTTCCTCGACGCGGTCGAGCGCCGCTGGATCGAGGAACTGGGCGGCATGAACGTCTTTTTCCGAATGGATGACGGCAGCCTGATCACCCCGCCCCTGGGGGGCACAATCCTGCCGGGCATCACCCGGGCCTCGATCATCACCCTGGCGCGCGACCAGGGTATCGAGGTGCGCGAGCAGCCCTACAGCCTCGACGCCTGGCGCGCCGACGCCGCCAGCGGCCGCCTGCGCGAGGTGTTCGCCTGCGGAACGGCGGCGGTTCTGACCGGGATCGGCACGGTGCGCACCGCCTCGGGCGACTTCACGATCGCCAATGGTGCGGAGGGCGAGATGACCGAGCGCCTGCGCAACGCCCTGATCGGCATCCAGCGCGGCCGCGCGGCTGATCCCTATGGCTGGGTGCACCCGGTCTGATCGATCAGGCGGGCGGTCGCCGCCCGTCGGGGCGCTCCAGGGTTTCCCAGAGACGCCGCTCGGCGCCGAACCGGTCGTCGACGACCTTGCAATCGACGTCGATGACCATGGTCGCGCGCCGCGTCAGGTCATAGGCCGGCCACGCGGGCTGGCCGGGCGCGGAGGGGATCCCATCGCGCGCGAAATTGGCGAACAGGGCGCTGGCGTTGGCTGCGGCCAGCGCCCGATCGGGGCGGCTGCCGGCCAGGGTCGTGGTCGGACCCACCTGGTTGAAGACCAGCGGAATGTCGCTGGCGTGCATCGCGCCCAGCTCATAGTCCGAGCCGGGCGGCTTGATGTTCGAGCGATAGGCCAGATTGTAATAATAGACCGGCGCGCCGCCCTGGACGGCCTTTCGCTCGGCGGTGACGATCGAGCCTGAGCCCATGTCGGCGGCGCTGGCGATGGCCAGATAGAGGTCCGTCGGCGAGGCGTCCGGGCGGCCGGCGCGATAGGTGGTCATCACGGCGTCGGTACTGTCGCCCAGCTTTTCGGCCAGGCGCCCCCTTAAGCCGCTCCAATCCAGCCTGAACGCTTCAGCGTCCTTGTTCTGCCAGGCGAAGAACGCCGCCTCGTTGTCCAGCCAGCCGATCATCAGGGGCTTGTCGCGCGCCGAGGCGGGAGCGGTGGGATCGAAGGGATGATGGGGCAGAAGCGCGCCGTCCATCATCGGGCCGTAGAAGCCGGGTCCTACCGTCTGGATGCCGCGCCAGCCGTGGCCTGTGCCGCCGCTTGCGCGCTTGGCCAGGGCGTCCTGGGCCTGGAGCAGGCGAGGGGCGGGGACGTCCAGCAATCGCCGCCAATCAGCGGGGGCGATGTCCAGCTCGGCCAGCAGCAGGCGCGTCGTTGCGGCGGCCGCATCACGCGTACCGATGCGCACGGCGGGGCCGCTCTGGATCGCCGCCTTCGAGAACAGTGGCGCGACCGACGGCATGGCGTACAGGCAGGCGGTCTTGGCGCCGCCGCCGGACTCGCCAAAGAGCATGACATTGTCGGGATCGCCGCCGAACGCGGCGATGTTGCGCGCCACCCATTGCAGCGCCAGGACAATGTCGGACAGGCCCTGATTGCCAGAGCCGGCATAGGCGGGGCCGCCCAGCTCCTCCAGATACAGATAGCCCAGCAGGCCCAGGCGGTGATTGGTCGCCACCACCACCACGTCATGGTCGCGGGCCAGGCGGCTCCCGTCCTGGGCGGTGCTGCCCGCCGAGCCGGTGGTGAAGCCCCCGCCATGACTGTAGACCATCACCGGTCGACCCCGGCCGCCGCCCGCCGGCTTCCAGATATTGAGCACCAGGCAGTCTTCGGCGGGTGCGGGTTCATTGACGCCATACACGCTATTGGGATGCTGCAGCGACGGTGCGCCCAACTGGATCGCATCGCGCACGCCGGTCCAGGCCGGAGCCTGACGCGCGGGCCTGAATCGCGCCGCCCCGGTGACGCTGTCGCCATAGGGCACGCCCCGGAAGATCTCGACGCCGTCGACCCGCTGACCGCGCAGGCGCCCCTCAGCCGATTCGATGATCACCGGCTCGGCCGAAAGGGTCTCGGCCCTGAGGACCGCAGGCGCTGCGATGAGGCCCGCACCCGCGGCCAGGAGCTGACGGCGATCGAGGGCGGGACGAGGGGTCATGATGGCGGCTCGCGGCGGTTGGGTGGCTCAGGAAGGGGCGCAAGCCCTGCCTCTGGCTCGCCTATCGCACGTTGGAACGGTCCGCCCGGCGGCGATCTGGGGCGGACAGGTTTCAGATTTTATCAGTATTGACAAAAAGTAGGCTTTTTTCGATCTTGGTCAAGAATGGCCCCTGAAGCAGCATTTATACGATAAACAGCGCTGTCAAAATTCAGTTTCTGGTCACCTCTTGGCTTGACCAGTGCCACATACCGATGTTACCGCTACCTGTGTCGTCGCCGCCAAGGCGTTCATGTCGGTCCTTGTGTCCGCCCTGAAATACGTTTTTGGCGTCACGGATAAAAACAAACATGCCCCATTCCATTGGGGCGCATTATGCGGGGAAACGATCATGAAGCGGCAACGTCGCCTTACTATGTCTGCATCTTTGATAGCGCTGTCAGCCATGCTGGGCGCGGGGCAGGCTTTCGCTCAGCAGGCCTCCGAAAACGCGGTCGAGGAAATCGTCGTCACGGGTATCCGGGCTTCGCTGGAACGCTCGATCGCGATCAAGCGCTCCAACAGCGGCGTCGTCGACGCGATTTCCGCCGAAGACATGGGCAAGTTCCCCGACACCAACCTGGCTGAATCGCTGCAGCGCATCACCGGCGTGTCGATCGACCGCACCAACGGCGAAGGCTCGCAGGTCACGGTTCGCGGCTTCGGCGGCGGCTTCAACCTGGTGACCCTGAACGGCCGCACGATGCCGGGTGCGAATGTCGCCACGGTCGGCGGCGACCAGTCGGCGGATTTCGCCAGCGGCACCAGCCGCTCCTTCGACTTCTCCAACCTGGCGTCGGAAGGCGTCACCACGCTGGAAGTCTACAAGACCGGCCGCGCGGCGATCCCGTCGGGCGGCATCGGCGCCACCATCAACGTCAAGACCCGTCGCCCGCTTGAAGCGCGCGAGACCGGCTTCAGCGGCAGCCTCGGCGCCAAGGCCGTCTATGACGAAGGCGCTGACAAGTCCCTCGATGGCGCTGACAAGATCACGCCGGAAATCTCGGGCCTGCTCAACTGGATGGATGATTCCGAGAAGTTCGGCGTCAGCCTGTTCGGCAGCTATCAGAAGCGCAACTTCACCAGCCGCGCCGCCACCTCCAACGACTGGAACATCCGTCGCTATTCGGACTTCCTCAACCCGGCGAACGGCTTCGTCCGCAACGGCGGCGCGACCCAGATCACCAATGCGCCGGCCAGCGGCGACACCTGGGTGGCGATCCCCAATGACAGCCGCTACCACTTCGCCGAAGGCGAGCGGGAACGCATCAATGGTCAGATGTCGGTTCAGTATCGCCCGGTCGAGAACCTGCTGATCACCGCCGACGCGCTGTATGCGCAAAACAAGTCCTTCGAACGCCGCAACGACAGCACCAACTGGTTCAACCGGCCGTTCGACAAGGTGACGTTCGACGACAACCCCACAGTCGCCACGGCGGTTCTGCTGCAGGAAACCCTCAGCGGCACCAAGGATATGGGCTTTGAGCAGCAGTATCGGGCCAACAAGGACACGCTCAAGTCGTTCGGCCTGAACGGTGTCTGGGACATCAATGACCGCTTCCACGTCGCGGTCGATGGGCACGTTTCGAAGGCTGACAGCGCCCCTGACGCGCCCAACGGCACCAGCATGACCTCGGTCAGCATCGGCGCGCCGATCATCTCCAGCCACTCGGTCGACTACAGCGGTGATATTCCGGTGCAGTCGTTCACGATCAACGACGCCGCGCCGCGCGGCAACGGTAACGGCGTGCTGGACGCCGGCGACCTGGGCAGCCAGGTGGCCCGCACCTCGGCCCAGCGCCAGCGCAATGACATCAAGGAAATCCGGGCCGACGTGACCTGGGATCTGGATGACAATGGCAGCCGGTTCGACTTCGGGGCGGACTACCGCACCTCGAAGATGATCCAGACCACCCTGAACACCCAACAGGACCTGGGCAGCTGGGGCATCTCCAATCCCGGCGACGTGGCGCAATACGCCAACAGCCTGGTCAGCAGCTTCTGCCTGTCCTGCCAGTTCAACACCTATGACGCGCATCAAACCGGCCAGGGCCTGACCTCGTTCCGCGCCGACGCGATCAAGCTGTATGACGCGCTGTCGCCGGTCTATGTGGCGGCGGGCAATCCCGTGGGCGTCACCGGTCAGGACAACAATCGGGTCGATGAAGACATCACCGCCGCCTATGCCCAGCTCACCTGGAAGGCGGACCTGGCGGGTCGTCCCGCGACCCTGGTCGCCGGCGCGCGTTATGAGAAGACCAAGGTCAAGTCCGTCTCGCTGATCCGTTCGCCGCGGGCCATCGTCTGGACCGCCGATAACGACTTCCGCATCGATACGACGGCGACCTATGTGCCGGTCTCCGGCGAAGGCGATTACGACAACCTGCTGCCGTCCCTGGACTTCCAGATCGATCTGCGGGACGACGTCGTCGGCCGCTTCTCGTTCAGCCGCACCATCGCCCGTCCGGACTATGGCAACCTGTTCGCCTCCAGGTCGGCTGGGGCTCCCAACCGTCCGGTGGCCAACGGCGCCATCCCGTTGGGCAGCAGCGGTAACCCCAACCTCGCGCCGCTGATCTCGGACAACTTCGATGTCTCGCTGGAGTGGTACTACAAGCCCAGCAGCTACATCTCGGCGGGCTTCTTCGAAAAGCGCGTCAACAACTTCGTCGGCACCGGCACAGTCAGCCAGAACCTGTTTGGTCTGCGTGACGCCAGCTCCGGCGCGGCGGGCACCCGCTCGGGCGACGCCAAGGCGCAACTCACCGCCATCGGTGCGGATCAGACCGACGTGAACCTGTTCACGATGACGGCCCTGATTGACCAACTCGGTTCGGTGGCTGCGGCTTCCGCTCAGTACCAGGCCAATCGCGGTGCGGGCGGCGACCTCAATCAGGCCTTCGTCGACCAGATCCTGGCGGCCTATGACATCGAGCCGAACTCGTCGGACCCGCTGTTCAACTTCCAGGTCTCGCAGCCGATCAACAACAAGACCGGCAAGATCCACGGGTTTGAAATCGCCGGTCAGCACTTCTTCGGCGACTCGGGCTTCGGCGTCGCCGGCGCCTACACCATGGTTCGCGGCGATGTTGATTTCAACATCGGCGCCGACCCCAGCCAGGACCAGTTCGCCCTGCTGGGCCTGAGCGACACGGCCAACGCCACCTTGATCTACGACAAGAACGGGCTCTCGGCGCGTCTGGCCTACAACTGGCGTGACCGGTTCCTGCAACAGACCAACCGCGGGGGTTCGCGTAACCCGGTGTTCGTCGCACCTTTCGGTCAGCTGGACTTCAACGTCAGCTACGACGTGACCGAGAAGCTGGCCGTCTCGCTGGAAGGGATCAACCTGACGCGCGAAAGCCTGCGGACCTACGGTCGTAGCGAACATGAGCTGTGGTTCGCTCAAGAGCTGGATCGCCGTATCCTGCTCGGCGCGCGCTACCGCTTCTAGACGACACGCACGCTGGAGACTGGGAGAGGCCGCTGCTCACGCAGCGGCCTTTTTCTTCCAAAACGGCGTAGGATCGACCAAACGACCGCCCGACGCGAAAGGCGCGCATGACCAAAAGAGTGCTGCTTAACAATGTCGACCACGCCGATCTGAAGGCGATCGTCGGCTACGGAGCCGGCTTCGGCGACAACATCAATCAGGCGCTGCTGCTCCCGACCGAGTTCGAGGCGGCGCAGCGCGACTATCCGATCCTGCTGCGCAAGGACCCGAACGGCGACTATCAGGCCGTGGCGCTTCTGGGCCTGGACCGGGACGAGAACCTGTTTCTCCACGACGGCGAATGGCGGGCCCGCTATGTGCCGGCCGTGCAGCAAAGGGGCGCGTTTTCCATCGCCCTGCGCGACGCCGACGACGGCGAGCCGGCCAAGCCCATGATCCATGTCGATCTGGATCATCCCCGCATCAGCACCACCCAGGGCGAGCCCCTGTTCCTGCCCGCCGGCGGCAATGCGCCGTATCTGCAGCACATGATCGGCGTCCTGGGCGCGATCTATGACGGGCTGGAAATCAGCAAGCCGATGTTTTCGGCCTTTGTTGAGCTGGACCTGATCACGCCGGTGTCGATCGAAATCCAGCTGGACGACGGCGCGTCCTATGACCTGCCCGATTTCCACACCATCGCCGCTGATCGACTGGCGGCGCTGGCGGGAGCCGATCTGGAGCGGATGCACCAGTCGGGCCTGCTGCGCGCCGCGCAATGGATCTTGTCGTCGATGGGCAATATCCAGCGCCTGGTCGAACTGAAGAATGCGCAGCGGGCGGCGCTGAGCGCCGGCGAGGGGCGGCCGGCGTCATGAGCGATGTCGCCCGCAGGGTGCTGGAAACCACGGTCGCCTCGCCCGGAGACATCCCGTTCGCGGCGGTGATCGAGGGCCAGACGCCGATGATCTTCCGCGGCCTGTCGCGCGACTGGCCGCTGGTTCAGGCGGGGCTGGAGTCTCCCCAGGCGGCGATGGCCTATCTGTCGGCCCAGGATCGCGGGGGGCGGCTGCTGGTCTATGTAGGCGACCCGGCGATCAAGGGCCGCTTCTTTCATGATGAGAGCCGCACCGGCCTGAACTTCCGGACCGAACGGGCGGGCCTTGGCGACATTCTGGCGCGGATCGCGGCAGGGCTGGACGAGGCCGACGGTCCGGCCCTCTATGTCGGCTCGACCGATCTGGACGCCTATTTCCCGACGCTGCGCGCGGAGAACGATCTGGGCCTTGGTCCCGAGACCTTTGGCGCCGAGCCGCCGATGGCCAGCCTGTGGATGGGCAACCGCACCGTGGCGGCGGCCCATTACGACATGTCCAACAACATCGCGGTCTGCGCCGTGGGCCGGCGTCGCTTCACGCTGTTTCCGCCCGACCAGGTGGCCAACCTGTATCCGGGACCGCTGGAGCCCACGCCAGGCGGCCAGGCGGTCAGCCTGGTGGATTTCGACGCGCCGGACTTCGATCGCCATCCCGGTTTCCGTGACGCCCTGGCCGCCGCCCAGGTGGCCGAGCTGGAGCCCGGCGACGTGCTGGTCTATCCGGCCCTGTGGTGGCACCAGGTCGAGGCGCTGGACCCGTTCAATGTGCTGATCAATTACTGGTGGAACGCGGCGCCGGGCTTCATGGATACGCCCATGAACACCCTGCGGCACGGCCTGCTGAGCCTGCGCGACCGCCCCGAGCACGAGAAGCAGGGCTGGAAGGCGCTGTTTGACTACTACCTCTTCGGTCCCGCCGAGCGCGCGGGCGCGCACCTGCCCGAGCCGGCGCGGGGCGTTCTGGGGCCGATGGACCTCATGAAGGCGCGTCGGCTGCGCGCCGATCTTCTGGACCGGCTGAACCGATAGGAACGATGGAGCAGGGTGTGAGCGGTCAGGTCGTGAAGAAGGTGGTCGTCGCCGGGGGCGGGACGGCCGGGTGGATGGCGGCGGCGGCGCTGTCCAAGCAGTTGGGCCCGCTGCTCGACATCGTCGTGGTCGAGTCCGACGAGATCGGCACGGTGGGGGTAGGGGAGTCGACCATCCCGACGGCGCGCACCTTCAACGCCCTGCTGGGGATCGACGAAGCCGAGTTCATGCGGGCCACCCAGTCGACCTTCAAGCTGGGGATTTCGTTCGAGAACTGGGGCCAGATCGGCGACCGCTACATTCACTCGTTCGGCCAGGTCGGCAAATCCACCTGGATGGGCGGCTTTCACCATTTCTGGCTGCAGGCCCGCGCCGAAGGCTTCGCCGGCGATCTGGGCGACTATTGTTTCGAACTGCAGGCGGCCAAGGCCGAGCGTTTTTTCACCGATGAGAACGCCTCGATCAACTACGCCTACCATCTGGACGCCACCCTCTATGGCCAGTTCCTGCGCAAGATGAGCGAGGCCGCCGGGGTCCGGCGACAGGAGGGCAAGATCACCAGTGTCCGGCAGCGGCCGGAGGACGGCTTCATCGAGGCCCTGGTCCTGGCGTCGGGCGAGGTGATCGCGGGGGACCTGTTCATCGACTGCACGGGCTTTCGCGGCCTGCTGATCGAACAGACCCTGAAGGCCGGCTTCGAGGACTGGAACCACTGGCTGCCGACCAACAGCGCCCTGGCGGTGCAGACCCGCTCCACGGGCCCCGCCATTCCCTACACCCGCGCCAGCGCCCACCGGGCGGGGTGGCAGTGGAAGATCCCGTTGCAGCACCGGGTGGGCAATGGCCTCGTCTATAGCAGCGAGCACCTGTCGGACGACGAGGCCCATGCGCTGCTGCTGCAGCAGATCGACGCCGAGCCGCTGACCGAGCCTCGGCTGCTGCGCTATCGCACCGGCCGGCGTCGCAAGACCTGGGACAAGAACTGCATCGCCCTGGGCCTGGCCAGCGGCTTTGTCGAGCCGCTGGAATCCACCTCGATCCACATGATCATGATCGGGGTGACGCGGCTGATGCAGCTGTTCCCGTTCGACGGGGTCAACGAGGCGGTGATCGCCCGCTACAACCGCCTGGCCGAGGACGAGCTGGAGAAGATCCGCGACTTCATCATCCTGCACTATACGCTGACCGAGCGCACCGACAGCCCGTTCTGGGACTATTGCCGGACCATGGAGATCCCCGACAGCCTGGTCCATCGCATCGCCCTGTTCCGCGACAACGCCCAGGTGTTCCAGGCGCCGGGCGAACTGTTCCAGGTCGACTCCTGGCTGCAGGTGATGCTGGGCCAGAGGCTGGAGCCCAAAGGCCACCACCATATGGGCCGCATGATCCCGCCCGGACAGCTGCGCCGGGCGCTGGACGACCTGAAGGGCAATATCGCCCAGGCCGTCGAGCGGATGCCTCACCATCAGGCCTTCCTGGACCGCTATTGTGCGGCTTCGCCGACCTGATTGACCGCGACTGCGGCGTTCGCGCGACCCTGTCCGCAGGGCTTGAAATGGGGCGGGAATCGCGTCGTGCGGCCAGCGGTCGCATGGCGATGAAGTTTACAATCTGTAAACATTTATCCCATGCGCACCCGAACTGATCATCTCCGTGAGGCCGAACGGCTCGAGCGCCAGGCGGAAATCGCCGACAGCAGCCATGCCCGGGCCGCCCTGCGTCGCATGGCCCAGACTTCGCGCGGCGCCGCCGCCCTGGCCGGGATGATCGAGGCCTGCGACGACAGCCTGCCGGCGCGGGGCGCCGGCGTTTAAGCGCCGCGCCAGGTGTTTTTTTTGCCGGGCCCGCTCTGAGCCCGGCGCGGGACCGTGCTATTATCCATATCGACGGCGCTGTCGTTCGAGCGCAGATTTGCCGTCGTTGAGCGCGGCCCGGCGCGGTGTGGCGAGGGGACAAGGTTTCTCCGCCCACCCGTCAGAAGGACCTCGCCACAGGGAGGAAGACATGACGCCAAGAAGCCTTCTGGTCGCGAGTGCGTTGACGGCGACCTTTTTGACGACGGGCGGGGCGATGGCCTCGACCCTGGTGCTCGGCGGCGGCGCGGCCAAGGATTGTTCGGTCGCCGCCATTGACGGGCGGGCCGACCAGAAATCGGTGCTCACCTGCACCACGGCGCTGGAGACCGAGAACCTGAATTTCCGCGACCGGGCCCGCACCTATGTGAACCGGGGCGTGCTGCAGATGCGCCAGAGGGATTTTTCCAATGCGCGGGCCGATTTCGACGCCGCCTCCAGGATCGATCCGGATCTCGGCGAGGCGTGGGTCAATCGCGGCGCCACCTATGTCGGCGAGGAACGCTATGGCGACGCCCTGGGTCAGATCGACAAGGGCCTGGCCCTGGGGGTCAAGGACCCGGAAAAGGCCTGGTTCAATCGCGGCATGGCCAATGAAGGCCTGGGCGATCTGAGCTCGGCCTATCAGGACTATTCCAAGGCGGCGGAACTGGATCCCCAGTGGGATGCACCGAAACGTGAGCTGATGCGTTTCACCGTCAAGCGGCCCTGAAACACGCCGAGGCTCCGGCTGGGTTCAAGGCGAAGGAGCGTCAATGCGGGGCATGAAATGGGCGATTGCCGGCGGCCTTGCGTTCGTGGCGACCGCCGACGGCGCGTCTGCCCAGGAGGATGTTCTGCGCGAACTGACGGCCCAGAACGCCGCCGGCCACGGCGCGGAGATCACTCGTCAGGACCTGCCGGCCTTTCAGAGCCAGATCCAGGCTCAACAGGGCCAGGCGCGGACGGCGCTGGTCCTGCGCGAACTGGAAGGGGCGGGCGCCGACCCGCCGGGCGTGACCGTATCGCCGGTCGCGCCATCAGACGCGCCGCCTGAGAGTCCGGCGGACTCGATCACGCAGCAAATGGACCGCACGGAGCGCCTGACGCAGGATGCCCTGGCGCGGAGCAACGCGCGAATCCGGGCCGTGCGCCCGGCCAGTGACCACTGACAGGACGACCTCATGGAATGGAAAGGCGCCCGTCGCGAGGGCAATATCGAGGATCGCCGCGGGATGGGCGGCGTGGGCCTGGCCGGCGGCGGGATCGGGGCGCTGGTCCTGGCGGCGGTGGGCTATTTCGTGTTCGGCATTGATCCGCAGACCACCTTGCAGGCGACCCAGCAGATCCAGGGGCAGGGCCAGCAGGAGGCGGGCGTTCGTGGGACAGCGTCCGACGAGAAGGGCCAATTCGTTGACGCCATCGAGACCTCCAACACCGACGTCTGGGGTCCGATCTTCGCCCGACAGAACGTGCGCTACACGCCGCCTGAGGCGGTGGTCCTGTATGACAACGCCACGCAGACGGGCTGCGGAACCGGCCAGTCGGCCATGGGGCCGTTCTATTGCCCGGCCGACCGCACGGTCTATCTGGACCTGACCTTCTGGAACGATCTTGAGACCAAGTACGGCGCCAAGGGCGAGTTCGCCCGCGCCTATGTGATCAGCCACGAGATCGGCCATCACGTGCAGACCCTGCTGGGGACCTCCGACCAGGCCCGACGGTTGGGCGCGCGGGGCGAGCAGAGCGGTTCGGTGCGACTGGAACTGCAGGCCGACTGCTATGCCGGGGTCTGGGCCGCGCACGCCGGCGAAACCTCTGGCGGCCAGATCGTCATCAACCCCGCCGACATCGAGGACGGCCTGGGCGCGGCCTCGGCCGTGGGCGATGATGCGATCCAGTCCAAGACCCAGGGCCAGGTCGTGCCCGACAGCTTCACCCACGGCACCAGCGCCCAGCGCATGCGCTGGTTCACGCGCGGCTATGAGCGCGGCGATCCGGCGGCGTGCGACACGTTTGGCTCGGCGCGGCTGTAGAGTTTTGGCTATGCTTTCTTTGGGCTTTTATTCTGATGTCTGGGAGGGTCTGTTTTTAAACGCTCCACCAAGCTTTCGAATTCTCCGAAATAGGTATTTCTAGCCTGGCGTTGACGTAATAGTCGGACGTAGGGATCGGCGTGCTCCCAAGTCTTTTGTGCCGATGACCCGCACCAGCGCACGTATAATTGATAATCTAAAATTTTACGTGAAATGCCTATGGCCGCCAGTTCAAACTGGTTGAGTACTAGCCGGATGGCTTGAGATTCTACCGTGGCTTCGTTTTGAGGCTCGGCCCATACCGCCAATCCTCCGTTCTCCTTCGCTAGCCGTATAAAGGTCAGTCTAGCGTCGATCAGTTGCCGGTCTGACTCCGACGCAGTGATCATATCCAGTGTGGCCTGACGACAAGCCAGTGCTCTTTGGCTCAAGATGCCCCAGCATGCGATCGTTGCCGCCAAGGCGGCTGTGATGAACACTGCATGTACTTCATGCAAGCCCAGAAAGGTGCTGGCTACTGTTGCGCTATTGCCCATAGCAAAATGCCCCCCGGCGTCGAACCGGAGGGCAAATTAATCAACCATCTGTTGTCTGACTAGAGGGTTAGCTCAACCCACCCCAGCCCTCGGCGATTTTGATTTTAGTCATGCAACTCTTCTCCAAATCGACCCGCACGCAAGGCGCAATGGAACGCTGTGACTCTGTGTTTAGAAACACCAGCCACGTTAACAATTCCTTACGCGCGCATATGTGCACGTGCCCTCATGGTGTCAACGGCCAAGAACCCATCGGCGTTCCGATCACGACTCGAAACTTCCGATGCTTAAATTAGACGGTGAAGCGGGCTGAAGGGTCAACGATTCTCCTTGAGCGCGAACCTACCAAGGCGGGATGCGCGGCAAGCCTTGACCCTCACGTCAGTCGGCCTAGTGTCCCCCTGTTCACCGGGGGGTCGCTTGCGCGGCTGAGATTGGGTCTTGGCCCTGACCCGTCGAACCTGATCCGGGTCATGCCGGCGAAGGGAGGGAACGCGAAGCCTGGCGAAAGCCCGCCTTCGCACACCGACTTAGCGCGACACGTCCGGGTCTCCTTTACGCCAAGGAGCGCCCGAAAATGAACGTCCAGTCCACCATCAAGGCCGTCGCCGAGACCATCTCGACCGGCCCCATCCCCGGCTCGCGCAAGGTCTATCAGGCCGGCGAGCTGTTCCCCGATATCCGCGTGCCGTTCCGCGAAGTGGCCGTCCACCCGTCGGCCAACGAGCCGCCGGTGACGGTCTATGACCCGTCGGGCCCCTATAGCGATCCCACCGCGACGATCGACATCGAGAAGGGGCTTGAGCGCACCCGCGAAGCCTTCGTCGTGGCGCGCGGCGATGTCGAGGTGGTGGAAACGCCCCGCGCGGTGAAGCCCGAGGACAACGGCTTTGCGCAAGGCAAGCACCTGGCCCCGCAGTTCCCGGCCGTTGGCCGCACGATCTATCGCGGCAAGCCGGGCGCGCTGATCACCCAGTACGAATACGCCAACGCCGGCAAGATCACCGCCGAGATGGAATATGTCGCCATCCGCGAGAACCTGCGCCGCGAGCAGGACCGCCCCTGCGTGCGCGACGGCGACGACTTCGGCGCCTCGATCCCCGACTTCGTGACGCCGGAATTCGTGCGCCAGGAAGTGGCCCGCGGCCGCGCCATCATCCCGGCCAACATCAACCACGGCGAACTTGAGCCGATGGCGATCGGCCGCAACTTCCTGGTCAAGATCAACGCCAATATCGGCAATTCGGCGGTGCTGAGCACCGTCGCCGACGAGGTCGACAAGCTGGTTTGGGCCACCCGCTGGGGCGCCGACACGGTCATGGACCTGTCGACCGGCCGCAACATCCACAACATCCGCGACTGGATCATCCGCAACAGCAGCGTGCCGATCGGCACGGTGCCGATCTATCAGGCGCTGGAAAAGGTCAACGGCGTGGCCGAGGACCTGAACTGGGAGGTCTTCCGCGACACCCTGATCGAACAGGCCGAGCAGGGCGTCGACTACTTCACCATCCACGCCGGCGTGAGGCTGCCGTTCATCCCGATGACCGCCAAGCGGGTCACCGGCATCGTCTCGCGCGGCGGCTCGATCATGGCCAAGTGGTGCCTGGCGCACCACAAGGAGAACTTCCTCTACGAGCGCTTCGACGAGATCTGCGACATCATGCGCCAGTATGACGTGTCGTTCTCGCTGGGCGACGGCCTGCGTCCCGGCTCGACCGCCGACGCCAATGACGAGGCCCAGTTCTCGGAACTGCGCACCCTGGGCGAGCTGACCAAGGTGGCCTGGAACAAGGGCGTTCAGGTGATGATCGAAGGGCCGGGCCACGTGGCCATGCACAAGATCAAGGCCAACATGGACGAGCAGCTCAAGCACTGCCACGAGGCCCCCTTCTACACCTTGGGCCCGTTGACCACCGACATCGCCCCTGGCTACGACCACATCACCTCGGCGATCGGCGCGGCGATGATCGGCTGGTTCGGCACGGCCATGCTCTGCTACGTCACGCCCAAGGAGCACCTGGGTCTGCCGGACCGCGACGACGTCAAGACCGGCGTCATCACCTACAAGCTGGCCGCCCACGCCGCCGACCTGGCCAAGGGTCACCCGGGCGCGGCCATGTGGGACGACGCCATCAGCCGGGCGCGGTTCGAGTTCCGCTGGGAAGACCAGTTCAACCTGGCCCTCGATCCGGAAACCGCCCGCAAGTTCCACGACGAGACCCTGCCCAAGGAGGCGCACAAGACTGCGCACTTCTGCTCGATGTGCGGCCCCAAGTTCTGCTCGATGAAGATCAGCCACGAGGTGCGGGAATTTGCCGCCGCTCAGGCCCCGAACGAGGCGGCGGCTCTGGGCATGGCCGAGATGAGCGAGAAGTTCCGCGAGCAGGGCTCGGAGATCTATCTGAAGACCGAATAGGGCTTGTTTCGCCCGGCCTTGATCCGCGTCAAGGCCGGGCGGGCAGGAGCGGGCAATCGTGGGGACTCTTCTGGAGGCCTTGTCGATGACCACCCGCCGCGCTGTTCTGGGAGTTCTGCCGTTCATCGGCGCGACCGGCTGCGCCGCCGGCGGGGACGCCTATGCCGAGGCGGTCGCCGCCACCTGGGCCTTGCCCCCGATCGGGCCGACGACCGGGCTGCCGGTTCAGGCCTTGGTCCATGCCGCCACGCTGGCCGCCAGCGGCCACAACACCCAGCCCTGGCGGTTCCTCGTGCGGGGCCGCGACCTCATCCTCCAGCCGGACCTGTCGCGACGCACCCCGGTGGTCGATCCCGACGACCATCACCTGTTCGTCAGCCTGGGCTGCGCCGCCGAGACCCTGCTGCACGCCGCCACCGGCTATGGCTGGTCGGGCGAGGCGCGGTTCCTGGGACCCGTCGAGGGCGTCGCCGTCACGCTGTCGCCGCGTCATCTGGGCCCCGATCCCCTGTTCGCGGCCATCGCCCATCGCGCCTCAACCCGCGGCGACTATGATCCGCGTCCCGTCCCGGCCGCGACCTTGCGAGCCCTGGCGGTCAGCGCCGGCCCCGACGTAGCGCTGAGCCTGATCACCGACCGTCCCCGCCTCGACGCGCTGACAGCCTTGATCATCGAGGGCGACAAGGCCCAGGTCGCCGATCCGGCCTTTCGCCGCGAACTGATGACCTGGATCCGTTTCGACGCCGCCGAGGCCCTGGCCCGGCGTGACGGCCTGTTCACGCGCTCTTCGGGCAATCCCGCCCTACCGCGCTGGCTAGGCTCGCGGATGTTTGACCTCGCGTTCACCGTCAAGAGCTCCGCCGACAAGATCGCCCACCAGATGGCCCAGACCGCCGGCGCGGCGGTGTTCACCGGGCCCTCCGACGATCCGGCCGGCTGGGTGGCTGCTGGGCGGGCCTTCACCCGCTTCGCCCTGACCGCCACCGCCCGGGGGCTGAAACTGGCCTTCCTCAACCAGCCCGTCGAGAATGCGCCGACCCGCGCGGAACTGGCGGCCTGGCTGGGCGACCCCGTCCGACGCCCCGATCTGGTGGTGCGCTTCGGCGCGGGCCCCGCCATGCCGAGGTCTTTGCGGCGGCCGGTTTCGGCGGTACTTTCAGCCTGAGCGTGGCGGCGGCGCGCCGTTTTCTCGCCCGCTTGTCGGAACCTATCGCGCCCGTTCGTTCTAGTCTCGTCAACGACGACAGGGAGGACTGCTCATGGCTTATGTCGATGGTTTCGTGCTCGCCGTTCCGAAAGCCAATATCGAGGCCTACAAGGACATGGCCCGGCTGGGCGGCAAGGTGTGGATGGAGCACGGGGCTCTGTCCTACGTCGAGTGCTTCGGTGAAGACACGCCCTATGGCGAGGTCACCTCGTTCCCGCGCGCCGTGCAGGCCACCGACGAGGAGATCGTCGTCTTTTCCTGGATCACCTATGCCGACCGCGCCGCGCGCGACGCGGTGATGGCCAAGGTGATGGCCGACGAGCGCATGAAGCCGTACATGGACAACATGCCCTTCGACGGCAAACGCATGATCTTCGGCGGGTTCGAGGCGTTCCTGGAGTTGTAGAGCTGTCGCATAGACTACCGTTATGCGGTAGTCGCGCTTGGGTGTTGGAGCGCGACCTTGCCGACCATACTGATCGTTGCGGGCCCGAATGGCGCGGGTAAAACAACTTTCGCGACACGCTGGATCAATGCCAGCGCGCCGAACTACGTCTTTGCCAATGCCGATGAGATTGCTCGGCGTTTGACCGAACCGGCGCTCTCCTCGACGGAGCGCGACATGCGCGCCGGGCGTGTCATGCTGGAAAATCTCAACGCTTACATCAGTGAAGGCGCGGACATCGTTCTGGAAACAACCCTGTCCAGTCGGCTCTATGCCCGGCGCATCCCTGAATGGCGCGAGGCCCGATACAGCGTCGTGCTGATCTATGTGCGATTGCCGGATGTCGAGGCGTCAATAGCTCGCGTCGCCCATCGGGTAAGCATGGGTGGTCATCCCGTACCGGAGATCGACCTTCGTCGACGCTTTCAGCGCAGTCTCGCCAATCTGGAAATCTACAAGACGCTGGTCGATCGTTGGGAAGTCTGGGAAAGTGGCGATGGAACGACTACCTTGATCGATAGGAGTTCGTCATGACCAAGACGCCAGATCCCGAAAGCATCGCCAAGGCCATGCGAGACGCCGCCTGGATCGCGACCCATGGCACGCGTGAAGAGCGCTCCGGAAAATTCATCGCCTCCAAGCCGGTGACAGACGTCATCCGACCCGCAAAGAGAAGCGCGGCCGCTCAGCGTTGAATGACCGCGCCGGCGTGCTTCAGTAGAAGAACTTCTCCTCGACAATCTTGCCGTCGAGAACGGTATAGACCGCCACTTCATCCATGGTGATGCGCTCGCCGCTGGACTTGGGGGTCACGTCCATCTTGAAGCCGACCGCGAACTGGTCGCCGTTGATATAGGGGCCGGTCACCTCGACGCTGTGGACCTCGTGATTGGCGGCCCACCATTCGCCCTTGCCGGTGACCGCGGCCTTGCCCTGCATGCGGGCCATGTCGCCGGGCATGGCCTCGAGGCTGACGACGTCGTCGGCCCAGTATTTTTTCCCGGGGGTGTCGAAGTCTCCAGCCTTGCAGAGGGTCACGAGATCGGCGGCGATGTCTTGAACAGTCATGGTGAGCTCCTGAAGAGAGGGGTTGGCGACGGCGACCCTCTCTCGGCAAACCGGATTGTTCAAGTCCATATGTTCGCTTTTTGTTCTAATGGATGCAGGTTGCTGACAGTGGCTGGCAGCAGACAGGCCTGATGGTTTTCCGCTACCGTCGCGCCCATGAGTCACGCCCCGTTCCCCGGCTTCGCCGCCGCCGATCTCGCCTTCCTGACCGATCTGGCCGCGCACAATGATCGAGACTGGTTCGCCGCCCATCGCGCCCCCTTTGACGCGGGGCTGAAACCCACGCTCGCGGCCCTGATCCTGGCCCTGAACGAAACCCTGGACGCCCGGGGCCTGCTCCTGGCGGGGCATCCCAAGCACACCGTGTTCCGCATCCATCGCGACACCCGGTTCTCCAAGGACAAGACGCCCTACAAGACCCATGTCTCGGCCACCCTGACGCGCGACGGCCAGAAGATGTCGCCGGGCATGCTGTATGTGCATATCGAGCCGGAAGGCGGCGCGACGCCGGCCTTCGATCCGCAGACCATCGATCCGCTGGATCCCTCGACCCTGCCGTCCGCCCAGGGAAGCCATGACGGCTATGCGGGTCGCGGGGCCTTCGCGGCGGCGGGGTTCTATCTGTCGGAGCGTCCGCAGATCGACGCCTTCCGCCATGCTCTCGTCGCTGATCCCAAGGGCTGGGCGGCGGTCGAGAAGGCCCTGACGGCCAAGGGGCTGGAGATCGAGCCCGGTGATCCGGTCAAGCGCATGCCCAAGGGGTTCGAGGATCAGGCCGGCGGTCCGCTGGAGGCCGTCCTGAAGCGCACCCGCTGGCTGGTCCGCCGTGACCTGTCAGGGGCGGAGGTCGCGGGCCCGGACCTGCCCGAGGTCATCGCCCGTTTCGCCGCCGACGCCCGGCCGCTGCTGGACTTCGGCTGGAAGGCGCTGCGCCCCTAGGCCGTTCAGTACGAGATCTTCAGCCTCAGGGTGGCGACGACGGCGTTGTCGATGTCGCGGTCACCGGCCGGCCGCACGATATATTGCAGGTCGGGCTGCAGGCTCACATGCTCGGTCAGGCTGTCGGAATAGGTGATTTCGAAGGCGGTCTCCGTACGCCCGATATTGCGGCCCGCGTCGACGCTGTTGTCGCGTTCGCGACCGCTGATGAAGGCCTGGTTGACGCCCAGGGACAGCGCGCTGTCCGGCCGTTGGGCGAAGACCTCCTCGATCAGTACGCCGGCCTGCCAGCCGCCTTCAAACGGCGAGGTGGCGCCGTCGGACACGCCGATCCGGGCAAAGCCGGTGGTGCGACGGGGGCCGTCCTCTTCGCCCGCCAGTCGGCGTTCCGCGAGGAGATAGACGCCGCCCGCGCGCTGTTGGACCGGATCGCCGGCAGCGGTCACCGCGCGCCAGTCGTCCTGCTTTTGGCTGTAGGTCCAGGCGCCGGCCGCCAGCTTTCCAGCCGTCGCCGAGGTCCAGCCGGTTTCGGCGATGACCAGGGTTCCGTTGTCGAAGCTCAGGTCGACGCCGCCGGGGTCGCCCAGCACGCCGGCCTGGGCGTTGATGATGGCGGCCTGGACATAGCTCGACTCCCCCGCCTGCCAGCGCAGACGCACGGCCAGGGCGGTGGAGGGGAAGATGGACGGTCCATTGGGGCCGGTGGCGGCCAGTTCCGAGCCGATGCCGAAGGCCGGCGCGATCAGCAGACCGGCGCTGTCATTGGCGTAGAAGTCACTGTTGACGTCATAGAGGCCCGCCAGGATCGAACCCTGGTCGCCGCCAAAGCTCTGTTCGATCCAGGCCTCAAACAGGCGCGTGCGCTGCTGGCTGACCTCGATATTGTTGATGCCCTGCAGGGCGCCGGCGGCGTCATTGGGGATGCCGCCGGAATTGTTCAGAAGGGTCAGGTGCGCCGTAGCGCCAGACCAGCCCAGGGCCTTGCCCAGGTCGATATCGGCGCCGATTTGCAGGTCGTCCAGCACGCGACCGCGCTGGGCGACGCCGCCTGCGATGACGCCGCTGACATCGCCCGTAAAGTCCAGGCTGAGCTTCAGCGCCGGATCATCCTGAGCGGCGGCCGGCGTCGCGGCGGCCATGGCCGCGCCGCACGCCATGCTGACAAGCACCCACATCGAGCCCTTTGAGTCGTTCATAGCCTTCACCATCCAACCCCGGACCCGTCGTGGGATCTCTAGGGTCAGGATGGCAGGACTTGCCTTATTTCCGGTTAAGTTACTGATTTATATGTTGTAAACACACTCATTTCGGGTATTGGCTGCGACGGGGCTCAGGCGACCTTTCGCAGGTTGGATGTCGCGGACCCGCCGAGCTTGAATCCCGCGACCTGTCGAGCCAGGTCCAGGGCTTCCGTCCGCAAGGAGTGGGTGGCCGCTGTGGTCTGCTCGACCATGGCCGCATTCTGCTGGGTGACCTGGTCCATGTGGTTGACCGCGGTGTTCACCTGACGAAGTCCGATCGACTGCTCTTCGGCTGACCGGGCGATGTCGTTGACCAGGGTGTCGACGCGAATGACCTCCTGAACGATCTTGTGCAGGGTCTTGCCGGTCTGGCCGACCAGATCGACGCCGGAGGCGACCTGGGCCCCGGACTGGGTGATCAGTGCCTTGATCTGCTTGGCCGCGTCCGCCGAGCGCTGGGCCAGCGCTCGCACTTCCTGTGCGACAACGGCGAACCCTCGGCCGGACTCGCCGGCCCGCGCCGCCTCGACACCGGCATTGAGGGCCAGAAGATTGGTCTGGAAGGCGATCTCGTCGATCACGCCGATGATCCGGCTGATCTGGGTGGAGGAGTTTTCAATTTCACTCATCGCGGCGACGGCGCGGTTGACGACGTCGCCGGACCGTTCGGCGTCGGACTTGGCCTGGGCGACCACCGAGGCCGCCTCCTTGGCGCCGGCGGTCGCGCGGTTCACCGTCTCGGCGATCTCGCCCAGGGCAGCGGCGGTTTCTTCCAGGCTGGCCGCCTGCTGTTCGGTGCGGCGCGACAGGTCGTCGGCGGCCGAGGCGATTTCCTCTGAGCCGTTCTGCATCGACGCCGCGCCGTTGGCGATGGCCCCGAGCGCGGCCGAGAGGCGCGTGACGGCGCTGTTGAAGTCGCCGCGCAGAACCTCGAACGCGGGCGGGAAGGGGGTTTCGATCTGGGTGCTCAGATCGCCGTCCGACAGCTTGCCCAGCGCTTCGGCCAGACGTCCGACGACCCGCGTGCGTTCGGCTTCGGTTGTCGCCCGCTCCTGCTCGGTTTGACGGCGCTCGGTGTCCATGGCGTCGCGATCAGCCTCCTGGGCCTCGCGCGCCTGACGGCGTTCAATGGCCGCGCCCCGGAAGACGGCGATCGAGCGCGCCATCGTCCCCAACTCGTCCACCCGGTTGCGGAACGGAGGTTCCTTCTCGTAGTCGCCTTCCGCCAGCCGGCCCATATAGTCGCTGAGGATCGACAGGGGGCGCAGCAGCCGCTTGCGGGTCAAGGCCACGACAAAGACGCCGAGCACGCAGGCGGCCAGCGCCATGGCGCCGCACAGGATCATTGAAAGCGTCTGGTCGGCGCGGAGGCGAGCCTCAATAGCGATGTCATGCTCGGCCTTTTCCGCCTTCATCGCCTTGATCGCGGCGCGGGCCCCGTCCATCTGGGCGGCCAGGGCGATGCTGGAGTCGTCGAAAGTCCCCATCAGAGCGTTGCCGGCGTCCGTGCCGGTGTCCACATAGGCGTGGGCCATGGCCTGGCCATTGGCGTAGTAGGCGGGGAAGGCGGCTTCCACGTTGTCGAGGGCGGTGACCAGGCTCTGGGTCTGCAGGTCCTTGGCCAGGCCGCGCGCGCGGGCCACATCGGCCTTGAACGCCTTGGCGTTCTGTTCGGCCAGGTCCCAGCCATCGTCCAGGCCCGCCAGGCCGCGCGTCGCCGACACGTCGGTCAGGAATTGCTGCACCTGAACGATTTCGAGCTGGATCTGCTTCATCAGCACCGCCAGTTCGAGCGTCTTGGCCGCCGAAATCTCGTCGCGCGCCGACTCCGCGGCCCGGGCCTCTCTCTGGCGCTCGAGCGAAACGACGCCCATGCCGGCGGAAGCGACGCAAAACAGGGTCAGGCCGACGACCATCAGCGTGATGAAACGCTCCAAAGGGCGTTGACCGTTGGCTTCCTTGGACTTGGACATAGTTCCCCATTCTGCGAAATCATACGTGAAACGCGGCCGCAGTTACGGTCAGCTCGATTAACGCGCACCTAAATGGCGCGGGGCCAGCCAGTAAGTGTGCTCATTTCGAGTATTCGCCGGTTCGGTAAGTTGGAGGAACAGCCTCGGCGTTTGTCACCGGCGCGGGCTTTTAATGGAAAGATACTCTTAAGCAGTCAGGCGCAATCTTAAGGGAGATCCGGCTATCGCGAGAAGAAACGCCGGGTGGGAGGACGCCATGTCGTCGACCGTAACATCCAGCTTTCGCCGCCGCGGCCTTGATCATTTCGAACCGGCGGACGACGATCCCCAGATCCAGCGTCGGCTGCGCGGCACGCTCGAGCAGATCGACTATACCGCCTTTGCCTCGAACAAGGCCCTGATCGGCCAGGCTCTGGGCCATGTGGACGCCACGCACTTCCAGCACATGGCGGTCGCGGCCGCCCAGGCGCGGGCCCAGTGGGTCGCCGCCGCGGTGTCCATGACCGAAACCGGCCATACGCCGACGCCCGATCAGATCGCCAAACTGGCCCATATGCGTGTGGCCTATGAGGAACTGGCGGAAGCCTATGAGGCCATGCGGCGGATGGTTGAGCGCGGCTATGTTGTCTTCCGCGCCATGCCGGGAAAGACCTGACCACGGCCAGGCGAATATATACCCGGATAATATTGACTCGGTAAATTATCCGGATAGAAAGCTCGGCGCAGGAGGGTCCCATGAACGGACGCAAGGCGCTGATGCGCGAGTATCGTGATCGCAAGGTCGAGGCGGGAATCTACGCTGTGCGTTGCGGGGTGACGGGCGAGGTCTGGGTCGGCGCCACGCCCGAGCTAGCGACCCGTCGGAATGGTCTATGGCTCACCCTCCGTCACGGCAGGCATATGGAAAAGACCTTGCAGGCCGCCTGGAGCGCCCATGGCGAGGACGCTTTCACCTACGAGCCCCTGGAAGCGATTGACGACGAGGCCCTGGGACCGCTGGGCCGCTCATCACTGTTGAAGGATCGGCGTGCGGCCTGGATCGAGGCGCTGGGCGCCAGGGGACTGAACCGATGAGCCATGTGGTTTTCAAGGGCGCCGAGCGGGTCGCCGAGGGTTCTGACCTCGAGGTGGCCCTGGTCGCCCAGCGTTTGACGGCGGAGGCCTCCGGCGATCCGGTGCTGATCTTTGACGCCGAAGGCCGTCAGGTGGATTTCGACCTCAGCGGGGCCCCCGCCGATGTCGCCGCAAGGTTCGCGCCGACCATGCCGCAGGAGGCCGCGCCACGGGGACGTGGCCGGCCCAAGCTGGGCGTGGTCCCGCGCGAGGTCACAATGTTGCCGCGCCACTGGGACTGGCTGGCCGGCCAGCCGGGCGGGGCGTCGGTGGCGTTGCGCAAGCTGGTCGAGGCCGCCCGGCGCGAGGCCGAGGGGCCGGACCGCATCCGCCGCGCGCGCGAGGCGACCTATCGTTTCGCGTCGGTGATGGCGGGCGATCGCCCCGGCTTCGAGGCGGCCACGCGCGCGCTGTTCGCGGGCGATGATGCGGGGTTTGAAGCCCAGATCGCGGCCTGGCCCGCCGATATCGCCGCCCAACTCCGCCGTTTGGCGGGCGAGGCGTTTGGCGCGGACCGGGCGGCGACCTAGGCGCTTCAGCCCCTGGGCTGAAGCAGGTCCCAGCGGTTGCCGTAGAGGTCCTCGAACACGGCGACGCTGCCATAGGCTTCGTGGCGCGGCGCCTCCAGGAAGCGCACGCCGGCGGCGGTCATCCGGGCGTGATCGGCGGCGAAGTCATCGGTGTGGAGGAACAGCCAGACCCGCCCGCCGCCCTGGGCGCCGATCATCGCGGCCTGATCGCCCGTCGCCCTGGCCAGCAGGAGGCGGGCGCCGCCGTCACCGGGCGAGATCACCACCCAGCGTTTGCCGTCGCCCAGATCGCTGTCCTCGATGAGGTCGAACCCCAGCTTGCCGACATAGAAGGCGATAGCCGCGTCATAGTCGGCGACGAGCAGGGACAGTTGGGCAAGGCGGCGGGCCATGAGAACTCCTTTGCAGAAGGCCTCCTATCACGTGTCAGGCCAGGACGTGTGATCAGCGCCGCTGCGGCCCGAAAGCCACGGGCGCGGACAGATGCGCCAAAGAGTTGGCCCCGACCTTGCCGCAAGCTGCGCCCTGGGCCACTTTGCCGGCCCCTCTGAAAGGCCCTGCCCATGTCCCGCGACGCCGCGGCCTCGACGCCGTCGCCGCAACGGCCCCGCGGCGCGCTCCAAACCGATCTGATCGAACTGATGCGGCTGTCGGGACCCGTCGTCCTGTCGCGCCTGGGCATCATGGTCATGGGCCTGACCGACGCCATCGTGGTGGGGCGCTATTCGGCGCAGCAACTGGGCTTTCACGCCATGGCCTGGGCGCCGACTTCGGTGTTCGTGACCATGGCTGTCGGCCTGCTGGTTGGGGTGCAGGTGATGACCTCGCGCGCCCTCGGGGCGGAAAAGCCGCACGAGACCGGCGCGGTGCTGCGACGCGGCCTCGTCTATGGCCTCCAGGTCGGCCTGGTCTCCGCGTTGGCCCTGGTGGCCCTGGGACCGCTTCTGCTGCATGCCGTTCACCTGCCCAAGGCCCTGGCCGATGGCGCGACGGCGCCGCTGATCGTCTTTTCCCTGTCGATGCCGCTCTATGCCGTTTCGGTGGTTCTGAGCTTCTGGCTGGAAGGTCTGTCGCGCCCCAGTCCGGTGACGATCGCCATGTGGGGGGCCAATGGGCTGAACCTGGCGGTCAACCTGCTGCTGGTTCCGGGAACCTTCGGCCTGCCGGCCCTGGGCGCGGTGGGCGCGGCGTGGGCCACCTTCACCGCGCGGGCCGCCCTGACCCTGATGCTGGGGATCTATGTCCTGCGCCTGAAAGACGCCCGGGCCTTGGGCGTGTTCGACAAGCCCGCCCGCGACCGGCCGGCCGAAATCGACCAGCGGCGGGTGGGCTATGGCGCGGGCGCGTCGAACTTCTTCGAGGTCGCGGCCTTCGCCGGCATGAGTCTGGTGGCCGGCTGGATCGGCGGTCTGTCGGTGGCGGCCTGGGCGGTGGTGGTCAATGTCGCCTCGGTGATCTTCATGCTGCCCCTGGGCATCGCCACGGCGACGTCGGTTCAGGTCGGGCGGGCCCATGGCGCGCGCGATCCGGCGGGCATCACCCGTGCCGGCTGGGTCTCGTTCGGCTTCACGGCGGTGGTCGGGCTGGTCGCCGCGCTAGTGCTCTTCCCAACGCGAGACTGGGTGGCCTCGGCCTATACCGCCGACCCGCACGCCCTGAGCCTGATCGCGCCGGCCCTGGCCCTGACCTGTCTGTTCGTGGCGCCTGACGCCGTGCAGGTGGTGGCGGCCCAGGCCCTGCGGGCCCGCGGCGAGGTGTGGGTTCCGGCCTTCACCCACCTGATCAGCTACGGCGCGATCATGGGCCCGCTGGCCTGGTGGCTGGCCCTGCCGATGGGCTTGGGCGTCAACGGCATCGTCTGGTCGGTGGTGGTGACCAGCTTCGTCTCGGCGGCGTTCCTGCTGGCGCGGTTCCGGATGCTGGATGTGAGGGAGGCAGGGGTTTAGCCACTCGCCCCCTCCGCGCCTGCGGCGCTCCTCCCCCGGAGGGGGAAGATGATTTCGTCTTCCCCCTCCGGGGGAGGAGGATGCGCAGCATCCGGAGGGGGCTAGTGGCGGAGCGCTACGCCCCCAGGATCCAGCCTTCTTCGGCTTGAGCCGCTTCAACCACGTCATCCGACGCCTTCGGCCCCGCGAACAGCGCGGCCAGCTTGCCGGCCTCGTCCAGCTTGGCGAAGTGTTCGGCCTGGGCGCGCACCTGGGCCAGGTCCTTGACCTCGCCCGGAGCCGGAACAGCCTTCAGCAGCGACGGATAGACTTCGGCGATCACGACTAGAACCTCTTCGAGGTCGGCCTCGGTGAGGGCCTTGAACCCGGTCTCGAACGGCCAGACCCGCGCCGCGTCGCCGCGGGCGTCTTTCAGGCGACGGGCGGCGGGGATGCCCATGATCGCCTGGCCGCCGACCGAGCCGTTGTAATAGAGCTTCCAGATCGAGTGCGCCCCTTTGGCCGCCTCGTCGGCGTAGCGGAATTCCGGCAGGTCATCGGGACCATGCTCGCGGGTGCGCTTGGGCTGCAGGGTCGTCAGGGTGTCCTTGGGCGGACAGCCCCAGAACGGGAAGGGGCCGCCGGTCAGGCGCCGGTTGATCTCGGACCCGACGCCGAAGCGGTTATTGGTGTTGTCGGCCTTGTCCTTGACCATCTTGGCCAGTTGGTCCCAGACCGCGCGCCAGGGCGCCTCACCCGGCAGGCTCAACGCCTTGGCGAAGCCGCGCGGGAAGCCCAATGGGAAATCGAAGCCCACCAGGGCCCGCTCGCCGCGCTTCTTGAAGTCGTCGAGAATGGCCGCGAGCTTGAGCTCAGCCTCCTGGCGCGTGGCGGGATTGAAGGACTCGAAGGACAGACGGAAGCGCACGTCGCGCTTGAGCACGCCGATCCAGACGGAGTCCGCGCCCGTGGTCGGTTTGGCCGCGGCGCTCCAGTCGACGATCACATAGGCGCTGAACAGGCGCGACACGGCAGGCTCCGTCGGCAGCAGAAGGGAAGCCGCGCTTCTACTCCGGTCCGGCGCTCGGGACCAGCCGCCGTTCGCCTGTCGGGCGTATTAGGCTGCCTAGGCGGCGGTCCGCTCGGCGACCGGCTCGGTCGGCGGGGCGATGCGGCCGTCGCGGGCGAACCAGCGGGCGGGCGGCTCGCACACCGAACCCAGGGCCGCGCGGACGATGGCCGGCGGGCGGCGCTCTTCCGGGGTCATGAACAGGCCATTGGCCTTGACCTTGAGGCCGGCGATCTTGTGGGCGCCCAGCATGGTCAGCGGCACGGCCAGGATCAGGCCGGCCAGGATCGGCAGGGTGCTGGTCAGCAGGTCGGGGGTGAACCAGAACAGCGTGGCCAGGACCAGGCCGGTGACGCTGATCCAGCCCATGGCGCGGAAGGCTTCCTGGCCGGTGACCTTGTCGGCGTCGCGGCGCTGGGTGGCCCATCCGCCGACCTTGCCGCACAGGATCTCGACCAGGGCGCGGGTCTGGGTGAACATCAGCATCGGCGCGACGAGGGCCGACAGCAGCATCTCGACGCCCAGGCCGGCCATGATGCGGCGACGGCCGCCAAAGCCCTTGCGCTCGTTGGGGCGCGACATGACCAGGATCGAGCCCAGGATCTTGGGGCCAAACAGCAGCACGAAGGTGATGATCATCGCCCAGGCGGTGGCCTGGATCTCGCGCCAGTCGATCAGGGCGTGCGCGGCGGCCTGCAGGTCGGCCATGGTGAAGGCCGCCTTCTTCAGCGACGGCAGCAGCAGGCGCGAGATGACGCCGGCCGACAGGGCCATGAACCACAGGGGCGACAGGACGTAGCTCAGCACGCCGATGACCAGGTGCATGCGGCTCAGCCAATGCAGGCCGGGCAGGGCGACCAGCGGGATGTGCTGGACATTGCCCCGGCACCAGCGACGGTCACGGGTGGCGAAGTCGAGCAGGTTGGAGGGGCTCTCTTCGTAGGAGCCTTCCAGATAGGGCGCCAGATGGACGCTCCAGCCGCCGCGGCGCAGCAGGGCGCTTTCCAGGGCGTCGTGGCTCATCACTTCGCCGCCGAACGGCTTGGGGCCGTCCAGCGAGGGCAGGCCGCAGGTCTCGGCGAAGGCGCGGGTGCGGATGATGGCGTTGTGGCCCCAGAAGGAGCTCTCCGAACCCGACCACCAGGCCAGACCGGTCCAGGCGACGCGGCCATACAGGCGCGTGGCGAACTGCAGGGTGCGGGCGAAGATCGTCTGACCGTTGATCAGCATCGGCATGGTCTGGATCAGACCCGCGCCGGGGTGACGTTCCATGGCGTCGGCCAGGCGGACCATGGCGTCGCCGGTCATCAGGCTGTCGGCGTCCAGCACCAGCATGTGCTCATAGGCGCTGCCCCAGCGGGACACCCAGTCGGCGACATTGCCGGCCTTGCGGCCCTTGTTTTCCTGGCGGACGCGATAATAGACGGTCGAATGGGCCTCGCGGCGGAAGCGGGCGAAACAGGCCTGCTCGGCCAGGGCCACGGCGGCGTCGCGGGTGTCGCTGAGGACGAAGATGTCGAAGGCGCGGCTGGCGCCGGTCTCGTGCAGCGAGGCGTCCATGGCGCGCAGGCGAGCGAACACCTCGGCGGCGTCCTCGTTATGGACCGGCATCAGGATGGCGGTGCGGGCCCGCAGCTTGGGCATCGGCTTGGCGCTGTCGATGCCCAGCGGATCCTTGGGCTTGCCCAGCAGGATCACGAACCCGGCGACGGCGGTGCAGAACCACAGCGACAGGGCCAGGAACAGCGGGGCCAGCAGGGTCAGGCAGATGGCTTCCAGACGGGTGACGCCGCCCAGGGCGATGGTGTCGAACGTCGCCTTCCAGCCGGCGACGCCCATGAAGGCGGTGGCCAGGAAGATGATCCAGCGGCGCGCGGTGATGTTGGCGGCCAAGGCGCCGGCGCGGCGGGCGCCGCCTTGCCAGAACGCCAGGTGCTGCACCGGCATGGCCAACGGGGCTTCGGCCGGGATTTCCACGGTCTCGCGATGTTGAACAACCTGATCGAAGGACACGCTCGTCGAGGTGCGGATGTCGAAAAGGGCGGAGCGATCGCTCATGGGGTCATCGTCTCGGTCTGTCCGGCCAGAGCCGGGCTCTCACGGGCGCTTCGCCGCCTCAGGTTCGCCCTTCACGCTGGAGCAACCGTCCGCTAGGAATCGGTGGTCGTGGCGTACGGCGTCTGCAGGGCGTCGATTTCCGACGTGGAGAGCCGTCGGTGCGCCTACAGTAAAACTTCGATCACGAAATCGCTACCGGAAATCACGCCTATCTCGCAATTGCGGCAAAAAACTTGGATGACGTCGTGCGCGAGCGGCGCTCGCCTAGCTGGGGAATCTATTCAAAGCCATGAAAAATATAACCTTTATCGCCATTTTTGCGGGTCTGGCCTTGGCCTCTTGTGGCCCCCAGCAAAAGGGCTCGACCTCCGAAACAGCGCCCAAAGTGGCTGCGGAAGCGACTGAAACGCTCCCCACCTACGACTCTGCCGGCGTGATTTCGGCCGTGAACGGCTTGATTCTCACGCTCGATCACGAGGGCGCGAGCGCGGCGCAGATCCCCGCGGGCCGCAACGACTTCATCGGCTTTGCCGATGTGCTGGCCGAGGCGCCGCTGACTCCGGGCCAGCGTGTCACGTTCAAGTTCCGCAAGGCGAAGGCGGGCCTCGAGCTCGTGGAGCTCAAGGCCCGCTGATATCGGCTAGGCCAGCTTGACCAGCATCTTGCCCAGGTTCTGGCCGCTGAACAGTTTGAGGAAGGCGTCGGGCGCACGCTCGATGCCGTCCTCGACGGTCTCTTCCCACTTCAGTTTTCCGGCGCCGATCCAGGCGGCCATGTCCTTCACGAAGGCCGGATAGAGATCGTAGTGGTTGGAGACGATGAAGCCTTCCAGGCGCAGGCTCTTGCCGACGGCCATAATGATATTGGCGGGGCCGGTCGGCTTTCCGGTCTCGTTATATTGCGAGATCATGCCGCACAGGGCGAAGCGGGCGAAGGGGCGAGCCGAATTGATCGCGGCCTCCAGGTGAACCCCGCCGACATTCTCGAAATAGACGTCGATGCCCTTGGGCGCGACCTTGGCCAGTTCCGCCACCACGTCCGGCGTCGCCTTGTAGTCGATGACGTGATCGACGCCGATCGACTTGAGGAAGGCGACCTTTTCGGCCCCGCCGGCCGAACCGATCACGGTATGGCCCTTCAGCTTGGCGATCTGGCAGACGATCGAGCCCACGGCGCCGGCCGCGGCCGAGACGAAGACCACGTCGCCGTCCTTGAGCGCCGCGATCCGCAGCAGGCCCGTATAGGCGGTCATGCCGGGCATGCCGAGGATGCCCAGAAAGGTCTGGGGTGGCAGGCCATGGGTGTCGATCTTGGTCAGGGCGCCCATCGGGCCCGCCGCCGCCATGGCCTTGGGCGAGACGTTGAAGGCCTCGCGCCAGCCGAACATCGAGCTGACGATATCGCCGACCGCGAAGTCGGGATCATTGGAGATCACGATCTCGCCGATCGCGCCGCCCTGCATCGCCTTGCCCAGCTCGAAGGGCGGAGAATAGCTGGGCCGGTCATACATCCGACCGCGCATATAGGGATCGACCGACATCCACAGGTTCTTGACCTGCACCTCGCCGGGGCCTGGCGCGGCCAGATCGACGCTGGCCAGTTCGAAGTCTGAGGGGGCCGGAACGCCGACGGGGCGGTTCTTCAGGCGAATTTCGCGTGAAACGGTCATGGACGCTCTCCCAGAGCTGTTTTGATTTAAACGGTTGTTTAGCGCGATGCGGGCGCCGGTTCCAGCGCTTCCGGGGACAGGCGAACCGGGTTAGACAGCGCCATGACCCAAGTTTCCTTGAAGGCAGGCGTCGTGGGCGCCGGCGTGTTCGGCGGCTATCACGCCAAGAAGTATGTCGAACTCCCCGGCGTCGAACTGGCTGCTGTGTTCGACATCGACCTGACGCGCGCCAAGGCCCTGGCAGAGCCACTGGGCGCGGCCGCCTATGACGACATGGCCGCCTTCCTGGCCGCCGTCGACGTGGTC
Organism: Caulobacter sp. FV2ps19; assembly: GCF_058681035.1. Lineage (NCBI taxonomy): Bacteria > Pseudomonadati > Pseudomonadota > Alphaproteobacteria > Caulobacterales > Caulobacteraceae > Caulobacter > Caulobacter sp. FV2ps19. The sequence continues at coordinate 3,558,643 of NZ_CM178729.1, read as the reverse complement.
ACGGTCGCCACGCCCGCCGTCCACCACGCCAGGGCGGCGCTGGCGGCGCTGAAGGCGGGCAAGCCGGTCTATTCGGAAAAGCCCCTGGCGGTGACGCCGGAAGACGCCGACGCCATGGTCGCCGCGGCGATGAAGGCCGGCGTGCCCCTGGCCTGCGGCCACCAGGAGCGGGTGGTGTTCCAGGCCATGGGTCTGCTGGACATTCCCGAACAGCCCCTGCGGCTGGAAGCCGTGCGCCGCGGCACGCCGTCGGACCGCAATCTCGACGTTTCGGTGGTGCTGGACCTGATGATCCATGACATCGACCTGGCCCTGGCCCTGTGCGAGGCCCAGCCGATGACGGTGGACGGCGAGGGCGCGATCACCCGCTCGGAGTCTCTAGACTGGGTGAAGGTCGAGGCGATGTTCGAGAACGGCTTTATCGCCGTGTTCGACGCCTCGCGCGTCGCCGAGGCCCGCGAGCGGACCATGAAGGTGGTCTATCCCTCCGGCGAGGTCGAGATCGACTTCCTGGCGCGGACGTTCCGCAACACCACCCCGTTCCCGCTGGTCGAGGACTTCACCGAAACCCCGGCCGGCAAGGACCCTCTGGGCGCCAGCGTGGCCGGCTTCCTGGCGGCCGTGCGCGGCGAGAGTCCACGTCCGGTGGTGACGGGCGAAGAAGCGGCCAGGGCGCTGGATCTGGCCCTGGCTGTAGAGCAGGCCGCTGGCGGTTAGCGGCGCGCGCCACCGGTTTCCATAACCACCCCAAAGCGTTCAGATTTTCATAGTCGCCGGCCGATCAAGCTCTGACGGCATACGGCGAACTGCGTCCCTAAAGCCACATTTTCAACACACACATTTCACCGCTGACCTAAAGGCTTGTCGCCGAGCCGCGGTCTTGCTACCGGTGTCATTGTCAGAATCTGCAGATCGGGCGGGGAAATCCGTCGATCTTCAATCTGACGCATAAAATGACGGCCAAGAGCGGCTGCGTGGGAAGAAGCGCGACCGACAGCTTGACCAGGTGATGCGAGAGCATCGCTTTAAACAGGTCTAAGGGAGGAAAACCGTGTCTCAACATATCAAGCGGCGTGCCATCAGGGCGCTTCAATACGGCGTTTCGAGCGGGGCCATCGCCCTTGTTCTGGCAAGCGCCGCATCGGCCCAAACGGCGCCGGCTTCGACCGAGGCTGACACGGCCGTCGAAGAAGTGGTCGTCACCGGCTTCCGGCGCTCACTGGACCAGGCCCTGGCTGTCAAGCGGCAGTCCGTGGCGGCCGTCGATGTGATCGTGGCCGAAGACATCGCCAAGTTCCCCGACCAGAACCTCGCCGAATCCCTGCAGCGGATTCCCGGCATCTCGATCGTCCGCGACGGCGGCGAAGGTCGCGCCATCACGGTGCGGGGTCTGGGCTCGCAGTACACGCGCGTTCGCGTCAACGGCATGGAAGCCACGGCGACGACCTCTGACGGCGCCAGCAACAACCGCGAGCGCGGCTTTGACTTCAACGTCTTCGCCTCGGAACTCTTCAGCTCGCTGGTCGTGCACAAGACGGCGGAAGCCTCGCTCGACGAAGGGTCGCTGGGCGCGGTCGTCGATCTGAACACCGGCAATCCGCTGGCCGGCAAGGACGGCTTCACCTTGGCGCTGAGCGCGCAGGGTCAATATAACGACCTGAACAAGGAACTGGGTCCGCGTCTGGCCGGGCTGGTCTCCTACCGTGCGCCGAGCGGCGTCTGGGCCGCCTCGATGTCGGGCGCCTATTCCAAGCAGGAACAGGTCGAAGCCACCAACAACACCGTGCGTTGGGCGCAGGCGCGCTTCAACTCGGTGGGCGGAACCAACTGCTTCACCAGGCCGACGTCGGGCGGAACCTACGTGTCGAGCGCGGCCTGTGACAAGGCCGCCCTGGCCTTCCACCCGCGCATTCCGCGCTATGGCGAAGTGAACCACAACCGCGAGCGCCTGGGCCTGACCGGCAGCGTTCAATATGCGCCGACCGATCGCACCAAGCTCTCTGTTGACGCCCTGTATTCGAAGTACAAGGAAATCCGCAACGAGAAGTGGGCCGAAGTCCTGTTCCGTTCGAACGAGCGATCGATTGATGTTGTCGACTATACGGTCGACGGCAACAACAACATGGTCAAGGGTACGTTCAATAACGCCTACGCGCGTATCGAACACTACGAGCGTGAGCTGGAAACGACCTTCTACCAACTCAGCGGCAACCTGACCCATGAGTTCAACGACCAGTTCAAGATCCAGGTCCTGGCCGGGGTTTCCAAGTCTGACGCCGATATCCCGTACGAAACCACGATCGCCTTCGATGACCGGAACGCGAACGGCTATAGCTACGACTATACGGATATGGCCAAGCCGGTGCTGACGTTCGGCACCAGCGTTTCCGATCCGACGAATTTCGAATTCGCCGAATTCCGGGATCGCCCCTCGAACACCACCAACGAGTTCAAGACCTTCGCCCTGAACGCTGACTGGGCGATCACCGACGAACTGACCTGGAAGACGGGCGGCTCGTATCGGGAATATACGTTCGACACCACGATGAGCACGCGGGACTCGACCTACTGCGCCGCGTTCACCTGCGCGGCGGGCACCAACGGTCTCCCGGTTACGGCGGCCCTGGCGTCCGACTTCAGCCTCACGGGGGCCAATGCGCCGGCCGGGACGACGACCAGCTGGATCGTGCCCAACCTGCAGGCGACGACCGACCTGATCGGGCTCTATCAGCGCCCGCTCACGCTTTCGGCCGGCAATGACCGTTCGGTGACCGAAAAGGACACGGGCGCCTTCTTGCAGTTCGACGTGAAGAGCCAGTTCGCTGGCCTGGACTATGCGTTGAACGGCGGCGTTCGCTATGTGAAGACCGAGCAGGCGTCCACGGGCATCAGCAACGGCCAGAGCGTGACCATCGAACGCGCCTATGAAGACTGGCTTCCGGCCGCCAACCTGGCGATCTATCCGCGGGAAGACCTGATCATCCGCGGCGCGATCGCCAAGGTCATGACCCGTCCGGGCCTGAGCAACCTGACCCCAGGCGGTTCGGTTGATGGCTTCAACTACCGGATCACCTCGGGCAACCCAAATCTGGATCCGTTCCGCGCCACCGCCTATGACGCTTCGGTGGAGTGGTATTTCGCGCGGGAGTCGATCTTCTCGGTCGCCGTCTTCCGCAAGGATATCGTCAGCTTCCCGGTCGGCGTTTCGACCACCGGCACCTACGCCTCCACCGGCCTGCCGCTGTCGCTGATCCTCGCCAGTTCGCCGGCCGCCGCCAATCCCGAGGGGCAGCCCTGGACCATCAATACGACGGTCAACGGTCAGGGCGGCAAGTTGAACGGGGTGGAATTTGCGGTTCAAGGGCCGTTCCGCTTCCTGCCCGGCTTCCTGTCGAACTTCGGGGGGATCGCCAACGTCACGCTGGTTGATTCCGACGTCACCTATGACGGTCTGCGCGGCGCGGCGACCAACCCGACGGCGAGTTCGTTCCCGACCCTGGCGTCGGCCATCAGCCTCGACGAGCGTCTCTTCGATCTGTCGCGTCGCGCCTACAATGTCACGCTTTACTATGAAGCCGACAAGTTCAGCGCCCGCGCCTCGGCGGCCTATCGCAGCGGCTTCATCGACAACACCAGCGGCACCGGCAACCTTTTCGAAGGTTACAACAGCTCGCTCAATGTTGACGCCTCCATGCGTTACCGCATCAACGACAACTTCGAGGTCTCGCTCGAAGGTAACAACCTGACCGACGAATATCGCGATCGTTTCACCGATCTCGAGGCGAAGCGGAACTACGAATACAACCACTTCGGCCGCACGATCATGTTCGGCGTTCGCTACAAGATGTAAGACTCTCGCGCGCGGCGTCTCCGAAAGGAGGCGCCGCAAGCTTGAGACCGTCTCCGCAGGGGGCGAAGGCTGGGGCGAAGCGATGTGAGCCATCGTCGCCCAAACGATCGGCTAGGGTGTGATCGTGCGTCTGCGATGCCTTAGTCGCGAGCCAGTCGCAATGAAATCCGCGCCTCTCGCCAATTCCCGGTAAAAACTGAGCGCCAAACCCTTTCGTCGCGCCGCCGCGTGGGCTAACCACACCCTCTTCATTCTAAAGGGCGTGCGTCATGACCAGGAAACCCGACGGAAGCTGGGACAAGTCCAAACTGCCGAGCCGGCACGTGACCGAGGGGCCGGCCCGCGCGCCGCACCGCTCCTACTATTACGCCATGGGTCTGGGCACCCGCGAGATCGCCCAACCCTTCGTCGGCGTAGCCTCGTGCTGGAACGAGGCGGCCCCCTGCAACACCGCCCTGATGCGCCAGGCGCACGCGGTGTCCAAGGGCGTCAAGGCGGCCGGCGGCACGCCGCGCGAGTTCTGCACCATCACCGTCACCGACGGTATCGCCATGGGCCATGAGGGCATGCGCTCATCCCTGGTCAGCCGCGACCTGATCGCCGACTCGGTGGAACTGACCATGCGTGGCCACGGCTATGACGCCCTGGTCGGCATCGCCGGCTGCGACAAGAGCCTGCCCGGCATGATGATGTCGATGCTGCGCCTCAACGTGCCGTCGGTGTTCCTCTATGGCGGTTCGATCCTGCCCGGTCGCTGGCACGGCAAGGACGTCACCGTGGTCGACGTGTTCGAGGGCGTGGGCATGCACTCGGCCGGCAAGATGACCCTGGACGACCTCTGCGACCTGGAAACCCACGCCTGTCCGTCGGACGGCGCCTGCGGCGGCCAGTTCACCGCCAACACCATGGCCTGCGTCTCCGAAGCCATCGGCCTGGCCCTGCCGCTGTCGGCCTCGCTGCCGGCGCCCTATCTCAGCCGCGACGAATATGCCGTGGCCTCGGGCGAGGCGGTGATGCGGCTGATCGAGACCAATCTGCGCCCGCGCGACATCTGCACCCGCAAGGCGTTCGAGAACGCCGCCGTCGTCGTGGCGGCCACGGGCGGCTCGACCAATGGCGGCCTGCACCTGCCGGCCATGGCCCATGAGTGCGGCATCGAATTCACGCTGCGCGACGTCGCCGAGATCTTCAAGCGCACCCCGTATCTGGCCGACCTGAAGCCCGGCGGCCAGTATGTGGCCAAGGACATGGGCGAGGCCGGCGGCATGCCGGTGCTGCTCAAGACCCTGCTGGAAGGCGGCCACATCCACGGCGACTGCATGACGGTGACCGGCAAGACCATGGCCGAGAACCTGAAAGACGTGAAATGGCGCGACGACCAGGTGGTGATCCGCCCGGTCAGCAACCCGCTGTCGCCGACCGGCGGCGTGGTCGGCCTGTGGGGCTCGCTGGCTCCGGACGGCTCGATCGTCAAGGTGGCGGGCATGCAGTCGCACCGCAGCCATCGCGGTCCGGCCCGCTGCTTCGAGGGCGAGGACGCCTGTTTCGCCGCTGTCGAGGCCGGCGACTATCAGGACGGCGACGTCCTGGTCATTCGCTATGAAGGGCCCAAGGGCGGCCCGGGCATGCGCGAGATGCTGTCGACCACGGCGGCCCTGTCGGGCCAGGGACGCGGCGACAAGGTGGCCCTGATCACCGACGGCCGCTTCTCGGGCGGCACGCGCGGCCTGTGCGTCGGCCATGTGGGTCCCGAGGCCCAGGCCGGCGGCCCGATCGCTTTGATCCAGGACGGCGACATCATCAATATCGACGCCGACGCCGGCATTCTGGATCTGGAAGTCGAGCCCGAAGAGCTGGCGCGCCGCAAGGCCGCCTGGGCGCCGCGCAAGACCAACTACAACAGCGGCGCCATCTGGAAGTTCGCCCAACTGGTGGGCCCGGCCCATCTGGGCGCGACCACCCATCCCGGCTCCGACGGCGAGACCCACATCTACGCCGACCTGTAGGTCAGGACGCCGAAGGTGGTCTCCACCTTCGGCGCGCCCGTCAGGCGGGCTTTTCCGGCGCGGGCTTGGAGAGCTTCTCGATCAGCCAGCCGATGCTGCCGCCCTGGGCGATCACCGAGAACAGCACCGTGATATAGGTTGCCGCCAGGATCGGGCCGCGCATCGGCGTATCGGGAAGCGACAGGGCCAGGGCCACCGAGATGCCGCCGCGCAGGCCGCCCCAGATCAGGGTGGGCAGGGCGGGCTTGCCCAGGGACAGCCAGGGCCGCATCAGGATGAAGGGCGCGCCCACCGAGATCGAGCGCGCGATCAGCGCCAGGGGGATCGCCGCCAGGCCCGCCAGCAGGATGCGCATATCCATCGGCACGGCGATGATCTCCAGGCCGATCAGCAGGAACAGGACGGCGTTGAGGATGTCGTCGATCAGGGCCCAGAACTTGAGCAGATAGTCGCGCGTGACGTCGCTCATGGCGTAGGCGACGCCGGCGTTGCCGATCACCAGACCCGCCACGGCCATGGCCACCGGACCGCTGACATGCAGGCTGTTGGCCAGGCTGTAGCCACCCATCACCACGGCCAGGCTGATCATCACCTCGACATTGTAGTCGTCGATGCTGCGCATGGCGCGGAAACCGATCCAGCCGGCGGTCAGGCCCAGCAGCACGCCGCCGCCGGCTTCGGTCAGAAACTCGATCCCGGCCTGACCCAGGGACAGCTCATGGCCGCCCATCGCCATGGTCAGCAGGATGGAGAAGATCACCACCCCGACCCCGTCATTGAACAGGCTTTCGCCGGCCACGGTGGCTTGCAGCAGGGGCGGAACATTGGAGCGCTTCAGCACCCCCATCACCGCCACCGGATCGGTCGGGCTGATCAGGGCCCCGAACACCAGGCACCAGAGGAGCGGCACGCCCAGCCCCAGCAGGCTGGACACCGCATAGAATCCGGCGCCGACGATCGCTGTTGAAATCGCGACGCCGACTGTGCTGAGCACCAGGATGGGCACGCGCCCGCGCCGCATCTGGCTCCAGTCGACATGCAGGGCCCCGGCGAACAACAGGAAGGACAGCATGCCGTCCATCAGGGTTCTGTGGAAATCGATGCCGGCCAGAAACTCGACGACGGTCGGCGCGAGCCGACTGCCGGGCAGCAGGGCGTCGGCGCCGACTACCAGCAGCGAGGCCACAGCCCCCATGATCGTCATGCCGACCGAGGACGGCAGGCCAAAGATCCTGTGATTGAGATAGCCCAGCGTCGCCGCCAGCACGATCAGGATGGCGGCGGCGTCGAAGGGGGAAAGGGACAGGCTCGGCATGGCCGGGACCATGGCCTATCCGCCTATGGCGATCAAATGACGCCGCGCCCTAGTCATCAAGATCGAAGGGCAGGTCGCTCTGCGGGTTGTCGCGTTCGCGGCGGGCCTTGGACACCGGCTTGTAAGCCGACGCCAGGGGCGGGGAGGGATCCATCTCCCAGGGCGGTTCATCCAGATCGAACGCCGGCTCGTGGTCGTCATCGAATGCGTCGTCTGGCGCGGGGATTGGCGGCGGCGGCGGCGGCGTGGGTGGAGCCGGAGTCGGAGCTCGTGCTGGCGCAGGCGCAGGCGCAGGAGCCGGAGCCGGAGCCGGAGCCGGCGCTGGTTCAGGCGCAGGGGGCGGGGCCTGGACGACGGGCGCGACGCGGGGCGGTTGCGGACGTCGGACAATCGCTTCGCACCGGGCCAGCCAGCGGTTGGCTTCCTGAACGGCGTCGGCGGGAGACCGGCTTTCGCGACGTTGCGCGTCGCCCGGCATCCACAGATCCAGATCGAAATCCGGATGACGGGGGTCGTCAAAGATCAGTCTCAGGCTGACCTGACTGGCCTGCGGCGCCACCTGGTCCAGCGCTCGCCGGGCCTCGCCGCGAAACACCCGGCCGGCCACCTGGCCGTCGATCAGCAGTTCGGCGCCCATCAGTTCGTCGATGCGATAGATCAGGCACCAGGCGCCGCTGTCCCAGGCGACGGCGGACAGGCCGGTCGCGAAGGAAAAGCCCGCCCCCCGGCCGCGGCCGCGCGCCAGGATCAGAACTTCGGGCTCGCCCCGGAGCACATGGCGCAGGGCGCGGCGCACGCGCCGGTCTTCGTCCATGAACCAGATGGCCGCGCTGCCCATGAACGTCACCGCTGATCCAGCGAGGGCGACGAGCAGCAAAAGGCGGGCGAGTTCGCTCATGGGCGGTGAAGCTAGAGAGAATCCGGGATTCGCAACAGAGACTAACAGTGACTACAGGTTTAGCGCCGCCACGACGGGCACATGGTCCGACGGCTTTTCCTTGTCGCGCTCGTCGCGGTGGATCACCACATCCACGAGTTTGTCGGCGGCCTGGGGCGACAGCAGCAGGTGGTCGATGCGGATGCCCAGATTGCGGGGCCAGGCGCCGGCCTGATAGTCCCAGAAGGTATAGCCGCCCGGCGCGCCGTCAGCCTGCATATAGGCGTCGGTGAAGCCCAGGTTTTTCAGCGCCCGGAACGCGGCGCGGCTTTCGGGCTGGAACAGGGCGTCGCCGGTCCAGGCCTCGGGATTGGCCACGTCCTCGGCTTCGGGAATGACATTGTAGTCGCCCAGAATGACCAGGGGCTCCTCAAAGGCCAGAAGCGTCTGGGCGTGGGCGTGCAGGCGGCGCATCCAGGCCAGCTTGTAGTCGAACTTCTCGGTCCCGATCGGATTGCCATTGGGCAGATAGATGCCGCAGACCCGCACCGGTTGGGGGGCGGCGATCACCGCCTCGATATAGCGCGCCTGTTCGTCGGTCTCGTCGGCGCTCAGGAACGGAAGGCCGCGTCGCACGTCTTCCAGCGGGTATTTCGACAACAGCGCGACGCCGTTATAGGTCTTCTGGCCATGGACGGCGACATTATAGCCAAGCCTTTCAAAGGCTTCGCTGGGGAACTTTTCATCGATGCACTTGATTTCCTGCAACACGGCCACGTCGGGCGCCTGCGCCTCGAACCAGGCCAGCACCCCTTCCAGGCGAGCATTGACGGAATTCACGTTCCAGGTGGCGATACGCATTGACGGCTCCAAGGGGCGGGCGGAAGGCTAGGGCGCATGACGCGTACGCTCAAGTCGGCCTTCAGGATTTCAGCCAAGGGACAGCGAATGCTGCTGGCCCTGATCTCCTTGGCTTGGCTGGCGGCGGCGGCGATCGGCGCCGTTTTGGCGGTGTTCTCGCCGCTCGTCTTCGATGGTCCGGGCAATGTCAGGAATCCCATAGCCTGGCTCGGCTTCCTGCTGGGGGCGCTGTTCTGGGCCGTCTGCCTGATCGGGCCGCTGGTCGGCTGGATGCAGTGGCGCAAGGGCAAGCCCACCGAGGCGTGGGCGGCGATGGCCGCGCCGGCGGCCTGGGCGGCCCTGACGCTCACCGTCCTGCAGTTTGTGCCGGGCTAGATCGAGAAGCTGACGCCGCAGCCGCAGCTGGACTTGGCGTTGGGGTTGCGCACCCGGAACTCGGCGCCGGCCAGCTCGTCGACGAAATCGATCTCCGAGCCCTTCAGCAGCACCATCGACATCTCGTCGATCAGCGCCGCGGCGCCGTCGCGTTCGATCCGCAGGTCATCAGCCTCGGCGGTCTCGACCAGATCGAAGCGGTACTGAAAGCCCGAGCACCCGCCGCCGTCCACGGCGACGCGCAGCATGACGGGGTGGCCCTCGGTCTGGCCGATGGCGTGGATGCGGCGCGCAGCGTTGGGTGAAAGCGTGATGTTGGGTTCGGTCATGACTGTGGAAAACTCATCGTTCACCTATATGAGGATATCAGCGTCTCAACGGAAGGGGCGAAAGCCCAAGAACGGTCCAAGAGCGATTCATGTCGTCTTCTCCCTATCACGTCGCGCGCGCCCCCTATGCCGAAGACCCGGCCCTCTCGCGCGGGCGGCGGTTCAAGGAAGACGAAAGCCGCACGCGCACGCCGTTCGCCCGTGACCGCGACCGGATCATCCATACCTCGGCCTTTCGCCGCCTGAAGGAAAAGACCCAGGTCTTCGTGGCGCACGAGGGCGACAATTTCCGCACCCGCCTGACCCATTCGCTGGAGGTGGCCCAGGTGGCGCGCTCGCTGGCCACGGCCCTGGGCCTCGATTCCGACCTGGCCGAAACCATCGCCCTGGGCCACGACATCGGCCATCCGCCGTTCGGTCATGCCGGCGAGGACGAGCTGCAGGACAAGATGAAGCCGTTCGGCGGCTTTGATCACAACGTCCAGACCTTCCGGGTGGTGACCGAGCTGGAGCACCGCTATCCGGACTTTCTGGGCCTGAACCTGACCTGGGAAACCCTGGAAGGCATCATCAAGCACAACGGTCCGGTGACCGAAAAGCTGGGCAAGCCGTCCTGGAAGGCCATCGCCAAGTACGACAACGACTACAATCTGGGCCTCAACACCTGGGCTTCGGCCGAGGCCCAGGTCGCGGCCCTGGCCGATGACATCGCCTACAACAATCACGACGTCGACGACGGCGTTGAGGCGGGCCTGTTCACCCTGGACGAGCTGATGGACGTGCCGCTGATCGGCCCGATCCTGTTCGCGGTGCGCAGCGAGCGCCCGGACCTGGACCTGCGTCTGACCCGGCTGGAGGCCGTGCGGCGGATGATCGGGGCCATGGTCGACGACGTGATGGGCGAGACCCTGCAGCGGGCCGCCGCCACCGGCGTGCAGACCGCCGATGAGGTGCGGGGCCTGGATCACGCTCTGGTCGCCTTCTCGCCGGACATGGCCGAGGATCTGGCGCGGCTGCGCCAGTTCCTGCACGCCCGCATGTATCGCCACTGGCGCGTCAACCGCACGCGCAGCCAGGCGCGTCGTATTCTGGCCGAGATGTTCAGCTTGTTTCTGGCTGAGCCGGACGTCCTGCCGACGGTGTGGTTCGAGAAGTCGCAGAACCGCGACGAGGCCGGGCGCGCTCGCGTGGTCTGCGACTATATCGCGGGCATGACCGATCGCTTCGCCATCGAGGAACACCGGAAGTTGTTCCAGCTCGACGTCTGGAACTAGGGACCCTCGCGACCGCCATTTTTCGGGGGCTCGTGAGAACTTCCTGGCTGCAGGAAGGTGTGCGCATGCTTATGGCGCGCGCGCCGGTTCGGTAAACTATGTTCGCGCAGGCGTGATTCGGCGGGTCGAGCCGCGTGCGTTGTCTTCTGGAGCCTCATCGCGATGTCCGATCCCCACCGCGGCGCCTATACGCCGCCGACCGATGCGCCCCTGTCGTTCGATGCGCGTCAGCCGGTGCGCGGCTCGCGCCCGCTGCCCATGACCCTGATCATCAGCGCCGTGGTGCTGTTGACCCTCGTGGTCGCCGTGGTCCTGATCTATCGCGGCGGCGTGCGCGGCCCCAATGAGCCGCCGCGCACGGTGGGAAACCAGGTGGCCGATATGAAGACGCCGCCGCCGGCCGGCAGCCAGCCCAGCGATCCGGCCTCGGGTCTGCAGATCTATCGTAACGAGGAATCCGCTCCGTCGCCGACCTTCGCCGCTCAGCCCGAGACGCCGCTGGCCCGCCCGGTCGAAGCCGCCGCGCCGCCGCCGGCCAAACCGGCCGTAGCCCAGCCGGCGCCGACCATCGAAGCCCTGGCGACCGCCGCGATCGCGCCGCAAGCCGCTGCGCCCAAGCCCGCGCCACCCAAGCCCAAGGTCGTCGCCACCGCCGCCGCGCCCAAGCCTGTCACCACGGCCAGCGGTTCGGCGATGGTCCAGATCGGCGCCCTGTCATCCACCGCCCTGGCCGACAAGGCCTGGAACGACGCCGCGCGCCTGGCCCCCGGCCTGGCCGCCGGCAAGGGCAAGAAGGTCGAGGCGATCGACAAGGACGGCAAGACGCTCTACCGCACCTCGGTCACGGGCTTCGCCAGCCGCGAGTCCGCCAAGGCGTTCTGTGATGCGATCTCGGCTGCGGGCAAGTCCTGCTTTGTGAAGTAGGAGCGGGCGCTTGAGCATCTCCGCCGCGATCTTCGGCTGCGCCGGGACCACCCTGTCGGCCGAGGAAGCCGCCTTTTTCAGGGACGTGAAGCCCTGGGGCTTCATCCTGTTCAAGCGCAATATCGCCGACCTGGAGCAGGTGAGGGCCCTGACCAGCGCCCTGCGCGACACGGTCGGCCGGCCGGACGCGCCGATCCTGATCGACCAGGAGGGCGGCCGCGTCGCCCGCCTGCAACCCCCGCACTGGAAGACCTATCCGCCCGGCCGCGCCTATGGCGCGCTGGTGGCCAATGATCCGCTGGTCGCCCGCGAGATCACCCGTCTGGGCGCGCGTCTGATCGCCCACGACCTGCGCGCCATCGGCGTCAATGTCGACTGCGTGCCGGTGCTGGACGTGCCCGATCCCCAGGGCCACGAGATCATCGGCGACCGCGCCTATGGCGACACGCCCGAGCAAGTGGCGACGCTGGGCCGGGCCGCCGCCGAGGGGCTGCTGGCCGGCGGCGTGTTGCCGATCATCAAGCACATCCCCGGCCACGGCCGCGCCCTGAGCGACAGCCATCTGGAACTGCCGGTGGTCAAGGCCAAGCTGGCCGAGCTGGACGCCCGGGACTTCGCGCCGTTCCGGGTGCTGTCCGACATGCCGATGGCGATGACCGCCCACGTCGTCTACACGGCCATCGACCGCAAGCATCCGGCCACGACCTCGAAAAAGGCCATCAAGAAGATCATTCGCGAGTCCCTCGGCTTCGACGGCCTGCTGATGAGCGACGACCTGTCGATGAAGGCCCTGTCCGGCGACTTCAAGCAGCGCGCCAGGGACAGCCTGTCGGCCGGCTGTGACGTTGTTTTGCACTGCAATGGCGACATGGGCGAGATGAAGGCCGTGATGTCCGGGGTCGGCGGTCTGTCCCGCGAGGCCCGGCGCCGGTCGCAGGCGGTGATGAACCGCCTGGTCAAGGTGGTCGAGCCCTTCGATGTCGCCGAGGCCCGGGCCCGGTTCGACGCCGCGTTTGACGGGAAGTTTGCGTGACAACGGGGTTCCAGCCCACGCTTGATTTCGAAGCCGCCCACGCGGCGGCGGAAGACGGCGCGGCGCTGGTCATCGACATCGACGGCTATGAAGGGCCGCTGCACGTGCTGCTGGCCCTGGCGCGCAGCCAGAAGGTCGACCTGCTGCAGCTGTCGATCACCAAGCTGGCCGAGCAGTATCTGGCCTTCGTGCAACAGGCCCGGCGGGTGCGTTTCTCGCTGGCGGCGGACTATCTGGTGATGGCCGCCTGGCTGGCCTATCTGAAGTCCCGCCTGCTGCTGCCCAAGCCCGACCGCGCCAAGGCCGAGGAGCCGCCGGCTGAGGAAATGGCCGCGCAGCTGGCCTTCCGCCTGGCCAAGCTGGACGTCATGCGTCAGGCCGTCGAGGCCCTGAAGGAGCGCCCGGTGCTGAAGCGCGACGTGTTCATGCGCGGCGATCCCGACGCCGTCAGCATCATCTCCTCCGCCCGGCTGGAGGGCGATCTCTACAGCCTGATGAGCGCCTATATCAGCCAGCGCAAACGCGAGCACAGCCGCTACTACGCGCCGCGGCCGCCCACGGCCTATCCGCTGGAGGACGCCCGCGACCGCCTGAGGTCGATGCTGCCGAAGATGGACGACTGGACGACCCTGTCGGTCGTCGCCCCGATGGAGCGCTGGCTGGAGGAGGATGAAGACGAGGGCCCCTCGCCGGCCTCGTACCTGGCCTCGACCCTGGCGGCGTCGCTGGAACTGGTGAAGGAGGGCGTGCTGGAGGCGCGCCAGCTGGAAGCGTTCTCGGACATCTACCTGCGCACGCGGGCTGAGCCGATGGAGGCTGAGGCGTGAGCGTTTCCAACACAGCCTGTCATCCCGGACGAGCGCGTAGCGCGAAGATCCGGGACCGACGCGTGAACGACGGCGCTTCCGGCGGTCCCGGATCTGCGCTTCGCTTGTCCGGGATGACAACGACTTTGGTGTGCTTGGCCTGATGACCCTCGACCCCCTCCTGACCGAGCGCTGCATCGAGGCGCTGCTGTTCGCCGCCGCCGAGCCGCTCAGCGACGTCGACCTGGCCAAGCGTCTGCCAGAAGGCGCGGACATCCAGGCCGGGATCGCGGCCTTGCGTGCGCGCTATGAGGGGCGGGGGATCGCGCTGGTCTGCGTCGCCAATCGCTGGCGCTTCCAGACCGCGACGGACCTGGCCTTCCTGATGACGCAGGAGCGCGAGGAGCCGCGCCGGCTGTCCAAGGCCGCCCAGGAAACCCTGGCCATCATCGCCTATCACCAGCCCGTCACCCGGGCCGAGATCGAGGCCGTGCGCGGCGTTCAGGCCAGTCGCGGCACCCTCGACGTGCTGCTGGAGCTGGGTCTTGTGCGCATGCGCGGCCGCCGACGCACGCCGGGCCGGCCGGTGACCTTCGGCACCACCGACGCCTTTCTCGAGCACTACGGCCTGGCCACCCTGTCAGACCTGCCGGGCGTCACCGAGATGAAGGCCGCGGGCCTGCTGGAAATGAACTTGCCGCCCGGGTTCTCCGTGCCCGATCCTCTGGGCCTGCGCCCCGGCGAGGACGAGGACCCCCTGGAAGACGGCGACGACGCGCCGGAGTTCGCTCAGGACTTCCTGGGGGAGATCGAGAAGGGGTGATTCCTCTTTGGGGCCCCTGACAGCGGACCTTCTCATCGTCTGTTCGGGGTGGATGTCCGCCACCACCTTGCGTCCTTCGAGGCTCGGCTTCGCCTCGCACCTCAGGATGAGGACTTCAGTCGCCAAAAAGCGCCTCATCCTGAGGCGCCCGCGCAGCGGGCCTCGAAGGACGCACGACGTCAACAGTCGCCCAGGCTGGCGGGCGGCCTTCAGCACAGCCCCTGAAACCAGACCTTCAGATCGCGACCAGGAGGCCTTGTCGGTCCCGGTGAACACACGCCCTTGTGGCGAGAAGGGCAGAAGTAAAAAGCGGCGACGACTTACAGCCCTTGGCGCTGCGCCTCGCGACCGCCTATATTGCATGAGAGATTGTAACGACGCGCCGCAGCGGCTAATGGGCCGCTGTCGCAAGGAGCATGGTCGCTATGGGTAGCATGAGCTGGATTCACTGGGTGATCGTCCTCGCGGTCGTGGCCCTGCTGTTTGGCGGTCGCGGCAAGCTGTCGGGAATCATGGGCGACGCGGCCAAGGGCATCAAGGCGTTCAAGGACGGCCTGAAGGATGACGTCAGCGACGAAGTCGCCGACAACAAGGCCAAGGGCGCGCTGCCGCGCACCAAGGCCGAAGAAGAAGATCTGCGTAAGTCCTAATTCTCCGGGCGCGCGGGCTGATCCGTCGCGCGCGTCCCCTTCATTTGGCGAGGGCGGCTGGTCCGCCTCGCTCTAAGGCGCGTCCATGCTTCCTGATGTCGGCGGCACAGAACTCCTGGTCATCGCCGCGGTCGCTCTGATCGTGGTGGGGCCCAAGGATCTGCCCCTGTTGCTGCGCAAGCTCGGCCAGTTCGTCGCCAAGATGCGCGGCATGGCGTCGGAGTTTCGCGCCAGTTTCGACGAAATGGCCCGCCAGTCGGAACTGGAAGACCTGCGCCGCGAGGTCGAGGCCATGCGCTCGGGGCAATATACCGCTCCGCTGCACGAGGCGGCCGATCAGGCCAAGGACGTCGGCGTCGACCAGACCTTCGCCGAGATCGACGCCAGCCTGAACAGCGGGACCGTCCAGGCGCACCCCTATGCCGGCTATCAGCCCTCCGAGCCGTCGATCCTGCCGCCGGAAGCGGCTGCGGAGCGCGTGGATCAACCGGTCGCCGCCAAGCCTCGCAAGCCCCGCGCCGCGAAGACCCCCGCCATCGTCGAACCCGCTGCCTCCAAGGCGCCGCGCAAGCGCGCCGCCCCCGCTGTCTCCGAGGCGCCCCGCAAGCGCGCCGGCAAGACCGGGACGACGATTGACGCGCCCAAGCCGACCCGGGCCCCGCGCAAGCGCGCGGCCAAGGCTGGCGGTTCGACCACTTCGGATATCGCCTCGTGACGAACGCTATCGGCCATGAGCCCGAAGACGAGATCGAGGCCTCGCGCGCCCCGCTGCTGGAGCATCTGGTGGAGCTGCGCACGCGCCTGATCATCTGCGTGCTGGCGCTGATGGTCGGGTTCGGGATCTGTTTCGCCTTTGCCGACCAGATCTTCCTGTTTCTGGTCAAGCCGTTCACCGTGGCCCAGCAACTGCTCGGCGTACAGCATGCGGGCGGCAACCATGGCCCGTTCGATCTGCTGCTGGCCCTGCTGGGCCTGAAGGACATTCCTGTCGGCTCCACCAAGGCCCTGGACCTGGTCTATACGGCGGCGCTGGAGTTCTTCTTCACCAAGCTGAAGCTGGCCGGCTTCGGCGCGGTGGTGCTGACCTTCCCGGTCCTGGCCTGGCAGCTCTACCGTTTCGTGGCCCCGGGGCTGTACAAGAACGAGCGCGGCGCCTTCCTGCCGTTCCTGCTGGCCTCGCCGGTAATGTTCTTCCTGGGCGCGGCCCTGGTCTATTTCGTGATGCTGCCCTTCGTGCTGTGGTTCGCCCTGAGCCAGCAGGTGTCGACGGCGGGTATCAACATCCAGCTCCTGCCCAAGGTCAGCGACTATCTGACCCTGGTGACCTCGCTGCTTCTGGCCTTTGGCCTGTGTTTCCAGCTTCCGGTGGTGGTGTCGCTGCTGGGCGTGGCGGGCATCATCAGCAGCAAGCTTCTGCGCGAGGGGCGTCGCTACGCCATCGTCGGCGTGTTCATCGCCGCGGCGATCCTGACCCCGCCCGATCCGATCAGCCAGATGACCCTGGCCCTGCCGATGGTGCTGCTCTACGAGATCGGCATCTGGTGCGTGTGGTTGATCGAGCGCAGCCGGGCCAAGACCGAGAGCGAGCGCAACGAGATCGCCACGCTCTAGACGCGCGGCTCAGCCTGGGTCTGAAAAAGAAAAACCCCCGCCCTCGAAAAGGGCGGAGGCTTGTCCTGGTCTCCTGAGAGTCTGTAACCGATCGCATTGATACGATCGGACAGAAAGACCGGTTTAGGCGGCGGTCTTGGTTTGGCCGGCGTTCATGGCCTGAACCTGGGCCTTGGCCGAACGGACCGTGGCGCTGACGCACATGGTGTAGTCGTAGCGGCTGATGTTGTCGGCCTTGCAGACCTGTTCAGCGGCGGAGCGGATTTCGGTCTGGATCTGGTCGGAAGACTTCCCCTTCAGCGAAACGCGGACGACGCTCACGACTTCGTTGCTCTCGATCGCCTTGGGCGTGGTGCGGGCCTTGATGATGCTGTTCAGCTGGCGGGTCGCGTTGAACACCGTGCCATTGACGCAGTCTTCGACATAGCCGGCCTTTTCGGTCGCGCAGACGGTCTGGGCCGCGGTCTTGATCTCGCCGGTGATCTGAGCTTCGGACTTGTTGGCCAGGGAAATGCGAACAAGCGTGGCGGCGCTGGCGGGCGCGGCGATGGCGGCGGAGAGGGTGACGAGGGCGGTCAGGGCGACGAACTTCTTCAAGGTTTTTATCCTGTTGTTTGTTGTTTGAAATCGTGACGCTGGTTACTTGGCGCGCTGTTTTTCATGTCCGCCTTAAATCAAGGTGCAAAAACAATATTAACGAAAATTACCTGTAAAAAATGCAGGTCTTATGACTTCGCAATAGGGAAATTTCTCCATCTCTGTTGCGTTTGAACTCTAAGGGTGCGGCGTCTTCGATTTGAGCGCGCCGACGTTCGGTGTGCTGCCGCCGATCTATATTAAAGTCTGCTCCATTTTCAGCTCGGGGCGCTTTCGGCGGCGGTTGTGGAGCCTTGGGCCGAAAAGGTTGGCGCCATTCACGACGCGCCTTAGAGAGGTCGTCTCCCTACGCACTCCTCGAGCCCACTTCCGATGCACGACATCAAGGCCATCCGCGATAATCCCGACGTCTTCGAAGCCGCGTGGTCGGCCAAGGGGCGGTCCGGCGCGGCCGCCGAGGCCGTCAAGCTGGACGCCCAGCTGCGCGCGGCCCAGACGGCGCTGCAGGAAAGCCAGGCCAAGCGCAACGAGGCCTCCAAGCGCATCGGCATGGCCAAGGCCAAGAAGGACGAGGTGGAAGCCCAGGCCCTGATGGCCGAGGTCGAGACCCTCAAGACCCTGATGGCGGACGCCGCTGTGCTGGAAGCCGAGGCCGGCGGCCAGCTACGCGACCTGCTGGCCAGCCTGCCCAATATCCCGGCCCACGATGTGCCGCCGGGGGAGGACGAGGCCGGCAATATCGAGATCCGCCGCTGGGGCGACGCCTCCAAGCTGCCCGCCGGCCGCCTGAACGCCCCCAAGGACCATGTCGAGCTCGGCGCGGCCCTGGGCGGCATGGACTTTGAAGCCGCCGCCCGGATGAGCGGCTCGCGCTTCGTGGTGCTGAAGGGCCAGATCGCCCGGCTGGAACGCGCCATCGGCCAGTTCATGCTGGACCTGCAGACTGTGCAGCATGGCTATGTCGAGATCAGCCCGCCGCTGCTGGTCAAGGACGAGGCGCTGTTTGGCACGGGGCAGCTGCCGAAGTTCGCCGATGACCTCTTCAAGACCACGGTGGATCACTGGCTGATCCCCACCGCCGAAGTCTCCCTGACCAACATCATCCGCGAGCAGATCACCGCCGAGGACGAGCTGCCGATGCGGATGACCGCCCTGACGCCCAGCTTCCGCTCGGAAGCCGGGTCGGCTGGTCGCGACACGCGCGGCATGATCCGCCAGCACCAGTTCTACAAGGTCGAGCTGGTCTCGATCACCACGCCCGACCAGAGCGAGGCCGAGCACGAGCGCATGGTCGGCTGCGCCGAGGCGGTGCTGAAGGCCCTGAACCTGCCGTTCCGCACCATGCTGCTGTGCGCCGGCGACATGGGGTTCAGCGCCCGCAAGACCTATGACCTGGAGGTCTGGCTGCCGTCGCAAAACACCTTCCGCGAGATCAGCTCGTGCTCCAACTGCGGCGACTTCCAGGCCCGCCGCATGGACGCCCGCTATCGCAAGACCGGCGAGAAGGGCGGCCACCATGTCCATACCCTCAACGGTTCGGGCCTGGCGGTGGGGCGCACCCTGGTGGCGGTGCTGGAAAACTACCAGGACGAAAGCGGCCGCATCACCATCCCCGATGTCCTCGTGCCCTATATGGGCGGCGTGACGCATATCGGCGGGCAGGCCTGAGCCGCATGCGTATCCTCCTCACCAACGACGACGGCATTCACGCGCCGGGCCTCGTCGCGCTGGAGAAGATCGCCCGCGCCCTCAGCGATGACGTCTGGATCTGCGCGCCGGAATACGAGCAGTCGGGCGCCAGCCGGGCCCTGACCCTGGCCGATCCGCTGCGGGTGCGCCGCCTCGACCCCCAGCGCTTCGCCGTCGAGGGCACGCCCACTGACTGCGTGATGATGGCCGTGCAGCAACTGATCGAGGGGCCCGCGCCGGATCTGGTGTTGTCGGGCGTCAATCGCGGCCAGAACCTGGCCGAAGACGTCACCCTGTCGGGCACCGTGGCCGGCGCCATCGAGGGCATGGCCCTGGGTATTCCGTCGATCGCCCTGTCGCAGGCGATGAACTATTTCCACGACGAGGTCGTCGCCCATTGGGAGACGGCTGAAACCTATGGTCCGGGCATCATCCAGCGCCTGCTGGACGTGGGCTGGCCCAATGACGTGATCATGAACGTCAACTTCCCGGCCCTGCCGCCGGAAGCGGTGACGACCGTCGAGGTTACGCGCCAGGGCTTCCGCGACGGTCACCTGCGCCACTGGGACAAGCGCACCGACCTGCGCGGTCGCGACTATTACTGGATGGGCTTCACCGCCACGGCGTCCGCGCCCAAGGAGGGCACCGATCTGAAGGCGGTGTATGAGGGCAAGATCTCGGTGACGCCGCTGCACATCGATCTCACCCATAACGAGACGGTCTATGCCCTGAAGGGCCTGCTGGGCGGCGCGCCGCCCAAGGCGCCCGACGTCAAGGACAGTGTGGACGCATGACCAAGGCCAAGGCCGCGGCGGCGGCTGATCTGCCCCGGCTGATGAAGGCGCTGCGCGACCAGGGAATCACCGACCCCCAGGTCCTGAAGGCCATCGAGACCACGCCGCGCGACCTGTTCACACCCGATCTGTTCAAGGACCGGTCGTGGGAAGATTCGGCCCTGCCGATCGCCTGCGGCCAGACCATCAGCCAGCCCTATATCGTGGGCCTGATGACCCAGGCCCTGACTATCGAGCCGCGCTCGCGCGTGCTGGAGATCGGCACCGGGTCGGGCTACCAGACCACCATTCTGAGCAAGGTGTCGCGCCTCGTCTATACGATCGAGCGCTATCGCACCCTGATGAAGGAGGCCGAGGCGCGGTTCCATAAGCTGGGTCTGACCAATGTGATCACCAAGTTCGGCGATGGCGGCGAGGGCTGGAACGAACAGGCTCCGTTTGACCGTATTATGGTCACGGCCGCAGCCGAAGATGATCCCAAGCGACTGCTGTCCCAGCTCAAGCCGAACGGCGTTCTCGTGGCGCCGATCGGCAAGGGGCCGGTGCAGAGCCTTCGCCGCTATGCCGGCGACGGCAAGGGGGGTTTCAAGGTCGAGGCGCTTTGCGACGTCCGGTTCGTGCCGTTGCTCGACGGCGTGGCCCGCGACCAGTGACGATTATTGGGGACGAGACCTGCGTCGCGTCCTCGTTTTAACGATTGATTCACCCTTGCGGGCCCGTCTGAAGGTCACGCAGGGAAAGGAGAGGCTATGAGGCAGTTGTGGACGCGCGCGGCGGTGATCGCCCTGACGGCTGGAACCCTGGCCGCTTGCGAGACGACCTCGCAACCCCAGTACCCTCCGCGCGAAGGTCAGGCGCCCAGCCCGGCCTCTCGCGCCCCGACGCCGAACTTCCCGATCAGTCAGGCCCAGCCGCTGGACACCACGCCTGAGCCCAGCGAAGTGATCCGCCGCGAGCCGATCCCGGTCCCGGCCGAGCCCACCTATCGCGAGCCGCCGGTTTCGAGGACGGAACTTCCGCCGCCGCCGCCGGCGCCGCAGCCGCAGGCCCAGATCCGTCCCGTCGCCCCGATCATCGTCACGTCCGTGGCCGGCCCGGTCATCGATGTGGCGGGCAAGCCCAAGGTTCGCATCGTCGAGTCCGGCGACGCCCTGGACGCCATCGCCCGCGGCTTTGGTTCGACCCGCGCCGAACTGGTCAAGCTCAACGACCTCAAGCCGCCTTATCGCCTGAAGCTGGGTCAGAAGATCGTCGGCCCGGCCAGCAACGCCAAGGCCTATGTCGTCCAGTCGGGCGACACGATGTATGCCGTCTCCAAGCGGTTCAGCGTCGACCCCGACGAAATGGCCGCCCTGAACGACTTCAAGATCGGCGACGGGATCCGGGTCGGACAGAAGCTGTTGCTGCCCGAAGGCTACAAGGACAAGGGGCCGACCAAGACCGCCGTGTCGCCGCCGCCGTCCAGCAGCCCGACGGTCGTTCGCGAAACCGCTCCGGCGCCGCGTCCGATGGAAGCCGCCCGGCCCACGACCCAGCCGGTTTCGACGCCGCCCGTCTCGACCCCGCCCGCCAGCGTCACCACCACCACGACCAGCGTCACCGGCTCTGTGGTGAGCGTAACGGGCCCGCGTCAGGTCTATACGGTGAAGTCCGGCGACACCCTGACCGCGATCGCCAGGCGCTTCGACATGAGCGTCAAGGAGGTCGCCGACGTCAACGATCTCAACGTGGACAAGCCGCTGAAGCTGGGCGCCAAGATCAAGGGCCCCGCGACCAGCTACAAGGCCTATGTCGCCCAGTCCGGCGACACCCTGACCCAGATCGCCCAGCGCTTCGGCGTCAGCGTCAAGGCGCTGGCCGCCGCCAACACCCTCAAGACCAGCGCCTCGGTCAAGAAAGGCCAGAAGCTCCGCCTGCCTGCCGGCTACAAGGACAAGGGCCCGATCAGGACCACCACGACCCGGCCCGGCGCGCCGTCGACCCCCTACGCCCAGGCGGAGGCTCCGGTCAGCACCCCGTCGGCGCCGATTCCCTATCGGCCCAGCGCCTCGACGCCCAGCGCGCCGGTCGCCGCCATGCCGGTTTCGCCGCCCCCCGCGCCGACCCGCACGATCATCGAAAGCAGCGCCGCCCCGACCGAGGCCGAGATCATCGCCTCCGGCAAGGGCCGCTTCATCTGGCCCCTGCGCGGCGAGGTGCTTTCCGACTTCGGGGTCAAGGGCACGGGCCAACGCAATGACGGCCTGAACATCCGCGCCGCTGCGGGTACGCCCGTGGTGTCGGCCGACGACGGCGAGATCGCCTATGCCGGCAACCAGGTGCCCACCTTCGGCAATCTGGTGCTGGTCAAGCACGCCGACGGCTGGGTCACGGCCTATGCCCATCTGGGCTCGACCGATGTGAAGATGCGCCAGCAGGTCGTGAAGGGGCAGCAGCTGGGCACGGTGGGCGCCACGGGCGGCGTCACGGAGGCCCAGCTGCACTTCGAGATGCGCTATGCGCCGACGGTGAAGGACAAGGCCCGGCCGGTCGATCCGGCCCTGGTTTTGCCGAAGTAGACTGCAGAAGGCCCGCTTCGAAAGAGGCGGGCCTTTCTTCTATTGGCCGCCCCAGCGCCAGCCCCAGGGCTTGTCGCTCTTGCGCCAGACCAGCACGATAAAGCCGACGAACAGAAAGCCGCCCAGGCCGAGGGGCAGCGAGGGATGGGCCTCAGTGATCGTCTCGGGCAAGGCTGATAGGCCGATGATCGCGACGCCGAACACGGCCAGGGACGCCCAGCCTTGCCAACGGCAGGGCAGGCCTGCGCCAAAACCGTATTGCTTGGTCCGAAACCACGGCTTGCCCATGGCGAACTCCTGGAGGATTTGCAGCATCAATATAGGCCCGTTCCTGGGACGCGTCTCTCAAAACCGGGGATAGCGATCGCGCCGTCCCCGGTCAGGGACGGGGATAAACAACCCTCTCCTGGAGGGCGGGGGAGACCGCGCCGTCTGCTAACCGTCTTCCCCGCGAATGGAGGGCTATCGCATATGGGTTGCTGACGGACCCAAGCCTTTAACAAACTCAAAAATCTTGCCTTCCTGGGCCTTGTGCCCAGGACCCATGTTTGAGGCAGGCTTTGATTTGGGCGCTATTCGCGGCTGAACGGCCCGTAACACCGACCCAAGTCCGCATCCGCCGCGCCATGGGTCCTGGGCACAAGGCCCAGGAAGGCTGGGTCTTTTAGCGCCAGATCCATATGCGATAGCCCTGCCCGGAGGGGGAAGATGGGGGCCGCGCGTTTCATCTTCCCCCTCCGGGGGAAGATGGTCGCGAAGCGGCCCGTAGGGGGCCGTGGCCCGCCTTACCCCGGCAGGCGCTTGCCCTGCTCGCCGGCCAGGTCGCGGATGAACTGCCAGGCCACGCGGCCCGAGCGGGCGCCGCGCAATTGCGACCACTGCAGAGCCCGGCGGTCGAGATTGTCGACCACGAGGTCGAAGCGCTGCGCATAGGTGCGGATCGCCTCCAGATAGGTCGGCTGGTCCATGGGCGGGAAGCCGATCCACAGGCCGAAGCGGTCGGAGACGCTCATCTCCTCTTCGGCGTCCTCGGCGGCGGCAATGGCGCCCTGGCTTTCGACATGGTCGCGGGGCATCAGATGGCGGCGGTTGGAGGTGGCGACGAACAGCACGTTTTCCGGCGGACCGGCCACACCGCCTTCCAGGGCCGACTTCAGGGCCTTGGCCGCGGCCGCGCCGTCCTCGAACGACAGGTCGTCGCACAGCACCACGAAGCGCTCGGGGCGCGTGCGCAGCCGATCGAACAGCGGGGGCAGGGCGGCGATCTCGTCGCGATCGATCTCGACCAGCTTGAGGCCGGCGTGATCGGCGCTGACCGCCATGAAGGCGGCCTTGGTCAGCGAACTCTTGCCCGTGCCGCGCACGCCCCACAGCAGGATGTGGTTGCAGGGCAGGCCGACGGCGAAGCGGTTCAGATTCTCGACGAACCGATCTTTCTGCCGCTCGACGCCGACCAGCAGGTCCAGCGCCATGGGATAGTCGGGCGCGGCGATGAAGGCGTCGGCGGCGGAGTCGTGCCGGAACAGCCGCGCGGCGCTGAAATCGGGCGCCTTGGGCGCGGCCGGGGCCAGGCGTTCCAGGGCTTCGGCGATGCGGGCGAGCAGGGTGTTTTGGGCGTCAATCATGGCGTGGTCGTATCCTCGCCGGCGGCTCATTGCAAAAGCGGAGGTGAACGCATAGCTTCCGCCGACTTGGCGCGACCCTATATGAGGGACGCGCCCGCAGATATTTGGAGACGTCATGCCCGGTGGTCTGAGCCAGCAGCTTATGCAAATCGCCCCCATCATCCTGATGGTGGTGCTGTTCTATTTCATGCTGATCCGTCCGCAGCAGAAGCGCGCCAAGGAGCATCAGGTGATGCTGGGCAACCTGAAGCGCGGCGACAATGTCGTGCTGTCCAGCGGCATGCTGGGCAAGATCGTGCGCGTCGAGGACAAGGAAGTCGGCGTCGAGATCGCCCAGGGCGTCACCGTCAAGGTCGTCAAGGGCATGATCACCGAGGTCCGCGCCAAGGGCGAACCCGCCCCGGCCAACGATCCCAAGAGCTGATTGTCCAAACGCCCACGACCGAGGCGCCGCAAGGCGTCGTCCAGAGCCTGTAATCCATGCTGAAACTGTCCCGCTGGAAGATCATCGTCGTCACCTTGTCGGTGATCTTCGGCCTGCTGTTCACCCTGCCCAATCTGCTGCCGCAGAAGACGCTTGATGCGTTTCCGGGCTGGCTGCCCAAGCAGAAGCTCAATCTGGGCCTCGACCTCCAAGGCGGTTCGTACCTGATGTACGCCGTCGATACGGAGGCCTTGCGCAAGGAACGTCTGACCAACCTCGTTGAGGATGTGCGGACGGGTCTGCGCGGCGAGCAGATTGCGTTCGGGGAGCTGGCCGGCGTCGACGGCGTGGTCAGGGTGCGCATCACCGATGCGGCCAAGGTCAAGGACGCGGCCAGCCTGCTGCGCAAGTCGGTGGGGGCGCCCCTGGTCGGCGCGGTCGGCGGTCGCGACATCTCGGTCAACGAACGCGACAACCAGTATCTGGAAATCGCCTTCGTCCCGGAAGCCTCCAAGGCCGACGCCTCGATGGCGGTGGAACAGTCGATCGAGACGATCCGCCGCCGGATCGACAGCCTGGGCACCAAGGAGCCGACCATCACCCGCCAGGGCGTGGACCGGATCGTCATCCAGGCGGCCGGCGAGAGCGATCCTGAAAAGCTGATGTCGGTGGTCGGCAAGACCGCCAAGCTGACCTTCCAGATGGTCGACGAATCGGTGACCCCCGATGACATAGCCGCCGGACGCATTCCCCCCGGCACCGAGGTTCTGCCCAGCGAGGACCGCTATGTCGCCGTCTATGCGGTGCGCAAGCGCGCCGTGGTGTCCGGCGATGAGCTGAAGGGCTCGCAACAGACCTTTGACCAAAACGGCGCGCCGGCGGTGTCGTTCGCGTTCAACGGCCAGGGCGGTCGCAAGTTTGGCGACGCCACGGCCCGCAATGTCGGCAAGAAGTTCGCCATCGTCCTGGACGGCAAGGTGATCTCGGCGCCGGTGATCAATGGCCCGCTGCCCGGCGGTTCGGGGATCATCACCGGGAACTTTACGCCGGAAAGCGCCTCCGAACTGGCTCTGCTGCTGCGGTCGGGCGCCTTGCCCGCGCCGCTAAAGGTGGAGCAACGCAGCACGGTCGGCGCTGAACTGGGCGCTGACGCCGTCAAGGCCGGCGCGGTTTCCACCCTGGTGGCCTTCGTCACCATCGTGGTGTTCATGCTGCTCAGCTACGGGATGCTGTTTGGCGGCATCTCGGTCATCGCCCTGGTCATCAACGGCATGATGATCGTGGCGGCCATGTCCCTGACCCAGGCGACCCTGACCTTGCCCGGCATCGCCGGCCTGATCCTGACCCTGGCGGTCGCGGTTGACGCCAACGTGCTGATCTATGAGCGCATGCGCGATGAAGCGAGAGCCGGAAAGTCGCCGATCATGGCGGCGGACGCCGGCTTCTCCCGCGCCATGGGCACGATCATCGACGCCAACGTCACGACCCTGGTGGCGGCCGCCATCATGTTCGTCTTCGGCGCAGGCCCCGTGCGGGGCTTCGCCTGGACGCTGTCGATCGGCGTGTTCACCTCGGTGTTCACGGCGGTGATGGTCAGCCAGCTTCTCATCGGTTGGTGGTTCCGCGCCGCCCGCCCCAAGAAACTTCCGATCTGAGTGAGCAAACCCATGGCCTGGCCCCTGATCAAGCTGCTCCCGCAGACAACCAACTTCACCTTCGTCAAGTTCGCGCGCCTCGCGGGCCTGATCAGCGTTCTGCTGTGCGCCGCCTCGCTGGTGAGCGTGTTCTATCCCGGCCTCAACCTGGGCATCGACTTCAAGGGCGGGTCGGTGATGGAAGTCTCCACCGCGCCGCGCGCCCTGGACCTGGGCAAGGTTCGCGAAACCCTGGGCTCCCAGGGGCTTGGCGATGTGCAGGTCCAGGCCTTCGGCGTGGACAACCATGCTCTGGTCCGCTTCCAGACGCCGACCGGCGCGGACGCCGACGGCACGATGCGCAAGGTGCAGGGCGAACTGCGTCAGGCCCTGGGTGAGTCTGTGCAGTTCCTGAACCCCTCCGTCGTCGGACCCAAGGTCTCCGGTGAGCTGTTCCGCAGCGGCATCCTGGCCCTCGTGCTCGCCGTCGGCCTGATGTTTCTCTACATCTGGTTCCGCTTCGAGCCCCAGTTTGGCCTGGGCGCCGTGGCCGGCCTGCTGCACGACCTGATCCTGACGTTCGGTTTCATCGTGCTGTTCAAGATCGAGTTCAGCCTCAACACCGTGGCGGCTCTGCTGACGGTGATCGGCTATTCGATGAACGACACCGTCGTCGTGTTCGACCGACTGCGCGAGAACCTGCGCAAGTACAAGAAACTGCCACTGGGCGACGTGATCGACCTGTCGATCAATGAAACCCTGTCGCGCACCATCATTACCGGCCTCACCGCCGTGATGGCCCTGGCGGGGCTGGCGATCTTCGGCGGCGAAGCCCTGTTCAGCTTCTCCATCGTGATGATCTTCGGCATCGTGATCGGCACCTATTCGTCGATCTATGTCGGCGCGCCGATCATTCTGATGTGGGGCGTCAAGCGCAATGACGAGGAAGCTACGCCCCAGAAGCTGGGCGCGGCTTCGCGTCCGTAAAGATGGCCGAGCTTCGCCGCCCGCCCTCGATTGACGCCTGGGGCGGCGGCGGCTTTCGCGTTTCCGGCGACTGGCGGCCGGGCTCGCTGCTGATCATCGATGATCAGCCGCGGAACTGGACGGCGACGTCGCTGACCAGCCTGACGCCGAATGACTTCGCAGAGGTCTTCCTGGCCGGCGGCGCGGTGGAATTCGTGCTGCTGGGCGGCGGGCTGGTCAACGCTCTGCCGCCCCGGACCGTGCGTGACGCCCTGAAGGCCGCAGGCGTGGGCCTGGAGTTCATGAGCACCGAGGCTGCGGCGCGAACCTACAATGTGCTGGCCAGCGAGGGGCGCCGTCTGGCCGCCGCCCTGATCGCGGTCTGACGGAGCGCTCTTTGCCGACTCTTCGAACCGGCCTATAGCTCGATCAAAGACTTAAGCTTCAGGGGGCTGAAATGGTTGGGCTGCTTTCCAATTTTCGCAACACGATGATCGTCAGCTTCGTGCTGGCGCTGGTCATCATCTTTGGCTTTGGCCATAGTCCGCACGGTTTCGACGTCGCCTATTTCCAGGCGGTGTTCCGCTGGATGCATGTGTTCTTCGGTATCCTGTGGATCGGTCTGCTGTACTATTTCAACTTCGTGCAGATCCGCGTGATGCCGCTGATCCCGGCCGAACTGAAGCCCGCCGTTTCCAAGTATATCGCTCCTGAGGCTCTGTTCTGGTTCCGCTGGTCGGCCCTGGCGACCTGGGTGATGGGCGTGGTCCTGGCCTTGAGCCGCGGCTATCTGGGCGAAGCTGCAACCCTGGGCCTCTGGGGCGGCTATGAGCGCGGCGTCGATATGGGCTTCACCTTCATCGGCCTGGGCATGTGGCTGGCGACGATCATGTTCCTGAACGTCTGGGGCGTGATCTGGCCCAACCAGAAGCGCGCGCTGGGCATCATCGAAGTGGACGCCGACGCCAAGGCCAAGGCGGCCAAGATGGCCATGCTGTTTAGCCGCATCAACACGCTGCTCAGCATCCCGATGCTGGCCACCATGACGATGTACCAGACTCTGTTCGGCTAAATCTGAGCCAGACTCGTGTAAGGGAAGGGCCCGCTCGCGCTGAGCGGGCCTTTTTCCGTTTGAGACCATGGCCGATACCGAAACCCTCGACGACCTCGTCCGCCGCGTCGATCCCGACCGCTGGCTGGCCAGCCGCTTCATCGCCGATCCCGGGGCGCGGGGCGCCGTCATCGCGCTCTACGGCTTCAACTATGAACTGGCTCGGGTGGCCGGCGGGGTCTCCAACGCCCTGATGGGCGAGATCCGCCTGACCTGGTGGCGTGAGGCCATGGAAGAGATCGCGGCCGGCAAGACCCCACGCAAGCATCCCAATGTCGAGGCTATCGCCGCCTCGGGGATCGACCCGCTGGCTCTGGCCGCGATGGCCGAAGCCCGGTTCGCCGATCTGGACGACGCGCCGCCCGCCGACGAGGCTGGAGCCCTGGCCTATGTCGACGCCACCGCCGGCGCCCTGGCCGTGCTGGCGGCGCGTCGGCTGGATCCCGCAACCGATCCGCATGCTGTGAAGGGCGCGGCCCGCGCCTATGGTCTGGCCGGGCTGTGGCGGCTGAAACAGGCGGGCCGTTCGCGTCTGCCGGAAGACTGGACCCAGGCCGAGGTCGGGCGGCGGGTCGGCGAGCAGTTGAAGGCGGCGCGAGGGGAACTCAAGGGCCTGCCGGTGGCGGCTTTTCCGGCAGTCGCGCCGGTCGCCCTAGCCAAGGCCTATGCCCGGGGCCGCGACCTCGGCGAGCTCGAGAAAAAGGCCCGCCTCACCTGGTCGGTGGCGACGGGCCTTTTCTGATCTTCACGGCGCTTGCCCCCTCCTGACCGCGGCGACCTCATCTTCCCCCTACGGGGGAGGAGGGCCGAAGGCCCGGAGGGGGCAAGTGTTCGCCTCTACTGCGCCTTCTTCGGCGCGGTGTACGTGTTCAGCCAGCCCAGCACCTCGGTATGCCACTGCACCGAATTCTGCGGCTTCAGCACCCAGTGGTTCTCGTCGGGGAAGTAGAGGAACTTGCTCTCGACGCCCTGGCGCTGCAGGGCCGTGAAGGTCCCCAGGCCCTGGGCCATCGGGATGCGGTAGTCCTTGCCGCCCTGGACCACGAGCATCGGCTTCTTCCACGCCTTGACGTGGTCGACCGGATTGAACTGCTCATAGGCCTCGGGCTTGTCATAGAACGCGCCGCCGTT
This sequence comes from Caulobacter sp. FV2ps19, assembly GCF_058681035.1. Taxonomy (NCBI): domain Bacteria; kingdom Pseudomonadati; phylum Pseudomonadota; class Alphaproteobacteria; order Caulobacterales; family Caulobacteraceae; genus Caulobacter; species Caulobacter sp. FV2ps19. The sequence continues at coordinate 3,529,380 of NZ_CM178729.1, read as the reverse complement.
TTCCCACTCGGTGAACCACAGCTCTTCGGTCGAATAGCCCATGGCGCGCTGGTCAAAGACGCCGTCGTGATTGACCAGGCACTTCCAGGGCGCGTTCCAGTTGCCGGCGATCCAGTTGATCATGTAGCCGCCGTATGAAGCGCCCAGGGCGCAGGCGCGGTCGGCGTCCAGGAATTTGTACTGGCTGGTCGCGAAGGCCCAGCCCTTCTGCAGGTCTTCCAGCGGGCGGTCGCCCCAGTGCTGGCTGATCGCATCGGTGAAGGCCTGGCCGTAGCCGGTGGAGCCGTGGAAATCGACCATCACCACGGCGTAGCCGGCATTGGCGTAGATCTGCGGGTTCCAGCGGTACGACCAACTGTTGTTGAACGACCCCTGTGGGCCGCCATGGATCAGGAAGGCCACCGGATACTTGCGGGCCGGGTCGAAATTGGCCGGCTTGATCACGAAGCCATGCACGGTCTCGTCATTCCAGCCCTTGAAGCTGAACTGCTCGGGCTCGCCCCAGGCGACGCCCTTGAGCGCCTCGGCGGCGATCGTGGTCAGTTGGGTCGGCTTGCCGCCCTTGGCGGGCAGGCTGAACAGCTGGGCCGGCCCCTTGAGGCTATCGGCGGTGTAGATCAGGCCCTTGGGCGCGACCTCGAACGCGATCACATGGCCATCGCCGGTCAGCGGCGTGACCTTGCCGGTCTTGATGTCGATGGCGAAGATCCTGACCTGCCCCACATCGCCGGCCTGGGCGTAGATCGTCTTGCCGTCGGGGCTGAAGGCGATGGCGTCGGCCGAGCGGTCCCAGTCGGCGGCCAGTTCGCGCTCCTGGCCGGTGGTCTGGTCGCGCAGGATGATCCCGAAGCGGTCCGCCTCGAAGCCCGGGCGTTTCATGGCGCGATAGGCCGCCCACTTGCCGTCGGCCGAGAACACAGGCGCGGTGTCCCAGGCCTTGTTGGCGACGGTCAGGTTCTGCAGTTTGGTCGAGCCGTCCAGCGAGGCCGACCACTGATCGAAATTGGTCGTCCAGGACTCGTCCTGGCCGGCTACCTTGGCCGAGAACACCACCGTCTTGCTGTCGGGCGAGATGGTGAAGTCCTCATCGCCGCCGAAGGGCTTGGTCGGCGAGTCGCCGTCGAAGCCGTTCATCAGCGCGACGGGCGCGCCGGTGGCCACGCCCTTGTCGTCCAGGGTCACGGCATAGAGATGGTTCTGCGTCCCGTCGGCCCAGGTGTCCCAGTGGCGGACGAACAGGCGGTCATAGACGACGCCGCTGTTCTTCTGGGCCTTGCGAGCGTCCAGGCGGGCCGCTGTGCAGCCCAGATCCGGACAGTCCGGGAACACCGCCTGGCTGACCACGAGGGTTTTGCCGTTGGGCGCAACCTTGTAGGCGCCAACGTCGAACGGCATGGACGTCACCTGGACGGCGGTCTCGCCGGTCATATCGGTGCGGAACACCTGATCGACGCCGCCGGCGCGTCCCGAGATGAAATAGATCGCCTTGCCGTCGGCCGACCAGCGCGCCGAGCCAATCCCGCCGGTCGAGACCGCCAGCTTGCGCGGCGGCGTCTTGCCCTTCGCATCGGCGATCCACAGCGCGTGGGCGCTCTTGTTGGCCGGGAAATCGACGGTGCGCAGATCATAGAGCACCCAGGCGCCGTCGGGCGAGACGCGCGGATCGCCCAGGCGATCAAGGCTGGCCATGTCCTTGGCGGTGAACACGGGGGTCTGGGCCAGGGCCGCGCCGGTGAAGGCGGCGGAGAGGGCGATGGCCGAAGCGGCGACACGCAAGGTGTTGATCATCAAACGCAAAATCTGGGCCTTTTTCTTTCCCTGAAGACGGCCAAGCCTACCGGGGGCATGTGCTCAAGGCTAGGGGGCAGGGGGCGCGATCGAGCCCGGTCTCGCCGAACGTCGCTCTATTTTTCAGGGCCATTTTGCGGCGAAAAAATGTCATGATTACAAGGGTTTGTCCGGTAACAATCCGAAACACGACTTGCTTTGCCGCACTGCGGCGAAGTCCCTAAATGGTACACAAGGTTTAGAGCGGCCGCAGGGCCGTGCTCGAACAGATTGATAAGGGTTTTTCGTGTCGGCTTCGGCGTATTTTCAGCACACGGTCGCGGGACCGGTGATCTTTGCGGGGATTGGCCTGCACACCGGCGAGCACGTCCGTGTCGCGGTGCGCCCGGCAGCGATCGACGCCGGGATCATGTTCGTGCGCACCGACGTTCGTGATCGCGATAACCGCGTGGCCGTGAAGCCTGATGCGGTCTGCCAGACCCAGCTGGGCACCGTGATCAATAATGCCGCCGACGTGCGGGTCTCGACCATCGAGCATCTGATGGCCGCTCTGGCCGCTCTGTCGATCGACAACTGCATTGTCGAACTGGATGGCCCTGAGGTTCCGATCATGGACGGGTCTTCGGAACCGTTCGTGCAGATCCTGGACCGCGCCGGCCGCCGCAAGCAGGAAGCCGCGCGCAACTATATCGAGATTCTGGAGCCGATCCGGGTTGAGGAGGGCGACAAGTTCGCCAGCCTGGCGCCGTCCGATCGCTTCGAGGTCGCCTTCGAGATCGCCTTCGACAGCCAGGCCATCGGCCGTCAGCGCGTTGATTTCACGGTTGATGAGGAAACCTTCCGGTCCGAGCTGTCCAACTGCCGCACCTTCGGCTTTCTCCGGGATGTTGAGGCGCTGCGCGCTATAGGCCTGGCGCGGGGCGGTTCGATGGAGAACGCCGTCGTGATCGACGGCGATCGGGTGCTCAATCCTGAAGGTCTGCGCCGTTCCGACGAGTTCGTGCGCCACAAGGCGCTGGACGCGGTGGGCGATCTCTATGTTCTGGGCGCGCCGATTATCGGTCGCTTTGAAGGCGTGCTGGCCGGTCACGGCCTCAATAACGCCGTGGTTCGGGCGTTGCTGGCCCAGCCGCGCGCCTGGCGCCTTCGCACTCATGCGTTGGAACTGGCCGAGGCGGTCTAGATAAGCGCGACCGGCATCGTCGAGCCTTCTCATTTGCGCCCCAAGCGGCGTGGTGTAGAAGCCTTCCACGGCGCCGAGGCGCGCGTTGCTTCGAGGGTGATAGTCCGTGCTTCTTAAATTTCCGGGTCGTTCGGCAGTCGTCTTCGCCGCCCTTCTCGTCGCCGTCTCTGTCGCGGGCTGCGCAGGCAAGTCCAAGAAGCCGACCCTGGCCTATGAAGAGCGTCCGGTGGAACTGCTCTACGCCACGGGCGCGGATCGTCTCGACCGCGGCAACTGGAACGAGGCCGTCGACTATTTCCGCGAGGTCGAGCGCCAGCATCCCTATTCGGAATGGTCGCGCCGCTCGATCCTGATGACGGGCTTTGCGCACTATCAGGGCAACCAATACGCAGATGCGATCGGCGACGCGGATCGCTTCATCTCGCTCTATCCGGGCAACCCTTCGGCCTCCTACGCCTACTATCTGAAGTCCGTCTGCTATTTCGAGCAGATCGTCGACGTCAATCGCGACCAAGCCGCGACGGAGCAGGCGCTCGGCGCGCTGCGGGACGTGGTTCAGCGTTATCCTGATAGTGAATACGCTCAGGACGCCCGCCTGAAGATCGACATGGTCAATGACCAGCTGGCCGGCAAGGAAATGGCCATCGGCCGCTACTATCTGCGTCAGGGCCAGACCCTGGCCGCGATCGGCCGGTTCAAGACCGTGATCGACCGTCACCAGACCACGTCGCACACCCCTGAGGCCCTGTTCCGTCTGGTCGAAGCCTATCTGACCCTGGGCCTGACCGAAGAAGCCAAGCGCAACGGCGCGGTGCTGGGTTATAATTTCCCCGGCGATCGCTGGTATTCCGACGCCTATAAGCTGCTCACCAATGCCGGCCTGAAGCCCGCCGTCGAGCCCCTGACCCCCGGCGCCAAGAAGAATCTGCTGGATCGTCTGGTCCACGACAAGAACGCCACCCTGACCCCGCCGGGCGAAAAGCCGGCCAAGAAGGGCGGCCTGCGGGGGATCCTGGGGCTCTAGTCCCAGGGCCTTTGCGAGGGCGCGGAACACATCCTGAACATCAGAGCGTCTGAGCGCTTTGAGAAATCGTGATTCCCGGCGATCCTGCACGACATGCTGATCGGTCTCTCCATCCGCGACGTCGTGCTCATCGAGAGCCTGGACCTGGCCATAGGGCCGGGCCTTACCGCCCTGACCGGTGAAACCGGGGCGGGCAAGTCCATCATCCTCGACGCCCTGGGCCTGGCGACCGGCGCGCGCGCCGACGCCGGCCTGGTGCGGCGCGGGGCTTCTGGCCAGGCCTCGGCCACCGCCATCTTCGCCCTGGCCGCCGACCATCCCGCCTTTGCCTATCTGGACGAGAAGGGCCTGGACTATGGCCGCGACGAGGACCTGGTCCTGCGTCGCCAGCTGTCGCCCGACGGTCGATCGCGGGCCTTCGTCAACGACCAGGCCACCAGCGTCGGGGTGCTCAAGGATCTGGGCGCCCTTCTGCTCGAGGTGCATGGCCAGCACGAGACGGTCGGTCTGCTGGACTCCCGCACCCATCGCACCCTGCTGGACGCCTTCGGCGGCGTCGCCGTGTCGGCCGTCGCCTCGGCCTGGAGCGGCTGGCGGGCGGCGCGCGAAAAGGCCGAAGCCCTGCGCGCGCTCGCCAATCAGGCCGCCGCCGAGACCGAGGAACTGACCCTGCGCCTGTCCGAGCTGGACCGGCTGGACCCTCGCGAGGGCGAGGAAACGGCTCTCGCCGAGGAGCGGGCCTTGCTGGGCTCGGCCGAGAAGGCCCTGGCCGACATCGCCTCGGCCCAGGACGCTCTGGGCGGCGACGCGCTGTCGGGCAAGCTGGCCCAGGCCTTTCGCGCCCTGGAACGCGCCCGCGAGCGCGCTTTGCACGCCGGCGCGCCCGCCGACGGGCTGGCCATGACGCGTCTGACCGCCGCTTGCGACGCGGTCGACCGCGCCCTGGTCGAGGCGCAGGAAGCCAGCGCCGCCATCGACTCCGTCGCCGAGACCTTCGAGTTCGAGCCCGATCGCCTGGAAAAGACCGAGGAGCGTCTGTTCGCTCTGCGCGCCATGGCCCGCAAGCTGAGCGTCGCCACCGAAAACCTGCCGTCCGTGCGCGCCGAGTTCGCCGCGCGGCTGCAGGCCATCGAAACCTCGGGCGAGGCGCTCAAGGCCGCTGAGGAAGAAGCCGCCTCGGCCCGCGACGGCTATGTCTTCGCCGCCGAGGCGCTGTCGGCCGAGCGCCGAGCCGCCGGCGACCGTCTGGCCCTGGCCGTTGAGGCCGAACTGGCGCCGTTGAAGCTGGAGAAGGCCCGGTTCCGGGTCGCGGTCGAGCCTCTGCCTGAAGATCGGGTAGGCCCCACCGGCATGGACCGCGTCGCCTTCGAGATCGCGACTAACCCCGGCGCGCCGTTCGGACCGATGGAGGCCATCGCCTCGGGCGGCGAACTGGCCCGCTTCGCCCTGGCGCTGAAGGCGGCGCTGGCGGGGCGCGGGGCGGGGCCTCAGCCGCTGATGATCTTCGACGAGGTCGATCAGGGCGTCGGCGGCGCGGTAGCCGACGCCGTGGGCCTGCGGCTCAAGCGCCTGGCCCAGAACGCCCAGGTCCTGGTGGTCACCCACTCAGCCCAGGTGGCCGCGCGCAGCGACACCCATTGGCGGATCGCCAAGTCCGGCGATGATCAGTCGATCCGCACCCGGGTCGAGCCGTTATCGCCCGCCCAGCGCGAGGAAGAGATCGCCCGCATGCTGTCGGGCGCCGAGGTCACGGAAGCCGCCCGGGCCGCAGCCCGGGCGCTGATCAGCTAGCCGAAGACAGCTTGCGCTTGGCCCACATCGTCGGGCTGGTGCGGAACATCGCCTTCAGGCCGGCGATGCTGACGCGCGGCTTGACCCAGGCCTGCAGCGGGCCGTCGACGAAACGCTCGAACAGGGCGGCGAAGACCACGGCGGCCGGGAAGGCCAAGGCCCAGGTCAGCCACAGGGCGCCGTCGCTCAGACCCAGCTTGCTGGCCGCCAGATGCTGCGCGCCAAACCAGGTCACGCTGACGAACTGGTTGGTCAGATAGAGCGAGAAGGCGATACGGCCCGCCGCCCTGGCCCAGCCCCAGTCCTTCCGTGCCGAGGCGCCGGCCGCGAAGATCAGCGCGCCGAGCAGCGCCAGGCTCGCATAGTCGAACGGACCGACCATCTGTAGCGCGACAAAGCCGGCGACAGCGGCTGCGCCCAGGCCATCTGCCATGCGGGCGCTGATCACGACCTCGCGACCCAGGCGGGCGATCAGGGCGCCGATTAGGAACAGCGGCAGGGCGCGGATGACGCCGTACTTCAGCGGCAGGTGATAGGACGGCTGGCCGAGGGTCTGGCGGCAGATCATGTCCACGGCCGCGAAGATCGTCAGGCCCACGGCCAGGGCGATCCACGGCGAGCGGATGGCGGCAAAGCCGCGCCACAGCAGCGGGAAGGCGGCATAGCAGAAGATCAGGGCCGACAGGGTCCAGGTCGGGGTGTTCCAGCCCGACGGGCCGTCAAAGCCCCAGGCCTGAACCAGCAGGATCTGGGCGGGCAATTGCGACCCCTGGAACCACTGCGGGTTTTGCGGCGCGATCCCGACCAGACCGGTGATCAGCACCAGCGCGACAAAGCCGGCCAGCATGACCAGGTGGGACGGCCACACGCGCGCGATGCGCTTGAGCAGGAATTCACGGTCGCCGATCTGGCGTTGGGCGACCCGGTCGCCATAGGCCCGGCCCAGCACATAGCCCGACAGCATCAGGAAGAAGTCGGTGGCCAGATAGCCGCGTCCCAGCGCCGGATGGATCTGGAACAGGCTTACCGGCGCCTGGTTGGCATAGTGATAGACCACCATGAAGAAGGCCGCGAAGAAGCGCAGGGCGTCCAGCGGGCCGCCGCGCGAGAGGTCCCGCGCCTTAACGCATGGCTCATTGCGGGACGTTTTGGCGACGTTCGACATGCCGATCTCCAGTTTCCCGGATCTGTCAGCAAGCCGCGCGCCAGCAGGAGCGTTTTGGGTCGGCATCGGTTAAAACCGGGACCTGACCTCCTCGAGCCGGATTCGCCCGTGACCCCGACCGCCGTCGCCGACCTTTCCGAGACAGACGCCGCCGACGAACTGGCGCTGTTGGCCGACGAACTGGCCGCCCACGACCTGCGCTATCACCAGCAGGACGCGCCGACGATCACCGACGCCGAGTACGACGCCCTCAAGCGTCGCAATCTCGAGATCGAGGCCCGCTTTCCGCATCTGGTGCGCGAGAACTCGCCGTCTGTCCAAGTGGGCGCTGCGCGCTCCGAACAGTTCTCACCGGTCGAGCACGGCGTGCCGATGCTCAGTCTCGATAACGCCTTCTCTGACGAGGAGGCCACCGAGTTCGACGCCCGCGTTCGGCGCTTCCTGCGTCTGTCGGCTCATGAGCCACTGGCCTACACGGCCGAGCCCAAGATCGATGGCCTGTCGGCCTCGCTGCGCTATGAGAAGGGCGTACTGGTCCAGGGGGCGACGCGGGGCGACGGCCGGACGGGCGAGGACGTCACTGCCAATCTGCGCACCATCGCCGATATTCCGCATCGCCTGAAAGGCTCAGGCTGGCCCGATGTCATCGAGGTGCGCGGCGAGGTCTATGTCGAGCTCGCAGCCTTCGCCGCCTTCAACACCGCGGCGGAAGAGGCCGGCCAGCGCACCTACGCCAATCCCCGCAACTTCGCCGCCGGTTCGCTGCGCCAGATCGACCCCAAGATCAGCGCCCAGAGGCCGCTGCGGTTCTTCGGCTATGCCTGGGGCCTGGTCAGCGACAGCTTCGCGGGCAGCCAGTGGGAGGCCCTGGCCAAGCTGGAGTTGTGGGGGTTCGTCACCACGGCCCCGCCGGCCCGCCAGGTCGAGAACGCTCAGGGCCTGCTGGACGTTTATGCCGAGTTCGAGATCCTGCGGCCCAAGCTCGGCTTCGACATCGACGGGGTGGTCTACAAGGTCGATGACCTTGAACTGCAGAAGCGCCTGGGCTTCGTCTCGCGCTCGCCGCGCTGGGCCATCGCCCGCAAGTTCCCCGCCCAGAAGGCCCGCACGATTCTGGAGGCCATCGACCTGCAGGTGGGCCGCACCGGCGCGATCACCCCGGTGGCGCGGCTCAAGCCGGTGACGGTGGGCGGGGTCTCGGTGACCAACGCCACCTTGCACAATGGCGATGAGATCGCCCGGCTGGACGTGCGGATTGGCGATACCGTGGTCATCCAGAGGGCCGGCGACGTCATCCCCCAGATTGTCGAGGTGGCCCTGGACGCGCGGCCTGATCCCGCGCCCGAGCCCTTCGTCTTTCCGACCCATTGCCCTTGTCCGCTGAAGACGCCCCTGGCCCGCGAGACCAATGCCTCGGGGGCGGAGTCGGTGGTGCGCCGCTGCACCGGCGAGTTCGCCTGTCCGTTCCAGCGCGTCGAGCACCTGCGCCACTTCGTGTCGCGCCGCGCCTTCGACATCGAGGGGCTGGGCGAGAAGCAGCTGCAGGCCTTTTTCGACGAAGGCTGGATCAAGGAGCCCGCCGATATCTTCCGGCTGGTCAAGGACGAGGCCAAGCTTGACGCCCTGCGCACGCGGGACGGCTATGGCGAGACCTCGGTGGCCAATCTGGTCAAGGGCGTCGAGGCGCGGCGAACCATCGGCCTGGACCGTTTGATCTATGGCCTGGGCATTCGCGACATCGGCGAGACGACCTCGACCGTTCTGGCCCGTCATTTCGACCGTTTCGCGGATTTGCAGGACGCGGCCACCCTCGCGGCCAACGCTCTGCCGACCGCGACCTATCTGGAACTGTCCACTGCGCCCGGCGTCGGGCCCAAGGCCCTGGATCTGCTGGTCGAGGCCGGCAACGGCGGGCTGAAGGCTGATCCGTGGCCCGAGGCCGCCAGTCTGGACATCAAGATCGGCCATGCCGTCCCCAAGCTGACCAAGCCGGCCCGCGCGGCCCTGGCTGAGCGCTATGCGACCTGGGACGCCTTCGCGGCCGCTCTGGTCGAGGCCGCGACCGGCGCGCCGGGCGAGGCCTATCTCAATCTCGCCGCGATCGATGGTGTCGGCCCGGTCGCCGCCCAGTCGCTGGGGCGCTTCTTCACCGAGGCGCACAATCGGGAAAAGGTCGCCAATCTTGTTGGCGAGCTGGATATCCAGGCTGTCGCCAAGCCAAAGTCTGACACCGCCGTGGCCGGCAAGACCGTGGTGTTTACCGGGGCGCTGGAGAAGATGACCCGCGACGAGGCCAAGGCCCAGGCCGAGGCCCTGGGCGCCAAGGTCGCGTCGTCGGTATCCAAAAAGACCGATCTTGTCGTGGCCGGGCCAGGGGCGGGCTCCAAGCTGAAGACCGCCACCGAGCTGGGCATTCAGGTCATGACTGAGGACGCGTGGTTGGCGATGGTCGCCACATGAAGGTCATCGCCATCGACTTCGAGACCGCCAACGAGACGCGGGCCAGCCCTTGCTCGATGGGTCTGGCGTGGATCGAGGATGGCGAGGTGGCGCGGATCGAGCACCACTATATCCGCCCGCCGGGCATGCGGTTTGCGAAGTTCAACATGGCGTTCCACGGCATCCGGCCCGAGCATGTCGAGGACGCCGACGAGTTTCCGAGCCTTCTGGATCGCCTGCGACCCGAGCTTGAAGGCGCGCTGATCCTGGCGCACAACGCCTCGTTCGACATCAGCGTCATCCGCCGGACCTGCGAGCACTATGGCGTGCGATCGCCCAGCTTCGACTATCTGTGCACGGTGCAGGTGGCGCGGGGCGCTTGGCCAGACTTGCCGTCGCACAAGCTCAACGTGGTCTGTGGCCATCTCAGCGTCGATTTCGCCCACCACGACGCAGCGGCCGACGCCTATGCCTGCGGGCGGGTGGCGCTGGCGGCGACCGCGCTCAACAGCCTGGCGCATGTTCGTGATCTGCCGAGCTGCCTGGGCATGACCCCGGGACGTCTGCACCCTGACGGCTATACGCCGCCACGCGGCGCGGTCAGCTTGCGTCGCGCCCGCGCGTGAAGCGGAACGCCCTAATCGGAATTCGCGCCTCGTTTTCGCCGCGGCGCTTGTCCCAACTGCGCGAATGACGCAACCGTGCGGTCAAGCGCGCAATTGAAGCGAACCTATAGGGAGTTGAGCATGTTCCGAGCCACCTTGATCGCCGTCGCTGCCTTGGGCGCGGTGGCCAGCCCGGCCCTGGCCGCCGACGTTACGGGCCTGTGGGCCACGCCGACCAATGGAGGCCAGGTGGAAATCAGCCGCTGCGGTCCCGGCCTGTGCGGCAAGCTGGTGACGTCCCAGCACATCAAGGACGATCCGAGCGTCAAGGACGCCAGGAACAAGGACGCAGGCCAGCGCGGCCGCACGCTCAAGAACCTTCAGATGCTGTATGACTTCACCGGCGGCCCCACCAAGTGGACTGGCGGCAAGGTCTATAACCCCGACGACGGCGGCACCTATTCGGGCACGATCGAGATGCTCGGCGACAACCAGCTGAAGCTGAAGGGCTGTATCGTCGCGCCGCTGTGCAAGACCCAGGTGTGGAACCGGGTGAGGTAGAGGCGAGCACTTGCCCCCTCCGCGCCTGCGGCGCTCCTCCCCCGTAGGGGGAAGATGATCTCGTCTTCCCCCTACGGGGGAGGACGGCTGCGAAGCAGCCAGGAGGGGCCAGTCGCGTTTAAAGCGCCGCGCAGGCCTGTTCCATCCAGGCCCGCACTTCAGGCTCAACCCGCGGGCCGATCTCGCGCAGCACCCGGGCGTGATAGGCGTCGAATTGGGCGATCTCTTCGGCCGACAGCAGGGCCTTGTCGACCAGGCGGCGGTCGATCGGGGCCAGGGTCAGGGCCTCGAAGCGATGCATCGGGCGCTCGCCCCCCGCGATGTCCTCGGCCGGCATGACCACTTCCAGATTTTCGATGCGGATGCCGTATTCGCCGTCCTTGTAGAAGCCGGGCTCGTTGGAGACGATCATGCCGGGCTGCAGGGCGATGGTGTTGGGCGCCTTGCTGATCCTCTGCGGGCCTTCGTGGACGCCCAGATAGACGCCGACGCCATGGCCGGTGCCGTGATCATAGTCCAGGCCGTGAGCCCAAAGCGCGGCGCGGGCGAAGGCGTCGATGGCCGAGCCGGTGGTGCCGGCCGGGAATCGCAGGCGGGCGATGGCCAGGTGGCCCTTCAGCACCAGGGTGTTGCGCTGGATCATCTCGGCCGAGGGCTGGCCGATCGCCACCGTGCGGGTGACGTCGGTGGTGCCGTCCAGATATTGGCCGCCGCTGTCGACCAGCAGCAGCGAGCCCAGGGCCGCGCGCTGGTTGCTGCGCTCGGTCGGATGATAGTGCGGCAGGGCGCCATGGCCATTGGCCGCGCCGATGGTGTCGAACGACAGGTCCTTGAGCACGCCGGTGGCTTCGCGGAAGCCTTCCAGCTTGGCGACGGCTTCCTTTTCGTCCGGCGGGTTGATCTGCCCCTCGGTGGCCAGCCAGTGCAGGAAGCGGGTCAGGGCCGCGCCGTCGCGGCGGTGCGCCTCGCGCGTGCCCTCGATCTCGACGGCGTTCTTGCAGGCGCGGGGCAGGGTGCAGGGATCCATGCCGCGCACCACCTTGGCGCCGGCGGCGACCAGGGTGTCGAAATACCAGGCTGAGGATTGGCTCGGGTCGACCAGGACGGCCTTGCCGGCCAAGTCCGCCAGGGCGCCGTCCAGGGCGTCCGGGGTTTCCAGCGACACCTGATTGCCCAGCCAGGCGGGAAGCTCGTCGGTGACCTTGGCCGGATCAATGAACACCCGGGCCGTACCGTCGGCGTTGACGATGGCCTGCGACAGCGGCAGGGGCGAGCGGATGACGTCGCCGCCGCGCACATTGAACAGCCAGGCGATCGAGGCCGGGGCGGTGATCACGGCGGCGTCGGCGCCGAGGGCCTTGAGGCCCACGCCCACGCGGCCGCGCTTGGAGGCGGAGTCTTCGCCGGCATACTCCACCGGTTGCGGCACGATCGGCGCGGCGGGCTGGGCGGGGCGCTGGGCGCCCCAGGCCTCGTCCAGCGGATTGGTCACGACGGGCTTGAGCTGGGCGCCGGCCTTGGCGGCGGCGGCCTTGAGGCTGTCCAGGGCCTGGGGGCTGTGCAGGCGCGCGTCATAGCCGATCACCGCGCCGGCCTTGGCGGTTTCCAGATAGGCGGGGACACCGCCCTCGACGAGGTCGCGGATCTCGAACACGCCCTGATCGATCTGCTCGCGAACTTGAAGCGTATAGCGGCCGTCGACGAACACGGCGGCGCGGTCGCTGAGGATCACCCCGGCTCCGGCGCTGCCGGTGAAGCCGCTGGCCCAGGCCAGGCGATCATTGGCGGCGGGCAGGTATTCGTTCTGGTGCTCGTCCTCGTGCGGCACGAGGAAGCCATCCAGACCCTGGCGGGCCATGGCGGCGCGGATCAGCGGAACGTGGCGGGGGCCAAAGGACGGGTCGGTGGATTCATCGAAGGACTGGCGCATAGCGCAAGATTTAGAGCCTGCACTCCGAAAGACCAAGCGCGCTCCGGCTTGTTCCTGAAATACCGACATTGTGCGGCGGCGGGTCGCATAGCGAGCGTGGGCGGCGCCTGCAACTGTGGAGCTAGGCGCTGGGACGAGCGATCCTGGCTTTGGGAGAGACCCTTATGAAGAGCTGTTGTTCCTCGACGATATCGGGGTTGTCCCGCAGACAAGCGTTTGGATTGATCGCCTTGGGCGGTGGAGTCAGTCTGATGTCGACCCTGGCGCCAAGCGTCGCCCGCGCGCGCGGTCACACTGACATGCTGCTCCTCACGTGCATGGACTATCGTCTCATCGACGAGACGGAAACCTATATGGACGGGCGCGGACTGCGAAACAAATACGACCACGTTGTTCTGGCCGGAGCTTCGCTGGGCGCGCTTACGGACAAATATCCCAGCTGGGGAGAGACCTTCTGGAGCCATCTGGATGTGGCCATTAGCTTGCACGCCATCCACAAGGTCATGGTGCTCGATCACCGTGATTGCGGCGCCTACAAGGTGATCCTTGGGTCAGACGCCGTCGCTACCCCTGAAATGGAACTGGCCGTGCATGCCAAGGCGCTTCACGCCCTGCGCACGGAGATCAAGCATCGCCACGAGCATTTGGAGGTCGAGCTGGGCTTGATGTCTCTGGACGGAAAGGTCGAGGACATCGCCTGACGTCAGACTGTCCCGATCCTCTATGCGGATCGGGACGGTCTTGAAGTCTCAGGGGCGTTGCAGCACCAGCGTCGCCCAGGCGTCGCGGTGAATGCGGCTCTTCACGCGGAAGCCGCGCGACAGATAGGCCGCCTTGACCATCCGCTCCTGGGTGCGCAGCAGGCCCGACAGGATCACCGTGCCGCCCGGAACCAGGGCGCGCTTGATGTCCTGGGCCAGGCTGATCAGCGGTCGGGCCAGGATATTGGCGAACACCAGATCATAGGGCGCGTTGTCGGCTACCAGGCGATCGCCCAGGCCCGAGGCGTGGACGAACCTGGCGTTCGCCTGGTTGACCTTGGCGTTCTCGCGCGCGATCCGCACGCTGGGACGGTCGATGTCGGTGCCCACGGCCAGCTTGCTGCCGGTGCGGGCGGCGGCGATGGCCAGCAGGCCCGTGCCGGCTCCGACATCCAGCACCTTCTTGAACTTTCGCGCCTTGATCAGGCGGTCATAGGCCTGCAGGCAGCCCACCGTGGTGCCGTGGTGACCCGTGCCGAAGGCGGCGCCGGCCTCGATGCGCAGATTGACCGTGCTGGCCGGCAGGCGGCCGCGATCATGCATGCCATAGACGAAGAACCGGCCGGCCTTGACCGGCGGCAGGCCCGACAGCGCCATGGCCAGCCAGTCGGCGTCGGCCAGGACCTCGGTGGTCACTTTGACCTTGAAGCCGGCCAGGACCCGGTTGAGGCCGTCGGACTCGGCCTGGGTGGTGGGGAAGGCGTCGATCCGCCAGATGTTCTTGTCCTCGTCCTCTTCCAGGATCGAGTAGGTGGCGCCTTCCAGCGCGACATCGCTATCGATGGCTTCGGCGGCGGCTTCGGCGTCGGCGCGGGGGCCACGAGCCACGATCTGTTGGGGCGTATAGTCGGTCATGCCGCTCCAGTAGCCATCTCGGAGCCGAAAGGCGAGCCTTGGCGATGATCCAAGCGGCGCGGAGCGCCGAAATCAGTCCTGAAACTGGGACGGGACGGCAATGTCTTCAGGCAAGCGAACGTCCAGAATATCGCCCCGGGTGGACGCCCATCGCGTCTCGTCGCGAGGCGCGCGCGCCGGGTTCGCGACGGAAATCACGGTCGGGGCCGGAGGTTCGACCTCTTGGGGCTCGATCGTCCGGGCTTCGTAAACATAGTCGGCAGGCTCGATCGGGCGTTTTTGAGCGGAGGCGACGAAGTCGGTCCCGACCATATAGTCCGGGATCTTCCCTGCCGGCAGCGAGATGGGCTCGGCGGTTTCCTCAACAGCAGGCCTGCCGGCATAGGGTTCCATGCTGACCGAGGGGGACGTCTGGGGGCCCACGCGGATCATCAGGCCCAGGATCACGCCCAACACGGCGGCCGTGGGCGCGCCGTAAGCCACCGGCCGGGACAGGACGAAGGTCTTCAGGGGCTGGAGGTCGATGTCCATGACGCTGATAGCGCCTGGCGCGCGATTTCGTTCGATCGGGGCGAGGGAAATCCTTCTTCGCCTGTCCCGGCCGAGGGCGCTGGCCCCCTACGGGCTGCTACGAAGCCGTCTTCCCCCCCGGAGGCCAGGGCTATCGCATATGGATCTGGCGCTAAAAGACCCAGCCTTCCTGGGCCTTGTGCCCAGGACCCATGGCGCCGCCGATGCGGACTTGGGTCGGTGTTACGGGCCGTTCAGCCGCGAATAGCGCCCAAATCAAAGCCTGCCTCAAACATGGGTCCTGGGCACAAGGCCCAGGAAGGCAAGATTTTTGAGTTTGTTAAAGGCTTGGGTCCGTCAGCAACCCATATGCGATAGCCCTCCCCCTTAGGGGGAAGATGACCGCGTCAGCGGTCAGTAGGGGGCAAGTGACGAAGACGTTGAGCGGAGCCCGACCGTCACGCCTTCTCGACGAAACTGTCGATGACCTTCTTGTCGCCGGCCTTGTCGAACGAAACCGACAGCTTGTTGCCCTCGACGGCCGAGACCTTGCCGTAACCGAACTTGACGTGGAACACCCTGTCGCCGCGCTTGTAGGCGCTGGCGGCCGAGCTGGCCGACACCGCCACCAGCCGGCCTTCGCCCTCGATCGGGGCGGAACGCCCGCCAGATCCGCCGGTGCGCGGCTTGCTCCACGACGGGGCGGCGACGCGGTCCTGGGCCCGTTTCCAGCCGGGGCTGTCATAGCCCGAGCCGCCAAACGAGCTTTGTCCGGTGTCATCCCAACGCGAGGCCGCCGTCTGCTGCATGCCGGGACCGCCACCGTAATAGCCGGTCTCGGACGCCGCCTCGACATGGGCCAGGGGCAGTTCGTCGACGAAGCGGCTGGGCAGCTGGCTGGTCCAGCGGCCATAGACCTGCCGGTTGGCCACGAAGCTGATCCGGGCCTCTTCGCGGGCCCGGGTGATGCCCACATAGGCCAGACGCCGCTCTTCCTCGAGGCCCTTGGTCCCCTTGTCGTCCATGCTGCGCTGGCTGGGGAACACGCCTTCTTCCCAGCCGGGAAGGAAGACCAGCGGGAACTCCAGGCCCTTGGCCGCGTGCAGGGTCATGATCCAGACCGAGTCGTCGCTGGAACCCTTGTCGAGGTCCATGACCAGCGACACGTGCTCCAGATAGCTTTCCAGGGTGTCGAAGGCGCTCATCGACTGGACGAGCTCCTTGAGGTTTTCCAGCCGCGTCTGGCTGGTGGGGCCCTTGTCGAGGCGCAGGGCGTCAGTATAGCCGCTCTCTTCCAGCACCGCTTCCAGCACCCGCTGATGCGGCATGGTCTGGGCCAGGGCCCGCCAGCGATCCAGATCGCGCAGGAAGTTGGACAGCGCCGTGCGGGTGCGGGCCGGAAGCTCGTCGCTGCCGACCAGGACGCGAGCGGACTCCACCGCCGGCAGGCTTTCGGCCCGGGCGATGTGCAGAAGCTTCTGCACCGAGGTGTCGCCGATGCCGCGCTTGGGCGTGTTGACGATGCGCTCGAAGGCCAGATCATCGTCGGGCGACTGGATCAGGCGCAGATAGGCGTGGGCGTCGCGGATCTCGGCCCGTTCGAAGAAGCGCGGGCCGCCGACCACCTTGTAGGGGATCTGCAGCATCACGAAGCGCTCTTCGAAGGCGCGCATCTGGAAGCTGGCGCGCACCAGAATGGCCATCTGGGTGAACTTGCGACCGGCCCGCTTGGCCTTCTCGATCTCGTCGGCGACCATCCGGCTCTCGGCCTCGCCGTCCCAGACGCCGCTGACCTTGACCTTTTCGCCGCCCATGGCCTCGGTCCACAGGGTCTTGCCCAGGCGGTCCTTGTTGGCGGTGATCAGGCCCGAGGCCGCGGCCAGGATATGTTCCGTGGACCGATAATTGCGCTCCAGGCGAACCACCTTGGCGCCCGGGAAGTCGCGCTCGAACCGCAGGATGTTGTCGACCTCGGCCCCGCGCCAGCCATAGATCGACTGGTCGTCGTCGCCGACGCAGCACACGTTCTGCCGTCCCTGGGCCAGCAGGCGCAGCCACAGGTACTGGGCGATATTGGTGTCCTGATACTCGTCGACCAGCACGTATTTGAAGCGGGTCTGGTAGTCGGTCAGGACGTCCGGGTGGCTGGTGAAGATGGTGATGTTGTGCAGCAGCAGATCGCCGAAATCGCAGGCGTTGAGGATCCGCATCCGCTCCTGATACTGCCGATAGAGGGTGGCGCCCTTTCCGCCGGCGAACTCGCCGCCCTCGGCCGGGGGCAGGCGATCGGGCGTCCAGCCACGGTTCTTCCAGTGATCGATCAGGCCGGCCAGGATCTTGGGCGTCCAGCGCTTGGCGTCGATGTTGGCGGCCTCGATCAGCTGCTTGAGCAGGCGCTCCTGATCGTCGTTGTCGATGATGGTGAAGCTGGACTTCAGGCCCACCAGTTCGGCGTGGCGGCGCAGGATCTGGGCGGCGACCGAGTGGAAGGTGCCCAGCCAGCGCAGATCCTCGGCCTGCGGGCCGATGATATGGGTGATCCGCTCGCGCATCTCGCGGGCGGCCTTGTTGGTGAAGGTGACGGCCAGAAGTTCCCAGGGACGGGCGCGACCGGTGGTCAGGATGTGGGCAAGGCGGGTGGTCAGAACCCGGGTCTTGCCGGTGCCGGCGCCGGCCAGGACCAGAACCGGACCCTCGGTGGTTTCCACGGCCTCGCGCTGCTCGGGGTTCAACCCTTCAAGATAGTCGGTCGCGCCGCCGGCCGGACCGCGAGGCCGGGCCAGATCGGAGATGCGCGGGGAGGGAAGGTCGCCCTGAGGAGGGCGCGAGTCGAAGCCTGAAGACATGGAACATATGTAGCACGAACGCTCGCCGGCTTAAGCCCCTCGGCGGCGATTAGGGAACCGCCATGGCGGACCATCGTTGATCTGAAAGATCAATCGCGGGAGGCCAGCATGGCTCAGTACTCCAGAAGCGGCCGGTTCGGCCGGGCGGCCACGGTCAGCGGGCCGGTGGTGATCGTCGCCACCGTCAAGCTTTCAGCCGCTCGCGATCGCGGACGATGACCGTGAAATCGGCACGATCGCCGCGAGGCGGCTTCGGAGTTTGGACGGCTGCCCTGGTCATCGGGGTCGTGGCTCTGACCCTTTGGATGGCCTGGCGTCTGGGCGGGATGACCGGTCTTTCGCCGGGCCTCGATTTCAAGACCCCGACCGTTCCCTCTCGGACGATGCCCGAGCCTCAGCCGGTTCCGCTGCCGGCTTCACCCAATCCCGGCTGACCCAGCGCTGCGCGCTTGAGCGCGAAGACCCGGCAGGCCGAGGCAAGGGGACGGTCGCCCCGGCCGCTGTCGATCCGCTGGATCAGGGCGGCCAGGCTCAGGGCGTCGGCCTGGGCGGCGGTCTCCAGCACGGCCCAGAACTCGTGTTCCAACGCCAGCGAGGTGGCGTGACCCGCCAGATTGACCGATCGCTTCTTCAGACTGCCCATAGCCGGCTGATCGCCTCCTGATCGTCGCTGACGCTGCGTCTTCGTCTCGGATCCGACCGGAGGATGCCTGATGCGCCCCGTCGCGCAAAGGCTTCCCAAGGGGGGCGGCGCGCCAGACCTGCCCGCTCGCGCCGCTGCGTGCTTTGCATGGCCCGTCTCCCACTATAGTCAGGTCACCGAGCGCGGGCGTACAAGACCGCGCGATAGTCCGTCACAATGGGGCACAGAGTGATCGAACATGCCGTAGACGGCACAGTTTTGGAGCTGCAGAGCGAGCCTCAAGGGCGCGTGGTCATCCAGGGCGAACGCAACACCTTGCGCGTCGGCAAGAACGTCGTTCTCAACGCCAGCCTATGGCTGCAAGGGACCGGAACGGTTGTCGAGATCGGCGATGGGTGCATCATTGAGGGCATGATCCGCGTCGTTCGCGGGGAAGGCGGCGTCATTCGTATCGGGGCGGGGACCACCTTTGGCGCGGTGGGCATTTCGATGCACGAGACGGGCGAGATCCTGATCGGCGAGGACTGCCTGTTCTCGACCGATATCCATATGGACGTCAGCGACATGCATCCGATCTACGATGGCGATACGCTGGAGCGCATCAATCCCGCCCGGTCCATCATCATCGGCGACCATGTCTGGCTGGGTCAGCGGGTGCTGGTGCTGAAAGGGGCCCGGATTGGCGCCGGCGCCGTGGTCGGGGCCAGTTCGACCGTCGTCGGCGCCTTGCCGGAAAGCGTCGTCGCCGTGGGCTCGCCGGCCCGGATTGTCCGCGAGAACGTGATCTGGCAGCGTAATTTTGACGATCCGGTGGTCGAGCGCAGTCGCGCCGTCGCCAAGACGGCGCCCGGGTGGCGTCAACGCCTGGGCTGGGGCAAGTCTTGATGCCGCCGAAGGGGGATGAGGGGCGCGATGACGGACCCGTCACGAGCGGCGCCGCCGAAGCCGTTCTGAAGGCGATCAAGTTCGGTCAGGACGGCGCGAAGGGCCTCGCCGCCGCGGGCGGCTGGGTGTTCCTGATCAACGACACCAACGACTTCCTCGGCTGGCAGTTTGGCGTGCAGCGCTGGACGCCGGCTCAGGGGGCGGCGGTTCAGGGGCTTCTGACGGAACGGAGCCGCGTGCTGCGCGATCACTGCTATCAGATGGTGATCTGTCCCGAAAAAAGCGTGGTCTATGCCGAGTGGCTGCCGGCGGGCCTGGCCGAACTGCCGCTGAGCCCGGAGCGACCCGCCATGGCCATGGCGCGGATGTTCCCCCAAGCGGTGGTGTATCTGGCGGAGCGTTTCGAGGTCTTGAAGCGGTTCGGCCTGCTCTATTTTCGGGGCGACACCCACGTCAACTGGCTGGGCGGCTATCACCTCTATCGTGAATCCATCCTGGCGCTGGCGGCGCGGGGCGCGGCCGTCGGGCCGCCCATCGCCTTTGGCGAACTCAAGCACCACATCGCCGGCATGGAAGGCGATGTTTTTGTCCAGTTGCCCGAGGCGGCCAAGGCCGAGTTCGAGCTCGATGCGGTCCTGGGGCGGAGCGGCGCCATGCTGGAGGTCACCATCATGCACGTTCTGCCGCAGCCCAAGCGCAAGGCGAGGGTGGTGGCCACGCCGGCCGACTACATGCCTGGCGGCGGAGGGCGCGAAACGATCATCCTGGAGCAGGATGACAAGAGCCTGCCCCGCGCCCTGATCTTCCGGGATTCGACCGCCACGCTCAGCATCGATCTCCTGGCGGAGCATTTTTCGCGGTCAGTCTTCGTCTGGCACGACGGCGACGTCATCGGCGAACTGATCGATCGCGAACAGCCGGACGTGATCCTGCATCTCGTCGCCGAGCGGTTCCTGGCGACCTATCCGTATTCGGTGGCGATCAACCGCCATCTGAAATAGGCGCCGTCAGTCCTCGCGCTTGGCCCCGTCGAGGTCGCGGCGCAGCTTGTCGGCGCGGGCGGCGTCCAGCGCCTTGTCAGCCTTGGCCCGGCCGAACTTGGCCCGGTTCTCGGCCGCGCGGGTCTTGTCTTCGGCCTTGGCCTTGGCCTTGCGCGCCTGGTTCAGATTGAGGATCTCGGCCATGGTCAGCGTCTCTGGGTTGGCGTCTTTGGGGCGGGGGCTCTGGGTCAGGACGTCTTCGGGTTGGGCGCGGTCGACGGTCGGATGATCAGAGTCTCGCGCAGGCGCAAGGTCTCGCCCTTCTTGATCTCATAGGGCGCTCGGCCCGGGAAGACGCAGTTCTGCATCGATAGCGATTTGCGCAGGACCCAGGTCTTGATCGGCTGGTCATTGGCCTTGCAGGTCAGGCCCACGGTCCAGGCGGGCGAACCGGTTTCGGCGGGCCAGGCAAAGCCCATGGACGGGCCCGCGTCCAGGGCGGTGTCGGTGGGCGTGACGGCCTTGCCGCCCGAGGCGAACGCCAGGTGATCGGGTCGGATCAGCCGGATCGAGAACCCGCCATAGCCCTTGGCGTCATCGCTTCCGCCCAGGCCCAGCGCGTCGACCCGCGAGGTGATCAGGGTGTCGAAGTCGATCCGCCGGGCGCCATCCTTCAGCGGATAGACCCTGACGCGGGTGGTTTCGCGCGCCACATAGTCCAGCTCCGGCCCCGAGGTGACGATCCAGTCGGCATTGACCGTCAGGGTCCCGCCGCCCTGGGCGTCGCCCTTGAAACGCTTTTCCCGCACGTGGAACGTCAGGCCCTTCATGAACCAGCCGTCGGCGACGCGCTTGCCGTTCACCAGCACCTGATGCCAGCTCCAGAACACCCCGCGCTGGTGCAGGTGATCGGCGGGCTGGTCTTCCGTCAGCACCGTTCCGTCCGGCGCATAGAGCGGGTGGACATAGTTCAGCCGTCCTGGCGCGTTGGCCGGGTCGAGGGGCTTGGTGCGATAGACCAGCACCGTCTTGCCCGCCTCGGTGATCGTCACGGCGTCGTCAGCCAGCACCGCATCGACCCGCGCGCCGATCGCGGGATCGGCATGGGCCAAGGTCGCGGGGCCCAGCAGCGCGAGCGCCGCAATGAAGGCCGCCATGCGCACGCGCCGCGCCATCAGGCGGCGTCCCTGGAGAGGGCCCGGGCGAGGGCGGGGCGGGCATTGGCGCGGGCCAGCCAGTCGTCATAGACCGCATGGGGCGGCAGCATCTGGCGGGCGAACTGCAGCAAACTGACAAACAGCATGTCGGCGGCCGAAAAGGCCTCGCCCAACAGCCAGGGCGAACTTTCCAGGGTGGTGCGTAGGCGATCGTCCAGCGCCTGATAGAGGGCCTTGTCCTCGTCGTCCTGGCGCTGCTTCCACAGATTGGTCACCGCCGGCTCCAGCACGCCGGCATAGTAGGCCAGCCAGCTGAGATAGGGGCCGCGCAGCGGATCGCCGACCTGAGGGCCAAGACCGGCGGCCGGGAACTTGTCGGTCAGATAGAGCGCGATCGCGGCGGATTCCGTGATCAGCACGCCGTCGTCGATCAGGGCTGGCACCTGGCCGTGTGGATGCGGGTTGCGAGGATCGCGGGCGCCCGACCCGTCCGTGCTCCGGTGGATATCGACGATCATCACCTCATAGGGCGCACCCAGCTCCTCAAGGAGCCACAGAAACCGCGTCGACCGCGAGCGCGGTGCGTGAACCAGGGTGAGCATGGGCGTCTCCTCTATCTGGGCGCGAACATAAGCGGAACAAACTGCTTCGGCAAGCCGGGTCCGCGCGCCTTGCCTCCAGCGTGACCTTGGGGGAGAAGAGGGCTCGAACGCGCCCATTCAAGCCTCTGAGGTCTCGCATGTACAAGCTCTATGGTTCGCCCAGCACCGCGGGCACGGCGATCCATTGGCTGCTGTTGGAACTGGGCGTTCCGTTCGAGATCCAGATGCTCGACTTCGAGGCCGGCGAGCACAAGGCGCCTGCCTATCTGGCGATCAACCCTGATGGCGTTGTGCCGACCTTGATCGTGGACGGCGCGCCGGTGACCGAGATGGCGGCGATCGCCACCCTGCTGGCCGAACGGCATGGCCAGGCGGGTTTGGCCCCGGCCGTCGGATCGCCGGATCGCGCCGCCTATCTGAGCTGGAGCTTCTGGCTGGCCAACGGCCTGCAGCCGGCCTTCCGCGCCTGGTTCTATCCGCAGGAGGTCGCCGGCGTTCAGAACAGCGACGCCGCCCAGGCCTGCGCCCGGGCGCGCATCGAGGCGGGGATGTCGCGCCTTGACGCTCGCCTGGCCGATCGTGAGTTCCTGGTGGGCGAGCGCTTCTCCACCGTGGATCTGCTGGCGACGATTCTCTGCCGCTGGAGCCGCAACATGCCCCGGCCCGCGACGGATTGGCCGAACCTGAAGTCTTATGTCGATCGCATGCGGTCGCGCCCTGCGCTGCGCGAGGTGCATGTCCGTGAAGGCCTGACAGACTGGATCGACGGCTAGCCGGTCTACGCGCTAGGCGGCCTTGTCGATGCTGGGTGGGGCGTCGCGTCGGGTAATCGACACCCGCATGCCGTCGGCCGTGTCCACTGTCATGTTGGCGCCCAACTGCTTGACCAGGGCCTGAACGATGACTGTGCCAAGGCCGCCGTGAGCCTTGGAGCCGGCGCTCGCAGCCTTGCCAATCCCGTTGTCGACCACGCTCAGGTCCCAGTCGCACAGGTCGCTTGTGAAGGTCACCGTGATGCGGGCGCCCGCCTTGTCGATGGGAAAGGCATACTTGATGGCGTTGATCACCAGTTCAGTGACGATCAGGCCGATGCTGACGGCCTTGTCCGAACCGATCAGCCCGCGGTCCGCATCGATATCAAGGGCGATCGGGTGATCCGCATTGATCATTGAGGCGGCCAGGCTGTTGCACAGCTTGGTCAGGTAGGGGCGAACCTCGATCTGGTCGACGCCGCCCGA
This sequence comes from Caulobacter sp. FV2ps19, assembly GCF_058681035.1. Classification (NCBI taxonomy): domain Bacteria; kingdom Pseudomonadati; phylum Pseudomonadota; class Alphaproteobacteria; order Caulobacterales; family Caulobacteraceae; genus Caulobacter; species Caulobacter sp. FV2ps19. The sequence goes on along the minus strand of NZ_CM178729.1, from coordinate 3,506,417 downwards.
GGCATGCAGATGGGATTGCACCTCGGCCACCGAGATCACCCGCTGATGGGCGTCCTTCAGATGGAAGCGGGTTTCCTCCGAGGTGACGCCCCGCGCTTTGAGCATCAGGATGCTGGCGATGATCTGCAGGCTGTTGGCGACGCGATGTTGCATTTCCTGCAGCAGCGTCTGCTTTTGCCGCAGAAGTTCCTCGGCTTTTTCGAGGAGATCCGCCTTTTCCCGCTCGATCAGGCGGCGGGCCGTGATGTCGGTGAAGGCCAGCAGGATCGTGGCGTTTGTGCTGGCGGTGTAGACCACCTTCCGCGCATTGAGCAGCATCGTGCGGCGTCCCAGACCCGGGAAGTCGTGATCCACCTCGAACCCGTCCATCGCGGTGTGTTCGGGGATGATTGTCTCGAGCAGGGTGCGCAAGGCCGGGATATCCCACTGACCATCGCCCAGGGCGAACAGCGGGCAACCCAGGGTGTGCTGAGGGTCGACCTGAAAAATCTCGTAGAATGAGCGACTTGCCGCCAGAACGTTGAAGCGTTCGTCCAGAACCAGAAGCGGCTCATGGATCGTGTCGACAATGGCCTGGGCCAGAGTCTGGGCGTCTTCAGGTCCGGGTGTCGATTGCTTCATCGGCGGGATTTGATCCAATCCTCGACGCGACGATGGGCGCGCGGACGGCAGCGGATGGATGCCGATCGTTCAGCTCTACGCGCTTTCCGGAATGATGTCGTGACCTGTGTGACTCAGGCGATCGGTTTGACCGTATAGCGATCTTGCCAAAGCGCCTGTATCGCCAGATCGCGCCAGATCTTGCCCATCGCAATGAGCTCCGCCCGGAAGAAGGGCGTCTCACACTCCGAAGCCTGACGATCCAGATCATCGGCTATGGTCAGGCAGTCTTGCGCGCTTCGCATCTTGGTTTGGCTCGATCAGGACAGAGTCACAGACCTGAAACCCGCCACCGATGCGAAGGCTCCGCGTTTAGCGTCCGCCGCCGGTGATTTCCTTGATCAACGCCTGGACCGGGGCCTTGCCGCCCTGGTTCCACACCAGCTTCAGGTGCGCCAGGGTGCGTTCGGCGGCGTCATCGAACTTCCACTCGCAATCCTCGAAGCGGCAGTTGTCGAACGTCGGCGAGGGACCGCCGGCATAGACCAGGCGGCAGCCACGAAACTCGCAGTCCGAGAAGTGCTCACCGTCCAGCGGCACCGTCTCGTGATTGTACATGGTCAGGGTGGGCACTAGCGGTCTTTCACTGATCGTCGGTCGGGGGAGGCGGGTTTTCGGAAGCCTGTTGCTGCTTGGCGGCGGCCTTTTCGGCGGCCTTTTCAGCAGCCTTGCGGGCCTTTTGACGATCACGTTCTTGACGTTCGAAGGAATAGTTCGGGGTACGCGCCATTTAAGACCTCCTTTGGTCGCTCAAAGCGCGACGGCGTTCCCTTAGCGCGCTTCGCGCGGCAAGGGTTGCGATTTTATGACGGGACGGAAGGATAGCCTTCCGCCGCGGTGGGACGAAACGTCCGGAAGGTCTTTGCGGCCTCCCGTACGGTCTTGCTATTTCACGTTGCCGCAGAAGCGCTGGATGCGCGAGCAGGCGTCTTCCAGAATCTCGTTGCTGGTGGCGTAGCTGATGCGGAAGAACGGCGACAGGCCGAACGCCGCGCCGTGGACCACGGCCACGCCTTCGGTTTCCAGCAATTCGACGGCGAAGTCCTCATCGCTCGAAATGACCTTGCCGCTGGGGGCGGTCTTGCCGATCAGGCCGGCGCAGGACGGATAGACGTAGAAGGCGCCTTCCGGGGTCGGGCAGTGGATGCCGCTCGCCTGGTTCAGCATCGACACCACCAGATCACGACGTTCCTGGAACAGCTTGGCGTTGGGCTTGATGAAGTCCTGCGTGCCGTTCAGCGCTTCCAGCGCCGCCCATTGCGAGATGGACGAGGGGTTGGAGGTCGTCTGGCTGATCATCTTGGCCATGGCCTTGATCAGCGGCTCGGGACCGGCCGCATAGCCGATCCGCCAGCCGGTCATGGCATAGGCCTTCGACACGCCGTTCATCGTCAGGGTCCGGTCATAGAGCTTGGGCTCGACCTGGGCGATGGTGGTGAATTCGAAGTCGTCGAACACCAGGTGCTCGTACATGTCGTCGGTCAGCACCCAGACCTTCGGGTGGCGTAGCAGGACATCGGCGATCGACTGCAGCTCGGCGCGCGTATAGGCGCCGCCCGAGGGGTTGGACGGGCTGTTGATGATCAGCCACTTGGACTTGGGCGTGATCACCTTTTCCAGGGCTTCCGGCGTCAGCTTGAAGCCGCTTTCGGCGGTGGTCTCGACCGCCACGGGCGTTCCGCCGGCCAGCAGGACCATGTCGGGATACGACACCCAGTAAGGGGCGGGGATGATCACTTCGTCGCCGGCGTTCAGGGTTGCGACCAGGGCGTTATAGATCACCGGCTTGCCGCCCGGGGCGACGTGGACCTGGCTGGGCTTGTAGTCGAGGCCGTTCTCGCGCTTGAACTTGGCGCAGATCGCGGCCTTCAGCTCGGGCATGCCGTCGGGGTCGGTGTACTTTGTCTTGCCGGCGCGGATCGCCGTGATCGCGGCTTCCTTGATATTGTCCGGGGTGTCGAAGTCCGGCTCGCCCGCGGAAAGGGCGATGATATCACGACCGGCGGCCTTCAGAGCGCGCGCCTTGGCGCTGATGGCGATGGTGGCCGACGGTGCGATGCGCCGCAGGGCGGCGGACTCGAGCGACATATCTTGGGACTCCCCTGGGAAACCGGTTTTCAGGATTGCGGCGGTCTTTACGCCTCTGCTTGCTGCGGCGCAACGCAGGCGAGCCGCTCTTGAGGCGTGTGAGACCTTTCGGCGACAGGCGCAGGGGAACGCCGTCGCTCGCATCATCCCGCTTTCGGGGGGAGCGCTACCATTTACGGCGGGGCAGACCGCCCGATCCTGTTGTCGGTCCGATCAGATTTCGGTCGCCCTAGCGCGCCAGGGATCAGCCGGCTCGCGCCCTCAGCGGCGTAGACTCCGACACCTGAGCGCCGCCGAAGACGCTGGACTGCACGTGGCTCCAGAGACGGCGAAGGTCGGCGTCAGCCGGACCACCGGGATTCCATTCGCTGACGGACTGTCCCTGGGCGATCGCGCGTTGAAACGCTTCGCGGGACCGCAGGCCGTAAGGCGACAAGGGCAGGCCGCAGAGCTTCAACGCCTCCATCACGTCCGGATAGGCCACCGGACCGACCTCGGCGCGATTGGTGTGCGCCTGGTTGAGGATCACCATGCCGTCCCGTCCAAGGCGCCGAACCGCGTCGGCGGTGCGCACGATCGAAGCCAGATCCAGAAAGGAGGGTCTGCCGATCACAAGGCAGAGATCCGAAATATTGATCGCCTGGGCGACGTCGCTCTCCGGCGCCGCCGGGGTATCGATGATCAGCCACTCCATGCCGTCTCGCATGGCGGCGGACTGGGCGTGGAAGAGTTTGCCGGCGCAGCTTTCGGCCAGAACTGGACCGGGGGTCTTTCGGGCTCGAAGGGCGTGTGACGCCGATCTCTGCGGATCGATATCCGCCAGCATAACCTTATGGCCTTGAAGGTAAGCTGTTATGGCCAGGTTCACTGCAAGTGTTGTCTTGCCCGAACCCCCTTTTCTTGAAAGCACAGTAACGGTTTTCACTGTTCGCCTACGCCCCCGCCCTTTGGTGCACCCCATTTCTCAGCTGCCTGCACCTCGGCAGCATACTGACGGTACCGAAAAGGGGTAAACGAAAACACAACCTCCACGACTGCGCAGCGCCAGGCTATCCTGGCGCGGCCCGTGTCAGTTGGCTTGGGTTTGTCGGACGTCCTGGGTGCTGAGCGCCAGGGTCTCGATGTGACCCCACAGTCGCTGAATTTCCTGGCTTGCGGGATCACCCGGCGCCCATTCGCAGGCCGATAGACCCCGGGCGATGGCGTGCTGATAGGCGGACCTCGCCCTCAGCCCGATCGGCGCGATGGGCAGGCCGCAGAACCGCAGGGCCTGAACCGCCTGCAGCACCGTCGTCGGTTCCTCGCCCAGCCGTTTGGCCGGCGCCTGGTTCAGCACGATGATGCCCGGCTTTCCCAATCGCCGCACCGCCTCGGTCGAGCGCGCCACTGAGGCAATGTCCAGAAAGGTGGGGCGGCAAACCAGGATGCACAGGTCCGCGCACTGGACGGCTTGCAGGACGTCAGTCTCAGGCGCGGCGGGGGTGTCGACAAACAGCAGGTCAATGCCGGAATTCTGGGCGTGAACCTTGGTCTGGAACAGCTTTCCGGCGTTGATATCCATAACCATGGGGCCTGGGACGACGCGGGCCTTCAGGGCGTCCGTCGCCGAGCGCTGCGGATCGATATCGGCCAGTATGGTCTTGAATCCGGCGAGATGGGCGGTGATAGCCAGATTGACCGCCAGCGTGGTCTTGCCGGCCCCCCCCTTGCGGGACACCAAAGCGACAGTTTTCACGGCTTACTCCAGTTCAGACGCGGTTTTTTGCCCCACCGGCCTGTGGATAAGTAACGCTGTAATATGAAAGTTTTGGCAAACGAATTGTCGCCACGGGCGAGTGCGGGCCCTTCAAAATCAAGAGATAGGGACTCTAACGTGGCTAATGCGCCCGCAGATGAGGCGCTGGCGGCTGCTCGCGTGCTTGACCCGCAGGCGCCGTTGGGCGAGGCAGGGACGTGATGCGCCGCCTGATCGAGTTCGTGACCAATATGGACGCCCGCGCCTGGCGCACGGTGGCGGTGTCCTTTGTGCTGTTCGGCGGCGTGGGGATCGTCTTCCTGTTCGGCGCGCAGTTCCTGGGCTTCAACGGCGAGGCGACGGTCGAGCACTGGCTGGGCGCGGCGAGCGGTCCCTGGGCCTTGCCGGTCGCCGTCGGGGCTTTTGCCTTCCTCGCGTTCCTGGGCGTGCCGCAATTTGTCTTGATCGCCGCCGCAGTCGTTGCGTTCGGGCCCTGGACCGGCTTCTTCTACAGCTGGGTCGGCACGCTGGTCTCTTCCCTGGTGGGCTTTTGGCTCGGCAGGGCCTTTGGCGCCAAGGTGCTGCGGGATTTCGCAGGCGAGGGCGTGGCCAAGTTCATGCGGCTTATCGGCAAGAACGGCTTTCTGGCCAGCCTGATCGTGCGCCTGGTGCCGTCCGCGCCGTTCATCGTCGTCAACATGGCGGCGGGCGTGACGCCCATGCGCCTGCGGGATTTCACCGCCGGCACGGCGGTCGGCATTATCCCCAAGATCGCCCTGACGGCCTTCGCCGGCAATTCGATCGTTCAGGCGATGCGCGGCGGTGGTCAGCAGCACATCATATTGCTGGGCGTCGCCGTTCTGATCTGGATCGGCGCGGGTCTGGTCGCGCGCGCCTGGCTCAAGAAGCGTGAGGCTGCGGACTAGGCTGGTTGGGGGAACCGGCCCCGTCCGCGAGGCCGAGCGCTTCGCGTGTCGCGGCCCGCCAGGCCTTGACCATGCTTGCGAACCATCTGATCCGCGCCGCGTCGGCCATGCCGTCGTTCTGTTCGATGCCCGAGATCCAGGTCTGGGTGATGAAGGGCAAAAAGCATCGGGCCGCATGGGCGCAGGCGGCCTTCAACGCGTCGGAGGCGTCGGGTGGCGGCGCCACGAAAGGCTCGGCCAGTCCGGCGAGCAAGGCGTCGCAGGCCGTCGCCCACGGGGCGGTCTCGGGTCCGCCCCGCGCATCACGCAGCAACAGCAGGATGGGTGCGGAGCGGGTTCGACCCAGTTCGATCAGAGCCGCCAAGCCTGAGCCATAGCCGCCCCAGGGCTGGCGGGCGACGGATTCAATTTCGATCAGCACATCGCTGAACAGGGCGTCGATCAGGGCCTGACGGGACGGATAGAGCCGGTAGATGAGGATCTTCGCCATGCACACCCGGTCGGCGATGTGCTGCATCGTGGTGGCGTGCAGGCCTCTTTCGGTGAAGACCATGACAGCGGCGTCGAGCACCGCCTGAGCGCGCGCGTCGCGATCCACCCGGGGCTTGGGTTGACCGGGCCGACCACGGAGCGCGGGTGTTCGAACAGGATTTTCGTTGGTCATCTTCGATGATATGCAAAATGAAACTATAAAGTTTCAATAAGAGAAGTCAGGGCGGATTCGATGTCAGGTTGCAGGTATAGCCTCAAGGCGACGCTTTTGGTTTCAACCTTTGCGCTATTGGTGTCGCCCTTGATCGCGCAGGCGGGAGAGCCCGCGTCGGCTGTCACAGCCCAGCACCAGGCGGCGGTCTCCCAGGCTCTGCCCTTCTCCGACCGGCAGGACTTCGAGTTCGCCGATCGCGGCTTTTTGGGTACGCGGGCCGATCCCCTGATCAAGCGCGCTGACGGCGGAGTCGCCTGGAATCTTTCGGCCTATGACTTCCTGAAGGGCGACGCGCCCGCGACCGTCAATCCCAGCCTGTGGCGTCAGGCCCAGCTTCTGGCGCGCCATGGCCTTTTCCAGGTCTCGGACCGGGTCTGGCAGGTGAGGGGCTTTGATCTGGCCAATATCACCTTCATCAAGGGCGACACCGGGTGGGTGGTCGTCGATCCGCTGACCACGGCCGAGACGGCCCGGGCCGCCTTTGATCTGGTCACGGAAAAGCTGGGCGCCTTGCCGATCAGGGCGGTCATCTACACCCATAGCCACACCGACCACTTTGGCGGCGTGCGCGGCATCGTCGACCAGAAGGATGTCGAGGCCGGCAAGGTGGCGATCATCGCGCCCGAAGGTTTCATGAAGGAGGTGGTCAGCGAGAACGTCCTGGCCGGCAACGCCATGAGCCGCCGGGCCCAATATCAGTTCGGCATCCTGCTGCCGCCTGGACCGGAAGGCCAGATCAACTCGGGCATCGGCCAGACCATCCCCAAGGGCACGATCACCCTGATCCCGCCGACCCAGATCATCGACCACACGGGTCAGGAGCTGGTGCTCGACGGCGTCAGGTTCCGCTTCCAGTACACGCCCGACACCGAGGCGCCGGCCGAGATGAACTTCTATCTCCCGGACCTGCGGATCCTGGACATGGCCGAGAACGCCAATGTCACCATGCACAATGTGCTGACGCCGCGCGGCGCGCTGGTGCGCGACAGCAAGGCCTGGGCCGACGGCCTGACCGAGTCGATCCGGCTGTTCGCGGGCGGCTCCGACATCATGATCACCAGCCATGGCTGGCCGCGCTTTGGACAGGAGACGGTGGCGACGGTGCTGGCCGATCACCGCGACGCCTACAAATATCTGCACGACCAGTCGGTGCGGATGCTCAATGAGGGCCTGACCGGCGACGAGATCGCCGACCGGATCGCCCTGCCGCCCAGCCTCGCCAACGATTGGTACAATCGCGGCTACTACGGAAACATGAGTTTCAACAGCCGGGCGGTCTATCAGCGCTATATGGGCTGGTACGACGCCAATCCCGCCCACCTCAATCCCGCGCCGCCGGCCGAGACCGGGCGGCGCTATGTCGAGGCGATGGGCGGCGCCGACAAGGTCAAGGCGATGGCCAGGACCGCCGCGACGTCGGGCGACTATGCCTGGGCGGCCAGCCTGCTCAACCACCTGGTGATGGCCGACGCCGCTGACCGTGCGGCCAAGACCCAGCTGGCGGCCGTCTATGAGCAGCTCGGCTACCAGACCGAGAACGCCATCTGGCGCAACATGTACCTGACCGGGGCCGATGAACTGCGCGGCGGCGTGCGCAAGCTGCCGGACTCGCTGGCGCCGCTGGACATGGTGCAGGGCCTGCCCAGCCAGATGATTTTCGACGTTCTGGCCATCCGATTGAACCCCGAGAAGGTCAAGGACGCGCGACTGAAGCTGGCCTTTGTCTTCCCGGACCGCAACGAGCGTTTCGTGGTCGAGGTGCGAAACCGCGTCCTGGTGGCCCAGGCCTCGACGGACACCCAAGGCGTCGACGCCACCCTGACCGTGGCGCGGCCGGTGTTTCTGGACTCGCTGTTTCGGGGGACCCCGCTGCTGCCCAAGATCCTGACGGGGGAGGTCAAGCTGGCGGGCGATCGCGCCGCGATGGGGCGGCTGACGGGGTGGTTTGACGCCTTTCCGACCGATTTTCCGATCGTCACGCGCCCGAAATAGGCCGGGTTCGGATAGAACTTGCGCCGCGTGCGACCAAAGGCGCGCGTGGCGCAAAATGCTTGCTGGATTCGGGGGCTCTGTGTAGAAAGTACGCATGAACGTTGCGCGCGCCATCCTTCCGCTTCGGCTTATCAGCCCCTGGGCGCTCTAGGGCCGCGCTTTGTCGTGGTCGGGCGCACAGGGGATGTTTGACCCAGCCGCCGCCCCGCACGCAGACACTTTCCGACGAGTATTCACATGACCACCGTATCCGCAGGCGCTTTCGACAAGCGCGACAACGTCGTCATTTTCGACACCACCATGCGCGACGGCGAGCAATCGCCCGGCGCCTCGATGTCGCTGGACGAGAAGCTGGAACTGGCCAAGATCCTCGAGGAAATGGGCGTCGACATCATCGAGGCCGGCTTCCCGATCGCCTCGAACGGCGACTTCGAGGCCGTCCGCGAGATCGCCAAGATCGTCAAGACCAGCACCATCGCCGGCCTGTGCCGGGCCCACCAGGTCGACATTGACCGTTGCGCCGAGGCGCTGAAGCCCACGGAGCGCGGCCGCATCCACGTGGTCATCGCCACCAGCGATCTTCACATGAAGCACAAGCTGCAGATGGAGCCCGACGCGGTCATCGACGTCATCGCCCGCTCGGTGACCCACGCCCGCAACCTCCGCGATGATGTCGAGTGGTCGGCCGAGGACGCCACCCGCAGCGACCGCCAGTTCCTGCGCCGCGCCATCGAGACCGCCATCAAGGCCGGCGCCACGACGATCAATCTGCCCGACACGGTCGGCTACACCTACCCGTCGGAATATGCCGAGCTGTTTACCTGGATGACCCAGAACGTTGAGGGCGCCGACAAGGTGATCTTCTCGACCCACTGCCACAACGACCTGGGCCTGGCCGTGGCCAACAGCCTGGCCGGCGTGCAGGGCGGGGCGCGTCAGATCGAATGCGCCATCAACGGCCTGGGCGAGCGGGCCGGCAACGCCGCCCTCGAAGAAGTGGTCATGGCCTTGAAGGTGCGCGGCGACCGCCTGCCTTACGAGACCAAGATCGACACGACCCACATCACCCGCGCCAGCCGCTACGTCTCGGCCATCACCGGCTTCCCGGTGCAGTACAACAAGGCCATCGTCGGCAAGAACGCCTTCGCGCATGAAAGCGGCATCCATCAGGACGGGATGCTGAAGAACCGCGAGACCTACGAGATCATGACCCCGGAATCGGTGGGGCAGGCTCCGTCCAGCCTGGTGATGGGCAAGCATTCGGGCAGCCACGCCTTCCGCGCCAAGCTGAAGGACCTGGGCTACGAGCTGGGCCAGAACGCGCTGAAGGAGGCCTTCGGTCGCTTCAAGGACCTGGCTGACCGCAAGAAGCATGTCTATGACGACGACATCATCGCCCTGGTCGACGACGCTTTGGCGCGTGGCTCGGAAAAGATCCGCGTTCTGCACCTGCGCGTCGTGGCCGGCACCGAGGGCCAGTCGGCCGAACTGACCCTGGATGTCGACGGCCAGGAGCGCACCGCCGAGGCGACGGGCGATGGTCCGGTCGACGCGGTGTTCAACGCCATCCACAAGGTCGTGCCGCACAAGGCCGCCCTGCGCCTGTTCCAGGTGCACGCGGTCACCGAAGGCACCGACGCCCAGGCCCAGGTCTCGGTGCGTCTGGAAGAGGACGGCCGGATCGCCACCGGCCAGGCCGCCGACACCGACACCTTGACCGCCTCGGCCAAGGCCTATGTCAACGCGCTCAACAACCTCTTCGCCCGCAAGGAAAAGAGCCGCCCCGAAGCGGCGATCGCCAGCGGCTTCTAGGCGCCGAGCGGGGCGTTCGCGCCCTCACAGATCCATCGGCTTTGGCCATGCTCCCCATCGCGTCGAGCGATGGGGCGCTGTCCCGCGCGCCGAAAATGAATGGGTGACCGGATGACCCCTGTCTCTTTCGCGACAACGTCTGGGTTCGAGGACAATGCCGCCGCCTTGCCCGCGTCGTGGAGCCAGATCGGCGTTCGCACGGCCGCGCTCGGCTTCGACATGCCGTCCGAGTCCGACACCGGCGCGATGCTGCGCCTGTTGGCCGCCTCAAAGCCTGGCGGCAGGCTGCTGGAACTGGGGACGGGGACAGGTCTGGCGACGGCCTGCCTGGCGGCGGGCATGGGCGCCGAGTCGACCCTGATCAGCGTCGACACCGATTTCCGTGTCCAGAGCATCGCTCGCGAGGCCCTGGCCGGCGATCCGCGTGTGACCTTCATGATCGCCGATGGTCTCGATGTCTTGAGAGGGCAGGGGCAGGGGCTTTTCGACCTGATTTTCGCCGACGCCTGGCCTGGCAAATACGAGGGGCTGGACGAGGCCCTGGCGCTGCTGGCGGTTGGCGGGCTTTATGTCGTTGACGACATGCTGCCGCAACCCAACTGGCCGGAGGGACATCAGGCGCGCGCTGATGAGCTCACCGCGCGTCTCAAAAGCCGTCCGGACCTGGTGACGGTCAGTCTCGCGTGGGCTTCGGGCCTGATCATCGCGGCGCGGCGGTAGAGCATGTTGTGGATCCCCATCACCATCGGCGCGGCCGCCTTGCAGGTGGCCCGCAATGCCGCCCAGCGCTCGGTCATGGGGGCCGCGGGGCCGTGGGGCGCGACCCTTGTGCGTTTCCTGTTTGGCTTGCCGTTCGCCACCGTGTTCGCGGCCGTCGCCTGGCTGGCGACGCCGGGCGCGCAGGCGCACGCCACACTATGGTTCTGGCTGGCGTGCGCGGCTGGGGCGGGACTGCAGATCGCGGCCACCGCCGCGCTGTTGACCGCCATGCACCGCTCGACCTTCGCCCTGGGAACGGCCATGCAGCAGAGCGGCCTGCCGTTCGCCCTGGTCTGGGGCGTGCTGCTGTTTGGGGATCATGTCGGCCCTTGGGCCTGGATCGGCGGCCTGGTGGTCACGCTGGGCCTGACGGCCCTGTCCTGGCCTCGGGGAGAGGTGGTCATGCGCCGCGGGGCTATTCTGGCCGGCCTGGGCTCCGGCGCGATCTTCGCCCTGAGCGCCAACTGCTTCCGCCAGGCCAGCCTGGCCTTTGATCCCAGTCATCCCGCCGCATCGGCTCTGGTGACGGTGATGGTCGTACAGGCGATCCAGACCGTGACCCTGACCGGTTTTCTGGCGGTCAGAAACCCTGCGGCCTTGAGGGCGGTAGCGGCGGCATGGCGGCAGTCGCTGGGCGCGGGATTTTGCGGCGCCGCGGCCTCGGGCCTTTGGTTCACGGCCATGGCGATGAGCCCCGTGGGGCCCGTGCGGGCGGTGGGCGTCGTCGAAATGCCGATCGCCGCCCTGGCGGGCCGGCGCCTGTTCGCCGAGCGCCTGAGCCTGGTTCAATTGGTCGCGGGGGTAATCACAGCAATCGGCGTAATCATGGCGGCGCTCGGCTAGATTTCGCCATGATCGGCTGGTTCGGGGCGCTACGGTTAAAAGCCTTTGGCGGCGCCGCGAATAGACCTTGAAATCAACGCTTTCGCAGGGCAAACGGGCAAGGTCGACGCGCTTTAGGGTTGTCAGGCGATAGCGCGGCCGAAGGGTGTCGCTTCCGTCGCATTTTAAAGCGCCAAGGCCCGGACGAGACGGCGATTCTCGGGGAATCATGTTGTCCTTGTCTGGTAGTGGTTTAGGAAACTTGCACGCGTGATGTCTGCTTCGCGTCGTGCCGGTGTCTTTGATCCTTGTTTTGTCTTGAATTGCCGCGTCGTGCCCCTCTATCCCTCAGTCAGGGCTTTCAATGTTTTCTTCTCTCTTCGGCGTGATCTCCAACGACATCGCCATCGATCTCGGAACAGCCAATACCCTTATCTATATGAAGGGTAAGGGAATTGTTCTGAACGAGCCCTCGGTGGTGGCGCTCCGTAATGTCGGTGGTCGGAAGATCGTCCATGCCGTCGGGATCGAGGCCAAGCAAATGCTGGGCCGCACGCCGGGCCATATGGAAGCCATCCGCCCGATGCGCGACGGGGTCATCGCCGACTTCGAAGTCGCCGAGGAGATGATCAAGTATTTCATCCGCAAGGTTCATAACCGCAAGGGCTTCGTGAACCCCAAGGTCATCGTCTGCGTGCCGTCGGGGGCCACCGCCGTCGAACGCCGCGCGATCAACGATTCCTGCCTCAACGCCTCGGCCCGCCGAGTCGGCCTGATCGACGAGCCGATGGCCGCCGCGATCGGCGCCGGTCTGCCGATCCACGAGCCGACCGGCTCGATGGTGGTCGATATCGGCGGCGGCACCACCGAAGTGGCCGTGCTGTCGCTGTCGGGCATCGTCTATTCGCGCTCGGTCCGCGTCGGCGGCGACAAGATGGATGAGGCGATCATCAGCTACATGCGCCGCCACCATAACCTGCTGATCGGCGAAACCACGGCCGAGCGGATCAAGAAGGAAATCGGCACCGCCCGCGCCCCGGCCGACGGCGAAGGCCTGTCGATCGACGTCAAGGGTCGCGACCTGATGCAGGGCGTGCCGCGCGAAGTGCGCATCAGCGAGAAACAAGCCGCCGACGCCCTGGCCGAACCGGTCGGGCAGATCGTCGAGGCCGTGAAGGTCGCCCTGGAAGCGACGCCGCCTGAACTGGCCTCCGACATCGCCGACAAGGGCATCATGCTGACCGGCGGCGGCGCGCTGCTGCGCGGCCTTGACGCCGAGATCCGCGACCACACCGGCCTGCCGGTCACCGTGGCCGATGATCCGCTGTCCTGCGTGGCCCTGGGCTGCGGCAAGGTGCTCGAGCATCCCAAGTGGATGAAGGGCGTGCTGGAATCCACCTTGGCCTAGGCCTAATTTCCGACAAGGGCGCCCCGGGGGCGTCAGGAGAAACAGTTCGTGCCCTTTCGCGAAGGTCCCCTTGGCGACCTGAAAGTGCCGCTTACCTGGACCGCGGCCGTGGCGTTGATCGTCGCTGTCGTGATCGCGGTGGCGTTCCTGTTGGCCGACCGGCGTGAGACGCTTCAGGACCATGCCTATGGCGTGACCCGCCAAACGGTCGACACCGTCTCCAAACCGGTCAGCGGCGTCATCGCCGCCCCGGGGCGGTGGACCGGCCTGGGTCTCGACTTCGCGCGCAGCTATTTCTTCACCGCGTCGGAGAACCGTCGGCTCAAAGCCGAGGTCGCCGAAATGCGCCAGTGGCGTGATCGGGCCCTGGCGCTGCAAGACACCAATGATCGCTACAAGTCGCTGCTGGGTCTGCGCACGGATCCGCCGATCCCGATGGCTTCGGCGCGGGTCGTCAGCGACAGTCGCGGACCTTTCGCCAATACGCGCCTGGCGGACGCCGGCGCGGACCAGGGCGTAATGGTCGGCAATCCGGTGCTGAACGAGCGCGGCCTGGTCGGTCGCGTGGTCGGCGTCTCGAGCGGCGTCAGCCGCGTCTTGCTACTGACCGATATCGCCTCGCGCATGCCGGTGATGATCGACCGCACCAATGCCCGCGCCGTCCTGACGGGCGACGGCGGGCCCAATCCCAAACTCGAATATCTGCGCGGCGTCGATCCGATCCAGCAGGGCGACCGGGTCGTCACCTCGGGCGATGGCGGCGTCGTGCCGCGCGGCCTGCCGGTGGGCGCGGCGGTCAAGGGCCTGGACGGCCACTGGCGCGTGGTGCTGTTCTCCGACGACGCTGCGATCGACTTCGTGCGCATCCTGCTGTTCAAGGATTTCGCTCAGTTGGCGGACGAAAAGCAGTTGCAGACGCGCAGCCTGCCGCCGGTGACCACCGAAGACCCGCAGGCCTCGATCCTCAGCCCGGTCACGCCGCCCGCCAAACCGCCCGCGCCGAAGCCGCCCACGACTCCTGCGCCCAAGCCCGCCGTCACTCAACCGACGGCGCCGGGTTCGACGGCGATCGTCCCCCAGGCCGTCAGGCCGCCTGCCTCAGCGCCGCGGACGCCGGGCTCCCAGCCCGCCGCGCCGACGACCACGCAGGCGAAGCCTCCCTCCAGACCGACTCCCGCGACCACCTCGGGGGCGAGGCCCGCGGGCTCGCAACCCGCCGCGCAGACCGTCACCGCGCCCAGGCCGCCCGCTCCCAGATCCGCCACGCCCGCGCCGGCCGAGACCGGAGCGCCGCGATGAACATGCATGGCGCCCGGCCGCTGCATCCGGCGCGTTGGCTTGGCATCCCGCTGTTGATCTGTGTCATCGCGACGATCGTCTTCGCCGCGCCGCTGCGGATCTGGGGTCTGCAGCTTCCCGAGCCGGTTTTCGCCATGGTGCCCGCCTTTGGCTGGGCGCTGATCCGGCCCTCGATCCTGGCGCCGTTCGCGACCCTGCTGCTGGGCCTGTTCCTGGACCTGTTCTGGGGCGGCCCGATCGGCCTTTGGGGCCTGTCGCTCCTGGTGGGCTACGCCATGGTGCTGAGCACCCGCAACATGATGACCGGTCAGAGCCGGCCGATGATGTGGGTTTGGTTCGCCGGCGTCTCGGCTGTGACCATGATCGCAGGCTTCCTGTTTTCGATGCTCGACAGTCTGGCCATGCCCAGCCTGCTGGCCGTGTTCTGGCAGTTCCTGGCCACGGCGCTGCTCTTCCCCTTCGCCCACCGTCTGGTCGATCGCTACGACGACGCCGACGTGCGCTTCCGGTAGGGCGATGAGCGAACCCTCTATCCTGTTTTTTGAGGTCAATGAGCGCCAGGGGGTGTTCCACCGTCGGGCGTTCCTGATGGGTGGCCTGGCGGGCTTGGGCCTGGCGGCGCTCGGCGGCCGTCTGGCCCAATTGCAGCTTGTCGAGGCCCAGCGCTATCAGAAGCTGTCAGCCGGCAACCAGTTCAATTACCGCCTGACGCCGCCGCCTCGCGGGCTGATCCTGGACCGCAACGGTGTGCCGCTGGCGTCCAATCGCCCGAACTTCCGGCTGATGGTCACCAAGGACAAGGGGCTCGACGTCGAGGCGACGCTCGACGACCTGGCCAAACTGGTGCCCATCGACGGTTCCCGCCGGGCGCGCATCATCAGGGATCTGGCCCGCGCCCCGCGCAAGGCCCCGGTCGCGGTCATGGAGGACATGACCTGGGAGGAGTTTTCCCGGGTCAATATCCGTGCGCCCGAACTGCCGGCCGTGACCGCCGACATGGGCGAGGTGCGGGTCTACCCGTTCGGCGGCGCGTTCGCCCACGTGATCGGCTATGTCGCCAAGGTCTCCGACCGGGACCTGGAGGCGGCCAAGAAGGATCCGGCCCAGGATCAGGAACTGCTGCACCATCCTGGCTTCCGGATCGGAAAGCAGGGCGTGGAAAAGGCCTTTGACACCGCCCTGCGCGGTCGGGCCGGCGCGACCAAGGCCGAGGTCGATTCCCAGGGCCGCGTCGTGCGGCTGGACCCGGAAGGCGACATCCGCCCGACCCCGGGCAAGGAGATCCGTCTCACCCTCGACGCCGACATCCAGAACCGCGCCCTGGAAGTGATGGGTGAGGAGAGCGGCGCCATCGTGGTGATGGACATCCGCAACGGCGACCTTCTGTGCATGGTCTCGGCGCCCAGTTTCGACGCCAACCGCTTTGTGCGCGGGCTCAGCAGTCCAGAGTACAAGGCCCTGGCCGAGTACGAGCGCAAGCCGCTGCTCGACAAGGCGATGACCGGCACCTATCCGCCGGGATCCACCTTCAAGCCGACCGTGGCTTTGTCAGCGCTGCGGGCGGGCGTCGACCCGGAAGTCCGGATCAACTGCACGGGCGGTTGGTACTATGGCGGCCGCACCTGGCGTTGCTGGCAGAAACGGGGCCATGGCCCGCAGAACATGCACGATGCGATCAAGAACTCGTGCGATATCTATTTTTACCAGACGGCGCTCAAGATCGGACCGGACGTCATCGCCGAAGCCGCCCGCGCCATGGGCTTTGGCCAGATCTTCGACATCGGCATTCCGGGTCAGAAGAAGGGGCTGGTGCCCGACCGGGAATGGAAGAAGCGGGCGTTCAAGCGCAACCCCGCCAACCAGATCTGGTTTCCGGGCGAGACGCCCAGCTACGGCATCGGGCAGGGCGCCCTGAACGTCAATGCGCTGCAGCTGGCGGTGATGACCGCGCGTCTGGCCAACGGCAGGAAGGCCCTGGTGCCCCGCCTGATCAAGTCGGTGGGCGGGGTTGAGCAGCCCAGCGGCGCCGCGGTGCCCGACATGCCGTTCTCGGCCGAGCATCTGGCTCTTGTGCGGGGCGGCATGGCGGCGGTGTCCGCCGCGGGCGGCACGGCCTTTGCCGGCAGCCAGCTGGGTCTGGGTGACATCCAGATGGCCGGCAAGACCGGTACGGCCCAGGTGCGCAGCTTCGACAAGGGCGTGTCGCGCAACAGCAAGGACGTGCGCTGGCGCCTGAAGGACCACAATCTGTTCGTCGCCTTCGCGCCCTATGACGATCCGCGCTACGCCGTGTCGGTCATTGTCGAGCACGGCGGCTTGGGCGGCGGCACCGCCGGCGCGCCGCGCGCTCGGGAAGTAATGCGCGTCGCCCTGCTGAAGGATCCCGAGATCCGCGCCCGCATTGAAAAGCCGATGCCTCTACCAGCAGCGCCCGTCGAGGACGTGATCGAGGGGGCCGCGCCCGAAGATCCGACCGATGGCACGCCGCCCCCGCCGCAAGGACAGCATATATGACCCTCAGCGGCGGCCTTAGCCGGCCTGGTGAACGGGACCGGCCGATCATCAAGTTCATGGAGATCGACTGGACGTTCTGTCTGGCGCTTTGCATGATCGCGGGCACGGGCGCCCTGATGCTGTTCTCGATCGCCGGCGCGCAATGGGAGCCCTGGGCGGCGCGGCACCTGATCCGGTTCGGCATCTATTTCATCATCATGGTCGCCCTGGCCATGGTCGATCTGCGCATCTGGTTCATGATCGCCTATCCGGTCTATGGCGTCGGACTGCTGCTGCTGGTGGCGGTGGCGGCGGTCGGTGACACCTCGCTGGGCGCCCAGCGCTGGCTGTCGATCGGCGGCTTCCGCTTCCAGCCGTCGGAGGTGATGAAGGTCGGCGTCGTCCTGGCCCTGGCCCGGTACTATCATGGGCTGTCGGCTGATAGCGCCCGGCTGTCCTGGCGACTGATCGTGCCGGTGATGATGATCGGGGCCCCGGTGCTGCTGGTCGCCCACCAGCCCGACCTTGGCACCGCGATGCTGATCGCGCTCACGGGCCTGGCCATCGTGGTCCTGGCCGGCCTCGACTGGCGGGTCATGGCGGCCGGCGTGGCGGCGGCCCTGGTGGCCATCCCCCCGTTCGTGCTGTTCGTGCTGCACGACTACCAGCGCAACCGCATCCTGACCTTCCTGCATCCCGAGAACGATCCGTCGGGCAACGGCTATCACATCATGCAGTCGAAGATCGCCCTGGGTTCGGGTGGGCTGATGGGCAAGGGTTTTGGTCTCGGATCGCAAAGCCAGCTGAACTTCCTGCCCGAAAAGCAGACCGACTTCATCTTCGCCACCCTGGCCGAGGAGTTCGGCTTCCTGGGCTGTTTCGCCGTGCTGTTCTTGTATGGCGCGGTGATCTTCATGGCCCTGCGCATCGCCTCGATCAGCCACAGCCACTTTGGCCGGCTCGCCGCCGCCGGCTCCACAGCCACCTTCGCGCTCTATGTCCTGATCAACGGGGCCATGGTCATGGGTCTGGCGCCGGTCGTGGGCGTGCCGATGCCGATGCTGTCCTATGGCGGCACCGTCATGCTGACGGTGATGATCGGTTTTGGCCTGGTTCAGGCCGTGCGGGTGCACCGCTATACCGAGGTCACCAGCGGCAAGGGCTCGCTGATGTGATGACGAAGGCGGGCTCCCTTCTGCCCGTCATCGAGACGCCGCGCCTGCGCCTGCGGTGTTTCGAGGCCCGCGACGCGCCGAGCCTCGCCGCCAATCTGACGCCCGCGGTCACGCGCTGGCTGGCCACCTGGCCGGACCCGGTCACCGTCGAACTGGCGGCCCAGCGGATCGAGATCGCCCGCGAGGGCGCCCGGGTCGGCTGGCATGTCGGATACGGCGTCGAGCGGTTGTCGGACGGCGTCCTGATCGGCGGCTTTGGCGGCGACATCGATCCGACCGGCGAGACCTTCGAGATCGGCTATCACCTGGCCGAACACGCCCATGGCCAGGGCTATATGACCGAGGCGGGGCGGGCGGCGATCGCCATCCTGTGGGACATGATGCCGATCCAGCGGATCGAGGCGGTCGCCCAGCTTGAGAACAAGGCCTCGTTCGCGGTCATGCAACGCCTGGGCATGAGCCCCGGCGGTCAGCGTCTGGCGCACTCCCTGGCCCGCGACCGGTGGGAATGGTGCGGCGTGTGCGTCGTGGATCGTCCCGAAGCGTCCTAGGAGACCAGCGCCGCTTCGGTCGCCCGCACCAGGCCATCGATGACGCCGGGCTCGGTCGAGGCGTGGCCGGCGTCCCAGATGATATCGAAGCGGGCTTCCGGCCAGGCCTTGTGCAGGCTCCAGGCGCTGTCGAGCGGCGTGACCACGTCAAAGCGGCCCTGCACGATCCATCCGGGGATGTGCTTGATCTTGTCGATGTTCTTCAGGATCCAGCCGTCGTGGTCGAAGAACCCCTTGTTGGTGAAGAAGTGACACTCGATCCGCGCGAAGGCGATGGCGAAGTCTTCCTCGTTGAATTTCGGAGGACGGGCCTCCGGCCCTCGCAGCGAAATGGTGTCGCCCTCCCACTGGCTCCAAGCGGCGGCGGCTTCCAGCTGCACCTTGCGATCCTGGGCGACCAGCCGGCGGTGATAGGCGGCCATCAGGTCGCCGCGTTCGTCTTCGGGGATGGGGGCCAGGAAGCGTTCCCAGGCGTCGGGAAACAGCATCGAGGCGCCGTCCTGGTAGAACCAGTGCAACTCTTTCTGGGTCAGCAGGAAGATACCGCGCAGCACCAGGCCCTCCACCCGGTCAGGGTGCTTGATGGCGTAGGCCAGGGCCAGGGTCGAGCCCCAGGAGCCGCCAAACACGGTCCACTTCTCGACGCCCAGATGTTCGCGAAGCCGCTCGATATCCTCGATCAGGCTCCAGGTGGTGTTGTCGTCGAGACTGGCGTTGGGGCGCGAGCGGCCGCAGCCGCGCTGGTCGAACAGCGCCATGCGCCATTTGGCCGGATCGAAGAACCGCCGCATGGTCGGATTCACCGCCCCGCCGGGACCGCCATGCAGGATCACGCACGGCTTGCCGCGCGGATTGCCGCATTCCTCATAGTAGATCTCGTGCGGCCCGCCGGTGGGCATCCAACCGAAGGAATAGGGCTCGACCTCGCGAAACAGGCCGCGCCGGCCGCTTGAGGACATGACGGTGGAGGAAGCATGACGATCCATGCGCCAAGCCTAGAGCCTGGACGTCATCCTGTGAACGGAAGATCGCCGGCGAAGCCTTCATGGATGCGTCGGGCCAGCGACTTGCTATGTTAGGGGCATGGACTCGCCTGAAGATCTCACTGACGAAGAGCTGCTGGACATGCTCACGCCCTATCAACTGGCGGAGCTGAATCGCACGATCGGCGAGACGTTCGCCGACGGCGGCGTCGATCGCGCCGAGGCGCTGTTCGCCCTGGCCCAAGTCTATTCGCTGCGCGCCGTCCAGAGGGACGAGACCTCGGCCATCGCCCTGCTGCAACTGGCCGCCGCCATGCGTCGCCGCGCCCAGCAAATGGCCGACGGCGTCAACTAGCCGGTTCGTTCGGGAAGGGCTATCGCCTATGGGCGATTGACGGGTTCAAGCTTGGGTGGAGCTCTAAGACTCTTGCCTTCCTGGGCCTTGTGCCCAGGACCCATGGTTGAGGCAGGCTTTGATTTGGGCTCTATTCGCGGCTGAACGTCCCGCAACACTGACCCAAACTCGCATCAGCGGCGCCCTGGATCCTGGGCACAAGGCCCAGGAAGGCTAGGCTTTTGACGCCTGATCTGGAGGCGATAGCTCCCCGTTCGGGAACCGCCGGTCCAGCCAGTCGATCAGAGCCGCGTTCACCTCGCCGGGCTTTTCCTGCTGGGTCCAGTGGCCGCTGCCCCGGATCAGCACCTTCTCCAGGTCCTCGATCTGCTCGCCCATGCGGTCGCACAGGGACGGGGGCAGGACCACGTCATGCTCGGCCATGATCATCAGGCAGGGTATCCCGTCGATCCGGCGGGGCAGGGCTTCGGATCGCTCCCAGTTGCGCGTGAAGTTGCGATACCAGTTGATGCCGCCGGTGAAGCCCGTGCGCTGAAAGCTCTCGGTGAACACCGCCAGTTCCTCGGGGCGCAGAAACTGCAGCGGATCATTGGTCGGGTCGTAGCGCGCCAGACCCTCCTGCAGGGCCAGGCTCTTGCGCTCGGCCGGTCGGGCCTCGAAGGCCTCGACGCTGTCTCCGGGCGCGCGCATGAAGAAGCGGATGGTCTTTTCCGGATCGGCGCCCAGCTGCGCGTCGGCCACGCCGGGCGTCTGGAAGTGGACGATGTACATCGCGTCGCCATAGGCGTTGCGATACATCTCGATCGGGTCCAGCGGCAGACGCGGCGTGAACGGCGTATTGAGCCCGATGATCCCCGCGCAGCGGTCGGGATGCAGAAGCGGCATGGCCCAGACGATGATGCCGCCCCAGTCGTGGCCGCAGAACACGGCCTTCTCCACGCCCAGATGGTCGAGCAGGCCGACGAGGTCTCCGGTCAGGTGCTCCATGTCATAGGCCTCGACGCGCTCTGGCTGATCGGTCAGGCCATAGCCGCGCTGGTCGGGGACGATCACCCAGCGGCCGGCCGCCGCCAGGGCCGCGATCTGATAGCGCCACGAATAGGAGAACTCGGGAAAGCCGTGGCACAGCACGATCGGCACGCCCGTGCGGGGTCCAGCCTCGTAGTAGGCCATCCGGATTCCGTTGACGCTGGCGAAGGCCGGCTCGGGCATCGGTGGGGCCAGCGGGCGATCCTGGGGCCGGGTCATCAGCGTCTCCTCCTGGCTTGGCGCCTTGTGTTTGGGGAGCACCCTGAGCATTCGATGCGGGCTCGGCAAGCGGGTTAAGGGGTTCACCCTGCGTCAAACGGGAGTAGAAGCCGCCCATGACCGCTGCCGCTTCCCCCACAGCCACCCCGTGGAAACTGGTCCTCCTGCTGGGCGCCCTGACGGCGTTTGCGCCGATGTCGATCGACATGTACCTGTCGAGCCTGCCCTCGATCGGCCGGGCGCTGCACGCAGGGGCGGACCAAACCCAGGCGACTCTGGCGGCCTTCTTCGCCGGCATGGCCATCGGCCAGTTTGTTTATGGCCCGTTGTCGGACCGGTTGGGCCGCAAGGGGCCGATCCTGTTCGGGGTCAGCGTCTATGTTCTGGCCTCGATCGTCTGCGCCATGGCCCCGACGATCGAGACGCTGATCGCCGCGCGGTTCGTCCAGGCCCTGGGCGGTTGCGCGGGCGCCGTCGTGGCCCGGGCCGTGGTGCGCGACAGGTTCGGTCACGCCGACACCGCCAGGGTGCTGTCGCTGATGACGCTGATCATGGGGCTCGCGCCTGTTCTGGCCCCGCAGTTCGGCGGCCTGATCCAGCTGGTCGCGGGCTGGCGCGGCGTGTTCTGGGTGCTGACGATGTTTGGCGGGGCGATCGGCCTGTGGGTCGCGCTGGGTCTGACGGAGTCGCGCTCAGCCGAAACCCTGGCCCAGGCGCGCTCTGAAAACCCCCTGAAGGCGTTCGGGGCCTTGCTGCGCATGCGGCGGCTGGTCGGCTACGGCCTGGCGGGGACGCTGAACGGCGCGGTGCTGTTCACCTATATCGCCGGCGGCCCGGGCGTGATCATGAGCACCTATGGCCACTCTCCGGTGGTCTTCAATATCATCTTCGCCTTCAACGCCGTCGGCATCATCGGCGCCAGTCAGGTCAATCGCCTGCTGCTGCGCCGGACGACGCCGGACCGCATCCTGATGCGGGCCAGCATCGCCTCGGTGATCTTCGCCCTGCTGCTGGTCACAGCGGCGTGGTCAGGCCTCGGTGGACGATGGACCGTGCTGCCGCTGCTGTTCCTGTCATTGTCGACCTATGGGCTGATGGGCGGCAACACCATGGCGGGCGCGCTCAGCGTCGACCCCAAACGCGCCGGCTCGACCTCCGCCCTGATGGGCTCGGCCTCATTCGGGGCCGGAGCCCTGGCCTCGTGGATCAGCGGCGTCCTGCATGACGGCACGCCGCGCCCCATGGCGGGCGTGATGTTCGTGTGCCTGATCGGCTCGTCCCTGGCCATCTTCCTGATCGCCCTGCCCAAGGGGGGACCGAAGGACGAGGCTTAGAAGGGGTGATCTCCAAGTCTTAGGCGGCATCCTCGCGACAAGGGCGGAAGTCCATCGTGGCCGTGCCGTCCTGGCGGCGGCAAGCTGAAGGTCTGGATACCGCGCCGGAGCCAAAGCGTGCTTCCGACCCTGAACGGACGATGGGAAGGTCCGCTTGCGGGCGTCCATCCGCGTAGCGCTCGCTGACAGATGTCTGGCGCTGGCCGTCCAGTGTGCTGGCGTCATCTAGCCTGAGCACATGTTCAGGATCTGTCCGGCTTAGCGCCGTCCGTGTAACAAACCTTGAGGTGCCCCCTGGTACGATCAGGACGCCTGACGATTCAGCCATGAATGTAGGTGCCGAACCGCTCGCCCTGGCAGATCTGCGCGAGGCGTCCTGGTGCGCCAAGCTCGAAGATATGCATGGGGAGATTTTGCTCGCGCGCCAGGACGAAGGCTGCAGGATCCATGACGCGCAGGTTCTGAGCGATGACCTCTTGGTAGGTGATGTCTCGAAGCAGCTTGGCGCCGGGGTCCTTGCGCGGATCGGCCGAATAGAGACCGTCCACACCATTCTTGGCCACGAGCAGAACGTCCGCGCCGATCTCAAGTCCCCGCTGTACGGCAGGATAGTCCGTCGTCACGAACGGCTGACCAATGCCGCCGGCGAAGATCACGATCCGCCCTTTCTCCAAGTGGCGCATGGCGCGCAGGCGGATAAAGGGTTCGGCGACCTGGTTCATCAGGACGCCAGTCATCACCCGGACGTCGTAGTCGGACAGGCCCTTCAATACGCCGCGGAGGATCACCGCGTTGATCGCCGTACCAAGCATGCCGACGTTGTCGGCCTCGACCCGATCGATGCCCCAGTCCGTGGCCAGACTGCCACGAAAAATGTTGCCCGCGCCCACGACGACCGCGACCTCAACACCGAGCGCGCGCACGGCCAGGATTTCCGAAGCCGTTCGGTGCAGAACTTCGGAATCCAGGCCTACTTCCGCCGGGCCTGCGAGCGCCTGACCGCTAAGCTTGATCAGGACACGTTTGTACTTTGTCATTTGAGCCTCTCTGATGGAGGAAAATCCTTGGGGCCCGCAAGCCAACGGATGACGTTTCGAAACAAGCGCACGTTCTGCTCGGCGTCTTGGGTGCCGAACCCCATGATGACACGATCAGGCCCAACAAGCTGAGACGTAAGTAGGCCCGCTTCCGCGAAGATCTCTTTCCAAGCCATAAGCGACTAGAGCAGCTTCAGTGCTCGACGCCAACGACCGCTCACCACCCTTCTCAACCGGTCGGAAGGTCCGCTTCGGGCGGCCTACCACTATCCGCGTCATCCCGCGACCTGTTCGCGGGACCCATTTGTCCGCCGCAGGTGAAGATGGGGCGGCGCGCTACCGCGCGCCGCTTGCGCCGCCCGTGCAAGTTGAACGATGGGTCCCGCGAACACGTCGCGGGATGACGAGTTTAATTTGAAGCGACGAGAATCAGGGTGTCCGCTCTAAACGGCTTTCTCCGGCAGGGTGAAGGCCCGCCAGGCCAGCACGGCCCAGCCGATCATGAAGCTCAGCCCGCCCAGCGGCGTGATCGCGCCCAGCAGGCGAGGCCCGCCCAAGGCCATGGCGTAGAGCGAGCCGGAGAACAGCACCGTCCCGGCCAGGAACAGGCCGGCGACCAGACCCATGCCGCGGGCCCCGGCGCGGGCCAGGGCGAAAGCTCCAAACACCGCCAGGGCGTGGGTCATCTGGTACAGCGAGCCGGTGTGCAGCCATTCAACCGGCTTGGCCTCGGTTACGCCGTGGGCGGCGAAGGCCCCCAGGGCCACGGCGCAAAGGCCGCTCAGCGCCGCCAGGCCGGTCCAGGTCTTGGGAGTCCACACGGCCATGAGCTTGACGTTCCGTCACAGTTGCAATCGCTGGGCGCGACCTTAACGTTGTTCACCTGCCCGTAAAGCCGCCCCGTCAGAGGGCCAGGCGCGGACAGATGGGAGGACGGCATGGCGCTCACCTGGGGTGATGACTACCCGATCCATCAGACGCCGGAGCCGGTGGCCTATGCCGGCACGGATCGGAACTTTTACGATCGCTATTTCTTCAACGGCTATGGCGCCGACGGCGACGGTTCGGACCTGTTTTTCGCCGCCGCCCTGGGGATCTATCCGCATCTCAACATCGCCGACGCCGCCTTCTGCGTGATGAAGGACGGCCGGCAGATCAATCTGCACGCCAGCCGCTGGCTGCGCATGGAGCGGATGGACCTGCAGGTCGGGCCGATCGGCGTCGCGATCCTTGAACCGCTGCAGCGCCTGAAACTGACCGTCGAGGCGCCCGAACAGTCGATCCGCGCCGAGATCATCTTCGAAGGCCGGGCCTTTCCGATCGAAGAGCCGCGCTTCATCCGTCGCAACGGCCCGCGCACCTTCATGGACTATACTCGCCTGACCCAGAACGGCCGCTATTCCGGCTGGATCGAGGTGGACGGGGTGCGCGCCAGCATCGACGGGTTCGTGGGCACGCGCGACCGGTCCTGGGGCGTCCGGCCGGTGGGCGTGCGCGATCCGCAGGACCTGGCGCCGCCGGTCGCGCCGCAGTTCTTCTGGCTTTGGTCGCCCTGCAATTTCGAGGATGGCGGCCTGTTCTTCCACACCAATGACGACGAGCTCGGCCGCCCCTGGAACCGCCGGGCGCTGTGGCTGGGCGACGGCGAGCGCGAAAGCGGGGAGGGCGGCTTCGCCCAGGCCGCCTGCGCGATCCGTTGGCGATCCGGAACCCGAAACGCCGCCGCCGCGACCCTGGATCTGGGCGCGGACGGGAAGGTCGAGATCACGCCTCAGAGCGAGTTCTTCATGCTGGGCCTGGGCTATGGCCATCCCAAGTGGGGTCATGGCCTCAACCACGGCGAACTGGCGGTGGAGCGCGAGGATTTCAACGGCGCGGATCTGGATCGCCGCCTGCCGTTCCACCTGCATGTTCAGGCCCTCAGCCGGATCGTGTTCACCGACGCCCAGGGGCGGGTTCGCACCGGCCGGGGCGTCTTCGAGCAACTGGCCCTGGGTCCGCACGCGCCGTCCGGTTTCGCCGGCCTGATGGATGTCGCGCCATGACCCTGGCCGAGCGTCTTGAGCGCTATCTCACCCGCCTCTGGGGGTCTGCGACCACGGTCAGCGATCTGTCGCGCATTCCCGGCGGGGCCAGCCGTGAGACCTATCGGTTCGACGCCCAGGTCGCGGGCGAGGTGCGACCGCTGATCCTGCGCCGCGACCCGACGGGCAGCCTGATCGACACCGATCGCCAGCTGGAATATCTGGCCTTCCAGTCGTTCCATGGCCGCGCGCCGGTGCCCGAGCCCATCGTGCTGGACACCGACGGCGCGGAGCTGGAGCGGCCGTTCTTCATCATGAGCCGGGTGGATGGCGGGGCGGCGGCGTCGCCCTTCACCGTCCAGCCCTATGGCCCGCACGCCCAGGCGATCGGCGAGGCGTTCTTCGCGGATCTGGGGGCGATCGCGGCGACCGATCCCGAGGGCTTGCCCCTGACGCGGGCGGCGACGATGCCTGAACCCGCCGACTGCTGGCGCGTGGCCCTGGACCATTGGGCCGGGGTGATCGACGCCGATGAGCAGCATCCCCAGCCGATCGTTCGGGCGGCGATCCGGCGCCTGCGCCGCGCCCCGCCGCCGCCGGCCAGCGCGGTGCGGGTGGTGCATGGCGACTATCGGACCGGCAACTTCCTGCATGACGGTCAGGGCAAGATCCTGGCCATCCTCGACTGGGAAATGGTCCATCTGGGCGATCCGCTGGAGGACCTGGCCTGGGCCATTGACCCGCTGTGGGGGCACTACGATGAGGCGCGTGTCGCGGGGATGATCCCGCGCGCTCAGGCCCTGGCGATTTGGTCCAGGGTCAGCGGCCTGCCGATCGACCCCGACGCCCTGGCCTGGTGGGAGCTGTTCAGCGCCGTGAAGGGCCAGGCGATCTGGACCTCGGCGGCGCGGGAATATCGCGAGGGCGGGTTCAAGGATCCGGTGCTGGCGATTTCCGGCTGGTACACCGCCCGGCGCCACGACGAGATCCTCGCCCAACGCCTGATGCGCCTGGAGGGCCTGTCATGACCCCGAGTCTGCCCGATATTCTGGTCGGCAACTTCCTGTGTGTCGCCGAGCCGCCGCCGCCGGAATCGGCGGGCGAGTTCATGGCCGGCAAGGTCGCCGTCGTCGCCCTGCTGTCGCTGCTGGCCGCCCAGGAGGCCGAGCGCGGGCTCTCGGCCCGGATCTGGGAAAACGCCGCCATCCGCGCGGTGCTGACCGAGGCGGCGCCGACCTATGGCGAGGCCCTTGCGCAGGCGGGCGCCGGCAAGGACGCCGACTTTGGTCTGGGCGCGCTGGACGGCGCCAACGCCGCCCTACGCCGTGCACTGGTCAGCTTGCATGAAGCGGTGGAGGCGGCGGGCGATACCGCCCGCGACCACGCGATCCTGCGGCTCTATGGCGAGATGGCCCATGCGCGGCGGCTCGACATGCCGCCGCTGCCGGGGCGGTGAGGCCTACTTCTTGTGAGCGTTGTGCTCAGTCTGTTCGGCTGGGCTGATATCGAGCAGGGCGGGGGCGGCGGCGTTGTAGGCGGCGGTCTTGTTCAGATCCATGACCACGCTGCGATGCCCTTCCCAGACCATGTGCAGCGCGACATAGAGCACGATCGCCAGGCCGATGAAGCCGATCCAGCGATGCTTGTGCAGCAGGCTGGCGATGGCGGAGGCCGCCACGCCCATCAGGATGATCGACAGCAACAGGCCAAAGACCAGGATGCCGGGATGTTCGCGCGCCGCGCCGGCGACGGCCAGCACATTGTCCAGCGACATCGACACATCGGCGATCAGCACGTTGATGAAGGCTTGCTTGAAGCTCTTGACCGGACGGGCGCCCGGCACGGTGTCGGGATCGTTGTCCAGCGCGGCGGCGGCGTCGGCGTGATCATGGGTGATCTGGTCGCGCAACTCGCGCCACATCTTCCAGCACACCCAGAGCAGCAGCACGCCCCCGGCCAGCAGCAGACCGATGACGCCCAGGAGCCAGGTGGTGATCAGGGCGAAGCCGATGCGCAGCACCACGGCCACGCCCAGTCCGTACAGGATGACCTTGCGGCGAAGATGCGTCGGGAGACCGCCCGCCGCGAGACCCACGGCCACGGCGTTGTCGCCGGCCAGGACCAGGTCGATCATCAGGACTTGCAGGAAGGCCAGGAACGGGCCTTCAAGGCCGCCCGCCTGAACGATCAAAGCGTCAAACATGACCCCTCATGCGGCAGGGCGAACGGTCTTGCAAGTGTCGTGCGCGCCAGAGCGTCATTTGACGCGACGCGGTTCGAAAGGCGGCGCTCACGGCCAGCCGGCCTCATCGAACGCGATGGTCGATGAGGCCGGGCGGCGGGCTTCAGTGAGCGTGCTCGAGTTCCTTGGCATGATGATCGTCATGGCCCGGCGCAGCGGCGTGAGGGTCATCATGTTTGTGGTCATCGTGCCCATGGTCGTCGTGCGCATCGTGGCCGTCGGCGGCGTGCGCGTCATGACCATGGTCGGCGGGCGCGTGAGAGACCGGGGCCGCATGCGGATCCGCATGGGCGGCGTGACCGTCGTGGCCGTGCGCATCATCGTGGCCGTGTTCGTCATGGCTGTGCTCATCGTGGCCATGCTCAGCATGATCGCCATGCCCATGGTCGTCATGGGCCGGAGCGTGAGAGACCGGCGCGTGAGCGGCGGCGACCATCGGGTTCACATAGGCGACATGCTCGGCCGGGGCGTGCGGGTCCGGATGGGCGTCGGCGTGCAGGTCGCCGGCGTGACCGTGATCGTCATGAGCGTCATGGGCGTGAGCGTCAGGGGCGTGGGCGTCATGGCTGTGATCGTCGTGGCCATGATCGTCAGCGTGACCGTGGGCGTCGTGATGGTCGTCATGGCCGTGGCTGACAGCCGTGGCGGCGACGGCGCCGGCGGCGGCCGCGACCATCGGGTTCACATGCGACACATGCGCGGTGGTCGGGGCGTCATCCGCTTCCATCTCATTGCGACCATAGTCGGTGAGCGTGCGGAACTTGCGTCGGCGCTCGGCCTGGGCGCGGCTGGCCATGGCGCTGCGCGAGATGATCGCCAGGATGATCACCGCCAGCAGCACCAGAACGCCGCCCAGCACCGACTTGCTGGGCGTGTCGCCCAGGCCGGGGAGATTGACGTTGCCGTTCAGGGCCGGAAGGTTGAGCTTGTCGAGCCAGTTGCTGGTCTTGGCCTTGGCCGTTTCCGGCAGTGGGGCCACGCGCTTCATGATCTCGCCCAGCGAGAACGACTGCGGCAACTTCAGACCGTTGAGATCGATGCCGAACCCCGACTTCAGCTGCCCCTTGGCATCGGCGCCGGGCTTGACCTGCCAGGCGAAGGTGGTGGGCTTGCCGGGCTCGATCACGGCCGTCTGCTTGCCGTTGGGTGAAATCTCGTAGCCTTCGCCTTCAAGCGTGGCGTAGGCGCTGACCTTCTTGGCGGCCTTGCCGAGGCCCAGCTTGGCGGCCTGGGCCTTGATCATGTCGCCGAGGGTGGCGGGCAAGGACAGGGTGACCTGTCCTTCCGCGCCCTTGCCCAGGCTGTCTCCAGCAGCCAGGACAGCGCCCTTGGTGGCTTCAGGCGCGATCGCGGCCTGGAGCTGGTCGATCTTGCTGGTCGGCTTGGCGACGGGCGCGACGGCGACGACCGGTTTGGGCGGGGCGACGATCTTCGGCGGCGCGGCGGCGGCGACCGGCGCCGGCGTTGCCGCCGGGGTCGAGATGGCCTTCGAAGCTTTCGGCGCAGAATGGGCGACGTGGCGCACCTTGGGGTTGGCGATCGGCCGCATGGCCGTCACCAGGGTCCCGTCCGGGCGCCGCCAGGTCTTCAGGGCCGGGTTCAGGGCTGGCGGCGGCGGCGCATCCGTCATGGGGGCGGGCTGCGCGGCCGCGGCGCCCAGCAGACCGTCGGGCGCTGTGGCGGCGTCCGGAGCCGGCGCCGCGCCCATCAGTTCCGGCGCGGTCTCGGCGCCAGCGTCGTTCACGGCGGCGGGCGGCGCGGTGTCCACACCGTTGCTCGCGCCGCAACCGGCCAGCACAAGGGCGCTCATCGCCGAAGCGCTTAAAGCCGCCAGACGCACATTAAGTCCAAACATCGGGTCCCCCGATCCCATGCCAGATTCATCCGCCGAGCAGCGCTCACGGAACACTGTCAGCGAGAAGAGCACGAGGTTGCGACGAAATCAAAACGGTTAAGGGAGATTCACGAACCGATTTCACCCACCACGGGAAAGCCGTGACGCTTCATAGAGCGCGATTGCCGCCGCAGCAGACACATTCAGGCTTTCAAAGCCGCCCGGCATGGCGATTTTTCCCATGGCATCACAATGCTCTGCGACCAAACGGCGTACGCCTTCACCTTCCGAACCCAGAACAAGTACGGTCGGCGAGCCGTCGAGCGCCACGTCGAGCGTTTCTTCGGCCTCGCCGGCCAGTCCCACGGCCCGCCAGCCCATATCGGCCAGTTCCTCGAGCGCCCTGGACAGATTGACCACGCGCGCATGGGCCACCTTGTCGACCCCGCCGACGGCGGTCTTGGCCAGCACGCCCGACAGGGTGGGGGCGTGGCGATCCTGCAGAATGACCCCGCGCGCCCCAAAGGCGGCGGCCGAGCGGAAGATCGCGCCGACGTTCTGAGGGTCGGTGATCTGGTCCAGCATCACCAGAAAGCCGCCGGGATTCTCGCCCAGCTCGGCGATCGACAGCGCCTCGGGCTCATCGATCTTCAGGGCCAGGCCCTGGTGGACGGCGCCCTGCGGCAACTGGCGGGCGATATCCTGGCCTTCCATGATCTGCAGACACGCCAGTTTGGCGACCGCCGGAGCGAGTCGTTTGGCGCGGTCGGCGGTGACCAGAAGGCGTTTCGGAGCGGGTCTGGCGGGGTTGGTCAGGGCCGCTTCAACAGCGTGAATCCCCCAAATCCAGTCCTTGGCGTCTTCTTTGCCCTTGGAAAAGCCCTGATTATTCCGAGGCTTGTGACTAAAATCACGTCCTGGCGCAGAAGGCTTCCGGCGGTCGTTGCGTTCGGAATGAGAGGACACTATAAGACGCGCTCCGATTTGGGGCCCTGAGGGTTTCCGCGAGCCAGGACGGCGCTGCTTTAGCACCATCCGACAGCGCTCAAGGAAGCCTTTGTTCCTTTTTCGTGACGAACGGTTCGCCGGGCGTCGTGAAGCAGGAAGGGTCGCATTGAGGTCGCTCAACGCGCGCTGGGGGAATGTCCCGAGTGGCAAAGGGGGGGGACTGTAAATCCCCTGGCGTACGCCTTCGTAGGTTCGAGTCCTACTTCCCCCACCACGCGCGTTGAAGCCGCCTCAAGGCGATCGAGACGGGCGCCGAAGCCAGAGACCGGGAGCCGACGCGACCCCGCAGCTAGGCGGGTATAGCACAGTGGTAGTGCAGCAGCCTTCCAAGCTGAGGATGCGGGTTCGATTCCCGCTACCCGCTCCAGCTCCCTATATATACACAACCCACAATCATAGCCGCCGGCGCGAAGGTAGAGACGATGGCCAAGGAAAAGTTCGAACGTACTAAGCCGCACTGCAACATCGGCACCATCGGTCACGTTGACCATGGCAAGACGACGCTGACGGCCGCGATCACCATCACGCTGGCCAAGGCCAGCGGCGGTAAGGCGATGAACTACGCCGACATCGACGCCGCGCCGGAAGAAAAGGCCCGCGGCATCACGATCAACACCGCGCACGTGGAATATGAGACGGCCAACCGTCACTACGCCCACGTCGACTGCCCCGGCCACGCCGACTATGTGAAGAACATGATCACCGGCGCGGCGCAGATGGACGGCGCGATCCTGGTGGTTTCGGCCGCTGACGGCCCGATGCCCCAGACCCGCGAGCACATCCTGCTGGCCCGTCAGGTCGGCGTGCCCGCCCTGGTCGTCTACATGAACAAGGTCGACCTGGTCGACGACGAAGAACTGCTGGAACTGGTCGAGATGGAAGTGCGCGAGCTGCTCAGCTCGTATGACTTCCCGGGCGACGACATTCCGATCACCAAGGGCTCGGCCAAGGTCGCCATCGACGGCGGCGATCCCAAGATCGGCGAACAGTCGATCTTCGCGCTGATGCAGACGGTTGACGACTACATCCCGCAACCGGCCCGTCCGCTGGACCTGCCGTTCCTGATGCCGGTCGAAGACGTGTTCTCGATCTCGGGCCGCGGCACGGTTGTGACCGGCCGGATCGAAAAGGGTATCGTCAAGGTCGGCGAAGAAGTCGAAATCGTCGGCATCCGTCCGGTTCAGAAGACGACCTGCACGGGCGTCGAAATGTTCCGCAAGCTGCTGGACCAGGGTCAAGCCGGCGACAACGTGGGCGTGCTGCTGCGCGGCACCAAGCGCGAAGACGTCGAGCGCGGCCAAGTGCTGTGCAAGCCCGGTTCGATCACGCCGCACACCAAGTTCGTGGCCGAAGCCTATATCCTCAACAAGGAAGAAGGCGGCCGTCACACCCCGTTCTTCACCAACTATCGCCCGCAGTTCTACTTCCGTACGACGGACGTCACCGGGATCATCAAGCTGCGCGAAGGCGTGGAAATGATCATGCCGGGCGACAACGCCGAGCTGGACGTCGAGCTGATCACCCCGATCGCCATGGACCAGGGCCTGCGCTTCGCCATTCGCGAAGGCGGCCGCACGGTCGGCGCCGGCGTGGTGGCCAAGATCGTCGAGTAATCGATCGATCTTCAGCGACAAGCTGATCTAAGGCGAAGGCCCCGGCGGAAACGCCGGGGCCTTTTGCGTTTGGGGGGCGGGGCTGGGCCAAAAGGCGGATCATCCCCAGAGGCTCAGGCTGAACCTGGGCCCCGGCTTTCGCCGGGGAGAGCGGGCGGCAGGCGCCGATCGTCTCGCCGTGAGATTTAAGGATGGCTCCCTTCCGGCGCGGCCTGCGACGCCAAAGCACAGCCCTTCCCCCTTTGATGGGGGAAGGGCAGGGATGGGGGTGACACCGCCAGACGACTTCACGCGGGCCGAGCTCCATCCTGAACCTCTTTCACCCCCATCCCCAACCCTTCCCCCATCAAGGGGGAAGGGAGACGGCCCGCCCTCTATCCCCATCCTCGCACGGGCGTTCGCGCTGCTCGCCCTCAACAAATTCAACGCCCTAACCGCTCGAGCCAGCGTCACGATGGAAAATCGACGCATCACCCTCCAGAACGGCCGCATACTTCTCCTCGCCCCATCGCGGGGGAGGGCGTTCAGCTGGCGACCGAAGGCGCGGTGGGGGTGGTCGAGCGGGAAGCGCCCGTCGGCCGTCGTCGAAGGCCCGGCGGGGTCTGGCTGAGCGTGGACACCCCTCGAGGACCGTCCCGTGTTGAGGCCAGGCCCAGACCGCCGGGAACTCTCTTTGCCGACGACCGATGACGCGCAACAGGCATGGGCTGAAATCGCCCATGCGGTCCAGGGTGCGCCAACACTCTGCCCGCCGGGGGCCTAGCTACCGGAGCGGATTAACACCCCGCCAGCCCGGCGATGCTCCCGAATAACGGCTACGCGGAGCGCTCCGGCCCCGGCCGAAACGGTACTCCACTAAACCCTCATCCGGGCCTGGCCCGGACGCTCCGCCGCCTCCCCACTTGCCGGTGAAATCCGGCGAGGCTGCGAACCCGTGCGCGCCGGGCCGAATGGACATTCGGTCTGGAGGCGAAAGGCCGGTGCTTTGACCAGCTCAGCGTCTCTACACGAAACGCGGAATGGGCCCGTCCTGCGGCGTCTGGTCGGGGAGCTCCAGGAACAGCTCGTCGACATAGCACCAGCCCCAGCCCTCCGGCGGGTCATAGCCCTCGATGATCGGGTGCCGGGTCGCATGGAAGTGGGCCGTGGCGTGCTTGCCGGGTGACTGGTCGCAGCAGCCGACATGGCCGCAGGTCCGGCAGATCCGCAGGTGCACCCATTGCCCGCCGGTCTTCAGGCAGTCTTCGCAGCCTTTGGCGCTGGGCGTGACGTCATGGATCGCGTTTGCGTGGGTGCAGGGCATGGCGGGCTCCTTCAGGCCTGGGCGAGATGGGCGTGGATGGCGGCGACCACCTGGGCGCCTTCGCCGACGGCGGCGGCGACGCGCTTGACCGAGCCGGAGCGCACATCGCCGATCGCGAAGACGCCGGGCAGGCTGGTCTGCATCAGGGGCTGGCCCAGATCGGCGCCGGTGCGGACGAAGCCGTGATTGTCGAGCTCGACGTCACAGCTGCTCAGCCAAGCGGTGTTGGGCGTCGCGCCGATGAACAGGAAGAGGTGTCGCACCGGCCGGCGCGTCTGCGCGCCTGTGTCGACATCGCGCCAGGCGATTTCGCCAAGCTGGCCCTGCTCGCCGACCAGCTGGGTGACCTCGCTGCGCACCACCACCTCGATATTGGGCAGGCTCTCGATACGCTCGATCAGGTAGCGCGACATGCTGGCTTTCAGGCTTTCGCCGCGCACGATCATCCAGACCTTGGCGACCTGGCCGGCCAGATAGACGGCCGCCTGGCCGGCCGAGTTGCCGGCGCCGACCAGCACCACCTCCTGGCCGGCGCAGAGCTTGGCCTCCAGGGGCGAGGCCCAATAGTGGACGCTGGTCCCTTCGAACCGGTCCAGGTCAGCCACGTCCAGCCGGCGATAGCGCGCGCCGCTGGCGATCACCACCGTCCGGGCCTGAGCGGTTTCATCGGGGGAGAGGATCAGGCGATAGCGGTCGGATCGCCCTTCGCAGTCGAGCATGGTCACCTGGTCGGGTATGGCCATTTCCGCCCCGAACTTCTGGGCCTGGTTATAGGCCCGCCCCATCAGGGCCATGCCCGAGACGCCGGTCGGAAAGCCCAGATAGTTCTCGATCCGCGCCGAGGCCCCGGCCTGGCCGCCGAAGGCGCGGGTGTCGAGCACCAGAACCGACAGGCCCTCCGATGCGGCATAGACCGCCGTCGCCAGGCCTGCGGGACCGGCGCCGATGACGGCGACGTCATAGAGCCGGTCCGGATCGATCCGGCCGACCAGGCCGATGCAGCGGGCCAGGTCGCGGTCGGACGGCCGTCGCAGCAATTGACCGGCGGGACACAGGACGATCGGCAGCTGGGTCTCATCGACCTCGAACCGCTCGATCAGCACCTGGGCGCAGCTGACGGTGTCGGGGTCGAGATGTCGAAAGGGGTGCCCGTTGCGGGCCAGGAAGCTGCTGAGGCGGATCACGTCGGCGTCCCCGGCGCGACCAATGATCACCGGTCCGCCGGCCCCGGTTTCGATCAGGCTGACCCGGCGCAGGATCAGCGCCCGCATGATCCTTTCACCCAGCTCGGCCTCGGCGATCAGAACGGCGCGCAGGCGGTCGGGGGCGATCCGCAGGACCTCGACCGCGCTGAGCGCCTCGACATCGACCAGGGAGGGGCGGCCCGATAGCTGGGCGATCTCGCCCACGAACTGGCCGGGGTCGTGATCGATGATGGTGTGCGCCTGGCCTTGCTCGTCGCGGCGTGAGACCCGGACCTGTCCGGAGAGCAGGACAAAGAGGCCAGGCCCGACTTCGCCCGCGCGGCTCAGGCTCTCGCCCGGGGCAAAGCGCAGGGGCGTCCCAAAGCGCCGCAGGCGAGCGATCTGGGCGTCGTCCAGCGTCGGGAACATCTGGGCGTGGCGGGTGTCGAAGGTGGACGCTGTCATGGGCGACTGTGCTCCTGAGACCCTCATCGGACGTCCCGCGAACGGCGAAGTCTTGCACGATCCCGCCCCGCCGCAAGGCGGCAAAAAGAAAGGCGGCGGACCCTGAAAAGGATCCGCCGCCCTGGCCGTCTAGAACGAGATCAGACTTTAGAACTTCGCCTTGATCGCCATGTAGAAGCGCCGGCCGAGCACGTCATAGGTCGACGGATCGGTATTGGCCTGCACGTTGGACGTGAAGTAGGGCGGTTGCTTGTTGGTCAGGTTGGTGACGCCGCCGCGGATCGAATAGGCCTCGGTGATCTTCCACGACCCGTTCAGGTCGAAATAGTCCACCGCGCCGATCTTCTCGCTGGCGTCCGAAGCGTCGACCATGTCGCCGATATGACGCCAGCGCGCCCCGACCTCGACCGGGCCGACCAGATAGCTGAGCGACGTGGTGTACTTCCACTCGGGGTGGGAGACGGAGCTGCTGCTGATTTGCGTATTGCCGATCGTGCCCTTCAGTTCGGCGAAGTCTTCGCCCGGCAGGCTCTGGACCTTGAAGCTGTCCAGGTAGGCGCCGACCAGGTTGACCTTGATCGCGCCGTAGCGGTCATCCAGGCCCACCGCGCCCAGACCAAAGCCCCAGTCGACCTGGAAGTCGACGCCCGAGGTCTTGTACTCGGCCAGGTTCAGGTTTGTGAGGCTCAGCGTATCGATTTCCCCAGTCGCGCTGTTGCGCACGAACAGGCTGCAATAATAGTTCGAGGCCGAACCGGTCGGATTGCCCTCGGCCGAATAGCACTTGTCCAGGGCGGTGGCGGCGTCGATCGTGCCGATCGCGTCCTTGATGTCGATCGAGTAGTAATCGAGCGACAGAGACAGGCGCTCCAGCAGCGGGTGGCTGAACCGCGGCGTCCAGACGAAGCCGGCATTGTAGGTGTCGGCCGTCTCTTCATTCAGATCCGGATTGCCGCCTTCGAGAGCGTTAATCTGCGTGTTGGCATAGGTGTAGCTGTCGATGATCGACGCAGGCACGCCCTGCGCCACGCACAGCGCTCGGATGTTGGCGGCGTTCGACCCGGCGCGGTAGGTGCTGTCATAGGCGCAGGGGTCCTCGCTGATCGAGGGATAGTTCTGAGACTGAGGCGAATAGAGTTCGCCAATCGACGGCGCGCGAACGGCGCGTTGATAGCCGCCGCGCACGCGGAAGCCGTCAACCACTTCCCAGTTGCCGTCCAGCTTGTAGGCGCTGACATTGCCGACCGTGTCATAGTCCGACAGGCGATAGGCGGCGTCCAGGTTCAAGGCCTTGATGAACGGCAGGTCCTTCAGGACGGGCACCAGCAGTTCGCCGTAGATTTCCTTGACGTTGGTGGCTGCGTCGATGGAGTCCTGAGCGTTGAAGCCCACGACGTCGCCGGTCGACAGCAGGCTGTCGGGCTCGAACAGATAGGTGTCGCGCTTGTAGCTGACGCCGAAGGCGCCGCGGACTTCGCCGGCCGGCAGATCAAACAGAGCGCCCTGGACGTTGGCTTCGACCACCTGTTGCTCGGCCACGGTGCGGTTCTTGGTCTGACGCGCGATGTAGGCTTTACAGGCTGACGAAAGCGCCTGCAGGCCGAACGGGTCATAGCCGCCCGAGCAGATGCTGGCGCCGCCGTCGGCGGCGTTGAGCAGGGTCTGCACAGCCGAGTGGCTGACATTGCCTGACTGGGTCTCGTTCTGCTCCGAGCGGCCATAGGAGGCATAGACGTCATACGTCCAGTCCTTGAAGCCGATGTCGCCGCGCACGCCGCCGTTGATCTGGAACACGTTGTAAGTGGTGTCCGACTGTCGCGGACCCACGTCTGTGAAGCGCTTGCGCAGCAGGAAGCTGGCGGTGGGATCCGGGCGGCTGGCCAACAGGGTGGCGAGGTCCTCGGAGATGAACGGGTTGCTCACCGGAACGCTGAAGCCCGTGGAGCTGGCCGCCGGGGCCGGCGCCAGGATCGTGGTCGAGTCGTAATGGGTGAAGTTGAACGCGCCGTAGAACTGAGCGTGGTCATTGATCTGATAGTCGGTCGCCGCATAGGCGGTGTACCGGGTCAGAGGCAGTTGCAGCAGGTTCAGCGGGCCGGTGTTGTAGGTGCCGTTGACCGGGATCGTGGAATAGTCGATCGCGGTCGAGCCCAGGTAGTTGACGCCGTTGTAGAACAGCGTGCCGTCGTTGTTGAAGCCCAGGTTGGCGCTGGCCTTCACCGCACCGGCGGCCGAGCCGTACTTGGCGAACACGGCGTCCATGGCGGCCTGGCTGGGCAGGTTCGTGCCGCTGGCGTCGTAGCGGCCATAGGGGGTCGTCGAGGACGCGCCAGACACCGACGAGAAGTCACGGGCGGCGTTCAGGACGGAGCCGCGCTCCGAATAGCCTAGCGACAGAACGGCATGGCCGCGATCGTCGGCGTACTTGCCGCCGGCGGTGATCGACAGGGCCTTTTCCTTGCCGTCGCCTTCTTCGGTGACGCCATATTGGGCGTCCATCTGCAGGCCGCTGAAGTTGTTGTTGAGCTTGAAGTTGACGACGCCGGACATGGCGTCCGAACCGTAGGTCGCCGAGGCGCCGCCGGTGATGACCTCGATATTCTGGATCAGGGCGGCCGGAATGATGTTGATGTCGACCGTGCCGTCAGAGTTGGACGGAACCACGCGATGGCCGTCGAGCAGGATCATGGTCCGCTGCGTGCCCAGACCGCGAAGGTCGATATTGGCCTGGCCGCCGTTCGACGGGTTGTTCGAACTGCTGCTCACCGACGGCACGAATTGCGGCATCTGGTTGAGCAGGGTGTCGACCGTCACCGAGCCGACCTTTTCGATGTCGGCCTTGCCGACTGTCACGATCGGGCTGTTGGAAACATAGTCGCGGCGCGCGATGCGCGAGCCCGTGACGACGATTTCTTCCACCGCGGCGGGTTGATCCGCGTCGGTGGTTTGGGCTTGGGCGACCAAGGGAGCGGCGGTCAGCAGAAGCACGAGCGCGGAGGCGCTGGCGAGGTACTCGGTTCTCGGCATTCGGAAAAATCCCCTTACTCGCCGTCTTGAATCAAAGACGACGAAAGTTCAGCGAAAGCATGTTCGCGATGGGGCAGGGGTAAGCGCGGCTTGTTTCGCATCTGTGAGCAAAAAATTGCCGGAAAATTGCGGAAAATGGCCGTTGGGTATTAGTCAAATATTCCAAGGGACGCTGATGCGTTATTGGAAATGCGCCATTCGTAATGGCGACAAATGGGGCAATTTTTATCCCAATTTCGTCGAATTAGCGGCATTTTGGGTAGATTTTCCCGTGTCCTTTCGGTCACATCTGTCATCTTATTGTCGTGACGGCGGCGCTCTGAGCGCGATAGGCTCTCACTCATGTCAATTCCGACCGTCGCCCGCCGTCCCGCCCAGCAGTGGCGCGCCGGGGCCAAGATCGAATCCATCGAGCGCGTCGTCCCGGACGAGGTCGCCGTGGGTCTGTCGTTCGACGGACGTCCACACACGGTGCTGATGGCGACGCCTGCGGATGTCGCGGACCTGGCTCGGGGGTTCACCCTGACCGAGGCCGTGGCCGGCGCGGCCGACATTATAGATATCGAGGTTCGCGAGACCGATCTGGGCCTCTTGGCCGACGTCCGACTGCGGGTCGGCGCGGTCAACCGCAAGGCTCGACCGCGCACCCTTGAGGGACGCTCCAGTTGCGGACTCTGCGGCGTGCAGCGCCTGTCGGACGCCGTGCGACCTTTGCCGCAGGTGGGGGCGGGGGTGAAGATCGTTCATCCGGCGGTTCAGCGGGCGCTTGACGCCCTGAGCCAGGCCCAGACGCTGGGCGGTCTGACGCGCGCCACCCATGCCGCCGCCTTCGCCGACCCGGAGGGCCGCCTCCTGCTGTCGCGCGAAGATGTCGGTCGCCACAACGCCCTGGACAAGCTGGCCGGGGCGATGGCCGTGGCGAGGCTGGATCCCGCCCAGGGCTTCGTGGTGGTCACCAGCCGCTGCTCGTTCGAGATGGTGGAGAAGGCCGTGCGGATCGGCTGCCCTATCCTGGTCGCGGTTTCGGCTCCGACCGATCTGGCGATCCGCAAGGCGCAGGAGGCGGGCCTGACCCTGATCGCCCTGGCCCGCGCGGACGGCCACACCGTGTTCACCCGAGCCGACCGGCTGGTCGAACCTGCTTTGGAGACCCTCTGATGTCCGAGGTGAAGATCCCTGGTGTCCGCTCTTATGATGCGCCCGCGGGCGGTTGGGGCGCCCTGAAGGCCGTGGCCGGCGCGCTGGGCGACCAGGCGACGGTGATCGAAGGCGGGCGCTCTCTGCTCTCGGCGAACCAGCCAGAGGGTTTCGACTGCCCCGGTTGCGCGTGGCCCGACCCCAAGCACACCAGCTCGTTCGAGTTCTGTGAGAATGGGGCCAAGGCGGTGGCCTGGGAGGCGACCAGCAAGCGCGCCACGGCCGAGGTCTTCGCCCGCCACACCGTGACCGAGCTGCTGGGCTGGAGCGATCATGCGATCGAGGATCTTGGCCGGCTGACCCAGCCCATGGCCTATGACGCCGTCACTGATCGTTATCTGCCGATCGCCTGGGACGACGCGTTCGCGCGGACCGGCGCCGCCTTGCGCGCGCTGGCCGATCCCAATCAGGCCGAGTTTTACGCCTCGGGTCGCGCCTCCAACGAGGCGGCGTTCCTGTATCAGCTGCTGGGCCGCAAGGTCGGGACCAACAATTTTCCCGACTGTTCCAACATGTGCCACGAGCCCACCAGCGTGGGCCTGCCGGATTCGATCGGCATGGGCAAGGGCTCGGTGACCCTGGAGGACTTCGATCACGCCGACCTGATCCTCTGTTTTGGCCACAATCCCGGCACCAACCATCCGCGGATGATGGCGACGCTGCACGAGGCTTCGCGGCGCGGGGCCACGATCCTGGCCTTCAACCCGCTGCGCGAGCGGGCGCTGGAGCGGTTCGCCTCGCCGCAGGACCCGGTCGAGATGGTCACCCTGTCCTCGACGCCGATCGCTTCGGCCTATTACCAGCTGACCATCGGCGGCGACGCCATGGCCGTGCAGGGCATGATGAAGGCCATGTTGGCCATGGACGCGATCGATCGCGACTTCATCGCTGAGCACACATCAGGGTTTGAGGCTCTGGTGGCGGCGCTGGACGCCTTGAGCTGGCCGGAGATCGAACGCGGCTCGGGCCTGTCGCGCGCCCAGATCGAGGAGGCCGCCGGGGCATGCGCCCGCTCGAAGGCCACCATCCTTTGCTACGGCATGGGCCTGACCCAGCATCGGGACTCGTCGGGCACGGTGCAGCAACTGGTCAATCTGCTGCTGCTGAAGGGCAATATCGGCCGACCGGGCGCGGGGATCTGCCCTCTGCGCGGCCATTCCAATGTCCAGGGTGATCGCACGGTCGGGATCTGGGAAAAGCCCTCGGCCGCGTTCCTCGATTCCATGGACCAGGTGTTCGGCTTCAAGTCGCCGCGCGAGCACGGTCACACCGTTGTCGAGACGATTGAAGCCATGGAGGCGGGGCGGACCCGGGTGTTCATCGGCCTGGGTGGTAATTTCGCGGTTGCGGCGCCGGACCCGACCCGGACCTTTGCCGCGATCCGCAAGGTGGACCTGACCGTCCACATCGCCACCAAGCCCAACCGCACCCACCTGCTGCACGGTCGAGAGAGCCTGCTGCTCCCGTGTCTGGGGCGCACCGAGATCGACGTCCAGGCGTCCGGCCGCCAGGCGGTGACGGTCGAGGACTCCATGTCGATGGTCCATGCCTCGCGCGGACTCAACGCTCCGGCGTCCGAACAGCTGAAGTCCGAACCGGCCATCGTCGCCGGCATAGGGGCGGCCTTGTTCGGCGCTGGCGACACGGTCGACTGGCAGGGTCTGGCCGATGACTACGACAAGATCCGCGACCTGATCGAGGCGGTCTTTCCCCAGGCCTTCGCCGATTACAACAGGCGGGTACGCGAGCCCGGCGGTTTCCGCCTGCCGGTGCCGCCGTCGGAGCGGGTGTGGAAGACCGTCTCGGGCAAGGCCAATTTCCTGATCTACACGCCCAAGGGCGGCGATCCGCGCCAGGGCGATCCCGACGTCATGCTGCTGACCACGGTGCGCAGCCACGACCAGTACAACACCACCATCTATGGCCAGAACGATCGCTATCGCGGTGTGTTTGGCCGCCGCGACGTTATCTTCGCCAATCCCGACGACATCGCCGCACGCGGGCTGACCTCGGGCGACCGCGTGGATCTGTCAGCGGCGTTTGACGTCGGCGGCGAGCGGGTGGTGCGAGGCTTTACCGTGGTGGCGCGCGATATCCCGCGCGGTTGTCTGGCCGCCTACTATCCCGAGACCAATGTCCTGGTCGATCTGGCTGATCGCGACACGCGCAGTGGCACCCCGGCCTACAAGTCGGTTCCGGTTCGGCTCTCTGCTCACGCGGCCGGCTGATCCATGGCCATAGGGCTGTTTTGTGACATCCGGGTCATGACCTCGAATTAAGTCGTCTAGTCGGAGGTGCGACGCTAGCTTCCCTGCATCAACG
Organism: Caulobacter sp. FV2ps19; assembly: GCF_058681035.1. Lineage (NCBI taxonomy): Bacteria > Pseudomonadati > Pseudomonadota > Alphaproteobacteria > Caulobacterales > Caulobacteraceae > Caulobacter > Caulobacter sp. FV2ps19. The sequence continues at coordinate 3,464,815 of NZ_CM178729.1, read as the reverse complement.
CCATTCGACAGGGGAAATATTCGATGCGCGCTCTTCTCGTTCTGGCCGCCAGCGCGGCCGCCCTTGGTTTCGCCGGCGTAGCCGCAGCCGCGCCTTCAGTGAAGATCAAGGATGCGGTGGTCCGCGTCGTGGTCATCCCCGAAGCCCGCTCTGACGTGAAGGTCGAGTTCATCACGACCAACAAGAGCCTGCCCCTGACGGTTCGCAAGAGCGGCGATGAGACGATCGTCGACGGTGGCATGCGCAGGAACAAGATCGGGAGTTGCAACACCAAGATGGGCGCCACCACCATCAAGGTGCGCGGCGTGGGCGCCGTGAAGTGGGATGACATCCCGCAGATCGTCGTGCGTACGCCGATGAAGGTCGAGGTCGCAGGCGCCGGCGCGGTGTTCGGCAGCGTCGGGCGCAGTGAGAGCCTGGAGCTGGCCAATGCCGGCTGCGGCGACTGGACCGTCGCCAATGTGCAAACCAAGCTTGAGGTCAGCCAGGCCGGCTCGGGCGACACCACGGTCGGCACGGCGGGTTCTGTTGAGATCAGCATCGCCGGCTCGGGCAGCGTCAAGACCCAGGCCGTCGCGGGCAATATCGAGGTTTCGATCGCCGGCTCCGGAGACGTCATTGCCGCCAGCGCCGGCGGCAAGGTCGACGTCAATGTCATGGGCTCGGGCGACGTGACGATCGCCGGCGGCCGCGCGCGGTCCATCGACGTCAACATCATGGGCTCGGGTGATGTCACCCATGACGGCGAGGTCGGGGATGTCGACGTGTCGATCGCGGGCTCAGGCGATGTCCGGATTGCTCGGGCGACCGGGTCGATCAGCAAGCACGTGGCGGGCTCGGGCGACGTTGCCATCGGCCACTGAGCCGCGTTCGTCGATCGCGCCTATATATAGAGTGTAGAAAGAAGGCCCCGGGACGGATGTCCCGGGGCCTTCCGTCTTTTCAGACTTGCGCCGTCGCGACTAGCGGGCGGCGAAGCCGAACAGGTCGTCAGCGGTCGCCAGGTCGGCGCCGGCTGCGTCACGCGCCTTCAGGCTGCCGCCGAAGGTGTAGCGCACGCCGATCTTCACCGCGTCCGACTTCAGGTCGGCCAGGTCGTCGGATTCGGCGTGGGTGTACTTGCCAAAGGTGCTCCAGCCCGAGTTGGCGAACTTGTATTCGCCGCCCAGGTTGACGTCCCACACGTCGGCCTTGATGGCCGTGTCGATGCGCGAATAGCCCAGACCACCGTCAAGACGGAAGTCGTCGGTGACGAAGTAGCGAGCGTCACCGCGCACGGCGTACAGGTCGGCATCCAGGTCGTTGGATTGGCCATAGGCCACCAGGCCCGACAGGGTGACCTTGTCGAGGTACTTGTGGGCTTCGGCGCCGACGGCCCACAGGGTGTCGTTGCTGGGACGCGACAGGGTGGTGAAGCCACCGACGCGCCAGCTGTCGCCGATCGTGGTGGTCAGGTGGGCGGCGCCCGAGGCGACGGTTTCATCGCTCAGATCGTTGTCCGAGATGCTGACGTCGCCGTTCAGGGTGACGGTCCAGGCCGAGGTGGTCGGAATGGCGACCGAACCGTCGATCTTGACGGACGAGCCATTGCCGCTGGCGACCTTGGTGTCGATGTCGGTGTAGTTCACCGCAGCGCCGACCGAGCCAATTTGCTGGGCGAAGGCGGGAGCCGAGACGGCGAGAGCCAGAACGGCGGCGGCGGCAAAGAGTTGGGTCTTCATAGTGGGTAATCCCCTTGGTGGAACAACCCCGGCGCTGGCGGTCGTTGTGGGGGAGGGGCCACCAGTCCGCCGGGGAGGGGCGGCATCTATGGAGCTTTGGTCTTGTGCTCAAGGCCAACGGCGGCGCTTGCGGGGTAAATAATGCAAATTTGTGACACTTGAAAGCTGTGAGGCTTTGCCTACGCGTGAGTGGGCGCACGTTCTTGCTATAACATGGCTCTCTGACGCAAATTTCCGACCAACGTTATCTGTTTCAAGCCCCTTGCGCCGGGAGGGCAGGGCGCCTATTCAGAACTCGCCCGGCGAGTCGCGTCACATCTTGATGCAACGACCCGAGCAGAGCGCTTGACGAAACGAGATTCGGAACGTACAAGCGCGCCTCTGTTGGACCGGCTGTGAACTTTCGAGTTCAAACGCGGTTCGCGAGACGCCCGGACATAGCGCCGCAAACCTTCTTTCGGGAAGGGGCGCAATATCTGGACATCAACCCCCACGGGTGACCGTGAGGGCCATTTGTTTTGCGGACGCTGCGTACGAGCTCTCTCGGGAGTTCGAGTTGGTCTTTGAAATGGTTCGAGACGCGGGCGCAGCCCACTAGGAAACCGAGCGATATGGATCGTCAGAACATCCGCATCCGGCTCAAGGCCTTTGATCACCGCGTGCTGGATCATTCCACACGCGAGATCGTCAATACGGCCAAGCGCACAGGTGCGACGGTGCGGGGACCTATCCCCCTGCCCACGCTAATCGAGAAATTCACCGTCAACCGCTCGCCGCACGTCGACAAGAAGTCGCGCGAGCAGTTCGAGATCCGTACGCACAAGCGCGTTCTCGACATCGTTGACCCGACTCCGCAGACCGTGGACGCGCTGATGAAGCTCGACCTGTCGGCCGGCGTTGACGTCGAAATCAAGCTGTAAGGAGGGCCGAATCTTATGACTCTCCCCGCAAATCGTACTGGCGTGATCGCCAAGAAGCTGGGCATGACCCGCTTCTTCGATGAAGCCGGTCAGCACATCCCGGTCACCGTCCTTTCGCTGGATGGTTGCCAGGTCACCGCTCAACGCACGCAGGACAAGGACGGTTACACCGCCCTTCAACTCGGCGCTGGCGCGAAGAAGCCGAAGAACACCCCCAACGGCATGCGCGGTCACTTCGCCAAGGCCTCGGTCGAACCCAAGCGGGTCGTCGCCGAGTTCCGGGTTGAAGAAGCTGCTCTGATTGAAGTCGGCGCCGAGTTTACGGCCGACCACTTCATGGCCGGCCAGAAGGTGGACATCCAGGGCGTCACCGTCGGTAAGGGTTTTGCCGGCGCCATGAAGCGCTGGAACTTCGGCGGTCTGCGCGCCACCCACGGCGTTTCGCTGTCGCACCGTTCGCACGGTTCGACGGGCCAACGCCAGGATCCGGGCAAGACCTTCAAGGGCAAGAAGATGGCTGGCCACCTCGGTCAGGAAACCGTCACCACCCTGAACGTCACCGTCTGGAAGGTCGATGTCGAACGCGGTCTGATCCTGATCAAGGGCGCTGTCCCTGGTCACGAAGGCAGCTACGTGAAGGTTCGCGACGCGATCAAGAAGGCTGCTCCGGCTGACCTTCCGCGTCCGGGCGCCTTCCGCAAGGCTGGCCAAGCTCCGGCCGCTGCTGCTGAAACTCCCGCTGAGGAAGCCCCCGCGGCGACGACCGAAGAGGGCGAAGGCTAATGAAACTCGACGTCATTAAACTGGACGGCGGCAAGGCCGGCTCCGTGGATCTCGACGACGCCATCTTCGGCATCGACGACATCCGCGGTGACATCCTTCAGCGCGTCGTCACCTGGCAGTTGGCCAAGCGCCGCTCCGGCAACCACAAGATTCAGGTTCGTAACGAGGTCTCTCGGACGAGCAAGAAGATGTACAAGCAAAAGGGCACCGGCGGCGCTCGTCACGGTTCGCGCCGTGCGGCTCAGTTCGTCGGCGGCGCCAAGGCCCACGGCCCTGTCGTCCGTAGCCACGCGTTCGATCTTCCCAAGAAGATCCGGGCGATGGCTCTGCGTCACGCCCTGTCCTCGAAGGCAAAGTCCGGTTCGCTGGTCGTGCTGGACAGCGCCGTTCTGACCGATCCGAAGACGGCCGCCCTGCGCGCCACCTTCGAAAAGATGGGTCTGAAGAACGCGCTGGTCATCGCGGGTCCGGAAGTGGACGGCAACTTCAAGCTTGCCGCCCGCAACATTCCGAACATCGACGTGCTGCCGAACGCCGGCCTGAACGTCTATGACGTGCTGCGTCGCCACACCCTGGTCCTGACCAAGGACGCGGTGGATGCGATCTCGGCGCGTTTCGCTGAGAAGGAAGCCGCGTAATGGCCGCAACCGCCCGCCACTACGACACGATCCTGTCGCCGGTGATCACCGAAAAGGCCACCCTGCTTTCCGAGCAGAACAAGGTTGTCTTCCGGGTGTCCGCCGATGCGTCCAAGGACGAAATCGCCGCCGCAGTCGAAGAGCTGTTCAAGGTCAAGGTCACCAAGGTCAACACCATGGTCACCAAGGGCAAGACCAAGCGCTTCCGCGGCATCATCGGACGTCGTTCCGATGTCAAAAAAGCCATCGTGACCCTGGCCGAAGGCCAGTCGATCGACATCACGACGGGGCTCTAACCAGATGGCCTTGAAGCACTTTAATCCGACCAGCCCAGGCCAACGCGGCCTGGTCCTGATCGACCGCAGCGAGCTCTACAAGGGTCGTCCCGAGAAGAAGCTCGTTGAAGGTCTGACCAAGTCGGGCGGTCGCGGCGGCAATGGCCGTATCGCGGTCCGTTTCCGCGGCGGCGGCGCCAAGCGCCTGTATCGCCTGGTCGATTTCAAGCGTCGCAAGCAAGGCGTGGCCGAGGTCGTTCGTATTGAATACGACCCCAACCGCACCGCCTTCATCGCCCTGATCAAGTATCAGGCTGATGGCGAGCTCGCCTACATCCTGGCCCCGCAACGCCTCAAGGTTGGTGACGAAGTCGTCACCGCTGAAAAGGTCGACGTGAAGCCGGGCAACACCTCGCCGCTGCGGACCCTGCCGATTGGCACGATCATCCACAATGTCGAGCTGAAGCCCGCCAAGGGCGGCCAGATCGCCCGCTCGGCTGGGGCCTATGCCCAGCTGGTCGGTCGTGACGCCGGCTACGCTCAGATCCGCCTCAATTCGGGCGAACTGCGCATGGTCCTCGACACCTGCCTGGCCACGATTGGCGCAGTCTCCAACCCCGACCACATGAACGAAAACCTCGGCAAGGCCGGTCGTGTTCGTCACATGGGTCGTCGTCCCCACGTTCGCGGCGTCGCCATGAACCCGGTCGATCACCCCCACGGTGGTGGTGAAGGTCGTACCTCGGGCGGCCGCAATCCGGTGACCCCGGCTGGCAAGCCGACCAAGGGCGCCAAGACTCGCGTCAACAAGGCCACGGACAAGTTCATCATCCGTTCGCGCCACAAAGCGAAGAAGGGCCGCTAAGCCATGACACGCTCCGTCTGGAAAGGCCCGTTTGTCGACGGGTACCTCCTGAAGAAGGCCGACGCCTCTCTGTCGTCTGGCCGCAAGGACGTTATCAAAACCTGGTCGCGTCGCTCGACGATCATGCCGCAATTTGTCGGCCTGACCTTCGGCGTCCACAACGGCCTCAAGCACGTCCCCGTTATCGTGTCGGAAGACATGGTTGGTATGAAGTTCGGCGAGTTCGCTCCGACCCGCAACTTCCCCGGCCACGCCGCCGACAAGAAGGCGAAGAGGAAGTAGGCCATGAGCCAAGCTAAACAACCTCGCCGCCTGCCGGCCAACGAAGCGATGTGTAAGGTTCGCACCTTGCGCACCAGCGCTCGTAAGCTGAACCTGGTTGCTCAGTCCATCCGTGGCCTGAACGTCCAGCGCGCTCTCAACGAGCTCGAATTCAGCCACAAGCGCATCGCTCAGGACGTCCGCAAGGCGCTGTACTCGGCGATCTCCAACGCCGAGAACAACCACAACCTCGACATCGACTCGCTGGTCGTGTCCGAGGCCTATGTGGGCAAGAACCTGGTGATGAAGCGCTTCTCGCCGCGTGCTCGCGGTCGGGCTACGCGCGTTGAAAAGCCGTTCTCCGAGATCACCATCGTGGTCCGCGAACTGGGTGAGGCTGCCTGATGGGTCAGAAAGTTAATCCGGTCGGGCTTCGGCTTGGCATCAACCGCACCTGGGACAGCCGTTGGTTCGCCGACGGTCCCCAGTACGGCAAGCTCCTGCATCAGGACCTCGCGGTCCGTACGATGCTGAAGAAGCGCCTGTATCTCGCCGGCGTTTCGCGCATCATCATTGAGCGCCCCCACAAGAAGTGCCGCGTGACCATCTACGCAGCGCGTCCGGGCGTGATCATCGGCAAAAAGGGCGCCGACATCGACAAGCTCCGCAAGGACCTGTCGGTGATGACGGAGGGCGACGTTCACCTGAACATCGTCGAAATCCGCAAGCCCGAAACCGACGCCCAGCTGGTGGCCGAGTCCATCGCCCAGCAGCTCGAGCGCCGGATCGCCTTCCGTCGCGCCATGAAGCGGTCGATCCAATCGGCCGTCCGTCTTGGCGCCAAGGGCATTCGCATCAACGTGTCGGGCCGCCTCGGCGGCGCTGAAATCGCGCGGATGGAATGGTATCGCGAAGGTCGCGTGCCGCTCCACACCCTGCGCGCTGACATCGACTACGGTTTTGCGCAGGCCAAGACCACCTACGGCATCATCGGCGTGAAGACCTGGATCTTCAAAGGCGAAGTGCTGGAGCATGACCCGATGGCGCTCGACAAGCGTCTCGCCACCGAGTCCGGCCCTGCCGGCGAAGGTGGTGGGCGCGAGCGCGGCGATCGTCCCGACCGGGGCGACCGCGGCCGTCGCGATCGGGGCTAAGGATAGAGCGCTATGCTGTCACCGAAAAAAACCAAGTATCGCAAGCAGTTCAAGGGACGCATTCATGGCGTTTCCAAGGGCGGCACCCTGCTGAACTTCGGCTCCTACGGTCTCAAGGCCGTTGAGCCGGAACGCATCACCGCTCGTCAGATCGAAGCGGCTCGTCGGGCGATCACTCGCCAGATGAAGCGCCAAGGTCGCGTGTGGATCCGCATCTTCCCCGACGTGCCGGTCACCGGCAAGCCGGCCGAAGTCCGGATGGGTAAGGGCAAGGGCGCCGTGGATCACTGGGCCGCGCGCGTTGCGCCGGGCCGGATCATGTTCGAAATCGACGGCGTGCCGGACGATATCGCTCGCGAAGCTCTGCGCCTCGGCGCGGCCAAGCTGCCGATCCGTACCCGTGTCGTCACCCGCATCGACGCCGGTGCGGCTCTGGAGGCTGAAGCGGCATGACCAAGATTGCTGATATCCGGGGCATGACGCCTGACCAACTCGCCGAGCAACTGCTCAGCCTCAAGAAGGAGCAGTTCAACCTGCGCTTCCAGGCCGCGACCGGTCAGGTGGAAAAGACCCACCGCGTTGGCGAGATCCGCAAGGACATCGCCCGCATCAAGACCGTGCTGCGCGCCAAGGCCGCGGCTTAAGGAGAACGATATGCCCAAGCGTATCCTCGAAGGGGTTGTCGTCTCCGATAAGGGCGACAAGACCGTAGTGGTTAAGGTTGAACGGACCATCGTTCACCCGCTGCTCAAGAAGATCGTGCGCCGCTCCAAGCGGTACCACGCTCATGACGAAGTCAACGCGTACAAGACCGGTGAATCCATCAAGATCATCGAGTGCGCTCCGAAGTCCAAGCTGAAGACCTGGGAAGCACTTCCCAAGGTCTCCGCTTAAGTCTGGAAGGTTTAAACCATGATCCAGATGCAAACTAACCTGGAAGTCGCCGACAACTCCGGCGCTCGCCGGGTCATGTGCATCAAGGTGTTGGGCGGCGCAGGCCGTCGCTACGCCAGCGTCGGTGACGTGATCGTCGTGTCCGTGAAGGAAGCCATTCCTCGCGGCCGGGTGAAGAAGGGTGACGTGCTTCGCGCCGTCGTCGTTCGCGTCAACCAAGGCATGAAGCGCAAGGACGGTTCGCTGATCCGCTTCGACAAGAATGCCGCGGTCATCGTCAACAAAGCGAGCGAGCCGGTCGGCACGCGGATCTTTGGCCCGGTTCCTCGTGAACTGCGCGCCAAGAACCACATGAAGATCATCTCCCTCGCCCCCGAGGTGCTGTAATGTCTGCCAAGATCAAGAAGGGCGACCGCGTTGTCGTCCTGGCGGGCAAGGACAAGGGCAAGCAAGGCGCTGTGTCCAAGGTCCTTCCCAAGGAAAATCGCGTGTTCGTGGAAGGCGTGAACCTGGTTCAACGCCACACCAAGGCGACGCAAGCCGATCCGCAAGGCGGCATCAAGAGCAAGGAAGCGGCGCTTCACGTCTCGAACGTGGCGATCGTCGACTCCAAGGGTAAGCCCACACGCGTCGGCTTCAAGATCGAAGGCGACAAGAAGGTGCGCGTTGCCAAGACCACCGGCGAGGTGATCAATGGTTGATCAAGCTTACGAGCCGCGGCTGAAGACCGAATATAACGCGCGCATCCGCGCCGTTATGAAGGAACAGTTCGCGTACACCAACGAAATGCAGATCCCCAAGCTGGACAAGATCGTCCTGAACATGGGTATCGGCGAAGCGGTGGCCGACTCCAAGAAGGCCCAGCTGGCCCTTAAGGACCTGACCCTCATCGCGGGTCAGAAGCCGGTCGCCACCAAGGCCCGCAACTCCATCGCCGGCTTCAAGTTGCGCGAAGGCATGGTGGTCGGCGCCAAGGTGACGCTCCGCAAGGAACGCATGTACGAGTTCCTGGACCGTCTGATCACCGTGGCTCTGCCGCGCGTGAAGGACTTCCGGGGCCTCAAGCCCACCAGCTTCGACGGCCGCGGCAACTATGCCATGGGCCTGAAGGAACACCTGGTGTTCCCGGAGATCGACTATGACCAGATCGATCAGATCTGGGGCATGGACATCATCGTTTGTACGACTGCGAAGACCGATAACGAAGCGCGTGCGCTTCTGAAGGAATTCCAGTTCCCGTTCACCACAGCGTAAGCGGGCAGGGAAACACACCATGGCAAAGAAAAGCGCCGTCAATCGTAACGAGATGGTCAAGGCCCTCGTCAAGCAATTCGCCGACAAGCGCGCCGCGCTGAAGGCGATCGCCAACGACGAGAACCTGCCGCTCGAGGAACGCTTCGAAGCTCGTCTGAAGCTCGCGAAGCTGCCGCGTAACTCATCCGCCGTTCGCATCCGTAACCGTTGCGAAGTCACGGGCCGTCCGCGCGCCTATTATCGCAAGCTGAAGATGAGCCGTATCGCGCTCCGCGAGCTCGGCTCGTCGGGCCAGATCCCCGGCCTCGTCAAGTCGAGCTGGTGAGGACGATCATATGTCGATGAACGATCCCCTGAGCGACATGATCGCTCGCATCAAGAACGCCGCCACGCGCAAGCGCAACAAGGTCGCCACCCCGGCGTCCAAGCTGCGCGCTCGCGTCCTGGACGTGCTGGCCGACGAAGGCTACATCCGCGGCTACTCGCTCGTCGAGAAGCCCGGTGCGTTCCCCGAATTCGAGATTGAGCTCAAGTATTTTGACGGTGAGCCCGTGATCGCCGAAATCGCACGCGTGTCCAAGCCTGGCCGTCGCGTCTATTCGTCGATCAAGGACCTGAAGCCGATCAAGAACGGCTTGGGTATCTCGATCCTTTCGACGCCGAAGGGCGTCATGTCGGACTCCGCCGCCCGCGACGCTAATGTCGGTGGCGAAGTCCTCTGCCGCGTCTACTAGGCGCGGGAGGGAAAAGCATGTCACGGATCGGTAAGAAACCCGTCGCGATCCCCTCGGGCGTGAATGTCACGCTCGACGGGCAGACGGTCACGGTGAAGGGCCCTAAGGGTCAACTCGCCTGGACCATCGCCGACGAGATCGCTGTCACCCAGGAAGGTTCTGACCTCCTGCTGACCGCGCGCGATGAAAGCAAGCGCGCCATGTCGATGTGGGGTCTGTCCCGCACGCTGGTCGCCAACATGGTGCAGGGCGTCACCACCGGCTTCGAGGAAACCCTCGAACTGGTGGGCGTTGGTTACCGCGCCGCGATGAAGGGTGATGCGCTCTCCATCCAGCTCGGTTTCAGCCACGATGTGAACGTTGAGCCTCCGGCCGGCGTCACCTTCGCGGTTCCCAAGCAGACCGAAATCAAGATCGCCGGCGCCGACAAGCAGGCGGTTGGCGAGATTGCCGCGAAAATTCGCCGCATTCGTCCGCCCGAGCCCTACAAGGGCAAAGGCGTGCGGTATGCTGGCGAAAAGGTTCGCCGCAAGGAAGGCAAGAAGAAGTAAGCCATGGCGCTCACACCTCGCGAATCCGCCGTGCGTCGTGCTCAACGCACCCGCACCCGCCTCAAGGCACTGTCCAACGGTCGTCCGCGTCTCACGGTCTTCCGTTCGTCCAAGAACATCTACGCCCAGATCATCGATGATGAACGCGGCGTGACCCTGGCTGCGGCCTCCACCCTCGAGGGTGAAGGCAAGACCAAGGGCGCGGACAAGGACGCGGCCGCTCTGGTTGGCAAGCTCGTCGCCGAGCGCGCCATCGAAAAGGGCGTCAAGGACGTCGTCTTCGATCGTGGCGGCTACATCTTCCACGGACGGGTCAAAGCCCTGGCCGACGCCGCGCGCGAAGCCGGCCTGAACTTCTAAGGGAAACATCATGGCTCGTGGTGATCAACAGCGCGGAGACGGCGGCCCCAATCGCGGCCGTCGCGACCGCAATGCCCCCGAAGAGCGGGCTGACAGCGACATCGTCGAAAAGCTCGTCCACATCAACCGCGTCGCCGCCACCGTTAAGGGCGGCCGTCGCTTCAGCTTCGCTGCTCTGATGGTCGTTGGCGACCAAAAGGGCCGCGTCGGCTTCGGTCATGGCAAGGCGCGTGAAGTGCCCGAAGCCATCCGCAAGGCGACCGAAGAAGCCAAGAAGACCATGGTTCGCGTTCCCCTGCGGGAATCGCGCACCCTGCACCACGACGGCTACGGCCGTTGGGGCGCTGGCAAGGTCATGATGCGCGCTGCCCCTCCCGGCACGGGCGTCATCGCTGGTGGTCCGATGCGCGCGGTTCTCGAAACCCTGGGTGTCCAGGACGTCGTGGCCAAGTCGACGGGTTCTTCGAACCCGTACAACATGGTTCGCGCCACGTTCGAGGCCCTGAAGGTTCAATCGTCGCCCCGCCAGATCGCCGCCAAGCGCGGCAAGAAGGTTGGTGACATTCTCGGCCGCCGCGCCGACGGAGCTTCGGCTCCGGACGCCATCGAGGGCTAAGTCATGGCTACTGCAAAGACCGTCAAGGTTCGCCAAACCGGCAGCCCGATCCGTCGCAACGCCGTTCAGCGCGCAACGCTGGCCGGCCTGGGTCTCAACAAGCTGGGCCGCGAGTCCGAGCTGGAAGACACCCCTTCGGTTCGCGGCATGATCCGCAAGGTCCAGCATCTGCTGGAAATCGTCGAGTAGGTCTGCTACGAGACGCCGAAATCGCCACCCCGGTGAAAGCCGGGGTGGTTTTCGTTTGAAGTCCTGTCCTCCAGTTCCCTCGGGAAAGCGGGGCAGGGCGTCAGACGAAGCCCCATTTTTCAAGCCGAGTCTGGCCCATGGCCAGGCGCAGATCTCCAAGGAGAGGCACATATGACCAAGCTTAATGAACTGGCTCCGTCGCCGGGTTCGACCAAGGGCCGCATGCGCGTTGGCCGTGGCCCGGGTTCGGGCAAGGGCAAGACCGCCGGTCGCGGCGTCAAGGGCCAGAAGGCGCGCTCGGGCGTCGCCATCGCCGGCTTCGAAGGCGGCCAAATGCCGCTGCACATGCGTATGCCTAAGCGCGGCTTCAACAACCCCTTCCGCCTTGAGTTCGCTGAAGTGAATCTGTGGCGCCTGGAACAGGCTGTCGCCGCTGGCAAGTTCAAGGCCGGCGCGACCCTCGACCCCGCCGCCCTGATCGCCGCCGGCGTGATCCGTCGCGAACTGGACGGCGTGAAGCTGCTGGGCAAGGGCGAGATCAAGACCGCCCTGAAGCTGACCGTCTACTCGGCGACCGACGCGGCCATCAAGGCCGTCGAAGCCGCTGGCGGTTCGGTGACCGTGACCAAGAAGGTCAAGGTCGAAGCCGAAGCCAAGGCCTAACCTTATAAACTGTCATCCCTGGCAAGCGTAGCGCAGACCCGGGGCCTCAGGCGCAGCGCTTCCGGCGGTCCCGGCTTTTCGCTTCGCTACAGCCGGGATGACAGTTCTTTTCGAGGCTCGCCGTGACATCACGGCGAGCCTCACCTATTTGTGGCTCGTCTTAAGAGTCGTGGGGAATTGAATGGCCTCGGCCGCCGAACAACTCGCAGCCAATATGAACTTCTCGTCGTTCCAAAAGGCGACGGAGCTTCATAAGCGTATCTGGTTCACGATCATCGCGCTCGTCATCTATCGGCTCGGCACCTATGTGCCGATCCCGGGGATCGACGTGGCCGCCTTCGCCAGCGCCTTCGCCGGCCAGTCGAAGGGCATCCTGGGCATGTTCAACATGTTCTCGGGGGGCGCCGTCGAACGGATGGCGATCTTCTCGCTGAACGTGATGCCCTACATCAGTGCGTCGATCATCGTGCAACTGATGGGCTCGGTGTATCCGCCGTGGGAAAAGCTGAAGAAGGAAGGCGGCGAAGCCGGCCGCAAGACCCTCAACCAGTACACCCGCTATCTGGCGGTGATCCTGGCCGTCGTGCAGTCGTTCAGCATCGCGGTGGGCCTGCATGGCCAGCCCGGCCTGGTCTATGACGGCATCAACGCGCCGTTCTTCATCGCCTCGACCGTCGTCGCCCTGACCGGCGGCACCATGTTCCTGATGTGGCTGGGCGAGCAGATCACCAGCCGCGGCGTCGGCAACGGCGTGTCCCTGATCATCTTCGCCGGCATCGTGGCGGGCCTGCCGCGCGGCATCGGCCAGTTGCTGGTGCAGTCGCAGACCTCGGGCAACTACACCCCGCTGTTCGCGATCGTGCTGCTGGCCGTCGGCGCCGTGCTGGCGATCGTCTTCATCGAGCGCTCACAGCGCCGTCTGCTGGTGCACTATCCCAAGCGCCAGCAGGGCAATCGGATGATCGGCGGCGACAACTCGTTCATGCCGCTGAAGATCAACACCGCCGGCGTCATCCCGCCGATCTTTGCCTCCAGCCTGCTGCTGCTGCCGACGACCGCCATGGGCTTCCTGTCGACAGCCACCCTGCCGGACTGGGCCGCCTGGCTGCCCGGAACGGTGGGCGCGCTGCAGCACGGCAAGCCGGCGTTCATGCTGATGTATGCGGCGCTGATCATCTTCTTCTCGTTCTTCTACACCTCGGTGGTGTTCAATCCCGAGGAGACGGCCGAGAACCTGCGCAAGTACGGCGGCTTCCTACCGGGCATTCGCCCTGGCAAGCGCACGGCGGACTATCTGGACTATGTGCTGACCCGTCTGACGGTCATCGGCGCGGCCTACATCACCGTGGTCTGTATTGCGCCCGAGATGATGATGGCCGGTCTGGGGGCGACCCAGTTCGCCCTGGGCGGCACCTCCGTGCTCATCGTGGTGACAGTGACCATGGACACCGTCGCCCAGATCCAGTCCCAGCTGCTGGCGCACCAGTACGAAGGGCTGATCAAGAAGTCCAAACTTCGCGGCGGCCGCACCCGTTAGAAAATAGACAGCGTTCTGGAAGCCGATTTGTCACAAATCGGCTTCCGTTTTCTCGACCCGCGCTCTAGGTCTGCGCAGGGAAGATGACCGGGCGAAGACCCGGCAACGCGCGAAGGGGCATTAATGAACTTGATCCTGTTCGGTCCGCCGGCGGCGGGGAAGGGGACACAGGCCAAGCGGCTCGTCACAGAGCGCGGCATGGTCCAACTTTCGACCGGAGACATGCTGCGGGCGGCGATCGCCTCGGGCTCCGAGCTGGGCGCCCGCGTCAAGGGCGTGCTGGATCGCGGTGAGCTGGTGACGGACGAGATCGTCATCGCCTTGATCGAGGATCGACTGCCCGAGGCGGAAGCCGCCGGCGGCGCGATCTTCGACGGGTTTCCCCGCACCGTGGCCCAGGCCCAGGCGCTGGACAAAATGCTGGCCGCTCGCGGTCAGAAGATCGACCTCGTCCTCCGACTCAAGGTAGACGAACCCTCCCTGATCGAACGGATCTCCAAGAGGTTCGCAGAGCAGGGCAGGGCTGACGACAATCCAGAAGTGTTCGTGACACGACTGGCGGCCTACAACGCCCAGACGGCCCCCTTGCTGCCCTACTATGTAGAGCAGGGTAAGTTGACCGAGCTGGATGGCATGGCGCCTGTGGAAACGGTCGCGGCCTCTATAGACGCGGCGCTCTCGGGCGCGGCGTGAGACATTTTCAATTCGTTGATTTTCGGCGGATTCAACCATTGACGGCGGCGCAACGATCCCTATAACGGGGCGCTTCCGCGAAAGGGCGCGATCTGTGCGCGCCGGACTGGGTCGAGAGACCGGGCCGGGCGCGCCGTTCGCGTCTTTAGTGCGTGACTAGGAGAACATTAGACGTGGCCCGTATTGCAGGCGTCAACATACCGACGAACAAGCGCGTTTTGATCGCGCTTCAGTACATTCATGGCATCGGCCAGAGATCCGCTCGTGACATCGTCACGAAGGTGGGAATCGAAGACGCTCGCCGGGTCAATCAGCTGACCGACGCCGAAGTCCTCGCGATCCGTGAAACGATCGACAAGGACTTCACCGTCGAAGGCGACCTGCGCCGCGAAAATTCGATGAACATCAAGCGTCTGATGGACCTGGCCTGCTATCGCGGCCTGCGTCACCGTAAGGGCCTTCCGGTCCGCGGTCAGCGCACGCACACGAACGCTCGCACCCGCAAGGGTCCGGCCAAGCCGATCGCCGGCAAGAAGAAATAAGGTAGCCTGACGATGGCCAAGGAACCGGGTCGCGTTAAAAAGCGCGAACGCAAGAACATCACCTCGGGCGTGGCGCACGTGAACGCCTCGTTCAACAACACCATGATCACCATCACCGACGCCCAAGGGAACACGATTTCCTGGTCCAGCGCCGGCGCCATGGGGTTCAAGGGTTCGCGTAAGTCGACTCCGTACGCCGCTCAGATGGCTGCGGAAGACGCGGGCAAGAAGGCTGCCGAGCACGGCGTGAAGACCCTCGAGGTCAACGTGTCGGGTCCGGGTTCGGGTCGTGAGTCGGCTCTGCGCGCTCTCCAGGCCGCGGGCATGACCATTACGACGATCCGCGACGTCACGCCGATCCCGCACAACGGCTGCCGTCCGCCCAAGCGTCGTCGCGTCTAGTACTTTTTAGACTCAATTCTCCATTCGCCGGCTGCGAGATTCGCGGCCGGCGAGTCGCGTTCAAGGGATCGACCACGTGATCGAAAGAAACTGGAACGAGCTGATCCGTCCTGAGAAGCCGCAAATCGAGACTGGCGCCGACGCGACCCGCAAGGCGCGGATCGTGGCTGAGCCTCTCGAGCGCGGCTTTGGCGTGACGCTCGGCAACGCTCTCCGCCGCGTCCTGCTGTCTTCGCTTCAGGGCGCCGCCGTCACCGCCATCCAGATTGATGGTGTCGTGCACGAATTCTCCTCGCTCGAAGGCGTCCGCGAAGACGTCGTCGACATCGTTCTGAACATCAAGCAACTGGCCGTGCGCATGCACGCCGAGGGTCCGAAGCGCATGACGCTTCGCGCCACCGGCCCTGGCCCGGTGACCGCGGGTCAGATCGAAACGCCTTCGGACATCGAGATCCTGAACCCCGACCACGTGCTCTGCACGCTGGACGACGGCGCCACCGTGCGCATGGAGTTCACGGTCAACACCGGCAAGGGTTACGTCCCGGCCGACAAGAACCGTCCGGAAGACGCGCCGATCGGCCTGATCGCCGTCGACGCCCTGTACTCGCCGGTCAAGCGCGTCGCCTATCGCGTCGAGCCCACCCGTCAAGGCCAGTCGCTGGACTATGACAAGCTGATCCTGGAAGTCGAAACCAACGGCGCCGTCACGCCGGTGGACGCCGTGGCCTACGCCGCCCGGATCCTGCAAGACCAACTGCAGATCTTCATCACCTTCGAAGAGCCCAAGGCCAAGTCGGCCGACGAGGCCAAGCCTGAGCTGCCGTTCAATCCGGCGCTCCTGAAGAAGGTCGATGAGCTGGAACTGTCGGTGCGGTCGGCCAACTGCCTGAAGAACGACAACATCGTCTATATCGGCGATCTGATCCAGAAGACCGAAGCCGAGATGCTGCGCACCCCGAACTTCGGCCGCAAGTCCTTGAACGAAATCAAGGAAGTGCTGGCCGGCATGGCGCTGCACCTGGGTATGGACGTGCCCAACTGGCCGCCCGAAAACATCGAAGACCTGGCCAAGAAGTTCGAAGACCAGATCTAAGACTTAGCTACTGCGCTCGATCCGGGCCGCTTTTCACCCCTCGGGGAGGAAAGGCGGCCTGGGCCTTTTGAAGCCGCAACTGCGGTGGAGGGCCCCGGCGCTTCGTTCTGACCCGGCCGGGAACAGGCTGGGATGGGTGACAATCAGCGCTAGATCGCGCCCCTGCGGGCCAAGGCCCAGGAGACACTACAATGCGTCACGGTAAAGCTCACCGTAAACTCGGCCGCACGTCCGCTCACCGCACAGCCATGTTCGCCAACATGTCGGCCAGCCTGATCAAGCACGAGCAGATCGTCACCACCCTGCCCAAGGCCAAGGAACTGCGTCCCTTCGTCGAAAAGCTGGTCACCCTGGCCAAGCGCGGCGACCTGCACGCCCGTCGTCAGGCCATCAGCATCGTTCGCGACGTCGAACAGGTCGGCAAGCTGTTCGCCGCCATCGGCCCGCGCTACCAGACGCGTCAGGGCGGCTATATCCGCGTCCTGAAGGCCGGCTTCCGCTACGGCGACAACGCCCCGCTGGCCGTGATCGAGTTCGTCGACCGCGACGTCTCGGCCAAGGGCAAGGATTCGGGCCCGGACTACTCGGCCCAAGCCGAAGACTAATTTTCAGCCTAGGCTGAACGGAAAAGGCCCCGGAGCGATCCGGGGCCTTTTTGCGTTTTGGGGCTTGGTTGGGAAGGGGCGTGGCGCCGGACGTTATCCATCAGGTGCAACTGGATTGCCGCCTTGAATCTCCAACTACGGCGGCGACTGCAATTTCAACTATAGCACTTAATGTTTACCTCCGGTTTAGTAGTGCGGGGGGGTGCCGTGGAGCGGTCCCGCGACACAACTCTGGTTTGAGGGCAGTACATTGCAAATTTCGGCTGCGCCGCAGAACTCGGCGGCTCTCACTTCGAGCGGCGGTGCGGTCGTCGATATGATGAAGCAGAAGGCTGCCATCCTGGCTGATGGCTCGGGCGCTTCTGACCAGGAGAAGCTAGACGCCTACAAGTCGATCTTCTCCACAATGAACCAGTCGTCGCGAACAGGGACGGGTTGGTTTCAGCAGAGCACTCAAGCTGATCGCGATGCGGTCAACGCGATCATGGACAACTCCGCGATGTCCAAGCGAGTGCTGGCCGCCGCAGATGCTTTGAACCAGTTCGGCATGTCGCAACCTCGCGAGACCAACGCCACCCGCAGCACGTTGGCCCATCTGAATGGCATGTCTGCCTTTGACCAAGATCTTGCGGTAGCCGGGACCTTTGAAGGTGGCGTCGAGGCCTTTAAGTCCTTTCTGGAGGTCAACGCGGCCGGGCGTGATGAGCAGATCGCCGCTGACAAGGCTGAAAGAGACATCAAGGCGGGTAAGGGCGCTGTAAAAGTGACCCTCTCGGACAGCGCCAAGGCCGCTATGGGTAAGACGCAGGGCGCGGACGGCGCGGCGACGAGCGATGACCCTGCAGCTACGGCGCTGAAGTCGCTTTCAAAGCCAGACCAGGGCGACGGCATTGCTGGCGCGGCGTTGAAGATGCTTCAGAAGGCGGCGGAAAGCCTCGCGCAAGCCAAGGACGAAGCCACGAACGAAAAGGCGAAAGCCCATACGGTTGTCTCGGAACGCGCCTACGTGATGGATGACAAAGTCGATACCTCCGTTTAGGCCAAATCGGTCGGGTCCACCGTTCAGGTCAGCAGGCCGCTCCTCAATGTTTCAATTAGAAGCGCCGCTGGTTCTTCATCACTGAAACACCACGCGCCTCTTCTCAGCCTCACGGAGGGTGGCGTAGACCCCAGCCCAGCTACTCCCGCGTCAGATCCTGCCGCTGGAACAGCACAACCGCCCCCGCCGTCAGCGCCGCGATCCAGCCGATCAGCGCCAGCAGGGCCCAGCCCGCCGGGCCGGCGTCCAGGCCCACATGCGACGGCGCGCCGACGAAGCCGCGCAGCAGGTCGGCGTCATAGGCGGGGAGCAGCAGGGACTTCCAGGTCGGGGTCGGCGCCAGGGCGCCCAGGGTGGACGCCAGGATCGACTGCACGAAGCGCACGATCAGGCAGACCACCACAGCGGCCATCGGCGAGCGGGCCACCACCGCCACGCAGGCGGCCAGGGCGACCAGGCTCATGGCCTCCAGCCAGGTGACGAGGAACACCCCGGCCACTTGACTGAGACCGCTGCCTGTCGAGGACAGCAGGATGGTCTTGCTGTTGATCCCCGCGCCGATCACCGTCGCCAGCAGGGTCAGGATCACGGTCAAGACGAGGTTCCACAGCAGGGCCTCGCCGATCACGATCAGCTTGGCGGCCAGCAGGTTCAGGCGGCTATTGCGCGGCGTGCGCAGCCGCCAGGTTTCCCAGCGATAGTCGCCGGCCAGAACCGAGGCCGCGCCGATCATCAGGAACAGCGCCGCCATCACCGAGGCCCCGTCGCCCAGGGCCTTGAGCACCTGTCCGGTCAGGTCGATCGTCACGCCGGGCATCGGCCGCTTGATGACGCCGCGCAGGAACAGGTCGCCGCCGATATTGAGGAAAAAGCCGACCAGGGGCGCGAAAACGAACCCCCAGAACAGGGCCGAGCGGTCGCGCAACAGGCGGAAGCGTTCGGCGGCGATGGCGTCGACCAGCATCAGATCGCTCCCTGTTGCGCTTGGGGCGTCTGGTTGGGGGGCGTCTGGTCGAGGGTCTTCAGATAGACGCCCTCAAGGTCGGCGTCGCGCCAGCGGGCCTCGGTGATCTCAACCCCGGCCTCGACCAGAGCCCGGATCAAGGCGGGCGTCTCCTCGCGGCGGATATTGGCCAGCACGGCGTCGGGGCCATCAGCCTCGCCCTTGTCGCCCAAGGTCGCCAGAACCTGGGCGATGGGGGAGGCGACAATCCGCAAGCGGGCCTGGCCGGCGGTCAGGGCGTCGACCGCGCCCTCGGCGGCGATCTTGCCCTTGGACAGGATCACCACCCGGTCGCAGACGCGCTTGACCTCGTCCAGCTGGTGGCTGGCCAGGATGATGGTCACGCCCTCGCGCTGGGCCAGGTCGACGATCAGCGCGCGGATCTCCTGGATGCCGGCCGGGTCCATGCCGCTGGTCGGCTCGTCCAGGATCACCAGTTCAGGGCGGGTGAAGAAGGCGGCCGCCAGGCCCAGGCGCTGCTTCATGCCCACCGAAAAGCCGTTGGTGGGACGGTCGGCGGCGCCGCCCAGGCCCACGCGGTCCAACCAGCCGCCGATGTCGGCATCGTGGCAACCGCTCTCCAGGGCCAGCATCCGCAGCGTGTCGCGGGCGGTCAGATAGGGCGGATAGCGCGGTGTTTCGATCATCGCGCCGATCCGCCGCAGGGCGCCCAGATCACCGGCCGGCGCGCCGAACAGCCGCGCCGTCCCGCGGGTGGGCCGCACCAAACCCAGGGCGATGCGGAACAGGGTGCTCTTGCCGGCCCCGTTGGGACCCAGAACCCCGAACACGCCGCCGGACGGGATGGCGATGGAAAAGTCGTCGAGCGCGCGAACCGCCCCGTAGGTCTTGCTGAGGCCGGTGGCCTCGAGGGCGATGCTCATGCGGCGTCGGCGTCCATGTCAGGAGAATCCTGTCGATGACGGCGACTATGGGGGTGCGCTTGGCGCGCGCCAAGTTAAGACGGCGTCATGCGTGTCACACGGGCGAGACGTCCGGATGGCATCGAGATCGCATTGTCGGTGAAAGAGTTTCCCATGCGTCGCCTGTTGAGCGCCCTGGCCCTGGGCTGCGCCCTGTTGCTGTCCGCCTGCGCCTCGATCGGGGCAGGGCCTCAGCCGCCCAAGAGCCGCCTGACCCTGCTGGTGTCGGTCGACGGCTTCCGCGCCGACTATCTGGAGCGCGGCGTGACCCCGACGATGGACGCCCTGGCCGCCGACGGCGCGCGGGCGGCGATGCGACCGTCGTTTCCCAGCCTGACCTTTCCCAACCACTACACCCTGATCACCGGCAAACGGCCCGACCGCAACGGCATCGTCAACAACGTCTTCGAAGACGAGCACTTTCCCGGCGTGACGTTCAAGATGTCCAATCCCGACGCGGTCACCAACGGCCGCTGGTGGGATCAGGCCCTGCCGTTCTGGGTCTCGGTCGAGAAACAGGGGCAGCGGGCGGCGGCGATGTTCTGGCCAGGCTCCGAGACGGAAATCGCCGGGGTGCGTCCATCGCGCTGGATGCCCTTTGACCAGAAGATGTCATCGAACGATCGCGTCGACACGCTGCTGTCCTGGCTGGACGATCCCAAGGGGCAGGAGCTGCGGTTCTCCACCCTCTATTTCGACGTCGTCGACACCCAGGGTCACTATTACAGCCCCAGTTCGCCGCAACTGCGGGCCGCCACCGCCGAGGTCGATCAGGCCCTGACGCGGCTGGTCGAGGGGCTGAAGGCGCGCGGCCGGTTCGAGACCACCGACATCGTCATCGTCGCCGACCACGGCATGGCGCCGGTGCCGGTGTCGCAACGCTGGCCGCTGGACGACGTGCTGGACCTGTCGAAGGCGCATCTGGTCACGATGGGCGCCGTGGTGGGGCTGACGCCCTTGCCGGGCAGGGAGGCCGAGGTTGAAGCCGCTCTGCTCAAGCCCTTGCCGCACCTGACCTGCTGGAAGAAGGGTCAGATCCCGGAACGCTATCACTATGGCCGCAATCCCCGCGTGCCGGCGATCATCTGCCTGTCCGAAACCGGCTGGTACGTGACCACCCAGGCGATGCTCGACAAGGCCACCAAGCCCATGGCCGCCGTCGGCGGTCAGCACGGCTTTGACCCCTATGATCCGGCCATGCAGGCGGTGTTCATCGCCCATGGTCCGTCGATCAAGCCGGGCGTCGTCCTGCCGGTGTTCGATAATGTCGATGTCTATCCGCTGCTGGCGCGGATCTCGGGCGTGAAGCCGGAAGCCGGCGACGGCAGCCTGAAGGTGGTCGGGGCGGCGCTGCGGTAGGGGACAGCCCCTATCGCTTCATCGAACAAAAGACAGCCTTTCTGGGCACAAGGCCCAGGAAGGCGGGGCTTTGCCTGGTGGACGAGAGCGAGGACCCCAGCCTGAAGCCCTTGCGCATATAGTTCTGATATGCGTTAAATATTGTCGATATTCGAAAAGGATAACGACATGGCGGACTGGCGGCCCAATCTGATCTCGGCGGTGTGCTATCGCGACTCCCGGGCCGCCCTGGCCTGGCTGGAGGCGGCCTTCGGGTTCGAGCTGGTGTTCCTGATCGAGGACGCCGAGGGCAATGTGGGTCACTCCGAAATGCGTTTCGGCAATGCCTGCGTGATGATCGGCAATGAGTGGAGCGCCGACCACAAGAGCCCGGCCTCGATCGGCGGCAAGAACACCCAGACCGTCCACATCCAGCTCAGCGAGGGTGATCTGGACGCCCATTGCGAAAGGGCCCGCGCGGCGGGGGCGGAGATCATCGCCGAGCCCGAGACCCAGTTCTACGGCGACCGCACCTATCGCTGCCGGGATCTGGAGGGCCACATCTGGACCGTGGCCCGCAATGTCGAGGACATCACGATCGCTGAGATGGAGCGGCGCAGCGGCCTGAAGATCGACAGCCGCGTATGATCGCCGCGTGAGCACGTCCGTCGACCGCACCCTGGCCGCCCTGGCTGATCCGCACCGCCGGCGGGTCGTGGATCTGTTGCGCGCGCGGCCGCACCGGGCCGGAGAGCTGGCGGAAGCCGTCGGTCTGACCCCGCCGGCCATGAGCCGCCACCTGAAGGCCCTGCGCCAGTCGGGTCTGGTCGAGGAAAGCCACCCGGACTTCGACGCCCGGGTGCGGGTCTATCAATTGCGGGCCGGTCCCATGGACGAGCTCAAGGCCTGGCTGGAGATGGCCGAGACCCATTGGGTGGATCAGCTGGCGTCGCTGAAAGCCCATGTGGAGGGCTCATGAGCTCGCGCGTCGTCGTCGCCCTGCGCATCGACGCGCCGCCGCAGCGGGTGTTCGAGGCCTTCACCCAGGAGATCGCCCTCTGGTGGCGGCCCAATTCACTGTTCGCCTTCACGCCCCGCTCGCCCGGGTTGATGGCGTTTGAGGCCATTGAGGGGGAAGGCGAGGGCGGCCGCCGCCTGGTCGAGCGCCTGGCCTCGGGCAAGGTGTTCGAGGTCGGTCAGGTCCGGGTCTGGTCGCCGGGCGAGAAACTGGTGGTTGGCTGGCGGCAGGCGACCTTCGCGCCCGACATGGACACCGAGGTCGAGGTGCGCTTCGAGGCGGTGGAGGACGGCACGCGGGTGACGGTCGAGCATCGCGGCTGGGACAGCGTTCCGCAGGCCCATGTCGCGCGCCACACCTTTCCCGACGGCCTGTTTCTGCGGCGGCACGGAGAATGGTGGCGCGATCTGCTGGACGCCCTTGCGGTCGCCGCGAAGGATCGGCACCTAGGGACCGCCGGGGAGGCCGACGCATGACTCAGACCATCACAGGATCGCGGCGCCAGGCGGCGCTGGGCTTCATCTTCATCACCGCCGTCATGGACGTGCTGTCCCTGGGCGTGATGATCCCGGTGCTCCCCGAACTGGTGAAGCGCTTCAACGGCGGCGACACGGCCGAGGCCGCCGACTGGGTGGTGCTGTTCGCCACCACCTGGGGCGTCATGCAGTTCTTCTGCGCGCCGATCCTGGGCCTGATGTCGGACCGTTTCGGCCGTCGCCCGGTGATCCTGACCTCGATCTTCGGCCTGGGCGTCGACTTCCTGTTCATGGCCTTCGCGCCGAACCTGTGGTGGCTGTTTATCGGCCGGGTGTTCAACGGCATGACCGCGGCCAGCTTCTCGACCGCCGGCGCCTATGTCGCCGACGTGACCACGCCGGAGAACCGCGCCAAGGGCTTTGGCCTGATGGGCGCGGCGTTCGGCGTCGGCTTCACCTTCGGCCCGGCCCTGGGCGGGTTCCTGTGGCAGTTCGACCATCGCCTGCCGTTCCTGGTCTGCGCGGGCCTGGCCCTCTGCAACTGGCTCTACGGCTACTTCGTGCTGCCCGAATCCCTGCCGCCCGAGCGTCGGGTCAAGCGCTTCGACTGGAAGAAGGCCAATCCCCTCGGTTCGCTGAAACTGCTGTCCAGCAAGCCCAACCTGCTGGGCCTGGCCGGGGTCGGTTTCCTGTTCCAGCTGGCCCACAATGTCCTGCCGTCGGTCTTCGTGCTGTATATGGGCTATCGCTATCACTGGTCGCCGCAGCTGGTGGGCCTGACCCTGATGGGCAGCGGGCTGGCCGGGATCTTCATGCAGGCCGTGGTCGTGGGTCCCGTCGTTCGAAAGGTCGGCGAGCGCGGGGCGCTTCTCATTGGACTGTTCTCGGGCTTCGTGGGCTTCCTGATCTACGCCCTGGCGCCGACGGGATGGCTGTATCTGTGCGGCCTGCCGATCTTCGCCTTCTCGGGGCTGATCCAGCCGGGCCTGCAGGGCCTGATGACCCGCCGCGTGTCGCCCCAGGAGCAGGGGCAGCTGCAGGGCGCCAATTCGGCGATGATGGGCATCGCCTCGATCATCGGTCCGACCCTGTACCTGGCGCCCTTCGCCTGGGCCGTCCGCCACGACGCGACCCTGAACCTGCCGGGCCTGCCGGTCCTGATCGCCGCTGCCCTGATGCTGGGCGCAACAGCCCTGGCCCTCAAGGTGGCGACCCCTGTTGCAGCGGAACCCCAGCCCGCCTGACCAGTTTGATTATCTCGCCGCCATCAATGCGCCCGAAAGCTCGGCTGATATCCGGGTCGCTTCACCGGAGACCTCCCATACCCATGCGAGCCCCTAGCGTTCTGCTTCCCGCCCTCGTTCTGCTCGCGGCCTGCTCGCCGCAAGGCCCGTCCAACGCCCAGTCGATCCCGGACCTGGCCCAGCCCACTCGCAGCGCGCCCAGCGACCCGGTCTCGATGAAGGCCTCGTTCGC
Source organism: Caulobacter sp. FV2ps19 (assembly GCF_058681035.1). NCBI lineage: Bacteria > Pseudomonadati > Pseudomonadota > Alphaproteobacteria > Caulobacterales > Caulobacteraceae > Caulobacter > Caulobacter sp. FV2ps19. The sequence goes on along the minus strand of NZ_CM178729.1, from coordinate 3,440,792 downwards.
GCCGGTGGTGAAGAAGGCCGCGCCGGCCGTGGTCAATGTCGCCAGCCGCCGCGTGGTGCGCCAGCAGGCGCGCGATCCGTTCTGGGATTTCTTCATGGGCGGCGGCGGGCCGCGCGATCAGGTGCAGGGGTCGCTGGGCTCGGGCGCCATCGTTCGCGCCGATGGCGTGATCATCACCAACCACCACAATATCGAGGGCATCACCGGCGGCAACGGCGACATCACCGTCCAGCTGTCGGACCGTCGCGAGTTCCCGGCCACGGTGCTGCTGGACGATCCGCGCGCCGACCTGGCCGTTCTGAAGATCGACACCAAGGGCGAGCGCCTGCCGGTGATGGCGATCGACGACCAGGAACAGCTGGAGGTCGGCGATCTGGTCCTGGCCCTGGGCAATCCGTTCGGGGTCGGCCAGACCGTGACCAACGGAATCATCTCGGCCCTGGCCCGCACCGATTTGGGGGCGGCCGGTTTCGGCAGCTACATCCAGACCGACGCCTCGATCAATCCGGGCAATTCCGGTGGCCCGCTGGTCGACATGGACGGCGACCTGATCGGCATCAACACCTTCATCATCTCACGCTCGGGTTCGTCCGCCGGCGTCGGCTTCGCCATTCCGGCCGCCGTGGTGCGCCAGGTGGTCTCCACCGCCCTGGGTGGCGGTCACAGCGTGGTGCGCCCGTGGCTGGGCGTGAAGGGCCAGCCCGTCACCGCCGAGATCGCCCGCAGCCTGGGCATGGCCGCGCCCAACGGCGTGCTGGTGGCCGAGGTCTATCCGGGATCGGCCGGGGACAAGGCCGGGCTGAAGGACAGCGACATCATCCTCTCGATCGACGGCCAGCCGGTGAACGATGAGGGCGGCGGCGCCTTCGCGATCGGCACCCACAAGGTCGGCGACCGCGTGCCGATGGTCATTCGTCGCGGCGACAAGCAGCAGACCCTGACCGTCCGCGCCGAGGCCGCGCCGGAAGTCCCCGCCCGCGACGAGCGCGTCCTGAAGGGCAAGAACCCCTTCGACGGCGCGACGGTGGTCAACCTGTCGCCTGCCGTGGCCCAGGACCTGGGCGCCGATCCGTTCGCGGGCAAGGGCGTGCTGGTCACCAAGATCGGCCAGGGCTTCGCGCTCAACGCCGGCCTGCGCCCGGGCGACTTCGTGCGTAAGGTCAATGGCCGGACCATCGATACGGTGGCCGATCTGCTGTCGGCCACGGCGGCGGGCGGCCGAACCTGGGCCGTCACCATCGAGCGCGGTGGCCAGCAGATCACGGCGCGCTTCACCACCTGATGATCACCAGAGGGGACCGCGATGATCATGGCGGTCCCCTCCGGGATTTCGTAAACCCTTCCCATGTCCGATCTCTTCCAAGCCGCCGGCCTGACGCCGCATGCGCCGACCCCGCTCGCCGAGCGTCTGCGGCCCCAGACCCTGGGCGAGGTGGTGGGGCAGGAGCACCTGCTGGGTCCCGAAGGTCCGATCGGCCGGATGGCGGCCGCGCAGCGCCTGGCCTCGATGATCCTGTGGGGGCCGCCCGGCACCGGCAAGACCACCATCGCCCGGCTGCTGGCCAGGGCCGGGGGTTATGAGTTCCAGCAGATCTCGGCGGTGTTTTCCGGCGTCGCCGACCTGAAGAAGGCCTTCGAGCAGGCGCGAGGCCGCCGCATGGCCGGTCAGAGCACCCTGCTGTTCGTCGACGAGATTCACCGCTTCAACCGCGCCCAGCAGGACGGCTTTTTGCCGTTCGTGGAGGAGGGCGTCATCACCCTGGTGGGCGCCACCACCGAGAACCCCTCGTTCGAGCTGAACGGCGCTTTGCTGTCGCGCTGCCAGGTGTTCGTGCTCAAGCGGCTGGACGAAGAGGCCCTGGAAGCCTTGCTGGCCAAGGCCGAAGAGGTCGAGGGCCGCAAGCTGCCGCTGGGCGCCGAGGCCCGCTTTACCCTGATCGCCATGGCCGACGGCGATGGCCGCTATCTGCTGACCCTCACCGAGACCCTGCTGTCGGTGGGCACGGACAGTCCGCTGAACGCCACGCAGCTGGGCCAATTCCTGCAAAAGCGCCGGCCCGCCTACGACAAGAACCGCGAGGAGCACTACAACCTCGTCTCGGCCCTGCACAAATCGGTGCGCGGCTCAGATCCCGACGCGGCGCTCTACTGGCTGGCCCGGATGCTGGAGGGCGGCGAGGATCCGCTGTTCATCGCGCGCCGGCTGGTGCGGATGGCGTCCGAGGATATCGGCGCGGCCGATCCGCTGTCGCTGCTGCTGACCACGGCGGCCAAGGACGCCTTTGACTTCCTGGGCAGTCCCGAAGGGGAGCTGGCCCTGGCCCAGTGCGTGGTCCACATGGCCAGCGCCCCCAAGTCCAACGCCGTTTACACCGCCTTCAAGGCCGCGCGTCGCGCCGCCAAGGAGACCGGTTCCCTGGCTCCGCCGGCCCATATCCTCAACGCCCCGACCAAGCTGATGAAAAGCCTCGGCTATGGCGACGGCTATGCCTATGACCACGATGTCGAGGGCGGCGTCTCGGGCCAGAACTATTTCCCGGACGGCATGGCGCGGCCCCGGTTCTATGAGCCCAAGGCCGTGGGCGCGGAAGCCAAGGTGCGGGAGCGGCTGGACGCCTGGGGCAAGCTGCGGCGGGACGGGAAGTGACCCCTTCTCCCCTTGCGGGAGAAGGTGGCGCGCAGCGCCGGATGAGGGGTTGCATGGCGTCGCCGCTACGTCTCTATGCGGCCATGACTGAGAGACCCCTCATCCGACCCGCTCACGCGGGCCACCTTCTCCCGCAAGGGGAGAAGGACTCGTGAGCCGCCGTCCGCCCCTCGCGCCGAAACCCAAGGCCTCCGACGCGCCCATCGCCTTGACCGAGGACGAGATCGCTCTGGCGCGATCCTGGGTGATCCACGAGGACGATAGCGTCATCGTGCTGAACAAGCCCGCCGGCCTGTCCAGCCAGGGCGGCCGCATCCAGGCCCATACCCTGGACGACCTGCTGTGGGCCTTCGCTCGCCCGGGGCGCCCGCGTCCGCGACTGATCCACCGGCTGGACCGCGACACCTCGGGCGTCATCCTGACCGCCAAGACCAAGCCGGGGGCGGCATTCCTGGGCAAGGCCCTGATGGGCAAGCGGTTCCGGAAATCCTACATGGCCATTGTCGCGCCGGGCGCGCCCGAGCCGAAGGGCGGCATGATCGACAGTCCGCTGCGTCGCGAGTCGATCGGCCGCGAGGCCTATATGCGGGTCTGCCCGCCCGACCACCCGGACGCCGAGACCGCGCGCAGCCGCTATCGCACCCTGTCCAGCAGCGCCACGGCGGCGCTGGTCGAGCTGTCGCCCGACACCGGCCGCATGCACCAGCTGCGGGTCCACATGGCCTCGATCGGCCGGCCGATCAGTGGCGACAGCCGCTATGGCGGGGCGTTGATGCTGGGCGGCTCGGCTGTGCCGCGGCTGATGCTGCACGCCGCCAGCCTGTCATTTCCGCATCCCGACGGCGGCGAGCGCCGCATAATCGCCGAGGTTCCGGCCGACATGACGGCCATGCTGAAAAAGATGGGACTGCCGCTTCCGGAACAGCGGCCCAGCCAGACCGTTTGACCTGGTAGGAGAACCGCCATGAAACGCTTCGCTGCTCTGGTCCTGTCCGTCGCGCTGCTCAGCGGCTGCGCCACCGCGCCGACCCTCTACGCCGCCAAGGCCGCGCCCAACAGCGCCGGCTATTCGGAATTCCGACTGGAGCCCGGCCGCTATCGCGTCACCTTCCAGGGCGGGCCCGGCGCGTCGGTCGAGCAGGTTTCCGACTATGCCCTGCTGCGGGCCGCCGAACTGGCCGTACGCGACGGCTACGACTGGTTCCGGGTCTCGGACCGGATGACCTCCAGCAGCGGGGCCAGCAACGGTCCGCGCCTGTCGGTGGGGGGAGGCTCAAGCAGCTATGGCCGGCGCAGCTCGGTGGGTCTGGGCATAGGGACCAGCTTCAACCTCGGCCCGGGACCGGCGGTCACCAGTTCGCTGGAAGTGGTGTTCGGAAAAGGCGCTGCGCCGCGTGACGCCGACACCTATGTGGCGCGGGAAATCATCCGGTCGGTCGGCTACGGCCGCAACCAGATCTGATCAGGCGGCTGCCGCTCCGGTCGCCGCCCCGGCGCTCGCCACCGGATGGGCCGCGCGCAGGCCGGCGTGGGTAAGACCCGCCGTCTGGGCCGCCGCGAAATAGCCTTCCGCCACCAGGCCCTGCAGCGCGGTCATCGGCGCCACGCTCTGGGCTTCGCGGCCAAAGGTCATGATGTCCATGGCGACCCGCTCGGCCGGACCGGTGAGGTCCGAGGCGTCGAGCGTCAGTCCGGCCAGCCGCGCATCCTTCAGACCCTGCAAGGCGCCCTTTTCGGGCAGAACCCGGGCGATGACGCCACGCGTCAGCGCTTTCAGCAGGCCGACGACCTCCACCAGGCGGCCGGTCGGCGTGCCGCGGGTGATGTCGACGAGCTCGATCATCACGCCGCCGCGCAGCAGGGCCAGGGACAGACCCGGCGTGCCGGTCAGCAGGTCGCGACCGCGCTGGGTGCCCAGAGTGCGGAACGAGGCGGGCAGGATCAGGTCGGGCACGTTGTAGCCCTGGGCGCCGCGCGCAAACAGGGCGGCGTATTTCAGGGTCGCCTCGTCGATAAAGGCGATGTCGCGATCGGGCAGGCGGCTGATCGCCCGCGATGAGGCCTGGCGACCGGTGCCCAGGTGGGTGACCATCGGCTCGATGCGGATCGCCGTGGTGACGTTGCGACGCAGATTGACGACGTGTTCCAGGGTGAAGTCGACGCGCAGGGCCGCGCCGCTGCCGGTGGTGAAGGCCACGGGGGAGCGTCGCGCTTCATCGCCGATTTCGGTCACGCGCCGCATGGGCGAGCGCTGCGAGTCGCGGCGGGCGCGGGCGGCCAGAACCGTGGCGGCGTCGATCTTTCGGCAAACCGCTTCGCCGCCCTGCAGGCCGACGACCGAACTGACTCCCAGATCGTTCAGCTCGGCAGAGCCCAACAGGTGGGTCAGCACGTCTTCCAGGATACGAACACTGGTCGCCTGGGCGGCCAGGCCGTGGTCGCTGTTCATGGCGATCAGGAATTCGCTGTCGGAGATCCGGGCCCGCATGTCGGTGCGATCCAGGTGTTCGCCCAGCTTGCGTTCGACATAGGTCCAGACGTCGCCGCGCTTCTGGGACCACCAGTCACCGGCCCAGGCGCGGATCGCCTTGACGCTGATGACGTTGACGGAGCCGCGTGCAATCAGGTCGGACCCCGCAAGCCTGTGCAGCACCGGCGCGGGCAAGGCCACCCGGCGGGTCTTGTCATCTTGGTCGGTGCTGTCGAAGGGCATCGGACTCGGTTCTCGGAGAGGAGGTCCAGAATGCTGTCGCCACGCTTAACGTCTCGTTCGGAAATAAGGTTTCCGGAATGACTACCTTATAGGTTTACCAAGATCGGCCGCTCAGTCGAAATCGTCGGTCGGGGCGGGGATCGCGTACATGACCGGGACCAGACAGCCGCGATAGCCGGTGGCCGGCGCGGACGGGCGTGCGGACTGCACAAGGTTACGCGCTGCGTTGCCAAACGCCTCGCTGGGCTGTGCGGCCACGATCTGGACATTGCCGATCTGGCCCCAGGGCGCCACGTCGAAACGGACGATCGCCCAGCCTTCGACGCCCCGCTTGGCAAAGGCCGGTGGGAAGGTCTTGGTCTCAGGCAGGTTCAGGGAGGCTTCCTTGATCGCGCAGACGTCGCCGGGGCGTTCGAAGACCTTGATGTCGGGCCGCGCGGGGGCGTGCGTCGTCCTGGGCTTGGCGGAGAAGGTTGCATAACATCCCGTGCGCAACTCGCCCGGACGAAAGCGGCTCTCGGCGAGGCTGGAGGCGGCGGTGTCAGCATAGGCCGCGTCGCCGCTCTGGGCCACGATCTGCACGTCGCGTACCGCGCCACCGGCGTCGATGCTGTAGCGGATCCCCGCCCAGGGCGGCGAGGCGCTCTTGTTTCCGAACCCGCGCAGGTCTGGATAGGCGATGGTGTCCGGCGCGCGGCGAGGGGTCTTGTTGCAGTTCCCGGCCTTGTAGAGCGCGTCGCGGATGGCCGGCGGCGTGTTGCGGCCCTGGAAGGCGGACAGCTCGAACAGCTTGGCCGGAGCGGTGTCAGCCAGCGCCGTCTGGACGGGCGCCAGGTCGAACGCGCAGCCCTTGGCCGGCGCGCCTGGCGCGAACCGCCAGGCGGCCACGGCTGCGGCCTGATCGTCGCTCGGCCAGGGCAAGAGGCCAGGACCGCGCTTGAGGTCGATCACCGCGCCGTTGGCGTCAACTGAGAAGGAGAGTGTCTGGCCCAGTTGAGCTAGGGCTGTGGGCGAGGTTTCGCCGGCTGCGGGCGCCCATGCCTGCCAGGTCGTGGGATGGATCGGCGTGCTCTGAACGACGACAACCTCGCGACCGTCACAGGCCACGCGCGCTGGCGGCGCGGCGAAGCTGATGATCGCGGTTGTGCCGCCGGCACCCAGACCGAAGACAGGAAGCGGCGGCACGCTGGCCTGCGCTGTTGCCGGAACCAGGACGGCCAAGGCCAGGAGAACCAATCCGCGCATGCGATCTCCGGAATATGTGTCGCCTTCATGCTATCACAAGATGTGTGACGACTTCAAAGCGCCGCATGACTTGGCGTTCGGGCGCGCTCGGCGCATAAGGAGCCAATGACGAAACTGCTTCTCGTGGCCGCCGGCGGCGCCGTCGGCTCGGTCGCCCGCTATCTGGTGGGCGCCCAGGCCCTCCGGCTGTTGGGATCGGCGTGGCCCTACAGCACCTTTGCGGTCAATGTGATCGGGGGGTTCCTGATGGGCGTGCTGGCCTCGTGGCTGGCCCACAGGGGCAACGCCAATCATGAAACCGCCCGCCTGTTGCTCGCCGTCGGCGTCATGGGCGGCTTTACGACCTTCTCGGCCTTTTCACTGGAAACCGCGCTGATGATTCAGAAGCGCGCCTACGGTCAGGCCTTCACCTATTCCGCCGCCAGCGTGCTTTTGTCCGTGGCGGCCCTTTTCGCGGGCCTTCTGATCGCCCGCAGGATATTCGCGGCATGAAAGAAGTACGCACGCTCTATGTGGACGCGGGCGAGGACGGGGTTCGGGTGGACCGCTGGTTCAAGCGCCGCTGGCCCCACCTCAACCATATCCAGCTCAACAAGCTGTTCCGCTCCGGTCAGGTGCGGGTCGACGGCTCGCGCGTGAAGGGCGACACCAAGCTGGCGGCGGGCAGCCAGGTGCGCGTGCCCCCGCTGCCTGACGCGCCCGATCCCGACGAGAAGCAGGCCCTGTCCAAGCGTGACATCGCCTTCGCCAAGTCGCTGGTGCTTTACGAGGACGAGGAAGTCCTGGCGCTGAACAAGCCCTCGGGCCTGGCCGTGCAGGGCGGCACCAAGACCACTCACCATATCGACAAGCTGCTCAGCGCCTGGGGCGAGGGGGTCAATCGGCCCAAGCTGGTGCACCGTCTGGACCGCGACACCTCCGGCGTGCTGCTGCTGGGCAAGACCCCCGCTGCGGCCGCGCGCCTGTCGGGCTCGTTCGCCAAGCGCAAGGCGCAGAAGACCTATTGGGCGATCGTGGCGGGCAATCCGCACCCGGTCGAGGGCGTCATCGAGCTGCATCTGGCCAAGCGCGGCGTCGGCGACCGGGAACTGGTCGTGCCCGCCGAACCCAAGGACCCGGACGCCCAGCCGGCCGAGACGGAATTCGTCTCGATCAGCCGCGCCGGTCCGCGCGTCACCTTCATGGCCCTGCGTCCGCACACCGGCCGCACGCACCAGCTGCGGGCCCATATGAAGGCCATCGGCCACCCGATCCTGGGCGACCCAAAATACAGCGATGACAAGTCCGCGCCGCTGTCGGAAGGCCTGAAGCTGCAGCTGCACGCCCGCTCGGTGATGCTGCCGCACCCGTCGGTGGGCATGCTGTATATCGAGGCTCCGCTGAGCCCCGAGCTGAAGGCCGGCTTCGCCAAGTTCGGCTTCTCGGAAGACGAGGCCGATCAGGACCCCTTCGCCCGGCGGCAGATCAAGCGGCGCTAGACCAGCCCCGTCACCGCCTTCGCGTCGGCGCTGTCGGCGAACACCTGGGTCTCGAGCGCTGCGCGCTCGACGCCCATGTGGTCACGGAGCAGGCCCTTGAACAGGCCGCGCATGTCGACGGTCGGCGCCAGGTCGCGGTTCTCGAACAGGGCGCCGGGCGACAGGCCCGGCCAGTCGCCGATGATCCCGCCGGGCTTCAGGGCCCCACCCAGCACCAGGGCGGTCGAGGCGGTGCCGTGGTCGGTGCCGCCGGTGCCGTTGGCGCGCGCTGTGCGGCCAAACTCGGTCACGGTGACGACGACGGTGTTGCGCCACTCCGATCCCAGACCAGTGTTGAGGCCCGATAGGACGGCGTTGAGATAGGTCAGGCGCGTGGCGATCTGTCCGACCTGTCCGGCATGGGTGTCCCAGCCGTCCAGGGACAGGGCGGCGATGCGCGGGCCGCCGTCCTGGACCATGAAGCCGGCCAGGGTCGCGCCCAGCTTTCGGGCGGCCTCGGGACCGTCGCGACCGCTACGGGCGGCCGCAGGCGGGGCCATCATGCCGGGCGCCGCCATCCCGCCGTTGTCGCCCACAGGCGCGGCCATGGCGGTCATCGCCGCCTGGGCCATGCTTTCGGTCTGCAGACCCCGCGCAAAGGCGGGGCCCATCAGCGGATCGGCCTTGTAGAGATCCTGCAGCAGGGTCGGCAGACGCCCGCTCTCGTCGACCCCCTTGCCGGGCGACCAGCTGGCCGCCTGGACCTTGCCCCGAAGGATCAGCGGCGTCGTCGCGCCCACATATAGCCCCTCGACCCTGCGCGCGGCGGGCAGGGCCTCCAGCGTCCGGTTCAGCCAGCCCGAACTTGAGGCATAGACCTGGGCCGAGCCGCTTTCGAGCACGTCCTGGGCCTCGAAATGCGAGCGGGCGCGGTCGGGCGTGGCCACGGCCGGAACGATTCGGGCCTGACCGTTCAGGGCCAGGGCGTGAACCGCGCTCAGCGACGGGTGCAGCCCGAAAGTCCCGTCCAGTTTCAGAGCCTTGTCGGGCGCGACGGCCAAGGCGCCCCGCAGACCGGCATAGTCCTGGTCGCCGACCGGCGGAGTGACCGACAGGCCGTCCATGCCGCCGCGACAGATCACAACGATGAACTTGCGCTTGTCCATAGCGCCGTCGACATCGGCCAGGGCGGGGCGGCCCAGGAAGGTGATCGACAGGCCAAGGCCGGCGGCCGAGGCCAGGACGCCGCGCCGGGTGGGAAGGTTCGGAACGGTCATCGGCGTTGGAACTCCGGACTCATCAAGAGCAGGGCGACAGCCTCGCTGCGGGTTTCGGCGCGCGCGACGGCCTGGGCGGTGGGCGGGGTGAGCCGGGCGCCAAGACCCTCCGTGGCGACCTGGTTCGGATCAAGCCGGCTGGCGACCACGTCGGCGAAGGCCTGGCTCCATTGCAGGCGCTTGATCAGGCCGTCGGGCGAGCACCATTCGCCGGCCATGTCCGACCAGCCCTTGGGAGAGGGGGCGGAAAAGCCCCTCTGGCCCAGGCCGATCAGCGGCGTGGTGATGCGTTGATAGACGGTCGGCTGCTCGCCGATCAGTCGCCAGGACGAGATCAGGAACTCATAGGGCGTCTTGAACTTGGTCGGGGCCGGATCCCAGGCTTCCGGCGACACGACCAATTCGCGGGCGACCTGATCCAGACGGCCGCCGCTCTTGATCCAGCGGGCTTCCAGCCGCGCCACCAGGGCCGGCGGCGGATCGTCGGCCACGAAGTGTCGGGCGATCTTGGTCGACAGGTGTCGGGCCGTGGCGGGATGGGCGGCCAGAGCCTTCAGCACGGCCAGCCCCTGGTCGAGCTCGCCGGCCTTGTAGGTCTTGCCCAGGATGACGCGGGGGCCGGGCTCGTGGATGTTGTCGCGAAACACGAACTGGCCGGCCCGGTCTTCATTCTCCTTGCCGACACTGAAGCCGGTCAGGGCCCGGGCGAATTCGGTGACGTCCTCCTGGCTGTAGCGGGCGTCGAGGCCGACCGTGTGCAGTTCGAGGATCTCGCGCGCCAGGTTCTCGTTGAGGCCGCGCTTGCCGCTGCGCCCGGCCGCCTTGCTGCGCGGCCCCACCGACTGGGCCTGGTCCAGATAGGTCAGCATGGCCGGATGGGTGCTGGAGGCGACCAGCAGGTCCTCGAAACGGCCAAACGCATAGGGCCGGACGACTTCCTGCTCGAAGGGGCCGACCATCACGCCGGTGATCTCCTTGGTGCTGGAGACGGTGAAATGGTTGGCCCAGAACAACGCCCAGCGCTCGCGGAAGCCGGCTTGGGTTCCGGCCCCCAGGCGCGCCCGGGCAAGGAAATCGGCGGCGGCCTTTTCGCGCAGGACCTTGTTAGCCTGTTGCACGGCGACGGTCTTGGGATCGCCGTCGTCCTTGGCCGTGCGGCGCAGCTCCTGATAGGCCCGCATGGCGACATAGCGTTCAGCCGCCGTCTCGGCCTGGGTCTGCGGCTGGTCGGCGCCGCGAGGGTCGATCTGGTCGAGCAGCGCGCCGCGCGGATCGGCGCTGGCGGCGGCGATGTCGCCAGGCCGCGCGCCGAGTCCGAAGCGGGTCACGGCCAGGGCGGCCATCATATCCTTGGAGGGCAGTGACAAACGCTCTGTCTCCTTGCGTCCCGGGCCTTGCGCCGCGAGCCGTTCCTGATCATTCAACGCCTTGAATAGGGCGATCCGTCGTCAGACTCGAATAATCGCGCAAGGAGCCATCATCCGTGGCCGAGAAGACCCCGCCAATCGAAAAGCCGCGCCGGTTCTACAAGGCCGTCACCATTGCGCCGGCGGAAGGCGGTTTCGCGGTGCTGCTGGACGGTCGCACGCCCAAGTCGCCGGCCAAGTCGCCCCTGATCCTGCCGACCCAGACTCTGGCGCAACTCGTGGCCGACGAGTGGGACGCCCAGGCCAAGGTTATCGATTCGACGGTCATGCCCGCCACCCGTCTGGCCTTCACCGCCATCGACCGGATCGCCGAGACCCGCGCCGCCGTCGCGGCCGAGGTGGCGGCCTATGCCGGCTCTGACCTGCTGTGCTATCGCGCCGACCATCCCACGCCCCTGGTCGAGCGCCAGACGCGCGAGTGGCAGCCGGTGCTGGACTGGGCGGGGAGCATGCTGGGCGCGACCTTCACCCCGGTCACCGGGATCATCCACACGCCCCAGCCCGCCGCGACCCTGGCGGCCGTCGAGGCCCTGGCCCTGTCGCTGGACGATTTCAGCCTGGCCGGCGTGGCCTATGCCTCGGGCCTGCTGGGCTCGGCGGTGCTGGCCCTGGCGATCCGTGCGGGCGAGCTGGACGGCCAGCGGGCCCTGGATCTGTCGCGTCTGGAAGAGGTGTTCCAGGCCCAGCACTGGGGCCAGGATGAGGAAGCCCGGCTGCGGGCCGACAATCTGGCCATCGAGGCCGCAGCGCTGGAGCGGTGGTTCGCCGCCCTGCGCTAGGCGGTGAAGCCCGGCGCACTTTGCTGCACTGCCGTAACGGCTGGCTTGCCAGTGCGGCCGCGCGGCTTTACCCCTCGATCCGACAAGGCGGCCCCAGGAGCAGGAGGCTGCTGACAAGGCGTAGGGAGCACAGTCGTGCAGAACATTCTCGAGGAACTGGATCGTCGTCGCGAACAGGCCAAGGCTGGCGGCGGCGAGGCGCGCGTCGCGGCCCAGCACGCCAAGGGCAAGCTGACGGCTCGCGAGCGCATCGAGCTGCTCCTCGACGAAGGCAGCTTTGAAGAGTTCGACATGTTCGTCGAGCACCGCAGCGCCGATTTCGGCATGCAGGACCAGAAGATCCCCGGCGACGGCGTCGTCACCGGCTGGGGGACGATCAACGGCAAGGTCGTCTATGTGTTCTCCAAGGACTTCACGGTGTTCGGCGGGTCGCTGTCGGGCGCCCATGCGGCCAAGATCGTCAAGGTCCAGCGCCAGGCCATGAAGGTCGGCGCGCCGATCATCGGCCTGTTCGACGCCGGCGGCGCCCGCATCCAGGAAGGCGTCGACAGCCTGGCCGGCTATGCCGACATCTTCCTTGAGAACGTCATGGCCTCGGGCGTCGTGCCGCAGATCAGCGTGATCATGGGGCCCTGCGCCGGCGGCGACGTCTACTCGCCGGCCATGACCGACTTCATCTTCATGGTGAAGGATACCAGCTACATGTTCGTGACCGGTCCTGACGTGGTCAAGACCGTCACCAATGAGGTGGTCACCGCCGAGGAGTTGGGCGGGGCCCGGGTCCACGCCGCCAAGTCGGGCGTGGCTGAAGGCGCGTTCGACAATGATCTGGAGGCCATGACCCAGGTGCGCCGCCTGGTCGACTTCCTGCCCAGCTCCAACCGCGAACCGGCCCCGGAGCGCGAAAGCTTCGACGAGGCCCTGCGCGAAGAAAGAAGCCTCGACACCCTGATCCCCAGCGATCCGGGCAAGCCCTATGACATGAAGGAACTGATCCTCAAGATCGTCGACGAGGCCGATTTCTTCGAGATTTCCAGCGAGTGGGCCAAGAACATCATCTGCGGCTTCGCCCGCATGGACGGCGAGAGCGTCGGCATCGTCGCCAACCAGCCCCAGGTGCTGGCCGGCGTGCTGGACATCGATAGCAGCCGCAAGGCCGCGCGCTTCGTGCGCTTCTGCGACGCCTTCAACATCCCGATCATCACCCTGGTCGACGTGCCGGGCTTCATGCCGGGCACCAAGCAGGAATATGGCGGCCTGATCAAACACGGCGCCAAGCTGCTGTTCGCCTATGCCGAGGCCACGGTGCCGAAGATCACGGTCATCACCCGCAAGGCCTATGGCGGGGCCTATGACGTGATGAGCTCCAAGCACCTGCGCGGCGACCTCAACTATGCCTGGCCCACCGCCGAGATCGCGGTGATGGGGGCCAAGGGGGCGGTGGAGATCATCTTCCGCGCCGAGGCCAAGGATCCCGTCGCCCTGGCCGCGCGCGAGGCCGAGTACAAGGACGCCTTCGCCAACCCGTTCGTGGCCGCGTCACGTGGCTATATCGACGACGTGATCATGCCGCACGGCACCCGTCGCCGCATCGTCCGGGGCCTCAAGAGCCTGAAGGGCAAGGAACTGTCCAATCCCTGGAAGAAGCACGACAACATACCGCTCTAGGAGATTGCCCATGGCCGCCGCGCTGATCATCATCGACATGCAGCGCGGCATGCTGCCGGAAAATACCGGGCCGCGGAACAATCCGGACGCCGAGGACAATATCGCGCGCCTGCTGCAGGCCTGGCGGGAGAACGGGCGGCCGGTCGTGCATGTGCGGCACATGTCGCGCTCGCCGGCCGGCGCCTTCTGGCCGGGATCGACCAACTGCGAGTTCCAGCCGCGGTTCGCGCCCCTGCCGGCCGAGCACCGGATGGAGAAGAACGTCAGCGACGCCTTCGCCAACAGCGGCCTGGAGCGCTGGCTTCGCCTGCGCGATCTCCGCGACCTGGTCATCGTCGGGGTCAGCACCAACGACTCGGTCGAGGCCACCGTGCGCTCGGCCCACTGCCTGGGCTTCGCCGTCACCCTGCCCGGCGACGCCTGCTACACCTATGACAAGGCCGACTATCTGGGCGTGCTGCGGCCGGCTCAAGAGTGGCACCTGATGTCGCTCTCGAACCTGAGCGGGGAATATGCCGTCGTCGTTCCGACCGAAGAGGTTCTGGCGCGAGGCTAGGGAGAGCGCCCCACAAGTGCTCCGCCTTCAGGGGCGAGGACTTATCCTCTGCGTTCAGCGACACGAACACAGCAGAATCAATAGGTTGAAGATTTCTCGCGCGAACTTATCCCCGGCGTTGAAACCGCCCGCATAATCAATCTCACCTGACAGCACGGGAAGGGCGCACGTACGGCGACCGTTGCGACTGTCAGGGGTGGTCGAGCGGGTAGCGCCCGTCGGCCGTCGTCGAAGGCCCGGCGGGGTCTGGCTGAGCGTGGACACCCTCGAGGACCGTCCCGTGTTGAGGCCAGGCCCGGACCGCCGGGAACTCCCTTTGCCGACGCCCGATGACGCGCAACAGGCATGGGCTGAAATCGCCCATGCGGTCCAGGGTGCGCCAACACCCTGCCCGTCGGGGGCCTAGCTACCGGAGCGGGTTAAAACCCCGCCAATCCCGGCGATGCTCCCGAATAACGGCTGCGCGGAGCGTTCGTCTTCGTCGAAACGGTACTTATCAAACTCTCATCCGGGCGAGGCCCGGACGCTCCGCAGCCCTTCCCATCCCTTCAGCGAGAGATCGCGTGAGGTTGCGAACACTCGCCCCCTCCGGATGCTACGCATCCTCCTCCCCCGGAGGGGGAAGATGAAACGCGCCGACCTCATCTTCCCCCTCCGGGGGAGGAGCGCCGCAGGCGCGGAGGGGGCAAGTGGCTCTGCCCCTAAAGATCAAACCTGACCCCCTGGGCCAGGGGCAGGGCGCCGGAATAGTTCACGGTCGCGGTCTGGCGGCGCATGTACTGTTTCCAGCTGTCCGAACCGCTTTCACGCCCGCCGCCGGTTTCCTTCTCGCCGCCGAACGCGCCGCCGATCTCGGCGCCCGAGGGGCCGATATTGACGTTGGCGATGCCGCAGTCGCTGCCGGCCGCCGACAGGAAGGCCTCGGCTTCGCGGACGTCATTGGTCATCACGCAGGAGGACAGGCCCTGGGGCACATCGTTCTGGATCGCCACCGCTTCGTCGAAGTCGCGATAGGGCACGACGTGCAGCAGGGGGGCGAAGGTTTCGCGCTGCATGCCGGGGCTGGGGGCGGCCAGGCGGGCCAGGGCGGGGCGGACATAGAAGGCGTCCGGATGCTCGTCGATCAGCAGCCGCTCGCCGCCGCTGACGGTTCCGCCGTCAGCCCGGACCTGATCCATGGCCGCGACAAAAGCCTGATAGGCGGCCTGATCGTGCAGTGGCCCCAGCAGCACGCCGTCCTGGCGCGGATCGCCGACCGGCAGGCGGGCGAAGGCGCTCTCGACAGCGTCGGCGATCTTGTCGACCAGGCTTTCATGGACGATCAGCCGGCGCAGGCTGGTGCAACGCTGACCCGCCGTACCCGCCGCCGAGAACACGATGGCCCGCACGGTCAGCGACAGGTCGGCGCTGGGGGTGACGATCATGGCGTTATTGCCGCCCAGCTCGAGGATCGAGCGGCCGAAGCGGCCGGCGACGATCGGGGCCACGGCCTGACCCATGCGG
Organism: Caulobacter sp. FV2ps19; assembly: GCF_058681035.1. Lineage (NCBI taxonomy): Bacteria > Pseudomonadati > Pseudomonadota > Alphaproteobacteria > Caulobacterales > Caulobacteraceae > Caulobacter > Caulobacter sp. FV2ps19. Next base: position 3,425,520 of record NZ_CM178729.1, on the reverse strand, counting down.
GTGGAGCCGGTGGCGCTGACCAGGGCGATGCAGGGGTCGCGCACCAGCCGCTCGCCGGCGTCGCGGCCGCCCAGCACCACGCTGCTCAGGCCCTCTGGCGCGTCGCCGAACCGGGCGAGGGCGCGGTCGAGAATCGCCTGGGTGGCCAGGGCGGTCAGGGGTGTCTTTTCCGACGGCTTCCAGATCACCGGATCGCCGCAGACCAGGGCCAGGCAGGCATTCCAGGCCCAGACGGCGACCGGGAAGTTGAAGGCGCTGATCACCACCACCGGGCCCAGAGGCTGCCAGGTCTCGCGCATGGCGTGGCCGGGGCGTTCGGAGGCGATGGTCAGGCCGTGCAGTTGACGCGACAGGCCGACGGCGAAGTCGCAGATGTCGATCATCTCTTGCACTTCGCCTGCCGCTTCGGAGGCGATCTTGCCGGCCTCCAGCGTGACCAGGGCGGCCAGCTGATCCTTGGCGGCGCGCAGTTCCTCGCCCAGCAGGCGGACCAGTTCGCCGCGACGCGGGGCCGGCACGGTGCGCCAGTCGCGGAAGGCGCGGACGGCGGCGGAAACCTTGGCGTCGATCGCCCTGGCGTCGTCATAGGCGACCTGGGTCAGGATCGAGCCGTCGATCGGGCAGCGCACGGCGACGCCGCCATCGGCGGGCAGGCCGACGACGCCCAGTGCGGCCAGGACGGCGCGGGCGTGGGCGGCGGGCGTGGGAAGGGACTGGGTCATCCCTCTGGAAAACCCCCGCCCGGCGCCGGGGTCAAGAGGGGGCTGCTTGACGCGGCGGGGGGGCGGCTTCAAATGAGGCGCCCACAACGGGGTGATGGTGACGGCCGCGACTCGCGCATGGACGATAACGCCGCCTATTTTCAACGTCTTGAGGCCCTGAGGGCCGGGGTCGATCGACGGCTGGCCGACCTGGCGCCCCGACCCGGGACGGCGCCGGACCGGCTGGTGGAGGGGGTGCGCTACGCCCTCCTGGCTCCGGGAAAGCGCTTTCGGCCGCTGCTGACCCTGCTTTCGGCCGCCCAGTTCGGCGCCGCCGAAGGGCTGGCCCTGGATACGGCCTGCGCCTTTGAGATGGTCCATGCCGCCTCGCTGATTTTCGACGACCTGCCGGCGATGGACAATGCCGGCCTGCGGCGCGGCCTGCCGACCATCCACCGGGCCTATGACGAGGCCACGGCGATCCTCGCCGGGGTCGGATTGCTGAACCAGGCCTATGCCGTGATCGCCGCCGACACCCGGCTGAGCGGCGAACTTCGGGCCGAGATCGCGGGGCGTCTCGCCGGCGCGGTCGGATTTTCGGGCCTGATCGCCGGCCAGGCGCGGGACCTGTTCGATCGGGATCAGCTGCGCGACCTGCCGTCCATCGACCGGGTGAACCACGAGAAGACCGGCGTACTGATCATGGCCGCCGCCCAGGCGGGGGCCCGGATCGCCGGCGCTTCGGACGCCGCCGTGGCGGCCGTGGGCGAATTTGGCTGGCGCATGGGCCTGGCCTTCCAGATCCGCGACGATCTGATCGACGCCGAGGGCTCGGTCGAGGGAGCCGGCAAGGACGTCGGCAAGGACGCCGACATGACCACGGCGGTGTCGCTGCTGGGCATCGCCGGGGCGCGGGCCACGATGGAAGGCCATCTGGCGGCCGGTCGGGCGGCGCTGGACGCCGTCGGCGGCTGCGACCTCGTGGCCGGCTATGTCGAGGGGCTGTTCGCCGGACGCAAGGCGGCGGCTTGACCGGCGAGCCCATTCTCAAGGTCGCCGGCGTCGTCCATGCCTATGGCGACAAGCCGGTGTTGCGCGGCGTCGACCTGACCCTGAATCCCGGCGAGATCTACGCCCTGCTGGGTCCCAACGGGGCGGGCAAGACCACCTTGATCAAGACCATCTGCGGGCGTCTTCGCCCTGATGGCGGGACAGTGGCGCTCAAGGGCCAGGACCCGGCCCGGGTTCCGGCGGCCCGGGCCTGTCTGGGCCTGGCGCCGCAGGAGATCGCTCTCTACGCCCACCTGACCGTGGCCGAGAACCTGGCCGCCTTCGCCAGCCTGGCCCGGATGCCGGCCAGGGCCATTCCGGCCGCCGCGCAGCGGGCGCTGGAGCTGACCCGCACCGTCGACCGGGCCCATGTGCCGGTCCGCCACCTGTCGGGCGGCTATCAGCGCCGCGCCAATATCGCCGCCGCCATCGTCCATGAGCCCAGCCTGTTGATCCTCGACGAGCCCACGGTCGGCGTCGACATCGACGCCCGCCAGGCGCTGGAGGCGGTGATCCGGGGGCTGCGCGACGTGGGCGTCGCCGTGCTGCTGACGACCCACGACCTCGATCAGGCCGGGGGACTGGCCGATCGGGTCGGCTTCCTGCGCGAGGGCCAGATGATGCTGGAGGGCGAGCCGCGCGCCCTGATCACCGAGGCGTTCGGACATCAGATGGAGGTGCTGGTCGAGCTGTTCGAGCAACCCGACACCGCCGGCGAGATCCGTCTGGCCGCCGAGGGGCTGGTCAAGGCGACCCGCCGCGCCAATCTCTGGACCCGGCTGGACGTCGATGGCTATGCCGCCGCCGGCCGGCTGGACAAGCGGCTGCGCAAGGCCGGACTGATCCCGCGGGAGATCCGGGTGCGCGAACCCTCGTTGCAGAACCTGTTCACCCTGGTCGCCGAGCGGAAGCAGGCGGCATGATCGGGCTGGAGATGATCCTGGCCATGGTGCGGGTGATGGCCCTGGAGCTGTGGCGCGACCGCGCGGCCCTGGTGATGACCTTCCTGCTTCCGCCCCTGGTGTTCCTGATCTTCTCGTCGGTGTTCGCCGGGGCGACGGGCGAGGACATCAAGCCCAAGCTGGCCGTGGCCGACCTGGCGCGCACCGAGACCACGGGGCGGCTGCTGAAGGCCCTGCTGGCCAGTCCCGACATCCGCGCCGAAGCGGTGACGCCGGCGACCGTCGAAGCGGTGCGGGCTCAGGTGAAATCCGGTCAGGCCGACGCCGGTCTGGTGCTGCGCGCCGATCCTTCGGTGGCGGGCCGGCCGTTCCTGATCATCGCCGATCCGGGCCGGGCGGTGGCTGCGCCCCTGGCCCAGGCGCGGGTGCAGCAGGCCCTGGTGCGAGCCGCGCCCGACGCCGCCCTGCGCCGCAGCGTCGACCAGATCCGGCCCGCCATCGGCGAGCTGACGGCCGACCAGGTCGACAATCTGGACATGGCCGCCAGCCTCCTGAAGGCCGAGCCGCCCAAGGCGACCGAGGGCGAACTGTTCGACCGCGAGGACCTGCTGGGCGCCCGCAAGGGCGGGGCGGTGATCGCCTATTACGCCGGGGCGGTGCTGATCCTGTTCGCGCTGTTCTCGGCCATGCAGGGCGCTTTGGGCCTGATGGACGAGCGCCGCAGCGGGGTCGCCGACCGGTTGCTGTCCGGCGTGGCGGGCATGGGCCCGGTGATCACCGGCAAGTTCGTCTTCCTGGTGGGGCAAGGGATCGTTCAGGCCGTGGCGATCTTCGCGACCGCCCAGATCGTCTATGGCGTCGCCGTGGTCGCGCACCTGGGCCTGTGGCTGCCCACGACCCTGGCGACCGCGGTCTGCGCGGCCGGTCTGGCCCTGGGGCTGGTCTCGATCTGCCGGACGCGCGAGCAGGCCCAGATGCTGTCGACCTTCGTGATCCTGGTTCTGGCCGCGATCGGCGGCAGCATGGTCCCGCGCTTCCTGATGCCGGTCTGGCTGCAGACCGTCGGCTGGTTCACGCCCCACGCCTGGGTCATTGATGCGTATCAAGGCATCCTGTGGCGCGACGCGACACTGTCGGGGGTGTATAAGGCTTGGGGCGTGCTGAGCGCCTGCGGCCTGGCGGGCTTGGCCCTGGCCCAGGCCCTGGCGCGACGGTCGCGTCGATAGGATCCGTGATGACCACCCTGGCGCTCGATCTCGTGCTGTTCCTGGCGGCCTTCGCCTTCATGGAAGGCTTCGCCTGGGTCACCCATCGCTATGTGATGCACGGCTTCATGTGGGTCTGGCACAAATCGCACCATGAGCCGCGCGAGGGACTGTTCGAGCTCAACGATCTGTTCGCGGTGGTGTTCGCGGCCCCGGCCATCGTGGCGATCTATTTCGGCGTCCACGGCACGCCGTGGCTGTTGCCGGTCGGGCTGGGCATTACCGCCTATGGCTTCATGTACTTCATCTTTCACGACGGCATGGTGCACCGGCGGTTCAAGACCCCGTTCGGCAAGTCAGCCTTCTGGAAGCGGGCCATCCAGGCCCACCGCATCCATCACGCGGTGCACACCAAGGACGGCGCCGTGTCGTTCGGTTTTCTGTGGGCCAAGCCGGTGCGCGAGTTGAAGGCCCAGCTTAAGGCGCGGGGCGTTGAGGCCTAGATCTTCGACCACAGGTCCGGCCGGGCCGGCGGCTTGATCGCCCGGTCCCAGACCGCTGAGCGCAGGGCGATGACCCCGCCTTCGAGCGCCCGCCACAGCTTCATGCGGCCGCTGACCACCACGCGCTCATCCCAGGCCTTGGCGCCCTCGCTCACGACATCCAGACCGATCTGCCGATAAACGCCGCGCGCCGCCGCGATGGCCCAGGCGCAGCGCACCGGCAGGTCGCGCAGACCCCAGCGGGCTGAGGCGTAATAGGGCTCGGCGGCGTCGACCAGACGCCTGGCCATCACCGCGACCGCCTCGCGATGGGCCGGATCGGCGACCGCCGTCTCCGGAATGCCCAGCTCGCTCAGCCAGGCGCGCGGCACATAGATCCGGTCGTTGCGGGCGTCCTCGACGATGTCGCGGGCGATATTGGTCAGCTGGAAGGCCAGGCCCAGATCCTGGGCGCGGCGCAGGATCGCCAGCTGATCGGGCTTCACGCCCATGACCAGGGCCATCATCGTCCCGACCACCCCGGCCACGCCCCAGCAATAGTCGAGCAGTTCGTCCAGCGTCTGGTAGCGTCGGCCCTCGACGTCCATGGCGAAGCCGTCGATCATGTCCAGGGCGTAGCGCTCGGGGATCTGACGGCGTCGGGCCACGGTCTGGAAAGCCGCGAATTGCGGATCGGCGGGCGGCTCGCCGGCCAGGGCGGCGCGGGTCTGGGCGTACAGGGCGGCCAGGCGCGCCGGGGCGTCCTGGACGGGGCTCATGCCGTGGCCCAGGGTCTGGCCGTCGATCACGTCGTCGCAGTGGCGACACCAGGCGTAGAGCATCTCGGCGTCGGCGCGGGTTGCCGCGTCGAACAGAGCGGCGGCGGCGGCGAAGCTCTTGCTGCCCTTCTGGATCGCTTCTCGGCTCTGAACCTCGAGGTCGCTCACGCCGTTTCCGTCTGGAAGTCGTCGATCATCAGACCTGCCGTGGCCTTGGCCGAACCGACAACGCCTGGGATGCCCGCGCCCGGATGGGTGCCGGCCCCGACGAAATAGAGGTTGGGAATGACGTCGTCGCGATTGTGGGTGCGGAAGAAGGCGCTCTGGGTCAGCAGCGGCTCCAGCGAGAAGGCCGCGCCGTTCCAGGCGTTGAGCTCGCTGGTGAAGTCGTTGGGCGTGAAGATCCGGCTGGTCACCAGATCCCGCGACAGATTGGGGATGTAGCGATCCTCGAGATACTTCAGGATCTTGTCGCGATAGCCGGGACCTTCCTTGTCCCAGTCGATGTCGGCGGTCTCCAGATTGGGCACCACCGAAAGGACGTAGAAGCTGCTGCAGCCCGGAGGCGCCATGCCGGGATCGGTCGCGCAGGGCGAGTGCAGATACAACGAGAAATCGTCGGCCAGGCCGTCCTTGTTATAGATATCGCCGATCAGTTCGCGATAGCGCGGGCCAAAGCAGATCGTGTGGTGGCGGATCTCGGGATGCTCGGCCTTGAGGCCGAAATAGATCACGAACAGCGAGGGACTCCAGCGCTTGCTCTCCAGCGCCTTGCCGACCTTCTTGCCGCGCGGATCGTCGACCAGCAGCTCGCGATAGGTGTGCATGACGTCGGCGTTGGAGGCGACGGTGTCGAAGGCCTCGAATTCGCCGTCGTGATTGAGGATGCCGGTCACCCGGCCGTCCTTCGTCGTGATCTTTTGAACGGGCGCGTTGAGACGCAGCGTGCCGCCCAGGTCCTCGAACAGGCGGACCAGGCCGCGGATCAGCGCGCCGGTGCCGCCGCGCGGGAACCAGACGCCGCCGCGACGCTCCAGGGCGTGGATCAGGGCGTAGATCGACGAGGTGGCGAACGGGCTGCCGCCGACCAGCAGGCTGTGGAACGACATCGCCTGACGGACGTGCTCGTCCTTCACGAATGAGGAGACCTTGTCATAGACGCTGCGCCAGGCCTGCAGCTTCATCAGGGCCGGGGCCGAGGAGATCATGCTGCGAATATCGAGGAACGGCACCGCGCCCAGTTCGACATAGCCCTTCTGATAGAGCTCCTCGGAATAGGCGTGGAACTTGCGATAGCCTTCGACATCGGCCGGATTGCGGGCGGCGATCTGGCGGTCCAGTTCGGCCTGGTCGTTGACATAGTCGAAGACGTCGCCGTCTTCCCAGACCAGCCGGTAGAACGGATTGACCGGCATCAGCTCGACATAGTCCTCGATCTTGCGGCCGCTGATCGTGAACAGCTCCTTCAGGCAATCTGGATCGGTGATCACCGTCGGGCCGGCGTCGAAGATGAAACCTTCGTCTTCCCAGACATAGGCGCGGCCGCCCGGCTTGTCGCGGCCTTCGATCACCGTGACGTCGAAGCCCGACGATTGCAGCCGGATGGCCAGGGACAGACCGCCAAAGCCTGAGCCGATAACGGCCGCGCGAGGTTTGGAATGAGACATTCTGCTTAGTCCTCGGTCACGGAACGCTCGCCCAGATAACCCATGGCGGCGAGAACAGGTACGGGCGGTTTGCCGATCAGGACGCGGGCCTTGTCCCAGAGCGTCAGCCGGGCGGCGTAGAAGCGCTGGATCAGGGCAGGGCGCAACCGGTAGAAGCGCTGCAGCACCTTGTAGCGCTGGTCTGGCGCGCAGGCCCGAAACAGCATGCGGTTCAGCAGCCGGAAGAACCGCCGCTTGCGCCAGGCGGCCTTGGAGTGGGCCTCGACGCAGGTGCGGACATGGGCGCTGGTGATGTGCGGCAGGGCGGCGATCTGGTCGGCCAGCCGGGCGGCGTCGGGCAGGGAATAGCCGGTGGTGGGCTGGAACAGGGCGGCGCGCAGGCCGACCTCCGCGACCTGGGCCCGCGCCTCACGCCAATAGGCGTCGATGTCGCCGGCCAGGGCGATCGGCAGGACCCCGTGCTCCTCGCGCTCGACCTTGGCGATGGTCCAGCCTTGCTGGCCGGCATAGGCGGCGATGGCCTGGCGTACTGCGGCGTGGTCGAGCTCGGACCCATCGCTGTAGCGGGTGTCCTCGATCAGCAGGCGCGTGGCGTCGAGCGGCAAAACATACAGGAAGCGATAGCCGTCCAGTTGCGAGACCGTCGCGTCCATGACGATGGGACGGGTCAGGCCGTGCGGCGCTGACAGCCGCACGCCCAGCCCCAGGAACTTCTGCCAACCCAACACCAGGCTGCGGCTGCGGCGCGGGCCGCGTCCGTCGATGACGGCGGCGGCGGTGATGCGGCGACCGTCCGAGAGGGTGACCTGATGGGGGGAGACCTCCGAGACCGCCGCGCCGAACCAGACGTCAGTCCCCAGCGCGGCGGTGACGGCTTCGTGCAGACGCTGCGAGGTGATGGCCATGTACGGCGTCTCGAGCGAGCGCTGATGGTCCGGAAAGCGAATCTCATAACCCGACCAGCGGTGGACGATCAGCGGGCGAAGCCAGCCGCCGATGCCCGGGCTGACGTCGGTCTCGAAGTGGCACCAGGTGTGCTCGCCGCCGATTCGATGGTCGCGTTCCAGGATCATCACCCGCAGGTCAGGGCGCATGGCTCTGAGCCGCAATGCGATCAGGCCATTGGCGAGGCCGCCGCCCACCAGGACGACGTCTGCGCGAAGGGTGGAAGACGCAACTGCCATGGTCTTGGCTCTAGCACGATTGCGTGGTCTCCACGCCAGCGTTGCGCGCATCAAAACTAGCGGCTAGGCACGCCGAAACGAGGAGTGCGCCCATGTCCGAGGCCAGGATCATCGACGGCAAGGCTTTCGCAGCCGATCTGCGCGCGCGGATCGCTGAGGAGGTGGCCGCTCTGAAAGCCGATCACGGCGTCACGCCGGGTTTGGCCGTGGTGCTGGTGGGCGAAGACCCCGCCAGTCAGGTCTATGTGCGAAACAAGGGCGAGCAGACCCTGGCCGCGGGCATGCATTCCGAAACCCACCGCTTGCCTGCGGATGTCGCCCAGGACGTGCTTCTGGCTCTGGTCAGCAAGCTGAATGCGGACCCCGCCATCCATGGCGTGCTGGTGCAGTTTCCGGTTCCGGATCATCTCAGCCAGGCCGACATTGTGGCGGCGATCTCGCCCGACAAGGACGTTGATGGGCTGACGGTCACCAATGCCGGTCGTCTGGCCAGCGGTCTGCCGGCCCTGACGCCTTGCACGCCGCTGGGCTGCATGATGCTGCTCAAGGACATGCTGGACGATCTGCGGGGCAAAAGCGCCGTTGTGATCGGGCGCTCGAATCTGATGGGCAAGCCCATGGCGCAGATGCTGCTAGCCGCTGACTGCACGGTCACCATCGCCCATTCGCGCAGCGTCGATCTGCCGGCGATCGTGCGGCAGGCCGACATCGTCGTCGCCGCCGTCGGTCGCGCGGAAATGGTTCGGGGCGACTGGATCAAGCCGGGCGCGGTGGTCATCGATGTCGGCATCAGCCGTTTCCCGTCCCGTGATCCGGTCGCGGCGGCGGCGGGCAAGACCCGCCTGGTCGGCGACGTCGCCTTTGATGAGGCCAAGGCGGTGGCAGGCGCGATCACTCCGGTGCCGGGCGGCGTGGGCCCCATGACCATCGCCTGTCTTCTGGCCAATACCGTTACGGCCGCCAAGCGACTGCATGGGATCGAAGGCTGATGCGCGTCGCCGTCGTCTTGACGCTCGCGGCCCTTTGCCTCGCGGCTTGTGGCGAAAAAGCCCTGCCGGCGCCGACGCCGGAACAAGCCCTGCTGTTGAAGCCCGCCGACGCGCGACTGGCGGGACTGTACGAAACGTCGTGCAAGGCCTGCCACGCCATACCCGGCACGGGCGCGCCGCTGGTCCATGAACGCGCCGCCTGGGGGGCGCGCTGGAAGCAGGGGGAGGCCGTTTTGCTCGACCACACCATCCAGGGTTTCAAGGCCATGCCGGCCTCGGGGCAATGCGCGACTTGCACACCCTCCGATTTCCAGGGCCTCATACGCTTCATGGCGGGGCGCGAAGATCCCGCATAGTCGGGGGAAGCCATGATTTCGAGACGAGGCGCTCTGGTCGCGGGCGGCACGGGCGCCGCCGTGGTGGCCGCTGGCGGGGCCGGCTATCTGGTCGCCACCCACGAAAAGCCCGAGCCGACAGCGCCGGCCTCGGTCAACAGCGAGGGCAAACTGCTCTGGCGAAACTGGTCGGGCGTTCAGACCGCCTATCCCTCCGAGCGCCTGGCGCCCAAGGATGAGGGCGAGCTGGCCCAAATGCTCAAGACGGCCGCCGCGCCGATCCGCCCCGTCGGGGCAGGGCACTCGTTCACGGCGCTCGCCCCGACTCGCGGCTCTCTGATGTCGCTGGACGGCATGGCCGGGATTACCAACTGGGAAGGCGACGAGGCCGTGGTTCTGGCTGGGACGCGTCTGGGCGCGCTGGGGCCAGCCCTGGCGGCCAAGGGGCGGGCGATGGCCAATCTGCCGGATATCAACAAGCAGTCCCTTGCCGGCGCCCTGGCGACGGCCACCCATGGCACCGGCGCCAAGCTGCAGGCGCTGCATGGCGATGTCACGGGGCTGAGGCTGATGACCCCGAGCGGACAGGTCATCGACTGCGACGCGACCCGCAGGCCGGAGATCTTTCAGGCCGCCAAGGTGTCTCTCGGCGCCTTGGGCGTCATCACTCAGGTCAGGCTGAAGACCGTCCCCAACCGCCGAATTCGTCGACGCGTCTGGATCGAACCCTTCGGCGACGCGCTGGCCAAGGCCGAAGCGCGGTGGGCGGAGCACCGTAATTTCGAATTCTTTGTCGCGCCCTTCACCGGCCTGGCCATCGGCGTCAGCCATGACGAGACCGACGACCCGGTCGAGGCTCGAGGTCCCGACCAGGACACGGCCTTCCTCGATGCTCTCAAGGGGCTACGCAATCTGCTGGGCTTCTCAACGCCCTTGCGCAAGACCGCAGCGCGGGCGCTGCTGGCCGGCGTGAAACCCGAGACAGCCGTCGACGAAGGCTGGAAACTACTGTCGAACGACCGACCCGTGCGCTTCAACGAGATGGAATTCCATCTGCCGGTCGCGACGCAGCTAGAGGCTTTGGAAGAGGTGGTCGCGACCATCGAGAAGCAACGGCCGGATGTGTTCTTCCCCATTGAGTTGCGCCGCATCGCGCCGGATGACGCCTGGCTTTCGCCGTTCCAGGGCGGTCCGCGGGGATCGGTCGCCGTGCATACCTATTACAAGGACGACTTCGCGTTCCTGTATGAGTTGATCGAGCCGATCTTCCGTCGGCATGGCGGCCGGCCGCACTGGGGCAAGCTTCACAGCCTGAACGGCGGAGCGCTACAGGCGCTGTATCCGCGCTGGGATGATTTTCTGAAGGTGCGGGCCGAGCTCGATCCGGAAATGCGGATGCTCAACCCCTATCTGAAGGGCTTGTTTGGCCTGGCCTGATGTTAGCCCGCCAGATATTCCGTGACGCGGCCTTCAAGTTCTTCAGCGAGCGCCTTGCCGACGGGGTGCGTATCGACCTTGATATCGCCGCGGACGGCCGCCTTGATGGCGTCGATATGGGCGTCCACCAGGAACATCGGCGCTGACAGGCGCGTCTCTGGCTCGTCGATCAGCTTGCACAGCGAACCGGCCATACGGGTGATCAGCGGAAAGTCGTAGGTCGCCCCAAGGCCTTTGAGATCGTGGGCTCGGAGATACAGCGTCTCGACCGTGACGGCATTCAGACCCTGGGTCTTGACCTCTTGCCGGGCGGCCTCGAGCTTGGTGATTTCATCCTGCAGCCATTGGGCAAAATTGCCCGAAAGGCTCTTGAGGGCGGCCTCGGCCTTGGCGATGGCCGCCATGTCGATGCCGCCGCGTCCGCCCACCTTGAGCTTCAGCATATTCGGCACCTGGATCACCTCGGCGGTGGGCTTCGTCGTCAAAATCACCTCCCCGGCGGTGGGCCTTTGGAGATTGGTACCATAGCAGGCGTTAACAACGAGTGAGATGCCGGTTTCCCGCGACGGAACGCCTCAGGCCGAGAACTGCTCGGCCAGAACCCGCTCATCGAGGCTGCGGCCGGCGTCAAACAGCATCGCCAGGCTTGTGTCGCGGTCTTCCGAAATGTGGACTTCCAGGACGTCGCGAACCTCGAAATTGTCGGCGACGGCGCTGACCGGCCGCTTGTCAGCCTCGAGGATCTCGAAGGTGATGCGCGCTGAGCGCGGCAGCAGGGCGCCGCGCCACCGGCGGGGGCGGAAGGCGCTGATGGGCGTCAGGGCCAAGACCTGACCCCCGATGGGAATGATCGGGCCGTGCGCCGAAAGATTATAGGCGGTTGATCCGGCGGGCGTGGCGATCAGGGCGCCGTCACAGACCAGTTCGCTCATCCGCACCTTGCCATCGATCGAGATGCGAAGTTTGGCGGTCTGCCGCGTCTGACGCAGTAACGAGACTTCGTTGATCGCGAGGGCCCGGTGGTTGCGGCGCTGGGAATCGATCGCGGTCATCACCAGCGGATGGATCACGGCGCGCTCGGCGGCATTGATTCGCTCCAGCAGGCCATCCTCGCTGTATTCGTTCATCAGGAAGCCAATCGACCCCCGGTTCATGCCGTAGATCGGGGTCTGGCTGGCGATGGCGCCGTGCAGGGTTTCGAGCATGAATCCGTCGCCGCCGAGGGCGACGATCACTTGCGCTGACTCTTCGCCAACATCGCCATAGCGCGCAATCAGCCGCTCGCGGGCCTCCTCGGCTTCGGGGCGGTCGCTGGCCTTGAAGCTCAGGCGGGTCAGAAAGGGTTGAGGCTGGTACATCAGGCCAAAGAGGCGGGAAGCCCGCCTGCTTGTCAAACCGCGCCGACGGCCTGTCGGAAAGCCATGGCCGCGATGTCCGGGGTGAACGGCCCAAACGCACTGCCGGCGCGCCGCGCGCCTTCTTCGCCGCCGCCGGGACGGCCGGCGTTGAGTTGGCGCACATGCTCAAGGATGGTCGGAAATACGCTGCGATCAATGCTGACGGCCGAGCAGGCCAGGGCCAGCAATTCCGGGCGATTGCTATTGATGGCGCGGCGGATCTGGTCAGGTTCAAACTGGCCCAGGCGAGCCAGAGCCAAGACAAACAGCGGCAGGCGACCTTCCCGCAGCACGCGCAACATGTAGCCGGGGCGGAGTTGGCCGGCCGCGTCGAGCTTCTCGACAAGCGAGCGCTCCATGGCTTCACGGTCTTCCTCGGACTCGCCGATTCCTTCCTCGGCAGGACCATCGCCGCGATGGGCGGCGCGAAGCGCCTCATCGACCGCAGCGATCATGGCGTCGGTGTCGAGATGGAAGCGCGTCGCGAGCGCTTCGCGCAAGGACCGCCCAACCCAGAGATAAAGCTGTTCGGCCAGGTCGCTGGAGAGCAGGGGGTGGCGCGCCAGGGGCGAACGAAGCGCGACGACATCTTTAGCGCGCCCGACCAGGCGGCGAAGGCCCTCGCTGGAAATCTCGGCGGTTTCGTTGTTGGCCAGCGCGGTCAGAACCGCAGGTTCTTCGCGCGCCAGTATGGCCTCGACGACAGAGGCCGGTAGGCGCGCCCGGCGTGCGACTTCGATCTGATGCTCGAGGGTGGCCTGAACCAACAGTCTGATCAGGTCGTGATCCTGAAGCACGGGACTGCGGGCGATGATCGGGCGGGCGATCTCGATTTCATCCAGGGCCAGGATATTGATCAAGGCCGACGGCGCCCACGCGGCGTCCGCCAAGCGCTCGGAGAGGCGCTGGCGAATTTCGCGCTCGGCCTCGACGACCAGGGTCATGAAGATCGAATCCAGCAGGCTCTGGACATCCGGGTCAGTCGCGCCACCGGCGGCCTGGCTGGCCTCGCATAGCTCAATAATGCCGGTCAGCAGCCGCTCACGATCGCCAGGATCGCGGCTGCGCGCCAGTGACAAAAGCTTGGCGGTTTGGACGGCTTGGATGACCAGCCTCCTCGAATCCCGAATACGGTGAAGATGACCTTGCTTCCGGCAAATGAAAACATGCTTAAACGGCTCAACCGAATGATCGATAACAATAGCGGTCCGGTGGCTCGGTAAAGTGGCGTGCGGGAGGCGCGAGGATGGCTGAACAACTGATTCTGGCCTTGGATCAGGGCACGACCAGCACACGGGCGATCCTGTTCGACGCCGCCGGCGGTGCGATCGCCGACGCCACGCGGCCTCTGCGACAGAGCTATCCCGCCGACGGCTGGGTCGAACACGACGCGGAAGAAATCTTCGCCGCCTGTGTCGCGGTGCTGCGCGAGGCCATGGAATCGTCGGGGCGCGATGTCGCCGATGTCGCCGCCATCGGGATCACCAATCAGCGCGAGACGGTGGTCGTGTGGGACAAGGCCACGGGTCGCCCGATCCATCCCGCCATTGTCTGGCAGGATCGCCGCACAGCCAACGCTTGCGATCGGCTCCGGGACGCCGGCCATGAGGCGCGGGTGTCCGAGGTGACCGGCCTGCTGCTCGATCCCTATTTCTCCGGCACCAAGATCGCCTGGATCCTGGATCATGTGACCGGCGCGCGCGACCGCGCTGAAGCCGGACAGCTCCTGTGCGGCACCATGGACAGTTGGGTGATCTGGCGGTTGACCGGCGGCGCGGTGCACGCCACGGACGCCACCAACGCCTCGCGCACCCTGCTGTTCGATATCGTGACGCAGGACTGGTCGCAGTCCATGCTCGACCTTTTTAACGTGCCGGCGGGTCTGATGCCCACGGTGCTGGATTGCGCCGATGACTACGGCGTCGCGAGCGCCGGCATCCTGGGGCGAGAGGTGCCGATCCGGGGTGTCGCGGGAGACCAGCAAGCGGCGTTGATGGGGCAGGGGTGCATCCAGCCGGGCCAGATGAAGGCCACCTACGGCACTGGCTGCTTCATGTTGATCAACACCGGCGAGGTCCGGCCTGTATCCCGCTCCCGTCTGCTGACCACGGTCGCGGCGCGGGTCGGCGGCAAGACGACCTATGCTCTGGAAGGATCGATCTTCGTGGCTGGCGCGGCGATCCAGTGGCTGGGCGAGGGGCTGGGCATAACCGGCGGCCCTCGCGCCGCCGAAGCCTTGGCGCGCGCGGCCAAGCCGGACCACAGCGTTGTCGTCGTGCCGGCTTTCACGGGGCTGGGCGCGCCTTGGTGGGACGCGGGGGCTCGCGGCGCGATCTTCGGCCTGACCCGCGACGCCGGCCTGCCCGAGATCGCGGCGGCCACCTATGATTCCTGCGCGCTTCAGAGCCGTGACCTGATCGAGGCGATGCGATCGGACGCGCCTGAATCCTTCGGTGAGGGCGCCCAACTGCGTATCGACGGCGGCATGTCGAAAAGCGCCTGGTTCTCGCAGCGTCTGGCTGATTTGACCGGTATCACGGTGCAACGCGCCAGCTATCTGGAGACCACGGCTCTGGGCGCAGCCCTGTTCGCGGGTCTCGGGGCGGGAGTCTATGCCTCACTGGACGAGGCCGCCGCTGCGCGACCCGCGGCCCAGGCCCTGGAGCCTTCGATGTCCAAGCCTCACCGCGAGGCGGCCTATGCGCGTTGGCTCGACGCCCTGCCGCGCGTTCGGACCTGATATTTTGACGTGAAGGCAAAACGCGGGTCGCCAGTCGCTTGCGGGATTGCTACGACATCGCTGTCATAACATGAGGATCCAACCGCATGACGCCGACGCGCCGTTCCATCACCCTGGGGGCAAGCGCCGCCGTTTTCGCCGGAGGGTTCTCCATGCCTGCTCAAGCCGCGCACCCCACCGTGGGAAGCCTTCGCCGTCTCTCGCCAGCCTTTGACGCCGTGGCGTCACCGGACGCGAGGATCGAACAACTCGCGGACGGTTTCGTCTGGTCCGAGGGTCCGGTGTGGGTGAAGGACGGCGGTTATCTCGTCTTCTCCGACGTTCCCGCCAACACCATGTATCGCTGGAGCGAGGCTGACGGCGCCACGGTGTTTCTGAAGCCGTCTGGCTATGACGGCCCGCCGACCAAGGCGTTCCGCGAGCCGGGTTCGAATGGTATGGCCCTGGACGCCGCCGGCGCCCTGCTGGTCTGTGACCATGGTAATCGGTCGCTCTCGAAGGTCGATCTGAAGACCCGCAAGAAGACGATTCTGCTCGACCGCTATCAGGGCAAGCGCTTCAACAGCCCCAACGATCTGGCTGTCGCGCAAAAGGGGCCCCTGGCCGGCGCGATCTATTTCACTGATCCGCCCTATGGTCTGGAGGGCATGAACGCCTCGCCGATCAAGGAGATGGCGTTCAATGGCGTCTATCTGCGCCGCCCGGACGGCTCGGTGGCGGTGGTCGATGACAAGCTGACCTTTCCCAATGGCCTGGCGCTGACGCCAGATGAGACGCGGCTGTATGTCTCCGTCTCCGATCCCGACGGGCCGGTGATCATGGCCTATGACCTGGGTCCGGACGGCCTGCCGGTGAAGTCCCAGGTGTTTTTCGACGCCATGGCGCTGCACAAGGCCGGTGGGCCGGGTCTGCCCGACGGGATGTGCCTGGACACTGATGGGCGGCTCTACGCCACCGGACCGGGCGGGGTTCAGGTGATCACGCCGGCAGGGGAGCTGATCGGGGTCATCGAGACGGGCCAGGCCGTCGCCAACTGCGCCTTTGGCGAGGATGGGCGCACGCTGTTTCTGACGTCGAACCACACCCTGGCGCGGGTGCGCCTGAAAACGACCGGCCTGATCTAGGAGCCGCCCATGGACCGTCCAAGCAAACGTTCATTCCTGCAGGGCGGCCTGGCCGCCGGCGCCCTGGCCGCAGCGCCCCTCGACGCCCTGGCCCAGGCCAGGGCGGAAGGCCGCAAGCTGGGATACGCCATTCTGGGGCTGGGCTATTACGCGACCCAGATCATCATGCCGCGGTTCGCCGAGTGCGAGCATTCCCGGATCGCGGCCCTGGTCAGCGGCACGCCTGAAAAGCTCAAGACCTATGGCGCCCAATATGGCGTACCCGACAGCGGGCTCTACAGCTACGAGACCTTCGACCGGATCATCGACAACCCCGACGTCGATATCGTCTATGTCGTCACGCCCAACAGCCTGCACCGCACCTTCACCGAACGCGCCGCCAAGGCCGGCAAGCATGTGATGTGCGAGAAGCCGATGGCGACCTCGGTCGCCGATTGCGAGGCGATGATCGCCGCCTGCAAGGCCGCCGACCGCAAGCTGATGATCGGCTATCGCAGTCGCTTCCAGGCGCACAATATTGAGGCGATCAACCTCGTCCAGAGCGGGGTCTTCGGACCGACCCGCACCATCGTCGCCGACCATGGCTTCACGATCGGCGATCCGACCCAGTGGCGGCTGAACGAGGCGCTGTCGGGCGGCGGCAGCCTGATGGATATCGGGATCTATAGCCTGAATGCGACCCGATACCTGACCGGCGAGGAACCGGTCGCGGTCAACGCAATGGAATCGACGGATCGCAAGGACGTGCGGTTTAAAACGGTGGAAGACCTGATCAGCTTCCAGCTGCTGTTCCCGTCCGGAGCGATCGCCAACTGCATCTCGGCCTACAGCTCCAACGTCAATCGCTATCGGGCCTCGGGTCCGAAAGGCTGGGTCGAGATCGAGCCGGCCACGGCCTATGCCGGCCAGGCCATGACCGTCCGGCTGGACGGCAAGACCGCCCCGCGCGAACCGGCGCCGACCCGCAAGAACCAGTTCTCGGCCCAACTGGATCATCTGTCTGAATGCATCCTCACCGGCGCGGACCCTCTCGTCAGCGGTGAGGAGGGGCTTAAGGACATGAAGATCATCGAGGCCATCTATCTGGCGGCCCGCGAAGGCCGGACGGTCCGGCTGTGAGGCGCGCCGCGCTTCTGGCGCTCGCCCTCGGGCTGACGCCGCTCGCCGTCAACGCCCAGCAGCAGATCTCGCTTTGGCCCAAAGGCGCGCCGGGCTTCGAAAGCCGCCGCGACATCCCCGAACAGGCCGCCGAGTACTGGGCCAAGAGCATCAACAACCCGTCGATCACCGCCTATCTGCCGCCCAAGGACATGGCGAGCGGCGCGGCGCTGATCGTGCTGCCGGGCGGTGGTCACAAGATGCTGGTCATCCATCCCGAGGGCACGGACGTGGCCAAGGTGATGAACCCGATGGGCGTGGCGGTCTTCGTGCTGAAATACCGGCTCTTCCGTGAGGAAGGTTCACCCTACACGATCGACCATGCTCGCCAGGACGCCGCCCGGGCCGTACGCTACGTCCGCGCCCATGCCGCCGAGTTCGGGGTCGACCCCGCTCGCATCGGCCTGATGGGCTTCTCGGGCGGCGGCGAGGTGGTGGATCTGGAAGTCTATCAGGACGCCTCGAAGGATCCGCACGTTGACGCCATCGATGCGGTCAGCGCTCGACCTGATTTTCAGGTGCTGATCTATCCGGGGCCGCTGGGCTTGCCCGACAAGATTCCTCACGATGCGCCTCCGGCCTTCATCCTGGCCGCTGACGATGATGAATGCTGCTCGGCCCCACCGGTGGAGTTGCTGACCAAGTTCCGCGCCGCCAAGGTCCCGGTCGAGTTTCACCTGTTTCAGACAGGCGGCCACGCTTTCAATATGGGCTTCCGCACCGACAAGGCCGTGATCAAGGTGTGGCCGGATCGCCTGCGCGACTGGATGGCCGACAACGGCTGGCTGGCCAAGCGACCCTAGTCGGCCGCGTCGATATAGGCTCTGACGCGTGCGAACAGGTCCTCGAACATCGGCGTCGTCAGGCGGCCGGTGTTCGTGTTCAGCCGCGAGCAGTGATAGCTGTTGAACACCCGATAGGGCCCGGCCTGGAACTCTGATCCGTGCCCGGGAACACCCGCCGACGCCTTCAGGCCCAGCGCCTTCAGCACATTCCGGCGCGAGACGTCGCCCAAGGTGACGATGGCGCGCAGCCTTGGGAAAGCTTCGATCCGCTGGGTCAGGAACGGCCGGCAGGTATTCTCCTCCGACGTCTCGGGCTTGTTGCCGGGCGGCGCGCAGCGCACGGCGTTGGTCACCGCGCTGCCGATCAGTTGCAGGGAGTCATCGGGCCGCGCCTCGAATGCGCCGATGGCGAAGCCGAACTTGATCAGGGTGTCGTAGAGCAGGGTCCCGGCATAGTCGCCGGTGAAGGGGCGGCCGGTGCGGTTGGCGCCCTTGCGGCCGGGCGCCAGCCCCACGACCAGCAGGCGCGCGTCCTTGTCGCCGAACGACGGGGCGGGGCCGTTGAACCAGTCAGGATAGAGGTCCTGGTTCTCGCGGCGATAGGCCACCAGGCGCGGACACAGCGGGCAGTCGCGCGACGGCTCGGCGGGCGAGGGGACGGTCTCGCCGACGATGTTGGAGCGCTCAGTATTCATCGTCAGCTTCGCGCTCGGCCAGGGTCCGGGCGTCGGCGGTCGGACGCGGCGCCGGCGCGCGCTGCGGCCGGCCGATGATATTGGCCAGGTCGTTCAGATCGACGAAGTCGTCAGCCTGGCGGCGCAGGTCGTCGCTGGTCATGGGCGGCTGGCTTTTCATGGTCGAGACCACGGTGACCCGGCGGCCCTTGCGCTGCACGGCCTCGACCAGGGCGCGAAAGTCGCCGTCGCCGGAGAACAGCACCAGGTGATCGGCGGCCTCGGCCATCTGCAGCATGTCGACGGCGATCTCGACATCCATGTCGCCGCGCCAGCGCTTGCGCCCTTGGCTGTCGGTGAACTCGCGGGCCGGCTTGGTCACCAGGGTGAAGCCGTTGTAGTCCAGCCAGTCGACCAGCGGCCGGATCGGCGAATAGTCGTCGTTCTCGCTGATGGCGGTATAGTAATAGGCTCGGATCAGCACGCCGCGCTTCTTGAACTCGTCGAGCAGCTTGCGGTAGTCGATGTCAAAGCCCAGCGCCTTGGCGGCCGAGTAGAGGTTGGCTCCGTCGATGAACAGGGCCAGACGGTCGGTGGGATAAAAGGTCACGCGCGGAAAATCCTTGGAAAATAAGGTCGATCGAAATGGCTTGAACGAGGCCGTGATCGTGGCGCTCGGCTGTAATCTGCCGGGAGCCTATACGAGTCGCGAGGCCTTGTTGGAAGCCGCCCTTGAGGCGTTCCCCGCCGAGGGGCTGAGCGTGGCCCGGCGCTCGTCCTGGTGGAGCTCGGCGGCATGGCCCGATCCGACCGCCCCGGCCTATCTGAACGGCGTGGCGCTGGTGTCGACGGCGTTGGGCCCTGCGGAAGCGCTGGCGGCGCTGCATCGCCTGGAAGCCCGCTTCGGCCGAGCCCGGAGTCAGGTCAACGCGCCGCGCACCCTTGATCTTGATCTGATCGCCTATGGACGTCTGGTGGTGAACGCCGAACTGACCCTGCCGCACCCCCGCGCTCATGAGCGCCTGTTCGTCATGGGGCCTCTGGCGGAGATCGCGGCGGACTGGGCGCATCCCGTGCTGGGCGAAACAGCGGCAAGTCTGGCGGGCAGGGCGACTGTGGGAACCGACGCTAGCCCGTGACCGATGAGGCTGCGCGGGTCTTCAGGTCCTGGTGATGTTTGGTAGTGTCTCAGTTTGAAATTAGACGCCGTTGACAAGCATGGCGAGCTGAAGCGCCAGGCGCTATGATGGCGGCATGATCGCAGAACAGGTTCACAAGTTCATCACCGACCACCGCCCCCGCGCGGTCTGTGACGATTGCATCGCTAAGGGCATTCCCTTGAAGCGGCGCCAGCAGGCCCATCGGTGCACCATGCCCTTTGGCCTGACTTCTGAATTTGATAGGCGTCAGGACCGTTGCTCGCTCTGTGGCGACGACAAGCTCGTGATCAAGGCGATCTAATGCCTAAAGGCCCCCAAGGACAGAAGCGCCCCGCCGACGCTATCGGCCTTGCCGTCATGATCGGGAAGATCGCGACGGGGGAGATTGAGGACACCACCGCCGATCCCGCCAAGGCGCATCACAGCGCGGGCGGGAAAAAGGGCGGGGCTGCTAGAGCCGCCGCCCTTACTGCCGAGGAACGATCTGAGATCGCTAAGCGAGCTGCGGAGTCTCGCTGGAAGGACCGATAGCGGTAAAGTCTAGCTCTAACTGCCCCCCGAACCTCTGGATGATCTTTCGCTCGTATTCGAGCTTATCGGCGGATGACTCTGCCATCTCAAGCACGCGGCCCAGCTGCATCCGCAAGGCCCTTGCGCCAATGCCGTTCAAGAACTGAAACAGCTTCTTATGGCGGTCCCCACCTTGTGCTTTGAGCGCCCTCATTAGCTCAAGTAGCATACCGTTACTCTTCGCCAGTGGGTGATAGACGTGATTTACGGTAAGGTATTTAAAGTGCCAAGGCTTTCCGCGCTCTGGAACGGCAAGTTGATAAAGTCTATGCCATTGCATATAGAGTTCATTCGGAAATTCTGGCTCATACTTTTTGGCTTCCTCAAGAACATAAAGCTTGAAGGCAGAAATTACTTCGTCAGTTGTTGGGCTGTACCCTGATAGGGCATACACAAAATTGCGGATGCCGCTCTTTGCTGACGCGCCCACAATGATTTGGGCCTGGGTCACCATTTTGCTATAGCGCGCCGCAGTGAGCTTCCCGTCCGCCCGCGCGCGCAAGATCGCTTGGCAAAGATCAATCAGCAGAGCGGCATCGTAACCGTGCGGCCGAGCGGCTACGCCACCCGCTGCGGCCGCCTTGGGTGGTTGAAAAACAAGGGGATTATTGAATTTCTCCAGCAATTCGCGGCCGATGTAATCCTGCATCGTTTGGCTATTCACGAAGACCGTAAGGCGGGAGCCGCGTCGGCTAAATCCGATTGCCTCGCCCATCCCCCGCTGACTGATCACAGCGGTCTTGCTGGCGTCGTCTAGGACGTAGCAGTCGATGTCGATCCCAAGCTCATCAAAGAAGTTACCCTTGTGCGTGGCTAAGTAGGTTTTGCCCCATCGCGCGGCGGCCGCCTTTGCGGCGATCTCGCTGCGCCTGGTGGCGGGCATTGATTCCGCACGCGCTTTCGCGGCTGCGACCTTGACGGGATCTTTCGGAGCGGCAGGCATGCAAGCATCCTTTGGAATTTTGATGCTTGCACGTTAACCGATGTCAGGCGACTGTGCAAGCATGCCAATTTGGCAAGAATGCTTGCAGGTATCCGTTGACTATCAAGCAGAAAGTTCATATTGAAATAGGCATGAACAAGCTGCCTCTCGCCAAGCGCGTCCAGATCCTCGCGATGCTCTGCGAAGGGTCGTCCATGCGGTCGATCAGCCGGGTTGTGGACGTGTCCATCAACACCGTGACCAAGCTGCTGGTGGATGCAGGCGAGACCTGCCTTGTGATGCACGACGAGCTGGTCCGCGACGTGAAGGCGTCCAAGGTCCAGTGCGACGAAATTTGGTCGTTCTGCTACGCCAAGGAAAAGAACGTCGCGGACGCCAAGTCAGCGCCGGAAGAGGCTGGCGACGTCTGGACGTGGACGGCGATTGAAGCCGATACGAAGCTGATCGTGTCCTACTTCGTCGGGGATCGGTCGGGCGAGTCCGCCATGGTCCTTATGGACGATCTGCGCGACCGCATCGCCAACCGGGTTCAAATCACCACGGACGGCCACAAGGCCTATCTGGAGGCCGTTGAAGGCGCGTTCGGGGGCGACGTCGATTACGCCCAGCTTGTGAAGCTCTACGGCCCGACCATCACGGCTCCCGGCCGCTACAGCCCTGCCGAATGCACCGGGATCAAGAAGATCACCGTCGAGGGCAACCCCGACCGCAAGCACGTCTCAACGTCCTACGTTGAGCGCCAGAACCTGACGATGCGTATGTCCATGCGCCGCTTCACGCGCCTGACGAACGGCTTCTCCAAGAAACTGGACAACCATATCCGCGCCCTGGCCCTCTACTTCGCGTTCTATAACTTCTGCCGCATACACAAGACGCTCAAGATCACCCCGGCCATGGCGGCAGGGATCACGGATCGTCTGTGGTCGCTGGAGGATATTGCGGAGCGGATCGAAGCCCGTAACGAGAAGCCGACGAAGCGCGGCCCTTACAAGAAGCGAGACGCCTAAGCCGCTTCCGGCAGCGGCAAGCGCATCTTAATGCGCATAACCGTCCCAGAAACATCGAACTGCCGCGCAAGCTCACTCACATCCACAACGCCTGCCGCCTGCGCTGCGCGGAGCCAGCGGCTGGGCACTAGAAGGTTTGCGGCAAAGTTATTGGCTTGCCACTCCTGCTCGCGCGTAATGAGCGGGTTTGGCAATTCAGAACCTTCGGCGCGATAAGCAAGGGTGTCCCCGACGCCTTGGCGCAATAGGTCGCGATGATAGATGAAGTGGCCGATCTCATGCGCCACCGTGAAGCGCTGGCGCACGCGGGCGTGGCCCTGATTGTAAACGCATTCCCACCGATCTCCGACACGGCGGATCATGCCTGAAATGTTGTCGGGGAGCGGCGCTGCGATGGGACCGAGACCCAACTCATGCGCAAGCGCGAACACGCGCACCGGAATATCATTCCAGTAGCGTTTCGTGATCTCTAGCGCTTCACGCGGGGTCTTTAGTTGGGTCTCCACCCAGTCCTTCCTCTTGTTCCGTTTGCGACATTAGACGCGATGGGCTGCCACCGTCCGTCCAGTTTGGAACGATATCTCCGACGAGCTTTGAAATCTCGGCCGCAGCGTTTCGATCCATCCATTCCGTAACCGCATCTTTAGCAGCTTTTTCAGCCCAAATCTTGACCAACCATCCCCACCCAAGGGTGGCGGCGAGCGCTAGGACCCCAAGAATAATGGTCGCGAGCGTTAAATAGTTCGCCTGGGCGGAAATTGCATTGGCTTGAGCCGCCAGCGAATTTGCGAGCGCATCGGAGCTTGGGGGCGGGCTTACTGGTATTGCTGGCGCACAGTGTGGCACCGCATTGGCGACCAACCCCGCGCACGCATTTATTGCCGCTGCCGTATCTGACATCGGCCAAGCTTCACACTTTGGCGCGAGAGAGTCGATTCCTCGCGTCAGATTTCAAACTGAGACACTACCTGATGTTTCGCGCTCTGGACTTCCCTGTGCGAAGCGGGCATAAGCGCCCCCTCGCGAAAGATGGGCGACAACCCCCGCGGCGTTGCGTAACGTCGCGTGGACCCTTATTTTGCAGAGCATCACGGCTAGCCCGAGGAATTCATGGCCCGCGTCACCGTCGAAGATTGCGTCGAGAAGGTTCCGAACCGGTTTGCGCTCGTTTTGTTGTCCGCCCATCGGGCCCGCAGCATCTCAGCAGGCGCAGCCCTGCTGGTCGATCGCGACAATGACAAGAATCCGGTCGTCGCTCTGCGCGAGATCGCCGACGACGTCGTTGATCACGAAGGCCTCAAGGAACAGCTGATCAGCACGCTGCAACGCGTCGATGAGCACACCGAAGCCGAGGAAGAAGCCGAAACCCTGGCGCTTCTGGCCGATCCGAGCCACATGCAGATGAGCGAGCTGGAATTGGTTCGCGCCCTGCAAAGCGACCGTGACGGCGGGCAGGAGGAGCGGTACTGAGCCCCGAAGGCGCAGACCCTCTAATTCTTGAAGCGGCGCTTGCCGCCGCTGATTCCGAACACGCGCCCATCGATCCCCCAGCCGGGGTCGATTCGGGCGCGTCTTCGTTTCAGGCCTCCGACGAACTGCCGGCCGCGGCGGGCCCCAAGGTCCGCCAGAAGTTTCTTCGCCAGTATGAGCTGATCGAGCGGGTTCTCTCCTATGACCCGACCGCCGATGAGGCGCTGCTGAACCGCGCCTATGTCTATGCGATGCGGATGCATGGCAGTCAGACCCGGGCCAGCGGCGATCCCTATTACGCTCATCCTATCGAGGTGGCAGGCATCCTGACCGAATACCGGTTGGATACCGCGACCATCGTCACGGCCCTGCTGCATGACGTGATCGAGGACACTCCGGTGACCCGCGAGGATATCGCGGGCCTGTTCGGCGACGAGGTCGCCGAGCTTGTCGAGGGGGTCACCAAGCTTTCCAAGCTGGAACTGCAGGCTGAGCATTCGCGCCAGGCCGAGAACCTGCGCAAGTTCATCCTGGCCATCAGCAAGGACGTCCGCGTCCTGCTGGTCAAGCTGGCCGATCGTCTGCACAACATGCGGACGCTGCATTTCATCAAGAGCCAGGCCAAGCGCGAACGGATCGCTCGGGAAACGCGCGACATCTATGCGCCGCTGGCGCGCAGCATCGGCTGCCATCGCATCTGCACCGAGCTGGAAGAACTCAGCTTCGAACACACCAATCCGGTGGCCCGCAACGCCATTATCCGGCGGCTGGAAGTTCTGCGCGCCGAGCAGGGCGGGGCTGTCGCCCTGGTCTCGCAGGAAATCGCGGCCCGACTTGAGGCCGCAGGCGTTCCGGATCGGGTGTTTGGTCGGGAAAAGTCGCCCTATTCGATCTGGCGCAAGCTGCAGCGCAAGTCGATCGGCTTCTCGCAGATGTCGGACATCTACGCCTTCCGCGTGATCGTCGATAGCGAAGAGGACTGCTATCGCTCGCTGGGTGTCGTCCATCGGGCCTGGGCCTGCGTGCCTGAGCGGTTCAAGGACTTCATCTCGACGCCCAAGCGCAACAATTACCGCTCGATCCACACTACGGTGGTCGGGCCGCGCGGCATGCGCATCGAGATGCAGATCCGCACCGAGGCGATGGACCGGGTCAATGAAGAGGGCGTGGCCGCCCACTTCCGCTACAAGGACGCCTCCTACGGGCTGGACCTTGAGGGGATGGAGGCCGCCGGCGGCCGCGATCCGCTGGCCAATCTGCGCCAACTGGTTCAGGTGCTGGAACACGGCGGCGACGCCGAGGAACTGGTCGAGCACGCCAAGCTCGAGATGTTCCTGGATCAGGTGTTCGTCTTCACGCCCAAGGGCAAGCTGGTCAGCCTGCCGCGCGGCGCGATGCCGCTGGACTTCGCCTATGCCGTCCACACCAGCGTCGGCGACACCTGTATCGGCGTGAAGATCAACGGCGAGCTCAAGCCGCTGCGCACGGCCCTCAACAATGGCGACGTGGTCGAGGTCGTCCGCGGCTCCAAGCCGGTGGTTCCGCCCGACTGGCGCTCCCTGACCGTCACCGGTCGGGCCCGCTCCGCCATCCGTCGCCATATCCGCCAGACCGAGAAGGAGGAATTCCTTCGCCTTGGCCGATCCTCGGTGGAGCAGATCTTCGAGCGGGCGGGCAAGCGGCTGAAGGACGTGTCGCTGCGTCCCATCCTGGAACGCTTCGCCCTGGACGGTGACGAGGCCCTGTTCGACGCCGTGGGCCGTGGCAGGGTGTCGCCCAGCCAGGTGCTTGAAACCGCCTTCCCGGGCATGAAGGACACCGACATGGCGGCCGCTTCGGCGCGCCGCAAGATCGAGGGCGGCAAGGCTGCGACGCTCTATGTGCGCGGCGGCGGTCTGACCCCGGGCGTCTCGCTGCACTTTGCGCCCTGCTGCAGTCCGGTGCCGGGTGACCGCATCGTCGGCATCCTGCGCGAGGACGCCGCCGCCGAACAGGATGGCGGCTTGGATATCCACACGATCGACTGCCCCAAGCTGGCCGATTATGAGGACCATGAGGAGCTCTGGCGCGATCTCAACTGGACGCCCGAGGCCGAGCGCGAGACCGTGTCGCTGACCCGCCTCCACGCCACGATCCAGAATGCGCCCGGCGTGCTGGGTCAGGTCTGCACGATCATCGGCGAGGCGGGCGGCAATATCGTCAGCCTGCGCATGCACCATCGCCAGAGCGACTTCTTCGACACCGACATCGATGTCGAGGTGCGCGACGCCAAGCACCTGACCAATATCTCGGCGGCTCTGCGGGCCTGTCCGTCGGTCGAGACCGTGGACCGGACGCGGGGTTAGGCGTTCAGCGCCGCGACGGCGTCTGACGTCGCCGCGGTCAGCGGTGAGGGCAGGGCGTCCAGCGCGAACCAGCCCCATTCTGACAATGCGTGATCTTCCTGGATCGCCGGTTCGCCCTCGAAACGTTCGGCGCGGTAGGTGATCGCCACCCAGTGATAGTCGTCGGCGATCATGTCGGTCACGGCCAGGACCGGACCGGCGGCGATCCTGATGCCCAGTTCTTCCTCGATTTCCCGCTCGGCGCAGGACCGCGCCGCTTCGCCCCAGTCCAGCTTGCCGCCCGGCACGCCCCAATGGGCGGCCTCGGGCGCCTTGATGCGCTTGATCAGCAGCAGACGACCCTGGTCGTCGAGAATGGCGGCGCCGCAACCGACGCGGGGACGAAGAGGTTCGGTCATGGCGCGTGTAGAGCCAAATCCCGCGCCCCGCGCAAGGCGTCACGCCGGCATTTGAAGACTCGGGCGGCTGGGCTATATCCCGGCCATGACCAATGATGACGTCCTCGATGAATTCCGCGCCGCAGGAGCCCTGCGCGAAGGCCACTTCGTGCTCTCCTCGGGCCTGCACAGCCCGGTGTTCCTGCAGAAGAACCTGGTGTTCATGCGCCCCGAGCGCTGCGAGCGCCTGTGCAAGGCCCTGGCTGAAAAGATCATCGCCACGGTCGGCCAGCCCGACGTCGCGGTGTCGCCGGCCGTCGGCGGCATCATCCCGGGTTACGAGACTGCTCGTCACCTGAACGTCGCCTCGATCTATGTCGAGCGCGAGGGCGGCGGCTTCAAGTTCCGGCGCGGCTTCCACCTTGAGCCCGGCCAGAAGGTCGTGATGGTTGAGGACATCGTCACCACCGGCCTGTCGTCGCGCGAGTGCATCGCCGCGATCCAGGCGGCCGGCGGCGACGTCATCGCCGCAGCCTGCATCGTCGACCGCTCGGGCGGCAAGGTTGATGTCGGCGTGCCGCTGATCTCGCTGTGCAGCCTGGAAGTGCCGGCCTATCCCGCCGACGCCCTGCCGCCGGAACTGGCTGCGATCCCGATCGAGGATCCCGGCAGCCGCCGGCTGAAGAGCTAGACGATCATGCTGAGGCTGGGCGTCAATATCGACCATGTGGCGACGATCCGGAACGCCCGGGGCTCCAGCTATCCCGAGCCCGTGCGGGCCGCCGAGCTGGCCCTGGCGGCCGGCGCCGACGGCATCACCGCCCATCTGCGCGAAGATCGTCGGCATATCTCCGACGCCGACATCACGCTGCTGACCGACCTGTGCCTCAAGCGCGGCAAGCCGCTGAACTTCGAGATGGCGGTGACCGACGAGATGGTCGGCATCGCCCTGCAGGCCAGGCCCCACGCCGCCTGCCTGGTGCCCGAGCGCCGCGAAGAGGTGACCACCGAAGGCGGGCTGGACGTCGTGCGCGGCTATGACGCCATCGCCGCCGCCACGGCCAAGTTGCGCGGCGCGGGCAGCCGGGTGTCGCTGTTCATCGACGCCGAGCCTGTCCAGATCGAGGCCTCGCACAGCCTGGGCGCCCAGGTGATCGAACTGCACACCGGCGCCTATTGCGACGCGGCGCGGGCCGGCGAGGTCGAGCGCGCGGCGGTGATCCTGAAGCGCCTGCAGGCCGGAACCGACCTGGCCGTCAGTCTGGGCCTGGAGGTTCACGCCGGTCACGGCATCGACTACGCGACGGTCAAGCCGATCGCCGCCATCCCGCAGATCGCCGAGCTGAATATCGGCCACTTTCTGATCGGCGAGGCGATCTTCGTGGGTCTGCCCCAGGCCATTCACCGGATGCGGGCTCTGATGGACGCCGCCAGGCTTGAGGTTGCGGCGTGATCCTCGGCATCGGTTCGGACCTGTGCGACATCCGGCGGATCGAGAAGTCGCTGGAGCGGTTCGGCGACCGCTTCACGCACAAGGTGTTCACCGAGATCGAGCGGGCCCGCTCCGAGCGCAAGCCTGATCGGTCCAGCAGCTACGCCAAGCGCTTCGCCGCCAAGGAGGCCTGCGCCAAGGCCCTGGGCACGGGCCTGAAGCGCGGCGTGCATCTGGCCGGCATGGGCGTGGTCAACCTGCCGTCGGGCAAGCCGACCCTGGCCCTGACCGGCGGCGCTGCCGAGCAACTGGCCCGCATGGTTCCCGAGGGCATGAGGGCGGTGGTCCATTTGTCGCTGACCGACGATCATCCCTACGCCCAGGCCTTCGTGATCATCGAAGCCCTTCCGGAGTAAGGGTTTTGGGCCGTAAGCCTGCGCGCCCAACCTTGGCCATGAAGCCGCGTTAACCGGCGCAAAGCTTGCCCCTGCCGCCAAGCCCGTCTAGCTAAGCCTGTCCGGTTCGCCGGAACCCCCTTGTCCGAGAGCTCTGCGCCCGCATGACCGACGCCGCCGAAACTTCGCCGCCTGAGGAAAAGGGCGGCGCCGTCCAGGAATTCATCGAGATCATCAAGACGGTAGCCTACGCCCTGGGCATCGCCCTGGTGCTGCGGGTGTTGCTGTTCCAGCCGTTCACGATCCCGTCCGGGTCGATGGAGCCCAATCTGCTGGAAGGCGATTACATCATCGTCAGCAAGTTCAGCTATGGCTGGAGCAAGCACTCGTTCCCGTTCAGCCCGCCGCTGTTCAATGGCCGGATCCTGGGCCAAGCGCCCAAGCGGGGCGACATCATCGTCTTCAAGCTGCCGCGCGACGGCCGCACCGACTATATCAAGCGCCTGATCGCCATGCCCGGCGACAAGGTCCAGGTGCGCGGCGGTGTCGTCAACATCAACGGCAAGCCCCTGCCGCAGAAGGCCCAGGCCCCGGCCCTGGTCGATATGGGCTATGGCTTCACCCAGCAGGTTCAGCGCTTCCAAGAGACCAATCCGGAAGGCCGCCAGTACGTCACCCAGGACTATGGCCCCGACAGCCGTGGCGACAATACCGGCATCTATACGGTCCCGGCGGGCTGCTATTTCTTCATGGGCGACAATCGCGACAATTCGGCCGACAGCCGCTTTGATCCGGGCACCTCGCCGTTCAAGACCGGCTCGGGGACCTGCAAGTGGGACTATGAGCTGGACCAGTATATCGGCGACGAGGTCGGGGTCGGCTTCGTTCCGGCCGAGAACCTGGTCGGCAAGGCCCAGATCATCCTGCTGTCGTGGAACCGCAACGCGGCCCTGTTCAAGCCCTGGACCTGGGTGCTGGATGCTCGCCCCAGCCGCTTCTTCCGCGTCCTGAAGTGATCCCCAAGGAAGCGATAAGTGTCGATGGATAGACGGGTTGTCGCCGTCGGCGACCTGGAGCGCCGGATCGGTCATGAATTTTCGGACCGCAAGCTGCTGGAACAGGCCCTGACCCACGCCAGTGTCGGGGACGGGGCCAAGAAGACCGCTGATAACGAGGTCCTCGAATTCATCGGCGACCGCGTGCTGGGCCTGCTGGCCGCCGAGGCCCTGGCCGAGCGCTTTCCGCAGGCCAAGGAAGGCGAGCTGGCCCCGCGCCTCAACGCCCTGGTCAGTCGCGAGACCTGCGCTCGGGTCGCCCGGGCCGCCGAGCTGGGTCCGGCCCTGCGATTGTCGGCCTCGTCCAGCAAGATCGGCGGTCGCGAGACCGAGTCGATCCTGGCCGGCGGCTGCGAGGCCCTGATGGCGGCCCTCTATCGTGACGGCGGGCTGGAGACGGCGCGCCGGGTGTTCCTGGACCTGTGGAGCGCCGAGTTCGACCGCGCCGCCCAGGGCAAGCCGCGCGATCCCAAGACCAGCCTGCAGGAATGGGCCCAGAGCCAGGCCAAGCCGCTGCCGACCTATGCCGTCGTCGATCGCAAGGGTCCCGACCATGCGCCGGTGTTCACCGTCCAGGTCACCGTCGCCGGCGTCGATCCCGTGTCAGCCGTCGGCCGCTCGCGGCAGGAGGCCGAAAAGGCCGCCGCCAAGGCGCTGCTGGAGCGCGAAGGGGCGGAGTAGGGGGCTTGCGCTCTCCTTTCCCCATCCCGCCGACGGGAAGGGAGAAGACACGGCTTCGCCGCCTCACGCGGAAACCCGCTGAAGGGATGGGAAGGGTCGCGGAGCGTCCGGGCCTCGCCCGGATGTGAGTGTTTTTAAGTACCGTTTCGACGAAGACGAACGCTCCGCGTGATCGTTATCCCTCTGGCCGGGGCGCGCGGGTCTCGTTCAACCCTTCACCCCCATCCGGGTTTGTCCTGCCTCGCGACGGACCCAGCCCTGAAGCTGCAAGCCACGCCGATTCCGGAGGACCCGGAGCGAACCTTCGGACGGGCGGGGACCTCCGACGAGAGCTCCCCGATAGGCGGATTTACGTCCCCCGCCCTCTGATTAAGTCCGCCAGCCCCGCTCTCGCGACTCCCGCAGACCCCGCTCGATCACCCCTGACAGCCGTCTCTGGTCGCCGGCCGGACGCCCTTCCCCTGCCGTCAGGTGAGATTGATTATACGGGCGGTTTGAACGCGGAGCATTGGCGCGCTCGTTTTATTTTCAGAGCGTTGAAAGGGTTGAGGTTTTCGCGGACCCCGACGGGGATAAACTGCGCCCAATCCCCGTACTGATCTTCGCCCGAGAAAGTGCACGGGGTTAAGCCGCTCTGCGTTCCATCTCGGCGGGGCTGATATAGCCCAGAGCCGAATGCAGGCGACGTGAATTGTGGAAGCCCTCGATATAGCCGAACAGATCGCGCCGGGCCTCGGCGCGGGCGGCGTAGACCCGGTGATGAACCCGCTCGGTCTTGAGGGTGTGGAGCCGCAGGCCGGCGAAGCCAACAAGCTTTCCATCGGGGCGTTGTCCCAGCAGTCGCCCTTGCGGCTCATGGATGGAGTAATCCCTGACCGGGCCAGGGCCGAGCGGTAGGCCTCGGCAGCATATTGAATGCCACGATCCGAATGATGAATGAGCCCCGGCGCGGGCTTTTGGCGCTCGATGGCCATGGTTAGGGCGTCCAAGGCGATCTGGGCGTGCAGGGTGTCGCGCATCGACCAGCCGACGAGCTTGCGGGTGTGCATGTCGAGGATACCGGCCAGGTAGAGCCAGCCTTCCCCGGTCGGAATATAGGTCAGGTCGGCGAGCCAGACCTGGCCAGGCGCCGCCGCCTGGAAGTTACGGGCGAGCCTGTTGGGCGCGATCGGATAGCCATGGCGGCTATCCGTCGTGCGGGTGCGGCGCGGAATGTTGGCTCGCCCCGGCCCCTCAGAGTGAAGCCTGTGTTAAGAAGGGGAACCAGATATGATCAGGGTTGTCGATCGTCGCGCTCCGACGCCTAACCTTTTCCACTCGGCTTTCTGTGGCTTGATCTGCATTTCGGGCCTGGGCGGCTTGGCGCTCGGCCGGCGATGGCTGATGAGTCTAGGTGTGTAGTCCCTGAGTGTGATGGTGCATCATCGATCCTGACCCGTCAGGAGGAGGATGGCCATGGCAAGCGTTCTTCGCGGCGACGCGCCTCTCGTCCAGCGGATACGCCCTTGGCCAGCGCTGGGTCCTAGCCCTCGACCTGGTCGACACTTGCGGAGTTTGGGGATCTTCAGCTCCACTGTGCCGGCCCGGTTTTCCCCGTCGCGGTCGCGGTCGCGGTCGCCGTTGCGCTGTACTAGCCGATCGACGCTCTTCTCGCCGCGCGCCGGGGCTGGAGCGCCCGCCGCGAGAAGCGTGGCGCCGCCGCTGACCGGCAACTGGCGACGGTCGATGAGGAGGGGCCATTGACGGGCCTCACGGCGGGACCGGGCGCTTAGATCGCAAACGTTATATAACGTTATATTATAACAATGAGTCTTGCGTCGATCGGCGTGTCAGCCTATCAAATGTTATAATATAACGTTTGGAGCGCCATCATGCCCTCTGTTTCAGCCTCCGCCGGGTCACGCCGCATCGACAGGCGCCTGCCGGTCACTGTGCTCTCGGGCTTCCTCGGCGCGGGCAAGACCACCCTGCTCAACCATGTGCTGGGCAACCGCGAAGGCAAGCGGGTGGCGGTGATCGTCAACGACATGAGCGAGGTCAATATCGACGCCACTCTGGTCGCCGAGGGCGCGGCGGGACTGTCGCGCACCGACGAGGCGCTGGTCGAAATGTCCAATGGCTGCATCTGCTGCACGTTGCGTGATGATCTGCTGCAGGAGGTCCGTCGCCTGGCGGCGGAGGGCCGCTTTGACTATCTGCTGATCGAGTCGACGGGCATTTCCGAGCCCATGCCGATCGCCGCCACCTTCGACTTCCGTGACGAGGCCGACCGGAGCCTATCTGATGTCGCGCGGCTCGACACCATGGTCACCGTTGTCGACGCCTTCAACTTCCTGCGCGACTACGGCTCGCGTGATCGCCTGGCCGACCGAGGCGAGACTGCGGGAGAGGGCGATGAGCGCACGGTGGTGGATCTGCTGGTCGAGCAGGTCGAGTTCGCCGACGTCATCGTGCTCAACAAGACCGACCTGGTCTGCGCCGACGATCTGGGCCGGCTTCGCGGCATCATCGCCACCTTCAATCCGGATGCTCGGATCGTGGTCTCCGAGCGCGGCGCCGTGGTCCTGGACGCCGTGCTCGACACCGGTCTGTTCAGCTACGAGCGGGCGCAGGGCGCGGCCGGTTGGCAGAAGGCCCTGATGGGCGAGGTTCTGCCCGAGACTGAAGAATACGGTATCAGCCACTTCGTCTACCGCGCCTCCAGACCGTTCCATCCCGAAAAGCTCAAGGCCTGGCTGGTGAGCGAGTGGCCGGGCGTCATTCGCTCCAAGGGGTTCTTCTGGCTGGCCACGCGCTACGATCGGGTCGGCGGATGGAGCCAGGCCGGCGCGGTGACCCAGACCGAGCCTCATGGTCGATGGTGGGCCACCGCGCCCCGCGACCAATGGCCTGACGATCAGGCCTGGCTGGACGCCATCATGAAGGTCTGGAAGCCCGTCCATGGCGATCGCCGTCAGGAGATCGTTCTGATCGGTCAGGACATGGATCGCGCGGCCCTGACCAAGGGCTTCGACGACTGCCTGATCTCGCCGCTGCAGTTTGGTCTGGGACCAAAGGCCTGGACCAAGCTGCCCGATCCCTTTCCAAGCTGGGGCTGATCATGCGCCGGGATCGAGGATCGGTCGCCCAAAAGGTCAAGGGAGGGGAGATCGCCCCCCTGCCGGAGGATGGCGAGCCTACCCTGGATTGGGTGGCGTCGACCCTGGGCGTCAGTCTGGAAGACGCCGACTGGCTGCTGATCCTCTACCGCTTTGAGGTGTTGCAGCAGCCGGTCAGGGGCGCGGCGGCCTCGTCGCGCCAGCGATACTATTGCGAGGCGCTTGAGGCTCATCCGTGATCGGTCGTGCGCTCCAGATGCTGGCCTTGGCCTTGCGCCTCAGGATCATCGGTCCGCGGGCTTCAGCCGCCTTCTGGATCGTTCGAAGTCACTCCGGCGGTTTGCGGACTCACGAGCGAGCCCTGCTGGAGGTGTGGCGCGCGCGCGATCACCATGAGCGCATCTACCAGCAGATGCGGCGGCTCTGGGACGCCGCCCAAGGCCCGGAGTCCGCGCCTGCAAGATTCCAGCCTTCAGGCGAGCCAGGCTGATCACGCCATCGACGCCGCCATTCGCTCTACGAGGAACCGCCATGAACGCCGCCGTCGCCAAGACCCTGGACCTGTCAGCAATAGGACTGACGGTGCTCTGCCAGATTCACTGCCTGGCCTTGCCGTTTTTGGCCTTGGTCCTGCCATTTCTCGGCGGATGGGCGGCGGCCGAATGGATCCATGTGCTGTTTGTCTCAATCGCCGCGCCCCTGGCCCTTGTGGCCTTGATTGACTGGCCGATCCGTCGACCCGCCAGTTGGCGGGCTGTGGCGCTGGCCCTGATCGGTTTGAGTTTCATGCTGGCCGGCGTCCTGGACTTCCCCCGTTCGGTCTGGGAGCGGCCCATCACCGTGGTGGGCGGGCTTTTGCTGGCCTGCGCCCATATCCTCAACTGGCGCCGCCGTCATGCTGGCGGCGGTGGCTGCCACTAAAACCTCGTGGTGCCCCTTGCGTCGCGAGAACTTACGTAACATGTATTATTACATGAAACGAGACAGCCGCCTTTCCGTAGCTCTGCACGTCTTGCTGCACATGGCCCAGCGCCAAACACCCATGACCTCCGAAGAGATGGCGGCATGCGCCGGCACCAATCCGGTGGTGATCCGCCGCACTTTTGCGGGCCTTCGCGAGGCTGGGATCGTCGTCTCGACCAAGGGTCATGGCGGCGGTTGGAGGCTCGGCCGGCCCATCTCGGCGATCAGCCTCGCCCAGGTGCAGGACGCTCTTGACGAGCCGATCATCGCGCTGGGTAAGGCCGAGGAGATGCCCGGATGCCTGCTTGAGAAGGCGGTCAACCTCGCTCTCGACGACGCCGTGGACCAAGCGCGCGCCCTCCTGGCCCTAAAGCTGGCGGCCGTCAGCCTGGCTGATCTGTTCGCCGGGATCGACGCCTCGCTCATCCCTCTTCCCAAGGACCATACTCATGCTTGACGCCATCATCATCGGCGGCGGCTTCGCCGGATTGTCGGCCGCCATGCAACTGGCCCGCGCCCGTCGCGAAATCCTGGTGGTCGATGCGGGTCTGCCGCGAAACCGTTTCGCCGACGCCTCGCACGGATTTTTCGGTCAGGATGGCAAGGCCCCCACCAGGATCACCCAGGAGGCCGCCTGCCAATTGGCCGCCTATCCGACCGTCGAGATCGTGCGCGGCGAGGCGTTGCGGGCCGAGGCCTTGCCCGGCGGCTTCGCCGTGGTCCTGGCGGGCGGTCGGCGGGTGGCGGCGCGACGGTTGGTGCTGGCCACAGGCGTCGTCGACATCCTGCCCGACATCCCCGGCCTGAAGGAGCGTTGGGGCGCCAGCGTGCTGCATTGCCCCTATTGCCACGGCTATGAACACCGTGATCGGCCGCTGGGCGTGCTGGCGGGCCACCCGATGTCGGCCCACCAGGCCGCGATGATCCCCGACTGGGGCCCCACCACCCTGTTTACCCAGGGGCTGTTCGCGCCGGATGACGAGCAGCGCGCTCTGCTGGATGCGCGCGGCGTCGTGATCGAGCCGATACCGGTCGTCGCCCTGCTGGGCGAGACGGCGAGCCTGGAGGGCGTGCGGTTGGCCGACGGGCGTGTCGTGGCCATCGAGGGTCTGTTCGTCGCGCCCGCCCAGCGGATGGCCAGCCCACTGGCCGAGCAACTGGGCT
The DNA here is from genome assembly GCF_058681035.1 of Caulobacter sp. FV2ps19. Taxonomy (NCBI): domain Bacteria; kingdom Pseudomonadati; phylum Pseudomonadota; class Alphaproteobacteria; order Caulobacterales; family Caulobacteraceae; genus Caulobacter; species Caulobacter sp. FV2ps19. Next base: position 3,390,251 of record NZ_CM178729.1, on the reverse strand, counting down.
GCGCCTTCGACGACGGCCCGATGGGCCCGATCATCCGCACCGACGCCTGGAAGGCCACCACCGTGCCCGGCGTCTATGCGGCGGGCGATGCGGCCCGTCCGATGCAGAACGCCACCTTCGCCTCGGCCGATGGTGTTCTGGCCGGCGTCGCGACTCACCAGTCGCTGGTCCGGGATCGAACGCTAGCGGCCTAACTGTCGTTTCCAGGAGGGCTGTTCACACGCTCCAGGCTGTGAAGCCGCCGATAGCTGAGGGGAGGCGAACTCACGCTGGGTGTTTTTTCACGCTGCTGTTTTCTTTGCGTCATGCTTGCGCCCTAGAAGCGGCTTACGATGTTGATTGAAAACACGAGTACGGGAGACCTGCTGGCCAAGAACGCCAATCGTCTGCGTGCTTTGGTCCGTAGCCGTGTGCGCAGCGAGGCCGACGCGGACGACATCAGCCAGGAGGCTCAGGTCCGGGCGCTGGCGCGATCGCGCGACACGCCGTTGAAGGATCCCGTGGCCTACGCCTTCCGCATCGCTCTCAACCTGCTAAGCGACAGAAAGCGGTCTCGATTGCCCGCCAGCGCGATCGCGGAGCATGTTCCCTCGACCGACCCATCCCCGCTTGAGGCGCTGGACATGAAGCAGCGGGCCGCTCTCTACGCCCGGACCCTGGGGGGCATGCCGCGACTGCGTCGAGAGGTCTTTATGCTGAGACAGTCGGCCGAACTGAGCTATCCCCAGATCGCGAAGCGGCTGGGCATGTCAGTCGAGGCGGCGCAGAAACACTATAGCCGCGCGGCCATCGAGGTGCGTCGCGCGGTCTCTGGCGAACCCGACTGATGAAGCGCAGGCGAGAGACTCTTGAGCAGCAAGCGGCGCTGTGGGCTGATCGCAGACGGCGTCGCGAAATGGACGCGGCGGGCGAGGCCGAGCTGCGCGCCTGGCTGGACGGCGGCGCCGAACGGGCGGCGCTTCTCCAAGGGCATGAGCAGGTGCTTTCCGATCCAGCCCTGGCGCAGGCCCAGGCGATGCTGGAGTCCGTCCAGGCGCAGCCTCGCCGCAGGGCGCAAGGCTGGCGCTGGGCGGCCGCTTGCGGCGCGGGACTGACGCTGGCGGGGGTGGCGGCGGTCATTGTGATCATGCCGGCGCAGTTGGCGGTCGTGCGCCAGTCGTTCCAGGCCCCAGCCGGGCGTCCTCTACGCGCCAACCTGGACGATGGATCTCTGGTCCAGTTGAACGGCGGCAGCGACATCAAGACGGCCTTCGACGCCAGAAAGCGGGATGTCCACTTGCGCGGTGAGGGCTTCTTCGCTGTGGCTAAGGACGCCCAGCGCCCATTTTCCGTCTTCACCGCATCGCACCGCGTCACCGCGCTGGGCACCCGATTCAATGTGGACGAGCGGAGCAACGGCGCGGTGGAGATCACCGTCCTGGAAGGTCGCATCGAAGTGGTTGACCTGAAGTCACCGAGACAGCGGGTTGTCCTGACGGCCGGTCATCGCATTGTGGCCGGAGATGCGCCTCTGACACCTTCGCTGACGCGTCGTAGTGTCGTTGATGCGGAGACACCTGACTGGACCCAGGGCTGGATAGACGCTGACGATATGAGACTGGCTGATCTGCTGTTGGAACTGCAACGCCAAACGCCAGGACTGCAGGTCGATCTTGGTGATCCCGCCTTGGCCGCACGCCGGATCAGCGGACGTTTCAAGGCGACTGATCCGCAAGAGGTGTTGGCCGTCGTAGCTGAGACGCAACGTCTGAGGCTGCGGACCAAAGCCTCGGGTCGCGTCCTGCTCGATCACTGATCCGCCATGGCCTCGCCCCGCGCGTTCCTGCTCGGAGCTATCGTTCTGGCCGGGACGCTGAGCGTGTCGCGTCATGCGGAGGCATCTGCCCGTTCTACGGCCGTCTCGCCCCTTCGATACGACTTCCGCATAGCAGGCGGGTCGTTGCCTGAAGCTATTCGCCAGCTGTCGCGGCAGGCGGGGGTGGCGATCCTCGCCGACAGCGCGCTGATCCGCGACCTGATCGCGCCCGGTGTCCGCGGCCAGGTGACCCCGCGCGGGGCGCTGGAGCGGCTTGTCGCGGGGCAGGGCCTGCGCGTGCGTAGCATTGGCGACACCCTGGTGGTCGAGGCCGCCGCACCTGAAGCCATCATCCCGGCGCCCGCGTCGGCGCCAGCCATGCCCGTCGAGGCGGTGTTGGTGCTGGGCCGGGGCGGCGCGACGCGCCAGGCGCTTGAGATGAAGCGTCGCAACGATGGCGTCAGCGACATTGTCAGCGCCGACGACCAGGGAGCCCTGCCCACCAGCAATGTCGCCGAGTCCCTGGCTCGCTTGCCCGGCGTGAACGTTGTGCGCAATCACCAGACCGGGGAGGGCGACCGCATCACGGTGCGCGGCATGTCCACGGAATGGAACGCCTACCGGATCAACGGCGTGCGTCTGGGCGGCGTGGGATCGCGGGCGGACAAGTTCTATCGCGGCGTGCGGCTCAGCTACCTGCCGCCTGACGGCGTCGACGCCCTGATCGTGCACAAGACCTTGACCCCCGACATGGACGGCGATGCGCTAGGCGGGCTGATCGACATCCAAACGCCGTCGGGGTTCGACGCCGACGAGGATCATGTGCGGTTGTCGGCGGAGACCGGCTGGCTCATGCGCTTTAATCGTCCGCCGACGCGGAAGCTGGCGCTCACCGCCTCGCGCCGCCTTTCGGACAATCTGGCCGTCTTCATCGCGGCCAACTGGAGCAACGCCCGCTCGCGGTTCGAGATGGTCGGCGGCGACAGCGACGACCTGCCCCGGGTCTGGTATCGCGATGTGCAGTCGGTGGGCTGGGACCCCGACACCTTCGTCATGCGTGGCATGGAGCTGGCGGTGGGCGAGACCCGCGTCCGCCGCGTCGGATTCAACGGCAATCTGGACTGGCGCGGAACCTCTCAGGCGCTGCACCTGCGTGTCCAGTACAACCGTTATGACGGCGAGGAGTATCGCAACCGTCTGAACTTCCGGAATGACGGCCTGAAAGGAACCGAGCGGTTCACCCAGGTGGACCAGACCGTGACGGGCCTTGCCCAGCCCGAGGACATGATTGTCGGCGCCGACGCCCTGCTGGGCCGCATCTACGGCTATACGTCCGCGCAGGTGAAGGATGTCGACGGCGACGGCCGGATCACCGACGCCGACCGCAAGGTGCGGTCGGTCTATAGTCTCGACGGCGCGTCCGGCGTCTGGGATCCGATGGGCTTTCGCCTCAGGCGGTTCTGGGAGGCGACGCGGGAATCAGGCCTGCTGTCTTCGGTCACCCTGGGCGGCCAAAGGTGGGCGGGGCCATGGAGGATCGACTACGACCTGTCGGTGTCGCGGTCCGAGGACGATCTCGACGACGGCTATAATCTGGAGTTCCGCACCGATGCTGTCGGTTGGCTGGGCAACCGCGGGGTGGAGGTCATCCAGACGGGGGATCCGCGCTATCCCGTCTGGGGTCTCAACCCGGCCGGGATGCAGGGCGTGCAGGACCCGGCGTCCTATGCGTTCCGCAGCCTGACCGGTGGTACGGAGGAGACGGCCGAGACGCTGGTCCAGGGCCAGGTCGACATCACCTATTCGCCGACCGCGTCCTGGCTCGAATCCCTGAAGATGGGCGGGCGTTACATGCGGTCGGACCGACGAAGCGTTTCGGTCACACGCTCCACGCTGGAGGGGCCGCAAACCTTGGCCGACCTGGGCGGCTTGTTCGGCGATCCGGTCGCCAGTCTCTTCGATGGGCGCTACGCCGGCGAGCACCAATTGGGCGTGATCCTCGACTCCGACGCGATGCTGCGAGAGCTGGAGCGGGCCTATGCCGGGGCTGGTCGCTTTTTCCGGATCGACCCGGACGGCGACGGGGAGACCAGGGTGACGAACTTTATCCTGCGCGAAGACGCCCTGGCCGGCTACGCCATGGCGACGGCGCGCTGGGGCGACAACTTGCTGACGGGCGGCGTCCGCGTCGAACATACGCGCAGCCGCATGGCCATGCCGATTGCCGACGCGATCCGCGGCGATGGGATGGCGCGAGACGGCAACGCGTTCACCAACGTCCTGCCCTCGCTGCACTATCGGCGGTCGCTGGGCGAGACCCTGACCCTTCGCGCGGCTTTGTGGACCAGCTTTGCGCGTCCCGACATCGCCCGCATGACCTTGGGACAGCAGTACATCTACGATCAGGACCCCGACAAGGATGGCGAGGCCAATCCCGAGGCCGAGTGGGTGTTGACCCAGGTGCGCCAAGGCACGCCCCACCTTCTGCCGATGACGGCCACGGGCTACGACCTGTCGCTGGAACACTACGGTCGTTCGACGATCTGGTCCTTGGCGCTGTTTCGCAAGGACATCCGCAACTTCCTCTACCGCCCCTCGACCTCCACGATCCGCGATGGCGGACTGGTCGACGCCGGCTCGCAGGACGGCGTCCCCGTCAAGGCTTATGTCAACGGCCGCTGGGGGCGGATCACCGGGGTCGAGCTTGGCCTGCGCCACGCCTTCGACGCGGTCCCGGCGCCGCTGAAAGGCCTGGGCCTGACCGCCACGCTGACCTGGCAGGTCAGTCAGGCGGCCGCCAACATCTCCTGGCGGCCCGCGGGCGATGTCCTGCCGCTGACCGAGGCGCCAGAATTGCTCGCGTCCTTGGAGGTGTTCTGGCAGCGCGGCGCCTGGGACGCGGCCATCGGCTGGAACCACCAGTCGGCCTTTCTCGAGGGCATGGACAGCTTTGGCAACGACCCCTACGAGCGCGGCTACAGCTTCGTGGATCTTAGCCTCAGGCGACGCCTGGGCGCCAAGGGTCTGGCGTCGCTGCAGGTCCGCAACGCCCTCAACAGTCATACCTACTGGTACACCTTCGGCTCGGGGCCGGACCATCTGCGCGAGTATATCCGCAATGGTCCGACCGTGACACTGGCCGTAAGCCGCAGCTTCTAGCGCGCCGCCTTCAGGCCGCAGGCGGCCACGGCCGCCCGCAGCCGCCGCGGCTGGTCGGTCTGGATCACATTGGCGTCGAGGCCGACCAAGGCGCCCAGGCGCGCGCAGACGTCCGGCGCGTCGGCGGCGATCGCCGCGTCGACGTCGCCGAGGCTGTTGATCCAGGTGCGGGCGTGCAGGGCGCGGACGCCCGCCTGCAACCGCGGCGTCAGAGAGTCGGGGTCGCCATGGATGATCGCGATCGGCGCCAAGCCCTTGGCGCCGGCGTCCAGGCCGTCGGGCGTATTCACGCGCGGCATCACCCGGGCCGTCGGCGCCAGCCCGCGGACCTGCCGCAACACCGCGCTGTCGCCGTCGAAGAAGATCACCTGATCGGTCATGCCCAGTCCCTCGACGACGGCGGCGATCGGCGCGACGCGGTCGGTCTTGAGGTCCAGGTCGACCAGCACGCGCCCGCAGGTCCTGCGCAGCGCTTCCAGCAGGGTGGGCGGCGGTTCCTGACCGCCCTTCAGCGTCAGTTGGCGCACCTGGGCGTAGGTCAGGCGTTCGGCGTCGCCTTCGCCGCCGGTGGTGCGCGTCACGGTCTGATCGTGCATCAGGAACGGCACGCCGTCGGCCGAGACCTTGATGTCGATCTCGACGATGTCGGCGCCTTCGGTGAGCGCTTCATCGATGGCCGCCAGCGAGTTCTCCGGCGCGCGCAGATGTCCGGCCCGGTGCGCGGCGATCAGCAAGGCGCCGCGCGGACGGTCCAACTCGATCTGCAGCCGCGCCATGGCCGGCGTCGCGCCGCAGATCGGCGCGGCCGGGGCCTGCGTCGCCGCCAGTCCCACCAGAAGACCCAGGAGGACAGCGCTCATGGCTTGTCGTCCTGCCGCAGGATCAGTTCCGGGGTCGCCGGCTTGAGGTCCTTCAAGACAGCGGGAGCCCTACCGGCCTTGTCCAGTTGGAAGGCGTCGTAGAGAGCGCCGTCGATCGTGAAGGACCGCACGGTCAGGCGCGTCGGCGAGATCTCCAACTGCTGGTACAACTGGATGCCGCTGCCCTTGCGGGTGGTCCAGTCCAGGTCGCCAAGCGGGTACTGCTTGGGGCCGATGTTGGAGACCATGTAGACTGGCCCCTGCGGATGCGGGCGACCGCGGCCATAGGTGTGGTCGTGGCCGGCCAGCACCAGGTCGACGCCATGGCGGTCGAAGATCGGCTGCAAGGCCGCCCGAAGCTCACCGTTCTCGCGACCCTTTGCGGTCGAGTACAGCGGATAGTGCAGGAAGACGATCGTCCAGCGTGCGGGGGAGCCGGTCAGTTGTCGCTCCAGCCAGTTGATCTGGGCGCGAGCGGAGTCGGGACTTTCGTCCATCATGTCCGCGTCCAGCGAAATCAGGCGCGCGCCCTGGTAGTCGACGCGATAGACGGTCTCCTTCAGAGCCTCGGTCGGCGCGTTGTCCGGCAGACTGAACTGTAGCCGCCATTGACGAGCCAGGGCCTGGGCAGTCGCGCCCTGCGGTTTGGTGTATTCGTGATTGCCGGGGGTCATCAGCGACGGCGTCTCGGCGATGCGATCGACGGCCATGTCAAACCATTCGCCCCATTCGGCGTCGTTGTCGGCGCGGTTGATCAGGTCGCCCGTAAACAGCATGAAGGCCGCATCCGGGGTCTCGCGCAGGGCGCGCCGCACCGCGTGTCCGCCCATCGAGCGAATGTCGTTCTGGACATCGCCCATGTACAGGAAGGTGAATGGCTTGGGCTCTGCGGCGGCGGTTCGCACCTGACGCCAGGGTGACCAGGCGCCCTCCTTGCCGACCCGATAGACATATTGGTTGGCTGGCAGAAGACCGGTGACGCGGGCGCTGTAATAATCGGCTGAGACGTCCTGGTCGTCGCGCGTCTTGAACGCTGCCTGCGTGCGCTGGGCGGGAAGGCGAGCGGCTTGCCGGGCGAAGGCTGGGCCGGGCGTTAGCGGCGCGTACTCGACAAAGCCGTCGCCGGAGCCCGGCGCGGCGCGCCAGTTGAAGGCCAAGCTGGTGGCCGGCGCCTCTGTGAGGTTGACGATGACGCGCTCGGGCAGGTTCGAGACCTGGGCGAAGGCCGGGGCGGCGCAGAGCGTGATCGCGCTTGAGAACAGGGTGGCGCCGAGGCGCGCGAGGGGGCGCATGGAGGATCCTTGATTTGTGGAAAGTAGAAGGCTCGCGAGGCGTTTCCCCCGCGAGCCCAAGGCGGGTCTAGAACCGCCAGTTCATGTTGAGGCTTAGGTAGCGGCCGTTCTCGATATAGTCGCGCACGCCGCCCTCACCCTTCCCGAAGGTGTAGTAATAGGTATAGCTGTTGAGCAGGTTCTGGACCTTGAACGTCGCTGTCAGATTCGGCGTGATGTTCCGACGCAGCATCAGATCCACGAAGTGGTAGTCCTGCTCATAGGGATCGTTACCGTAGTCCTCGATGTCTTCCAGCGACGCGGCCTGGTAGTTATAGGCCACATAGGACTCCCAGCCGTTACGCTCCCAGAACATTTCCAGGTTCACGATCTGGTTTGGAGTCTCCATGAAGGGCAGGGTGTAGCCCTCGGGGTGCCAGGACAGGCCGGTCTGGGCTTCTGAGCGCTGAAGGGTGGCGTTCAGCGCCACGCCCAGGCCATCGAACGGCGCAGGCAGCCAGTGCAGTTGCTGGCGGGCGTTGAACTCGACGCCATAGATCTTGGCCTTGTGGCCGTTCAGCGGTTGGGAGATCGACACGCCCGACGGGTCGTCGAACTCGCCTGCCGTGCCGTTCTGGATCACCGAGGACGATGATCGGAACAGGAACTTGTCGATATTCTTGTAGAACAGGGCCACCGAATAGGCGCCGGTGCGGCCGTTGTAATACTCTGCCGACAGATCATAGTTGGTCGAGGTCATAGGCTTCAGGTTCGGATTACCCTGACTGATCGCCTCGAGCACCCACTGGTTGGTCGGGTTGGTGACGCCGTCGCCGTCCGGATCGCTGTTGTAGCTGTATTCCTTGACCGAGGTCATCCGGTTGATGTCCGGACGCGAGACACTGGTCCAGATCGCCGCGCGCAGCTTGGCGTTGGTGCTCAGGTCGTAGTTGATATGGACCGACGGCAGCCAGTTGGTGAAGCCTGATGTGTCCTTGGTGTAGTCTTCGCCGTGCACCGGATCCTCGGTCCAGGCGCGGATGAGGTTCTTGGTGTCTTCCATGCGGACGCCGGCGATGATCTCGGCGTCGCCAAAGCGGGCGGTGGCCATCGCATAGGCCGAGACGACCTTCTCGTCGTAGAACCAGGTCGAGGCGTAGTCGATCGCGTCCACTTCGTTCTTGGTCAGCAGAGTCGATTGGCCCGCCTGGCCGCGCTTGATCTCGGCCATCATCTTGTCGGTGTCGATGACCGCGCCCAACTGGTAGAGGCCGGTATAGCGCCCGCCGAACATGTCGGTGACGGGTTCGCCAAACAGGGCCGAGTAGTCGGCCATCGTGCCCTTGGGCGACAGGTCCATCAGCGAGCCGTTCACGCGTTCGCGCTCTGACTTGTAGTACTTGGCGCCGGCGCGCACTTCCTGAAGCCATGAGCCCGTCGGCGTGTAGCGGACGTTGAACTGGCCCTGGTTCAGGGTCTCCTTTGCGCCGCCATAGCTGCCGCTGAGGCTTGAGGCGTTGAACTCCTTGAGGTCCTGTACGCCCGCCATGCCCGCCGGGTTCAGCACCCACTTCAGGTACTGCGGATCGTCCTGGCTGAGGATCTCGACGCCTTCGTTTCCCTTCCACAGATAGGCGTTGCGGCCGAAGTAAATTTCGTAGCTATCGATGATGTTGTCTTCGGACTCCGAGTGCGACAGGTCGTAGTCGATCTTGAAGTCGCCAAAGGTGCTTTCGCCGCCGAAATTGACCAGCGACAGCAGGCCCTTGGTCGTGCCGCCCTCCCAGTAGCGGCGCAGGCGGAAGCCCTTCGGGTCCCACGCGCCCGAGGCGCCGTTCAGGCTATAGTAACCGGCGCCGCCCTTGTCGGCGTCGGTGATCACGCCATCCTTGTCGCGGTCGACGATCTGGCTGGTGGTGTAGCTGTAGATCGCGCCCTTGGCGCCGTAGCCGGTGATGGCGTTCTGCGGCTGGGCCAGGCCGCCGGCCTTCTTGTCGACCTGCTCGAGACGGTTGGAGACACTGGTGCCGCCTTCGTTGCGGAAGTTCAGGCGGTTTCTGAACTGGGTCTCGGTGTACTCGTTATACTGGCCGCGCAAGTGGAACAGGTGGTTGTCGCCGCGCCAGTCAAGCGAGCCGTTGAAGCCCCAGCGCTCGACGTCTGTATTGCCGGTGGACATCTCGAAACCGCGGGTCACGAAGGTCTTGGGATCGAAGTCCAGGCTCTGGGTGGTGCTGTACCAGGTGCGGGGCATGTTGTCCCCGGAGTTGCCGACCTGCTCGAACTGCGAGCGGCGCTTGGAATAATTGCCGGTGATGAAAACGCCCAGGCGATCGTTGAACTGCTTGCCGATCGAGAGGTCGCTCGCCCACGAGGTGCGGTCGTCGCGCTGCTGCAGCAACGTGCCCTCGACCGAACCGGCGATATAGGTCGGCTTGTAGTCGAAGGCGGTTGGGGTCTTGATGTCGATCGTGCCGCCGATGGCGTCGCCGTCCATGTAGGGCAGCAGGCTCTTATAGACGGTGATCTGGTCGACGCCCGAGGTCGGCAGGAAGCTCAGGCGCACGCCCCGGTGGAAGTTGTCGCTGGGCGAGCCGGTGCCGCCCATCCGCACGCCATTGACGGCATAGGCGTTGTACTCGGTCGACATGCCGCGGATGACGACGCGGTCGCCTTCGCCGGTGAAGTGGTTGCGCACGGCCGAGACGCCGGGAATGCGCGAGGCGGCTTCGGTCAGGTTGGACGAGGGCAACTTGCCCATGTCGTCGGCGCTGACGCTGTCGGAGATCATGTCGTTGTTGCGCTTTTCGTCCATCGAGCGGCGCAGACCCTGAATATAGCCGGTGACGACCACCCCTTCGACTTCCGTGCCATCGGCGGTCGTGGTCGTCTTGGTGGGTTCAGCGACGGATTGGACCTGGGCCGTGGCCCATTCCGGAAACGCCGCCAGGAGCGCCAGACCGCCCGCTGCGGCCAGGTAGTGAGACTTTGAACTGATCATTTAATCCCCCGTGCTTACATGAGCGCACGGTGGAGAGACGTGAGAGCCGGCAAGTTTGACAGCCGTCACGAATATTTTGCCTTCTCTTCTCTGATTTGTCGCAATTGACCCGTCTCCCGACGTCGCCAAGTTGTCATCGATCGCTTCTATTGGCGCGGTGTTGGGGAAATGTGTGGGGCGTTATGCGCGACATGAGGATTTTGAGCGGGCTGGCGTGGTTGCGCCGCGTGCTGGGTCATCCGGTGATGATCGCCAAGGGCGCCTTGCGCGCGCTTGTGCTGTCCTCGCTGCTTGTGGTCCCGGCTGCGGCGCGCGGTGCGGATCCAGTCGATCTGGTCGACCCGTTCGTTGGCACGTCGGGCGACCACGGCCAGTTGACCCCCGCCGCCACCGGCCCCTACGGCATGGTGCAATTGTCACCCGACACGCGTCCGGCCGAGCATGCGGGCTATGACTTCGCCGCCAGGCAACTGACCGGTTTTTCGCACACGCGGGCCGTTGGCGTCGGCTGCGGCGGCGCGGGCGGCGACCTGCATGTGGCGGTCGGCTATGTGGGGGATGGCCCTGTCTGGTCCCTGGATAAAAGCTCAGAACGCGCTTCGCCCGGCTGGTATCGCGTCCGCTACGGACAGGGCGTCGAGGCCCAACTGGCGGCGCTCGGTGCGGCTGGCGTCTCTCGGTTCCACATGCCCCGCGCCGGGATGGTCCGCGTCGTGTTCGACCCGCGCCATGGCTACGCCAGGCAGCGGACGGCCGAATGGACAGCGCGCGAGGCTGGCGACCTGCGGGGGCGGATGTCGGCCGGCACGGTCTGTGACGCGGGCCTCTATCATCTGTCGTTCGCCGCGACTCTGACCTTGAACGAACAGCCGGTCCGCGTCGCCCCTACGCGCCTGGACGGCGATCGACTGGCCTTCGACCTGCCGGTGGCGGCCGGCGACCGTGTGACGGTGCGCGCGGGCCTGTCGGTCGTCGATCCCGCCTCCGCCCGGCGCGTACTCGACACCGCCGTCGGCGGGCGAAGTCTCGAACAGGTGCGCGCTGCGGCGCGCGCGGCCTGGGCCAAGGAGCTTGGGCGCGTCCAGATCGCGGGCGATGGCGAGCGGGCGCGGCTGATCTATACGCACCTGTTTCGCGTCATGCAGACCCCGGCGCGCATTGACGACGCCGACGGCCGGTATCGTCGCTCGGACGGCTCCGCGCACCAGGCTCCAAAGGGGCGTCACCGCTACGCCGGCTGGGCTGTGTGGGATAACTACCGCACTCAGCTGCCGCTACTGGGCCTGCTCGACCCCGACCGCTCATCCGACATCGCCGCTTCGCTTGCCGAGCTGTATTTGGCCGGCAAGGTCCAATGGGCGACCGAAACAGAGCCCTTCATCACGGTGCGCACCGAGCATGCCGGCGTGGCCCTGCTCGATTTCCGCCGCAAGGGGATCGACGGCTTTGACGCCCAGGCAATTCTGCCGCTGATGGTCGCCGAACTGAAGGACCTGCCGCGCGAAACACCCGACGAGCAGATCGAGACCGCATACGACACTTGGGCTGCGGGCGAGCTTGCGCGCGATCTCGGCCAGGTTGAGCGCGCCGACCAGCTGCGCGGCGAGGCTCTGGCGTACCGCGGCATGTGGCGGCGGGTGTTTGGCGAAGTGTCGGGCGACTTCGACGTGGTCAAGGCGAGGGGGCTCTACCAAGGCACGCTCTGGCAGTACCGCTGGGCGCCGGTCTTCGACCTCGACTGGTTGGTCAGCGAAGGCTTGGGAAGGGAGCGGTTCAGCACCGAGTTGACGCGATTTTTTGGCGAGGGCTTGTTCAACATGACCAACCAGCCGGACATTCACGCGCCGTTCCTGTATGCGGCAACCGGAGAAGCTGAACCGACGGCGCGCCTCGTCGACCAGATCCTGCACCGGCCGATGGACCACGGGTACACCAACGGCGGCAAGCGTGCGGCTCCATGGCGCGGCCGCGCTTTCGCACTCGACCCCATCGGTTATGCCGACGGTATGGATGATGACGCCGGCGGCATGGCCGCCTGGTATGTTTGGGCGTCGCTTGGTCTCTACCCGTTGATCCCGGGCGAGCCACGCTACGCCCTGACCACGCCATCCTTTGACCGGTCCAAGATCATCTTGCCTGGCGGTCGTGTGGTGAGGATCCAGAGGCGCGGACCCGCGAACGGGCGTCTGGTGGCGGCGCGGTGGAATGGGCGGCCTCTGCCTGATCTCTTCATTGATCATGCTGTGCTGACCCAGGGAGGGCGCCTGGAATTCATGCTCGCTAGAGGCCCGGCCCAGAGCCGCTCAAATTCGATTTCGGCACATTGATGTCTATGCTCAGTCCGATCTGGGCCTCTGACGCTTTAGCGACCTCCAGTTGATCAAAACGCCACCGGCTAAGGTCAAGTTTCTCGAGCTGCGTTGATGTCGGCAATGGGGAGCACGGATGACCTGCCTCCGATCTTTCATCCAGCGCGGACCAGAGCCTCACCCAATCGATGCTCCAAGAGCCCCAACCTGGCTCCAAGACAATCGTAGGGCTTTCGGCTCCGCGGCAGTCCAGATTGAGAACTCGATCTCTGGACAATTCCACCAATCGCGCGGGGCTCTCGTAGGCGTGATGGGTCGTGTCACTGGGCGGTTGGATGACCAAAGCTATAGCCATGGGGGAAAGTGCGCTGAACATAAGTTCCCGCAAGCCCGAGTAGCCAACCTCCTATGGCGGTTTACATGTGTCAACTTCAACTTGGTGCTATCTGAGACGGCTTCAAAATTGTTGGGCTCCGAAGTTCGATCATCAGCCTCAACGGCCCCCTCCCAAAGTCCGCCCCCGCCAAGCCGCCCGCCTTCCCGCCAAAGATGGAGGAATCCCGGCCTCGCTGTGCTACACGCACGCGCAATGACTGACACCACCTCACAAAACACCGCCCTGCCCACGCGGGCCGGCTTCGCCGCCATCATCGGCGCGCCCAATGCGGGCAAGTCCACCCTGGTCAATCGCATGGTCGGGGCCAAGGTCTCGATCGTCACCCAGAAGGTCCAGACCACGCGCTTTCCCGTGCGCGGCGTGGCCATGCACGGCGCCGCCCAGATCATCCTGGTCGACACCCCCGGCATCTTCAGCCCCCGCCGCCGCCTGGACCGCGCCATGGTCCGCGCGGCCTGGAGCGGTTCGGAAGAGGCCGAGGTCACCGTGCATCTGGTCGACGTCCAGGGCGAACTGGCCTCGAACAGCAACACGGCCACGCCCGGCGAGCACCGCTCGATGCAGGACGTCCAGACCATCATCGAGGGCCTGAAGACCGCCAACCGCCAGGTGATCCTGGCGCTGAACAAGATCGACGGCGTCAAGCGCGACACCCTGCTGGCCGTGACCCAGGAGCTGTTCGACACCGGCGTCTATTCCGAGGTGTTCATGATCAGCGCCGCCACCGGCGCCGGCGTCGATGATCTGATGGAGCGCCTGGCCGGCATGATGCCCGAGAGCCCGTGGCTGTATCCGGAAGACCAGACCGCTGACCTGCCGGCCCGCCTGCTGGCCGCCGAGATCACCCGCGAGAAGATCTATCTGCGCGTCCACGAGGAGCTGCCCTACGCCGCCTCGGTGGAAACGACCGCCTTCGAGGAACGCGCCGACGGCAGCGCCCGCATCGAACAGACCATCTATGTCGAGCGCGACGGCCAGCGCGCCATCGTGCTGGGCAAGGGCGGCCAGACCCTGAAATGGATCGGCCAGGCCGCGCGCGAGGAGCTGTGCGACATCCTGGATCGCAAGGTGCACCTGTTCCTGCACGTCAAGGTCAAGGAAAACTGGGCCGAAGAGCGGGGCGTCTTCAACGACATGGGTCTGGATTTTGACGTCTGATCGTCTTTCCTTCTCCCAGAGGGAGAAGGAGGGGCCCGCGCCGCAGGCGTGGGAGGATGAGGGGTTACGCCCTTCGACGTCTTACGCCCTCACCCTCCCACCGCTTCGCGGCGGGTCCCTCCCTCTCCCCCCGGGAGAGGGCGGATGAGCCTGGAATGGGAAGATGAGGCCCTGGTGCTGTCGGCCCGCATCCATGGTGAGACGGGGGCCATTGTTGAGCTGCTGACCCTGGAGCGCGGCAAGTTCGCGGCCCATGTGTCGGGCGCGGCCTCGCGGCGGATGAAGCCGTTCCTGCAGCCCGGCTCGCGGGTGACCGCCCGCTATCGCGCCCGGATGTCCGATCAGCTGGGCGCGGCGACCCTGGAGCCGATGGGCGAGGGCGTCGCGGCCCTGTTCGATGATCCCCTGGCCCTGGCCGGACTGTCGTCCGCCGCGTCGCTGGCGGCCGGCGCCCTGCCCGAACGCGAGGCCCATCCGGGCGCGTTCCATGCGCTGGAGGCGCTGATCGGGGTGCTGCCGATCCCCGACATCTGGCCGGCGGTCTATGTGCGCTATGAGGCGGGGCTGTTGCAGGAGCTGGGCTTTGGCCTGGATCTCTCCAAATGCGCAGCGACCGGCAGTTTCGATGACCTGATCTATGTCAGCCCGCGCACCGGCCGGGCCGTCAGCCGTGAGGCCGGCGCGCCCTACAAGGACAAGCTGTTGCCCCTGCCGCCGTTCTTGCTGTCGGCCCAGGGCGGGCTGGCGGAGGGGGATGTGAAGGCCGGGCTGGAGATCACCGGCCACTTCCTGGAGCAGTTCGTGTTCGGCCCGCTGAACCGGCCGCTGCCGCCGACCCGGACCTGGCTGCTGGACCGGCTGGGGGAGGCGGGAAGACTGTAGTCTTGCGGGTGACAAACCGTCACACGGACGCGCTATCGGAGACGCAAGTTCCGGAGCTTCGCCATGTCCCTGCCGATCGATCTCTACAACCTGTCCCGCCGTCATCTGCTGCAGACCTTGGGGGGATCGGCGGCCAGCGCTTTGGTGCTGCCGTTCCTGACCGGCGCGGCCCTGGCCCAGCCGATCTTCAACTCCTCGCCGTTCCAGCTGGGGATCGCCTCGGGCGATCCGGCCCCGGACGGCTTCGTGATCTGGACCCGCCTGGCGCCTCAGCCGTTCGAGATCGGCTACGGCATGCCGATGGTCCCCGTTGAGGTCCGCTGGGAGGTCGCCGCCGACGCCGGCTTCAAGACCGTGGTCGCCAAGGGCGTCGCCATCGCCCCGCCCGAACTGGGTCACGCCGTCCATGTCGAGGTCGCGGGGCTGCAGCCCAATCGCGACTACTGGTATCGGTTCGTGGCCGGCAGCGAGCGCAGCGGCGTGGGCCGGGCCCGCACCACGCCCGCCCTGGGCTCCCCAGTCGATCGCGTCCGCTTCGCCGTCGCCGGCTGTCAGCACTATGAGGGCGGCTACTATACCGCCCATCGGCGGATGGCCGAGGACCGCCCTGACTTCGTGTTCTGCTACGGCGACTACATCTATGAGGGGCGCGGCAATCGGCTGTCGAACGGGCCGAACGGACCGGTGGAAAACGTCCGCCAACACTTCGGCGGCGAGATCTACAGCCTGGACGACTATCGCCGCCGCTACGCCCAGTACAAGATGGACCCCGACCTGCAGGCTGCCCACGCCGCCGCGCCCTGGTTCGTGGTCTGGGACGACCACGAGACCGACAACAACTGGGTGTCGGACATCGATCAGGACGGCACCGATCCCAAGCTGTTCAACCTCCGCCGTCAGGCCGCCGTCCAGGCCTATTATGAGCATATGCCGCTGCGGGCCAGCGCCTTCCCGGTGGGGACCAGTCTGCAGCTTTATCGCCGCGCGGCCTATGGAGATCTGCTGGAGCTCAACCTGCTCGACACCCGCCAGTTCCGCACAGATCAGCCCTGCGGCGACCAGTGGGGCGTCTGCGGCGAGCTGGAAAATCTCAAGGCCGAGGTCCTCGGGCTGAAGCAGGAGAAGTGGCTGGTGGACGGCCTGTCGGCCTCCAAGACCACCTGGAATGTCCTGGCCCAGCAGGTGATGATGATGGATCTGGATCGTGATCCCGGCCCCGCGGTCGTCGCCAACGCGGACTCCTGGGCTGGCTATCGGACCCCGCGCAACCGGCTGCTCAAGCAGATCCGCGACCGCAAGATCGGTAACATGATCGTGCTGACCGGCGATGAGCACCAGAACTATGCCGGCGAGCTGTTTCTGGATGGCGCCCATCCCGACGGCGCGCCGATCGCCAGTGAATTTGTCGTCACCTCGATCTCTTCGGGCGGCGATGGCGTTGATCAGCGTGCGGACATGGCCAAGATCCAGGCGGTCAATCCGCAGCTGAAATTCAACAACGCCCAGCGCGGCTACGCCATCTGCGATGTGACGCGTCAGCGGTGGACCACCGAGTTCAAGGTGATGGATGGCATCACCCGGCGGGAAGGAACGCTGTCCACGCGGGCGAAATGGGCGGTCGAGGCGGGAAATCCACGGCTCGTTTCGGTCTAGGCCATCGAATCGGGGGAGGGATTGCTGCTAGGGTGCAGGCCCAGTAACGATTCCTCCTCATGAACAAACCTGTCCTTCCCCCCGGCGGTCCTGGCGACGGCGACCGCATCCTTGACGAGCCCCTGACCGAGGCCCTGTCGCGCCGCTATCTGGCCTATGCCCTGTCGACGATCAGTTCGCGGGCCCTGCCGGACGTGCGCGACGGGCTCAAGCCTGTGCACCGTCGCGTGCTGTACGCGATGAACAACATGCGCCTGAACCCAGAGGCCGCGGCGCGCAAGTGCGCCAAGGTGGTGGGTGAGGTGATGGGTAACTTCCACCCGCACGGCGACCAGTCGATCTATGACGCCCTGGTGCGTCTGGCCCAGGAGTTCGCTCAGCGCATCCCGCTGGTCGAGGGCCAGGGCAATTTCGGCAATATCGACGGCGATAGCGCTGCGGCCATGCGCTACACCGAATGCCGGATGACCACGGCGGCGACGCTGCTGCTGGACGGCATCGATGAGGACGCGGTCGATTTCCGGCCCACCTATGACGGCCAGGACGAGGAGCCGGTGGTTCTGCCGTCGGGCTTCCCCAACCTGCTGGCCAACGGCTCGTCGGGCATCGCGGTCGGCATGGCCACCTCCATCCCGCCGCACAACGCCGCCGAGCTGATCGACGGCTGCCTGCTGCTGCTCAGCCGTCCCGACGCGACGACCGCCGATCTGCTGGAGCGCATCCCGGGCCCCGACTTCCCGACTGGCGGCGTCATTGTCGAGCCGCGCGACAGCTTGCTGGAAACCTACGAGACCGGCCGCGGCGGCGTGCGCGTCCGCGCCAAGTGGGAGAAGGAAGACACCGGTCGCGGCACCTATCAGATCGTCGTCACCGAAATTCCCTATCAGGTGAAGAAGTCGGATCTGGTCGAGCAGCTGGCCGACCTGATCGAAAACAAGAAGGCGGCCCTGCTGGGCGACGTGCGCGACGAGAGCGCCGAGGACATCCGGCTGGTGCTGGAGCCCAAGTCCAAGAACGTCGAGCCCGAAGTGCTGATGGAGAGCCTGTTCAAGCTCTCGGCGCTGGAGAGCCGCTTCCCGGTCAATATGAACGTGCTGGACGCGCGCGGCACGCCGGGCGTGATGGGGCTGAAGCAGGCGCTGATGGCGTTCCTCGCCCACCGTCGCGAGGTGCTGACCCGCCGGGCCCGTCACCGCCTGGGCAAGATCGAGGCCCGTCTGCACATTTTGGACGGTTTGCTGATCGCATACCTCAATCTGGATGAGGTGATCCGCATCGTCCGTTACGAGGACGAGCCGAAACAGAAGCTGATCTCGACCTTCACGCTGTCCGACATCCAGGCCGACGCCATCCTCAACACCCGCCTGCGCCAGTTGGCCAAGCTGGAAGAGATGGAGATCCGCCGCGAGCACGCCGAGCTGATGGAAGAGCGCGACGGCATCCTGGCCATGCTGGCCAGCGACGAGGCCCAGTGGAAGCTGGTCGGCTCGGGACTGAGCGAGGTGCGCGCCGCCCTGCTGAAGATCAAGCATCCGCTGGACAAGGGCGGGCGTCCCACCGGCGCCGTGGGCCGTTCGATCTTCGCCGAGGCGCCGCTGGTCGACGCCGAAGCCGCCATCGAGGCGATGATCGTCCGTGAACCGATCACCATCATCCTGTCGGACCGTGGCTGGATCCGCGCCGCCAAGGGCAAGGTGGAGGATCCGTCCGAACTGAAGTTCAAGGAAGGCGACAAGCTGGGCTTCCTGGTCCCGGCCGAGACCACCGACAAGCTGCTGATCTTCAGCTCCGACGGCCGCTTCTTCACGATCGGCTGCGACAAGCTGCCCAGCGCTCGGGGCCATGGCGAGCCGCTGCGGATGATGATCGAGCTGGAAGACAAGGTGAAGATCCTCGACGTCTTCCCGTTCAAGGCGGGCCGCAAACGCATTTTGGCCTCCAAGCTCGGCTATGGCTTCCTGATGCCCGAGGAAGAAGCCTTGGCCAATCGCAAGGCCGGCAAGCAGGTCCTGACCGTCGACGCGGCGGGCGCGGCCTTCTGCCTGGAAGCCGTCGGCGACCAGATGGCTGTGATCGGCGACAACGGCAAGATCCTGATCTTCCCGCTGGAAGAGCTGCCGGAAATGCCGCGCGGCAAGGGCGTCAAGCTGCAGGCCTATCGTGAGGGCGGCCTGCGCGACGCGCTGTCGTTCAACGCCGAGACCGGCGGCTACTGGATCGATTCCGCCGGTCGCCGTCGCGACTGGACCGACTGGAACCTCTTTGTCGGCAAGCGGGCCGGGGCCGGCAAGCTGGCGCCCAAGGGCTTCCCGACCTCCAAGCGGTTCAAGCCGAAATGAACAGCGGGCGGCTGAGGCGGAAGGCGATCGCGTTTGTCGCCAGCCTGCTCGGCTATGCGGCCGCGGCGGGCGGGGCTACGGCCGCGCCCCTGCCGCGCGCCCATCCCGAGGCCGTCGGCTTCTCGTCCGAAAAGCTGCGCAAGCTGGACGAGACGATGCAGGCCATGGTCGACCAGGGCCATGTCGCCGGGGCGGTGACCCTGCTGGCCCGGCATGGCAAGCTCGTACAGGCCGCCACCTTCGGCAAGCGCGGGCTCGAGACCGGCGATCCGATGCCGGCCGACGCCATCTTCCGCATCCGGTCGGAAACCAAGCCGGTCACCGGCGTGGCGATGATGATCCTGTATGAAGAGGGCAGGTGGAAGCTGGACGATCCGGTCAGCAAATATGTGCCGGAATTCGCCAATCTGCGGGTCGCCACGATGGACGCCGAGGGGCGACCGGTGCTGAAGCCGATCTCGCGCCCGCCCACCATGCGCGAGCTGATGACCCATACGGCGGGTTTCGCCTATGGCATCGCCGACGACCCGTCCAGCCCCGCCGACCAGGCCTATTTCAAGGCTTCGGTGCTGCAGTCGGAGTCGCTGGACCAACTGGTGCGCAAGGTCTCGGACCTGCCGATGTTCGCCGAGCCGGGCACGTTGTGGCGCTACAGCATCGCCGCCGATATCCAGGGCTATATCGTCGAGAAGCTGTCGGGCCAGTCGCTGCCGGTGTTCATGCAGGAGCGCATCTTCACGCCGCTGGGCATGGGCGATACGGCCTTTTATGTGCCGCAGGAGAAGGTCGGCCGGCTGGCTGCACTGTATGATGCCGACGCCAGCGGTCATCTGATCCCGGCCGTCGAGGGCGGCTGGCGCGATATCACCCGGCCGCCGCTGGCCCCGTCGGGCGGCGGGGGACTGGTCTCGACGGCTCATGATTTCGCGCGTTTCGCCCAGATGCTGCTCAATGGCGGCGACCTTGAGGGTGTGCGGATCCTGCAGCCCGAAACGGTGGCCCTGATGCGGCTGAACCAACTGCCGCCCAGCTTCACGGTCACCACCAACGGCACGGCCAATGTGCTGCAGCCGACCCAGAAGCCTTTCCCGTTCGCGGCGGGCATGGGCTACGGCCTGGACGTCGCCGTGGCTGTGGATCCAGCCGCTTCCGGCGCGCCCGTTGGGCCGGGGACCATCAGCTGGGGCGGCAGCGCCGGCACCTGGTTCTGGATCGACCCGGCCAATGACCTGTTCTTCATCGGCATGATCCAGCGCCTGGGCGGCGTGGGATCAGGGCTGGACGCCACCACGCGAACGCTGGTTTATCAGGCGCTGGAACATCCAGATCAATAGGGGGCATGGGGATGGGCAAGGGGCGAATTGAGGCGTTCAGCGATGGCGTTCTGGCCATTGTCATCACCATCATGGTGCTGGAGCTGAAGGTTCCGCATCACCCGGATCTGGCGTCGCTGGGTCCGCTGATCCCTGTGTTCCTCAGCTATGTTCTGAGCTTCATCTATGTCGGCATCTACTGGAACAATCACCACCACATGTTCCATGTCGTGACCTCGGTGACCGGGCCGATCCTGTGGGCCAATCTGCACCTGCTGTTCTGGTTGTCGCTGGTGCCGTTCGTCACGGGCTGGATGGGCGAGAACCATTTCGCCGCCGTACCCGTCGCGCTGTATGGCGGCGTGATGCTGATGTGCGCCCTGGCCTTCATGCTCTTGGCCCGGCTGCTGGTCCGCAACGAGGGGCCGGACTCCAAACTGGCCCAGGCCTTTGGCAAGGACTACAAAACCAAGCTGTCGCCGTTGCTGTACGTCGCGGGCATCGGCCTGGCCTTCCTCAATCCGTGGGTCGGGGTCGGTTGCTACGTCGCCGTGGCGGGGATCTGGTTTATCCCCGACCGTCGCATCGAGCGCGTGCTCAAGGCGGGATAGGTCCGCCCGGACGCTCTCCCAGCGCGGTCAATTCAAACGGGCGTTTGCATCGATCGCCCAACCCGGTCATGTTGCCGACAACAAGACCAGGGGAGGGGCGCATGAACCCGACGGCGGAATTCGACATCATCGTTTATGGGGCCAGCGGCTTCACCGGGCGGCTGGTCGCCGAGTACTTGGCCAAGCAATATGGCGTCGGGGGAAAGCTGCGCTGGGCGATGGCGGGGCGCAGCCTCGACAAGCTGGCCGCCGTCCGCGACGAGATCGGCGCGCCCGCCGACACTCCGCTGGTCACGGCCGACGCCGACGATCCCGTCTCGCTGAAAGCCATGGTCGCGCGGACCAAGGCGGTGCTCACCACGGTCGGGCCCTATCAGCTGTATGGCTCCAGCCTGGTGGCCGCCTGCGCGCAGGCGGGAACCGACTATCTGGACCTGTGCGGCGAGCCGGCCTGGATGCGGCAGATGATCGACACTCACCACGCCACAGCCCAGAAGAGCGGCGCGCGGATCGTGTTTTCGTGCGGGTTCGACTCCATTCCCTTCGAGCTGGGCGTCTGGTTCCTGCAGGAGGCCGCCAATGCCCAGCTGGGCGGACCGGTTCCACGGGTGAAGGGCCGGGTGCGCGGCATGAAGGGCGGCTTCTCGGGCGGTACGGCCGCCAGCCTGAAGGCGACCATGGCCGCCGCCGCACGCGATCCGTCGATCATCACGCTGCTGAAAAACCCGTTCTCACTGGTCCCGGGCTTCGAGGGACCCGCTCAGCCTTCAGGCAATAAGCCGATGCTGGACGAGGATCTCGGCGTGTGGGTCGCGCCGTTCGTGATGGCGGCGATCAATACCCGCAATGTCCACCGGTCCAACGCCCTGCTGGGCCAGGCCTATGGCGCCGACTTCGTCTATGACGAGATGATGATGACCGGGCCCGGCGAGCAGGGCGAACAGATCGCCAGGATGATCGCCGCGTCTGACGGCGGCCTGGGCGGCGAAGGCGGGCCCAAGCCCGGCGAAGGCCCCAGCCAGGAAGAGCGCGAGACCGGCTTCTATGATGTGCTGTTTCTGGGGCTCGCCGCCGACGGCCGGCAGGTCCGGGCCAGCGTCAAGGGTGACAAGGATCCCGGCTATGGATCGACGTCAAAGATGATCGCCGAGTCGGCCATTTGCCTGGTGACCGAGGCGACCGATGTCCCGGGCGGGATCTGGACGCCGGGCGCGGCGATGCAGGGCAAGCTGGTCGAGCGCCTGCAGGCCAATGCCGGACTGACCTTCGCGGTGGAGTAGGGGCTCGGCCCGGTTCAGGCCGAGATGTTGAGCAGTACGCCGGTCAGCTCGCCGGTGGTCTGGCCAAGGGCCGCGCCGGCCGCCGCCGTCATCTTGATGTTGGTCTGCGCCACCGCCAGTTGCGTGAGATCGGCGGTCGGCGCCGAAGCCTCGCCCGAGCCGGAGGCACGCGGCGGCGTGTAAGAGGCGGCGCTGGTGGTGGAAACTTGCACGGCGATTTCCTTCAGTGGTGCGAAGCAATCTGGTTTGGAACGGTTAAGCGGGCCTGATCAAACAGGGTTAAGGTCCGGCGCCGATCGTCGCGGGCGAACGCCCGGGCCCTTGGGGATGACCGATAGTAAGCCGAGGACGGCGATATCGCCCTCACGAGTGCCGTCGGCCGTCCCAAAGCATAGTGCGGAAAAGTGGACGCCGGTTTTCCGCCAAAACGATGCGAAAATAAAAACCTGGAGCAAGGCGCATGAGTCCGATTTCACGCGCCTTGCTGTAGAGAAAAACTGACTGCGCAAGCGGGGCGATTGCCCCTAAGGTCGCTTCAAACAACTGTTCGCTGGAGGGCGAGAATGGCATTGCGTCGGTTTATGGGAGCCGCCCTGGCGGTTGGGCTTCTGGCTTCGGCCGCGCCGCTGTATGCGGCCCCCAAGAGCAGCCCCGCTGTCAGCCTGGCGACCGCCGCGCCGGAAAGCGTGGGCTTTTCGGCCCAGCGTCTCAAGCGCCTGGACAGCGCCATGCAGGCCCTGGTCGATCAGGGCCATCTGCCGGGCGTCACCACCATGGTCGTGCGTCACGGCAAGGTTGTCGCCTTCGAGGTTCACGGCAAGAAGGGCTTCGACGGCCCGCCGATGACCAAGGATACGATCTTCCGGATCTATTCCCAGACCAAGCCCGTCACCGGCGTGGCGATGATGATGCTGTACGAGGAGGGCAAGTGGCGCCTCGACGATCCGGTCAGCAAGTACATCCCCGAATTCGCCAAGCTGCAGGTCTATAAGGGCCAGAACCCGGACGGGACTTTCATCACCGAACCGGCCAGCCGTCCGCCGACCATGCGCGAGCTGATGAGCCATTCGGGCGGGTTCGCCTATGGCCTGGTGCCCGACAACCCCGTCGACAAGGCCTATGTCTCGACCGGCGTGCTGAGCAGCAAGACCGGCCAGGAGTTCATCGAAAAGGTCGCGGCCCTGCCGCTGGTGGGTCAGCCGGGCGCGCAGTGGAAATACAGCGCTTCGGTCGATATCCAGGGCTTCATCGTCGAGAAACTGTCGGGCATGTCTCTGGCCGACTTCATGCGCACGCGGATCTTCGAGCCGCTGAAGATGGTCGACACCGGCTTCTATCTGCCGGCTGAGAAGAACGATCGTCTGGCCTCCATGTATCTGTGGAGCCCAAAGGACAATAAGCTGGTCCCCGCCGCGGGCTTCATGGTGCTGGATATCAGCAAGCCACCGGCCGTGGCCTCGGGCGGCGGCGGCCTGGTCTCGACCAGCGCCGACTATGCCCGTTTCGCCCAGATGATCCTTAATGGCGGTGAGCTGGACGGCGCGCGGATCCTGTCGCCCAGCACGATCGCCATGATGGGCTCCAACCACCTGAGCGACGAGATCATGACCGGTAAGGACGGCTCGTTCCGCAACGCGCGCGGCCAGGGCTTTGGCCTGGACTTCATGGTCATCACCGATCCGGCCAAGGCTGGCGAGCCGGTAGGCGAGGGCACGATCAGCTGGGGCGGCGCGGCCGGCACCTGGTTCTGGATCGATCCGAAGAACGACCTGTTCTTCCTGGGCATGATCCACATCCTCAACAAGGACGGCGATCCGGCCCTGCGCAATCTCGACGATGTCAGCCAGCAGCTGGTCTATTCGGCGCTGGTCGATCCTTCGAAATAGTCGCCTTTGCGATCTGGCCGGCGGTCGCCGGCCAGATCGGATCGGGAGGCAAAAGAACACTTTAGGGAGAGCGCCATGAAGGCCGCCGTCTATTACGAAACCGGTTCGCCGGAGGTGCTGCGCTATGAGGATGTGGCCGATCCGCCCTGCCACGCCTCGGGCGTGGTCATCCGCGTCGAGGCGGTCAGCATCGAGGGCGGCGACACCCTCAATCGCGGCGGCGGGGCGATGGCGGGCAGCCCGCACATCGTCGGCTATCAGGCGGCGGGCGAGATCGTCGAGGTCGGGGCCGAGGTCACCCACCTGAAGGTCGGCCAAAAGGTGGTCACCGTGAACGCCTTCGGCTCGCACGCCGAACTGCGGTCGGTCCCGGCCCGCAACTCCTGGCCGATCCCGAACGGCTTCGACCTGCAAAAAGCCGCCGCCATGCCGGTGCCGTTCGGCACGGCGCATGAGTGCCTGTTCGGCGCCGGTCACCTGAAGGCCGGCGAAACCGTGCTGGTCCAGGCCGGCGCGGGGGCGGTCGGCATCGCCGCCATCCAGCTGGCCAAGCGGGCCGGGGCGACGGTGCTGGCCACCGCCTCCAGCGACGAGCGCCTTGAGCGCCTGAAGGCCTTTGGTCTGGATCACGGTATCAACTACCGCCGCGACGACGTGGTCGAGCAGGTGATGAAACTGACCGGCGGCAAGGGCGTCGATCTGGTGGTCGATCCGGTCGGCGGCGCGACCCTGGAGGGCAGCCTGCTGTCGCTGGCCTATCGCGGCCGCGTCTCGCTGGTCGGCAATGCCGGGCGCGAGCCTCTGAAGGTGGATGTCTCGTCGCTGATGGGCGGCAATCGCATCCTGACCGGCGTGTTCCTGGGGGCCGAGATCATGACCGATCGCGTCCATGACATGATCCAGACCCTGATCGAGGAGGCCGCCCGCGGCGAACTGCAGGTGGTCATCGACAGGACTTTCCGGCTGTCGGAAGCCGCCGCCGCCCACGCCTATATCGAGAGCCGCCAGGCCGTCGGCCGTGTGTTGCTGATCCCATGACCCAGACCAACCGCGTGCTGGCCCATACCGGGGCCAAATATCCGATCGTCCAGGCCCCGATGGGCTGGATCGCCCGCTATCCGCTGGCTTCGGCCGTGTCGCGGGCCGGCGGGCTGGGGATCATCGAAACCTCCTCGGGTGAGACCGAGACCTGCAAGGCCGAGATCCGCAAAATGGCGGAGACGGGTCTGCCGTTCGGCGTGAACCTGCCCATCATGTTCCTGCGCGACGACGCCATGCTCAAATTCGTCTGCGAGAGCGGGGTGAAGTTCGTCACCACCTCGGCCGGCAGTCCGGCCAAGTTCATCGGCCCGCTGAAGGACGCCGGCATCGTCGTCTATCACGCCGTGCCGACGGTCGATGCGGCGGTCAAATGCGCCGAGGCCGGGATCGACGGCCTGGTGGTCGAGGGCGCGGAAGGCGGCGGCTTCAAGAACCCCGAGGAAGTTTCGACCCTGGTCCTGCTGCAGGCCATCCGCGCGCGGGTGGACGTGCCGCTGATCGCGGCCGGCGGCATCTGCGACGGACGCGGCATGGCGGCCGCCTTTGCCCTCGGAGCCGAGGCGATCCAGATGGGCACGCGCTTCGTCAGCTCGGCCGAGAGCCCGGTGCACGAGAACTACAAGGCCGCCATCACCGGCGGCAAGGAGACCGGCACCTGGATCCTCAACAAGAAATCCAGCCCCTGCATCCGGGCCCTGAAGTCCGAGCGGACCAAGGAGATCTATGACGCCGGCCTGATGCCGCCCGACGCCCTGAAGGGCATTCTGGGCGTCTATTTCGGCGGCGACATGGAGGCGGCGCCAGCCCTGGCCGGCCAGACCATCGGCCTGATCGACGAGGTCAAGACCGCCCAGCAGATCATCGACGAGACCGTCGCCCAGTTTCACGACATTACCGGTCGCCTCGGCGGCCTGGCCGCCGCGCGCGGCTTCTAGGAGTCAGAACCATGCAGAATCTGTTTTCGCTCGAAGGCCGCGTCGCCCTCGTCACTGGCGGCTCGCGCGGCATCGGTGCGATGATCGCCAAGGGCTTCCTGATCTATGGCGCCAAGCGCGTCTACATCACCGCCCGCAAGGCCGCCGCCTGCGACGCGACCGCCGAGGCCCTGTCGGAATTTGGCGAGTGCGTCTCGCTGCCGGGTGATATCTCGACGATGGACGGCATCGACGGTTTGGCCAAGCGGATCCTCGAGCGGGAAGAGAAGCTCGATGTGCTGGTCAACAACGCCGGCGCCGCCTGGGGCGCGCCGTTCGACGAATTCCCGGAAAGCGGCTGGGACAAGACCGTCGACCTGAACATGAAGACTCCGTTCTTCCTGACCCAGGCCCTGATCGCTCCCCTGCGCGCGGCGGCCAAGGATCGCGTGGCCAAGGTGATCAACATCTGCTCGATCGACGGCCAGTCGGTCGCCAAGGAAGAGACCTATCCCTATGGCGCATCCAAGGCGGGTCTGCTGCACCTGACCAAGCGCATGGCCCTGCGCTTGGCGCCGGACAACATCGCGGTTTCGGCCATCGCGCCCGGCGCTTTCGCCTCGGACATGAACAAGGTCGCCCGCGACCACGCCGACGCGGTGTCCAAGGCCATTCCGGCCGGCCGGATCGGCACGGACGAGGATATGGCTGGTACGGCGATCTATCTGGCTTCGCGGGCCGGGGACTATGTGATGGGTTCGGCGGTGACGGTGGACGGCGGGGTCAGCTTCGCGAGGTAGGGCCGCCAGATCCGGTCTCGGACTTCCACCCACCCCGGCCACCCCCGCGAAAGCGGGGCCCAAGCCGAATTTCATTGGATCATCGGTCTGCTCAGCTTGGGTCCCCGCTTTCGCGGGGGTGAGCGGTATTTTTGCTAAAGCTCGTCCAGGACTGCAGGCTGGGCGTCGCTGAGGTCCAGCGCGTCGCCCTCGACGTCGAGCGGCGTGGCCAGCACCCTGGGTGTCCGCGCCCCGCGCTCGCGGGCCGACATCAGGGCCCAGCCGCCGGGCTTGAGGATTTCCAGGGGCGAGAAGCGAGCCTTGTAGGCCATCTTCTCACTGCCGGGCACCCAGTAGCCCAGATAGACATAGGGCAGGCCGATCTGGGTGGCCTGGACCATGTGGTCCAGGATGATGAACGAGCCCAGGCTGCGCTTGGTCAGGGTTGGATCATAGAAGCTGTAGACCAGCGACAGGCCGTCAGCGAGCACATCGACCAGCACGCAGGCGATCAGGTCACCGGGGCCGCGATCCAGCGAGCGGCTGCGATATTCAATCAGATGGGTGCGGACAGCAGTGTCCTCGACCATGGCGACATAGTCGGGCCAGGTCATCTCGGCCATCCCGCCGTCGGCGTGGCGGGTCAGCAGGTAGCGTCGCAGCAGCTCGAACTGCTCCAGGGTCGCCTCGGACTCGACCAGATGGCGCTCAAGGTCGCCGTTGCGAGCCAAAACCTTCCGTTCCGAGCGCGAGAACACATAGTCCGTCGCCGGGGCGCGGGCCGACTGGCAGGCGCGACAGGTTTCGCAGGCGGGGCGATAGGCGATGTTCTGGGAGCGACGGAAGCCGACCTGGGTCAAGCTGTCATTGACGGTGGGGCCGTCCGACAGCGGGAGGTGGGCAAAAACCTTGCGCTCCTCGCGCCCGGGCAAGTAGGGGCAAGGGGTCGGGGCCGTGAGGAAGAACCGAAGCTGTCGCGTCGGAAAATGCTGCGTCACAGTAGCGCCCGTCCCCTTTCATCGGCCTTGGGCCGTTCAGTGATTAGGCGGTATGCCGGTCATTTGCGCAAGCGGCTCTGCGAAGCGGAGCCGCTAAAGGTCACAGGCCGTCCGGCAGTACCGGTTTTTCACGCAACAATACGATGGAGATGCGCCGGTTCCCGGCAAGGGTCGGGTCGTCGGCATAAAGGGGTTCGGAATTAGCCTTGCCGGAAACCTGGTAGATCCGGTCGTCATTGACCCCGGCATTGCGCAGGAACTGGCGCGAGGCGTCCGCGCGGCTCGCCGAGAGCGCCCAGTCGCTGTCGCTCTTGCGGCCCAGAGCGTTGGAGCTGGTGTGACCCGAAATGGTGACGCGGTTGGGCAACTGGTTGACGACCTTGGCGACCGCACGCAGCAGAATCTTGGCGCGGTCATTGGGCTCCTTCGAGTTCTCCTTGAACATCGAACGGCCCTCCTGATCGATCAGCTGGATGCGCATGCCCTCCGGTGTCTGGTCGATCATGATCTGCTTGGACAACTCGGCCAGCTCAGGCATTTCCTGCAGCGACTGGCGCAGGGATTGGGCGGCGGAGGCGAAGCTGTCCTGTTCTTTCTTGGCCAAAGCGTCGCGCAGGGCTTCTTCGCTGGCTGATTCGAGATTGGCCGTCGTCGTGCTCTGGCCGTCCTTGTTGGAACTGTCGGGCGCCTCGGGGGCCATCTGCTGGATCACCGACAGCTTGCCGTCAGCCTTGGCGCCATCGTCACCCAGGGACGTGCCGCCCAGGATGCCGCCCGACCCGCTGGTGGTCGACGAGATGCTGGCTGGCGCGAAATAGTCGGCAATGCCTTGTTTTTGTTCGGGACTTGTGGAGTTCAGCAGCCACATCAGCAGGAAGAAGGCCATCATCGCGGTCACGAAGTCGGCGTAGGCGACTTTCCACGCGCCACCATGGTGTCCGCCGCCGACCACCTTCTTGACCTTCTTGATGATGATCGGCTGTTCGCTACTGACGGCCATAGTGCTTAAGCCTGCTTAACCCTGTCTGGGGAAGGTGACCTGCGGACGTTAAGATGGGGTTGCCGAATGGACCCGGGCAGGCGAAATCGCAGGACCTTCAAGGGAGTGTTCGACATGAAGACGGCGTTTATCGGCCTGGGCGTGATGGGCTATCCCATGGCGGGCCACCTGAAGGCCGCCGGCCGCGACGTTTCCGTCTTCAATCGCAGCCCGGACAAGGCCCGGCGCTGGGCCGCCGAGCATGGCGGCGCGGCCTTCGATACGATCCAGGCGGGCGTCGCCGGCTGTGAGCTGATCGCGCTGTGCGTGGGCAATGATGACGACGTGCGCGCTGTTGTGGCGCAGGCCCTGCCGGCCATGAGCCCGGGCGCGGTGATCGTCGACCACACCACAACCTCAGCCACCGTGGCGCGCGAGATGGCGGCATTGGTCGCCGGCCAGGGTTGCTTCTTCGTCGACGCCCCCGTGTCGGGTGGCCAGGCTGGGGCGGTGAACGGTCAGCTTACCATCATGGCCGGCGGCGACGCCGCAGCCTTCGCCAGGATCGAGCCGGTCATCGCCGTCTATGCCAAGGCCGTGCGCCGCATGGGCGAGGTGGGCGCCGGCCAACTGACCAAGATGTGCAACCAGATCGCCATCGCCGGTGTGATCCAGGGCGTGGCCGAGGCCTTGCACTTCGCCAAGCGCGCGGGCCTGCCGACCGATGATGTGCTGGCGGCGATCTCCAAGGGCGCGGCCCAGTCCTGGCAGATGGAGAACCGCTGGGCGACCATGGCGCGGGGCGAGTTCGAGTTCGGCTTCGCGGTCGACTGGATGCGCAAGGACCTGGGAATCGCCCTGGACGAAGCCGCCCGCAACGGGGCCAGGCTCGAGAGCGCGAAGATGATCGACGGGTTCTATGCCGAGGTGCAGGCCATGGGCGGAAATCGCTGGGATACGTCCAGCCTGGCGGCGCGCCTGGAAGCCTAGGCGAGCCTGGGCCTTGCGTTCCGGGATGCTGATAAGGTCATGGGGCAAACCATGAGACCTCGCCTTGTCTATGGCCTGGCGGCCTTGATCGTCTTTGCGGTCGAGGCAGCCATCGCCCTCTGGCTCAATGACGATCTGATCCGCCCCTATGGCGGGGACGTCCTGGCGGTGGTTCTGGTCTATCTGGCGGTGCGGGCCGCGACGCCGCTGCGGTTGGCGTCAGCCCTGGCGGCCGCCCTGGCGCTCGCGGTGGTCATCGAGTTGGGCCAGCTCGTCCACGTCCTCGAGCTTGTGGGACTGGCCGGCAACCGACTGGCCCGCGTCGTTTTCGGCGGCGTCTTCGATTTCAAGGATCTGGTCGCCTACGCCGTCGGCGGCCTGACCGTGCTTGTCGCGGAGCGTGTTCGGGGCGCTCGCCCTATTCCGCCGCCATTGCCGGAGTGAACGCGTCGCGCAGGCCTTGCAGCCGCTGGCGGTTGTCATGGTCCCACGGATGGAAGGCCGGGCGATACCAAGCCCGGTATTCGCGGGCGCAGCGGCGGAACAGACCCGGCGTCCCGAACAGGAACCACAACACCCTGGCCCGCGCTATGCCCGGCTTCATGCCGTCGGCGGCCAGCAGGGCGGAGGCGTAGCGGGTGATGTTGCGGGTGAACAGGAGGCTGATCAGCACCATCACCCGGACGCGAAGGCGATAACGTTGCAGCGGCGTCCAGGCCTGGGTGACGGTCTGGAAAACGTCGAAGGCCACCGCCTTGTGCTCGGTCTCTTCCAGGGCGTGCCATTGCCACAGGCGCTTCATTTCGGGGTCAGTGTTCTCGAACAGACCGTCATCGCGCATGAACGAGTCGGCCATCATCGAGGTGAAGTGTTCCAGGGCGATGGTGGCCCCCAGCATGGCCATCGGGCCGCGCTCGCGGACCATGGCGGTGCGCGCCTTGACCTGGGCTTCGATGGCGGCGACGGGATAGCGGTCGCGATCCAGGCCGCCGTTCATCGCCACGTGTTCGCGCGAATGGATGGCTTCCTGGGTGATGAAGGCCTTGGCGTCGTCCAGCAGCTTGCCCGACAGCTTGGGCCGATAGTGGCGCACGGCGTCCATGAACAGCCGCTCGCCGTCGGGGAAGGTCAGGGACAGGGCGTTGAACACCGCGGTGCCCACCACGTCACCGCCCAGCCAGGCGCCCTTGCTGACGGCCTGGGTGTCGAAATGCAGGTCACGCGGCGTGACCTCGACGTCCTGGGGGGTGTTGCGCGGCGCGGCCATGGCGTTCGTTCCTGCCTCGGGATAGGGCTTGTCGCAGCAAGCCTGTCTCTAGAATGGCCTTACCGATAAAAATGTCAATAGAGTCCTCCGCACCCCGCACCCGGCAACGACGTTCGCCCGAAGCGTCGCGCGACAACATCCTGGCGGCCGCCGAAACCATCCTGCTGGCCTCGGGGCCGCAGGACCTGAAGCTGGTCGAGGTGGCCCGGGGGGCGGGGGTGGCCAACGCCACCGTGCTGCATCACTTCGGCTCGATCGACGGCGTGCAGACGGCCTTGATGGAGCGGATGATCCGGCAACTGGTCGACGAGGTGCTGTCCATCACCGTGACCGAAGGCGACACGGTCGCCCTGGCCGGCGACGGTATGCGAGCTTTGTTCGACGCCTTCGAGGCCAAGGGCGCGGCGCGTCTGGCGGCCTGGCTGGTGCTGACCGGCGAGGCGTCGCGTATGACCAGTGTGCGCGGCGCCGTTCAGGAGGTGATCGACGCCCGTATCAACCAGGTGACGGGCGTCTCGGCCGAGATGCTGGGCGACTTCATCCTGGGCTGCGTGACCTTCGCCCTGGGGGTCGGACTGTTCGGGCCGCCGCTGAGTGACCTGCTGGGCAAGCCGCCGGGGCGAGCGCGCGAGGTGGCGCTGGGCATCCTGCTGGCCCGCCTGGACGAGGCGACCCGGACGGGCCGCTAGAGGGCGGCGATCACCACACGCATCAGCGGCGCCAGGCGGATGTCGCCCGGCGCGGCGATGTCGATCCAGGCCATCTCCTCGATTTCGGCCCGCACGCCGATCTCGCCCTCGACCTTGGCGAGATAGGTCGCGGCCTTGACCGTGAAGCCGGCCTCGTTGGCCGCCGGGGCCTCGAAATGACCCAGCAGGTCCGTGCTGACAAGCTTGCAGCCCAGCTCTTCGTCGAGTTCGCGGGCGAGTGCGGTGAGGTCATCCTCGCCCGGTTCGCGCTTGCCGCCGGGCTTCATGAAGATCGCCGTGCCGCGCTTGCGCACCACCAGCATCCGCCCGGCGTCGTCGCGGATGACGGCGGTGACGATGTCGATGGTCGGCTGGGTCATGGACCCAGCCATAGCAGACGAAGGGATTCGCCTCAGCCGCCGACCGCCGCCAGCACGTGCTCGACCAGCAGCTTGTCGGAAATCCCATGGGAACCTCGGACATTGAAGTTGGTGGTGGTGATCACCACCACGAGGTCGAGATCGGGGATCACGATCACCTTGTTGCCGCCACTGCCGTTCATCAGCCAGGCCTTGTGGCCGGCGAAGGTCTGCAGCCACCACAGATAGCCGTAGTCGGTCGCCGTGCGCGCCTCGGCATGCGGTGTGACGGACGCCTTGACCCAGGCCTCTGGCAGGATCTGCTGGCCGTTCCAGCGCCCGCCATTGGCGTAGAGCTGGCCCAGTTTCAGCAGGTCTCGGCTGGTCAGCTCAAGGCCGCCGCCGCCTTGGGCCAGGCCCGTGGGCGAGAACTGCCATTGCGGCTTCTCGATGCCCAGCGGGCCAAACAGCGCCTCATCCGCGAAGGCGGGCAGAGGCTTTTTCACCGCGCTCTGGACCGCCGCGCCCAGCGTGGTGACCCCGGCGGTGCAGTAGCTGAAGCTTCTGCCATAGGGGGCGTCGGCGGGCTTGGGCATCCAGGCCGGAAAGCCACGGATGGGCAGGTCGAGGTAGAATTTCGGCCAGTCCTCGATCAGGTACATGCGCTCCTCGTTGCCGCGCGAGAACGAGTTCTCGTCGTCGCATTCGAGCAGGGAGCTCATGGTCAGCAGATCCTCGACCGTGATCTTCGCCTTGCGCGGATCGGGGTTCTCGAGCGGCAGCCGGTCCTTCAGATAGGGCAGGATGGGGGCGGAAACGCTGGAGATCTTGCCGCGGGCGATGGCGGCCCCCGCCAGCATGCCGGTCACCGTCTTGGTGACCGAGCGCGTGTTGCGGCGGGCGTCGGCGCCGCCGTCATCATAGTAGGATTCCGAGACCAGCTTACCGTGGCGGGCGATCAGGACACTGGTGATCTGCTGAAAATCACCCTTCTTGATGGCGGCGGACATCGCCTCCAGCCGCTCGGCGGAAAGGCCCTCGGCGGCCGGCGCGGCGGTTGGCCAGTCCTTGTCGGCGGCGAGGGCGGGAAGGGGCGCGGCCAGCAAAAGGGCGGCGGCGATCAACAAAGGCTTCAAGACGGATACTCCTACGCTTGGGGTCCCGGTTAGCTCGCTTCGCGCGGCTCGTCTTGGACGGTGGAAACATCGTGGGAAGCCGACGGTCGGCGCCGGCCGCACAGGCGCGCGAATTCGCCGGGGGTTACGCCATAGGCGGCGCGGAACTGACGGTTCAGATGGCTCTGGTCGCAGAAGCCGGCCAGAAGGGCGACTTCGCCGATGCCCGTGCGGCCGTGCATCAGCAGGTCGGCGGCCCGCTCCAGCCGGCGGGCCCGCAGCCGGTCGCCCGGGGCGGCGCCGATCCAGCGCTGATAGCCCCGCGCCAGGTGCACGCGGTGGACGCCGGCGGCGCGGGCGATGTCGGCGATGCCGATCGGCTGGTCGAAGCTGTCGGCCAGGAAGCTCTCGGCCGTATCCAGCCAAGCCGGTCGCTTCTGACTTTCACGGCGCGCCGGGATCATGGCCTCGGCGGTCAGCGCCAGGGCGTGGGTCTCAAGGTCGATCCGCTCGATGTCGCGCGACAGGGCGGCGCGAGTCAGGCGCAGGGCGGCGCCGACCGCCCGGGGCGACTGCAAGCGCAGGGCGTCGACAGCTGCGCTGGACTGGCTGGTCAGGTCGCGCCACGTTTCGGCCTCGACACTGATCGCCAGGAACCAGCCGTCCACGCCCTCGAAGCGGTCGCGATGGATGACGCCGGGCGGGTTGAAGACCAGCACCGGACCCTCGGTCTCGTCGCCATGCGCGGTGGTCACGTACCGCCCGCGCGTGGCCAGCACGAAATGGGCGTCGTCATGACTGTGCTCAGCCACCTGTTCGGGCGGCGTGGTGGCGGCCAAATGCGCGACACGGGCGTCTGCGAGGTGATGTTCCACCGCGACGGCGCCGTAGAACCGGCCCGGGCTGAAGGCTGCCCGGGGCTGACTCACGACCCCAGCTTTTCCGCCGCCCACGGCGCGAAATAGCTGATGATCCCGGCGGCGCCGGCCCGCTTGAACGCGGTCAGGCTTTCGAGGATGGCGCGTTCCTCGTCGATCCAGCCGTTCATCCCGGCGGCCTTGATCATCGCGTACTCGCCCGACACCTGGAAGGCGTAGGTGGGCATGCGGAACTCATCGACCAGGCGGCGCAGGATATCCAGATAGGGCATGCCCGGCTTTACCATGACCATGTCGGCGCCCTCGGCGATGTCGAGGGCGACCTCGCGGATCGCTTCCTCGGTATTGGCCGGGTCCATCTGGTAGGTCTTTTTATCCCCTTGGCCCGCCGACAGTTTCGCCGAGCCGATCGCGTCGCGGTAGGGGCCGTAGAAGGCCGAGGCGTATTTGGCGGCATAGGACATGATCATCGTGTCCTGGAAATTGGCGCCTTCCAGAGCCGCGCGCAGGGCGCCGATGCGGCCGTCCATCATGTCGGACGGGGCCAGGATGTCGGCGCCGGCCTCGGCTTGCATCAGGCCCTGTTCGATCAGGCGCTCGATAGTCGGGTCGTTGAGGATCTTGCCGCCTTCGATCACGCCGTCATGGCCGTGGTTGGTGAAGGGGTCCAGCGCCACATCGCACATGATGCCGACCTCGGGGGCGGCGTCCTTCATGGCCTTGACGGCGCGGGGGATGACGCCGTCCGGATCTGCGGCGATCGAGCCGGTGGCGTCCTTCCGCGATCCGTCGATATGCGGGAAGATGGCGATGGCCGGAATGCCCAGGTTGCGAGCCCGCACGGCGGCCTTGGCGGCGTCCTTGACGCTCAGGCGCTCGACGCCCGGCATCGAGGCGATCGGGATGACGCCTTCGCCTTCGTGCACGATCATCGACCAGATCAGGTCGGACGGACGCACTTCGGTTTCGCGGATCAGGCGGCGGGTCCAGTCCGCCTGCCGAACACGGCGCAGGCGGCTGGCGGGGTAGGGGGCGAGCGGGGGCGTGGTCATGGCCTAGGGTTTCGCGCGTGCGGCGGCGCGAGGCAAGACGCTACCGCCCTTAAGGAGCCGCAGGCGCCGCGCGGCTGGCCACGTTGTAGCCGCTCTCGATACGGGTCCAGACCTGTGACTTGCACAGCAGGTTACCGATCACGCAGCCCTTGGCTTTCATGGTCGTGGCGTCGAGCAACTGGGCGGTGCCCTGGAAGGTCATCTTCAGGGTGGGCACATAGACCTTGCCGCGCATGCCGCCGGCCTTTTGCGGTTCGAAGTCGCGCAGCAGTTGCTGGCCGATCAGCGAGTCCGAGCCGCTCTTGCGGGCGTCGGCCTGCGCCTTTGGGCTGGCCCAGATGACGACGCCGCAGGTGCTGGGACCGCAGTCCTTGATTTCCAGGTGAACGCTGTCGTGAGGGTTGCGCCAGACGCCATAGGTGCGTGCGATGTCATCGGCGCCTGCGGCCTGAGCCGCAGCCGAACCCAATGCCAGGGTCGCCGCCATCGCGGCAAAAGCCAACTTCACGATACGCATCCAGAAAACCGACGCCTCCTTGAAGGGGTGATTTGAGGCGGCGGGGCAAGGTTAGCAAGGGGTTGTTGCGATTTCGGCGATTCACGTCGTGTAACGGAGGATTTCAGACCATGCCTCCGGTCCGCCTGATATCGGCTCTGAACCGGGCCGACGCCGCCCCTGTCGGACGCCGTCGGCAAGGCTCTGGATCTTCAGGAATAGACGAAGCTGGCCTCGTCCAGATCGATGGCCGGGAGTTCATCCTTCTCCAGCCAATAGTCCTGGGTGTGACGCCATTCGGGCTTGTCGCCGGCCTTGGGCAGCAGGTGCATTCCGCGCATCAGATAGCCGGGATTGAAGTTCTCGGGATCGATCCAGGCCGACAGAGGCATGTCCTTGTCCTGCGGCCGCAGGGCGACCTCGACCTGCTTGGCGCCCTTGGCCTCCATATGGGCCAGCAGGCGGCAGACGAAATCGCCGATCAGGTCGGCGCGCAGGGTCCAGCTGGCGCGGAAATAGCCGAACACCCAGACCATGTTGGGCACGCCGGTGAACATCATGCCGCGATAGGTGACGGTGTCGCCGAAGGTCAGCGGCTTGTCGTCGATGACGAAATCGATGTCGCCCAGGACGTTCAGGTTGAAGCCTGTGGCGGTGATGATCAGGTCGGCGTCGAGGGTTTCCCCGGACTTCAGCAACAGGCCGGTCGGCGTGAAGCGCTCGATCTCGTCGGTTACCACCGAGGCCTTGCCCGAAGCGATGCCCTGGAACAGGTCGCCGTCCGGCACGAAGGCGATCCGCTGCCGCCAGGGGCGATAGCGCGGCGTGAAGTGCTTTTCGATATCGAAGTCCTCGCCCAGGAAGGCCTTCACCCCCTCCAGAAGCTCGGCCTTGACCACGTCGGGTTCGGCGACGGCGCGATGGGTGAACATCTCCTGGTCGAACAGGGCCTTTCGACGGACGATCTCGTGGATCCAGGTCTCGTCGATCTGCAGTTCGCGCAGGGTGTTGGCCAGGTCGTTCTCGTTGCGGCCGGGCACGAAATAGGTCGGCGAGCGCTGAAGCAGGGTGACGTGCTGGCAGTCGCCGGCGATGGCCGGCACCAAGGTGGCGGCGGTGGCGCCCGATCCGATGACGACGACCTTTTTGTCCTTGTAGTCGAGGTCCTTGGGCCATTCCTGCGGGTGGATGACCTGGCCCGTATAGTCGCTCATGCCGGGCCACTGCGGCGTGTAGCCCTGAAGCTGGCGGTAATAGCCCTGGCACATCCACAGGAAGGCGGTGGTGAAGCTCTGCGTCTGGCCGTCGCCCCGTGTCACCTCCAGCGTCCAAAGCTTGTCAGCGCTGGACCAACTGGCCCGGGTGATCCTGTGGCGATAGCGGATGTGGCGGGCCAGATCGTTCTCGGCGATCACCTCGCCCATATAGTTGAGGATCTCTGAGGCGCTGGCGATCGGCGGGCCAACCCAGGGCTTGAAGCGATAGCCGAAGGTGTAGAGGTCGCTGTCGGAGCGGATGCCGGGATAGGTGTGGCTGCGCCAGGTGCCGCCGAAGTCCCCGAGCGCTTCGAGGACGGCGAAGCTTGCGCCGGGGCGCTGGGTGGTCAGGTGATAGGCCCCGCCGATCCCCGATATGCCCGCGCCGACGATGATGACGTCGAAATGTTCGCTTTCCGCGGTCTTGGCCGCTCTTTCGAGCGTGGTCGCCTGCGTCATCTGGCCCTCCCGTGCCCGACGGACCTTTTGGTCTCGCCGTGTTTCCATCCTGGGCGCCTCTTTCGGGCGCCTAACTAAACACTGTAAACTTAAAGCTGGCCCTGTGTTTGACGCGGATCAAGCAGTTTCTTCTGAGCCCGGGGGCGGGGGCGCCTTACCGCCAAGCGCCTGTTCCCGGTCCTGAAATCTGTTGCCAGACTTCGTCGTAGTGCCGGACTTCCGCGTCGGAGAACCAGACTGCTTCTACCGCGACACGGCGTTCTTTCTTCCAGCCACGCTCTTCCGTGGTGACCTCATAGGTGCGGAAGTGGCGAAAGCCGCGACCTTCGCTGAACCCGCCGCAACGCCTAATGTCCAGAACACGCTTCCGTTCGCCTTCAAGATCGCGCTTGATCCTCAGCTTGACGACTTCTGGATTGGCGAAAGTTATGCGCAGTCCCCAGCCTATCCAGACGGCGAAAAAGACGGTCCCGAGAATAAAGGAGAGCATGTTCACAACCTAGCGTGGGCTCGGCGCAAAACGCTACTCTTGTGTAGGCGGTCGGTGATTGACATGCCGTCAGGCGCGCGGCAGGTCAGTCGCCCAACGAAGACGAGGGCGGTTCTGCCTCGCATGGGAGGATATCGCGCATGGATTTCGCACTCAGCGCCGATCAGGTGGCGATTCAGGACGCGGCGCGCGCCTTTGCCGAAGGGCAGCTTGCCCCGCATTCGGCCGAGTGGGACGAGAAGCGGCATTTCCCCGTCGATGTGATGCGTGAGGCCGCCCAGCTGGGCTTCGCCGGCATCTATGTGCAGGAAGACGTCGGCGGCACGGGCCTGTCGCGCCTCGACGCCTCGATCATCTTCGAGGCGCTCAGCTATGGCGACGTGTCGACAGCGGCCTATCTGACCATCCACAACATGGCCTCGTGGATGATCGACCGGTTCGGGTCCGAGGACCTGCGCCAGCGCTATCTGCCGCGCCTGACCACCATGGACCTGATCGCCAGCTATTGCCTGACCGAGCCGGGCTCGGGCTCGGACGCCGCCAATATGCGCACCACGGCGCGGCTGGACGGCGACCACTATCTGCTGAACGGCGGCAAGGCCTTCATCTCGGGCGGCGGCGTGTCCGACGTCTATGTGGTGATGGCCCGCACCGGCGCCGACGGCGCCAAGGGTGTCTCGGCCTTCGTGGTCGAGAAGGGAACGCCGGGCCTGAGCTTTGGGGCCAATGAGCGCAAGATGGGCTGGAAATCCCAGCCGACCGCCCAGGTGAACTTCGACGACTGTCGTGTGCCGGTCGCCAACCGCATCGGCGAGGAAGGCGAAGGCTTCCGCTTCGCGATGATGGGCCTGGACGGCGGGCGGCTGAACATCGCTTCCTGCTCGCTGGGCGGGGCGCAACTGGCCCTGGACACAGCCAAGGCCCATCTGGAGACCCGCAAGCAGTTCGGCAAGCCGCTGAAGGACTTCCAGGCCCTGCAGTTCAAGCTGGCCGACATGGCCACCGAGCTGGAGGCGGCCCGCCTGATGGTGCGTCGCGCGGCCCATGCGCTGGACAACAAGGACCCGCAGGCCACCAAGCTGTGCGCCATGGCCAAGCGCTTCGCCACCGACGCCGGCTTTCAGGTGGCCAATGACGCGCTGCAGCTCCACGGCGGCTACGGCTATCTGCAGGACTATCCGCTGGAGCGCATCGTCCGCGACCTGCGGGTGCACCAGATCCTGGAAGGCGCCAACGAGATCATGCGCGTGATCATAGCGCGCGAGATGTTTCGGCCGTGAGCCCGGCGTGCTAGTCTGACCACATGTGGTCAGACTAGGAGTTTGCCATGCGTGAAGTCGGCGTCCTCGAAGCCAAGACCCACCTTTCGGCCCTGCTCGACGCCATCGAGAAGGACGGCGAGACGGTGACCATCACGCGGCATGGACGGGCGGTGGCGAGGCTGTCGCCGGCAAACGAAGCGACGCCCAAGCCGCGCAAGGTTTCGGCAGCGGAATTAGTGGCTCGCTCCCAGGCGCTGCGTGACGAAATCGCCGCCTCCAATTCCGGGATCGAGACGATGACCTGGGAAGAGCTGAAGCAGCTCGCCCGAGAGTGAGGTCGATCGTTCTCGACGCTTCCGCCGCGCTCGCTTGGCTGTTGCCGTCTCAGGCGACGCCGCTAGCGAACGCCTTGTTGAGCCAAGCCAATCAAATGGACTTCCAGGCGCCGTCCATTTTCGACTGGGAAGTTCGCAATGCGCTGCTGACGTTCGAGAGGCGGAGGGGGCTCACAGCCAAAGAATATGACGACGCGTTGCTGTTCCATGTGGATCTGAACGTGAAGCTTCATGCGCCAGCCATCGTCATGGGCGAACTCGGGGTGCTGGCTCGGGTGAAGCGACTCAGCCTTTTCGACACTTCCTATTTCGCGCTCGCCCTTGACCAGGGTTGGCCTCTTGCTTCACGCGACGAAGCCTTGCTGGCGGCCGCCAGCGATGCGGGCGTCGAGTGTTTCGACCTGAGATGAAGACCTGAATGCTTTACCTTTGCCGCCACGGCCAGACCGAGTGGAACCGCGAGCGTCGCCTGCAGGGGCAGGCCGAGGCTGACCTGACGCCTCTGGGCCGCTTGCAGGCCCGGGCCATGGCCGATCTGCTCAAGGATCTGACCGCGCGTGAGCCGTCGGCCGACTGGCGGATCATCGCCAGCCCGCTGCGGCGGGCGCGGGACACCGCCCAGGCGATCGCCGACCGTGTGGGTCTGACGATCGAATTTGACGACCGGCTGATGGAGTTGACGGTCGGCCAATGGGAGGGGCGTCTCTATGCCGATGTGCACCGCGAAAATCCCGAGGCCTTCAAGAGCCCCGAATGGTTCTTTACCGCGCCCGGCGGCGAGACCTATGAGCAGGTCATGGCGCGGGTGTCAGCCTGGCTGGCCGAGCAGGCGGCCGAGCCCGAGCGCCGGCTGATCGTAGTCAGCCATGGCATAGCCGGTCGATTATTGCGCGGCGCCTATGCCGGACTTTCGCGCGCGGCGACTTTGGCGCAGGACGTGCCGCAAGACGCGCTCTATCGGCTGCAGGGCGGTCAGATCGATCGCCTGGACTGTGAGCCTGTCGAGGACGGCGCCAAGGAAACCGCATGAACGACCCCGCAGAAATCATCGTCCGCGTTCACAAGAACGTCGGCCGCATCACGCTCAACCGGCCCAAGGCGCTGCACGCCCTGACCCTGGGCATGTGCCAAAAGATGATCGACACCCTGATCGGTTGGCAGGCCGATCCCGAGATCGACATGGTGATGATCGACCACACCGGCGAGCGCGGCTTCTGCGCCGGTGGCGACATCCGGATGCTGGCCGAAAGCGGCGCGGGCGATGGCGTCGCTGCGCGGCAGTTCTTCCACACCGAGTATCGGCTGAACCACCTGCTGTTCACCTATGACCGTCCGGTGGTGGCGATCATGGACGGCGTGGTGATGGGCGGCGGCGTCGGCATCTCGATGCCGGCCCACTACCGGATCGCCACCGAGCGCACGACCTTCGCCATGCCCGAGACCGGCATCGGCCTGTTCCCGGATGTCGGCGGCGGCTGGTACTTGCCGCGCCTGCCGGGCAAGGCGGGGCTGTGGCTGGCCCTGACCGGGGCGCGGATCAAGGGCGCGGACTGCCTGCGCTTGGGGATCGCCACCCATTTCGTCGAATTCGGCGCCATCGAGGGCCTGAAGAAGGCGATCACCGCCGATCATCGCCGCATCGACGAGATCCTCAAGACGTTCCGCGCCGACGCCGGCAAGGCGCCCTTGGCCAGCATCGAGCAGGATCTCAATCGCCTGTTCGTCGGGGACAGCGTCGAGCAGATCTTCGAGTTTCTGGAGATGGACTCCAGCGACTGGGGCAAGGCCCAGCTGGAAATCCTCAAGACCAAATCGCCCCAGACCCTGAAGGTCGCCTTCCGACAGTTGGAGCAGGGCGCGGTCGCCGAGGACTTCGCCGAGCACATGGCGCTGGAGTACCGGATCGGCGCGCGGGTGGTTCAGAAACACGATTTTCTGGAGGGCGTGCGGGCGGTGATCATCGACAAGGATAACGCGCCGCAGTGGTCGCCGACGCGCCTCGAAGGAGTGACAGAGACCATGCTCGACGAGATTTTTTCGCCCTTGCCGCCGCAAGAGGAATGGACGCCGCTGACGTAGCGGACGTCGTGCGCTAACGTGCGCGCAACAAGAACACGCCCCGGTTCGGAAGGAATGCCATGCGTAAGCCGCTTCTCAGTCTCGTCGCCGTGCTCGGCCTCGCCGCCTGCGCCACGACGCCCATGGGACCGCCTCCGCCGCCCCCGCCGCCGTCAGGTCACGCCGCCGCCGCCATCCCGGCCAATATCGCCGCGGCCGTGAGCGATTCGGCGCGGCCCGCCGTCGACATGGTTCGTGACGCCGATCGTCGGCCGGCCGAGATCCTGGCCTTCGCCGGGGTCAAGACCGGCGCCAAGGTCGCCGACCTGATCCCGGGCGGGGGTTATTTCACGCGTATCCTGTCCAAGGCCGTCGGGCCTCGCGGCAGGGTGTACGCCTATGTGCCCGACGAGTTGACCAAGCTGGCCAATCGCGAGCCGTCGGTGAACGCGATCGCTCGCGAACCTGCCTATTCCAACGTGATGGTGCTGCTCGACACCCTGCCCAAATTCTCCACGCCCGAGAAACTGGATCTGGTGTTCACGGCCCAGAACTATCACGACATGCACGACAAGTTCATGGGACCGGCGGATCTGTCGGCCGTGAACAAGGCCGTCTTCCGCGCGCTCAAGCCGGGTGGCGTCTATTTGGTCATCGACCACGCGGCCCAGGCCGGTTCGGGGCTGCGCGATACAGAGACCCTCCATCGGATCGACTCGGCGGTGGTGAAGTCTGAAGTGACCGCCGCAGGCTTTATCTTCGAAGGCGAGAGCCGGGTTCTCCGCGACCCGGCCGACAAGCGCACTGTCAGCGTCTTCGACCCGTCGATCCGCGGCAAGACCGACCAGTTCGTCTACAAGTTCCGCAAGCCGGCGCGTTAGCGGCCCTGCGTCCTTCGAGGCTGCTGGGAACCCGGCCTCGAAGGACGCGCCGACCACAATGACAAGAGCCGCGCCCATGAGGCGCGGTTCGCTTTTGGGAGCAGGGCATGACCCGCATCGCCTTTATCGGCCTGGGCAATATGGGCGGCGGCATGGCCGCCAACCAGGCCAAGGCGGGGCGCCTCGTCCAGGCGTTTGACCTTTCACGGGCGGCGGTCGAGCGCGCCGTGGCGGCCGGGTGCCATGCGGCGGGTTCGGTGGCCGAGGCCGTCAAGGACGCCGAGGTGGTGATCACCATGCTGCCCGCCGGCCCGCACGTGCGGACTGTCTATGGCGAACAGATCCTGGCCGCCGCGCCGAAGTCCGCCCTGCTGCTGGACTGCTCGACAATCGACGTCGACAGCGCCCGGACCGTGGCCAGGCAGGCGTCGCAAGCCGGGTTCCGCTTCGCCGACGCGCCGGTGTCGGGCGGGATCATGGCCGCCGAAGCCGGGACCCTGGCCTTCATGGTGGGGTGCGACGCGGACGACTTCGCCGCCGTCGAGGCCGCCTTGGCGCCGATGTCGCGGGTGACCATTCGCGCCGGCGCACACGGGGCGGGGCAGGCGGCCAAGATCTGCAACAACATGCTGCTGGGTGTCTCCATGCTGGGAACCTGCGAAGCCTTCGCCCTGGCCGAAAAGCTGGGCCTGGCGGCCGACCGGTTCTTCGAGATCGCCAGCAAGTCCTCGGGCCAGTGCTGGTCGGTCTCGACTTATTGCCCGGTGCCGGGAGTGGGGCCGCAGACCCCGGCCGATCGTCACTACGAAGGCGGATTCGCCACGGCGATGATGCTGAAGGATCTCAAGCTGGCCCAGGAGGCCGCGGCCAAGGCGGGCGCCACCACCCCGATGGGCGCGCAGGCCGAGGCTCTGTACGCCCTGTTCGACGCCAACGGCTTTGGCGGCAAGGATTTCTCGGCCGTGATCCAGATGTTGCGGGGCAAAATCAGCGATCTGACCTAACGGCAGCTCTTGGATCGGCGCGACGAAAAGCGCTATTTCCTAAATCTAAGTACTTGTCCCTATGTGGACAGCGGCCTCCCGCGCATGCGAAACGCGGTGTATCGAGAAGGGACCGGCGGTCCGGCGGTCTTGTCCGTCTGGCGGTCGAGCAAAAAAGACCATGGACTACAAATCCGCGTTCAGTGCCGCTGTGAGCCAGATCCGTGAAGAGGGTCGCTACCGCGTGTTCGCCGATCTCAAGCGCCATCGCGGCGCCTTCCCGCGCGCGACCTGGACGGCTCCGGACGGCGGCGAGAGCGAGGTCGTGGTCTGGTGCAGCAACGACTATCTGGGGCAGGGTCAGAACCCGGTGGTGCTGGATGCGATGCACGCCGCGATCGACCAGCATGGCTCGGGTTCGGGCGGCACGCGCAATATCTCGGGCACCAATCACCACCATGTCGAGCTGGAAGCGGAACTCGCCGACCTGCACGGCAAGGAAGCCGCTCTGCTGTTCACCTCGGGCTACGTGTCCAACGAAGCCAGCCTCAGCGTGCTCTACAAGATCCTGCCAGGCCTGATCATCTTCTCCGATGAGCAGAACCATGCCTCGATGATCGCCGGCATCCGCAATGGCGGCGGCAAGCGTCACATCTTCCGCCACAACGACCTGGCGCATCTGGAAGAGCTGCTGGCGGCGGCTCCGGCCGATGCGCCCAAGCTGGTGGCGTTCGAGAGCGTCTATTCGATGGACGGCGACATTGCCGACGTCGGCGCCACGGCCGCCCTGGCCAAGAAATACGGCGCGATGACCTATCTCGACGAGGTCCACGCCGTCGGCATGTACGGTCAGCGGGGCGGCGGCGTCGCCGAGCGCGACGACGTCATGGATCAGATCGACATCATCGAAGGCACGCTGGGCAAGGCGTTCGGCGTGATGGGCGGCTACATCACCGGCGACACCGTCGTGGTCGACGCCATTCGCCTGATGGCCTCGGGTTTCATCTTCACGACCTCGCTGCCGCCCGCCCTGACCGCCGGCGCTCTGGCCAGCGTCAAGTGGCTCAAGCAACATCCCGAAGTGCGCGAGGCGCACCAGGAGCGCGCCAAGACCCTGAAGGCGATGTTCAAGGCCGCCGGTCTGCCGGTCATGGAAAACGACAGCCACATCGTTCCGGTGATGGTTGGCGATCCCAACCACACCAAGCTGATCAGCGACATGCTGCTGGCCGAGCATGGCGTCTATGTGCAGCCGATCAACTATCCGACCGTGCCCCGCGGCACCGAGCGCCTGCGCTTTACCCCCACGCCGTTCCATACCGACGACATGATGC
This sequence comes from Caulobacter sp. FV2ps19, assembly GCF_058681035.1. Classification (NCBI taxonomy): domain Bacteria; kingdom Pseudomonadati; phylum Pseudomonadota; class Alphaproteobacteria; order Caulobacterales; family Caulobacteraceae; genus Caulobacter; species Caulobacter sp. FV2ps19. Next base: position 3,345,722 of record NZ_CM178729.1, on the reverse strand, counting down.
GCAAGCTGGTCGTGGCGATGGAGAAGCTGTGGTCCCACTGCAACGTGGCCCGCATGGGTGGCTACGCGGCCTGATCGCGTCCAAAAGGGGGCTATGACCCCCGTCTTACGCCCTTGCCCAGGCCGATCTGCTTGGCGAAGTTGGATCGCTGCACGGCATAGGCCGGCGCGACCATCGGATAGTCGCCGGGCAGGCCCCATTTGCGGCGGTAGTCCTCGGGGCTCATGTCGTAGTGCGTGCGCAGATAGCGCTTGAGCATCTTGAGGCGTTTTCCGTCTTCCAGGCAGACGATGTAGTCGTGCTGGACCGAGCGAGACACGGGAACCGCGGGTTTGGTCTTTTCAAGCGCGCGCGGCGCAGCGCCCGGCCCCAGGGTCACCAGGGCCTCATGCACCGTCCTGATGAGGCCGGGGATCGCTGACGGGCTGACCGTGTTGCGTCCGACATAGGCGGCGACGATATCCGTGCTTAGCGCCAGAAAATCCGGTTCCCGCCCGGGCTTGGAATTCAGTTCGCCGCTCTGCGACACCATGGTGTCTCGCCCTCGTTGTGGCCACGTTTTTGCCCGGCAGGACGACTTCATTCCTGCGGAATGGAACCAACGCGCGATTTTCTCCGTGGTTCCGAGATTGATCGCGGCGCGTAGGCCGTTAAAGAGGGCGCCACTGACTCCCCCGCAGTGTCTGGAGACCGCCCATGACCGCACACGATTCCAACCTGACCGCCTTTTTCGGCGCGGACCTCGCCACGGCGGACCGCGACATCTTCGATCGGATCGGTCTGGAGCTGGGGCGTCAGCAAAACCAGATCGAGCTGATCGCGTCGGAAAACATCGTTTCGCGAGCGGTGCTTGAGGCCCAGGGCTCGATCCTGACCAACAAGTACGCCGAAGGTTATCCGGGCAAGCGCTATTATGGCGGCTGCGAATTCGTCGACGAGATCGAAACGATCGCCATTGAACGGGCCAAGCAGTTGTTCGGCGCCGGCTTCGCCAATGTCCAGCCGCACTCGGGCTCGCAGGCCAACCAGGCGGTGTTCATGGCCCTGCTGCAGCCGGGCGACAGCTTCCTGGGCATGGACCTGGCCGCCGGGGGGCACCTAACCCACGGGTCGCCCGCCAATCAGTCTGGCAAGTGGTTCAAGCCGGTGTCCTACACCGTGCGCCAGCAGGACCAGCTGATCGACTATGACAATGTCGCCGAGGTGGCCGAGCGCGAGAAGCCCAAGCTGATCATCGCCGGCGGCAGCGCCTACAGCCGTGAGATCGACTTCGCCCGCTTCCGTCAGATCGCCGACAGCGTCGGCGCCTATCTGATGGTCGACATGGCCCACTTTGCCGGCCTGGTGGCCGGCGGCGCGTTCCCCAGCCCCGTGCCCCACGCCCACGTCGTCACCACCACCACCCACAAGACCCTGCGCGGTCCGCGCGGCGGCATGGTGCTGACCAATGACGAGGCCATCATCAAGAAGGTCAATTCGGCGGTGTTCCCGGGCCTTCAGGGCGGCCCCCTGGAGCATGTGATCGCCGCCAAGGCTGTGGCCTTCGGCGAGGCGCTCCGGCCCGAGTTCAAGGCCTATGCCGCACAGGTAATCACCAATGCGCGCGCATTGGCCGCAGCCCTGGGCAAGTCGGGGGTCAAGATCGTCTCCGGCGGCACAGACAGCCACCTGATGCTGGTCGATCTGCGCCCCAAGGGCGTGACCGGCCGCGACGCCGAGCACAGCCTCGAGCGGGCCAACATGACCTGCAACAAGAACGGCGTTCCGTTCGACACCGCGCCGTTTACGGTCACTTCGGGCATCCGCCTGGGCACGCCCGCCGGCACCACCCGCGGTTTCGGCGAAGCGGAGTTCACCCGGGTCGGTGAACTGATCGGCGAGGTCATCAACGGTCTCGCGGCCAATGGCGCCGAGGGCAATAGCGCGGTCGAGTCGCAGGTGCGCGAGCAGGTGCTGGCCTTGACGGCGCGCTTCCCGATCTACAACTAATAGATTCGATTGAGCCAGGGAGGGCTAGATCATGCGCTGCCCTTTCTGCGGTCACATGGAAAGTCAGGTTAAGGACAGCCGCCCGTCGGAAGACGGCGCGGCCATCCGACGTCGCCGCGCCTGTCCGGAATGCGGCGGGCGGTTCACGACGTTCGAGCGTGTGCAGCTGCGTGAGCTGACCATTCTGAAGCGGTCGGGACGGCGCTCGCCGTTCGATCGCGAGAAGCTGGTTCGGTCGATTGCCCTGGCCACCCAGAAGCGTCAGGTCGACGCCGAACGGATCGATCGCATGATCAATGGCATCGTCCGGCAGCTGGAAAGCATGGGCGAGACCGAGCTGCCGTCCTCGACGGTTGGCGAGATGGTGATGAAGGCTTTGAAGGCCCTCGATGACGTCGCCTATGTCCGTTACGCGTCAGTTTACCGTGATTTCAAGGAAACTAGCGATTTCGCAAAGTTTTTGGGTGAAGAAGGTCTGAGCGACGTCGCGGACGAAGAGCTATAGGCGCATTCTGTTTCGATGCGGCTGAGTCTGCTGGCGCCGCCAGAGCCGGCCCTGGAGTTCGAGTTTTATGGTTGAAGACAAGATCCGCCTGCTAATCGTGGAGGGCCGAAGCCATTCGGGGATCTCCGACGAGCTGCTGCGCGGGGCCGCCCAGGCGATTGAGGCCTATGGCGCGGACTATGACGTCGTCACTGTCTCGAGCGCCCTTCAGATCCCCAGCGTCATCGCCCTGGCCGAGGAAGCCGGCCACCGCCCTGTCGGGGTGCGCTATGATGGCTTCGTCGCGCTGGGCTGCGTAATTCGCGGTGAGACCTATCATTTCGAGATCGTCGCCAATGAAACCGCGCGGGGTCTTCAGGATCTGGCGATCGGCCGGCGTCTGGCCATCGGCTTTGGCGTGCTGACCGTTGACGAGGAAGACCAGGCCTGGGTACGGGCCAAGGTCAGTGAAGGCGACCGGGGCGGCGCAGCCGCCAAGGCCTGCCTTGAGACCGTGACGCTCAAGCAGCAGCTGCTGGGTCAGTCGCGATGAGCAAGACCGATCGCATCCAGCCCCGTTCCGTGGCCCGCCTGGCCGCCGTCCAGGCCCTGTACCAGATGGAAGTCTCCGGCGTCGGTGTCGATGCCGTGGTGCGGGAGTTTTCCGAGCACCGCTTTGACCGCGATGTGGACGGCCAGCAGATGGCCGCCGCCGACGAGACCTTTTTCGCCGAGCTCGCCAAGGGTGTCGTGGCCAAGCAGGGCGAGGTCGATCAGGCCATCGTCAAGCGCCTGGCTTCGGGCTGGCGCCTTGAGCGTCTGGACGCCACGGCGCGCGCCGTGTTGCGCGCCGGGGCTTTTGAGTTGATCCATCGGCGTGACGTACCCACCGAGGTGGTCATCGACGAGTATGTCGAGATCGCCAAATCGTTCTTCGAAGGACCGGAGGCTGGATTCATCAATGGCGCCCTCGACGCGATCGCCCGTGATGCAAGAACCTGACGAAGACGACGATTGGTTCGCCGAGGAGGTCCCACCGGAGACGGTGGCGCCGCCGGCGGCCAATGAGTTCGACCATATAGCGCGCCTTCTGCGCCCGCTGACCCGCGGTGATCCGGCGGCGCTGGATCTCATGGACGACGCGGCGGTCCTTCCCTCGCGCCCCGGTTATGATCTAGTCATCACCAAGGACGCCATGGTCGCCGGCGTGCATTTCCTGGCCGGCGAGCAATTGGACGTCGTGGCCAAGCGTCTGCTGCGCACCAATCTCTCTGACCTCGCCGCCAAGGCGGCCGAGCCGTACGGCTATTTCCTGGCTGTCGGCTGGCCTTCGGGCACCACCGTGGCGGACCGTGAACTCTTCGCCCAAGGCCTGGCCGAGGACGGCGCGCTTTACGATATTAGCCTGCTGGGGGGCGACACGGTCACCACCTCGGGCGCGCTGGTGGTTTCGGCGACTTTCCTGGGTTGGGCGCCTTCTGGCGACGCGGTGCTGCGGCGCGGCGCGCGCGTTGGCGACCGTCTGATGGTCAGCGGCACGATCGGTGACGGTTGGCTGGGCCTGCTGGCCCACTGGGGCGAGGTCGAGGATCCGGACGGCGGACTGGCCCGTCGCTACCGCATGCCGCCGCCGCGCCTGAGCATTCGCGCCGCCCTGCGCGCCTATGCCCGCGCCGCTGCCGACGTTTCCGACGGCCTGCTGGCCGATACCGCCCATGTGGCCAAGGCCAGCGGTCTGCGGGTCCTGGTTGATCTGGACCGTCTGCCGCTGTCGCCCGGCGCCCGCCAATGGCTGGGCGCGCAGCCGGAAGCCGGCGAGGCGCGCATGTCCCTGGCTTCGGGCGGCGACGACTATGAGATCGTCTGCGCTGTGGATCCCACCGACGTGGCCGCCTTCCAGGCCGCCGCCATGGTGTCTGGCGTGCCGTTCCGCGACATCGGCGAATTCGTCGAAGGCGAGGGGATCTGCGCTCTGTTCAAGGGCAAGGACATCACCCCGGAGCGCCTGGGTTGGCTGCACGGTTAAGCTGACTTCAAGGCTTGTCGGTTAAGGGAGGCGCATGACCGCTCGCACTCCCCTGACGCGCCGCGCCCTTGTCGCCCTGGCCATGCTCGCCATGGCCGGCCCCGCCTTGGCCAATTCCCCCAAGAAGAAGGAAGGCAAGGAAGGCGAGGAGGCCGCACCAGACGTCGTCGTCAAGCTGCAGCCGATCGCCATCCCGATCATCGTTGACGGGCGTCTGCTGAACTATGTCTTCCTCAACCTGACCCTGAAGCTGGCGCCCACCGTTCCGGCGACCGTGATGGAAGGCAAGGAGCCGTTGCTGCGCGACGCCCTCGTCAAGGCGGCTCACAGCAGCCCGTTCACGGCCTCTGACACTTACAACGAAGTCGATGCGGTCAAGTTGAAGGCCTTCGTGATGAACGAGGCGAGCAAGCTGGCCGGCAAGGGCAAGGTGGCGTCTGTCGACATCGTCAAGCAGATCGCGCGCAATCAGATACCGCATCCGTCGGGGCCCAAGCGCCCGACGCCGCCGCCGGCGGCCGCCGAACACCACTAGACTCATCCCGAGCGGTCGTTTCGACCCCTTTCAGTCGCCCCAATGTGCGCGGCTTGCGTAGCCCTGCGCCATTTGGCACTGTCCTTCTCTTGGCGCGCCGTGCGCGCCAATTAGGGAGCATCGAGGGGGCACGAGGCCATAAGGCCCACCCGTCTATCCGAACGGCGTCTTGACGATGATCAAGGCGACCGAAGCGGATCGGCGTTCCCCTCGTGATTGGAAGCGCGAAGGGGCAATTTACGGATGAGTTCTTGGCTTTATGTGGCCATAGCGGCCGGGCTGCTGGCGGTGCTTTACGGCATCGTACAGACGGCGAGCTTGATGCGGGCTTCGCCCGGCAATGCGAAAATGCAGGAGATCGCCGCGGCGATCCAGGAAGGCGCCCAAGCCTATCTGAAGCGCCAGTACACCACGATCGCCCTGGTGGGCGTGGTGGTCATCGCGCTCCTGGCCTTCTTCTTCAAATCCTGGGAGCAGCCCGTCGGTTTCGCCCTGGGCGCCATCCTGTCTGGAGCCGCAGGCTTCGCCGGCATGCTGATCTCGGTCCGCGCCAATGTGCGCACCGCCCAGGCCTCGTCTGAAAGCCTGGCCAAGGGCCTGTCGATGGCCTTCACCTCGGGCGCCGTCACCGGCATGCTGGTGGCCGGCTTCGCCCTGATCGGCGTGGCGGGCTATTTCGCCGTGCTGCTGCAGATGGGCCATGCGGGCACCGACCGCGTTGTGGTCGACTCGCTGGTGTCCCTGGGCTTCGGCGCCAGCCTGATCTCGATCTTCGCTCGTCTGGGCGGCGGCATCTTCACCAAGGGGGCTGATGTCGGCGGCGATCTCGTCGGCAAGCTGGAAGCCGGCATCCCCGAGGATGACCCCCGCAACGCCGCGACCATCGCCGACAATGTCGGCGACAATGTCGGCGACTGCGCGGGCATGGCCGCCGACCTGTTCGAGACCTATGCGGTGACCACGGTCGCCACCATGGTGCTGGCGGCGATCTTCTTCCGCGGCGCCGAGATCGTATCGTCGATGATGCTGCTGCCGCTGGCCATCTGCGCGGTCTGCATCGTCACTTCGATCATCGGGGCGTTCTTTGTTCGGCTGGGCAAGAGCCAGAACATCATGGGCGCGCTCTACAAGGGCCTGATCGTCACCGGCCTGCTGTCGATCCCGGCCGTCTGGTACGTGATCCATCAGCTGGTTCCGGCCGCCGTCACGGTCGGCCTGGGCACGGCGACCGAGAAGTCCTTCGACGCCGACAGCCTGTTCTATTGCGGCCTGGCGGGTCTGGCCGTCACGGCTCTGATCGTGATGATCACCGAATACTATACCGGCACCAACTTCCGCCCGGTTCGGTCGGTGGCCCAGGCTTCGGTCTCCGGTCACGGCACCAACGTGATCCAGGGTCTGGCCATGTCACTGGAGTCCACGGCCCTGCCGGCCCTGACCATCATCGTCGGCATCGTGGTGACCTATAATCTGGCGGGGCTGTTCGGCATCGCCATCGCCACGACCACCATGCTGTCCCTGGCGGGCTTCATCGTCGCCCTGGACGCCTTTGGTCCGGTCACCGACAACGCTGGCGGCATCGCTGAAATGGCCGGTCTGCCCAAGGACGTGCGGGTCACCACCGACGCCCTGGACGCCGTGGGCAACACCACCAAGGCCGTCACCAAGGGCTACGCCATCGGTTCGGCTGGCCTGGGCGCCCTGGTGCTGTTCGCCGCCTATACCGAGGACCTGAAGTTCTTTTCGGCCAATGCGCCGGCGGGCAGCTTCTTCGAGGGCATGGGTCCGGTAACCTTCGATCTGTCCAACCCCTATGTCGTGGTGGGGCTGCTCTTTGGGGGGCTGCTGCCCTTCCTGTTCGGCGGCATGTCGATGACGGCCGTGGGCCGGGCGGCCGAGGCCGTCGTGGCCGAGGTCCGTCGCCAGTTCCGCGAGAACCCCGGCATCATGACCTATGAGGTCAAGCCGGAGTACGGCAAGGCGGTCGACATCCTGACCAAGGCGGCGATCCGCGAAATGATCGTGCCGTCGTTGCTGCCGGTGGTTTCGCCGGTTGTGCTGTTCTTCGTGGTCCAGGCCATAGCCGGCAAGGTGGATGCCTTCGCCGCCTTGGGGGCCATGCTGATGGGCGTGATCGTGACGGGCCTGTTCGTCGCCATCTCGATGACCAGCGGCGGGGGCGCCTGGGACAACGCCAAGAAGGTGATCGAAGAGGGTTTCACCGACAAGGACGGCGTTCTGCACACCAAGGGCTCGGAGGCGCACAAGGCCGCCGTGACCGGCGACACCGTTGGGGATCCCTACAAGGACACCTCGGGTCCCGCCGTGAACCCGATGATCAAGATCACCAACATCGTGGCCCTGCTGCTGCTGGCGGTTCTGGCCCACGGTATGTGATCCGACCCTCAAGACAAATGACGACGCCCCGGAGGGAAACCTCCGGGGCGTTTTCGATTCCGGAGTCAGGAGGGCCCGGACCTAGCCGCGGCGATGATCGCGATCCTGGCGATCGTGCTTTTGCACTTGGATCCGCTGGCTCAGGCGATCAAAGCGGGTGTCCAGGTCGCGACGCTCCTGCATCGACAGACCGCCGCCGCTGCGACGATATTTGGCTTCCAGGGTCGTGAGGGCGCGGAAGTCGCTGCGCAGACGGGTCGCCTCGGGGCGGGTGAGCTGACCGCTGCGGACGCCTTGGTCGATGCGGTGCTCCAGCGTGGCCTGACGCTGGTTGACCGATTGCCAAGGCGCGGCCTGGGCGGCCAAGGGCGCGGCCGAGATGGCGACGAGGGCGGCGAGGGGGAGGAAAATACGCTTCATGACGAGGTCTTTCGAAACTCTGGGTCGCCGGGGAGGGCGATCCGATGAGGCCAGTAAGACTATCTTCGCCTGAACGTTCCCGGAGCACTCCGTTGGCTCTCGTTCATCTTCGAGATCGCCGCATTGAACGGAAGGCGACCTTGTCCGTTGAGCCGGCGAGGTCGGGCTTGGCGGCCAGGTGCGAGTAGCGGGGCGTTCACGTGACATTGGATCAGGGGCTGTCTTTCGGCCTCATCGGCGCGACGGTGGCGTGCTTCGTCTGGGGGCGCTTCCGCTATGATCTGGTCGCCCTGGGCGCGCTGGCGGCAGGCATGGCTATGGGCCTGATCCCGGTGAAGGCGGCGTTTGCGGGGTTTTCCAACGACATCGTCATCATCATCGCCAGCGCCCTGGTTCTGAGCGCCGCGATTGCGCGCTCGGGCCTGGTGGATCTCCTTATGGGACCCTTGCTGCCGCATCTGAAGGATGAGCGGACCCAGGTTCCGGTCCTGGCCAGCGTCACCACGCTGTTGTCGATGGTCACCAAGAATGTCGGGGCCCTGGCCCTCATGATGCCGTCCGCCCTGCAGATCGCCCGCCGTACAGGCGTCTCTCCCTCGCGGCTTTTGATGCCGATGTCGTTCGGCTCGCTGGTCGGGGGATTGGCCATTCTGGTCGGCACGTCCCCCAACATCATCGTCTCGAAGATCCGCGAGGAGTCCCTGGGCAAGCCGTTCCTGATGTTCGATTTCATGCCGGTCGGGGGGCTGCTGTCGGTTATGGCCATCGTCTACCTGACCTTCGCCTACCGGCTTTTGCCAAAGGAACGTAGCGCGGCGATCGATATCGACGCGGCCCTGGCGGCCAACGCCTATGTCACCGAGGTGGAGGTTCCGGAGGCCTGGACCTTTGGCGCGTCGCGGGTCGCCGACCTGCGCGCTGCGGCGGGTGGCGCGGTCGGCGTGGTGGCTATCCTACGCGGCCGCAAGCGGATGGCCTCGCCGCACCCCAATCGCAAGATCCAGGCCGGAGACGTACTGCTTCTGGAGGGCGAACATCAGGAACTGAACGAACTGATCGTCAAGGCCAAGCTTAAGCTCAGCGACGCCGATCGTCCCCTGATCATGGACGTCCCCACCGACGAAGTCCGCGTTGTCGAGGCGGTGATCAGCGCGCAATCGGACCTGATCGGGCAGACGGCGCGCGGCCTGAAACTGAACGATGCGCATGGCGTCAATCTTCTTGGCGTCAGCCGCAGCGGCCATCGCATGGCGGGCCGACTGGCCACGGTGCGGCTCAAGGCGGGCGATGTCCTGGTGCTGCAGGGCGCTGAGCATCAGCTGCCCGGCGCCTTGCAGGCCTTGGGGTGCCTGCCGCTGGCTGAACGCGAAGTCCGCCTGGGCGGCATGCGCCACGTCCTGTTGCCCACGGCGATTCTGGCGGGCGCCATGCTCTTGGTCGGGTTCGGCGTGATCTCGGTTACGGCGGGCTTCTTCGGCGCGGCCGTGCTGGTCATCGCCAGCGGCGCACTGCGGATGCGCGAAGCCTATGCCGCCCTGGAGGGGCCGGTCCTGATCCTGGTGGCGGCGCTGATCCCGGTCAGCGACACCGTTCAGGCCAGCGGCGGCACCGATCTCATCGCGGGCTGGCTATCTGGCGCGTTCCACGGCCTGCCGCCGTTGCTGACCCTGACGGCGATGATGGCGGTGGCCATGGCGGCGACGCCGTTTCTCAACAATGCCGCCACGGTCCTGATTGTCGCGCCGATCGGCCTCAGCCTGGCCCAGCGCCTGGGCCTCAATCCTGATCCGTTCCTGATGGCGGTGGCTGTCGGGGCGGGGTGCGACTTCCTCACCCCCATTGGCCATCAGTGCAATACGCTGGTGCTGGGACCCGGCGGGTACAAGTTCGGCGACTATGCCAGGCTTGGCGCGCCCTTGACCCTGTTGATCCTGATCGTCGCGCCGCTGCTGATCACCGTGTTCTGGCCCTTTGCCGGGCGGTGATGCGGCTCAATAGGCGTCATCAAGATCGACGAGCGCGTCCGCTTCGTTTTCGTTGGAAACGCCGCGACGCTCCTCGCCTACAAATTCATGATCAATACGGCGGCGGCGGCAGGGACCGAAATAGTCGCTGACCCGGACGAAGACGCGCGGATTGTTGATCACTTCGTTCAGGCGGTGAAGCACGCCACGGGGTGTGACGGGCTTGGCGAGGAATTCCGTGACCCCGGCCATGCGCGCGTCGTCGAGGCTGCGCTTGGTGGCGTGACCCGTGATCATGATGATCGGCATGTAGACGCTGGGGCTGGCGGTTGACGTGCGGATCCAGCGGATGAAGGCCAGACCATCGACCGGCTGCATCATCAGGTCGGTAAAAACGATGTCCACTTCGCGCTCGTTGACGACGCGCAACGCCTGCAGACCGTCTTCAGCTTGGTGGATGTCGCGGATGCCAAACGATTTGAGTATCGTTCCCAAAATCGCACGCATGTTCGAATTGTCGTCGACAACGAGCACGGACAACGACTTGAGGTCCATCCCGTTCATGCTCGTTTCCAAATACCTGGCGCGATTTTTTCCGAGAAGTCGAGACTGCCTTGTTTCCGGTTTATGAAGTGTTGCGCATGGAAATTTGAGCTGTCGAAATGGTTACCGAATGTAATTAAGTATAATTCATGGTGATATGGTAACTCTATCTCGAGTTGCGCAAACATATACTGCACGTGCGAAGAAGGCCGCGCCCGTGAGGGCGCGGCCTTCTTGAAGCGACGCAAATCCTGGATTTTTTAGCGGCGGTCGCCCGGGCGGCTGCCAGGCACATTGTCCTGGTCCTGCGGCAACATGCCGCCACGTCCGACGTTGCCGAGCAGTTGCTCCAGGATCGTCATCTCGCGACCGCGTGTCGGAGTCTCGCGGCCATTGAAGGCGATGACCTTGCCGTCCTTCAGAGTGAAGGTGTTGATCGCCGCGACCTTTTCGTCGGCGGGATTGAACTTGATGGCCACAACGTCGCGCTTGATCACGCGCGGCTTGTAAAAGGCCACCCGGTCGGTCGTCTGCGAGATGTAGTACCAGGTGTTCGGATCGAACGTCGCGACGGTCGAGGGCGAACCCAGCTTTTCCATGAGTGTGGACTTGCTGTCTTCGCCCACCTTCATGTCGACGGGTTTGGCTTCAATCGCCTGAAAGCCGGAATAGCTCGTCAGCGGCGTGCAGCCGGAGACGACGGCGGACAGGCCGAGGGCGGCGGCGACAAAAACGGCGGGACGAAACATGCGGTCTCCGGAACCGGAAAAATGCTGGACTTTGACCTATCGCCCGCGGGGGCTTAGTTCAATGGTCCGCGTGGACTGGAAGCCCATCTAGTTCCTAGTCGCGGCGAAATAGAGGCGTTGAATGATTCTGGATCGGCTGCTCAAGCCCAGGCCTGCCAAGGCGGCGGGGGGCAAGCTCTATGCTGGCGCCGTCGCTCAGGCGCGGTCGGCGCCGCTATACGCGACCATGGGCGTGCGCGACTCGCTGGAGGGCCGTTTCGAGCTCTTCACCCTGCATGTGGTGCTTTTGCTCGAGCGCCTGAAGGGGCAGGGCGACCTGGCCGCCGAAACCTCTCAGGCGGTCTTTGACGCCTATGTGCGGGGGCTGGACGATGCGTTCCGTGAGATCGGCGTGTCGGATACGGCCGTCGGCAAGAAGATGAAGAAGCTGGCGGGGGCCTTTTATGGTCGCCTCAAGGCCTTTGACGAAGCCGCCGCATCCTTGCCGGATCGCACGGCGTTGAGTGAAATGATCCGTCGCACGGTTCTGGAAGAGCGCGGCGAAGGCGACGCCGAAGCTTTGACGGCCTATGTGGTCGACGCGCGCGAGAGTCTGGCTGGTCAGTCGCTGGACGCTCTGCTGCAAGGAGAAGCGCAATGGCCGAACCCGTGAACACGCCCTGGCCCTGCGAGGTCAAACTCGGCCGCATTGATCGCGGCGGCGTCAGCGTCCGGCTGGAGCCCGATGCGGCGCAGCGCAAGGCTCTGGCCAAGCAACTGGGCCTGGTGGCCATCGAAGCCCTGGAAGCCGAGGTCTATCTGACGCCCTGGCTGGACGGCGCCGAGGTGTCGGGCCTGATCCGGGCCCGGGTGACCCAGACCTGCGGTGTTACGGCCGATGAGTTCGAAGAGCCCATCGACGCGCGCTTCAAGGTCCACGTGATTTCCGCCGACAGCTATGAGGCGCCGCAGGATGACGGCGGCGAGCTGGCGCTGGATCCCGAGGCCGATGATCCTCCGGATGTGCTGGAAAGCGACATTGTCGATGTGTCGGGCTATGTGGTCGAACATCTGGCGCTGGAGCTGGACCCCTTCCCGCGCAAGCCCGGAGCGGTGTTCGAGCCGCCTCAGCCTACGGCCGAGATTTCGCCGTTTTCGGCGCTCAAGGCGTTGAAAATCAAGGGCGACGAGGGCTGATCCAGTCCGACTCGCTGCAATTGCGTGATAAGCACGCGATGATGTCGTCCGCCGCCGTAACCGGCCAAGGGCGCCCTGAAGTGTTTGGAAGAGGGCCCGCTGTGGCGGGCCTTGGGAGCTGACAGCGCCAACGTGTCGAAATCCATAATCATCTCAATCGACGCCATGGGTGGCGATCATGGTCCGTCCGTCGTCGTGCCGGGGGTGGCTTTGGCCGCTCAAGCTCTGCCGGGCGTGCGGTTCCTGCTGCACGGCGACGAGGTTCGACTGAACGCAGAACTGGCCAGATTTCCGGCGGCCAAGGCAGTCAGCGACGTCCGCCATACCGACAAGTTCATCGCCAGCGAGGAGAAGCCCGCCCAGGCCATGCGCCGCGGCAAGGGCTCCAGCCTGTGGAACGCCGTCGAGTCGCTACGCGCCGGCGAGGCTCAGGCCTGTGTCTCGGCGGGCAACACCGGCGCCTTGATGGCGATTTCCAAGCTGATCCTGCGGATGTGCGCGGATCTGGAACGTCCGGCGATCGTCGCTAGTTGGCCCACCATGACGGGCGTGTCGGCGGTGCTGGATGTCGGCGCCAATGTGCAGAGCGACGCCGACCAACTGGTGGAGTTCGCGATCATGGGCGCGGCCTTCCACCACGCGGTGCATGGCTCGGAGCGTCCCACCGTTGGCCTGCTCAATGTGGGCTCCGAGGATGAAAAGGGCCATGAGGAGGTGCGCGAGGCGCACGCCATCCTGCGCGCCACCAGCCTGGACTTCGACTATCGCGGCTTTGTCGAGGGCACCGATATCGCCTACGGCACGGTCGATGTGGTCGTCACCGACGGTTTCACCGGCAATGTCGCCCTGAAGACCGCAGAGGGCTTGGCGCGCTTCTTCTCGCAAGAGATCCGCACGGCCCTGACCTCGGGCCCGCTGGCCATGCTGGGCGCGCTGCTGGCCTCTGGTCCGCTGAAGACGATGCGGGCGCGGCTGGATCCCGGCCGGGTGAACGGCGGACCGCTGCTTGGGCTGAACGGCATCGTGGTGAAGAGCCATGGCGGGGCCGACGCCACAGGCTTCGCCTCGGCGATCCGCGTGGCCACCGAGTTGGCGCGCAGCGACTTTACCGCCGAGATCGATCGAAATCTGAAGCGCCTGACCGCTCTGGCGGCCCAGGATGGCGACAGTCCATCCGGCGTCGACAGCCAAGGAGCGAGTGAGTGAGCGTAGTGCGTAGTGCGGTCACCGGCGTCGGCGCCTATCTGCCGCCCAAGATCGTCACCAATGGCGACCTGGCCAAGTTTGTAGACACCAGCGACGAATGGATCGTTGAGCGCACGGGAATCCGTCAGCGCCATCAGGCCGAGGACGATCAGGCGGTGTCTGATCTCGCGGTCGAGGCGGCCCGGTCGGCGCTGACAGCGGCCGGCAAGACCGCCGCCGATGTCGATCTGATCATTGTCGCCACCACCACGCCCGACCTGACCTTTCCGGCCACGGCCACGATCGTGCAGCGCAAGCTGGGCGCGCCGGTCGGCATTGCCTTTGACATCCAGGCTGTTTGCTCTGGCTTCGTCTATGCGCTGAGCGTCGCCGACGGCTTCGTGGCGCGCGGCCAGGCCAAATGCGCCCTGGTCATCGGCGCCGAGACCATGACCCGCCTGATGGACTGGTCCGACCGCGGCACCTGCGTGCTGTTCGGCGACGGCGCCGGCGCCGTGGTGCTGGAACCGCGCGAAGGGCAGGGGACGACGGCCGATCAGGGGCTGCTGAGCTTTGCCCTGCGCGCCGACGGAACCAAGCAGGACCTGCTTTTCGTCGATGGCGGGCCCTCGACCACCGGTACGGTGGGCAAGCTGCGCATGCTGGGCAATCAGGTCTTCAAGCACGCGGTGATCAACATTTCCGAGGCGATCCACGCGGCGGCCGATTCGGCGGGCGTGGCGATCGCGGACGTCGACTGGTTCATACCCCATCAGGCCAACCAGAGAATCCTGGCGGGCGTGGCGCACCGGGTCGGACTCGATGAGAACAAGGTCATCTCCACCGTGGCGATCCACGCCAACACCTCGGCGGCTTCGATCCCTCTGGCCTTCGCGCACGGCGTCGCCGATGGCCGCATCAAGCCGGGGCAACTGCTGTTGCTGGAGGCGATGGGCGGCGGCCTGACTTGGGGCGCCTGCCTTCTGCGCCTCTGACGGTCTTCGGTGTTCAGCTTGCGGGCGGATGTGAAGTCCCGGCGTTGAGTCTTTGACTTCATGCGATAATCGCGGCATGCAGTCTTTGGCTAAACGTCACCGTTTGTAGAGCGAAGGCGACCATCTTCGCTCGATCGGACCAAGAGTTGTCAATCTGGCGCGGCGCCTAGCGGTCCCGCCAAAGCGCGTAGGGGGCGTCATGAAGGGCGCGACATTGACCCGGGCCGACCTCTGCGAGGCGGTTCACGAAGAGGTCGGTCTGACGAGGCAGGATTGCGCCGGCCTGGTCGAGCGCACGCTCGATCTGGTCGCCGAGGCGCTGGAGACCGGTGAAACGGTCAAGCTCTCCGGATTCGGCGTCTTCCAGGTTCGCGACAAGCGGGCCCGCATGGGCCGCAATCCCAAGACGGGCGAGCCGGCCGAGATCGAACCCCGCCGGGTGATCGGGTTTCGCGCCTCGCAGGTCATGAAGGCGCGCATCGACCGCGCCCTGGGCGGCTAGGATCAACAAGCGGTGGCGAAGGGACCCAACGCCTTCCGCACGATCTCCGAAGCCGCCGACGAGCTTGGCGTGCCGCAGCATGTGCTGCGCTTCTGGGAAACCAAGTTCTCTTTCATTCGGCCCATGAAGCGGGCCGGCGGGCGGCGATTCTATCGCCCGCAGGACATCGCCGTCCTGAATGGCGTACGCGTGCTGCTGCACGGCGAGGGCCTGACCATCAAGGGCGTGCAGAAACTGCATCGCGACCAGGGCCTGGCCCATGTGGTCGCCGCTGGCCTGGGCGGCAACGGCTCTGCGACGCTCGACGCCAGCGTCCCTTGCGCATCCGACTTTGCTTTGACCGATGACGCCCGCCGGCGCCTGGCCTTCGCGCTGGACGATCTGCAAGGGGTCAAGGCGCGTCTGGACGGGCTTTTGAAGCGTCTTTAGCGCTGCGGGAAATTCACCTGGAATACCGGTTGCGGAGGCCAAGGTCGGCGCCTATAAGGGCGCCTCTTCCGTCGGAGCGTGGCGCAGCCTGGTAGCGCACTTGACTGGGGGTCAAGGGGTCGCAGGTTCAAATCCTGTCGCTCCGACCATTTCCGCAAGGGAATAAACGGAAGAACGGAAAGGCCGCCCCGAGGGGCGGCCTTTTTCGGTTCATGGCTTCAGCGAATGACGGGCTTGTCGGCCTTGCCCATCCACGACATCAGCGGCATCAGCGGCAGGCCCCAGGCCATGCCGACGACCACGAAATAGATCAGGTGCACCGCGCGATTGTCGGGCAGGTAGTCGTAGAGGCTGGTTCCGGCCCAGATCCAGACGGCCAGAAACGCCATGATGCCCAGGCCGCCGATCAGTTTGCGCAGGCGGGCGGGAATGAGGGGTTCGCTCACGCGGGTCTCCGGACAATGAGGCCAAGCACGGCCAGGAAAAGAACGGCGCCGACCGTGGCGACCAGAAGGTCGCCCCACAGCCCGGTGAAGGGCAGGCCCAGGCGCTGGGCGATGAACACGCCGATAAAAGAGCCGATCACGCCGATCAGCAGCTTGGCGAACAGGGAATGGCGACGCCCCAGAGCCAGATCGGCGATCCATCCGGCGAAGATGCCGATCACCGCCGTCGCGAACACGCCAGCTCCGCTCATCAGGTCCTCCGCGCCGAACCCTCGGTCGGCGGGGCGACTTTCGCATGAAGCCGGGCGCGCGTCATGGTCCATCACATCAGACATGGACGCGAGGGGGGCGCGGGAGTAGGGGTTGCCTCGCCCCATTTCGGCCCTGAACAAGCGCTTCTTCCGTCCTCATGACGTCTTTCCTGCGTTCCGATCGTTCTCGCCCTGTCGCCATCTGGCTGTTCGCCGTGGCGGCGCTCGTCTTTGCGATGGTGGTTGTGGGGGGCGCTACGCGCCTGACCGATTCTGGGCTGTCGATCACCCAGTGGAAACCGATCCTGGGGGCATTGCCGCCGATGTCGGAGGCCGCCTGGCAGGCCAATTTCGAACTCTACAAGCAGATCCCGCAATACAAGCTGGTCAATGCCGGCATGACGCTGGAGGCCTTCAAGGGCATTTTCTGGTGGGAATGGGCGCACAGGCTGCTGGGCCGCCTGGTCGGGGCGGCCTTCGCCTTGCCCTTCATTTTCTTCCTGGTGCGCCGGATGATCCCGCGCCGGCTGATCTGGCGTTGCGCGGTGATGCTGGCCCTGGGCGGCCTCCAGGGGCTGGTGGGCTGGTGGATGGTGTCGAGCGGCCTCTCCGAGCGGGTGTCGGTCGCGCCCGAGCGCCTGATGGCGCACCTGGGCCTGGCCCTGGGTCTGTTCGTAGTGCTGATCTGGACTGCGCTGGACGCCTGGTCCGGCTCTCCGCGCATCGAGGAGCGCTCACCCTGGCGCGGCTGGGCCATGGCCTTCCTGGTCGCGGTCTTTTTCCAGAGCCTGCTGGGCGCGCTCGTGGCGGGCAATGACGCGGGCCTGATCTATAATGACTGGCCCTTGATGAACGGCTCTTTCCTGCCGGACTCCTATCTCGGCAAGGGCTTGTGGGGCACCCTGGCCCACAGCCAAGGCGCGGTGCAACTGCATCACCGGCTGATGGCTTATGCCTTGTTCGTGGCGGGCATCGCGTTGGGCGTGCTGAGCCAGCGCGGACGCCGGCTGCCGGCCATGGCCAAGGTCGCGGGGCTCGCCGTCGCCGTGGTCGTAACCCTGCAGGCCGGCCTGGGCGTCTGGACCCTGATGGCCCATGTGCCGGTGTCCCTGGGCGTCTTGCACCAGGCGGGGGCGGCGGTCCTGCTGGCGGTCGCCACCAGCTTCGCCTGGCGCGTGCGGCGGCCCTAGATCGTCATTGTCGTCCAAGGGCCCGTGATCGCCAGGGTCATGCCTGGCCACTGGATGTTGACGAACAGGGTCTGGCCGTCCGGCGAGAAGCAGGCCCCGGCGAACTCGGCATTGCCCTTGAAGACATTGCGACCCAGGGTGAAGACCTTGCCCTGCGGGGTGATCATCTTGATGTGGTTGGGCTTGATCAGGGAATAGCGATCTTCGCAGACCACGATGTGGCCCTGGGGCGAGACCGTGATGTTGTCGGCATAGTCCAGCACGCGCGTGTCGTCGCTTTCGACGAACAGTTGCAGACGCCCCGGCCTGTCGCGCTCGCCAGCCTGGCCCTCCTCGGCGCTTGGCGCATAGCGGAAGATCTGGCCCGCGCCCTTGGGGCCGCCCGACGTGGCGGTGAAGTAGAGCTCGTCCTGCCCCCACCACAGGCCTTCGCCGCGAGAGAAGACGGCGGCGCCTGCCGCATGGCCGCGCCGACGCAGGTCGTCGTCGGGGTTGTCTACGCCGTCCAGATCGATCCAGCGCGCATCCAGCCAGCCGGCGGGTTCGATCGTGCGGCTGGCCTGGTTGCGGCTGTCGGCGCCGCTCTGGACACCGACGAAGCCCAGCGCCTGAAGCCGCCCGCCCGCCGCCAGATTGCGCCGGTCGTTGGGCAGGAAGCGGTAGAACAGACCGTCGGCCACGTCTTCGGTCATATAGACCACACCGGTGCGGGGATCGATGCAAGCGGCCTCGTGCTTGAATCGTCCCATGGCTTTCAGCGGAACCGGCTCGACCAGCCCTTTTGCGGTGCTGGGCACCTCGAAGACATAGCCATGGTCTTTGCCGACCGATTTTCCGGCCCTGCGGACAGTCTCTTCACAGGTCAGCCACGAGCCCCAGGGCGTGACGCCCCCCGCGCAGTTCACGGCCGTGCCCGCCAGGCTCAGATGCTGGCTCACGGTCTGTCCGCTCTTGAGGTCGTAGACTATCGTGGTTGTGCCGCCCGGCAGCGGCGAGTCGCCGCTGGTGAAGTCGTAGACCTTGTCGCGCGCCAGCCGCCCGGCCAGCCTCGCGCCTTGGCCACAGGGGCCGGAGTCGATCTTGTCGTGGTCCAGTTCGTGATTGCGCACGAGGGCGACGCGGTCGCCGCCCAGATCGAAGCAGCCCATGCCGTCAAAGGCGCCCGGCACGAGCAAGCCATCGGACATGGTCTCGCCCGCCTGGCTGATCACCCGGTATGAGAAGCCGTCCGGCAGCTCCATCATGCCCTTCGGATCGGGACGCAGCGGTCCATAGCCCGCCACCTGATTGAGATAGGAGCCGCCGCTGGCGTTGTCCTGGGCGCGGACCTGAAAGCCCATGAAGGCCAGGCTTGTGGCGGCCGAAGAGATGAAGGCGCGGCGGGAGAAGGTCATGGGAAAGGCGCTCCAGGCAAGGATGATCGTGATGCCCGCCTTGCGTGACGCAAAGATGACGACGTTGATTGTGGTATTATGATACCGTATAGGTAAAACCCTTGCGCCATAAGGGTTTGTCGAGTTTCTTGCGCACGTATTGTTGACAGGTGAGGAACCCTGCTGTACCTGCCGCCCCTCACGCGAACGGATCCTGTTTCTTGGCTCCTGACGCACAAGGAATACGGATCAATCCCATGCAAAAGACCACGGCTTCCCTGAAGCCCGCCGAGGTCGAGAAGAAGTGGATCGTGGTCGACGCCCAGGACGCCGTTGTCGGTCGTCTGGCGACGTTCATCGCCATGCGTCTTCGCGGCAAGCATCGTCCCGACTACACCCCCAACGTTGACTGCGGCGACTTCGTCGTCGTGATCAACGCCGACAAGGTGAAGTTCACCGGCAAGAAGATGGACGACAAGGTTTACTATCGCCACACCGGTCACCCGGGCGGCGTCAAGTCGACCACCCCGCGCAAGCTGCTGGAAGGCCGCTTCCCGGAACGCGTCCTCGAAAAGGCCGTTGAGCGCATGCTGCCCAAGGAAAGCCCCCTGGCCCGCAAGCAACTGACGCACCTGCTCATCTACAACAACGGTGAGCACCCGCACCAAGCGCAGAGCCCGGAAGCGATCGACTTCGCTTCGCGCAACGCCAAAAACACCCGGAGCGCCTAAGTCATGTCCGAAGCTCAAGGCTTTGACGCGCTGGCCAGCCTGTCCAGCAACCCTGAAGCGGCCGCTCCGGCCGTCCAGAAGATCGACGCCCAAGGCCGCGCCTACGCGACCGGCAAGCGCAAGAACGCGATCGCCCGCGTTTGGATCAAGCCCGGCAAGGGCACCATCACCATCAACGGTCGCGACCAGACGATCTATTTTGCTCGTCCGGTTCTGCGCATGATGATCGCTCAGCCCCTGCAGGTCACTGACCGCGAAGGTCAGTTCGACATCGTCGTTACCGTTGAAGGTTCGGGCCTCTCGGGCCAGGCCGGCGCTGTGCGCCACGGCCTGTCCAAGGCTCTGACCTACTACGAACCCGCGCTGCGCCCGGTTCTGAAGCCGCACGGCTTCCTGACCCGCGACAGCCGCGTCGTCGAGCGTAAGAAGTACGGCAAGGCCAAGGCCCGTCGTAGCTTCCAGTTCTCGAAGCGCTAAACGCGGTTTCATGCGTTTGGAACAGGGCGCTTCGGGAAACCGAAGCGCCCTTTTTCTTGTTCTAGTGTTCGGATTGATCGGAAGTCAGCATGACGCCCAGGGTCTTCATCGATGGCGAAGCCGGCACTACGGGTCTGCAGATCCGCGAGCGCCTGGTCGGCCGCACCGACCTGCAGCTGATCTCGATCGACCCCGACAAGCGCAAGGACCCGGCCGCCCGCGCTGAAATGCTCAACAGCGCTGACGCGGTCATCCTCTGCCTGCCCGACGACGCGGCGCGCGAGGCGGTCGGCCTGGTCACTAACCCGGCCGTGAAGATCATCGACGCCTCAACCGCCTACCGCACGGCGGCGGACTGGGCCTACGGTTTCGCTGAACTCGACCGCGAGCAGCGCGGCAAGATCGCGGCCGCCACGCGGATCTCAAACCCTGGCTGCTACGCCACCGGCGCCATCGCCCTGACCCGGCCGCTGGTCTCGGCCGGCATCCTGCCCGCCGAACTGCCGATCTCGTTCAATGCTGTGTCGGGCTATACCGGCGGCGGCAAGGCGATGATCGCCGAGTTCGAGGACGAGACCTCACCGAACTATACGAAGGTCCCTTACCGGATCTATGGCATGGGTCTGTCGCATAAGCATGTGCCCGAGATCCAGAAGCACGGCGGCCTGCTGACCCGGCCGATTTTCGCGCCCGCCGTGGGGCGCTACGCCCAGGGCATGCTGGTGGAGCTTCCGCTGCACATGTCCACGCTGGACGAGGGCCGCTCCTTGCAGGAGATCCACGCGGCTCTGGCGGCCCACTACCGGGGGGAGCGCTTCGTCGAAGTCGCCTCGCTCGATGAGGCCAAGGCGATGACGACCCTGGATCCCGAGGGGCTGAACGGCACCAACCGCATGAAGCTGTTCGTGTTTGGCTCGGACACCAGCAGCCAGGTGCGCCTGGTGGCCCTGCTCGACAATCTGGGCAAGGGCGCGTCCGGCGCGGCCGTTCAGAACCTCAACCTGGCCCTGGGTCTGGACGAAGCGGCGGGTCTCTAGACCTGCCAGCGGTAGTGCGCCACGGCGCTGTGGAGCTTGAACATCCACAGCGGCTCTTCCCTGGTCCCAAGGCCGATATTGTGCACGACCCTGACGCCCTTGGGTCCATGCGCGACGACGCCCAGGTGCGGTCGGTTCGCCGAGACCCGCCAGGTCAGAATGTCGCCGGGCCGGGCGTCATTGAACCCGTCGCCGGCCGTCCGTTTGTCCGCGCGACGGAGCAGGGCGCCCTGACGGCTCAGGTAGGTCTCCAGATTCAGGACCCGCCGGTGGTCGATGTTGGCGTCCGGCGACTCCAGGCCCCAGGTGCGGCGGGACGGATAGGCGTCGAAGTTGCGGAGCATGTCCTCATGCACGCGCTGCTGCAGATCGACCTTCCAGGCGTCGCGGGCCGCCCGCACCAGAACGTCCGCGCAAACCCCCGTCGTGCGCAGAACGTCGCCTTGTGGATAGTCGATGGCGCGATAGCTGGCGTCATAGGCCTTGGTCACGCCGATCTGGGTCCGGGCCGCCCTGGCCAGGGCGATGCCGTCACGAGGCGGCGTCGCCGCGCCAAACGCCGGCGCGGCGAGAATCAGTCCCAGGGTTGTTCGGCGGCTGAGCACGATCATGCCGAGAAGCTCTGCTGCAATCTCGGCGAGTTTTGGGCGAACGTCGTCTTCCCACTACATGATCGTTGATCAGGCGTCTGACCTCACCCGGACATAGCTGCCGGGCGCGTCCTCGATAGGCTTGAGCACGCCCTTGGCGGGGTCGCGAGCTGGAACCATGGGGCCGGATTTTTCGCTCAACCAGGCGGCCCAGTGCGGCCACCACGAGCCGGGATGTTCCTGCGCTTCGGAGATCCAGCCCTCTACCGAGCCGGGCAGGGCGCCATTGGTCCAGTATTGGTACTTCCCAGCGGCGGGGTGGTTGATCACGCCGGCGATGTGGCCGGAGCCGGCCATGGTGAAGGTCACGGGGCCGCCGAAGGCCCGCGCGCCGCGATACACGCTGCGATAGGGCGCGATGTGGTCGTCCCTGGACGACTGGACATAGATCGGCGTCTTGACCTTGGCGAGGTCCAGGGTTTCACCGCCCAGGGTCAGCAAGCCGCGCGACAGGGCGTTGTCCTTGTAGAAGTTGCGCAGATAGAACATGTGCAAGGCCTTCGGCATGCGGGTCTGATCGGCGTTCCAGAACAGCAGATCGAACGGGCGGGGTTCCTTGCCCATCAGATAGTTGCTGACGAAGAACGACCAGATCAGGTCATTGCCGCGCAGGCTGTTGAAGGTGTCGGCCATCGACTGGCTGGGCAGGAAGCCGCCTGTGGCGTCCATTTGCTGCTCGATCGACTGCAGCCATTCCTCGTTGGTGAACAGCAGCAGGTCTCCGGCTTCGGAAAAGTCCTGCTGGGCGGCGAAGAAGGTGGCCGAATTGATCCGTTGGTCGCCTCGCGCCGCCATGTGAGCGAGGGCGCAGGACAACAGGGTGCCGCCGATGCAGTAGCCGACGGTATTGACCTTATCGACGCCCGCCTGGGTCATGACCTGCTGGGTGGCGTCATAGATGCCTTCGAGCATGTAGTCCTCGAAGGTTTTGGCCGCCAGCTTGGCGTCCGGATTGACCCACGAAGCGACGAACACCGTGAAGCCCTGGCTGGTCAGCCAGCGGATCATCGAATTCTCGGCCCGCAAGTCCATGATGTAGAACTTGTTGATCCACGGCGGAAAGATCAGCAGTGGGATTTCGTGCACCTGATCCGTAGACGGATCGAACTGCAGGAGCTGTAGGATATCGTTCTGGTAGATGACCTTGCCTGGCGCGGTGGCGACGTTCTCGCCGACCTTGAACTTCTCCAGATCGGTCTGGCTGATGGCCAGCTGGCCGCCGCCGCGATCAAGGTCGGCCGCGAAGTTCTCCATCCCGCGCACCAGGCTCTCGCCCTGGGTCTGCATCACCTCGCGCAGGGCGGCCGGGTTGGAGATCAGGAAATTCGACGGCGAGAAGGCGTCGGTCAGCATCTTGGTGAAAAATTCAACCCGGCGCTTGGAGGCTGGATCGACGCCTTCGACGTCTGACACAAGACCGTTCAGCCAGTTCGAGGTCAGCAGATAGGACTGCTTCATCATGTCGAACATGGGGTTGGACGCCCATTCGGGGTCGTTGAAGCGTTTGTCGCCGCTGGCCGGCGCGACCACAGGCTGGGTTTCCTCGCCGGCGGCCCGGCGCGCCGCGGACTGCCAAAGGTCCATATAGCGGCTAAAGAGGTCGGCCTGGGCGCGCAGTATGCGGTCCGGCTGGGCGGCCAGGCGTGACATCACTTCGTTCATGGCCGGGGCCACGTGGAAGGGATCGGCGTTCAGCGCGGCGGGACGATCGGCCTGACGCAGGGCGGCCTCGGCTATGGCGCCCTGGGCGGTGACAGCGGCGCGGGCGAGATTGGCCGACAAGGTCTCCAGCATCTGGCGCTGGTCGGGTGACATCATCGCGTCGAAACTGCTCGCGGGCGTCGCGCTTGTTTTGGGCGATGCCTTGGCGGTCGATTCGGGGCGGGCCGTGGTCGCTGGCTTGGGCGGCGGCGGCGGCGCGGGCTTGGCCTTGGCGGCCTTCGGCTTGGCGGCGGCCTTGGGCGCGGTCGAAGCGGGTTTCGCCTCGGCGGTGGCGGCCTTGCGCGACTTGGAGGGTGATTTCGCCTTGGCCATGCTGCTTCTTCCCGCTTCTTTTCTTGCCGTCTCGCCAGCTACCTGACGCGCGCGGCCTTTTGTTCGTCGCGATCATCGCATAAGACCGGAGACACGATGATCGGCGCAACAGGCAAAATCGTACGGCTCGGCGTACTTCTCGCTCTCGGGGCCATGGCCACGACGGGCTGTGCGTCGCCGTTCAAGAGCGCACAGGTCGATCCCGGTTCACCGATCGCCGAGGCGACGCATGCGGCGAGCCTGAAAAAGGGCCGTCGTCCGAGGTTTGCCGACATCCCTCCGATCCCGACGGACGTGCGTGGTCCTGCTCGCTTCAAGGCCGCCATGGCCGCCGAACAGGCCGCCGCCGCGCAGTTGATCCGCGACACGGCCCCGGACACCTTCAAGCTCCACGACACGGAAGCTTTTGCGGCCGTAACGCGTGCAGAAGCCAAGGCTCCGGACCTTTATGCGCCCACCGACGCAGACCGTGCCGCGACCGAAGCCTTCGCACGGGCGGCGCGTGGCCGAGCTAGCGCGCCTTCGTCGCAGCCGAAATAGGCCGGCGAAGGCATAATCTTCCTTGAACTGGCTTGGCGCGACCCCGCTCGGGGTCTATCCATGCCCGACTTTCGCTCCCGAAGCGCCGAAGCTGCGCATAGAGCCCCAAATGACCACCGATTTTCATCGTATCCGCCGTCTGCCGCCCTACGTTTTCGAAGAGGTCAACAAGATCAAGGCGCGCTTGCGCGCTGAGGGGACTGACATCATCGATTTCGGCATGGGCAATCCCGACATGCCGACGCCCAAGCACATCGTCGACAAGCTGATCGAAACCGCCCGCGATCCCAAGGCAGGCCGCTACTCGGCTTCCAAGGGTATTCCAGGTCTGCGCCGCGCCATGGCCGGCTATTACGACCGTCGGTTCGGCGTGAAACTCAATCCCGATACCGAGGTGATCTCCACCCTCGGCTCCAAGGAAGGCTTCGCCAATCTCGCCCAAGCCCTGACGGCGCCCGGCGATGTGATCATCTGCCCCAACCCGGCCTATCCGATCCACGCCTTCGGTTTCATCATGGCGGGCGGCGTGATCCGTCACGTGCCGGCCCTGACGCCGGAGGACTATCTGTCCAACATCAGCCGCGCGGTGAAGCACTCGGTGCCGCCGCCCAGCGTGCTGATCCTGTCCTATCCGTCCAACCCGACGGCCCAGTCGGTGGATCTGGACTTCTACAAGGACGCCGTGGCCCTGGCCAAGAAGCACGATCTGCTGGTGATCAGCGACGTGGCCTATGGCGAGATCTATTTCGAGAACAACCCGCCGCCGTCGATCCTGCAGGTCAACGGCGCCAAGGACATCGCCGTCGAGGTCAACTCGCTGTCGAAGACCTACGCGATGGCCGGTTGGCGCGTCGGCATGGTGGTCGGCAACGCCCGCATCTGCGCCGCCCTGGCCCGGGTGAAGTCCTATCTCGACTACGGGGCCTATACGCCGGTCCAGGTCGCCGCCGCTGCGGCCCTGAACGGCCCGCAGGACTGCGTTGAAGAGATCCGCGGCATCTACCGGACGCGTCGAGACGCCCTGGTGTCGTCTATGGGCCGTGCGGGCTGGGACATTCCCAATCCTCCGGCTTCGATGTTCGCCTGGGCCAAGATTCCCGAGGCCTATCGCGAAGCCGGCTCGATGGTGTTTTCCAAGCTGCTGATCGAGGAAGCCGGCGTCGCTGTCGCGCCGGGCGTCGGCTTCGGCGAATATGGCGAGGGCTATGTGCGTATCGGTCTGGTGGAAAACGAGCACCGCATCCGTCAGGCGGCCCGCAACGTGAAGAAATTCATCACCAACGCCGACGCCATCCTGGCCAAGCACCACAATTCGGTGGAGCCGGCCTGAACGGCTGCGGCACACTGATCTCCAGACTCGGGTCGCCGCCAGCCGCGGCGACCCGATCCCGCGATAGGATTCCAAGATGACGAAGAAAACCTGGCGAGTCGGCGTCGCGGGACTTGGCACGGTCGGCGGCGGTCTGCTGCAGTTCCTGGTCGAGCGCCCCAACTTCGCGCCCGCTGGCGACAGCGCCGTCGTCACCGCCGTCTCCGCGCGGTCCAGGTCGCGGCCGCGCACGGTCGATATCTCTGGTCTGACCTGGTTCGACGACCCCGTGGCCCTGGCCGCCTCGCCGGATATCGATCTCTTCGTGGAACTGGTCGGTGGTTCCGATGGTCCGGCCAAGGCCGCTGTGGAAACGGCTCTGAAGGCCGGCAAGCCGGTCGTCACGGCCAACAAGGCCCTGATCGCCGAGCACGGAGCGGAGTTGGCGGCCCTGGCCGAGGCTCAAGGCGTGCCGCTGCTGTTCGAGGCCGCCGTCATGGGCGGTGTGCCGGCCGTGAAGATCATGCGCGAGGCGATGGTCGGCGACGATATCGATCTGGTGGCCGGCATCCTCAACGGCACCTGCAATTTCATCCTCAGCGAGATGGAAAAGACCGGCCGCTCGTTCGCCGACGTCCTTCGCGAGGCCCAGGCCCTGGGCTATGCCGAAGCTGACCCCACCATGGATGTCGGCGGCTTCGACGCGGGCCACAAGATCAGCATCCTGGCGGCCCTGGCCTTCGGCTGCGCGCCCCATTTCGCCGCCACGGAGGTCGAGGGCATCGCCTCGGTCGAATTGCTCGACATCAAGCTGGCCAAGGATCTGGGCTATCGGATCAAGCTGGTGGCCTCGGCCTCGCGCACCGAGGGGGGCGTGGCGGTGAAGGTGCATCCTTCGCTGGTGCCGCTGGAACACCCGCTGGCTCAGGCGGGCGGTGCGCTCAACGCCCTGTTCATCGAAGGTCGCCGCGTGGGTCGTATCTTCGTTCAGGGCCCCGGGGCCGGGGCGGGGCCTACGGCAGCGGCCGTGGCCGCAGATATCGCCGATGTGATGACCGGCGCGACGCGTTCGGTCTTCCAGGCGCCGGCCGGCGATCTCAAGCCCTTCATCCCGGTCGATCCCAGCCGTACGGTGGGTAAGGCCTATCTGCGGATCATGGTCCGGGACGAGCCCGGGGCCATCGCCGCCATCTCCGAAACCCTGGCCGAATGCGGGGTCTCGATCGACAGCTTCTTGCAAAAGCCTGTTGAAGGGGCGGGCGGCGTGCCGATCGTGCTCGTTACCCATGCGACGCCGGAATCCAATCTTCTGGACGCGATTAGCCGCATCGAAAAACTTCGCGCCGTGCTAGATCGTCCGCGCCTTTTGCGTGTTGCGCGCATCTGAGAACCGCGAAAAGCGGCCGCGATTGGAGCCCAAAAGGGCTGGGAGATGTTGATGAGTTCGAAGACCCTGGATCGGGCGCTGGTCCTGGATGCCGTGCGCGTCACGGAAGCCGCAGCCATCGCCTCCTGGACCATGGTGGGGCGCGGCGACGAGATGTCGGCCGACCAGGCGGCGGTCGACGCCATGCGCAACGCCCTCAACGAACTCGCGATCAACGGCGAGATCGTGATCGGCGAGGGCGAGCGCGACGAAGCCCCGATGCTCTATATTGGCGAGAAGGTCGGCACCGGCAAAGGTCCGATCATCGACATCGCACTGGACCCGCTGGAAGGCACCAACCTGGCCGCCAAGGCCATGCCCAACGCTCTGGCCGTGATGGCCTGGGCCCCGAAGGGCACGCTGCTGAACGCGCCTGACACCTATATGGACAAGATCGCCTGCGGGCCCGGACTGCCGGCCGGCGTGATCGATCTGGACAAGTCGCCCGCCGAGAACGTCCAGGCGCTCGCCGCCGCCAAGGGTGTGCCGGCGGCCCAGATCACGGTCTGCGTTCTGGATCGTCCGCGGCACGCCGAGATCATCGCCAGCGTGCGGTCGGTTGGCGCGCGGGTCTATCTGATCACCGACGGCGACGTGGCCGGGGTGATCAACACCACCGATCCCGCCACCGGCATCGATCTCTATGTCGGCTCAGGTGGCGCGCCTGAAGGCGTTCTGGCCTGCGCGGCCTTGAAGTGCGTCGGCGGTCAGTTCCAGGGGCGGCTGCTGTTTCGCAACGCCGACGAGAAGGCGCGCGCGGCCAAGTGGGGCATCACCGACCTGGACAAGAAGTACGACCTGCACGACATCGTTCGCGCCGACGCCATCTTCGCCGCGACCGGCGTCACCTGGGGCAATCTGCTGGATGGCGTCACCTATCGGGACGGCTTCGTGCATACCCACACCCTGGTGATGAATTCTTCGACGGGCACGGTCCGTGAAGTTCGAATGAAGCGCCGGGTGTAGGATCGTCACGACCCAGCCGCTAAGGTCGCGGCGAATCCTTCCAATCTTTCCGAGACCCTGAATGACCACGCTCAAGACACTCGCCGACCATCTGGCCGCCGAGCGGACCGACGACGACGCGGTCAAGGACGTGGTCGCGGTCATCGCGCAGGCCTGCGTGCAGATCAGCCGGGTCGTCGCCTCGGGCGCCATTTCCGGCAGCCTGGGCGCGGCGGGCCAGATCAATGTCCAGGATGAAGAGCAGAAGAAGCTCGACATCATCACCAATGACATCCTGCGCGATGCGTTGAAGGCCTGTCCGACGGTGGCGGGCCTGGCGTCCGAGGAACTGGAAGAGATCGAAACCACCGGCAAGGTCGGCGGTTTCCTGGTCACCTTCGATCCGCTGGACGGCTCCAGCAATATCGACGTCAACGTGTCGGTCGGCACGATCTTCTCGATCCTTCCCGCGCCCGGCGATCATGAACCGACCGAGGCGGATTTCCTGCTGCCCGGCCGCAAGCAGGTCGGCGCAGGCTATGTCGTCTATGGCCCGCAGACGATGCTGGTGCTGACCCTGGCCAAGGGCGTGTTTGGCTTCACCCTGAACGCCGATGGCGAATGGCTGTTGACCCACGACGCCGTGGCGATCAGCGTCGACACCGCCGAGTTCGCCATCAACATGTCCAACCAGCGTCATTGGGCGCCGCCCGTCCGCCGCTATATCGAGGGCTGCTTGCAGGGCAAGGACGGTCCGCGCGGCAAGAATTTCAACATGCGATGGGTCGCCTCGATGGTCGCCGACGTGCACCGCATCCTGATGCGCGGCGGCGTGTTCCTGTATCCCTGGGACAAGCGCGAGCCGGACAAGCCCGGCAAGCTGCGTCTCCTCTATGAAGCCAATCCTATGGCGCTGATCGTTGAGCGGGCCGGCGGCAAGGCCACCACGGACGGCAAGGCGGCGATCCTGGATCTGCAGCCCACCAAGCTGCACCAGCGCGTGCCGGTGGTGCTGGGCTCGGCCAATGAAGTCGATCAGGTCGCTGCGACGGTCTAGGGACGCGCGACCGCGATTGACGCCGCCATGGCGCATGGAGCGAATCCTCGGAAACGGATAGGCTCGCCCGATGTCCATCATCAGTCCTAGCGGGATGCTCTAGCCGTGGCCGCCGACGGTCACGCGCCCTTCGATCAGGACGCCTTTCTGGGCGTCTCCCGCTCGCTGAGCGGCCGGGCCTGGCGCGAGCGGCCGGGCGATCCAGCGGCGGCGCGCAGTCATCAACAGGTTCATGGCCTGTCCGAACCCCTGGCCCGCGCCCTGGCCGCGCGCGGCGTGGGCGTCGACGGGGCTGAGGACTATCTGCGTCCGACTCTGAGGGCGCTGTTCCCTGACCCCTCCAGCTTCACCGATATGGACCGGGCGGCGGAAATCCTGATCGACGCGCTGGAGACGCGCCGCTCGACCATGGTGTTCGCCGACTATGACGTCGACGGGGCCACCAGCGCTGCCCAGCTGGTGCGCTGGTTCCGCTATATGGGCGTCGAGCTGCCGATCTATATCCCCGACCGCCTGACCGAGGGCTACGGCCCCAGTCCCGCCGCCTTCAAGACCATCCGCGACACCGGGGCCGAGCTGGTCGTGACGCTGGACTGTGGGGCGGCCGCTTATGACGCGATCGCCAGCGCCGCCACCATCGGCCTGGAGGTGGTGGTGATCGACCACCACCTGATGCGTGAAGATCCGCCAGCCGCGGCCGCCGTGGTCAATCCCAACCGGCCAGGCTGTCAGAGCGGGCAGGGGGTGCTGGCCGCCGCCGGGGTGACCTTCGTGCTGCTGGCGGCGCTCAATCGCGAGGCCCGCAAGCGCGGCCTGTTCAGCGACGAGCGACCCCAGCCCGACCCGCGCCAGTGGCTTGATTTGGTGGCTATGGGCGAGGTCTGCGATGTCACCCAGTTGGTCGGCTTCAACCGCGCCCTGACCACCCTGGGGCTGCGCACCATGTCCCAGTGGGGCAATCCGGGTCTCAAGGCCCTGTTCGAGGTCGGCAAGGGCTCCGGGCCGGCCTCGGTGTTCCACGCCGGCTTTATAATAGGGCCGCGGATCAACGCCGGCGGCCGGATCGGTCGTTCGGATCTCGGCGCGCGCCTGCTGTCCACGGACGATCCCGAAGAGGCCCGCCTGCTGGCCGAGGAGCTGGACGCCCTCAACACCGAGCGCAAGGCCGTCGAGGCCGCCGTGGTCGAGGAAGCCGCCGCCGTTCTGGAGCGGGGCAGCAACTTCAACCCGGACGCTCCGGTGATCGTGGTGGCCGGGGAGGGCTGGCACCCCGGCGTGATCGGCATCGTCGCCGGTCGCCTTCGCGAGCGCTATCGCAAGCCCGTGGTGGTGATCGGTATCGACCGCGCCGCCAATGTCGGCAAGGGCTCCGGCCGCTCGCAGCCCGGCGTCAATCTGGGGGCGGCTATACAGGCCGCGTTCGAGGAAGGGTTGCTGATGTCAGGCGGGGGCCACGCCATGGCCGCAGGCCTGTCGATCCGCCCGGACTCTATTCCCGAACTGCGCGCTTTCCTGGAAGAGCGTCTGGCCGGCGAGATGGAGGCTGTAGGCCCTGAGGCGGTTGAAATCGACGCCCTGGTGCAGCCCCGGGGCGTTGATCGCGCCCTCTATGAGGATTTCCAACGCCTGGCGCCGTTTGGTCCGGGAAATCCCGAGCCGATGTTCGCCCTGACCGGCGTGCGCGCTGACCGGGTCATGGCCCTGAAGGGCGGTCACGTGAAGGTCGATCTGGTGGGCCCCACGGGCGAGCGTCTGAAGGCGATTTCCTGGCGCAGCGCCGAAACGGATCTGGGGCGTCGGCTGCTGACCGGAGGCGGGGCTCTGCACGTCGCCGGACGTCTGAAACCCGATGATTATAACGGCCGCAACGGCGTCCAACTCGAGATCGAAGACGCCGCCGATCCCCGGGTGTGGAACGACTGAAAAAATGCTTCCCTGCGGCTTGCGTGCGTCGGAGGGCGCGGCTATACACCCGCTTCCTCGCGGGGCCGTGGTCCCTTCGTCTATCGGTTAGGACGCCAGATTTTCATTCTGGAGAGAGGGGTTCGACTCCCCTAGGGACTACCACCCGCGAGGCTTTCAACTTGGTCTGTCTGACGACCTCTCCACCTTCGTGTGGCGATGTGGTCCCTTCGTCTATCGGTTAGGACGCCAGATTTTCATTCTGGAGAGAGGGGTTCGACTCCCCTAGGGACTACCACCCGCCGCCGTATTGGGCGCCAGCGGTAAAATTTCCAAATTGTTTCCGGTCTTTGTCTGCGGCGAAATGTCGCGACACCTACCTCAGCGCGTGGTTTGCGCGAATTCCTCATTGACGGCTCTCCTCACGCGAGAACACTGTTATTCTTGTGGTGCTCGTCCCGTTGGGCTGATTGGACGGGTCAGAGGGGTGGAATGTCTGGTTATGATTTTGACGCCGTAGCGGCGCATGATGACCTCATGCGGATCAGCGGCCGCGTAAAATGGTTCGATGCTGGCAAGGGGTACGGGTTCATCGTTCCCGATGATCCTGGCCAGACCGACCTGAAGGACGTGCTTCTCCATGTGACGTCATTGCGCAATTGCGGGCGGGAAAGCGCGCTCGAGGGTGCGGTGATCGTCTGCGACGTGGTGCGTCGACCCAAGGGGTGGCAGGTTTGTGAGGTCGTCGACCTCGACGAAACGTCCGCGCCCTCGCCACTGGAGCGTCCTCGCCGTAGCTTCGCCGAGCCGGTCGCCCGCCGGGACCGAGACGGTTTCAACAGCGGCTTTCGATCGGGTCTGGACAGCGGCGGCGGACGCGAGGCGCTCACCCCTGAAGGGCCGGCAGAACATGCCAAGGTGAAATGGTTCAATCGCACCAAGGGCTACGGCTTTGTGGTGCGCGACGCGGAACCAGGCGACATCTTCGTGCATATCGAGACCCTGAGGCGCGGCGGTCTGGAAGACCTTCAACCCGGCGATGACGTTCTGGTGCGGTTCGCCAAGGGGCCCAAGGGCCTGGTCGTTGCCGAGATCAACCCAGGCGACGCCTGATTTTCGCCGTTTACAGGGTGCAGTTCATCCCAAGGGGCGCTACGACAGGCCGCCTTTTGGGGCCGCCAGCGTGCGCGGGGACATGTTTCGATTGAGGTTTCTGTGGCGTTGATCGGCGGATTGGGACGGCGCTTGGTTCTGGCGGCGTTGCTGACGGGCGTGCTGTTCGCCAGCGAGACCGCGCCCGCGCAGGCGGCCGCCAAATCGGAACCCTTGGAAATCGTGACCGCCAAGGGGCGGACCCGTTTTCAGGTCGAGATCGCCGCCAGCCCCGCCGATCAGGAGCGGGGCCTGATGTTCCGCAAGTCCCTGGCGGCCGACCGCGGCATGTTGTTCACCTACGCCAAGCCACGGCCCGTGGCTTTCTGGATGAAGAACACCCTCATTCCGCTGGACATCATCTTCATCGCGCCCAACGGCCGCGTACTCTCGATCACGCGCAACGCCCAGCCCCACAGCACGACGCCGATCCCTTCTGGCGGCCAGGTTCTGGGCGTTCTTGAGCTGGCGGGCGGTCGCGCGGCGCAGCTGGGCCTTCTGCCCGGCGACCGGGTTTGGCACCGCATTTTCCCGAAAGGCTGATCAAGTCGCTCTAGGCGCGCGTTCTCGTTTGATCCTGGAGACGAACCCCTGTAGAGCACGCGCCTGCCGATGTTTCGGAGCGTAGCGCAGCCTGGTAGCGCATCTGGTTTGGGACCAGAGGGTCGCAGGTTCAAATCCTGCCGCTCCGACCATCGGCCGAAGTCTTTCCCTTGCAACGCTCGAGGGGGATAGGCAGACTCGACATTCACGGGAGCCTTTGGAGAGGTTCATGCTCGCCCGCATCTATCGCCC
The DNA here is from genome assembly GCF_058681035.1 of Caulobacter sp. FV2ps19. Classification (NCBI taxonomy): domain Bacteria; kingdom Pseudomonadati; phylum Pseudomonadota; class Alphaproteobacteria; order Caulobacterales; family Caulobacteraceae; genus Caulobacter; species Caulobacter sp. FV2ps19. The sequence continues at coordinate 3,313,013 of NZ_CM178729.1, read as the reverse complement.
CGCCAAGACCGCCATGCAGTCGGGCAAGGCCAAGACCAAGGACTGGGTGCTCGAGTTCGAACCCACCTCGGCGCGTCAATCTGATCCCCTGATGGGCTGGACCCAGTCGACCGACATGAACGGCCAGGTGCGTCTGAATTTCGAGACGCGCGAGGAAGCGGTCGCCTACGCCCAGCACAACGGCCTGGCTTTCCAGTTGTTCGAGCCCAAGACCCCAAAGCGTATCCTCAAGGCCTATGCCGACAACTTCGCGGCCGGCCGCAGGCAGCCCTGGACGCACTAGGCTCAGCGTCCGAGGTCCTTCTGGTTCGCGCCCTTAGCTCAGCTGGATAGAGCACTCGCCTTCTAAGCGAGCGGTCGCTGGTTCGAATCCAGCAGGGCGCGCCACCTCCCTGGGCTTTCCCAGGATTTTCCGAAGTTTCCTTTTCTTTCTCTTCAGTATCGCTGACACGCAATACGATTAGTGGTTAGGGGTCGGAGACTTGCGCATGCCCGTCTCAACGTTTCAGTGAAAACCTGGCGTAAAGCGGCGAAGCGCCTTCACCGCGGCAGGCGACCCACATAGGCCGCCCGCGGGCGGAAAAGTTCGTTATCCTGGTACTGTTCCATGGCGTGAGCGATCCAGCCCACCATGCGGCCCACGGTCGAGACCGCCAACTCCTCGCCCTTCAGCCCCAGGAGTTTGCCTAGGAAAACGGTCGGTACGATGAAGTCGGCGGCCGCGCCTGTCAGGTCCTCGACCGTTTCAGTCACCGCCCGGAGGCGTGCGAAGATCGGTTCAGGAAGGGCGTTCTCAAGCGCGGCGATCAACGCCTCGGCTCGGGGGTCCTGATCGGCGTAGAGCCGACCGCCAAAACCCGGGATCGGCTCGCCAATCCGAAATCGTGACAGCACCGCTTCGCGCGGATCTCCGCTCATGGCTTCTTCGATGAAGCGCGCCACCGTTTCCGCGCGGCCCTGATGCAGGCGCCGTCCTCGGCCGGCCACCATGCCGGCCATGGCCGCGCCGTACGGGGTGACTCCCGCGTTTGCGGCGGCGCGGACGGCGTAGGTCGTCGGGTCGAGCTCATGGTCGGCGGCGAGCACCATGCAGCGACGAACAAGGTCGGCGTAGTCGGGCCCGGCGTTCAGGTTGCGCGCCAGAACCTCGTGGATCGGCCCGACATCCGAGGGTGAACCGCCGCCGACGATCGAGGCGAAGGTGCGGATCACCCCTGCTCCAGAGCGAGCGTAGCCCCGCGGTGACAGGTCATGGGCGCGAGGATTGGCGTGCTCCATCAGGCTGAACAGGGCGATGGCGCGCGCGGTGCGGGGGAGGGACGAGAAGGCCTTGGCGGCGTCGAGGTATTCTGGCGGCAGCAGCAATGGCGTCTCGGCGAAGGCGTCGGGCGCGTCCCAGAGCAGGCTCGCGACGTCCTCGATACTGGCGGTCTCGGACAGCTCGATGGCCGACACGCCGCGATAGAACGGTCCCTTGGCGGTCATCAGCGTCACGGCGGTCGATTTGATCAGACCCGCCGACGGGTCGACGGGTTTGCCCCGCTTGCGAGCCCTTTCGACATCGGCGCGCCAGTAGCGGCGGCTCTTCGAGCCCGGCTGCTTTTCCGATCGAATGCCCTTGCGACTGACATAGGCGTAGAGCGTCGTCAGGCTGACGCCGAGCACCTCGGCGGCTTCGTCGGCGGCCATGAACAGCTGATCATCATTCATATGGACAAATTTCGTACAGATTGACGAAGATTATTAAGCAGTCTTTCTATCGCTTCAAGCGCTGCATCAGAAGACACGTTGATGGGAAACGTCAATGTGAAAGCGCATGGAGGGAACAACTATGAACGCTCGTCAGACCCTACTCGCGTCGGCATGTTTGCTCGCCTTTTCGACCGGCTCGGCGGCGATCGCCCAAACAGTCTCCACGGCGCCCGAGGCGTTCGCCCTGGACGAGGTCGTGGTCACCGCCCAGAAGCGCTCTGAGAACCTGCAGGACGTGCCGCTGACGCTGTCGGTGTTCGGCGCCAAGGAGATCGAGCAGGCCCGCATCGTCCAGGTGCAGGACGTCGCCAACCGCACGCCGGGGCTCAACTTCGACACCTTCCCCAGCAGTCAGCCGCGTCCCACCCTGCGCGGTATCGGCTCGTCCGACCGGGGCGCCGCGGGCGACCCTTCGGTGTCGGTGTTCATCGACGAGGTCTATTACGGCCGCCCTTCAGCGGTGGCCTTCGACGCCTTTGACGTCGAGCGGATCGAGGTGCTGAAGGGCCCGCAGGGCACGCTGCTGGGCAAGAACGTGGTCGGCGGGGCGCTCAGCATTATCAACCGCAAGCCGGAGACGGGCGGCTTCGACGCCGGCGCATCCGTCACGGTCGGCGACTATTCGCGCGTGGAGGCGGCGGGGTTCGTCAACGCGCCGATGGCCGATGGCAAGGCGGCGGTTCGTCTGAGCCTCAGCTCGCGCAATCATGACGGCTACACCAAGAACGCCTTCGCCGGCGGCGCCGCCGAGGATCAGGCCACCAACAGTGGTCGCCTGCAGTTGCTCCTGCGGCCCAGCGAGGCCTTCACGGCGGTCCTCGCCGTGGACGGCACGCGCGACCGTGGCAATGGCGACGCTCGCCACGTCGTGCAGGTCGATCCCAGCGTCGCGGCCAGTGCTCTGTGGCGGATCAACGGCCAGCGCGATCAATACTACGCAGAGAACAATGGCCGTAACGATCGCGACACCTGGGGCCTACGGGCCAATCTGAGCTGGAACCTGCCGCTGGCGTCGGTGACCTATATCGGCTCGTACCGTGACCTGACCTATCATTACGCCGAGGACTTCGACGGCGGCAATCCGACGATCTACGCCCTGAACTTCCGCGGCGGCCAGGATGAGAAAACCAGTTTCCACAGCCACGAACTGCGCGCCTCGGCGCTGCCCGACTCCAAGCTGCGCTGGGTGATCGGGGCCTATTACTTCGGGGCCGACACCCAGCGGACCGACAGCCTGCTGGCTGACATCAAGTCGCGTCCGACGCCGCCGGCCACCTATGCGGCCAAGGACCTTTTTCACCAGGACGCCCGGACCGCCAGCTGGGCTCTGTTCGGCGACGCCACCTGGCCAGTGAGCGACCGGATCAACGTCTTTGGCGGCCTGCGGTATTCGCAGGACAAGAAGGACTATGCGCTCAACAACCTCGACTCCACGGCCCTGCTGCGGGCGGCGAACCGCTACAGCATCGACACCAGCCACGAGTGGGACAAGATCACCTGGCGCCTCGGCGGCGACGTCTCGCCCAGCGATGACGTCATGCTGTACGGGGTGATTTCGACGGGCTTCAAGAGCGGCGGCTACCAGGACACGCCGTCGACGGCGAGCTCGGCGACCACGCCATTCAATCCCGAGACCGCCACGCTCTATGAACTGGGCGCCAAGACCACGCTGCTGGACCGCCGTCTGACCTGGAACACCTCGATCTACCAGACCGACTACAAGGACCTGCAGGTGCGCAGCACCCGCGGCTTCGACACCATCACCACCAATGCCGGTACGGCCCGCATCCGGGGGCTGGAGACCTCCCTGGACGCGCGTCTGGGCCAGCGCGCCCGAGTGACGGCCAGCTATGCCTATACCGACGGCAAGTTCCTGGATCTGGTCGATCGAGGGCAGGACCGCTCGGGCAATCACATGACCCGCAGCCCAAGGCACAAGATCACCCTGTCGCCCAGCTACGCCCAGCCGTTCGCGTCGGGCGCGCAGCTAACCGCGGCCGTGGATCTCGCTTACGAAAGCAAGATCTGGGACGACATCGACAATAACCCCATCACCGTACGCAAGCCCAAGCTGCTGGTCGATGGAAGGCTGGTCTATGACAACGCCGACGGCCATTGGAGCCTGTCGGTGTGGGGCAAGAACCTGACAGACCGCTATTATCGCACCCACCAGGTCGTGTTTCAGGGAGCGGACCTCGCCACCTTCGGCGCGCCCCGCACGGTCGGCGCGACCCTGAACTGGAAGTACTAGGATGATTGTCCTGTCCCGGAGGCCGGGATGAACCTGGCGCTGCTCGGCTTCCTGATGGTGATCAGCTTCATGACGCTGATCATGACCAAGCGCCTGTCGGCGGTGACGGCCCTGATCCTCGTGCCGATCCTCTTCGGTCTGGCGGCGGGGGCGGGACCGGAACTGGGCGGGATGATCGTCAAGGGCGTCACCCAGCTGGCGCCCACCGCCCTGATGCTGGCCTTCGCGGTGCTCTACTTCGGGATCATGATCGACGCCGGGCTGTTCGACCCACTGGTGCGCAAGGTGCTGGCGACGGTGGGCGACGATCCTGTCCGGGTGACGGTCGGCACGGCCCTGCTGGCCATGGTGGTGTCGCTGGACGGCGATGGGACGACGACGGCCCTGGTCACGATCGCGGCCCTGTTGCCGGTGTATCGCCGTTTGCGGCTGAACCCCCTGATCCTGGCCCTGCTGCTGGGCCTCAGCAACACCATCATCAACCTGACGCCCTGGGGCGGACCCACCGCGCGCGCGGCCGCCGCCCTGCACCTGGAGCCCAGCGCGGTGTTCCTGCCGCTGATCCCGGCCATGGCGGTCGGCCTGGCCGGCGTGCTGCTCCTGGCCTGGTGGCTGGGACGTCGCGAGCGATCGCGCCTCGGTTGCCTGAGCCTCGAAAAGGTAACGGACGAGCAGGGGAGCGACCCGGTGCTCGATCTCGCCGATGACCCGACGATCAAGCGCCCCAAGCTGTTCTGGTTCAATCTGGCCCTGACCCTCGTCCTGGTCGCCGGACTGGTGCTGGGGCTCGCGCCCCTGCCGGTCCTGATGATGGGCGCCTTCGCCGTGGCGGCGATCGTCAACTATCCGGACATTACCAGCCAAAGAAAGCGCGTGGCCGCTCATGCCAACAATGTCCTCGGCGTGGTCCTGCTGATCTTCGCGGCCGGAGCCTTCACCGGCATCCTGCAGGGAACCGGCATGGTCAAGGCGATGGCCGACGCGACCCTGCTGGCAATCCCGCCCAGCCTTGGACCCTATCTGGCGCCGATCACCGCCTTGATCAGCATGCCGATGACCTTCTTCATGTCCAACGACGCCTTCTATTTCGGCGTCCTGCCGGTCATTGCCGAAACGGCCGCCAAGTTCGGCGTGCCGGCCGAGGCCATCGCCAGGGCCTCGCTGATCGGCCAGCCGGTGCATGGGCTCAGCCCCCTGATCGCCGCGATCTATCTGGTTACCGGTCTGCTCAAGGTCGAGGTCGGCGAGGCCCAGCGGTTCTCGCTGAAATGGGCCGTGGCGGCCTGTCTACTCATGCTGGTCGCCGCCCTGGCCACTGGCGCCTTCCCCCTGCGAGCCGGCTGATGGCTCGAAGCGTTCCCGATTTTCCCAAGGATGGTTCCATGCACGACGGCAAGCTTCCGGTCGGGGGCGTCAAGGTCCTGGTGCCGGCTGGCGTCCTCGGAGCCGGGGTCCGCGCCGAGGAGGTGGAGGCCGGCCTCACTGCGGGGGCTCACGCGATCGCCCTGGACGCTGGTTCCACCGACAGCGGTCCAGCCTATCTGGGCACGGGCAAGTCCAAGTACAGCCGGGCGGCGGTCAAGCGCGACCTGTCCATCCTGATGGCCGCGCGGGCCAAGGCCGGCATCCCTCTGCTGGTCGGTTCCTGCGGCACCTCGGGTTGCGACGAGGCGGTCGACTGGACGCTGGAGATCGTGCTGGAGATCGCCGGCGAGCAAGCGCTGACACCTCGGATCGCCGTGCTCTACTCCGAGCAGGACAAGGCGGTGCTTAAGGCCCGCAACGCCCAGGGCCGCATCCGCCCTCTGCTTCCAATGGGTCCGTTGGACGACACGACCCTGGAGTCCTGCGCTCACATCGTCGCCCTGCTGGGACCAGAGCCTTATGTCGCGGCCTTACAAGGCGGCGCCGAGATCGTGTTGGGCGGCCGCACCACCGACACGGCCGTCCTGGCCGCCGTTCCGCTGATGCTGGGCGCCGCCGCCGGTCCGGCGTGGCACGGCGCCAAGGTCGCCGAATGCGGCGGCCAGTGCACGGTCAACCCGATGGACCCCGGCATCCTGTTCTCGGTGGATGGCGAGGGCTTCGACATTACGCCGCTCTCACCCGACAATCGCTGCGAGCCGCACACCGTCTCCGCTCACATGCTCTACGAAAACAGCGATCCCTTCCGTCTGATAGAGCCGGGCGGCGTCCTGGACGTGACCGCCTCGCGCTACCGGTCGCTCGATAGCCGCACCGTGCGGGTGACCGGCTCTCGCTGGGAGCCCAAGCCCTACACCATGAAACTGGAAGGGGCTGCCGGTGGTCCGTTCCAGACGATCATGCTGGTCGGCATCGAGGATCCCGCGGTGCTCGCCGATCTCGACGGCTTCATGGCGCGCATGGCCCAGGCCCTTGATCAGCGCGTACGCCAAACCCTGGGCGCTACTGCCGGAGACTTCCATATCTCCCTGCGCGCCTATGGGTGGAACGCCGTCTCCGGCCAGGCGCCGGGGCCGGACGCGGCGCCGCCGCGCGAGGTCGGTCTGCTGTTCGTGGCCACCGCCGAGAGTCAGGTCTTGGCCACTCAGATCGCCAAGGCCTGCAATCCGTATTTCTTCCATTTTCCCGTGCGCATGGGCATCGAGCTGCCCAGCTACGCCTTCCCGTTCTCGCCGGCCGAGATCGAGCGCGGGCAGGTCTTCGCGTTCAAGCTCAACCACGTGGTTGAAACCACCGATCCCTTCGAACTGGTCCGAACGCGCTGGGTGGACCTTAGCCAACATGGGGAGGCCGACCATGGTCACGCTGCGTGACGTCTGCCACCAGGTGCGGTCCAAGAACGCGGGGCCGTTCTGGGTGACGATCGACGTCTTCTTCGACGGGGACGAGTCGTATGAGCGCTACAAGGATGCGCCTGCTCTGTCGGCAGAGACGATCGGCCGGACCTTTGGCGCGGATCCCGCGCAGGTGAAGCGGTTCGCTGTAGGCTCCCTGGCGGTGCTGAAGATCTCGTACCCCCGGAAGTCGCCTCAGGGCGGAGTGCTCGAGCGGGACATGCATAGCGGCCAGCAATATGTCCGGTTGCTCGACGCGGTGCTGGACGGCAGAGCGCCGTCATCAAGCTGACAATCCGGCGTTTCAGTGTCGATCATTACCGGTAGAATCCCCTCTGAAGGTCGTGTTTCTGGCGTGACCTGCCCCTGATTTCTTCCTCCACGCGGAGCTAGAGTCCGGCCCTTGAGTGGACGGACATGAAGCGATCGAGATTTACGGAAGAGCAGATCATCGGGATCCTGCGGGAGAACGAGGCTGGGGCGAAGGCGGGCGATTTGGCCCGCAAGCACGGCGTGTCGGAAGGCACGATCTACGCCTGGAAGGCCAAGTTCGGCGGCATGAGCGTGTCGGAGGCCCAGCGGCTGAAGGCGCTGGAGGACGAGAACCGGCGGCTCAAGTCGCTGCTGGCCGACGCCATGCTCGACAAGGCGGCGTTGAACGAGCTGCTCTTAAAAAAATGGTAGGGCCCGCCGCCATGCGCGAAGGCGTCGCTCATCTGCGGACGGTGTTCGAGATCAGCGAGCGGCGGGCCTGCTCGATCATCAAGGCGGACCGCAGGATGGTGCGCTACCGATCGCGTCGCCCGCCGGATACCGAGCTTCGCGAGCGCCTGCGCGGCCCGCGCTTTTGTCCATTATCTGCTCGGTAGAGTGGCTCAAGTTCGAACGAAAACGCGTAGTTCTCTTGGGTGTCCAGCACGGCGCGCCACTCCGGAAGTTGCCGGACGTTCCCGGAGCTTCCCGCGGGTGCCCGGAGCTGAAATCAGCTCGTTGTCCGGAACTAGAAGTTTGGCCCTTAGAGCAGGAGTAGCCGCGCGACGGGCGGTCGACTTCACGCTGGTCGAAGGTCCGGTTGCCGGCGCGGCGCTAATTTCTGTTCCTGGCCCCTTCTCGGAAGTCGTGACCGTCCGCCTCGTGGCCCCCAGGGGTCTCATTGCTGGAGCTCCGGTGCCTTGGCGCAGGCTAGCGGGAAGGCCGACCCTATTGATCGGCAATCGCTATGAGTTGATCAGTTCTTCCGGTTTGCAGGGCTTGCGCGTCGGGTACGATAACTCCCGGACAAGCTGACCGCAGCGTTTGGGAAGAACACACCTCCATGCTCGCCCTCATCGGCGTTGCGACGATTATAGCGCTGACCGTCGCGATCCTCTCCAATCGAGCGTCACCCGTCGTGGCGCTGATCCTGATCCCGGTCGTCGCGGCCCTGGCCGCGGGATTTGGACCCGCGATACCGCAGCTGATGCTGACAGGCCTGGGCAAGATCGCGCCGATCGCCGCGATGTTCGTGTTCGCCATCCTGTTTTTCGGCGTCATGACCGATGCGGGTTTGCTTGATCCCATCGTGGCCAGGATCCTGAAGGCGGTCGGCATGCGGCCCAGCCGGATCACGGTCGGCACCGCATTGCTGGCGCTGCTGATCCACCTCGACGGCTCGGGCGCCGTCTGCTTTCTGGTGGCGATCCCCGCGATGCGCCCGCTCTACGACAAGCTCGGGATGGATCGCCGCGTCCTGGCGTGTGTCGCTTCGCTCGCGGCGGGCGTCAATTTCCTGCCCTGGACAGGTCCGATGGTACGGGCTTCGTCGGCGCTTCACATTCCGGTTCTGGACATCTTCCGCCCCATGATCCCCGTCCAGGCGGTGGGTTTGGTGTTTGTGTTCGCGGCGAGCTGGTGGCTCGGCAAACGTGAGGAAAAGCGCCTGCAGCTCAAGGACGGGGGCGCTGAGGCCTTTCTGGCCGAGATCGCCAACGACGCGCCCGAGCGCCCTCCCATTCGGCCCGCGATGTTCTTTCTCAACCTCGCGCTGACGCTCGCCGTCATGGGCGTGCTCGTCAGCGGGGTGGTGGGGCCAGCCGCCGTGTTCATGATCGGCTTCGCCGTGGCGCTCGTGATCAATTTTCCAAAGGTCGCCGATCAGCGCGCCCGGATCGACGCCCATGCCAAGTCGGCGCTGCTCATGGCCTCGATCCTGCTGGCCGCGGGCGCATTCACGGGGATCATGGCCGGATCGGGCATGCTCGAGGCCATGGCCAGCGCGGCGGTCTCCAACGTTCATCCCGACAGCGGGCGGCATATTCCGTTCGCCCTTTCGATGGTTGCGATGCCGCTCAGCATGATCTTCGATCCTGACTCGTTCTATTTCGGCGTGCTGCCGGTGATCGCCGAGGCGCATGCTCATCTTGGCGGGGCGCCGGTCCAGGTCGCCCAGGCCGCGCTCATCGGCCAGATGACGACGGGCTTTCCGGTCAGCCCGCTCACGCCAGCCACGTTCCTGGTGGCGGGGCTGGCGGGCGTGGAGCTGTCCGCCCACCAGAAGTTCACCTTCCCGTTCCTCTACGGGGCATCGCTGGTGATGGCGCTGGCCTGTCTCCTGCTAGGGCTTTTCCCGCTGTGATGTCTTCCCGGACCTCTCCCGTCATCCGTCTCGGCGCGGGCGCCGGCTTTTCCGGCGACCGTATCGAGCCCGCAATCGAGCTCGTTCGTGAAGGACGGCTGGACTACTTGATTTTCGAGTGTCTAGCGGAACGCACGATCGCCTTGGCCCAACGCGCGCGGCTAACCGATCCGACGGGCGGCTATGATCCTCTGCTGGAGGCGCGTATCCGCGCCGTGCTGCCGCTATGCGTCGAGAAGCGGGTGAAGATCATCTCCAACATGGGGGCGGCCAATCCTCGGGCGGCGGCGCGCAGGATCGCCGAACTGGCCTCGGAGCTGGGTTTAAATAGCGTCAAGGTCGCGGCGGTGGTCGGCGACGATGTGCTCGAAGTTCTCAAGGGTTCGGACCGCGCCTTGCTGGAGACCGAGGGCGACGTGGCCGGCCTTGGCGACAGCCTGATCTCCGCCAATGCTTATCTTGGCTGCGGACCCATTGTCGGCGCCCTGGCGCGCGGCGCCGACGTGGTCGTCACCGGCCGGGTGGCCGACCCTTCGTTGTTCCTGGCGCCGCTGGTCCACGAGTTCGGATGGGCGATGGACGACTGGGAGCGGCTTGGCCGTGGGACGGTCGTGGGCCATCTGCTCGAGTGCGCCGGCCAGGTAACAGGGGGCTATTTCGCCGATCCTGGCGTCAAGACCGTGCCTGAACTGGCGCGGCTGGGCTTTCCACTGGCGGAGGTGGCCGAGGACGGTGCCGCGGTGATCACCAAGGTCGACGGCTCGGGCGGGCGGGTCGATGTGGCGACCTGCACCGAACAACTACTCTACGAACTCCACGATCCCGCCCGTTATCTGACGCCTGACGTCATCGCAGACTTTTCCACGGTCACGTTCCGTCAGATTGGCCCCGATCGCGTCGCGGTCGTGGGCGGGGGCGGGACGGCGCGCCCGGATCGCCTGAAGGTGTCGCTGGGCCGAAAGGAGGGCTTCATCGGGGAAGGTGCGATTTCCTATGCCGGCTCGACCGCGGTCGCGCGGGGTCGTCTTGCGTTGGACATCATCGCCGAGCGGTTTCGATTGATCGGCCTGACGCCGGACGAGACGCGTTTTGAGCTCATCGGTGTCGACGCCGTCGCGCCCGAGACCCTGGTCTCGGCCTTTGCGCCGATGGAAGTGCGCGCCCGCGTCGTCGCCAGAACACAGACCCGCGATGACGCGGACCGCGTCGGGCGCGAGGTCGAAGCGCTTTACACCAACGGACCAGCGGGCGGTGGAGGGGCGACGCGTTCGGTCAGTCCCGTGATCGGGGTCGTCTCGACCTTGATCGAACGGGACCTGGTCGAGCCAAGCGTGATCTTCGAGGCCGTAGCATGAAGTTGCGCGACTTGGCCCATGCCCGCAGCGGCGACAAGGGCGACGTTTCAAACATCTCCGTCATCGCCTACGATCAGGCCGGTTATGAGCAAGTCCGCGCGGTCCTGACGCCTGAGCGCGTCAAGAGCCACCTGCGGGGCATCGTTCGTGGCGAGGTCAGGCGCTTCGACCTGCCAAACCTGCTGGCGCTCAATTTCGTGCTCAACGGTGCGCTGGGGGGCGGGGTGACGCGGTCACTGGCCCTGGACGCCCATGGCAAGTGCCTCAGCGGCCTGCTTCTCGAGCTGGACCTCACCGCGACGGAAATCGGCGATGCGGCTTAGGCGCTGGCTTGCGGCTGTCCTAGGGCTGACAGCGGGCTTCACGCTGGCCGCCACCGCAGCGGCGAGCGACTTCGTCGTGCTCGACCACCGTCACTATGACGGCGTGCAGGACGACCTGGTGGGGCTCGCCGGCCAACCCCGGCCCTATGCCGATCCCTTGCACCCTACCTTCGCCGAGCTCCGGCGCGCGACGATGAGCGTAAGGCTCGACCAGGCGTCAGGGTGGGGACGGCTGTTTGGGCCCACGGTCGACGCGACGACCACGAAGCCGTACCCGAACGACGGGCGTGTCGCGGGCGAGGAATATAGAGCGTTCACGAAGGGCCCCTCCGGGGCAAGGAGCGCGGTCCTCCTGCAGATTCCTGCTCATCTCTCCCGTGAGCAACGATGCATCCTGGCGACGCCGCAGTCGGGCTCGCTCGGCCTCTATCACGACATTTCGACCCTTGGCTTCTGGGGGCTGCAGCGTGGGTGCGCGGTGGTCTACACCGACAAGGGCCACGGCACCGGCGCGCACGATCTCCAGAGCGACACCGTCATCCAGTTCGATGGTGCGCCTGCAAGCTCGGCGGCCGCCGGCGAGCGATCGCATTTCACTGCGCCGTTGTCGGCGAAGGGGAGGGCGGAGTTCCTCGCGCGATATCCGCATCGCATCGCCTTCAAGGCCGCCCATTCGCGGCAGAATCCCGAAAGCCAGTGGGGTGAGGATGTCCTGCGGGCGATACGCTACGCCTTCTGGCAACTTAACGCGCGCGACGGCGGCGGGTGGACCCGCACCAATACCTTGGTGATCGTCGCGGGCAATTCAAACGGTGGCGGAGCCGCCCTCTATGCGGCCGAAAAGGATCGCGAAGGTCTGATCGACGGCGTAGTCGCCGGAGAGCCCCAGGTGCAGGTGATCGGTGACGCTCGTGTCCGGGTTGTGCGGGGAGGGGCGCTGCGGGCAAACGGCGCGCGAACCTTGCTGGACTATTTCAGCTTCGCCAATCTCTACCAACCCTGCGCGGCCCTGGCCCTGCCCGACGCCCCCTGGGTCGAGCGGCTGACACACGCCGCCGATCGCTGCGCGTCGCTGGCGCAGCGAGCGCTTTTGTCGGCGACAACGCTGGAGGGCCAGGCCCGCGAAGCGCAGGACAAGCTGCTGGCCTACGGCTTCGACCCGGAAACCGAGGTGCTGAACGCCGCCGGATATCTCGTTGGGCCGGACGCGACCGCGGTCAAATACGCCAGCGATCATGGCCGGTTTGGCGTCGAGGACCGGATATGCGGCTATAGCTATGCATCGGTCGACGCGGAAGGCAGGCCGCGCGCTGTTCCCCCCGCCGAATTCGCGGAAATCTTCGCCAAGGCCGCAGGCGGCGCGCCGACCGGAAGTATCGATCTGATCAACGACGACGATCCCGGTGGTCCGCGTCGCAACGATCTGTCGCGCTCGAAAAGCACCGGTCGAACCGACTACAATCTCGACGGCGCGCTCTGCATCCGCGAACTGGCGGTAGGGCGGTCGGCCAAGGCCAAACGCGTCCAGGCCGGTATCGCCGAGTTTCGCGCCGAGGGCGACCTGCATGGCAAGCCGGCGATCATCGTGCACGGCCGCGCCGACAATCGGGTGCCGCCAAGCTTCAGCTCGCGTCCCTATCTGGCGACCAACAGCTTGCGGGAAGGCGGCGAGAGTCGATTGCGATATGTCGAGGTGGAGCATGCCGAGCATTTCGGTTTTGCGGGTCCGGGCTTCGACACCCGGTTCGTACCGCTCGGCTACTACCTGCTCCGGGCTCTGGACCGGCTTTGGCTGAACCTGACGACCTCGGCGGCTCTACCGCCCAGCCAGATCGTCCGCACCACGCCACGGGGCGGGGCGCCTGGCGCGGCCGCGCCTCTGAGTCTGGACAATATACCGCCCATCGCATCGGTGGTCGGCCCCAGAGACCATATCGTGGTGCAGCAAGGCATCGTCATCCTGCCCGACTGAACGCCGGAGACGATTGATCAGCCCGCCTGATCAATGGATCGGAATTTGCCATTTCAACAGGGCTCGCCATCCCGATAGCAAGGTAGCGCCTGTCATTTGGGCTCATCCTGCTGCGCCCCTCGATCCTTGGATCGAGGGGCCTTTTTGCGCGTGCCCGCCCGTGCTCGCAATTCTTCGAGGAAGCTTATGAGTTCATCGGAGAAAACGTTTAGCCCCACGCAAACTCTTCCGACAGCTTGAGGGCAGAGGCGCCCCGACGCCGATCTCCTTGGTCGGTTCGATGGCCTTGGCCCAGACCTAGCGTCCGAGCCCAGACCCCGTCCCTTCTCGCCGCTTCTGCGGCGCGGAGGCTGATGGGGGGCCTTGAAGAGCAAAAAAAAAATAGGGGAGGGAATACCCATGCGCGGGTCCGATATTCGCAAGACGTTTGGTCTGTTCAGCGGGGCCTCGTGCCTGGCGTTGATGCTGGCCACCACGGCGCTCGCCCAGCAGGCCGCGCCAGCGGCGCCGAAACCTGCTGATGACAATGACGCGACGGTCGAGGAAGTCGTGGTCGTGGCGACCGGTACTAACATTGCCGGCGTCAAGGCGGTCGGCAGCCAAACGATCACGATGACGGCCGAGGACATTCAGGCCACTGGCTTTACCGACATTCAGAAGGTCCTGCGTACGCTACCGCAGATCCAGAGCACGCCGCTGGCCGGAGGTTCGGGCCAGAACTATGTCGAAGGCGGCACGACCGGCTACGGGGGCAACGCCACGCAGGGCACGGCGGTGAATATTCGCGGCGTGGGTTATGGCGCGACGCTGACGCTCGTTGACGGCCGCCGTGTGGCGCCGAGCGGAGCCTCCGACGCCTTCACCGAAGCCATCCAAGTGCCGATCGCCGCCATCGAGCGCGTCGATGTGATCACCGATGGCGCCTCGGCGATCTACGGCGCCGACGCGGTGAGCGGCGTCATCAACTATGTGCTTCGCAAGAACTTCGACGGCCAGGAGGCCTCGACGCGCTTCACCAAGCATCGCTTCTCGGAAGAGCTTGGAGGATCGTTCACCATTGGCCGGCAGTGGCAAAACAGCCTTGGCCACGGCAACTTCATCCTGACGGGCGATGTGATGCATCGCACGCGCGGCAAGCGCTCCGAAAGCGCTTTGCTGATGCAAGATCTGCGGCGTTTCGGGGGGCAGGACAATCGGGCGCTGAACGGCACGGTGTCCTCGGGCGGCGTCGGCAATCTGGTCGTCAATCAGAACGGCGCTTACACCTATTACGGCTTTCCGACCGGTGGGGGCGCCGGCCTTACCGCCGCTCAGCTGACCGGGACGAACCTCGTCGATTCAGCGCGCTACACCGATTATCTGCCGGATGTTCGCCGGCGCCAGTTGGCGCTCTTCGTCAATCAGGAGCTGACGCCGTGGCTGTCGGCCTACTACGAGGGCTTCTACACCCACCGGAAGACCTCGACGCTTCAGTACCAGCCCAACACGGGCACGAACATCAGTGTCTGTCCCGGCACGCCGTACTACGTGTCGGGTGTGCCTGGCACGCCGGGCACAGCGACCGCCAACTGTCCGAGCGGAGCCGAGACCTACTCGATCAACTTCAACCGCTACATCGGCGTAACCGAGACGGTGAACCCGGATAAGGCGTTCACCCAGACGGTGGGCCTCTCCGCCAGCCTGCCGGCCAGTTGGAAGAGCGAGCTCTACTTCACCAACGGCGCGGACCGCACGTGTGGCATCTGCAACCTGAATTCAAACGTCAACCTGGACGCCTACGCGGCCCAGGTGAACGCCGGCACGCTGGATCCCTTCAGCGCTACGCCGTTGAGTTCGGCCCAAATCGCCAGTTTCACCGGATCGAACGTTCAGTACAGCCGCAACGTGATGAACGACGCGGTGCTCAAGTTTAACGGCCCGCTGTTCCGCCTGCCGGGCGGCATGGTCCGCGCGGCGTTCGGCGGTGAGTATTCCGACCAGCATCAGACACTGAGCAACGGCGCCAACCGCGGCGTAAGCAACGTCTTCGCCATCGACAACAAGTCCGACGAGCATCGCAAGGTGAAGTCGGTGTTTGCCGAAATCTACGTGCCGATCGTCGGGCCGGATAACGCCATGCCCTTCGTTCAGAGTCTGGCGATCGACGTCGCGGCTCGCTACGACGACTATTCGGACGTCGGCTCGACGACCAATCCGAAGATCGGCGTGACCTGGGAGGTCAACGACACCTTGGCGTTCCGCGCCTCGGCGGGTTCCTCATTCCGGGCGCCCACCCTCACGGACAAGAGCCCGACGGTCTTTTCCGCCGAGATCGTGGGTCTGCCGACGATCAACAACTCAGGCGATCCGGCCATCGGCACCCTGTTCCCGGGCTATACCAGCGCGCTGGTCATCCTCGGCAACAACTCCACGCTCGAGCCGGAGACCGCAGACACCTTGTCGATCGGCTTCGACCTCACCCCGCCCTCGATCGCCGGCCTGAGGGTGTCCGGCACTTACTATCGCATCGACTATCAAAATCAGATCACCAGCCCCAATCGAGACCTATACTTGGCCAGCGCCGCCAACCGCGCTGCGTTCGCGAAATTCATCACGCCGATCAATAACCCCACGACATGTGTGGCGGGAGACCCGGCGACCTATGATCCGAAGCTGCGCGACTATCTTGCCGGCCGGATCGCCGACTACATCGTGCCGGTCACTGGCACCTACTGCCAGGTCAACGTCATCCTGGACTCCCGCAAGACGAACCTGGCTTCGACCCTGCAGGATGGCCTCGACTTCTCCCTGAACTACGGGTTCGACACCGAGGTGGGCCGCTGGACCGTTGGCGGGTCGGTCACCAAAATCCTCAACAACAAGGTGAAGGCCTCGCCCTCGGTCGCCGAGGCAAACCGCCTCGACGAGCTTTATTACCCCGTCAGTCTGCGTGGCCGCGCCAATATCGGATGGAACCAAGGGGCGTGGGCGGCGAACCTCTTCATGAACTATGTGGGCGATTACACCAACACCATCCCGCTCACCATCGGCGGCGTGACGGTGGGCAAGTCGAAGGTGCCCAGCTGGACCACCTTCGACGCCGGCTTGACCTATTCGGTGCCGGAAGATCGCACGTCGGCCTGGTCCCGCGGGCTGCGCGTGTCGCTGAACGTCCAGAACCTCGCCGACAAGGACCCGCCTCTCGTCTTGACCACAGGCTCGGCGTTCGATGGGAGCGTCCACAACGTACTGGGCCGACAGTGGACCCTGCAGATCAACAAGGCCTTCTAGTCGGCTCCTGACGAGCTACGCATCAACACCTTAGAGACGGGGTCGCCTGGTGGGCGGCCCCTTTGGGGATGAGTATTATGAGAAAGCTTTTGGCGTCGTCCACTATCTGCGTGGCGCTCGGCGCGGGGGCGGCGATGGCCGGCTCGGCCTGTGCTCAAGCGTCGACCGATCGGCCGTGGATGAACACCAAGCTCTCGGCCGACGACCGCGCCGAGCTGCTGGATCAGGCGCTGACCGACGACGAACGCTACGGCCTGCTGCACGGGATCATGCCGATCCCGTTCGGCCCCAACGCCAAGATCCCCGAAGAGGCCATCCCCGGGGCCGGCTACATCGCCGGCATCCCGCGCCTGGGCGTGCCGGCGCTGTTCGAGACCGACGCCAGCCTGGGGGTGACCAACCCGATGAACGTGCGCAAGGGCGACATCGCAACGGCCTTGCCGTCGGGCCTGGCGCTTGGCGCGACCTGGAACCCGGCCCTGGCCTACAAGGGCGGGGCGGTCGTCGGCGAGGAGGCGGCCAAGAAGGGCTTCAACGTCCTGCTGGGTGGGGGCATGAACCTGACCGCCGAGCCGCGCAACGGCCGCAACTTCGAATACCTGGCCGAGGATCCGCTGCTGGCCGGCGTCCTGGCCGGTGAGGCCGTGCGGGGCACGCAGGACCAGAAGGTCATCTCCACGGTCAAACATTTCGCCCTCAACGACCAGGAGACCGGCCGCAACATCGTCAACGCCACGATCGACGAGCAGGGTTTCCGGCAGGGCGAACTGCTGGCCTTCCAGTTTGCGATCGAGAGGGGCCAGCCCGGCTCGGTGATGTGCGCCTACAACAAGATCAACGGCCACTACGCCTGCGACAACGACTTCCTGCTGAACAAGGTGCTGAAGGGCGATTGGGCCTGGCCGGGCTGGGTGATGTCCGACTGGGGCGCGGTCCCGAGCGTCAGAGCCGCCATTAACGGCCTGGACCAGCAGTCGGGCGCGCAGCTTGACCCTCAGGTCTGGTTCGACAAGCCGCTGAAGGAGGCCGTCGCCAAGGGTGAGGTCCCGCAGGCTCGAGTCAACGACATGTCCCGCCGCATCCTGCGCTCGATGTTCGCGGTCGGCGTGTTCGACACGCCCTCGCGCAAGGGCCAGGCGATCGACTACGACGCCGGCGCGGCCGCTTCCAAGGCGGTGGCCCAGCAAGGCATCGTCCTGCTGAAGAACGACAAATCACTGCTGCCGCTGCTGAAGACGGCCAAGTCGATCGTGGTGGTCGGCGGCTATGCCGACAAGGGCGTGCTGTCGGGCGGTGGGTCCTCCCAAGTCACCACCGGGGCTGGCCATGCCGCGTCCATTCCGGTGGGCGGCGAGGGGCCGATGGTGGCGTGGGCCAACCAAGTCTATCACCCGTCCTCGCCCCTCAAGGCGATCAAGGACAAGGCCCCGGGCGCCAAGGTGCGGTTCACCGACGGGCGTTATCCGTCGGAGGCCGCCGCCCTGGCCAAGGACGCCGAGGTCGCTGTGGTGTTCGTCACCCAATGGAACATGGAGAGCATCGACGGAGGCGACATGTCCCTGCCCCAGGGGCAAGATCAACTGGTCGCCGCCGTGGCCGCCGCCAATCCGAACACCATCGTGGTTCTCGAGACGGGAAATCCGGTCCTGATGCCATGGCTTGACCAGGTCGGCGCGGTGGTTGAGGCTTGGTACTCAGGCGCCAAGGGCGGCGAGGCGATCGCCGACGTGCTGTTCGGCGACGTCAATCCGTCGGGTCGCCTGCCGATCACCTTCCCGGCCTCCGAGGACCAACTGCCTAACCGCCAGATCGCCGGCTTTGGCTATGTCGGTCCTAGTTTCGGCGACCCGCCAGAGGTTGTCGCCGAGAAGAGCAAGGGCTTCGACGCACCCCATCCCCAAGGCTCGGACATCGGCTATCGCTGGTACGCGCGCAAGGGCTTCAAGCCGCTGTTCGCCTTCGGGTATGGCTTGTCCTACACTAGCTTCAAGTACAGCGGCCTTAAGGTCACCGGCGGCGACACCATCACCGCCAGCTTTGACGTGACCAACACCGGCGCCAAGGTGGGGGCGGATGTGCCGCAGGTCTATCTGACCGCCCGCTCGGGTGCGCCGGAGCAGCGTCTCCTGGGCTGGTCGCGGGTCGAGCTCGCGCCGGGCGAGACTAGGCGCGTGACCGTCATCGCCGATCGCCGCCTGCTGGCCGACTTCGACGTCAAGGCTCGCAAGTGGCGCGTCGACGCCGGGACTTACGACGTCGCAGTCGGCGCCTCGGCCACGGCCCTGGACGCCAAGGCCTCGGCCAAGGTGAAGGCCGGGGTGATCAAGCCCTAGTAGAATGGCGCGCTCCTTGGCCGCGCCTGTCCAGGTGGGCGGCGCGGGCCGAGAACCAGACTGCGATCACACTTCAAGCTTCGGCGGGAGGCCGAGTACGATGACCAAGCTCCATCTGATCGGCACGGCGGCCGCCGCCCTGCTGTTCGCGCCGGTCCCGGCCCTGACTCAGGCTCCGGCCTCAGCCCCGGGTGACGCCGCCAGCTGCTTGCCGCGCGGCTTCTTCGCCGGACCGGCCGCCTACAGATCGGTGGAGCAACGGCCCGACGGCCGAGTGACTTTCCGCCTATGTGCGCCGGACGCCCAGGTCGCCATGGTGACCAGCACCGACAACGCCGACGTCATCCCGATGGGTTTCGGCGGGGGGCCGCGCGGCCTGGCCATGACCAAGGACCCGACCGGCCTGTGGACCGTCACGACCGACAAGCCCGTCGCGGCCGACACCTATCGCTTCAACTTCAATGTGGACGGCGCGCGCGTGCCCGATCCTCAGGGCACGCGGTTCTCGGAAGAGCGCGCCGGTGTCAACAGCACCTTCGAGGTCACGGGGCCAGCCGGAGCGTTTCAGACCTTCAACAAGGCCGTGCCGCACGGCGTGGTGTCGACGGTCGAGTACTGGTCAGGGGCGCTGAACGTTCGCCGCCGCGCTCACGTCTACACCCCGCCCGGCTACGAGAAGGGCAAGGGCAGCTATCCGGTGCTCTATCTGGTCCACGGCGCAGGCGACAGCGACGACAGCTGGACCTCGGTCGGCCACGCCCAGTACATTCTCGACAACCTGATCGCGGCGGGCAAGGCGCGGCCGATGATCATCGTCATGCCCGCCGGCCACACGCCTGACCGGCCCGGCGCGGACATGCTGACCAACACCGACTTCCGCGACGACTTCCTCCAGGACCTGATCCCGTACGTCGACGCCCACTACCGCACGATCGCCAAGGCCGACGCGCGGGCGATGGCGGGGCTGTCGATGGGCGGAGCGCACACCATCCAGAACGGTCTGACCCACCCGGAGCTGTTCCACTACATCGGCATTTTCAGCATGGGCCTGCAGTCGCCGCAGCAGGCCGCCGACTACGCGACCCGCAACGAGGCCGCCCTCAAGGCCGGCGCCAAGAGCTTCAAGCTCGTCTACTACGCCATGGGCAAGGATGACTTCCTGTACGGGACCGTCGCCCCGACCCGCGCCACCTTGAACAAGTACGGCATCGCCCACGTTTACAACGAGAGCAGCGGCGGCCACACTTGGATCAACTGGCGCCGTTACCTGGCCGATTTCGCGCCGCGCCTTTTCCGCTAGGCGCTTTCCGGTCGGATTGCTTCAATCTGGTCGCGCGAACAGGTGTGGCAGAACCGCCGCTCGACCGGTCGAACGGGCCGCCGTCAGGCCGTGAAATGCGTCAGGCATCGCTTAGCGCAGATACTTCCGAGCGGGTGGCGCGACCTTAGTGCCGCCGGCCGGTGGCGCGCAGGCAAAACTCGACGCCGCATCGGGTGCGTTGCGACCATCGAACCGAGCGACGAGCGGGTAGGGGCAGAGCGGGCGGGCGAAGCCGTGTCCCGTCGAGCCGCCCTGGACCTGGGTGGCCAATACCGTGGCGGGGGGCTGACCACGCTCGACCCAGGCTTCGATCGACGCCTGAATGTCTAGCGGGGCGGGGCCCCGTCCGCCTTGGCAGTGTTCGACGCCGGGGGCCATAAAGAACCGATAGAAGGCGCTGGCGTCACGCCCCGCGCGCGCTTCGCGGCTGGTCAGTCGGTCATGGTAGACGATCGAATCCTGCACCGGCACGACCGGGTCGGCTCCGCCATGCCAGTGGATCATCTTGCCGCCGCGACGGCGAAACGCGTCGAGCTTGACACTCATCGCGTTGATACGGCGGGCAAGCCTGCGGTCGGCGCGGTCGGTGTCCTTGGCGAAATCGACAAGGCTAGGCCGCCAGCCGCCGCCCAGGCCCGCCCAAATCCGCCAGAAACTGGCCCGTGCCGGCTCGTCCGGCTTTACGGGATTGGCCCAGTAGAGGCTCCATCCGCCATACGCGCCGGCGGGGCTTTCGCTGCCCGGCGGCCAGCCGAAATAGATCCGCTCTCCCGTGTCGGCGTTGCGAGCCCCCGCGGACATGCGGCGCAGGCGATCCAGTTGCTTGTCGGTCAAGCAGCTGTCTGTCTCCTCACCGACGCAACGAAGGGGCGAGGGATCGAAGGCGCAGGCTTGCGGCGCGTTCAGATAAGGATCTTGCGGCAAGCCCCCGCCTTCGGCGCCGTTGGCCTTGCCGCATTGCGTCAGCGCCGCCTTGGTGATGAGGGCCAGCTTGCTGGCGGGGATGATCGGGCGGGCCGGATCATCGGCCTCGTGGTTCTGGAGAAATTGCCAGAGGAAGCCGGCGTTCAGACGCGTTCGATTGAAGCCGGGCGCGCCCGCGACGATGCCGTCGAAATCTCCAGGGTAGCGTTGAGCCTCCATGAAGGCCTGGTGGCCGCCGGTCGAGCAGCCCTGGAAATAGGCGAAGGAGACTGGGCGGCCATAGAACGTCGACGACACCCGCTTGGCGCGCACGGCGGTTTCGTGCACCGAGCGGCGGGCCCAATCGTCAATCGATGTTGGACGCTGGGCCGCGAAGTCGGGATCGTCGCCCTTGTGCCCAGTGTCGGTCGCGGCCACGACATAACCGCGCTTGAGATAGGCGTTCATGGCCGGTTCCGGCAGGGCCGAGCTGTAACCGCCGTTGCCAAGCACCAAGAGGCGTCCATTCCAGCGATCGGCCGGCAGCCAGACGGAAATGCCGATCTCCGAGCCTGGCCGGGGCCGTGTGACGGCCTGGAGCCGACAGGCGCCGTCTATCTCGCGTGCGGTGGCGACGCTGTCCCCGCCGGTAAAGGCCTTTGCAAGCGTCTCGCACCGGGTCGCGGCGCTCGCATCGACAGGCGTCAAAATTCCGGCGGCGAGCACGAGCGCGGCCGCGGAAATCCATGAACTTGGATGAGTCACAGCGCCCCCGAAACACGAGGGGCCATTCGACCGCGCCTTCCCGGCAGCCGCCATTCGAGACTTCTTATGAGGCGATCGGAAACGGCGATCTCCCCAGATGCGCCTGGCGGATGCTGTCGACGAAAGCGACCGCGATCCGGCGCATCGGCACGCCGCGACGCCGGGCGAGAACCAGCGTGCGGGCGAAACCTGGATCGTCGATCACTCTCGCGCAGACCTCAGCGTCTCTCGCCTCTAGCGCCGTAGACGGCAGGATCGCCACGCCTAGACCCGCTCGCACAAGCGCGACGGCGGTGGACATGTAACTCGTTTCGCATGCTGGCGTGACACCGAGTCCGTTAGCGGCGAAAGCACGTTCGACTACCATCCTCACGCTGCTGGCGCGGTTGGTCAGGATCAAAGGATGACTCGTGAGCTCATGCACGGTGATCTGGTCAACCTTGGCAAGGGGATGGCCGGGCCGGAACACCACCTGAAGATTGTCCTGGAAGAGATCCTCGAAATCGAGGTCAGGGTCGTTATCGCCGCGCGCGCAGATCCCGAAATCGACCTCGCCTTCCCGCACGCGCGCCCGGACCTGCGTATCCAGGGCGTCTTCGACAACGAACGTGGTATCGGGGCGATCGGCTCTGAAGGCGCGGATGAGCCCGGGCAGAACCGTTGCGGCGCAGGATGGCAGGCAGGCCAATCGGACCGTCCCACCGGTTCGCACAGCCTGGTCCCGAGCGTTGATGACCGCGCCCTCGAGATCGTTGACCAGTTGCATGAAGACCGGCAGCAACTCTCGCCCTGCGTCGGTCAGTTCGACTGAGCGGGTGTTGCGGTCGAACAGGCGCAGTTCCAGGCTCTCCTCCAACTGTTGGATGCGACCCGTCAGCGCTGGCTGGGAGAGATTGAGGACCTCGGCGGCCCGCGTGAAGCTGTTGGTCGAAGCGACCGTGACAAAGCCCCGGACCTGACTGAACGTGATCCGTAGGCCATTAAGCAATCGCGTATCGCGATGGTCCATCTTGTTTCCCCCGTCCGGCGTCTTTTTGGGCCGGTACGGGACGATTGAACTGGAAGGTTCGACAGCCGTCTAGTCAGCATTGCGCTGTCGGGCGCTGCATCGTCTGTTCTGCCGGATATAATTACGGTCGCTCTATGCCGTGATCAGCCGCCGCCCCTTGCCAGCACCACGCCCAGAGCTTGAGCGAGGTGCTGGCAAGGGGGGGGGCAGAGCAACCGGGTATCAGGATCGGCTACTCTGGGCAGGTCCTAAGCACCGCCCCCGCAAAGTTCCTTCAGACTGTGGGTCTGGCTGGGTGAGATCGTCACCTTCGTCGTGGCTTGCGTGTCGGAGGAAGATCCTCCGAGCTCGAATTGATAGCTTCCGGGCGACATTCGCCAGCAACGTCCTTTGTCGTCGAACGTCGCGAGCAGGCGCGGATCGATCTTCACGGATACGGACTGGGATTTACCCGGCGCAACCTCGATCTTGCGGAAGCCGGCCAGGCGGCGCGGCGCTTCCCAACCCGCGCCGGCCACGTAGACCTGAGCAACGGCCTTGCCCTTGACCCGGCTACGGTTCTTCACGTCGAAACGCGCGACGATGCCGTCCGCCCCTGCTTTGACCGTCAGCTTGGAATAGCCGAAGTCCGAGTAGGACAAGCCATGGCCGAAGGCGAACGCGGGCTGGGCTTTCTTCAGCTCGTACCATTTGTAACCGACGGCCGCGCCCTCGGTGTAGCGCACGTCGCCTTTCGCAGGGTCTTCAGGATGGGGAAGCTGGACGAGGGCGGACGGGAAGGTGATCGGCAGGCGGCCCGATGGGTTCACCTTGCCGGTCAGGACGTTGGCGATCGCTTCCCCGCCTTGAGTGCCGGGGAACCAGGCCTCCAGGAGCGCCGCGATCTTCCCTGACCAAGGTGTCAGAACCGCGCCGCCCGTCTCAAGCACCACGACGGTGCGCGGATTGGCCGTGGCGACTGCGTCGATCAAGGCATCCTGGCCGTCCTTCAGCGACAGCGAGACGTCGAAGGCCTCGCCAGCCCATTGTGTGGCGAAGACGATAGCGACGTCGGCGGACTTCGCCTTCTCAGCCGCCGCCGCTGCGTCACGACCGTCGACGAATTCGATCTGCGCCGACGGCAGCCTTAGGCGCAGCGCCGCGAGGGGAGCGGACGGATAGAACATCTGCGGGCCGGGCCAGAACTTGGGCTCGGCGTCAGGGACCGCGTTGCCCCCGCGCGGATAAACGAGTGACGATCCGCCGCCAGCGATCACGCCCTTGTCCGCATGGCCGCCGATCACCACGATATGCTTGGCGCCGGGCGCCAGTGGCAGCAACCCGCCCTGATTTTTCAGGAGCACGATGCTCTCTTCCGCCGCCGTCCGACTGATGACGGCGTGCTTGGCGAGGGTGTCCTCGGGCAGGTCCATCGGCGCGCTGGTGATGGGGTGATCGAACAGCCCGTGGCGGAACATCGCGTAGAGGATCCGGGACACCATCGTGTCGAGCTGCGCGGTCGTGACGGTTCCGTCAGCTAGCGCCTTCTTCAGCTCTTCGCCCAGATAGGGTTTTTCGTCGAACGGGAAGCCCGACTCCTGATCGAGGCCCGCGGAGATGGCCGGGACGGTGGAATGGACCGCGCCCCAGTCGGACATTACATAGCCCTTGAAGCCCCAGTCCTGGCGCAGCACATCGCGCAGCAGCCATGAACTCTCGCAGGAGAAGGGCCCGTTGACGCGATTATAGGCGCACATCACCGAACCTGGATCGCCATGTTCGATCGCCAGTTCGAAGGCCAGGAGATCGGACTGACGCGCCGCGACGGGGTCGATCACCGAGTTGCCGGCGTTACGATCGGTCTCCTGATCGTTCAGCGCGAAATGCTTGACCGTTGAGATCAGGTGGTTCGACTGCACTCCGGCGATCTGCGCACCGACGATGGCGCCCGATAGGAGAGGATCCTCTCCGCCATATTCGAAGTTGCGACCATTGCGCGGTTCGCGGGCCAGGTTCACGCCGCCCGCCAGCATGACGTTGAAGCCGGAGGCGCGCGCCTCCGCGCCGATCATCGCGCCGCCCCGGAAGCCGAGATCAGGATCCCAGCTGGCCGCGATCGCGAGATTGGAGGGCAGGGCGGTGCGCTCGCGCTTACGGGCGGCCCCGCCTTGGGTGGCGACGCCGATCCCCGCGTCCGTTTGCCATTGCGCCGGGATCCCCAGCCGGGGGACGCCTGGGACATATCCGGCCGAGCCCGCGCGCGCGTCGGCCGGCGCCTTGTGGTTATTGCGGAAAGGGAAATCCGTCGCGAACTGGCCGAACACCAGCGTCAGCTTCTCGTCCTGGGTCATTTGCGGCAGCAGCACCGCGACGCGCTGTTCGGGCGTGAGTGTCGCTTTCATCCAGGGACGGGCCTCTTCAGCCGCCGCGGCGGCGCCCAGCCCGGCGGCGACCGTTAGCGCCGTCAGATTCGCGGCGAGCGCGATCCTCAGAGTGGTGCGACGACTCATGGTTTCTCTCCTCAATATGCGACTTGGGGGCGCTGAAGCTCGACCGGCTCCTTGCGTTGGGAGCGATCTTTCGCGGCGTGCTTTCGTTGCGCGCGCGGCGGCTGCTGCTTGGCTAAGATTTCGCGGTCAGGGCGCCAGGGAAAGACGACTGCGTCTCCGAGCCTTTCGGCGGTGCGTCGGCTAGTCCGGCGCATGGCGCACTGTCCCGCCAGATACCACGCATTGCTCGCCCCCTAAGCCTGACCCAGCCTCTAGTCTGTCACTAGTCGTCTGCGCGCATTGATCGTGACGAACCGGGAAGCTCTCAACAAATATAAATTCTTTATAGGTCTATCGGAAAACTGAATATATCGGATCTTTAATCCATATTGGAAAGTTATGAGGCAATTGAGTTATTGTATTTCTGGGGCATAGTCCTTTACGCTATCTGATGAGGGGCGTAGTGTGTTGGGAGTGGTTTCGGATGCGGGGCCAGGCTAGTGCTGTTGTTGCGTCGGGCGACGAATGGGGTAGGGCAGCCTGAGGCTGTGCGCTTCGATGCTTGGGACCCGTCCGCTTTCGCCTGATGGCGCCGCCTCTCAGCCTGAAGGAAAGGCGTTCGACGGTTCTTATGAACGAGGAAGACAAAATGAAGTCTCTGGCCTTCAAGACCCTGATGGTGGCGGCGTTGACCTGTGCGCCGATTTCCGCCCTGGCCCAGGCTCCCTCGGCCGTGGTCAGTGTCGAGCAAGGAAAGATCAGCGGAACGCTAGAGGAGGGCGTTGTCAGCTGGAAAGGCATACCGTTCGCCGCTCCTCCCGTTGGCGCGCTGCGCTGGCGCGCGCCGCAGCCGCCGGCGCCTTGGACGGATGTTCGTCCGGCCACCACGTATAGCGCCGACTGCATGCAGAAGCCGTTCGGTGGCGATGCGGCGCCGCTCGGTACGACCCCCGCCGAAGACTGCCTGTATGCGAACGTCTGGAAGCCCACGGAGGCTAAGGCGAAGTTGCCGGTCGTCGTCTGGATCTATGGCGGCGGCTTCGTCAACGGCGGCGCCTCGCCGCCCACCTATTCGGGCGCCAATCTCGCCAAGCAGGGCGTGCTGTTCGTCAGCTTCAACTATCGCCTCGGGCGCTTCGGCTATTTCGCACTGCCTCAGTTGACCAAGCAGGACCCCGACCACGGGCTGCTTGGAAACTACGGCATTCTCGACCAGATCGCTGCGCTGAAGTGGGTTCAGCAAAACATCGCCGCCTTCGGTGGTGATCCCTCTAACGTGACCATTATCGGCGAAAGCGCGGGCGGCATGTCCGTGCATACGCTGGTCACGACGCCGCTCGCGCGCGGACTCTTCCAGAAGGCGATGGTGCTCTCCGGCGGCAACGCCGAGACCACCGAGAACCCCTCGCTCGCCGACGCCGAGCAGATCATGTCCAATTTCGCCAAGGCCAATGGTGTGTCGCCCGACGACCCCAAGGCCATGGAAGAGTTGCGCGCGCTCAGCGCCGAGCAGGTCACCGACGACCTCAGCATGATCCAACTGTTCCAGCCCAAGCCGGGGCCAAAAACCTTCACCGGGCCGGTTCGCGATGGAAAGATCATCGTCGATCAAGGCCAGGCCTATGCCTCGGGACAGTTCGCGCATGTGCCGATGGTGATCGGCGCCACCAGCGCCGACATGGGAGGCAAGAGCGGCTTCATGATCGCTGGCGCACGCAGCGCCGCGGCCAGGATCGCAAAGCAAGGCGTGCCGGTCTGGCACTACCGCTTCTCCTATGTCGCTGAATCCGTCGGTCAGCCCGGCGCGCAGCACGCGACCGACGTTCCTTTCTTCTTTGACAACGCCACTATCAAATACGGCGCCCAGACCGCGCCCAAGGATGACGCCGTCGGCAAGACAATCAGCGCCTATGTCGTCAACTTCGCCAAGACAGGCGATCCCAATGGCGCTGGTTTGCCTGCGTGGCCCAAATATGATCCGGCGACCGATGCGCTGATGGATTTTTCGGCGCAAGGCGCCGCCGTGCCGCAGAAGGACCCATGGGGCGAGGAGATCGACAAGGGCGTGGCTCGACTGGCGGCGGCGCGGGCGTCGGGGCGCTACAATAGCCTGACGACACCGCTTGGCGCGCTGCTTGATGATCCCGCGGCCCGTGCGGTGCTGGATCGCCACATCCTGGACGTGGTTAGCGGCCCCCAGATCAATATGGCGCGGGGCCTGACGCTCGCGGCGCTTCAATCCTATCTGCCGCAGCAGCTCACGGAAGCGAAGCTGAACCAAATCGATACCGAACTGGCGACGCTACCCAAGCCACGGTGATCGTCCGAAGGCCGGGGGGCAACACCCCACCTGGCCTTTGGCAACGCTCCCTCAGGTCATGCTGTCGACGAGCGATGAGCGCACGGTCAGCCGGTCCCACTTGAAAACTACCGAGCCCCCGGGCGCTCCGTTGGATCCGCTCGACATCGAGCGAGCGGACATACTGAGGAGTCACTTTCGCCAGCCGTTTTCCCCGCCTGATGGGCATTGTTGGGCTGTTAGAGTCGCTCGGACGCTCAGTTTCAAAGGCGCTAGCTAGCTCAGCCTCCCGTCGATGGAACGCTGGAAACATCATTTCCAGGGGTGCCGCAGGTCAAAATGGAGTGTTCCAGCGTGCGCAAGCGTATTTTGGGTGCCTCGAGCGTGAAAAGGTGCACTGTGATATACAGTATAGATGTTTGATCGTTCCTCATTAATGACTATGAGTGAAAACTTTTAATAAATATGAAGTTCAATTAAGTCGTTAGTTTAGTAATTTTACGTATTGCTTGGCATCAATACATCTTAGTTGCATTTTAATACCAGAAAATTCAACGCCTTGCCGTTCAATTGATGATCGAGTGGGAGTGATCCGGGGGCTTTCGGGGATCATTGTGAATTTGATTTAAACCATTGAAATTGAAAGTGTTTTTGCTCTCCAGGGATCGGCAACGATCGAGGGGCAGGTCAAATTTCGTGCGATTGACGGTGCGCCCGCGACCTTGCTCGCGACGGTGTCATCCCATTCAATCGAACCCGAAAGGTGCTTATCGACCACGACACTGAGGCCTATCGCGCCAGAAACTGCATCGAGCCCTGCTTCTCAATGCTCAAACACTTCCGGCGCTTCGCCACGTAGTATGATCGCAGAGCCGTTCACTTTCTCGGCTTCGTCCACCTCGCCGCCGCCATGAACTGGATGCGATGAATGTCGATTGGCTCTAGGCCGCCAACGGTGCGCGGGGCAGGCGCAGTTGGGCCTTGAGCCCTTGTTCGCCGCGGCTGAGACTGACGTCGCCGCCGTGCGCGCGGGCGATCGAGCGCGAGACCGCCAGACCCAGACCTATCCCGCTCTTGTTCAGGTTCCGCGAATGGTCCGACCGGTAGAACGGCAGGAAGACCTTCTCCATTTCCTCATCAGGGAGGCCGGGACCGTCGTCCTGCACCTCGGCGATGACCTCGCCGCCCTCCTCGAAGACGCGGACGTGGGCGCGGTCGCCGTATTTGAGGGCGTTGTCGATCAGATTGGTCAGCACCCGCTCGACGCTGAGGCTGTCGACATCGACCGGCACGCGGTCACCGGGGTCCAGGGTCACATCCCCGCCCATGATCGTGGCGTTGTCGACAACACATTCGAGTATGGAGCGCAGCTCGACCCGCTCGCGCACCGAAGGCTCGCTGGCGTCGCGGATGAAGGCGAGGACCGCGCCGATCATCTGGTCCATCTGGGTGATATCGTTGGACATGCCGGCCCGCGCCTCGACGGGGATACGCTCAAGCCTGAACCGCATCCGCGCCGGGGGGGGCGCAGGTCGTGGCTGATGGCCCCGACCATGGCCGTTCGGTCGTCGATATAGCGTTTGAGCCGGCTCTGCATCAGGTTGAAGGCGCGGGCGGCGCGGCCGATCTCGGCGGGACCGTTCAGCGGCGCCTGTTGGCCAGACGGATCACGGCCCAAGCGCTCGGCGGCGTCAGCGAACCGGACCAACGGCTCGGCCAGCCCCCGTGCGAAGATCAGGCCCAAGGGCGCGATCACCAAGGATGAAAGCAGGAACCAAAGCGCGATCCGACGTTGCTAGGTGGTTGGAAAGCGCTCGGGCGTAGGCCGGACAGTCACCCAGCGCCCTGGCGAAGCCTGGAAGGCGGCCACGAAGTCGCCCTGAACGAAGGGCGTCGGCGCGAGGCCAAAGAGGCCCTTGGCCGGCGCGCTCTCCGACGGCAGGACATAGCCGCCCTGGTCGGCCGCGCCGATCACGAAGCCGCTCGGGCGAGCCTCTGATCCGATGGAGGGCTGCGCCACTGTGGCCGTCAGCGGTTCAGTGACGGCGGAGGCGGCCGCGCTGGGCTGAATCGGGACGTCCAGCGCCACGGCGCTCGGCTCTGGCGCCTCCTGCGCGACGACAGGCGTGCGGTCGAGACGGGTGCGCGGCGGTGGGACGTCAGGAATGGGTTGCATCACGGCGGGTTCGCGTCGCCCTTCGCTGGCCTCGGCGCCTGGGCCGCCGGACGACGGCGCGCCAGCCGGCGAGCTTGTCGCCAAGGGATTCGTGCTCGGCGCGGGCTGGGGGGCGCCTGGCGCGTCGCCTGGCGCGGAGGCCGGGGCGGCCGCCGCGACCGTCGATGCGGGCTGAGACGATCGCTCGCTCCGGCGCGCGGCTGGCCGATCGTCATGCGGCTTGTGATCTTGTGGCGCGCGCTCGGGGAGGGATGGAAAATCGCCGCCGCGACCCGGGTCCCCCGGGAAGCCGTCGCTTGGGAAGCCTCCGGGAAAACCGCCGCCGGGAGGTTGGCCCCCACCTGGCGGACCGCCGCCTGCTGGACCTTGCTCGGCGCTTAGCGAGGTGCGGATCAGGCGTGGCGCGGCGTCGACCGGCGCCGCATAGGCGGCGGGATCGACGGTTTCGGCTGATGTGGCCGTCGAAAGCCTTGTCGCCGCGCTGCCGCCGGTGAGGGCCGGCGGGGCGTAGAACAGAATTCGCACATGAGCCTGTGATACGCCGAGCATCCGCGAAAGGTCCGCGCGGGACTCTTCTGAAATGACCCAGTTGGGGCTTTCCAGGCTTGGCGGCTCGTCGCGGACCACGCGCTCCAGGGGACGAGGATTGTCGCTTTTCAGCGCGCCGCCCTTCAGAGCCAAGGCCACGTCCACCATCCGGTACTTCGGCGCGGGCTTGGGCGGCAGCAGGACGGTCAGACCCAGGATCGCCAGCTGGGCGACCACCAGCCCGGCCAGAAGCAGGGCGACGATCTGGAATCGCAGCGGAACGCCGCCCGCCGGCCACCGCGCCCGTCGCTGCATGCTCAAACCCTCGTGACTTTCGAGTCCAGAACATAGCCCAGACCCCGGTGTGTCTTGATGATCTCGGTTCCGCTCTGCTCGTTGAGCTTTTTGCGCAGCCGACTGATCTGGATGTGGATGGCGCGATCAAGCGAGACTTGGGTTTCGCCGCGCGAAAAGCGCGCCAGTTCTTCCCGTGAAAGCACCCGCTGCGGGTTCTCGACCAGCGCGCCCAGCAGCGAAAGCTCGCCGGGCGTCAGCATGATCATCGTCTCCGTCCGGGGAGCGAAGCTGGGACGCACCAGATCAAAGCGGAACCCGGAGAAGGAATAGACCGCTGTCCGGCTGGCCGGGGCCTCGCCACCGTCGCCCCGCCGCCGCAGAAGCGCCCGAACCCTCGCCAGAAGTTCGCGAGGCGCCACCGGCTTGACGACATAGTCGTCGGCGCCGAGTTCGAGCCCGAGAATGCGGTCAATGGATTCCCCCATTGACGACAGCATCAACACGCTCGGTCCCGCGCGCGATGTCGGGACTTTTGTTTCGAAACCGAGAGGTTCAGGCCCGCCAGGTGATCCGTGCGGTGGCCAGGTAGTTCCAGAGCGCGCCGGTGGCCGCGCCCAGGAAGGCGGCGGCCGGCCAGGGCGCGCCATGCCGGAATGATAGCTGCGCGACCTCGAAATTGGCCCAGGCGCTGGACCCGCAGATCAGGGCGAAGGACACCAGGCCCGACATCCAGCGCCAGCCGCGATTGGACCGGTCGCCGTAGGTCAGGATGTTGTTCAGCGCGTAGTTCGACAGAATCGCGCCGCAGAGGGCGAAGATCTGGGCGGCGGCGAACGACGCGCCCAGGACCCTGTAGCCTAGGCCCAGGATCGCCAGATGAACGCCGAAACCGAAGGCGCCGACGCAGCCGAAGGTGAAGAATCGGCGACCGATCAATCCACCCGAACCGCCCTGCACCAGGGTGGCCAGACAGTCCCAGGCGACCGAAATCGAGAACTTGCTCTGACCCTTCGTCCGCAGGCCGAACTTGAAGCCCAGCTCACGGATTCGCCCCGGCGGAAAGGTCGGATGGGCGACGATCAGTTCCAGCAGGATCTTGAAGCCTCGCCCGGCCAGATGCGGCGCGCGCGCCTCGAAAGCCTCGCGACGGATGGCGAAAAAGCCGCTCATCGGGTCGGTCAGCTGGCGCAGGCCCGAGCTATGGGCCAGGCCGGTGGCGACGCCTGGACGAAAGACCCGTCAATCTTCAAGATCAACCCGCACCACCTCATTCCGGGACCACACATGTTTCCGGAGTTCCTGCATCTGATCCCTGAGGTCGGGACCGGAGGCTTCGATGCCGCCGGTCGAAAATCGCGTCCAGCAGTCGCTTCGGATGAGCGGAGGCTATCCGCAAGGTGGATAGCCTCCGCTCATGGGTCATCGCTCGCCACCGCGATGAACTAGCCACAGGTGACGAAAGTTCAGATGGGCTCGCGTCCGCCGGTCGCCGAGGTCGCGAGCGCCTTCGCAGTGCGCCGCCCCGGCCGATCGCGCCGCTCGAAACGAGGAAAGCCGGAGATTGACATGAGCAGCAAGCCGAAGACCGACGACATCCACGAGACCATGCCGATCCTCGTCAGCAACGAAGGCGTCTGGGAAGGCTGGTATCGCTATTACGACGCCAAGACGGGCGAGCTGACCGACCAGCACCGCTCGCGTCTGCTGTGCCGCCTCATCGAGGAGGACGGCAAGGTCCGCTATCACCAGACCAACTACTACTTCTGGGACGATGGCAAGACCGAGATCCGCGACTTCCCGGCCTGGTACGAGAACGGCCGCGTCTGGTGGGACAACGACCTGATCAAGGGCTGGGCGGCGCAGATGTCGCCGGACGACTTCGGCCGCTCAACTTGCCTGAACTGGGTGCGCAAGGGCGAGCCCGACGTCTATCTCTACGAGATGATCCAGAACTCCGACGACCGCACCAACCGCGCCCGGACCTGGCAGTGGTTCCGCAACGGGCTGTGCTTCCAGCGCACGCTAATCGACGAGGTGTTCATCACCAAGGACTGGGCCAGCTTCGACGTGACCGTTCCCCCGAAGGCCTGACGTCCGCAGGGCGGAGAGTGGCCGGGCCGCGCGGCCCGGCCACGCCGATCCATGCATGCTTCTGCCTCAGACTTTTGAACCTGAGGTGAGGCGCGATGATCTTTGAAGCGATGAACAGGGCTGTGTCCCGGCGCGGGGCGCTGGGCGGGTTCCTTGGAGCCGGCGTCGCGGCCGCCGCGCCCGCCGCCACTGCAGCGGCCTCCAGCAACATCCGACCGCTGAACCTCGAGGACCCGCGCGAGAACCTCTACGGCTTCGCCAAGATGTGGGGCACGATCGGTCCCAAGGCCGTGCTGTCGGGCTATCACGGCGTGCAGTACGGCATCGTCGGCAGTCAGCGGGCTAAGCCGCTGTTCAACTTCTGCGGCTTCGGCAACATCCGCAACGTCATCCAGCCCGACGGCTCGGTGAAGGTGATGGGCAAGGAGTGCAGCTACTTCACCGACCTCGCCACCGGCGAGATCCTGGAGGCCTGGGAAAATCCGTATACGGGCGAAAAGGTCGACGTCTACACGTTCCTGAACGACCGCTTCCGCGGCACGTTGGGCCTGGAGCAGAAGGTGTTCAAGGTCGGCGACGCCGAGACCAAGAACAACGACATGGGCGAGGCCAAGGCCCAGCCGTTCCGTCTGCCCTGGCAACGGGTCGGCGACCAGTACCTGCTGTCGTGGGACTACGCCCACGAATACAGCAACCCCGTCACGCCGGAAGGCTGGCCCAAAGCCTCGACCGGACCGGTGATCAATCCGTCCGAACACTTCAGCATCTTCACGCCGGCCGATGAGATCGACGACCGGTCTGTCGTCTCGGCCCGCTTTCATGCCGGCTTCATGCGCCAGGGGCCGTGGTGGCCGTGGATGAAGATGGGCCAGAGCGGCGTGCACGGCGTGCTGATGGGCCGGATGCACAGCTACAAGATCACCGGCGGTCCCGAGGACGTGCCCAAGGCCGTGCTCAAGCGCGTCGAGCGCGACCGTCCCGACCTGCTCGAGGAGCCGACCGAGGGGCCGGACGAAGGCGTGCAGGACACCTTCATGCGCTATGCCGAGGAGGTTCCCCCCGAGACGCCGGGCTACGTGCGGCGCAAATAACCCGCTACTGCGGCCCGCGGTTCGCCGCGGGCCCTTTCGTGGAAAAGACGCGCCCTGCGAAGTCGCGCAGGTCGCGGCGCCAGACGTCCCAGTCGTGGCCGCCGTCCGTCTCGACATACTCGTACTTCAGGCCTGCCTGATCGAAGAGGGTGCGGGTCGGCGGGACCAGCGACAGCACCGGATCGCCGCGCCCGATCGTGTAATAGACCCACGTGCCGGCGGCCGCGCGCGCCTTCAAAGCCGGCAAGTCGTGATCGCGGAACCGGGCCAGGTTGTCCTCGCCGATGAAGCCGATGCTGAAGATCCCGATCGGGCCGAAGACGTCGGGACGGGTCAGGCCGAAATTGATCGTATGCAGACCGCCCATCGACAGGCCCGCCATCGCCCGGCGGTCCGCCCTGGCCTCGGTGCGGAAATGGCCATCGATGAACGGCGTCAGATCCTTGATCAGGTCGTCGCGGAAATCGCTGTTGAAACGGTTGTCGATTTCGGCGCGCGCGGGGGTATGTCCGAACGGCATCACCACGATCATCGGCGGCGCGGCCTTGTTGGCGATCAGGCTGTCCAGGATGTAGTTCGCACGGCCCTTCTCGATCCAGCTGCGTTCGGTGTCGCCGACGCCATGCACCAGATAGAGCACGGGATAGCGGCGTCGGCCGCCGGCCTCGTAGCCGGGCGGGGTGTAGACTTGCGCCCGGCGCAGCGTGCCTGTCGTCGCCGACGGATACTCTACCGTCGAGACTAGTCCGTGGGCGATCCCGGAGCGATAGCGCTCGAAGGCCAAGTCCGGCGCGGCGACATAGAAGGTCGACCGCATTCCGCGAGCTTGGCTGGCCGTCTCGGACGACTGAGGATCGGGGATGACCAGTCCGACGACTTCGAATCCGTAGATATGGACGCCGGGCTTTACCGGCCGCGCCGTCGTTGCGGCCCAGTAGTTCTTCGCGTCCTTGGCCATCGCCAGGCCGGGCGGGCCGCCGTCATATCCAGTAGGGATCGAGTCTATGTCGCCGCTGACGACCTTGGCGGACGGAGCGGCCGGCGCGCAGAGCCGGAAGCGTACGCGTCCGTCCGGCAGGGTCTCCACGGATTGATAGTCGAGCGGCGCCTGGGTCGGCCCGCGCATCTCGCACGACGAGGTTTCGGCGCGCGCCGCGGCCGCCGGTAGCGCCAGAAGCGCGCCGGCCGTCAGCAGCGCGA
The DNA here is from genome assembly GCF_058681035.1 of Caulobacter sp. FV2ps19. Lineage (NCBI taxonomy): Bacteria > Pseudomonadati > Pseudomonadota > Alphaproteobacteria > Caulobacterales > Caulobacteraceae > Caulobacter > Caulobacter sp. FV2ps19. Next base: position 3,278,176 of record NZ_CM178729.1, on the reverse strand, counting down.
TGATCGTGTGTCTCACCGGAGAGTTCCTGGGCCGCAAAAGATCAAGTCTTCCCCGAGCGCCGCCTGGCAGGGCGGGCGATTTGCCAGCTTTTCGCCGTGCGGATACCGGCGCCGCTTTTTGATGGTCCTGCCTGCACAATTCTGCAGCGGCGTAACAACGAGTCTTCGCAGGTCGGATAACGCCGTGATTTGCGCGCCGACGACAGCGTTGTCGTAGATGCTCGCCCTCATCAACAAAGCGCCGGACAGGCGTGCGATCTGTGAGGGGGATAGCAAGATGAACCGCGTGAAAGCATCACTTATGATCGGGGCTTCGGCCACCGTGTTCGCGTTCGCCGCAAGCAGTGCAACGGCCGCAGGTCAGGCCACGGACAAGGAAGCCGGCAGCGAGATAACCGAAGTCGTGGTCACCGCGCGCGGCCGCAAGGAGAAGATTCTCGAGACGCCCGTGGCGATCTCGGCCATGAGCGCCGAGAAGATCGAGCAACTGGGCGTCACGTCGCTGACCGATGTAGCCCGTTACACGCCGGGCATGACCGAAAATGCGACCATCACAAGCTCGGGCCGCAACGACCGCTCGTTCTCGCAATTCATCCTGCGCGGCATCATGCCGTCGGACGTGGACATTCCCACGACGACGACCTTTCTCGACGGGGCGCCGCTGTCGGCCGGCGCCGTGGACGGTGTCGATGATCTGGAGCGCATCGAAACGCTGAAGGGGCCTCAGGCGGCCTATTTCGGCCGTCAGACCTTCGGCGGCGCCATCTCGCTGATCACCAAGGATCCGTCCTTCACACCGGCCCTGACCTTGAACGGCATCCTGGCCACCCAGAACCTGACCGAAGGTCGCATTACTCTGGAAGGTCCGATCGGCGACGGCGAGAAGCTGGCCGCGCGGATTTCGTACCGCTACTCGGACCAGGACGGTTACTACGAGAACAGCGCCACCTGGCGTACCCACGAGCGGGTCGGCGATCGCCAGACCCAGAACGTCAACCTGACCATCGTCGCCAAGCCGGTCGACAATCTGAAGATCAAGTTCACCGGCATGTATCGTCACGACAAGGACGGTCCGTCGGCCCAAGTCTATATCGCACCGAACTATTCGAACTGCACGACGCCGGCCGGGCGCTGGTTCTGCGGCAAGGTGCCGACGGTCATCAAGAAGATCACGATCAATGATGTGGTCACCCCTGACATCAAGGCCTTCGTCGCCGCCGGCAAGACGACAGGCCGGCAGGTCAAGTCGATCGATGAGTTTGGCTTGGAACGCGACGCCTTTCACGGCGGCCTGAACGCCGAATATTACGCGCCGAACCTGGACCTGACCTTCGTGTCGATCACGGGCGTCGACCAGCAGGTCTTCGGCCAGATGCAGGATTTCGACAACCAGGACTCCCAACTGGTCAACTACGTCTTCTCGGTCTCGAAGCGTAATCGCAATTTCTCGCAGGAATTCCGGGTCATCTCGAACCAGGACAACGCCTTCCGCTGGCTGGCCGGCGGCAGCTACGCCTGGCAGCGGGTCGATACCAGCCTGGCTAGCTCGCTGCTGGCGTTCGGGGCGTCGAGCAACTCGTACACCCCCTCCAGCACCTCCAGTTCTGAGACGCTGGCCGGCTTCTTCGGCCTGACCTACGACCTGAGCAAGAAGCTGACGCTGAACCTGGAAGGCCGCTACCAGTCCGACAAGGTCCAAAGCGGCGGCCAGTCGGCGACCTACAAAACCTTCCTGCCGCGGGCCATCGCCCAGTACCACTTCACCGATCGGGTGATGGGTTATGCGACCTATTCCAAGGGCGTGAACCCGGGCCCGTTCAACAGTCCTCGCGCCCTTGACGCCCTGACGCCGGCCAACCGTGCGGACTTCATCTCGCGCTATGGCTTCGGCGTGGAAGTGCTGCCCGAGAAACTGCAGAACTTCGAGGCGGGCCTGAAGGGCACGTTCCTCAATGGCAAGCTGTCGCTGGCGGCGGACGCCTACTACGACGAGTGGTCAAACCAGATCAACTACGTGAGCCGCTACTACAGGCAGGGCGCCGATCTGATCGGCGCCTTCGCCAAGGTCAACAACGGCAAGATCAAGCTCAGCGGCGTCGAGGTGGAGGGGACGTATCGTCCGGTCCGCCGCTTCGAGATCAACTTCGGCGGCGCGATCAACGATACCAACATCCGCGCCGGCAGCTGCATCAGCTGCAACGAGATCACCGGCAACCCCGACACCCACGTCTATCGTGGCAACGAGCTGAACAACGTCTCCAAATACCAGTCGATCCTCGGCGCTAGCTACTATGGCGAGCTCACGTCGCTGCCGGACGCCAACTGGTTCGCCAACATCAACTACAGCTACAAGTCCGGTTCGTACGTCAGCAACGACAACCTGCTGAAGACCCCCGACCAGCACACGGTCGACGTCCGTGCCGGTGTCACCAAGGGGGCGCTGTCGGCCGAGCTGTTCGTGCGCAATCTGTTCGACTCGCAATACTTCACCAACGCCACGACCTTCTACGACGTCGTGACCTTGGACTTTACGCGGTCCAGTGCGCTGCTGGCCGGTATCGCGCCGGGCCGCAGCATCGGCCTGCGCCTGAAGTACGTCTGGCGCTAACGGCCTGACATCGTGGGCTGAACCGCCCCCATTCGGCGCGCTCGCTTGCGGCGGGCGCGCCGACCCTTTTCTTCAAGACCGGATGGCTTTCATGTCGTGTCGCGCACTCTTCGCCGCCGCCCTGCTTTTCACCGCCAGTCCGACGCTGGCCGCCGAGCGCACCGTCGTAACCCGGTTTGGCCCTGTCGTCGGCGAGACGACCGCGGGCGTCGCCGCGTTCAAGGGCATTCCTTTCGCCAAGCCACCTATGGGCGCGCTACGCTGGCGAGCTCCCCAAAGCCCTGAAACCTGGGCGGCGCCGAGGCCCGCTAAGGCCTATGGTCCCGACTGTATGCAGCAGCCCTTTCCGGGCGACGCCGCGCCGCTGGGGGTGACGCCGGCCGAGGACTGCCTCTATCTCAACGTCTGGGCGCCCGAGAGCGCGGCCATGGCCAAGACCAAGCTGCCGGTCATGGTCTGGATCTATGGCGGTGGCTTCGTCAACGGCGGTAGCTCGCCGCCCGTCTATGCCGGTGACGCCTTCGCCCGCGACGGCGTGATCCTGGTCAGCTTCAACTACCGCCTGGGCCGCTTCGGCTTCTTCGCCCACCCCGCCCTGAGCGCAGAGAACGCCGATGGCGGCCTGTTGGGCAACTACGCCTATCTCGACCAGATCGCGGCGCTGAAGTGGGTGCGCGACAACGCCGAGGCGTTTGGCGGTGACCCCGATAACGTGACGATCTTCGGCGAGTCGGCCGGCGGCATGTCGATCCATGCCCTGTTGGCCACGCCGATGGCCAAGGGCCTGTTCCAGAAGGCGATCATTCAGTCGGGCGCCGGCCGCGCGGGTCTGTTCCCCATTCCCAAGCTGCGCGGCGCCGCGGGCGAGCGTACGGGCGAGGCTGTGGGCCTGGTCTTCGCCGAGAAGTCCGGCATCAAGGGAACCGACGCCGCCGCCCTGGCCGCGCTGCGGGGCCTCTCGGCCGAGCAGGTGACCGATGGGCTGAACATGGCGAGCGCCTTTACCCAGGCCTATTCCGGCCCGATGCTCGACGATCGGATCTTCACCCGGGAAGCCCTGCTGGCCTATCAGGCCGGCGAGTGGGCCAAGGTTCCGCTGATGATCGGCGCCACCAGCGCTGACGGCTTCTTCTTCGGCGGTTCTCGCGACCAGGTGTTCGCGCCGTTCGGCGACAAGCGCAAAGCCGCCGAGGCCGTCTACGACCCGACGGGCGCGGCGGACATCAAGGTCTATGGCTGGCAGGCGGCCGCCGACCGGGCGATGATCGAGCCGGTGCGGCTGATCGCCAAGATGCTGTCGGCCCAGGGCGCCAAGGTCTATCCCTACCGCTTCTCCTATGTGGCCGAGAGCCTGCGGAGCGCGCTGTGGGGGGCGCCGCACGCCACCGAGATCCCGTTCGTCTTCGACACCGCCGAGGCGCGATATGGCCAAGCTCTGACGCCGGCCGACAAGGCCGCCGCCCAGCTGACTCATGCCTACTGGGTCGGCTTCGCCAAAACCGGTGTCCCGGCCGCGCCCGGCGCTCCTGCTCTGCCGGCCTACGACGCCGCCAAGGACATCATTCTGGATATTACCGCCGAGGGGGCGAAGGTCGGTCCCGACCCCCTGAAGGCCCGCCTGGACCTGGTCGAGGAGACCTCACCGAAATGAACCCGCGCAATATACTGATCGCCCTCGCGCTGGCCGCTTCGGCGCCCGGGCTAGCCGCTGCCCAAACCCCGGCGCCCACGCCACGCATCGATATCCTGGACTCAAAACTGTCCGACCCGCTGCCGATCTCCACGGTCGCCATGCCCGGCGGCGTCACGATGTGGAAGGACGTCGTCTATATCGAGCGCGAAGGCTTTCGACCGCTGACTCTGGACCTGTATGTCCCGGCGGGGACGGGCAAACGGCCCCTTATCGTGCAGATCCATGGGGGTAGCTGGTCGCGGGGCACGGCGCGCCGGATGGCGTTCTACAAGGACTTCCCCAACGTGCTGGCCGCCCTGGCGGCGCGCGGCTACGTGGTGGCGGCGGTCAATTATCGGCTTAGCGGCGAGGCGCCGTCGCCGGCCCAGACCGACGATGTCGACGCGGCGGTCGTCTGGCTGAAGCAGCACGCCGACACCTACGGCATCGACCCGACCCGGTCGGCGGCTTGGGGCGACTCGTCGGGCGGCCAGCTTGCGGCCATGACGACGGTGAACTGCAGCGGCGAAGACTGCGTCACGGCCGGTGTGTCTTGGTACGGGGTCTTCGATTTCACGCTGCCGCCGAACGTGACCTACAGCGACAAGATGTTCGCTACGACCAACACGTTCCTCGGCTGCCGGATCATCGACTGCCCCGAGACGGCCAAGGCGGTTGGCCCGATCAACCACATCAAGGCGATCCCGCCACCGATGTTGCTGTTGCATGGCGACAAGGATTTCGCGATCCCGGCGTCCCAATCGGTTGCCATGGCCGAGGCGCTGAAGAAGGCTGGTGGTCAAGCCGATGTGAAGGTCTATCAGGGCGCCAACCATGGCTGGTATGGGGCGACGCCGGAGGCCACGCGAGAGTTCCACCAACGAGCCATCGACGACACCTTCGCCTTCTTCGACCGCGTCCTAAAGCCGTCCCGATAAGCACGATCGGAGATTTCCCCTATGATCAGCAAGACCCTTGCGGCCGCCGTGTCGGCGCTGGCGCTGGCCGGGAGCGCGTTCGCTCAAGTCCCCCATCCCTGGATGAACACCAAGCTTTCACCGGATCAGCGAGCGGCGTTGCTTGACGAAGCCCTGACCCTGGACGAGCGCATCGGCCTACTGCATGGGCCGATGGCGCTTGCTTGGGGAGCGAACAAACTGCCGGAGGGGGCGATCGGCTCGGCAGGTTTCATTCCCGGCGTCGCCCGCCTGGGCGTTCCGGCGCTGCAGGAGACGGACGCCAGCCTCGGCGTGGCCAACCCGGGCGACGTACGACCGGGCGATGGCGCCACGGCGCTGCCGTCGGGCCTGGCCCTGGCGGCGACGTTCAACCCGCGCCTGGCCTTTGAGGGCGGGGCGATGATCGGCGGAGAAGCCAGGGCCAAGGGCTTCAACGTCCTGCTGGCCGGTGGCGCGAACCTGGCGCGCGATCCGCGCAACGGCCGCAATTTCGAGTATCTGGGCGAGGACCCATGGCTGGCGGGCGTGCTCGCGGGGGAGGCGATCCGGGGTGTCCAGAGCCGCAAGGTGGCCTCGACCCTCAAGCACTTCTCGCTTAACGGCCAGGAGACCGGTCGCAACTTCGCCAATTCGGTGATCGACGAGGCGGCGCATCGCGAGAGCGACCTGCTGGCTTTCCAGATCGCCGTCGAGAAGGGCCAGCCAGCCTCGGTGATGTGCGCCTACAACCTGGTCAACGGCGACTATAGCTGTGGCAACGACCATCTCCTGAACGGCGTGCTCAAGCGTGACTGGGGCTATAAGGGCTGGGTGATGTCGGATTGGGGCGCGGTCCACGCCACCGACTACATCGTCAAGGGTCTGGACCAGCAGTCGGGCGAGCAGCTGGACGGGACCACCTGGTTCGGCGCGCCGCTGAAAGTCGCGGTGGAAAAGGGCGAGGTTCCGGCCGCGCGCCTATCCGACGCCATCCGCCGCATCCTGCGTTCGATGTTCGCGGTCGGCCTGTTTGACGATCCGCCGAAGATTCAGCCGATCGACTATGCCGCCAACGCCAAGGTGGCCGGCGCGGTGGCGCGCGAAGGCATCGTTCTGCTGAAGAACGAAGGCGGCCTGCTGCCCCTGGCCAAAGGCGCCAAGCGGATCGCCGTGATCGGCGGCTATGCCGACCAGGGCGTCCTGTCCGGCGGCGGCTCGTCGCAGGTCGTTCCGCCCGGCCGCAAGGGCGCCAAGGTGCCGCTGGGCGGCGAAGGCATGATGGCCCTGTGGCGCTCGATGCAGTTCCATTCCGCCGGGCCTCAGGGCTCGACGCCGCTGGCGGCCATCCGGAAGCTGGCTCCCGAGGCCTCGGTGACGTTCGATGACGGTCGCTATATGGCCTCGGCCGTGGCCGCGGCCAGGAACGCCGACATCGTCGTCGTCTTCGCCAACCAGTGGCTGGGCGAGGGCGAAGACGCGCCCGACCTTTCCCTGCCGGGCGGGCAGGACGCCGTGGTCGCGGCGGTGGCCGCCGCCAATCCCCGGACCGTGGTCGTTCTGCAGACGGGTGGGCCGGTGTCGATGCCGTGGCTGGGCTCCGTCGGAGCCGTGCTCGAGGCCTGGTACGCCGGCGCGGACGGCGGCGAGGCCATAGCGGACGTGCTGTTTGGTCAGGTCGACGCGGCCGGCAGACTGCCGGTGACGTTCCCGGCGGCGATCGACCAGTATCCTCGCGCCGAGCTTCCGGGCCTAGGCCTGCCCGCCAAGACGCGGTTCGACGTCGTCTATTCCGAGGGCGCGGAGGTCGGGTATCGCCGTTTCGCCGCCACCGGCGTCAAGCCGCTGTTCCCGTTCGGCTTCGGCCTGTCCTACACCCGGTTCTCGTACGCCAACCTGAAGGTCGCGGGCGGCGACACGCTGACGGTCAGTTTCGACGTCACCAATGTCGGCGCCCGGGCGGGCAAGGACACGCCGCAGGTCTATCTGACGGACCGCGCCGGCAAGCCGCTGCAGCGCCTGATCGGGTTCGAGCGGGTGGCGCTGGCCCCGGGCGAGACACGGCGCGTAAGCCTGGCGGCGGATGCCAGGCTGTTGGCGAACTACGACGCGGCGGCCAAGGTCTGGCGCGTGACAGCCGGCCAGCATGGCGTCGCGGTCGGGGCGTCCTCGGCCGATCTGTCTCTGAAGGGGGCGGCCAAGCTTCGGGCCCGGACCCTCCAGCCCTGATTCTCCGACACGTGGTCACCGGCGTTGGAGCATTTGCCTCGCGCCGGTGACGATGTTGTAGGATCGCCAGCCATCTCAGCGGAGGATACATGACCGGGCGTGGGTACTGGAGGCCAACGGCCTTGATCCTGGGACTCCTGGCGCTCTCGCTGGCGTCGCCCGCCGCAGGACGGCAGGCGACCGACTTCGCGGCGCAGTCGCCGCCTCCGGCGCTGGACTACGCAAAGCCCGCGTCATGGGCCACGTTTGCCGGCAAGGGCGTCGGCGTGGTTCCGGCCCCCGTGGTCGCGGACAAACCCCTAAAGGTCGATGTCTTCTACATCCACCCCACCACCTTCCGCAGCGCCGACAAGTGGAACGGCGACCCTGCAGACGCGACGCTGAACGCCTGGACTGACGGTAGCGCCACGGCGCGTCAGGCCAGTCCGTTCGCCGCCTGCTGCCGCCTGTTCGTTCCGCGTTATCGCCAGGCCTCGACCCTGGCCCTGTCGAAGATCGCCACCGACGGTGCCCAGGCCTTCGACCTGGCTTATGGCGATGTCGAGCGGGCGTTCGATTACTATCTGGCCCACGAGAACAAGGGCCGCCCCTTCATCCTGGTTGGCCATAGCCAGGGCGGCTCGCACGTCGCCCGTCTGGTCGAGCGCCGTATCGACGGCAAGCCGCTGCAAGGCCGGATGGTCGCCGCCTACGCGATCGGCTTCAACCTGGCCGAAGGCGACTTCCCGCTGACTTACAAGACCGTCCCGGTGTGCAAGACGCCCGATCAGCTGCATTGCCTGGTGCAATGGAACGCGGTGGTAGCCTCGGCCGACCTGGACGCGATCAGCAAGGCCTCCACGGCTCGCTTCACCGCTCTGCACCCCGGCGCGCCCGGGACCTCGATCCTGTGCGTCAACCCGCTGACCTTCGACGCCGGCAAGCCGTCCGCCGAGGCCAGCGCCAGCCAGGGCGCCATTCCGGGGACGCCCGACGCCTCGCCGATGCGCGCCCCAGAGAAGGGCAAGGTCGCCGCCCGCTGCGATCGCGGTTATCTGGTCGTCACGCCCGACCCGGCGTCGGACCTTCAGCCGCTGCCGGGCGGCAGCATGCACTTCCACGATATCGGCCTGTTCTGGGGTGACATGCAGGCCAATGCCCTGCTGCGCGCCAAGGCCGCCGTGGCGAAACACCGCTAGATCCGAGAGACATCTATGAAAACGCGTCGCGGCTATGCCGACGGACCCTTTGGCCAGGTTCATTTCCACGACACGGGCGGTGACGGCCAACCGTTGGTGCTGAGCCACCAGTCGCCGCAGTCGGCCCGCCAGTTCGATCTGCTGGTTCCGGCCCTGGCCGCACATGGCTTGCGCGTGATCGCGGTCGATCACCCGGGCTTCGGCGCGTCGGACCCGACGCCGCACGTGCCCTCGATCGCCGACTATGCCTCGGTGTTCCCGGCGGTTCTCGATCACCTGGGCATCGCCCGCGCCGACTTCGCCGGCCACCACACCGGCGCCCAGGTCGTGACCGAGATCTCGCTGCTGTGGCCCGACCGGGTGCGCAAGCTGGTGATCAACGGCCCGACGCCGTTCACCGAGGCCGAACTGCAGGAGATGCGGGATACGGTCACGGCCGAGGAGAAGGGCATGGTCCATCACCTGGACGGCGAGCACGTGGCCGAGACCTTCAAGGTGCGTCTGCGCCTGCACGGCCCCGGCGCCGATCCCGCCATCATCACCCGCATGGTCGCCGAGAAGTTCATCGGTTACGGCGAGATGTGGTGGGGGCACAACGCCGCGTTCAATTACGATCACGCCGAGACGATGACGCGCATCCGTCATCCGACGCTGATCCTGACCAATCTCGACGACCTGATCTATGACGCGGCCCTGCGTGCGCGGGAGATCCGCCCGGACTTCGATTTCGTCGCGTTGCCCGCCGGCGGCGGCGTCGATGTGGTCGATCACCAGCCGCAGGCTTGGGCAAAGGCCGTCAGCGAATTCCTGGCCGCATAGAGCCTGTCCGTTTCTGATGGAAACACCAGAAACGGATAAACAGGCCTCAGTACTTTGAGCGTGGCCTAGATGGCCACCGTCCCTGGATCATAGGCGAAGAGGCCCAGGGTCTCTTCGTTCTTCAGGCCGCCCAGGCCGAAGTTGTCGGTTTCCTGGCCCTGCATGCGATCGGCGTTGGCGTTGGACTCCAGCTGGATGAAGCTGGCCCGCTCATGCCGGGCGGTCTCATAGCGGGTCAAGGCTTCGTCCAGGCTGGCTGAGGCTTCCAGGGCGCGGGTCAGAACGACGGCGTCCTCGATGCCGGCGGCCGCGCCCTGACCCAGGAATGGCGTCATGGCGTGGGCCGAGTCGCCCAGCAGGGTGATGGTGTCGCCGATCCGCCAGGTCGGTAGCGGCGTGCGGGCGTTGATCGCCCACTTGTAGAGCCGGCTCTCGTCGATCCGGCCGATCATGGTGTGGATGTCGTCGCACCAGCCCTCGAAATTGGCCGAGAGCTCGTCCCGGGTCGCCGGGATGGTCCAGCCGTCATCTCTCCATCCGTCGCGGCGGATGAAGAAGACGAGGTTCAACACCTGGGCGCCGCGCACCGGATAGCGCACCGCCAGACGGCCCGGACCGATATGCATGCCGGGGTTCTGGGCCAGGTGCTCGATATCCGGCGTCACCGGGATCAGCCCCCGGAAGCAGATGTGGCCCGTGAAGTGGGGAAGGCTGGGCTCGAACAGCTTGCGCACCACAGACTTGACACCGTCTGCGCCAATCAGCAGATCGGCGCGGAAGGTCTGGCCGCCTTTCAGAATCAAGGCCGCACCGCCCTCGACGGGACTGACCACCTCGACCGCGCTGCCGATGTGCAGGCGGCCGCCGGCGGCCTGGACGGCCTCGACCAGGATGGCGTGCAGGTCGGCGCGGTGGATGTAGACGTAGGGCGCGCCGTACTTCTCGCGCATCTCGTTGCCGCGCTCGAGCTGGAACAGCAGGCGGTTGTCCTGCCAGTGGCGGATCGACTGGGTCTTGGGCTCGACTCCGGCCGCCGCCACCTGTTCGCCGATGCCCAGGTACTGGAAGCCGAGCATGGCGTTCGGCGCGAGCGTGACCCCCGCGCCGATGTCGGCCCAGGCCGGCGCGGCCTCGAAGACGTCGACGCTGTAGCCAGCTCGGGCTAGGCCGAGAGCTGCCGAGAGGCCGCCGATGCCGCCGCCGACGATGGCGATGCTGGGCTTGGGATTCACGCGGGAGCCTCCGGTGGATTGGTGTTCACCTTCGGCTGTAGAGCGTCGACGCCCGACCTGCAAAGCGCCGGACGCGGCTTGTCGCTGCGCGGATAACTACAGCCCGCCGATACCGACGTATTTCAGCTCCATATAGTCGTCCATGCCGTACTTGGAGCCTTCGCGGCCCAGGCCCGAGGCCTTGACCCCTCCGAACGGCGCGACCTCGGTGGAGATCAGGCCCTCGTTAATCCCGACCATGCCGTATTCCAGGGCCTCGCTGACCCGGAAGGCGCGCGACAGGTCACGGGTGTAGACATAGGAGGCCAGGCCGAAGATCGTGTCGTTGGCCAGGGCGATGGCCTCGTCCTCGGTCTCGAAGCGGAAGATCGGGGCGACCGGGCCGAAGATTTCCTCGCTGAAGCACAGAGCGTGGACCGGCGTGTCGACCAGGATGGTCGGCTCGTAGAACAGCCCGCCGCGCTCGCTTCTGGCGCCGCCGGCCGCGACCTTGGCGCCGCGCGCGACAGCGTCCTGCACGTAGTGCTCGACCTTGGCCAGCGCCCCGCCGTCGACCAACGGGCCCAGCGTCACGCCAAGCTCGTCTCCGGCCCCGACCTTCAGCCCGGCTACGGCGCGCTTGAAGGCTTCGACGAAGGCGTCGTGAATCCCTGACTGCACCAGCAGGCGGTTGGCGCAGACGCAGGTCTGGCCGCTGTTGCGGAACTTGGCGGCCAAGGCGCCCTGGGCGGCGGCCTCGGGATCGGCGTCGTCGAAGACGATGAAGGGCGCGTTGCCGCCCAGCTCCATCGAGGTCTTCTTGATGGTCGGGGCGCATTGAGCGAGCAGGGCGGCGCCCACCTCGGTCGAGCCGGTGAAGCTGAGTTTGCGGACGATCGGGTTGGAGGTGATCTCCTCGCCCATCGGGCCGGCCGAGCCGGTGATGATGTTGCAGACGCCGGGCGGCAGTCCGGCGCGCTGCGCCAGCACGCCGATGGCCAGGGCCGAGAACGGTGTCTTGCTGGCCGGGCGGATCACGCCGGCGCAGCCCGCCGCCCAGCCGGCGCCGGCCTTGCGGGTGATCATCGCCGCCGGGAAGTTCCAAGGCGTAATGGCCGCGAACACGCCGATCGGCTCCTTGCGCACCAGGATGCGGCGGTCGGACCGGTTCTGCGGAATGATATCGCCATAGGCGCGCTTGGCCTCCTCGGCGAACCACTCGATGTAGCTGGCGGCGTAGCGGATCTCGCCGGCGCTTTCGGCCAGGGGCTTGCCCTGCTCGGCGGTCATGATCCTGGCCAGGTCGTCGATATTGGCTAGCTTCAGGTCGAACAGGCGGCGCAGGATGGTCGCGCGCTCGCCGGCGGTGGTCTTGCGCCACTGGGCGAAGGCCGCGCCGGCGGCTTCGATGGCGGCGCGGGTCTCGGCCTGGCCAAGGTTGGGCACATGACCGATGAGCCGGCCGGTGGCAGGGTTGGTCACCGCGATGGTGCGGCCGTCCGGGGCGTCGATCCATTGGCCGCCGACCAGGCACTGCTGACGCAGCAGGTCGGGATCGGCCAGGTTCAGCGGGTTGAACACGGTCATGGCACCCAGGACTCCCTTGGAATGATCGACGTCACCGTTAGCGGGCAAGGCTGCCGTGCGGCCAATGGCGGGCCGTCGTCACCGCTAAGCGGATAGGGGCTCGGTCAGCAGGTTCTGGTCGGCGGGATTGCGCTGGACCAGGTTGATCAGCACACCGTCGGGATCACGCAGGCAGATCTCCGGCTGTGCACGGCCCTGGGGGGCGTGGAAAACGTGGACCGGGCCGATCCAGGTTGCGCCGGCCACTTTCAGTCGGGCGACGGTCGCCTCTAGGTCGGGTGTGTAGAAGATCAGGGCGACCTCGCCGCGGCGGGCGGGACCGGTGGGCGTCGGCAGGGTCTCGGCGTCGTGACGCGGGTCCAGCTGGAACAGGCCCACCATGCCGAAGCAGGGACCTGCCGTCTTCACGATCCGCACCGGATAGGGCCAGTGGCGGTCGAAGCCGAGCAGGATGCTGGCGGACGCATCCTCCAGCAGCCCCTGGTAGTAGGTCTCCGTCAGGCCCAGCGCCCCGTAGAAGGTCGCCGACCGGGCCAGATACTCGACGAACAGGGTGGCGCGGATCAGGGCAGAAGAGGGCGGCTGGGCCATCTAGGGATCAGGCTTCTTGCGGCAGCAGGATCTGGCGGATGGCTTGGCCGTCCTCCAGCGCGTCGAGCAGGGCGTTGACGTCGGCCAGCGGGCTTTGCGAGGTCAGCAGATGCTCGACTGGGAGGCGGCCGGCCTTCCACAGGCGGATGTACTTGGGAATGTCGCGGGCCGGCACGGCCGAGCCCATGTAGCTGCCGATCAGGGTCTTGCCCTCGGCCACCAGTGATACGGCGGGCAGGGTCAGCATGTCGTTATGGTTGGGCAGGCCGACCGTGACGATGCGGGCGCCGCGTCGGCCGGCGGCATAGGCCGCCTGCAGCACGACGGCCTTGCCGGCGGTCTCGATGACCACGTCCGCGCCGCGCGGCAGCACCGACTTGATCCCCGCCTCGGCCTCGGCCGGGGCGAAGGCCGCGGCTGCGCCCAGCTTCAAAGCCAGTTCGCGCTTGGCCGGGATCGGGTCGATGGCGACAACTGGGCTGGCGCCGCTGGCCACCGCGCCGAGCAGGGCCGACAGGCCGACGCCGCCCAGGCCGTAGACCACGACGCTTTCGCCGGGCTGGACCTTGGCGCTGTTCATCACCGCGCCGACGCCGGTCAGCACCGCGCAGCCGAACAGGGCGGCGATCTCGGCCGGGACGTCGTCGTCGATCTTCACGGCCGAGCGGCGGTCGACCACGGCGTAGTCGGCAAAGCCGGAGACGCCCAGGTGATGCTTGATCGGCGTGTCGCCTTCGCGAAGACGCGAGCCGCCGCGCAGCATCCGGCCCTCGCCATTGGCCTTGGAGCCAGGGCCGCAAAGATAGCTCTCGCCGGCCACGCAGTCCTCGCACTCGCCGCAGGCGGGCAGGAAGGCCATGACCACGCGGTCACCGACCTTGAACACCAGGTCGTCTTCCGAGCCCAAGGCCTCGACGATGCCCGTGGCCTCGTGTCCTAGGGCCATCGGCATCGGGCGCGGACGGTCGCCGTTCACGACCGACAGATCGCTATGGCACAGGCCGGCGGCGTCGATGCGGATCAGCAGTTCCCCGGGCTGGGGATCGTCCAGCGTCAGCTGCGCCACCCGCAGCGGCGCGGACTCCCGATAGGGGCGGGGGCAGCAACCGCAGGCGTCGAGGACGAGGGCCCGGATCTGTCGGCTCATTGGCCCTTGCCCCACTTCTTCTCGAATTCCCAGACGTCCTCGAAACCGATCATTTCGCAGAACGTCTTGAAATTGAACATCGGCATGTCGGCCGGTTCGCCATCGCCCTCGTCGCGCAGCTTGATCAGGGCCTGTTCGATGGCCGAGGCGGCGATCAAGCTGGTCAGCGACGGATAGATGGCGAAGGCGTAGCCGATGTCGGCCAGCACGTCGCCCTTCAGCATCGGGGTCAGGCCGCCATTGGCCATGTTGGCCATGACCGGCTTGTCGAAGGTCTCGCAGGCCTTGCGCATCTCTTCTTCGGTGGTCAGGGCCTCGGGGAACAGGATGTCGGCACCGGCCTCGGCATAGGCTTCCAGGCGGCGCAGCGTGCCGTCCAGGCCTTCAGACTGGCGCGCGTCGGTGCGGGCCACGACCAGCATCCCCTCGCTGGCGTCCTTGGCGACGCGGATCTTGTCGGCCATGTCCTGTTGCGAGATCAGGCGCTTGAAGGGCGTGTGACCGCACTTCTTGGGGAATTCCTGGTCTTCCAGCTGGATGGCGCTGACGCCTGCCGCCTCGTAGCCCTTGACGGTGTGGTGGACGTTCAGCAGGCCGCCATAGCCGGTGTCGGCGTCGGCGATCAGGGCCGCCTTGCTGGTGCGAGCCACTGTGGCCATGCGGTCCAGCATCTGAGTGTAACTGGCGATGCCGGCGTCCGGGAGGCCCATTGACGAGGCGGTGAGCCAGTAGCCGGTGCCGTAGACGACGTCGAAGCCGACGCGGTCGGCCATCACGGCGGCGATCATGTCGTGCACGCCCGGCACGACGAAGAACTTGCCCGCGGCCAGCTTGATCTTGAGGACGTCGTTTCGGCTCATGCTCGGTCTCCAGCACTGAAAAGCCACGGCTCGGCGGCGCGCCGACGGGCTTCGAAGGTCTCTATGTCTTGCCCATGCAGCGCGCGGATGCGGGCGATGTCGTCCCAGCCGTTCAGCAGGGCCTCGCGGGTGGCTGGCGGAACCTCGAAGGTGACCACTATGCCATCGGGGCGCGTGGCCGTCAGGGCCCGCAGGTCGACGGTCAGAGTGGGCGCATCGGCCAAGCTGGCGATGTCGGCGGGCGCGAGGCGGATGGCCAGTACGCCGTTCTTGGCGCAGTTGGACAGGAAGATCTCGCCGAAGCTGGGCGCGATCACCACGCGCACGCCGGCCTCCTTGAGGGCCCACACGGCGTGCTCGCGGCTGGAGCCGCAGCCGAAGTTCTCGCCTGCCACCAGGATCGGGGCACCGGCCTCCAGGGCGGCTAGGGCGGCGTCGTAGTCGGGCGCACCGTGCTTGTCGTGGAAGGCCAGCTTGCCCAGGCCGCCCCGGTCGGTGATCAGCAGGAAGCGGGCCGGATAGATGACGTCTGTGTCCACATTGGCCAGAGAGAGTCGGGCGGCCGGCCCCGAAACGACTTCAAGCTTTTCCATGGTCAGAGCTTCCGGATGTCGAACAGCCGGCCGTGCAGGGCGGCGGCGGCGGCCATGGCGGGGCCGACAAGATGGGTGCGCGCGCCCGCGCCCTGGCGGCCCTCGAAATTACGGTTGCTGGTCGAGGCGCAGCGGGCGCCGGCGACTAGGCGGTCGTCGTTCATGGCCACGCACAGCGAGCATCCCGACTCGCGCCACTCGAAGCCGGCGTTCATGAACACCTGGTCCAAGCCCTCTGCCTCGGCCTGCCGTTTGACGGCCGTCGAGCCGGGTACGACCAGCGCGCGGACGCCCGCGGCGGCCTTGCCGCGCAAGGCGACATTCGCGGCGGCGCGCAGGTCTTCTATGCGGCTGTTGGTGCAACTGCCGATGAACACGGTGTCGATGGCCAGATCCGTCAGGCGCTGACCCGGCGTCAGGCCCATATAGGCCAGGGCGCTGGCCAGGGTGTCGCGCGCCGTGCCCTCGGGCAGGGTCTTCGGATCGGGGATCTCGCCATCGATCGGCAGGGTCTGGTCGGGGCTGGTGCCATAGCTGACCTGCGGGGCCAGTTGGGTCAGGTCGATCTCGATTTCGCGGTCGAAGCGGGCGTCCGGATCGCCGGCCAGCGTCTTCCAATAGGCGACGGCCGCGTCCCAGTTGGCGCCCTGCGGCGCACGCGGGCGGCCTTCCAGGTAGCTGAAGGTCGTCTCGTCGGGAGCGATCAGGCCGACGCGGGCCCCGGCCTCGATAGTCAGGTTGCAGAGCGTCATGCGGCCCTCCATCGACAGGGCACGGACGGCCTCGCCAGCATATTCGATGGCGTAGCCGCCGCCGCCGCCGGTTCCGATGCGGGCGATTAGGGCCAGGGCCATGTCCTTGGCGCCCAGGTGCGCGGGGCGTTGACCAGTGAAGGTGATACGGAGAGTCCTGGCCTTGGTCTGCCACAGGGTCTGGGTGGCCATGACCACGCCGCACTCGGTGGCGCCGATGCCGAAGGCTAGCGCCCCGAAGGCGCCATGGGTGGCGGTGTGGCTGTCGCCGCAGACGAGGCTCATGCCTGGCAGGGTGAAGCCCTGTTCGGGGCCGATCACGTGGACGATGCCCTGGCGGTCGCTCTCCAACGGCAGGAATTCGATGCCGAACTCGGCGCAGTTGCGCTCCAGCAGGGCGACCTGGGCGCGGGCCTGGGGATCGGCGATCGGGCCGCCGGTGCGAGGGCTGGTCGGCACCGCGTGATCGACGACCGCGAGATTGGCCTCGGGCCGCCAGACGCTGGAGCCCGTGCGGCGCAGGGTCTCGAACGACTGGGGCGTGCTGACTTCGTGCAGCAGGTGGCGGTCGACATAGACCAGTGTCTGGCCGTCCTCGGCCTCCGCGACCGCGTGGCTGGCCCAGAGCTTGTCGTAGAGGGTCGTGGGGAGCGGCCTCGCCGGCTCGTCGGCCGACGAGCCGGGCGTCTGGCCTCGGCTCATGGGATCGCTGCCTCGCGCTCGAGGCTCGACAGCATGGCCTGACGCTTGAGGTAGATGCGACGGCCTTCGTCGTCGTTCAGCAGACCCGCCAGTTCCTGCTCCATGGCGGTCACGTCGCCGGAGGAGGATTCCATGGCCTGCTTGTTCTTGATCGTCTGGGCTTGGACGAACTCCATCATCACCGTGCGGCGCTGGCGCTCGTAGCGGTCCAGCAGGGCGTCGGCGTCGACCTCTGGGCCGCCCCGGCAGATTTCGATCAGTTTGCTACACAGGTTCCAGGCGTCGTGTACGCCCGAATTCATGCCGAAGCCGCCAAGGGGATTGTTCAGGTGGGCCGCGTCGCCGGCCAGCATCACCCGCCCGTCGCGATAGCGTTCAGCCACGCGCTGGTGGACGCGGTAGATCGTGCGGTGCTGAGTCTGAAGCGTCGCGGCGATCTCGGGACCGACCAGGCGCGAGAAGACTGCGGTCTTGTTGGCGTCGCTGACGATGTCCTCGTCGCTGCGGTCGTCGGTGACCGGCACCAGCACGCGCCAGAACTGCGGCACCTTCAGCAGCACGCACCACTCCTCCGGATCCGCCACGTAGTTGACCGTGGCCAGGTCGGGAATGTGCCGCTCCAACGGGTATTCGGTCGACAGCGTCAGGAACTTCTCAGGGTAGGTGAAGCCCTCGAACGGGATGTCCAGCCACTTGCGGACGATCGAATTGGCCCCGTCGGCGCCGATCAGATAATCGGCGCGCCAGGTCTCGATCTCGAACGGCGCCTCGAAGCGGGCCGTCACCCCTTCGGCGTCCTGCTCGAAGCCGAGCAGGCGACGCTGGAACAGCATCTGGCCGTGCGGGCTTTCGGCGATCAGCTTTGTCAGCAGCCGGGTGATCTTGAACTGTTCGCACTGCAGTCGGTACGGATAGGGCGTCAGGTCGCTGAGCTCGCCCATGTCGAAGGCCAGCGTGTTGCCGGTCTTGCGGTTGCGGTAGTGATAGATCGGCGCCCGCAGGCCCTGGGCCTCCAGCGGGGCCAGAACGCCCAGTTCGTCCAGCATGGCCAGGGTCGGTGGATGCAGGGTGGAGGCGCGCATATCCTCACGGGGATAGGAGTCGGCCTCCATCAACGCCACATCAATGCCGGCCTGCGCCAGACGATAGGCTGCGATCACACCGACAGGGCCAGCGCCGACAACAAGGATCTTGGTCCGCTTCATAGAATAATCGCTCTTCGGAAATTCGCGGGGCTTTGCGGTCAGGCGCTCAGCAGGCGGATGGCGACGGTCGCGGCGCCTTGGCGGTGCGCGCAGGCCGTGACGTATTCGGGACTGGCGATGTAGGCCTTGGCGTCCTCGACGGTCGGGAAGCGGGTGACGACTACGCGCTGGCCGACCGCGACGTCGCCTTCGAGCACTTCGCTGACCGCGCCCTTGACCACCGACTCGCCGCCAAACCTTTCGGCCAGCCCCGCGATCCCCTTGGCGTAGAGGGCGAAGCGTTCGCCGTCGGTGATATCGACAGTCGCGACGATGTAGGCGCTCAAGACCCTGCTCCCAGCCATGTTCAGGATCCTAAAAGACCGTGGCGAACGCGGCGGGGGCAGAGGATTTGGGGGTCTGATCGCAGGGCGGTCATGCATCAGGGCGAGCGCTGCGCACCGGCCCGCAATCGCTAGCTATCCAGCGCCGGCCACGGCCGACCTCACCACGGAAGGAGTGGAGAAATGACCGACTCTCTGGGATGGCGGATGAAGTTCGCTGTGATCGCGCCGTCGACCAACACCAGCGTGCAGCCCGAGTATGACGACATGCGTCCGCGCGGGGTGACCAACCACTTCTCGCGGATCATCATCCCGGACACCAAGGTCACCGACGACGAGAGCTTCATGGTGATGCTCAACAACATCCGCGCGGGCACCATGGACGCGGTCGACGTTTCGATGAGCATGGATCCGGGCGCCGTGATCCTGGGCATGTCCGCCGAGACGTTCTGGGACGGCGCCGACGGGGCAGAGCGCATGATGGCCAATGTGCGCGAGCGCGTCGGCGGGCGTCCGGTCTATATGGGTTCGGTCGCCGTGGATGAGGCGCTGAAGGCCTATGGCGGCATCAAGAAGATCGGGATTGTCACGCCCTACACGCCGGTGGCGGACGCCCAGGTGAAGAAGTTCTTCGAGGACATGGGCTACGAGGTCACGGCCGTGAAGGGCCTAAAGTCGCCCTCGCCGATGCAGATCGCCCACGAAACGCCGCTGACGCTGAAGCGCGCGGCCGAGGAAGTGTCGCAAGGCGCCGACGCGGTTGTCCAATGCGGCACCAACCTGGCCTTTGCGAAGGTCGCGGCGATGGCTGAGTTCTGGCTGGAGAAGCCGGTGATCGCCATCAACACCGCCACCTACTGGTATGCGCTGCGCAGTTCTGGGATCAAGGACCAGATCGACGGTTTCGGCTCGCTGCTTCTGGACCACTAGAGGCCGGCCACGTCTTTCGAGCGTAGGTTTAAATCGCGGGCGCGCGCCCGTTCGGGGAAGTCGAAAACATGGAATATGATTACGTACCGCTTCCGCAGCGTGGTCGTCTGACCTGGCCCAACGACGCGCGTGTGGCCCTGGTCCTGACGTTCAACCTCGAGACCTGGGACCTGACCAAGCCGACGGACAAGCCCTACTACGCGGGCGGTCCGGCGATCCTGCCTGACGTGCTGCCGGGCGACACCCCCGACTATCCGAACTTCACCTGGCGCGAATACGGCCAGCGGGTCGGCATCTGGCGGCTGCTCGACCTGTTCGACGAGATGGGCGCCAAGGCTTCATGCACCACCAACGCGGTGACCTTCGAACGCCGCAAGGCGATGACGGATGCGGTGTTGGAGCGCGGCTGGGAGCTAATCGCCCACAACTGGGAGCAGGGCGAGCTTCTGACCAACTTCGCCAAGGATCCCAACAAGGAGCGCGAGGTGGTCCTGCGGACCCTGGACCAGTTCGAGAAGTACGTCGGACGCAAGTCGGCCGGTTGGCTATCGTCCAGCCTGCGAGGCACGCTGAACACGCCGGCGCTGCTGGCCGAGTACGGCTGCAAATTCTACTGCGACATCATGAACGACGACCAGCCGTTCATGATCCGCACCGACAAGGGGCCGATCGTTTCGGTGCCCTATTCTAACGAAATCAATGACTTCACCTTTGTGACCCGCAAGAACTACACGACCGACCAGTTCCGCGATGCGCTGATCGAGGAACTGGACGTGCTGTACGCCGAAGGGGCCAAGACCGCGCGGATCATGAATGTCGGCCTGCACCCGCACGTCTCGGGTCGCGCCCATCGCATCCGCGCTCTGCGCGAGTTCATCGCCCATGCCCAGTCGCTGCCGGGTGTATGGTGGGCCACGCGCGAAGAGATCGCCGATTGGTACCTGCAGAACCACGAAAGCCACATCCCCGGCCAGATCCGTTGACTTGACGGTTGGCCGTAAAGCAAAAGCCCCGGACGATCGTCCGGGGCTTTTCTCGTCTCAAGTGTCACCTTCAGGCGGCGATGCGGTGCATGCCCGAGGCGAGGTCCAAACCGATGCGCTCGGCCGCCATCTTCATGTCGGGCACATAGCGCTCGACGGCTTCAGTCATCTTCATGGCTGAGGCGAAGAACACCATGGTGAGGGCCCCGATCAGCTGGTCCTCGTCGAACAGCGGCACGGCGATCGAGGCCGTACGGCCGGGCGTGGCGTTGTGGAAGTTTCGCCCTTTGGTAGCGTAGCCGTCGTGACGGATCTCGTTGATGACCACGTCGCTCTCGAACAGCGTCAGGGTGTGGGGATCGGTCGAGCCTGGCAGGGTGCGCACGCCGGCTAGGACCGTCTCGCGTTCGTCCGGCGTGGCGTGAGCGATGTAGGCGCGACCCGAAGCGCACTCCAGGATCGGCAGGGTGAAACCCGGATAGTAGTTCGAAAAGGTTCGGGAGGTCAGGGCGTGGGTGGAGTCGCGAACCACCATCGATTGGCCGACCCGCGTGACCACCGACAGGGGCCAGTTATGCTTGTAGGTCAACTCGACGATGTAGCGCCGCGACGCCTGGATCAGCCGGTCATGGACCTGAAAGCCATTGGCGAGGGACAGCACCAGCACCGTAGGCCGGTAGCGCTTGCGGTCGGGCTCGCGCTCGATGAAGCCCTCGTACAGCAAGGTCTGAACGATCCGACAGGCCGTTGGATATGGCACCTTGGCCGCTTGAGCGATCTCCATCAGCGACAGGGAGCCATGGCGGTTGATCGCCTGGATCACCTGCATGCAACGGCTGATCGAACGAATGGGAACACCACGTTCCATGCGTCACCTCCTAAATGATGTCCGCGAGCCTATGTCCGCGTGGCGGCCTTTTGGCCGCTTCTTATCCACACCGTGATCATTTGGCCGGACTTGTGCAAGACATCGGCGCCGGCGCCTGAAACACCAGCTCACGACTATCCGCCTGGTGGATAAAATTTCGATCCGTCTCTCGCGGAGCGGGCGCCGCCGAGGGCGCGGACATCTCCTGGGTGAGCTGCCCGTCGGCGATCTAGCCATTGAGAAATATCAAGAGATCGGCGCCGTCTATCCGGCTGGCGAGTGGGTCTGGAAGCATAGCGCACCATATTGACGCGAGGCGCCCAGCAGCGCCGGAAAACCCGGTTCGGCGAGGGCTTTGGGGCCCGTCCTACGGCTTGGCTTATCGCCTATCGGATAGCCCTTAGTGACTGTCACACGGTCGTCTCACCGTCGCGAAGAGTGCCGCGATCATTCATCGATCGCGCTGGAGAACTCCCATGCGTCGCGTAATTCCCATTGCATCCGCGTTTGCTCTTTGTGCTTCGGCCGCCTGGGCGCAGGAAGCTCCAAAGGCCGCTCCGGGCGCGGACGCCAAGGCGGAAGAGGCCTGGGCGCTGCCGGATCTGGTCATCACCGCTCAGCGGCGCGAGCAGACCCTCCAGAAGACGCCCGTGGCCGTCAGCGCGCTCGGCGCCGAACAGCTGGCTCAGCAACAGATCGCCCAAGTCGAGAACCTGTCGCGGGCGGTGCCCAGCCTGTTTATCAAGCAGGTGACAGCTTCGCCTTCGGCCCTGGCCATCGCCCTGCGGGGTGCCCAGGATCTGACCGGCGGGATCGTGACCTCTGAGTCGCCGGTCGGCCTCTATGTCGATGACGTCTATCAGTCGCGTCTCTCGGCGGCGAACTTCAGCCTCGCCGACATCGAGCGGATCGAGGTTCTGCGCGGCCCCCAAGGCACTCTGTACGGCCGCAACTCGATGACCGGCGCGGTGAAGTTCGTCACGCGCCAACCCAACGGCAAGACCTGGTTCACGGCCGAAGGCGCCGTCGGCAGCTACAAGAAGGAACAGGCCAAGATCACTGCCGGCGGGCCGATCTCGGAACACTGGGCCGGCGCCTTCTCGGCCATGTACGGCTCGCAGGGCGGCTGGCAGAAGCACAGTGTCACCGGCGCGCGGATCGGCAACAGCTATAACTGGGGCGTCCATGGCGCCCTGGGCCTGATTGGCGCGGGACCGTGGGAGGTCAAACTCTCGGCGACCTACGAGACCACCGGCTCCGACGGCCAGCACTTCACGCCGGTGGACGACAGCGGCAAGGAACTGGCGGGGGGCGGCTACGGCGCGCATTTCAGCCCGGTCGACGGCAACGGCGACAACAAGCGCGGTTCGGTGTCGGCGCATGTCGGCTACGATTTCGGCGCCTTCAAGGTGAAGTCGATCACCGCCTACAACGCGCTGGACGACGACTGGACGCTAGACTTCACAGGCGGGGCGTTTCTGTTCGCGCCGACCACGCCGCTGGCGGGCTTCCTACGCCGCACCAACGCGACGTCCCAGCAATTCACCCAGGAATTCCAGGCGCAGGGCGAGACCGATCGCCTGAACTGGATTGTCGGCGCCTTCTACTTCCAGGAAGACGCCAAGCAGGTGCTGAACGATGTCTTCGGGCCCGGTCTGTCCGGGCCGACGGCGTTCGCCCTGCTGCCGACCTCGATGTCGATCGACAGCAAGAGCTACGCGCTCTATGGCCAGGCCGATTACAAGCTGACCGATGACCTCAGCCTGACCGCTGGCCTGCGCTACGGCCAGGACGACAAGAGCTTCACGGGCTCGATCCAGAACGGCTTCGTCTTCCCGCTGGCCCTGGCGCGGGTCAACACCAGTCAGAATGTGAAGGTGGCGACGCCGAAGGTCGGCGTGCAGTACCAGGCCTCCGACGACGTGATGCTGTACGCGACGATCTCGCGCGGCTATCGCTCCGGCAGCTTCAACGGCCTTCTGATCGCCAACCCTGCTCAGTATGGCGCACCGTATAATCCCGAATACAACTGGTCCTACGAGGCCGGGGCCAAGACCGAGTTCTGGGATCGCCGAGCCAAGCTGAACCTGGCCGCCTACACCCAGAAGGTCAGCGACCTGCAGCAGAGCGCGCTGCGGGCCGGCTCCAACATCACGGAGAACGCCGCCAAGGCGACGATCTCGGGCGTCGAGGCCGAGTTCGCCGTCACGCCGGCGCGGGGCGTCAATCTGTTCGCCAACCTCGCCTATACCGATGCGCAGTACGACGAGCTGGGCGCCAATACCTCCGCGGCGCAGGCCGGCGCGACCCATCTGCCGCTGATCTCGAAATGGCAGGCGCAATTGGGCGGTTCGTGGAAGGTGGAGCCGGCCGCGTTCGACGGCTGGACGCTGACGCTGGCCGGCGACTACGCCTATCGCAGCCGTTGGTACTCGGAGGCGACGAACGGCGCGATCGGTCTGATCGACGGTGTCGGCCAAGCCAACGCGTCCTTGACCCTGACCTCTCCAGACGAGCATTGGTCGGTCGGGCTGGAGGGCAAGAACGTGAATAACGAGAAGTACTACATCTCCTGCGCGGTCTTCATCGCAGGCGTCGCCAACTGGTGTCAGGCGGTCGATCCCGCCAAATGGAGCGTGCGCGTCCGCTATCAGTATTGATCAGCACCTGAGTCGTCGCTTCGGCGGCGACCTTGGCTTGGCCTTTTTCTTCGCGCTCGGGAGTTTTGACTCCTGGGCGCGACTCCGTTTTCGTCCTTTAGGGAGACTGGCGTGACCTCTTCGCATACCTCGACGCCGCTGGGCCGCATGTTGCTCTATGGCTTCGGCCAGACCGGCGCGCAGATCGTCCGCGACAGCCCGACCGTTCTGTTGCCGCTGTTCATGACCACCATGCTGGGCGTCTCGCCTTGGCTGGCTGGGTTGGCGATCCTGATCCCCAAGCTGTGGATCATCCTGTGCGACCCGCTGGTGGGCTCGCTCTCGGATCGCAAGAAGGCGAGTTGGGGCCGGGCCCCGTTCCTGCTGGTCGGCGGACCGCTGACGGCCGTGGGCTTCTTCATCCTGTTCCTGCCGGTCACGCTGGACAGCGAGATCAAGACGGCTGTCTGGGTGTCGCTGATCTATACCCTGACCTCGACGGCCTTCAGCGCCTATCTGGTGCCGTACATGGCCTTGGCCTCGGAGATGACCACCGACACCCACGAGCGGACCAAGATCCTGGCCTGGCGCGTGGTGTTCACCATGGTCGGCGTCATCGCCGGCGTCGGCTTCGCCCAGCCCCTGATCGGCTGGGCCGGTGGCGGCGCAAAGGGCTGGACGACCATGGGCGGCCTGTTCGCGGTGCTCTGCCTGATCTCGATGCTGGCCCCCGTTGTGGTCGCCCGCCGCATCGTCGCCCCGGTCAGCGGTGAGCCCCAGCCGTTCCTGGCCCAGATGGCCACCGCCTGGTCCAACCCGCCGTTCCGCGCCCTGTTGGCGGCCTTCTTCATCCAGAGTGTCGGCCAGGCCGCCAGCTATGGCGCCGTGGCCCTGATGTTCCTGTTCGTGCTGGGCAATGTCACCCTTCTGATCCCGTTCATCCTGCTGATGAGCGTCGGTTCGGTGGCGAGCCAGCCGTTCTGGGTGTGGCTGTCGCGCAAGATCGGCAAGCGCCAGACCTTTACCGTGTCGGCCTTCGTCTGGGCGTTGCTGACCTTCACCTGGTTCCTGGCCGAGCCCGGTGGCCCGATTGTCATGCATCTGCCGATAGCCGGCGACCTGACAGCCGAGCAGGGCCTGGCGCTGGTGCGCGCGCCTCTGATCGGTGTCCTGAACGCCGGTTTCTTCCTGATGGTCCAGTCGATGCTGACCGACGCGGTGGTCTATGATCGGGTGCGCAACGGCCGCTCCAGCGAGGGCGCCTTGACCGGCATGTTCTCCGCCTCGGAGAAGTTGGCTTACGCCCTTGGCCCGTTCCTGGGCGGGGTCGTGCTGTCCGCGGCGGGCTTCCACGCCTCGCACGGGGGGGCGGTGGCTCAGGGGGCTTCGGCCCTGCGCGGCATTCTGGTCAACTACTCGCTGGTTCCGGCGGTGTTCGTGCTGCTGAGCCTGCTCGTGATCCGGGCCTACAAGCTGACGCCGGCCGACCTGGAGCCAACGAAACACTAAGGCCTGGGCGCGGGCCCAAACCAAGACGGCCAAGCTCCGCGAGGAGCTTGGCCGTCTTCTTGTACGAACGAGAGGGAAGGCGCGATCAGACGACCGCGCAGACCGTCTTCCATTCCAGATAGTTGTCCAGCGCCGCCAGGCCGCTATCGCGGCCGTAGCCCGACTGCTTGACTCCGCCGATTGGCAGGCTGGCGTCGTACATCGCGTGGCTGTTGATCCATACCGTGCCGGCCTGGATGCGGCGCGATAGGCGATGGGCGCTCGACAGCGAACTGGTCCATAGGCTGGAGGCCAGGCCGTAGTCGCTATCGTTGGCCTGGGCGATCACGTCGTCGACGTCGTCGAAGCGCTGCACGGCCAGCACTGGGCCGAACACCTCCTCGCGGACGATTTCCGACGACGGTTTGACCTGGGCGACGACGGTCGGGGCCATGAAGGTGCCATAGGCGCCCAGGCGCTCGCCGCCGGCCATGACCGAGGCTCCGTCGGCGCGCGCGCGCTGCACGAAGCCTTCGACGCGCTCGGCCTGCTTCAGTGAGACCAGCGGGCCCATGTGGGTGCCTGGATTCAGGCCGTGGCCTAGCTGGATACCGCTGGCCTGGGCGACTAGGCCTTCTAAGACCTTGTCGTAGATCGAACTGTGGACGTAGGCGCGCGAGCCGGCGATGCAGACTTGGCCGCCGTTGAAGAAGATGGCGTTGGCCACGCCGGGGATCGCCAGGTCGAGGTCGGCGTCGCTCAGGACGATGACCGGCGACTTGCCGCCCAGCTCCAGGGTCACGCGCTTGAGATTGCCCTTCGAGGCGTCGAGAATCGCACGGCCCGTGGCGGTCGAGCCGGTGAAGGCCACCTTGTCGACGTCCTTGTGCGCGGCCAGGACAGAGCCGCAGGTCGCGCCGCGGCCGGTTAAGATGTTCAACACGCCCGGCGGCAGACCGGCTTCCAGCATCAACTCGCCCAGGCGAAGCGCGGTTAGCGAGGTGTCCTCGGCGGGCTTGAGCACCACGGTGCAGCCGGCGGCCAGGGCCGGAGCCAGCTTCATGGCGGTCAGGACCAGTGGTGAGTTCCACGGCACGATGGCGGCCACTACCCCGACCGGCTCGCGCAGGGTCCAGGCCGAGATCTCCTTGCCCTGCGGCTGATAGGTGATCGAGGTCGTGATTGTGCGGCCCTCGATCGCCATGGCCTGGCCCGCGTAGAAGCGGAACTGGGCGATGGCGCCGGGGATCTCGGCCCAGCGGCCGACGTACAGCGCTTTGCCCTGGTCCAGGGTCTCGAGCTCGGCCAACTCGTCGATATTCGCCTCGAGTACGTCGGCGATGCGCCACAGGATGGCGGCGCGCTGGGCCGGAACGGTGTTGGCCCAGCCGTCGAAGGCGCGCCGGGCGGCGGCCACGGCGGCGTCGACGTCCTCGGGGCCGGCGTCGGCGATGTTGGCCAGCACCTGGCCGGTGGCAGGGTCCAGCGTCGGCAGGGTGGTGCCGGCCTTGGCCTGCACCCACTGACCGTCGATCAGCAGGCCGAAGGCCTGCGGGGAATCCAGCAGGGCCTGAGCCCGGGCGCTGGCGGGGCGGACGGCTTCAAGAATCGCGGTCAACGCAGGATCTCCGTGCGTGAGGAAAGGGTCAGAGACGGGCCGTGACGGCCTTAGTTTCGAGATAGAGGTCCAAGCCCTCGCGGCCAAACTCGCGGCCCCAACCCGACTCCTTGTAGCCGCCGAACGGGATGTTCGAGGCCACGGCGCCGTGGCAGTTTATCGAGACATGGCCCGATCGGATGCGGGCGGCCATCTTGTGGGCGGTCGACAGGTCGCGAGTCCAGACGCTGCCCGACAGGCCAAAGGGACTGTCGTTGACGCGCCTGGCCAGGCCGTCCAGATCTTCGTCGCCGAAGGTCTGGATGGACATCACTGGCCCGAAGATCTCCTCGCGCCAGACCTTCATGTCGGGGCGCGTGCGCGTGAAGATGGTCGGCGGCACGAACAGGCCGGGGCCGTCCAGCGGCGCGCCGCCTAGAACAAGTTCGGCGCCCGAGGCCTTAGCCTCCTCGATGCGCGCCAACACGCGGGCGCGGTGGGCGACCGAGATCAGCGGACCGAATTGATTGGACGGGTCCAGGCCGTGGCCGACCTTCATCGCGGCGGCGAAGGCCGTAACGCGCTCGACCAGGGCGTCGTGGATCTTCTCGTGCACGAAGATGCGCGTGCCGGCCATACAGTTCTGGCCCTGCAGGAAGAAGGTCGCCATGGCGACGCCCGGGCCGGCCAGATCCAAGTCGGCGTCGGCGAAGACCACGACCGGCGATTTGCCGCCCAGTTCCAGCGACACCTTCTTCATGGTGTTTGCCGCTTCGCGCACGATCAGGCGGCCGACCTCGGTCGAGCCGGTGAAGGCGATCTTGTCGACGTCGGGATGGGCGACCAGGGCCGCGCCGGCGATCTCGCCCAGGCCGTTAACGATATTGACCACGCCGGCCGGGAAGCCGGCTTCCAGGATCAGCTTGCCCAGGTGCAGCGCCGACAACGGCGTCTCCTCGGCGGGCTTGAGCACGACTGTGCAGCCGGCGGCCATGGCAGGCGCCAGTTTCAGGCACGCCATCGACAGCGGCACGTTCCAGGGCACGATCTGGCCCACCACGCCCACCGCTTCGCGGGTCGTGTAGGTCAGCGCCTCGCCGCCGAAGCCGGCCAAGTGTTCGGGCGGGGCCGTGGTGGTCCCCTCGATGCGACGGGCGGCGCCGGCGTAGTAGTCGATCAGGTCCACGGCGCCGTCGACGATCATGCGCGACAGCGCGCCGGGCATGCCGTTATCCAGGATTTCCAGCTCGAAGAACAGGCCCGCGTCGCGTGCGATCAGCTGGGCTAGGCGGTTCAGCAGGCGGGAGCGCTCGGCGTTGGTGGTGCGGCCCCAGGCGCCTTCGAAGGCGCGCCGTGCGGCGGCGACCGCCAATTCGATGTCCGCGGCGCCGCCGGCTGCGACGGAGGTCAGGACAAGACCCGTGGCCGGATCGATCGTCTCGATCCGCTCTCCCTGCTGGCTATCCACCCAGTCGCCGTCGATCAGCAGGCCGTGGCGCTCGTCCAGGAAGGCCAGCGTGGCCGGCGCGGGACGGTGACCGCCGAACGGCTGGGGCTGGGGCTGAAACGGGGCGGTCGTCGTCACGCGGGCGATCCTCTCAAAACTGCGGCACCGAGCTTTGGACAAGCGGGCGCGGCGCGTATGCCGCCGCCCGTGCAATGTTCGCAGCGCGAATACGGCGCAAGCTTGGCCTTAGTGGCGCGAGTCGATGCGTCGAAGGCCGCTTTTAGATTCGGCGCCCACTCAAAGCTGTCGCGCAGCCTTGCCTCACCGCTCGCCTAGTGGATAGTCGAGACATAGTCGTTGTTCGTATCGGTCCCCTGTCCAGTCTCCGGAGCACGGGCCTTGGCGACGGAGCGCAGACCACACATGCTGAACACCTTCCAGCAGGCGCATCACGGCATGCTGCCCACGGCGACGCCGGACGAGGCCTCGCGCCAGGAATTCACCAAGAGTCTCAAACAGTTCATCCAGGGGGGCATCCTGCCGGGCCTCGGTCCGATGTACCGCGCCCGCGCCGCCAAGAAGTTCGAGGCCGAGACCGGGCGGGCCCCGGCCGATCGCCACGACATCCGTAAGGCGATGGTCCCAGACCCCTATTTCCAGCACTACGCCGCCGTGAATCGCATCAGCCAGGAGCTGCTGTGGGATTCGGTGATCGACTGCATCGACGCTCAGCTGCCGGACCTGAAGGCCAAGGCCGAAGCCTACTCGGCCAAGAACGCCGGCGAACTGGTGATCCCGGCCGACTTCCAGGTGCCGCGCTACGTCAGCGCGCTTGATATCCACTGCATGCCGGGCGGTTATGCCGGCCGCGCTGACGGCGACTCGATTGGCCTGGGCGTGCTCTACGATCGCGGCGTGTTCCTGTACGCCATGGGCTACACCGGTCCCGACAACGACGACATGGGCCGGTCGGTCTGCAACTACGTCAAGCGCCGCCTGAACGGCTTCTCGCCCAAGCGGATCCTCGATCTGGGCTGCACGGTCGGCCACTCGACCCTGCCGTACAAGGAGCTCTTCCCGGACGCCGAGGTCTGGGCCATGGACGTCGCCGAGGCCCAGGTCCGCTATGGCCACGCCCGCGCCGGAGCCATGGGCTTCGACGTCAACTTCGTGCAGGGCAATGCCGAGGCGATCGACTTCCCGGACGGCCATTTCGACCTGGTGGTCAGCCACATCCTGCTGCACGAAACGTCTGGCAAGGCCATGCCGAAGATCTTCAAAGAGTGCCACAGGGTGCTGGCGCAGGACGGATTCATGATCCACGCCGACCTGCCGCCGTTCGACCTGATGGACCCGTTCACCCAGTTCATCCTGGACAACGAGACCTACTACAACAACGAGCCCTTCTGGGGCGCGATGCGCGAGCTGGACCAGGTCCAGCTAGCCAAGGACGCCGGCTTCCCGGCCGAGACGATCCGCTTCGACACCGCGCCCATGGCGGTGATGGAGTTCGCCGCCGCGGCCGAGGGCTACAGCCAGGAGGCGGCCGAGGCCGTCAATGACCGCGAGTTCACTGCGGGCGAATTCGCGCCCGGCGGCGGCTGGGAAGTGCTGATCGCCCAGAAGCTCTGAGACCCGAAGACGCCGAATACCCGACGCTGCGAATAACCGAGTACGAAGATGACCGACAAGATGATCCGTAACGCCCAGGGCAAGCGTCCGGCGTTCTACGAGACCCCGGCGCTGGACCAGATGATGTCGATGATCATGGTCCTGGCCGAGGAGGTCTCGGTGCTGAACGACCATGTCGATTCCCTGGAGCGGGCGGCCAAGGACAAGGGCCTGGATCTGGCCGAGGGCATTAGGACCCTGAAGCTTGACCAGGAGGCGCTGGAGGCGCGCGAGGCCCGCCGTCAGGCCTTCCTAACGCGGCTGTTCTACCTGATGCGCAAGGAAGCCGTCGAGGCCGCCGCGCAGGAAACCCCGGACGGCTACGCCGCGACGATCCAGGCCATCGCCGTCGGATGAGCACGCTGACCGCGCAGTCGCTGATCGGGCGGCTCCAGGACGTGGTCGGGGCCGCCAATGTCCTGTCCGGCCAAGCCGCCGCACCGTTCGCCACCGACGTCTATCGCCGCCAGGCCGAACCGATGGCTGTCGTGCGTCCGGGGACGGTCGGCGAGCTGCAGGCGATCATCCGGGCCGCCGCCCAGGCCGGCGTGGTGCTGAACACCCGTGGCGGTGGGGCTTCCTACACCGATGGCTACACCCCGTCCGACGACGGCCAACTGCTGGTCGACCTTGGCCGCCTGGACCGCATCGTCGAGATCAACGAGACCGACGCCTATGTCACGGTCGAGGCCGGAACCACCTGGGCCGCCTTGAAGGCCGCGCTCGACGCCAAGGGTCTGCGCACGCCGTTCTGGGGACCGTTCTCCGGCCTGGTGTCGACGGTCGGCGGGGCGATGTCGCAGAACGCCATCAGCCACGGTTCGGGCGCCTATGGCATCTCGGCCGCCTCGGTCCTGTCGATGGACGTGGTCACCGCCGCCGGCGACCTGCTCAGCACGGGCTCGGCCGTGGATGCGGGGCAGGGGGCGGGGTCGCCGTTTTCGCGAAACTACGGTCCCGACCTGACGGGTTTGTTCACAGGCGACTGCGGCGCGTTCGGCGTCAAGGCGCGGATCACCCTGCCGCTGCAGAAAGCTCGGCCGGCCCACCGCCCGGTCTCGTTCGCCTTCGCCGACTTCGCCAGCCTGCACGACGCCATGCGCGCGGTCGCGGCCGAGCGGTTGGAGGACACCAGCCTCTTCCTCGATGCGGCGCTGTCCCAAGGCCAGATCGCGCGCCAGGACCGCGCCGGCGCGTCGCTGCAGATGGCGTGGTCGATCCTGAAATCGTCGCCCTCGCTCAGCGCGGGGCTGAGCCAGCTGGTCCTAGCCGCGGTCAGCGCGCGCAAGGCGATCGCTAGCTCGGCCTACATGGCCCACTACATCGTCGAGGGTGTGGACGACGCCGAGGTCAAGGCGCGGCTGCATCGTATCCGCCAGATCTGCTCGCCCCTGGGCCGCGAGATCCCGGCCACCGTGCCGGCGGTGGTGCGCGGCATGCCGTTCGCGCCGTTCTACAACGTACTGGGTCCGGCCGGCGAGCGCTGGGTCCCGGTCCACGGCATCGTCCCACACTCCAGGGTCAAGGCGGTCCACGCCGCCTTGCGCGCCTTTTTCGCCGAGCGCGAGGCCGAGATGAAACGGCTAGGCGTCTGGACGGGCGAGATGTTCTCGACCGTTGGGGCGGGCGGGCTGCTGTACGAGTTGGCGCTGTACTGGCCCGACGCCATCACCCCGTATCACGAGGCCCATGTCCCGCCGGACTACCTGGCCAGCCTGCCGCGCCATCCGGAAAACCTGGAGGCGCGCGCCTATGTCCATCGGTTTAAGGGCGAGCTGATCGACCTCTTCGATCGGCATGGCGCGGTGTTCTTCCAGTTGGGCCGGGCCTATCCGTTCGGCGCGGCGCTGAAGCCCGAGCCACTGGCGCTGCTGCGCAGCCTGAAGGCGACGCTAGATCCAGACCGGCGGCTGGCGCCCGGCATACTCGGGATCTGATCTCCGAAGCGCCCGCGTTCCCGCCAGGACGCGGGCGTTTTCGCATTCATTCTGCTCGTCTGGCGGCGACGGCGGGCCGGTTATTCCGCTGGGTGGATAACTCCAGTTCCCCCGTTGTCCTGCCCCGGGAGGCGGACCTTTCTAGCGACCAAGATCGCGCGGCGCGTGCCGTCCGCGCGCCATGACTTTGCTGGAGTGGTCCGAGTATGACCTACAGGTTGGGTGTCGATGTCGGCGGTACGTTCACGGACCTGCTGCTGCTCGAAGAGAAGACGGGCGCGTTTTGGCGCCACAAGACACCGTCCACGCCGGCCGACAGCTCGGTCGGCATCCTGAGCGGCGTCGAGGCCATCTGCGACAAGGCCGGCATCAAGCCGTCGGACGTCGAGGTGTTCCTGCACGGTACGACCGTGGCCACCAACGCAGTGCTGGAAGGCAAGGGCGCACGGGTTGGCCTGGTCGTCACCCAGGGATATCGCCAGATCATGCAGATCGCTCGCAGCTTCGTGCCCGGCGGCCTGGCCGGCTGGATAGTGTGGCCCAAGCCCACGCCGCTGGCCGCTCTGCTGGACACCTTCGAGGTCGGCGGCCGCATGGACGCCCAGGGCCATGAGATCGCCCCGCTGGACGAGGCTGAGGTCCGCGTGGCTCTCGAGAAGCTGAAGGCCCAGGGCGTTGAGGCGGTCACTGTCTCGCTGATGAACGCCTATCTGAACGGCGCGCACGAAAAGCGCATCGGCGAGCTAGTGGCCGAGATCCTGCCCGGCGCGCCCGTCTCGCTGAGCCATGAGGTCCTGCCGGAAATGCAGGAATACGAGCGCACCCTGACCACCGTGGCGAACGCCGCCGTGCGTCCGATCGTCAGCCGTTATGTCAGCAACCTGCGCGGCAAGCTGCGTACGGCGGGCATGGCCGGCAAGCTGTCGCTCCTTCGCTCGGACGGCGGCCTGATGTCGTCGGAGAAGTCGGAGGAGCACCCCGTGGCCCTGCTGATGTCGGGTCCCGCCGGCGGCGTCACGGGTGCCCTGTGGGTCGGCAAGAATGCCGGCATCAAGAACATCCTGACCCTGGACGTCGGCGGCACCTCGACCGACGTGGCTCTGATCGAGAACCTGGAGGCGCGCCGCGTGCGCACCACGGAGGTCGGTCACCTGTCGGTGCGCGCCTCGGCCCTGGACGTGAAGACGGTCGGCGCCGGCGGCGGCTCGATCGCCTATGTCCCCGAACTGACCAAGGCCCTGCGCGTGGGGCCGCAGTCGGCCGGCGCCGTACCCGGTCCTGTCGCCTACGGGAAGGGCGGCGAGCTGCCGACCGTGACCGACGCCAACGTCGTGCTGGGCTACCTGCCCGAGGCCCTGCTGGGCGGCACGTTCAAGCTGGATCGCGACGGCGCCAAGAAGGCCGTTCAGACCATCGCCGACTCGCTAGGCATCGGCCTGTTCGAAGCCGCTCGCGGCATCATCGACATCGTCAACGAGAACATGTTCGGCGCGCTGCGCATGATCTCGGTGCAGCAGGGCTACGACCCTCGCGACTTCGCTGTGATGGGCTTCGGCGGCGCTGGTCCCCTGCATGTCAACGCCGTGGCGCGCCTGATGGGCAGCTGGCCGGCGATCTCGCCGGTGTCGCCCGGTGTGCTGTGCGCCCTGGGCGACGCCACCACCCGCATGCGCACGGAGACGGCCCGTTCGTTCTCCAAGCGTGTCGAGGACACTTCGCAGGAAGATGTCATCGGCATCCTGGCCGAGATGGCCGCCCAGACCCGCGGAGAACTGCTGGCCGACGGCGTGCCGGAAGCCCAGCTGGTGAGCCAGTTTGAGATCGACGTCCGCTATGAGGGCCAGGCCTTCGAAGTGCCGCTGTCTATCGACGAAGCGACGCTGCTCGCGGACGGTCTGAAGGGCGTCACCGACCGCTTCGACGCCGAGCACAAGCGCCTGTTCACGTTCAACATGGATACCCCGCACGAGCTGGTGAACCTGCGCGCGGTGGCCATGGGTGCGGCCCTGGACCTGCCGGCAGCCCAGCTGCCGGTCGGCAACGGCGACCCGATCGAGGCCAAGCTACGCGACCACGAGCTGTGGATGGGCGGCAAGCTGCACGCGGCGGTCATCTACGACCGCGCCAGGCTTAAGCAGGGCGACGTCATTCCTGGCCCGGCCGTCGTGATCGAGATGGACTCGACCACGCTCATCGAAACCGGTTGCGTCGGTAAGGTCGATGCGGTCGGCAATATCCTGATCAACCTGGCCTAACGGGGAGGGACAACCATGCCCGCACGGATCATCCAGTCCAACGAGACGCCCTTCAACCGCGTCACCGTCGATCCCGTCACCCTAGAGGTGATCGAGAACGCCCTGCGTAACGCCCGCATAGAGATGGACGCCACCCTGGTGCGCACCGCCATGTCGCCGGGTATCCGCGAGCAGGGCGACGCCTTTCCGCTGATCGCCGACCACAAGGGCCGCATGATCGTCGGCCAGTTCGGCTCGTACATCGGCCCCTTCCTCGAAGGCTTCGAGGGCACGGTCGAGGACGGCGACATGATCTTCCTGTCCGACCCCTATTCGGTCGGCGGGGCGATCAGCCACTCCAACGACTGGCTGGTGCTGCTGCCGGTGTTCAAGGACGGCCGCCTGCTGGCCTACACCTCGATGTTCGGCCACCAGTCGGACATCGGCGGGAAGGTCGTCGGCTCCATGCCGATCGACGCCCGCTCGATCTTCGAGGAAGGCGTGCGGATCCCGCCCGTCAAGATCTGGAAGAAGGGCGAGTACAACGAGGACCTGATCAAGCTTGTCATGCACCAGACTCGCAAGCCGGACTGGTGCTCGGCCGACCTCAACGCCCTGATCGCCGCCTGCCGTGTGGCGGCCCGCCGCGTGGTCGAGCTGGCCGGTCGCTTCGGCGAGGACGTCTACACCTCGGCGTGTGAAGAGCTTCTGGCCCGTAACCACCGGGCCATGGAGCACCTGATCTCCACCTCGATCGGCGAGGCCCCGGTCACCTTCGAGGACTATATCTGCGACGACGGCGTGGGCTACGGCCCCTACAAGATCAAGTGCACCATGTGGCGCGAAGGCGGCAAGGTGCACCTGGACTTCACCGGCACCGACCCGCAAAGCCAAGCCTCGATCAACTTCTTCCTGAACGAGAACATGCTGCGCATGTTCTTCGGAATCTACATGATCATGGTCTTCGACCCGCAGATCCTTTTCAACGACGGGTTCTACGACCTGATCGAGGTGCATATTCCGGAAGGTTCGCTGCTGAAGCCGCACTTCCCCGCCGCCCTGTCGGGCCGCACGCACGCCCTGGGTCGGATCTTCGACATCCTGGGTGGCCTGCTGGGCCAGAAGACGCCGGAATTCCTGTGCGCCGCCGGCTTCTCTTCGTCGCCCCACCTGTTCTATTCGGGCTTCGACGCCAAGGGTAAGTGGTTCCAGCTGTTCCAGATCGGCTTCGGCGGTATCCCCGGCAAGCCTATGGGCGACGGTCCGGACGGTCACTCGCTGTGGCCGGGCTTCACCAACGTGCCCAACGAGTTCCTGGAGCGTTACTTCCCGCTGATCATCGAGCGTTACGAGACCGTGCCGGACTCGGGTGGTCCCGGCCTGCACCGCGGCGGCAACGGCATCCACATGACCTATCAGTTCCTGGAAGCCGGAACGATCGCCATCCACGACGACCGCTGGTTCATCCCGCCCTGGGGCGTCAACGGCGGCGAGCCTGGAGCCCGAGCCCGCAAGGTGCTGGACAAGGTCGACGGGACCTCGGTCGTGGTCGGCAACAAGGTCGAGGACATCGATGTCCAGGTCGGCGATCGCCTGCACTTTATCACATGGGGCGGTGGCGGCTGGGGGGACGCCTTGGACCGCGATCCGGCCCTGGTGGCCCTGGAAGTCGAGCAAGGCCTGGTCACGGTCGAGGGCGCGCGTCGCTACGGCGTCGTCCTGGTCGAGGGCAAGGTCGACGCGGCCGCCACCGAGGCCCTGCGCGCCAAGATCCGCGCCGAGCGTCCGGCCGCTACGGGTCCTTTCAACTTCGGCGCCGACATCGAGACCCTGCGCGCCAATTGTCTGGCCGAGACAGGCTTGCCGGCGCCGAGGCCGCCGGTGTCTGTACGCCCGCCGGCCGCAGCTTAAGTCGGCGCATGAGTCAGGAAGACCTGAAAACCAACTATGCCGGGGCGTTCGACGGGCGGCTTCCGTTCGGCCAGCGTCCGGCCCTGCTGGTTGTCGATGTTGTGGTCGCCTATCTGCGACCCGGCTCGCCGCTCTACGATCCGGCGTTCGAGGTGGCGCTGGAGTCGAACGAGCGACTGGTTGCAGCGGCCCGCAAGGCTGGCGTGCCCGTGGTGTTCACCAACGTGGTCTATGCGGAAGGCGGCCTCGACGGCGGGATTTTCTACCGCAAGGTGCCGGCGCTGAAGGCCTTTCAGGCCGGATCGCCGGACGGCGCCTTTCCGGACACCTTGCAGCCTAAGCCCGGTGAGCTGATCGTCAGCAAGCAGTACGCCTCGGCCTTCTTCGGCACGTCGCTGGCGGCGAGCCTGACGGCCATGGGGATCGACAGCCTGCTGATCACGGGCTTCTCGACCTCGGGCTGCGTGCGGGCCACGGGACTGGACGCCATGCAGCATGGCTTCATCCCGTACGTCGTCAGCGACGCCTGCGGCGACCGCCATCCCGGGCCGCACCAGGCCAACCTCTTCGACCTGCAGGCCAAATACGCCGAGGTGGTGGACGAGGCTCAGGCCCTGGCGCTGATCGCCAAAGTCGGCTGAGCGCGGCGGATCCTTTGCCAAGAAAAGGGACGGTCCTGATGGGCCGCCCCCTTTTGCTGTCGTGTCGGTGTCGCCAGCGTTAGGTCAGGATTTCCAACGCGACGCGCTCGGAAGACTCCAGCGCCGATTCCAGGCCGCGATTGGCGACGCCCGTGTGCTCGCCGCAGAAGTGGATGCGGCCGGCGGGTGTACTCATGTCACGGGCGAAGGCCGTGACCTGGCCGGCGTTGAAGTAGGACCAGTCCCCGCCATTGAACGGCTCCATAGCCCAGCCGTGGTAGTGTACGCCCTTGACCAGTCCCTTGGCGGCGGGACGCAGGCGCTCCAGTTCCGATACGATCATCGCCAGGGCGTTCTCCTTGCCCAAGCGGTCCCAGGCCAGGGCCAGCTCGCCGCGCGCGAACACGCTGAGGCCGGTCACCTCGTCCGGCGAGGCGCCGTAGCGCTGGGCCAGGACCTGACCCAGCAGGCCGTCGGTCCACATGGTCGGCGGCAGGCCATCCTTCTCCCAATAGGGGGCCGAGACGGTCAGGAAGGCGATCGAAATGGCCTGATAGGGCAGGGTCGAGACCGCCCGGGCCTGGGCGCCCGTTAGGCCCGGTTCGATGGCGATGTTGCGCAGGACTGAGAACGGCAGCGAGCAGATGACCTTCTTGGCGCGATAGGTCGAGCCGTCGCGGCAGGTGACGGTCGCGGCGTCGGGGCCGCTGGTGATGGAGACGACTTCCTTGCCCAGCAGCAATTGGCCCTTGAGCTTGGCGGCCAGGCCTTGCGGCAGCAGCAGGTTGCCGCCCTTGACGGCGAAGCTGCCCGGGCCGGCGGCGCTCTGCGCCTTACCCCAGCCGTCGTTGAACTCATAGACCAGCGCCGAGGACTGGTGACCGTTCATGCCGTAGTATGGGGACTTGTCAAAGGCTAGGCGGATGGCGGCGTCGTTCAGGCCTAGCTGGCTGAGGAACTGGTGCATCGATACGTCGAGCGGTGCGCTCTCCGGCGCGATCCAGTCGGCCCAGTCCTTGAGGCGGTTGTTCTTGCCCACCAGTACGGGCACGACCTCCCAGGGCATCATGGTCTTGAGCGCTGCGGGGAAGGGGTTGGTCGGCGAGGCCGCCCATTCCTCGCGCGTCAGCGAGGTGTCGCCGAGCACCAGCTGCTGGCGTGGATCCTTCATGTAGCGCGGCGCGACGTCGTACAGATCGACGCCGGCGCGATTGGCCATGTCCATACCGCGGCCATAGCCGGCGCCCATGGAGTTGAAGCCCATCTCGGGCAAGCCGGGCTGATCCAGCAGGGTGAGGATCCGTCCGCCGACCCGTTGGCGGCCCTCCAGGACCAGAATCTTGGCGCCCTGTTCCTCGAGAAGGGTCGCCGCGCCGAGCCCGGAAATGCCCGCACCCAGGACGATGACATCGGGATCACCCGAGCGGGCAGGGCGCTTGGCATCGGCGGGCGTGGCCTTCGGCGTCTTGGGCGCGGCGTGGACGGCCGGCGACAGGGTGGCGGCTCCCAGCTGCGCGATGGCGGCTCCGAGGATCGCTTGGCGGCGCGTGAAGGTCATGGGACGTCTCGCTCGATTCAGGAGAGTACGAGCAGATTACAGTCGGTCGAGCTTGGCGAGACCCCGATCGGTTTTATCCGCTCGTCGGACAACCAGGCCAAAAAAAGAACCACGCCGCTCCGGCAAGGGAACGGCGTGGAGGTAGTGATCGCCCGGCTCCAGGGTGAAGCGAGACGTCCGGGGAGTGACTAGTAGGTCGCCGACACCGTCACGCCGACGCGGCGGCCTTCACCCAGATAGATTTCCGGGATGCTGTAGGCGCTCGGATAGCCTGCTCGAGGCTGGTTGATAGAGTTGGCCACGTAGGTTTTGTCGAACAGGTTGTTGGCCCACAAGGCGACGTTGTAGTTGTCCTTCGACAGGCTGAGCCTGACGTTGGTCAGCGTCCTTTCGCCAACCTTAACCGTGTTCAGCAGATTGTTGTACATTGAGCCGGTATGGTTGACATCCACGCGGCCTTCGGCGGTCCAGCCGTCGAAGGCGTCGTGACGGCCCACTGCGTGCAGGTTCCACTGGGTCTTGACCGCCCGCGTCGGGCGATTGCCGGCGATGGACGGCACGAGGCGCGTGGCGCCGCTGGCCAGCGTGATCGTCGTCAGCTTGCACCCGGTGGCCGCCGCGCCGGCCGAGGTCACGCACTGAGCGATCATCGAGGCGTCGTAGGCGCCGTCCTGGAACTTTGGATCCGAGTAGGTGAGGCTGCCGCCGATCTGGATCGACTCCGTGGCCTGGAAGTCGCTTTGGAGTTCGACGCCGCCGACCTTGATATCGCCCGCGTTGCGGACGATGCGGACCGGGTTCACCGCCGTGGGATTGTCCGTATAGGACGTGACCTGAGCGTTGCTCCAGTCGGTGTGGAACACCGAGCCGTTCAGCAGCAGGCGGCGGTCCAGCAGGCGGCTCTTGAAGCCGGCCTCATAGGTCCAGTTTTCTTCTTCGTCGTACGACACTTCGCTGGCCAGGATGCCGGTCGCGCTGACCGCGTTGGCCGTGTTGAAGCCGCCCGAACGGATGCCCTTGGCGGCGGTCGCATAGACGAAGATCGTCGGCGCGAACTGATAGTCGACGCTAAAGCGCGGCGTCACGTTCTTATAGACCTTGTGATAGGGCGTGCTGGCGACGGGGAAGACGCCGGCGGCCGGCACGTTCACGCCATCGATCTGCTTGTAGATATAAGGCTGGGAAGTGGCGTTGACGACCGAGAAGGTCTGCGCCCGCTTGCTGTCGATGTTGTAGCGCGCTTCGGCGTTGACGCGCAGCTTGCCGAACTCATAGCCGACCGAGCCGAAGAGGGACTTCGTGCGGGTCGCGGACTTGGTGTAGGAGCCGAACACTTGGTTCTGCGCACCCAAGCCGCTCAGGAAGATGTTGGCGGTGAAGTCATAGGCGCCGACGCCCGTGGAGGCCGGCGTGGTCAGTTGGCTGACCGTGATATAGCGCTCGTTGGCGGCGAGGCCGGAACTGTCCGCGCCCAGGCCACCGGCCGAAAGCGGGATCATCGAGTTGAAGTAGTAGCCCCCGACCATCCACTTCAGCTTCGCGGAGTCGGGCGACTGCAGGCGGAATTCCTGGCTGACCGTACGGACCTTCTCGCGCGAGGCGACGTACAGATTGGATCTGGCCAGACGGGTATAGGTCGGGTTGGTGATGCAGCCGGCGCCGAGGGTGCAGACACCAAATTGCACGCCAGTGCTGGTGACGTCGTAGTCCGAATAGGCCTCATTTTGCGACGCGGTCAGGCCGCTGACGCTAACCAGCGACGCCCAGCCGAGGTCCCAATTCATGTCCAGGGCGATTTGGGCGTTCTCGGAGCGCGTATCGGGAATGTTGGCCGACATGTCGCTCGTCGTGGGCGTTGTCGCCTCGCCGCAGTACAGGGTTGGCAGGCCCGTGGAGGCGTTGGTCGTGCCGCAGTTGAACTTGCTGAGCGACAGCGCCGAGCTAGGCGAGGCTTCGACGGCCGACTTGGAGTACAGGCCCGTCAGCTTGGCGGTGAAATTGTCGGTCGGCGCCCATTCCAGCGAACCGCTGACGGCGCGCTTTTCGTAGCCGCCGAGGTTGTCGCTGCTGGCGGCGTTCTTGCCAAAGCCGTCATAGGTCACGTAGCCGGCTGAAATGCGACCATAGAGGTTTTCCGCAAGCGGCCCTGAGACGGTGCCCTTCACGCGGAAGTCCTTGTCGACACCCGCCGTGGCCGAGAGCGCGCCCGAGAGGTAGTGGCTGGGAGCCTTGGTTGTGATGCCCATGGCGCCGGCGAAGGTCGAACGACCATAGAGCGCGCTCTGCGGGCCCTTGGCGATTTCGATCTGGCCCAGGTCGAGCACGGAGATCACGTCGAGCGTGTTTCGGCTGGTCTGGTAGATGCCGTCGATGAAGACCCCGACATTGCCGTCGACATTCAGGTCATTGGCCGTGTTGGCTGGCGCTAGGCCACGCAGGTAGATCAGCACTGTGGTGCCGCCGGTGATCGAGGTGATCGCCACGCCAGGCGTGCTGTTCGACAGGTCGGCGAGGTTGCTGATGTTGCGGGCTTCCAGATCCTTGGCCGAGAGGGCGCTGATCGAGATCGGCACCGTCTGGACGTCTTCGGCCCGCTTACGCGCGGTGACGACGATCTCGCCGATCTCGACGCCGCCGCCTGAGGCGGTCTGTCGAGCCAGGGCGATCGATGGAGCGCCGATAGCTATTGCAGCGCTGGTGATCAGCAGCGCCTTGGTGGTTCGTGCGATACGATTGGTCATCATAGCCAATTCCCCCAATTGATTGTTCTCCGACCGTTTTATCCGGAGCGCCGCTTGTTGGTGGCGATGAGGGTATGCTGCAGAAACCCACGTTCTTGGTGAGGGTAGTAGATGGACTCTATCCGACCTGCGAATAAGGTTGGGGGCACAAATGATAATAATGACCTATTGGTAGGCCTTTATGCCCAATCTTGAACGCAGCGGAACATGTTGCGTGTCTCGCCTACAACCAGAGATAACCTAAGCGGGACGCCTAAATCGTCACTCGCTTTCAGGTTTTGAGCGCCAGGTAAGTGGTGCGACAAAGTGGCGCGCCCGCGATCGCGAGCGCGCCTTTCATCAGCGCGGGGTGACCTGGGTCACAAACGTCTCGACGATCGCCGCGAAGCGCTCGGGGACCTCGATCGGCGGGTAGTGGCCGACGTCGTCCAGCACCACCAGCGACGGATGGATGGCGGTCAGACGGCCTTGAAGCGCGACACCTTCGGATATCGGAAGAACCGGATCGCGTGCGCCCCAGATGATCAAGGTCGGGGTCTTCACCGCCTTCAGGCGCTTGGCCGTCTCGGCGCCATTGCCGGCCAGGGCCAGCAGATGGGTCGGATTGGGCTCCAGGCCGCGACGGCCCATGTCGTAGCTGACCTGGAGCTTCTTGGCGGTGATCCGCGCGGGATCACCATAGAGCCACTGCAGATAGGTCCCCCACCATGCCCTGTCAGGGAAGTCGCTGGCCTTGATCCGCGCGTTGGCGGCGAGCATCTCGGGCGGCGGCTTGACGTCGAGATTGTCCAGAGGCTGGGACGGGCAGTTGGAGAGCACAATGGCCTTGACCCGCTCGGGATGACCGGCCGCCAGGTAGTAGGCCATGGTGCCGCCGCTGGAGACGCCGACGGCGATGACGTCCTTGATGTTCAAGTGCTCAAGGAAACCGATCATCAAGTCGTCTGGACCGGTCAGCGTGGCCTTGGAGGCCTCGCTGACCGAGCCCGAGAGGCCCATCGGCGGCATGTCGAAGCGGATCACCCGGTACTGGCGCTTGAGTACGGCGGCGACGCCGTCCCAGGTTTCGAGTGTGCTTTGCGAGCCGTGCAGCAGCAGGATCGGCTGCCCACGGCCTTCGTCGCGATAACGCACCTCGACGCCGCCCAGCACCACCAGCTTGTCGGCCGGGGTCATGTAGCGGGCGCGCAGTTGCGCCACGGTGAGCTTGCCTTCGGCGGGCAGCTCGGCCGCCGAGACCGTCCCCGCGGCCAGGGCGGCCAGGGATGTCGCCAGCATCGCGCGTCGGTCCAGAGCCATCACGACCTCACGCCGGCTTCTTGGGGAAGCTGGGGGCGGGCGGCGGCTTGGGCGGCGCCCAGCCGGCCGGAACCGGCGCCGGGGTCTGCTGGCGCGCGTAGTTCTCAAGGCTCGACAGCGAAGGACCGTAGTCCTCGGTCGGGGCGCTCAGGAACTTCGGGTCGATGGCGCGAGCGGCGGCGACGATCTCCGGCTTCAGCTCCTTGATGCCGCCCGGCAGAGTGCCGAAGGTCGTGAAGTAGCTGACGTGACCTTCCGCCTGGCCCATCAGCATCCAGGGCAGCCACGGGGTGATCCGCGACCAGGCGCCGACGTGCGGGATGTGGGTCAGGTTGGGGTTTTCGACGTCCTTGCGCTTGATCGTATAGATGAAGTGCTCGGAAACGCGGTTCATCGGACCCGACGACTCGCGCACCCATTTGTCGGGCTGCAGGGCGTTCGGGTACATCATGTCGATGCCGGTGCGGCAGATCAGCGTGTCGTCCGGCCCGGTCTCCCAGTCCAGCAGGTAGGGGCGCTTGGGCGGCTTGGCCGTCTGGAGGCCGCCGTAGGAGGGCGGGTCGGGCAGGTATTCGCTGATCGTGAAGTTGAACGGGTCGTTGGCGATCGGCACCACGCGAACGTCTTCGTTCGTATAGGGATTAAGCCAGGTCTTGAGGATCTCGCCGGTCTTCGTGTCGCGATAGAACACGATCTCGCGCAGCATCCGCCGCCAGCTGCCGTCTTCCAGGCGCTTGGTGCGCACGACGCTGAAGCCCTCGACCTCGAACAGCGGGCGAACCGGCTCGTTGGGGCGCACGCCGAACGCCGTGCCCCGGATCCAACCCACCTTCTCCTTGGTGGGGTCCACGTCGGCGTCCATGCGGATGTAGGTGTCGCGGTTCCACTTGGGATCCTTGAAGTCCACCTTGGTCACCAGGTCGATCTTGGGCTTTGCCAGGGCGCCGGTCGCGGACGCAGAAAGCGCCGCGGCGGCCAGGCCGGCCAGTCCAAGTCCTTCACGTCGGGTCAGTTTGGTCGCCATGCGGCGCGCCTCCTCAAATGCTCACGTTACGATCGGACGGCCGACGGCGCCGGCGCAAGCCGTGAGCGCTTCCTATCCGCGCTACGGACAAACCCGCCGCTCAGGCGCCCAATGCCGCGCGAATCCGGCCTAGGCTGGAACATCAGTATAAGGGCCAAGTCTCATGAAGCAGCCGGGTCGCATGATGTCGCGCGCGCCACACGGGCAGCGAGGTTGCCGATGGGCCGGCGCCTGGATGAGTCTGGCGGTTCTGGGCCTGGCCGGCGCCGTCCAGGCGCAAGACTCCGATGCCGACCGCGCTGTGCTGGAGGCGCGCTTCGCCCAGCTCAAGGGCGGTATCATGACCACCTATGCGCCGGCCGAGATCGCCGCCGGTGCGCCGGGGTCCAAGCCGCCGCCGGTCACCAAGGCCCCGAAGATCGGCAAGGCGGCGCTTGACTCGGCTGAGGCCTATGCCCGCGACAATCGCTCCACGGCCTTCATCGTCTGGCGCGACGGCGCCCTGGAGCGCGAGACCTATTTCGGCCTGACCCACGCCGACACGCCGCTGGTGTCGAAGTCGCTGTCCAAGCCGCTGGGCGCGGCCCTGGTCGGGCGAGCCATCCAGCTGGGCTACATCAAGTCCCTGGATCAGCCCGTCGCCGACTTCATCCCGGAATGGAAGGGCGACAAGCGCTCCAAGATCCTGACCCGGCACCTGCTGGACATGCGGACCGGCCTGATGCCGCAGGGGGCAGCCCCCACCGCCGACCACATCCTCAACCGCGCCTATCTGAGCC
Organism: Caulobacter sp. FV2ps19; assembly: GCF_058681035.1. NCBI lineage: Bacteria > Pseudomonadati > Pseudomonadota > Alphaproteobacteria > Caulobacterales > Caulobacteraceae > Caulobacter > Caulobacter sp. FV2ps19. Next base: position 3,234,017 of record NZ_CM178729.1, on the reverse strand, counting down.
CGCACCACGAGAAGGTGCTGATCGCGGAGTATCCGCTGGTCGCCGAGCCGGGCGAGCGCTTCGACTACAGCAACGCCAACGCCGAGCTGGTCGCCATCGTGCTTGAACGGGCGACCGGGCAGCGGTTCTCGGCTTTCCTGTCCAAGCAATTGCTCAAGCCGATCGGTGCGCCGGACGTCAGCGTCTGGCTGAATCGCCCGGATGGAACGGCCCACGCGGGCTGCTGTATGATGACGCCGGCCCAGACTTGGCTGCGGCTGGCGATCCTGCTGATGGACGACGGGGTTTGGAAGGGAAAGCGCCTGCTGCCGCCTGGCTATGTCGCCGCCATGCGCACGGCCACGCCGCAGAATCCCCACGTCGGCATGGGCGTCTATCTGGGCGAGCCCTACGCGGAACGTCGCGGCTTTGGCGCGCTCGACCTCCAGGGGCCGCGCGTGCTGCATAGCGAGCCCTATCTGGCCAAGGATCTCTTCCTGTTCGACGGCAATTCCGACCAAGTGGTTTACGTGGTCCCGTCCAAGCGCTTGGTCGTGCTGCGTCTGGGCGAGAACCCGCCGCAGAAGCCCGAGTGGGACAACAGCATCCTGCCCAACACTGTTCTTCGCGGTCTGCCGGTCGCATCTTCGCAAGGAAACCGTCCATGATCGACAGCACCCGCCGCGGCCTGATCGCCGTCGCCGGACTGACCGCCGCGGGCGCCGCCGTCGCCGCCGCGCCGGCACAAGCCGCCGCCGCCCGCTTGGACCTTTCCGACCCCAAGGCGCGGCTGAAGGCCTTCATCCGCCTGCGGGGTTCGCTGGACCAGTCGTTGGTCACCGGCTGCATCAACGGCTCCTACTACGGCGTGGTCGGAGCAGAGGTGCGGCCGCTGTACGGCGTCACCGCCACGACCTTCGCCCGCTATCGCAACCTGGCCGACGGCCGTTTCGAGTGCTTCACCTACGAGGTGGCCTATTTCACGGACAACGAGACCGGCAAGGTCATGGACCGTTGGGCCAACCCCTATACTGGCGAGACGGTGGACGTGGCCCACACCTTCACCAAGGCCTCGCGCGTGGTGATCGGCGATGATTTGGCGATCAAGGTCGAGCCGCCGATCCTGGGTCTGCAGGTGCGCCACACGACGCGTCCGCCGCTGATCATCGGTCCCGACCTGTGGTGGACCGAGGAGGTCTTCACCGAGGCTCAGATCCCCGGCATGGCCGCCCCGCTGCGCTACAGCGAGATCGTCACCCTGCAAACCAGCATCGCTGAGCTGGCCGCGACCAAAACGCCCCGCGTCACGTGTCGCAACGCCTACAGTTCGGTGGTCAATTGGCGGCCATGGCTGAAAATGGGCGACGCGCCGGGCCATCTTATGGGCAACGGCTCGGGCGCTTGGGGCGTCAAGATGGTTGACCTGCCGGCGAGCTGGCTCGAGGCGACCAAGGCCCGTCACCCCGAGGTGCTGGCCAATCCCGGGGCGCTGATCGAACCGCTCTGGAACAAGGCCTAACCATGATCGCCCGTCGCGCCGTTCTCGCCGGGGTTGCCGCCTTGGCCGCGGCCCCCGCCATGGCGGCCGAAAGCCGCAGCCTGACCGCCGCCGACGGCCGCCAGGTCGAGGTCAGCATCTGGAAGGCGCAAGGGCGTCGCAAGGGGCTGATCCTGTTCTCGCACGGCGCGCTTTCTGCGCCGGGCAAGTACGAGAACCTGCTCGCGCCCTGGCAGGCGGCTGGCTTCGACATCGCCGCGCCGCTGCACGTCGATTCCACCGATCACCCCGACCACGCCCGCTATGGCATGGGTGACAGCTGGAAGGCGCGGCTGCTGGACATGCGGGTCCTGGCTGACACTTTTGCCGGCAAGGATCCGTACATCGCCGCCGGTCACTCGTACGGGGCGCTGCTGTCGCTGACCCAGGGCGGCGTCTCGGCCGAGCGGCCGGCGGGTTTCGATGGCCCGATGGCCGATGCGCGCGTCAAGGCCGTGGTGGCCTTCTCGCCGCCGGGCGTCATGCCCGGCCTGGTCACTGCCGAGGGCTTCGGCACTCTGGCCGTTCCGGCCCTGATTCAGACCGGCACGCTGGACAATCCGCCAGGCGGTGAATGGCGCGCCCATCTGGCGGCGTTTGACAACGCCCCGGCCGGCGACAAATACGGCTTGGTTCTGACCGGGGTCGATCACTATTTCGGCCATCTCATCTGCCGCCCGGAGCGCGACGTTCCGGCCCAAACCATGGGGATGGAGCAGGCGGTCGCCGTGTCCAATCTGTTCCTGGCCGCCTATGGTCTGGGCGCAAGGGATGCGCGCCGCAGCCTGGACGCCAAGGTCGGCGAGACGCCTGATACGGTCCTGCTCAAGCGATAGGGGTGATCTTTCGCCAGCAGGGGGGGGGGGCTCCGTAGTTCTACGAGGTTGCGGCTTGGCCCATCGACACCCTAAAACACTTAATAGTATATCATTAATACGGTGGAGGGGTCGTGAACCTCAACGAACTGGACGTTCTGCGCTGGGTGCACATCCTCAGCATGGTCTATTGGCTGGGCGGCGAATGGGGTGTTTTTCAGACGTCCTACAACATCGTCAATCGTAACCTGTCGCTCGAGGAGCGTCGCCGTCACCTCGAGACCGCTTATCGGATCGACATTCTGGCGCGCACCGGGATCATCCTTCTGCTGCCGCTGGGCCTGCACATGGGACATATCTACGGCCTGCAGCCGCTTGGGGGCGGCTGGCTGATCGGCATGTGGATCGGCTTTGCGCTTTGGCTGTCGCTGACCTGGAGCGCCTTCTTTGCTCGAGAGAGCGACCTGGGCATCCGCCTGACCAAGATCGACGAAGCCCTGCGCTACATCCTGATCCCGACCATCTTCATCGTCGGCATCTCGTCGATGCTGGGCCATGGTCCGCTGACGGCGGGGCCCGGCACGCTGTGGTATCCCGCCAAGCTGACCCTCTATGGTTTCACCCTGTGCATCGGCCTGGGTCTGCGGTTCGTCATGCGGGCCTGGACCGTGCGCTTCCGTCGTCTGGCGGAGGGGCCAAACCCGGCCGAGGAGGCCGCGCTGCAACGCGAGATCGTGCTCGCCCGCGTCATGGCCTATGTCTATTGGATCACGATCGCCGGCGTGTGCTTCCTGGGCGCAACCAAGCCGTTCTGATCCCGGTCTGAAGGCCGCGCCAGACAGAAAACGCCCGATCCGGTCGATCCGGATCGGGCGTTTTTTCGCGTTGAGAGCGGTTTAGCCGCCGAAGGGGCAGGTCGCCATGAAGTGCTGGCAAATCTCCCTGCGCGTCGCGATCCACACGCCGGGCTTTGAGCGGGCGTGTTGCAGCAGTTGATCCAGGGCCCACGAGCGGCCAGGGCGGCCGATGATCCGCAGATGCAGACCCACCGAGAGCATGGCGGGGCGGGTATCGCCCTCGGCGTACAGCGTGTCGAAGCTGTCGATCGCATAGTCCAGCCAGGCGCGCGCCGTATAGGCCGGGTCGCTCCACATCTTCATGTCGTTGGTGTCGATCTGGTAGGGGATGACCACGATCGGCTTGCCGTCATTGGCGTCCCAAAAGGGGTACTCGTCCGAGAAGTCGTCCATGCTGTAGAGGAAGCCTTCCTCGCTCAGCAGCCGCCGGGTGTTGTCGGTCGTCAGGTAACGGCTGAGCCAGCCGACGGGCCGTTGGCCCGTCGTCGCCTGGATCGAGTCGGCCGCCTTGCGGATGAAGGCGCGCTCTGCGGACTCGTCCATCCGGTACTGGAACTGCCAGCGATAGCCGTGGCTGCAAGGCTCGTGGCCTGCGGCGACAATCGCCTTGGCCAGATCCAGCTCGTTCTCCAGCGACTGGGCGCAGATGGTCCAGGTCGAACGCGCCTCATGCTTGGCCAGGATGTCCAGAACGCGCCGCGCCCCGACCTTCAGGCCGAACTGATAGTTGCTCTCGTTGGGATAGTTGCGGATCGGATCCTTGACGAACATGCCAAGCTCGTCGACGGCTTCCATACCCTTGTCGCCACGGGCGATAGAGCGTTCGGAGCCTTCCTCGACATTGACGACCAGCGACAGCGCAAGGCGGTGGCCGTCCGGCCAGGTTCTGGGAGCTTGAGACATGGGGCGTCCTCGTGGGGTCAGTCCGCGCAGCGGCGGGGCTAGCGGAAGGGGAACTGGGGCTTGCGCTTTTCCAGAAAGGCGGCGCGGCCCTCCTGGAAGTCGGGTTCCTGCGTGGCTTGCTGAAACCAGGCCTTGGTGATGTCGTCGTCACGCACCTGTCCCGAGAGGATCAGCTTTACCATCGCCTTGGCGCCGCGCGCGCTCCACTGCGACGCCGAGGCGATCTGGGCCATCTTGGCTTCGACGGCCTGGGCGAACGCGTGCGGCGGCGCGGCGGCGTTGATCAGGCCCAGGCCCAAGGCTTCCTCGCAATCGAGCAGCCGGCCGGTGAACAGAATGTCCTTGGCGGCGGCGGGGCCGACCACGTCCATCAGCCGCTTGGTGTCTTCCAGGGAGTAGATCAGGCCCAGCTTACCGGGCGTAATGCCGAACCTTGAGCCCTCTTCGGCAATTCGCAGGTCGCAGGCCAGGGCAAGGCCCATGCCGCCGCCGACGCAGGGACCTCGGATGGCCGCCAGGGTGGGCTTGGCCAGATCATCAAGCGCCGAGACGCCGGCGGCGATCTCCGTGGCGTAGGCCTTGGCCGATTCCGGCGTGGCCCAGACTGTTTCGAACTCCGAGATATCCGCGCCGGCCGAGAAGGCTTCATCGGCCCCGGTTACGATCAGAACCTTGGCTGGCGCCGTAGCGACGGCGGCGATCGCTTCGGGCAGGGCGCGCCACATCGCCCGGCTCAGGGCGTTCTTCTTACCGGGCTGCCAAAGCGTGAGCACCGCATGGTCGTCATGCAGATCCAGCAGAAGGGCGCCGTCAGCGAAGCTCTGGGTCATGACTGGTCCTGGATTGAGCTCTGCACGGAGCGATCGCGTAAACTCGCGTCACCGCACGGGCTTACACACATTGGAAGGTGCAAAAGAACTAAGATTATATCTTTAAATTCGCAAGCAGGCTTGAGCCGGGGCGGATCAACGATAGGATCGTGCAGCCAAGCTCACGACAGAGTTGGGCAGATGAGGCTTGAGCCCGGTGTCCGCCAGGCGAGTGTTTCTGTGCGCCAGTGGCGTGGTGGAGGCGGCTTGGCGATAGCTTTGTGTCATGAGCGGCCTTGCACAGGCCCCTTGAACGACGACGAATGATACATTCAGAAGGTGAGTTGAGGACGTGATGAAGTCTATCCAGAAGCTGCTGGTCATAGGGTTCGCCTCGGCGGCGTTCCCTGTCTTGGCTGCGTCGCCTCCCGGCGATCCGGCCCTGGGCAAGAAGGCGTTCATTCAATGCCAGGCCTGTCACACGGTCGACGCCAAAGCGCCCTCGCGCATGGGGCCTACCCTGGCGGGCGTCTATGGCGCCAAGGCCGGCGCCAAGCCGGGCTATGCCTATTCAGCGGCCTTGAAGGGCTTGAACGTGAAGTGGGATGACGCATCCCTCGATCATTGGCTGGTGCGCCCCAACGCCATGGCGAAAGGCACCAAGATGGCCTTCGCCGGCATTCCCGATCCCAAGCGTCGCGCTGACCTGATCGCCTATATGAAGACCCTCAAATAATCCGAGTTGCGGTCGTATCGAAAAAAGGGCGGCGCCGTCGGCGCCGCCCTTTTTTCGCCTCGCGCGTTCAGGCGGCCGGTGCGTGGTCGGCGCTTCTTGCGACATCGTCGGCGACGGAGTCCGGCGGCGTCTCGCTCTTTCGGTATCGACCCGCCGTCAGCAACAGCAGGGCGCCGCCGATGAACAGGCCGGCCGAGACCCAAAGCGCCATTTGGTAGTTTCCGGTCTTGTCGAACGCCATGCCATAGGCGACCGGGGCGAAGCCCGCGCCCAGGGCGTAGGCGCCGTAGAGCGCGCCATAGATCGAGGCGTAACCGCGCATTCCGAAATAGCGCGCGGTCAGATAGGCCAGCAGGTCGTATTCCATGCCGGCCGAGAAGCCCAATAGGCAGATGGCCAGGAAGGCGTGAAGATAGTTCGCGCCGGGCAGGGCCAGGGCGACGCAGCCCAGGGCCGAGGTGGACAGCAGGACCAAGGCCACGGCCGGCGCCCAGAAATGGTCGATCAGCCAGCCGCCTAGCAGGCGCCCGAAGATCACCGAAAGACCGATCAGCGGGGCCAATGTGACGACCTGTTCCAGCCCGAAGCCCTGGCTCTTGAGCAGGTTTTCCATGTTCGGGATCGGCCCGCCGGTCGCGGCGGCGATCGGCAGGAAGCCCAGCCAGATGGCCCAGAACGACCATTTGCGGACAGCCTGCTTCAGGGTCAGCCCGTCCACGGGGACCGGCGGCTTGTCCTCCGTCTTTGCGGCGGTCGGAGCGTCCTTGTCATGGAAGAACTTCAAGGCCACGGGCAAGGCGATCAGCAGCGGCAGGGCGCCGATGACGAAGTACACCGAGCGCCAGCCGTAGCTGGCGATCAGCCACGCCGCGAACGGCTTGATCAGGAAGCCGAACAGCCCGGTGCCCAGCAGGCCGATGCCAAGGGCCAGGCCGCGACGGCGGTTGAAGTGGGCGCTGATCGGCCGGGTCCAGGTGATCGGCAAGGTGCCTACACCGCCAAACGCCATGACCAGCCATGTCAGATAATAGAGGGCCAACGAGCCGTTCGAGAAGCCGAACGACATGAAAGCCAAGCTGAAGACGACCAGCGAGACCAGTGTCACCTTCCGCACCCCGAAACGGTCGGCCAGCAGGCCGGCCAGCGGGCTGGCCAGCAAGGCGCCGAGGGTCATCAGCGGAATGCCGCCCATGATCTCCGAGAACGACCAGCCAAAGCTCTTGGCCAGCTGCGGCGCGACCATGCCGATCGTGTAGAAGGGCACCGGACCTAGACCCAGCCCGACCCCGAGCAGGGCGCAGAGGACGAGGGGCCAGCCCTTCGAAAATTCATTGTCCTGGGCGGACTGGGCCATCGGGCGCTCCACGCTTTAAAGGGTATATTATTATATCATTCTTTGGCGCTCGACCGTCCAAAGGCAAGGCCCAAAGCGACGCTTCGAAGACACTGTGCGAAATGCGGGCGCCGATCAGCCTTTCTGGCGCGCCGTCAGCCAGGCGATCACCTCGGCCACCTCGACCACGTCGGCATATTTTAGCTGCAGGTCGGTCAGGTTGGCGAAGTGATAGCTCTCGTGCTTGTCGGCGACGCATTCCTCGGGAACGATCGTCCGATAGCCGCGTGACAGCGACTCCACCGCCGTGGCCCGCACGCAGCCCGAAGTGGATCCGCCGGTGATCACCACGGTGTCGACCTTGTGCCAGACCAGATAGCTCTGTAGCTGGCTTTCGAAGAACGCGCTGGGCATGCGCTTGGTGTAGACGAGGTCAACCGCCTCATCGATCTCGACCCGGGGATCGAACTGGTGGCGGGGGCTGTCGTACTTGATGTTCTGCAGGCTGTCGGGCGTGTCGGTGCGGGTGCCCCAGACACCGGCGTCGCCGCCGTCGGCCTTGTAGGCCACCCGTGTCCAGACCACCGGCATGCCGGCCCCGCGCGCCAGGCGCGAGATCTGGTTGGAATAGGCGACCTGATTAGGATCGGTCACATAGGCCGACTTGGGAAACAGGTCCGGCCGGGTATAGGCCTGCTGGAAATCGATATTGATGATCGCCAGCTTCTCGCCGAACCCGAAGCGGGTGCGGGCCGGATTGGCCTTGACTGCCTCATAGAGCTGCCGGGCGGTCTTGTCTTCGCGAACCATGGTGGGTTCGAACTTGAGGTCTTGGGTCATCGCGCTCCTCGCGGCGTTCAGGCGGCGGTCTGGGCCAGGGCCCAGGCGTCGACGATCTCGGAAACGGTCGCGGTCCGGACGGCCGGATCCTCGCCCAGGGTCTTCAGGGTCGCGGCCATGATCGCTGTGCGGAACGGCTGGCCGCTGACATAGGGCGTCAGGGTGAAGCCCAGCATCTGGCCGCCATGGCGAGGACCTTCGCCCTTCAGGCAGGAGACGGCTTCCAGGATCTGACGGCTCCAGCTGTCTTCATCCTGCCGACGATCAATCAGCAGAAGGCGGTCGTCGAGTTCGTTGGACAGCGGCGCGGCGATGATATGGCCGGCGGCGGTCGCCATCGTCACGGGAACATTGTCCTGTTCCCAGTCTAGGCAGATCTCAAAGCCGGCCTCGGCCAGGAGCTCCAGGGTGTTGAACGACTGCTGGCGCGCCGGGCTCATCCAGGCGCGCGGTGAGAGGCCGGCCTTGGCGAACCGCGCCTTCACTTCAGCGATCCAGGCCTGCTCGGTCTCGCGATCCAGCCCGCCATGGTGAATGTGGTCGGTGTCCAGGCCATAGGCGGCGATCTCGTGGCCGTCGGCCAGGATGGCGTCGACCAGCGGACGAACCGTGTCGAGCAGCACGGCGTTGATCGGGAAGGTCGCTTTGGCGCCGGCCGCCTTCAGCGCCTTGAGAATCCGGAACACGCCCACCCGGTTGCCATAGTCGCGCGTCGTGTAGTGACGAAGGTCGGGATAGGGCGTGACCATGGCGCCAGGATGCTTGAACGGTTTGCCGTCCGGATTGAGCATGTGAAACTCGATCGGCACGACCACCATCGCGGCCACGAGCTCTTGACCCGGCCAGGCGATCGGAGCGCGCGCGTCCGCTGGGCGCCAGGGGTAGAGAGTCTGGTCCATGCCATAGCGGCGGTGTGGATAGACGAGATAGTCCTCGGGCAGGCTCATGCTTGCGCCTCCGAGGGAGCAAAGCCGAACCCGCTGGTAGCCAGCCCGCGACGGGCGACATCGCTCAGGGTCTGGTTCCAATAGGTCTGACGGTAGTGGTCGGCGATCTCGGCAGCGGTCGTGATCCAGACGTCGTCGGCGTTGGCGGCGATATGTTTCAGGGCGGCTTCGAATGGACCGATCCGATGCGGCTGGCCGACCAGATAGGCGTGCAGCGGGATGCACATCACCGTGCCGCTGTCGTCCGCCTCGACCAGAAGCTGGTCGAAGTGGCGCTTGAGGATATCGGCGTAACGCCATGGATCCATGGCTTGTTGGCCATAGGTGATCACGTCATTGACCTCGAGCGAATAAGGCATCGAGACCATGCGGCCCTCGCGGGTCTTGATCGGCTGGGGCTGGTCGTCCTGGAAGAGGTCGCAGGTGTACCAGAAGTCATATTCGCCCAGCAGATCGAAGGTGCGCTCGGTATGGGTCAGGGCCGGGGCCAGATAGCCGCGGATGCGCTGGCCGGTGGCGTTCTGGATGGTGCGGATCGAGTCCTCGATCACCGCCCGCTCCTGGGCCTCGGTCATGTTGTAGGAGTAGCGGGTGTTATAGATGCCATGGGAGAAGAACTCCCAGTTGCGCGCCACACAGGCCTCGATGATCTCGGGATGGTGGTCGATCAGGGCGGTCGACAGCGAGATCGAGCCGCGCATGCCGTAGCGATCCATCAACTCCATCAGCCGCCAATGGCCGACGCGGTTGCCCCAGTCCCGCTGCGAATAGCCGACCACATCGGGGGCGGGCTTGGGCCAGCCGCCGCGCGAGGGGTTTTTCGGCGGATCGAACTCGTAGAACTCGATATTGGGGGCGATCCAGAAAGCCAGCTTCTTGTCGCCGGGCCAGGTGATCTTGGGGCGGTCCTGATAGGGCCAATAGTCGTAGAGATTGGGCGTGGCGTGCATGTCGGTCCCTACGGCCTCCTCGTGGCAAGCTTACAGATAGATCCAGGGCCGCTGGGCCCTGTCGGCGTCGCGAAACGCCAGGATCGTTTCGCGGGCGCCAAGCGTCAGGTCGATCTCGTCCAGGCCCAGCATCAACATCGTCTTGGCTTCAGGAGACAATTCGAACGAAGCCGTAAGGCCCGAAGCCGCGGCCATCGTCAAACCTTCCATGTCCAGGGTCAGCGGACGGCCTTGCGGATCCGCTGCGATATCCGCCGCAAAGGTGGCGATCATTTCGGGGGAAAGGATGATCGGCGCGATGCCGTTGCGAATGCAGTTGTTGAAAAAGATCGGGTTGAACGACGGGGCCAGAACGCCGCGAAAGCCATATTCGGCCAGGGCCCAGGCGGCGTGCTCACGGCTTGAGCCGCAGCCGAAATTCTCGTCGCTGAGCAGAAACTGGGCGCCGGCATAGGCCGGCTGGTTGAGCACGAACTTCGGATCGAGGTCGCGTCCGCCCACCGTCGTATAGCGCCACCCGGCGAATAGGCCGTCCGAAAGGCCAGTCTTGGAGACACCCTTCATCTCGCGCGAGGGAATGATGGCGTCGGTGTCGATATTGGCCCGGATGAGCGGGGCGGCGACGCCGGTGAGGCGGGTCAGGGGCAGCATGATGTCACCGGCTCAGAAGGCGGGGGTCAGCGATCGCCCCGGCGATGGCGGAGGCCGCCACGGTCTCGGGCGAAGCCAGGTGCGAGCGGGTCTTGGGGCCTTGTCGGCTCTCGAAATTGCGGTTGGTCGAGGTGACGACGCGCTCGCGCTCGCCAAAGCTCTCACCGCCGGCGAAGAAGCACATCGAGCAGCCGGATTCGCGCCATTCAAAGCCCGCCTCCAGGAAGATCTGGTCCAGGCCCTCGGCCTCGGCCTGGGCTTTCACCTGGGTAGAGCCCGGCACGCAGATGGCCCGAACGCCTGGGGCGACCTTGCGGCCGGCCAGCAGGGCGGCGGCGCGGCGCAGGTCCGAGATGCGGCTGTTGGTGCAGGAGCCGATGAAGGCGCCCTGGATGGGCAGGCCCAGAAGCGGCTGGCCCGGCGCGAGGTCCATATAATCCAGGGCGCGGTCATAGGCTTCCCGGCTGTCGCGCTGGGCGACGCTTTCGAAGCTGGGGACGGCGCCGTCCAGCGGTCCGCCCTGCTGGGGACTGGCGCCCCAGGTGATCATCGGGGCTACGTCCGCCGCGTCGATGTGAACCTCGACGTCGAAGCGGGCGTCGGGATCGCTCTTCAGATCCTGCCAGCTTTTCAGGGCATGGACCCATTCCGCGCCCTTGGGCGCGTAGGGGCGACCGTCCAGATAGTCGAACACTACCTGGTCGGGGGCGATGATCGCGCTGAACGCGGCCAGTTCGGTGGCCATGTTACACAGCGTCAGGCGCCCCTCGAGCGGCAGGGCCGAGATGGCCGATCCCGCATATTCGACGATGCAGCCCTTGGCGCCGGACGAGGAGATCTTGGCCACAACATGTAGCGCCAGGTCCTTGGCGGTCACGCTTTCAGACAGGCGGCCATCGACCGTGATCCGCATGGCCCGGGGCTTCTTCATGCGCAGCGCGCCGGTGGCCAGAGCGTGCTCGGCCTCGGTCGAGCCGATGCCCCAGGCCAGGGCGCCCATGGCCCCTTGTGTGCAGGTGTGGCTGTCGGGACAGACCAGGGTCGCGCCCGGCAGCACCAGGGCCTGTTCAGGCGAGATCACATGGACGATGCCCTGACGCGCATCGTCGATGTCGAAAACCGTGATCCCGGCCTCGCGCGCCGCGTCCCGGGTTTCAACGATGAAGGCCGTGCCGGTCGGCATGGTGGTCTTGTCGCCGCGCCCCGGGAAGGTGTCGACCACATGGTCCATGGTGCAGAACACCTGGGTGGGCGAGAGCACGGCCCGGCCGGCGGCCTTGAGGCTTTTCAGCGCCACGCCGCCGGTGCGTTCATGCAGCAGCACGCGGTCGATCAGGATCAGGGCGCCGCCGCCCGGAAGCGGGGCGATGTCGTGAGCGTCCCAGATCTTGTCGAGCAGGGTCTTGCCGCCCATCAGGCGACGCCCTCGCTGGCGGCTTCGACGGGCGCGGGATCAAGATAGACGCTCATGCGGCGGCCGCCCATCTCCAGCGGCAGGGCCGGCAGCAGGGTGCGCGCGCCATTGGGCAGCTCCACCTCGACCAGACCGCCGCCGGCCAGGAGGTGGCGATCCTCGAACAGGTCTTCGGGGCGCGTGATCGGTGCGAAGGGCAGGGCGATGGTTTCCAGCTTTTCGGCAAGATCGGCCAGGGAGAAGGCCTTGAACGCCGCGCGCACCACCGGCAGGATGCGGTCGCGCTGGGCGACACGGACATTGTTGGCGGCCAGGCTGGCGTCGTCGCCGATCTCGCCTAGATCGAACGCCTGGGTGAAGGCTTTCCATTGACTGTCGCTGACCACGCCGACGAAGATCTGTTGATCATCGCCGGTTTCGAACACGTCATAGATCGCCCAGGCCGAGATGCGGGCGGGCATGGGGTTGGCGGCCTGGCCGGTGACGGCCTTCTGGGCCATGTGCTGGCCGACCAGGAAGACCGTGGTCTCAAACAACGAGCACTTGACCATCTGACCCCGGCCGGTCTTTTCGCGCTCGGCCATGGCGGCCAAAACGCCGATGACGCCGAACATCCCGCCGGTCACGTCGATCACCGACGCGCCCGCGCGCAGCGGCCGGCCAGGCGGGCCGGTCATATAGGCCAGGCCGCCCATCATCTGGGCCACCTCGTCCAGGGCGGTGCGATTCTCGTAGGGGCCAGCCAGGAAGCCCTTGGCCGAGCAGTAGATCAGCCGCGGATTTTCCTGGGACAGGGCGTCATAGGACAGGCCCAGGCGATCCAGCGCCCCGGGGCGGAAGTTTTCGAGCAGGATGTCAGCCTCAAGCGCCATGGCCTTGGCCTTGGCCAAGTCCTCGGGGGACTTCAGATCCAGGAACACCGCGCGCTTGTTGCGGTTGTACATCGGGAAATAGCCCGAACCCGAGCCGATCAGGCGACGGGTGGGATCGCCGCCCAGCGGCTCGACGCGAGTCACATCGGCGCCCAGGTCGGCCAGGATCAGCCCCATGGTCGGGCCCATGACCATGTGGGTGAATTCCACCACCTTCAGACCTGAAAGAGGGCCATTCGCGGTCATTCGCAACTCCTGATCGTCCCCTGTGCGGGAGGCGTTGGTGTGACCCTACAATATGGTCTATAAATATATCAATCTTCGTTTTGGTCCTATCAGGGGGAGTCTCTTGCAGCCCGCCATTCTCATCAGTGAAGTCGGTCCGCGCGACGGACTGCAGAGCATCAGCGCGATCATGCCGCTGGAAGCCAAAAAGGCCTGGATCGAAGCCGAATATCGCGCCGGTGTGCGCGAGATCGAGGTCGGCTCGTTCGTGCCGGCCAAGGTCCTGCCGCAGCTGGCCGATACCGCCGAAGTCGTCAGCTTCGCCCGCACGCTGCCCGATCTGACCGTAGCGGTTCTCGTGCCGAATCTGCGCGGGGCTCAGGCCGCCATCGAGGCGGGCGCGCACAAGATCACCCTGCCTTTGTCGGTCAGCGAAACCCACAGCCTGCGCAATGTGCGCCGCACCCATGTCCAGATGCTGGAAGAGGCGCGCGCGATCGCCCAACTGATCGCCGCCCAGCCGCTCGACTCGCGTCCGAAATTCGAGGGCAGCCTGTCGACCGTGTTCGGCTGCACGCTGGAAGGCCGCATCGACGATGCTCAGATCATGCGCCTGGGCGAGGGTCTGATGCAGGCCGGTTGCGATGAGGTCGGTCTGTCGGACACGACCGGCTACGCCAATCCGGCCGAGGTCAAGCGCCTGATCCGGATGGTGCGCGGCGCCTTCGGCGACGAGGCCCTGACTGGGATCCATCTGCACAACACGCGCGGCCTGGGCCTGGCCAACGCCCTGGCGGCGCTGGATTCGGGTCTGACCACGCTGGACAGTTCCCTGGGCGGCCTGGGCGGCTGTCCGTTCGCGCCCGGCGCCAGCGGCAATATCGTCACCGAGGATCTGGTGTTCATGCTCGAGGCCATGGGCCTGTCGACGGGCATTGATCTGCCTGCCCTGCTGGCGGTGCGCGGCATCCTGGCAGAAGCCCTGCCGGGCGAGCCGCTCTATGGCTTCACACCGGACGCGAGTCTGCCGCTGGGCTTCATCCCGGCCACGCCGAGCGCCGCCGCCGCATGATTGGACCTGCAAGCCGTTTGGTCGATATCGTTTTTCCAAACGACACCAATCATCATGGCACCCTGTTTGGCGGAACGGGGCTGTCTCATCTGGACAAGGTGGCCTTCGTGGCGGCGACCCGTCACGCGCGGATGGCGTTCGTCACCGCCTCGTGCGAGCGCATCGACTTTGGCGCGCCGGCCCGGCTGGGCGAGATCGTCGAGGCCGAGGGCCGCGTGATCCGTGTGGGCCGTCGCTCGATGGGGGTCGAGGCCGTGCTGATGGCCGAAAACCTGCTGACCGGCGAGCGCCGCGAATGCACGCGCGGCGTCTTCAACATGGTGGCTGTGCCGGCCGAAAATGCGCCCTTGCGGGCCATCCCGCCGCTGGAGGAGGCCGCGCCGGAGGCCGAAGACGATGATCTGACGATGGTCGAGATGGTCTTTCCGGGGCGCACCAATCACTACGGCACGCTGTTTGGCGGCGAAGCCCTGGCGATGATGGGCAAGGCGGCGTTTGTCGCCTCGACCCGCGCCCTGCGCGCGCCGGTCATGATGGCGTCGTCGCAGCAGATCAGCTTTCAGGAACCCATAGACGGCGGCGACATCGTTGAGCTCAAGGCCAGCGTCGTCGGCGCGGAAGACAAGGGCGCGGTAGTCCGCGTCGAGCTGTGGGCCGAGAATGTTATCAGCGGTCAGCGCCGTCGCTCAGCCGGCGGCGAGTTCCGCATGCGCGTACTTTAGCGAGGATTGAGATGAGCCAAGCTAGCGGAACACTTCGCCGCGCCTTTGTCGATCTGCCTGGTCGGCAGGTTCATCTGCGTGAGGGCGGGGCGGGCGCGCCGTTGGTGATGCTGCACGCCTCGCCCGGATCCTCCGCCCAGCTGGCGCCGTTGGCCCTATCGTTGGCCGGGAGCCGGCGGGTGATCGCACCGGATACGCCCGGCAATGGCGACAGTCCCGCCCTGGCCGTGGCGGCGCCGGAGATCGCCGACTACGCGCGGGGGCTCATCGAGCTGCTGGACGCGCTGGAGCTCGAGACGGTGGATCTCTATGGCTCGCACACCGGCGCGGCGATCGCGGCGGAGGCGGCGATCCTGGCGCCGGGGCGCGTCCGCCGTATCGTGCTGGACGGCTTTGGCCTGTTCTCGCCGTCTGAGCGTGATGAGTATCTCGACCGCTATGCGCCGACCTTCACGCCCGACCTGACCGGCGCCTATCTTCAGAATGCCTTCATGTTCCTGCGCGACCAGCTGGTCTATTGGCCCTGGTATGGCCGCTCCGCCGCGCATCTGCACGGCGGAACCCTGCCGCCGCCCGCAGCCTTGCACGCCTGGCTGGTGGAACTGCTCAAGGCGGTCGAGACCTATCCTTTGGCCTATGGCGCGGCGTTTCGCTATGTCGGCGCTGAGCGGCTGCCCCTTGTGACCCAGCCGGCCCTGGCCCTGGCGCGGGCCGGCGATCCGCTGAAGCCGCATACGCGCGCGGCGGCCAACCTCATGCCGCAGGCGACCTATGCCGACATGTCGCAGGGCGGGGGCGATCCCTGGGGCGCCGACCCCGCCGCTGCGATCAACGCCTTTCTCGACGCTGATTAGTCCTGCGAGAGGCGGGCGACGACCTTGCCCATCGACTTGCCCGAGGTCAGCCAATCGACGGCGTCATAGATCCGATCGACCCCGTCAAAGAGGGTTTCGTCGGTGCGCACGACCAGCTTGCCGGCGTCATAGAGCGCCAGCAGGTCGGCGCGCGCCGCCGGCCAGTGTTCTGTGAGGCGACCGTTCATGAAGCCCCGGATGGACGCGGACTTGTAGTAGAGCCTGTGGCCGATGCGCGGGGCCAGAACCAGTTCGGGTCCGGCGTCCAGATCCTGGGCGACGCCCGCGACCACCAGGCGGCCATGGGGGGCGAGGTTTTCGGCGAAGGCGTCGAACACCTCGCCCCCCACGGTGTCGATCGCCAGGTTCAAGGCGTCGGGATAGTCGCGCTTGAGGACTTCAGCGATCGACTCCGAGCGGTAGTCGATGACGACGTCCGCCCCCAGGTCCTTGACGAAGGCAGCCTTGCGCGCGCCGCCACAGATGGCGATCACCTTGCAGCCCCGGATCTTGGCCAACTGCACCAGGATATGGCCCATGCCGCCGGCGGCCGCCGAGATGGCCACCAGTTCGCCGGGCTGGATCTGGCCGATCACATGCATGGCGACGTGGGCCGAGACGCCGGTGGAGGCGAGGGTCAGCATTTCAGCGCTGGCGTTGGGCAGGCGCACAAAGGCTTCGGCCGGACCGACATTGCGCTCGCGGTAGCCGCCGCCAAACCGTGTGCTGGCCACCGCGTCGCCCACCTTCAGGCTTTCGACGCCCGGCCCCACCGCATCGATGACACCCGAGGCCTCCACGCCCATCACCAGGGGCGGGGTCAGCTTCACATAGGCGACCGCGTTGCGCGCGATCTGCACGTCGAACAGGCCATTGATCCCGCACCAGCGATTGACGACCGAAATCTCGCCCAGCCCCGGCGCGACCATCGGCAGATCGACGACCTTGGCGGCTTCCCTCAGCGTGGGCGCGAACGTCTGCAGTTGCAGCGCGCGATAAGTCTGGCTCATGCGCCAAGGCCCAGCACGCCGGGGTTCAGGCGGCCATCGGGATCCAGCTTGGCCTTGATGGTCTCAAGCAGGCTCCAGGCGGCCGGATCGCGGCTGTCCTTGTAGGGATAGGAACGGCCGATCTGGAAGTGGCCTGCGCCGCAGCTCTGGAAGACGGCGATCACCCGCTTGCGGGCCTCGGCGACCACGGCGGCGGCCTCGGCATTGGCGGGCAGGGCAGGTAGTTTGGCCAAGTGCGGGGCCTCGATCGTCGCTTCATGCAGCTGATGGCGCGCATCGGGCCAATAGAAGGTTGGCTCCACGGTGCAGGCGTTGGTCGAGACGGTGGTGAACAGAAAGCCGGTATAGACGCCGTGCTTCTCGAACTCGGGCGCCATGTCGGCGAAGACCTGGTGGATGCCGGCGAAGGCCGCCTTCGCCTGAGACAGCGGCAAAACACCATGCACCGGCGCCCAGCGCTCGCCCTCCGGACCCAGAATGCTGTTGAGCGGCGCGAACGGCATCGCCCGGATGACCTTGGGGATGGTGTTCTCGATTTCCGCCCCGCCAAACCGAGCGACGATGGCGCGCGCCTCGGCCATGTCGGCGTCAACGGCGGCTTTCGAGCGGCCTTCACAGATGACATGCAGCGGATAGGTGTCTTCCTCGATGAAACTCCGGCCGGCCATGGCGATCTTGGCGGCTTCCTTCATCCCGGAAAACAGGGACTTCTGCTTGGCGACCACATTCTTGAGGGCCGACATGTCGGTCGCCAGAGAGGCGCGTTTCATCCGCACGCGGGTCAGGCCGGGGTCGAAGCCACAGAGCTCGGACGCGAGGCCCGCGCGGGCCATGCTGTTCATGGCGTCCAGCATCTGGGCGCCGGTTTCAAAGGCGAACGAGGCGTAGGCCTCGTGCGCTGGGGTCTGGATCAGGCGCAGGGTGATCTCGGCCTTGACGCCCAGAGCGCCGCAGTCGCCGGCGAAAAGGCCGGTCAGGTCGGGACCGTAGTGACGCCAGTGCGGCGGCGCTCCGTCAGGCCGTACCACGCCGGTGCGCAGGATCTCGCCGGTTCCGGTAACGATGGTGACCGCCACGACGCTTTCGCTGGTGGTGCCGTAGAGGCCCGCGCCGAAGAAGGCGTTGAGCTGCGAGAGTCCGCCGCCGATCGTGGAGGTTAGGCCCGAAAGCGGCCCCCAGAAGGGCGTGCGCAGGCCCAAAGGCGTCAGGGTGTCGTGCAGGGTCTTCCAGGTGCAGCCGGCCTGAACCGTAACCGTCATGTCTTCGGCGTTGACGCTGAGCACCTTGTCCATGCGTGTGGTGTCGAGCGACAGGGTGCGGCCGGTGGTCGGCACATAGCCCATGGTGTAGCTCATGCCGGCGCCGCGCGGCGCCACCTGCAGATCATAGCGGGCGGCCAGGGCGACGGCCTGAGCCAGTTGCTCGGTGTTGGCGGGCGAGACGACCGCCACCACCGTGTGGTCTGAGACCTTGTAGATGTCCTGGCTGAACAGGGCACGGCGGGCGTCGTCCGTGCTGACCTGGTCGGCGCCGACGATCTGGCGCAGCGCCTGGATCACCGGTGTCAGGGCTTCAGCATCCAAGAGCGCCGCATCCATGGGTATCTCCACCGATCAAATTCGAGGCGCCGCACGAGTCCACAGGGTCTCGTGATTGCGCTAATGATATATCCATATAACATCCTGCATCGGATGGCGCGCAAGCCTGGGCGCGTTAAAATCCGACGGAGTTGGCGATCTTGATCATTAGCAGGGGATTTGTTCGCGTCGGCGCCCGTGACACGCACTATCGTACTGCGGGGACCGGGCCCACCGTGGTGCTGTTGCACGACTCGCCAAGGTCATCGGTGCTGTACGAAGCCTTGATCGCCGCACTGGCCGATCGGTTCGAGGTGATCGCGCTAGATACGCCCGGCTATGGCGATTCTGATCCCTTGCCGGACACAGCGCCCAACATCCGGGATTTCTCCCAGGCGCTGGCCCAGACCCTGGACGCCTTGGGCATTGAGCGCGCCGCGTTCTACGGCTTTCACACTAGCTCGAAGATTCTGCTCGATTTCGCCACCCGGGCGCCCGAGCGCGTGGCGGTTGCGGTGCTGGATGGGCTGTCAATCCCGCTGGGTGAGCCCGACGACACCTTCATCAGCCGCTACATGCGCCCCTTTACGGTCGACGAGCACGGCGCTTGGCTGGTGCGCGAGTGGACGAGGGTGCTCGACACCTGGCGCTGGTTTCCCTGGTTCAGTCCCGAAGAGACGGCGCGGATGCCGATCGCCACGCCGTCGATCGAGCTGCTGCAGGCCTATGGGTTCGACTTTTTCCTGTCAGGCCCCAGCTATTCCGGCGCCTATGAAGCGGCCATGCGGCATGATCCCACCGACAATATTCGTCGCGTAACCGCGTCGGTGGTCGTGATGGCGCGGTCCGACGACGTGCTGTTTGCCCATCTGGACCGCCTGCCGAAAGACGCTTCGGAGACAGTGTCGGTCCAGCGGCTTTCCCCTGATCTCGACCTCTGGGAGCAGGCCCTTGGCGGTCTCTTTGGCGATCATGCGCGCGAGGTTCGGGCCTCTTCTCCGATCATGAACGCCGCCGGTTGCGGCCGCCGCTATATCGATCTTCCGCACGGCCAGCTCCTGGTTCGGCGACAGGGGGGGGCGGGGCGGCCAATCCTGATCCTGCACGATGTTCCCGGTGGTTCCGCGGCCGAGCATGAGATGCTGCAGGCCTTGGGCGCCGAGCGGCCTGTCTATGGGATGGACCTGCCGGGATGCGGAGGATCAGATCCGCTGCCGCGACCCAGCGCAGAGGGCTATGTCGAGGTTTTGGCGCAGGCGATCGAGGCTCTGGCGCGCGGTGGTGTCGACCTGATCGCGGAAGGTTTCTCAACGCCGCTGGCCCTGGCGCTCGCCGCGCGCCGGCCAGACCTTGTTCGCGCGCTGGTGCTGGACGGCGTTCTGCTGCTCGATGCCCCGACGCGCGAACGGTTCAAGATCGAGGCTCAACTCTCTCTGTCGCCCGAGCGCTCCGGCGCTCACTGGCTGCGGGCCTGGCGCGTGCTGCGCGACCGGGAAGCGCAGTTTCCCTGGTGGTCGGACGACGTGGACGCCATTCGTCACCGCACGCCGGATATTGACGGTGCTCGGCTGCGCCTGATGACGCTGGATGTGATGAGGCAACCCGAGCACTGGGCCGACGCCTTCAACGCCGCTCTGGATGTGGATGCGATCGAGGCGCTGGGCGCCGTCGCGGCCTCGATCCTGGTTCCTAGCGATGACGGCGATCCTCGGCAGAGCAGCTGGGCTATCGCCGAGGCGCGCGCAGCCGCCGCGCATCTCAAGTTGCGAGAGGGCGCCGTATCGGCGCGCGCTCGCCAGTATCTGGATTTCCTCGCGTCTGAGGATCACTCAGGAAGGACCCCTGCCCGATGAAGAGCCTAGAAGTGGTGCTGGCCCGGACCATCACCCAAATGCCGGTCGCCGAGGACTTCCAGCTGGCCGAGCGGACGATCGCCGCGCCGCAGGACGGCCAACTGTTGGTGCGGGTGCTGGATATTTCTCTGGATCCCTATATCGGGTCGCGCCTGCGCGGTCGCCACCTTGGCGGTTCGGCTCCTGGGGTGGGCGATAGCCTGCCGGGCGAGTGCGTCGCCCAGGTGCTGGAGTCCAGAAGCGCGGACTTCGCGCCGGGGGATCTGGTGGCCGGTGAAGTAGGCTGGAGCCAATATGGCCTGATGGCGGCCGAGAAGGCGCGCAAGCTTGATCCGCGTCCGTCGCCCTCGGCGCATCTTGGGGTTCTGGGGATGCCGGGGCTCACCGCCTGGGCGGGCGTTACCCAACTGGCCAAGGTAGGGCAGGGCGATGTGTTCACCGTCGATGCGGCGGCCGGCCCTGTGGGGGGCGTCGCGGGGCAGTTGGCGCGCTTGCTCGGCGCCAAGGCCTATGGTGTCGCGGGCGGCGCGGAGAAATGCGCTATGGTTCGCGACGTCTATGGCTTCGATGACTGCTTCGACTATCGGGCCGAGGGCTGGGGTGAGCGTTTCGCTCAGGTCGTTCCCGAGGGCCAGACTGTGCATTTCGAGAATGTCGGCGCGTCGATCCTGGCGCCGATGCTTCAGAGCCTTCGGATTGGCGGTCGTATCGTACTGTGCGGCCTGTCCGAGCACTATCAGAGCGGAACGGTCGCCACGCTTCCCGTCGGAACCTTGATCGGCAAACGCGCCAGCGTCTTCGGCCTTGTTGTCTATGACTTCTATCCCCGCTGGTCGGAGTGGATCGAAACGGCCATGCCTTGGGTGCTGGATGGCCGCCTGCGCATCGTCGAGGACGCGGTCGACGGGCTTGTGGCCGCGCCCGCGCATTTCGAGCGCTTGATGCGGGGTCAGAACCAGGGCAAGGCCCTGGTGCGGATCGCCTCACGCGCCTGATACTGGGATCAGGATCTGGACGTCGGCGCTCGTCGACGTCCGGCTCTGCCCTTGGCTCAGGGGCTCGTCGAACGTCTCAGGCGGGCTTGCCGTGAGATGCAGCGATCCGCGATTCATCGCCCCAATCCCTTGAGGCCGAGTGACGGTTCCTGGCTCAACCTAGAAGCGTTTTTCGAGTTTTGACTGCGCTGACTTTGGTCGTGTCGCGCGCGACAGTGCGCTTCGGCGCCTAAGGGATGGGCGCTTTGAACGGATCGTTTGCCACTTGACGACTTCTCATTGTCCGGACATTTAATGGCATAAGAATATAACAAGTGCTCACCACGTGGATGAGGGCGAAGAGGAGGATAGGATGATCAGCAAGCATTGTCTGATTGCTGCGTCTGCGGTCGCGGCGTTGATGGGCCCGGGCATGGCCCAAGCCCAGTCGGGAAAGAGCGACGAATTTCAGCTTGACCAGATCGTGGTGACGGCCCAGCGGCGCGAGCAGAACCTGCAGGACGTGCCGATTTCCGTCTCCGCCTTCAGTTCCAAGCAGCTCGAAGCGCGCCAAGTGTCTCAGGCGCTGGATCTGGTTCGGATGGTTCCGAACCTGTTTGGCAGCAACAACACCGGCTTCAGTTCCGCCAACACCTACTACCTTCGCGGCCTCGGATCGACCGAACAGATCGCAACGATCGACCCGCCGGTGCAGACCTATGTCGACGACATCATTGTGCCGCGTCAGAACGTCAACAACTACGGCTTCTTCGATATCGAGCGCATTGAAGTCCTGCGTGGCCCGCAAGGCACCACGTTTGGCCGCAACTCGACCGGCGGTGCGATCAGCATCGTCACCAAGAAGCCGGGCCCTGAACTTGGCGGCTTCGTCCAGGGCGGCGTCAGCACGTTTGACGGCGCGCAGTTCCGCGGCGCGATCAACCTGCCTGTCACCGACAAGATCCAGACGCGCCTCAATGGCTATTACGTCAAGGATGAGGGCTATCTGCACAACGACGCCACCGGCCAGACCCTGAACGGCAGCAAGAACGCCGGCGTTCGCGGTGCGGTACGGCTCTTGCCCAGCGACGACATGACCATCGACCTGTCGCTTGAGCACATGATGGGCAAGGGCGGCGCGCTGCGCGCCTATACCGGCGATCGCGATCACACCACGATGCGCGGCGTCACCTATGGCGGCACGGGCGACCTGATTTCCGACGCCCTGGCCAATCGCGGCCTGCATACGAAGGCGGAATCCAACGCAGCGGTCGCCAATGTTGAATGGCGCGGCGACAACATCACCTTCACCTCGCTGACGGGCTATCGCTGGTCGACCCAGACCTTCGTCGTCGACTTCTCCTTGCCGGTGAAGGGCTCCGCCACAACGCCGACGCCGTTCTATCTGACCAATGACGGGTCCTATAAGTCCTTCAGTCAGGAATTTAAGGTCAACGGCACGATTGGCGACAAGGCCAAGTACGTCACCGGCGTCTATCTGTTCACCGAGGACAATGACACGCTGGCCGGCCAGGTTCTGGGCTCCAGCGTCTCCTGCAGCGCCGGGCTGAACGGCGCTGGAAACATGACCTGCGGAACCGCCAGGGGCTTTTCGAGCGTCCGCGACATCGTCAATACGACGACCAGCTACGCCGCCTACGCTCAAGGCGAGTATCAGTTCACCGACAAGCTGACCGGCATTGTCGGCGTGCGGTTCACCAACGAAACCAAGAAGGTCGATCTGCGCGCCACCCAGTACGGCGGCATGACGACGGCCGATCTGGTCACGGCCGGTGTCGACACCAAGCTGAAGGCCAATGTGGTCACGCCAAAGTTCGGCCTGAACTATAAGATCGACGACGACAAGATGCTCTATGTCAGCGCCACGCGCGGCTACAAGAGCGGCGGCTGGAACACCCGCACCGCCTACACCCCGCAGGCGTTCCAGGACTTCAATCCGGAATATACCTGGTCTTATGAGGGCGGTCTGAAGAGCGAGTGGCTCGACAAGCGCCTGCGCTTCAACGCCACGGCGTTCCTGGCCACCACCAAGGGCCTGCAGCTGTCCTACACCACGCCGGGATCTGTCGCCGGCACGACCCTGTCGACCCAGGACAATGCGGGCGATATCGAGGTCAAGGGCGTTGAGCTGGAACTGTTTGCTCGCCCGATGCGCGGCCTGGATCTGTACGCCACAGCTGGTCTGCAGGAAGGCAAGTACACCTATGTGAACCCGCGGGCGCAGTCGTTCACCAACGCGGTGACGGGCGTCTATGTGAACGCGATCGATCCGTCCGACGAACTGTCGCGCTTCCCCAAGCAGACGGTTGCGATGGGCGCGACCTATACCCTGCCGGTTTCGGCTGTCGCGGGGTCGTTCACCGGCAATATCGAGGCCAACTACACGGGCAAGTTCTGGACGACGGCCTCCAATTCCGCTCCGTCGACCAGGACGCCAACGGCGCTGAACTCGTTGTCTGAGGCCTATACGCTGCTCAATGTCTCGCTGGCCTATAACAGCGACAACGGCGACTGGTCTGCGGCCCTGGCCTGCAAGAACTGCACCGACAAGGTCTATATCCACTCGGTGTTCAACGGCTACTACTACGGCGATCCGCGTCGCGTGACCTTCACCGTGACGCGCCACTTCTAACGCCTGCAAGCGTGGCGGTGGGCCTCCCCTGGTCCGCCGCCAGACTTGATCTGAAAAAGGCCCGGCGATCGTTCGCCGGGCCTTTTGTCTTGGCGGGGGGAGGGATCAGATCTCGACCACCTCGATCAGCGTGCCGTCCGGTCCCGCGATTGTCCCGACACGGCCGCCGCCATAGATCGCCCCTTCGCGCCGAACCGGCGGGGTGATCCACGGCGCCTGGATCGTGTCGAAGGCCGGGTGCTTGAGCGTGCAGAGCGAGACGCCGGGTGGCAGATGGCCTTCGTGACGCGGTCGCGGTCGGGCCTGGGCGGGATATTGGTCGAACTCGATGAACACGTCGCCGTCATGGCCGCCCATGCGGAAGGCGTGCTGGGTTTCGGCCGGCAGATCGAAGGCGCCGTTGATCATCGTATAGATAATTGAGGTCGAGGCTCCGAGGGTCAGTTTCAGCTGGTCGGTGAACCAGGCGGCCGAAGCCTCCATGTCCGAGCAGGCCATCACTAGGATGAACAGCCGGTCGATGAAGGCCTGTGGGCGCGGCAGGCCCAGGCCCTGGGCCTCGGGCTTGATCTCGGTCAGATAGACGATCTCCTGATCCGGCCCCTTCACCTGCATCGGATGGATGGTGGGGATGCCGTCGATGGTCTTGGGCGGTCCGACGATCTCGAAGGGCGAGCGCAGCATGCGCTCATTCACTGCCAGGACGTCCTGGTTGCAGATCTCGATCGCGGCCCAGCCATAGCTGCGCAGAGGCCGATAGTCGGCGACAGGGGCGTCCTCGAGCAGGCGAAGATAGGCGTCCGCGCCCGAGGCTGGACGCATGACGGCCAAGCGCTTGCCCGCCGAGCCGGGCGCGGCCCAACTGGCGGCGAGGTCCGGATCGATCACGCCCCGCTCGACGCACTCATAGTCCAGCCACTGGGCATAGACGCCAACGGCGGCGTCCAGGTCGGCCACCGTCAGGGTGGCGGCGCGAAGCAGGTTCATCGGCGATGTCCGGTAGGGCTTGGGGGATGGGGCGGTTTTCGAGGGACAAAGCGGCGTAAGGGCAAGCGCGCGAGACGCTTGCCCTTTTGAACGACCGGTCTTGGACGACGGCTATTGCTGGTTCAGTTCGTCGGCCACGGACTCTGAGGTGATGTCGCCCTTGGCAGCGGCCGCCTCGCCTTCCTGCTGAACGATGCGCAGGACACGGGTGAGATATTCCTGGGTCCACAGGCCGCGTTCGGCGGCGGCGTCGGCGTCGGGCTTGAAGGTGTTGATCGCTTCGCGGTCGATCACCCCCTTGCTTTCGAGCAGGCGCTCCAGGGTGTCGATCCGTTGGCGGGCGACCGCCAGTTCCTGGCTGACGGCCAGGGTGATCGCCATCACCCGTTCGACCTCGGGATTGAGGAAGTAGGGACGTTTGCCTGCCGGCTTGGCGGACGAGGCGAGGAGGGCTTCGGTGACGCTCATTGTGCTTTACGGGCTCCGATCACGTGCCAGGCGGCCTTGCGGCCGTAGTCTTCCGAGTCATCATCGGCGGCGTCGGGGAAGACATCGCGATCCACGACGGCGGTGACGGCGCCATGGATCAATTCCTCGGCCTTGAAGCCGGCGGCGACCATGTAGGCGTCCAGATCGATCTCGTGCAGCGCGCTCCAGAACGGCTCGTTATTGTAGAAGGCGTCCCAGTCGCGCATGGCCTGCTCGAACAGCGGCATGCGGGGGTCGTATTGTGGTTGTTCGACGTGCAGAACGATGCCACCGGGCGCGAGCAGGCGATGGGTTTCACCCAGGATCGCCCGCATCGAGCCAAAGGACAGCTCGTGCAGGAACATGGTGGTCTGCACCCAGTCGAAGCTTCCGTCGGCGTAGCGGCTGAGGTCCGAGGCATCGGCCTGCACGAAACGGATGTTCTTGGCGCCCATCGCCTTGGCGCGGGCGGCGCCATAGCGGAGCATCGGCGCGCCCAGGTCCACCGCGACGACCTCGGCGTCGGGGAAGGCCAGGGCCAGCGGCACGGTGTTGTGGCCCAGGGTGGCGCCGATATCCAGGATCCGCTTGGGCTTGAAGTCAGGAAGGTTCTTCTTGACCCAGTCGGCCACCGCAACGCCGCCGCCGTCGGTGAACCTCCCCAGCATGCCGCCCGTGGTGGCGAACAGGGCGCCGTCATAGTTCGCGGCAGCCGAAACATCGCCCGGGAAGCGTTCGGTGTAATACGAACCGGGCATGCAGTGGTGATCCACGGCCGAGACATAGCGCGGCTGTTTCACGGTGGGATCAAGCTCCAGCATGTCCTCGCCGGCCAGCAGGGTTTGCGCCTTCTCGGCCAGGGTTTCGGCCTGACGCAAGGCGGTCCAGCGGCCGGCCTGTTGCCTTTGCTCCATGGTGGCGCGGCGCAAGGCCGACCAGGTCTGGAACGCCGGATCCTTCAGCAGGGCCTTGCGTACGTCATGACGCGTCTTGGGCGCGAGGGTCGGGGCGACGCGCGCGTCATAGGCCACTTTCACGAACGGCATGACCCGCGTGGAAAGGTGCCGGTTCATCTGCGCCAGATAGTTCAGGCGCTCGATTTCGTCGTGATCGGTTTGCGGCAGCAGGGGGTGGCGTCCTACCACGCGGTAGTCCGGCGGACCGTCGTATTCCTGGGCCGGGCCGGTGTTTCTGGCCGGGTTGGATCCATCCATCTTCATTCTCCGGACATGGCGCGCGAGCGGTGCGGTTCTCGCTCGATATGGTCTATGTATATATCAATTGATCACGTAAAGTTCCGAGCGACAAGTCAGCCTCGTCCTTAAGGGATGTCGCTTAGGTGGATCGCTCCGTATGACCCAATTATGTACTGAAGAACGGCACTTTGTCGTCGTTGACGGGCGGACCGTCCACTATCGCCGCTGGGGGCGTGGGCCGGTCGTCCTGGCGGTGCATGGCTCTCCGCAGTCGTCCCGCGCCGTGACCGCCGTGGCCCGGGCCCTGGCCAGCGCGGGTCTGTGCGTCATTGCGCCCGACACGCCGGGCGCGGGTCTGTCGACGCCGCTGCCCCACACCGCGCCGGAGTCCGGCGACTACGCCCTGGCGCTCTTGAGCTTCGCCGACGCCCTGGGGTTGGGTCGCTTTGGCCTCTATGGTTTTCACACCGGCGCCTGCACAACCTGCGCCGTCGCCGCGATCGCGCCGGACCGGGTCGCCGCCGCGACATTTGAAGGCCTGCCGGCCTGGAGCGACCAGGAACGCGCCGACTTCCTCGCCAATTACCTGCCGCCCTTTGCGCCGCAATGGGACGGGTCCCACATGGCCTGGGTCTGGGCGCGGATGGAGGAGCAGGTGCTGTTCTTTCCCTGGAGCGATCCCACGCCCGCCGCTCGCCTGAACTATGATGTTTCCGCGCCGGCGCATCTGCACGCCAACGCCATGGACCTGCTGGAGGCCGGCGACAGCTATCGGGCTGTGTATCGCGCGGCCTTCACCTTCCGGGCGCGCGACTGGCTGTCTCAGGTCACGTCGCCCCACCGCCTGATGGCGGCCCGCAGCGATGTGCTGCTGAGCCATCTGGAGCGCCTGGGCGTGTCCGAGACGCAGGCCCTGGTGCGCGACATGCCGGCTGAGCTGCATGATGCGGCGGCCGCGTTCCTGGCCGCGAACCCCGGCGATCCCGCGCCCGACGCTGCCCAGGTCAGTGCGCCTGACGGGCAAGGCTTGCAGCGCGGCTTCTCGGCGGGTCTGGCCTGGCGCGGCGCCTTGGGCGGGCCGGGCCAGCCACTGGTTCTGCTGCACCCCTGGGGCGACGATCATCGCCGCTTTGATCCGATCCTGGCTCGCATCGCGCGGCGTCGGCCGGTCATAGCCCTTGATCTTCCGGGGCATGGCGCCTCAGCGCCTCTGCAGGTATCTCCCGTGACGGCGTTGGCGAGCGCGTTGGCCGCCCTGGGTCTCCAACGGCCCTGCGTCGTCGGGGAGGAGATGGGAGGCCAGTTGGCCGTCGCCTTGGGCGTGTCGGGCGTCGCCGGTCCGGTCGCGACGCTTGGAGCGGCCGTCTATTCGCCCACCGAGATCGCCGCCATGCTGTCCAATGCCGCGCCGCGCCTGGAGCCTGAATGGGACGGCGCTCATCTGATCAGGGCGTTCAGGATGGCCCGCCATGAGCGGCTGTTCCATCCGTGGTTCCAGCGTGATCATGCCCACGCTCTGCCCTTGTCGGCGGGGCTTGAGGTATCGGATGTCCATCAGCGCGCGGTTCGCCTGCTTCGCGCCGCGCAAGCGCTGCAACCCTTCAACCTCTGGCGATTGAGTTTTGATCTGGTCGGGAAGGCTCTGGCGCTGGGCGATCGCTTGACCGTTTTCGCGCCGCAAAGGGCTCCGCTGTCCGATCCGGAGCGTCTGCGATCTCTCGCTCAGGCGCCGATTTTGACCCCGCCCTCTGTTTCGGCCTGGGCCAGCGGCCTGGCGGCCTTTGAAATCTGAGCGCGACCGTGCAACGTGCAGAATACAAATCAGGCGTCTCAAACTTCAGAGTCGCGATGAAATCCCGGCGCCGCATCAACGAGACCGACAACCATGACTAGCGCTTCCCCGCTTGACGCCGCGCTTCTCGACGACAACTTGCCAACGCCGCTCTACCACCAGATCTATCTGATCCTGCGCGAGCGCATCCTGAAGGGCGACTTTCCAACCGACAGCATGCTGCCGGGCGAGCAGGAACTGGCCAAGCTGCTCAATGTCTCGCGGATCACGGTCAAGCGCGCCTTGAACGAGCTGGCGGAAGACCGCCTGGTCAGCCGGCATCGCGGACGCGGCACAATCGTCACCGGCAGGCCGCCGACCCGCGTGGTGCGCGGGTCATTCGACACGCTTCTGGAGTCGCTCAAGCAACTGGGTCTGGAGACCGAGGTCCAGTTGTTGGACGTCACCGACCTGCCGGCCACGCCCTATGTGGCCGAGCGGCTCAGACTGAAGCCGGGCGAGGGCGTGCAGCGCATCACCCGGATGCGCAAGATTGAGGGCGAGCCGTTCTCGCACATCGTCAACTTTGTGCCCGCTGCGGTTGCCGCAGGTTTTTCTCGGAAAGATCTTGAGCGCCGGACCATTCTTGAACTTCTCGAAGAAGCCGGCGCCGCAGCGTTCGAGGCCGAGCAATGGATCAGCGCGACGGCGGCCGAGCCGAATATTGCCTCGATCCTGTTGCTGGCCGTGGGTGCGCCTCTGCTGAAGATCGAGCGGATCGTGCGCGACAAGCGCGGTCGGCCGGTCCAGTTGGTCAATGCGCTCTACCGCCCTGATCTGTTTGAGTATCACATCCGCGCCCAACGCCAGAAAGGCGATACCGGCTGGCGGCAAGGGGGTGACAGCGCGCCAAGCTAGGATATATGTTCTAAACATATATCAATAGGTGCGTTCATGCTCGTCGCCGTATCGATGCTGGCCCACCTTCTGGTGTTCGCCTACTGGTTGGGCGGGGACCTGGGGGCATTCTATACGTCGGCCTATATGACCGACGCCAAGCGCGCCAAGGGCGAGCGGCTGTTGGCGCTGAAGGTCTTGGGCGATCTGGACATGGCGCCGCGCACGGCCTTGATCCTGGCCCTACCCACCGGCCTGACCCTTGCGGTGGTGAAGACTTGGCTGACCCTTGCGCCGCTGATGATCGGGCTGGTGTGGGCTGCGGCCCTGGCGTGGCTGGCCCTGGCCTGGTTTGTTCACCTGCGCCATAGCGGGCCCGCCAGCCTGGCGCGGCGGCTGGATCTGCTGATCCGTTGGCTGGCGCTTGCAGGTCTGATTTGCGGCGGCGGCTTCATCGTGGCGACCAGGGCCGCGCCGCTCTTCATTGGCCTGAAGCTCTTGATCCTGGGGGGCTGCGTGCTGCTGGGCCTGCTCATTCGCGCCGTCATGGGACCGTTGGGCCCGGCGATCGGCGTGTTGATGGGGCCCTCGGGGCCGACGGTGGAGACCGACGCGGTGATCAGCAAGGTCCTGTCCCGCGCCCGACCCCTAGTGGTCTGCCTCTGGGGGCTTCTGATCTGCGCGGCGCTGCTGGGCGCGGCGACGCCGGTCTAGAGTAAGCACAGAGAGGGTTTGAGCATGAAGATCGGCGTGCTGGGAACCCAGGCCAATCCTCTGACAGGCGCCATTGCGCCGGAACTGGCGGGGCTGCTGAAGGCGGACGTGGTTCTGGCCGCCTATCCGTCCCGCGCGCCGCTGTTTCCCTATACCGAGCTGGACCGCGCGATGCAGGTTCTGGGGCACGTCGAGGCGGGGCTGAAGGCTCAGGCCGACGGCTGCGACGCGGTGGTTCTGGACACCTTTGGCGACTACGGCCTGGCCGTGCTGACGGCGTCACTCAAGATCCCCGTCGTGGGATGCGGTGAGGCGAGTCTTCAGCAGGCCCTGGCGCTGGGGCGTCGATTTTCGGTGGTCACGGTCTGGCCGGAGTCGATGAACTTCATCACCCACAGCCGCCTCGTCGATTGTGGCGCGCAGGCCGCTTGCGCCAGCGTGCGCAATGTCGGCGGCGAAGGCGATCTGGCTGATCTTGAGGCGCCGGGCGGCTATCTGTCGCAAATCGCGGCCGGGGCGACGGGGATAGTGAGCCGCGTCGTGGAGGCCTGCCAGGCGGCGGTGCGTGACGACGGCGCCGAGGTGGTGGTGCTGGGCTGCACCTGCATGTCGCCTATCGCCCAGACAATCGCCGAGCGCTGCGCTTTTCCCGTGCTCAATCCACGGGCGCTGGGTCTGGGCGCGGCCCTGCGGCTTGCCGGTCAAGCGCCGCGGCCTCAGCCGACGATGGTGCGAGCGGCCAGCCTGGAGGCGCTGAGCCGCATGCTTGACGCCGTCGCCCAGACCCCGGCGGAGGGCTGCCCGGTCTGCGTCAGCCTCGATCCCCTTTCCGAAATCCCTTCCAGTCAGGACGTCTAAGCATGATGAAGCATCGCACTCTTCGGGGACGCATCCTCTACACCTCCAACAAGCCGGGCCGCGAGGGCCAGGAGCGGGGGCGCGAGAGCTTCGTCATGCGCAAGCACACTGACGGCAAGGTCACGATCAGCGCCCAGTGCGAGATCGACGAGCCCGATCCCACCGTCCTGCGCGATGTGATCTATTCGATGGACGAGCACGGCCGTCCCATGGACTGCCATGTGCGCTTGACGGTCGGCGACCGCTTCATGGGCTCGGGCTGGTTCCGCTTTGGCGCCGATTTCATCGAGTGCGAGAGCTATGGCCCGTCGATCGGCCGGGTGTCGCAGACGACGCCGACCAATGGTTACTATGACGGCTTCGGCACCCACCCGATCATCGGCGACGCCTATATGACCAAGGTGATGGATCTGTCGCGGGGGCCGCACAAGCGGGCCTTGCGGGCCTTCCTGCCGTCGGTCGATCACCGCGGCGCCACCGCGCCCCTGGTCGCCGAGAGCAACCTGTTCATGGAATATGTCGGCGAGGAAGAGGCGACCACAGCGGCGGGGACCTTCGCCTGCCGCCATTTCCGCTTTTCCGACGAGGCCGGCGGCATGGTCAGCAAGGACGGCGCTCACCCGGTCTATGACCTGTGGGTAACGGCCGATGACGACCACCTGTTCGTCAAGGGCGGCGTCGGCGGCTACATGCAGACCTGGTACGAACTGGTCGAACTCGAGCGATAAGATGCAGAGGGCCGGAGGCGGGATCCTCCGGCCTTCGTGCGTCAGGCGCTGAAGTCTATCGGCGTCGGTGGGGGCGGGAAGGCCGCCGCCAGAGTCTTGGCCAGCGATAGCGCGACGGTCGGATCTCGCGACACCACCTGCCCAGACAGCGGCAAGCCATCGACTGAGACTCCCGTAGGGAAAGCGACGGCCGGTACGCCCCAGAATGCCGCCAAGGCGGTGAAGTCCGCTTGGTTGGCCGGCGGGGCCTGGCTGAACGGGAAGGCCGTCTGCGGCGCGGTCGGGGTCAGCAGAGCCGAGAACGGAGCAAGCCTAGCCTCGACGTCGGCCACGGCGTCGGCCAGATTGCGATAGGCCTTGGCCAACTTGACGGCGGACTGGTGGTTTCCCCAGTCGAGCAAGGCCCTGAGCGCGGCCGAGAAGCCGTCCGGATCGTCCCTCAAGCCCGCCTCGTGCACGACGGCGGCCTCGGCTTCGCAGATCAGCAGGCCAAGCCGGCGTAGCCGGCCATAGTCGTAGTCGGGCAGGCGTAGCGGTGTGACGTCGAAACCTATGGCGCGCGCTGTCGTGACCGTGGCGGCAAAGGCTTCGGCGACGGCGGGTTCGACCTCGACCTGCCCCTCGAAGTCCAAGGCGGCGAGACGGCCGATCATCGGCTCGGCGGCGATGGCGCGGCCGCCACTGGCGGCGCTCGCCACGAGCCGGGCGTCGTCGATCGAACGGGCGTGGACGCCGACATGATCATAGGTCCACGACAGCGCCTCGACGCCGTCGGTTGAGATAAAGCCGTAAGCCGGCTTGAAGCCGAACACTCCGCAATAGGCCGACGGAATTCGGACGCTGCCCATGGTGTCGCTGCCCAGGGCGGCCGCGCAGAGGCCGGCGGCGGTGGCGGCGCCCGACCCGCCCGAGGAGCCCCCGGGGGTATAGTCGCGACGGTGGGGGTTGTGGCAACGGCCATAGACCAGATTGTCGGTGGTCGCCCCCAAAGCGCCTTCATGCATGTTCAGTGCGCCCAAGATCACCGCTCCAGCGGCGCGCAACTCAGCGACAGCCTTTGCGTCGTTGGCGGGAATACGTCCGCGGTACGCGGCCAGGCCGGAAGTCCAGGGCAGGCCGGCAACGGCGATATTGGCCTTCACCGCCAGAGGAACGCCGTCGATTGGCGACAGTGGTTGGCCTTCGCGCCAGCGGCGGGCGCTGGCTTCAGCGGCTGATCGAGCGCCATCGGTATCCACTGCCGTCACCGCGCCCAGCGCCGGGTTCAGGCGGTCGATGCGGGCGAGATAGGCCTGCGTCGCCTCGACGGGCGTGATCGCCCGTTCGCGAAACAGGTCGGCCAGGCCGGCGACGCCGGCTTCGACGATGGGGTTATGAAAGCTCATTTGCGTTGGTCAATCAGGCGAATGGGTTTCTGACGCACGTCAATCTGGGTTTGCGCGGCGGTCGATCCCTTGGCCGCGACATCGACCTCTACCTCGATGCCGATCTTGCGCTTGAGCGCCTCGCCGAACGTCTTGGCCAAGGACGGATAGGCGGCCTCAGCTTCTGTCGTTTCAGCCACGACTATGAAGCTGTCGCGGCCGGCCTCATCGCGCCGGGTCAGGCAGATGAACTCGCCGGCGAAGGCGTCGAACTCTTCCAGCATGGCCCCGACGCCGTGCGGAAAGATGTTGATGCCCCGGATCTTGACCATGTTGTCCGAGCGTCCGAGGAAACCCTCGATGCGGTCGAACTGCACGCCGATCGACGAACGGCCAGTCATCTTGCGCGTTACATCGTGGGTGTTGAAGCGGATGATCGGATAGAGGTCGTCCTTGAACAGGCAACTGACCACGATGTCGCCTAACTGGCCGTCGGGCACGGGCGCGCCGGTGTCGATGTCGCAAATCTCGACATAGTGGGCGTCCTCATGGATGTAGAGGCCGTCGCGGTCCGGGCCCTCGCCGGCGATCAGGCCGGTGTCGCCGACGCCGTACCAGTCGAAGCATTCCTCGACGCCCCAGACCTCTTTCATCACCGCCTTGTCCTCGCGGCCCAGCTGGCCGGAGATCATCCGCACGGGGATGTCGCGGCCGGGCTCCAGACCCTGCTCGCGGGCCACGTCGGCCAGCTTCTTGATGTAGTCGGCGAAGCCGACGATCACCGTGGCGCTGAACCGTTTCATCAGCTCGACCTGCTGGATCGAGCGGGTCTCGACACCGGTGCCGGCCGACATGAAGGTCGAGCTGGTCCAGTGGGTCAGGGCTTCGCGCACATAGTGGCCGCCATTGATCATGCCGTGGCCATAGACCGAGTGGACCACGTCCTCGGGGCGCAGGCCCTGGAAGCGCAGGCTGCGGGCCAGCAGTAGATTCTGCACCTCGCGGCTCTTGGGACCAAACAGCAGCACCTGCGGATCGCCGGTGGTGCCCGAGGTGGTGTGCATGATCGCCGGGGGGCGGCGATCCTTGGGATAGGTCTCAAAGCCCGCGAAGTCGCCGAACGGCGGGGCGATCTTCAGCGACTCCATGATGTCGGACTTGCTGAACATCGGCAGGCTGGGCAGATCGTCGAGCGAGCGGATGTCGCCCGGCTTGACGCCGGCCTTGCCCCACAGGCGCTGGTACAGCGGGATCTTCCAGGCCCGGTCGACACAGCGCAGGAACAGCTTGTTCTGGTGCGCGCGCAGGGCCTCGCGGCTGATCGAGGTGGCGAAGGCGACGAAGTCATCGCCGATCGGGTGCTCCGCCTGCATTTGGTCGAAGTCGATCGAGCGCCAGTAGGATTGGTGAGTGTCTTGCATCGGAGTCCGTCGGGTCATGCGCCTTGGGCGAGGCGAAAAGCCTCCGCGCCGTCCGGCAGGGTGTCGAAGCGTTCCATCAGGTCGGCCAGGGGCGCGTGCAGCGCTTCAAGGTCGGCGAAGGTCAGGCAGGACAGGCCCTTGGCCTGTTGCTGCGCGTCGGTCAGCGGGAAGGCGGGCGAGCCCAGCTGGGCGACGACCGTCTCGGCTAGCGCGCGGCCGTCCTTCAGTTTCAAGCTCAGCTGGGCGGGAGTGAAGGCGGCGGGATCGGGATTGTCGTCGGTGGTGACGACGATGCGCGAGGCCAGGTCCAGAACCTCGGGGTCGGTCAGGCGCTCGGGCGTGAAGTCGGCCAGGCTGACCTGGCCGTTCTGCAAGGCCACGGCGATCAGATAGGGCAGGCACAGGCGCGCGTGCGACACCGCCATGCCGGCCTGGGAGGGGCGGCCGACCAGATGGCGGATCAGCGGCGGCGCGCGATAGACGGCGCTTTCGACCTGATCGCCAGTCAGGCCGTGGGCGCGGCGCAGATCGAGCGCGGCCACCACGCCGCCGTGGGTGGCGCGGCCGCTGGGATAGGGTTTGACGCTGACCTGGCTGATGCGGAAGTCGCGGCCCAGGCTCTCCAGCGCGGGCCCCAGGTCGTAGCTCTTCTCGAACAGCGACAGATAGCCGAACGGCCCGGTGATGGAGTCGATCGGGCCGGGCAGTCCGGCCACGGCGATATCGATCGCCTGTAGGGCCGCGCGGGCGGCGTTGGCCACCTGCACCGGCAGGGCGGGCTTGCCCTCGGTATGGGCCTGCATGGTGCCCGACGAGAAGGCCAGGGCGTAGCCGAGCGCGTTCAAGGCCGTGGTGCGGTCCAGACGGCGCAGGCGGGCCAGGGCGGCGACGCAGCCGAAGATGCCGGCGGTGGCGGGTCGGAAGAACTGTATGGGGCTGGTGGCCGCCACGCCCAGGGTGACGGCGATGTCGGTCCCTGCCACCATGGCCGCGAGGATCTCCGACCCGGGATAAGGGCCCGAGCGCTCGGCCTCAGCCATCAGCACCGGCATGATGGTCGGCAGCGGGTGCAGCACCGCCCCCTCATGTACCGAATCGAATTCCTGGCCGTGGGTCTGGAACGCGTTGAGGAAGGCCGCTGACGGCGCAGGCAATCGCACGCCCGGGCGCCCAAGAACCCCGCAGCCCTCATCGGCGGCCGCGCCCCATCCCTGGACGACACGCAAGAGTTCGTCGCCAAAGACAGCGCGCGCGCCGCCGACTCCGACCACCAAGGCGTCATAGAGCAGCCGCACGGCGTCAGCGCGAACAGAGGAGGGCAAGGCGCTCCATTCGACTGACAGGGCGTGATCGACGAGTCGTTCCGAGGTGAGGGCCGAAGTGAGGGCCGATCGGATCGCTTCGGTCATACTGCTCTGGTCTCCGTAAATGTCCGGACATATATCTGTCGCCCGGAGCGGGGTCTGGGTCAAGCGACAGGGCTTGCCTTATCGAGGCGCGACGCTTTGATGTTCATTGCCTGATCAGAAAGCCCGTGCGCTCCATGTCGACTCCTCGTTATCGCCAACTGACCGACGTGCTGCGCAAGGATATCGAGTCTGGTCGCTATCCGATTGGATCGTTGCTGCCGCCTGAGGTCGAGCTGTGCGAAGCCTATGAGGTCTCGCGCCACACGATCCGCGACGCGATCCGGCTGCTTCGCGAGGCGGGACTGGTCGAGCGGCGTCGCGGGCTGGGCACCACCGTGCTGGCGGCGGCCCCGCCGGTGTCGTTCGTTCAACCGCTGGGCAGTGTCTCGGCTCTGCTGCAATATGCGCGGGACGCGCAGTTGGTGCTGCGTGAGGTCGAAGGACGGCCTCTGTCGGCCGATGAGGCGCAACATTTCCGCATTCCTGATACGGCTGCTCCGGGCCGCTGGCTGGTTCTGGAGGGCGTGCGCTCGGTCGACGGCAAGCCCCTGTCGATCTCGCGCGTGCTGATCGCGCCTCGGTTCGCCAAGCTTGAGGCGACGGTTCGGCAATGGGAGGGCGCCTTGCAGGAACTGATCGCCCAGACCTTCGGCGTGCAGTCCGACAGGATCGAGCAGGAGATCAGCGCCGAGCTTCTGGATCCGGAGGGCGCCCGTCATCTTCAGGCGCGCCGGGGCGAGGCGGCGCTGCGCACCCTGCGTCGCTATTTCGACAGTGAGGGCGAGATCATTCTGGCGTCCGACAGCATCCATCCCGCTAACCGCTTCGTCTATGCGATGACCTATCACCGCGACAGCTGATCAGGCCGTTCGCCAACCGATCGTTTCGTCGTTGACCTTAGGCACGGTCGGGTCAGGGCGGCCGGGTTCATCGCGGAACAGGATCGGCGTTCCAACGATTTCGGAACCGTCCGCATCGCGCGTCAGCATGCCCCGCGCTTCCAGCGCCGAATCCTCGAAGGCTTCTTTCAGATTGCGCACCGGGGCGAAGCAGACGTCCTTGTCGGCGAACCACGCCTCCCAGTCGGCGCGCGTGCGCTGCTTGAAGGCCTCGCGCAGGAAGGCGCGAAGTGGCTCTTGCTGCGGACCGGGCGGATAGGTGGCGTAGATCGCCAGATCCTCGCGATCCAGGCCCTTGAGCAGATTGCGGGCGAACTTAGGTTCGGCCCCGCCCAGGGTGATCCACTGGCCATCGGCGGTTTCATAGAGGTTGTACATGGCGTTGCCGCCGAACGAGCGCTCGTCCTTGACGACATGCGGCTCGCCGGTGGCGAACACCTTGCCGGTGACGTTGGGGGTCCAGGCCATTAGGCTGTCGAGCATGGCGACATCGACAAAATCGCCCTGGCCGGTATCACGCCGCCGCAGCAGGGCCATCAGCACGCCCGAGAGGGCGGTCAGCGAGGCCAGGGCGTCGGCCACGGGCATGTGCGGCATGGCCGGCTTGCCGTCCTGGCCTTCGTTCAGCGCCACGACGCCGGCCAGGGCCTCGACGGCCAGGTCGTGCGCCGGGCGGTCGCGATTGGGGCCCGTTTGTCCGAAGGCCGAGATCGAGACATAGACGATCGCAGGATTGACCGCCCGAACGGCGTTATAGCCGATCCCTAGCCGATCAGCCACGCCAGGGCGGAAGGCTTCCACCACGACATCCGCCTCGGCGGCCAGATCCATGAAGCGGGCCTTGTCGGCGTCGGTCTTGAGGTTCAGGCGCAGCGCGCGCTTGCCGCGGTTGGCGTTACGGAACCAGACGGTGTGGCCGTTCTTGCGATAGCCGATATGGCGGGCGGGATCGCCTTCTTCCCACGGCTCGACCTTGATCACGTCGGCGCCGTGATCTGCCATCATCAGGGTCAGCATCGGCCCCGGCAGGAACAGCGAAAGGTCGAGAACCTTCAGGCCTTCAAGCTTCATCGACCGATCTCTTTGAGCAGGGCTTGGGTGTGTTCGCCCATCTTGGGCGCGCGGTGACCGGGCATGCGCAGGCCGTCAATCTTCACAGGGCAAGCGAGCATGCGCAGGCCTTCCGGCTTGTCGGGGTGCTCGACAACGTCGCGCATGCCGATCTCGTCCACGAAGGGATTGTCCAGGGCTTCGCCCAGCGACGTCACCGGCGCGAAGGGCACCGCGCCGCCCAGGATCTTCGACCACTCGGCGGTGGTTTTGGTCGACAGGACGGTGTCGACCACGGCGGTCAACTCGCCCAGATTCCGACGGCGGGTGGGGATGTCGATGAAGCGCGGATCGGCCTTGAGTTCGGGATGGCCGGTCAGGTCGCAGAAGGCTTCCCAGAACTTGGGTGTCTGGCACATCAACATGCCCCAGCCATCGGCGGTCCGAACCGCCTGGGACGGCGCGATCGAGGGGTGGGCGCCGCGCGGCAGGCGGCCGACTTCATGGCCTTCGTTCAGCCGCCAGACGGCGGGGTAGCTCAGCTGGTGCAGAGCGACATCGAACAAGGCCACATCGACATCAGCGCCTTTGCCGGTCTTGCCGGCGGCCAGCACCGCCGAGACGATGCCCAAGGCGAAGGTCGAGCCGGTCATGAAGTCGACCATCGACACGCCCAGCCGGGTGGGCGGGCCGTCCGGTTCGCCGCTCAGGCCCATGAAGCCGCATTCGGCCTGCATTAGATAGTCGTAGCCCGGCCAGCTTTCGCGGCTGTTGCCCCGGCCATAGGCCGACAGGTGGGCGCAGACGATCGTCGGCTTGATCGGCGCCAAGTCGGCATAGGTCAGTTTCAGCTTGGCCGGCTGATCGCCGCGCAGGTTGTTGACCACGGCGTCGGCCGTGGCCACCAGCGCTTCGAAGGCGGCCCGGCCCTCGGGGCTTTTCAGCTCCAGGGCCAGCGACTTCTTGGAGCGCGAGAAGGTCTGGAAGAACTCGCTGTCCTGGTCGCCCAGGAAGAACGGTCCCGTGGCGCGACTGACGTCGCCGCCCATCGACGGCGCCTCGATCTTGATGACCTCGGCGCCCAGTTCCGCGAGCAGCTGGGTGCCGTAGGGACCGGCGCCGTACTGCTCGATGGCGAGAATTCGCAGACCTTCCAGCGGGCGCATCAGACGGGGTTCCTCGCCACCAGTTGCTTGGCGATGATGATGCGCTGCATCTCGTTGGTGCCTTCGCCGATGCACATCAGCGGAGCATCACGATAGAGGCGCTCGATCGGATATTCCTTGGAATAGCCATAGCCGCCATGGATGCGCATGGCTTCGGTGGCGCAATAGACTGCCGTTTCCGAAGCGAAGTACTTGGCCATGCCCGCTTCCATGTCGACGCGCAGGCCCTTGTCGTAGGCCGCTGCGGCGTCCTGGACGAGTAGTTCGGCCGCGCGGGTCTTGGAGGCCATTTCGCCCAGCTTCAGCTGGATCGCCTGGTGTTCGGCGATCGGCTTGCCCATGGTCTTGCGCAGCTGAGCGTATTTGACGCTCTCGCTGAGGGCGCGCTTGGCGATGCCGACGGCGCGCGCCGCGACGTTGATGCGGCCGATCTCAAGACCGCCCGTGGCCATCAGGAAGCCCTTGCCCTCTTCGCCGCCGACGAGGCCCAGCTCGGCGGAGATGGCGTAGTCCTCATACATCAGCTCGCCGGAATCGATGCCCTTATAGCCCAGCTTCTCAAGCTTGCGGCCGTTCTTCAGGCCCGGGATCGGCTCGCCGGTCTCGGGGTGGGCCTTGGGCGTGATCAGCATGCTCATGCCCTTATAGCGGGGCTTGGCGTCCGGATCGGTCTTGACCAGCAGGGCCACGACATGGCCCTCGATGGCGTTGGAGATCCAGGTTTTGTTGCCGTTGACGATATAGTTGTCGCCGTCGCGGCGGGCGACCGTGCGGATGGCCTGCAGATCGGTGCCGGCGTCGGGCTCGGTCAGGCCCAGGCAGCCGCGCAGCTCGCCGGTGGCGAAGCGGGGAAGCCAGAAATCCTTCTGCCTCTGGGTGCCGAACTTCTGCACCACCAACGCCATCATCAGGTGCGAGTTGAAAATGCCCGTCAGGCTCATCCACTCTTCGGAGATGCGGGTCACGATCTTGGAATAGGTCGTCGCCGACAGGCCCAGACCGCCGTATTCCGGGTCGATCAAGGCGCCGAACAGGCCCAGTTCCTTCATGTCCTCGACCAGTTCGGTCGGGTAGGTATCGTCGTGCTCGAGCTTCATCGCGACGGGCGCGACCTTTTTCTCGATCCACTTTTCGATGGCGTCGAGGATCGCGCGTTCCTCGGCCGCGGCTTCCGCCGCCGTCACCTGAGCGTCCATAGGTTTTCCCCGATCAATCAGTAGGTTGAAACTTTATCCTCAACCGCGTTGCCGCGGCCGGGGATCAGCATGTTGCGCTTGAAGCTGCAGACGATTTCGTCGCGCTGGTTCTTGCCGATGGTGCGGATGGTCACGATGCCTTGACCCGGACGCGAGGCGCTCTCGCGCTTGGCCAACACTTCACTCTCGCCATACAGGGTGTCGCCGGCGAACACCGGCGCGGTGAACTTCACCTCGTCCATGCCCAGATTGGCGATGGCCTTTTGCGAGACGTCGGTCACGCTCATGCCGATCAGGAGGGCCAAGGTATAGGGGCTGACCACCAAGTTCTGCTTGAACTCCGAAGCCTTGGCGAATTCGGCGTCGAAGTGCATCGGATGGGTGTTCAGCGTCAGCAGCGTGAACAGGTGGTTGTCATATTCCGTGACGGTCTTTCCGGGGCGGTGCTCATAGACGTCGCCGACGTGGAAATCCTCGTAGTAGCGGCCGAAGGTTTCACGATAGCGATTGGGGCCGACTTCTTTCCAGTTCTGAACCACGATCTTGTCCCTATGGTTTTTGCACACGCGCGAGCGTGCGTTGGGCGGACCGGATAACCGGCGCCTCGATGAGTTTTCCGTCCAAGAGCGCGGCCGCGCCACGGGCGGCTTCGAAGGCCGCGAGGATGCGATGGGCCTGGGCGATTTCCGCCTCGGTCGGCGTGAAGGCGGCGTTGACCACGGCCACCTGGGTGGGGTGGATGCAGGCGCGGCCGCTGAAGCCCAGGACCTTGGCCCGGCGGGTGCTGGCGTCCAGGCCATCCTCGTCCTTGATGTCGATGTGCGGCACATCGAGCAGTTGCACGCCGGCGCGGGCGCAGGCCGCCGCCAGGGTCGAGCGGGCCAGGAACAGGGGCTCCCAGTCCATCGAAACGCCCAGGTCGGCTGAATAGTCGGCGCCGCCAAACAGCACGCCCTCAACGCCTGGCGCGGCGGCGATGTCCCAGGCTTCCTTCAAAGCGCCGGCGCTCTCGACGATCGGCCACAGCGCGGGCGTCGCGGCGCCCAGGGCCTCCTTGACGATGCGAAGCTCTTCGGCGTGAACCACCTTGGGCAGCATCAGAAACGCCGGCTTGGCCTCGCTGTCGGCCAAGGCCACCAGATCGCGCAGGCCATCGAGGGTGGGGACGCCATTGATCCGCAACCCGATCGGTGTCGCGCGGTCGGCGGCCGCGTTCAGCCAGTCCAAGGTCTGGGCGCGCGCCGTCGCTTTCTGATCCGGCGCAACGGCGTCCTCCAGGTCGATGCAGACGGCGTCCGCGCCGGCCGACAGCGCCTTGCCGAAGCGCTCGGGACGCGCGCCGGGCACGAAGAGAAAAGAACGAAAGGACATGGGAGCCTCTAAATGTCCGGACATTTATGGCGAGGCAATGGTCCGCCTGTCAACAGCATGCGACGGAGGACGACCCGTGAACCTGCGCCCGTACATGCCAATCTCGCATTCGTTCGCTGTGCGGGCGCCGACGAGACTGTCCGCTCCAATTTTTGCGCAAGTCGTCAGGCTGGCTTCGCATTTGGCTACGCGGCGCCTCAGGTTCCCCCTCGACGGGCGACGCCGTACGGTTAAAATGTCCGAACATTTAAAGTCTGTTGGAGACGACCATGGCTGCCACCCGGATCATCGCCCTGTTCAACCTCAAGCCCGGCAAGACGGCGACGGACTATGAAGCCTGGGCGCGCGCCAACGACCTGCCGACGGTCAACGCCCTGGGCTCGATCGAGCGATTCGAGGTTTTCCGCAGCGCCGGCCTGCTGATGGGCGAGGGCAAACCGCCTTACGACTATATCGAGATCATCGATGTGGCCGACATGGACAAGTTCGGCGCCGACGTCTCCACCCCGACCATGCAGACGATCGCCGCCGAATTCGGCGCGTTCGCCGACGCGGTGTTCATCGTCAGCGAAAAGCTCGACTGGACCGGAGCCTGAGCCATGGGGCGCTTCACGGGTAAGACCGCCGTCATCACCGGCTCCGGGCGTCGCAAGGG
Source organism: Caulobacter sp. FV2ps19 (assembly GCF_058681035.1). Taxonomy (NCBI): domain Bacteria; kingdom Pseudomonadati; phylum Pseudomonadota; class Alphaproteobacteria; order Caulobacterales; family Caulobacteraceae; genus Caulobacter; species Caulobacter sp. FV2ps19. Next base: position 3,192,284 of record NZ_CM178729.1, on the reverse strand, counting down.
GCTTGGCGAAGCCATAGCCCTGCGCCTGGCGCAGGAGGGCGCTTCGATCGTCATCTCCGACCTCGGACGCTCGACCGATCGGTCCACGCCCGGCGCGATGATCGGGGCCACCGATGAGATGGAGGCGATCGCCGCTGATCTGCGCGCTCTGGGCGTGTCGGTCAGCACCCAGCCTTGCGACGTGCGGCGCTGGGACGAGGTCAAGGCCCTAGCCGATCACGCGGTCTCCACGCACGGCTCGCTGGACATCTGGATCAACAACGCTGGGATCGGCTACATCATGAAGCCCCTGCTGGAGGTCGCGCCGGAGGATTGGGAGGCGGTGATCGGTGTTAATCTGACGGGGTCATTCTTCGGCCTGAAGGCGGCCGCCGAGGCGATGATCGCCGGCGGCAAGGGCGGGCGGATCATCAATATCGCGAGCCAGGCGGCGAAGTCGGGCTTCCCGCACGCCCAGGCCTATACGTCCTCGAAGCACGGTCTGGTGGGTCTGGCCCGATCGGCGGCCATCGAGCTTGGGCCGCACGGCGTCACCGTCAACAACGTCTGCCCCAACCACGTCACCACGGGTCTGGGCGCTTGGCAGAACGAGTACTTTTCCAAGGTCCTGGGCCTGAGTCTGGAACAGTACCTTGCCCAGATGGCCGCCCGCATCCCCATGGGCAGGCCAGGGCTGCCGTCCGACACTGCCAACGCCGTGGCGTTCCTCTGCTCGGATGAAGCCGCCTACATCACCGCAGAAAGCATGAACGTATCGGGTGGCGAAGAACCCCACTAGCAACCGCCGCGAGGGCGATGATCGCGCTGAAACGATGACTGGATCGATCACATCCCGGCGCGGGAAACCATCCCTCGCGGCGCACAAGCAGGGAGCGGATCTGATCAAGATTTGAGCTCGGGGCCAAGAGCGGAGCCGCAAACATAAAGCCATATCCGCCAGGCGAAGAAATTTGTTTTTTACGACAAGGTTACGCTGATCGGCCGCAGCGTCCATGGCGTCAACGGAGATCGAACCATGGCTGTGATCGACAATCACCGTATTGCCACGCGGCGCCGCTTTCATAGCAGCCTATGCGCCGTCATTTGTATTGCCGGGCTCGTGCTTGCGACCGTTATCCTGCAGTGGCTGTTCGGTTTGATCAGGTTCTAAGAAACCTCTTCGCCGCGCAGTTGGGTTGGCGAGGAACGGCACGCCAAAGGCTACAAGGCCGGCGTGGCCGGCGGCGATCACTGCATTTGCCTTCGCCTTATCCAAGCCGGCAGCGCCGGTGATCAGGACGATGCGACCCGTTTTCATGCCGCCGCATCCGGGGCTGAACGGACTAGTTAACCGCGACACGCGTTTGGACACCGCGTTTCGGCGTTGGGATGGCGACGACGTCCCTGTAATTCCCACTTGGGTTCAACATGGCGCGCCACCTGCCGGGAGTTTGCCGGGGCGCGAAGTAGTCCGCAGGTTGCTTTTCGGTCCTGTTCCTGCGCTTTGGCCGGAAACGCCTGACTAGGGGTGAATACACTGGCCCTATATGAGCCCGGCAGTATCCTGTAGTTTCCTGTTCTGAATCAGATGCCGACGCGTGCGGCCAGAAGTGAATCGAGTCGCTGTGGCGCATCCGAATAAGGCCATCATCCTCAGCGCCGGTCAGGGAAAGCGTCTTTCGCCCCTCACCGATACGCGTCCCAAGTGCCTGGTCGAACTGTCGGGGCGCACCGTGCTTCACTGGCAGTTGCGCCACCTGCGGCAGGCGGGCGTCACCGAGGCGGTGGTGGTTACGGGCTTTGCCGCCGACACCGTCGAGGCCGAGATCGCCAGTCTCGATTTACCCGGCATGACGGTGCGGACCCTGTTCAACCCGTTCTTCGGACTGACGGATAACCTGGCCACCTGCTGGCTGGCGCGCGGCGAGATGGTCGGCGATTTCCTGCTCTTGAACGGCGACACCCTGTTCGAGCCGGCCATAGCGGAACGCCTGATCGCCGCGCCACCTGCGCCAATTACGGTCACCATCGACCGCAAGGCCGGCTATGACGCCGATGACATGAAGGTTTTGACCGAAGGTCTCAGTCTGCGCGCCATCGGCAAGACGATCGAAGCCTATGATGCGGAGTCGATCGGCTTTCTGCGCTTCAGCAGCGACGGCGCCGCCCTGTTCACGAAGATCGTGGAGGCGGCCCTGAGAACCCCAGAGGGGCTGAAGCGCTGGTATCTCAGCGTCATCAACCAGATTGCCCAGGAGCACGACGTGGTGCGGGTGCAATCGATCCAGGGCCTGGACTGGGCCGAGATGGATTTCCCCGAAGACCTGCCGCGCAATCGCGAACTGGCGGCGTCCTGGGCGGCGGAGTTGGTGGAGGCTTGACGGCCTCTCTCTCCACTCCTCCCCAACGGATAGACCCGATGATGACGCTCTAGGCGCCCTCGACGATCGATCGCACCAGATCCAGGTCCGCAGGCTTGTCGACATCCACCGCCGCCAGGCCATGGGACGATCGCACGACCGCCGCCTTGACCCCGGCCGCGCGACCCAGCCGTTCCAGGGTCTCGTCCAGCGTCATCAGGCCCAGCGCGTAGCGTAGCAGCATCACCGGCCCCAGCAGGGCCGCGATACGCCACGGCTGCTTGCGCAGGCTCTCGGCCTTGCGCCAGAAGTCGACGGCGTTCAGGGCGGTCTCGTTTTTCAGCAGGAACAGATTGCAGCCCGAATAGCCGCCGTCCTTGAACCGCCAGTAGGTGCGCTGGGTCTGGGGTGCGGCGGCGCGGACCACGGCTTCGGGGGCCATCAGCACGGCGATGTCGCAGTCGGCCGGGGCCAAGGCGATGAACTCCGTGATCCAGTCCGGTTGCAGCAGGGCATGGTCCACCGTGGTGACCAGCAGGGGCGCGCCCAAAAGGCTGGCGCCATCGTGAACGCTCTGGCTGGGACCGCCTGCGGCGGGCAGGGGGCTGGCCTTGGCCACGCCCGCCAGCGCGTCGACAACGGCGAGGTCGGACGTCGAGACGCCGATCTGCGTGGCGCCGGCCTGGTCCAGGGCGCGCAGCACCCGCGTCAGCAAGGTCTCGCCGCCGAGGACAATCAGACCCTTGTGGCTGACGCCGGCATAGTCTGCGACCGGATCGACGCCCCCGCGCGAGCCCGCGAGCACCAGCGCCTTGAAGCCCCCCGCAAGGGCGCTCAAAGCGCCTTCTCATAAAGGCGATAGGTCTTGTAGATCGTGGCGCCCATGGCCTCGGAGATGCGTCGCATCGGCATGTTCTCTTCGAGAACCCAAGAGAACTCGAATTTTTCGTAGCCCAGGGCCAGAGAGGCCGTGCGGCCGGCGTTCATCAGGTGGAAGGGCAGAAGCTGACCGCGCAGGGTGTCGGCGAACTTGCGTTTCACGCCCATCAGCGGCACCCGCGCCGACTTCAGGCCCCTGACCTTCAGACGCCACAGCAGCTTGGCCCAGCCGAACGGCAGGAGCTTGCCCTTCAGATCGCGGATCGCCTCGTTGATGTTGGGCAGCAACACGATGAAGCCGGCGGGCTCGCCGTCGATCTCTGCGAACAGGGTCATCTTCTTTTCGATGACCGGCTTCAGGGCCTTGGCCAGTTGGGCCGTCTCGGCCTCGGTGGTGGGCACGAAGCCCCAGTTTCCGGCCCAGGCGTCGTTGAGAATTTCGGTGAGCGAGACGACTTCCTGATCGTAGCGGCTCATGTCCAGTTCGCGCAGGGTCACGCCGTCGGGCAGGCCGCGCCGCACGCGGCGCACCACCGCGGTCGGCAGGTCTGCGGTGGGGTCACAGAGATAGGCGTAGACGTCCTTGGCCTTGGCGTAGCCCTGCTCCTCGACCCGTTTTCCGGTGAAAGCCGGGTCATGGCCCATCATCACCATCGGGGGGGTATCGAAGCCGTCAACCAGCAGGCCGACCTCTTCGTTGATTGACAGGTTGAAGGGGCCCAGGGCTCGGGTGCAGCGGCGATCGCGCAGCCAGTCCTCGGCGGCGCGGAACAGGATCTTGAAGATCGCTGGATCATTTTCGGCCGCGATGAGACCGAAATTGCCGGTCTTCTGGCCCTCGGTTTGCGGCGCCAGGGCGTCGATCTGGGCGCTGATCCGTCCCACGTCGCGGCCATCGCGCACGGCCAGCCATAGTTGCACTTCGGCGTGCTGGAAGAAGGGGTTGGTCTTGGGCGACAGGGCTTCGGACCGCTCCATGATCAGCGGGGTGATCCAGTTTGGGTCGCCGGAGCTCAGGCGAGCGGGTAGGGCGATGAACCGCTTCATCTCTGCGGGCGTCTTGACCGGGATGACCTTGAGGTCGGCGTCGATAGAGTCGAAAGGCATCAGCCCTCCAGAGAGACGAGAGCGGTGACGGCCAGGGCCCCAAAGATCACGGGGCCGCCCCAGACGGCGAGAAGAGGTGAGATCGCGCCGCTTTCCCCAAGGGCGGACAGCAGACCGTCGGCGACCAGGAAGATCAGGCCCGCGGCCAGACCTCCGGTCAGCAGCACTGCGCCCTGGCGGCTGCGGAAATTGGCCAGGGCGACGGGCGCGCTCAGCAGCAGCATGATCAGCGCGCCGAACGGACCGGCAAAAGCGCCCAGCAGGCGCGTCTGATAATAGCTGGGCGGACGGTCAGTGCCGCCGTTCAGCAGGGCGCGGCGCGCCGAGCCGGCCGAGGGCGCGGGATTGTTGGAAAACAGGGCCTGGACGTCCACGGGGCGAAGGGACGATGGCCAGGTCATCTGGCTGGCGCTGACCATGTCGGTGCGATCGCCGGAAAAGCGGGCCGTGACGGCGTTGTGCAGTTCCCAGCCCTTGGAGCCCAGGGTCGCTGACGGCGCCGCGATGCGTTCGACCAGGCGGCTGGTCTTGTCGCGGCGATAGATCTTCACCGCGGTCAGGGTGCGGCCGTTCGGCGTGCTGCCGTCGGCGATGACCAGGTCATCCCCGACCCGGAAGCTGCGCGGTCCTTCGGCCTTTCTGTCGGCGGCGGGCGTCGTGGCTTGCCACCAGGCGTTCAGGACAGGATCGGTGCGTGGAGCGATCACCTGGGCGCAGGTGAAGTCCAGCAGCATCATCGCCACCGCCGCCGGCGCGGCCATGCCCACGATACGATAGGCCGAGACGCCAGCGGCGCGCATGGCGATCACGGCGCTTTCCCGAGCCAACTGCGAGAAGGCGAACAGGCCGCCGGCCAGCACGCTGATCGGGGCGATCTGCTCGATCAAGCGCGGCGCGCGCAGGGCGGCGTAGTAGAGCACCCCGCCGACGCCCAGGCCCCGGTCGAGAATGTCGGTGGTCACTTCCAGCAGGTCCAGGATCTGCAGGATGCTCATCAGGATGACGGCGGCGCCCAGGATGCGGGTCGCGACGACCGTCAGGACATAGCGCTGAAGCCTCATTATGCGGCCTGCTTCCTGGGAAGAACCATCCGTACACCGCGTTCTAGCGCGTCGCCTATCGCGCGCACCATGCGGGTGACGGGGGTGTCGCCGGGCCGTTTGCGGCTGCCCATGAACATCCAGACGCTGAAGCCGGTGAACAGCAGGAACGGCGTCCAGATCGCGATGGCGGGATTGGCCTTTCCAGCCTCAGCCAGGCTTTGGCCCAGTTGCAGGGCGTGCTGGAAGGCCAGGAGCAGGACGCCCGCCACGATCAGGCCGGGCGTGCGATTGCCCCGCTTGGCGGCCAGGCCCAGCGGGAAGGCCAGCAAGGGCAGGAACGGCAGGAAGGCGGCGCGGGCCAGGCGGCCGTAGAGCTCGGCCAGCAGGGTCGCCTTGGGCAGGGTCGATTTGCCGGACGCAGCCTGGCCCGCCAGCTCGTTCAGCGTCAGCTCACGCTCGTCGCCGCCTCGAACCCGCAGCAGGGTGGCGGCGCCGGCCAGAGGGATTTCGGTGGTGAACTGGTCGAAGGCCAGGGTGCGATAGCCGCCCTCGGCGTCGGCGGCCACACGCTGTCCGCGCTTGAGCAGCAGGGTGACCTTTTCGCCGGTCGCGCTGGCGCTGAGGTCGGCGGTGGCGGCCGTGATGACTTCCTCGCGTCCCTTGGCGTCGAGCCTGCGGATGAACACGCGGGTCAGGCTCTGACCGGCCGGATCCGCCTTGTCGGCGGTCATCAGCAGGTTGTCGTCGTCGATGAAGGCTCCGCCTGACAGTCGGCCGTTCCAGCCGGCATTGACCGCGGCGTGCATCACCGAGCGATAGGCATAGCGACTGTAGGGCTGGCTGTAGCCGAACAGGGCGACGCTGAAGGCCGCCAGCAGAAGGCCCACACAGACAAAGGGCGCGGCGACGCGGGTCAGCGACTGTCCGGTGGCGAGCAAGGCGTCGATTTCCGACCCGTCCGACAGCTTGGTGATGACGATAAACAGCGCGACGAAGAAGGCCACCGGCAGGGCCAGGCCCAGATAGTGCGGCACGAGGTTGGCGGCCAGTTCGGTCACGTAGCCAAAGCGCGCGCTACTCTGTGACAAGGCGTCCAGCAGGCGAAGGATGCGCTCGAGCAGAAGCGCGATGACGGTGACGCCCAGGCAACCGACCATCGGCCAGGCCACCAGCTTGAGCATGTAACGATCGATCAAACGCAGATTGAGCATTGGAGGGCTCACGCCGTCGCCCAGTCCCGGGCCAGCAGGGTCGCCATGGCGGTGGCCTCTTCGGCATCCAGATCAACGGTCGCGCCCAAGGCTGGCGCCGCCGGCCAGCCGGCGTCCGTGAAGGTGCGACCCGCGTGGACGCGCTGGCCCTCATAGCGGGGAATGACGTGGAAGTGCACGTCGCGGTCGACCATCATCAGCATCAGGTAATTGATCTTCTCATAGGCGACGACCTTGCTCAGCAATCGCTCGATTCCGTCGATGGCGATCTGTAAATCGGCGAAGGCGGCGGCGCTCAATTGCGAGAACGCTTCAGCCTTTTCCTTGCATATGAGCACCAGAGATCCAAATGTCGGTTGCTTGGGCCGAACCAGAACAAGCCAGTGGTCGGTTTCGGCCACCTTGGTATGGGGATAGCCAAACGTTGCGGCGGTTGCGTTGGTCATGAACAGGCCTGGCTCGTGGCGTTGTCCGCCGCGCATGCACAATAGGGACCTGACCTTTTCCATGGAAGTACGATCGGCCTTGTTTGTTTCGGCCCTGGCCGGTTTGCTCATGACGGCGACATCTGCGGTCGCAGACGAGGGTTGCGAGGGGCGTGACAGCGCAACCCGGCTTTCGGTTCAGGTCTCGCAGCTGGTTTCGGCCGATGGCGAGGTGGTCGTGACGGTCTATCCCTCAGATCCGCGCCGGTTTCTGGCCCCGCGCGGCAAACTGCTTCGCGTGCGGGTCAAGGCCAGCGCGCCGACGATGCGCGTCTGCTTCAACCTGCCGGGGCCGGACGTCTATGCCGTGGCTATCTATCACGACGCCAATGGCAACCAGGATTTCGACCGCAACCGACTGGGAATGCCGACCGAGGGCTTTGGCTTTTCCAATGACGCGCCGACACGGTTTGGTGCGCCGTCGTTCGACACGGTGCGATTCGCGGTCCAGGCCGGCGAAAACGCGCTGCGGATCAAGATGCGCTATACCCGGTGAGGTGGGACCAGGACGTAGCGGCCCAGTTCGTTGATCCGGCCTGTTTCACGATCCTGGCCGCGAGCGATCACGCGAACCGAAAAAGCTCCCGCATCGTCCCGGGTGATTTCGATCGCATGCCAGCGCGCCGACGGATGTTTGCCGCGTCCCAGGGCCGACGCCGAGGGAACGCCCAGGACCGGGATCGCCGCGCCATTCGGCCCCGATGTGGTCGCGACCAGGCTTTCGTGGGCGTGGCCGTGAAGCACGAGATCAACGCCGTGGCGCGCCAGGATCTCCCGCAGGGCGTCCTGGTCCTCGAGCGCCTTGCGCTTTGAGACCGCTCCGGCGATCGGCGGGTGGTGGATCAGCACCACGCGGAAAAGGTCGCTGTGAGCCGGATGGGCCAGCAAGGCCTCGAGACGCGCCAACTGCGGGGCGCCCAGCCGACCGGTGGCCAGGTGCGGCGCGGTCGGCACGGCCGAGCACAGGTTGAAGATTGCGACGCCATCGCGAAGGCGTAGGTGCGGAAACTCGGCCCGGCCCTGGTCGCCCAGCCAGGGCGACCAGGGCCCGAATCGATCTGGTCCGGCGACCTTCACCAGGGCGTCGTGGTTGCCGGGGCTCAGCGTGATCCTATCTGAAGCACCAAGCGCGCTCAGCCACTGGCGGGCGGCCTCGACCTCGACGGTTGAGGTAAAATTGGTCAGGTCTCCGGTGAGCGCGATGTGGTCGGGCGCATAGGCCTTGATGTCGGCGACGATCGCGGTCAGCACATCGGGTTGATGCTCCTTGTGTTTGCGGCGCCAGGCGATGCGACTCAGAAGGCGCTTGGACGCAACGTCTCGCCAGCCGAAAGCGCCCTTGGGCGGTGGCAGATGCGGGTCGGACAGGTGGGCAATGCGGAATATCGACAAGTCTTGATCGCGGATTCTGGTCATAGGCCCGCGAAGCTGCTTATCAATCGCCACGGGTTTCAAGGGGTTCTTGCATATTGACCGGCGGAAGTAATCAAGGCGGCGACGCCCGTCTGGCGGCGGTGACCGTCGGCGAGGCCAAGGCCCGCATCTGGGGCATGACCTCGGCCCAGCGTCTCTCGCGCATCTATGGCCGGGTGGGCCTGGCCGAGGCCGCTTCGCCCAGCGGCGCCGACGTGGTGGTGGTCGACGCCGGCTGGGTGTTCGACGAGTCGCTGATCCGCGCCCTGGCCGGGCGGCGCAATGTCGCCCTGGTCGACGGCGAGGGACGGGTGGTGGCCTATAATCTGCCCTCTGACCGCGCCGCGGCCGGCATGGGCGCCCTGGCCGACGGGGGCGACCTTTCGGCTGTGCTGGGCGACACCCCGCGCCTGACGGCGATGGAGCTGGGCTCGGCCTATAACAGCGAACTGCGCAAGCGTGAGCCGCCGGTGCTGGAGCGCTTGACCCCCGACACGGTCGATGCGGTCGAGAAGCGGCTTTTCAAGGGCTCGTACAAGGGCGTCACTGACCTTGTGACCAAATATGTCTGGCCCGCGCCGGCCCGTGTGGTGACGCGGTGGTGCGCTCTGGCCAAGCTGACGCCCAACATGGTGACCTTCGCCAGCTTCCTGATGGTGCTGGCCGCCTTCTATCTGTTCTGGACCGGTCAGTATGGCCCAGGCCTGATCTGCGCCTGGATCATGACCTTCCTCGACACGGTCGACGGCAAGTTGGCCCGGGTGACGCTGACCTCGTCGAAGTGGGGCAATGTCTTCGACCACAGCATCGACCTGATCCATCCGCCTTTCTGGTGGTGGGCGTGGTTCGTGGGTCTGGGCGCGCTGGGCTTTACTGTGCCGAATGGTCCGCTGCTGCTGACCATCATCGTCGGAGGCTATGTGGCCCAGCGGATCGAAGAGGGCCTATTTCTGGCCCTCTTCAAGGTGGAAATGCATGCTTGGCGGCCGTTCGACAGCTTCTTCCGGCTGATCACCGCGCGCCGGAATCCCAATCTGTTGTTCCTGACCGCGACCACCCTGGTTGGTCGGCCGGATGTGGGCTTCATTCTTGTGGCCGCCTGGACCGCGATCTGCCTGGTGGTGCATGCGGTTCAGATCCTGCAGGCCCTGATCGTGCCGAAGGGGTCGGTCACCTCCTGGCTGTCGCGCTGATGAAGGTCGGCGTCGTCCACAACCCGCGCAGCCACGCCAATATGGGGCGCAGCGCCGACTCGTGGGCGCCGGACGACGTGATGCTGGTCAAGCCGGCGACGCGCGAGGCGCTGGAGGTCGATCTGCTGGCGTTCGCGGCGCGCGGTGTGGAACTGCTTGTCATCGACGGCGGCGACGGCACCGTCCGTGACGTGCTGAGCCAGCTACAGCGCGCCTTTGGCGACAAGCCGCCGCTGATCGCGATCCTGCCCTCGGGCAAGACCAACGTCCTGGCCATTGATCTGGGCGTGGCGCAGGGTTGGACGTTGCAGGAGGCTCTGATCGCAGCGCGCTCGACCAAGGCGGTGATCAAGAGCCGCGCGCCGCTGGACGTGGCCTGGGACGATGGCCGTCCGAGTCTCAGGGGGTTCGTGTTCGGTCTCGGCGCCTTCGTGCGAGCTACGCGGATGTCCAAGAGTGTCAATCGCATGGGCGCGTTTCATGGCCTGTCTGTAGCGTTGACGGTCGCGGGAGCGGCGGCTGGCGCCCTGATGGGCGGCGCGCGCGACCATTGGCGAGCTGGCGTTGATCTGAGCCTTGCGATCGACGGCGAGCCCGCGCCGGACGGGCCCAGGTTCCTGCTGATGGCCACCACGCTCAAGCGTCTGCCTCTGGGCCTCAAGCCGTTCGGACCGCCGCGCGAGGGTCTGAAGGTCCTGGACGTCGACGCCCCGCCCCGCCGGTTTCTGCCCGCCCTGGTGACCGTGCTGAGCGGCCGGGATCCCGCCTGGTTGCCCCGGTTGGGCTATCGGCGAGGCCAGGCCAGCACCCTGCGTGTCCAGACCGGCGAGGCGTTCGTGCTTGATGGTGAGGTCTATGAAGGCTCGGGCGGCATGACTGTCTCGCTCGGGCCGAGCTTGAGGTTCCTGGCGTCGTGATCAGCGCCGTTACAGCGATGGTCGAGGCCCAATTGCGAGCCCCTGCGCCGCCGCATGCCGTGACGTTCGCCCGCACGCTGGTCGCAGCCTTCGAGAATCCCGTGGCGGTGCTGTTCTACGGATCGGTGCTCAGAACCGGCGACCTCGACGGCGTCATGGATTTCTATGTTTTGACCGCAGGGGCCCGGCGCGGCTGGCGCGGCGTCCTGGGGCGTGCGCTGTGGCCGGACGTCAGCTATCATGAGGCTGAACATGAGGGGCGCACCCTGCGCGCCAAGGTCGCCTCCATGACCCTGGCCCAGTTCGCCCTGGCGGCGCGGGGCCGTGAGATCGACACCACGATCTGGACCCGGTTCGTGCAGCCCTCAGCCCTGGTCTGGTCGTCCGGCGCCGAGGTGGAGCCGGTCGTGATCAGCGCCGTCGCCGAGGCCGCTCATTCGGCGGCGCGCTTCGCGGCCGCGCTTGGGCCTGCCGAGGGGGCGCCGGAAGCCTATTGGTCGGCGCTGTTCCAGCAGACCTACAAGGCCGAGTTCCGGGTCGAGCGCGGGGGACGCGAGCAATCGATCCTGGCTTTTGATGCAGGGCGCTACGACCGGCTCCTGATCGCCTGCTGGCGAGAGCAGGGGTTGCTCGACATCCTCGCGCCCGGCTCGGTTCAACCCAATCTGACCGACGAGGCGCGCACCCGCTTCGCCCGGGCCTGGCGGGTGCGGCGGCGGATGGGCAAGTCGCTGAACATGGCGCGCCTAGTCAAGGCCGCCTTCACCTTCGAGGGCGCGGCGCGCTATGCGGCCTGGAAGATCGAGCGGCACACCGGCCTGGAGGTTCCGCTGACGCCCTGGCGCGAGAAACATCCCGTGCTGGCGGCTCCGGGCGTTTTGTGGCGGTTGTGGCGCGTCCAGAGAGCCCGACGAAAGGCCGAAGCTTAGAGCCTCGGCCTTTCGGACATCAGGCCAGAGCGCGCTGGCGCTCGTTGTCGATCAGACCCAGGGCGGCGCCGACTTCGGCGAACACGGACAGGACCTTGTCGATTTGCTCGTCGGTGTGGGCGGCGCTGACGCTGGTGCGCAGCAGCGGACGGCTGTCGGGGGTGGCGGGCGGCAGGGCCAGGTTCAGATAGACGCCGTTCTGGAGCAGCGTGTTCCACATGCCGATGGCGCTTTCCTGACTGGGCATGGTGATGGCCACGATTGGGCTGGCGGTCGGGCCGGTCTGGAAGCCCAGCGCCGTCAAGCCGTCATAGAGGCGGCGGGCATTGGCCATCAGGCGATGACGCAGCTCGGGCGCTTCTTCCAGCCGCTTCAGCGCGACGAGGGTCGAGCTGACCACGGCGGGGGGCAGGGAGGCGGTGAACATGTAGGGGCGGCAGATGACGCGCATGACGTCGAAATCGTCCAGGTTCGACACGCAGAAGCCGCCGATGGCCCCCAGGCTCTTGGAGAAGGTGCCGACCACGAAGTCGACATCGTCCTCAACGCCTTCAAGTTCGGCCAGGCCGCGGCCATGCTCGCCCAGGACGCCCATCGAGTGAGCTTCGTCGACCAGCAGGTAGCCGCCCAGTTCGCGCTTCACGGCGGCGATTTCCTTGAGCGGCGCGGTGTCGCCGATCATCGAATAGATGCCCTCGACCACGATAAGGCGCTCGCCGGGCAGGTCCTTCATGCGCTTGAGGCGCTTGTAGAGATCCTCGGGGTCGTTGTGGCGGAAGCGGATGACCTCGGCATGGCCGAGGCGCGAGCCATCATAGATGCTGGCGTGGCTGTCGGCGTCGAGGATCAGGTGGTCGCCGCGTCCCACCAGGGTCGACAGCACGCCCAGATTGGCCTGGTAGCCGGTGGTGAACACCATGGCGTGCTTGCGGCGGTAGAACTTGGCCAGAGCCTGTTCGAGTTCGACGTGCGCCTCGAAGCTGCCATTGGCGATGCGTGAGCCGGTGGTGCCGGTGCCACGCTCCTGGACGGCCTTGACGGAGGCCGCGATGGCCTCGGCGTCGAAGGTCAGGCCCAGATAGTTGTTGGTGCCCAACAGGATCGTCGAGCGGCCATCGATCACACCTTCAGTCGGTGACACGACAGCGTCAAAACGGACGTTGAAGGGATCGGCCCCGGCTTGGCGGATCGCCTGATAGGCGTCGCGATAGGCGAGGTGCTTGTCGAACAGCCCCATGGTTATCCCTTGTTCCGAAGGTCTTTAATCAAATCAGACAGGTCGCCCGCCGTCTCGACCGAGGCCAGACGGTCAAGCGGGATCGAGATGTCGAACGCGTCTTCCAGCTCCATGATGATGTTCATCAAGCCCAGGGAGTCGACCTGCAGGTCACGGCCGATATGTGTTTCATCGGAGACCTCCACGGTGCGCCCCAGTACTGAGGACGCCGCCAGGCCGATTTCACGCAAGGTAAGATCCGTAACTGCTTTCATGCCGACTCGCTGATAACCCCACTAGCGGACCCCAATAACGCAATCCGTAGCAGGCCTGTCGTCGCATTCCTGTCAAAATTGAATGTTAATGTCATGTCTGCGCAACTAAAAACCCCTTCGTGCGATACCATTGCACGCTGTGGGCGAACCCGGATTCGATGCCGTAGAGCGCCGCGCCAATTTCTGGCAGCGTTTCAGCTCTCGACAGACTCCAGTCCAGATGGAGCATTTCTCGCGCTTTTCCAGACGTGAAAATCGAAATCTTTCCGGCGATTGCGGCAAAATGCTCAAAAAGCCATGCCAGACCCCATAGAAGCGCTGGCGATATCCTCACGAGGCGGGGCCTTCTGCCTACGGCCCGAGAGGCCGCTTCCATGACTTCCGCCCAGCTGTAGCCGGAGGTTCGATCGTCAGACACGGCAAAGACGCCTGGCGTCGGATGACGTGCGGCCGCTGCGATCCGTGCGGCGGCGTCTTCGACATGAATCAGGGCGATCCGGGCGGCGGGGTCCAGCACCGGCAGGACCGGCGCCGTCAGAGCGGCTCTGAAGAGCTGAAGCGTCTCCATGTCGCCCGGTCCATAGATGGCGGGCGGGCGGATGATGGTCAGGGTCTCACCGAACGCCTTGCGCGCTGCTTCCTCGCCGCCGCGCTTGCTGGCGGCGTAGTCTGACAGCGACGGCTCGCGGGCCGTCAGGCTGGACACCACGATCAATCGCGCGCCAGCCGCCTTGGCGGCCAGGGCGATGTCACGGGCGCCGTCGATATTGGTGCGGTCGAACTCGGCGCGTGAACGGGCCTTGATCAGGCCGGCCGCGTGGATCACGACCGTCGCGCCGGCGCATAGGGTCTGGAGGGCCCCGCGATCCGACAGGCCGCCGATGATCAGTTGGGGCTCCATACCGGCCCATTCAGCATCCACGATGTCGCGGCGGGCCAGCACACGAACGGTCCATCCGTCCGCCGCCAGGGCGCGCACCAAGTGTCGCCCGAGAAATCCGGTGCCACCGGTGACCGCGACGACGCCCCTGGTCATGCTCCGGCGCGCTCGCCATAGGCGCCGGCCAGGAAGGCGGCCTTGGCCTTGCTGCGGCTCAGCTTGCCCGACGAGGTTTGCGGCAGGGCGTGGGCGCCGACCAGATACACTTGGGTCTCAACGCTGTGGCGCAGGCGCAGGACCGTGGCGACCTGTTCGGCCAGGGCTTTGCGGGTTTCGGGATCGCCGCCGCGCGCCTGGACCAGCACCACGACGATCTCTTCGCCTTCGCCCGGCGTCGAGAAGGCCGCCACGTCGCCGCTGCGAAGGGTTTCGATCTCGGCCTCAGCCGTCCATTCCAGGTCTTGTGGCCAGATGTTGCGGCCATTGAGGATGATCAGATCCTTGCCGCGACCGGTGATCACGATCTCACCGTCGATCAGGTAGCCAAGGTCGCCGGTGTCCAGCCAGCCGTCGGACGACAGCACGCGGGCGGTCTCTTCAGGCTGCTCGAAATATTCCTGCATCAGGCTGGGGCCGCGCGCATAGATTCGGCCCACGCCGCGCTCGGGCAGGACTGCGCTGTTTTCGTCGCGAACTTCCAGTTCATGGCCGGGCAGGACGGGACCGTTGCGGGCGAAATCGCGGGCGCGGTCGGTATCGCGGGTGAGAACCGCCAGACCCTGTTCCAGCTGTTCGACGTCCAGCGTCTCGACCTTCAGGCCTTCACCCAGAGGCGACATCGACAGGGCGAGGGTGGCCTCGGCCATGCCGTAGCTGGCCACGAAGGCGGTGTCGGAAAAGCCGACGGTCTTGAAGCGTTCCGCAAAGGCTCGCAGAGGGCCGGTGCGGATCATGTCGCCACCCAGGCCCGCGCTGCGCCAGCGCGACAGGTCCAGGTGCTCGATCGAGGCGGCCTCGGCGCGACGGGCGCACAATTCGTAGCCGAAGGTGGGGCTGTAGCTGATGGTGCCGCCATTCCGGGTCATGAGGTCCAGCCACATCAGCGGCCGACGCACGAAGGCTCCGGTGGGCAGCAGATCCACGGACATCTGGCTGGTCATCGGGCTGAGCAGGAAGCCGATCAGTCCCATGTCGTGATAGAGCGGCAGCCACGAGATCGCGCGGTCGTCGGGACGCACTTGCAGGCCATGGCGCGTGATCGCCACGGCGTTGGCCATCAGGGCCCGGTGGGTGACCAGAACCCCGGTCGGGAAGCGCGTGCTGCCCGAGGAGAACTGCAGATAGCAGGTTTGGTCCGGCGCGATGGTCGGCAGGCTTGCGCCGTTTCCGGTCGGCAGATCCGCCAGCGTGCCGGCGAAGCTCAGCGTCGTCTTGGCGGCAATCTCGGGCAGCCAGGCGGCCATCGCGGTCGGGCCGATCAGGATCTCGGCCTTCGCCGAGGCCAGCATGCGGGCGATCTGATCGATATAGGCCTCGCGGCCGCCCAGCGGCGCGGGCAGGGGCAGGGGCGCAGGAGGCAGACCGGCATATTGGCAGGCGAAGAAAGCGCGGACGAAGTCAGCTTCGGTCTCGGCGATCAAGCCGACGCTGTCCCCCGGCTTGGCTCCGGCGGCCAGAAGGCGTTGGGCCAGATCAAGCGCCTGCACGCGTAACCGTGCATAGGGGAGGGCTTCGAGGAGTTCGCCCCGGAGCGAATAGAGATTGACCCCCGTCTCGCCCTGGGCGGCAAAATCCAGCGCCGCCGTCAGGGTGGGGAAGTCAGCGAATCGTACAGTTCGCGTCGAGCCAGTGGGAGTCATCATCACCTGCCGCCTTTGACGTCGTTTGCGTCTTCGGCGCAAGGGGGTTCGTTGTCTCTGACTACGGATGATTGAGCAAGTCGCACGCGGAGGGTCAGAAACATGCCGATCGCCATGGCCATCGCCGCCCCCACAAGCGCCGCCCCCGCCCCGGTCAGGCCGAAGGTCTTCATCAGGGGCACAACGGCCATGAGGAAGGCGGCGCAGACCGCCATCCGCACGCGCAGAGCGGCGCCGGCGGCGCGCATCGAGACCAGCATCGGCTCCAGCGGCAGGGCCAGTATGCCGATCGCCGCCGCAGCCACCTGCCAGGTCATCACCCCGGCGGCCGCGCCGGAGGACTCGCCGACGATCAGCATCAGCAGCGGTTTGCCGATCAGGGCTGTGAGCAGCAGCAACGCACCCGCCACCGCGCCGCCCAGCACTGAAATCTGGATCGCCAGCTTGCGCATGGCTGCATCGCCGCCGCTGGCCCGCATCTTGGCCAGTTCCGGGTAGAGGGCGGGGATCATCAGTCGGGCCGGCTTGGCCATGCCGTCAGCGACCTGGCGGCCGACTTTCCAGAACCCCGCTTCGGTGGGACCCAGCAAACGTCCGACCATCAGGGTTATGACGTGGGTAAACGCCACCTCGAGGGTGCTGCTGAAATTGGTCGCCCAGGCGAACTTCCAGACGCCTTGAAGGCCCTCGCCCAGCGGGCCGATCAGTCTGAACCCCTTTAGCAGCTCGCGATGATGCAGTTCGCGCCAGGCCACGGCGGAGATGTAGAGGAACGAGACGACGGGGCCGGCGGCCCAGGCGGCCAGGAACACCCATAGCGGGGCATGCAGCAGGAAGGCGACACCCGAGCCGACGAGCCGGACCGTGGAGTTGATCGCCTGCTCGGCCGCCAGGTAGCGGAAACGGTCGAACAGTCGCAGCAGGCCGACCGATGTCGCCGAGGTGGTGAAGACTACGGTCACGGCATAGAGGGCCGCGGCGGGGTCGAGGTCCCTCGGCCAACCCAGGAATCCTCCGAACAGCAGAGCTCCGGATACGCCCAGCACCAAGCCGATCAGGCTGCTGGACAGGTCCAGGAACAGCGACAGGCGCACCACCTGCTGGAAACCCGTCCGGTTCTCCTCCAGCAACGGCTTTGCGCCATATTGCAGGACGGTCTGCCAGGACTGGAACTTGACCACCTCGGCCAGGAACTGGGTGAAGGTCGTGATCATCACCAGCACGCCCAGTCCGGCGTCGCCCAAGCCGCGGGCGGTCAGGGCGATATAGCCCAGGCTGACGACGGCATTGACCGTGCGGCCGCCCAGCAGGGTTCCGGCATTGGCCATCACGCGGGCCAGAACGGGCTTCTCGGCGCTCATGCGGTGACGCGGGTCCGGGCCAGAAGTCGCTCTGCGATTGCCTGGGCGGCGCGCTGGGACGATGCCGTGGCCTGGATGTCGAAGCTCTCGGCGAAGCCGGTCTTCTGCGCTTCCAGGTAGTCGCTATGGCCGACACGGGCGGCCTCGACGGCGTCGACCAGATGATCGACGTTGTCGAGCACCGGCCCATACAACCAGTGATGAAAGCTCTCGTCACCCCGCCAGTCGACGCCCGTCGCGTTGAGGAACAGGCAGGGTTTGGGCGTGCGCAGGAACTCATAGATCTGGCTGCTGACGTCGCCCAGATAGATGTCAGCGGCCCGGGTGTAGGTCATGTCGATGGCGGCGGGGCCGCCCAGATCGATATGGATGCGGGGATGGTCGCGGAACGGCTTGAGCGTCTCGAGCATGGTCGGGCTGGCGCCGTCGAACAGCCGGATGTGCGGGGCGAAGATCAGGTTGAAGCGCTCATCCGCCGCGAACTGCTCCAGCACCTTCACGCCAAAGCGTGCCCACGACCCCAGGGTCGGGTGGAAGTGGGGGTTGTACACGACGATCGGTCTGGCGTCGGGGAAGGTCGGCATCGGAGAGCCGGGCAGGGCGTCGATGATGTCGAACTTGGGGTAGCCGACCATGGCGCAGTTTTCCGGCTTCACCCAGCCGCCGTCGACCATGCGGTCGCGCTGCTTGGGGCCGGCGGCCATGACCAGATCGAACTGGCGCAGGCGCGGTTCGAACACCCCGCCCCGATCGCCGGCGCCGTGCTGGGTATAGACCAACATCGATCTGCGGACGCCCAGCTTGCGAAGCAGGGCCGTGGTGCGTTCGGGCGTAACGATGGCGTCCATCCGGCCCAAGCGCAGGGCGTTGGCGGCCAGCATCAGCGCCTTGGGCGGGGTGGACGCCTCCTTCAGTCGCACACCGCGCAGCCAGGCTGGGGGCAACAAACCCAAGGTGATCGGCGCGCCGCCCAGGGCGGTGATCAGGTCGCGGGCATAGTCCAGATGGTCCTGGGTCGTCGCGGCGATCTGGACGTCCAGACCGGGCCACCCGCGCGCCAGGGCGACGGCGATAGGCAGGCTGTGCAGGATTTGATGGGTCTGGGCGATGTAGAGGAAACAAACCTTTTGCCGGGACGGGCTGATCGCAGATCGACTCATGAGCGGCGCGCCGTTCCGCTCAGCGGTCAGGGTTGAGGCGCGAGCGCACCCGACCCTTGAAGACCACCCGGTCTCCCTTGTCGGTCACCGAGTAGCTGTCGGCCTGGACCTTGTTTCCCGACACGCCAGAGCCCTGTACGCCCGCGTCGCCCATCACCTGGCCGGTGCGGGTGTCGATCACGGCCTTCTCGGTCGAAAAGGCGTAGCCCTCGCCGTTGTTGATCCGCACGTCGCCGGTCAAAAGCAGCGAGCCCTTGGCTTCGTCATAGACGCCTTGCTTTGAGACCACCTGCGTGGGGGTGTCTGAGCCATAGCCGCGGGTCAGCTGGGGCGCTTCAAGCGCAACAAGGTTGGGATCGACCTTGTCGCGGATGGCGGCTGTCGCGACGATCAGAAACTCCCCGCCGTCCTTCATGGCGCCCGTGAAGCGCGGGTTTTCCATACGCAAAGACGCGCCGACGGGGGTTACGCGGGAAGGCTTGGCTTCGGTGGCGCGGACGGCAGCCTGAGCTGCGATCACCAGGCCGACCAGGCCGGCCAGAGCAGGCAAGGCGAGCCGCAGCGCGCGCACCGACTTGCGTCGACGGGGGCGGGTTTTGCGCCCTACAAGGGCTGAGGGACGAGCGATCCTGATCATGACCACCAAGGCAGACGGCGTCGGGTCACCGGCTTAATCCGGTATGTGCGATCTCCCAAGAGATATTCGCCCCCGAACCGCGGACGATCAGGCACAGCCCTTGAAACCGCGCGCAGGCGCACGTCAGCTTGATGTTTGCCGCCTGTCCGCGCCACCGGCCGCCTCAACCAAACTAACTGCGCCCCCAAAGCCGCTCGTAGCGCCAGCCGGTGAGATCTTCCACGACCGCTTGGTGCTCCGGAGACAGCGGCGTCGAGCTCCCTGAACGGAAGCGTTCGATCTCGCTCATCAGGATCTCGTGGGTCTGGTGGTTGAGCCGGAAGCGCAGCGAGACGATGAAGCCGAAGATCAGCAGGGCCAGGGTGCCCGCGACCAGCACCGTCAGGATCGTCGTAATCGCCTCGGGGCTTTGGACCTTGGCCTTGGAGACGAAGCCGCCCCATTCGAGGATCAGTCCGACCAGGGCGATAGCCACCGCCTGCATGGTCTTGCGCACGAAGGTCATGACGCCGGCGAAGGCGCCTTCGCGGCGCTTGCCGGTGACGATCTCATCCACGTCGGCCATGTAGTTATAGATGTTCCAGGGGATGTAGTTCAGCCCGCCGCGGCCCAGACCCGCCAGCAGCACGGGACCCATCATCCAGATCAACAGGTGGCTTGGGGATAGCAGGTAAATCGCCAGGAAGCCCAGGACCGCCAGAGCATAGAGGGACACCGCCAGTCGGTAGGAGGGGGCGGGGTGGATGCGCAGGATCAGCCAGATGAAGCCGGCCACAGCCGCCAGTTGGGCGAAGGCCATGAAGCCCATGAAGTTGCCGGCGACGGCCGTGGTGGCCCCGAGGGCGAAGACCACGAAAAACACGAACACACCGTTGAAGATGTCCTGGCTGATATAGCCGCCCAGATACATGCCCAGGTGCTGGCGGAAGGCCCGGATGCGCAGGGTCGAGAACAGGTTAGCGTAGAGCGCCTTGAAGCTGTCCCAAAGCGCCAATTTGCCCTCGCGCACGGCGATGCCGGTCTCGCTCGGCGGGCGCTCCCAGGTGAACAGATAGACGAACGCGGCCGTGACCATGAAGGTGATGGCCGCGCCGATCCCCAGATAGAGGAAGGTGTCGGCCGAGTCCTTGCCCAGGTGGTTGATGATCGCTGCGGGCAGGAAGCCGGCCATGATCGCCGAGGTCTGGGCGAACAGGATGCGGCAGCCCGCAAACTTGGCCTTGACCTTGTAGTCCTTGGACATCTCTGCGGCGAGCGTCTCGTAGGGGATCAGCTCGAACGCATAGACCAGTTCGAACAGGACGTAGGTGACCAGATAGAACCAGAAGTTCTGGCCGCTGATCCACATGATTGCGAAGCTGGGCAGCAGGGGGATGGCGGCCAGCACGAAGAATCGCCGCCGTCCGAATTTCCGCCCCAGCCGGGTATTGTAGAAGTGGTCCGACAGGTGGCCGACCAGCGGGCTGAACACTGCATCCAGCAGCCGGGCGATGGCGAAGATCGCCGTCGCCTCGACCGCCGAGAGGCCGCAGAAGGTGGTGTAGAAATAGAGGATCCAGCCGCTGATAATGGCCATCGCCCCGGCGCCGAACAGGTCATTGGAACCGTAGGCCAGGTAGTTGATTAGTTTGACTTTGCGCGGCTGCATCTCATCCACCCTCGACGTTCTTGTTATGCTCATGGAAGCCTCGCCCCATCCCGCCCTCGAGGCTGTCGCCGGAAAAGGGGATGGAGAGACAGGGCTAGATGAAGGCTCGTTGGAACTCGCCCAGGGCCAACAGGGCCAGGGACTGGCCATAGGGCATGGAGGTCAGGGGAATGTCCTTGTAGCCCTGCAGGGTGTCGAACACCGGGGTGCCGAACGACACCTGCTGCAGCTCGCCCGCCTCGTCGATATTGGCGATCACCCCCTTCAGCGCCTTGATCGCCAGGGCCTGGTATTCCTTGCCGACATAGCGCTTGCGCACGGCCTTGAGGACGCCATAGGCGAAGCCAGCCGTGGCCGAGGCTTCCAGATATGAGGTCCTGTCGTCGACCAGGGTGTGCCACAGGCCCGAGGTTTCATCCTGATAGCGGGTCAGGGCCTTGATCTGGGCTTCCAGGGTGTCGATCAGGAAGGTGCGCAGGGCGTCGCCGGGCTTCAGGTCCAGAAGCTCGATGAATTCGGGGATGGCGATGGTCACCCAGCAATTGCCGCGGGCCCAAAGGGCGTCAGCGAAATTGTGCCGGCCTTCGAAGGTCCAGCCATGGAACCACATGCCGGTCTTGCGGTCGGCCAGGTATTTGACGTGCACCATGAACTGGCGCTTGGCCTCTTCCACGAAGTCCTCGCGGTCCAGCAGCAGGCCGATCTTGGCCAGCGGCAGCACGCTCATCATCAGGGTGTCGTCCCACAGCTGTTGCGGGTTTTCGCTGTTGAAGACGATGTGCTGAAAACCGCCTTCCTCGGTGCGCGGGCCCTCGTACATTACGTAGTCTGCCCAAGTCTCCAGATAGGGCAGATAGGTGTGGTCGCCGGTGGCCTCGTACAGATAGGCCAGGGTCAGGAACGGCGAGACTGTGTTGATGTTCTTGGTCGGGGTGCCGGCTTCGAAGCGGTCCGCGAACCACTGGGTCATGATCTCGAAGGCGCGCTCGTCGCCCGACATTTCGTACTGTTTCCACAGGCCGTACAGACCCACGCCGTGAGTCCATTCCCAATCGTTCCAGCCCTTGGTGTCGATCACCCGGCCGTCTTCCAAGCGTAGCAGGAACTCGCCCGTTTGGTCCTGGATATCGACCAGATTGCTGATCAGCAGGGCGATCTTGGCCTTGATGTCCTTGGCCTCAAGGCCGTGTGCAAGATTGGGCACGGGTGCAGTCTCCTTGGAAAACTAAGAGCGGACGAGCCTGTCACCGCTGGCGCGCAGCGTGACCGGTCGTCCGGGTTGAAGGTGGAGGACAAGCTGGGCGCGTCCATAGCGGACGACGTGCCTTCCGGGTTGGTCAGCGGTTAAGGTCGCTGCATCGAGACGGCCGTCCTTCCACGACAGGTCGATCCCGGCCGCGCCACGCAGGCGAAAGCCCTTGATCGACCCGCTTGGCCAGGCCTGGGGCAAGGCGGGTAGCAGCAGCACGCGCCCGCCATAGCTCTGGACCAGCATTTCGGCGATGCCGGCTGTGCCGCCAAAATTGCCGTCGATCTGGAAAGGCGGGTGAGCGTCGAATAGGTTTGGATAGGTGCGAGCCGGGGCTAGCAACAGCTGCAGGATCGCATAGGCGTGTTCGCCGTCGCGCAGGCGGGCCCAAAGGTTCAGCCGCCAGCCCAGGCCCCAGCCGGTGGCGTCGTCGCCGCGGATCTCCAGAGTGCGTCGGGCAGCCGCCGTCAGCGCAGGCGTGTCATCCGGATTGATCTGGCTGGACGGATGCAGGCCATAGAGATGTGAGACGTGGCGGTGGTGGATGTCTGGCGCGTCTGCATCCCAGTCCTCCCGCCATTCCTGAAGTTGCCCCTGGGCGCCGACCAAGTCGGGCGGCAACTGTGCGCGGGCGGTGGCGACCTTGTGGGCAAAGACCGTGTCCACGCCAAGCATTCTGGCGGCCAGGCCGACATGGTCGAACAGGTCGCGCAGCAACTGGTTGTCCATAGTCGGCCCAGCAGCCGTCGAAGCGCCGTCACGGTGGACGTTCTCGGGCGACATCGAGGGGGCTGTGACAAGGAAGCCGGAGCTGGGATCCTTGACGAGAAAATCGAGGAAGAACTCGGCCGAGCCCCTTAGCAGCGGATACAGGCGTTTCAGATAGGCAGGGTCACGCCCATAGTCCCAGTGATCCCAAAGGTTCTGCAGCAGCCAGACACCGCCCATAGGCCAAAGGCCCCAAGGCGCGCCGTCGACCGGCGCGGTCACCCGCCAGAGGTCGGTGTTATGGTGCGCCACCCAGCCGCGCGCGCCGTACATGACCTTGGCCGTGTGGGCGCCCGTGATCGAGAGGTCTTCGACCATGCGGATCAAGGGCTCGACCAACTCGGGCAGGTTGGTCGATTCTGCGGGCCAGTAGTTCATCTCAGTATTGACGTTGATGGTCCACTTGCTGCCCCATGAGGGGTTGGTTTTCTCGTTCCAGATACCCTGCAGATTGGCGGGCTGTGTCCCCGGCCGAGAACTGGCGATCAGCAGGTAGCGGCCGTACTGGAAATAGAGCGCCGCGAGAGCCGGATCGCCAACCTCAGCGAATTTCGCGATGCGGCGCGCGGTGGGCAGGGTGGCGGTGGGTGTGGTTCCGAGGTCTATCGCGACCCGGCGGAAAAGCTTGCGATGCTCAGCCTGATGGGCCTCCAACAATTGGCTCCAGCTCTTGGCGGCGGCTTTGGTTATCTGGTCCCGGGTGATGGCGACGGGATCGCCTGAGATATCGTCGAAGCGCTTGTAGCCCGTGGCGGCCGCGATCAGCAGAACCGCCTCATCCGCGCCGAGCACATAGATCCCGCCTTCGCTGACCTTCAGCGTCCCTCCGGTCGAGAGGCCGCGTAGACGAATGGCGAAGGGTAGGCGGCCCTCAATCCCCTCTTGGGTGGGGCTCAGGCCGCTGACCACGATATCGCGGCCTTCGACCTTGACGGTCGCGTCCTGCGGGGTTTGCAGCGAGGCTTGGACCGTGATCCGGCTTTTGGGCGGCTGGGCGCCGAGCCGCACGGCGATCACCTGGTCGACCGGTGAACTGATCACCTCGCGCAGGTGCGGCGCCGCGCCGACCTTGAAGCGGGTTCGAACCACGGCGCCGTCCAAGTCGAGTTCGCGGTGATAGGCGCTGTGATCGTCCAGGGCAGGGAACACCATCAGCAGATCGCCGAGGGTTTGGTAGGTTGGCAGCTGAGCGGGCTTGCCGATCATCTTGGCGTTGGCCAGATCCTGGGCGGCCTTGTAGTGGCCCGCGAACAGCAGGCGGCGCACCTCGGGCAGAGCGGCCAAGGCCTCGGGGTTGTTGTTACTATAAGGGGCGCCACCGAAGAACGTGTCCTCGTTCAACTGGATGCGCTCGGTGCTGACGCCGCCAAACACCATACCGCCCAGCCGCCCGTTGCCGATCGGCAGTGCCTCGATCCACTCGTCGGCCGGGGCTTGATACCACAGAGTCAGGCCGTCCGGGCTGGCCTGGGCCTGGCTCCGGCCGTTGGTCAGGGCGGCGAGCGCGGCCGCGCCTGCGGTGGCCAGCGCACCCCTGCGGGTGAGGTCGTTCATCGCTTGAAATCCGGGGCAGGTACGCGAGCAACGGGAACGCCGCCGCGCACGGTGCGCAGGTTCACGAGCTTGACGGTCTCCAGGGCGTCGCCGGGGGCGCCGTCGCTGGTTACCGCCAGAGCGATGGTGTTCTTGCCATGCAGATCGATAATTCCTGTCGGCAGCACGAAGGTGCGCTGCGGACCGACGTGGGCGATGAACTGGCCCATGTTCCAGCCGTTGACGAAGATCAGCACCCGGTAGCGACCGGGCGAGCGCGGCCTATCCGGATCGCCGATGCTCAGGCCAAGGGTGACGTCGTGGTCCTTGGGCAGGGCCAGATCGAAGCTGGTGCGATACCAGGTGGTCCCGGCATAGGGCTTGGTTGCAGCCATATCGGCCTTGGCCCATGAGGCGTCGGGGAAGCCCGGGAGGTGCCAGCCCGCGCGCTCGCCGTACTGGCCGCCGTTGTTGGCATTGCCGCGCACCGGATCCTGAATATCTTCGCCGCCCAGATTGCCCTGGATCTTCCACGCGATCGGGACCGCAAAGCTGTAGCTCCCCGGACCGGACAGTGAAGCCGAGACTAGACCGCGCGCCTCCTTATGGAAGTCGTCGGCGTCGAGGTCCCAGTTGTGGCCGTTGTTGCGGACCATAACCGACAGCACATGGTCGCCTGCGCCCTGCAGGGTCTCGGGAAGCTTGAAGGTGGCGACCCCGGTTGTGAGCGGTCGGGGCAGGCCGCCGTCCAGCTCGTGCTGGCCCAGGAACTTGCCGTCCAGCCAGACCTGCAGCATGCCTGCGCCGCCCGCCCCGTAGTGCAGGGTCAGGGTGTCGATCCCGGGCTTGGCGGTATAGCGGCCGCGATACCAGACATCGCCCTGGTGGAAACCGTAGGTGCTCATGTCCAGGGCCGGCTGGCCCGTGGGACCGCGCACGGTCGAGGCGCTGCGGCGGCCCTCGGTCTTCAGCCAGGCGCTGTCGTCGAAGCTTGGATCTGCCTCGGGTGTCCCGGTCGCAGTTTTCCAGTCGAGCTTTGCCAGGTCTGGCGTGATCACGACGGCGGGGCCCTCCAGGGGCTTGTCTGCCACCAGGCTGGCTGAGGCTGTCGTCGTCGCCGCGACCTTCGCGCCGTTCCAGCTGATCGTCTTGACGCCGCTGGGCGCAAAGACTTCCAGAGGGCTGTCAATCTCGGTGTCGCCTGTGAGGGCGAGGGCGACGCCTTTGACAGCCGCCCCGCGCAGGAGGCCCGGACCGCGAACAAGAACGCCGCCGTGCGCCGTGTCGCGTCGCCAGAACGTCTGACCCGTCTCAGCGTCGGTCAGCAGCAGTGTCAGAGGTTCCCGTCCTCCGCCGCTGATCCGCACGCGGGTCAGACCCTGGTGCGTATAGGTCAGTTTGAGGTCACCGCGCGCGGCGTCGAAGGTCGAGGCGACGTCGCCGTCCAGCACGTCGATGCTCGGCGCGGAGGCGTAGCGCAGCACGGTCTCGCCCGTCTCGCCGGCGCGGCCATAGAGCAGGGCCAGATCGCCGCCGTTCCATTTCAGATGCGTCTGGATTTCGGACGTCGAATATACCAGCCGCTGGTCGCCCAGGTCGTAACTGGCCATCAGCATCTTGCTGTCCTGGCCCTTGATCCGCGAGGGGACCACATACTCGCCGTCGCGGGTCTTCAGCTTGAAGGTGAAAGCCTCGTCGCCCGTACCGCTGCTGGGGTTGTGCACGACGACATACAGGTGGCTGCCGGTCTCGGTGTTGGTGTTGTGATAGACCTTCACCTTGTCGTTCGACGGGACAACGGCCTCGCCCTTGTCCATGCGGCGCAGGTCGGGCACGGCGGCGATGAACTCGCCCATCTGCTTCATGACGCGGGCCTTGTCGCGCAGACCCCGGGTCTCGTCGATGGCCGAACCATAGTCGTAGGAGGTGAACACCACGGGAGCGGGCAGCCAGCCCCAAGAGAT
Source organism: Caulobacter sp. FV2ps19 (assembly GCF_058681035.1). Taxonomy (NCBI): domain Bacteria; kingdom Pseudomonadati; phylum Pseudomonadota; class Alphaproteobacteria; order Caulobacterales; family Caulobacteraceae; genus Caulobacter; species Caulobacter sp. FV2ps19. The sequence continues at coordinate 3,166,218 of NZ_CM178729.1, read as the reverse complement.
CCCGCCATAGGTCATGTAGAAGCTTTGCAGCGTGATGCCGTTGGCGATATTGGTGGCGTAGAACACCCGCTGATAGCCCACCCCGCGGTGGATGGCGGTGCAGTCATAGTCGCCGTTGCTGCCCCAGTAGTCGAACCAGCCGCCACCGAATTCGGCCAGGAAGCCTGGTGTATTTGGGCTGGCCGAGGCTCCGCCTTTGGAGCCGCCGGCCCCGTGGATGCCCCAGTCAGGCGCGACGCCGGGGCTGGCGGGCGTGGAGTCGACCTTGCAGTTGCCGCCCGGATAGCCGTCGAAGGCGTAGAGGTCGGTCGGGCCTTCCACCGTTCCGGGTACGTTCGAGCCCTTGGGGACCCAATAGCCGTTGCGGCCCTTGTCGTTGTGGAAGATCGGGACGGTGATGCCGTCGGCCTTGGCCTTGTCGGCCAGCCACTGCATGTAGCGCTGCTGCGGGGCGCCGACGACGTCCAGCTCGTTCTCGATCTGGTGGGCGATCACGGTGCCCTGGCCGGTGGTCAGCTGGTGGCGGGCGATGACGGCGTTGATCCGAGTCAGCCACTCGTCGGACGCGGTGATGTATTCGGGCGCGTCGGTGCGGGCGCGGGCCTGCTGATTGGCCAGCCAGCCGGGGAAGCCGCCCCGGGTCAGCTCGGCGTTCACATAGGGGCCGGCGCGGGTGATGACGTAGAGGCCTTCCTCTTTCGCCATGGTCAGGACGCGATCCATGTCGCGGACGCCGCTGAAGTCATAGACGCCCTGCTTGGGCGAGTGGTAGCCCCAGTCGAAATAGATCGCGACGGTGTTGTAGCCGCTGGCTTTCATCTTCTGCAGGATGTCGCGCCACAGGTCGGGGCTGGGCAGACGGAACGGGTGGAACTCCCCGCCCCACGAGAAGACGCGGTCGCCATCGACCTTCAGCGAGTACTTGTCCCAAGTGATCTGGTGGGCTTCTGCGGATTTGGCGGCGACCGTCTGATCGCCGCCTTCCTTCAGCACGGTGAAGTGCCGGACTGTGCCGGAAAGCTCGGGCAGCTCGACCTTCTTGGTCCAGGTCCTGAAGCCATCCTGGCTGTCGCTGAACCAATAGCGTTTGGCCCCGTACTCATCGAAAAAGATCCGCCAGGCGCCGTCGACGGTGCGGGTCAGGGCAGGGCCTTCCAGGAACCGGCCCCAGCCGGCCCAGTCGCCCGTTCCTTTGGCCTGCCAGGGACCGTCCAGCGAGGGGGCGGTCCATAGCTCGATGAACTTGCTGGTCTCGTTCTTGGCGAAGGCGTTGTAGAGCCCGCCCTCGCGCACCACGAAGGTGTCGATGAAGTTGGGACCCAGACCCGCTAAGGGTCTGGGCGCGCTCCAGCTCGCCAGCGACGGGTCAGTAGCGGTGATCCGCATAGGTTGGAACGCGCCCTGCTGGCCGGTGGTCGAGACCGACAGGATCAGACTGATCGAACCGTCCTTGTCGACAAACCACTCGGGCGCCCAGCTGTTGGTGGCGCCGGGCACATCGACGGGCACGTCCCGCAGGAAGGTCCAGTCGGCAAGATCCTTTGAACGGGCCAGGCCGATGGTGTCACCGCTCCAGCCGGTCGTGTAGGCGACGTAGTACCAGCCGTCGGTATGCTTCATCACGCTGGGGTCGCGGATCAAACCCTTGGGCGGGGTGAAGGCCAGCGGCTTCTTCAGGGTGAAGCGTGTCCCGTCGGCCGAGTCATAGACGCTCATGTTCGACGGACTGGCGTTGGTGAACGCCGTCATCGTGTAGCGTACAGGCTCGGCCATAGCCGTCGTCGCCAGCAATGCTGCGGCCAGGCCGATGGCGCGGAAGGGGAGGTGGGTCATGCGGCCTATCCCTCGAAATAGAAGACAGGCTTGAGCGGCCGCTCGACGGGCTTGTTGTCCGGATGGACCTCCATCAGGTCGGCCATGAAGTCCCACCAGCGCTTCATCACGGGCTCCAGCGGCAGCGCGTCCTTGGCGTGGTTGGGGCGCAGGCGCAGGACGGCGAAGAGGCTCATGGTCTCTTCGTCCAGGAAGATCGAATAGTCATGGATGCCGGCCTTGCGCAGAGCGTCGGCGAGGTCGGGCCAAAGCGCATCGTGACGACGCTCGTATTCGGCGGCCACGCCGGATTTCAGCTGCATGCGGAAGGCTAGGGGCCGGCTTTCCATGTTCGTGCTCATCATCTTCCTCCCGGTCTTGTTCTTGTCGTTGTCAGTGGGGCAGGCGGTAGATCCGCTGCGCGGTTCCGGCAAAAAGCTGGGATCGTTCGTCATCGCTGAAGTCGGCCGTGATGGCGTCATAGGCGCCATAGAAGTCGCCGAACGCGCCATGCACCTTCTCGACCGGGAAGTTGCTGGCGAACATGCAGCGCATCGGGCCGAAGATCTCGATGGCCCTCAATACGAAGGGGCGCAGGCTGTCGGTCGTCCAGGCGCGATCCACCATGGCCAGGCCCGAGATCTTGCAACTGACGTTCGGGTGTTGCGCCAGCAGGGCCAGGCCCTCGCGCCAAGCCTTCAAGCCGGCCTCGTCGCGGTCGGTGGGCATGCCGGCGTGGTTGAGGATCAGCGGTATCTCGGGATGGGCGCTGGCGAGTGCGGCCGCCGTCCTGAATTGCGACGGATAGGCCTGCAGGTCGAACGACAGGCCGTGCCTGGCTAGCAGGGCGTAGCCTTTACGCCACTGCGGGTCGAGCAGCAGGTCGCGGTCGCTGTAGGTCTTGGCCGGATCGGCGTGCCAGTTGACGATCTGGCGCACGCCGCGAACATTGGGCCGCGCGGCCTGGGCTTCCAGCAGCCCCTCGACATCGGGATCGTTCAGCCAGGCCCCCGCGACGATGCCAGCGATGACGCCCCGGGTGTCGGCGACGCCTTGCAGCCAATCGGTCTCCGACAGTTGATCCTTGGGCGGCAGACCGCATTCGACATGAACCGTCTCGGCGAGGTTCCAGCCCGCAGTGTCGGCCAGATAGTCGTCCAGCCCGTAGGAGCGATAGACGAGCGCGCTCATGTCGCCCGCCGGATTGTTCGGCAGGGGTGAGTCCTGGAGCCAGGCATAATAGTGCCGATCCAGGTCCCACAGGTGCATGTGGGGATCGACGATCGGACCTGCATACGCCATCGCCCTGGCTCCCTAGAAGGTGGTTCGGCCGCCGGAGGTGTCGAAGGTCGCCGCGGTGGTGAACGAGCACTCTTCAGACGCCATGAAGCAGACCATGGCGGCGCTCTCGTGGACTTCGCCCAGACGGCCCATCGGGATCTTGCCGCGCATGTAGTCGACCTGACTGGGGGGCAATTGAGCCAGGATCGGACTTTCGAAAGTGGCGGGCGTCAGGGCGTTGGCGATCACGCCCTTTGTGGCCAGTTCCTTGCCGAGCGACTTGGTCAGACCGATCACGCCGGCCTTTGACGCCGAATAGGCGCTGGCGTTGGGGTTGCCTTCCTTGCCTGCCACCGAGGCGATATTGACGATGCGGCCATAGCCGCCGGCGATCATGAAGGGCGCGACCTCGCGGCAGCAGTAGAACAGGCCGTTCAGGTTGATGTCGATCACCCGGCGCCAACTGTCGAGCGGGTACTCATGGACCGGCGCGGTGGCGCCGGTGATCCCGGCCGAAGCCACCAGGATATCGATCCTGCCCATGACATCGTGGGCGGCCTTGGCGGCGGCGGCGACGGCGCTCTGGTCGGAGACGTCCAGCGCCACGGTGTGCAGGGCGCCGGTCTCGGCCGCGGCGGCCTTCAGGATGCTCTCATCGAGGTCCCACAGCGAAACCTGGCCGCCCTCGGCGACGATACGGGCGGCTACGGCCTTGCCCAGGCCCGAGGCGCCGCCGGTGATGACGGCGGCCCGGCCGGCGAAGCGCTTGGCGTAGGTCGTGTTCACGCGACGCCGTCCTGGGTCCAGGCCACGACGATCTGGCGCTGCTCGCCAAGCTTCTCGATGCCGAGATGGATCTGGTCGCCGGCCTTCAGATAGACCGCCTCGGGTTTCTGACCCATGCCGACGCCGGGCGGGGTGCCGGTGGTGATCAGATCGCCAGGCTCCAGCGTCATGAATTCGCTGATGTAAGAAACCAGCTTGCAGATCTTGAAGATCATGGTCTTGGACGAACCGTCCTGCTTGCGCTGGCCATTGACGTCCAGCCACATGCCCAGGTTCTGCGGATCGCCTACTTCGTCGGACGTGACCATCCAGGGGCCGACCGGACCGAAGGTGTCGCAACCCTTGCCCTTGTCCCAGGTGCCGCCGCGCTCGATCTGGAAGGCGCGCTCGGAGACATCGTTGATCAGCACGTAGCCGGCGACGTGGTCCAGAGCCTTGTCTTCCGAGACATATCGGGCGCGCGAACCGATCACGACACCCAGCTCGACTTCCCAGTCGGTCTTCAGCGAGCCCTTGGGGATCATCACCGGATCGTTCGGGCCGGTCAGGCAACTGACAGCCTTGGTGAACAGCACCGGCTCCTCAGGGATCGGCAGGTTGGACTCGGCGGCGTGGTCGGCGAAGTTCAGGCCTACGGCGATGAACTTTGACACGCCGCTCACCGGCACGCCGTAGCGGGGTGAGCCCTCGACCAGCGGCAGGGACTTCGGGTCAATGGCGGCCAGGGCCTTGAGGCTGTCGGGCGACAGTTGCGCGCCGGTGATGTCGGTCACGTGGCCCGACAGGTCGCGGATCTGACCGTCAGCGTCGAGCAGACCGGGCTTTTCGGCGCCCTTGGGGCCGTAGCGGAGGAGCTTCATGGATCTGGGCTTTCAGGAAGTCAGCGGACGTAAGGCCGGTGAAGACCGACCTCACGATTGAGTTCGACGCCGAAACCGGGCGCGTCGGAGAGCTTCAGTTTGCCGTTCACGGGAACGGGTTCGCCGATCAGCTGCGGGTGGAACATCGGCACCACCTCGTCGGCCTTTGGCGCCATCATCAGGAACTCGGCGAACGGGCTGTTATGGCGCGTGGTGACGAAATGGTAGCTGTAGACGCTGGAGCCGTGAGGTATGCACATGACTCCACGGCTGTCGGCCAGGTTCGAAATCTTGACCAGTTCGGTCATACCGCCGCACCAGCCGACGTCGGGCTGGATGATGTCGCAACACTCCATCTCCAGCAGCATGCGGAAGCCCCAGCGCGTGGCTTCGTGCTCGCCGGTGGTGACCAGCATGCCGGGAGGCGCGGCCTTCTTCAGATCGCGATAACCCCAGTAGTCATCGGGGCTCAGCGCTTCCTCGATCCACTTGAGGCCATACTCATGGGCCTTGTGGGCCAGCTTGGTGGCGTAGTTCAGGTCCAGCGCCATCCAGCAGTCGAACATAAGCCAGAAGTCTTCGCCGGTGCGCTCGCGCATCGTGGCCAGTTCTTCGAGATTCTTGCGCAGGCCTTCCTCACCCTCGACTGGGCCATGGTGAAGGGGCATCTTGCCGCCGATGAAGCCCATCTTCTGGGCCAGGTCTGGCCGCGCGCCGGTAGCGTAGAAGGTGAGTTCGTCGCGCACCTTGCCGCCGAGCAGATGATAGACGGGCTCCTGGCGCAGCTTGCCCAGTAGATCCCAAAGGGCCAGATCGACCCCGGAAAGCGCATTCACCACCAGTCCCTTGCGGCCGTAGTACTGGGTGGAGAAATACATCTGGTCCCAGATCTTTTCGATCTCGGTCGGATCACGGCCTTCCAGGAACCGCGCCAGGTGCTTCTCGACGATATAGGCGGCGGGCTCGCCGCCGGTGGTCACCGCGAAACCGATCGTGCCGTCAGCGGCCTCAATCTCGACGACCAGTGTGCCCAGCACGTTGATGCCGAAGCTCTGGCGACTCTGCCGGTATTCCGGATAGCGCGACATCGGGGTGGCGATGTGGTCATCGATCCAGTGGCCGGCCCCTTGGTCGTGATAGTCGGCGCCGCCGCCGCGCACGACATAGGCGCGAACCTGCCGGATAAGAGGAAACGGCATGGTATAATGTGCTCCAGCCCAACGCTTCCTGAGGAAAGCGATTTACCCAAAGAATGACGGAGGGCATGAAGGAAGGACGAATTCCTCCGACATGCTTGGCGAAACCTTCGTTGGTCGCGCCAACCTCCCCAAAACACCATATGACACTGTGGCCCGCCGAGCGCCCGATGGCCTCAAATTGTCCACCGTCGTCGCTTGCTTCTGGTACCATATTATGAGAGATAGTGCTACAAAATGAAACGTGATGCGTCAAGGGGAGCCGAAGCGGTGGCCAAGGAGGACAGTTCAGGCGGCAAGCCACCCAGTGGCAGCCAGACGCTCTTCCGGGGTCTCGATCTGCTCGACGTGGTCGCCGAGTCTGGCACCATTGGCCTGCCGGCCCTGGCCAAGCAATTGGGCCTGACCCGCAGCACCACCCATCGCCTGGCTACGGCCCTGGTCGAGCGGCGTATGCTCTCTCAGACGCCGCGAGAAGGGTATAGCCTGGGTTCCAAGCTGCTGGAGTTGGGCTATCTGGCCGGTCAACAGATGGACTTGCCACGCGTGGCTCGCCCTCATCTTGAGCGGCTTTGGGAAGAGCTTGAGGATACCGTGCACCTTGGGGTGCTGGACGACGATCGCGCCCACTATCTCGACAAGCTCACCGGCCGTCGCCGCATCAACATCAGCTCGCGGGTCGGCGATCGACAGCCGATCCGATCGACAGGCCTGGGCAAGGCGCTGGTGCTGGACGAGACTGAGGACCGCTGGCGCGAGCTGTATCGCAAGGAAGGTCCGCCGACGCCCAACGGTCCCAGCGAAGAGCAGTGGATCGCGTGGATGCGCGACTATGCCAAGCGCGGGGTGGCCTTCGACCTTGAGGAGAACGAGGACCGCATCCGCTGTGTCGCTGCGCCGATCCGGGGACCTAGCGGCCAGATCGTCGCGGCCATCAGCGTGTCGGGCGCGGCCCAGTACATGGATGACGAGCGCATGTCGGTCTTGACCGACGATTTACGGCAGTGCGCCCACGCCATCAGCCTTGAGCTGGGCTGGAACGACAAACGTGCGGCCGGCGGGAAGCGCTAGCCGCGATATCGTAGGGAGAGATAATGCTTCTTGAGGACAAGGTGGTGCTGGTGACGGGCGCCTCGCAGGGGATCGGCAAGGCTGCCGCGATCGGTTGCGCCCGGCAGGGAGCGGATGTGGCGATCAACTATCACGGCGATGATGCGGGGGCCGCTGACACCGTCGCTCAGATCGAAGCCCTGGGGCGCCGGGCCATCGCCGTGAAAGGCGATGTTGCGCAGGTGGCGACCGCGAGCGCCTTCATCCAGGCTGCGGTCGAGGCTTTCGGCAAGGTCGACGTCTTCGTCAACAATGCCGGCATATGCCCGTTCCACGCCTTCCTCGACATGCCGCCCGAGGTCCTGGAGCGGACCATGAAGGTCAATCTGCATGGCGCCTACTACATGGTGCAGGCGGCCGCCAATCAGATGGTCAAGCAGGGCCACGGCGGGGCGATCATCGCGGTCAGCTCGATCAGCGCTCTGGTCGGTGGCGGAATGCAAACCCACTACACGCCTACGAAGGCCGGGCTGCACAGCCTGATGCAGTCCACGGCCATCGCACTGGGGAAGTATGGCATCCGCTGCAATTCGGTTCTGCCGGGCACCATTGAAACGGCCATCAACAAGGAAGATCTCGCTGATGTCGCCAAGCGCGAATACATGGCGGGCCGCATTCCTCTGGGCCGTCTGGGCGAGCCGGATGATCTGGCCGGTCCGATCGTTTTCCTGGCCTCCGACATGGCCAAATACGTCACCGGCGCTGCGCTGCTGGTGGACGGCGGCGCTTTCGTGAACCTTCAGTAGCCGGCCCAGGCCATGACCCACGATGACTCTTCGGCAAGTCCGGTCAGCCAGACGCTGCTCCGCGGCCTTGACCTCCTCGATATCGTTGCGCGGGAGGGGCCGATAGCGCTCGCGGAACTGACCCGCCGCATTGGTTTGAGCCGCAGCACCACCCATCGTCTGGCCGCCGCCCTGATCGAGCGGAACTATATCAACCTGATCGCCACGGGTTACGTCCTGGGCGCCCAACTGCTGCGGCTGGACTTTCTGGCGCGGGATCGACTGACGCTGGCCTCGGTGGCGCGCGACCATCTTGAGCGGTTGGCCCGTGAGAGTTCAGACGCCGTCAACCTGGCGGTTCGAGAGGGGCAGATCGTTCGATACATCGATCAGGAGCCGGGCAATCGTCGTGTCGAGGTTCGTTCGGTCATCGGTGAGACACGGCCTATCCGCTCAACGGGCCTGGGCAAGGCCCTGATCCTTGATGAAACCGTCGAGGCTTGGCGCGACCTCTATCGCCGGGAGGGACCGCCTGCAGAAGGTGCTCCCGATGAGGCCGAATGGCTCTCGCGGATGACCAACTACGCCTGTGATGGCGTCGCCTTCGATCTGGAAGAAAACGGTGATCAGATTCGCTGCATCGCGGCGCCGATCCGGGGCGCGGACGGGGCCATTGTCGGCGCGCTCAGCCTGTCGAGCCTGACCCAGTACATGGACGATGCGCGCATGCAGACCCTGGTTGAACCGGTCATGGCCACAGCCCGAGCCATCAGCGCCGATCTGGGTTGGACCGCCGATGTCGCCCGCAGACGCCCCATCGGTGATCGATCCCAATCCGCCGTCAACACGACGCAGCTTCGTCCGAGCCTGTCATGATCGTTTCCTCAACGACCGATTTTCGCGCAGCGGCCAAGCAGCGCCTGCCGCGTTTCCTGTTCGACTATATTGACGGCGGCGCCTATGCCGAGCGGACGCTGGCGCGCAACGTCTCGGACCTGGCCGACATCAGCCTGCGCCAGCGGGTGTTGAAGGACGTTTCGCATGCCGATCTTTCCACCACCCTGTTCGGGGTAAAACAGGCCCTGCCCATAGCCCTCGCGCCGGTCGGTCTGACCGGCATGTACGCACGGCGCGGCGAGTGTCAGGCGGCCCGGGCCGCCGCCGCCAAGGGCGTGCCGTTCTGTCTGTCGACCGTCTCTGTCTGCGACCTTGCCGAGGTTTCGGCCGCCAGCAGCGCGCCGATCTGGTTCCAGCTCTACGTGCTGCGCGACCGGGGTTTCATGCGCGATCTGTTGGCCAAGGCTGTTGAGGCCGGCGCCAGCGCCCTGGTGTTCACCGTCGACATGCCGGTGCCGGGCGCGCGCTATCGCGACGCTCATTCGGGCATGTCCGGCCCCAATGCGAGCATGCGCCGCGTCCTCCAGGCGATGGGCAAGCCGGGCTGGGCCTGGGATGTCGGCGTGCGCGGCCGTCCCCACACGCTGGGCAATGTCGCGCCGGTGTTGGGCGCGAACTCTGGCCTGGAGGACTTCATGGGTTGGCTGGGGGGCAATTTCGATCCCTCGATCACCTGGAAGGATCTGGACTGGATCCGCGAGCTCTGGAAGGGCCCGTTGATTATCAAGGGCGTGCTCGATCCCGAGGATGCTCGGGCCGCCGCGGACATCGGAGCCGATGGGGTGGTTGTTTCCAATCATGGCGGGCGGCAGCTGGATGGCGTGCTGTCGTCGACCCGGGCTCTGCCGGCGATCGCCGAGGCGGTCGGTGACCGGCTGACCGTATTGGCTGACAGCGGTGTGCGCTCGGGGTTGGACGTGGTGCGGATGTTGGCCCTGGGCGCCAAGGGTGTGTTGCTGGGCCGAGCCTTTGTCTATGCGCTTGCCGCGCGCGGCGGGGTGGGGGTGAGCGAGCTTCTGGACCTTATCGAAAAGGAGATGCGCGTGGCCATGGCCCTGACTGGCGTCAGCTCCCTGGACCAGATTGACCGATCGATTTTGGCGGAGATTTCCTGATGGCCACGGTACTTCTAACCGCCGTCGTTGCGGCCTTGCAGTTGACCGCCGCGCCGACGCCGCCGGCCGCTCGCATCATCCTCGCCAGCGACTCCACGGTCGCCAACTACGGTCCGGACAAATACCCCCAGATGGGCTGGGGCATGGTGCTGAAGTGCTCGCTGACGCCTGACGTCGAGGTGGTGAATCTGGCGCGTGGCGGGCGTTCGACCAAGACCTTCATCGAGGAAGGCCTCTGGGACGCGCTGCTGGCGCAACTTCAGCCCGGCGATACCGTGTTGATCCAGTTCGGCCACAACGACGCCGACAGGGTGAAGATCGTCCGCTTCACAGAGCCGCAAGGCGCCTATACCGACAACCTGACACGCTTCGTCGCTGACGTAAGGGCCCGGGGCGGACAGCCGGTGCTGGTGACGCCGATCGCCAAGCACCTGTTCGCGGATGGCCAGGTCCAGGAATCTCATGTCGGCTATGCCGAGGCGATCCGGCGGGTGGCTGAGCGGACCGGCGCGCCGCTGGTCGATCTGGACGCCGACACCATGACGGCCTTGCAGGCGCAGGGGGAGGCTAACTCGCGCCGCCTCTATCTGATCTACACCCCCGAGGACCACATCGCCCGCTATCCGGACGGCATCAGCGACACCACCCATATCAATGAGGGCGGCGCCCGGCTGGCGGCGTCGTTGGTGGCCGAACGGCTGCGGATGCTGGACTTGCCGATTTCATCGCACGTGAAGTCCAAGCCGCCGGGCGAGCTTCCGATTCTCGGCGGGCCGACCTGTCCCTAAACGGCGATCGAGAACGGCCACAGCCATCTCCTGCCTGACCTACTGCGCCGCCTTGGCGACCTCGACCGCGTACACGTGGTTGGCGCCGTGCATGTTGGAGCGGAACACGATCCATTTGGCGTCCGGCGTGAAATTGACGTTCGGCTCCAGCCGGTAGTCGTGCCCTTGCATGTTGACCAATCGCTCGGTGTCGAGGACGCCGGGCTGGATCAGGGCTTCGGCGCCGGGGGCGTGGATGCCGGCGACGTCCGGGATGGAGCGGGGCCGCATCAGGTAGATCCATTTTCCGTCCGGAGCGTGGGCGACCATCTCATGGTCTCCGCCGTCACCCGCGAACAGCGCGCCATCCGGCGAGGTGTTGAAGTGCACCGACCAGGCGTTGCGGTCCAGGTGAAGCCACGTCCGCTTGCCGGTGGCGATCTCGTAGCCCGCCACCCAGAAGTCCTCGCCACGCGGCGTTTGAAGATCGTACCAGACGATCTTTCCGTCGGCGCTGAACCACTCATGTCCAGCGATCTCCATGTTCATCGTCCGGGTGTGGATCTTGACGGGCGGGTCGGCCTTGTCGGTGCGCACCAGCCACAGGCGGTCGACCTTGTGCCAGGGGCCCTCGTGGCAGAACATGAGCAGGTGCGGATCGGTCGGCGAGAACTGCAGGTGGTTGAGCCAGTCGGTCGCTTGGTGCACGATCTTGCGCTCGCCGGTCACGGTGTTGATCGTGAAGATCTCCATGGGGATGCGGGATTCCAGCCGGGCGTTCAGCTGGACTTCGCGGCCCTCGGCATGGGTGAGGGCTCTTCCGTCAGGTCCCTTCACCTGGGCGGGGTCGCGGGGCAGGGCCAGCATGCCATCGGGCCGCGTGGGCACGTCGCTGCGGGTCACGACGCCGGCGAGCAGGGTCTCGTCTGCATTGATCGTCTGGATGCCGCCGCCACGTTCCAGCTTGGTCACCAGGCGCATCTTGCGGGTCTTGGGATCGATCGCCTCGACGCTGCCCAAGCCGTCCGCACTGGTCCGCTGGTAGTAGACTTGGCCGGTCTTGCGACCCACGAACAGCAGCCGCACCTTGCCGACGACCAGCGGTGTGAGCGCGCGAGTCTTCAGGTCGACCATCGAAACGCCGTCGGGCGTACTGATGGCCAGGGTCTTTCCGTCTGGCGTGTAGCCATTGAAGTTGAAGTAGAGGCTGCCGCTGCCGGCCTTGTCTGACAGGCGCACGACGCGGTGGCCTGTATCCTTGTCGATCCATTCGCGCGGAGGCTCGGCCTGACCCGGCTTGGCCGCCATCGTCATGTCCTGAGCCTGCGCTGATGGCGCAAGGACCGCCAGGATCAAGGCCAGGGTGGAAAGGAGAGGGGCTTTCATCATCGGCCTCACTTGGTCCGGATGTCGGTGCGGATGGGCGTCTTCATGCCTTCACCCAGATAGAAGCTGGGGTGGGGCGGCTGGTTGTAGCCGGTGTTCTGCCAAGCGATCGACAGCCGGTACTGCGGATCGTGCATAAGGGTCACGAGACGGCGCGTGGTGGGATAGGGCGTGGCGTAGATGCGCAGGGAGCGGTTGTCCTCGGCGCGCCAGATAACTTCCTCACGCCAGTCGCCGAGAATATCGGCCGACAGGGCGGGGGTCGACTTGGTGCCGTTGTTCGAGGTCATGCCCTCAGCGGTCAGTAGGGGCGTCGTCGCGCCCGCCTTCCAATCCCACTTGCTGATCTGGTTGCGGTCGAGCAGTTCACGTAAATCATCGCCATCCCACCAGATGGCGAAATTGGTCTGGCGAGGATGTTTCACGCCCTCGATGGGCTGGCCCTGGGCCGTATAGAGTTGATCGGAATTGCTGCCCCAGGCCTCTGCGCCAGGGAAGCGGGGGTCGATGTCGGCCGCCAAGCCACGGCCGGTGTCCTTGTCGGTGGGAGTGCTCCACAGCACCTTGCCCGTGCGGGCGTCGAGCATGGCGGCGCCGATCCCGCCGTTCCGGCTCGGACTCTCATAGACGCCGAATTTCTCCTGGCCAGGATGGGTGGGGTCCAGGTCCGAGACGTGCATGGCGTCGCCGTGGAACAGCTGGGCGCTCCACAGGCCCTTACCGTTGTCGTCCACCGCCATGGCGCCGTAGATGATCTCGTCGCGGCCATCGCCGTCGACGTCGGCGACGCTGAGCTGGTGATTGCCCTGACCGCCGAAGGCCTCGTTGCCGGGGGTGCTGCTGTCGAACAGCCAGCGCTGGGTGAGTTTGCCGTTCCACCAGTCCCAGGCCGCCACGGTCGTGCGGCCGTAATAGCCCCGGGCAAAGATCAGGCTGGGGCGCGCGCCGTCGAGATAGGCGGTCCCCGCCAGGAAACGGTCGGAGCGGTTGGCGTAGCCGTCGCCCCAGATCTGCGTCATTTGTTCGGTGGTCGGGGCGTCGGTGCGCGGGTCGCGCGGCGGACTGTAGGGGGCGCTGGCCAGAGCCTTGCCGGTCAGGCTGTCGAACACCGTCAGATACTCGGGCCCCTTGAGGATGCGGCCGACCAGCGGCGCGACCTTGGTCCCATCCGCCTTGGTCACAGCGCCGGTGCGGTCGGCCTGAGCAACTTCGCCATCCTTGCCGCGCCAGTCGGCGTTTGGATCGCCCAGCACCGCGCCGGCGCCGTCCACCGTGGCGTCGCTGGTGCGCATGGCGACCTCGGCCTTGCCGTCGCCGTCCAGATCATAGACCTGGAACTGAGTGTAGTGGGCGCCGGCCCGGATATTGCGCCCCAGGTCGATACGCCAGAGGCGCCGGCCTTCCAGCGTATAGGCGTCGATGATCACCGGCCCCGTAAAGCCGCCGAACGCATTGTCCTTGGAGTTGGTGGGATCCCACTTGAGGATGATCTCGTAGCGACCGTCGCCGTCTAGGTCGCCGACGCTGGCGTCGTTGGCGGTGTAGGAATAGGCGACGCCGTCCGGCGTGGTCCCGTCCGCTGGCGGCTGCAGCGGCACCGTAAGATAGCCTGCCGACCAGACCCTCGCCGGGGCGCTGGCGGGCGCTTCCTTGCCGCTCACAAGCGCCCGAACGGAATAGGTCGACGACGAATCGCCGGCCATGTCGACGAAATTGGTGGCGCCGGTCAGCGGGGCGGCGTTCAGCCGCCTGCCATCGCGATAGAGGTTGAAGCCCGTCTTGGCCGGCTCGTCGCCCAGCAGGCGCCAGCTGACCAGGATGCCGCCATTGATGGCTGGAACGGCGACCAGGCCGCGATCCAGCGCTTCCATCATTCTCGGTGCGGCCAAGACAGACCCGCTCGCGCACGACAGCGCCGACGTCCATAGAAGTAGGGATATCGCGGCTCGCGCGCCCCGGAGTCTCCGACCCTGGCTCATGCGTAGTTTCCCCCTGGGTTTCCTCGTTTTTCCTGCTTTCGCCGGCCGCCTCGAGCGGCTCGAGGTCGGCGCGCACGCCGTCTGCTGAGCAAGCGCGATCCTTACATCATGAAAACAAAATCCTGTCTTCCCATAAAATGCTTTGACATCTCAACATATGGAATTATGGATAGCTCCACTAGAAAGGCGCCGCCATGCGCTGTGGGCTGCTCACTCAAAAGGCAGTCGCAGTCACGGTCAGAGCGCCAGCGTCTTTCGTTGGGAGGCGCCTAGTTCATGGCAGAGGGAGGGAATCCATGCTTGCATTCACCGATCGTCGTCGCGCGACTATCGCTACGGCATCCTTGTTGGCTTTGGCTGCGGGCCTTGCCTGCGCGGGCGGCGCTTACGCCCAGAGCGCTCCGGCGGCCTCAGGCTCAGCGGCCTCGGACAAGATCAACACCATTGAAGAGGTTGTCGTCGTCGGTACGCGCGCCAGCCTTCAGTCGGCCATGAACCGCAAGAAGCGGAACGGCACGATTTCCGACTCCATCGTCGCCGAGGACATCGGCCAGTTTCCCGACAAGAACGTCGGTGAGGCGCTGGGGCGCATCACCGGCGTGCAGCTGGCCCGCGACTTTGGCGAGGGTAATTCGGTCTCGATCCGCGGCGTAGAACCGGATCTGAACCGCGTTGAAATCAACGGCATGAGCACCCTGTCGACAGCGGGTAACCTGCAGGTCTATGGCGGCGGTGGGCGCTCGAACGACTTCCGCGAACTGGCTTCCGAACTGGTTCAGTCGATCGACGTGTTCAAGGGCTTCACGGCCGACATGACGGAAGGCGGCATTGGGGGCACGGTCTCGGTAAAGACCCGCAGGCCGCTGGACTTCAACAAGCCCACCCTCTCCATGACCGCTTCGGGCCAGTATCTCGACACTGCCGAAACCTGGAAGCCGCGCGGCAACCTGTTTGCCGCCACCCAGCTGTTTGACGGACGGCTGGGCGTGATGGCCAACATCACCTACGACAAGGTCGATACGCGCGGCGACTATGTTCGAAACAGTTCATGGGGGCGTTTCGCGGACTTCGACAATTCTGCTGAGAAGACCGTCTCTTACTATAACACCGGCTACAATTCGCAGATCAACGACCTGGCGCGTAACGTCACCAGCCAGGCGGGGTGCAGCAGCCTGACGACGCCGGACGCCACCCAGATCTCGACCAGCAACCTGCGCAACGCCTGTTCGTCGCAGTGGTACGATTACGCGCCGCGCGTGGCGCGTTACGGCGTCTGGACGCGCGGCGATGAGCGCATCTCGGCGGAGTTTACCGCGCAATATCGCTTTACCGACAAGATCGACGCCTGGGTCAGCTACAACCGCAATGAGCGGTCCCAGACGCTGAACGACATCAACTACGGCACCGATTTCACCTCGGCGACCCGCCTGCGTAACGCCGCCTCAGCGACGTCCTGCTCGTCGACCAACACCACGGCCTCTTCGGTCAAGGTTGACGCCAATCACAACGTCATTGGCTATACGCTGGGCAACTGCCTGAGCACGTCCGGCAACGGCGGCTATGGCGGCTTCGGCATCAGCGCCCGCGACTTCGCCTACGATTCCAGCAGCAACTACTATAACTTCGGCGCCAACTATCGCGGTGACCGCTTGCAGGTCGAGTTCCAGGGCTCGAGCGCAGACACCAGCACGGTGTCGCAAACCAACAATGTCAGCGTCACGTTCGACACGCCTGGCATGACGGTGACTCTGGATCCGTCGACCGGCGCACCGTCCTTCGTCTTCGCCGCCGGCTATAGCCCCAGCGACGCTTCGGCTATCCGCCAGTGGCAAATCCAGTATCGCCCCTCAAAAGTCGGTTCGGAAGAAAAGCAGTACAAGCTCGACTTCGACTACGACACGCATCTGGCCTACGTGCCCAAGCTGGAGTTTGGCGCCCGCGCCACCGACTTCTCGACCAAGGGCTATGGCTATGGCGGCTTCGTGCTGGACGGCGGCGCCAATCCCTATTCGACGACCGACGACACCGTGCTCTACAGCAATGCCGTCAACTCGACGGCGACGATCGCCGGCGCCCAGACCATCGACCAGACCAACCCGGTCAATGCTTCGCCCGCCTACACCACGGGCTATTGGTCGACGACCGAGACCTGGTCACGAGCTTTCTCGGACTCGATCTTCGCCAACGCGATGACCGACCTGCCCAGCGATTTCTATTTCGGCGGCGGCGGGTTGCCGACGAGCTGGAAGTATCCGAACTTTGATACGGTCGCCGCCCAACTGGATACGTCGCACTTCAACCTGAACAACCTGGAGAGCACGGTCGGCAGCGACGGCAAGGCCGCCAACCAGATCCCCTACCGCATTCAGGAAAAGACCGACGCCCAGTACTTCAAGGTAAACTACGAGTTCCCGCTCGGGTCGTTCGAAGTCAACGGCAACGTCGGGGTGCGCCGGGTTCACACCAAGACCGAGGGGCAGGGCGCTTCAACCCGCAGCCAGACCTTTGCGGCGACCAACGGCGGTTCGTCGACGACCTACGTGCTGAGCAATTCCCTGGCCTCGATGACCAAGGATTACACGGTCTATCTGCCCAGCTTTAACGCCGGTCTCTGGTTCGTGCCGAACGTGCTGTCGGTGCGGGGTGGTTTCGCCCAGCTGATGGCGCGTCCGCGCATGGACTTCCTGATGCCGACGGTGTCCTGCACCACCGATAATTCACCTGACGCCAATGGCGAGTTTGACGAGCCTAGCTGCTCGGCCGGCAATCCGGACCTGAAGCCTTATCGCGCCAACCAGTACGACCTGAGCTTCGAATACTATCCCAACAAGGACACCCAGATTTCGCTGGGCCTGTTCCATAAGGATATCCGCTCGTTCTACGTCTCTTCCCGGACTTTTACCGGCAAGCGTGACGTCTATGGCGACGGCGTTCTCTACAACTACAATACCTATATCAATGGCGATGGCGCGAAGATCTCGGGCCTGGAGCTGACGGGCAAGACGGCCTTCACCTTCCTGCCTGGTGTGTTTTCGGGCTTCGGTGTGGACGCCAACTACACCTACCAGAAAGCCAAGGACGTTCTGCTGTTCTCGACCCTCGACGGCACGGCCCTGCCGTTCCCGGGGCTGTCCTCCGACAGCGCCAACCTGACGGTGTGGTACGACAAGGGTCCGTTCAACGCTCGCCTGGCTTACAACTACCGATCCAAGTACCTGGTCTCGGCCGCCGACACCTCGGGTCAGCCTGTCTATCGCGATGCGACCGGCTATCTGGACGGCAAGATCACCTGGAAGCCAGGCCTGAAGGGTCTGTCCCTATTCGTTGAGGGCAAGAACCTGACCAAGGAAGAAGAGCGCTCCACTGCCGGCGATATTCGCCTGACGGAGCTGGGCTACTTCGGTCGTCGCTTCTTCGTCGGCGCGGCGATGAAGTTCTAGGAGGGCGATCGTGTCTCCGGGAACGACGCGACGGGATGTGCTGACGGCGAGCCTGTCGCTCTCCGCCGCCGCCGTTCCCGGAGTTGTCCAGACGAGGCCCTCGACCGCGCCGGTCGAGGTGTCCTGGCTGGGCGATGCGCCCCTCGCGGCTCCGGCCGCGACGGTTTGGGGCGCGCCCTGGCCGCGCGGAGCCCTGGCGAAAACGACGCCGCTGCGGGCCATCGCGAAGGACGGGACAGCCATCCCACTTCAGACTTGGCCTCTGGCCTATTGGCCGGACGGCTCGGTCAAGTGGACGGGTCACGCCATTGCCGGGCCAGGGCCGGAAGGGCGCTTCCGCATTGAGCCCGGCAAATCGGCTACGTGGCCGACGCCGCTGACGGTCCGCGAGACCGTCGACACCATCGAGATTACGGCGGGCGATCTGGTCTGCCGTCTGCCGCGTTCCGGGCGGTCTCTAATAGAGCGAATTCTGGTGAAGGGGCGCGAAACCCTGCGCGACGGGCGACTGGTCTGCCTTTGCCGCGACAGCCCCCCCGGCGAGGTCGGGACGGTGACCACCGAGGCCTTCGAGAGCCGGGTTGAAACCGCTCTGGTCGAGCAGCGGGGCCCAGTCCGGGCCGTCGTTCGACTGGATGGGATGCACCGCTCGGCGGCGGGGCGAGCCTGGTTGCCCTTCACCGTGCGCGTGGCGGTGGATGCGGCTGGCGGCCTGAAACTGACCCACAGCTTCGCCTTCGACGGGAACGCCGCGCGCGATTTCATCGCCGGCCTGGGTTTGCGCTTTGACACCCCCTTGACCGACGAACTCCACAATCGGCATGTCCGGTTCGCGGGGCAGGGCGACGGGATGTGGGGCGAGGCCGTGCGCAATCTGCCAGGCTGGGCTCCGGCCAAGTTCGCCTTGGCTGATCGCTTCCCGCTCCAGCTCGACGGCAAGGCTGTTCCCGCGCTGGCGGAGATGGACACCAAGACGCGCGAACAACTGCTGACCGTGCCGGCCTGGGACGGCTTCCGCCTGTTTCAGGGCGACTCCGACGTCTTCACGATCGACAAGCGGACGGGAGCCGACAGTTCCTGGCTGCGCGCCGACCAGGGAGGACGGGCTTGCGGACTGGGTTATGTCGGCGGGGTGTCCGGTGGTGTCGCCTTTGGCCTGCGCGACTTCTGGCAAAGGCATCCGACCGGACTTGAGATTGCAGGCGCCACCGGCGAGGCGGCGACCGTCACCCTGTGGCTCTGGTCTCCCCAAGCGGCGCCGATGGATCTGCGTCACTATAGCGACAAGGCCCATGGCCTGGAGATCCAGTACGAGGACGTCGAGGAAGGCCACAGCACGCCGCTGGGCGTGGCGCGCACCAACGAGATCTTCCTGTGGCCGCTGGCCGCCACGCCCAGCCGCGCGGACCTGTCGGTCATGGCCCGGCATGTCAGCGCCCCGCCGCTGCCGGTTTGCGCACCGGCCCATTATCAGGCCTGCGGCGTGTTCGGGGCGTGGAGTCCTGTCGATCGCTCGACACCGGTCAAGGCGCGGCTTGAGGACCAGCTTGACCGGTTGGCCGGCTTCTATCTGAACGAGGTCGAGCAGCGGCGCTGGTACGGGTTCTGGGACCACGGCGATGTGATGCACACCTATGACCAGGATCGGCATGTCTGGCGCTATGACGTCGGTGGCTATGCCTGGGCCAATAGCGAACTGGTGCCCGATCTATGGTTCTGGACGGCCTATCTGCGGTCCGGCCGGGCGGACCTTTTTCGTCACGCCGAGGCCATGACACGTCACACGGGCGAGGTCGACGTTCATCACCTGGGGCCGTTCAAGGGCCTGGGCTCGCGCCACAATGTCAGCCATTGGGGCGATGGGGCCAAGGAAGTGCGGATCAGCCAGGCGCTGCTGCGCCGGCACCTCTACTACCTGACCGCTGACGAGCGGACGGGCGATTTGATGGCCGCGGAGGTCGATGCGGATCATGCCCTGGTCGCTGTCGACCCGTTGCGAAAGCGGCTGGAGAAGTCGGCCTATCCCACGCATGCCCGCACCGGTCCCGACTGGTTCGCCTTCGCCAGCAATTGGTTGGTGCAGTGGGAGCGGACTGGCGACACGCTCTGGCGAGACAAGATCCTCAAGGGGCTGGATGGGATCGCCGCCTCGCCGCTGGGGATGTTCTCGGGACCGGGCTTTGGTTACGATCCGGCGACGGCGACCATGGTTGATATCGGCGGCGCCTTCGCCACCAGCTATCACCTGGTGACCATCATGGGCGGGGCAGAGTTCGTGTTCGAGCTGGATGGTCTGATCGACGATCCAGCCTGGTCCAAGGCCTGGTTGCGGTTCTGCGCCTATTACAATGCACCTCAGGCCGAGCGTCAGGCGGCGTTGGGACCTAAGGCGTCGGACCGGGTGTTCGGCTATCCGGTCTGGCACGCCAAGTTGACCGCCTGGGCGGCGCGGAAGCTGGACGATCCGGTTCTGGCCCGCCGGGCCTGGAGCGAGTTTCTGACCGACCGCCGCAACAACGGAGAGGCCGGCCCGCCGCCGCCGATCACCCGGGTGTCGGGACCCGTGGTGCTTGATCCGATCGACGAGATCGCCAATGTCTCGACCAATCAGTCGTCGCAGTGGTCGCTGAACCTGATCGAACTTCTGGCCCTCGTCGGGGACGCCGTTCCGGAGCAGTTGCCTGAGGGCTGGTGACGGCTTTGGTCTGGCGTTCCCGAGCACGTCCTCGACGCTAGAGCCTTTTAGCTTCATATGGAATCATATGAAGCGTCTAAAAAGGCTCTAAATCATATACTTAGAGCGCGATAGCCGCCGAAACCGCGTACACTTTCGGCTATCGCGCTCTAGGCGTTCTGCGACAGACCTGGTCAGAACGCGCCGTCTGCGGCCGTCAGCGCGAACACCCGAAACCGTTGGATCCGCAGATGGCTCTGGGTCGTGCGCAGGCCAAACCAGCCTCGCGTATAGGGCGCCGGGTCGCGCAGTTCGAAAAACTTGGCGCCATTGCACCAGTACTGGATCAGTCCGCCGTCCGCGATGAGTCGCACCGTCATCCACTGATTGGGAACCAGCATCTCGTCGGTGGCGGCCTGGTCGTGCTGAGGCAGCAGCGGGCGATCGCCCGGCCGACCGACATAGCGGCGAAAGCGGGTCGTCGTGTTGCCGTTGCCGCCCTGGCCCACATAGTAGGTCTGCAGGGTGTCGTAGTCGGCGAAGGCTCCGGAACGGGGATGGGTCAGAGGGCTGCCCCCTGAAGGCTCGCGGGCCATCCAGAAGGCGTTGAGGTCGCTGACCCGATCGTGGGCGCCTCCGGCCGAAACAGCCTGGGCCTCGTATTCGATCATCACCGGCCCGATCAGTTCGGGGCGAAACCAAACGGTCAGGCCGGCGGGCGTGTCGATCTCGAGCGCGCCGTTCCGGACGAAGACATGCGCCGGCTTTTCGGCCTCAATCGCCCATTGGCTCAGGTCGCTGCGAAAGTCTTCGGCGTGCAGGCGTCGACCGCGCCGATACGGTTCTCGCGTCGCGGCCCGCGCCGGAGCCGCGGCCATAGCTGCCAGGCCGGCCAGGATCGTGCGGCGTCTCAACCTCGCTCTCCGACCGCCAAGCTCTGGCCTACCCGCCGTAGCGGGTCGGCGACCAGATCGGCGTCTTCGGTGATGATCGGCTCGACGCCCTCGGTCCAGGCCAGCTCCAGTCGGCTGAACCGCGCGCCTTGTGTGGACTGCAACAGAATGGGCGGGCGCTCATCGGGCTTGAGCGCCTCGATCCGGATATTGTCCAGGCGAAGGCCGTGAACGTGGCGGGCCCAAAGACCATAGGCCGGGGTCGGGCCGAACATGCTGGGCTCCGGATAGGCCTCGGCCAGGTCGGCTGGTCGCCGCGCGGCAAGGGCGCGGTCGCCGCCGCCCGTATAGAGCAGGCAGACATCGGTCAGTTCGACGTCTTCGATGGAGCTACCCTCAAGGCCGGCGATCGTCGCGGCATAATCGGGGTGGATATTCCACGCGGTGAGCTTGCGGACCGCTATGCGCCGGATCGCGCCGCGCCCTGTGCCGTCTGGTCCGCGTCGTCGGTCGCCCAGGCGGAGGAACAGGGGCGCGGTGGTCACTTCGCGCATGACGATGTTGCAGATCGTCACGTCCTCGATCACTCCGCCGTCGACCGTCTCCAGAGCCAATCCGCGCGAACGGTTGAAGACGCAGTCGCTGATGGTGATGTTGCGGAAGTCGCCGTTGGATTCGGTGCCCAGCTTGATACGGCCGGTGATGCGGTCCTGGTCGGGCGCCAACTGCTGGGTGCGGCCCAGCGTGCCGTCCAGAAGGGTGCCCAGGTCGTAGCCGCTGACCTGGCAGCGGGTGATGTCCACCCGCTCCGTGGCGCGTGGCGCGCCCAAGGCCAGAGAGCTTTTCAGGACGATGGCGTCGTCATTGGGCGTGTTGACCCGGCAATCGGCGATACGCACGTCGCGGCATGCATCGATGTCGATTCCGTCGCGATTGGTGTCAATTGAGAGGCCGGTGATCGTCAGGTTGTCGCAGCCGGTGGCCAGCACCGCGAAGTGACCGCCGCGATAGACTGTGAAGCCTTCCAGCTTGATCCGGCGAGCCGTCTTCAGGGCAATGGCCTTGTTACCCTGGCCGGCCATCGCCTCAAGGTCCGGCGACAGGATCGCCATCGCTTCAGGCGAAAGATCGGCCATGCTGAGGGGGAATTCGCCCGTCTGACGCATCCAGCGAGAGCCCGGACCTTCGCGGGTCAGGCCGCGGCCGTCGATCATCCCGGGTCCGACAATGGCGACGTCCTCGACGTCCTCGGCCCAGATCAGGCTGTTGCGCCAGTGGCTATGGCCGAAGTCCTGATACAGATCGTGGGGGTTCGGCTCCGCGGGATCATAGACGCCGGCGTGGCGCGCGGGATCGGCGGCTTCCAGCACACAGCCGGTCTCCAGCCTCAAGGTCACACCACTGAGTAGGCGGATCGAGAACGAGAGGTACCGCCCCGCTGGCAGGATGACCTCGCCGCCGCCCGCGTCATGGGCCGCGGCGATGGCGGTGTTGAGCGCTGCGGTATCCAGCGCCGCACCGTCGCCGCGCGCCCCGAAGGTCCGAACGTCGAACGCAGCTGGCGTCATGCGTAGAGGCCGTGCCGCCTCAGAAAGGCGGTCAGCAGATCCGGCCAGGCCATGGGCGCGCCCGTGGGGCCGTAGAGGCCAAACCCGTGACCGCCGGACTCGAACACATGCAGTTCGCTGGCGATCTTCTTGGCGCGCAGGGCCTGGAACATCAGCAGGCTATTCTCCATTGGCACCACCCTGTCGTCAGCTGCAGCGGCGATGAAGGTCGGTGGGGTGTTGGCGGGAATGTTCTGTTCGGCCGACACCGCCTGGCGGGCGGCGTCCGTGGGGCTCTGGCCCAGCAGGTTCTTGACGGAAGCGCCATGGGCGTGCGGAGCGGTCATGGTGATGACCGGATAGAACAGGGCCGTCGCCATCGGCCGGGTCGGCAGACGGTCGGCGGCGTCGATCGGGGCATAGCTGTCGGCCGCGAAGCGGGTGGCCAGGCGCGCAGCCACGTGGCCGCCGGCGGAGAAGCCCGCGACGGCGACACGGGCCGGGTCGAGACCCAGTTCCGGCGCGCGGGCGCGGATCAGGCGAATGGCTCTCTGGGCGTCCTGCAGCGCAACGTCCGGCCCGGCCTCCCAACCGTCGGCAGGCAGGCGATAGTCCATGACGAAGGCCGTGATCCCCTGGCTGGCGATCCAGGCGTCAATCGCGCCGCCGGCCCGGCCGACCGCCACCCGCGCGTAGCCGCCGCCGGGGATCATCAGGATCGCCGCGCCATTCGGCCGGGCGGGCCGGCGCATCATCAGCCACGGCTTGCGGACATTGACGAAGGCGGTGTCGTTGGGATCGCCGCCGGGTGTGCGGAGGATGACCTTTTCTTCGACCGTCACGCGTTCGCCGCCCGGCGCGGGGCCGGGCCACAGATCAACGACCTCGACCTGCGAGGTCGACGCTTGGGCGCGGACCAGACTCGGCGCGGCGACGGCCAGGGCGCCCAGGCCGAGCAGGGATCTACGGTCAGTTGCCACGCGGGGACTCCGTGCTGTGGGCGGCGCTCGCGGCCATGATGAAGGTGTCAGGCGAGGGCGGATGGGCCGGGTCGAAGGGCGGCAGGCCCTTGATCAGGTGCAGGGCCAGATCCGGAACCGCGGACCGGATCCCCGCCACGACGCACTGGGCCAGTTGGTAGGCGCCGTAATTATTGTGATGGGTCGCGTCCCTGCCGCCATCTGAGAAGGCCTTCCAGGCCTGGTCGGGGCCCAGCGCCTCATAAAGCATCGCGCTCAGGGTCAGCAGGTCGATGACCGGCGTGCCGGTCTCGCGCCCAACCGTCCGCACGGCTTTGGGATAGTCCCCGAGGGTATTGATGATCTTGCCGGCCGCGTCGAACTTCCGCCGATGCATCGAGGTCACCAGCACCGGACGGGCTCCGCGCCGTCGGGCCTCGCCGATATAGACCTTCAGATAGTCGCCATAGGTGGTGGCGGCCTCGGCATAGGTCTGGGGCCACTCAACCTTCTGGTCATTGTGTCCGAACTGGATCAGCAGCCAGTCGCCTGGCTTGATGCCGCTGAGGATCTTGTCCAGGCGCCGCTCGACCAGGAAGGCCTTCAGCGACTCGCCGGACTCGGCATGGTTGGCGACCGAGACGTCGGGCTTGAAGAACCGTGGCAGCATCTGGCCCCAGCCGGCTGCGGGTTCGAAGCGCTGGTCCGTCACAGTGGAGTCGCCGGCGAGGAATACCCTTGGCGTCGTGGCGGACTCAATCCGCAGCCGGCGCACGGCCGGGGCGGGCCCGCAGAACTCCAGGGTCAGTTTGTCGTCCCAGTCGTAGGCGCCTTCCTCGCGAGGATTGAGCATCACCCTCACCCCGCCGGGCGCGTTGGGCGGGGGAGCAACCAGGGCTGGCGTGCGGACATTGACGACGCACTCGGCCAAGGCCGTCTTGCCTGCGGGGACCGTGATCTGTTCCAGCATCAGCCGTCGGGACTCGGCCTTGACCGTCGTGTCCGAAGCGGTTTTCCCGCCGAGTTCGAGGATGACCCGATAGTCGCCCTCTGGCAGGGCGACCGAAAACAGGAAGGGACCCGAACCCGCGCCCGGTTCGAAGCCATGGCCAATCGTTGGCGTGTAGAGAGCATCGCGCCCGACCTTGACATGACCGGGCGCCGCAGACCCATCGCCGAAGTCGAACGCCCATTGCAGCATTGGCTTCTCGCGCTCCGCCGCCCAGACGCTCTGCGTCCCGGTTGCTGCGGTAACGGCGAGGGCGGTCAGCACTGCGCGTCTATCCAGGATCACGACGCCGCCTCCCTTGCGATCGCTGCCGCGGTTCATTGATCAGATCCATATCGACCGCGGGCAAACAAGGCAAATAATTTCATATTGCGGGACAATGTGCCGTAATGTGAAATTCAGTTATCGCCGTTTGTCGCAAAGCGCAGGCTGCTCGACAGCAGCGCCGGTTCCAAACGCCTTGAGGGCCGTAGCCTCAGTCCTGCTCAACCCGCCAGCGCTCGACGACACTCAGGCTCTCCCGATGGCCGGGCGGCCTCATCCGGGGGCTGCGGCTTCTCATTTGAAGGCATGGGCGCGAGGGGTATGGCCGTCTTTCTTTGTGAGCGGCGGGGAGGGATCACGAGGGGCTTCGGATCGAGACGCGTCGGCCCAGGGTTCGGGCCAGTCCAAACCAGCCGCCGCTGGCGATCGCCACCAGCAGGGCGCTGGCCAGCAGGCCGGGCGAGGGCGGGGCGACCTTGAAGATCGTGTCCAGGGTCGGCACGGCGAAGATCAGGGCGAGGAGACCGGACGCCACCGAGGCGATGATCCAGTAGATGCGGCGATGCGGTGCGAACAGGCGACCGCCCGACGAGGATGCGTCGGCCAGGGCGAGGATCAGGTTGCCGGCAACCAGGGTCAGGAAAGCCGCGCCCCGGGCCTGATTTTCCGGATGATGGTCCAGCGCCCAGAGATAGATTCCGAGGACGCCGGCCAGCACGCCAATGCCCTGCAGAAGAGCCAGGCCGATCTGGCGGAGGCCAAACAGCGCCTCGTCCTGCCGTCGGGGCGGACGCTTCATCGCGCCGGGCCCGCCGGGTTCGGCCTCAAAAACCATCGCGCAGACCGGGTCGATCACCAGTTCCATGAACACCACGTGCATCGGGTAGAGCAGTGGCGGCAGACCCATGACGATCGGGATCAGGGCCACGCCGGCGATCGGCACGTGAATGGCGGTGATATAGACCAGCGCTTTGCGCAGGTTGGTGAAGATCCTCCGCCCCAGTCTCACCCCGCCGACAATCGAGGCGAAGCTGTCGTCGAGGATCACCAGATCGGCGGCCTCGCGCGCGACGTCCGTGCCCTTTTGTCCCATGGCGATGCCGATGTGCGCCGCCTGCAGGGCTGGCGCGTCATTGACCCCGTCGCCGGTCATGGCGACCACCTGACCGTCCGCCTTCAGGGCCCGCACGATCCGCAGCTTCTGTTCGGGGACGATGCGGGCGAAGATCCGCGTCTTGTGCAGGCGTTCGGCCAGGGCGCTGTCGTCCAGAGCGGCGATCTCGCCGCCCAGCAAGACGCCGTCAGAGGTGTCCAGGCCGGCGGCCTTGGCGATGGCGAGAGCGGTCGCGGGATGATCGCCTGTAATCATGACCACGGAAATGCCCGCCTCCCGCGCCTCCTTCAGCGCCGCGGGGGCGTCGGGCCGGACAGGATCCAGGAAGCCGATCAACCCGGCGAAACGGAACGGGGCGTCGTCCGGATTTTCGGGGAAGGCCGTCTTGGTCTCGCAGGAGGCGACGCCCAGGACGCGCAATCCCTGGACAGCGAACTGCTCCACGATGTCTGTCAGGTGCTCGGTCTGGTCATCGGGCAGGCGGCAGAGGCGGAAGATGGCTTCGGGCGCGCCCTTGGCGGCGGCGCGCCAATGACCCTTGGGTTCGCGCCAAACCTGGATCATCGCCATCATCTCGGGGCGCAGCGGCCAGGTTCGCTCCGGCTCGGCCGGGGCGCCGGGCGGGGTCGGCGTCGCGGCGCCCAGCAGGGCGCGCACGGCCTTGTCCATCGGGTCGACTGGATGGACGGCGCAGGCCAGTCCTGCGATCTGCAGCAATCTTTGCGCGGCGCCCGCGGGCGCGACGCCCGCCTCGACGAGATGATCGGCCTCCTCCGTCCAAAGGCGGGTGACCTGCATCCTGTTCTCGGTCAGGGTGCCGGTCTTGTCGACGCACAGGAAGGATGCGCCGCCCAGCGCTTCGATCACCGCGCTGCGCCGGACCAGAACCTTGTGGTGGGCCAGACGTCCCGCGCCGAGCGCCAAAAAGACGGCCAGCACCATCGGGAATTCTTCGGGGATCAGGGCGATGGCGACCGTGATGCCGGCCAGGACGCCGCCGATCCAGTCCTGGCGCAGCAGTCCATAGGCGACGGCGACAAGGGCGCAAAAGGCCAGAGCCAGAAGGCCCAGCAGGCTAACCAGCCGTCCCGCCGTTTTCTGCAGGGGCGTGGGCTCCTGGACAATCGTCGCCAGGGATACGCCGATGCGGCCCAGCGCGGTGCGAGGTCCGGTCTTGCCGACCTCCGCCACGGCCTGGCCGCGCACCACCAGCGTGCCGGAGAACAGATAGGGGCTGGTCTGGGCGCCGGGCTGGGTTTCGGCGTCAGCCGCTTCGCCGTCGGTCAATGGGCGCTTGGAGACCGGCGCCGACTCCCCGGTCAGCGCGGATTCATCCACGCTCAGCACGTCGCCGGCGATCAGGGCGCCGTCGGCGGGCAGGCGCTCGCCTTCGCCAACCAGAATGATGTCGCCGGGGACCAGATCGCGCGCGGCAACCTGGGTTTCGATCCCGTCGCGGATGGCGCGCGCGTGGGGTTGGGAGAGGTCGCGCAGGGCCGAAAGCGCACGCTCGCTGCGCGCTTCCTGCAGGACGACCAGCCCGATGGTGGCGATGGCTCCGGCCATCAGGAAGAGGCCTTCGCCCAGGCTGCCCAGCACCAGATAGAGAGCTGCGGCCCCGATCAGCAGCAGGAACATCGGCTCGTGCAGGGTGTCGAGGATGATCCGCGCCACGCCTCGGCGCGAGGCTTGGGGCAGGGCGTTGGGGCCGAACGCGGACAGCCGCCGATCGGCCTCGGCCGTCGTCAGTCCGCTGAGACCATCTCGCGCCATGGGGCTTGTCCGATCCGCCGGCGCTCGCCGGTTCTGGAGGTCAATGCGGGAGAAGAAGGAGGGGTGGGAGATTCTGTCAGAACAGGGCGGGTGCAGATCCTGTCATTCCGCCACCCGGCTTGCATTGCGCGAGATCATTTTTTGTCATCCAGTCCATCGCGGCTCCAGTCGCGGGCCTTGGCATTCTGAGGGAGCTGGTTCAGTCTCGTCTGAGCGACGTAATCGCCCGGAACGCTGACGGGTATGGCGCTCTGTTGACATGTATCTTTGCCGCTTGCGACCAAGGTGCGCAACCGGCCATCGTCGGTCGCCTCATTTCCCCAAAGGACGCTCCCCATGAGCCGCTTACACAGCGAACGCCACCTGGTGGCCCGGATCGGCTGGCTGCGCGCCGCGGTGCTGGGCGCCAATGACGGCATTGTTTCGACCGCTAGCCTGATCGTGGGTGTCGCCGCGGCCAATCCCGAAAGATCAGCGATCCTGCTCGCGGGCGCCGCGGGCCTGGTGGCCGGAGCGATGTCGATGGCGGCCGGCGAATATGTCTCGGTCTCTTCCCAGTCTGACACGGAGAAGGCGGATCTGGCCCGTGAACGCGCCGAACTGGTCGCTGACCCCGAGGCCGAACTGGTCGAACTGGCGGGCCTCTATATGGCGCGTGGTGTCGCGTCGGATGTCGCGCGGCAGGTCGCCGAGCAGTTGATGGCCAAGGACGCCATCGGCGCCCACGCCCGCGACGAACTGGGCATTTCGGCCCACACCACGGCACGCCCGATCCAGGCGGCCCTGACCTCGGCGGCGACCTTCACCCTCGGGGCGGCCCTGCCATTGGCGGTCGTGCTCCTGGTTCCGGCCGCCTGGCTGACGATAGCGGTGGCCCTAGCGGCCTTGTCCTGCCTGGCCCTGCTCGGAGCTGTCGGCGCGGGGGTTGGCGGGGCCGGTGTTTGGCGATCGGTCGTGCGGGTGACCTTCTGGGGCGCGGCGGCGATGGCGTTGACTGCGGGCATCGGCCGGTTATTTGGCGCGGTCGTCTAGCCCGTCCTGGGTCCAATTCGATTCAGGAAGCCGGAACCCTGCAGCGCGGCTGACCCTGGACTCCTTCCGTGGGTTCGGGTCGTCCGGGATGGGGCCTCGGCGGCGAGGTCGACGACCAAAGGCCGGTCTGGACCAAGATCGTACCGTTCGCCCTCGATCCAGAGGGCCAGAGGGCCGCCGGCCTTGGGGGGCGCCTTGAGGGCGCCTGTGCGCCGTCGAGGCGGGATCTTCCCGTGACATGGGCTTGATAGAAGGCCGTCGTGAACCGCGCCTTGGCGACGTGACCCGTCAAGGCCTCGCGCCAAGCCTTTCATGGGGCGAGTCCAGCAAGGCGCCATCGACATCGAATATGAGCGCATGCAGCCAAGTGGGTGGCGCGGGCGGCGGGATCATGTTGCGGTCCGTTTCCGATCCGTCCTGACTTCAAGTCGTGACGACGGTCAGCCGTCCGCAATCGGAGGGGCACCCTTGGTCTGGACTATCAAGCGCCGGGCACTGGGCCAAGCGTTCCGGCTCGGCCGCGAGCCACGCCAAACAGTCTGTCGAAAGACCGCTGAAGACCAGTTGTTCGTCGCGCCAAACACTGACGCGATCAGCGCTGCGGTGTTCGCCCAGCAATCGCAGCGCCTCCAGGAAGGCCGCAGCGTCGCCTTCGCTTTCAATCGCGAAAAACACAGGCGCGACGCCGGAGGCCTTGAAGGGAAAGACGGTGTACGAGGTCATGGCTGGCTCCGCGTCGAAAAGACGGGAGCTTGGGTCAAAGGCCTTATCTCTCAGCCGCCGGGCGTCCAGAGAACCTGTCCGACGATACGGTCACCTTGCGCCTTGCGGTCACCGATGTCGATCTCCGACGGAGGTTTCGCGGCATGCCGTTGAAAAACGCCGCCCGGGTCAAAAGACGAATGGCGCGGCTTTCAGGGCGCAAGATCGGCGTCCCACCCGCCGCCAAGCGCCTGTATCAGGGCGACAGCCGTCGTCTGCCGGGCGATGCGAACATTCAGGAGCGACCGTCGCGCTGACAGCGCCGAGGCTTGGGTGGTGACAACGTCGGTATAGGCGACCTGGCCCGCCTTGTACTGGTTGAGCAGCATCTGCTCGCTCTGGTCAGCGGCGGTCGAAGCGGTCTGCAGAAGGTCGTACTGGCGCTCAAGCACCCGCGTGGCGGTCAGCTGGTTTTCGACATCCTCAAAGGCGGTCAGTACGGTCTGGCGATAGTTGGCCACAGCGCTGTCGTAGCTGGCGCGGGTCTGCGCGACCTGAGCCTTGCGGGCTCCGGCGTCGAACAGGGTCTGGGCCGCCGACAGCCCCAGCGACCAGGTGTTGGCCGAGGTCGAGAACAGGTCGCCCAGACGGGTGGCGCTACCGCCCGTGGAACCGCTAAGCGGCAAGGTGGGGAAGTAGGCGGCGCGGGCGACGCCGATCTCGGCGTTGGCGGCGGCGACGCGGCGCTCGGCGGCGGCGATGTCAGGACGGCGCTCAAGCACGGTGGAGGGCAGGCTGACCGGCACGTCGGGTAGCTTGGCGGTCCAGTTAGCGTCGGCGGCGATGCGGAAAGCGCTGGGTGACGCCCCGACTAGCACGGCGACGGCGTTCTCGTAGGTCGCGCGCGTCTGCTCCAAGCCCGCCAGGCTGGACTGGGTGTTAGCCAGTTGCAACTGGGCCTGCAGCACGTCGGACTTGGGGGCGATGCCGGCTGCATAGCGGTTCTGGGTGATTTCCAGCGTGCGGCGATAGCCTTCGACCGTGGAAGAGATCAGGGCGATCTCGGCGTCGCTCTGGCGCAGGCCCAGATAGTTCACGGCCAGTTCGCCCTGGGCGGAGAGCTTGGCTCCGGCCAGGTCGGCGGCGCTGGCCTGGGCTCCGGCCTTGGCGCTGGTTAGGCCCAGGCGGATGCGACCCCACAGATCGGGCTCCCAGCTTGCGCCGATGCCGACCTGATAGCTCTGGCCGCGCGAGGACGAGCCCGAGCCTCCGCCGGTCTTGGTCGCCGAGCCCGACAGGTCGACGGTGGGAAACAGGCTTGAGCGCTGCTCGCGGACCAGGGCTCGGGCCTGGCGATAGGCCGCCTCCGAAGCGGCGATGGTCTGGTTGGAAACGACGACGCGATCGGCCAGGGCGTCCAGCGCGGGGTCGCCAAACAGCGTCCACCAGTCGCCGCGCTCCAGGGTGTCGGAGGGCGTGGCTTCCTTCCAGCCGTCGAGGGCCTTGAAGCTGGCGGCGGTCGGTGTGGCGGGGCGCTGATAGGCCGGGCCGACGCTGCAGCCCGACAGGGCGATCAGGGACGCGGCGCAGGCCAGGCGTGGGAAGGCGGACATCAGACGGGCTCCGGCGCGGCGGGGGTATGGGTCAGGTGGCGCTCGTCGCGCCGCTTGCCCCTCAGGCGGTCGAGATAGACATAGACGACCGGGGTGGTGATCAGGGTCAGCAACTGGCTGGCGATCAGACCGCCGATGATGGCGACGCCCAGCGGCCGGCGCAGTTCGGCCCCCTGGCCAAAGCCGATGGCCAGGGGCAGGGCGCCCAGGGCGGCGGCCAGGGTGGTCATCAGGATCGGCCGGAAGCGCAGCAGGCTGGCCTCCCGCACCGCGTCCATCGCCGACAGACCCCGACTGCGCTGGGCCTCCAGCGCGAAGTCGATGATCAGGATGGCGTTCTTCTTGACGATGCCCAGCAGCAGGAAGACGCCGATCAGGGCGATGATCGAGAACTCCATGTCGAACATCATCAGGGCCAGGACCGCCCCGACGCCGGCGGCGGGCAGGGTGGACAGCACCGTTATCGGATGGACGTAGCTTTCGTAGAGAATGCCCAGGACGATATAGATGGCTACGATCGCCGCCCCGATCAGCAGCGGCTGCTGCTTCATCTGGTCCGAATAGCTGCGGGCGCTGCCCTGGAAGCTGCCGCGCACGCTGGTGGGCATGCCGATGTCGGCCTCGGCCTGTTTGATCGCGGCCTGGGCCTGGCTGAGCGAGACCCCTTCGGGAAGGTTGAACGACACCGTGGTCGCCAGTTCGGCGTTCTGGTGGTTGATCGAGGTGGGGGTGGCGTTCTGGGACACGCTGGCGAAGGCGCTCAGCGGCGCCATGACCGTGGCCGAGGTGTTCAGCGCATTGCCGGTCGAGGCGTCGCGCAGGCCTGGATTGACGCTGCTGGTGCTTGCCGTCGACCCGCTGGAAGACGATGGAACATAGACATCGTTCAGCGCCTCTGGGCCCTGAGCGAAGGCCTTCTTCCACTCCATGATCACGGCGTACTGGTTGACGTCTTCATAGATGGTGGCCACCTGGCGCTGGCCGAAGGCGTTGTAGAGGGCGTTGTCGACGGCGCGCGGCGTGATACCCAGCCGCGAGGCGCTGTCACAGTCGATCGTCACAAGGGTCTCGACGCCGTTCTCCGACTGGTCAGAATCGACGTCGATCATCACGTCGCTGTAGGCCTTCATGGCCTCGGCCAGCTTGGTGGCCCAGGTCTTTAGGGCGGCGCTGGAGTCGCTGGTCAGGGTGTACTGGTAGGTCGAGTTGCTGGATCGCCCGCCCATTCGCAGATCCTGCACCGGGTTGAGGAAGATCGACACGCCGGTGACCTGGGTCAGTTGCGGTCTCAAGCGGGCGATTACCGCCGCGCTGTTGTCCTTGCGCTCGCCGATGGGCTTGAGATTGACGAACATGAAGCCGCCGCCGGCTCGCGCGCCGCCCGTGAAGCCCACCACGGTGTCGACGGAGGGGTCCTTGCGGATGATCTCCACCACGGCGCGCAGCTTCTGCTCCATGGCCTGGAACGAGACGCTCTCGTCAGCCCGGATGCCGGCCATCAGCTGGCCGTTGTCGGTCTGGGGAAAGAAGCCCTTGGGGACGTTGATATAGAGCCAGGCGGTCAGACCCATGACCGTGAACAGGATCACGATCACGACCGGCTTGGCGGCCAGGGCCCAGTCGAGACTGTGCTCATAGGCCTTGTGCACGCGATTGAAGGCCCATTCGAAGAACCGGGCGATCCGACCCTCCTGGAAGCCTTCTGGGCGCGGTCGCAGCATGTAGGCGCACATCATCGGCGTGGTGGTCAGCGAGATGACCAGCGAGATCATCACCGCCGCTGACAGGGTGACGGCGAATTCGCGGAACAGCCGGCCGACCTGGCCGCCCATGAACAGCAGCGGGATGAACACCGCCACCAGCGAGACGCTGATCGACAGCACCGTGAAGCCGACTTCCTTGGCCCCCAACGTGGCGGCCGCGAAGCGCTCCATGCCCGCCTCGATGTGGCGCTGGGTGTTCTCCAGCACGACGATGGCGTCGTCGACCACAAAGCCTGTGGCCACGGTGATGGCCATCAGGGAGAGGTTGTTGAGCGAGAAACCCAGCAGATACATCACCCCGAAGGTGCCCAATAGCGAGACGATGGTCGCCGCGGTGGGAATGAAGGTCGCCCGCGCGCTGCGCAGGAAGGCGCTGACCACCAGAACGACCAGCACGATCGAGATCAGCAGGGTGATCTCGATCTCCTTGAGCGAAGCGCGGATCGAGTTGGTGCTGTCGGACGCCACCTGCAAATCGATGTCGCCGGGGAGTTGGGCGCGAAGCTCCGGCAGGGTGGCGCGGACGCTATCGACCGTCTCGATGATATTGGCGCCCGGCTGGCGGGTGAGCAGCACGATGATGGCTGGCTTGCCGTTGAACAGGCCGATGGTGCGGGTGTCGGCGACGCTGTCGGTGACGTCAGCGACGTCCGACAGCTTGACGCCGGTGTCCCCGCGCCAGGCGACCAGCAGGCTGGCATAGTCGGCCGCCTCGCGCCCGGCGCTGCTGGTATAGATCTGGAAGCGCCGGCCATCGCTCTCGACGGCGCCCTTGGGACGATTGGCGTTGGCGGACTGGATGGCGGCGCGAACGTCTTCCAGGCTGACGCCATACTTGTTGAGCAGGAACGGATTGACCGAAATGCGCACGGCCGGCAGCGAGCCGCCGCCGATCTCGACGTCGCCGACACCCTTCACCTGCGAGAGGCGCTGGGCGACCACATTGGAAACCGCATCATAGATCTGACCGGGTGTCTTGGTGTCCGAGGTCAAGGCCAGGATAACGACAGGCGCGTCGGACGGATTGGCCTTGCGATAGGTGGGATTGCTTTTCAGCGTGGCGGGCAGGTCGCCGCGAGCGGCGTTGATGGCCGCTTGCACCTCGCGCGCCGCGCCGTCGATCTTGCGGTTGAGGTCGAACTGAAGAGTCACCCGCGTCGAGCCGCTCGAGCTCCGCGAGGTCATTTCCGTAACCCCGGAGATGACGCCCAGCTTGCGCTCCAAGGGCGTGGCGACGCTTGAGGCCATCACTTCGGGGCTGGCGCCCGACAGACTGGCCGACACCGAGATGGTCGGATAGTCCACCTGCGGCAGGGGCGAGACCGGCAGCACCAGGAAGGCCGCGATCCCGGCCATCGCCAGGCCGATCGTCAAAAGGACGGTCGCGACGGGTCGCCGGATAAAGGGCGCCGACAGGTTCAAGACGGCGCCCCCGGGATCGGGTCGGCGACGCGGTCTGGATCTTGGTCAGAGGCGCGTTTGCGGGCCGGCGCCAAGCGGTCAAAGGCCAGATAGACGACGGGCGTCGTGAACATGGTCAGCAGCTGGCTGACCAGCAGACCGCCAAAAATGGCGATACCCAGGGGGCGGCGCAACTCGGCGCCGTCGCCAAAACTCAGCATCAGCGGCACGGCGGCAAACAGCGCCGCCAGGGTGGTCATCAGGATCGGCCGGAAGCGCAGGATCGCGGCCTGGAAGATCGCGTCGCGGGGGCTCCTGCCCTCGTCACGCTCGGCGCTGATCGCGAAGTCGATCATCATGATCGCGTTCTTCTTGACGATACCGATCAGCAGGATGATGCCGATGATGCCGATCACGCCCAGGTCGTTGCCGGTAATCCACAGGGCCAGCAAGGCGCCGACGCCCGCTGAGGGCAGGGTCGACAGGATGGTCATCGGGTGGACGTAGCTCTCATAGAGCACGCCCAGCACGATATAGACGCAGACCACGGCCGCCAGGATCAGCCACAGCTGGTTGGACAGCGAATTCTGATAGGCCCCGGCCGCGCCAAGGAAGGTGTGGGTCACCGAGGTGGGCATGCCGATATCGACCATGGCCTGCTTGATCTCGTCGACCGCCTTGCCCAGGGACACGCCTTGGGCCGTGTCGAAGCCGATGGTGGTGGCCGGGAACTGCGCGACGTGGGTCACTTGCAGCGGCGAAGTCCTTTCCCGGATGGTCGAGATCGCCGACAGCGGCGTGGGCGAACCGCCGCCAGTCTTTAGGTGAAGCAGGCCCAGCGACGCCGGGTCTTTCAGCAGGCCAGGCTTGGCCTCCAGGATCACCCGATACTGGTTTGTTTCGGTGAAGATGGTCGAGACGATACGCTGGCCAAAGGCGCTGTAGAGCGCGTCGTCAATGTCTGAGGCCGTGATGGACAGGCGCGCAGCGGTGTCGCGGTCTATATCGACATAGGCCGCCGAACCTGTGGCGTTGGCGTCCGAATAGACGTTCCGGACGGCTTTGACCTTGGCCAGTTGGGCGGTGAGCTTGCCTGCCCATTCCTGCACGGTGGCCGTGTCGGCGCCTTCCAGCGA
This sequence comes from Caulobacter sp. FV2ps19, assembly GCF_058681035.1. NCBI lineage: Bacteria > Pseudomonadati > Pseudomonadota > Alphaproteobacteria > Caulobacterales > Caulobacteraceae > Caulobacter > Caulobacter sp. FV2ps19. Next base: position 3,130,984 of record NZ_CM178729.1, on the reverse strand, counting down.
CAGCCGGTACTGGGTCGGGCCGGTCTCGGCGTCGATCGTCAGGTCCTGGGTTGGCTGCAGATAGAGGGTGACGCCGGGCACCTGGGCTACGCGCGCGCGTAGCCGCTGCATGATCTTTTCCTGAGACCCGCTACGGTCCTTCTTCAGGTTGATCAGCATCTGACCGGTGTGCAGCATGCTGTTATTGGCGCCATCCACGCCGATGAAAGAGCTCAAGGTATCGACCGCAGGATCCTCCAGGATCGCCTTGGCGGCCTGTTGTTGCAAACCGGCCATGCGGTCGTAGGACACCGATTTCTCGACCTCGGTTCGGGCCTGGAGCTGGCCTGTGTCCTGGGTCGGGAACAGGCCCTTGGGGATCACCAGATAGAGCAGGGCCGTCAAGGCCAGGGTGGCGATGGCGACGATCAGGGTGGCGCGCTGGCGCTCCAGAACCCAGGTCAGGCCGCGTTCGTACTGAGCCTCGACCTTCTCGAACATTTGCTGGGATTTGAGAGCGATGCCGCGGGGCTCTTTCTCGTCGGCGTGCGATTTCAACCAGCGGGCCGACAGCATCGGCGTCAGGGTCAGCGAGACGACAGCCGAGATCAGGATGGTGATGGCCAGGGTGACGGCGAACTCGCGGAACAGCCGGCCCACCACGTCGCCCATGAACAGCAGGGGGATCAGCACGGCGATCAGCGAGATCGTCAGCGAGATGATGGTGAAGCCGATTTCACGCGCGCCCTTCAGGGCCGCCTCCATCGGTTTCTCGCCCTTTTCCAGGTGGCGCGAGATGTTCTCGATCATGACGATGGCGTCATCGACCACGAAGCCGGTGGCGATGGTCAGGGCCATCAGGCTCAGGTTGTTGAGGCTGTAGCCCAGCAGATACATCACCCCACATGAGCCGATCAGCGAGATGGGCACGGCGAGGCTGGCGATCAGGGTGGCGCGCGGGCTGTGCAGGAAGAAGAAGATCACCAGCACGACCATGATCACCGCCAGCACCAGTTCCATTTCGACGTGCTCGACGGAACTGCGGATGCCGGTGGTGCGATCAGCCAGAACCTCGACCTTCAGGGTCGCGGGCAGGCCGGCTTCGAGCTCGGGAAGCTTGGCCTTGATGGCGTCGACGGTCTTGATGACATTGGCGCCGGGCTGGCGCTGGACATTGACGATGATTGCGGGCGTGGTGTTCGCCCAGGCGCCCAGACGCGTGTTCTCGGCGCTGTCCACCACCTGGGCGATGTCGCGGATGCGCACCGGCGCTTCGTTTTTGTAGGTGACGATCAGGCTTGAATAGTCGTCGACCGTCAGCAGCTGGTCATTGGCGTTGATGGTGTAGGTGCGGGTCGGGCCATCGAAGCTGCCTTTGGCGCTGTTGGCGTTGGCGGCCGAGATGGCGCTCTGAACGTCCGAAAGGGTGATGCCGTAGGACGCCATGGCCTGGGTGTCGGCCTGGATGCGGATCGCTGGCCGCTGGCCGCCGCTGAGGCTCACAAGACCCACGCCCGAGACCTGGCTGATCTTCTGGGCCAGGCGGGTGTTGACCAGGTTTTGCACCTCGGTCAAAGGCAGGGTGTCGGACGTCACGGCCAGGGTCAGCACTGGCGCGTCGGCCGGATTGACCTTGGCGTAAACGGGCGGCGCGGGCAGGTCAGCCGGAAGCAGGGAATTGGCCGCGTTGATCGCGGCCTGAACTTCTTGTTCGGCGACGTCCAGCGTTTCCCCCAGATTGAACTGCAGGGTGATAACGCTGGCCCCGGCCGTGCTGACCGAGCTCATCCGTGACAGGCCCGACATCTCGCCCAACTGGCGCTCCAGCGGCGCGGTGACCGTCTGGCTCATCACCTCGGGGCTGGCCCCGGGATAGAGGGTCTGGATCTGGATGGTCGGGTAGTCGACCTGGGGCAGGGCCGCCAACGGCAGGAGCCTGAAGCCGACCAGGCCGGCCAGCACGATGGCCGCCATGAACAGGGCCGTGGCGACCGGCCGCTGGATGAAGGGGCGCGAGGGGTTCATCGGCGCGCTCTATTCGGGCTGACGACGCTTGCCGCCTTCCGTGCGCTTTTCCTTGCCGGAACCCTTGGGCGCGCCCTGTGCCGCCTGCCCCGGTAGTTGAACCTTGCCGCCCTCGGTAAGACGGTCGCCGCCCTCGGTGATGACCTTGTCGCCTAGCTTGAGACCGCTCGTCACCGAGACCTGGGTGGTGGTCAAGGGGCCGGGTGTGACCTTGCGCTTGGTGACGGTCTGATCGGCCTCCAGAAGCCAGACGAAGGATCCGTCCGAGCCCTGGCGCAAGGCGGTAGCCGGAACCACGATCGCGCCGCGTACGGTATCCAGTTCCAGCCTTACGTTGACGAACTGGCTCGGGAACATGGTCCCCTGCACATTGGGGAACCGAGCCTTGGCCTTGACCGTGCCGGTGCCTGTGTCGACGAGGTTGTCGAGGGTCGAGAACGTGCCGCGATCGAGTGTGGTGGTGCGGGTGCGGTCCAGGACCGTGACCGGCAGCGTGGCGCCCGTGCCGACGCGCGCGCCGATGCGAGGCACGTCATCCTGAGGCACGGTGAACTCCACGTCGATCGGGGTGACGGTGGTGATCACCGCCACGCCGGCGCTGTCGCCCGCAGCGATATAGTTGCCGACATCAATGACCCGCAGGCCGACCCGGCCGCTGACCGGTGCGACGATGCGCGCATAGTTCACATCCAGCTGCGCCGTGCCGACCGCGGCGCGGTCGCCCATGACGGTGCCCTCAAGCTGCTTGACGGTCGCCGCTTGGGTGTCGACGTCCTGCCGGGCGATGGAGTCCTGGGCCAGCAGGGTTTTGTAGCGGGCCAGGGTGACGCGAGCGCTTTCCAGTTGGGCCTGGTCACGCGCCAGGTTTCCCCGCGCTTGCAGCAACGCGTTCTCAAAGGGGCGGGGGTCGATCTGCACCAGCGCCTCGCCGGCGCGCACCATCTGCCCCTCGCGAAACAGCACCTTGGTGATGACGCCCGAGACTTGTGGTCGGACCGTCACTGTGGCCGCCGGCGTGACCGTGCCCAGCGCCTCAATGATCACCGGAAGATCCGCGCGGGTGGCTGCGGCGACGGCGACGGTGCTGGCAGGTCCCCGACGACCACCGCCGTTCGGGCCATCAGTCGGCGCCTTATGCATCAGGGTCCAGGCCAGCCAGATCACGGCGGCCAGGGCGATCAGGGCGATCGCGCCGCCGAGAAGCGTGCCTTTACGGCCGGTCGCGCGTCCTGACGGAGCCGAAGTCTTTTCGATCATTGGGAGGCCTTTGGTTTGCGCATACGGACAGGGCGTCTCAATCGGCTGACCGGAATATCAGTGAAGTTCGGAGGCGGGCGATTCCCGAACGAAGCTTCAGCTTTCATGTCCCCGTTTAGCGCGTGGCGATCCAAATAGAAGGCGAAATTTACCGGCTGATGTCGGACCTGAAATATTGATCGACGCACCGCAAGCGGCGCGTGTCACGGTATTCGATTCATCCGGAAAGTGCTGCGATTTGGAATCCAAAGCAATCTTAAGTATTAAGAAATTGATCGCGAATACTTCAAGTAAGTCCATGGTGGCGTGCGTGATAGGGCTGGAAGTGACGTTCCTGGCGTAGCTTTTCGGAGCTAAAGCATCGCGCGGAAAAGTGGACGCCGGTTCTCCGCAAAAACGATGCGAAAACAAAAAGCTAGAGCAAGGCGCGTGAGTCCGATTTCACGCGCCTTGCTCCAGGTGGAAGCGTCTGGCGAGTGTGAAGCCTCGGGTTCCTTCGGAGACCTTCCAACGAGAAGCGATGGACCGTGTCGCCAGGTAATCGTCAGCCGGGGGCCGCGACGTCGCCGGTTTAGGATTTCACCGTTCGCTCACCATCTTCGCAAACCGTTCCTAGACAGTTGACCCTTTACGTTATGGTCATGTCGAACGCAGAAGTCCTTCACAAGCCGCCCGTCGAACGCCGATCGGATAGTCGGCGAGCCTGCCTGCTGCGCGGGGATCTTATCTCGCCGGGTGGTCGTGCCGAGCCCGTGGCGGTTCTGGACCTGACGGCGGACGGCGCGCGGGTGGCCATGCGGCGTGCGCTGCTGTTGCCCACGCGCCTCGTCCTGCGCCTGACCTTGATGGAGGGCGGGGTGTTCTATGATGCTGAGTTGCTGTGGCGACGCGGTCTGGACGCCGGCCTGTCGCTGTGGGGCCGGCGCGAGGATGTCAGCCTGATCCACTAGCGTCCGAGTCGCTCTCAAGCGCTTTGATCGTCTGGTCGAGCGCGATGCTCACACACCGATTTCGCGGCGCTCGACAGCGCTGCGTTGGGCCGCGTCGAGGACCTCCATCACCATTAGGGCCTGTTCGATCGGCACCGGACTGGGCGCGCCTTGGGTGATCGCCTCGCGCACGCCGGCATAGAAGGCGCGATAGTCGGCGGGCAGGGGCTGCACGGCCTGACTGATTGGCTCATTGTCTTCCTGCTGGATCAGGACGCCCGGTCGGGGATCGTCGCCATAACCCGGTGCGCCAGGCCGCATGCCGGCCTTGAGGTGATCTTCCTGGGCGTCCAGGCCGCTCTTGATGAAGCTGCCCTCGGTCCCATGCACGGCCAGGCGCAGGTTGCTGGCGTGGGTCATCTGGCTGGCGTGCAGCAGCACGCGCAGACGCGGATAGCGTAACAGCAGGTGGAAATAGTCGCCGGCTGCGCCATCTATTTTCTGGACGGCGATGTCGGCATAGATCGCCTCTGGCTTGCCGAACAGCACCAGAGCCTGGTCGATCAGGTGCGGGCCAAGATCCAGCAGCACGCCGGCCCCGACCTTTTCCCGCCACCGGTCACGGACCAGCGGCCGGTAGCGATCGAAGTGGCTCTCATATTGTACGATCTCGCCCAGATAGCCCTGATCGATCAGGCGCTGCAGCGTCAGGAAGTCGCTGTCCCAACGACGATTGTGGAAGATGGTCACCGACCGGTTGGCCTCACGGGCGTGGGCGGCGACGGCGCGGGCCTCCTCAAGGGTGACGGCGAAGGGCTTGTCGATCACCACGTGCTTGCCGGCCGCGAGGGCGGCATGAGCCTGGCTGGCGTGCAGCGTGTCAGGCGTGGCGATGACGACCAGGTCAATGGCTGGATCGGCGAGGGCCCGGATCAGGTCAGCGGCGACAACGGCCATCTCCGGAAAATCGGCGCGAACCTTGGCCGGATCGCTGGAGATCACCGTATGCAGTTCAAGGCCCGGCGTGGCGGCGATCAGCGGCGCGTGGAAGGTCTTGCCGACATAGCCGTAGCCGACCAGGGCGACCTTGAGGGGGGCGGATGACATGGCGGCTCCTCGATAGCGTCGCCTGAGATAGGCCCTGGCCTGGCGATGGGCCAGAAAAAAGCCCCCGACGCACGCGGCGACGGGGGCTTGATCGTTGGGAGCTGGTGAAGCGCTAGATTTTCACCGGTTCCATCTTGGGCGTCAGGATGTGGATGACCAGCAGAGCGATCAGATAGGCGCTGCCGGCAACCAGGAAGATCGGGGTGTAGGTGCCGATCTGCTCGAGGACCTGACCGATATATTTCGAGAACACCATGCCGCCGAAGGCGCCTAGCATACCGCCGATGCCGACGACCGAACCGACCGCGCCGCGCGGGAAGACGTCCGACGGCAGGGTGTAGAGGTTGGCCGAGAAGCCTTGGTGCGCCGCCGTGGCGACGCCGATGATCAGGACCGCCAGCCACAGGCTGTCGACATTGGCCGCGAAGATCACCGGGACGGCGAGCAGGGCGCAGATCAGCATGGTGGTCTTGCGGGCGGCGTTGATGCTCCAGCCCCTCTTCATGAAGTTGGACGACATCCAGCCGCCGCCGACGCTGCCGACGTCGCTGAGCAGATAGATGGCGATCAGTGGCGGGCCAAAGCTCTTCAGATCCAGGCCGTAGCGCTTGCCCAGGAAGTCGGGCAGCCAGAACAGGAACATCCACCAGATCGGGTCGATCAGGAACTTGCCCAGGGCGAAGGCCCAGGTTTCGCGCTTGGTCAACAGCTTGAGCCAGCCGATCTTCTCGACAGGATCGGCTTCGTCCTGCTCGATGTGGGCCAGCTCGGCGGCGCCGAGATTCTTTTGCTCACGCGGGGTGCGGTAGACCAAAAGCCAGATCGGCAGCCAGATCAGGCCGGCCAGACCGGTGACGATGAACGCCATCTGCCAGCCCCAGGCCAGCACGATGCCCGGCACCACCAGCGGGGTGACGATGGCGCCGATATTGGTGCCGGCGTTGAAGATACCGGTGGCGAAAGCGCGTTCCTTCTTGGGGAACCACTCGGCGACGGCCTTGATGCCGCCGGGGAAACCGCCGGCCTCGCCGATGCCCAGACCCATGCGGGCCACGGCAAAGCCGGTGAAGCCTCGGGCCATGGCGTGGCCGATATGGGCCATTTGCCAGATGAGGAACGCGATGCCGAAGCCCCAGCGGGCCCCGATCTTGTCCATGATCTTGCCCCACGCCAGGTAGGCGACGGCATAGGCCAGCTGGAAATAGAACACGAGATCGGCGTAATGCGTCTCGTCCCAGCCGAACTCGGTGGACAGGTCATGCTTGAGCAGTCCGATCGTCTGCCGATCGACATAGTTGATGACCATTGCCGCGAACAGCAGCGTGACGATCACCCACCGGTAACGACCGACTTTCTCGGATACCGCGGGGGTCTTAGGGAGATCCATGGACACGTCTTCCTTACCCTAGTTTCTTGTTTTCTTATTCCGCCGGGACGGCGAGGCACTCCACCTGTCCCAAGGCGCCGAAACTAACCTTTGCGGCGTCGCCCGCAACCACATCATGGATGCCGGTGCTGGCGCCGGTGGTGACCAGCATGCCCTTCTTGAGCGGACGGCCGCGCGACGCGACATGGCCTAGCAGGAAGGCCAGGGCCGCCAGGGGCGAGCCGGGGATTGAGGCCGCTGTGCCCTTGCCGACGCTGACGCCGTTGATCACGGTTTCGACCGTCATCTCTTCCCAAGGGATGTTGCGCCAGTTGGCGAGCACCGGTCCCAGGATCTGGCCGTCATTGTTGCCGAAGTCGGAGGCCACGACGGGCGGCCCCAGGGCGTTGATGGTGGCCAATGGGCTGCCGGCGATCTCGACGCCCAGGATCAACTCTCCGACATAGTCGGCGGCCTCTTCGGCGGTCCATTCGGTCTTGTCCGCGGGCGCGTCCTTGCCCAGGCGGATGATGAACTCGGCCTCGACCGCGGTGAAGCCGCCAGCAATGGCGCGGAACGGAGTGGGCGTAGGCCCGGCCTCCCAGACCTTTTTCTTGAAGATGCAGCCCGCCAGACGCACAGCACCCAAGCGGCTCTGATGTTGCGGGGGCACGAGGCCCACTTTCCAGCCGACCAATTCGTCAGGCCACAGGCCGATGGCGATCTCTTGGACGGCGTAGCCGTCGCTCATGGTCGTCGGGATCACGCCGCCTGGATAGCCGGGGGTGGAGACGCCGGCCAGGCGCGCTTGAACAAATTGTGGGGCTATGGACGCCGGCGCGAACGCATCGCTCTCGGCTGTAGAAACGGTCACGCCGCTAGTCCTCCCTCACCATTTACCACATCAGCCCATTTTACGGGTCTGTGACGTCTCTAATGGAAACCGGTGTCATTGACAATGCGGTGGTGAGGCTTCGGTGGGCGCGATCGTGGCTGACCCTGCCTTGACCGTGATCCTGGAAGCGCCCGGCAGAGCTTGACAGGCCACCGGACGGGTATACCGTCACCTGATATTACGGACGTAATGAGTCATGCATATTACCTCGGCCGAAAGTCATGTGATGGAAGCGCTGTGGCGGCGTGAGCCGTTGACGGCCGACGAGTTGGTGGCGGAGGTCGGGGCTAGCCAGTCCTGGGGCGAGGCCACGGTCAAGACTCTGATCAATCGCCTGCTGAAGAAGAAGGCCATCAAATCCGAGCGCGCCGAGGGCAAGCATGGCTACCGGCCGCTGATTGCGCGGAGCGCCTATGTTCAGGCCGAGAGCCAGGGCCTTCTGGACCGGCTTTTCGAGGGGCAGCTGGCGCCCATGATCAGTCACTTTGCACAGCATCGCGCCCTCAAGGCCGAGGAGATCGCGCGCCTCAAGCGTCTGATCGAGGACCTGGAACAGGGTGACTGAGGTCGTCGTCCATCTGGGCTTTTGCAACCTGGCCGCCAGCCTGGCCATCCTGCTGGTCCTGATGCTGCGCAGTGCGGCGCGGAACCTGTTTGGCGCCGAGACCGCCTATCTGCTCTGGCTCTTGCCGATCGCCGCCGGATTGGCGGCGCTGCTGCCCGCCCGCGCCGCTGAGCCCGGGGGCGCAGCCGCGCATCGGTTCATCGTGTCGGAGGGGCATGCCGCGATCCTGGGGTGGATATGGCTTGCAGGAGCGCTCCTGGCGCTCGCCTTGCTGGTTTGGGGTCAGACGCGATTCATGGCGCGAGCGCGGGCAGGCGAGGCCGGGCCCGCCGTGGTTGGCGTCCTGAGCCCACGCTTGATTTTGCCCGGCGACTACCAGACCCGATTCACCGAAGCAGAGCGCGCCTTGATCCGGGCCCACGAGAGAGCCCACATCGAGCGCCATGATCACCGAGCCAATGCCATTATGGCGCTGATCCAGGGCCTTGCGTGGTTCAATCCGCTCGTCCATCTGGCCATCCGGGAAGCAAAACTCGATCAAGAACTGGCCTGCGACGCCAGGGTCATGGGCCGTCTGTCCCGGACGCGCGGTCTCTATGCCCGCACCTTGTTGAAGACCCAGCTGGACGCTCGTGTCCTGCCCTTGGGCTGCCATTGGCCCGCCGCAACCCCGCACCCGCTGGAACAGCGGGTGATCATGTTGTCCCGACCGCAACCGTCCGTGCATCGCGCCGCCATGGGAGGAGCGCTTGTGGCGATCATGAGTCTGAGCGCCGCCGCCGGCGCCTGGTCGACCCAGCCTGAAGGGCCGCCCAAACCGGTGGTGCGCCCCGTTCAGTGGCCCGTGATCATCTATGCGCAGATTTCGCTGGCTTCCGAGCCCTAGCCGGCCAGCGGGATCCGGGCCTAGGCGTCTTCGCTGACGTTGAGTTCCGGCACGACTTGAGCCGCGGGCGCCTTGATTTCGCTTGCCATTGGCGCGGTCAGTGCGCCGACGAAGTCGTCCCGCCAGGCGGTGACGTCCTTGCGCTGAACATTGTCGAACATGGCTTCCCAGCGTCGCTTGCGTTCCGGTAGTCCCATCGCCAGGGCTCGGCTCAGGGCGTCGGAGATCTCTTCGGGGCTGTTGGGGTTGATGATCAGGGCGTCCGACAACTGCCGCGCCGCGCCGGCGAAGCGCGACAAGATCAAGACGCCGGGATCTGCGGGGTCCTGGGAGGCGACATACTCCTTGGCCACAAGGTTCATGCCGTCGCGCAGGGGCGTGACCAGACCCACCTTGGCGGCGTGGTAGATCCCGGCCAACTCGTCGCGCCGATAGGACCGGTTCACATAGCGGATCGGGGTGAAGTCCATCTCGGCATAGGCGCCGTTGATCCGGCCGATCAGGCCGTCGAGCCGCGAGCGCAGGTCCTGATAGGCCTCGACCTCATCGCGCGACAGCGGGGCGATCTGCAGCAGCATGACCTTGCTGCGCATGTCGGGATTGTCGTGCAGGAAGCGCTCGAAGCCGATCAGGCGCTCTTCCAGGCCCTTGGAATAGTCGAGCCTATCCACGCCGATGACCATCTTGCGAAACACGCTGTGGGCCAGCATGCGGTCATAGACCTTGGCGGCGCGCGGGCTGTCCTTGATGCGGGCGAAGTCCTCGGCGTCGATGCCGATCGGGAAGGCCGCCGCCCGGGTCGTCTTGCCAAAGGCCGTGAGCATACCGTCAGCTCTCGCCGAACCGCCGACCTCGGAGGTGACATAGCCCTCGAAAGCGTGACGCGATTCTTCGGTCTGGAAGCCGATGAGATCGTAGTCGAACATGGCTTCCACAAGCGGCCGGTGGCGAGGCAGGGTGACCACCAGCTGATGGGCTGGCCAGGGGATGTGCAGGAAGAAGCCGATCCGATTGGTGACACCCAACCGCCGCAGCTCCTTGGCCATCGGAATGAGGTGGTAGTCGTGTACCCAGATGACGTCATCGGGCTCGATCAGCGGCTGCAGGGTCTCGGCGAAGCGCTTGTTGACCCGGTCATAGCCCTCGCCGAACGAGCGGTCATAGGCGGTGAGATCGACGCGATAATGGAAGAGGGGCCAGAGGGTCTTGTTGGCGTAGCCGTTGTAATATTCTTGGTAGTCCCCGTCCTCTAGGTCGACCGTAGCGGTGGTCACGCCATCGACCCTTTGCATGGAAAGCTGACCTGTGAACTCCGGCGTGGTCTTGCCGCTCCAGCCGAACCAGATGCCGGAATACTCCCGCAAGGCCGCAGCCAGGGCCATGGCCAGGCCGCCGACGCTGCCCTCGCCCTCATCGCCGCTCTCGCGTGTGGGCGGCGGGTTGACCCGGTTGGAAACGACGATCAGGCGGCTCATTCTGGCGCCAGCGCCGCGACGCCCTCCAGCCAGGTCAGCACCGCTTCATTGTCCGCCAGGCCATAGGTCGCCGCTGTTTCTCGGGCTGGGCCAACCAGGATGCCATACCCGCCACTGCGCGCGGCGGCGATGAAGCCGTCTTCGTCGGTCAGGTCATCGCCGACGAAGATGGGCAGGGCGCCTGCAAAGGGCCGCTCGGTCAGGAAGGCGTCCACAGAGCCGCCCTTGTTGTGGCCCGGCGTGCGCAGCTCAACGACCATGTCGCCCATCTGCAGCACCAGTCCCGTCGATTGCGCCAGACGTTCGGCGGCCTCGATCACGGCGTCGGCGGCCTGAGGCGCGCGGCGATAGTGAAGGGTGACACTGAGGCCCTTGTCCTCGAACTGCAGCCCTGCGTCGCAACGCGCCAAGTCACTCAGGATCCGGCGTGCATCCTCGATCCCCGCGTGGGGCGCGGCGCGAACCACCACTCCCGCGGCGTCACGTCGGGACAGGCCGTGAATGGCGGCGACGGCCGGAATCTGATTCTCCAGGATGCGGTCCAGATCCTCCAGGGCCCGTCCGCTGACGACGGCCAGGCGGCCGTCCATCGCTGCGGTCAGACGCTGTAGCAGAAGGGCGCGGCGGCGGTCCGGACCGACATCCTCGGGACGCGGCATGATGGGCGCCAGCGTACCGTCCACATCCAGGAATAGCGCGAAGTCGGCCGGCGAGAAGACCGGAGGCGGAGGAAGTTGATGGAACTCTTGTCTCGCGGCTGACCCATGGGTGGTCATCAACTGCAGCCCCTCATTCAATCGATACATGGGGTCGGTAACGCTCTGGTCCGGGTTTCGATCCAGCGGCGCTACCGCACAGAACTCCAGGGCCGGCTCAGCAGAACCGCGCAGTTGATCAGGCCCACCAGCGAGTAGGTTTGAGGGTAGTTGCCCCAGAGTTCGCCATCGGCGAAGCCGATGTCTTCCGAGAGCAGGCCCGCAGCCGTGCGTCGCGCCAGCATATCCTCGAAAAGGCTTCGAGCCTCGTCGGCGCGGCCGGCCAGATGCATCGCCTCAATCAGCCAGAAGGTGCAGATATTGAAGGCGGTCTCAGGCTCGCCGAAATCGTCGGGAATGGCGTACCGCAACAGGTAGGAGCCCTTGCGCAGACCGGCCTCGACCGCAGCGACCGTCGCGACGTTGCGCGGGTCGTCAGCGTCGAGGAACCGCAGGTCGACCAACTGCAGCAGGCTGGCGTCCAGTTCATCGCCGCCGAAGGTGGCGGCGAAACGGCCCAACTCGGCGTTCCAGGCCTGCGCTTCAATGGTGACGCGCACTGTGGCGGCGCGCGCGTTCCAGAAGATCGCACGGTCCGTGAGGCCGAGCTTTTCAGCGGCATTGCCCAGGCGGTCGCAGGCCGCCCAGCACATCACCGCCGAATAGGTGTGGACATTGGCCCGTCCCCGGAACTCCCAAAGACTGGCGTCGGGGGTGGCGTGCAGTTGGAAAGCCCGTTCGCCGACCGGTTCCAGATCATGAAAGTCAGCGATCGTGGCGGGGCGCAGCAGGCGCTCGTCGAAAAAGGCCTGGGTCGTGGACAGAACGATCTGGCCATAGACGTCATGCTGCTGGTGCTCGAACGCCTGGTTGCCGATCCGGACGGGGCCCATCCCGCGATAGCCGGGAAGAGACGGCGCCAGGCGCTCGGTGAGCTGAGGCTCGAATCCCACGCCGAACAGGGGCTGGATATGACCGCCATCGGCCCTGTCGATGATGTTGCGCAGATAGCCCAGATAGTTTTCCAGAATATCGACCGCGCCGATGCGATTGAGAGCCTGGACGACATAGTAGGCGTCGCGCAGCCAGCAGTAGCGATAGTCCCAGTTGCGGCCGCTGTCGGCGTGCTCGGGGATTGAGGTGGTGAGGGCGGCGACGATCGCCCCGGTTTCCTCGTGGACGCAGAGTTTGAGCGTGATGGCGGCGCGGATCACCGCTTCCTGCCAGTCCAGAGGAATGGCCAGGCCGCGCACCCAGGTGGTCCAGTATTTCGTTGTTTCCCGCAGCATGCGCTCACAGGTCGAGCCGACATCCGCGTCGAAGCTCTCATCAGGACCCAGGAACAGGGCGATGGGCTGTTCCAGACGGAAGGTGCGCTCCTGCAGAATGTGCGAAACCGGGCCATTGGTGCTCAGCCGCAGGGTCAGGTCCGAGCACAGGTAGCGAATATGGTTGGAGCCGGACGTCAGCTCGGCCGGTCGTGCGCCCCATTGAGCGGTGGGACGAAGACGTATGGAAACCCTCGCCGTCCCTGACACGGGCCGGATCAGGCGGATAAAGGCGGTGGGTCGGAAGGTCCGGCCAAACTGCACGTAACGCGGGGCAAAATCGAGGATCTCGATCCTGGCGCCGTCGCCGTCGGTGATTTCGGTGCGCAGGATCGGCGTGTTGCGCACATAGCTCTGCTCGACCGACGCCGCTCCGTCGACCACCACGTCCCAAAGCCCGATCGCACTGTCGCTTGCAGGGTCTTTGTCATTCAGGAGGGCGCTGAAGACGGGATCGGAATCGACACGGGGGGCGCAAGCCCAGACGAAACGTCCGGTTCGATCGATAAGGGCGCTGACTGCGCAGTTGCCGATGGGGAACAGATCTAGATTTTGGGGCAAGCGATTTCCGGTGCGTAAGACCAATGGGCGGGGTTCAGCCAAGGTTCAGCCAAAGGCCGCTCTACGGAACCATTGACGCTACGCCCAGTTCCCATTTCTGGAAAACAAGGCCGGGATCCATGATGCCTTTCGCTTATCACGATACACGCGTTGACGGAACCGCGCCGGAGCGGCCATTTGGCGTGGCGCGGAGACGCCGCGCGCTGGCGCGCGGCGAGATTCATAGACAGTGATGGGTTTTTTTCGACGATCTTCCGCGCTGGCCGCCGGCGCCGTCTGGCTCCTTTCGAGCCTGGACGCCCAGGCCCAGGCCCAGGCTCAGCGGCCGCCCCAATTTGGCTCGACCCCGGTTCAGGTCATGCCACAGCCCGACAGTCCGCCGGTCAATCCGTACGCCGTATCGCTGCGGGCCGGTCAAATCGAGGTGTTGGCGCGGGCCCTGACCGAGGCGCCCAGTCATGGCTTCGAACTCGGCGCCTATTCGCCTGCACAAGCCCTGTCCTTGCTGGCCTCAAAGGACCCGGTTTCGCGTCAGTCGGGCAACACCCAACTGATCGGCCTGACCCTGGCCTATGCCAAGGCCGTGCGGTCTGGTCTATTGCCCGCCAGCGGCTTCCGGTCGGACTGGGGCCTGCGTCCTGTCGACTATGATCCAGGCGCGGAGTTCGTACAGGCCGCCGCCCAGGATCGTATGAGGGCTTGGCTGGACACCTTGCCGCCGCCCTATACCGGCTATCAGACCTTGCGGCGGGGCCTGGCGACCTATCGCGACATCGCCGCGCGGGGCGGTTGGGCGCCTTTGCCGGCAGGGCCTAGCCTCAAGCTGGGCTCGACCGATCCGCTGGTCGTGGCGCTGGAGGCGCGTCTCGCCGTCGAAGATCCCACCGTCGCGGTCGATGGCGCCGCTGTGTTCGATGAAGGCTTGGCTCAGGCCCTGATGCGCGCTCAGAAGCGCTTCGGTCTTAATCCCGATGGCGTTCTGGGCCCTGCCACCCGTGACGCACTCAACATGTCGGTCGAGCAGCGTCTGGATCAGATTGTCGCCAATATGGAGCGCTGGCGATGGTTGCCGCAGGTCCTGCCGGCCGACCGCATCCAGGTGAATATCGCCGCCGCCGTGCTGTCGATGTTTCATCACGACAGTCCCATCCTGACCATGCGCGCCGTGACGGGACGCCCAGGGGACGAGACACCGATGCTGCAGTCGCAGATCCACAGCATCGTTCTCAATCCGCCCTGGAACGTTCCGTCCTCGATCGCCTCGCGGGAGTTGTGGCCGAAGGAACGCGCCAATCCAGGCTATCTGGCGCGCAACGATTTCATCGTCATCCCCACCGGCGACGGCGGATCGCGCCTGCAACAGACGGCCGGACCCAAGGCGGCCTTGGGTTTGATCAAGTTCGACTTTCTCAATCCCTACGGCGTCTACCTGCACGACACGCCCAGCCGCGCCCGCTTCTCCAGCTACAGCCGTCTGGCCAGCCACGGCTGCGTTCGCGTGGAAAGGCCGACGGACCTCGCGCGCGCCGTCATGGAAGGTGACCCTGTCTGGACGCCGGAGGCGATCGACGCGACCATCGCCAGCGGCAAGACGGTGCGAGCGACGCTGCCCCAGCCGATGGCGGTTTTCCTGCTGTATTGGACGGCCTATGTGACGCCTGATGGTCAGGTCAATTTCCGCGACGATCCCTATGGCTGGGACCGGATCTTGATGCAGCGTATCGACGCAGCCACCCGTGGCTCAGCTTGACCTCAGTCGCGGCCTGGGGTGTCATTCCCGACCGTGTGATGTTGGGACTGGCGTGATGATCGAACGGCGTAGACTGCTTAAGCTCAGCCTGAGCGTTTTTGGCGTCAGCGCGGTTGCGCCTAGCGCCTATGCCCAGGACGACATCATCGGTGCGATTCTGGAGGCTCAAGGCGCTTCCGTCGCGCCGGTCGTGAGGACGGTTCCGGCCGTTGAGCCCAAGTGGTTGTCCTTGCACAACGTGCACACCGCAGAAAAGCTCGAAGCCGTCTATTGGGAGAACGGGGCCTATGTCCCCGACGCCCTCACGGCGTTGAACAAGGTGCTGCGTGACCATCGCACTGGCGAGGTTGCGCCGATGAATGTCGAGCTTTTCGACCTCTTGGGCGAGCTTCATCGCAAGACCGACACCCGGAAGGCCTTCCAGGTGATCTCGGGTTACCGCTCTCCGGCCAGCAACGCCTTGCTTTCCGCGCGCAGTGGCCAGGTCGCCAAACACAGCCTGCACATGGACGGCAAGGCCATGGACATATATCTGGAAGATGTCGCCCTGGATCGACTTCGCGCCGCGGCGTTGACGATCAAGCGCGGCGGCGTCGGGTACTATCCCGAAACCAGATTTGTACATGTCGACGTCGGGCCCGTCCGACGCTGGCAGGGAACTTAGCCCCAAGGGGCAGGGGGCTGGAATGAGCGCTGAACGTCGCGGAAATCCGTTCGGATGGATATTGCTCGGCTTTGTCGTGGGTGTTCTGGCGACCTTTGGAACCATCCTGTTCCTGACGGCGGGCCTGGGGGGCTATGACGAGGGGCCGGAGATGCGGACGGCGGCCGATGACGCAGCCGCCGCCGCGATCGGGAGCGCCGCGGCGGTTCCGGCGCCGCGTCAGATCGAGGCTCCGGTCGTCGCTGCGCCGGCTGCGGGCCCGGTTAGAGAGACGCCGCCCCTTGACGCCCAGATGGCGGAAGACGCCGCCGCTGCGGGCATGACGTCGCGCGCCGCTCCGGATCGACCGACAAACTAAAGCATCGTGCGGAAAAGTGGACGCCGGTTTTCCGCAAAAACGATGCGAAAACAAAAACCTAGAGCAAGCTGCGGGAGTCCGATTTCACGCGCCTTGCTCTAGGATTGTTTGGGATCGGGCGTCCGCTGGACCGACGGCGCGTGGGTCCAGCGGATCGTCCAAGGATCAGGACTTCGGCGCGGCCATGACCGGCAAGGCCTTGGCCTTGGCTTTATTGTCCATGTGCAGCTTGGGCGGCAGCGGGATCAGACCGCGCGATTGCAGATAGCCGCCCCGACCGGTTGCCGCGTCGGACACAAACTCGCTGAGGAATTCGCTGAGGCCTGGCGTGACGCCGATCTGGCCCTTTTTCACGTAGATGAAGAGCGAGCGCGAGATCGGATAGTCCCCGCTGGTGATCGTCTCGATCGTCGGCTTCACGCCGTCGACGCTGGCGGCCTTGATGGTGTTGGCGTTCTGCTCAAGGAAGGAAAAGCCGAACACGCCAAGCGCGTTGGGCGTCTTCTGGATCGTGCCGATGATGGCGTTGTCGTTCTCGCCGGCGTCGACCCAACCGCCATCGGTGCGCAGGGGCGAGACCTTTGCCTTGAAGGCCTTGTCGTCGCTGGCCTTCAGATTGGCCAGGGTCGGGAAGGTGTGGGCCCCGTTTTCCATGACCAGCTCGATCCAGGCGTCACGGGTTCCGGAGGTGGGCGGCGGTCCATAGACCAGAATGCGCGTGTCGGGCAGGTTGGCCCCGATCTCATGCCAGGTCTTGTAGGGGTTCTTGACCAACTGCCCGCCGCGCAGCGTGTTGTCGGCCAGGCCCAGATACAGCTGCTCGAGCTTGAAGTTGAAGTCGGGAGCCTTTTTGTCCATCGCCACCACGATGCCGTCGAAGCCGATCTTCAGTTCGACGATGTCCGTGACGCCTTTGGCCGCGCAGGCTTCGAACTCGGACTTCTTCATCTGACGCGAGGCGTTGGCGATGTCCGGGAAGCCTTCGCCCATGCCGCCGCAGAACATTTTTATGCCGCCGCCGGTGCCGAGGCTTTCGATCTTGGGAGACTTGTTGCCAGTCTTCTTGGCGTAGTTTTCGGCTACGCGGGTGGAGAACGGGAACACGGTCGAGGAACCGGCGGCCCAGACATAGTCCCGCGCGGCGTAAGCGTTGTCGGCGGCGGCCAGCAAGGCGATGGCGGCGGCGGCTCCAAGGAGCTTGTTCATGGCGTCGTACCCCGGTGGCGTCGGGCGGCGATCAGCGCCCGTCAGATGGCTTTTTTCACAAGTCAGAGACGGCTTTGCGACAGGCAATCCGTGAGCGGAGCAAGCTTGACCATGGTGGCTCAATCGCCCGCCGAGACCACGTCTCCATCCTCCTTGGTAAAGTTTTCCGGAGTTTTGTCCAGCAGGGGGAAGACCCTCTCGGACGGCCGACACAGAGCGACGCCTCTGGGGGTCACCACGATCGGCCGATTGACCAGGATGGGGTGGGCGACCATGGCGTCGAGGATGGCTTCGGTCGACGCGCCGGGGTCCAGCAGGCCCAGTTCGGCGGCGGGCGTTCCCTTGTCGCGCATCAGGTCGCGGAGCGGGACGCCGGCCTGGACGGCCAGGTCGCGGAGCTGGTCGTGGGTCCATCCCGCCTTGAGGTACTCGATGACCTTGGGCGCGTAGCCGGCGGCCTGCACCATCGCCACGACGTTGCGGGAGGTGCCGCAGGCGGGGTTGTGGAAGATCACCACGGGAAAATCAGCGTCGGTCATGGCTCAGCAATCTGAAGAGGGAGGAAGGGTTTCGCGGCCGGCGGCCACCTTGCGAACGGCCTCGCCGCGCTCATACCAGCCCCGGCTGGCGTTCACGATGGCGACGATCGACAACATCACCGGCACTTCGATCAAAACCCCAACCACGGTGGCCAGGGCGGCGCCGGACTGGAAGCCGAAGATGCTGATGGCGGCGGCGACGGCCAGCTCGAAGAAATTGCTGGCCCCGATCAGGGCTGACGGGCCAGCCACGCAATGCGCTTCGCCGGTCAGACGGTTCAACAGGTAAGCCAGGCCGGAATTGAAATAGACTTGGATAAGGATGGGAACAGCCAGGATGGCGATGATCAGCGGCTGCTTGATGATCTGGTCGCCCTGGAAGCCGAACAGCATCACCAGGATGGCGAGCAGGGCGATGATCGACAGTGGTTGCAGCCGGGTCATCAGGGCATTGAGCGCGGCTTGACCGCCAGAGGCCAAAACAGACTTGCGGACCAACTGGGCGACGACGACCGGAACGATGATGTAGAGCCCCACCGACAGGGCCAAGGTCGGCCAGGGCACGGTGATGGCCGAGAGGCCCAGCAACAGGCCGACGATGGGCGCAAAGGCCACGACCATGATGGTGTCGTTCAGCGCGACCTGGCTGAGCGTGAAGTTGGGATCGCCGCGAGTCAGGTTGCTCCAGACGAAGACCATGGCCGTACAGGGCGCCGCCGCCAGCAGGATCAGGCCGGCGATATAGCTGTCGATCTGGTCGGCCGGGAGCCACGGGCGGAAGAGATGCGCGATGAAAATCCAGCCCAGGGCCGCCATGCCGAACGGCTTGACTACCCAGTTGATGAACAGCGTGACGCCGATACCGCGCCAGTGATCGCGGACCTCACCCAGGGCCGCGAAATCGACCTTGATCAGCATCGGAATGATCATCAGCCAAATCAGGCCGGCCATCGGCAGGTTGACCTTGGCGACCTCGGCGGATCCGATCAGATGAAAGGCGGGGGAAAAGGCGTGGCCCAGAGCAATGCCGGCGATGATGCACAGCGCCACCCACAGGGTCAGGTAGCGTTCGAAGATGGACATGCGGAGCTCTTGATCTCAAGCGGCGGGTTCGTCGGGAGCCTGCGCCTTGCCGATCTGGTCGAGGCGGCGTTGCAACGACAGCTTGTCGATCGAGGCCATGGGCAGGGCGCAGAAAAGGGCGATGCGATTGTTCAGCTGACGGTAGGTCTCGGCGAAGGCCAGGGCGATCTGGGCCTCGGCTCCTTTCACGGCGGAGGGATCGGGAACACCCCAGTGCGCTGTCATCGGTTGGCCGGGCCAGATCGGGCAGACCTCGCCGGCGGCGTTGTCGCAGACGGTGAAGACGAAATCGAGATCGGGGGCGTCGGGATAGCTGGCCTTGGAGAACTCGTCCCAGGACTTTGAACGCAGATGGTCGGTCTTGTAGTTGAGGTGGCCCAGCAGGTGGATCGCGTGCGGATTGATCGTTCCGCTGGGCATCGAGCCGGCCGAATAGGCCTTGAAACGGCCCGCGCCGACCCTGTTCATGATCGACTCGGCCAGGATGGAACGGGCCGAGTTGTGGGTGCAGAGAAACAGGACGTTCAGCGCTCTGGCGTCTTGGGTCGCGCTCATGCGGTCTCCGGTTCGGTAATGCAGGTTCCGTCACAGGCGGCGACCTTGACCAGCATGTCGCTCAACGGGGCGCAGATTTCCGGAGCGCCAGCGCAACAATCTTCCAGCAGGAAGCCCAGCAGCTTTTGCATCGCCCCGTATTCGGCCGTGTAGATGATCGAGCGGCCATCGCGCCGTGATCGGGTCAGTCCCGCATGGTCTAGGATCGCCAAGTGGCTCGACAGGGTGCTGGGCGGGATGTCCAGTTGGCGGGCGATTTCGCCGGCGGCCAGGCCCGATGCGCCAGCTTGGATCAGTATCCTGAACGCCGACAGTCGGCCGGTATGGGCCAGGGCCGAGAGGCTTGCGATGGCGGAATTCATTTCCATGTTTCGAATATAATCGAAATGTGTGACAGGGGAAAGACCTTGTCCTTCCTGAACGCCCCGGAGCGCCCGTGAACGATCTGCCCGCCTTGGAGTCCGCCTATCTTGCCGCGCCGGATCAGGCCCGGCTGGAGCCGACCGCTCTTGGCCACGCCCCGCGTATTCTGCTGCTCTATGGATCGCTTCGCGAACCATCCTTCAGCCGACTGTTGGTCGAGGAGGCGGCGCGCATCCTGCAAACGCTGGGGGCGGAGACCAAGATCTTCGATCCGCGCGATCTTCCCCTGCCGGACTCCGTCGACGCCAGTCACCCTAAGGTTCAGGAGCTTCGCGATCTATCACTGTGGTCGGAGGGGCAGGTCTGGTGCAGTCCCGAGCGGCACGGCGCGATCACGGGGGTGTTCAAGAGCCAGATCGACTGGCTGCCGCTGGAGATGGGCAGCATAAGGCCCACTCAGGGCCGCACCCTGGCCGTGATGCAGGTCAGCGGCGGATCTCAGTCGTTCAACGCCGTCAATACCCTACGCTTGCTGGGGCGGTGGATGCGAATGATCACCATTCCCAACCAGTCTTCGGTGGCCATGGCCTGGAAGGAGTTCGATGACGACGGCCGCATGAAGCCTTCGGCCTACTATGATCGCGTGGTCGACGTGATGGAGGAATTGGTCAAGTTCACCCTGCTGACGCGGGGTCATGCCGACTATCTGGTCGATCGCTACAGCGAACGAAAGGCGAGGGGTGATCAGGCGGCCGGTCTTGGCGGGGCCGCTTCCACTATCCAGGGCGAGGTCATCCGCCTGGGATCGCTCTGACGGGCAGGCTTTCGCCCGGTCCCTCGCAAACGCGTAGGGGCGCAATAGTACGCGACGTCCTGGCGCGGGACCGCCGGTTGGTTCTGTTGATCCGTAGAAGAAAACGACCGGCGGACCTGAAGTCCGCCGGTCGCCTCAAAGCCGAGGGACTAGCCGTTGACGGCGTCCTTCAGTTGCTTGGCCGGCGTGAAGGCGACCTTCTTGGAGGCCGCGATCTCGATCGCCGCGCCCGTGGCCGGGTTGCGGCCGGTGCGGGCCGGCTTGGCCTGGACCTTGAACTTGCCAAAGCCGGGGATCGAGACTTCTTCGCCCTTCACGGCGGCGTCCGTCAGCGACTTGAAGACGCCGTCGATGATCGACTTGGCCTGAGCCTTGGTCAGCTTGTCGTCGGCAGCAACGGCGGCGTCGACCAGATCCGAAACGTTCATGATGTTAGCTCATCTCAAGTGGAATCAAGGAAGGTAGACCCTGACGAACCGGGAAGGTTTTGTCACGTCATCCCAGCAAATACGGGTGTTTAAGGATAATTTGGGGCAAGGTTGACCTTCAAATGGCTGTTGGGCGTCGATAGAATGCCGAGTCTCCGGATTGTGACCGCTGGTGACGCCCAACTCATGCCGTGGTAGCGGTCACTAAAACGGGGGAAGCACATGGCCAAAGCCAACAATCTGGGCGCGAAAGACGGAGTTGTGGTCGGTCGCAGGGATGGATTGGTCATCGGAGCGGCCTCGGTGGGCACCGTCTTCGAGTGGTACGACTTCTATCTGTACGGCTCGCTGGCCACCTATATCACCCACCATTTCTTCTCTGGGGTGAACGAGACGACGGGGTATATCTTTGCCCTGCTGGCCTTCGCCGCCGGTTTCGCCGTCCGGCCCTTTGGAGCCCTGGTGTTCGGCCGCCTCGGCGATCTTTGGGGCCGCAAGAACACCTTCCTCGTCACCATGCTTCTGATGGGCCTGTCGACCTTTGTGGTCGGCCTGCTGCCCAGCTACGAGACGATCGGGATCGCCGCGCCCATCGCCCTGGTGGCGATGCGCCTCGTCCAGGGCCTGGCCCTCGGCGGCGAATATGGCGGCGCGGCGACCTATGTGGCCGAACACGCGCCGCACAATCGCCGCGGCCTCTACACCAGCTTCATCCAGATCACCGCGACCTTTGGCTTGTTCCTGAGCCTGATCGTCATCCTGCTGACCCGCAATGCGGTCGGCGAGGACGCCTTCAAGGCCTTCGGCTGGCGCATCCCGTTTCTGATTTCGGTGCTTCTGCTGGGGGTGTCGCTGTGGATCCGGCTGCAACTGTCTGAAAGCCCGTCGTTTCAGAAAATGATCGACGAGGGCAAGGGCAGCAAACAGCCTCTGACCGACTCTTTCGCCAAGTGGGGTAATCTGAAGATCGTCATCCTGGCCCTTGTCGGGCTGACGGCCGGCCAGGCGGTGGTGTGGTACACGGGACAGTTCTACGCCCTGTTTTTCCTGGAGAAGATGCTCAAGGTCGATGGCGGTCTCACCAATGGGCTGGTGGCCGTCTCCCTGCTGATCGGGACGCCGTTCTTTGTCTTCTTCGGCTGGCTGTCGGACAGGATCGGCCGCAAATGGATCATCATGCTCGGCTGCGTCCTGGCCTGCCTGACCTATTTTCCGCTGTTCAAGACCCTGACCGTGGCCGCCAATCCGCAGTTGGCCGCCGCCGTCGCCGCCTCGCCGGTGACGGTCGTGGCGGATCCCGCCGACTGCTCGGTTCAGTTCGATCCGATCGGCAAGACGGTGTTCAACACCTCGTGCGACCTGGCCAAGTCCTATCTGGCCAAGGCGGGGGTTACCTACAGCAACGCGGCCGCTCCGGCCGGTTCCGTGGCCCAGGTGCGCATCGGGGCGGTGGCCCTGGCCTCGTTCCCGGGGGAGACCCTCGACAAGACGGCCTTCGCCGCCCGCAAGAAGAGCTGGGAGACTGAACTGGGCGCCGCGCTGACGTCGGCCGGCTATCCCGCCAAGGCCGACAGCGCCCTGGTCAACAAGCCGCTGGTTGTCGGCATTCTGGCGATCTTGGTGATCTATGTGACCATGGTCTATGGCCCGATCGCGGCGATGCTGGTCGAGATGTTCCCGACCAATATCCGCTACACCTCGATGAGCTTGCCCTATCACATCGGCAATGGGTGGTTCGGCGGGTTCCTGCCCACCACGGCCTTCGCCATGGTCGCTGCGACGGGCAATATCTATTATGGCCTTTGGTATCCGATCGTCGTCGCCGGCGTGACGGCGGTGATTGGCATCCTGTTCCTCAAGGAAACCAAGGATGTCGATATAGAGGCCTGATCCTTGCCAGCTGCCCCAGGCCGGACTGCGACGCCGTTGTCGTCCGGTTGGATCAGGTTCAAGCGTCGAGCGGGTGCGCCATCCGTTGGTTTATCCGCTCGGAAACCGACTTGGTCCTCTGTTCGACGGCGGGCTTGGGTTATACAAGGCGCTTCTGGGAGGAGCTGATCGGAAAACGGTCATGTCCGGGCGGCAAGATTGCGCGCCGCCCTGCGGCACGCTCACGAACTGCGGTGCGACAAGGCGACGTCGATCGCCACGACCCCATATCGCTATAGGTCAAGGCGCGTCTCTTCGATCGTTCCAGACTGACCCAATGAACGGCAAGGCGCTGGAACAGATCGCTCTGACCTCCCGCCTTCAACCCAAGGACCCTCTACGTGCAGCTAACCGGTGAACTGTTGATGGGAGGCGGCGCAACGCGCGGCCTTCAAGGTGAAATTCGCGGGATCGATCCCGCCACGGGCCAAGTGATGGAGCCCGCCTTCGGCGGCGCCAGTCGGAGCGATCTGGAAACAGCCTGCGCCCAGGCGGCGGCGGCGTTCCAACCCTACCGAGCCCTTCCGTACGAGACGCGCGCGACGTTCCTCGAAACCATCGCTGAGCATATCGAGGCCTTGGGCGACGATCTTATCGTCCGCGTCATGGCTGAGAGCGGCCTGCCGCGCGGCCGGCTGGAAGGCGAGCGTGGTCGCACCATGGGTCAGCTTCGCCTGTTCGCCAGCGTGCTGCGTGACGGCGGTTTTCTCGAGACCCGGATTGATCCGGCCCTTCCAGACCGCCAACCGATGCCGCGTCCTGACCTGCGTCTGCGCAACGTGCCCCTGGGTCCTGTGGCGGTGTTTGGCGCCTCCAACTTCCCGCTCGCCTTCTCGGTGGCCGGCGGCGACACCGCTTCGGCCCTGGCGGCGGGGTGCCCCGTCGTGGTCAAGGCGCACCCGGCTCATCCGGGCACATCTGAGATGATGGGCCGCGCCATCCAGTCGGCGGTCGCCGCCTGCGGCCTGCATCCCGGCGTCTTCAGCCTGATCCATGACAGCGGGTTCGAGATCAGCCAGGCCCTGGTGGCCGATCCGCGCATCAAGGCCGCCGGTTTCACGGGCTCGCGTCGCGGGGGTCTGGCCCTGGCCGCCGTCGCCCAAGGGCGTCCAGAGCCGATCCCGTTCTATGCCGAGATGAGCAGCATCAATCCGGTGGTGCTGTTCCCCAGCGCCCTGGCTGCCCGCGGTGCTGTCATCGCCAAGGACTTCGTCGGCGCCCTGACGCTCGGCGCGGGGCAGTTCTGCACCAATCCGGGTCTGATCCTGGCGCTGGAAGGGCCTGAGCTGAGCGGCTTCCTGGCCGCGGCCGAAGAGGCCCTGAAGCCGGTTCCGGCCGCCGTCATGCTGACCCCGGCCATTTCCCGTGTTTACGCCACCGGTGTGCGCGCGCTGTCCGAGTCCAAGGTGGTCACTGAGGTCGCCAAGGGGCAGGCGTCGGATGGCAACCGAGGGCAGGCGGCCCTGTTCAGCGTCTCGGGCGCGGACTTCCTGGCCCATCCCCATCTGGCCGAGGAAGTGTTCGGCGCGGCGTCCATCGTCGTGCGCTGCGCGGACATGGCTGAACTGCACAAGGTCGTCCTGTCCCTCGAAGGCCAGCTGACCATCGCGCTGCATATGGATGAGGCCGACCACGCTCTGGCCGCCGACTTGCTGCCGGATCTGGAACTGAAGGCCGGCCGGATCCTGGTCAACGGCTTTGGCACCGGCGTCGAGGTCTGCCACGCCATGGTCCATGGCGGTCCGTTCCCGGCGACGTCGGACAGCCGGACCACGTCGGTGGGGTCCCTGGCCATCGCCCGCTTCCTGCGGCCGGTTTGCTATCAGAACCTGCCGACGGCCCTGCTGGCCGACGAACTGAAGCCCGAAAACCCGCTGGGTCTCGCGCGCCGGGTCGACGGCAAGCTGAAGCTGGACTGAACCGGATAGGCCATCGGGATCCGGTCCTGCAGATTGAGCAAGCCTGCTCGACCTGCAGGACCGGGACTCTCGCGCCGTCTCAGGCTTGAGGGGGATTTGCCAAGGCGGGCAAATCATCGTGGAAAAGGCGCTACGATTTGGGGGGCAGGCAATGATGACGGCCAAGATGAGACTGCGCGAACTGGGGATGCTGCTCGGGGCCGCAAGCCTGTTCTGCGCCGGGGCCGCTGTTGCGGCGTCCGCGCCAACGCCTGAGGCCAGGACCGCCGCCCGCTTTGACGCCGTCGTTCACGACCGTGCCCGGTTGCGCCTGTTCCTGAAGGCCATGCCCAAGGGCGGCGACCTGCACAATCATCTCTGGGGCGCGCCCTATGCCGAGGATTTCCTGGCCTGGGCCGGCGCTGCCGGGCAGTGTGTCACGACCGGCCGGACGCCGGGGATCATTGACGGACCCTGCGACGGGGGCGGCAAGGTTCCGGCCAAGGACCTGGAGCGCCGCGACCTCGCCCTCTATAATCGGGCGATCGACGCGCTTTCGGTGCGCAACTATGCGCCCGGCGCCGATGGCGCCGCCGCATCCGGACACGATCAGTTCTTTGCCACCTTCGGCCGGTTCGCCGCCTCGGCGGTCGGCAATATGGGCCCGATGATTGCCGTCACCCGGGAATATGCCGCCAGTGATCGTGTCAGCTATGTCGAGAGCTCATCCAATCCCAATGCCATGCGGGCTTTCGCTGTCGCGGGGCAGGGGCGCTGGGATGGTGACTTCGAACGCAGTCTGGCGCGTCTGACTCCAGGTCTGCCGGCCATGGTGGTCGCGTCCCGGAGCGAGTTGGACGTCGCTCTCGCAGAGGCTGACCGTCGCCAGAACTGTGGGGCGGACGCCTCGACAAAGGCCGGACCTTGCCAGGTGGTGCTGGGCTTCCAGTCCTTCGTCGAGCGCGCCCAGCCGCCAGGGTTTGTGTTCGCCCAGATGCTGGCCGCTTTCGCCTTGGCCGAGGGTGATCCGCGCTTCGTCGGGGTCAACATCGTCAATCCCGAGGATGATCCGACCTCCCTGGCCGACTATTCCCTGCACATGCGGATGTTCCAGTTCCTGGCCGCACGCTATCCGAAGGTGAAGCTGGCGCTCCACGCCGGGGAGCTGACCCTGGGCCTGACCCCGCCGCGCGATCTGACCTTCCACATCCGCGAAGCGGTCGAGGTGGCCGGAGCCAAACGTATCGGACACGGCGTTGATATCGCCCATGAGGACGACGCCCCGGCGCTGCTGGCCCGGATGGCGCGGGATCGCGTGGCCGTCGAGATCAACCTGACCAGCAATGACGTCATTCTGGGGGTGAAGGGCGCAGACCACCCCTTGAACCTCTACCGCGCGGCCGGCGTGCCGGTTGTGCTGTCGACTGATGACGAAGGCGTGTCGCGCATCGACATGACCCAGGAGTATCTGCGCGCCGCGACAGAGCACGGCCTGCGCTATCTCGATCTGAAAGCCGCGGCGCGCGACAGTCTGGAGTACGCTTTCTTGCCCGGCGACAGCCTCTGGGTTTCGAAGGCGGAGCCGACGCCGGCCTGCGCCAAGGCCGGGCCAGCCTGCGACGCCTTTCTGGCCAAGAGCCCGAAGGCTGCCCTGCAATGGCGGCTTGAGCGGGATTTCGAGGCGTTCGAAGGGTCTGCCGCGCAACGCTAGAGCTCAGTAGCTGAGGACTGCATTCTCGCGCTATCGGAAGGTCTCGCCTATATACCGACCGCCGCAGAGCGCCCCAGGTGTGGGGTGAGACCTAGAGATGCGTCTTGCCCTGGCGGCAAACCGGCGACTGTCTGGACCGACCAACGTTTTGAAGTTGCGATAAAGAATGCAGAAATTTCAATCGCATCGATTTTCGGTTGCCCCTATGATGGACTGGAGCGACCGGCATTGCCGATCGCTGCACCGCACCCTGTCCAGCCACGCGCTGCTCTATTCGGAGATGGTGACCAGCGGCGCCGTGATCCATGGCGACCGGGAAAAGCTGCTGGGTTTCGACGCCGATCAGCACCCCGTCGCGCTGCAACTGGGCGGATCAGACCCGGCCGAGCTGGCCCTGGCCGCGCGGATTGGCGAGGATTTCGGTTATGACGAGATCAATCTGAACGTCGGGTGCCCGTCCGATCGCGTGCAAAGCGGCCGGTTCGGCGCCTGCCTGATGCGTGAGCCGCAACTGGTGGCCGACTGCATGGCGGCGATCAAGGCGGCGGTTTCCGTTCCGGCCACCGTGAAATGCCGGATCGGCGTCGATGATCAGGATGCCGAAGAAAGCCTGTTTGCCCTGGTCGACGCCAGCGCGGCCGCAGGGGTGGAAAGTTTCGTGGTCCACGCGCGCAAGGCCTGGCTGAAGGGGCTGTCGCCGAAGGAAAACCGGGACATTCCGCCGCTGGACTATGAGTTGGTCTACCGGCTCAAGCGCGAGCGACCCAACCTCACCATCGTGATCAATGGCGGCGTCACCGATCTGGACGCGGTCGAGACCCATCTGGCCCAGGTGGATGGCGTGATGCTCGGTCGCTCAGCCTATCACGAACCGGGCCTGCTGGGTGCGGTGGACCGGCGGGTCTTCGGTGCGGCGGACGCCGATGTTTCCGAATTCGAGGCTGTGGAGCGCTTCAAGCCCTATATGGCCGAGAAGCTGGCGGCCGGCGTGCATCTGGCGGCCATGAGCCGTCATATGCTGGGCCTGTTCCATGGCTTGCCGGGCGCGCGGGCCTGGCGTCGAATTCTGACGGTCGAGGGCGTACCCGCCGGGGCGGGTCTGGAGGTCGTCGATCGCGCTCTGGAGGCTGTGCGTCAGGCGCTGCAGGCCCGCGAGGCCCGGACCGCCGAAGCGGTCTAAAGCATCGTGCGGAAAAGTGGACGCCGGTTTTCCGCAAAAACCATGCGAAACCAAAAACCTAGAGCAAGGCGCGTGAGTCCGATTTCACGCGCCTTGCTCCTAGGGGTGCAGGATCAGGGCCTGGGGCGTGGCTTCAAAGCGTGAGAGCCGTCCCAGATAGCTCATGCCCAACAAGGAGGTTTCGAGGCCCTTCTCGATGACCAGAGCATCGACGTTGCGGATGCGCGCGCCGGCGATGGCGACGCTGGCCAGTTTCACCGAGGCGGCGCGGGTGCGGCCGTCGGCGGTGATGACACTGTAGTCATAGGTGAGCTTGTTGGTGTCGATGCCCAGGCGCTGGGCGTCGGCCATGCTGAGTGAGACCGCCGTGGCGCCGGTGTCGACCAGGAAGCGAACAGCCTTGCCGTCGACAGAGGCCTCGGCCCAGAAGTGCCCGTCAGCGCCCTTGCTGATCTGGGCGGCGCCGTCGGCTCCGCCAAGCGTGGCGCTAGCCGCCATCGGCGCGCGCAGGTCCGGATGGCGCAGATCATCCAGGGACACAACGGCCTTGGCGGCCCCCACTGCCGAGAGCGCGCCCACCATCGCGATCGCCGCGAATTTCAACATCGAAGACACCCTGCCATATAGGCTTTTTGACCGTTTCTTCGGCCGTTGATGCAGACCTTACGTCGTGAGGCGTTTTCAAGCGGTGAATCGTAGCGAAGAAATATTGCTGATAGTTAATGATGCCATAACCACGATTGCCGCTTTCCGATAAAGACTGTGATTAAACTTGTGTAATGAAATACATGTCTTGGAATTAACTTCCGAGTTTAGTGTGTGGGAAGTAACAGTGCGCCCAAGAAAACTTGCTTATCGAGGGTACGCACATGAAGTCGATCATCATCATCGCCGCTGTCGCGGTGTCTGCGCTGACGGGTGTCGCCCAGGCCGCCCCCGCGGTTACCGATAGTCAGTTCCTGCAGGCAGCTCGCTGCCGCGGCCTGGCGGCGTCCGAAGGTCTTGGACGACTCGACACGGCAGCCATAGACCAGTTTTTGCGTGCTGAATCCCAGTCGCGCGCACTGCCGGTCAGGGCCTCCGCCAATAACAAGATCAATTCCGCCCAAGCCCAGGGCGACAAAGCCACAGGCGCAAAAAGGGAAAAGCTGCTGGCGGAACGTCAGGGCTCCTGCGTCGCCTGGCTGGGCGGCGGCGCCTAGTCCGCTTGTCTCGGGCTGGCCGTCAGGCTGGCCCGGGGGTCTGGTCGATCGGGAAGGGCAGCCATGATGTCCGCCCGTTCCTGATCGCTCAGGCGACTCCAAGCGGCGATTTCCGGCAGGGTGCGGCGGCACCCCAGGCAGTAGCCCGTGCGACCGTCCACGGCGCAGGTCTTCACGCAGGGCGTGCTGATCGGGCGGGGCAGGGTGGCGGTCGGATCCATAGCCAATTGTCTCTGGTTCGTTCGCACCGCGCAACAGTCGGCGCGTTCGGGCTCCCTCGCGCCTGCAGCTTAGGAGCAATCTCATGAAAATTAATCGCTTTTTCGGCGTCGCCCTGGCCTTGGCCATTGCCTCGCCCGTTCTGGCTGCGCCGCGTCTGACGGACGGCCAGTTCATTCAAGCCTCGCGCTGTCAGGCGCTCGCCAAGGCGTCAAGTCTCGGCGGCGGCGAGGTCGGTGCTTTCGACGGTCTCATCAAGGCTCAGCGCCAGGGGCGGGCGGACTATACCATCGGCAAGGCGTCCGACGCGGCCAGGGCGGCCAGTAGCCAAGCCCGGCGCGGCGACGAGTCCGTCAGGAGCGATCTCATCGCCGAGCGCGATGGGTCATGCCAGGCCCTGCTCGCACGCTAGGTCGCTAGCGCCTTTACAAGATCGGATGCGGGCGCCAAAGCCCGCGTCATGACTGCTTCTCCCTTCGACGACATTCGCGCCCTGGCCTCAAGTCCGCCGGCGGCAGGCCCAGCGCCCGTCCTGGTTCAGACCGACCGGTTGGCGGAGATTTCGACCTGGCTCACGGCCTGGACCGGAAAAACGCCGCCGACCGTGAACCGGCCGGTCGTGGCGCTTTATGCCGGCGCGCGTCAGGGCGTGGGGCCGCGCGGCTATGCCCGGGACCGTCTTGAGGCCGTGGCCTCCGGCGGCGCGACCGTTTGCCGACTGGCTGGGGTCCAGGGCGCGGGTCTTGAAGCTTTTGATCTCGCCGTTGATCGCCCAACGCCCAACGCTGTCGACACGGCCGCGATGAGCGAGAAGGAATGCGCCGCGACCATGGCCTTCGGCATGGAAGCCCTGGCCAAGCAGCCGGACCTGCTGATCCCCGGCGTCATCGCCGCCGAGTCCGACATGATCGCCGCCTGTCTGGCCCACGCCCTGTTCGGCGGTCAGGCCAGTGACTGGTCCGACGCGCCTGATCTGGTGACCGCCGCTGTCGAGCGGGCCCGGGAGGAGGGCGGTTTGGACGATCCCCTGCAGGTCCTGCGGCAATTGGGTGGTCGCGAGACCGCCGCCGTCGCCGGCGCGATCCTTGCGGCCCGGGTGCAGAAGGTTCCGGTGTTGCTCGACGGCTTTGCAGCCTGCGCCGCCGCCGCCGTGCTGCATCGGATCGATGCCGAACTGCTCGACCATTGCATCGCCGCCCATGTTGGCTCGTCGAAAGGCCACGCGCGGCTGCTGGCGGCCCTCGACAAGCGACCGCTTCTGGCGCTCGATATCGCTGACGAGGAAGGGGTGGGCGGCGCCAGCGCTCTTCCCCTCGTCAGGTTGGCTTGCGAAGCGCGTTAGGGGGCTGGTCGGCGATAACTGAACGCGGATTATATTCGCTTCCGTTGACGCTAACGTCATCTTTCCAAACGCTCGTTCGACACCTATCATGGCGCCCGAAACGTAAGAACGGCCCCCTATAATGAAGGGCCGGAACCGGGAGCCCGCCATGAATCTCGATTTTTCGCCCGAAGACGTCGCCTTCCGCGACGAAGTCCGCGCCTTTATCTCCGAGACCTATCCCGCCGGCCTGCGCGAAAAGCAGGAAGAGGGTGAGGAGATGGCCAAGGAGGACTTCCTGGCCTGGCACCGCATCCTGGCGAAAAAGGGTTGGGTTGCGCCGGCCTGGCCCGAGAAGTTCGGCGGTCCGGGCTGGACCTCGGTTCAACGCTACATCTGGTCCGAGGAGACCGCCCGCGCCGACTGCGTGCCGATCCTTCCCTTCGGCATCAACATGGTCGGCCCGGTGATCTACACCTTCGCGACGCCCGAGCAGAAGGAGCGGTTCCTGCCGCAGACCCTGTCGGGCGACATCTGGTGGTGCCAGGGCTATTCCGAGCCGGGCGCGGGGTCCGACCTGGCCAGTCTGAAGACCAAGGCCGAGCGCTTCACCGGCGATGACGGCAAGGAATATTATCTGGTCAACGGCCAGAAGACCTGGACCACCCTGGCCCAGCACGCCGACTGGATCTTCTGCCTGGTCCGTACCGATCCGACCGCCAAGATCCAGGAAGGCATCTCTTTCCTGCTGATCGACATGAAGTCGCCGGGCGTGACGGTTCGTCCGATCATCACCCTGGGCGGCGAGCACGAGGTCAACGAGGTCTGGCTGGAGAACGTCAAGGTGCCGGTCGAGAACCGCATCTTCGACGAGAACAAGGGCTGGACCTGCGCCAAGTTCCTTCTGGCCCACGAGCGCTCCGGCATCGCCGGCGTCGCCCGCTCCAAGCGCGGCATCGAGCGTATCCGCGCCATCGCCTCGACCGAGCTTTCGGATGACGGCGAGACCCTGATCCGGGACCCCGCCTTCAAGCGCAAGATCGCCGACCTCGAGATCGACCTGACGGCTCTGGAATTCACCGAACTGCGCACCCTGGCGGGCGAAGCGGCCGGCAAGGGCCCCGGTCCGGAATCCAGCGTCCTGAAGATCAAGGGCACCGAGATCCAGCAGCGGATCACTGAACTGGTTCTGGAAGCGGCCGGCCACTACGGCGCGCCCTATTTCCGGGGCTTCCCGAACGACGGCGACAACGCTCACCCGATCGGGCCCGACTTCAGCCACCGTGCGGCGCCGACCTATTTCAACGTCCGCAAGACGTCGATCTATGGCGGGTCCAACGAGATCCAGCGCAACATCATCGCCAAGATGGTGCTCGGGCTCTAGCCGCGACCTCCAAGGGAGGGCGGCCGAGCCGCTCTCCCGATCGCTTGATCATGATCATCGAAACCTCGAAGCGGGCCACGAGCCGCCGAGGCAAAAAACAAAGACGGGAAACCCGGGATGGATTTCAATTTCACTGAAGAGCAGTCGATGGTTCGCGACACGGTCGCGAGCTTCCTGCAGGACAAGTACGACTTCGAGACCCGCCGCAAGATCGTGGCCTCCGACAGCGGCTGGCGCGCCGACTACTGGAAGGCCTTCGCCGAGGAGCTGGGCATCCTGGGCGCGCCGTTCAGCGAAGAGCTGGGCGGCCTGGGCGGCGGCGCGATCGACAACATGATCATCATGGAAGAGTTCGGCAAAGCCCTGGTCATCGAGCCCTATCTGGGCACGGTGGTGATCGGCGGCGGTTTCATGAAGCACTCGGGCTATGCCGGCGCGGCTTCGGTCATCGAAGGCATTGTCGGCGGAACGACCACGATCGCCTTCGCCTATGCCGAACCCCAGGGGCGCTACACTTGGCGTGATCTGAAGACGACCGCCAAGAAGGAAGGCTCGGGCTACGTGATCAACGGCCACAAGGCTGTGGTCATTGGAGCCCCCTTCGCGACCCATCTGATCGTCACGGCCCGCACCGGCGGCGCCCAGCGCGACGCCGGGGGCGTGTCGGTGTTCCTGATCGACAAGTCGCTGCCGGGTATCGTCACGCGTGACTATCCGACTGTGGACGGCAACCGCGCCTCGGAAGTCTATTTCGAGAACGTCTCGGTCCCGGCTGACGCCCTGATCGGCGTCGAGGGCGAAGGTCTGCCGCTGGTTGACAAGGTGCTCGACGAGGCCACCGCCGCCGTCGGGGCCGAGGCTGTCGGGGTGCTGCGCAAGCTGCATGAAAATACCCTGGACTACGCCAAGCAGCGCAAGCAGTTCGGCACCGCCATCGCCAATTTCCAGGTGCTGCAGCATCGGATGGTCGACATGTTCATCAATGTCGAACAGGCCGTTTCGATGACCTATATGGCCACGATCAAGATCGACGAGGACGCCGCCACCCGCGCCCAGGCCGTTTCGGCCATGAAGGTGCAGATCGGCCGGGCTTGCCGCTTCGTGGGTCAGAACGCCATTCAGATCCATGGCGGCATGGGCATGACCGACGAGCTGGCCATCGGCCATTACTTCAAACGCGCCTCGATCATCGAGGGGCTGTTCGGCTCGGTCGACCATCACCTGAAGCGCTACGAATCCCTGTCGTTCGACGCCGCCGCCTAGGGTTTGGGGCGTTTACGCCCACGGAAGATCGATGAAAATGAAGGAGCCGCCTGCGTCACGCCGACGCGGGCGGCTTTTTTATCGCCCCTTTTAAATTGACCGCCCAAGCCGGCCTCGAAGCGCCGTTCAACCTGTTGATTGACTGCCAAGGATGAAGACGATGACGGGTGAGGGTATGGAAAAGACGCAGGTTGCAAGCAAGGACGCTGTCGCCTTGGTAGAGGCCAATGCGCGCTTGCTGATCGATCAGGCGCGTCAGGCCAAGCTCGCGGCGTCTCAGTTCGAAGCGGCTTTGGCCCTGGTCGTTGGCCTGGTCGCCAATGACCCAGACCTGCAGGGAACCCCTATCCTGCAACGGATCGCGGGACAGATGCGGCTGTGCGCCGACGTTCCTGAACTGGCGGCCGAGACCATCGGCTGCGACATCGAACGGGTGAGCCCGGCCATTCTGCGCGCCGCGGCCGGCGTGCTGTGCGAAGCGGGCGCTGCGGCTGAGGCCTTTGAACCCACCGTGGACGCCATCACATTGCACTAGGGAAATCGAGCTGTGTACGGAGTAAAAATTACGCCATGCGCCGGGGCGGAAAACCCCATGTTCCGTGCGCTGATATGATCAGTACTCTGAATAAAATGCTTGCGAAGCCTTCCCTTCGGGGCGAGCCTTTCCTTGACGCGCTGACGACTAGGAGGGGACCACCCCTGTAAGCCGCGCGCGTCTCCTGGTCCCATTGGCCTGTCTGGGAGACGCCGCCATGATCGTATCGAAGATGAACCACGCCATGCTGTCCTTCGCCCTGTTGGGCGGACTGCTTGTCGGAGGAAGAGCCGAGCCCAGGCCAAAACCCTCGTCCAAGCCTTCGCGGCAGACTGACCGCAAGCGGAGCTGACCCCGCAAAAAGTTCGGGCGGCTCGTGCTTTCGCTCGAGCCGCCCGACTGGCGTTTGAACATCAAGCCTGGGGCGCGCCTTAAGGCTTGGCGGCCGTATTACAGTCGGCGAGGCCCGCAGCGTCGAGTTCAGTGCCGCGGTAGTTGAACGACGTCACGGCGCCCAGTTCGGCGACGATCTTGCGGCAGGCGCGGCCGATGGGCAGAGCCTTGACCTGGGGGGCGGCGCAGGTGTCGCCCGTGCAGCGCCAGGCGGCGCCGTCCTGAATCAGGCTGGGAACCTTGGCTGGCGCTTGCAGCTTCAGCACCGCGCCTTCGGCCGCGAGGGCGGCCGTCGACAAGGCCGACGCCGCGATGAGCGTGATCAGAAAAATACGCATGACTGTTTCCTTTATCCCCTTGGCCGCCAGGGAGGACGGCCGTCACAAACTTGCGTTGCGTTTCAAAACTAAGTCAACTGCCGAACGCTTGTTTGGTCGTCGCTTTGATAGAATTCTGCATCCCATGACAATAGCGCGGGGACCACATCTTCGGCTTTTTCGACCGAGCGCCAGCAGTCGGCGAGGGTTGGCGGCGTCAAGCCTTCGTCGATCGTATGTTTCAGCAGGGTGAAGAGCGGATCCCAGAAGCCGCGCGGATTGTGGAACACGATCGGCTTCTTGTGCAGGTCGAGCCGTCGCCACGATAGCAGCTCGATGATCTCCTCAAGCGTACCAATGCCGCCGGGCAGCACGACAAACGCGTCCGAACGCTCGAACATCAGCATTTTTCGCTCATGCATATTGTCGACGATGATGGTTTCGACGTCGTCGAACGGTTGCTCGCGACCGGTGAGAAACTTGGGAATAATGCCCAGAACCTTCCCGCCAGTCTCGTGCGCGCCGCGCGCGGTTGAGCCCATCAGGCCCACGCCGCCGCCGCCATAGATCAGCTTCAAATCTGCTCGGGCGAAGCTGACCCCGATCGCGTAGGCGGCCGCGATGAAAGCTGGGTCGGCGTCATTGGAGGAACCGCAATAGACGCAGACCGAGCCCAGGCGCCTAGACTCATCGGACATCGTCGTTCACTCCAGAAAAAACAGGGCGCGCCGTGGCGGCGGGCCCCCTATGTAAAAGCCGGCGCGGATCACCGCGCCGGCAAGAGCGCCGCATGATCAGGATTCGCACCGCCCGTTTCAAGCCGATGCTCGCCCGAGGGGGCATTATCGGACTTTTCGTCTGGTCGGGCGTCGTCCTGTCGGCCTGCGACGGTTCAGGTCAGGATGAATGGCGCCCCAAGAGCGCTCCCGCCGCCGCCCATACTGACGCTGTCGAGGCCGGCTATATTGCACCGCCGCGTGTCGAGGATATCGAACACAGCGTCACAGGACTGATGCTGAAGGGCGTCGGCGCGCCAGACGCCAGCGTGCGGCTGGGGGCGCCGACGGGAGAGGCGATTATCGGCAAGGCCGACGCCCAGGGGCGCTGGAGTCTTTCCGTTCCAACCAGCGACCGCGCTCGCCTTTATGGCCTGTCGATGACCCACGCCGGACGGACGGTCCAGGCCGAAGGGTATGTTCTGATCACGCCTGAGGCCGCCGTGGCGCTGTTGCGCGCTGGGGCGGGCGCCTGGCGCCTCGCGCCGGGGTCGGCCTCGCCCAATATCCTGGCGGTCGACGTGGATCCGGAGGGCGGCGCGGTGATTTCCGGCATGGCCGCGCCCGGCGCCGGGCTTGGCGTTCGCGTCGATCGGACCACGCGCGCTGTGGGTCAGGCCAGCGATGATGGACGCTTCTTCCTCTCTCTTAGCGGATTTCTCCGGGAGGGCCCGCACGACATTCAGGTCAGTGGCGAGGGGGGCGAGCAGAAGATCAGGGTCGTGATCTCGAACCCTGCGCCTTTCGAGGACGGCCCGTTTCGCGCCGAACGCATCGATACCGGCTGGCGGATCGACTGGATGACGCCGGGCGGCGGCGTTCAGACCAGTCTGATTCTCCAGGCGCCGCCCCGATGAGGGGGTTTGGTTCGGCGCCCTCCGCGCGGGTGGCCGTTGCGGGCGCGATTGCGCCGCCGGCGGCGAAGATCCAGTTCTGGAGCGCGATGGGCGATCTCTTTCGCCTCGTGCTGCGCTCGAATGCGCCGGGCCTGCGTTGGCGAGTCAGTCTGGCGCTGGGCTTTACCCTGATCGGCAAGGCGCTGGGCGTTCTGGCCCCGTTGCTGCTGGGCGCTGCGGTCAACCGCCTGGCGGCGGGGCAGGGGGCGATGTCCAGCCTCACCTGGACCTTTGCCGGCCTGGCGGGGGGCTGGGCCCTGGTGCGGTTCATTTCGGCCGCAGCGCCACAGGCGCGGGACGCGGTCTTCACGCCGGTGGCCCAGGCCGCGCAGAACCGGGCGGCCGTTGAGACCTTCGCCCACGCCCTGTCGTTGTCGATCGATTTCCACCAGTCCAAGCGGACAGGGTCGCTGTCGCGGGTGATTGATCGCGGCGCGCGGTCGATGGACTTCCTGCTGCGCAGCCTGGTCTTCAACCTGGCGCCGACGGCGGTCGAACTGATCATGGCCGCCGTCGTCCTGGCCAAGGCCTATGACTGGCGGTTCGCGGCCATCGCCCTGCTGACGGTCGGTGTCTACGGCTATATCACTTTCGCCATTTCCGATTGGCGGATCGGTCACCGCCGGGCGCTGAACGAGGCCGACGCCGAGGCGGCGGGCCGGGCGGTTGACTCCCTGATCAACTACGAGACCGTCAAGTCCTTTGGCGGGGAAGACCGGGCGGTCGGCGGCTACAAGGGCGCGCTCGACACCTATGGCGACGCACAGATCAAGGCGACCAATTCCCTGACCGTGCTCAATGTGGTGCAGTCGGCGGTGATGAGTGTGGGTCTGGGCGGGATGGCCATACTCGCCGGCGTCGAGGCTTCCGCCGGCCGCATGGGGCCTGGCGATGTCACCGCTGCGGTGCTGATCCTGATCAATCTGTATGCGCCGCTGAATATCCTCGGCTTCGCCTACCGGGAAATCCGCCAGTCGTTCATCGACATGGAGGCCATGCTCGATCTTCGCCGGCAGAGCGCCGACGTGGCCGATGCGCCCGACGCCATAGACCTGCCGCCTTGCGCCGACCAGCGCGGCGGCGCGGTCATGTTCGAGGCGGTCTCGTTCCGGCATGGCGCGCGATCCGAAGGACTGAGCGATGTCAGTTTCGCCATCCCGCCTGGAACCACGGTAGCGATCGTCGGGCCGTCTGGAGCGGGGAAGACAACCCTGGTGCGGCTGGCGCTGCGGATGATCGATCCGCAGGCGGGGCGCATAACGCTCGATGGTCATGACCTCAGGAGCCTGCGCCAGGCGTCTCTGCGGCGCGCGGTCGCCCTGGTGCCGCAGGATGTGGCCCTGTTCAACGACACTCTGCTCAGCAATATCGGATTTGGCCGTCCGGAGGCCAGCGAGGGCGAGATCTGGGCCGCCGCCGAGGCCGCCGAGCTGGGCGAATTCATTCGCAACCTGCCTGAAGGCATGGCCACCAAGGTGGGTGAGCGTGGGCTGAAGCTTTCAGGCGGAGAACGCCAGCGCGTCGGCATCGCCCGGGCGATGCTGGCCCAGCCCAGGGTCTTGATCCTGGACGAGGCGACCAGCGCTCTGGACAGCCGCACCGAGGCAGCGATTCAGGAGACCCTGCGCAAGGCGCGGGCCGGCCGCACCACCCTGGTTGTCGCCCACCGGCTTTCGACGATCGCCGACGCGGACGAGATCGTGGTCCTGCGACGCGGCAAGATCGTCGAGCGCGGGCCTCATGCGGCGTTGCTGGCGGCGGGCGGCGAATATGCGACGCTGTGGCGGCGCCAGACGCGTGATCGCACACCGGTCTGACAAGGCTTTCGCCTCAGGCCCCAGGGGCGCTATATCGACCGCTAAACGGTCCGGGAGTTTCGCTTTGCGTTATCTGCACACCATGGTTCGCGTCCGGGATCTGGACGCCTCGCTCCGCTTCTATTGCGAGGGTCTGGGCCTGACCGAGATGTATCGGGTGGAAAATGACAAGGGGCGCTTCACCCTGGTTTTCCTGGCCGCGCCCGAAGACGTCGAGCTGGCCAAGGCGCGCCAGGCGCCGTTGGTCGAACTGACCTTCAATTGGGATCCCGAAGACTATGACGGTGGCCGCAATTTCGGCCATCTGGCCTATCGGGTCGACGATATCTACGAAACCTGTCAGCGTCTGATGGACATGGGTGTGACGATCAACCGTCCGCCGCGCGACGGACACATGGCGTTCATTCGTTCGCCGGACAATATTTCGGTCGAACTGCTGCAGGACGGCCATCTGCCCGCCGCCGAACCCTGGGCGTCGATGCCCAATGTCGGGGCCTGGTAGGCGCCCGTCAGCGCTGCTCGAGACTTCTCATGATGATTGTGGGTGTGCTCAGCGGCGGCGTGACCGCCGTTGAGCAGCGTCAGCCTCTTGCGCGCCAAAACCGCAGCCGTCGCCTCGACGAGGAAAGAAAATATGATCTGGGAGAGGGAAGGGCGCGACCTTCGCCGAAACGAAGGTCGCTGCTCCAAGCCGGAGGTGGCTCCGCGGGTAGGATTCGAACCTACGACCAGCCGGTTAACAGCCGGCTGCTCTACCACTGAGCTACCGCGGAACAGGTCGCCTCAGGAAGAGGCCGGGTGATAGCCGCCTCATTGACTCGGCGCAAGCGCCTTCCGACAAAAAAACAGCCCGGCTTGTGACCGGGCTGTGGAAAGTCAGTGATGGTGGGTGTCTTCAAGGAAGACCCACTGAAATTGCGCGTTTATGGTTAATCGGATCTTAATTTCAGGCGGCGCCACAAAGTCGCAGGCCCGCTGAGGTGGCTTTTCGCGCGTCCGCATTGCCTTGAGGCGAGGGGCGGACCTATAAGCCTGCTCGAACGTTCAGTCCGCCCGAGGGATTCCATGAGCACCGATTTCGCCGCCGCGCGGCTGAACATGGTGGAAAGCCAGATTCGTACTGCCGA
Source organism: Caulobacter sp. FV2ps19 (assembly GCF_058681035.1). Taxonomy (NCBI): domain Bacteria; kingdom Pseudomonadati; phylum Pseudomonadota; class Alphaproteobacteria; order Caulobacterales; family Caulobacteraceae; genus Caulobacter; species Caulobacter sp. FV2ps19. The sequence continues at coordinate 3,092,128 of NZ_CM178729.1, read as the reverse complement.
CGTGACCGATCTGCCGTTGCAGGATGCGCTGCGGGTGGTGGCGCGTGAAGCGCTGGCGCCTGCCTCAAAGGCCTTCCTGGCCTATGCCGACGCCGAGGTCGAATATGCGCCCGGCCGATGGCTGATGCGCCCGCGCGACATTGGCAAGCTTCTGCAATTTCTGAAGCCCCGCTCGGGCGAGACGGCCCTGGCGATCGCTGCGCCCTATGCGGCGGCGGTTCTCGAAACCATGGGGCTGGCGGTGACCCGTCTCGATGGCGATGACCTGAAAGCCCCGGTCGGGGCCGACTATGACGTCATCATCTGCGAAGGCGCCGTCAATGTGGCCCCGAGCGCCTGGACACAGGCCCTGGCGGCCGGCGGCCGGTTAGGCGTGGTTGAGCGGAACGGTCCGGTGGGCAAGGCGACAATCTATGTCCGCGCCGAGGATGGTATCGGCCGTCGGACGGTGTTTGACGCGACGCCGCCGGTTCTGGCTGGCTTTTCGGCCGAGCCGGGTTTCGCCTTCTAGGACGAAGGCGAGCCGTGGTTTTGTCGGTCTTGAGGCATGTGCGCAACGTGTGCGTGAAAAAAGCTTAACTAGCGGCCAGTGGCGGTCGGTTCTACACGCGCTCATATATATTCGGGGCGAGCGCGGGCTTCGCGTTTCTTAGGGATAGAACTTGATGTCGAATAGCCGTCGGGCCGGATTGCTGGCCGCCGCTTGCAGCTTGGGCCTGATGGCCGGCTTCGTGTCCGCCGCCCAGGCGGAGACGCTGGCTGATGCTCTGGCCCTGGCCTATCAGACCAATCCAACGCTACTCCAGCAGCGCGCCACCGCTCGCTACACCGATGAAGGCATTGCCCAGGCCAAGACGGCGTTCCGTCCCACGGCCAGCACGTCCATTACAGCGACCGATGGCCGCAGCGATCCTACTGGAGGCACGCGAACCAATTCGGGCTCCAGCGCAGCCACCCTGTCTATCGTCCAGCCGCTTTATACCGGCGGCCGGGCGACGGCCAACCTCACCGCCGCGGAGGGCGACGCGCTTGCCGGCCGCGAGACGCTGCGCAGCGTGGAACAGCAGCTCGTGCTCTCGGTGTTGCAGGCCTATGTGAATGTGCGCCGTGACATGGAGCGCCTGCGGATCTTCCGCGAGAACGTCAGCGTTCTCGAGCGGCAGCTGGAAGAATCCCAGGCTCGGTTTGAGGTGGGCGAGCTCACCCGCACCGACGTCGCGCTGTCCCAGTCTCGTCTCTCTGCAGCGAAGGCGTCTTTCGCGTCCTCTCAGGCTCAATTGGAAACCAGCCGCGCGGCCTATGTCGCGATTGTCGGGCAGACGCCTGGTGATCTGGCTCCTGAGCCGTCCCTGGCCGATCTGTTGCCCGCCAATGTGGACCAGGCGTTCGATTCCGCAGATCGTAACAATCCGAGCGTGCAAGCGGCGCGCTACACCGAGGCCGCGTCTGTGGCGCGTGTCGCGGCGGCTCGCGCCGGGTATCGTCCCACGCTCAGTGCGCGCGGGTCTTTGGGGTACACCGCAAGCCAGGTCGGCAATATTGGCGACCGCTACAAGGACTATGATCGCGCGACCTCGGCGACGATCACCGCGACGGTGCCTCTCTTCCAGGGGGGACTGGTCGTTTCGGAAGTGCGTCAGGCCACTGAACGCGAAAACGCGGCTCGGGCTGCGGTGGAAGTGGCCAAGCGCTCGGCGATCAGGTCTGCGGCCGGCGCCTGGGCGTCTTATCTTGCCGCTCAATCCAATGTGATCTCCACTCAGGATCAGGTCAAAGCCTCCACGCTGGCCTATGAGGGCGTCAAGCAGGAGCAGCAGGTGGGTCTGCGCACGACCACGGAAGTCTTGAATGCGCAGCAGGAGTTGCGCGCCGCCGAACTTGCCCTGGCGGTCGCTCGCGCGGATGAATATTCAGCCGCCGCAACGGTGCTTCAGGCCATGGGCGTGATGGATGTCACCAAGTTGGCTCAGGTTCAGACCTATGATCCCGACATCAACAAGAAGAGCCTGAGCTGGAAGATCGGCTGGGTGCCTTGGGAGCCTGCCGTTCAGTTGATCGACAGGGTCGGCGCAGCATCGGCCAAGCCGAAGTCCAAGTAGAACCAAACGCGTCGATTTCGCCCACCCCCGATCCTTGCGCTTGCTTAAGCCGCACAAGTCTGCACCATCGTGGTAAGCGCGCCCTTGGGGTGCGCAAGGATTCGTACCTCATTTCGACGGCCCCCGCACATGTCTGACCAAAGCTCTCAAGAACCGACGATGGAGGAGATCCTCGCCTCCATCCGACGCATCATCTCCGAAGATGACGCGCCGGCGGAGCCCGAGGCCGCGGCGGCTCCGCCAGAGCCCGAACCTGAGCCGGAAATCGAGCCTGAGTATCAGGCGCCGGCAGAAGAGCCGGCGGAAGATGATGTTCTGGATCTGACCGATCCGATCGAACCGGAGGCGGAGCCTGAGCCGTTCGAGAGCGTCGGCGACATCGACGTCTATTCCCCGCCCGCGCCCGAGCCTGAACCCGCCCCGCCGCCGGAGCCGTCGGCGTTCAATCGCGATGATGTGGCCGACAATCTCGTGGGCGATCACGCAGCGGGCCTGGCCGCCAGCGCCTTCGGCAGCCTCAGCGCCGCCGTGCTGATGCCGCGTGACGGCCGTACGCTGGAAGACGTGGTGCGCGAACTGCTCAAGCCGTTGCTCAAGGGCTGGCTGGACGAAAACCTGCCGCGCATTGTTGAGGCCAAGGTCGAAGAAGAAGTCCAACGCATCGCCCGCGGTCGCGGCGTATAGAACAACGTCATCCTCCGCCCGACGCGGACGATGACGTTCGACATTTGGGAAGGCGGTCGCACCTGCGGCCGCCTTTTCCCGTTCAAAACCCCATGAATCCAGGGTCGCCCGGTTTCGCCCGGCGGCCGCAGATGGCATACCCGCACCGCCATGCTAGACAAGACCTTCGATCCCAAAGCCGTCGAACCCCGCCTGTACGCCGCTTGGGAGGCCTCAGGGGCCTTCAAGCCGAGCGAGGACCCGAACGCCGAGCCGTTCGTGATCGTCATCCCACCGCCGAACGTGACGGGCAGCCTGCACATCGGCCATGCGCTGAACAACACGCTGCAGGACGTGCTGACCCGCTTCCACCGCATGCGCGGCAAGGCCGCCCTGTGGCTGCCGGGCACCGACCACGCGGGCATCGCCACCCAGATGGTGGTCGAGCGCCAGCTGGCCGCCGCCGGCAATGTCGGCCGTCGCGAGATGGGCCGCGAGGCCTTCGTCGAGAAGATCTGGGAGTGGAAGGCCGAGAGCGGCGGCACGATCATCGAACAGCTGCGCCGGCTGGGCGCCAGCTGCGACTGGAGCCGCGAGCGCTTCACCCTGGATGAGGGCCTGTCGGCCGCAGTCCGCAAGGTGTTCGTCCAGCTTTACAAGCAGAATCTGCTGTATCGCGACAAGCGCCTGGTCAATTGGGACCCGCAGTTCCAGACCGCCATCTCCGACCTCGAGGTCGAGCAGAAGGAGGTCGACGGCTTCTATTGGCACTTCGCCTATCCGCTGGCCGACGGCGTCACCTACCAATACCCGATCGCCTTCGACGAAGACGGCAAGGCCACCGAATACGAAACCCGGGACTATATCGTCGTGGCCACTACGCGCCCGGAGACCATGCTGGGGGACACCGGCGTGGCCGTCCACCCGACGGATGAGCGCTACAAGGGCCTGGTCGGCAAGTTCGTGACCCTGCCGATCGTCGGCCGTCGCATCCCGATCGTCGCCGACGACTATGCTGACCCGACCAAGGGCTCGGGCGCGGTGAAGATCACGCCGGCGCATGACTTCAACGACTTCGGCGTCGGCAAGCGTGCGGGTCTGGAGGTCATCAATATCCTGACCGTCGAGGCCAAGCTGAATGAGGCCGTGCCGGCCGAGTATGTCGGCCTGGACCGCTTCGTCGCGCGCAAGGCCATCGTCGCCCGCGCCGAGGAAGAGGGCTGGCTGAAGGAGATCGAAAAGACCAAGCACATGGTCCCGCACGGCGACCGTTCGGGCGTGGTCATCGAGCCCTTCCTGACCGACCAGTGGTATGTCGACGCCAAGACCCTGGCCCAGCCGGCCCTGAAGGCGGTCGAGAACGGCGACACCGTCTTCGAGCCCCGCCACTGGGAGAAGACCTATTTCGAGTGGCTGCGGAATATCGAACCCTGGTGCGTGTCGCGTCAGCTCTGGTGGGGTCATCGGATCCCGGCGTGGTTTGGCGAAGACGGCCACATCTTCGTCGAGGAGACCGAAGAAGAGGCCTACGCCGCCGCCATCCTGCACTATGGCGACGAAGCGCCGATCCTGAAGCGCGACGAAGACGTCCTCGACACCTGGTTCTCGTCCGCCCTGTGGCCGTTCTCGACCTTGGGCTGGCCGGAAAAGACCGAGGATCTGGCCCGCTTCTATCCGACCAGCACCCTGGTCACCGGCTTTGACATCATCTTCTTCTGGGTCGCCCGGATGATGATGATGGGCCTGCACTTCATGGGCGAAGTGCCGTTTAAGCAGGTGTTCATCAACGCCCTCGTCCGTGACGAGAAGGGCGCCAAGATGAGCAAGTCCAAGGGCAATGTGATGGACCCTCTGGTCCTGATCGACGAGCTGGGCTGCGACGCGGTGCGCTTCACCATGACGGCGATGTCGGGCCAGGCGCGCGACATCAAGCTGAGCAAGCAACGCATCGAGGGCTATCGCAACTTCGGCACCAAGCTGTGGAACGCCTCGCGCTTCGCGCAGATGAACGAGTGCGTCCGGGTCGAGGGCTTCGATCCCGCCACCGTCCAGCAGCCGATCAACAAGTGGATCCGCGGCGAGACGGTCAAGACCGTGGCCGAGGTGACCCGCGCCCTGGAAGCGCCGTCGTTCGATGCGGCGGCCAGCGCGCTCTACAAGTTCATCTGGAACGTGTTCTGCGACTGGTATCTGGAACTGGCCAAGCCTGTCCTGAACGGCGATGACGCCGCCGCCAAGGCCGAGACCCGCGCCACCGCCGCCTGGGCCCTGGACGTGATCCTCAAGCTGCTGCACCCGGTGATGCCGTTCATCACCGAGGAGCTGTGGGAGAAGACCGCCGAATTCGGCGCGGCCCGCGAGGGCATGCTGATCGTCGAAAAGTGGCCGGAACTGCCGGACAGCTGGATCGACGCCGAGGCCGAGGCCGAGATCGGCTGGCTGGTCGACACGGTCAGCGAGATCCGCTCGGTCCGCGCCGAGATGAACGTGCCGCCGGGCGCCAAGCCGCCGCTGACGGTGATCGGGGCCAGCGCCGAGACCAAGGCCCGCCTGGCCCGTCACCGGGATCTGTTGCTGACCCTGGCCCGTCTGGACAGCGCCCGCGAGGCCGAAGCCCCGCCGACCGGCGCGGTGCCCTTCGTGCTGGGCGAGGCGACCGGCGCCCTGGCCATCGCCGAGTTCATCGACTTGGCGGCCGAGAAGGCCCGCCTGACCAAGGACATCGCCGGCCATGTCGGCGAGATCGAGAAAACCAACAAGAAGCTGAACAATCCCGACTTCCTGGCCCGCGCCAAGGAAGAGGTGGTCGAGGAAAACCGCGAGCGTCTCGCCGAGGCCGAAGCGGCCAAGGCCAAGCTGGAAGCGGCGCTCAGCCGGCTGGCGGCGGTGGGGTAGGGGGCGTACCCCGGCCAACGCCGCTGGCCCCCTCCTGACCGCTGCGCGGTCGTCCTCCCCCCTGAAGGGGGAAGATGAAGAGCGCGTATCTCATCTTCCCCCTTCGGGGGAGGAGCGCGAAGCGCGGAGGGGGCAAGTATGGGGATTGGGCGCAGTTTATCCCCGTCGGGGTCCGCGAAAACCTCAGTTCAATCAACGCCCTAAAAATAAATCGATCGCGCCAATCCTCCGCGTTCAAACCGCCCGCATACTCAATCTCACCTGACAGCACGGGAAGGGCGCTCGGCCGGCGACCGTTGCGGCTGTCAGGGGTGGTCGAGCGGGAAGCTCAATTGATGGCGGGAAGAGCGCCTTGCGCTCTGGGCCGCCAACCTCGTGGTCTCTGGCGGCGGTCGGCCGTGGAACACTAAAACGACGTGGCCACGAGGGTCGGGCGAGCAGCAGGCGGGGTTGGGAGACCTCGCGGTCCGGGCGGGAACGCTATCCCGTCCGCCCGTCGCAGGCTTCAAGGCGGCGAGGCTCTAACAGGGCTCGAGCGCCGCGCGCTTGCGGATAACGGCTACGCGGAGCGTTCAGACCTCGTCGAAACGGTATTCAAAATGCAATCCTCCGGGCGAGGCCCGGACGCTTCGCACCCTTCCCATCCCCTCAGCGGATCGCCGCGTGAGCGCGCGGACCCGCGCCCGATGCGCAATACCGCCGTGACCGCAAAGGCGGCGCCGGCGCGGGCCAAACGGGCGGCTGGAGTGCTCTAGGTTATCAATGTTCCCTTAGGCTCAAACGGGTGTTTGCATCGGGCGGTCGCCTGTGCTTTCTCGCTAGGGGAACGCGCCCACACGATAAGGCGCGACCATATTGGGAGAGTAACATGACCCAGGCCGCCTCCGCGCCGACCCCCGCCTCCATTCCGTGGCCCGCCATGTCGGTCCAGCAGGCCTATGCCCTGATCACCCAACCGGGTACGCCCGGCGAAATGGAAGAGATCGAGATCCGCGGCGTAAAAACCCGGGTTTGGAAGAACGCCCCGCCGACCTTGCGAGACACCTTGCTGATGGGCCGCGCCCACGGCGAGAAGATCTTCATGGTGCATGAGGACGAGCGCGTCAGTTTCGAGGCCTTCTATCGCGCCGTCACCGTCTTCGCCGCCGAACTGGCCGCCAAGGGCGTGCAGAAGGGCGACCGGGTCGCCATCGTCATGCGCAATCTGCCGGAATGGCCGGTGGCCTTCTATGCCGCCCTGTCGATCGGCGCGATCGTCACCCCGCTGAACGCCTGGTGGACGGGCGCGGAGCTGGAATATGGCCTGCTGGATTCCGGCGCCAAGGTCTTGGTGGTCGATGTCGAGCGCTATGAACGCCTGACCGAACATCTGCACAACTGCCCCGAGCTGAAGACGGTCTATGTCAGCCGCTCGCCCGAAGAGATCAACCACCCCTATGTCACGCATCTGGAGGCGGTGACCGGCGCGCCCAACGACTGGGCCGCGCTGGCGGAGCAGCCGCTGTCGACGACGCCGATCGCGGCGGATGACGACGCGACGATCTTCTACACCTCGGGCACGACCGGGAAGCCGAAGGGCGCCATCGGCACGCATCGCAACGTCAACAGCAACATCTTCGCCGCCGCCGCCGCCGGCGCCCGCAGCTTCCTGCGCCGCGGCGAGGCGCCGCCCGAGCCCGATCCCAGCCTGCCGCAGAAGGGGTCGCTGATCTCGGTGCCGTTCTTCCACGCCACGGGCTGTTTCGCGGTGCTGAACCCTTCGCTGTTCGGCGGCGCCAAGCTGGCCATGATCCGCAAGTGGGATCCGGACAAGGCCATGCAACTGATCCAGGATGAGCGCCTGACCTCGATGGGCGGCGTGCCCACCATCGCCTGGCAGATCATCGAGCATCCCAGCCGTGAGCAGTACGACCTGTCCTCGATCGAGGCGGTCGCCTATGGCGGCGCGCCTTCGGCGCCGGAGCTGGTGCGCAAGATCAAGGAAATCTGGCCCAAGGCGGCCCCGGGCAATGGCTGGGGCATGACCGAGACTTCGGCCACCGCCACCAGCAATTCGGCCGAAGACTATGAGAACCGCCCCGACAGCTGCGGCCCCGCCGTGCCGGTCACCGACCTGAAGATCATGACGGTCGAGGAGCCGCATCGCGAACTGCCGATCGGCGAGGTCGGCGAGCTGTGGTGCCGTGGCCCGCAGGTGGTGCGCGGCTACTGGAACAAGCCCGAAGCCACCGCCCAGACCTTCATCGACGGCTGGGTGAAGACCGGCGACCTGGCGCGTCTGGACGCCGAGGGCTTCTGCTTCATCATCGACCGCGCCAAGGACATGCTGATCCGCGGCGGCGAGAACATCTACTGCATCGAGGTCGAGAACTGCCTCTATGACCACCCGGCGGTGATGGACGCCGCCCTGGTCGGCATTCCCCACAAGACCCTGGGCGAAGAGCCGGCCGCCGTCGTCACCCTCAAGCCCGGCGCCGAGGCCACCGAGGCCGAACTCCGCGCCTTCGTCGCCGAGCGTCTCGCGGCCTTCAAGGTGCCGGTCAAGGTGGTGTTCTGGCATGAGACCTTGCCGCGCAACGCCAACGGCAAGATCATGAAGAACGAACTGAAGAAGGTGTTCGTCGAGGGCTGAGCCCTCTCTGGAGGCGACCATGGTCCAGTCGAAGGCGGCGAGTGTTGATGACTTCATGCAGGAGGTTTTGGTCGACCGTCGCCCGGCGCTCGACCGCCTTCGCGCCCTGTGTCGGGAGACCTTCGGCGCCCAGCACGAACGGATGGCGTTCGGCATGCCGGCCTATGGCGATCCCAAGGCTCCGTGGATCGCCTTCAACAGCCAGAAGCAGCACATCTCGCTCTATGCCGGGCAGGGGGCGGTCGATCGCTTCGGCGACCGTCTGGGCGCGGCCGACCTGGGCAAGGGCTGCATTCGCTGGCGTAACCCCGACAGGATGGACTTCGGCTTGATCGCCGACATTCTGGCCGACGTGAAGGCGCGCAAGGCGAGCGGGTGCGCATGAAGGACCCGCTCGCCCTTCGCGATCTAGAGTGACGTCGGCGGCTTGCGATGGGCCCAGGGCTGGGCCGCCTCCAACTGATAGGCCAGCTCGAACAGTAACTTTTCCTGGCCGATGCGTGCGGCGAAGTGGGAGCCGACCGGCAGGCCGTCGGCGGTCCAGTGTAGCGGCACGCTCATGGCCGGGGCGCCGGCCACGTTGTGCACGGGCGTATAGCCGACATAGTTCATCAGCCGGACCTGCAGTTCCTCGAACGGCACGTCGCCGCTGACGAAGCCCAGCTCGACCGGCGGCGCGCCCAGCACCGGCGACAGGATCACGTCATAGCGGGTCAGCCAGACGTCATAGGCCCTTGATGCGGCCTCCAGGCGACCAACGGCGGCTTCCAGATCGCCGGGCTTCAGGTTGGCCACCAGTTCGGCCATGCCCAGGCTGAAGGGCTCCAGCACGCTGGCGTCGGCCTTGCGGCCCATGGCCTTGCTGACGCCGGCCGCCAGTTGCGCCGCGCCGGTGGACCACAGGGCGGTGAAATCGGCGCCGAACTGGACGCCGTCCATGGGCCAATCCGTCGGCTCCACATGATGGCCCAGGCTGGCCATCAGCTTGGCGGCGGCTTCGATGGCGGTGACCACTTCCGGATCGGGCTTTTGACCCCCGCCGGTGTTTATCAGCAGCCCGACCTTGAGCTTTTTGCGGGTCTGGCCGGTGACCACGCCGAGGGGCGCGAAGGGCGAGCCGGCGGCCGTGCGTTCGCTGATCGCGAACAGGGCGGCGGAGTCGCGCACGCTGCGGGTCACGGCGTGGGCCACCGAGAGGTCGATGCCCTTGCCGTTGGGCCGACCCTCGATCATCCGCCCCCGCGAGGGCTTCAGGCCGAACAGGCCACAATTGGACGAGGGGATGCGGATCGAGCCACCGCCGTCGCTGGCGTGGGCGAACGGCACCATGCCGGCCGAGGTGGCCGCCGCCGCGCCGCCCGACGAGCCGCCGGACGAGTGCTTGAGGTTCCAGGGATTGCGGGTCGGCAGGAAGCCCATCGGTTCGGTTGTGGGCAGGAAGCCATATTCCGGCGTCGTCGACTTGCCGATCACCACCAGGCCGGCCCGGTCATAGGCGTCGATGAAGGCGGTCTGGGCGGTTTCCGGCCGAGCGCCCAGCGAACTGCGCGAGCCATAGCGGGTGGGGAGGCCCTTATAGGCGTCTAGGTCCTTGATCAGGAACGGCACGCCGGCGAAGGGACCCGACAACTGGCCGCTTCGGGCCTTGTCCATGGCCCGATCGAAGTCGGAATTCACCAGGGCGCCGATCTTGGGCTGCAGCGCCTCGGCCTTGCGGATGGACTCCTCGACCACCTCGGCGACGCTGACCTCCTTGCGACGGATGCGACCGGCGATCTCGGTGGCGTCGGGCGTCCAGGCGGTCGGTGCGGCGGTCTTGGGCTTGGCGTCGGCGGCCGAAGCGGCGGCCATGGCGGCGGAGGCGGCCAACAGGCCGCGGCGACTGAAATTCATGAAACTCTCCCAAACACTCGGCGTCTTGCCGCGCCCATAAACAGCGTTCAGTTGAACCTGAAGCGACCTTGACCGCAAGTCCGTGCTAAAGCGCGCCCATGACTCGTAGACGTGTTGATGTTCTGATGATGGAGCGTGGGCTGTTCGACAGCCGCGCCAAGGCCCGCGAGGCGATCGAGGCCGGGCTGGTGCGCGCCGACGGCGTGCTCGTGCTCAAGCCTTCCGAGATGGTGGAAGAGCACGTTTCAATTCGCGCCTCGCTGGCCCATCCCTGGGTCGGACGCGGCGCGCTAAAACTGGTCCACGCCCTCGACCTGTGGCCGATCGCCGTCGAAGGCAAGATCGCCGTGGACATCGGCGCCTCGACCGGTGGCTTCACCGAAGTGCTGCTCTCGCGGGGCGCGGCCAAGGTCTATGCGGTCGATGTCGGGCGCGAGCAATTGCACAACAGCCTGGTTGACCACGAGCGGGTCATGGACCTGTCGGGCACCGACGCCCGCATTCTGGACGACAGCTGGATCGAGGAAGAGCCGGACATCATCGTCAGCGACGTCAGCTTCATCTCGATGACCAAGGCTCTGCCGGCGGTCATGGAACTGGCGGTGTCGGGCACGGAGATGGTGGCCCTGATCAAGCCGCAGTTCGAGGCCGGACGCGAACACGTCGGCAAGGGCGGTCTGGTCAAGGATCCCGAGACCATCGCCCGGGTTCATCGCGAAATCATCGCCTTCTTCGAAGAGGCCGACTGGACCGTGATGGGGCAGGCCGAAAGTCCGATCACCGGCGGTGACGGTCAGGTCGAGAGCCTGATCTGGGCGCGCCGCCAATAGAAAACGGCCGCCAGCGCAAGCCGGCGGCCGTCTGATCGTCTCGTCAGGCCAAGGCCTAGTCGACGACCTGATAGCGGCCCTGAGCGTCAGGGCAGACCCGCACGAAGCGCTTCTGGACACGGCCGTCGGGCAGATAGATCGGGCTTTCGGCCAGGGTGCAGCCGTTGATGTCCGACGAGGACCGCTGCTCGATGCGGTAGGAATAGGAGTCGCGGCGATAGGCGTCGCGATCGGCTTCCCGGCGCGTGTCTTCGTAGCGATTGTCCTGGTAGCGGTTGTCCGTGTGATCGTCGTACCGGTCATTGTCGTAGGTATTGTAGGCCGAGGGCGGCGGAGGCGGCGGGGGCGGAACCGCGCCGGGCGTGCAGGCGGCCGAAGTCTTGCCGATATTGCTGCCGATCACTGCGCCCAGCAGGCCACCGAGCACGGCGCCTTCGGTCTTGGCGCCGTGACCCGCCACGCCGCTGCCGATCACCGCGCCGAGACCGGCGCCGGCCAGGCCGCCGCCCGTGCCGCGCTGGGTGGTGCTGCGGCGGCAGGGATCGTAATAGGCGCCGTTGTTGTCATAGGCGCCGCCATAGCCGGGCTGGCCATAGGCCTGGGCGCTGGCGAAGGTGGGCGCAAAAGCGCCGGCGGCGATTGCCGCGACGGCGGCGTACAGAGCGAACTTCATCTTTGACGTCCTGTTGGTCATCACAACTCTCTCGAGCTTGCAGATGTCTTTTTTGGGACGCGCCGAAAGCGCGCCCGACCACCCGATAGCTGCACCATGGCGCGGGCAAGATGAATGGCCGTTGATCGAGGCGTTCATCTTCGTTCATGCCAAGCGCGCGGTTTGAGGGTATGGACAGCCTTGAGAGGCTCGATGAGCCTCGGGCGACATGCTGCCAAGCTTGGCTCAGGCGCTTGAAATGGCGGGATCTCCTGAAGAGATCCGCCCGAGAATGGATACGGAATGCGTGAAGTAATCATCGACGCGGTCGGCGCCCAGGGCGACGGCCTCGTCCGGCAAGGCCCGGTCTTTGTCCCCCTGACCCTCCCGGGGGAGCGGGTTCGGGTGAAGATGGACGGCCAGCGCGGTGAACTGGTTGAGATTCTCGACGCTAGTGCTGATCGGGTGACGCCGCCCTGCAAGCACTTTGGCGAGTGCGGCGGCTGCACCTCGCAGCACTGGGCTCAGCAGCCTTACCTCGACTGGAAGGCCGAACTGGTTCGTCTTCAGTTGTCACACGAGCGGATCGAAACCGAAATTCTGCCGACCTTCGCCGCGCCGGCGGCCTCGCGCCGCCGCGTCGCCCTGCACGCCCGCGGCGGCAAGGGCGGGGTGCGTCTGGGCTTCAAGGAGCGTCGCTCCTGGAACCTGGTCAAGATCGAGGAATGCCCGGTCTCCGACCCGCGTCTGGTCGCGGCCTTTCCGGCCCTGGCGCGCCTGGCCCAGCCGTTCCTGGAGCATCCCAAGTCGGCCCCGACCCTGCACGTCACCCTGACCGCGACCGGTCTGGACGTCGATGTCACGGGCGTGGAGGCCAAGAGCGGCGGCCTGTCGGCCGACGCCCGCATGCTGGCGGCCATGGCGGCCAGTGAGGGCGATTTCGCTCGCGTCACCCTGGCTGGTGAAGTCGTCTATATGGCGCGCCAGCCGATGGTGAAGCTGGGTCCCGCCGTGGTGGCCCTGCCGCCCGGCAGCTTCCTGCAGGCCGTGCCGCAGGCCGAAAAGGCCATGGTCGCCTTCGCCGTCGAGGCGGCCCAGGGCGCAACCCGGATCGCCGACCTCTATTGCGGCGTCGGCACCTTCACCTTCCGCCTGGCCGAGATCGCCGCAGTCTACGCCGCCGACTCCGCCGCGCCTGCCGTCTCCGCCCTGAAGGCGGCCATCGGCGGTGCGCCGGGGCTCAAGCCGATCACCGCCGAAGCGCGCGATCTGGTGCGGCGTCCGATGCTGACCATGGAACTGACCAAGACCGACGTGGTGGTCATCGACCCGCCGCGGGCCGGCGCGCTGGAACAGACGGTCGAGATCGCCAATTCCAAGGTCTCCCGGGTGGTCAGCGTCTCGTGCAATCCCGCCACCTTCGCCCGCGACGCCCGGATGCTGGTCGACTCCGGCTTCACCCTGGAAAAGGTGTTGCCGGTGGACCAGTTCGTCTGGTCACCCCATATTGAGATGGTCGGGGTCTTCTCGCGATGAGGTTGGCATGGTCGAGGTCACGGACGGTCGGCGCGAACCCGGCGCCTTCGCGCTAGACGCGGTCCGCCAGCGCGCCAGGGCGACAGCCAAGGCTGTGTGGTGGAGCGCGGCGGGCGGTCTGGCTCGGGCCATGACCCAGCCCACCAAGGGGCCGTCGGCGATCCGCTTCGAGCCTGACGGCCCGCCTGTCTCCAAAGAGCGGTTGCGCCGGGTCTATCTCGAGGCGTTCGAAAAGGACGCGCGCGATGTCGCGGCCGGTCTCTATCCCGCTGTGGAGGATGCGCCGAACCGGCCGATCCAGTCTCTTCTGGGGGCTCTGGATTTCCTCATCGACGCGCGATCCGTCGATCAGCGTCGCCGTCGCGGCGATGGTCTGGAAGTTAAATCGGAGCCTGAAACCGAAGCCTATCCAAACTATTATCGTCAGAATTTCCACTATCAGTCCGGCGGCTGGTTCACGGCCGAGAGCGCGCAGCGCTATGACGCCCAGGTCGAGGCGCTGTTCGCCGGGACGGCAGCGGCCATGCGGCGGCGCGGCCTGTCGCTGCTGGCCAGGCACTGGCGGGGATGTGATCAACGCGCCTTGAGGATCGTCGACGCCGCCTGCGGTTCCGGCGCCTTCCTGCGCGATCTGAAGGCGACCTTTCCCCGCGCCGCCCTGGCGGGCGTGGATCTGTCCTCAGCCTATCTGGACAGGGCTCGGCGGCGCACGGGCGTTGGCGCGGTGCAGGCCAATGTCGAGGCCCTGCCGTTCGCCGATGGGTCGCTGGACGCCGTCAGCTGCGTCTACCTGTTCCACGAACTCCCGCCCCGCGTTCGGCCGGTGGTTGCCGCCGCGATTGCCCGGGCGCTGAAGCCGGGCGGGGTGCTGGTCTTTGTCGACTCCGTCCAGCCGGCCGACGAGCCGGACCTGGCGCGGCTGCTGGCGGCCTTTCCGGCCTATTTCCATGAACCCTATTATTCCACCTACGCCCAGACCGACCTGACGGCGCTTTTCCAGGACGCAGGGCTGCGCCTGATCGGCGAGGATCGGGCCTTCCTGACCAAGGCCTTGCTGCTGGAAAAGGTCTGAAGGCTTGACGAAAGCGCCGAAGCGCGGCGCTTAGGCCCCCGTGTCGGGGGGGCGAGCGCATTGGGGCAATCCACAGACGGCGGGCGTCGATATGAGGCCCTGGACTGCCTGCGCGGCATCGCGGCGCTGGGCGTTCTGCTGTACCATCTGGGCGGCTGGACCGGTCGCCCCTGGCTGATGGGTCACGGCTATCTGGCCGTGGACTTCTTCTTCTGCCTGAGCGGCTTCGTCCTGGCCCACGCCTATGGCGCGCGGACCCTGGGCTGGATCGGCTTCATGCGGGCGCGGCTGATCCGGGTGTGGCCGCTGATCGCCCTGTCGATGGTCGCCGGCGCCCTGGTGATGATCGGGCATCGCGACAACATCCTGATCTGCCTGCTGATGGGTCTGCTGGTCCTGCCCCGGATCTGGGTGAAGTCGGAAGAGAGCTTCTCACCGCTTTTCCCTTTGAATCCGCCGGCCTGGTCGCTGTTTCTCGAGTTGCTGGCCAGCGCCCTATGGTTCCCGGCGCGGCGGCTTTCGACCCTGTGGCTGGTCCTGGTGATCGTCGTGTCGGGCGCGATCCTGATCGGTGTCGCCTATGGCATGGGCGGCGTGCAGACCGGCTGGGATCGCGCCACCTACTGGATCGGGATCATCCGCACGATCTTCCCGTTCGCGCTGGGGTGGGGGTGCTACCGGATCCAGGCCCATACGCGATTGAGCGTCCCGGCCTGGCTGCTGGCCCTGGCGCTGCTGGCCGTGCTGGGCCTGCCGCCGCTGGACTATACCGCCACCTTTGACCTGGTGTGCGTGGGCGTCGTCTTCCCGTTGATCGTCTTGACCGGGCGAAGCGACCCCGACGGCCTTCTCGGGAAGATCTGCCGGTTCAGCGGCGAGGTCTCCTATCCGCTCTACGCCCTGCACTGGGTCGGGTGGGAACTTCTGCTGCGCGCCTTCCGCGCCGCGGGCGGCAAGGGCTATCCGGCCGCCTTCGTCGCGGGCGCCGTCGTCCTGATCATCGCCGGCGCCTGGGGCGTGCTGAAGGCCTATGACCTGCCAGTTCGGGGATGGCTGAAGGCGCGCTTGCGCCCGGCCTGAGATTTTTCGCGCGCGGGCTGTCGGACGACGGCATGCTCATGCGTCCTGGAGAAACGAGGTCTAGCCCATGCTCTACGCCATTCTTTGCTATCACGATGAGGACACGGTCTGCGCCTGGTCCCAGGCCCAGAACGACAAGGTCATGGCCGATCTCGGCGTCGTCGAGGAACGGCTGGCCAGGGCCGGTCGCCTGGGCCCCGTGGCCCGGCTGATGCCGACCACGGCCGCCACCACCCTGCGCAAGGACCGCGATCCGCCGCTGGTGCTGGACGGCCCGTTCGCCGAGACCAAGGAGCAGCTTCTGGGGTTCTTCGTGATCGACTGCGTCGACCTGGACCAGGCCATCGAGACGGCCAAGGAGCTGGGCGTGGCCAATCCGGGCGGCTCGTATGAGATCCGGCCGATGGCCCTGCTGCGTCCGGGCGTGCTGCCGACATGACCGACCCCGCCTGGATCGATGCGACGCTGTCCGGCGCCCGTCCCCAGGCGGTGGCCGCTCTGCTGCGCTATTTCCGTGACCTCGACGCGGCCGAGGAAGCCTTTCAGGATGCCTGCCTGCGCGCCCTGCGCAATTGGCCGGAGAAGGGGCCGCCGCGCGATCCCACGGCCTGGCTGATCCTGGTGGGGCGCAACGCCGCGATCGACGCCAGCCGTCGCCAGAGCCGCTATCAACCGTTGCCGCCCGAAGACCTGTTGTCGGATCTGGAAGACGCCGAGACCGATCTGGCCGAGCGGCTGGATGGTTCGCACTATCGCGACGACGTGCTGCGGCTGCTGTTCATCTGCTGTCATCCCGACTTGCCGGCCACCCAGCAGATCGCCCTGGCGCTGCGGGTGGTTTCGGGCCTTTCGGTCAAGCAGATCGCTCGGGCCTTCCTGGTCAGCGAGGCGGCCATGGAGCAGCGGATCACCCGCGCCAAGGCTCGCGTCGCCGGCGGTGAGGCGGCGTTCGAGACGCCCGGTCCCGTCGAGCGGGCCGAGCGGCTCGCGGCGGTGGCGGCGATGCTCTACCTGGTTTTCAACGAAGGTTATTCGGCCAGCGGCGCGGCCGTGGAGGCGAGGGGGCCTTTGAGCGACGAGGCCATCCGTCTGGCGCGTCTGCTGCTGCGCCTGTTCCCGGCCGAGCCTGAGATCATGGGACTCACCGCCCTGATGCTGTTGCAGCATGCCCGCGCGGCGGCGCGCTTCAATGCCGATGGCGCGGCGATCCTGCTGGAGGATCAGGACCGCGGCCTCTGGCACAAGCGGATGATCGGCGAGGGTCTGGCCCTGATCGACAAGGCGATGTGGCGGCGTCGGCCGGGGCCCTATCAGGTGCAGGCGGCGATCGCGGCCTTGCATGCGCGCGCGGCGCGGCCCGAAGACACCGACTGGGTCGAGATCGATCAGCTCTATGCCGCGCTGGAGCGCATGCAGCCGTCGCCCGTGGTCACCCTGAACCGCGCGGTGGCGGTGGCCAAGGTCCAGGGGCCCGAGGCGGCCCTGGCGATGATCGAGCCGCTGGAGGCGCGCCTGGGCGGCTATTTCCACTTCCATGGGGCGCGGGGCGCGTTCCTGGGTCAGTTGGGGCGGACGGACGAGGCGCGGGCGGCGTTTGATCGGGCCATCGCCTTGGCGGGCACCGCCGCCGAGGCCGCCCTTATCCGGCAATATCTGGATCGTCTCGAGCGCGAGACCGGGGGCGACGGTCGCACGGCGACCTCCGGTGTCTCCTGAGCCCAGGCGGAATACCTCAAAAGAGTATGGGAAATCTGATTTTTTCCTGAGGCTTAGGTCGAGAGTCTCCCGGGCGCGCTATTCGCCGCCGTCCTCATCGAGCAAGTCGCCGAGTTGATCGAGCCGGAGGCTCCAGCTCGAGCGGTGCCGAGCGCTCCATTGCTCAAGCCGCGCGAACCCTGTCTCATCGATGGCGCAGGTTCGCACCCGTCCGATCTTCTGGGTGCGAACCAGGCGGCACTGTTCCAGCACTTTCAGATGCTGGGCCACCGCCGTCAGGGTGATGTCCATCGGCGCCGCCAGCCGCGAGACGGATAGCGGCCCCGTGCCCAGGCGGTCGAGCATGGCCCGGCGTGTGGGATCGCCCAGGGCCTGGAACAGGCTGTCGATGTCGGGTTGGGACATGGCTTCGCCTAAAAGGCTACGGCCTCGGCCAGGCCCTCGAGCAGCAGGCGCCAGCCGTCCTTGCGCATTTCCGGCCCGTCCGCGCCCTCGAAGAACGCGCCCTGATGCGTGCAGATCAGATCCGAGCCCTTCGCCGTCGGCAGGATCTCGAGGGTGACCAGGGTCGCCGAGAAGACCCGTCCGCCCATGGCCATTTTTCCGGCCATGACGATCCGGCGCGCGGGCTGGATATCCAGATAGAGGGAGTCGCTGGCCAGCTGGACACCCGGAAACGGACTGTCGGCCTTGAAGCGATAGCGCGCCGTTTCGGCCCCGCCGATCTGGAAGTCCATCTCGAAAAGCTCGAGGTCGTGGTTCTTGTTCTCGGCGAACCAGCGACGTTTCTGGGCGACGTCGGAAAAGGCCGCGAACAGACGCTCAGGCGCAACCGGATAGGCGCGCTCCAGGACGAAGGTGTCATGGACAGCAAGGGGGTCTGACATGGGCGCGTCCTCAAAAGTGAAGTCTGAACTTCACTAAATCTCAGTCTCCATATAGTCAAGCCCAGGCTTCAGTATGCCTAGAATAGGCTGAGTTGATCGCCGGCCTTGGCCGGGACCTTGAAAGCCCCGACGTCCATCCGCATCGACGGCTCGTCCAGGCCAAACCGACGCCGGGCGATCAGGAAGCGTTGGTTCATCACCTCGGCGACCGGCCCTTCGCCGGTCATCCGCTTGCCCCACTCGGAGTCATAGGCCGCGCCGCCGCGCATCTGGCGCACCAGGGACATCACCCGCTTGGCGCGGTCGGGATGGTCGGTGGCCAGCCATTGCTGGAACAGGTCATTGATCTCCAGCGGCAGGCGCAGGGCCACATAGCCGGCGGATGTGGCCCCGGCCTCGGCGGCGCGCTGCAGCACCGCCTCCATCTCGTGATCGTTCAGCGACGGGATCGCGGGGGCGAACATCACCGTCACCGGCACGCCGGCCTGGGACAGCTGGCGGATGGCGTCGATACGGCGCTCCGGCGTCGCGGCGCGCGGTTCCATGCTGCGCGCCAGCCTGCGGTCCAGGGTGGTGACCGACACCGCCGCCCGCGCCAGGCCGGCCTGACCCATGGGCCCCAGGATGTCGAGGTCGCGGGTGATCAGGGCCGACTTGGTGATGATCGTGAAGGGATGATTGAATCGGGCCAGGGTCTCGATCACCGCCCGGGTGACCCGCAGGGTCTTTTCCTGCGGCTGATAGGGATCGGTGTCGCCGCCGATATGGATCACCTGCGGCTTGTAGCCGGGCTTGGACAGTTCGCGCTCCAGCAGCTTGCCGGCCTCGGGCTTGAAGAACAGCTTGGATTCGAAGTCCAGGCCCGGCGACAGGCCCAGATAGGCGTGGGCGGGGCGGGCGTAGCAGTAGATGCAGCCGTGCTCGCAGCCGCGATAGGGGTTGATCGAACGGTTGAAGCCGATGTCGGGACTGTCGTTCCTGGCGATGATGGTCTTGGACTTCATCGGCTGGATGGAGGTGACCAGCGGCCGCGCCGCCTCATCCTCCTCGGTCCAGCCGTCTTCGAAGGATTCCGAGCGGAAGCTTTCAAAGCGTCCGCTGTCGTTGGTGCGCGCGCCGCGGCCCTTGAGAGCCACGCGGTTGAGGTGAGCCGGAGTCGCCATGCCGCGATCTTAGAACTGAAGTTAGAACATAACAAGAACGACTCTTGACCCGCGTCGCTGAGGCGCGGATGCAGGGTCCATGCTCACCGTCGTCATTCCCACGCTCGACAGCGCCCGCACCCTGGGTCCCGGTCTTTCAAGTCTCGTTTCGGCGGCGGTGGACGGTCTGGTGCGCGAGGTGGTGCTGGCCGACGGCGGCTCGACCGACGAGACCCTGGAGATCGCCGAGGACAGCGGCGCGCGGGTGGTCGGCGGCGACGGTGATCTTGGCGCGCGGCTGAAGGCCGGATGCGTCGCGCCGCGCGGTGACTGGCTGCTGATCCTGGCGCCCGATGCGATCCTGCCCGAGGGATGGCGCGGGGGCGTGGAGCGGCAGCTCGGCGCCGGGTCGGACAAGGCCGGCTGGTTGGCGCGTCCGGGCGGGTCATGGCTGTCGCGATGGATGACCGGCCGACAGCCGCAGGGCCTGCTGGTGTCCGTCCGGCGCTACGAGGCCAGCGGCGGCTTTCGATCGGGCGACAAGGGGCTGGAGCGTCTGATCAAGGCGCTGGGCGCCGCGCGGCTGGCGGGCTGACCTACAGGTCCAGCCTGAAATCGACGACCCGGGCCCCGCTGGCGACAGCGTCGAGCGTGCGGGTTTCCCCGCCCAGCAGGCGTCGATAGGTCCAGTACGAAGCCATGACCTTCTCGACATAGTCGCGAGTCTCGAAGGCCGGCAGGCTTTCGATCAGCAGCAGGCTGTCGCAGTCCTCGCCCAGCTGGTTCTGAACCTTCAGCAGGGCGCCGGGGCCCCCGTTATAGGCCGCGACGGCGCGCAGGATGTCGGGGCTCTGCAGGCCGCGATCCATCAGCCAGGTGAAATAGTCCTGGCCGACTCGCAGGTTGAAGGCCGGGTCCAGCAGCGGGGTGTTGTCGGCCAGCAGCTTGTCGTCGCCGGCGGCGCGCGCGGCGGCGATCGGCATCAGTTGCATCAGGCCCACGGCCCCGGAACCCGACACCGCCGTAGGGTCGAAGCGGCTTTCCTGGCGCACCAGGGCGTAGACCATGGCCTTGTCGATGGTGAAGCCGCCCTTGGGCTCCAGCGGGGGCAGGGGATAGTCCTCGGCGCCCAGACGGGCCACCGGCCGGCCGGCATTGAGCGGCGCGCCGGCGTTCAGGGTCAGGGTCAGGGACATCCAGGCGCTGCGGGCCTTGTCGGTCTTGGCCAGCGAGAGGCCGGCGCGCAGCTCCTGACCGGATTCCGTCCAGCGGCCGATCTGGGCCAGGGCGGCGGCCCGGCGGGCCCGCTCATCGGCGTCCAGCAGGCGTCCCAGGGCCGTGAGGTCGGGGCCGTCATAGCTGAACCGGGAAATCAGGGCGGCGATCGGGTCATCGGGGTCGTTGGGCTGGGCGACGCCCGCCAGGGCCAACTGGCGGGCCGCGATCATCCCGTAGAAGGTGTTGGGCGTGCGCGCCGCCTGGATCAACAGCGCGCGGGCGTCGTGCTGGCGACCGAAGGCGACAGCGGCGCGGGCGGCCCAGAAGGCCCCGGCGGCGCGCAGCCAGTCGTCCTGGCTCTCGTCGCGGGCCACGTGTTCGAAATAGGTCTGGGCCAGGGCCGTCTGGCCCAGCCGATAGGCGGCCAGGCCCGCGATCCAGCGCTCGCCGCTGCGCTGGGCCAGGGCCAGGGCCGTTGTGATGTCGCCGGAATAATAGGCCTCGCGCGCGCCCCGGGCCTTGTCGGCCGGCGGCGGCCCGTCCTCGGACGCGACAAACAGCACCGGCGGGCGCGGTCCGGGACCCTTGGCCGGCTGACGCTTGAGGGCCAGGGCGTAGATGCGGTCGGCGCCGGCTTCGTCGCTATAGGCGCGCAGCCAGTTGTTGAGCTCGTGGTAGGAGGCGGTGTAGGCGCGCGGGTGCATGAGCTTGGCATAGGCCAGGCGTCCGGCCAGGCTCTTGTCGCGCGTATCGGCCAGGGCCGCCTCGGCGGCGTCGAAGTCTCCGCGGTCGGAGGCCGCGAAGGCCGCGCGATAGTAACGGACATCCTCGCCGGACAGCGGCTCGAGGCTGGACGCGCGCGCGCCCACGGCGGCGCACAGGCACAGGGCGAGGGCCGACAGGACGGCCAGAGGTCTAGCGATGAGCTGCAATGCCTAACCACGCGTCTCGAAAGGCGCGCGTCCCCCTTTGGTCGAGAAGAGTCCTAGTGGGGACGTTCCGGGCGATCAAGCCTTTCGGTCAGGGTCAGCAGATCCTGCCAAGCCTTCTTCTTGGCCGCAGGCTGCCTGAGCAGGAAGGCGGGATGCAAGGTGGGCAGGGCGGGCAATTCCTGGCCGCCGTCGGCCGCGGTCCATTCGAACCAACGGCCGCGCAACGCCAATATGCCCTCATCGCGCTTCAGCATCGCCTTGGCCGAGGCGCCGCCGATCAGCAGCAGCATCTTGGGATTGACCAGCGTGATGGCCCGTTCGACGAAGGGCGCGCAGATGGCCTGTTCCTGCGGCGTTGGGGTCCGGTTGCCCGGCGGCCGCCAGAACACGGTGTTGGTGATGAAGGCGCGATCGGTCAGGCCGGCGGCCTTCAACATGCGGTCCAGCAGTTGTCCGGCCCGCCCGACGAACGGCTGGCCCTGGGTGTCTTCGTCGGCGCCGGGGCATTCGCCGATGATCATCAGCGGCGCATCGCCGGGTCCCCGCGAAAAGACCGCCTGCTTGGCGCCCTGGGTCTTCAGGGGGCAGCCGTCAAAGGCGGCGACGGCGGCGGCCAGGGCGTCCAGATCCTGGCAGGCCGCCGCTGCGGCGCGCGCCTGAGCAACGGCGAAGGTAACATCTTGCAGCCCGCCGGCGACCATGACGGGGCGCGGCGCGGCGGCGACGGGCGCGGGTTGGCTGCGGGCGCGCAGCAGGGCCGCGCCTTCGGCCAGGCGGTCGATCGGGTCATCCGCATAGCTCGCGTCGACGCCCGCATCGGCCCAGAAGGCGAGCAGACTTTCAACGGCGCGCGGATCGACGGCGAGGCTCATGACGTTATCCTTAGCCTGAACTTTGGCGGGCCTCCACGCTGCGATGCAACAAAAGTCACGGCTTTCTCCTTGACCATCGCTGCGTCACGTTCTGATAAGGTGAGATTCAACAGCAAGAAACGCGGGCTCCATCCCAGCTGATGATGGGCCCAGGCGGGAGATCCCATGAGCGAAGTCCTCGAACGCGAGTCGATGGAATATGACGTCGTCATCGTTGGCGGCGGTCCGGCAGGGCTCTCCGCCGCCATCCGCCTCAAGCAACTGGCCGCCCAGGCTGGAACCGAGGTTTCGGTCGCCGTTCTGGAAAAGGGCTCCGAAGTCGGCGCGCATATCCTGTCGGGCGCGGTGATTGATCCCAAGGCCCTGAACGAGCTCTTCCCCAACTGGAAGGACGAGGGCGCGCCGCTTGAGACGCCCGTCACCAAGGACCGCTTCCTGATGCTGGGCCCGCAGGGTGAGATTTCCTTGCCGATGTTCGCCCTGCCGCCATTCATGCACAATCACGGCTGCTACATCGCCTCGCTGGGCAATGTGTGTCGCTGGTTGGCGGGCAAGGCTGAGGAACTGGGCGTTGAGATCTATCCGGGCTTCGCCGCCTCGGACATGGTCTGGAACGAGGACGGGTCCCTGAAGGGCGTCGTCGTCGGCGTGGTCGGCATCGCCAAGGACGGCCACCACAAGGACGACTACCAGCCGGGCATGGAACTGCACGGCAAGTACGTGTTCATCGCCGAGGGCGTGCGCGGCTCGCTAGCCAAGCAACTGATCGCCAAGTTCGACCTCTCGGCCGGCAAGTCGCCGCAGAAGTACGGGATCGGCATCAAGGAACTGTGGCAGGTGCCGCCCGAAAAGCACCAGCCGGGCCTGGCCGAGCACACCACCGGCTGGCCGCTGGACGACAAGACCGGCGGCGGCAGTTTCATGTACCATTTCGGCGATAACTATGTGTCGATCGGCTATGTGGTCCACCTCAACTACAAGAACCCCTGGCTGTCGCCGTTCGATGAGTTCCAGCGCTTCAAGCACCACCCTTCGGTCAAGCCGCACCTGGAAGGCGGCCGCCGCATCTCCTATGGCGCGCGAGCCATCACCGAAGGCGGCTATCAGTCGATCCCCAAGCTGACCTTCCCCGGCGGCGCGCTGATCGGCTGCTCGGCCGGCTTCGTCAACGTGCCGCGCATCAAGGGCAGCCACAACGCCATGAAGACCGGCATGCTGGCCGCCGAGCAGGCCTTCAAGGCCCTGGCTGCGGGGCGCGCCAGCGACGAACTGGTCGAGTACCAAACCGCTTTCGAAGCGAGCTGGGTGGCCAAGGAGCTGAAGGTCGTCCGCAACGCCAAGCCGATCCTGGGCAAGCTGGGCACCGCCCTGGGCGGCGCGGTCAGCATGTTCGACATGTGGTGCACCCACCTGCTGGGCGGATTCTCGTTCTTCGGGACGATGCAGCACGACAAGACCGATGCCGCCTCGACCGGGCTGGCCAAGGACTACAAGCCCATCGTCTATCCCAAGCCCGACGGCGTGATCAGCTTTGACAAGCTCAGTTCGGTCTTCCTGTCGGCCACCAACCATGAGGAAGATCAGCCGGCCCACCTGACGCTGAAGGACCCGTCGATCCCGATTTCGGTGAACCTGCCCAAATATGGCGAGCCGGCTCGGCTGTACTGCCCGGCGGGCGTCTATGAGGTGCTTTACAACGAGCAGGGGACCGATCCGCGCTTCCAGATCAACGCCCAGAACTGCGTCCACTGTAAAACCTGCGACATCAAGGATCCGTCGCAGAATATCGTCTGGACGACGCCTGAAGGCGGCGGTGGTCCGAACTATCCGAACATGTGACGACCCGGCCTCTCGATCGATTTGATCGGGAGGCCTTTTTGTTGGCGCGCTTTGAGCTCACCAAACGTTTTTGCCGCGCGTCGCGGACTTGCGGCGCGCGTCGAAACCCAACAGGGTGGCCTCATGCGTTTCAAAGTTCTCCTCGCCGCCGCGTCCCTGCTGACCTTGTCGGCCTGCGCCACGACCCAGGACGTCGCGCTGCGCGGCCCGGTGAAGGCCAGCTATCCCTTTTTCGACGAGCGCAGTTCCTACGGCCAGTTCCTGGCCGGGCAGGCGGCGCTGCGTGACGGCTATACCCGCGAGGCTGCTGACTATTTCGGCGCGGCGGGGGTTCTGGACGAGGATCCGGGCATCATTGGCGAGCGAACCTTCACCGCTCTTCTGCTGTCGGGAGAGGTGACGCGCGCCGCCCAGGTCGCGCCGCGCGGCGAGGACGCCAACGAGGCGGTCAAGCGGCTTGGGGTGCTGACCCGGGTTGTGGAGCTGCTGGCCTCGGGTCAGGGCAAGGCCGCCCAGGCCCTGCTGGGGGCGGAGCCCATGGCCTTCCCGCACCGACAGGTCGCCGCTTTGCTGGGGCCCTGGTTGGCCGCCGCTGCGGGCGACGCCGAGGGCGCAACGGTGCAGCCCACCCTGCAGAACGATCGGCTGGTGCAGTATTTTGGCCAGCTGGGGCAGGCCAGGCTGTTCGAGCGGGCCCGCCGCTATGATGAGGCGGAGACCGACTACAAGGCGCTCACCACGACATCGGCGACCGGCGGACTGTTCGTCCTCGACTATGGGGCGTTCCTTGAGCGCCGCAAACGGCAGGCCGACGCTGTGGCGCTGTATGATCAGGCCCTGGCCGCCGATCCGACGGACGCCGCCCTGACCATGGCGCGCGCGCGGGCGCTGGCCAAGGGCGCACCGCCGCCGCAGCTGTCGATCAGGCAAGGGGCCTCGCAAAATCTGGTGGAGTGCGCGGCCACCTTCGCGCGCGAGCGTCAGGGCCAGTTCGCCCTGGCCTATCTGCGCCTGGCGCTGCGCCTGGATCCCGAGAGCGAGGACGCCTGGCTTCCGCTCGGCAATCTGTTGAACCAGGCCAATGATTATCGCGGCGCGATCGAGGCCTACAATCATATCCCGCTGGGCTCGGCTCAATATGCGGCGGCCCAAAACAAGCTGGCCTGGACCTATCAGAGAAGCGGCGACAAGGCGCGCGCCCTAGAGATCGCCCGGCAGGCCATGGCCGGGGCGCCGGGCGACCGTGACGTCCAGATCGCTCTGGCCGACCTGCTGCTGGCCAACCAGCGCTGGGACGAGTCGGTCAAGGTTCTGGATCCGCTGATCACCAGCGAGGCTGCCCATCCTGACTGGCGCGTGCTCTATCTGCGGAGCATCGCTTTTCAGCAGTCCGGGCGCTGGACCGAGGCCGAGCGCGACCTGAGCGAAGCGCTGAAGCTCAATCCCGACGACCCGGAACTGCTCAATTCCCTGGGCTATTCCTGGATTGACCGCAACGAGAACCTGCCCCAGGCCCTGGCCATGGTCCAGAAGGCGGTCGACGCTCGACCGCAGTCCGGCGCCATGCTCGACTCGCTGGGCTGGGCCTATTATCGGCTGGGGGACTACAAGACCGCCGTCGAGAAGCTCGAGGCGGCCGTCGAGCTGGAGCCCGGCGATCCGGACGTCAACGGCCACCTGGGAGACGCCTATTGGCGGGTGGATCGGCGCATCGAGGCGCAGTTCCAGTGGCGTCGGGTGCTGAGCCTTGAGCCGGACGACAAGCAAAAGGCTGAGGCCGAAGCCAAGCTGAAGGACGGGCTGGGCGTAACCGGCGCCGCCGCCAAGTCGACCATCGCCCGCAACTGAGTTATCGGACGAACCCTGGTTCGTCATAGGGGCTGTCATGCGCCATACCGCCTTCGCCCCGGCCAAGGTCAATCTGTTCCTGCACGTCGGCGAACCCGATGCGGAGGGCTATCACCCGATCTCAAGCCTGATGGTCTTCGCGGACGTCGGCGACGAGGTTTCGATCCAGGCCAGCGACGCGCCAGGCTTCGAGACGACGGGCCTGTTCGGCGCCGACATCCCGGCCGGCGACGACAATCTGGTCATGCGCGCCGCGCGGGCCTTTCACGCGGCCGCGTCCGGGCCCTTGCCGCCGTTTCGCCTCCTGCTGGACAAGCGTCTGCCGATCGCCGCCGGCCTGGGCGGTGGTTCCAGCGATGCGGGGGCGGCCCTGCGGCTGCTGCGTGACGCCCTGGCGCCAGGCCTTGCCGACGCGAGGCTGGAAGCCCTGGCCTCCCGCCTCGGCGCCGATGGCGCGGCCTGTCTTTGGGGAAGGCCCGTGATGGCCGAGGGGCGGGGAGAACAGCTTTCGTCCGCGCCGATCTTGCCCGTGTTGCACGCCGTGCTGGTCAATCCGCTGGTCCCGTCCCCCACCGGCGCGGTCTATCGCGCCTATGACGCCGCCGTCGCGGCGCAGGGGCAAGCGCGGCCCTGGATGCCCGATGCCTTCGAGAGCGCTGAAGAACTCGCCGGCTGGCTCGCCGTGGCGACGCGCAACGACCTGGAGGCTCCCGCCGTCGCCCTGGAGCCACGCATCGGTGAGGTGCTGGCCATGCTGCGCGCCGAGCCGGAAAGCCTTCTGGTCCGCATGTCGGGCTCCGGCGCCACGTGTTTCGCCCTCTGCGCCGGCGATATCGAGGCCGAGGGCCTGGTCGAGCGCCTGGAAAGCCTGCGGCCCGACTGGTGGGTTCGCCGGTGTCGGCTGGATGGACAGGAGATCCTGCGATGATCAAGCGACGCGACATCATGGCGGCCGGGCTGAGCCTGGTCGCTTCAGCGGCCCTGGCCCAGACTTCGCCGCCGGACCTCGCCCCGGCGCTAGCGCCGCCCGCCACGGTCCTGGTCAATATGGATACCGGCCAGGGGCGTATCGTGATTGCGCTGGAGATCGGCCGCGCGCCGATCACGGCGGGCAACTTCCTGCGCTATGTCGACCAGAAGCGCTATGACGGCGCGACCTTTTTTCGGGCTTCGCGCGCGCCGGGCGCGGTGGACTACGGTCTGATCCAGGGCGGCGTGCAGAACGACCCGGCCAAGGTGCTGAAGCCGATCGCGCATGAGCCGACGACCACGACCGGGCTCAAACATGTCGATGGCACGCTGTCGATCGGCCGCAATGCGCCGGGCACCGCCACCTCGGACTTCTTCATCTGCGTCGGCGACGCGCCCTATCTGGACGCCGATCCGAACGCGCCCGGCGACAATCTGGGCTTCGCCGCCTTCGGCCATGTGGTCGAGGGCATGGATGTGGTCTGCAAGATCCTGGCCTTGCCGACCCCGGGCGTCGCCAACAACCCGGTCATGAAGGGTCAGATCCTCGATCCGCCCGTGCCGATCGTCCGCATGCGCCGCGCGCCTGTCGCGCCTTAGGCTTCAACTTCGTCTGAACAGGCTTCAACGTCGTCTGAACAAAAGGAAAGGGCGCGGAGCCAAGCTCCGCGCCCTTCGCCTTTCAGCTGAGCCGTAGGGCCTAGCTGTGGTAGGCGCGTTCCCCGTGTTCGGAGATGTCCAGGCCTTCTTCTTCGGACTCCGGCGACGCCTTCAGACCGATGACAAGCTTGATCACCATGAACACGATGATGCTGGCGACGGCCGACCACACGACCGTCACACCGACGGCCTTGAGTTGGGCCATGACCTGCACGCCCATGTCGTAGACGCCGTTGTCGCAGGTCGAGATGTCACCGTCCGCAGCGCAGGTGGTGTAGTCGACGACGCCAGCGCCGCCCCAGTCGGGGTTGACCAGGAAGCCGGTGCCGATGGCGCCGACGATGCCGCCGATGCCGTGGATGCCGAAGGCGTCCAGGCTGTCATCGTACTTCAGCGCGTTCTTCACGGCCGAGCAGAAGATGATGCAGATCGGCGAGACGACCAGACCCAGGATCACAGCGCCCATCGGACCGGTGAAGCCGGCGGCCGGGGTGACGGCCACGAGGCCGGCGACGATGCCCGAAGCCAGGCCCAGGGCCGAAGGCTTCTTCTTCGTGATCCACTCGACGACGATCCAGGACAGACCGGCGGCGGCGGTGGCGACGAAGGTGTTGATCATCGCCAGCGAGGCGTAGCCGGTGGCTTCCATGTTCGAGCCGGCGTTGAAGCCGAACCAGCCCACCCACAGCAGACCCGCGCCCACGAGGGTCAGGGTCAGCGAATGCGGCGGCATCGGTTCTTTACCGTAGCCCTGACGCTTGCCGAGGATCACGGCGCCGACGAGGGCGGCGATACCGGCATTGATGTGAACCACGGTGCCGCCGGCGAAGTCGAGCGCGCCGAAGCCCCAGAGCAGACCCGACTGGATCGGCGCGGTCGGGTTGGCGGCCACGCTGTCGGGACCCGCCCACCACCAGACCATGTGGGCCATCGGATAGTAGGAGAGCAGGGGCCACAGGACCGCGAAGGCCACGATGGCGGCGAACTTCATGCGCTCAACCAGCGCGCCGACCACGAGGGCGGCGGTGATGGCGGCGAAGGTCGCCTGGAACGAGATGAAGGTGAACTCGGGGATCACGACGCCCGTCGAGAACGTGCCGACATTGCTGGCCGGGGTCACGTCCTTGAGGAACACGCGGCTCAGACCGCCGACATACTTGTCCCAGCTGCCGCCGTCGGTGAACGCGAAGCTATAGCCCCACAGCACCCAGGCGATGAAGCCGATGATGGCGACGGTCGAGACCTGCATCATCACCGACAGCATGTTCTTGGAGCGGACCAGGCCGCCGTAGAACAGGGCCAGGCCGGGCAGGATCATCAGCAGGACCAGAATGGACGAGGTCATCATCCAGGCGTTATCGCCCTTGTCCGGAATGGGCGCGGCCGCCTCGGCGGGCGCGGCCTCAACGGGTGCGGCCACCGGAGCCGGCGCAGCCTCGGCGGGCGCGGCGGCGACCGCGGCGGGCGCAGTCTCCTGAGCGAAGGCCACGGCGCCGAGCGGCGCTCCGGCCAGTGTCGCGGCGAGCAGTAGCCCAGCCAGCGGTTTGAAGGTCAATTTCATCGTCGGTTATCCCCTGTTCCCGATGAGTTTTACAGAGCGGCCGGGCCGGTTTCACCGGTCCGGATGCGCACGGCGTCTTCCACGTTGAGGACAAAGATCTTGCCATCGCCGATCTTGCCCGTGGCCGCCGCGGCCTTCACCGCCTCGACAGCCTTGGCCGCGGACGCATCGTCCACGACCGCTTCCAGTTTCACCTTGGGAACGAAGTTCACTTGGTACTCCGCACCCCGGTAGATCTCGGTCTGGCCCTTCTGACGGCCGTAACCCTTGACTTCCGACACCGTCAGCCCCTCGACGCCCGCAGCGACAAGCGCCTCGCGAACCTCATCGAGTTTGAAGGGTTTGACGATCGCTATGATCAGTTTCATCCGCCTTGCTCCGGCCCGCCGTTGTCGCGGGCTCCTCTTGCTTGGTTGGCGGGCGCGAACGCCCAGATGATCACCGCCGAAGCCGCCACTACGCGCTGCATCGCTTTCCCCGGTGGGGTTACGCTATCGGGCGAGCCCCGCGAGGTGCGGTCGTTGAGCAAGGATTTGGAAAGGAAATGGGCGCGGCGCCTGAATTTTGAGCAACTAGCGTTGCTGTTGCATCAAAAAAAGCCGCTTTTGGCGCTGTCCTCGCCCTGGCGTGGCGCCGCGCGCTTGCTTTAGTCAGGGGGAATTCCACCTCCACCTTTTCAAAGGCCACACCCATGACCGCGACTTGGCTGAAGTTCGCCCCCTGGCTGATGCTGGTCGCCTCAAACGTGTTCATGACGTTCGCGTGGTACGGCCATCTGAAGAACAAAAGTCTGACCCTGCCGCTGGCCATCGCCAGCAGTTGGCTGATCGCGCTTCCAGAATACATGCTGGCGGTTCCAGCAAACCGTCTGGGCCACCAAGTCTATTCCACAGCGCAGCTCAAGACGGGACAAGAGGCCATCACCCTGATCGTCTTCACGCTGTTCTCGTACCTCTATCTGGGTGAGGCGCTGAAGTGGACGACGTTTGTGGGATTCGCTCTGATCGTGGCCGGCGCGGCCTTCGTGTTCTTCGGCAAATAGGCCGGCGGCTTGATCACGAACCCGTGATCACGGCAACCGAGCGTGGTCCCAAGCGTAAACCTTGCCTCGAACACAAGGACCTACGCCATGATGATGACGCGCCTGTTTACCGCTGCCGCTGCTGTCGCCCTGATGTCCGGCGCCGCCCTGGCTCAGTCGATGCCCGCCGAACCGTCCGCCGCGATCGCCCCGGTCGTCGCCAAGGGCGATCTGATCGAGACCGCCAAGGCCTCCGGTCAGTTCACGACCCTGCTGAAGGCCCTGGACGCCACCAACCTGACCAGCGTGCTGAAGACCAATCCGAACCTGACCTTCTTCGCGCCGACCGACACGGCCTTCGCCGCCTTGCCGGCCGGCGAACTCGACCGGCTGATGAAGCCTGAGAACGCCGCCACGCTGCAGAAGGTGCTGACCTACCACCTGATCAACACCAAGGTGGATTCCAGCGCGATCGGCGCGGCCAAGGTCGACGTCAAGACCGTCGAAGGCTCCAGCGTCTCGCTGGACGGCAGCGGTGATGCGCCGATGGTTGACGGGGCCAAGATCGTTCAGGCCGATGTGATGGCGACCAATGGCATCCTGCACGTGGTCGACAAGGTGCTGATGCCGAGCGACTTGCCCGCCGCCCAAGCCAGCGCCGCCACCGACACGGGCGCGGCGATGAACGTCTCCGCCAGCGATCAGGCCCAGCGGGTCAATCCGGCCGCGCCGGAAGCCCCGGTCAAGGACCCGGGCATGATGAGCTCGAACCCGGCCGTCGCCGCCTCGGCGACCGCGACGGGCACGGATACGTCGGGCGTTATTCCCCTGTCGTCGCAATCGCCTGAAGCCCAGGCCACGCTTAAGGCCGGCGATCCGGACGTCGTGTCCAACCCGCCGGTCGCCGACACCCCGCAGAACCGCGCCAAGTTCGGCACGCCGGACAGCAACGCCGGCAAGAACACCACGCCCAAGGGCAACTAGCCCTTCTTGAGTCCCAACTTCGCTTGAAGCACCAGTCGGCGGGCCCTATGGTCCGCCGACTTTTTTCTGGCCCTGTTCGGACACTGATGTCGCGCCCCAAGCCCACCTCGTTCCAAGCCCTGATCCTGACGCTCCATAACTATTGGAGCGAGCATGGCTGCGTGATCCTGCAGCCGCACGACATCGAGGTGGGGGCGGGGACCCTGCACCCGGCCACGGTGCTGCGGGCCCTGGGCCCCAAGCCGTGGAACGCGGCCTATGTGCAGCCCTCGCGCCGGCCCAGCGACGGCCGCTATGGCGACAACCCCAACCGCCTGCAGCACTATTACCAGTACCAGGTGATCCTGAAGCCCAACCCGTCCAACATGCAGGACCTGTATCTGGGCTCGCTGGAGGCCATCGGCCTGGATCTGCGGCTGCACGACATCCGCTTTGTCGAGGACGACTGGGAAAACCCCACGGTCGGCGCCTGGGGCCTGGGCTGGGAGGTCTGGTGCGACGGTATGGAGGTCAGCCAATACACCTACTTCCAGCAGGTGGGCGGCCTGGACGTCTCGCCGGTGGCCGGCGAGCTGACCTATGGCCTGGAACGCCTGGCGATGTACGTGTTCGGCGTCGACAACGTCTATGACCTGCCGTTCAACGATCCCGACGCGCCCCTGGGCCACCTGACCTATGGCGACGTGTTCCTGGAGAACGAGCGTCAGCAGTCGCAGGCCAACTTCCACGGTTATGACGTGGCCGTGCTCAAGCAACAGTTCGAGCAGATGGAACAGCAGGTCCCGCTGATGCTGGCCCGCTCCTACGGCAACAGGTCCCTCGTCCTGCCCGCCTATGACATGGTCCTCAAGGCCAGCCACCTTTTCAACCTGATGAACGCCCGCGGCGCGATCGCCGTCGCCGAGCGCGCCAGCTACATCGGACGCATCCGCGACCTTTGTAAGATGTGCGCCTCGGAGTGGGTGAAGCAGCAGGAAGCCGCGTAAGTCAGATGCCCCAACTTCTCCTCGAACTGTTCTCCGAAGAAATCCCCGCGCGCATGCAGGCCAACGCCGCGCGCGACCTGGAACGCCTGGCGCGCGAGCATTTGGTCGCCGCCGGCTTCCTGCCCGAGGCCCTGAAGACCTTCGCCGGTCCGCGCCGCCTGACCCTGGTGGTCGAGGGCCTGCCGATCGCCCAGGCCGACCGCAAGGAAGAGCTGAAGGGCCCCCGCGTCGGCGCGCCGCCGCAAGCCCTGGAAGGCTTCCTGCGCAAGGCGGGCCTGACGCAAGACCAGCTGGTCGAGCGCGACGGCGTCTATATGGCCTTCATCGAGAAGACCGGTCGCGCCACGCCCGAGATCATCGCCGAGATGGTCGAGGCCATCGTGCGCGGCTTCGCCTGGCCCAAGTCGATGACCTGGGGCAGCGGCAAGCTGCGCTGGGTGCGGCCGCTCAAGCGCATCCTGTGCGTCTTTGATCGCGAGGTCGTGCCGTTCAGCATCGACGGGATCGACAGCGGCGACGTCTCCGAAGGCCACCGCTTCATGCGCGTCGGCCCCGGCTGGGGCGGCCAGACGTTCAAGGCCCGCGATTTCGACGAGTACCAGAAGGGCCTGCGCGACCACTTCGTCATCCTCGATGTCGAAGAGCGCAAGGAACTGATCCTCAAGGGCTGCGAGACCCTGTGCTTTGCCCGTCATCTGGAACTGGTCGAAGACCAGGGCCTGCTGGACGAAGTCGCCGGCCTGGCCGAGTGGCCCACCCCGGTGCTGGGCGACATGGACCCGGCGTTCCTGGATTTGCCCGCCGAGGTGATCCGCACCTCGATGCGCACGCACCAGAAGTATTTCGCGGTTCGCGATCCGGCCACCGGCGGCCTGGCCCCGCACTTCATCACCATCGCCAATATCCAGGCGGCCGACGGCGGCAAGGTGATCGCCGAGGGCAACGCCAAGGTGCTGTCCTCGCGCCTGTCGGACGCCCGCTTCTTCTGGGACGAGGACATCAAGGTCGGGTTCGAGGCCTGGCTGCAAAAGCTGAACGGCGTGACCTTCCACGCCAAGCTGGGCACGATGGACGATCGAGTTGGTCGTATCATGTCATTGGCCCGCCAAATTGCGGTGAAGGTTGGAGCGCATCCAGATGAAGCTGGTGAAGCTGCGAGGTTGTCTAAGGCCGATCTGGTCTCTCAGATGGTCGGCGAGTTCCCTGAATTACAGGGGCTGATGGGCGGCTACTACGCCCGCGCCGCCGGGATGGATGCCGCGATCGCCGACGCCATCCGCGACCACTACAAGCCGCAAGGCCCGGCTGACTTCGTTCCTACCGCGCCACTGAGCGTAGCCGTGGCGCTAGCAGACAAGCTGGATACGCTGATCGGCTTCTTTGCGATTGATGAGAAGCCTACAGGTTCAAAAGATCCTTACGCATTGCGTCGAGCTGCACTCGGCATAATCCGGACAATCCTTCAAACGAAGACTCCAATGAGCCTTCGTTATCTAACGAAATTTGCCCTCGAGAATCTTCGCGATCAGCTTTCAGAGCGTGTTAGCTATGGGGTGCATGAGCGGGCTGAAAGGGTGCTTTCGGACGGTGTTGATGCTCAAGACATGGTGGACGATAACGCTGCGGGCGAAGCCCGACGATTTGAGCGCGACTTCGACGCCCGGTCGTCTTCGGTGGAAGAAGACATTCTTACCTTCTTCGCCGACCGCCTGAAGGTGACCCTCAAGGACCAAGGCAAGCGCCACGACCTCGTCGACGCCGTGTTCGCTCTGGGCGACGACGACCTCGTGCGCATCGTCGCCCGGGTCGAGGCGCTGGACGGGTTCCTGAAGACCGACGACGGCAAGACTCTGATGGCCGGCTACAAGCGCGCCTCCAATATCCTCAAGGCCGAGGAGAAGAAGGGCTGGAAGGCCGAAGGCGAGCGCGGCCTGCTGGACGACGCCTCGGCGCCGGAAGTGGCTCTGCACGACGCCCTGCGGATCGTCGAGCCGGCCCTGGCGGCGGCCCTGGCCCAGGAAGACTTCACCGGCGCGATGCGCGAACTGGCCGGCCTGCGCGGCCCGGTCGATGCGTTCCTCGACGGCGTGTTCGTCAATTCCGAGGTCGCCGCCGAACGCGACAACCGCCTCAAGACCCTGGCCGCCGTCCGCGACGCCATGGGCCGGGTGGCGGACTTCTCGCTGATCGCGGGGTAGGGGCCAGCGCGCGGTGTCGGACGCTGTGGGTCCTTCGAGGCCCGCTGCGCGGGCGCCTCAGGATGAGGAAGACGGTGCGCTGACCTCCTCATCCTGAGGTGCGCGCTCCTGAGCGCGCCTCGAAGGACGCAAGGGGGGCGCCGCCGGATGTAGGGGGGCGCCGCTGGATGTGCAGAGGCGGCGCCCGTTACCCGGCCATCCGCATGGCTTCCGGGGCCGAGCCGATCTTGAACTTGCCCACCAGCGTCATCAGTTGCGCCGTTTCGCCTTTGAGGGAGTGAGTGGCGGCGGTGGCTTCCTCGACCATGGCGGCGTTTTGCTGGACCACCTGATCCATATGGTTGATCGCCAAATTGACCTCGCCCAGCCCTGAGGCCTGTTCGCGGCTGGAGGCCGAAATGCCCAGCACCAGTTCGTCAATCACGGCCACGCGTTGAACGATGCGGCCCAGGGCCTCGCCGGTCTGGCCGACCAGGTCGACGCCCGCGCCGACCTGCTGGGTCGAGGTCGAGATCAGGGTCTTGATCTGCTTGGCGGCGTCGGCCGAGCGTTGGGCCAGGGCGCGCACTTCCTGGGCCACGACCGCGAAACCGCGACCGGCCTCGCCGGCGCGCGCCGCCTCGACGCCCGCATTGAGCGCCAGGAGATTGGTCTGGAAGGCGATTTCATCGATCACGCCGATGATCTGGGTGATCTGGCCCGAGCTTTCCTCGATGGCGTCCATGGCCGCGACGGCCTGACTGACCACCTCACCGGAGCGCTGGGCGTCCTCTCGGGCCGAAGCGACCTCGGCGGTGGCGCGGGTCGCGCCGTCGGCGGTCTGACGGACCGTGGCGACGATCTCATCGAGCGCGGCGGCGGTTTCCTCCAGGCTGGCGGCCTGTTGTTCGGTGCGGCGCGCCAGATCGCTGGAGGCCTGGGCGATCTCGTCCGTGCCTGAGCCGATCTGGCCGGCGACCGCCGAAAGGGTGCGGATGACGCTCTCCAGGCCGGCGGCGGCGGCGTTGAAATCCTGCTTCAAGGCG
This sequence comes from Caulobacter sp. FV2ps19, assembly GCF_058681035.1. Lineage (NCBI taxonomy): Bacteria > Pseudomonadati > Pseudomonadota > Alphaproteobacteria > Caulobacterales > Caulobacteraceae > Caulobacter > Caulobacter sp. FV2ps19. Next base: position 3,056,918 of record NZ_CM178729.1, on the reverse strand, counting down.
GCATAGTCGGCGCTGACCTGGGCGGCGATGCGGGTCGACAGGTCGCCGCTGGCCAGGCCCGACAGGCCCTTGGCCATGACGTCGACAACCGCCTTCTGTTCACGGCCCGCCAGCTCGAACGCGGCCTCCATGTCTTTGAGTTTCCGGTCCAGGTCCTGCTGGAAGTCGGCCGCCTGAGCCTGCAGTCGCTGGCACTCGATGCTGGACTGGCGGAAGACTTCGACGCTCTTGGCCATTTCGCCGATCTCGTCGCGGCGGCCAGCGCCACTGACCGTCATATCGTTCTGCCCCGAGGCCAGACGGCGCATGTCTGCGGCCATTTGCAGAAGGGGGCGGACGATGGCGGCGCGCGACATGACGATCAGGATCGCCGCGAACAGGACGCCGGCCAGGACCGCTGCGCCCATCAGCAACTCGGAGAACCGGGCCACCTTCTGGGCGCGAACCGTCGCGGCCTTGGAGGCCGCCTCGATCTTGTCCGAAGCCGCGCTCATCGCGCCTTCGAGGGCCGTGAACTGGGTCATGAAGTCGGGCATGGAGATGATCGCCTGGGCCGGGCTGGTCGCGGCCATCTCGACCATCTCGCCGGCGGACGTGATATATTTGTCCAGCGGCGCCTTCACCTCGTGCAGGGCCGCGCGACTGGCCGGGTCGGTGGCCAGGCGGTCATTGCTGGCGATGGCCTCGCGAAAGATCTTGGTGTGCTCGGCCAGGTCCTTGCGGACGTCGTCGATCTGGGTTCCGGCGCCCGGGATGCCCGCCATCTGGCTCGACAGGACGTCGGCGCGCAGGGCGTCGTGCATCATGTCGGCTTCCAGGTGATTGCGCAGGACGCCGGCCGAGACATTGGCCTCGCGCAAGGCGCTGTCCAGCCTGAGGCTGGACCACAGCCCGGCGCTGGCGCCGGCCGTGCACAGCACCATCACCGCCGCCCCCGCGCTGATCACCTTTTGATTGATTGTTTTCAGCATGTCGCAGCCTTGCGCCCGGGTTGACGCCAGCGAGGCTGGTCTAACGAGGTTAATGCCCTGTAAGCCAATCAACTTCGCGGCGCGAAAAGGGCCGCGTGGGGCAATATGTCGCGGCGTCATGGAGGGCGAGTTCTGTGTCGGTCGCTCTCATTACTCTTCGATGTGTCCGGGTTCCAGACCATGACTTTGTAACACTTCCTCTGCTCTGCGGCATTCAGCGCGCGCGCTGGACGCCCCGGCTAGCCCGTTCGGGTGCGGTCGGCGTGTCGGGTTTCAGGGCGGCCTGTCCCGTCATCGACGGCGAAGCGCGCCGCGTTCGATTCGCGGCGACGTTCGCCGCGGTCAGGCTGACGGCGACAGCAGGCGGTTGCGGTCTGGCGGCGGATCGCTCTGCGTGGCTTGCGCCTGAGTTTCCGGGCGAAAGACAATTCTTCCGACCACGAACGTCGTAACCGACGCCAAAACTCAATCAAGACAACGTTGTCATTGGAAATATTTGCCAAATTTTCGGTCTTCGCTCTGGAACTCAAAGCGCTGGTGGACGCGTTCTTGACCAAAGTGCTAGTGAACGCCCCGGATATTGCAGTGCGGGATCACCGTTCCACGCTTTGTCCAAAGGTGAGACGATCACACAGAAGATCGCCGCCTCTTTCACTTATCGCAGGGTGAACTCAAAATGCCGGTAGAGACGCTGACCAAGTCCCGTTGGGTCTATTCGTTCGGAGGGGGCGGCGCGGACGGCGACGCCTCGATGAAGAACCTGCTGGGGGGCAAGGGCGCCAACCTGGCCGAGATGTCGTCGCTGGGCCTGCCGGTGCCTCCGGGCTTCACGGTGACCACCGAGGCCTGCGTCCACTATTACGCCAACGGCAAGCAGTATCCGACCGAGCTGGTCGAGCAGGTCAATATCGGCCTGGGCACGGTCGAGACCCTGACGGGCAAAAAGTTCGGCGATGTCGCCAATCCGCTGCTGGTCTCGGTGCGCTCGGGCGCCCGGGCCTCGATGCCGGGCATGATGGACACCGTCCTGAACCTGGGCCTCAACGACGAGACCGTCGAGGGCCTGGCCAGGCTGTCGGGCGACCGCCGCTTCGCCTATGACAGCTATCGCCGCTTCATCCAGATGTACTCGAACGTCGTGCTCGATCTGGAGCACCACATGTTCGAGGAGATCCTCGACGATCACAAGGATCGCCTGGACGTCCATGTCGACACCGGCCTCACCGCCGATGACTGGGCCGCCGTGATCAAGGACTACAAGGCCGCCGTTCGCGACCAGCTGGGCAAGCCGTTCCCGCAGGACGCCCAGGAGCAGCTGTGGGGCGCCGTCGGCGCGGTGTTCGCCAGCTGGATGAACGACCGGGCCAAGTTCTATCGCCGCATGCACGACATTCCCGAGGCCTGGGGCACCGCCGTCAACATCCAGTCGATGGTGTTTGGCAATATGGGCGAGACCTCGGCCACCGGCGTGGCGTTCACGCGCAACCCGTCCAATGGCGACAGCCGCCTCTATGGCGAGTTCCTGATCAACGCCCAGGGCGAGGACGTGGTCGCCGGTATCCGCACGCCGCAGTCCTTGACCAAGATCGCCCGCGAGGAAATGGGCGACCAGACCCCGTCGATGGAAGAGGCCATGCCCGCCGTCTTCCAGCAGTTCAAGACCGTGGTCGAGACGCTGGAGCGCCACTATCGCGACATGCAGGACATCGAGTTCACGGTGGAGCAGGGCAAGCTCTACATGCTGCAGACCCGCAACGGCAAACGCACCGCCAAGGCGGCGCTGAAGATCGCCGTCGACATGGCGGCCGAGGGCGTGATCTCCAAGACCGAGGCCATCGGCCGCGTCGAGCCCGCCTCGCTGGACCAGCTGCTGCACCCGACCATCGATCCGACCGCCCATCGTGACGTGATCGCCACGGGCCTGCCGGCTTCGCCCGGCGCGGCGACCGGCAAGATCGTCTTCGACAGTGACGCCGCCGAAAAGGCCGCCGCCGCCGGTGAGGCCGTGATCCTGGTGCGCGAGGAAACCAGCCCCGAGGACATTCACGGCATGCACGCGGCGCGGGGCATCATCACCGCCCGCGGCGGCATGACCAGCCACGCGGCCGTCGTGGCGCGCGGCATGGGCCGGGCCTGCGTCTCCGGCGCCGGCGAGGTCGGGATCTTCCCCAAGGAAGGCCTGTTCCGGGTTCGCGGTCGCGAGTTCAAGGCCGGCGAGATCATCACCATCGACGGTTCGACCGGCGAGATCCTGATGGGCTCGCCCAAGATGATCGAGCCCGAGCTGACCGGCGACTTCGCCACCCTGATGGGCTGGGCCGACGAGGTCCGTCGCCTGAAGGTGCGGGCCAACGCCGAGACGCCGCTGGACGCCAAGACCGCCCGGCAGTTCGGGGCGGAAGGCATTGGCCTGTGCCGCACCGAGCACATGTTCTTCGACGACACCCGGATCGCCGCCGTGCGCGAAATGATCCTGGCCGATGACGAAGCGGGCCGTCGCACGGCCCTGGCCAAGATCGCGCCCTTCCAGAAGGCCGACTTCGTCGAGCTGTTCACGATCATGGAAGGCCTGCCCGTCACCATCCGCCTGCTCGACCCGCCGCTGCACGAGTTCCTGCCGCACACCGAGGAAGACGTCGTCGCCGTGGCCCAGGCCACGGGTCTCGACGCCGACAAGCTGATGCGCCGGGCCAAGGAACTGCACGAAACCAACCCCATGCTGGGCCATCGCGGCTGCCGGCTGGGCGTGTCCTATCCCGAGATCTACGAGATGCAGGTGCGGGCGATCATCGAGGCCGCCTGCGATATTTCGAAGTCCGGCAAGGCGGCGCCGATCCCCGAGATCATGCACCCGCTGGTCGCCAAGGGCGAGGAGATGAAATATCTGCGCGACCTGACCGACCGCACCGCCAAGGCGGTGCTGGAGGAGCAGGGGATCGCGATCGAATACACGGTCGGCACCATGATCGAGCTGCCGCGCGCCGCCCTGCGGGCCGGCGACCTGGCCGCCACCGCCGAGTTCTTCAGCTTCGGCACCAATGACCTGACCCAGACGACGTTCGGCATCAGCCGCGACGACGCCGGCAAGTTCCTGGGCGCCTATATCGACAAGGGCATCTTCGACAAGGACCCCTTTGTCAGCCTCGACCAGGAAGGCGTCGGTGATCTGATCCGCATCGCCGCCGAACGCGGCCGCGCGGCCCGTCCGGGGATCAAGATGGGCATCTGCGGCGAGCATGGCGGTGATCCCGCCTCGATCGCCTTCTGCGAAAGCGTCGGCCTCGACTATGTGAGCTGCTCGCCCTACCGCGTGCCGATCGCCCGCCTGGCGGCGGCCCAGGCGGCGCTGGCCGCCAAATAGGCGTCCGTCAGGTTTCGACATTCAGGGCGGTCGCCGAAGAGGCGGCCGCCCTTTTTGTTTTGCCGAACATTGTTATCGATTTGCCGCACGGCAAGGTTAAGCTCCCGCCGTCCCCACGCAGATGGGGCGACTGAAAACGGGAGAAAACAATGCGGACCTTGATGATGGCGGCCGTCCTGGCCTTGGGGATCACCGGCGCGGCGCTGGCCGATCCGATGGCCGGCGCCTATGGCAACACTGTTGCGATCACCTATCCCAATGGCGCCGTGGCCAAGATGTTCATCGACGCCGACGGAACCTATTCGGCGCACGGGCCGGATGGGTCGATCGCGAAGGGCGCCTGGAAGATCGCTGACGGCAAGACCTGCCTCACCCAGACCGACCCCGCGCCGCCGGCCGGCATGACGCCCAACTGCAGCCCGACGGTCGACAAGAAGGTCGGCGAAAGCTGGACCGCGCCCGGTCCTGACGGTTCGACGATCACCATCGCCATCGTCGCGGGTCGCTAAAACGAAAACCGCCCCGAAGCCGTCGGGCTTCGGGGCGGATCCTCGCCGTCCTACCGGGGGAGGAACGCGGACGGCGGAAGGCTTAGCCGTGCAGCTTGATCGCGGTTTCGGCGATCTTCTGGCCCTGATAGCGGGCGCCTTCAAGTTCGTTGGCGCTGGGCTGACGCGAGCCGTCGCCGCCGGCGATGGTGCTGGCGCCGTAGGGCGTGCCGCCGGTGATTTCATCCAGGGTCATCTGGCCGCCGTGGCCGTAGTCCAGGCCCACGATCACCATGCCAAAGTGCAGCAGGTTGGTGATGATCGAGAACAGCGTGGTTTCCTGGCCGCCGTGCTGGGTGGCGGTCGAGGTGAAGGCGCCGCCCACCTTGCCGTTCAGCGCGCCTCGGGCCCACAGGCCGCCGGCCTGGTCCAGGAAGCTGGCCATCTGCGAGGTCATGCGGCCAAAGCGCGTGCCCGTGCCCACGATGATGGCGTCATAGTCCGCCAGTTCGGCGATCGTGGCGATCGGCGCGGCCTGGTCGAGCTTGAAGTGGGCGCTCTTGGCCACGTCAAGCGGCGCGGTTTCGGGGACGCGCTTGACGTCGACGGTGGCGCCGGCGGCGCGGGCGCCCTCGGCGACGGCGTTGGCCATCGTCTCGATGTGACCATAGGACGAATAATAAAGAACCAGAACCTTGGCCATGATGGCCTCCTGTGAGGGGTGTGGGGGGAAAGAGGCGGGGGGAGCCTAGGGCTCCGCCCCGCCGGAAGATTGAACAATTCGACGCCTTTAGGCCGCGTCGACCAGCACCAGTTCGGCGTCGTTCAGGGCGGTGACGGTGATGACGTCCTCACCGGTGATAGCCGCGCCGTCGCGGGCGTCGAGCTGGACGCCATTGACCGTGACCGAGCCGACCGCCGGCACCAGATAGGCGTGGCGGGTCTTGCCCAGGTCATAGGTCGTGCTTTCGCCGGCCTTCAGGGTGGCGCCCAGAACGCGGGCGTCGGTGCGGATCGGCAGGACGTCGCCGTCATTGTCGAAGCCGCTGGCCAGGGTCACGAACTTGCCCGAGCGGTCGCCCTTGGGGAACGGCTTGGCCCCCCAGGACGGCGCGCCGCCGGTGCGGTTGGGTTCGATCCAGATCTGGAAGATGCGGGTGGTGTCGCCTTCCAGATTGTATTCCGAGTGACGGATGCCCGACCCGGCGCTCATCACCTGAACGTCGCCCGCTTCGGTGCGGCCCTTGTTGCCCAGATTGTCCTGGTGGGTGATGGCGCCGCTGCGGACATAGGTGATGATTTCCATGTCCGAGTGGGGGTGGGGCGGAAAGCCCGTATTGGGGGCGATCTCGTCGTCATTCCACACCCGCAGGGCGCCCCAGTTCATGTTCTTGGGGTCGTAGTAACTGGCGAACGAAAAGTGATGCTTGGCCTTGAGCCAACCGTGGTCGGCGCCGCCAAGCCTGTCGAACGGTCTGCGATCGATCATGGCCTTGAACCTTTGATTTCTCTCGGCGCCGACATCGGCGTCGCTTGCTTGAGGTGAAGATAGCGATCAGGATCGATACTGAAATAGAAACTATTGAAATCCATTGTTTCCAAAATGAGCAAACTTCCCGATCTCGAGGGCCTGGCGATCTTCGCCAAGGTGGTGGAACTGCGGTCCTTCGCCGGGGCGGCCGAGGAGCTGGGCCTGTCCAAGGCCACGGTGTCGAAGGCGGTCACCCGTCTGGAAACGCGCCTGGGGGCGAGACTGTTCAATCGCAGTTCGCGGCGTCTGGCCCTGACCGACGCCGGCCAGAGCCTGGTCGAGCCCGCGACGCGGGTGCTGGTCCAGGGCGAGGACGCCGAGAACGCAGCCATGGCCCAGTCGGCCGCGCCGCGCGGTCTGGTCCGCCTGGCGGCGCCGATGTCATTTGGTCTGTCGGACGTCGCGCCGATCCTGCCGGACTTTCTGGCGACCTATCCGGAAGTCTCCGTCGACCTTCATCTCAGCGATGCGACGGTGGATCTCATCGGTATGGGCTTTGACGCGGCGCTGCGGATCGCGGCGCTTCCCGATTCCTCGCTGGTGGCGCGCCGCCTAAGGCCGGTGAAGCGCTATGTCGTCGGCGCGCCGGCCTATCTGGCGCGGCGAGGCCGTCCCACCCATCCGGGTCACCTGGCCGAGCACAGCTGCCTTGGCTACGCCTATCTGCCCACGCCCGACACCTGGCGGTTCGTCAATGCGGCGGGGGAGGAGGCTTCTGTGCGACCGGCTGGCCCGTTGCGGGTCAATAATGCCGACGCCCTGATGCCGGCTCTGATCGCGGGGCAGGGCCTGGCGGTGATGCCCGACTTCATCGCCGGAGCCGCCCTGGCTGACGGTCGCCTGGAGGCGGTGATGCCCGACTGGACCCCGCCGCCCATCGCCCTGCATCTGGTCATGCCGCCCGGCGGACCCAGGCCGGCCCGGGTCGAGGCGCTGGTCGCTTTCCTGGCTTCGGCGCTGAGCGGCAAGGCCAGAAGCTGATCTATTTGATCCGGCGGAAGGTCAGGGCCTGGTCCGGGGGACCGGGCAGGCCGTCGACATCCTGCTCGATTTTCAGGGTGTCGGGATCGGCCATCCACACCTTCATCGATTGACGACGGCCGGACTGGCCCTGGGTGATCACCAACACGCCGTGCTCGCCCTCACGGGTGACGCTGATGCTGACCTGAACCATGTTGACCACGGCGCGGGTGGCCCGGCCGTCCAGCGGCGCATCGGCGAACTGGATGGCGGCGACACCCTGGGTGTCTTCCTCGACCAGGGTCCAGGCCAGGGCGGAGCCGTCGTCCTTGGTGACATCGAGCTCGGCGGCGATCGGGGCGTCGCCGGTCAGGGCCTCGTTAAAGCGTGAAGCGGGAAGGTCCAGGGTCCATCGCCCCAGAGCGCCCAGCGGCTTGGGCGCTTGGGCGAAGGCGGGCGTTGTCGCGATGGAGGCGGCGAGTCCCAGGGCGAGCGGAATCGACTTGAGCATTGGGGACCTCCTGGGCGGCGGTTTGCACGGCGTCCTCTAAAGATAGGTGCGACGGCCAGAGGATAAAGGGCCGCCATCTCATCCATTCTGGACGCCTAGAGGCTGTCCAGTTGGGAGGGCGTGAAGGCGCCGACTTGCAAGGGGCTCATGGCGGCGACATTCGTGGTCGACAGCCAGCTCAACTGGGTCAGGGTCAGGCCGGGGATCTGGGTCGGGGTCAGATAGCCGATCTGGGTCGTGGTCAGGCCGGCGATCACCGTCGTCGACAGGGCCGAGACCTGGGTGGCGGTCAGGGCGCCGATCTGCGACCCGCTGAGGTCGTTGAAGTCGCTCAGGTCCAGTTTGCGCACCTGATAGGCCGACAGGCCGCGGATGGCGGTTGTGCTGATGGCGCCCAGCTGGGTCGAGTCCAGAGCCGCCACATTGGTCACCGACAAGGCGCCGATCTGAGCGCCGGTCATGCCCCCCACCTGGGTGGTCGAGAACTCTCCCATATCGGAGGCGGTGAGTCCGGCCAGTTGGGTGGCGGTGAGGCCGCCCAGCTGGGTCGTAGACAGGGCCTGGACCTGGGTGAGGTCGAGGCTGGAAAGGTTGCTCGCCGACAGGCCGCCCAGCTGAGTGGCCGTCAGGCTGTTGATCTGGGTGGCTGAGAGCTCGGCGAAATCGCTCGCCGTCAGGCCGCCGAACTGGGTGTTCGTCAGGCTGGCGAATTGGGTGGCGGTCAGAGCGCCGATCTGGGTTGCGGTCAGGGCGTTGATATTGGTGGTCGACAGGGCGCCAAGCTGGGTCGGCGTCAGTCCCGCGACCTGAGTGCTCGACAGTTCCGCGAAGTCTGTCGCGTCGAGCTCCTGAAACTGGGTGGTCGTCAGGCCGGCGATCTGGGTCGTGCTGAGTCCGGTCATCTGGGTGGCGTTCAGCGCCGACAGGCCGGTCGCGGTCAGACCGCTCAGCTGGGTGGCCGTCAGCGCGCTGACCTGGGTGTCGGTCAGGCTGGCGACGTGGGCGCCGCTGAGGCTGGACATCTGGGTGGCGCTCAGGGCGCCCATCTGGGTCGGGTCCAGCCCATCCAGCTGCGCGGGGCTCAGGGCGCCGACCTGGGCGATGCCCAGCCCCTGGATCTGGGTGGCCGACAGGACCGCCAGCTGGGCGCTGACGAAGGCGGCGAGGGTGGATGCTTCCAGACTGCTGATCTGGGACGCGCTGAGAATGGCGACATGGGTCGGGGACAGTTCGGCCGCGTCGGTCGCGGTCAGGCCGGCCATCTGGCTGGCGGTCAGGCCCGTCAGTTGGGTCGCTTCCAGCGATGCGATCTGGGTGGCGTCGAGGTTGGAGAAGCTGGTGGCCGAAAGGGCGCCGATCTGGGTGGCGCTGAAGGCGTCCAGCCGGGCCGCATCCAGGCCGGCCAACTGCGTCGAGGTCAGGGCCGCCACCAGAGCGCCGCTGAACGCCGCCAACTGGCTGGCGTTGAACGCCACGTTTGCGCCAAAGGTCGGGATCTGGGTGGCGGACAGGCCCTTGACCGCCGTGGCCGAGAGGGCGTCGACCTGTGTGGCGTCCAGCACACCCACCGCCGTGGCGTTGAGCGCCCCGACCTGGGTGCTGGTGAGGGTGGCGATCTTGGTCGCCGAGAGGTCATGAATGATCGTCGTGGGCAGGGCGGCGATCTGTGCGGCCGAGAGATAGGAGATCGGCAAAGGCTTCGTCCTGACCCAAGGTTTTAGGCTGCCGTTGCTTCAGCCTGATCCAGGTTCCGCAACACTCGCGGTAAGGTTAAGTGGAATACGAGATTCGGTCCACGTGACAAACTAGACCAGGTCAGGCGACTGGACTGGCCGGCGCCCTGAGCGTCCAGAGGTCAAGATCGGTCTCGCGGCCGATCAGGGCCAGGCCCGAGGCGATCGACTCGAACTCGCCGCCGCTTTCGATCCGGTCGGCGGCGAAGCGGCGCTGGAAGATGTCGCGCACGGCCGGCACGAACGAGCTGCCGCCGGTCAGGAAGACGCGATCCACGGCCTCGGGGGCGAGATTGGCGCGGGCCAGGGCCTGGTCGACCGCCGTCTCGATGGCGGCCAGTTCCGGGGCGATCCAGCCCTCGAAGGTCGAGCGCTCGACCTCCTGCTCGATCAGCACCGACCCGGCCTCGAACCGGAACGTCGCGCGGTCCTGGGCCGAAAGCGCTTCCTTCAGGCGCGACACCGATCGGTAGAGGGCGTAGCCGTGATTGTCGTCCAGCACCTCGATCAGGCGGCTGATCTTCTCGGGCTCCAGGGCCGTCTTTTCCAGGGCGCGGATGTCGCGCATGTCGCGCGAGGCGCGCAGCAGGGCCAGCTGATCCCAGCGGGCGAAGGCGGTGTAGTAGCGCTGCGGGATCGGCAGCCGGTTGTCGAAGGCGCGGTACAGGGAGCCCTTGCCCAGGGCGGGCGACACCAGATGGTCGATGATCCGGTAGTCGAAGGCGTCGCCGGCGACGCCGACGCCCGAATGGCTGAGCGGCGTCGAGCGCAGCGCGCCACTGGCCTCGCGCTCGAACCGAACCAGCGAGAAGTCGCTGGTGCCGCCGCCGAAGTCGGCGACCAGCACGGTGGCGTCCTGCTTCAGCTGGCGGGCGAAGAAGAAGGCCGCGCCGACCGGCTCATAGGCGTAGCGAATATCGGTGAAGCCCAGGCGGGCGAAGGCGACCTCATAGCGTTGCAGGGCCAGGGCCTCGTTGGGATTGCCGCCGGCGAAGGTGACCGGGCGACCGACGATCACCCGCGGCGGCAGATCGGCGAGGGCCGCGCCCGCGTGCTCGCGCACCTTCAACAGGAAGGCGGCCAGCAGGTCCTCGAACAGGTAGCGCTTGTTGAGGATGCGGGTCTCGGTAAAGGCGGCGCTGGCGGCGAAGCTCTTGAACGACTGGATGAACCGGGTCTCCAGCGGATCTTCCAGATAGGCCTCGATCGCCCAGGGACCGGCCTCGACCACCCGCTCATTGGCCTGATCGCCCTGGCCCTGAAGGGTGTGGAAGCTCAGGGCCGATCGGAAGGCGAACAGGTCGCCTTCGCCGGTCGGGAAGCGGACCAGGCGCGCCGAACCGTCGCCGTGCGTCATCGAGACGACGGTGTTGGTAGTGCCAAAATCGATGCCGATCGTCGGCGGGGCGACGGACGTCATGGGCGCAACCGGGTTTCAGGGTGGGGGCGGGTTGGTAGCGGCTGACGGGCGCGGGTTCAAGGGCCGATGCGGGGTTTGATTGACTTCACCGGGCGTGTCCTGTCGAAGGACGCGATGGAACAGTTCGACGTCGTCGTAATCGGGGCCGGCGCGGCCGGCATGATGTGCGCCATCGAGGCGGGCAAGCGCGGCCGCTCGGTGCTGGTGGTCGACCACGCCAGCGCGCCCGGCGAGAAGATCCGCATCAGCGGCGGCGGCCGCTGCAACTTCACCAATATCCACACCGCGCCGGCCAACTTCCTGTCGACCAATCCCAAGTTCTGCGTCTCGGCCCTGCGCCGCTATACGCCCCGGGATTTCATCGCCCTGGTGCAGAAGCACGGCGTCGCCTTTCACGAAAAGACCCTGGGCCAGCTGTTCTGCGACGGTTCTGCCAAGCAGATCGTCGCCCTGCTGCTCAGCGAGATGGACGCCGTCGGCGTCAAGCTGCGCCTGGAGACCGCGTTCGAAGACGTGGCGCGGTCAGGCGAGGGCTTCGAGGTGACCCTGTCCAGCGGCCCCGTCCAGTGTGCGTCCCTGGTGGTCGCCTGCGGCGGCAAGTCGATCCCGAAGATGGGCGCGACGGGTCTGGGCTACGAGATCGCCAAGCAGTTCGGTGTCGGCCTGGTCGACACCCGCCCGGCCCTGGTGCCCCTGACCTTCGAGGTCAAGACGCTGGAGCGCCTCACGCCTTTGGCCGGCGTGGCGCTGGACGCCGTGGTCGCTCACGGCAAGACGAAGTTCCAGGAAGGCATGCTGTTCACCCACCGGGGCCTGTCGGGCCCCTCGATCCTGCAGATCTCGTCCTATTGGCGCGAAGGCGACGAGATCCGGGTCGACATGGCCCAGGGCGTCGACGCCCTGGCGGTCCTGAAAACCGCCCGCACCGCCACGCCGCGCCGGGCGGCCTCGACGGTGATGGCCACCCTGCTGCCGCAGCGCGTGGCCCAGGTGGTCTCCGACGATGAGGGCGCCCAGGGCAATATCGCCGACTGTTCGGACAAGGTGCTGGGGCGGCTGGCGGCGGCGGTCAACGCCTGGACCTTCAAGCCGGTGGGCTCTGAGGGCTATCGCACGGCCGAGGTGACCCTGGGCGGGGTCGACACTCGCGACCTGGACTCGCGGACCATGCAGGCCAAGGACGTCCCGGGCCTCTATTTCATCGGCGAGGTGGTGGACGTCACCGGCTGGCTGGGCGGCTTCAATTTCCAGTGGGCCTGGGCCTCGGGCTGGAGCGCGGGGCAGGCGGTCTGAGGTGTTAGGCCTCAATCAAAACTCTTGTCATCCCGGCCGCAGCGAAGCGGAGCGCCGGGACCCAGGGCAACCGCGACGCGTTGGCCCCTGGGTCCCGGGTCGGCTACGCCGCCCGGGATGACAAGTTTTTGGACTACTTCTTCTTGAACGGCTTACCGGCCGGCTTGCCGTCAAAGCTCTTGGCCTTGAAGGGCTTGGGGCCCTTGAATGGCTTGGCCGGGCCGTCGCCGCGCGGCTTGGGCACATAGGCCACCTTGGGGCCGGTGTCGCCGAACGCCTTGGGCGCGCCCTTGGGCTTGAAGTCGCGGGCCGGGGCGTCGCGGCCCTCGGTGCGCGGCTTGTAGGCGCGCTTGGCGCCGCCTTCGGAGTCCTGCGGCGAGTAGGGGCGCGGGGCGTCGCTGCGGGCTGCAGTTTCGCGAGGCGCACGGGGCTTGAAATCGCGCGGGGCGTCGTCGCGCTTGAACTCGGTGCGCGGCTTGAAGTCTCGCGGCGCGGCGTTGTCGCGGTCGCGAGGGGGGCGGGCCTTGTAGTCGCCCTTGGGCTCTTCGCCCTTGCCGTAAGGCTTGGCGTTGCTGAAGCCGTCGTCGCCATAGGTCGACGGACGCGGCGTGCTGTCGCGCGAGCCCGGCGCATTGGCGCGGGGGCTACGTGGCGCGTCATCGCGAGGGGCGCGCGGCTTGAACTCGCGCGGCGCATCGTTGTCGCGGGGCCCATTTTCACGGGGGGGACGCGGCGCGAAGTCCTTGCGCGGACCGCTGCTGTCGCGGGCGGCCGGAGCCGCCGTCGGGGTGATGGCGACATCGTCACGGACGGTGGCCTGCACCGCCGCGCCGAACTTCACCGCCGCTTCGGCCGAGATCTCGAACTTGGTGTCATAGTCGAAGATCCGGATCGAACCGATATCCTTCTTGGTCACGTGACCCAGACGACAGATCAGCGGGATCAGCCACTTGGGGTCGGCGTTGTTGCGGCGACCGGTGTTGAGGCGGAACCACTCGGCGCCGCTCATGTCGGTGCGCGGTTCACGTTCTGGACGGTCTCCGCCGAAATCGCGGTCGCCGCCAAATTCGCGGGGCTCGCGGCTACGCGGGCCCGGATCGGCGCCGTGGCGCGGGTCGTCATAGATCTCTTCCGGCGCCGGCAGCTTGGCGCGGCGGGTGCGGATCAGGGCTGAGGCCAGCTCCAGCGGCGTGCGCTTTTCCAGCATGATTTCGGCCAGGGCCGCGTCTTCCTCGGTTGAGGCCTCGGCGAAGATCGGATCGTCCAGCAGACGCTCGGTGTCCTTGGCGCGGATCTCGTCGGCGGTCGGGGCGCCGCCCCAGTTGCCTTCGACGCCGGCGGCCATCAGCAGCTGCTCGGCCTTGCGGCGACGGGTATAGGGCACGACCAGGGCCGAGACGCCCTTCTTGCCGGCCCGGCCGGTGCGGCCCGAACGGTGAAGCAGGGTGGCCTTGTTGACCGGCAGTTCGGCGTGGATCACCAGGCCCAGATCGGGCAGGTCAAGACCGCGCGCGGCGACGTCGGTGGCGACGCAGACGCGGGCGTGGCCGTCGCGCAGGGCTTGCAGGGCGTCGGCGCGTTCACGCTGGCTCAGCTCGCCCGACAGGCCCACCACGGCGAAGCCGCGTTCGCGCAGCTTGGAGTGCATGGCCCGGACGCTTTCGCGGGTGTTGCAGAACACCAGGGCGCCGGGGCTTTCGAAATAGCGCAGCAGGTTGACGATCGCGTGCTCGATCTCGTTGGGCGCGACCCGCACGGCGCGATATTCGATGTCGCGGTGCGGCTCGTTGCGGCCGACGGTGTCGATGCGCAGGGCGTCGTTCTGATAGCTCTTGGCCAGTTGCACGATCTCGCGCGCCAGGGTGGCCGAGAACAGCAGGGTGCGACGCTCCTTGGGGGCGGCGTCGAGGATGAATTCCAGGTCTTCGCGGAAGCCCATGTCGAGCATCTCGTCGGCCTCGTCGAGGACGGCGACCTTCAGCTCCGACAGGTCCAGGTGGCCGCGCTCGATGTGGTCGCGCAGACGGCCGGGGGTGCCGACCACGATATGGGCGCCGAAGTTCAGGGCGCGCTGTTCGCGGCGGGCGTCCATGCCGCCGACGCAGTTGACCACCACGGCCTTGGCGTCGGCATACAGCCAGGCCAGCTCGCGATTGACCTGGATGGCCAGTTCGCGGGTCGGGGCGATGACCAGGCACATCGGGGCGCCGGCCTTGCCGAACACCTCGGCGTCGCCCAGCAGGGTGGTGGCGGCGGCCAGGCCGAAGGCCACGGTCTTGCCCGAGCCGGTCTGGGCGCTGACCAGCAGGTCACGGCCCTCGGCGTCGGCTTCCAGCACGGCGGCCTGGACGGGGGTGGGCTCAGCGTAACCTTGAGCAGCAAGAGCCCGCTCAAGAGCGGGGTGGGAGGCGGGGAAGGGCATATAGGTCCAATTCGGTTCAAGCGGACGGCACACACACACGTGCGGCCCGCGCCACGACCAAATACGACCCCCAAATGGACCGTGTTCTTGGTCTTATCTCGTGAAATATAGACCCGTTTGGCCGCCGTGCCGATGAGGCCAAGGCGAAAAGGGGTCCGATGGGCCGCTTAAGGAGGCTAAAACGGTCGGGATTGCAAGGGCGGCGGGGAAATTCCCACCGTGTGCGGCCATTAGGTCGCAGCGTAGGGTTAAGGCGCGGGCGGGAAAGTTCGGCGCGACTGTCGGCGTCGAGCAGGCGACGGCGTCCTTGTTGGGACTGGCGACCAAAGGGATGGAGACTGACATGACAAGCATGACCGCCGAGCAGCGCGGCCCGACCACCGGCCTCGCGCCCTATCTTTGCGTTGGCGGCGAGGGGGCGGCTGCGGCCGCCCGCTTCTACCAGAAGGCCTTCGCCGCCGAGGAAACCGGTCGGATCCCGAGCCAAGACGGTCAGCGGCTGATGCACTGCGCGCTGAAGATCAATGGCGACATGCTGATGCTGTGCGACGGCTTTCCCGAATATGGCCATCCGGCTGAAACGCCGGCCGCCGTGACCCTGCACCTGCAGGTCGATGACGCCGACGTCTGGTTCGAGCGCGCCGTGGCGGCGGGCTGCGTCATCATCAAGCCGATCGAGACCCAGTTCTGGGGCGACCGCTACGGCCTGCTGCGCGACCCGTTCGGCTTCGCCTGGTCCATCGGGTCGACGCCGAAGGGGTAAAAGGCGGAAGGCGCGCACGCCCCGCGACGAGGATGGCGATCGCGCCGTCCCCGGCCAGGGACGGGGATCAATACCCCTCTCCCAGAGGGAGAGGGCGGGGCCCGCCGCGCAGCGGTGGGAGGGCGAGGGGTTTGCGAAGCCCTTCCGGACGGGGCAGGATCCCAGGTGCGACAACGGTTTGCGGTGTAACCCCTCTCCCTCCTACGCCAGCGTGGGCCCCTCCCTCTCCCTCTGGGAGAGGGTCGATGGAACGGGGACCGGCGGGGGCGTTCAGAAAACTTATCCGACGCGCTCAAACCGCCCGTATCCTAAACCCACCTCGTCGCACGGGAAGGGCGCAAGGCCAGCGACCATTGCGGCGGCGGGGGGCGATCGAGCGGGAGTCGAAGGCGGCGCGGGGCGGGTTGCTCCGATGCTGGAAAGTGGAGGTCTCAGAAGGAGGCCTTCGGCGCCGGGTCACATGAAACAGTGGGCGAGGACCTTAAACTTGCCCGCCGGGGACCTTCACGCTGGAAGGCCCGACCGCCCGAAGGTTAATGCGGCGCCGGACGACTGGAGACCGGCGGCGGTCCATAAGGATGCGCCGGCCAAGGCCCAGGGACAGGGATGACCGTGCGGGGTGGAGGGCTGAGAAGGCCCAAGCTGCCCGGCCTGAGGGAAAACGATCGCGCGGAGCGCACGGCTTCGTCGAAACGGTATTTTGTCTGACTCTTCCGGGCGAGGCCCGGACGCTCCGCAGCCCTTTCCATCCCTTCAGCGAGCGATCGCGTGAGGCCGAGAGCATGTGTCTTCTCCCTTCCCCCTTGGATGGGGGAAGGGCGGGGATGGGGGTGGCGCCGCTGGACGATGTCGCGCAGGCCGGGCCCCATCCGGAGACGCTGTCACCCCCATCCCCAACCCTTCCCCCATCCAAGGGGGAAGGGGGCGGACCTGGCTCAGAATCCTTGACATATCCGCCCCCCCATGCGCCTTTCCGCGCCTTGCAAATCAATGCGTTTTCCGGATTTCCGAAGCCTTTCATGACGACGATGCACGCCTACCGCACCCATACCTGCGGCGCTCTGCGCGCCTCCGACACCGGCGCCAGCGTCCGGGTTTCGGGTTGGATCCACCGCAAGCGCGATCACGGCGGCCTGGTCTTCATCGACCTGCGCGACCATTACGGCCTGACCCAGCTGGTTCTGCACCCCGAAACCCCGGGCTTTGACGTCGTCGAGCGCCTGCGCGCCGAGAGCGTGATCAAGGTCGACGGCGAGGTCGTGGCCCGCGACCCCGAGGCCGTGAACCCCAACCTGCCGACCGGGACGATCGAGATCCGCGTCACCGCCGTGGAAGTGCTCAGTGAAGCCGCCGAACTGCCGCTGCCGGTGTTTGGCGAGCCCGACTATCCCGAGGAAATCCGCCTCAAGCATCGCTATCTGGATCTGCGCCGCGAGACCCTGCACAAGAACATCGTGCTGCGCAGCAAGGTGATCCACTCGATCCGTCACCGCATGGTCGACCAGGGCTTTCTGGAATACCAGACCCCGATCCTGACCGCCTCGTCGCCGGAAGGCGCCCGCGACTTCCTGGTGCCGTCGCGTCTGCATCCGGGCAAGTTCTATGCGCTGCCCCAGGCCCCGCAGCAGTTCAAGCAACTGCTGATGGTCTCGGGCTTTGACCGCTATTTCCAGATCGCCCCGTGTTTCCGCGACGAAGACCTGCGCGCCGACCGCAGCCTGGAATTCTACCAGCTCGATATCGAGATGAGCTTCGTCACCCAGGAAGACGTGTTCGCGGCCATCGAGCCGGTGATGCACGGCGTGTTCGAGGAATTCTCGGGCGGCAAGCCGGTGTCGCCGATCACCGGGACCCATACCTTCACCAACGATTTCGGCGCGACGCTGCAGCATACCGGCTTCGAGCGCCTGACCTACGCCCAGTCGATGAAGTGGTACGGCAGCGACAAGCCCGACACCCGCAATCCGATCAAGATGCAGGATGTCTCCGAGCATTTCCGCGAGGGCGGCTTTGGCCTGTTCGCCAAGATCCTGGCGGCCGATCCCAAGAACGCCATCTGGGCGATCCCGGCTCCGACCGGCGGCAACCGCGCCTTCTGTGACCGCATGAACTCGTGGGCGCAGGGCGAGGGTCAGCCCGGCCTGGGCTATATCTTCTGGCGGGCCGCCGACGAGCACGGCAATGAAGAGGGCGCCGCCGGGCCGATCGCCAAGAACATCGGCGACGAGCGCTCGGCCGCGATCGCCGCCCAGCTGGGCCTGAAGACCGGCGACGCCGCCTTCTTCGTGGCCGGCGACCCGGCCGTGTTCGCCAAGTTCGCCGGTCTGGCCCGCACCCGGGTCGGAACCGAGCTGAAGCTGGTGGACGAGAACCAGTTCAAGTTCTGCTGGATCGTCGACTTCCCGATGTTCGAATGGAACGAAGACGAGAAGCGCGTCGACTTCTCGCACAACCCGTTCTCGATGCCGCAGGGCGGTCTGGAGGCCCTGGAGACCCAGGATCCGCTGACCATCCGCGCCTATCAGTATGACATCGTCTGCAACGGCTATGAGCTGTGCTCGGGCGCGATCCGGAACCACAAGCCCGAGATCATGCTCAAGGCCTTCGAGACCGCCGGCTATGGCGCCGAGGTGGTGGAAGAGCAGTTCGGCGGCATGCTGAACGCCTTCCGCTTCGGGGCCCCGCCGCACGGCGGCCTGGCCCCCGGCATTGACCGCATCGTCATGCTGCTGGCCGAACAGGTGGCCATCCGCGAGGTCATCGCCTTCCCGCTGAACCAGCAGGGCCAGGACCTGCTGATGAACGCTCCGGCCGAGGCCCAGGAGCGGCAATACAAGGAACTGCACATCCGGGCGGCTCCGCCCATCAAGATCTGACGAAAAAGGCCCCGGTTTCGCGACCGGGGCCTTTTGATTTTCAGGGCCTGGCCCGGCTTGGTGTTTTGGGGGCCTAGTATTTCGGCGGCTTGGGCTCGGCTGGGGGCTTTGGCGCCTTGGGCGGTTTGGGCGCCGCCCAGGCCGACGCCGAGGCAGCGGCCTTCTCGGCTTCAGCGGCGCTGCGGGCGGCCTCGGCCCGGGCGCGGGCGAAGTCGACAACGACGCGGATTTGACGGCCGCGCCCATCGCACCGATGGACGGTCAGGCCCCTGGGCAGGCGGGTGGAGTCGTCGCCGCAGGCCTCGTCCAACTGGTCCTGGTCCAGGCCCACGGCGCCCGACAGGTCGGCTCCGCCGAGCACGGCGCCCGACAGGTCGGCGTCGCTCATATTGGCGCCATTGAAGGTGGCGCCCCGCATGGCGGCATTGTTGAACTCGGCGCCCCGCATATCGGCGCCGTCAAAGCGGGCGTTGACGAGGTTGGCGCTATTGAACTCGGCATTGCGGAAGTTGACGCCGCGCGCATTGACCGAGACCAGGTTGGCGCCGTTCAGTTCGGCAGTGGACAGATTGGCCTTGGACAGGTTGGCGCCGACCATGTTGGCGCCATGCAGTTCGGACGAAGACAGGTCCGCCCGGGTCAGGTTGGCGCCCTGGAAGTTGGCCCCGCTGCTTTCCACGCCGGACAGCCGGGCGTCGGTGAAGTTGGCGTTGACGAAATTGGCGCCGCGCATCTCGGCGCCCCGCAGGTCGGCGCGGGTCAGGTCGGCATTGGCGAAGTTTGAGCCGTAGAAGGCCGCGCCGCGCAGGTCCGATCCGATCAGGACGGCCTTGGCGAAATTGGCGCCATTGAACTTGGCGCCGGTCAGTCGACGACCTGAAAGCTCGCAACTGACGCACATGCCGCCGAACGACACGAGGCGGGCGACATCCTTGTCCTCGGGCGCGGCTTGGGCCTGTCCGGCCAGGGCCGCCAGGGCCAGCGTCAGCACCGCGAATGAAACGCCCATGCGGGACATCGAAATCTCCTCCAGCCGAATACGTAGCTGTCTAGGCTACGATTTGGCCCCGCGAGGCTCGGGGCGCCACTTAAATCGCGGTAATGACGGGGATTTAACGGCAACCGGGGATGGAGAGGCCGCGCGGCAAACGGGTGGAATGGTCGCCGCAAGCCCGGTTCAACTGGCTCTGGGTCAGGCCCGAGGCGCGGTCCATTTCGGCGCCCGAGAAGTTGGCGCCGGTCAGATTGGCCCCGGCGAAATTCGCGCCTTGCAGATAGGTCCCGACGAAGCTGGCATGGGTCAGGTCGGCGCGGGCGAAGCTGGCCCCGCCGAACACGCCGCCATAGGCGTTGACGTCGCGCAGATCGCCGCCGGCGAAGCTGGCGCGGTTCATCACGACGGTCGACAGGTCGGCCTGACGCAGGCGGGCCTTGGCGAGGTTGAGGCCTCGCGCTTGCAGGTTGGTCAGGTCGGCCTGGAACAGATTGCAGCCCGGGCAACTGGCGCCGCCGCGGACGCGAGCGATCTGGCTGGGATTCTGGGCGAGGGCGGGCGCAGCCGTGGCCAGTGCGGCGGCGCTGAGCGCCAGAACGGCGAGGCGGGCGATCGGGGTCATTCTGGGACGCATCCTGGCGACTATCGGCGAGAAAAGCCTAGGCCCGCAAGCTTAAGGCCAGACGAACGCCTCGATCGTTAGGTGGCGGCGCCCGGCTCCGAGCGATTGGATTGCACGCCGCAGCTGTCGCAGACGGTCATCGCGCCGCGCTGGGTCAGGGCGATGTCGCCGCAGGCCGGGCAGACATCGGCCGCGCCGTCCATGGCCCGAGCTGCATCCTCGGCCTTGCGCCCGCCGAACGGCAGAAAGACCAGATTGTCGGGCGCCGCGCCGCGCGAAAAGCCTTTGGAGATGAACTTGCTGGCGGGCAGGGGTTCAAGCTCGGCGTCGACCTCGGCGTCGGCCTTGCCGTGGCCCAGGCCGTCGGCGTTGAACTCCTGGGGGTCGGCATTGGCCAGATCGTCGCGACCCAGATACGACACACCCAGTTCCCGGAAAATATAGTCGAGGATCGAGGTCGCCGACTTGATCGAGTCGTTGCCGGTCACGGGTCCGGCCGGTTCGAACCGGGTGAACACGAAGGCTTCGACGAACTCGTCCAGCGGCACCCCGTGCTGCAGCCCCAGCGAAACCGCGATGGCGAAATTGTTCATCAGGCTGCGGAAGGCGGCGCCTTCCTTGTGCATGTCGATGAAGATCTCGCCGACCTCGCCGTCATCATATTCGCCGGTGTGCAGATAGACCTTGTGGCCGCCGACAGCGGCCTTCTGGATGTAGCCCTTGCGGCGGTCGGGCAGCTTGCGGCGTGAGCGGTCGCGCTCGACGATCTTCTCGACGACGCGTTCGGTGACGACCTGTTCGCGCAGGGGCTGGCGCGTTGGTTCAGCGGGCTCGTCGGGCAGGTCCAGACGGAAATCGATCGGCGGATCTGCGCGCTGCAGGCGCAGGGCCCGGACGCCGGCCCGCGCGGCGGCGGCCTGCAGCCGCAGGCCATCGACCGGGCGGGCGTCGAACGCCAGGGGCAGAACCACAGGCGCTGGGAGGCAGACATAGGTTTCCACCGCCGCAATCATGGCCATGCGATCGGCCAGGGTCGGCGCTTCGATCGCCAGGAAGATCTCGCGGACTTCCGGTTGCAGGGCCTCGCAGTCGGCCAGCGTGCCGGCGCCCAGGGCGTACCGTTCAGCCGAGGCGATCTCGGCCGGCGAGAAGCCGGCGAAGGCCAGGGTGTCGAAATCGGGCTTCACCAGGTTTCGCGGCGACGCGCCCAGGACGTCCGCCAGGAAGCCGGCGCCGATGACAGCGGGCGCGAAAGCCTCGCGCAGGCCGCCTGCCGTGCGAAGTGCATCCTCGACCCGTTCGATCTCGTGGGCGGTGAAGCCGCTGGCCTGAAGGGTGACATGATCAATGGTCGGCGAGTCGCTCAGCGACCCGTGGCCGAGCGCATGGCGGCGCGCAGCGTCGATGTCCGCGTCCGCCCTGGATAGGCATTGCAGAGCCGCGGCGCTGAACGCGGGCAACAGCATGCCATCGGCCGTCTGGACGGTTTCCACCGGTGAGGCGATTCCGGCCCAGCCCATGGGGCGTCCGCCGAGACGTAGGGCAGCTTCCGGGTCGTCGAACGCGGCGACAAGGCCGCTCGACCGCAGGCCGTGCTTCTTGGCCAGGCCGTGAGCCATGGCGAGCGCGGTGGCGGCTTCCGAGGCCAGCGGCGAGCGCAGGGATGCGGCGCGTACTCTACGCTCAGCCAGACTGCGCAGCACGACCTGACGATCCTGCTTGAATCCGGGGTCGACCCCCAGGGTCGCGGCCGCTTCGGCGCTGGCGGAGAGCGCCGCGCCAACGGCAAGGGCCCAGAGGGACGCCGCGGCGTCGCGCCCCTCGCCGCTGGCCAGGGACAGCCCCTGGGTCAACAACCAGTCGCCCACACCGGCGAGGGAGATGAAGGCCCGCCTGTCGCCGCGCTCGATCTCGAGCGCCGTCGCCCAGATGTGGACGGCGTAGGTGAAGCCCTGGACGTCAAAGGCGTCTTCGGTCTGGAAGGCGGACGCGTCGATCGCTGCGCCGCACGATGCGCCGGCCGAGAGCGCCTCAGCGTCTTCGGGGCTGAGAGCCAGGGTCAGGGCGCTGGTGTCCCAGCCGACCTGGGCGGCGAAGGCGGCGTCCTCGTCGCCGGCGGAGACGGTCTGTCGTGAGCCCGATGCGACCATGGCGATATCGGTATGGGCATTGTCGTCCAGCAGCGCGATGCGGCGCGCGCCGGCCAGAGCGATGGCGTCGAAGATCATGCGATCATCGGCGCCCAGGTCCCGCGCCCGGCGTGCGGCTCGCGCCAGGGCGCTGTTCTTGGCGGGATCAGCGCAGGCCTTGGCGTCGCCGTGACAACGCTGCACAGCGTCTCCGACCTGGGCCAGAGCCGTGTCGAGCCGCGCGGCGGCCCTTGCGGCGAGATGGTGGCTACGTCGCCGGGCTAGGTGTCCGTCGACGACCTGCTTGAATTCGATTTCGGCGATGTCCGGCAGGCGTTCCAGGCTCGGCCTTGGCGCTGTGGGAGTCGCCAGGCCGGCAAGCATGGTGTTCAGCAGGGCGTCGCGGAAGGCGGCGGCGTCGGCGGCGTCGGCGAAGACGCCCTTGGCCAGGCCGGCCTGGGCCAGGCGTTCGGCATGGCGCGCGGGGCCGCCGCCCAGCGGCGCGTCCGCATCAAACGGCTCGCCGGCCCAGTCCAGCCAGGACTCGACGCGCGCATCCGTCCAGGTCGGCGGGGCCATGACCTCGACGACGGCGTTGCTGCGCTCAAGTTCGCGCCGTTCCGCCTGGACGGGCAGGTCGACATATCCGGATAGATTGCGCATAGGCGATTCCGCGTCTTAGGCGCCACGAGGCGGCCAGCCTAGATCGCCGTCTATCACCCTTCAATAGATGTTGGGGCTTGTTGTGGTATGATCCACAAGATGTTGAATTTGAACTGCGGGTCTCATGCTGGACGCTCACGGCCGAGAGCCCTATAGTCTGAGCGCGTCGTCGCGCCTGTCGCGACTTGGGCGTTTTTGCAAATTCGGGTGCGAACGTAGTGCTGAAAGCGATCTTCACGTGGTGGAACGGCGCGACCCTCGGTCAGCGGTTTCACATTGGCCGTCGCGGCGTCTTCGTGGGTCAGGACGATTTCGGCAACCGCTATTTCGAAGCCCGCGACTCCAGCGACAGCTATGACGCCCACAAGCGCCGCTGGGTGATCTATGACGGCTATGCCGAAGCCTCCAAGGTTCCGGCCGAGTGGAGCGGCTGGCTGCACTACACGCTGGACGAACCGCCGACCATCGCGCCTCTGCCGCGTCGGTCGTGGGAGAAGGATCACATCCCCAATCTGACGGGTACTGTTCACGCTTGGCGCCCTAAGGGTTCCATCGCGCGCGGCGGTCAGCGCGCCGTGGCCACCAGCGACTACCAGCCCTGGAAGCCGGAATAGGTTTGATGCGTCGCGGAGCGACCCTGAGCGCATCCGTCCTGGCTGCCAGCCTGGCCGTTGCAAGCGTGGCGGTCGCGCGGCAGTCTGCAGCGCCGGTCGCCCCGCAAGCACCGACAGCGCCTGTGGCGCAGACACCGCCCGCCGCGACTCCGCGGATAGCGATACCTGCGCCTGAGATGAAGCCTCAGGCCGAGCCTGTGGCAAAGCTCGTTTCGTCAAACAAGGCTGCCGCCGAGCAAGCCCCGCCGGCTGAACCGCTGAAGCGCGCGCGATCCTCTGTCGCGATTATCCAGGCCCTGGACAAGATCACGACTGAAACCATGCGGTTTGAGGCGCCGATCGGTCAGCCTATTCGTTACAAGACCCTGATCTTCACCGTCCGCGCTTGCGAGACCTCGACTGCGGACGAGATTGCGCCAGAATCCACGGCCTATGTCGTGGTCGACACCCAGCCCAAAGCGGTCGCCGGCAGGGTCGCCCCTCCGGGACGTCAGGTCTACAAGGGCTGGATGTACGCCAACGCTCCGGGCATGAACCCGTTGGAGCATCCGGTTTATGACGCCTGGTTGATCGCCTGCAAGACGTCTGCGCCGGTCGCTGCGGCCGCCAAGCGGTAGAAGTCGGCCTCGCCGGGCCAAGCGCGCGCCAGACGGCGACGATACTCGGCGCGGGGGATTTCGATCGTCCCGAACTGTAGCAGATGGTCGGTGATGAACTGGGTGTCGAGCAGACGATAGTGTCCCACCCGCAGTCGCGCCACGAGATGGACCAGCGCCACCTTGCTGGCGTCGCGCTGGGTTGAAAACATGCTCTCGCCAAAGAACGCCGCCCCCAGCGAAACGCCATAGAGCCCGCCCACCAACTGGCCATCGCGCCAGCACTCGACAGAGTGGGCCAGGCCGCGCGCAAACAACTCGCCATAGAGCGTCTGGATTGTCGCGTTGATCCAGGTTTCCTGGCGTCCGGGCTTGGCGGCCGCGCAGGCCTCGACCACGGCGTCGAAGGCGCTGTCGATGCGGACCTCGAAAGCCTCGGTTCGCACCGTTCGCGCGAGGCGACGGGGAATGTGGACGCCATCCAGCGGCAACACCCCCCGATGCTCGGGATCGATCAGGAAGACGTTCTCATCATCGCGGGCGTCGGCCATCGGAAAGACGCCGCGCTGATAGCAGGTGATGAGGTCGTCGACCGTGAAGGCGTCCATGCGCGCCCGCGTCCTAGCCCTGCGCCTTGATCCAGCGTTCCAGCCAGTGGATGTCGTAGTCGCCGGCCAGGATGTCGGGTTGCACCAACAGGTCCTGGAACAACGGGATCGTGGTTTCGATGCCGCCGACGACCATTTCGCCCAGGCAACGCTTCAGGCGTGCGATGCACTCCTGACGGTCGCGGCCGTGAACGATCAGCTTGCCGATCAGGCTGTCGTAATAGGGCGGGATCGCATAGCCGGTGTAGATCGCCGAATCCAGACGAACGCCCAGGCCGCCGGGGGCATGGAAGTCGGTGATGGTGCCGGGCGACGGCGTGAAGGTCCGCGCGTTCTCGGCATTGATCCGGCACTCGATGGCGTGGCCTTCGAAGACGACGTCCGCCTGGGTGAAGGACAGCGGCAGGCCGGCGGCGATGCGGATCTGTTCGCGCACCAGGTCGATGCCGGTGATGGCCTCGGTGACCGGGTGTTCAACCTGCAGACGGGTGTTCATCTCGATGAAGAAGAACTCGCCGTTCTCCCACAGGAACTCGATCGTGCCGACGCCCAGATAGCCGATGGCCTTGACGGCATCGACGACGATCTTGCCGATCTTGGCGCGATCGGCCGCGCCCAGGGCGGGCGAGGGGGCTTCTTCCAGCACCTTCTGGTGGCGACGCTGCAGCGAGCAGTCGCGCTCGCCCAGATGAGCCACATTGCCGTGGCTGTCGGCGATGACCTGGATCTCGATGTGACGCGGCTTCTGGAGATAGCGCTCCATATAGACCGTGTCGTCCCCGAACGCCGCGCGGGCTTCCGAGCGTGCCGTTGAGACGGCTTCGGCCAGGTCTTCCCGCGTCTGGGCCACCTTCATGCCGCGACCGCCGCCGCCGGAGGCGGCCTTGATCAGCACGGGGAAGCCGATCTTGTCGGCGGCCGCGAAAGCTTCTTCTTCCGTGGCCACACCGCCGTCGGAGCCGGGAACCACGGGGATGCCCGCGTCCTTCACGGCCTGCTTGGCGGTGATCTTGTCGCCCATCATCCGGATGTGTTCCGGCTTGGGCCCGATGAAGGTAAAGCCGTGGGCGCCGACAATCTCGGCGAAGCGGGCGTTTTCCGACAGGAAGCCATAGCCGGGGTGAACGGCCTGGGCCCCGGTGATCTCGCAGGCGGCGATGATCGACGGAATGTTCAGATAGCTCTTGGCGGCAGGGGCGGGGCCGATGCAGACGCTTTCGTCCGCCAGGCGCACCCACATGGAATTGGAGTCGGCTTCGGAATGGACCGCCACGGTGGCGATGCCCATTTCCTTGCAGGCGCGGTGAACCCGAAGCGCGATCTCGCCCCGGTTCGCGATCAGGATCTTGTCAAACATGATCGCTACTCGATGACGACGAGCGGCTCGCCGAATTCGACGGGCTGAGCGTCACCGACGATGATGTCGACAACCTTGCCGGCCTTGGGGGCCGAGATCGGGTTCATGGTCTTCATGGCTTCGACGATCAGCAGGGTCTGACCGGCGGTGACCGTGTCGCCGACCTTGATGAAGGCGTCGGCGCCGGGTTGCGGCGACATATAGACGGTGCCGACCATCGGTGACTTGACGATGTCGCCGGCGGCGCGGGCGGCGGCGACCGGCGCTACGGCGGCGGCTGGCGGTTCTGACGGCGCGGCGGCGGCGGGCGCCTGCGGGGCATAGGCCTGCGGGGCCTGAACATAGGTGGTGGGCGAGGCGGCCACGGTCAGTTCGCGCGCGACCCGGATTTTCAGGCCGGCATGCTCAACCTCGATTTCGGACAGGCCCGTGTCCTTCAGGATGTCCGCCAGTTTGCGGACCAGGCGGGCGTCGATCGACGGAGTTTCGACCGGATCGGCGGAAGCCTTGGGATTGGACATTGAAGCTACCTTGTTCTCTTGGCGCGCGGCGGTTGAACGCTCGCGGGCTGGACCTATTTCGCGCCGATCAGGCCGATAGCGGCCTCGATCGCCAGTTCATAACTCGCCGCGCCGAAGCCGGAGACGATCCCCGTAGCCGCGAGCGAAACGTAGGTGTGGCGGCGGAATTCCTCTCGCGCCGCGGGGTTGGACAGATGGCACTCTATGATTGGAACGCTCAGCATCTTGAGCGCGTCCAAGAGCGCGATCGAGGTATGGCCATAACCCGCCGGGTTGATCACCAGGGCCGAGGCAGACACACGCGCCTCCTGCACCCAGTCGATCAACTGGCCTTCATGGTTGGATTGCCGGAAGACCACGGAGTGGCCATGCGACGCCGCACGCGCCTCGCAGCGCGCCCGGACATCGTCAAGCGTGTCCTTGCCATAGATCTCGGGCTCACGCGTTCCCAACAGGTTGAGGTTGGGGCCACTCAGCACATGGATCGATTTTACCATTCGGCTCCGCCGTCGATTCCGGAGGTCTTGTATAGCCGGTTCCGTCAGGTCACAAGCAGGGCTCGCTCAGGAGGTGAGATGAGGCTTTTATTGAATGGCGATGAACGGGTGATTGCCGAGGTTTCCAGCGTCGCTGATCTGGTCGCGTCGCTGGGTCTGGACTCGCGCAAGGTGGCCGTGGAGCGCAATCTGGAGATCGTTCCCCGCTCGACCTATGCCGACACGGCCCTGGCTGATGGTGACCGGATCGAAATCGTGACCTTCATTGGCGGCGGCTAGGCGCATTGCGGTTCCTACGGGGTTTGAAACCGCGCTTGCGCAGGCGTAAACCTCCCTCATGAACGCGCATGTTTCCCCCGACTCCGTCGCCGCCGATGACACCTGGACCGTCGCTGGCCGCACCTTCACCTCGCGACTGATCGTCGGCACGGGCAAGTACAAGGACTATGCGACCAACGCCGCCGCCGCCGAGGCCGCCGGGGCCGAGATCGTCACCGTGGCCGTGCGCCGCGTGAACCTGACCGACCCGACCCAGCCGCTGCTGGTCGACTATATCAAGCAGGACCGTTTCACCTATCTGCCCAATACAGCGGGCTGTTTCACCGGCGAGGACGCCGTGCGCACCCTGCGCCTGGCCCGAGAGGCCGGCGGCTGGGATCTGGTGAAGCTGGAAGTGCTGTCCGATCCCAAGACCCTCTATCCCGACATGGAAGAGACCCTGCGCTCGCTGAAGCTGCTGGTCGCCGAGGGTTTCCAGGTGATGGTCTATTGCTCGGACGACCCGGTCTATTGCCGCAAGCTCGAAGAGGCGGGCGCGGTGGCGATCATGCCGCTGGGCGCGCCGATCGGCTCGGGCCTGGGCATCCAGAACCGCGTCAATCTGCGGATCATCATCGAGAACGCCAAGGTGCCGGTGTTGGTCGACGCCGGCGTCGGCACAGCCTCGGACGCCGCGATCGGCATGGAACTAGGCTGCGACGCTATCCTGATGAACACCGCTATCGCCGAGGCCAAGGATCCGATCCGCATGGCCCGGGCCATGAAGCACGCGGTCATCGCCGGCCGCGAAGCCTATCTGGCCGGACGGATGCCCAAGCGGATGTATGCCGATCCCAGTTCGCCGCTGGCGGGGCTGATCTAGTCAGGCTTTTACGTCAACCAAGGCCCCCTTGGCCTTGCGGTTGCCGTCCGGACCTTCGATCTCGGCCTTGATCATCTCCTTGATCTGGTCCTCGATCTTCTGCCGCTCTTTGGGATCCATCGCCTTCAGCTGGTCTTCGGTGACGTCCAGCTTGGAGAGCATCGCCGCGCGCATTTTCTGGGCGGGCGTCATCTTCGCGTAGTCGAGGAACTCGTCCTTGGCCGTCTTGCTCGAGGCGGCCATCGCGCCGCTCGCGCCGGCGTCCGGGGTCTTTGGCGCCATCGCGGCATTGAGCCTCGTCAGCGCGGTGTTGCTGAGCGACGCCATGATGCTGTTGCTTGACCCTGAAATAAGCATGAGCGCTCCCGCTTCAAAAAGGCGGGTCTCCCGTCGCAAGCTTCGTGCAAGCTCGCGACGGATCGCGGATCAATGATTTCAAGCCCTTGGACGAGCCCTGAGCGCGGAGCTCGTCCCCACGGGTAAAACCTGCCCTGCAAACTCTACCGGTGGGGCCTCCAGACGGCTCCGCCGCTCGGCGCGATCAGGTCTTCTTCAACGCGGCCGCCTTGGTCTGGGCGATGGCCAGTTTCAGCGCCTGCATGTCGGCGCCGGGGATCAACTGGTCGCCGATGATAAAGGCCGGTGTGCCTTCGATCGCCAGGGCCTGGGCCAGGGCGTGGGTGTCGGCCAGGTGCTGGGTGGTCGCCTCGCTGGCGCCCTTGACGCGCGCCTTGGCCACATCAAGGCCCAGTCCCGAGGCGATCCGCAGGGCGGAGGCCTCGTCCAGGCTTTTCTCCGCCATCAGCGCCTGGTGAAGGGCGAGGTCCTTGCCTTGATCCTTCGCGCCGAGAAACAGACGCGCAGCGGCCTCTGAATCGTGACCGAAGATCACGAAGTCCTTGAATACGAACCGGACGTCCGGGTTCTCCTGGATCAGCTTGACGATCTCGGGGGCGGCTTGCTTGCAGTAGCCGCAACGGTAATCGAAGAACTCGGTGACCGTGACCGATCCATTGGGATTGGCCACGAAGTCGCGCGGGTCACGCTCGATCGCCTGACGGTACCGGCCAATGGCCTCGCGGCCGCTCTCGGCGGTCTTGGCGGCCTGTTTCTGTTCCAGCTTGGCGCTGACTTCCAGCAGCACTTCGGGGTTCTCCACCAGATAGGCGCGAACCTTTTCGCCAAAGGCCTTGTCGGGTTTGGCGGGCGAGCAGGCGCCCATGAGCAGGCCCGACAGGGCGAACGAAGCGGCGAGGGCGCCGGCGCGGCGATTAAGGGTCATGACAATCTCGAACTGGAAGCGAGGGATCAGCGACGGAAGACGGACTGGGTCGCGCCTTCCTTGGCTAGATCCTTGAGGTCCTGGTTGCTGGGGCGCGAGGCTAGGACGATGTCGGTGGCGCGTCGCCATTCAGGCGTGTCCTTGGTCAGGAGTTCACGCGCCCGCATGGCGAAGACCCGAGCCTCCTGGGGTGCGCCCAGCGCGAAATACTGCTCGGCGGTGGCCAGACGAGCCGGGCCGTCCTTGCCTTGCGCATCATAGGCCTGGGCGAGCAGACGCCAGGTCACGGCGTTGTCATTATCATTGATCAGGGCGCGCTTGAGCTCCTGAACGCCTTCCTCGACCTTTTTGGGGTCATTGAGACCGATCAGGGTTTGGCCCAGATTGATCCGAAGGAGGGGCGCATCGGGCTTGAGTTCAACGGATCGGCGCTGCGGAGCTTCAGCCAGCTTTGCGCGGTTGAACTCGAACAGGATCTGCCCCTTCAGCTCCCAGAGATAGGGATTGTTGGGCTGTTCGGTCAGCATGGCGTCAATCAGCGCCAGGGCGCGATCGGGTTCTTTCATCTGATAGTAGGCGATGGCGCGCGCATATTGGGCGGGGTAGCTGCTATCGCTTTCCTTGTATTTGATCAGGGCCGACTGGGGGTTCATGAACCCCTCCAGCTTGGCCTTCATGATCTCGTGTTCGGCCAGGTCTTCGGGGCTGTCGACCTGGTCATAGTGCGGCAGGCGCTCGACCCGGCTGCGCAGGGCGTCGATGCGCTGAGACGACAGCGGATGGCTGCGGAAATAGGCGAAGCGCCGCGACTGATCAAAAACCTCCTGATAGCGAAAGTTGTCGAAGAACTCGACCAGGCCCCTGCCTGACTGGCCAGTCGCTTCCAGCAGGGTGGCGCCCGCCTGGTCGGCGCGGCCCTCCTGTTCGCGGCTGTAGCCCAGTGCGCCCAGTTGACCAAAGAAGCTGGCGTTGCCCATCAGTACGGCGCCGGCGTCCGGCGCGCCGGCCAGGGCCGCCAGTACGCCCAGGCCCATGGTCAGGATCATTGGCTTGAGGCCAGCCTTGGTCATTTCGCCCGAGCGGAACGAGTGGCCCGCCTGCAAGTGGCCGACTTCGTGGGCGATAACGCCCCGGAGCTGGTTGGGGTTTTCGGACTGACGGATCAGACCGGTATAGATGCCCATCGTTCCGGGGGCGGCGAAGGCCTGAAGGTCCTTCCCGCCGACCAGAAGGATATGGACCGATTTGGGGTCAAGACCGGCGGCCTCGAAAATCGGCACCGCATCCTTGAGCAGGATTTCCTCGATCTCGGTGTCGCGGATCAGGGAAATGCCGTCCTGCGCGGCGGCGGGGGCAGGCGTCGAAAGGGTCAGCGCCGCGACCATGGCGACGGAGCAGAAGGCGCGAAACCCTTTTTCAGCCCGCCGCGTGCGCGAGGTCATCCAACGTCTCCAGTCGCGCCCCCGCGATCGAGGCAAGTGTAGCGTGGAATGCAGCGGCCTGTGAACCACCGCCTTCGTAGCGCGCCTCTTGCATATAGGCGCCGTGGACGGCCAGGCCAGAGCCTGACCGTCCACGATCCGTTATCAGCTCCGGCGCCACCAACCGCGGCGCGGCTTGGCGGGGGCGTCGGTGATCTCGGCCGGGTCCGGCGCAGCGGGCGCTGTCACCGTTTCCAGGACGGGTTCGGCGACCGCTTCCGGCGTCGGGGCCGGTTGCGTCGCAACCACCGGGGTCGGGGCGACAGGGGCGGGCGGCGTGATCTCGACCGGGGTCTCGACCTCGACGGCCGACTCGATCGCCGTATCTTCGGTCACCGCAACGTCGGCCTTACGACTGCGCGCGCGCGGTCGACGAGCCTTCTTGGGGGCGTCCTCCGTCGGCGCGGGCAGCTCGACCCAGACGTCGCTGGGCGGGGCTTCGGCGACGATCGGAGCGATCGGCGGCAGTTCAGCCTCGACCGCCGTCGCGACAGTCGTCTCGGCCGCCGCCGGGCGAGCTTCCCGTTCGCCGCGACCGCGACCACGGCTGCGGCTGGAACGCCCTTCGGACCGCTCGGCGCGTTCCGGACGTGCGGCGCGTTCAGGACGCTCAGCGCGTTCCGGACGTTCAGCACGTTCGGGGCGCTCGCTGCCCTGGGTCTCGGTCACGGGTTCTGGCGCGGGGCGACGCGACTCGCCGCCACGCCCGTCGAGCGCCGCCGGATCGTGCCAGGCGAAGGCGCTATCGCCGAACGGGACACGGGGACGGATCCAGACAAAGGCGTCGGCCGGACGATCACCGTCCTCACGACCGCCACGGCGTCCGCCGCGACGACCGCGGCGACGGCGACGACGACGGGCTTCCTCGTCCTCACCTTCGATGGCGAAGTCACCGTCACGGCTTTCGGAGTCATCGCCCTCGGGGTCGTCTTCTGCTGCGCCGGGCGCGGCTTCGAGGTCGACATCGTCACGACGACCGCGACGACGGCGCTTGCGCTTGCGATTGCGATCACCGTCGTCGTCCGAGGCGGCTTCGGCGGAACGCCCCTTTTCGCGCTGGGTGGCGCGGACGTCAGCTGCGTCGTCGTCGGTGTCTTCGCGCTCGAGGGCCTCTTCGTCGAAGATTTCTTCTTCGTCCTCGTCCTCATCGTCATAGAGGTCGTCGTCGGCGAAGTCGGCGTCAGTGATCGGCGGCGCCGCCACGGCGATGCGCTCGCCCAGCTCGGTGCGCTCGATCTCGTTTTCGGCCGCATGCAGGCTCTCATCGACCAGCACCGTCACGAACAGGCCGTGGGTCTGCTGCAAGCGGACCAGATAGGCGCGCTTTTCGTTGAGGATGTAGATGCCGACGGCGCGGGAAACCTTGAGCGTGACCGCACCGCTGCCCTTCAGGGCTTCGACCTCGATGGCGCGCAGAGCGGCCAGGGCGCTGGATTCGACCGAACGGACGCGGCCGGTGCCTTCGCAGTGTTCGCAGACGTGGGTGGTGCCTTCCAGCACGCCCGTGCGACGACGCTGGCGGCTGATTTCCATCAGGCCAAAGCCGCTGATCTTGCCCATCTGGATGCGGGCGCGATCGTCCTTCAGGGCGTCCTTGAGGACCTTCTCGACGGAGCGGTTGTTCTTGGCCTCATCCATGTCGATGAAGTCGATGACGATCAGACCGGCCAGGTCGCGCAGGCGCAGTTGGCGTGCGGCTTCCTCAGCGGCTTCGGTATTGGTCTTCAGCGCGGTGGCTTCGATGTTGCGTTCGCGCGTCGCCTTGCCCGAATTGACGTCGATGGCGACCAGGGCTTCGGTCTGGTTGATCACCAGATAGCCGCCTGACCGCAGAGGCACGACCGGCGAATAGATCTGCGCCAGATGGTCCTCGATACGATGCTTGACGAACAGCGGCGCCGGCTCGCGGTAGTGGAAGACCTTCTTGGCCTGGCTGGGCATCAGCATGCGCATGAAGTCGCGCGCTTCCCGGAAGCCAGCCTCGCCCTCGACCCAGATGCCTTCCAGCTCCTTGTCGTACATGTCGCGGATGGCGCGTTTGACGAGGTCTTCTTCCTCGTAGATCAGCGCCGGCGCGACTGAATGCAGCGTGGTCTCGCGGATGTTCTCCCACAGGCGCAGAAGATAGTCGTAGTCGCGCTTGACCTCGGCCTTGGTGCGCTTGGCGCCGGCCGTGCGGATGATCAGGCCCATGCCTTGCGGCACGTCCAGGCTCTGGACGACGCTCTTCAAGCGCTTGCGGTCGGTGATCGTGGTGATCTTGCGGCTGATGCCGCCGCCGCGCGCGGTGTTGGGCATCAGGACGCCATAGCGACCCGCCAGCGACAGGTAGGTGGTCAGGGCCGCGCC
Organism: Caulobacter sp. FV2ps19; assembly: GCF_058681035.1. NCBI lineage: Bacteria > Pseudomonadati > Pseudomonadota > Alphaproteobacteria > Caulobacterales > Caulobacteraceae > Caulobacter > Caulobacter sp. FV2ps19. Next base: position 3,023,735 of record NZ_CM178729.1, on the reverse strand, counting down.
CTTGTTGCCGCGCTCTTCCTTGACGACCTGAACCAGCATGATCTGCCGGCGGCGGATCACTTCCTGGATCTTGTACTTGCGCATCAGGCGACGCTTGCGGCGCTCCAGTTCCTCTTCGACGGCGTCGTCTTCGTCGTCGACATGCTCGCCGTCGCGATCTTCGCCGTGACGCGAGGAGACGTGGTCGTCCTCGTCGTCATGCGAATCGTCGCGCATCAGCGCTTCGCGGTCGGCGACCGGGATCTGGTAATAGTCCGGGTGGATCTCGTTGAAGGCGAGGAACCCGTGGCGGTTGCCGCCGTATTCGATGAACGCGGCCTGCAGGCTGGGCTCAACGCGGGTTACTTTGGCGAGATAGATATTTCCGCGAAGCTGTTTGCGGGTTTGGCTTTCGAAATCGAATTCTTCAACCCGGGTTCCGTCCACGACGACCACACGCGTCTCTTCGGCGTGTGCTGCGTCGATCAGCATCTTCTTCGACATTAAGGGAATCTCCACGGCGCGCGGCGGGCTCTGGGCCCGGGCGCCGATATGAAAGACAGGCGCGCGCGTCACCGCCCGTCGCTCCGCCAGTGCGGTTGCGAGAGGTCGGATGCCAATGGCGGACGGGTGCGGCGCAGCCCATGGGGTTTCTGTTTTCTCTACCGCGACGAGAGCGCGGACTGGATGTTTGACCGGGTCGCACCGGATGGCGCTGATCGGATGGCGCGTCGTCGCCAGAAAGGCGGAGAGCCCGACGCGGGCTCCGCGAACCCATCCCAGGGCAGGCGCCAAGCCTGCAAGCGAAGGATCGATCCGCGAACACTGTCTAGTCTGCGGCTCACGACACGAAAGAGGCTCAGGGCTTCGATCGGCGCGGGCCGCCCGCGCGAGAGGCCATGACGATCACGGCGCTCACACGCAATTTAATTGTAGCAACATCGCGGGGCAAAAGGAAAGCGCTGGACAACAAGGTCAGGTTTAACCCTTTGGCTACCACGTGTGATTGATATTCCAGACTGGTTCACCAGTTGTAGAATGCTCAGGCGGGGAATGCGTAGGGTTCTGATCGGTTTGGCGCGTACGGGATGGCTGAGGGCGACTTTGATCGTCGGCGGCCTGACTGTGCTGGGCGTCGCGGTCGCTACCGCTCAGGGGCCCGCGCCGGCCGCCGGCGTTCAGAAGGTTCGCTTCGGCGGCGATCGCGCCGAAACCCGTGTCGTGATCGATCTGGACCGCGCCGCCGTCGGCCGCCTGGTCGCCGATGGGGCCCTGGATCAACGGATTATCATCGGTCTGCCCAATGTGTCCGTCGCCGGCGATTTGCAGGGCGCCGGCCAGGGTCTGGTCAAGCGCTGGGTGATTGACGAGGCGGGCGGCGGCGCGCGCCTTCGGCTCGACCTTTCAGGTCCGGCCGAGGTTCGCCGCCGGTTCCTGTTGCCGCCTGGCGACGGCGCGGTCGCCTATCGCTATGTGATCGATCTTAAGGCCACGGACGGCGCGGCCGCCGCGCCGGCTCTGAAGCGGACCCTCGTTTCCGGTCCTGTGAAAGCCGCGCCGCTTCGCCTGAAGAAGGTGATCGTCATCGACGCGGGTCATGGCGGCAAGGATCCCGGGTCGTTGGGCGCTTCGGTCTATGAAAAGGACGTCACCCTGGCTGCGGCCAAGGCCTTGAAGGTTCGGTTGGAGAAGACCGGTCGCTTCCAGGTCGTGATGACCCGCGACACCGACACCTTCATTCCTCTGGAAGCCCGCGTACAGATCGCGCGCCGCGCCGATGCGGATCTCTTCATCTCGATGCACGCGGACTCCGGTCCCGACGTCAATACGCGCGGCGCCAGCGTCTATACGCTGTCGGAAAAAGGCGCTGAACGGGTGGCCCGGGTCCTGGAAAAGGACGACTGGCTGATGAAGGCCAATCTGCCGGGCCGGGATCGCGCCGTCAGCCAGATCCTGCTCGACCTCAGTCAGCGCGCCACCAAGAATCGTTCTGCGGCTTTCGCGCAATTGCTTCTGGATCGGGTAGGCGAGGAGACGACCCTTCTGCGCCGTAGTCACCGCGACGCCGGCTTTATCGTGCTGCTCGCCCCCGATGTCCCCGCCGTTTTGCTGGAGATGGGGTTCATCACCAATATTGAGGATGAGCGCCTGTTGAGCACCGCCGACAGTCGGGCTCGTGTTGTCAACGCCGTCGGCGACGCCATCGAATCCTACTTCACCGCCCAGGTTCGCAAATCCTGACGCTCGCGGGCCGTTGGCGCCCGTGACGATGCGCGCTAGAGGCATGGCTTGAGCCAGCGCGGCGCGATGCGACCGCAAAACCGCTTACACTTTTGTGGAACGGGCTCTAGAGGATGAGTGAAGGGCGGGCGAGGGCGCGTCGCCCGACGGAGGCCGCGTGGATCTGAAACCCACCGAACGATGGATGGCCATCGCGGGCGTGGCCGTGCTTTCGGCCATTGCCGTGGCGGGGTTCGCGATCGCGATCTATGCGGCGTGGCTCTTCCACGACATGCCTGACGCCGGCGAGCTGCAAGACTACCGGCCGCCGACGGCGACGCGCGTCTATGCCTGGGACGGCACCCTGATCGGCGAATATTCCAAGGAACGCCGGATCTTCGTTCCCTACGACCAGATTCCGCCCCAGCTGGCCCAGGCCTTCATGGCCGCCGAGGATCGTAATTTCTTCCGGCACAGCGGCGTCGACGTCGGCGGATTTTCTCGCGCGATGATCAAGAATGTCGGCAACGCTGCGCACGGCAAGCGCCTTGAGGGCGGCTCGACGATCACCCAGCAGGTCGCCAAGAACGTCTTGCTGACCAGCGATGCGACGGTTGGCCGCAAGTTCAAGGAAGCCATTCTGGCGCACCGCCTTGAGCAGTCGCTCGACAAGCAGCAGATCCTTGAGCTGTACCTGAACGAAATCTGGCTGGGTTACCGCTCGTTCGGGGTGGGAGCGGCGTCCTATAACTATTTTGGCAAGTCGCTGCCGGACCTGACCTTGGCCGAGTGCGCCTATCTGGCGGCGCTGCCCAAGGGGCCCGACAATTATCATCCGGTGCGCAACAAGGCCAAGGCGATCGTCCGCCGCAACTGGATCCTGGATCAGATGGCGGATCTGGGCTGGGTGTCCAAGGCTGACGCCGAGAAGGCCAAGGCCGAAGACCTGGTGGTTCAGGCCGCCCCCAAGCGCGCCGCCTATCGAGACGCCGACTATTTCGTCGAGGAAGTGCGCCAGCGCGGCGTCGCCACCCTCGGCCCCCGCCTCAGCGAGGGCGGCTACTATATGCGCACGACCCTTGATCCGCGCCTGCAGACCGCCGCCCGTGTCGCCCTGATGGACGGGTTGGAACACTATGACCGTCGCCATGGCTGGCGCGGGGCCTGGGGTCATGTCGAGGCCAATGACGCCGACTGGGAGAAGAGCGCTCGCGCCAAGGCTCCGCCGTCCGAACGCCGCGGCTGGCGCGCCGCCGTGGTCATCTCGACCGATGGCCGGGTGCGTCTGGTCAAGAATGAAGGCGAAGGCCCCATCGTCGACCAGGACATGGTCTGGGCCCGCGCCGGCAAGGGGTTGAAGCCTGGCGATCTGGTCTTCGTCGAGCCGGTCGACGGCTCGTCGTCCTATCGGTTGCGCCAGGTACCGGCCGTCAATGGCGCCCTGGTGGCCATTGAGCCCTATAGTGGTCGCGTCGTCGCCCTGGTGGGCGGTTACAGCTACTCGCTGTCGAACTTCAACCGGGCCACCCAGGCGATGCGTCAGCCGGGCTCGGCCTTCAAGCCGTTCGTCTATGCCGCCGCGCTCGAGAACGGCTATACGCCGGCCAGCGTGGTGGTCGACAGCGCCATCACCCTGAAGGGCGCCAATGGTGAGAGCTGGAGCCCGGAAAACTACCACAAGGAGTTCTACGGCGCTCAACCTCTGCGCAAGGGCCTTGAGCAGTCGATCAACGCCATGACCGTGCGCCTGGCCCAGAGCGTCGGCATGAAGAAGATCATTGATCTGGCCAAGCGTACGGGTGTGGTTCGGGACATGCAGCCGGTTCTGGCCATGGCGCTGGGGGCGGGCGAGACGACGCCGTTCAAGCTGACCTCGGCCTACGCACCTTTCGTCAATGGCGGACGGCGGGTCGAGCCGCACCTGATCGAACTGGTTGAGGATCGCGAGGGTAAGGTGATCTTCCGGGCCGACAAGCGCGACTGCCTCAAGTGCACGGCGGGCTTCAGCGGCGATGAAAGCCCGCGCTTCGACGCGCCGGGCGAGCAGGTCATGGATCCCGTCACAGCCTACCAGATCACCTCGATGCTGCAGGGCGTGGTTCAGCGCGGTACGGCGGCGGCCGTCAGTTCCCTGGGGCGGCCATTGGCGGGCAAGACCGGCACCACCAATGAATATCGCAGCGCCTGGTTCATGGGCTATTCGCCCAATCTCGTGGTCGGCGTGTTCGTCGGCTTCGACGACAACCGCTCGCTGGGCGAAGGCGAGACCGGGGCCACGGACGCCGTGCCGGTTTTCATGGACTTTATGAAAGAGGCCCTGAAAGGCACGCCGGTCGCCGATTTCAAGCCGCCGAAGACCGCCAAGTTCGCCAATGTGCGCGGCATCCGCGAGGCGTTCAGGCCGGGCACCGAGCCCAAGGTCGAGATTCCGGCCGCGGTCGCCGAGCCGCAGCCCTATTCGGAAGCCTGGCCCAATGGCGTGCCCAGCGGCGCCTCCAACGCGTCGGAGGCCGCCAAGCCACAGCCAAAGCCTGCCGATCCGCTCAGCGGCCTCTACTGATCCATCATCGGCGTTGCGCCGACTCCGGGCGCGGGCTATTCCCCGCGCCCTTCACACTTGTCACGGAGTAACGTGATGCGACCGGATGTTGAGGCCTCTGCGGCCGACATCGAGCAGTCCATTGGACTGCTCAGGAGGCGTCTTTGACTGGGATGCCGCACTTCGAAAGCTCGATGAGCTGAACGCCCGGGTCGAAGACCCTACGCTTTGGGACAAACCCGCCGAGGCCCAGGCCGTCTCGCGCGAGCGCGCCAGTCTGGCGGGCCGTGTCGAGGCTGTTCAGGTGCTCGAACGCGGGCTCAAGGACGCCCTCGAATACGCCGAACTGGCGGACATGGAGGAGGACGAAGCTGTCCTGGAGGACGCCCGCGCCCAACTGAAGGATCTCAAGGACCGCGCCGGCCGCGCCGAGCTGGAAGCCCTGTTGTCGGGCGAGGCCGACGGCAATGACTGCTATGTCGAAATCAATTCCGGGGCCGGTGGCACCGAGTCCTGCGACTGGGCCGGCATGCTGCTGCGGATGTATTCGCGCTGGGCCAATGCGCACAAGATGAGCGTGGAGCTGGTCGAAGAGACGTCCGGCGACCAGGTGGGCATCAAGTCGGCCACCCTGTTGATCAAGGGCCAGAACGCCTATGGCTGGTTGAAGACCGAGGCGGGCGTGCACCGTCTGGTGCGGATCAGTCCCTATGACGCGGCCGCCAAGCGCCACACCAGCTTCGCTTCGGCCTGGGTCTATCCGGTGGTGGACGACGCCATCGAGATCGATATCAATCCGTCGGATGTGCGCACCGACACCTATCGCGCCAGCGGCGCCGGCGGTCAGCACATCAACAAGACTGATTCGGCGGTGCGTCTGACGCACATCCCCACCGGCATCGCCGTGGCCTGCCAGGCCGGCCGCTCACAGCACCAGAACCGCGAAGAAGCGTGGAAGATGCTGCGCGCGCGCCTCTATGAGGCCGAACTGCAACGCCGCGAGGCCGCGCAGCAGGCGCTGGAAGACCAGAAGACCGATATCGGCTGGGGTCACCAGATCCGCAGCTACGTCTTGCAGCCCTATCAGATGGTCAAGGATCTGCGGACCAATGTCGAAACCTCCGACACCCAAGGGGTGCTGGACGGTGATCTCGACGACTTCATGGGTGCGTCCCTGGCCCAGCGCGTCGGCGCCACGCGCGACGCCTAAAGCATCGTGCGGAAAAGTGGACGCCGGTTTTCCGCAAAAACGATGCGAAAACAAAAACCTGGAGCAAGGCGCGTGAGTCCGATTTCACGCGCCTTGCTCCAGGGTCGCGCGATAGGCCGCAAAAGTAAAACGCCCCGGATCACTCCGGGGCGTTTTTCGTTTAGGCGGGCTTGGCCTGAGGGGTAGGCGCCGGAGCGGGGGCCGCCAGGGTCGGTGCGGGCGCCGGCTGAGGCGCGGGGCGCTGGAACTTCAGGCTGCGACCCTGGAAGAAGGCGCCCGTTTCCATGGCCAGTTGCTCATGGGTGATGTCGCCATCGATATAGGAGGTGCCGTAGAGGCGAACCTGCTTGGAGGTGATCGAGCCGACGACGCGGCCGCGAACCTCCGAGGCTTCTGCGTAGACGGAGCCTTCCACGTGGCCGGTTTCGCCGACGGTCAGGCGGCCCACGCGGATATCGCCGCGAACGATGCCATCAACCTGCAGTTCGCCTTCACCGGTGACATTGCCCTCGATGGTGATGTCCGCCGAGATCAGGGACGCGACCTTGGGGGCGGCCTTGCGCGTTGGATCAACGGAGGTAATGGGGGTGGTCGGCAAGGGCTCGATCTTGGCCGGACCGCGCGCCTGACCCTTAGTTTGCTTGCTGAACATACTCACCAGCCTTCAAAAAGCGATTAGGGTTCTGGGCCCTACCATTGGCCCAGACTTCGTAGTGCAGGTGCGGGCCGGTCGACCGGCCGGTCGAGCCCATGGCGCCAACGCGTTGACCGATCGCCACACGCTGTCCGACGCGCACGGAGATCGCTTGAAGGTGAGCATAGCGCGTCTTGAAGCCGCCGCCATGGTCGATTTCGATCGTATTGCCATAGCCGGAGCGTACGCCGGTGAACGACACGACGCCGGGCGCCGTCGCCATGATCGGGGTGTAGAAGGCGCCGGGGAAGTCGAGGCCCGAATGGAAGGCCGGGCGATGGGTAAAGGGATCAAAGCGCACGCCATAACTGCTGCTGAGCGCCGGATTGCTGGTCGGACGGAAGAAGGGAAGCTTCTTGGCGGCGGTGTTGAGCGCACGCATGTCCGACATGTCGGTGGCGGCGCGCTTAATCCGGGAGGCGAAGTCTTCATCAACGTCGAGCACGGCGGCAAGCGCCCGGGGATCCTTGGCCTCGATCAGCGGACCACCCAGAGAGCCGCCGCGGCCGGTATAGTTGCCGGCGTCCAGTCCGGCCATTCGCATGGCCAGCCGGAGGCGTTCGGCGCGGCTCTTGGCGAAGGTTTCGGCGGCGTCGATCAGGCGTTCCTGATCCATACGCGTGGCTTGGATGCGCTGGACGGGCGTGGCGGCGAGCAAACGCGGCTTGCTGACCTTCAGGGCGTCGGCGGCGCCGGGCACGCCTCGGAAGTCGCTGACCAGCAGGGCCAGGGCGGAGTGGCGTTTTTCGACGGATGCGGCCAACTCGTCCAGCGAGCCGTTGGTGGCCGAAAGCTGGGCCACAGCGCTGTTGAGGCGGGCCTGCCGGTCGGCATTGAGGCGCTCATAATAGGCGCGTTGTTTGATGACCTGCTGATCGGTCGAGCTGACCGCCAAGGCGTTGACCATCATCGCGGCGGTGCAGACGCCCATCCACAGGGCTGCGCAGCCGACAACGGCGCTCGCGAGAAGTTGCTTGTTGGTGGAGAAAACGTAGCCCCGCATCTCGCCGCCTGAGCGGATATAGAGATGCCTTTCAGGGAAAAGACCTTCGAGGGATTGCCGCAGTCGCTTGAAGCGTTTGATGGCCATCGCTCACGAAACCCCCGTTTTCAGAACAAGGGGGATATGCAACGATATTGAATGCCTGTGCAAGACTCTTCCCGCCCCTGGAGAGAGTGAGCTACAAATTTCATCATATCGCCGAAACCGTTAACGTGACCTGAACGCGATCGGCAAGGCCGTCTGTCGCACAGGTGGTCATTGGCCGGGACGCGCGGCGCAAATACAACACAGCCAAGCAGGCGGCCGAGCCGCCACGCGGATAAAAAAATCCGCAAGAAGTGGGTTATTTCAGAGCCTTGGCCGCAGTCAGCACGGCCTTGATGTGACCGGGCACCTTGACCTTGCGCCAGACCTCCCGGACCACGCCCTCGGCGTCGATCAGGAAGGTCGAGCGGTCGATGCCCATATATTTGCGGCCATACATGCTCTTCTCGACCCAGGCGCCGTAGGTCTCGACGATCTCTCCGGTCGTGTCGGCGGCCAGTTCGACGGTCAGGTCGTGCTTGAGGCGGAACTTGGCGTGCGAAGCCGCGCTGTCCTTGGACACGCCGATGATCACGGCGCCCAGTTTGGCGAATTCCTCGACCTCTGACGAAAACTGCAGGGCCTCGGACGTGCAGCCGGACGTGTCATCCTTAGGGTAGAAATAGAGAACGATGTTCTTGCCCTTGAGGCCCGCCAGGCTGACCCGGCCGGTATCGGTGGGCAGGTCGAACGCGGGAGCCTTGTCGCCAGCCTGAAGCATCGTCTCTCTCCTCAACTCTTGGTGTCGTCCCGACCCGTGGCGAGGCCGCGAGTCGGGACGACTGATAGCTTAAACCGGTTTGACCAGAACGATCTTCTTCTTGCCGGCCGCCAGCTTGACAACACCGTCGATCAGATCGCCTTCGGTCACGACGCGGTTGGCGTCGGCCTCGGCCTTGTCATTGACCTTCAAGCCGCCGCCCTGGGCCAGGCGACGGGCCTCGCCTCGGGAACCGGCCAGGCCGGCGTCGGCGAACAGGTTGGCCAGGACGATCCCGGCCTTCAGATCCGCAGCGGGAACCTCAAAGGTCGGCAGGTCGGCAGAGGTCACGCCCTGCTCGAACGCCTTTTCAGCAGCGTCGCGAGCCGAGCGCGCGGCCTCGTCGCCATGCGCCATGCGCGTCGCTTCGTCGGCCAGCACCTTCTTGGCGTCGTTCAGCTGGGCGCCGGGCAGGGCTTCCAGCCTGGCGATCTCGTCCAGAGGCAGGTCGGTGAACAGCTTCAGGAAGCGACCCACATCGGCGTCCTCGGTGTTGCGCCAGAACTGCCAGTAGTCATAAGGGCTCAACTGCTCAGCATTGAGCCACACGGCGCCCGACATGGTCTTGCCCATCTTAGCGCCCGAGGCGGTCGCCAGCAGCGGCGTCGTCAGGCCGTAGGCGGCCTTCTGATCCACGCGCCGGGTCAACTCCACGCCGTTGAGGATATTGCCCCACTGGTCAGAGCCGCCCATCTGCAGCACGCAGCCGAACTTGCGGTTCAGTTCCAGGAAGTCGACCGCCTGCATCAGCATGTAGTTGAATTCGAGGAAGGTCATCGGCTGTTCGCGCTCGAGGCGTAGCTTGACCGAGTCGAAGGCCAGCATCCGGTTGACCGTGAAGTGCACGCCGTAGTCGCGCAGGAACTGCACGTAGCCGAACTTGGAGAGCCACGCGTCGTTATCGACCATGACGGCGTCGGTCGGCCCGTCGCCGAAGGTCAGGAACTTGGCGAACACCGACTTGATGCCGGCGATGTTGGCCGCGATGTCGGCGTCCGACAGCAGCTTGCGGCTCTCGTCCTTGCCGGTGGGGTCGCCGACCTTGGTGGTGCCGCCGCCCATCAGGACGATCGGCTTGTGGCCGGCCTGCTGCAGGCGGCGCAGCATCATGATCTGGATCAGCGAGCCGACATGCAGGCTGGGCGCCGTGGCGTCGAAGCCAATGTAGGCGGTGACGATCCCGCCGACGGCGGCGGCGTCCAGTTCGTCCGGGTGGGTGATCTGATGGATATAGCCGCGCGCCTGCAGGGTTTGCAGGAATTCCGACTTGAACGAGGCGGGCGCGGACATGGATCGACTCTCTGGATGGGACGGCTCTTGAAGTGACGGTGGGCCGTCTAGCACGAGCGAGCCGTGATGTGGCGAGGGTTTCATGGGTCAGTCTCCGGATAGGGCCGGAGCGCGATGATCTGGTGAGACGCGACCCCGGCAGGGCGGGGCGCATCGACGTGTCAGGCCGGCCTCCCGCTAATTGAGCGGGCGGTAATAGGTGGCAGCGGCGAAACGAGCGTCGATCATGGGTCTAGCTACAGGCCTGCGACCATGGCAGTCAACGCTGATGCGTATTCTGGGATTCATGACCGGCACCTCGCTCGACGCGGTCGACATGGCGGTGCTCGAGACTGACGGCGAAGAGATTCAGGCCTTTGGGCCCTGCGGCGAGCGCAAGTTGCGCGAGGAAACCCGCGACCTGCTGCTGGTGGCCACCGAGGTCGCCCGCGGCTGGCCGCGCGGCAAGCCGGCGCCGGACATCTTCGCCGAGGCGGCGCAGGCGGTCGCGGACGAGCATTTCCAGGCCGCCCAGAGCTTCCTGGCCGAACACAGCCTGACCTGGTCGGAATTTGATCTGCTGGGCGTCCACGGCCAGACGGTGCTGCACGAGCGGCCCGAGCCGGGCCGGATCGGCCGCACGGTGCAACTGCTCGACGCCGAGCGCTTGGCTCGCGCCACCGGCCGGCCGGTGGCCTTCGATTTCCGCACCGCCGACGTGGCGGCGGGCGGGCAGGGCGCACCCCTGGCCCCGATCTATCATGCGGCCCGCGCACGAGCGTCAGGCCTGGCCGCGCCGGTGGCGGCGCTGAACATCGGCGGCGTGGCCAATATCACCCTGGTGGGCGAGGGCGAGGACCTGCTGGCCTTCGACACCGGCCCTGGCAACGGCATGATCGATCTGATGCTGCAGTCGCGCGGGTTGGGGCGTTTCGATGATCGAGGCCGCCTGGCCGCCGCGGGCAAGGTTGACCAGACCGTGCTCGACACCTTCCTGGCCAGCGCCTATTTCGCCGGCCCGGCCCCCAAGTCACTGGACCGCTACGACTTCCCGCTGGATCTGGTCGAATCCCTGTCCGCCGAGGACGCCGCCGCCACCCTGGTGGCCTTCACCGCCGAGGCGGTCGTCAAGGCGTTCGAATTGGGCGCTCTGCCGGCGGCTCTGATCGTCTGCGGCGGCGGGCGGCACAATCCGCAGATCATGCGCGCCCTGGCCGAACGCGCGCCGGTGCCGGTCAAGACCGCCGAGGACTATGGCTGGCGCGGCGACGCCATCGAGGCCGAGGCCTTCGCCTATCTCGCGGCCCGCACGGCGCGGGGGCTGCCGATCAGTTTCCCAGGCACGACGGGGGTTAAGGCGCCGATGACCGGCGGACGGATCGTCCAGCCGATCTAGTGCAGCTTCAACCGCCCCGCCACGCGATGCTGCAGCAGCCGGGCCAGGGCCAGCACCGCCGTCTTGCCGATTCCCAGGATCGCCCGGTGGTGATCCAAGTGCAGTGACATGTAGGCCCATTTGGCCAGCAGGCCTTCAATGAAGAAGTTGGGGCCGCCCAGTCCGCCCATCAGGGCGCCGACGCCCTTGTTGTCGCCCAGCGACACCAGAGAGCCGAAGTCGCGATAGACGAACGGCGTCTCGATCTGGCGCTGGCCCAGGCGAGCTGTCAGGGACTTGGTCAGGTAGTCAGCCTGTTGGTGGGCGGCCTGGGCGCGGGCGGGGATAAGACGTCCCTCTGTCCACGGGCAGGCGGCGCAATCGCCCAGCGCCCAGATGTCGTGGGCTGACGTTTCCAGCCGGCCATTGACCACGAACTGATTGCCAGCATTGGTCTCCAGTCCGAAGCCGGCATTGGTCTGGGCTGCCTTGACGCCCGCCGCCCAGACCACGAGGTCAGCGGGAATATCGCCCAGGCTGGTTTCCAGCCGATCGGCGTGAACGGCCAGCACCTTGGCGCCGGTTTTGACCCGCACGCCCTTGCGCTCCAGGGCGACCGTAGCCTGGTCGGCGATCTTCTGAGGCAGACCGTTCAGGATGCGCGGCGCGGCCTCTACGATCGCGATGTCCAGGCGAAAGCGCTGCTCGCTCCCGAGGCTTTCGAGCAGTTCGCGATGGGCCTCGATCAGCTCGGCAGACAGCTCCACACCGGTCGCGCCCGCGCCGACAATGGCTATGCTCAGGGTTTTGTCAGTTGAGAACGCGGCCTTGGTGAAGGCGGCGAGCAGGCGCGCGTGGAAGGCTTCGGCGTCCTCGGTGCGTTCCAGCAGGTAGGCCAGCTCGGCGCCGGGGGTGCCAAACAGGTTCGAGCCACTGCCGATGGCCAGCACGCCGTAGGTGAAGCTGATCGTTCTTTCCGGCGCGAGCACGCCGCCAGACTTGTCGAGAATGGCCTTCAGGGTCAGGCGCTTGGCGACGGGATCGAAGGTGGTCAGTTCGCCCAGCTGGAAGCTGAAGCCGTTGGCGCGGCCGAGGATCGAATAGGAGATCCCTTCCTGGTGAACGTCCAGCGTCCCGGCCGCCACCTCGTGCAGGGTCGGTTTCCAGATATGGAAGCTGGAACGGTCGATTAGGAGCACGCGCTCCTTGCCGGTTCTTCGGCCCAAGCGACGACCAAGATGCGCCGCCAATTCCAGTCCGCCCGCGCCGCCACCGACAATGACGATGTCGTAGTGCATGTTCGCTCTCGCGTTACCGCTACCAGCGTTATGTAAGGGCTCGCGGCCGTCCTGTCCCGAACGAAAAAGGCCTCCCCGAAGGGAGGCCTTTAAGTCAGATCGGGTTCATCTCGATGCGTTTGTCGAGATAGTCGCCGACGCTGCGCTCCACGGAGGGCAGGTGCTCGGTCCAGAAGTGGCTAGCCTTGTCGATCACCTCATAGTCGATGATGATTCCCTTCTGGGTGCGCAGCTTTGAGACCACACGCTCCACCTCGACGGGCGGCGTGATGGTGTCGGCCGAACCGGTCAGGAACAGGCCCGAAGCCGGGCAGGGCGCCAGGAAGCTGAAATCATACATGTTGGTCGGCGGCGAGACGCTGATGAAGCCATCGGTCTCGGGGCGACGCATCAACAGCTGCATGCCGATATAGGCGCCGAAGTCGAAGCCGGCGACCCAGGTCTGGCTGGCGGCAGGGTTGCTGGTTTGCAGCCAGTCCAGCGCCGTCGCGGCGTCGGCCAGTTCGCCGATGCCGGCGTCGAACTCGCCCTGGCTGCGGCCCACGCCGCGGAAATTGAAGCGCAGCGTCGCGAAGCCGCGCTTCATGAACAGGTGGTACAGCTGCACCGATACCGGGTGGTTCATGTGCCCGCCCGCCTTGGGGTGCGGGTGCAGGATCAAGGCGATCGGAGCCGTCTCGGTCTTGCCCGGTGAGTAGCGCGCTTCGATCCGTCCGGACGCGCCGGCCAAAATCACATCAGGCATATCGACCTCTTTGGTTCGGCAAGCGACGGACGATTCCGGATCTTTCGACCGACGGAATACTTGACCGCTGCGCTTGGTCTTCCTAAATCGCAACCAGCGACGCGGACCAAGGGTCCGGCGCGAAGTCGCGGCTTGTAGCACACGCAAAAGCCGATGCGCGCGGAATCTGCAAGGAGTAAGGCGCATGCGCCTGAGCACCAAGGGACGTTATGCCGTCATGGCCATGACCGACCTGGCCAAACGCCAGGACGAGGGGGACGGCCGCGCCGTCGCCCTGGCCGAGATCGCCGCGCGTCAGCAGATCTCGCTCTCCTATCTCGAACAGCTTTTCGCTCGCCTGCGCCGCAAGGGCCTGGTCAAGAGCGCGCGCGGCCCTGGCGGCGGCTATCGCCTCGCGCTGGACGCCGACAAGACCTGCATCGCCGATATTGTCCTGGCCGTGGACGAGCCCCTGCGCGCCACGCGCTGCGGCCTGACCAAGGGCGGCCCCAAGGGCTGCATGGCGGGCGGCGAGCGCTGCATGACCCACGACCTTTGGGAAGAGATGGGCCGTCAGATCCAGGGCTATCTCACCTCGGTGTCGATCGCCGATGTGCTGGAAGGTCGCCTGCGTCCGGACGCCAAGGCCCTGGAGATCGCGGCGGAATGACCTTGCCTCGCGGATCCGTCTATCTCGACTACAACGCCACGGGTCCGATCCGTCCGGAGGCCCGCGAGGCTCTGCTGCGCGCTCTGGAGTCGCCGGCCAATCCCTCATCTGTGCATGCCGCCGGCCGCGCCGCGCGTGATCTGGTCGAGACCGCCCGCGCCCAGGTCGCCGCTCTGGTCGGCGTGCCCGCCGGTTCGGTCACCTTTGTCAGCGGCGGCACCGAAGCCAACGCCCTGGCCATCGAAAGCGCCAAGGCCGCCGGTTTCGAGCGGATCATCGTCGGGGCCACCGATCATGACGCCGTGGTCGAGACCGCCCGGGCCAGCGGCCTGCCGGTCGAGACCTGGCCGGTCGACGCCAATGGCGTCGCGCACATGGCCTGGCTGGAGGCCGACCTGAAGGCGCCCGGCCGGGCCCTGGTCTGCCTGATGCTGGCCAACAACGAGACCGGGGTCCTGCAGCCTGTCGCCGAGGCTTCGGCTCTGGTGCGCGCCGCTGACGGTTGGCTGCATGTCGACGCGGTGCAGGCCGCCGGCAAGATCGCCATCGATTTTTCCGCCCTCGGCGCCGATACGATGGCGCTGTCGGCGCACAAGCTGGGCGGACCGCAGGGCGTCGGCGCGCTGGTCGCCGGAGCCCGCGCCACGCTGTCGCGTCGCCAGCACGGCGGCGGTCAGGAGCGCGGCCGCCGGGCCGGGACCGAGAATGTCGCGGGCATCGCCGCCTTCGGCGCGGCCGTCGAAGCGGCATCGCGAGATCTTCCCGCGATGGCGCCGCAGGCCCAGTGGCGCGACGCCCTGGCCGAGCGGGTCAAGGCGGCGGGCGCGGTCGTGATGGGCGAAGGCGCCGAACGTCTGCCCCAAACCCTGTGCTTCGCCGGCGAAGGCTTCGGCTCCGAGATCCAGGTGATGAACCTGGACCTGGCCGGCGTGATGGTCAGCGCCGGCAGCGCCTGCTCGTCGGGCAAGGTCAAGGCCAGCCGCGTAGTTGAGGCCATGGGCCGCTCCGACCTGGCGCCCTACGCCCTGCGGGTCAGCGGCGGCTGGGCGAGCACCGAAGATGACTGGATCAAATGCGGCGACGCCTGGCTCGCCGCCTGGAAGCGTATCGGCGCCCGGCGCCGGGAGGTGGCGTGATGGCCGCGATTAAAGAAACCGTTGATACCGTCGCCCTGCTTGAGAAATACGAGCACGGCTTCACCACCGATATCGATCAGGAGTTCGCCCCCAAAGGCCTCTCCGAGGACATCGTGCGGTTCATCTCGGCCAAGAAGGAAGAGCCCCAGTGGATGCTGGACTGGCGCCTGGACGCCTATCGCCGCTGGCTTGAGCTGGAAGAGCCCGACTGGGCCAAGGTCAACTATCCGAAGATCGACTATCAGGACTCCTACTATTACGCCGCCCCCAAGGCCAAGGACGGCCCCAAGAGCCTGGATGAGGTGGATCCCGACATCCTGGCCGTCTACGCCAAGCTGGGCATCCCGCTGAAAGAGCAGGAAGTTCTGGCCGGCGTTGAAGGCGCGCCGCGCTACGCCGTGGATGCGGTGTTCGACAGCGTCAGCGTCGTCACCACCTTCAAGAAGGAACTGGCCGCCGTCGGCGTGATCTTCTGCTCGATGAGCGAGGCCATCCGCGAGCACGGCGACCTCGTGAAGCAGTATCTGGGCTCGGTGGTGCCGACCTCGGACAACTACTTCGCCTGCCTCAACAGCGCGGTCTTCAGCGACGGCTCGTTCGTCTACATCCCGCCGGGCGTGCGCTGCCCGATGGAGCTGTCGACCTATTTCCGCATCAACGCCAAGGACTCCGGCCAGTTCGAGCGCACCCTGATCATCGCCGACAAGGGCGCCTATTGCTCCTATCTGGAGGGCTGCACGGCCCCGATGCGCGATGAGAACCAGCTGCACGCCGCCGTGGTCGAACTGGTCCTGCTTGACGACGCCGAGATCAAATATTCCACCGTTCAGAACTGGTATCCGGGCGATCCGGAGACCGGCAAGGGCGGCATCTTCAACTTCGTCACCAAGCGCGCCGACTGCCGGGGTGATCGCTCCAAGGTGTCGTGGACGCAGGTTGAGACCGGCTCGGCCGTGACCTGGAAATATCCGTCCTGCGTGCTGCGCGGCGAGGGGAGCTCAGGCGAGTTCTACTCGATCGCCGTGACCAACGGCCACCAGCAGGCCGATACCGGCACCAAGATGATCCATCTGGGCGCCAACACCCGCTCGCGGATCGTCGCCAAGGGCATCAGCGCCGGCAAGTCGACCAGCACCTATCGTGGCCTGGTCAGCGCCCACCCCAAGGCCAAGGGCGCCCGCAACTTCACTCAGTGCGACTCCTTGCTGATCGGCAAGACCTGCGCCGCCCACACCATCCCCTATATCGAGGCCCGCAACGGCCAGACCGTTTTCGAGCACGAGGCCACCACCACCCGCCTGTCGGACGATCAGCTGTTCTATTGCCAGCAGCGCGGCCTGAGCCAGGAAGAGGCCGTGGCCCTGCTGGTCAACGGCTTCGTCAAGGACGTACTGCAGCAGCTGCCGATGGAGTTCGCCGTCGAGGCCCAGAAGCTGGTGGCGATCAGCCTGGAAGGGAGCGTGGGATGATCCCTGTCCGCTTCGGGCTCAACGACAAGGAATACAAATACGCCCGCCAGCTGGCCTATCAGGCGGCGCACGGCACGTGGATCAATCCCTATGGCGACGAGGCGCCGCTGATCGACCGCAGCGCCAAGCTGCTGTCGGGCGGCAATGCCGACGGCGCCGCCGAGCGCGCCCTGCTGACCGAACTGCTCAAACTCGCCTGCTACAGCCCCGAACATGAATGGGAAGCGCCGGCCCTGACCGGCAAGCCGACCACGTTCGCTATCCAGACGCTCGAAAAGATCACGGCTTTCAATGCTTAATATCCAAAACCTCCACGCCCGCGTCGAAGACAAGGCCATACTGAAGGGCGTCACGCTGGACGTGCCGGCGGGCGAGGTGCACGCCATCATGGGGCCGAACGGGGCGGGCAAGTCGACCCTGTCCTATGTGCTGACGGGCCGTGGCGGCTACGAGGTCACAGAGGGTTCGGCCAGCCTCAATGGCGAGGACCTGCTGGCTCTGGACGCCAATGAGCGGGCCGCCAAGGGCCTGTTCCTGTCTTTCCAGTATCCGCTTGAAATCCCGGGCGTTCCGGCC
Organism: Caulobacter sp. FV2ps19; assembly: GCF_058681035.1. NCBI lineage: Bacteria > Pseudomonadati > Pseudomonadota > Alphaproteobacteria > Caulobacterales > Caulobacteraceae > Caulobacter > Caulobacter sp. FV2ps19. The sequence continues at coordinate 3,006,729 of NZ_CM178729.1, read as the reverse complement.
CTGACCTTCATCCGCACAGCTCTCAACGCCCAACGCCGCGCGCGCGGCGAGGACGAGATCGCCGCCCCGGCCTTCCTGAAGCTGGCCCGCGAAAAGGCCGCCTCGCTGAAGATCGACTTCGAGATGCTCAAGCGCGGTCTGAACGTCGGCTTCTCGGGCGGCGAGAAGAAGCGGATGGAAATCTTTCAAATGGCGATGCTTTCGCCGAAATTCCTCATCCTGGATGAGACCGACAGCGGCCTGGATATCGACGCCCTGAAGATCGTCTCCGAAGGCGTCAACGCCCTGCGCGGCCCCGAGCGCGGCATGCTGGTGATCACCCACTATCAGCGCCTGCTGGACTATATCAAACCCGACCGCGTCCACGTTCTGGCCGCCGGCCGCATCGTCGCCTCGGGTGGTCCGGAACTGGCCCTGCAACTGGAAGCCGAAGGCTACGACAAATATGCGAGCGCCGCGGCATGAGCCTGGCCCTGGCCATAAAGACCGGCGACGCCTGCCGCTTGCCCTCGCGCCGCGACGAGGACTGGCGCTGGACGGATCTGCGCGGCCTGATCCGCGCCATTCCGGCGGTGTCCCCGGCCTTTGTCGGTGATGTCGGCGCGGGTCCGTTCGACGCGCTGGCCGACGGCTCGGTGGTGATCGTCAACGGATGGGTGCGCGAAGGCGAGCCCACCCCCGAGTCCGGCGTTCTGGCGCTGCGGTTCGTGTCCCATGCCGACGCCACGGCCCATGACTCCGACTTCGCCGTGACGGTCGCGCCCGGCCAGACCCTGACCGTGCTGGAAAGCTATGAGGGCCAGGGGCAGGGCGGCTATCTGGCCAATATCGGCCTGGATTTTTCGGTCGGTGAAGGCGCGCGACTCGAGCGCATCGTCCTGGTCGATGACCTGGCCCACGCTGTCACCGTCAGCACCGCGGAGGTCTCCCTGGCCCCCGGCGCCCGCTATGCCCAGACCATCCTGACCTCCGGCGCCCGCCGTCAGCGCATCGAGACCCACGTCGCCCATCCCGGCGCCCAGGCCGACCTGCGGCTCGACGGGATCTATCTGCTGGACGGCCAGCGCCACGCCGACCTGACTACCCAGGTCACCCACGCCGGAGTCGGTGGGACCACCTCGCAACTGACCAAGGGCATGGTGTCGGACCAGGCGCGCGGCGTGTTCCAGGGCCGAATCATCGTCCAGCCCGGCGCCGACCAGACCGACGCCCGCATGGGCCACCACGCCCTGATCCTGTCGGACAAGGCCGAGGTCGACGCCAAGCCCGAGCTGCTGATCTTCGCCGACGACGTCGCCTGCGCCCACGGCAACACCATCGGCGCCCTGGACGAGCAGGCGATCTTCTATGCCCGCCAGCGCGGCATTCCCGAGTTGGAAGCCCGCGCCATGCTGACCGAGGCCTTTGTCGGCGAAGTGGTCGAGCGCATCGAACACGCCGCCGCTCGCGAGGTCGCCCGCACTTGGGTCGCCGAGCGCCTGGGACGGAGCGCTGACTGATGGCTTTTGACGCGCCGTTCGACGTCGAGGCGATCCGCGCCCAGTTCCCGATCCTTGCGCGAACGGTTCACGGCAAGCCGTTGATCTATCTGGATAGCGCCGCCAGCGCTCAGAAACCGGATGCGGTTCTGGACGCCATGACCGGTCTGGCGCGCACGTCCTACGCCAATGTTCATCGCGGCCTGCACACCTTGGCCAATGAAACGACGGAAGCCTATGAGAAGGCGCGACAAATTGTCGCGGACTTCATCAATGCGGATATCGGCGAAATCGTCTGGACCAAGAGCGCCACCGAGGCGGTCAACCTGGTGGCGGCCTCGTTCGGGTTGTCGCTGAAGGCCGGCGACGAGATCGTGCTGTCCGAGATGGAGCACCACGCCAATATCGTGCCGTGGCACTTCCTGCGCGAGCGCAAGGGCGTGGTCCTGAAGTTCGTGCCGGTGCTGGACGACGGCCGTCTCGACATGGAGGCCTACAAGGGCCTGCTTTCCGAGAAGACCAGGATGGTCGCCCTGACCCAGATGTCGAACGTGCTGGGCACGGTCAATGACGTGGCCGAGATCGTCCGTCTGGCCCACGCGGCCGGCGCCCAGGTGCTGATCGACGGCTGCCAGGGCGTGGTCCATTCCAGGGTCGACGTGAGGGCTCTGGACGTCGACTACTACGTGTTCTCCGGCCACAAGCTCTACGGCCCCACCGGCATCGGCGTGCTCTATGGCAAGGCCGATCGCCTGGCCGCTCTGCCGCCCTATCAGGGCGGCGGCGAGATGATCGCCTCGGTGTCCATGGAGGAGATCAGATATGCCGATCCGCCGCATCGGTTCGAGGCTGGCACCCCCGCGATCCTCGAGGCCGTCGGCCTGGGCGCGGCGATCACCTGGCTGAACGGCCTGGATCGCGACGCCGCCTTCGCCCATGAGCACGCGCTCTATCAGCGGGTCGCCGAGCGCCTGGCCGGCGTCAACGGCCTGAGGATTCTCGGCACGGCGCCCGGCAAGGGCGCGGTGCTGTCGTTCACGGTCGAGGGCGCCCATGCTCACGACATCGCCCAGGTGCTGGACCGTTACGGCGTCGCCGTGCGGGCCGGAACCCATTGCGCCGAGCCCCTGATGCGACGCTTCGGCGTCACCTCGAGCGCGCGCGCCTCCTTCGCCCTATATAACACCGAGGCCGAGGCCGATGCGTTCGTGGACGCTCTGGCCAAGGCCCGCAGTTTCTTCAGTTGAGCCCTTCATGACCGACGCCGCACCCGAGACCGTATCGGCCCTTCCCAAGGAAGAGCTGGCCAAGCTGACCGATCTGCTGATCGAGAAGCTGAAGTCGGTGTTCGACCCGGAAATCCCGGTCGACATCTATGAGCTGGGTCTGATCTACAAGGTCGATGTCAGCGACGACAAGGACGTGGCCATCGACATGACCCTGACCGCGCCGGGCTGCCCGGTGGCCGGGGAAATGCCGGGCTGGGTCAAGGACGCGGTGATGGAAATCCCGGGTCTGAAGTCCTGCACCGTCGACCTTGTCTTCGAGCCGCCGTGGGATCCCTCGCGGATGAGCGATGAGGCCAAGCTGCAACTGAACATGTTCTGATCGGTTCAAACACCATGGAAGCCGCCCTCACGCCCCGCGTTCGTCGTCCCCGGCCCAAGGTCGTCAGCCTGACCGACGCCGCGGCGGCGCGCGTGAAGGAGATCATGGCCCGAAAGGCGCTTGAAGAGCCGGGCAAGCCCTATGTCGGCCTGCGGGTCGGGGTGAAGAACGGCGGCTGCGCCGGCTCGGAATATATCTTCGACTATGCCGACGCCAAGAACCCGCTGGACGAGGTTGTCGAGGACAAGGACGTCACCATCCTGATCGACCCGAAGGCCGTGCTGTTCCTGATCGGCACCACGATCGACTACGAGATCAGCAAGCTGTCGTCGAAGTTCGTGTTCAACAATCCCAACGAAACCGACGCCTGCGGCTGCGGCGAGAGCGTGACGATCCAGCCGGCGATCGAACCCGCCGATTGACCGTCTGGTCTGAGGCAGCCTAATCCAAGCCATGGTCAAAACCGTCTTGGTCTATTCGATGGGCGAGGTGATCGGCGACGGGCTGATCAAGCTGCCCTTCATCGCCGGCCTGCGCGCGGCGTTTCCGGACGCCCGGATCACCTGGTGCGCGGCCAAGGGCGAGACGGTCTATGCGGGGCCGCTGAAGGCCGTGGTCGACGGCTATATCGACGAGATCCTGACGGAGGGCCCGACGGGCGTCGGCGCCTTCGACATCCTGCCGTGGGTCAAGCCGTTCGGCGGGCGCAGGTTCGACCTTGTCATCGACACCCAGGAAAATCTGCGCCGCAGCGCCGTGGCGCGACGAGCGGCGGCGGGCGTCTTCGTCTCGGCTGCGCGGCTGGCGCGCGGCAAGGCCTGGCCCGTGGCCGTCACCGATCGGTTCGCCCGGCTGCTGGCCCTGGCCTCGAACGGGGAGGGCAGGCCGACTCCGATCACCCTGACCCATCCCGACGCCCTGGCCGCCGCCAGGGCGCTGCTGCCCGACGGCCGCGCCTATGTCGGCCTGGCGCCGGGGGCGGGCGGCCAGGACAAGCGCTGGCCGCTGGAGCGTTATATCGCCCTGGCGCGGCATCTGGAGGCCATCGACGCCACACCGGTGTTCTTCTTCGGCCCCGATGAAGCCGAGGACGCGGCCCGGACGCGGCGCGAGGTCCCTGGCGCGTTGTTCCCCGAAGTGGATCGCCAGGACGGCTATCCGCAGGTGAAAGGCCCGCTGCTGGTCATCGCCCTGGCTGGCCGGCTGTGCGCCGCCGTGGCCAATGACGCTGGGCCCGGCCACATGCTGGCGGCCGGCGGCGCGCCGCTGCTGTCGCTACAGAAGGACGCCCGCAAGGCCGTGAAGTTCCGTCCCGCCGCCGCCAGGCTTGAGATGCTGGTCGCGGCGGACTACGGAGACGCCATGACCGCCTTGCCTAGCGAGGCGGTGGAAGCCGCGCTGTCGCGGCTGATGTCCGGAGTCGCCTGAATGCCCATCCTCGCGCCCATCTCGGCCGGCGAACTGATCGACAAGATCACCATCCTGAGGGTCAAGGCCGAGCGGATCGGCGACCCGGCCAAAGAAGCCAATGTGCGCAAGGAGCTGGCCCTGCTGGAAGCCACGGCGGCCGAGCACCTCGCTGCCTCGGCCGAGATCGACCGCCTGACCGCCGAACTCACCACGGTCAACGCCGCCCTATGGGACATCGAGGACGGCAAGCGCGACTGCGAGCGCCGCCAGGACTTCGGGCCCGAGTTCGTGGCCCTGGCCCGCCGCGTCTATATCGACAACGACCAGCGCGCCGCCCTCAAGCGGGCGATCAACGCCGTCGCCGGCTCAGAGATCGTTGAGGAAAAGAGCTACAAGCCCTATCTGGCCGGCTAAAGCATCGTGCGGAAAAGTGGACGCCGGTTTTCCGCAAAAACGATGTGAAAACAAAAGCCTAGAGTAAGGCGCGTGAGTCCGATTTCACGCGCCTTGCTCTAGCGGCCCTTGAACGCGGCCACGCGCTTCTGAAGAAAGGCGCTGACGCCTTCGATGAAGTCCTCGGTCTTGCCGGCGATTTTCTGAGCCTTGCGCTCGGCGTGCAGTTGGCCGTTCCAGTCGGTGTCGAGGCTCTCCCACACCAGCTTGCGGATCGCGCCCAGGGACGCCGGCCCGTTAGCCAGTTCGCGGGCGAGGGTGATGGCGGTCCCGTGCAGTTGGTCGTCGGGCACGCAGCGATTGATCAGGCCCCACTGCAGCGCCGTAGCGGCGGGAAGACGATCGCCCAGCAGCATCATCTCCATGGCGCGGGCCTTGCCGATCATGCGGGGCAGCAGATAGGTCGAGCCGCCGTCAGGGACCAGGCCGATGCGCCGGAACGCCTGCAGGAAATAGCCGCTCTCGCCTGCCACGATGATGTCGCCCATCAGGGCCAGCGAGCAGCCGACGCCCGCCGCGGCGCCATTGACGGCGGTGACGATGGGGTAGGGGAAGTCGCGCAGGGCGGTCATCATCGGATTGTAGATCGTCTCCAGCGCCGAGCCGGCGTCAGGCTTGCCGTCGACATCCAGCTCCCGGGCGGCCGGGCCGCCGCCGGACAGGTTGGCTCCTGAACAGAAGCCGCGTCCTTCGCCGGTGATGACCACGGCCCGCGCTGTCACCTTGCCTGCGCTGATCGACGCCAGGGCATGAGTGATCTCGCGCGCCAGATCCAGGCTGGCGGCGTTCAGGGTGGTTGGATCGGCCAGAGTGATCGTCGCGACGCCGTCCTCGGCGGTCAGGCGGATTTTCTGATAGTCCATGACGTCCTCCCAGGGCTTTGCGCTCTTGCGCCTAGCTAGACCCCGCTCACCCAGCGGAAGACCAGAGGATTTTTCATACGACAACGCCGCCGTTCGCGAAAACGGCGGCGCTTGAGAGTCGTGGAGCGCTTAAGGCTAGGCGGCGTTGGCCGAAGCCGGCTTGCCCTCGGCCGAGCTGACCTTGTTTCGGCCGCTGCGCTTGGAGGCGTAGAGCGCCGCGTCGGCGCGTTCCATCAGCGAGTGGCCACTTTCAGCCTTGTGGCGCTCGGCGAAGCCCGACGAGATGGTGATCGTGCCCAGATCTTCGTTGGTCGAGCGGCGCTTGAGCATGCGCGAGGACACCTCGACGCGGATCTCTTCCAGGCAGCTGGCGACGATGGCCGAGGATTCGCGCGGGAAGATCATCGCGAACTCTTCGCCGCCGTATCGGGCGGCAAAGCGCGGCATGGCGGCCACGCGGCCGATCACCGAAGCGACATAGCGAATGACCTGATCGCCCGTCTGATGGCCCCAAGTGTCGTTGAAGCCCTTGAAATGGTCGATGTCGAGCACCGCAAGGCAGAGGCTGGAGCCGGCCTCGTCGCCTTCGGCGCAGGCGCGGTCCAGCTCCTCGTCGAAGGCCTTGCGGTTGGCCAGATTGGTCAGTCCGTCGGTGGTGGCGTCGCGTCGCACCTGTTCCAGATGCTCGCGCAGACGATCGACCTCGGCGGTTGAGTCGGCCAGCCGTGATTCCAGCGACTTGTTTTCTTTTTGAACGCGGCGAGTGGCCTCGGCGAGGTTGGTGACCACGGTCTTGATGGCGGCGACATCGGCGTCCTCGCCGAGGTCCTTGTTGACGCCAGCCAATTGCTTGCCGAAGGCGGCATTGGTTTTCTGGGCGTTCTGAATCGCCTTGGAGACCGATTCCAGTTCCTTGCTCAGCAGGTCGCCGGCGTCGCGGATCTGTTCGTTGAGGCGAGCCTTGGGCAGGTAGGTCGCGGCGAGTTCCTCGCTGACCAGTTCGGTCATCGGTTCGCCCAGCGAGATCAGCCGGGTGAGCTCGCGCGCCAGCGCGCCCTCGGGGTCGGCGACATAGTGCGTCCACAGCTCGAAATTCAGCGCGGTCGGCCACACCTGGTGGCGTTCCATCAGCTCAAGCGCGCGTTTCGCGATCTTGTAGGCCTCGGGGCCGCGCAGCGTGGTTTCGACGTTGGACATCTGATCTTCCCCCAATCGGCGCGTTCCATAGCGAAAACGCCGATCGCTTGGAGCAACACCATAGGCCCGAGAGTTCAAACGAGGGGTTAAGAACGAACAAGGTTCTCTTGCGCTTCGACGCGCCTCCGATCATTGTAAACAGTGATAAGATGAGCCCCTTAGGGGGTCGCCCGGGAGGAAAGTGATCATGAACGCGCCGACATTCTTGAATTTTGACGCCCATAAAGCTGAAATGACTCAGGCGCTTGAGCGCCAGAAGGCCGCTCACCTGCGCGACGGCCCCCCCAGCGCGGAAACCCGTATTGAGTGGATCAACCGCTGCATCGACCTTTTGGTCGGCCACCAGACACAAATCGCCCAAGCCATTAATACCGATTTTGGGTCGCGCTCGCCCGAGGCCACCGCCTTGACGGATGTGGCGGGGTCCATCGGGCCGTTGAAATTCGCCCGCGACAATCTGGCCAAGTGGATGCGCGCCGAGAAGCGCAAGACGACGCCGGCGATCCTGGGTCTGTTTGGCGCCAAGGCCAGTGTGCAGTACCAGCCCAAGGGCGTGGTGGGGGTGATCAGCCCCTGGAATTTCCCCGTCAACCTGACCTTCGCGCCGCTCGCCGGGATCCTGGCTGCGGGCAACCGGGCGATGATCAAGCCGTCCGAGTTCACGCCGGTGACGTCCGAGCTGATGAAGACGATGTTCGCCAAGGCCTTCACCGAGGAAGAGATCGCGGTCTTTACCGGCGGTCCCGAGGCAGGGCAGGCCTTTGCCGGACTGGCCTTTGACCATCTGGTCTTTACCGGCGCGACGTCCGTGGCGCGGCATGTCATGCGCGCGGCGGCTGAGAACCTTGTGCCGGTCACCCTGGAACTGGGCGGCAAGAGCCCGGTCATCGTGTCGCGCGGGGCGGATATGGCCACGGCGGCCGCGCGGGTGATGAACGGCAAGACCCTCAATGCCGGCCAGATCTGCCTGGCGCCGGACTATGTCTTCGTGCCGGCCGATCAGGTCGACAACTTTGTGGCTGAAGCCAAGGCGGCCGTCGGGCGCTACTTCCCGACTCTGAAGGACAATCCGGACTACACGGCGGTCGTCGCCCAGCGGCATTTCGATCGGATCTCAGGCTATGTCGCCGACGCCCGCGCCAAGGGCGCGACCATTGTCGAGATCAATCCGGCCGGTGAGGACCTGTCGCAGCAGCCGCATCGCAAGATCGCCCCGACCCTGATCCTCAACCCCACTGACGACATGGCGGTGATGCGCGAGGAGATCTTTGGCCCGCTGCTGCCGGTGAAGACCTATGAACGGGTCGAGGAGGCGGTCGACTATATCAACGCCCATGACCGTCCGCTGGCGCTCTACTGGTTTGGGACCGACATGGCCGAGAAGGACCGGGTGCTGGAGCGCACCACCAGCGGCGGAGTCACCGTCAATGACGTGATCTTCCATGTCGCCCAGGAAGAGCTGCCGTTCGGCGGCGTCGGGCCGGCCGGGATGGGGGCCTATCACGGCCATGACGGCTTCCTGGAATTCAGCCACCGCAAGGCCGTGTTCCAGCAACTGAAGAAAGACATTGCGCCGGTGCTGGCCCTGCGTCCGCCCTATGGCGAAGGCATCCGCAAATATCTGGCGGGGCAGATCAAGCGCTGACCCGGACGGGCGGTGGGGCCCTAGCGTCCCATCGCCCAGGGGTCCAACGGCTGTCGCGCCTCATGGCGGACGACTCCGTAATAGCCGGCCAACCAGACGATGATCCCGGCGATCACGGCGCCAAAGACGCCGACGGATGTGGCGAACCACAGGGTCAAGATCGTCAGGCCTGTGGCCAGAACCAGCATGGACCAGCGAACCAGCATGTTGAACACATGATAGGTGCGTTCGTGGGCCACCAGATCCGGTGAGATTTCAGGGGCGATTTCAGAGTCGTTTGCGAGGGACATGCCATGGACCTCCGAAAGACCCGGAGCAGCCAAGGCGTCGTCAGACCCGCTCGCCGTCCTTCCAGTCCCGAAACGGGCCCAGTCCGGAGGCAAAACGCCTAACGGCGCTCCGGCCGGAGCCGAGAACGCCGTTATTCTACGCTCATTTCGAGGGACTGGCGACGCCGAAGCGTCGCCCGCGCCGTCAGTCGTCGGTCGCGGCCTTGGTCAGGCCGGGCGTCGCGCGCATCAGAAAGGCCGGGGTGTCGGAGCCGAAGCCCACGACCCGACGGTCGTCATCATCCTCGCGCCCGCGAACGGGCTGAACGCCGCGCACGGGGGAGCTTGGACGCGTTTCGCGCTCAGGGCGCTCAGGGCGTTCGGCGCGCTCGGGACGGGCTCGGTCGTGACCTTGCTCTCGGGGCGCGCTGTCTTCGGCCCGCGCAACCGCGGGGGCTTCGGCGCGATCCGGACGCGGGGTGCGATCACGGCCGCGGCCACGATCACGACCGCGTTCGCGCGTCACCGGCGCTTCAGCGTCGACCGTGGCGACGGTCTCGACCACTTCGGCAGCCGGCGCGGCTTCGGTCCGTTCGGGACGATCGGCGCGGGGGCCGCGTTCGCGGGGCTTGCGTTCGCCGCGCGTGCGGGCGGGACGCGCCTCGACGGGCGCTTCAGCGGTTTCGCTAGGGATCTCAGCAGAGACGACGCCTTCGACGGGCGCGGTTTCGGCATCGCGGGTCCGTGCGCCGCGACCGCCACGGGCCGAGCGTTCGCCCTGTTCGCGCTCACCGCCGCGTTCACGGCTCGGCGGCGCGCCACGGCCGCCGCGCTTGCGGTCGCCGTCGCGCTGGACGGTCACGGCGCCGGAATAGTCGAGATCCAGCTTTTCCTCGGTGGGGGTCGAGCCGATCAGCTTGACCACCTTGTCGAAACCCTTGTCGTCGGCCGGGGTCACCAGCATGTAGGTGACGCCCGAGCGTCCGGCGCGACCCGTGCGGCCGATGCGGTGCACATAGTCGTCGGCGTGGTGCGGGACGTCATAGTTGAAGACGTGGCTGACGGCCGGGATGTCCAGGCCCCGCGCGGCGACATCAGAGGCCACCAGGATCTTCAGCGACCCGTCGCGGAAGGCGGCCAGGGTCTTCATGCGCTGGCTCTGGTCCAGGTCGCCGTGGATTGCGGCGGCGTCAAAGCCGTGCGAGCGCAGCGACTTGGCGACCACGTCGACCTCGGTCTTGCGATTGCAGAAGACGATGCCGGTCTCGATCTGGGCCTTCTCGATCAGCGCGCGCAGCGCCAGGCGCTTGGCCTTGGGATCGGAGGTCGGAATCTTCACCAGGAGCTGGGTGATGTTCTCGTTGGTCGTCGCCGGACGCGCCGCCTCGATCCGCACGGGATCCTTGAGGAACTGCTTGGTCAGGCGGGTGATTTCCGGCGGCATGGTCGCCGAGAAGAACAGGGTCTGCTTCTTGGGCGGCGTCATCTTGAAGATGCGCTCGATGTCCGGAATGAAGCCCATGTCCAGCATGCGGTCGGCTTCGTCGACGACCAGGAATTGCACGCCGGTCATCAGCAGCTTGCCGCGTTCGAAATGGTCGAGCAGACGGCCGGGCGTGGCGATCAGAACGTCAACGCCGCGATCCAGCTTCTTTTCCTGATCGCCGAACGACACACCGCCGATCAGCAGCGCCCACGAGAGCTTGGTGCCCTTGGCGTACTTCTCGAAGCTGGAGGCGACCTGGTCGGCCAGTTCGCGGGTCGGGGCGATGACCAGGGCGCGCGGCATGCGCGCCTTGGCGCGGCCGTTCATCAGCTTGTCGATCAGGGGCAGGGTGAAGGCGGCGGTCTTGCCGGTGCCGGTCTGGGCGATGCCCAGAACGTCCTGTCCGGCGAGCGCCACGGGAATGGCGGCGGCTTGGATGGGGGTGGCCGTGGTGTAGCCGGTGTCTGCGACCGCTTGAAGGGTCGTGGGCGACAGCCCGAGTTCGGTAAATTCTGTCATATCAATCTGGCTGAATTCAGAGCCGCCCGTGTTTGGGCGAACGGGCGGCGCGGATTCGCCTGACCTGCTCCGAAGCTGGGGATAAATAGGCTCAACTGCGCCAAAGTCAATGATGGCGCGCGCGGTCTGCGAGGGCGCCGAGTGTCCCCAGCCATCGTTTCCAAGCGGCATACAATCACCCAAACCCCGCCTGAGCGCTGGCGCGACGCCTCAGGCCACTCTATATCCGCCGGGCACATGACCCTAGATCACGACTCCCGCCTTCGGCGGCTTCGCTTTCGCGCCTGGCATCGCGGCTTTCGGGAAGCGGACCTCATTCTGGGGCCGTTCGCGGACAACCATGGCCACAAGCTGACCCCAGAACAGCTGGATAAGCTTGAGGCCCTTCTCGAAAATCCGGATCGCGAGATCTATGCCTGGATCGTCGGGCAGGAAGCGACGCCCGCCGAATTCGAAACCGACGTGCTGGCGATGATCCGCACGTTCCGCTTCGAGGCCCATGCCGTGCGCCCCATCGGCGACGGCGCTTAAGAGACATCCATGGCCTATGACGCCAAGCAGATCGCCAAGGCCGCCGGCGGCCTGACCCTGGCCGGCGCGCCTGAGGGGTTCGACGCCCTGGTGATGGGCGACATCGCCAGGGCGCGGGGCGGCCTGACCGCCTTCGTCGCCCGCGACACCGCCCGCGCCAACGCCTTCGCCGACGCCCTGAAGTTCTTCGCGCCCGAGGTCGAGGCCGTCGTCTTCCCGTCGTGGGACTGCCTGCCCTATGACCGGGTCGGCCCGTCGGCCGGCGTCGCCGCCCAGCGTATGGCCACCCTGTCGCGCCTGGCGCGCGGTCTGGGAACGACCAAGGCCGCCATGCTGATCATCTCGGCGCCGGCGCTCTTGCAGCGCGTGCCCGACAAGACCGTGCTGATGCGCGCCAGCTATTCAGCCACGGTCGGCAACAGCGTCGATATCAAGGACCTGGAGCGCTATTTCGCCGTCAACGGCTATGCCCGCGCCTCGACCGTGTCGGAAAAGGGCGAGTTCGCCATCCGGGGCGGCGTCATCGACGTCTATCCGTCGGCCGCCGAGGAGCCCGTGCGTCTGGATCTGTTCGGCGACACGCTGGAAAGCATCCGCGCCTTCGATCCCGAGACCCAGCGCTCAACCAAGCAGCTGAAGGCGATCGATCTGCTGCCGGTCAGCGAGGCCCTGCTGGACGCCGAGGGCATTTCGCGATTCCGCAGTGGTTATGTCGCCAAGTTCGGCGCGCCGGGTGATGATCCTCTGTACGCCACGGTCAGCCAGGGCGGCCGCCGCGCCGGGCTCGAACACTGGTTGCCGCTGTTCTATGAGCGGATGGCGACCCTGTTCGACTATCTGCCCGACGGGGCCCTGGTCGGCGTTGATCACCAGGCCTCCGAGGCCCGCGACGAACGTCTGGCGATGATCGAGGACGCCTATGACGCCCGGGCCGGCGCCGACCGCAAGTCAGCCTATCGGCCGCTGGAGCCCAGCGCGCTCTATCTGACCGCCGCCGAATGGGAAGCGGCCCTGTCGGACCGCCCGCATCGCCGGTTCACGCCGTTCCAGCCCCAGGGCCTGGACGTGGTCGACATGGGGGCAAAGCTTGGCCGGGTGTTCGCCGCCGAGCGCTCGCAGGACAGCGTCAACCTGTTCGAAGCCACCGGCGAGCACGCCAAGGCGCTGAGCGCCCAGGGTAAGCGCGTGCTGTTCGCCTCCTGGTCGGAGGGCTCGTCCGAGCGCCTGGGAACCATGCTGGCCGACCATGGCCTCAGCAAGATCGCCTATGCGCCCTATTGGCAGGCGGCCAAGGCGGCGGATCCCAAGACCCCGCAGCGCGTGGTCCTGCCGCTGGACAACGGTTTCGAGACCGACACCCTGGCGGTGATCTCCGAGACCGACATCCTGGGCGACCGCCTAGCCCGGCCGCGCAAGAAGCGCCGCGCCGCCAACTTCCTGGCCGAGGCCAGCGCCCTGACCCCCGGCGACCTGGTGGTCCATATCGACCACGGCATCGGCCGCTATGAGGGCCTCAAGACCCTCGACGTCCAGGGCGCGCCGCATGACTGCCTGGACCTGCTCTATGCCGCCGACAGCAAGCTCTATCTGCCGGTCGAGAACATCGACCTGCTGACCCGCTACGGGACCGACGGCGAGAACGTTCAACTGGACAAGCTGGGCGGCGCGGCCTGGCAGAGCCGCAAGTCCAAGGCCAAGGAGCGCCTGCGGATCATGGCCGAGGGCCTGATCCAGATCGCCGCCGCCCGTCAGCTGAAGTCGGTGGAAGAAACCGACGCGCCGCAGGGCGTCTATGACGAGTTCTGCGCCCGCTTCCCCTATGAAGAGACCGACGACCAGCTGTCGGCCATCGCCGATGTGTTGACCGATCTGGGCTCGGGCAAACCGATGGATCGGCTGATCTGCGGCGACGTGGGCTTCGGCAAGACCGAGGTCGCCCTGCGCGCCGCCTTCGTGGTGGCGATGAGCGGCAAGCAGGTGGCCATCGTCTGCCCGACCACTCTGCTGGCCCGCCAGCACTACAAGACCTTCAAGGAGCGGTTCCAGGGCTGGCCGGTCAAGGTCACCCGCCTGTCGCGCCTGGTCACCGGCAAGGAAGCCGCCGAGACCCGCGAGGGCCTGGCCAACGGCCAGCTGGAGATCGTGGTCGGCACCCACGCCATCCTGTCCAAGCAGGTTTCGTTCAAGGACCTGGGCCTGGTGATCGTCGACGAGGAGCAGCATTTCGGGGTCAAGCACAAGGAGAAGCTGAAAGAGCTTCGCGCCGACGTGCACATGCTGACCCTGACCGCCACGCCGATCCCGCGCACCCTGCAGATGGCGCTCAGCGGCATCCGCGAGATGTCGATCATCGCCACGCCGCCGGTCGATCGCCTGGCGGTGCGCACCTATATCAGCCCGTTCGACCCGGTGACCCTGCGCGAGGCCCTGCTGCGCGAGAAGTATCGCGGCGGCCAGGCCTATTATGTGGTGCCGCGCATCAAGGATCTGGAGGAGATCGAGAAGTTCCTCCGCACCCAGGTGCCCGAGGTCAAATATGTGGTCGGCCACGGCCAGATGGCCCCGACCCAGCTGGAAGACGTGATGACGGCCTTCTATGAGGGCCAGTACGACGTGCTGCTCGCCACCACGATCGTCGAAAGCGGGCTGGATATTCCGTCGGCCAACACCCTGATCGTCCACCGCGCCGACATGTTCGGCCTGGCCCAGCTGTATCAGATCCGTGGCCGCGTGGGCCGTTCCAAGGCCCGCGCCTACGCCTATCTGACCACGCCCAACGAGAAGACCATCACCCTGTCGGCCGAGAAGCGTCTGCAGGTGCTGCAGTCCCTCGACAGCCTGGGCGCCGGCTTCCAACTGGCCAGCCACGACCTGGACCAGCGCGGCGGCGGCAACCTCTTGGGCGACGAGCAGAGCGGCCACATCAAGGAAATCGGCGTCGAGCTCTATCAGCAGATGCTGGAAGACGCCGTCGCCGAACTGCGTCAGCGCCAGGGCGCCGAGGCCCTGCTGGAGGATCGTGGCTGGTCGCCGCAGATCAATACCGGCTCGGCGGTGATGATCCCCGACGACTATGTGCCCGACCTCAATGTGCGCCTGTCGCTCTATCGCCGCCTGTCGGAAGCCGAGAAGTCCGCCGACCGCGAAGCCCTGGCCGCCGAACTGATCGACCGCTTCGGCCCGCTGCCGCCCGAGACCGACTCCCTGCTCAAGGTGGTCGCCATCAAGGGCCTGTGCCGCGAGGCCAATGTCGCCAAGATCGATGTCGGCCCCAAGGGCGCGGTGGCGAGTTTCAGGAATGATAGTTACGCCAATCCGCTGGGGCTCATGCAGTATGTCGCCAAGAACAATATCGTCTGGAAGGTGCGTCCCGACCAGAAGGTGGTGATCAAGGGCGAATGGGACACCCCGGCCCAGCGTCTGGATGCGGCCGAGAAGATCCTGGTCCAGCTGGCGCGGATCGCCAGGGAGTAGGGCGGGGGGAGCTCTAAAGCTCAAAATCCTTGTCATCCCGGAAGCCTCGCAGAGGCTGTCTGGGACCCAGGGGCCGGCGCATCGTGTTTGCCCCTGGGTCCCGGCGCTCCGCTTCGCTGCGGCCGGGATGACAAGCTAATTTACAACGAAAACGGCCGCCCCAACCGGGGCGGCCTTCAATCTCGAAAAGCTCTAATCAAGCCTCAGTGGTACCGCCGGATCAGCCCCACCAGCTTGCCCTGCACCTCGACCTGATCGGGTCCGAAGATGCGGGTCTCGTATTTGGGGTTGGCGGCTTCCAGGGCGATCGAGCCGCCCTTCTTGCGCAGGCGTTTCAGCGTGGCTTCCTCGCCGACCAAGGCCACGACGATCTCGCCGGAGGTGGCGGTGTCGCCCTTCTTGATGATCACATAGTCGCCGTCGAGGATGCCGGCCTCGATCATCGAGTCGCCCTGCACCTCGAGCACATAGTGTTCGCCGCCGCCCAGCATGCTTTCGGGCACCGGCAGGCGGTCGCGTTCGTGCTGGATGGCGTCGATGGGTGTGCCAGCGGCGATCTTGCCCAGGATCGGCAGCTCGCGGCTGTCGTTGGCCGGGGCCGACGAAGACCCGCCGTTCATGGCGGGGGGCGCGCCGCCGCCCTCGACCACCTGCGGCTTGAATGTCCCGCGGCCCTTGGGCGGCGAGGCGGTCGTGGCCTGCTGCGGCAGCTTCACCACCTCCAGCGCCCGGGCCCGGTGGGCCAGACGCCGGATGAAGCCGCGCTCTTCCAGGGCCGTGATCAGGCGGTGGATGCCCGACTTCGACGCCAGATCCAGCGCCTCCTTCATCTCGTCGAAAGAGGGCGAGACCCCGCTCTCCTTGATGCGTTCATGGATGAACATCAGCAGCTCGTGCTGCTTGCGCGTAAGCATCTCGACCTCGAGGACGACGCGGAACAAACCGCAAACCTTGCGAATGTTCTCTAGGCGTTCTTCCTTAATGTCAAGTTGACGACTTAGGAACGCTCTCGCCCCCTTCGCCGTTGAGCCGAAAGCCGCACAGGAGGGCTTTCGTCGTGAGTTTCAACCAACTGAACCCGACCGTACCGGTCTCTGTCGAAGGCAAGGGGACGGGATTCGCCTTTGCGGTCATCGACTACGGCCAGGAACATCACCTGATCTGGGTGGTGGCGATCGACGGCACGGGCGAGATCTGGTCGGCGCCCAACCCCAAGGTTCGCCTGCAGTCGAACTGGAGCATGGGCCGCAAGGTTTCGCCGCCGGCCAATGTCGAACCGCTTCGGACGGCGGCGGCCTCAGGTTGAGTCGCGCCTCGCGCGCGGCGATTCGCGCCTAAAGCGCGGTCGCCCGATCCAGGTGCTTACCGGTGAAGGTTCGATAGAACGCGGCCAGTTTGGCCAGATCCCCTTCATAGTCGCCGCTGGGGACCAAGGTGGGCCCCAGGCCGATGATCTTGCGCTCATAGTCGATATAGCCGCACACCAGCGGCACGCCGGCTTTCAAGGCGATATTGTAGAAGCCGGTCTTCCACTGCTGCGCCTTCCCGCGCGTGCCTTCGGGCGCGATGGTCAGCATGAACTCGTCGCGGCGGGCGAACTCATCGACCATGGCCTGGACCGTGTCGCCAGACTTGGAGCGATCGACCGGCACGCCGCCCAGATCGCGCATCATCCTGTCGAACGGCCAGCGAAACAGCGAGGCCTTGCCCATGAAGCTGAGCTCGACCTTCAGGGAGTCGGCCGCGCCGAGGAAATAGACAAAGTCCCAGTTGCTGGTGTGCGGGGCGGCGATGACCACGAACTTGCGCGGCGAGGGCGCTGCGCCCTCCACCGTCCAGCCCTGACGCCGAAAGAAGGCGACCAGCGCCCATTTCACGATGCGGGCGACAAGGCCCATCTCAACCACCCTCCCGGACGAATCCGCTTCGGCGCGACTGTCGTGGGGGCAATGTGTCCGAGAAGCGCTCAGGGCGCCAGAGCCGAGCGCCTCTATGGCTGGCGCTCAGGCGTGCGTCAGGTCTGGGGCGCCGAGAGCGACTTCAAGGTGCGGCCCAGGCGCAGGCCGGACTTGGCGTCCCAGGAGAACAGTACGCGCTCGGCCCGGCCGACCAGATTGTCGAACGGCACGAAGCCCATGCCGGTCTCGGGGGGCAGATAGCGATCCAGTTCGGCGTTCCAGGGGCAGGCGGCTTCGCCCGCCGGAACGCGGCCGGGGTCGAAGCGGCTGTCGACCGAATTGTCGCGATTGTCGCCCATCACGAAATAGCAGCCGGCCGGCACCACATAGACGCCGGTATTGGCCGCCGCCGTGCGCGGACCCTGGCTATGGGTCAGATAGGTCCGGCCATTGGGCAGGGTCTCGGCGATCTCCTCGACCACCGCCGGATGGTCGTCATCGTCCTCGGCGCGTACGCCCTGAGACACCTGCCGGACCGGCCGGTCATTGATCCGCAAGACGCCGCCACGAACCTGGATCCGGTCGCCCGGCAGGCCGACCAGCCGTTTGATAATGTCGGTGCGGCCGTCGCCAGGTCGCTTGAACACCACCACGTCGCCGCGCTCGGGTTGGTGGCCAAACAGCCGTCCCTGACCCATCGGCGGGCTAAACGGCGCAGAATGCCGGCTGATCCCATAGGGGAATTTCGAGACCAGGATGTAGTCGCCGACCAGCAGGGTCGGCTCCATCGAGCCCGACGGAATGGTGAAGGGCTGGCACAGCACCGTGCGCGGGATCAGCATGATGGCCGCGACCAGCGCGAAGGTCTTGGCGGTGTCGATCAGGCCCGGAGCCCAGCCGGTCTTTGGCTTGCTGTCGTTGGTCATGGTGGTCCCCGCTACCGTCCGAAGGCAGAGTGTAGGGCTCAGCCTGGCTAAATCATGGCTTACGGGTTTGTCATTAGAATGCTTGCCGAGGGCTGCTTCCAGCGCCCGAGCATAGTCCTCAAGCCAGCAGCGCCCGGGTCGCCTCGGTGACATTGGCCTGACGCATGAGGCTTTCGCCGACCAGCATCGCCGTCGCGCCGGCCGCTTCCATCCGGGCCGCGTCGGCGGCGGTGAAGACCCCGCTTTCGGTGACCAGAAGGGCGTCCTGCGGGGCCTGGGCGGCCAGGCGCTCGGTCACGGCCAGGTCGACCACGAAGCTTTTCAGGTCTCGATTGTTGATGCCCACCAGGGTCGCGCCCAGCGCGCCGGCCCGGGCCATTTCGGCCTCGTCATGCACCTCGACCAGGGCGTCCATGCCCAGGCGCTCGGCTTCGGCCATCAGGTCGGCAGCGACGGCGTCGTCGATCATCGCCAGGATCACGAGGATGGCGTCGGCGCCCAGGGCGCGACTTTCAGCCACCTGCCAAGGGTCGACCAGGAAGTCCTTGCGGATGCAGGGCAGGCTGACGGCGGCGCGGGCGTCGATCAGAAAGGGATCGGCGCCCTGAAAGCTGGGGCCGTCGGTCAGCACCGACAGGCAGGACGCGCCGCCGGCTTCGTAATTGCGGGCCAGGGCCGGCGGATCGAAATCGGCGCGGATCAGGCCCTTGGACGGCGAAGCCTTCTTGATCTCGGCGATCAGGGCGAGCTTGCCGGGCGCATGGCCGTTGACCAGGGCCCGCTTGAAGCCGCGCGGCGACGAGGCGTTCTTGGCGGCGTTCTCGAGGGCGGCCACGGAGCGCCGGCGCTTGCGGTCGGCCACCTCGTCACGCTTGTAAGCGGCGATCTTGGCCAGGATGTCGGTCATGCGGTGGCAATCTGTGTGTTGGTGGCGGCGACCAGGCCGGCCAGTGCCGCCTTGGCCTTGCCGCTGTCGATCGCGGCGGCGGCCATCGCGACGCCTTCGGCCAGGGTCTCGACGGTGTCGGCGACCAGGAAGGCGGCGGCGGCGTTGAGCAGGACGATGTCGCGATAGGGGCCGGTCTCGCCGTCGAGCAGGCGGGTGAGGGCGGCGGCGTTGAAGGCCGGCTCGCCGCCGGTCAGGTCGGCCAGCGACGCGCGCGGCAGGCCGACGGCTTCCGGCGTGATCGTGAACAGGCGCACCGCGCCGTTGCGCCATTCGGCGACCTCGGTTTCGCCGGTGGTGGTCAGCTCGTCCATACCCTGGCCATGCACGGACCAGGCGCGCTCGGCGCCCAGGGCGCCCAGGGCCCGGGCGATCGGCTCGACGAAGCGCGGGGCCGAGACGCCGACCACCTGACGCTTGGCGCCGGCCGGATTGGTCAGCGGACCCAGCAGGTTGAAGATGGTGCGAAAGCCCAGCTGCTGGCGGATCGGCGCGACATGCTTCATCGCCCCGTGATGGCTCTGGGCGAACAGGAAGCAGATGCCGGCCTCGTCCAGGGCCCGCCGCTGCTGGTCGCGCGAGGCGTCGATATTGACGCCCAGGGCCGCCAGGACGTCGGCGGTGCCGGACTTGGAGGTCACCGCCCGGTTGCCGTGCTTGGCGACCTTCAGCCCGCCGCCCGCCGCCACGAAGCCGACGGCGGTGGAGATGTTGAGCGTATGCAGGCCATCGCCGCCGGTGCCGCAGACGTCGACGACGTCATAGGGATGGTCCAGCATGACGGCGGCGCGGCGCATGGCGCGGGCGCAGGCGGCGATCTCGCCCACCGTCTCGCCGCGCAGGCGCATGGCGGTGACCGCCGCGCCGATCTGGGCCGGACTGGGCTCGCCGCGCAGGCAGGCGCTGAAGAACACTTCGGCGTCGTCTTCGGACAGGGTCTGGCCGTCGGCCAGCTTGGCCAGCAGGGGTTTGAAGGCGTCGGACATGGCCTAGACCCAGATCGCCGCGTCGCGCTTGACGCCGGCCAGGTCGATGAAATTGGCCAGCATCTGGTGGCCGCCCTCGGTGGCGATGGATTCGGGGTGGAACTGCACGCCGTGCACCGGGCGGGTGCGATGCTGCACGCCCATGATCTCGCCATCGTCGGTCCAGGCGGTGACCTCCAGCTCGGCGGGCAGGTCTTCGCGGCGGACGGCCAGGCTGTGATAGCGGGTGGCGGTGAAGGGGTTGGGCAGGCCCTTGAAGATGCCCTTGTCGGCGTGGCGGATGGGGCTGGTCTTGCCGTGCATGACTTCCTTGGCGCGGATCACTTCGCCGCCATAGGCTTGGCCGATGGCCTGGTGGCCCAGGCAGACGCCCAGGATCGGCATGTCCTCGGGCGCGCCGCGCAGCAGCGGCAGGCAGATGCCCGCCTGATCGGGCGCCTTGGGGCCCGGCGACAGCAGGATCGCCGACGGGCGCAGGCCAAGGGCCTCCTGCACCGTCAGGTCGTCATTGCGGTGGACGACCGTCTCGGCTCCCAGCTCGTTCAGATAGTGAACGAGGTTGTAGGTGAAGCTGTCGTAGTTATCGATGACCAGGATCATGACGCCGCCTTTCGGGGTTCAGCTTCTAGAACGGGCAGGGCCGATCTGGGAATGATTTTGCGCGACGCTAGCGGCATTTGAGCGCGAGAAAGCCTCAAGGCCGTTACAGAACGCCTGGCGTCGGGCATGCTCGGGGCATGACCGAGTCGGCTCTCGATCCCGTGGCGATCGCCTATGTCCGCGCCCTGCTGCGGCCCAAGGAACGACGTCAGAAGATGGCGCCAGTCCTGGCGGCGGCGGCCTTCGCGGCGTTTTGCGCCCTGAGCTTCGCCACCGTGATGGTGCTGGCCCCGCCGGCGGTCGTGCAGCATATCCCTACCGAGCGCCTGGGCGACTAGAGCCTTTTCGAGCGAAGTGGACCCCGGTTCGCGTGAAGAAAAGGCGTTCAAACAAAGCTCAGGCGAAACGCCAAGCCTCCTCAGCTGCGCGCTTCAGAGCCCGGGACTTGTGCAGGGTTTCGTCATATTCGGCGTCCGGATCGCTGTCGGCCACGACGCCGCCGCCGGCCTGAACGTACATCATGCCGTCCTTGACCAGGGCCGTGCGCAGCACGATGCAGGTGTCGACCGAGCCGTCGGCCCCGACATAGCCCACAGCCCCGGCATAGCCGAGACCGCGCTTTTCGATCTCCAGCTCGTCGATGATCTCCATGGCCCGCACCTTGGGCGCGCCGGACAGCGTGCCGGCGGGCAGGGCGGCCATCAGCACGTCGACCGGATCAACGCCTTCTGGCGCGACGCCTTCGACATTGGACACGATGTGCATGACGTGGCTGTAGCGCTCGACCTTGAAGCTCTCGGTGACCTTCACCCGCGGGCCCTTGTGGGGCTTGGCGGGCTCGTTGCGGCCGGGCTCCTTCAGCATCGAGACCCGGCCCACATCGTTGCGGCCCAGATCCAGCAGCATCAGGTGCTCGGCGCGCTCCTTGGGATCGGCCAGCAGTTCGGCCTCCAGGGCCAGATCCTCTTCCGGCGTCGCGCCGCGCGGACGGGTGCCGGCGATCGGGCGGATGGTGATCTTGCCGTCGCGCAGGCGCACCAGGATCTCGGGGCTGGAGCCCACCAGATGGCAGCCGTCCAGATTGAGGAAATACAGAAACGGCGAAGGATTGGTCCGGCGTAGCGAGCGATACAGCGCGAACGGATCCAGGTCGAACGGCGCGCGGAAGCGGTGGCTGGGCACCACCTGGAAGATGTCGCCGGCCCGGATGTAGTCCTTGGCCTTCTCGACCACGACCGCATAGGCCTCGCGGCTGACAGGGGTGGTGAACTCGATCGGCGCATGGCCCGTCCGGGGCGCGTCGTGGGCCAGCGGACGGCGCAGGTCGGCCATCACCGTCTCGATCCGGGTCCGGGCGGCGTCATGGGCCTGCTGGGCCGAGACGCCGGCCTCGGGGCGCGCGGTCGTCACCAGGATGATCTCCTGGGCGATGGCGTCGAACACCGCGACGATCGACGGCCGCATCATGATCGCGTCGGGCAAGCCGCCCAGGGTGTCCTTGTTGATGTCGGGCAGACGCTCGGCCAGCCGCACCATGTCGTAGCCCAGGGTGCCGAACACGCCGGCGACCATCGGCGGCAGGGCCTTGGGCAGGTTGATCCGGGCGCTGGCGATCAGGTCGCGCAGGCTGTCCAGGGCCCCGCCGGCCTGGGGCGTGAAGTCCCGCGCCGCGATGGCGTCGCCTTGCGCGATCTCGGCCTGATCGCCGCGACAGCGCCAGACGAGGTCCGGCTTCATCGCCACGATGGAATAGCGGCCGCGCCAGGCACCGCCCTCGACGCTTTCGAACAGGAAGGCGTAGGGCTTGCCGTGTCCGATCTTCAGATAGGCCGAGACCGGGGTTTCCAGGTCATCGATCAGCCGGGTCCAGACCACCTGGGGCTGGCCGGCGTCATAGGTCTGGGCGAAGGCGTCGAAGGCGGGCTCAAGGCTCATTTGGCTTTGCCGGTCTTGCTAGCACCGTTCTGGGCGGCCTCGGCCTTGGCCAGGGCTTCGGTGTCGACGCCGATGGCCTGGCGGGCCAGGGTCAGATTGACCTTGGTCTTCAGGCTGGCCTGGGCGCCCTGGCGGGCGGCTTCGCCGATGTCGCGCATCAGGCCGCTGTCGATCTGCTGACGCATGGCCTGGGTGGCGCTGGCCATCTCGGCGATCTTGCCCGGATGAACCGCTTCCAGCTTGGCGACGACGATCGCCATCTGGCCGGCGCGGGCGGTGAAGGCCTCGCCGGGCTTGGCGCCGAAGGTGGCGATCAGCAGGTCGCGACCCAGCCCCTGGTGCTGTTGGGCATTGGCGCGGCTGATGCCGGGCACGCGTTGGACCTGGGAGCCGGCGGCCTTGGCGACCGCTTCGATGGACTCGCCCTTCTTGACCCGGGCGAGCAGAAGGTCGGCCTTGGCCTGCAGGCGCTTGGTCATTTCATTTTGCAGCCACACCTGGGTCAATTGCGGCTTGATCTCGGCCAGCTCGGGCAGGGCGGCGGGAATGACCTTTTCGGTCTTTACGGCGAAATATTCGCCCTTGCCGACCTCGACCAGTTCGCTTTCGCCGCCCGTGGGCAGGGCGAAGGCGGTTTTCAGGATATCGGGAGTCAGGCCGGGGACTGGCTGACCGGTCTGGTCGGCGCCTTCGGCGGTGATCGGCGCCGTGGTCATCACCATGGCGCCGGCCTTGTCCGCGGCGGTGATCAGGTCGGCGCCCGCGTCATGAGCGTCCTGATAGGTCTGGGTCTGGTCATAGGCCTTGGCCTGGGCGTTCTGGGCCCGCAGTTCGGCTTCGATGGCCGGACGCACGCTTTCAAGGCTGGCCGTCGTGCCGGGCGTGATCTTGGTGATCTTGATCACCGACAAACCAAGGTCGCCGGCGATCGGGGCGCTGACCTGGCCGGCGGCGAGGCTGAAGGCGGCGTCGGCCACCTTGCGGTCGGGCAGGGCCGACTTGGGCTTGTCGTTGAGGATCACCGGCTGCTTGCCATAGGCGCTGGCGACGACGGCCGGTTGTTCGCCCTTCGTCAGGTGCTGGGCGATGACCGTGGCGGCCTTGGCGTCGGGCGCGACGATCTGGACCAGCGAACGGGTCTCGGGCGCGGCCAGCGTATCCTTGCGGAAGTCGAAGGTCTTCTGGATCTCGGCCGGTGTGACCGTCACCGAGGGCTCCAGGGCCTTGGCGCTGACGCGCATGATCGACAGCACGCGGGTTTCGGGACGGGTCAGACGGTCGGCGTTTTCCTTCATGAAGGCGGTCAGCTGGGCGTCGGTCGGATCGGCCGGGCGTTCGACAGAGGCGGGATTGATCGCGAAGGCCGCCAGGTCGCGGCTTTCCAGGCCGTAGGCCGCCTGCAGGGCACCATAGATGCGCGGGGCGTGCAGGCCGTCCGCAACGGCGCTGAACGTGTGGGTCTGGGCGATCTCATCGCGCAGGGAGGCCTGATAGCTGTCCGGCGTCAGACCGTTTTCGCGCAGCAGCGCTTCATACATCTTGGGATCGAACTTGCCGGTGATCGGGTCGAACGGGCGCTGGCTGGGGTGCAGGCTGCTCATCTGCTCGCGCACGACATCGCCCACCAGCTTGTCGGAGGGGCGGATGCCGAACTTGCGAACGACTTCGGCGACCGATTCCTGCAGCGCGACTTCTTGCAGGATCTGGCGGTCCACCCCGCGCTCCACGGCCTGGTCGGGCGTCAGGGTCTCGCCGGTGCGCTGCTCGGTCGCCTTGCGATAGTTTTCATAGCGGGACTTGAAGTCCGCCGGCGAGACGGAGCGCGACCCTGCGGCCACGACGCCGGAAATATGCGGCCCCTTGAACACGTCGCTGATCCCGAAGACGGCGAAGCTGACGATCAGCAGGCCAAACAGGATCACCGCGAAGGGCGACTTGGCGAAGGAGCGGAAACCGGCGAGCATGACTGGGAAAACCTTCCTGACTTAAACGCATGCGCTGGGTCGCCCGGGGCGACGCGGCGGACGCGCGCAGCGGGTATAGTAGAGGGGAAGGTGAGGGAGCAAGCCACGGCGGTCTTGACTTCCCAAGGGAGGGCGGGGTCAAGACCTGTGACATGACCCTTTCCAACCTGTCGCCCCGGCCGCTTATCGCCGGAAACTGGAAAATGAACGGCCTGACCGAGGCGCTCGATCAAGCCCGCGCGGTAGCCGCCGCCCTCGACGCCAAGCCCGTCGGCGCCCGCGTGGCGATCTGCCCGCCGGCGACCCTGTTGCACCGTCTGGCCCAGACGCTGGAAGGCTCGACCGTGCTGACCGGCGGTCAGGACTGTCATCATCTGGTCTGCGGGCCCCATACGGGCGACGTTTCGGCCCCCATGCTGGTCGACGCCGGCGCCCAGCTGGTGATCCTGGGCCATTCGGAGCGCCGCGAGGATCACGGCGAGACCAGCGCCCAGGTCGCGGCCAAGGTCGGGGCCGCCCTGGCCGCGGGCCTTGAGCCGATCATCTGTGTGGGCGAAAGCCTGGCGCATCGCGAAGCGGGCCTGGCCCTCGAGGTCGTGACCACACAGATCCGCGGGTCCCTTCCGGCTAGTCTGGCGGGCCAGGCCTTCGCCGTGGCCTATGAGCCGATCTGGGCGATCGGCACGGGGCACACCGCCACTCTTGGCGACATCGAAGCGATGCACACGGCCATTCGCGCCGAACTCGTGACGATGTTCGGCGAGGCCGGCAAGACGGCGCCGATTCTCTATGGCGGTTCCGTCAAGCCCGACAACGCCGTCGACATCCTGCGCGTGGCCGAGGTCGGCGGCGCCCTGGTGGGCGGCGCGGCGCTGAAGGCCAGCGACTTCCTGGCGATCATCGCGGCGGCTTGAGGGGCTGCAACCTGTGCAGACCGGCGATCGTCTCGCCGGGAGATGTAAGGATGGCTCCCTCCGGCGCGGAGGCGGGGCGTTGCGCCCGGTGCAATACCGCCGTCATCCCGCGCTTTATGCGCGGGACCCATCTGTCCGCCGCAAGGGCGGCGCGGGGCGACACGCTGACGGGATAGCTGAACCCTGGGTCCCGCGCATAAAGCGCGGGATGACGGGCTTTGTTGAGCCGAGCACGGGGATAAACGCCCCTCTATCCCCGGCAATGGCGAGGCACAGCTCCGCGATTTCAACACCTTACAACTTTCTCGCGCGAACTTATCCCCGGCGTTCAAACTGCCCGCATACTCAATCTCACCTGACAGCACGGGAAGGGCGCACGTACGGCGACCGTTGCGGCTGGCGGGGGTGGTCGAGCGGGTAGCGCCCGTCGGCCGTCGTCGAAGGCCCGGCGGGGTCTGGCGGAGCGTGGACACCCCTCGAGGACCGTCCCGTGTCGAGGCCAGGCCCGGACCGCCGGGAGCACCCCTCGCCGACGCCCGATGACGCGCAACAGGCATGGGCTGAAATCGCCCATGCGGTCTGGACGGGGTCGCTATCCCCTCCACCCGTCGGGGGCCTAGCTACCGGAGCGGGTTAAAACCCCGCCAGCCCGGCGATGCTCCCGAATAACGGCTGCGCGGAGCGTTCGTCTTCGTCGAAACGGTACTTAAAAACACTCTCATCCGGGCGAGGCCCGGACGCTCCGCAGCCCTTCCCATCCCTTCAGCGGGTTTCCGCGTGAGGCCGAGAACCCGCGCTTACAGTAGCAATCCATAAAGCCGGCAGTCCCGCCGCTCACCGTCGCGTTGGACATGACCCTTCAGATAACCCTCCGCCTCGAACCCCAGCCTCTCCAGCAGGCGCTCCGCACGCGTATCGCCGACATGGCTGCGGGCGATCAGGCGCTTGAGGCCGATCGAGGCGGCATGGGTCAACAGGGCTCTGAGGGCTTCCAGGCCATAGCCCTGGCCCCAGCCGTCGCGGGCGACGATGACGCGCAGTTCGGCCCGGCTGTGACGGCGATCGATATCGATCAGTTCGCAGCAGCCCAGAAAGTCGCCTGTCTTGGACTGGCGCACCGCCCAGTAATGGGCCTTGGCCTCATCCATCTGGGCGACCTGGGCGACCACGCAGGCTTCGACCTCATCAGGATCCTCGATGGCCGACTGGTCCCAATGGGCCATGACCTCGGGGTCGCTGAGGAACGGATAGACGAAGCGCGCATCCCCCACGGTCAGGGGCGTCAGATTCAGTCGTTCGGTTTCGAGGATCATTGCGTTCCACGATCTTGAGTTACCCGCCACCCTTCCCAGCTATGGCGTGCGCGCGCCGCTAGTGGTAGAGGGGCCGCTTCGTTTTTCACGACGGATCATCCCGTCGCCCGGATCGAGATCAGTCACCTCATGCTTATCGGCATCCTGCTCGCCATCAATATCGTCGTCTGCCTCGGCCTGATCGGCGTGGTTCTCCTGCAGCGTTCGGAGGGCGGCGCCCTGGGCGTCGGCGGCGGCAATACCGGCTTCATGACGGCGCGCGGCGCCGGTGACCTTCTGACTCGCATCACCTGGATCCTGTTCTCGGTGTTCCTGGTCATCAGCCTGGTCCTGACCATCCTGACCGGCCGGATGGGCAGCGGCTCGTCCGTGGATCGCCTGAAGATCGACAATCTCGACACCAAGACCCTCAACGCCCCGGTGGTTCCGACCGCGCCGGCCGGCGAGGCTCCCGGTTCGGCCCAGCCGGGCGCGATCCAGGCGCCGACCCCCAGCATCAATACGCCCCTGACCTCGCCCTCCACGCCGGCCGCGCCGGCCCCGAGCCCTGCTCAAGCGCCTGCCCAGTAAGCGTTTGCAGCGAAAGCTGTTGATGAACGTCGGTCTTTTCGCCGCGATCGCCGAATCGCGGGTAATCTGAGCGCCCATGACCCGGTACATCTTCATCACCGGCGGCGTGGTTTCCTCGCTTGGAAAAGGCCTCGCCTCCGCAGCGCTCGGAGCGCTCCTCCAGGCTCGTGGCTACAAGGTCCGCCTTCGTAAGCTCGACCCTTATCTCAACGTCGATCCAGGCACGATGAGCCCGTATCAGCACGGCGAGGTCTTCGTGACCGACGACGGCGCCGAGACGGACCTCGACCTGGGCCACTATGAGCGCTTCACCGGCGTGTCGGCCACCAAGGCCGACAACATCACGACCGGCCAGATCTACAAGACGATCATCGAGAAGGAACGGCGCGGCGACTATCTGGGCGCGACCGTCCAGGTGATTCCGCACGTCACCAACGAGATCAAGGATTTCGTCCTGTCGCCCGCCATGGACGAGACGGGCGAGAAGCCGGTCGATTTCGTGCTGGTCGAGATCGGCGGCACGGTCGGCGACATCGAAGGCCTGCCGTTCTTCGAGGCGATCCGCCAGCTGCGCCAGGACCTGCCGCGCGGCCAGAGCTGCTACGTCCATCTGACCCTGCTGCCGTTCATCAAGACGGCCGGCGAGATGAAGACCAAGCCGACCCAGCATTCGGTCAAGGAGCTGCGCTCGATCGGCATTCAGCCCGACATCCTGCTGTGCCGCTGCGAGCAGGACATCCCGGTCGAGGAAAAGCGCAAGATCGCGCAGTTCTGCAACGTGCGGCCCAGCGCCGTGATCCAGGCGATGGATAGCTCGTCGATCTACGCCGTGCCGATCGACTATCACCACGAAGGCCTGGACGCCGAGGTGCTGGACGTGTTCGGCATGAGCGACGCGCCCAAGCCCGACCTGTCGCGCTGGGAAGCCATCGACGAGACCGTCAATCATCCCGACGGCGAAGTGACCATCGCCGTGGTCGGCAAGTACACGGTCCTCAAGGACGCCTACAAGTCGCTGATCGAAGCGCTCCATCATGGCGGCCTGGCCAACAAGGTGAAGGTCAATCTCGACTGGGTCGAGAGCGAGACCTTCGAGGGGGATCCCGGCGCCGCCGCGGCCCGCCTGCAGAACGCTCACGCCATCATGGTGCCCGGCGGCTTTGGCGAGCGGGGCGCGGAAGGCAAGATCCGCGCGGCCCAGTTCGCCCGCGAACGCAAGGTGCCCTATTTCGGCATCTGTTTTGGCATGCAGATGGCGGTCATCGAGACCCTGCGGAATGTCGCCGGCATCGCCGACGCTTCCTCCAGCGAATTTGGCCCCACCGACCGTCCGGTCGTCGGGATCATGACCGAGTGGATCAAGGGCAATGAGACGGTCCAGCGCCGCTCTGGCGACGATCTGGGCGGCACCATGCGCCTGGGGGCCTTCGACGCCGTCCTGACGCCGGGAAGCAAGGTCGCCGCGATCTATGGCGGCACGGCCATCAGCGAGCGCCACAGGCACCGCTACGAGGTCAATATCGGCTACAGCCACCGGATGGAGGAATCTGGCCTGAAGCTGACCGGGCGGTCGCCTGACGGCGTCCTGCCCGAAATCGTCGAACGCGATGACCATCCGTGGTTCATCGGCGTGCAGTTCCACCCGGAACTGAAGAGCCGTCCGTTCGCCCCGCACCCGCTGTTCGCCAGCTTCATCGCCGCGGCGAAGGAGCAGGGCAGGTTGGTTTAACAGGCGCTGTTGCATGTCTGAAGAGTTTCAGGCATAAGCGCGCCCTCACGCGGCGACCTGGGTTTTCCCGAGTCGCCGCTCTCGATTTTCACGCTCAACGAGCAGAGTCACTTCGATGGCCGTTCCTAAAAGAAAAACTTCGCCTTCTCGCCGGAACATGCGCCGGTCGCACCACGCCCTGGGCGCCAATTCCTTCGTGGAAGACAAGGACTCGGGCGAACTGCGCCGCCCGCACCATGTTGACCTGAAGACTGGCCTCTACAACGGCAAGCAGATCCTCACCCCCAAGGAAGACTAAGGTCTCGCCTTCAAGGCTGTGAGTTGGAAAACGCCGCCCGGTTTGCCGGGCGGCGTTTTTCGTCATTGGCGTCGAAAAAAGTGTTAGCGTGATCGAACAAGGGAGGTTCCCCATGTTCACACGCCGAAGCATAGCGGCGGGACTGGGTCTTTCGTTCATGACCCATCAGGCGCTGGCCCAATCGCTGGCCCCTGTTCCGCTGGCCCCTGTTCCGCTGGCCCCTATTCCGCTGGCCGAGCCCGTCCTGATCCTCGACGCCTCTATGGATCCCGATGATCGCCTCACCGTCGCGGTGATGCTCAATGGCCTTGGGCCGTTCCAGTTCATTGTCGACAGCGGCGCCGACCGCAGCGTGCTGTCTCAGCCCCTCGCAGATCGGCTGGATCTGGTCCGGGGGGCGGACGTCCTGGTCCATGGCGTCGGAGGCTCCCAGATCACCCGCACGGCTCGGGTTGACCGGCTGACGGTCGGCGACGCGCGGCTATCCAACGTCAGTCTGCCGGTGTTGCCCTCCGAACGGGTCGGCGCCGACGGCCTGTTGGGCGTCGACATCCTGGAAGGCCGCAATGTGATCATGGACTTCCGCAACCGGAAGCTTGAGGTCCGTCGCAGTCGATCCGTCTTGGATCTGGTTCGGCTGCCGCGTGAGGTCTCGGTCGTCGCCGACGACCGGTTTGGTCGGCTAACGGTGGCCGACTGCAAGGTCGCCGGGGCGCGGGCCCTGGCGTTCATCGACAGCGGCGGCGGGGTCAGCATCGGCAATATGGCCCTGTCACGAGCGATCGCGACCCGGCGGCGGCGTCTCGACGATCCTCAACCCGCCCAACTGATCACCGCGTCCGGGGAAATGACCGTGGGGGAGTTCCGGATCGCTCCGTCCCTGACGCTCGGCGAGCTGCGGATGACCAATGTGCCCATGGCCTTTGGCGATGTGCACATCTTTGATGTCTGGCGACTCAATGACCGACCGGCGATTCTGCTGGGCGCCGATATCCTGCGGCTGTTCGCGCGGGTCGAGCTGGATTTTGGCGCGGGCAGGGTGCTGTTTCGGATCGGTGGGGTCACCCAGCCCCAGATCCTGAACGCCTGACCCTACTGCTCCCGGCCCCGCGCCTGGATCTGAGCGCGTCGAGCCTCGACGGCTTGCGGTGTGACCTTGCGATTGTGGGCGCTGGAGCGTTCGTGCTCGAGTTCCAGGCCTTTGCGGAACGACCGGGCGAAACCATCGTCGATCAGGCGTTTGTAAAAGCTCAGGGTTTCCACGGGGATCGAGGCGATGTCGGCCGCCAGTTTGAGCGCCGTTGGCATCAGGTCTGCGGCGGGCACCACGCGGTTCACAAGGCCCCATTCGGCTGCGGTTTCGGCCGACAGGAAGTTGCCGGTCAAGGACAGTTCCTTGGCGCGATAGATCCCGATCAGGCGCGACAGCTTCTGGGACAGGCCCCAGCCAGGCATGATCCCCACTCGGGCGTGGGTGTCGGCGAAGCGGGCGTTCTCTGAGGCGATCAGGATGTCGCAGGCCAGGGCCAGTTCGAAGCCGCCGGTGATGGCGACGCCGTTGATCGCGCCGATCACGGGCTTGCGGCACTGCTCGATCGCCTTGACCGGGTTGGATTCGGCGTCCTGATCATTGGCGGCGCTCATCGCCTTGGGGTCGCTGCCGAGTTCCTTGAGATCAAGGCCAGCTGTGAAGGCCTTTTCGCCGGCGCCGGTCAGAACCACGACGCTGATGGCGGGGTCCGCGTCCAGTTCGAACATCACGGTATTCAGCGACGCCCGGAGCGCCTTGGACAGGGCGTTCATCGCCTCCGGCCGGTTCAAGGTCACCACAGCGATGGGGCCGCTCTTTTCGACGGTCAGCATGACGTTCTCCCTACAAGCCCGATGATCACGGGCTGTTTTGAAGGGAAGTCAAGTTGCGCGCGGCGGGCTTGCCAGCTAAGGCTCCCGCGCCTTTTGCCTTGAGGAACCGCCATGACCGAGATCGTCGATATCATCGCCCGCGAAATTCTCGATAGCCGGGGCAACCCGACGGTCGAGGTCGATGTGATCCTCGAGGACGGCGCATTTGGCCGCGCAGCGGTCCCTTCAGGCGCCTCCACGGGCGCTCATGAAGCTTCGGAAAAGCGCGACGGCGACAAGAGCCGTTATCAAGGTAAGGGCGTCCTGCAGGCTGTAGACTCGGTCAATGGCGAAATCTTCGACGCTCTGTCGGGCGTTGACGCCGAAGACCAGCGCCGGGTCGACAATCTGCTGATCGGTCTGGACGGCACGCCGAACAAGGCGCGTCTGGGCGCCAACGCCATTCTCGGCGTCTCGCTGGCGACGGCCAAGGCCGCCGCCGAGTCCGCCGGCCTGCCGCTCTACAAATATGTCGGCGGGGTCAATTCCCGCGTCCTGCCACTGCCGATGATGAACATCATCAATGGCGGCGCCCATGCCGACAATCCGATCGACATCCAGGAATTCATGATCCTGCCCACGGGCGCGCCGACTTTCAGCGAGGCTCTGCGCATGGGCGCGGAGATCTTCCATGGCCTGAAGAAGGCCCTGAAGGATGCGGGCCACAACACCAATGTCGGCGATGAGGGCGGCTTCGCGCCCAATCTCGCTTCGGCTGAGGCGGCGCTCGACTTCATCGTCAAGGCCGGCGAAGCCGCAGGCTACAAGGCCGGCGACGACTTCGTCCTGGGTCTGGATGTGGCTTCGACCGAGTTCTTCAAGGACGGCAAGTACCATCTGGAAGGTGAGGGCAAGACTCTCGATCCGGCCGGCATGGTCGACTATCTCGCCGGCCTCGCCGCCAAGTTCCCGATCCTGTCGATCGAGGATGGCATGGCCGAGGACGACTTCGAGGGCTGGAAGCTGCTGACCGAGGCCTTGGGCAAGAAGGTCCAACTGGTTGGCGACGACCTGTTCGTGACCAATCCCAAGCGCCTGCAGATGGGTCTGGACATCGGGCTGGCCAACTCGATCCTGGTCAAGGTCAACCAGATCGGCACGCTGTCGGAAACCATCGACGCCGTCGATATGGCGCACCGCGCCGGCTATACCAGCGTCATGAGCCACCGCTCGGGCGAGACCGAGGATTCGACCATCGCCGACCTGGCCGTCGCCCTCAACTGCGGTCAGATCAAGACCGGGTCGTTGGCCCGCTCTGACCGGTTGGCGAAGTACAATCAGCTGCTGCGGATCGAGCAGATGCTCGACGATCAGGCCGTCTACGCCGGCCGCGCGGCGCTGAAGGGCCGCTAGGCTCGGTTTCAGCCCGGCTTGGATTTCGAAAGGCGCGGTTCTCGATGGGAGCCGCGCCTTTTTCTTGCCCGGTAAACCCAAAGCAACTGTTCGAATTTGCGTCGATTGCGATGCTTGCGCGCCCAGCGGTCTCGACTACCCCAAAAGCTCGCTCCCATTTTTTCTATAAGCGAGCGTCAGACCTTCTTCGCCCACCGAAAAGCGCCCTTCGCGGACGCGAAGAGGGCGCCGCGATGCGGTATCTAGATGCCGATGAAACCATCTCAAATGAAAGCATTGGACTCGGGGCGCTGCATGGACAGATCGACACTTCGTGAGCCCTTGTTCAGAAGGCGTTAAACACGATCTGAGACTATGAAAATCCCTTCCCGGGATTTCCAGATGTTCGCCCGACTGCAACCCTTCCTGCCGACTGCGGCGATCATTTTCTTGATCTTCTACTTCGTGTTTCACGCGCTGACGGGAGAACGCGGTCTGTTATCGACCTCGCGGCGTAACGCTGACTTCGCTGCCAAGACGAAGGAACTCAAGAAGATCCACGCAGAGAGGATGGACCTGGAGGCCCGGGCTCGTCTATTACGCAGCGGCAGCCTGTCGGCGGATCTTCTGGAAGAACGCGCACGTTCTCTCCTAGGATATGCCGACCCGAAGGACTATGTGATCCGAACCAAGCGCTAGCGCGGTTAGATCGTGGGCTTCGGCGCTGGTTGAAGATCGTTCCTGGGTCATCCGAACCGGGAGCGATCATGGCGTGACATGATGAGCATTTCCTTCGCGGAACCGACGACTCATTCGGCGGGACATGCTCTGGGATGAAGGCCGCGATGAAGATTGGCCAAGGAGATTTGAATGGCGCGTACGCGCAAGGGTGAGGCTTCCGAGGGCAAGACGAGTGACACCGGTGTCAACGTCTTCGTCGGCAAGGAAGAGCTTCTCAAGTTCTATCAGAGCATGCTGCTGATCCGTCGCTTCGAGGAGCGCGCAGGCCAGCTGTACGGCATGGGTTTGATCGGCGGGTTCTGCCATCTCTATATTGGTCAGGAAGCCATCGCGGTCGGCATGCAGTCGATCCAGCAAACGGGCGACCAGATCATCACGGGTTATCGTGATCACGGCCATATGCTGGCTGCGGGCATGGATCCCAAGGAAGTCATGGCCGAGCTGACTGGCCGCGCGGGCGGTTCGTCGCACGGCAAGGGCGGCTCGATGCATATGTTCGACATCGCCACCGGCTTCTACGGCGGTCATGGCATTGTCGGCGCGCAGGTTTCACTCGGCACCGGCCTGGCTCTGGCCAACAGCTACAAGGGCAATGGCAACGTGTCCTACGCCTATATGGGCGATGGCGCGGCCAATCAGGGCCAGGTCTATGAGAGCTTCAACATGGCCCAGCTGTGGAAGCTGCCGGTCGTGTACGTGGTCGAAAACAACCAGTACGCCATGGGCACCAGCGTCGAGCGCTCGGCGTCGGAAACCGCTTTCCACAAGCGCGGCGTCTCGTTCCGGATCCCGGGCGAAGAAGTCGACGGCATGGACATCGTTGCTGTGCGCGAAGCCGGCGCCCGCGCCAGCGAGCATGCGCGTAGCGGGCAGGGGCCCTACATCCTCGAGATGAAGACCTATCGCTATCGCGGCCACTCGATGTCGGATCCGGCCAAGTACCGCACCAAGGAAGAGGTCGATGAGGTCAAGCACACGCGCGACCCGATCGATCACATCAAGGAACGCCTGGCCAAGGTCGGCGTCACCGAGGACGACCTGAAGGGCATCGACGCCGAGGTGAAGCGCATCGTCGCCGAAGCCGCTGAATTCGCCCGCACCAGCCCCGAGCCGGATCCCTCCGAACTCTACACCGACGTCTACTTGGAGGCCGCCCAGTGAGCGTGGACATCCTCATGCCCGCCCTCTCGCCCACGATGGAAGAGGGCACCCTGGCCAAATGGCTGGTCAAGGAAGGCGACGCCATCAAGGCTGGTGACGTGATCGCCGAGATCGAGACCGACAAGGCGACGATGGAAGTCGAAGCCGTGGACGAAGGCGTGATCGAAGCGCTGCTGATCGCCGCCGGTTCCGAGAACGTGAAGGTCAACACGCCGATCGCCCGTCTCTCGGGCGAAGACAGCGCAGCGCCTTCGGCGCCGACCGCAGCCGCTGAGTCGGCTCCAGCTGCCGCACCGGCTTCGGCCGCCGCAGCCCCGATCGCCGCCGCCTCGAGCTTCGCGGATCCGGAAATCCCCGCCGGCACGCCGATGAAGAAGATCACCGTGCGCGACGCCCTGCGCGACGCCATGGCCGAAGAGATGCGCCGCGACGACCGCGTGTTCCTGATGGGCGAGGAAGTCGCCCAGTATCAGGGCGCCTACAAGGTCAGCCGCGACCTGCTGCAGGAGTTCGGCGCCAAGCGCGTCATCGACACCCCGATCACCGAGCACGGCTTCGCCGGCATGGGCGTCGGCGCGGCGATGGCCGGCCTCAAGCCGATCGTCGAGTTCATGACCTGGAATTTCGCCATGCAGGCGATCGACCACATCATCAACTCGGCCGCCAAGACGCTCTACATGTCGGGCGGTCAGATCAAGTCGTCGATCGTGTTCCGCGGCCCCAACGGCGCCGCCTCGCGGGTCGGGGCCCAGCACAGCCAGGACTACGCCGCCTGGTATGGCAATGTCCCGGGTCTGAAGGTCATCGCGCCCTACGACGCGGCCGACGCCAAGGGCCTGCTGAAAGCCGCCATCCGCGACCCCAACCCGATCGTCTTCCTCGAACACGAGATGATGTACGGCATCGAGTTCGACATCCCCGATGTCGAGGACTATGTCGTGCCGATCGGCAAGGCCAAGGTCCGCCGCGAAGGCACGGACGTCACCCTGGTGGCCTATAGCCGCATGGTGGGCTTCTCGCTGAAGGCCGCCGAGGAACTGGCCAAGGAAGGCATCTCGGCCGAGGTTGTCGACCTGCGGACCATCCGTCCGATGGACCACGCGACGATCCTGGAAAGCGTCAAGAAGACCAACCGTCTGGTGACGGCCGAGGAAGGCTGGGGTCCGATGGGCGTCGGCGCCGAGATCGTCGCCCGCATCACCGAGCACGGCTTCGACTATCTGGATGCGCCGCCCCTGCGCGTTTGCCAGGAAGACGTGCCGCTGCCCTATGCCGCCAACCTGGAAGCCCTGTCGTTGCCGTCGGTCGAGAAGATCGTCGCGGCCGCGAAGAAGGTTTGCTACCGCTGATGAAGGAGCGGCTCATGTCTGGCGGGGCGGCGTTGATTGCTGCAGACCTGTCGGATGTGAGCCGCTTCGATGTCGGCCAAGAACAACACCTCGCCCCGTTGCGAGATCGCGCGGACGACGGCCCGGCCGAAAACGTCCCGAACGCTTGAGGAAGAAGCTCAATGTCGATCGACATCCTGATGCCCGCCCTGTCCCCCACGATGGAAGAGGGCACCCTCGCCAAGTGGCACGTGAAGGTGGGCGACACCGTCAAGGCCGGTGACGTGATCGCCGAGATCGAAACCGACAAGGCGACGATGGAAGTCGAAGCCGTCGACGAAGGCGTGGTCGAGGCCATTCTGGTCGACGCCGGGACGGAGAACGTCAAGGTCAACGCCCTGATCGCCAAGCTGACCGGCGAGGGCGACAGCCCGGCTCCGCCGCCCGCAAAAGCGCCTGATAAACCGGACAGCGCGAAACCGGACAATACCCCCGTTTCGACCCCACAAACCGGACAAGCTGCACAATCGTCTGCGCCGGTTCCGGCCGCCGCCGACGGCGCCCGCGTCTTCGCCTCGCCCCTGGCCCGACGCCTGGCCAAGGCCGCCGGTCTGGACCTGAAGAGCATCAAGGGCACGGGCCCGCATGGTCGCGTGGTCAAGACCGATGTGGAAGCCGCCGGCAAGGGCGGCGTCGCCGCCGCCAAGGCCGCGCCGTCTTCGGCTCCGGCCGCCGCGGCCGCGCCGCGCCAGGCGCAATCTCTGGAGCAGATGGGCATCCCCGCCGGCTCCTACGACCTGATCCCCTTGGACGGCATGCGCAAGACGATCGCGCGTCGTCTGACCGACAGCTTCCGCGACGTGCCGCACTTCCCGCTGACGATCGATCTGGACATCGACGGCCTTCTGGCCGCCCGCGCCAAGATCAACAGCCTGCTGGAGAAGGACGGCGTGAAGGTGTCGGTCAATGACATCATCATCAAGGCCGCCGCCGTGGCCCTCAAGCGCGTGCCGGAAGCCAACGCCTCCTACACGCCCGAGGGCATCGCCATGCACCACCATGCGGACATCGCTGTGGCCGTGGCCGTGGACGGCGGTTTGATCACGCCGATCATCCGCGCCGCCGAAACCAAGGGCCTAGCCCAGATCTCGGCCGAGATGAAGGACCTGGCCGCACGCGCCAAGACCAAGAAGCTCAAGCCCGAGGAATTCCAGGGCGGCACCTTCTCGGTGTCCAATCTGGGCATGTTCGGCATCAAGGCCTTCGCCTCGATCATCAACGAGCCGCAGGGCGCGATCATGAGCGTGGGAGCCGGCGAGCAACGCCCGGTGGTCAAGAACGGCCAACTGGCCGTGGCGACCGTGATGACCGTGACCCTGACCTGTGATCACCGCGTGGTCGACGGCGCGATCGGCGCCAAGTTCCTGGCGGCTTTCAAGCCGCTGATCGAAGAGCCGCTGACCCTGATCGTTTAAGCAGAACAGGGCAGGGAGCGCGCCATGTCAGTCTATGACTATTCCGCCAAGACGCTGGACGGCCAGGACGTGAGCCTGGCCGACTATCGCGGTCAGGTTCTGCTGATCGTCAACACGGCCAGCAAGTGCGGGTTCACCCCGCAGTACGAAGGCCTGGAGGCGCTCTATCGCGCCTACAAGGATCGCGGCCTGACGATCCTGGGCTTCCCGTGCAACCAGTTCGGAGCCCAGGAGCCTGGCAATGCCGAGGAGATCGCGAACTTCTGCTCGCTGACCTACGACGTGACCTTCCCGATGCTGGCCAAGATCGATGTCAACGGCCCCTCGGCCCACCCGCTCTACGCGTTCCTGAAGAAGGAACAGAAGGGCCTGTTGGGTTCCGAGGGGATCAAGTGGAACTTCACGAAGTTCCTGATCGACCGGGACGGCGAGGTCGTCGAGCGTTTCGCCCCCACCACCAAGCCTGAAGACCTCAAGGTTGCCGTCGAGGCGCTGCTGTAGGTGTTTTTAGCGAAGCGGCTTCCGGTTCGCGTCAAGAAAATGCGTAAAAACAAATAGTTCCCAAGGTTGGCTTGCAGGCCGATCGATCGACGCTGACCCGGCTCCCCCCGGATCGCGTCCCGGAAAGGGTAAGACACCATGTCCACGGAATTTGATCTCGTCGTCATCGGCGCCGGTCCTGGCGGTTATGTGGCCGCGATCCGCGCCAGCCAGCTGGGTCTGAAGACGGCGATTATCGAGCGCGAAAACCTGGGCGGCATCTGCCTGAACTGGGGCTGCATCCCGACCAAGGCGCTGCTGAAGTCCGGCGAGATCTTCGAGCAGCTGTCGCATCTGGACAGCTATGGCCTGTCGGTCGAGAAGCCGTCCTTCGACTTCAACAAGATCATCGAGCGGTCGCGCGGCGTGGCCAAGACCATGTCCAGCGGCATCGCCTTCTTGATGAAGAAGCACAAGATCGAGGTGATCGAGGGCGAGGCCAAGCTCGAAAAGGGCAGCCCGGCGCCCAAGGTCGTCGTGGCCCTGAAGGCGGGCGGCAGCCGCACCGTTCAGGCCAAGAACGTCATCCTGGCCAGCGGCGCCCGTGCCCGCAACATCCCCGCCATTGGCGCTGTCTCGGACGGCGAGAAGGTCTGGACCTATCGCGACGCCCTGGCGCCCAAGTCCATGCCCAAGTCGCTGGTCGTCATCGGTTCAGGCGCCATCGGCATCGAGTTCGCCAGCTTCTATCGCGCCCTGGGCGCCGACGTCACCGTCGTGGAAGCCGTGGACCGCATCATGCCCGTTGAGGACGCCGAGGTCTCCAAGGCCGCCCAGAAGGCCTTCGAGAAGCGCGGCATCAAGTTCCGGATCGGCGCCAAGGTCACCAAGATCGACAAGACCGCCACCGGCGTGTCGGTGTCCGTCGAGGTCGGCGGCAAGGCCGAGCAACTGACGGCCGAGAAGTGCATCGTCGCCATCGGCATCGTGCCCAACACCGAAGGGACCGAGGCCGTTGGTCTGACCCTGGATCGTGGCCACGTCACCACCGGCAAGCACGGCGAAACCAATGTCCCGGGCCTCTACGCCATCGGCGACGTCGCCGGAGCGCCCTGGCTGGCGCACAAGGCCAGCCATGAGGGCATCCACGCTGCCGAGTTCATCGCCGGCTACAAGGCCCCCGCCGTCCACTCGCCCATCCCGGGCTGCACCTATGCCAATCCGCAGGTCGCCTCGGTCGGCTATACCGAAGCCGCCGCCAAGGCCGCTGGCATCGACGTCAAGGCGGGCCGCTTCCCGTTCAAGGTCAACGGCAAGGCCGTGGCCGCGGGCGAGACCGAGGGCTTCGTCAAGACGGTGTTCGACGGCAAGACCGGCGCGCTGATCGGCGCCCACATGATCGGCCACGAAGTCACCGAAATGATCCAGGGCTTCGTCACCGCCATCACGCTTGAAGCGACCGAGGAAGATCTGCACGGAATCGTCTACGCTCACCCGACCATGTCGGAAGCCATGCACGAAGCCGCGCTCGACGCTTATGGCCGGGTGCTTCACATCTAGGGATACGGATGGCGCGCGCCAAGGCGACGACGACAGGCATACCGGCCAAGGCTTCGGCCAAGACGCGGAAGGGGTCCAAGACCACCCTTTCCGAGGCCAATCTTGCCGATCTGGGCGCCGAGCGGCTGGCCGCCATCCTGATGGACCTGACGGTCGACAGCTACGTCAAGCGCGCGCTGAAGCTGGAACTGCTGGTTGAAGCCAGCGGCGACAGCCTGGCCGTCGAGATTTCCAAGCGGCTGGCGGCGATCGGCAAGGCCACCTCGCGCATCCATTGGCGCAAGCGCGCCGCCTTCGCGCGCGAGCTGGATCTGCATCGCGCCATGATCGTGCGGCTGGCCGCCACGGACGCGAAGACCGCCTTGGGCCTGATGCTGGATCTGCTGGACCTGGCCAATCCGGTGCTCGACCGGGTCAATCAGTCCGAAGGCGTGATCGCCGATGTCTTCGTCGAAGCGCGGGACGGCCTCGGGGCCATAGCCCTGGACGCCAAGGCCGCGCCGGCGGATCTGGCCGATCGCGTGGCCAAGCTGATCCTGTCCGACGACCACGCGCTCTTTGGCGCGCTGATCGAGGTCCTGGCCCCCGCGCTTGGACCGGCTGGCCTGGGTCGACTGCGCCAGAATTTCGAGACGACTCTGGCCGGGCGAGCCACCCGGCACAACGCCGCCTATGACGTGCGCTCGGCGATGCTCCGCGACGGGCTGCGGCGGTTGGCGGACCTGTCGGGTGATGTCGACGCCTATGTCGCGACCTTCGCCGCGCCGCACCTCAAGGCGCCTCTGGTCGCTACCGAGATCGGACGGCGGTTGCTGGCGTCCGGGCGGCCGGAGGAGGCGCTGGCCGCCCTGAAGGCCGGTGCGCCGTCGGACAGGTCGCGAGGGCAGGATCCCGAAGGTCTCGCCGAGCGCGACGCCTGGGAGGAGGTCTATCTGGACGTCCTGCAGGCCAGTGGCCGCCAGGACGAGGCGCAGCGCCGCCGCTGGGCAGCCTTCGAGACGACCCTGTCGATCTCCCGCCTGCGATCCTTCCTGAAGGGTCTGGCGGATTTCGACGATGTGGTCGCCGAGGATGACGCCAAGAAGATCGCCGCCGAGTTTCATCGCGTCGACGCCGCCCTGGCGTTTTTCCTGGGCTGGCCGGATCTGGCCGCCGCGTCGCGACTGATCCTGCATCGGCATGGGGCTATCAACGGCGCTGATGAGGCGCTGTTGACCACCGCCGCGCGTCGCCTGGAGGGCGGCTATCCGCTGGCGGCGACACTGCTGCTGCGGGCCATGGTCCTGCAGACCCTGACCTACGGCGTCGCGGCTCGCTACAAGCCTGCGGCTCAGCATCTCCTTGAAATCGAATCCCTGGCGCCGATGATCGCCGACTTTGGCGAGTTTCAGGATCATCAGGCCTTCATGGATGATCTGCGCACCGCCCATGGCCGCAAGCAGGGCTTCCGCGCCGAGCTGGAAGCCCTGGGCGGCGTGTTCTAGAGCATTTTTCGATCCAATTGGATCGACCAAATGCTCTAGTCTTTTGTTTTAAGGCATTTTCTGACGACGAACCGGTATCCACTTCGTCGGAAAATGCTCTAGCCACGCCCCGCTCAGGCGGCCTTGGCGTCCTGATCGGCCATTCGCTGGATGGCGACATAGTCTGTCTTGCCACTGCCCAGGACGGGAACTTCCGGCACCTTCAGAATCTTGCGCGGAACGGCCAGTTCCGGCGCCCCGATGGTCTGAGCGTGGGCCACGAGATCCGACACCGCCGCGTCGTGACGGTCGGTGACCAGCACCAGCTTTTCACCCTTGCGCTTGTCAGGCATCGAGATCACCGCGTGACGCCCCTCAGGCCACACCGCCGAGGCGAGGTCTTCGGCCGCCATCAGCGACACCATTTCGCCGCCGATCTTGGCGAAGCGCTTCACCCGGCCCTTGATGGTGATCCAGTGATCGTCGGTCATCGAGACCACGTCGCCGGTGTCGTGCCAGCCCCCCTCGGGCGCGTCGACGCCGCCGTCCTCGCGCAGATAGCCCAACATGATGTTGGGGCCGCGCACCATCAGCTTGCCGCCGCCGGTGATGCCCTCGACCGGTTCGACCCGGTGTTCCTGGCCCGGCAACAGGGCCCCGACCGTCCCACGACGGTTGTCTTCGGGCTTGTTCACGGCGATGACCGGGGAGGCTTCGGTGGCGCCATAGCCTTCGAGGACCGGCACAGGCCCGAACTTTTCATGAATGAGGTTGTGGGTCTCTTCCCGAACCTTTTCAGCGCCACAGACAATAAACCTCAGGCCAGACAGCTCGTCGCTTTCCGAGGCGCGCGCATAGTGGTTGAGGAAGGTGTCGGTCGCGAACAGGACCGAGGCGCCGGTCTCCTTGACCAGGGCCGGGATCTGCTTGGTGTGCAGGGGCGAGGGATACTGGAACGCCTTCATGCCCTTCAGGATCGGCAGGATGACGCCGCCCGTCAGGCCAAAGCAGTGGAAGACGGGCAGCGGGTTGAAGAACACCCAGTCGGGATCCAGCGCGATATGGGCGGCCACCTGTTCAGCGTTGGTGACCATATTGGCCTGGCTCAGCACCACGCCGCGCGGGGCGCCGAAGCTGCCGGAGGTGAACAGTACGACGCCGCGATCGGACGGCTTGGCCGGGGCGCGGAACTGGCGCGGGAACTGGCCGGCGACGGCGGCGAACAGCTTGTCGCCCAGACCGATCGTGCCCCGCACATCTTCCAGATAGGTGATCGTCGCTTGTGCGCCCAGGGCGTCGACGATGTCATGCAGATTGCCCAGTTCGATGAACTTGTGCGCCGTCAGCACGCGCTTGACCTTGGCCAGGGCGCAGGCGGCCTTCAGGTTGCGCAGGCCGGCGGTGAAGTTGAGCATGGTGGGCACGCGGCCAAAGGCGTGCAGGGCGAAGAAGGTGACGACCGCCGCCGAGCCCGAGGGCAGCAGCACGCCGACATTCTCGCCCGGCTCGGTCATGGCCGCGATCTTGCGGCCCAGGGCGAAGCTGGCGCGGATCAGGTCGGTATAGCTGAGGGGATTACGATCCTGATCCTCAAGAATGTGTTTTTTGGCGCCATAGGTGTCGCGCGCGTCGATAAGGGCGTCGAAGAGGGCCTTTTGACCGTCTTCTGCTTTGAAATCTAACGCCATCCCGGCGAAACCTCCCCGAAAAGCGTCAGCGCTTTCGTTCGTTGGGTCGACTCTGCCGGGGAAGGTCCGGCTTTGCAAGAAAGAGTCACAAAGCGTGATGCGGGGCGCCGCCCAGCCTGGCTTTCGCGGCGATGCGGGCGTGGATGAAGCGCTCGATTTCCGCAAGCCAGACCTCGCGCACGGCGTCTGATTCCATATGGAGATCATGGCGACCCGCCTTGAAGTTCACGTCAGCACAGGCGGGCAGGGCGGCGCAGGTCTTGATCGCCAGCGCGGGCGGCGCCACGCGATCCTGGCCACCGCGTAACAGCAGGACGGGCGTCCTGACCCTTCCGGCTTCGGCCCGGGCGCGGTTTGAAGCCTCGAAAAAGGCCGCCAGCCAGCCCAGACTGGGGGATCCCATGCGCAGGTCCGGATTGGCCGTCAGCCAGGCCTGTTGCACCGCGCCGCGCGTGCGGTCAGCGGTGAGACCCGCCTCGAAGCCGTCGGGCCCGTCACGACGCCAGCCGGCCTGGCCGGGCAGTTTTAGCCATCCCAGCCTCAGGCGATGAGCCCAGAGGGCGATCTGGGCGGTCTGCTCCGCCGATCGCGGCAGGTTTGCAAGTTCGAACGCCGGCGAGGACAGGATTAGGCCGTCGCTCGGCAGGCCGGTCTCGGCGGCGCGCAAGGCGACGAGGCCGCCATCGGCGTGCCCGAGGACGACCAGTGGCTTATGACCTTGCGGTCGGATCACGACCTCGACCAACGCGCGGACTGCGGCCACGTCAGGATCAAGGCTGTCGGCATGGCCCAGATCGCGCCAGGGCGTGGCGCGTTCGGATCCCCCCTGGCCCTGCCGTTCCAGCACCCACACCGTGTAGCCGTCCGCGTTCAGGCGTCGCGCGGTCTCGAACC
Source organism: Caulobacter sp. FV2ps19 (assembly GCF_058681035.1). NCBI lineage: Bacteria > Pseudomonadati > Pseudomonadota > Alphaproteobacteria > Caulobacterales > Caulobacteraceae > Caulobacter > Caulobacter sp. FV2ps19. Next base: position 2,963,693 of record NZ_CM178729.1, on the reverse strand, counting down.
ACTTCTCCGCCGGCTCGCCATAGCCGGTCAGGATCAAAACGGTCGCGCGCGGCGCCACCGGCGGCGTTGAGACGCCATAGCGCTGGACCCGGCCGTTTCCGACCCGCACATAGCCCCAGGCCCAGCTGTCCGGGGCAAAGAACCTTGGCGTGATTGACGGCGGGATGCGGCTCTCGGCGAAAGGCGCGCGTGTGCCGCTGTCACCGCAACCGGCAAGGCTCGCAAGGAGCAGGAAAACGAGGAGGCGGCGACGCATATGGACCACTCTTTTCGCGCCTTCGCGTCTTATGCAAGATCGCGTGCTTGATCCGGAGGGCAAGACGTCCGATTTAGGGCCCATGGCCACGGTGATCGACACACTGACGGCGCGGAACTCGGACGACCGGGCGGCGCGCCATCCCGAAAAGCAAAACCGCCCGGATACGCCGGTGCTGCGCAAGCCCGAGTGGCTGCGCGTCCGCGCGCCGGGCTCACCGGGTTACAACGAAACCCGCGGTATCGTCCGGGACCACAAGCTGACCACGGTCTGCGAGGAAGCGGCCTGCCCGAACATCGGTGAGTGCTGGAGCCAGAGGCACGCCACCATGATGATCATGGGCGAGATCTGCACGCGGGCCTGCGCGTTCTGCAATGTCAGCACCGGACTTCCCAATGCCTTGGACGCCGACGAGCCACGCCGTGTGGCCGAGGCTGTCGCCAAGATGGGCCTCAAGCACGTCGTCATCACCTCGGTTGATCGTGATGACCTGGCCGACGGCGGCGCCCAGCACTTCGCCGAGGTGGTTCTGGCCATCCGCGCGGCCGCGCCGGGCACGACCATCGAGATCCTGACGCCGGACTTCCTGCGCAAGGACCGCGCCGAGAACGTCGTGATCGACGCCCGGCCCGACGTCTTCAACCACAATTTGGAAACCGTGCCGCGGCTCTATCTCAAGATCCGCCCCGGGGCCCGCTACTACAATTCCCTGCGCCTGCTGGAGCGGGTCAAGGAACGTGACCCGACCCAGTTCACCAAGTCCGGCCTGATGGTCGGTCTGGGTGAGGCCAAGGAGGAGGTCATGCAGGTGATGGATGACATGCGCTCGGCCGGCGTCGATTTCATCACCATCGGCCAGTACCTGCAGCCCACGCGCAAGCACGCGGCCGTCGACCGTTTCGTGACCCCCGAAGAGTTCAAGGCCTATGAGGCGATCGCCCGGGCCAAGGGCTTCCTGATGGTCTCGGCCAGCCCCCTGACCCGCTCGTCCCATCACGCCGGCGACGACTTCGCCAAGCTGCAGGCCGCGCGCCGCGCCCTCGACGCCCGGACCGCCTAGGCTTGCACCGTCACGTCGTCACGCGGGTCTTGCCCTACGCGCCCGAGCAACTGTTCGCCCTGGTCGGCGATGTGGAGGCCTATCCCAGCTTCGTGCCGTGGATCACAGGCATGAGGACCTGGAACGCCCGGCAAGACGGCCCGGTCAGCACGGTCGACGCCGAAGCGCAGGTGGGCTTTTCCTTCCTGAAGGAGAAGTTCGCGACCCGGGTGCGCCGCGACGCGGAGCATCTGACTGTCGATGTCAGTCTGCTGTATGGCCCGTTCAAGCGGCTCTCAAATCAATGGAAATTCACGCCGAAAGGCGCTGAAACCACAATAGAATTCGTGATCGATTTCGCCTTCAAGTCGCGCATGCTCGACGCGCTGTTGGCCGCCAATCTGGATCGTGCGGCCGACAAGCTGATCGCCTGTTTCGAGGCGCGAGCTCGCGAGATCCACGGCGCCCCAGCCGCCTAACGATCGTGGCCGTGGGATGTCATGACGGCGTTGAAAGCGACGATAGATCATCGTGTTGGCGCATCTTCTCAAGATGGATATCGCCGCCGTTGGCACCCGAATAGCGGGTCAGTCCGGCGCGCTCTTTCGCTCTTCCAGGCGATCGGCAAGATCGCCCAGGTTGGCGTGCAGGTTTTCGATCGCGAAGGCGAGACCGAAGACACGCGCCGCGTCGTCGAACGGCAGGGTGCGGATCGCGCCCTCGGCGCGCAGCGACTCGATCGCCGCCTGAAAGGTGAGGTGCGCCTCTGAAAAAGCTATGCGATCAGGGCGTTCGCCGCCCGAGATCAAGCCCGCGGTCTGGGTCAGGAAGATCCTGGCGGCGTCAATCATCGCCGCCGCGGGCTCTCTGAGGCTGACAATGGGGACGGGCTGAGCCAGGGCGCGACCGATCATCACGATGTCATTGCGCTGCCGCCAAAGGGTGCGCGGCAGGGCTTCCGGCGCGGCGCGGAGGCTGAGCCGGGAAGCGGTTTCCCGATCCGCCTCCACCATGGCCGTCTGCAGCTTGGCCATCGCCGCGCGATGGGCGTCATAGGTATCGGCCGTGAGGAGGTCGCTGGGTTGGCCGCGTAGCTGCGCTGCGTAGTGAGTCAGGAGTCGGGCGTTCAGATCAGCGATCTCGCGCACCCGCTCGACGACGGCGCCATGGGCGCGGGCCGGGAAGATCAGCAGGGTGGCGGCGACGCCGACAAGACTGCCGACGGTGATTTCAATCACGCGATACAGGGCTGCTGTCAGCGGTTCCATATGGGTCGTCGTGCCGATCAACATGATCACGGCGGTGATGGGGGCGGCCTTCAGTTGAGGGCGGATGGCGGCGAGTAAGGCGAGCAGGGCCACCGTCACGCACAGAATGAGCCCGCCAAACTGTGGCCAGCGGATGTGCAGATAGGCTGCCGCCGCACCGGTCGCGGCGCCGACCAGGGTGCCCATGAACCGTTCGATCGCCGCCGTGATCGTGCCGCCGATACTGGTCTGAACCACGATGACCGCGGTGAATACCGCCCAATAGCCCTGCGGCAGGCGCAGCAGGGTGGCCAGGGCGAAGGCCGCACCAACGGCGGCTGAAACGCGGATAGCGTGGCGGATCTCGCTCTTTCGCGCCGCCGCAGCGGCGAGGGCGCTCTTGGACAGGCCCGCGCCGACGAACCGCCGCCAGTCGGAAGGCGCGGCTTCCGGCACGCTAAGCCACCGCCTCGCGCAACATCTCGAGTGCGACGCGAACGGCGGCCAACTGCACGGCTTCGCGCGTCTGGCCGTCGAATGTCTCGTGACGATGAACGACCGAGCGGTTGGCGCGGGCGACGGCGAAATGCACGGTGCCCACGGGCTTCATCGGCGTGCCGCCGCCCGGGCCGGCGATCCCCGTGATCGAGACCGCCACGTGACCGTTGCTGTTGGCCAGCGCCCCTTCGGCCATCATGCGCGCTACGGGCTCCGACACCGCGCCATGGTCGGCGATCAGGTCGCCGGGCACGCCGATCATCTCGGACTTGGCCCGGTTGGTATAGGTGACGAATCCACGCTCGAAGACGTCGGACGCGCCCGAGATCGCGCAGATCGCTCCGGACACCAGCCCGCCCGTGCAGCTTTCGGCCGTGACCAGTCTGAGGGATTTGTCCCGGGCCTCGGCCACCAAAAGTCTGGCCAAGGTCTCGATCTCTAGGGGAAACATGCGGCTCTCCAGGGGATTTGCAGACCAGCCTATACCGTTCAGGCGGGAGTCTCGACCGCGACGACGGCCTGGGCCGCCAGGCCTTCGCCCCGGCCGGTGAATCCCATCTTCTCGGTCGTGGTCGCCTTGACGCTGACCCGGTCGAGCGGTAGGGCCAGGATCTGCGCCAGACGCTCACGCATCGCAGCGCGGTGCGGCTTGATCTTGGGGCGCTCGCAGATCAGCGTCACATCGACATTGATGATCACGCCGCCCCGGGCGCGAACCAGGTCGGCGGCATGGATCAGGAACATGTCGGACGCCGCGCCTCTCCATTGCGGATCCGTCGGCGGGAAATGGTCGCCGATATCGCCTTCGCCAATCGCGCCCAAGAGGGCGTCGGTCAGGGCATGCAGACCAGCATCGGCGTCGGAGTGACCGATCAGGGTTTCATCATGGGCGATTTCGACGCCGCACAGCCAGACCGACTCGCCCGGTCCCCAGCGGTGCGCGTCGAAGCCCTGGCCGATGCGGGTGATCCGGGCGGCGCCCGCCAGTCGTTCGGCCATGGCGAAGTCCTCCGGATAGGTCAGTTTCATCAGTAACGGATCGCCCGGCGCGAGGGTGACATGACCGCCGACCGCCTCGACCACCTGGGCGTCGTCAGTCGGCTCACGGTCGTCAGGCCAGGCCGCGTAGGCGGCCACCAGCGTGTTGCGTCGGAAGGCTTGGGGAGTCTGGGCGCGCCACAGATTGTCGCGAGGAGCGGTCGTCAGCGCCGCGCCGGGCTGGCTGAGTTTCAGGGTGTCGGCCACGGGGAGAGCGGGGAGGGCCCCGTCCGACGCGTCTAGGGCGCTGAGCAGGCCCTCTATGGTTCCCAGGGTCACGAAGGGGCGTGCCGCGTCGTGCACCAGCACCGGTTCGTCGAGTGGACGTTCCGACAGGGCGGCCAGACCCGACTGAACGGACAGGGCTCGCGTTGCGCCGCCCTTGGCGACGTTCCAGCCGTCCAATCCCGTCAGCACCTCGGTCAGGGCCACGGCGCCGTCGTCCGAGGTTACGATGACAATCTTCGCCGCCCCGGCGGCAAGGAAAGCCTCGACGGACCAGCGCAGAACGGGTTTACCCGCCAGCGGCCGCCACTGCTTGGCCTGGCCAGGGCCGGCCCGAGTTCCGGAACCGGCAGCGACAATCACGACGGAAAAGGTCATGGCCGGTGTTTAGTCTGGCGGTCGCGCTTGTCCAGTCGATCCGGGCTTTACTGCAGCGCACAATGTGCCTAAAAAGGCAGCGATGGGGATGATTACAAAATGAGCAGTGCGCTCAGAGTCGGTGGGGTGGAAGTTCCCGGGCGCGTCTGGATCGCGCCGATGACGGGCGTTTCCGATCTACCTTTCAGAGAGACGGCCACGGCGCTCGGCGCGCCCTATGTGGCGACCGAAATGGTGGCCTGCGCGGAATTCGCGCGGGGGCGCCCTGATGTGGTGCGCCGCGCCGCCGTGGGCGAAGGGCTGCCGCTGATGGTGGTTCAACTGGTGGGGCGTGATGTGGAACTCATGGCGCGGGGCGCGCGAATGGCCGCCGAAGCCGGCGCGGACATCGTCGATCTGAACTTTGGCTGTCCCGCCAAGGAAGTGTCCGGCGGCCAGCAGTGCGGCTCGGCCTTGATGCGCGATCCGGATCTGGCGGAGGCCCTGGTCGCCGCTGCGGTCGAGGCCGTCAACGTTCCGATCACCGTGAAGATGCGATTGGGCTGGGACGATGGCGCCCGCAACGCCGCCGACATCGCGCGCCGCGCCGAGGCGGCCGGCGCCAAAGCGATCACGGTTCACGGCCGAACGCGCAGTCAGTTCTACAAGGGTGTCGCGGATTGGTTTGCCGTCGCTGCGGTCAAGGCGGCGGTCTCGATCCCGGTGTTGGTGAACGGCGATATTGTCGATGGCGTCAGCGCGCGGATGGCGCTGGAGCAGTCAGGCGCCGATGGCGTGATGATCGGACGGGGCGTCTATGGACGTCCATGGATCGCCACGGCCATTGAGGCCGCGCTTGAAGGGCGAACCTTCGTCGAGCCGGACGCCGACGAGCGCCTGGCGATCGCGCTGACCCATTTTCGTCGCAGCCTGAATTTCTATGGCCAGCCCTTGGGTCTGAAGATGTTCCGCAAGCACCTTGCATCCTACATCGAGGCGGCGCCGTGGCCTGACAGTCCCGAAGCACGCCGCGCTGCGCGGGCTTCGCTATGTCGGCTTGAAGATCCGGAACAGGTTGAGCAGGCCCTGACACGGCTTTGGCTGGAAGACCGGAGGATCGCCGCATGACCGATCATGCCCGCGTTTATGGCGGCAAGGGCCCCGACGCCCTGAAGTCGGCGGCTTTCGATCTCAGTCCCGAACCGGCCCTTGTCGTCGATCGCGAAGGCGGCCTTGTCGCCGTCAACGAAGCGGCCGAGGCCTTGTTTGGCCATGGGCTGTCGCTGCTGGCGCGAGGACGTTTCCGCGCGGCGCTGCCGCCGGGCTCCGTGCTGGTCGCCTTGCTGGACCGCGCCATCTTCGAAGGCGCGCCGGTGCGTGAACATGGCGTGGAGGTCAATCTCTTCGGCCAGCCGCCGTTTGAAGCCGATGGCGCCGCAGCGCCGCTCGGCGACGGCTCGGTCTTGCTGACGCTGCATGTGAAGGGCGTTCTGGGCGTTGATCGTGGCGCGGATGCGGCCGGGCTTCGTTCGGTTGTCGGCCTGGGCAAGATGCTGGCCCACGAAATCAAGAACCCTCTGGCGGGCATTCGCGGCGCGGCGCAATTGTTGAAGGCGGGCGCCCCGGCGGCCGACCAGCCGCTGGCGCAGTTGATTGTCGATGAGACCGATCGCATCCGGCGACTGGTCGATCGCATGGAAGCGTTCTCGGAAAATCTCCCGACACCGCGCGAAGCCGTCAATATCCACCAGGTTCTCGACCGGGTCCGGGCGCTGGTCGCCAACGGCGTCGCCGATGGCCTGGCGCTGCGAGACAACTATGATCCGTCATTGCCGCCCGTCTGGGGCGATGAAGATCACCTGATCCAGATCTTCCTCAACCTCGTGAAGAACGCGGCTGAGGCCGCCCACATGCGCGGCGACGGGCGCGGCGCGATCGCGATCAATACCGCGTGGCGGCCCGGCGTGCGGATGCGCGGCGCGGACGGCAAGGCCACCAGCGGCGCGCCAATCGAGATCCGTGTCCAGGATAATGGCCCGGGCGTGCCCCAGAGCCTGCGCGAGCATCTTTTCCAGCCCTTCGTCACCACCAAACCCAATGGCACGGGCCTAGGCCTGGCCCTGGTCACCAAGCTGGTCACCGCCCACGGCGGTTTGATCGATTTCGAGTCCGAGCCTGGCCGCACCGTATTTCGCGTGCTGTTGCCCGTGGCGCCTGAACCTTCCGTCGGAGACGCGTGAGTATGAATGCCGCCAGCAAGAAGATCCTGATCGCTGACGACGACTCGTCCGTGCGACTTGTCCTCAGCCAGGCCTTCACACGACTGGGCTATCAGGTGCGGGCGACAGGCAACGCGACCACCCTGCTGAAGTGGGTCATGGATGGCGAGGGCGACCTTGTCGTCACCGACGTGATGATGCCCGACGAGAACGTCTTCGACGTCCTGCCGCGCATCCGCAAGGAACGGCCCAAGCTGCCGATCATCGTGATGAGCGCCCAGAACACCCTGCTGACCGCGGTCAACGCCGCTGACGCCGGGGCGTTCGAATATATCTCCAAGCCTTTCGACCTGGACGATGTCACGGCTGCGGCGCGCCGGGCCCTGTCGCGTCCCGCCGACGCCGAGGCCTCCAAGGCCCAGGCCCGCGCCCTGCGCGATGAACGCCTGCCGCTGATCGGCCGCTCGGCGCCGATGCAGGAAGTCTATCGCACCATCGCCCGACTGGTCGGCGCGGACCTCACGGTGCTGATCCTCGGCGAAAGCGGCACCGGCAAGGAGCTGGTCGCCCGCGCCCTTCACGAACTGGGTCGTCGTCGCGACGGCAAGTTCGTGGTCATCAATCTGGCGGCGGTGCCGCGAGAACGGGTTGAGACCGAGCTCTTCGGGCGTGGCGAGGGCGATTTGGGTCGGCTGATCGAGGCTGACGGCGGCACCCTGTTCCTCGACGAGATTGGCGATATGCCGCTCGACGCCCAGACCCGTCTGTTGAGGGTGATCGACGGCACCGAGCCGGTGCTCAATCCCAAGACCGGCCGCCGCCCGAACGTGCGGATCATCGCCGCGACCAATCGGGATCTGCGCGGTCTGATCCAGCAGGGTCTGTTCCGCGAAGATCTGTTCTTCCGTCTCAATGTGGCCCCGGTGCGCTTGCCGCCGCTGCGCGACCGCACAGAGGACATCCCCGATCTGGCCCGCACCTTCCTGCTGCGCGCCCATCGGGAAGGCCTGCCGGCCAAGACGATTGATTCCAGCGCCCTGGACCGCCTGAAGGCCCACTCCTGGCCAGGCAATGTCCGCGAGCTGGAAAACCTCATCCGCCGCATGTGCGCGCTCTATGCCGAGGAGCTGATCAGCGCGCGAATCGTCGACCGTGAGCTGCAGGATCACACCCCCGCGACGCGATCGGAGGAGGGGCCTTTGACGCTATCGATGCTCGTGGAGCGCCACTTGGCCGGCCATTTCGCCGACCAGCCGGATGGCGTGCCTGCCGCGGGGCTCTATGACCGCGTTCTGCAGGAGGTGGAGCGCCCGCTGATTCAGCTCACCCTGTCGGCGACGCGGGGCAACCAGGTGCGCGCGGCGGAGATTCTGGGCCTGAACCGCAACACCCTGCGCAAGAAGATCCAGGACCTCGGGGTCGAAATGACCCGCGGGCGGCGTTGAAGCTTATTTGGCACATAGCTGTTGAATTTAGGGCACACCCGGATTTAGACTGACTCAATGGCGTCAGTCGTGTCCGACATCGGGTTCGAAGGCCCGCCGGCCCCGTTCAGTCGGGTCTGGTGGCGGGAGCGCCTTCGGTCGCGCTATGTGATTGGCGGGGTTTACGCCCTGGCCGTGATCTTGACGGTCACCGGTGTGGCGCTTGCCTCGTCGCCGCCCAAAAGCGGTCCGATCAGCCCCGCCAGCACCGCCATCCTCGTCGTTCTCGGCTTCAACCTCGTCCTCATTCTCGGGGTCGCGACGGTGGTCGGCCTGCGACTGTTCGAGATGATCGATGCGCGGGCCCATGACGCCGGCGCGCGTTTGCACCTGCGCTTTGTCGGGCTGTTCTCGCTGGCCGCCGTGGCGCCGGCCGTGATTGTGGCGCTGTTTTTCGGCGTTCTGGTCAATCGCGGCGTCGAGGGCTGGTTCAGCCAACGGGTCCGAACCGTCGTCGAGAACTCGGCCAAGGTGGCCAATTCCTATGTCGCCGAGCAGGTCAAATATATTAGCGAAAACATCCGCCCGATGGCGGCCAGTCTGAATGAGGCGGCGCCGGCGCTGTCGCAATCGCCGGTCGCCTTTGGGCACTACCTTGCCGATGAGACCAAGGTCAGCGGCTTTTCCGCGGCCTATGTGCTCGACCGCGATGGCCGCATCCTCGCCCGCGCCGAGTCGCCCGAGGCCCCCCCGTTTCTCGCGCCGCCGCCCACCACCTTTCAGGGCACCGACACCGGCGAGGCGATCGCCCAGCGCTTCGTGTCCGCCGACCTTTTCAGAGCCCTCTATCGCCTCAAGGCCTTCCCGGACGCCTATCTGTATGTGGTCCGTCCGATCGACACCGGCATCCTCGCTCACCTGATCGAGGCAGAGGAATCGCTGATCTCTTATCGCGACGCCGAGCGAAGCCGAGTCCGGATCCAGGCCATCTTCGGCCTCAGCTATGCGGAGACGGCGCTTCTGGTGCTGGTCGCGGCTGTGTGGGTCGGAATCGCCGCCGCCAACTCCATCGCGGGCCCCGTTGCGGGATTGGTGGAGGCGGCGGGGCGCGTCTCGGCGGGGGATCTCGATGCGCGCGTCGACACTGAGGTCGGGCCAGACGAGATCCGGGCCCTGTCCAACGCCTTCAACATGATGACCACCGATCTCCAGGTTCAGCAGGCTGCCCTGCGAACCGCCAGTCTGGACGCCGAGACGCGGCGTCAGTTCATCGAGACCGTGTTGTCTGGCGTCAGCGCGGGGGTTGTCAGCCTCGACCCGCAGGGGCGCATTTCGGCGCTGAACCGCCGCGCTGTAACGCTGCTGAGCTTGCAGGAAGACGCCGTCGGCCTGGATCTGATCGAGGCCGCGCCGGAGTTCGACGTCGTCATCGAGGCCATTCTGGAGGGCAGATCTGACGCCGAGGTCGAGGTCGATCTGGTGCGGGAAGGGGAAACCCGTCGCCTTCGCGTCCGCGGCGCCGGGCAGGTGGCCGAGGGCCTGGTTCTGACCTTCGATGACATTACCCGATTGGTCGCCGCCCAGCGAAACGCCGCCTGGAAGGACGTTGCGCGGCGCATCGCCCACGAGATCAAGAACCCGCTGACGCCCATCCAGCTCTCGGCGGAGCGCATTCGTCGGAAATATCGCAAGGAAATCACCAGCGATCTGGAGACCTTCGATCGTTGCACCGACACCATCATTCGCCAGGTTGGCGATATCGGTCGCATGGTCGATGAGTTCTCGGCCTTCGCGCGGATGCCCGCACCGCGCTTCGAGCCGGCCAATCTCACCGAAATGCTGCGCCAGAGCGTCTTCGCGCAGCGGTTCATTGATAATGAGATCGAGGTTGTGCTTCAGGAAACGGGCGAGGATGTTCTCATAACCTGCGACGCCCGGATGGTCGGCCAGGCGCTGACCAACATTCTCAAGAATGCCGGCGAGGCGGTCGCGGCCCGGCGAATGGCGAGTCCTGAGCCCCAGGGGCTGATCACCGCGACACTCGTGGACGACGACGAGGATCTCTGCGTGATTGTCGAGGACAATGGCGTTGGTTTGCCGGTCCGCGATCGTGATCGCCTGACTGAACCCTATGTGACGACCCGCGAGAAAGGCACTGGCCTTGGCTTGGCGATCGTCAAGCGGATCATGGAGGACCATGAGGGAAGCCTCGTCCTCACAGATGCCCGCGAAGCGCCCGGAGCCCGGGTGATCATGAGATTTCCGAAGAGCGCGCGCCTGTCTGTCGCGACGCTCGAGGGCGTTGAGGAGATGATATGAGCGCTGACGTGCTTGTCGTGGACGACGAAGCCGACATCCGCGACCTCGTGGCCGGAATCCTGGAGGACGAAGGATACGCTGTTCGGACCGCCGCAGATTCCAACCAAGCCTTGGCGGCTTTGCGCGCTCGCAAACCCGCCTTGTTGGTCCTGGACATCTGGATGCAGGGCGGCGGCATGGACGGGCTGGAATTGCTCGACATGATCAAGGGGCTGGATCCTGACCTGCCGGTGATCATGATCTCCGGTCACGGCAATATCGAGACCGCCGTCAGCGCCATCAAGCGGGGCGCCTATGAGTTTCTGGAAAAGCCGTTCAAATCGGATCGCCTCCTGCTGGTGATCGAGCGCGCCCTGGAGGCGGCGGGCCTCAAGCGCGAGAACCGGCGCTTGCGCGCCCAGAGCTTCACGTCGGATGGACTGATGGGCAAGTCGGCCGCGGCCCAGGCCCTTCGACAACTCATCGCCAAGGTGGCTCCGGCCAACAGCCGGGTTCTGGTCTCGGGGCCGCCAGGATCGGGCAAGGAGCTCGTGGCGCGGTTGATCCACGGCGCCAGCGCCCGGGCGCGGCAGGAGTTCATGGCGGTCAGCGCGGCGGGCATGGCGCCGGAGCGTCTCGACGTCGAGCTCTTCGGGGAAGAAGGCGAGGGTGGCCGTCCGCGCAAGATCGGCGTGTTCGAGCGCGCCCACGGCGGCACGCTTTATCTCGATGAGGTGGCGGACATGCCGCGCGAGACCCAGAGCCGCATCCTGCGGGTTCTGGTCGAGCAACGCTTTAGACGGGTCGGGGGAGACAGCGACGTTCAGGTCGATGTTCGGGTGATTTCCTCCACCTCGCGCGACCTTCGCGACGAGATTGCCGCCGGCCGGTTCCGCGAGGATCTGTTCCATCGTCTGAACGTGGTGCCCGTGCGGGTTCCAGGCCTGTCGGAACGTCGCGAGGACATTCCGGAGCTGATCAGCTTCTTCATCGACCGTATCGTGGAGGCCACAGGCCTGCCTCGCCGTCGGCTGGGCGACGACGCCCTGGCGACGCTTCAGGTGCAGACCTGGCCCGGCAATGTCCGTCAACTGCGAAACAACGTCGAGCGCATGCTGATCCTGGCGACCGGCGAGCCCGATGACCTGATCACCGCCGAAATGCTGGCGGGGGCGGAGCAACCTTCCGCCGGCCATGCGGGGGCGATCGGCGCCGAGCGGATCATCGCCCTGCCACTGCGCGAGGCGCGGGAACTGTTTGAGCGCGAATATCTGAACGCCCAGATCTTGCGCTTTGGCGGCAATATTTCACGGACAGCCAATTTCATCGGCATGGAGCGTTCGGCCTTGCACCGGAAGCTTAAGTCCCTCGGCGTCGCTGGCGCCCGCGCGGACGAGGACGAATAGATGTCGCGCTTTGCCTATGTGAACGGTCGCTTTCTGCGTCACGGCGAAGCCGTCGTGCACATCGAGGATCGCGGCTACCAGCTGGCCGACGGCGTCTATGAGGTTTGGGCGGTCTTCGACGGCAAGTTGGTCGACGCGGAGGGGCACTTTGCCCGGCTTTGGCGGAGCCTTGATGAACTGCGCATCACTCACCCGATGGGACAGGCGGCGCTGACCTGCGTGCTGCGCGAGGCGGTGCGCCGCAACTTGGTCCGCGATGGTCTGGTCTATCTGCAGGTGACGCGCGGCGTAGCGCGTCGGGACCATGCCTTTCCCAATCCGGCCGTGGCGCCGTCGATGGTCGTGACCGCCAAGTCGACGGATCGCGATCAGGCTGAACGCAAGGCGGCTCAGGGCGCTGCGGTGATCAGCGTTCCCGAGAACCGTTGGGGGCGTTGCGACATCAAGTCGGTGGGTCTGTTGCCGAACGCCCTGGCCAAACAAGCCGCCCGGGAACGTGGCGCTCTGGAGGCCTGGTTTGTCGACGACCTGGGACTGGTCACCGAAGGGGCCTCGTCCAACGCCTGGATCGTCGACGCCGAGGGCAATCTGCGCACCCGCGACGCCAATGCCAATATCCTGCGCGGTGTGACGCGTTCCACCTTGTTTGAGGTGATCCGCGAGACCGGTCTTCCGATCAACGAGAAGCCGTTCACCATCGCCGAGGCGCAAGCGGCGCGCGAAGCGTTCATCACCGGAGCCGGGGCGCTGGTCATGCCGATCGTCAAGGTCGATGGCGTCAAAATCGGCGATGGCGCGCCCGGACCTATAGCAACGAGGCTCCGGCGTCTCTATATCCAGCGCGCTCGCGAGAAGGCTGTCTGACCAATTTGCAAAAACGGCTCAAACGCGTGGTGGGAAAGAGCGCGTTTTCGACGCAGGGCGCACTTTCACGCTGAATGATGATCGCGTTCGGCGAAAAATGATCTAGCATGTACTTGTTTGTGTGGAGGGTGCTTTGCCCTCCGAAACAATAAGAGGGGAACCCCCATGTCGGCCGAGAAGAAACAAAACCTGCAGGACACGTTCCTGAACAGCGTGCGCAAGTCCAAGACGCCGCTCACCATTTTCCTCGTCAATGGCGTCAAGCTCCAGGGCGTTGTCAGCTGGTTTGACAATTTCTGTGTCCTGCTTCGCCGCGATGGCCAGTCGCAACTGGTCTATAAGCACGCCATCTCGACCATCATGCCGGCTCAGCCTGTCCAGCTGTACGAGCCGAGCGCCGACTCCGACGATTGAATTAGAGACGCTTGTCCAAATCTTCAAAATCCGTAGATCACGCCACGCCGGTTCTTAAGGCGTTCGTCGTCCACCCGGTTCGTCCCAAGCGGGGCCAGTCCGCCATCGAAGCGCGCGATCCGCAAGCGCGCCTCGAAGAGGCGGTCGGCCTCGCCGAGGCGCTTGACCTCAATGTCGTGGAGACGGCGATCGCGCCCCTGCGCGTGGTCACGCCGGCCACCCTATTCGGCAAGGGCAAGATCGAGGAGTTCGCGACGATCTGCGAGGTCGAGAAAATCGATGTCGCGGTCTTTGACGACCAGTTGACCCCGGTCCAGCAACGCAATCTGGAGCGGGGTCTCAACGTCAAGGTCGTGGACCGGACGGGCCTGATCCTTGAGATCTTCGCCCGCCGTGCTCGCACGCGCGAAGGCAAGCTGCAGGTCGAGCTGGCGCGCTTGGACTATGAGCGTTCGCGCCTGGTCCGGACCTGGACCCACCTGGAACGCCAGCGTGGCGGCACCGGCAATACGGGCGGCCCTGGGGAAACCCAGATCGAGCTCGACCGTCGCCTGATCGCCGACAACATCATCAAGCTGAAGCGCGAGCTGGAAGAGGTGCGGCGTACGCGGACCCTGCACCGCAAGGCGCGCAGCAAGGTCCCGTACCCGACCGTCGCGCTGGTCGGCTACACCAATGCCGGCAAGTCCACCCTGTTCAATCGGCTCACCGAGGCGAACGTGCTGGTCAAGGACATGCTGTTCGCCACGCTGGATCCCACGCTGCGGACGGTGAAATTGCCCGACGGTCGCCCGGCGATCCTGTCCGATACGGTGGGGTTCATTTCCGACCTGCCGCACGAACTGGTCGAGGCGTTCCGCGCCACCCTGGAGGAGGTACAGGAAGCCGACGTCGTGCTGCATGTGCGCGACATCGCCAATCCCGACAGCGCCGCCCAGGCGCGCGATGTCGAGACGGTGCTGGCCGATCTCGGCGTCACCTTCGACGACGGCAAGACCATCGTCGAGGTGTGGAACAAGATCGATCTGGTCGCCGAGGAAGATCGCGAAGAGGTCGAGGGCAATGCACGCCGGCTAGGCGCTGCGGCGGTTTCGGCCGTCACCGGCGATGGATGTCCCGAACTGCTCAAGCGGATCGGGGCGCTGATCGATGATACGCCTCCTGTCGCCATTCGTCTGGGGGCAAGCGACGGCGAGGGTCTAGCCTGGATCTATCGCAATGGCCGCGTGATCAGCCGGGAAGATGAGGCGCAGGGCGGGATCGTCATCGTCGCGCGTCTTGACGCCCAGGCCCTGGGGCGCTTCGAGCGTCAGTTCCCGGACGCCTTCGTGATGGTCGCCAACTAGCTTAGCGCTTTTTCTCGTCGGCCTTGGCGGCGTTCCAAAGTCCGTCCATCTCGGCCAGATCCGATTGGTCTGGGGTGCGACCGTCCTTCGCCAGGGCTGCCTCGATATAGGCGAACCGCCGGCTGAACTTGGCGTTGGTGGCGCGCAGCGCGTCTTCCGGTTCGACATCGAGCTTGCGGGCCAGATTGGCGCAGACGAAGAGCAGGTCGCCCAGCTCCTCGCGGGCTTTGGCCTGGTCGCCGGCCGCGATCTCGACCTCCAGTTCCGCGATCTCCTCGCGCAGCTTGTCCAGAACTTCGTCGGTCGATGGCCAGTCAAAGCCCACCCGGGCCGCGCGCTTGGTAAGCTTCACCGCGCGGGTCAGGGCCGGCAGGCCGGCGGGCACGTCGTCAAGCACGCCCGTCTTGGCCTTGGCCCGGCGCTCCTGCGCCTTCAGGGCCTCCCAGCCCGACGTCTGGGCGGCCTGGTCGTCATAGGTATGGTCGCCGAAGACGTGCGGGTGCCGGCGGATCATCTTGTCGGAGATGGCGGCGGCGACGGCGGCGAAGTCGAACGCGCCCTGTTCTTCTGCCATGCGCGAATGGAAGACCACCTGCAGAAGCAGGTCGCCCAGCTCTTCCTTCAGGTCGCTCAGATCGCCGCGCTCGATGGCGTCGGCGACCTCATAGGCCTCTTCAACCGTGTAGGGCGCGATGCTGGCGAAGGTCTGTTGCTGATCCCAGGGGCAGCCGCCGACAGGATCGCGCAGGCGCGCCATGATCCCGAGCAGGGCAAACAACGGATGGTCGGGGTCATTCGGCAGGGGCGGCGAGGGCGGCATTCTGATCCGGTTCGGGCTCGTGGGCTGACCGCGCCGCCGCATCGCGCGCCGCGAGTTGGCGCTGGATCTCGGCGACGCGAGTCGCGTCGAGCGGATAGCGTAGCATCACGACCGCGACGACAAGCCCCAAGGCGGCGGGCACGACTGAATAGAGAGAGATCAGGGCGACGTCGCCGGTGGCGGAGGGCAGCTTGGGGTCGAAGCCAAGCAGGGCGAGCAGGGGGAAGGCTCCAATCGCCAGGGCATGTCCCAGCTTCATCGTGCCATTGACGATCGCATAGAGAAGTCCGGTGCGGTCGACGCCGCTGGCCAGGCGTTCCTCGTCGCCGATGTCCGCCATCATCGACCGGACCAGCAACGGGGCCGCCGAATAGGGGAGGCCGGCCAGGATCAGCACCAGCGCCCCAGCCCATGTGTTTCCGGCCGGGGTCACCACGGCGAAGACCTGCACGATGGCGTAGACGACCGACGCCACCGCCAGGGCGTGGTGCTTGCCCAGTCGCTTGGCCAGCATCGGCCAGATCGAGGCGCCAGCCAGGGCCGAGATGAAATACAGCAGAAGCAGCAAACCCGCCTGGGTCTTGTCGAAGCCCTTGATGCGCTCGAAGAAAAAGAAGAACAGCGCGCCTGCGATACCAGGAGCCAGGCCCATCAGCAGGTCCGCGAGGAGCAGCTTGCGCACGGAACTCCGCTTGAGCAGAGCCAGATACTGCGTCAGACCCGAGGCGTGCCGGATTGTCGGCGCGGCCGGCTCGCCCACCGCGCGCGTCGCCAGCAGCACCGACAGCGGGATCAAAAGCACGATGAACCAGCCCATCGAGCGGATGCCGGCGGCATGGTCCCCCTTGAAGGCATAGGCCATGATCGGCGGCAGGGTGAGCACCAGGATCATGCCCACGACGTTGCCGGCTTGCCACCAGCCATAGACGCGCGATCGTTGCGCGTAGTCGGTCGACAGCACTGAGGCCCAGGCGGTGTGCGACAACACGACCATCGAATAGCCGGCATAGGTGACGACCAGCCAGAACCACAGATAGATCGGCCCGATTCCCGGCTGGGCCATGAACAGGGCGAAGGCGCCGATCATCACCAGCGGCGAGCCCATGACCAGCCAGGGCCTGAATCGGCCCCAGCGGGTGCGGGTTCGATCCATGAGGCCGCCGATGAACGGGTCGAAGAGGATGTCGATCAGACGAACGATCAGAAACGCCGCCCCCACCGCGCTGAGCGACAGGCCAAGGTCGCTGGCGTAGAACTCGGGGAGGTACACAACAAGGGGCAGGCCCAGCGCCGAGATCGGCAAGCAAGGCGCGGCGAAAGCCGCCAGGGACCACGACGATCGTCGATCGGCCATTGCTCAGTGTCCTCCCAGACCGGCGGGTTGGTTCCCGCCTCTTGACTTCAAATGTCGTATCCAGCCGCGTCAGCGGTCGTCATATTGGTCCTTGGCCAGCCGGTCCGCCAGCCTGTCGAAGGCCCGGTCGGCGTCGCTCCAGGTCGTGCTGGTGCTGGCCCAGCGGATGTCGCTCTCGTACCAGCTGTAGTGAACGGGGATCCGAGCGCCAGACGACGCCCGGTATTCGCCGCTGATGCGGGCGCCGCCGACGCCGAAACTGGAATAGGACAGTCCTGGCTTGACGCTCATTTGCCGCTGCGTAGGGCGGTTGGGTTTGGCGTCTTCGATCACCAGGTCCAGCACGCCGCCATCCGGACGAAGCGCGCCTGCGCTGTCCAGGGCCTTTTCGACAGACTGCTTGAGCTCTCCAGTCAGGTACTGGATCTCACGGTCGTCGAGGATTTCGGTTTTCCTTGCCAGGTCTGACCCAAGGGTCACGTGGACCACCGAGACAACAGGCGCCGCCTGGGCCGGGACGGCGGTGACCGCCAGGCCCAGGGCAAGGATCGCGAGCGAGGCTCTCATCATTGACACTCCGAAACTGATCCTTTCGCAAACTGTGCGTCGATCCGTCGGAAAACGCCAGCGCTGGATCAACCCATTCCAAACGTTTGTTCGGGTTGGCGATGCGCCTGGGATCGGGCCCACCGGAACCGGTTTCTGCACCCCTGGGCTCGGCGACGAACCGACCCAATGTCTTTCAAGCGTCACATTGACGGTCTTGGACGCAGTCTATAGGGCTGCTCGCGCGTCAGGTTCCTCGCAAGAGGATGAATAGGGAACGGGGTTTAAAACCCCGGCTGCCCCCGCAACTGTAAGCGGTGAGCTTACGCGTCACATGCCACTGGGACCTCGGTCCTGGGAAGGCGACGCGCCAAGCCTAGACCCGTGAGCCAGGAGACCTGCCCGGCGCAGTCGTTCATCGTCCGGCCGGGGTGCGCCGAACGAACGGGATTTCCCGCGAAACGACATGTCAGTCAGGCCGCGTCGCGGCCTTTGGCCTCGGCGTGTCTGCACGTTCGCGGCTGGAGGACGTGCGCGGGTCATTCAAAGGGAAAGACCATGATCCGAGCGCTTCTGTGCTCCTCCGCACTCTCCACTACCCTGATCGCCGGCGCCGCTATGGCCGACGAGCAACGGGCTCCTGAAACCGACGTCGCCGGCAAGACCGGCGCGACCGCAGTCGCTGAACTTGTGGTCACCGCCACCCGCTCGCCGCAACCGATCGAAAAGGTCGGGGCCTCGATCAGCGTGCTGACGACCGAGGCCATCCAGGCCAGCCAGGCGATCTCGGCGGTTGAATTGCTGGCCCAGACGCCCAGCGTCACCTTCGCCCGCAATGGCGGCGTGGGTTCCGCCACCAGCCTCTATATCCGCGGCGCTGAAACCCAGCACACCGTGGTGCTGATTGACGGCGTGAAGCTGAACGATCCGTCCTCGACCCAGGGCAGCTATAACGCCGGCAACCTGCTGATCGGCGATGTCTCGCGCATCGAGGTCCTGCGCGGCGCTCAATCCACCCTGTGGGGCAGCCAGGCCATCGGCGGGGTGGTCAACATCGTCACCGCCGAGCCGACCGAAGCTTTCGAAAGCAATGCCAGCATCGAGGGCGGCGCGCGCGACACCGCCTTTGTCCGCGCCGGGGCCGGCGGGGTGACCGAGCGCGTCACCTGGCGTCTGGCGGGCAGCTATTACACCACCGACGGCTTCTCGGCCTATGCGCCGGGCAAGGAGAAGGACGGCTATCAGAACACCGGCGTCTCGGGCCGCGTGCGGGTGGCGCTCAGCGACAATGTCTCGGCCGAAGTTCGCTCGGTCTATTCCTATGGGCGGGTCGATTTCGACGGCTTTGGCGTGGATTCCCCGGAGTTTGGCCGCACTGAGGAACTGGTGATCTATACCGGTCTGAACTTCGCCCTGCTGGACGGTCGCTGGAACAACCGCCTAGCCTACGGCTACACCGACACCGATCGAGAGAACATCAACCCGGCCCGCCCGGCCGTGCCGCTGAGCTTCGACGCCATCGGCAAGAACAAGCGCTGGGAATACCAGGGCGCCTTCGCCGTGACGGACACGGTTACGGCCTCGTTTGGCGCTGAAAGCGAGCGTTCGCGAATGGCCGTTCGCTCGCCCAGCACAAGTGCGCCCAATCCGGCGTTTCGCACGGGACGGGTTAGTTCAGACAGCGTCTATGGCCAGCTTCAGGCCGAGCTCGTTCCGGGGCTGACCTTGACCGGTGGTCTGCGCTACGAAGACCATGACACTTATGGCCGCCATACCCTGGGTCAGGTCTCGGCCGCCTGGGCGTTGAATGAGGGCGCCACGGTTCTGCGCGCCAGCTTTGGCCAGGGTTTCCGCGCGCCGGGCCTCTACGAACTCTACAGCGAGTACGGCAATCTGGATCTGAAGCCGGAAAGCTTCGACAGCTGGGACGCCGGCGTTGAGCAGCGCCTTCTGGGCGGCAAGGCCAAGGTTTCGGCGACGCTGTTCAAGCGCGAAGCGGACAACGAGATACGCTACTTCTCGTGCAGCTACACGGCGACCGACGCCCTGTGCAATCCGGGCGGCGCCCTCCGGTACGGCTACTACAAGAACCTCCAGAAGACCGAGACCAAGGGGGTGGAGCTGATCGGTCAGCTTGAGGTTACGGATCGCCTGACCCTGAGCGGCAACTACACCTATACCGACGCCGAGAACGCCTCCGGCGCGTCGGCGGGCAAGCAACTGACACGGCGGCCCAAGGCCCTGGCCAATCTGTCTGCGAGCTATCGCTGGCCGGTCGGCCTGAACACGGCGGTCGCCGCGCGGCATGTTGGCAAGACGTTCAACAATGAGGCCAATACCGTCGCTGTCAGCGGCTACACGCTTGTCGATCTGCGGGCGTCCTATCCGATCAACGAGACGCTCGAAGTCTATGGTCGGATCGAGAACGCCTTCGATAAGGACTATCAGACGGTCCTGAACTACGGGACTCCCGGACGCGGCGCTTTCCTGGGTGTTCGCGCCAAGTTCTAGAGTCTGAACGACGCCGCTGTTCCGCGCGGTGTGTCACGCGCGGCGGTCGCCCAAGAGCGATCGCCGCGTTTGGCCAATGTGGTGCTCATCGCCGGAGGACGATCATGGCCGCCTTGATGATCCAGGGGTGCGGCTCGGATGTTGGCAAGTCGGTGCTGGTCGCCGGCCTCTGTCGGCTGTTCGCCAATCGGGGGCTGAGCGTACGGCCGTTCAAGCCGCAGAACATGTCCAACAATGCAGCCGTCACCGCCGACGGCGGCGAGATCGGTCGGGCGCAGGCGCTTCAGGCCATGGCCTGTCGCACGCCGCCGACCGTCGATATGAATCCGGTGCTGCTCAAGCCGCAAAGCGACGTGGGCGCCCAGTTGATCGTACGGGGCCAGATGGCGGGGACCTGGCAGGCTCGGGGGTATCAGGACCACAAGCTGGCCTTGCTCGATACCGTGTTGGAGAGCTACCGGCGTCTTGAAGCCGAATGCGACCTGGTGATCGTCGAAGGCGCGGGGAGTCCTGCCGAGGTCAATCTGCGCGTCGGCGACATCGCCAATATGGGATTCGCGCGCGCCGCCGATGTTCCGGTCGTACTGGTCGGCGACATTGATCGGGGGCATGTCATCGCGGCCCTGGTGGGGGCGCATGTCGTGCTCGACGCCGAGGATCGCGCGATGATCCGGGGATTTCTGATCAACAAGTTCCGGGGCGATCCGTCGCTGTTTGACGACGGGCGAACCGAGATCGTGCGGCGCACGGGCTGGGCGGATCTAGGCATGGCGCCTTGGCTGGCGGCGGCGCGGTCCTTGCCGGCCGAGGATGCCGTGGTGTTGGATCGAGCCGTTCAGGGCGGGCGCCGGCGGCTACGGATCGTGGCGCCGATGCTGTCGCGGATCGCCAATTTCGACGATTTTGACGCCCTTCGTCTGGAGCCGGACGTGGAATTCAGCTTCGTTCCTCCCGGGCAGCCGCTGCCGGGCGACGCTGACCTGGTGATCCTGCCGGGCACCAAGGCGACCCTGGCGGACCTGGCCTTCCTGCGCGCCCAGGGCTGGGATATCGACCTGATGGCGCACGTTCGCCGCACTGGGCGGGTGCTGGGCGTTTGTGGCGGCTATCAGATGCTGGGCAGGACCCTGAGCGATCCTACCGGCGTCGAAGGACCACCGGAGACGGTCCAAGGCCTCGGGCTGCTGGATGTCGACACGGTGCTGACCGGAGACAAGGTGCTGGCGCCGGCATCGGGCCGACTGCTCTCCTCCGGCGCGCCTTTCGAGGGCTATGAGATGCATGTCGGCCGTACGACGGGCGACGCCCGGGCCATGCTGATCATGGACAACGGCGCGACGGACGGTGCGCTGTCACCTGATGGGCGGATCATGGGCTGCTACGTCCACGGCCTGTTCAATCAGGGATCGGCGCGTGAGGCTTTCCTGGCCGAAATGGGCGCGGCGTCCGATGGACTGGACCAGGCCGTGCGCGTCCATGCAGCGCTGGACGGGATCGCATCGGCTCTGGAAGAGGCCTTTGATATCGACGCCTTGTCGAGCATTGCCGGCCTGGACGCCGTTGCGCGCCGTTCCGGTCAGTCCTGATCTCAGCGCGGGCTGTGGCCTCAACGTGTCAAGCTGCCGGCCGCTGGGCCAGCCGTTCGTGAATCGAGAAGCTCTGGGCCACGAGTTGCGCGGTTCCAAAGATGGTCATGAAGGCGATGTCTGCGGCGTCGCGCCCTGTCGCGACGCGCACCAGACCCTCCAGCGGCGCTAGCCCCGTGGGGTCGATCAAGCGCCATCGGCCACCCAGATAGACCTCGGCGACGGCGTGCAGATCAGCCGGTTCAAGGCGCCACGCATAGGCGCTGACCGCTCGCGCGGGAATATCGGCGGCTCTGCAAAGGGTGATCGCGAGGTGGGCGAAGTCGCGACACACGCCGGCGCGATCGACAAAGGTGTCACGTGCTGTGGTGGCCGCGTCGCTGACGCCGGTCTTGTAGTCGATGTGCTCGGCGATCCAGGCCAGGATGGCGGCGACCTGGGCGCCACCGGTCAGCGTCCCGAATTCCCGTTCGACAAAGCGCTCAAACTGGTCGGACGGGCAATATCGGCTGGCGCGAAGATAGGGCAGGGCGTCCCCTGGCAGATCGCGGATGGCTGTAGCAGCCGCGCCCTGCAGTTCTGGAAAGCGCTCGGCCACCTCTATATCGGCGGAATAGTCGATATCGACACGGCCGCTGGCGGTGAAAACGGCGCGGCGCTCGCCGCTATGGTCATCGTCCAGCCGCGCGATCTGAGCGGTCGGCGATAGGATCAGGGCCTCGCTGTGGATCGTCTGGCCGCTTCCATGTGCGGCTTCTATCAACAGCAACACCTCGCACGGCGACGTGAAGTCATAGGTGAGCTTGGCCTGAATATCGAACCGCATGGGCGTCTCCACGATCCGATCAACGCGCCATGGCAGCGGGCGTTGCGCACCTTACTCCGCGTCGCACGGATCGGAGCCGACAGCTCTATTTTTCGACGGTGAGCCTGAAGATCATCGTGTTGCGATAGGTCTGGCCCGGATCGAGACGAACCGGCGCAAAGGCGGGTTGATTGGGCGCGTCAGGGAAATGCTGGGGCTCCAGCGCTATGCCGTCGCCCTGACGATAGATCTTGCCGCTCTTGCCGATGGTCGTGCCGTCGATGAAATTGCCAGCATAGACCTGGATGCCGGGTTGATCGGTCAAGATCTCCATGGCGCGGCCGCTCTGAGGGTCGGAGAGACGGGCGCCAAGACGAGGTTCACCGCCCGAAACGCCTCTCAGGACGTAGTTGTGATCGTAGCCGCGGCCGATGACGATCTGCGGATCGCTGGCGTCGCGAATGCGTTCGCCCACCGTATGAGGCGTTCGAAAATCAAAGGGCGTTCCGGCCACCGGGGTCGTCGCGCCGGTCGGGATCAATTCGCCGTCCACGGGCGTGTAGCCGTCGGCCTCCAGGGTCATCACATTGTCCATCGCACCCTGGGGTGAGCCCTCGCCCGCGAGATTGAAAAGCGCGTGGTTGGTGAGGTTGACGATGGTCGGCTTGTCGGTGGTCGCGCCATAGGTGACGGTCAGCTGGTTGTCTTCATCCAGAGCGTAGGTCGCCGTCGCGGTCAGGGTTCCTGGGTACCCCTCGTCTCCGTCTGGACTGATATGGGCGAAGGTGACCGAGGCCGTTGGGCCTCGCTTCACCTCGAGCACCTTCCACACGACCTTGTCGAAGCCCTTGGTTCCGCCATGAAGGGCGGCGACGCCATTGTTGTTCAGCGCCAGCTGGTATGTCTTGCCGTCGAGCACAAAGCGCCCCTTGCCGATGCGGTTGGCGAACCGTCCGACAGAGGCGCCGAAATAGCTGGCGTTGCGGACATAGGCGTCGATGTCGGCGAAACCCAGAACGATGTCGGCGGGTTTGCCGGCCCTGTCCGGAGCGACGAGGGACTGAAGGGTCGCGCCATAGGAGATGATCGTCGCGCTGACGCCGTGGCCGTTGGTCAGTGTCACCGCCTCCACGGCTTCCCCCGATGAGGTCTGGCCGAACGGCTTGCGCGCATAGTCTGCGGCGACGGCGCTCCCCAACGGCGCGGAAACAGCGGCGGCCAGAATCGCGCCTTGTACGGCCAAGCGCCAAATCTTCATGGGTTTCCTCGTCGCCAAATGGGGTTGCGGTTCGGGTTATTCTAAAGACCGCCTCATCAAATATACTCAGACAAATAGGCAGGGCGCAACCAGGGCGGTGAGGGGACCAAGGCTGGGGTGACCTCTCCGAACTTGGCTGCGTGCGCAAGCTGATGACGAAACGCGAGGCCGAAATTGGCGGCCCTGGCGCATCATCGCTCCGCCCCAGAGATTTCATGACTGCACAAAACAACGCCGCAAGTTGCGCTTGAGGTCCAGGGCGCCGGGTCCCGTTGCGGTTCGGAAAAACTGTCACAGTTGCTGACTATAGCTCTCCCAAGACACGGATGCTGGCGTTCGTGGCGGCATGGAAAATCAAGGGGGCTCCCGTGAAGCTGTATAAGAACCTAATCCTCGTGGGTTGTAGCGCGATGGCGCTCGCTGGTTGCGGATCGGACGATATCTCGTCGCCGGGCACGGGCGGCAATGTCACCATCAACAACCCGACGACCCCGACGACCCCGACCACGCCCGGCACTGGCTCCGGCTCCGTGACCGCAGCTTCGGGCTGCCCGACCATCGCCGATCCGCAAGGCCTCAAGGACGACGGCACGATCACCGGTCCGACCGGCTCGTGGCGCGTCTGCACCTTGCCCTCGCGCATCAACAAGTCGATCACCCTGACCAAGATCCCGGGCCTGCTCTACCAAATGGCCGGTCGCGTTGACGTCGGCACGGACGGCGGCTTCACCAAGACCGCGGCTGACACCAACGTCACCCTGACCATCGAGCCCGGCGTGATCGTCTATGGCGGCACCGGCGTTTCGTGGCTGGCCGTCAACCGCGGCAACAAGATCAGCGCCGTCGGCACCGCGACCAAGCCGATCATCTTCACCAGCCGCGACAACGTTCTGGGCCTCAACACCGAAACGTCCCAGGGCCAATGGGGCGGTGTGGTTCTTCTGGGTCGCGCCAAGATCACCGACTGTAACTTCGGTTCGACCACGGCCGGCACCTGCGAGCGCTCGACCGAAGGCTCGGCTGACGCGGCGACGTACGGTGGCGGCGACAACACCGACAACAGCGGTCAAATGTCCTACGTCCAGATCCGTTATTCGGGCTATGTTCTGGGTGCGGACAAAGAACTTCAGTCGCTGACCACCGAGGGCGTCGGCAGCGGCACCAAGCTCGACCACATCATGAGCTTCAACAGCTCGGACGATGGCGCTGAATTCTTCGGCGGCAACGTCAACATGAAGTACTATGTCGCGGTTGGCGCGGACGATGACAGCCTCGACAGCGACACCGGCATCACCGGCAACTTCCAGTACGGTCTGCTGATCCAGCGCGCTGGCGCCGGCGACGCCCTGATGGAAATCGACAGCAACGGCAACGAAACCCAGGATCCGCGCCAGACCCTGAAGCTCTCCAACTTCACGATGGTCCAGGCCCAGGTCAGCAGCAGCAACGAAGCCAACGACCAGGCCTCGATCCTGATCCGCGGCAACTCGGATGTGACCTTGGCTAACAGCGTGATCTTCACGCCGAACAACGAATGTCTGCGCCTCAACGGTTCGGGCACGGTTCCGACCACGCTGACCGCTCGCTCGGTCGTCATGAGCTGTAATGCGACCAAGTACCTGGGCAGCGGCACCTATAACGCCGCCGCCACGGCGACGGCGTTCGGCACGGGCGCCAACGGCAACAACGACGCGTTCACCTCGACCCTGACCAAGGTGTTCATCAACGGCGCCAACGAACTGGCGGCTGCCGTGTTCGATGTGACCGGCCTGGGCTCGTTCTTCAGCGCCACCACCTACGTCGGCGCCGTCAAGGACAGCAATGACACCTGGTGGGCCGGCTGGACCTGCAACAGCGGCGCGGCGGACTTCGGTACGACCAGCACCAGCTGCACCTCGCTGCCGACCACCTGACAAGCGACTGAACTCTATCGGAGGGGGTGGCCGGAACACGCGGCCGCCCCCTTTTTACCCATCTAATTTTCCGGGGGGATCGGATATGATCACGCGGCGGCTCACGTCCTTGTTGCTGCTCTCGACGGCGCTCTCGATGCCTTCCTGGGCACTGGCGCAAACTGCATCCTCGTCTGCCGCGCCTTCGGGCGGGGGCGTCGCGGCCGCCGAGCCGCAGGCTCAGGCGGAGCAGCAAGAGCAGACTGATGTTTCCATCCCCGGGATGGTTTCCGAAGTGGTCATCACGGCCACGCGCAACGGCAATATCGTAAAGACCGGCTCGCAGGTTGTGACGGTGCTGTCGGCGGCGGAAATCGCTCGCACGGGCGAAGGCAATATCGCCGGCGCCCTTAGCCGCGTGACCGGTCTTAGCCTGGTCGGCAACGGCTATGTCTATGTCCGTGGTCTGGGCGACCGCTATTCGCTGGCCCTGCTCAACGGCTCGCCGTTGCCCAGCCCCGAGCCGCTGAAGCGCGTCGTTCCGCTTGATCTCTTTCCCAGCCGCGTCATTGCATCCTCGCTCGTGCAGAAGAGCTATTCAGCCAATTTCCCGGGCGAATTTGGCGGTGGCGTGATCAACCTCACGACGAGGGCCATTCCGAAGGAAGCCTTCCTCAGCGTCGGCGGCTCTGTTTCGGCTGACACCGAAACCACCAACCAGCTCGGCTATTCCTATTATGGAAGCAAGACTGACTGGAGCGGATACGACAACGGCAACCGTGACACGCCGTCCGCCCTCGGCGCCTTCTTCGCCAGCGGTGAACGCATCAGCTCGGGCAAGGTCGACACGGCGGCGATCGCCGGCCAATTGGTCACCGGTCGCAACGCTGTGCTCCAGACCTGGAACCACCTGCCGGCGAACTTCTCCGTCGATGTGACGGGTGGCAAACCCTTTGACCTGAACTCGGTCGATCTGGGTGTGATCGCCACGGTCGGTTACAGCAACAAGTGGTCATCGCGCAGCGCGCTTAATCAGAGCTCCCTGCAGTCGGATCTGGCGGAGAAGGAATCCGATTTCCGTCGCGTGACGACCAATAATCGCGTGGTCCTGAACGGCCTCGTTGGAGCGTCGCTGGGCTTTGGCGACAATACGATCCGCTGGACCAATCTGTATGTCCACGACACGCTCAAACATGCGCGTCTTGGGGTCGGCAACCGCCACGGCACCACCGTCGACTTCATGCAGCAGGACACCGCCTGGTACGAACGTCAGCTAGCCGACACGCAAATTGTTGGTGAATTCAAGCCGACAGACAAGATCAACGTCGATGTTCGCGCCAGCTTCGCCAACACCAAGCGTGAAGCGCCGGCCGAACTGTCCTTCGAATATGTCCGCACCAACGTCGCGTCGGACCTCTACGGGCAGTACTATGTCAACCGCCTGAACAACGGTAACGGCGGTGACGCGACGATCAGCTATTCGGATCTGAACGAAGACCTCCTGTCCGGCGGTGTGGATGCGACCTACAAATTCGCGCCCGGCTATTCCGCGACGGTCGGCTATGCCTATCTCGACACCGACCGGACGAGTTCTCGCCGGGATTTCCAATTCCAGGCCCCGAACACCTTCCCGCGTGGGGTCGATATGTTGCGTCCTGACCTCCTCTTGGGGCCGGCGGTTATCGACAATTTCGACGTCGTTCTGGTGGAAACCAATGAAGGCAACCCCGCCTTCCGGGCGACGTTGCGCAACCACGCCGCCTACGCCAAGTTCAACGGCTCGCTGTTCGATGTTCTCGAATATGACGCGGGTGTGCGCTACGAAACGGCAAAGCAGGAGGTTTCGCCGATCCAGGTGTTCAACACGCCTGGCGCGTCTCTGGCGGCGACCAAGCTTGACGAGAACTACTGGTTGCCGTCCGCCACTCTGACCTGGCACCTCAATCCCGAGATGCAGCTGCGCGCCAGCGCTTCCAAGACGATTGCCCGGCCTCAGTTCCGGGAACTGATCTATCAGTTCTATTTTGATCCGGAGAGCAACCGCACCTATCGCGGCAATCCCCTGCTGATCGACAGCGAACTCACCAATGCCGAGGCGCGCTACGAGTGGTTCTTCGATCGCGATCAACGCTTCACCGTCGCGGGCTTCTACAAGCAGATCAACCATCCCATCGAGACCTATGTCTCGGGCGACGACTTCACCACCAGCTTTGCGAATGCGCCGAAGGCGGATTTGTATGGCGCTGAATTTGAAGTTCAGAAGTCTTTCGACCTGTCCGATTGGAAGGGTGATTTCTGGGCGAACAAGCGCTTCGTGACCTCGGCGAATTACACCTTCTCAAAGTCGAAACTGAAGGTCTCCGCTGGCGATTCCGTCGCGGCGTTCGCGGCGAGCTCGACCATCGCAACCGACTACTTCCGCGACGGTTCGCCGCTTACGGGGCAGTCGGATCACGTGGCCAATATCCAGCTGGGCCTTGAAGACTCCGACCACCTGTCACAGCAGACCCTGCTGTTCAACTATGCCAGCAAGCGGGTCACAAGCCGTGGTCTGGTGAACAGTGGGCAACCGGACGCTTTCGAATATCCGGGCGTCACAATTGATTTCGTTGCTCGCCAGGGCATCGAGCTGATCGGTCGCGAAATCGAACTGAAGTTCGAAGCGCGCAATCTGACCGGACAAAAGCATGAGGAGTATCAATCCTCGGGTTCAAACCGGATTGATATCAACACCTACACCACGGGTCGGGTCTTTTCCCTTTCCGCCCAGGCCAAGTTCTAAAATGCTGTCGAGGAGGGGGTTTCCCCCTCCTCGGCGCCCATGGACGCCGGCTCCTATCGTGACCTGAACAACGCTCCCATTCATCCGAATGAGGAGCGTTTTTCACAATACCGTCTTCAAACCGTCGCAGATCTGCGGCGCCGGCGCGGTACTCCCAATTGTCGGAAGCGACCAGTCGGCGGGCCCCCTTGAACCTCATTGATCTTGTCCGCTCGCCGAGTCCGAGGCTGGTCCTGGCGCTTGAGATCGCGCTGGTCCTGGTGCTTGGCGTTCAATCGGCTCGCCTGGTCTGGTCAGTGGCTACGCCGTCGGCGGCTGTATCGGCGCCCGTCATGACTTCCCGCCCTTCCGTCGATCTTGGCGTTCTGGCCCGCTTTGACGCCTTTGGCTCGGCCAGTGCAACGACGCGCAGCCAAGCCAGCGACACGTTCCGGCTTTTCGGCGTGCGCGCCGGCGGCGCTGGAGGTGGATCAGCGATCATCGCCGGAGCGGACGGCGTGCAGAAATCCTACGCTGTCGGTGAGACTGTCGCCGATGGTGTCGTCCTGGCCTCGGTCGCTGCGGATCATGTTGAGCTGTCCCGCGGCGGCGCGCGCACCACCCTCTCGTTTCCGGAACGTCCATGACCAAGGTCCATTCGCCGCGAACCTCTGTCCTGGCCATCGCTGCGGCCTTGACCCTGGGCTTTGCCGTCTTGCCCACTGCGCCGGCCATCGCTCAGACGCAGGTTCTCAATGTCCAGGACGCCGACATCCGGGTCTTTATCCAGGATGTCGCCAAGTCGACGGGCACGACCTTCATCATTGATCCGCGCGTCAAGGGGACCGTGACGGTCGCCAGCAACGGTCCGCTCAATCGGCGCGAACTGTTCGAAGTGTTTCTGGCGACCCTGCGGGCCAATAATTTCGTGGCCACCCCGGCGGGCAACGGGACCTATCGTATCGAGCCCTCTGAAAACGCCGCCCGTCAGCCCAGCACGGCCGGCGGCCAGTTCGCGACCGAGGTGTTTCGCCTGCGCACCCTCGATGCGGCCAGCGCCGTCGAAATGCTCAAGCCGTTGATCGGTCCCCAGGGTCAGGTGGTGGCCAATCCACGCGGCGGTTCCGTCGTCGTGGCGGACTATGCCGACAATGTGCGCCGGATCCGCGGGCTGCTCGCCCAGATCGACCAGGACCGGGCTGCGGTGCACACCGTCACCCTGACCAACAGTTCGGCGCGCGAAATCGCCCAGGTGGTCAATGACATCATGGCTACCCCGGGCGGGGACGGTAAAAGCGGACGCGGCGCTGTGACCGTGGTCGCGGTCGAGAGCAGCAATTCGGTGTTGTTGCGCGGCGATTCGGATGCTGTTCAACGCCTGTTGCCGATCATCTCCGACCTGGATCGCCGCGCCGAGTCCAGCGATGACGTGCGGGTGGTGTTCCTGCGTCATGCCAATGCCGAGCAGATGCTGCCTGTGCTGCAACAGTTGGTGGGGCAAAGCACCGGTGTCGCGACTGGAACGTCGTCTCGATCGCTGGGCGGCTCGAGATCCGCGAGCGGAACGTCG
Organism: Caulobacter sp. FV2ps19; assembly: GCF_058681035.1. Lineage (NCBI taxonomy): Bacteria > Pseudomonadati > Pseudomonadota > Alphaproteobacteria > Caulobacterales > Caulobacteraceae > Caulobacter > Caulobacter sp. FV2ps19. Next base: position 2,933,959 of record NZ_CM178729.1, on the reverse strand, counting down.
AGTACGGCCACCGCCAACACCGCCAACACCGCCTCTTCTTCGCCCTCAAGCGGGGCTCAGGCCAGCGTGGCGCGCTATCCCGGAGCCAACGCCCTGATCATCAGCGCGCCGCCGGAAACTCAGCGCACCCTGGCCGAAGTCATCCGCCAGTTGGATGTCCGCCGCGAGCAGGTTCTGGTCGAGGCCATCGTGGTCGAGGTCACCGACAGCACCGCCAAGCAGTTGGGCGTGCAGTTCTTGCTGGGCGGCGCCAACGGCACGATCCCGTTTGTCGCCACCAACTACACCAACACGTCGCCCAGCCTTCTGCCGCTGGTGGCTGCGGGCGCCAGCACAAAGACTGATGCCACTTCAGACAGCTTGACCTCCGTGCGCGACGCCGCCGTCAGTTCGTTATTGAACGCTTCGGGTGTGACTGGCGGGGTTGTCGGTCGCAGTGGCGATCTGCTGTACGGGGCGATCATCAATGCGGTGAAGAAGGATGGGGGCTCCAACCTGCTGTCGACGCCGTCGATCATGACGTTGGACAACGAAGAGGCCCGGATCCTGGTCGGTCAGGAAGTGCCGATCACCACTGGCGAGGTGCTGGGCGACTCCAATTCCAATCCCTTCCGCACCATCCAGCGCCAGAACGTCGGCATTCAGCTGGAGGTCAAGCCGCAGATCAACGCCGGCGGCGGCATCACCCTGTTCCTGCGTCAGGAAGTGTCCAGTGTCGCGGGGCCTGTCAGTGTCGGCTCCAGCGAACTGATCATCAATAAGCGCGAGATCGAAACCACGGCACTGGTCGACGACGGAGACATTGTCGTGCTGGGCGGACTGCTCGATCAGCAGGAAACCTCGTCGGCTCAGCGCACCCCGGTGCTCGGCGACATCCCGGGCCTGGGCGCGCTGTTCCGCAGCACGGCGCGCGAGCGAAACAGAACCAATCTGATGGTCTTCATCCGGCCCCGCATCATTCGCAGCGTCGACGACGCCCGCAATGTCACCGCGCCCCGGTACGACTACATGCGCAACTTGCCACCCATGACCACACCTGAGGGCGACAACTCGCTCGACGCTGTCCTGCGCGACTATCTGAACGCGGCCCGTCCCGTCGCCGCAGAACCGACCGCATCGCAATGACCGCGCCCATGCTCGCCTATGGCTTCGCCAAGCGTAATGGCGTCGTCTTGCTGTCCCTGGGCGAGCGCGCTGTGGTGGGCGTTCGGGAAGGCTATGACCCCGTTGCCTTGGTCGAGGTGCGTCGGGCGATCGGTCTGCCCCTCGCCATCGAGCCGATGTCGCCGCCGGTGTTCGACCGCAAGTTTTCCGAAGTCTATGCTGGCGCCGGCCTCGCTTCGGCCTCCAGCGCCGACAGCCTGAACCTCGAGGGCGGACTGGGCCTGTTGCTCGAGGACATTCCGGCGGCCGCAGACCTGCTGGATCCCCAAGATGATGCGCCGATCATCCGACTGATCAATGGCCTGATCGCCGAAGCCGTGCGGCTGGGCGCCTCGGACATCCATATCGAGCCTTTCGAGCAGGCCTTGATTGTGCGCCTGCGTATTGATGGCGTGCTGAGCGAGGTCCTGAGCCTGTCGCCTCGCATCGCCGCAATGCTGGTATCGCGGGTCAAGGTGATGGCCAAGCTGGATATCGCCGAGAAGCGTCTGCCTCAGGATGGCCGGATCTCCCTGGCGCTGGGCGGCAAGAGCCTGGACGTGCGCGTCTCGACCCTGCCGGCCCGCATGGGCGAACGGGTGGTCATGCGGATCCTCGACAAGGACCAGGCCGGTCTGCGTCTGGCCGATCTTGGCATGTCGCCCGCCGTCCTGACCGCGCTTGAGGCGGCTGTCCGCGAACCGCACGGCATTATCCTGGTCACCGGCCCCACAGGGTCGGGCAAGACCACGACGCTCTATGCCGCCCTGGCGGTGTTGAACGACAACAGCCGCAATATCCTCACCATCGAGGATCCGGTCGAATACGCCGTGCACGGCATCGGCCAGACCCAGGTCAACACCAAGGTCGGCATGACCTTCGCCGCCGGCCTGAGGGCCATTCTGCGTCAGGACCCCGACGTGGTCATGATCGGCGAGATCCGCGACTCCGAAACCGCCCAGATCGCTGTCCAGGCTAGCCTGACGGGCCACTTGGTGTTGTCGACCGTCCACACCAATGACGCGGCCGGCGCTGTTGTCCGTTTGCGCGACATGGGGGTTGAGCCCTTCCTGTTGGCCTCGACCCTGCGGCTGATCATCGCCCAGCGCCTGGTGCGTCGACTGTGTGAACATTGCCGCGTTCCTGAACCCGCGGACGCCTCGACGGCGGCGCTGATCGGGGTGACGCCGGGCGCCATTCTCCATCGCCCGGTCGGGTGCGCGCACTGCGCTCACACGGGCTATCAGGGGCGGATTGGCATCTATGAGGCCATTCGCGTCGACGACCGGCTGCGCCGCCTGATCGGCCAGAACGCCACCGAACAGGAAATCACCGCCGCGGGCCTCGATCGGGATTTGGGCGAGGAAGCGCGTCGCTACATTCTGGCGGGTCTGACAACCGTCGAAGAGGCGTTGCGGATCACGGGGCAGGGGGCTCGTGATGGCGACGTTTGACTATGTCGCCCTCGATCTTGCGGGCCGAACGCGCCAGGGCCAGGTTCGGGCTGGCGACGAGGGCGCAGCTATCGTCCAACTGGAGCGTCGCCGTCTCGCCCTCGTGAAGATCGCCCCGGCGGCCGCCAAGTCACCGCAGCCCCTGACGAAGGCGTTCGGCGCGGGTCTCGGCGCGAAGGACCGTTCGATGTTTACACGCCAACTGGCGACGCTGACCACGGTTTCGACCCTCGAAGAGGCCTTGCGCACCCTCGCCCTGCAGGCGGACAAGCCCAAGCTCAAGATCGTGGTCGGCCAGGTTCACGCCGCAGTGCTGGAAGGCCATCGTCTGTCGGACGCCCTGGCTCGGCCGGCCAAGGCCTTTCCCCCCCTCTATCGGGCCATGGTCTCGGCCGGCGAGTCCTCCGGGGCTCTGCCAACGATCCTGGATCGCCTGTCGGATCTGCTGGAACAGCAGCAGCAGGTCCGGGCCAAGATCACCACCGCACTGGTCTATCCGATCGTGCTCGCCGTGGTCGCCTGCCTGGTCGTTGCGGCCCTGATGATCTTCGTGATCCCCAAGGTGGTGGAGCAGTTCGACTCCATGGGGCAGACATTGCCGCTGCTGACCCGCATCGTCATCGGCGTGTCGAATGGCCTGCAACACTTTGGCTGGCTGATCGCCCTGATCGTGGCTGGCGGAGTGATGGCCTTCCTGCGCGGCCTGCGCAATCCGGGTTTCAAGCTGCGGGTCGACCGGATGCTGCTGCGCACGCCGATGCTGGGGCGGCTGATCCGCGACGTCCATGCCGCCCGCCTCGCGCGGACCCTCGCCACCATGATCGCCAGCGGCCTGCCCCTTCTGGAGGGCCTGATGCTCACGGCCGGCACGGTGCGCAACGCCGTGCTGCGCAGTGCGATGGACGATATGGTCGCAGCCATTCGCGAAGGCGGCGCCCTGTCGGTGGCCATGCGCCGCGCCGAGGTCTTTCCCCCGGTGCTGATCTACATGACCGCCAGCGGTGAAAGCAGCGGGCGCGTCGAGACCATGCTGATGCGGGCCGCCGACTATCTGGAGCGCGAGTTCGACACTTTCACCGCCACGCTCCTGAGCCTGCTGGAGCCGGCGATCATCGTCCTGCTGGGCGGCGTGGTGGCCACGATCGTTTTGTCCATCCTGCTCCCCATCCTGCAGATCAACACCCTGGCCTTGAAGTAGGAGGCACAGCCATGCCGACCCTCGATCCCAAGAAGACACGCCGCCGGGCGCGACAAGCCGGCTTCACCCTGGTCGAGATGATGGTGGTCATCGTGATCCTGGGTCTGCTGGCCACTGTCGTGGCCATCAATGTCCTGCCCAGCCAGGAAAAAGCCATGAAGGGCAAGGCGCGCGCCGATGTATCGGTCCTGGAACAGGCGCTGGAGGGCTATCGCCTGGATAATTTCAGCTTCCCGACCACAGAGCAGGGTCTTCAGGCTCTGGTCGCGCCACCGCCAGGCCTGACCCAGGTCGATCGCTACCGGGAGGGCGGCTATGTGCGCCGTCTGCCCAAGGATCCCTGGGGCAACGCCTATCAGTACCGCGCACCGGGCGCGCACGGGGCCATCGACGTGTTCTCGTTCGGCGCGGATGGTCGCGAGGGCGGTGAAGGCAAGGACGCCGACATTGGCAACTGGAGTTGAACCCGGGCGCCTGACAGCGCGGCGCGCGGCCCGGGCCGGCTTTACGCTGGTCGAGCTGATGGTGGTGCTGGTGATCATGGGGCTGCTGGCCACCGCCGTGATCCTGACCTTGCCGGACGGCAGGATCTCGCTGGCGCAGGAGAGCGAGCGCTTCGCCGCTCGCCTTCTGCGCGCGCGCGAGGAATCGTTGCTGGCCAATCGTCAGGTTCGCGTCAGCGTGTCCTCTTCAGACTACCGTTTCGACATCCGCGATGGCCGCGACTGGCGCGCTCTGGATCAGGCGCCGTTTTCGCCGACCCCCTGGGTGGACGAGACCCAAGTGTCGGCGCTGGACGGCGAACGCGCCGTCGTTTTTGAACCCACCGGTCAGGCCAGTGGAGCCGAGTTTACTCTGGGACGCGGCGCCGCGGGCTATGTGGTCAGCGTCGACATCGCCGGGAATGTTGCTGTCCATGCCACGCGCACGCTCTGAGGCGGGGTTCACCCTGATCGAGCTGTTGGTCGCCCTGGCGATCTTCAGCCTGGCCGTGCTCGCACTGATGAATCTGGCGGGCGAGAACACGCGGGCCGGTGGACGCCTGCAGGACCGCATCCTGGCCGAGGTGGTGCTGGACAATCGCGCCATCGAGACCGTGACCAGTGTTGCGCCGCCCGCCCTGGGCCAGGCGGCCGGCGCGGAGCAGGTCGCGGGCCGTCCGTGGCTGTGGACCCGGCAGGTCAGCCGCACGGCCGATCCGGATATTCTGCGGGTTGATATCGTCGTCACGACGCCGCGCTCGCGCCAGCCAGCGGCGGCGGCGACCCTGTTCAGGGCCGCTAAATGAAGGGCTTCACCCTGATCGAGATGATGGTGGCGCTGCTGATCTTCGCGCTCATCACCACAGCCGGGGTTGCGGTGATGAGCTCGACGCTCGCCAACCAGAGCGCTGTGCGCATCAGGGTCGAACGGTACGCCGAACTTCAGAGGACAAGAGCCATTCTCAAGGCCGACCTGTCGCAGGCGGCTTCGCGCCGAACCCGCGGCGAGGACGGCCAGCCGGCTCTGACCGCCTTCGCCGGGGTTAATCCCTGGGTTCCTGGCCCGCTCCTGGCCTTTACCCGGCGCGGCTATGAAAACCCCGACCGCGCGCCCCGCGCCTCGATGCAGTACGTCGAATACGCGCTGGTCGAAGGGCGACTGGAGCGTCGGGCTCGGCCGGCCCTGGACGGCGCACGCCTAGGCCCAGCCCAGGTGCTGATAACCGGCGTCGACAGCGTGCAGTCGTCCTATTTGTTCGATGGCGTCTGGCGCCCCACCTGGAAGGGTGACCCGACGTCGGACATACCCACCGCTGTGCGCCTGGACATGACGCTCAAGGATCTGGGCGAGATCGACCAGCTGTTCCTGACCTCGGGGGAAGGGCGATGAGGCCCGCGCATGAGAAAGGCGCCGCGCTGCTCACGGTGCTGTTGATGGTGGCCGTGATCGCGGTGATCGCCATCGGCGTTCTGGATGATATCCGCTTCGGCGTCCGTCGCACCTTCAACGCCCGCGTCGCCAGTCAGGCGCGCTGGTACGCCCTTGGGACCGAGCAACTGGCTCGTACCCGAATCGCCAAGTTGATGGATCGCGACGCAGGCAAGACGACGCTGGAAGGCGGTTGGAACGGGCGGCTTATCGCGTTTCCGATTGATCAGGGCCAGATGCAGGCCAGGCTGACCGACGCCACCGGTTGCTTCAACCTCAACAGCGTTGTCGAGGCCAATCAGGGCGAGCCTTTCCGGCGCCGCGAGCTGGGCGTGCGACAGTTCACAGCCCTGATGTCGCTGATCGGCGTGCCGGGCGGCGCCAAGCTGGCGGAGACCCTCGCCGACTGGATGGACAGCAACGACGTCGGTCAGGCCGACGCCGAGGACACGGGCTACGTCAATTTACCGGAGCCTTACCGGACAGCTGGCGGCCCCCTGGCCGAGGTCAGTGAATTGCGCGCGGTGCGCGGGTTCACTCCCGAAGTTTATGCGGCGCTGCGGCCCTATGTCTGCGCCTTGCCGACGACCGACCTTTCGCCGATCAACATCAATACGCTCCCTCCGGAGCGGGCGCTGTTGCTGACGGCCCTGACGGAGGGGCGGATCGATCGCGAACTGGCTCGCCGGGTCCTGGTCAGTCGTCCCGCCCAGGGCTGGCCCGACGGTCAGGCCTTCTGGGGACAACAAGCGCTGCTCGCCACGCCGCCCGGCGATGTGGTGCGCGATCAGGTGCGCTTCCGCACCCGGTTCTTCGCCCTCGACAGCCAGGTTGTCTTTGCGGACATGCCGGTGTTCATGACCTCACTTTTCGAAACCCCCTCGGCCAGTACGGTTACGCTGGTCGCGCGGCGTTGGACCTCCGACGAATGACCTTGCTCCGCCTCCTGATCCTGCCGCCCGAACCCGGCGCGCCGCTTGAATTGCTCGAAGCCAAAGGTGCGACGGTCACCCGGCGGCTGCTTGGCCCTGACGAACATCTGGATAGCGCCGCGCCGGTGACCCTGATCGTGCCGGGCGCAGAGACCGTGGCGCGATGGATGGATTTGCCGGGAGGAAGCCAGGCCCAGGCGCGATCCGCAGCGGCTTTCCGCATCGAGGACGAGGTGGCGCTGGGCGGAGATGATCTGCATATCGCTGTCGGCGCCGCAGATCATAACGGGCGCACTGTGGTGGTGTGGACCGCGCGTGGAAAGCTGCAAGCCTGGCTCGACGCTGCGTTCGCCCATGGCGTGACGCCTCAGGCTGCGATTCCCGACTATCTCCTGCTCCCTGAAGCGGAGGATGGTCAGTTGGTCGTCGCCCCGTTCGGCGCGCAACTGGCGTTGCGAGAACCGGGCCGGGCGTTCAACGCCGATCCTGAACTGGCGGCTTTGCTGGTTGAGGGCCGTCCTCATCGCTACATCCCGACCGAAGACTTGGATCCTTGGCTGATCGCGGGCGCGCGCGCGCCGCTGATCAATCTGCTGCAGGGGCAGTTCGCCATTGGCAACGGGTCTTCTCAGCGGAATCTGAGGCGTCCCGCCATCCTGGCGGCAGCCGTGGTGATCTCGCCGTTGCTGTTGCTGGCGGTTCAGATCACTCATGACCAGATCAGCGCGCAGGCGATGGAAGGTCAGGCCGCCCGCTTGGCGGTTTCTCTGGTTCCTCAGGCGTCGCGTTATGAGGACTCGGCGGGCTACGCCCTGACGCGCCTGGCGGCCGCCCAGGGCGGCCGGGGCTTTGGTGAGCTCTCGGCCAGCTACCTGACCATGATCCAGTCTGCCCCGGGTGTGACGCTGGATACACTGGTCTATGGCGAAGAGGGGGCGATCCGTTCGGCCGTGAGCTACGCCAACTATTCCGACATGGATCTGCTTCGGACGGCGGCCAAGCGACTGGGCCTGGAGCTGACCGAGCAAAGCACTGTCAGTGAAGGCGGGCGCATCAGCAGTGATCTGATCGTCAGGAGAAAGCCATGAACGGACGAGTCGAGGCCGCCCGTCGCTGGTGGCTTTCCCGCACGGCACGCGAGCAGGTGATGCTGGCCGTCATGGCCGTCGCCTTGGCGGCGGTTGTCGGCTGGTATGGCGTTCTGACGCCCCTGGCAGCGGCTTCCAAGGCCGGGCAGGTCCGCCTTGAGCGCGCTTCTTCGCGACTGGCCAGCCTGCGGACCCTGGCTCCCGCCGGCGCGCGTTCAGGGCCGGCCAGCACTGCGTCCCCTCAGGCCCTGGTCGAGGCGGCCGCGAGCAAGGTTGGCCTGCCCATCGCGCGCCATCGGCAGGACGCCAACGGCCGGTTCACGATCTGGATCACATCGATCGACGCCAAGATCCTCTTGCCCTGGGTGGCGGCTCTGGAGCGCGAGGGCGGTGTGACGGTCACCGATTTCACCGCCTCGCGGCTGGACAGCGGTGTGGTCGAGGCCGAGATCACCTTTGCCAGGGCCGTTCGATGACCAACCGCGTTCTCATTGCGCTTCTGATCGCCGCCAGCCTGGTCATGACCTTGCTGCTGGCGCCCATGCGCCTTCTGGTTTCTGGCCTGGGTGGTTCCAGCCTTGTGAGCATGTCCGGCGTCAGCGGGACGGTCTGGAGCGGCCGGCTGAAGACTGTCGTACTCGCGGGCGCGCCCATCGGGACCTGGAAGGCCGGCCTTGATCCGTTGCCCCTGTTCGACAGGCAGGTTCGGGTGCTGTTGAAGCAGGACAAGGCGGACTCCAATCAGCGCGCTGTTCTGCTGATGGGGCGCCGCGACATAGGCGTTGCGCGCCTGAACCTGCGGACGTCTGTCGACCTGAGTGGTTTGGGCATTCCGCTCAATGGCGACATCGCCCTCAAGGACGTTACGGCTGCCTTCAGAGAGGGGCGCTGCGCCGGCGCGCGAGGGGATATTCGTTTGAGGCTGATCGGTGAAGGACCGTTACAGGGCGCCGTGCTGAACGGCGTGTCCGCCTGCCGCGACTATAGCTGGGCCACCAGTCTGACGGGGCGATCGGGAGACGCCGACCTGACCCTGACCGCCCTTGTCGAGCCGACAGGGCGCTATCAGCTGGAGATGGCGGTGGCGACCACGGATGCGGACCTGATCCAGGGTTTGCTGGCCAGCGGCTTTTCGAAGGACGCGACCGGCGCGCGACGGACCGTCAATGGCCGTCTTTTCCCGCCGCCGACGGCGTCAGCGGATCAGGGTATGAAGCGGACCCCATAGCCAGGTCAGCCAGGCGCCGATCGCCAGGAAACTTCCAAACGGCAGTTGCTCATCGGGTGAAAGCCGCCGGCGGACGATCGCCTGGGCGGCGGCTACGCTCAGACCGGCCACGCAGCTCCAGACCAAGACAGACGGCAGGCCTTGCCAGCCCACCCAGGCCCCGATTGCGCCGAGCAGGCGGGGGTCGCCGCCGCCTAGACCCTCATGGCCCCGGATGCGTTTATAGAGCCAGGCGATCAGCGCCAGGCCGCCATATCCCACAGCGGCGCCGAGCAGCGGCGTCCAGAAGGGTACGCTCGTCAGCCAGAGGGTCAGGACCAGGCCCGCCAAGCCCAGGGGCAGGGTGAGGAGGTCGGGGAGCCAGAGATGCTCGGCATCAATCACGGCGATGAGCAAAAGCACCCAACCGAGCAGAGCGGTGGCCGGAATCAACGGCCCGCTCTGGCTGAGGGCGCTCCACAGGGCAATGAGAAAGCAGGCGACTTCCAGAAGCGGATAGCGCGGAGGGATTGCGGCCTGACAGGTCCTGCAGCGTCCGCGCAGAGCCAGGTAGCTGACCAGGGGAAACAGATCCACGACGCCCAGAGGGCGATTGCAGGACTCGCAAGCGGATCGTGAGACAGCCCAGGCGCGGCCGGCCGGGAGTCTCAGGGTCAGCAGACCGATGAAGCTGCCCATGAAAGGGCCAAGAACGAGAGTCGCGACAGCCGGTAGATCGTCGAGGGTCAAGCCACGTAACCTTCCGCCCTGGCCATCTGGCTCAGGCCAGCACCGCGCGGACGCAAGACGTCCGCGCGGTCTTGTACCTTAGTCCCTAGGCGGCGCCATCGGGGTCATCTTGGCGGCGGCGGCTTTCATCGCCGCATGCTGCGCGGGCGGCAGCGGGATCAGGCCGCGTTGGCTCAGATACCCGCCCCGGCCGGCGGCTGCGTCGGAGGTGAACTCCTTTATGAAGTCACTCAGCCCCGGCACGACGCCCACATGAGCCTTCTTGACGTAAATGAACAGCGATCGGGAAATCGGGTAGGCTCCGCTGGCGATGGTCGCTGCGGTTGGCTTCACGCCGTTGATGCTGGCGGCCTTGATGCGGCTGGCGTTCTCTTCAAGGTAGGAGTAGCCGAACACGCCCAGAGCGCCGGGGGTCTTTTCGAGAGTGCCGACGATAGCATTGTCGTTCTCGCCAGCGTCGACCCAGGCCCCGTCGGTGCGCATGGGATGCACCTTGGCTTTGAAGGCCTTCTCGTCGCTGTCGGCCATGCTCTTGGCGAACGGGAAGGTCTTGGCGCCGCCCTCCATGGCGAGCTCGGTCCAGGCGTCACGGGTGCCCGAGGTGGGCGGGGGGCCGTAAACCAGGATCCGCGTCTTGGGCAGGTTCGCGCTGACCTCGTTCCAGGACTTGTAGCTGTTGGTCTGGAAAGCGTTGTTTTTGACGCTGTTCTGGGCCAGGCCCACATAGAGCTGCTGAAGCTTGAAGTCGTAGTTGGGGGCCGACTTGTCCATGGCCACGACGATGCCGTCGAAACCGATCTTCAGCTCGATGATATCCTTGACGCCCTTGGCCTTGCAGGCCTCGAACTCTGACTTCTTCATCGGGCGCGAGGCGTTGGCGATATCGGGGAAGCCCTCACCGACGCCGCCGCAGAACAGCTTGAAGCCGCCGCCGGTGCCCAGGCTCTCGATCTTGGGGGCCTTCTTGCCGGTCTTCTTGGCGTAGTTCTCAGCCGTACGGGTCGAGAACGGGAAGACCGTGGACGATCCCGCGGCCCACACGTAGTCGCGCGCGGCGTGGGCCGACGGCGCAAGAGCCACGAGACCTAGGGCTGCGGTCGCGCCGATAAGATGTTTCATCTTGAGTATCCTGGCAGCTTAATTTGATTGGCCGAGTACGCTGCGGGCTATTCGCAGACCGGGCCGGTTTCCACAGACCGATCAGTCGCACATATGCCCATGAACTCGGGACGTGTTGCCAGAGGATGATGACAGTTTGGCGACAGCGATCGGTTAGCGCGAGCGCAATCGCCTGGCGTCGGTTTCAGACCTGATTTCTACGCTGTCGGTGAGTCTCCTGACTGCGTTCAAGAACAACTTCGGGGCGCTGCAAAAAACGCCGCGTCCGATGCTCGTTTCTCAGGAGAAACTGGCGCGTTTCTCGCCGCGTCGGGTTGGCTCCAGCAGTTCGCGCGCGTCGGGCTGGCGGTCCGGCATGACGATCTGCAGGTGAGGGAAGGGGATTTCGACGCCCTCAGCGTCGAAGGCCAGCTTGATCCTGCGGTTGTATTCCCGACCGATTGTCCACTGCTGCAGAGGTTGGGTTTTGATGCGCGCCTTCAGCACGACCCCGCTGTCGGCGAGGGCATCCACCCCGACCACCTCGATCGGCTCGAGAATGGCTTCTGAGAAAGGCGCCTCGGCCTGCATTTCCGCGCCGACCCGACGCATGATGCCCAAGGCGTGATCGATATCCGACCCATAGGACACCTGCAGATTGAAGACATAGTAGGAGAAGGTCTTCGTGAGGTTGTGAATGATCTGGGCCTCGCCATACGGGAAGACGTGCACTGTGCCGTCAAAGTCGCGCAGTCGTATCGTCCGTAGAGTCATTTGCTCCACCAGACCGCCGCTGTCGCCGATCCGGACAATGTCGCCGACCGAAACGATGTCCTCGACGATGAGGAAGATGCCGGTGAGGAAGTCCTTGACCAAGGTCTGGGCGCCGAAGCCCAGTGCTATGCCCGCGACGCCTGCCCCCGCCAAGAGCGGGCCGATCTGCACGCCAAGTTCGCCCAAGGCCATCAGTGCGGCGACGATCATGATCGTGGTCTGGGCAATGCCCTGTAGCAAGGGGCCCAAGGTGCTCAGTTGTGCGCGTCGGCGAGGTTCAAGAGATTGATTGGCGATGCGGTCCATGCCGCGGCCGATGACAAGACCCACCAGCTCAAAGGCGGCGACCGCCACGATTAGCAAAACGCCCAGTCGCGTGGCGGCGGCCAGCATGCTCGACCCCGTTGGGGTTGAGGTCCAGCCGAACAGATCAAAACTCCAGATTTCTGAAATGGCGACCAGCGCCGCCAATCCTGCTGCCAGTTGCACCACCCGACCGACCAGCCGGGCCAGTCGGTTTTCACGGACGGTGCGCTCGGCGCTCGAGTCGCCCGGCAAGCGATGTGCGGCATAGCGGGTTAGGCGCCGTGCGCTTTGCGCTGCGGCTAAAGCCAGGGCCACCGCGACAAATGTGAGGGCAAGATTGATCCCCCAAGCGGCCGGGCTGAGTGTGGAAAAATGAGCGACGAGCTGGTTCAGGCTCGCCAGGATGCGTTCGCTCGCGGTCATGCGCTGCGCGTCTCCATGGCGGAATTTCGGTGTTGGGCCGCGTGACTTCGGCGACCCATCGAGGTGAGATGTGCGCTCGCTAGACGGCGCAGGGTTCGTTCTGATGTCTTGAAAGAGCCCGTCGTACGCGGGCGATTTGCTGGGGCGGAGCCAACCATTCCGGCGTCCCGCTCGTGGCGTGCATCATGTCGTCCAGCATCATCGAGCGGACGCCCCAGGTCGCCATCAGGGCTTGGGCCAGTTCCGGCGACTTACGTTCGCCTGTCGGTTCGTTGACCAAGAGGGCCAGGGTAGGGCTGGTTTGCGCCGCCATGGCCAAGGCCATTCTGGCGGTCTGGATCGGTCCCACGACGCGCAGGTCCGCCTCGAACAGATCGCTGATAATGCTCGCGGCGGCGGTTTCGTCGCTGCAGATCAGCAGTATGGTGTCTTTTTCGTGCTCATGCATATCGTCCCCGCTTTCGGGAGCTGAACCGTCAGCTCAGCGAGAGCGTAACACGATGAAACGGGGCTCGGGACACAATGGTCTAACGATATTGTGAGGCTTGAGCCGGGAACCGCTAGAACGGAAAAAAGATCGGGATCACGGCGACCCCGACGACCCATGTGATCAGGTTCAGGGGCACACCGATGCGGACGAAGTCCAGATAGCGATAACCTCCCATCTGGTACACGAGGACATTGGTCTGATAGCCGAACGGCGTGGCGAACGCCGCGCTGGCCGCCATCATCACACCCACCAGGAAGGGGCGGGGATTGACGCCGAGGCTTTCCGCAAGCGCCACCGCCACCGGCGTGAGTAGTACCGCCACGGCGGCGTTGGACAGGATCTCGGTCAGGAACAGGGTGGTTCCATAGATCAAGGCCAGGGCGTAGAGGGGGCCCAGGCGCTGGAACAGGCCGACCATGGCGTCTGTCGCTAGGGCGGCCAGGCCTGTCACCTCCAGCGACAAACCGATCACGACCATTCCGGCGATCAGCAGCAGGATCTCGGGTCGCAGACCCTTATAGGCGTCCTCTACGCTGATGGCCCGGGTCAGGACGAGCGCCACGGCGCCGGCGAAGGCGGCTGCGGCGATCGGGATCAGGCCCAGGGCCGCGACCAGAACGACCAGGATGAACACCAGGAGCGCCGCGGCAGCCTTGATCGGCTGAAGCGGGGCGTCCGTGGGATAGAGCGCGGGGTCATCCCCTGTTGGCGGGTTCCCCAGCGCCAGATGGGGGAGCTCGGCGGGCGTCGGCGCATCGGTGGTGAGCAGGCGGTTGCCCAGAAGAACCATGTAGATCGCGCCGGCCAGGGCGACGATCAGGGCGACCGGCGTGATCTCGAACATGCCGAACCCCGGCTGGCCAGCATTGCGCGCCATATCGTTGACGAGCAGATTGGTCGAGGTGCCGATCAGGGTGCAGGCCCCGCCCAGGATGGAGACATAGGATAACGGGATCAGGAATCGCTTGGGCGAAAGGTTCATCGACTGGGCGACATCGCGGACGACCGGAGCGCCAAGCACGACGATCGGCGTATTGTTCAGAAAAGCCGAGGCCACCCCGCAGAGGCCTATGACAAGCCAGAGGCCGACCTCGCCCAGACGGGCGCATAGCCGCGTCGCCCTGCGGATCAGGACGCCAAGAAGGCCTGACAATTCCATCGCGTAGGCGATCACAAACAGCGAGGCCAAGGCGATGATCGCCGGGCTGGCGAATGCTCCCTGAACCTCGATCGGCCTTACGGTTCTCGTGCCGAGCAGAACCGCCGCGCCGGCGAGGGCCACGACGTCTGAGCGGAGTTTGCCCTGGATCATGGCCGCGACCACGCCGACCAGAACCGCCAGAGCAATGATCTGCGGAAGCGTCATGCCGAACCGGCTCGAACGCGCGGCCGGTCGTCAGTCGGTGCGATTGGGGAACTTGGCGGGTACAACGCGAACCTTTTTATCTGCTAGGCTCTCGCCATGACCGAGAATAGAGCAAGGTCCCCCGACCGCAAGTTGGCGCTGGTTGCGCCGATCGTCATCGTTCTGGTGGCGGTCATCGTCCTGATCGTGATGCTGGTCAAGCCGGCGCCGCATCCGGAACCGGTCGCTGCGACTCAACCCAGTCCTCCACCCGCGGTGATCGCCCCACCTGCCGTGGTTACGCCTGCGACAGTTTCCCGGTCGGATCTTATCGCCGGCGCCGCAGCCGCGCGTTCGGCCTATGCCGCAGGTGAAGCGCTGCCGGGGAAGGCTGGGCCTCAGGTCGGTCGCCCCTTTGAGATCAGTCTCGCCTTCGGCTGCACCGGACCGGTCACCGATCCCGGGTCGGCGCAGGTCTATTATCAATATGACTCCCAAAAACAGGCTTTGCGTCTGGTGGCGCGCCCATCCATCTGGACGGACCTACCCCTTATCCGCGCGCTTTCGGCGCCCAAGCCCGCTGAAGCTGTCGAGGGGTTCTGGGTGCCCTGGTCCTGGACGGCCAGTGAGGCTTGCCCGCCGCCTCGTGACGGCCCGCCCCCGGCGACTCCCACCCCTGTCGCAGCGCCAACGCTGGGTCTGGCGACTCTCTATGGGCCAGACAGTTCACGTGTCGATCAACGCGGCGACCGGCCTTACGAGTTTCTGGTCAAGCTGACCAAGCCTGAAGCGCCCGTCCTGTCCCGGACCTTCAGGCTGAAGCTGGAAGGTCGGATCGCGAGCTTTCCCGATGGCGCGGCTGTGCGTTGCTGGAGCGAGTCAAACGAGCATCGCCCTGTTTGCCTTTACGCCGTGGACATCGATCGTGTGGCGTTCGAGGATGATCAAGGCGCGGTTCTGACCGAGTGGCGTCGTTAGGCGACGCGGCCCGGGACTCGACGTTATGCAAAGGGTTTTGGCCTGTATCGATGGCTCCAGCTATGCCGCGAGCGTTGGCGATCACGCCGCCTGGTTTGCCGAGCGGATGGCCGCGAGCATCGAGCTGCTCCATGTCGAGGCGGGTTTGTCGGGCAAGGCTCAGCAAGCCTTACTCTCGGGCGTAGCGGGCCATCTGCACGACCAAGGGATAACCTCCATCTCTCAGAGGCTTGAATCTGGGCAGTTTCTCGAGGTCTTGGCCGGGGCCGGGGCCGGGGCAGACCTTATTGTGATGGGAAAGCGCGGAGCTGACAGCCAAGCTGATCGTCTGGTCCTTGGCGCGCATGTCGACGCCGTGCTGCGCGCGACCCCCCTACCGGTTTGCCTGACGTCCAAGATTTTCCTGCCGATCGAGAGGGTGCTTGTCCTCCTCGATGCCGATCCAAATCATCGAACGGCTCTGCCCTTCGTCATGTCTCATCCAGCGTTGGTTGGGCTATCGCTGGATCTCATCGTGACGACGGCCAATGGCGAAGACTCCTCGAGCAAGATCGCCCTAGTTCGGGATGAATTGCGCGACCGGGATGCCGAGGTTTTCGCTGTTGAAGGGGATCGCCCCGGCGAAGCTGTCGAAAGCTATATGGCCTCCCGCGGGATCGACTTAATTGTCATTTCGCGCACCGTGCTGATGCCTGACGGTTCCGGGCCTCTGGGGCCGATCCATCCCACAGGTCTCTGGAACGCGAGAACCCCGGTCCTTGTCTGCTAGATTTGTCGCGCCCAAGTGCGATCGTGTCGGCTAGTGTGCAGGCGTCGCTGTCCCCAGAGGGCTTTTGTCGGATTTGCCGACCCGATCCACTAGTGTCTGGCTGGCCGCGTTCATACCGATGACGTCAACTTGCGCGCCCTGTCGCCGGTAGCGAAACACCACCTTGTCGACGGCCGCTACGCCGGTCAGATCCCAGATATGGACTAGGGTCATATCGATCTCGACCTGTTTGGGATGGCCGTGATGTTCAAAACTGGCGGCGAAGAGGTCGGCGGATGCGAAGAACAGCTGACCTGAGACGCGATAGCGCAACAGACCGTCTTCGGGCGTCTGAATCTCGCTCACGGTCAGGGTCTTGCCGACCTTGCGCATGAAGAATACGGCCGAGAGCACCACGCCCAGCACCACGCCCTTGGAGAGGTCATGTGTCACCACGACCGTCAAAGTGGTAGCGATCATGACGATCGACGACTGCACCGGCGTTGACCGCAGTCTCCGGATCGCGCCCCAATCGAATGTGCCGACCGAAACCATGATCATCACCGCGACAAGTGCGGCCATCGGAATGCGCGCCACCCAGTCCTGAAGCACCAGAATTAGGAACAGGAGGAAGAGCCCCGCCCATAGGGTTGAGAGCCGCCCCCGAGCGCCGGAGGTGACGTTGATGATTGATTGGCCGATCATGGCGCAACCGGCCATGCCGCCAAACAGCGCCGAAGCGATGTTGGCGATGCCTTGGCCGCGCGTCTCGCGATCCTTGTCCGACGGGCTGTCGGTGATGTCGTCGAGAAGGTTTGCGGTCAGCAGGGATTCCAGCAAGCCGACGAAGGCCAAGGTCGCCGAGATTGGAGCGATCAGCCGCAGGGTTTCCCAGGTCAAGGGCACGGACGGCAAGTGAAACAAGGGCAGGGTTGAGGGCATCTGACCCATATCGCCGACGGTGCGAACGTCCAGGCCCGTGATCATCGCAAAGGCGCTCAGCGCAATGATCGCGATCAGGGCTGACGGCACGGCCTTGGTGATGAAGGGAAGGCCGTAGATGATCGCCAGGCCGGCGCCGACCATGGCGAAGGTCTGCCAGTTGGCGCCGATCAGTTGAGGCATCTGGGCCAGAAAGATCAGGATCGCCAGCGAATTGACGAAGCCGGTCATCACGCTCTTTGAGACGAACTTGATGTAACGTCCCAGTTTCAGAAGGCCGATGATGATCTGGAACACACCGCAGAGGATCGAGGCGGCGAACAGGTATTCCAGGCCGTGGTCGCGAACCAGGGTGACCATCAACAGGGCCATGGCGCCCGTCGCGGCCGAGATCATGGCGGGGCGGCCGCCTACCAGCGCGATGGTCACGGCGATCACGAATGAGGCGTAGAGCCCCACGGCGGGATCAACACCCGCGATGATCGAGAAGGCAATGGCCTCTGGAATCAGAGCCAGGGCCACGACGGTCCCCGCCAGCAGATCGCGGCGCGGATTGGCGAGCCATTGTTGGCGCGCCGAGGCAAGCAGGGTCATCTTGTTCAGTCTGTCGATCGCGGGGAGGCGCGATGCGCTTCAAATCCGCTCGGATTTCCCGAGGGATGGGCGCCCGGGGTAGCCACCCGGTTTGCCCGGGTCCTTAGTGAGCCTTCGCTGATGCCGGAAAAAGCCATTCTAGGCAAGGCGCGCTGACCATCGCGAAGGGCTGCCCTATGCGTCACCGGCTTCCACGATCTGGGCCGCCTTACGAAACGGCAAGCGACCTTGGCGGATGGTATGGAGAAGGCTGGCGCTGCAATAGCGGTAACCTAAGCCTCACTTTGGCGTTATAGAGGCCCCTCGGCCGGATTGACCTGCTAGGCTAGTCCGCGTCGGGGAAGATCTCATAAGGCTTCAGACCGGCAGGGCCGAGGCTCGTATCGCATTGGGCGGTAGGGTTCGCCGTCCCGCAGACGGCAGATCCAAAATCTTGGAGACGTTTCGCGCCGCGCACGGCGCCGGATTTAAAAGGGCTGTTCATGACACCATTCGCCGCCGCCGACGCGCCTAGTCCCGTCGCCTCCGAACTTCAGGTCGCAGAACCGCCGCCCTATGGCGCGCTGACAATTCCGGCTGACACCGACACGCCGCGACCCGCCGAAACAGATTTCCTGCGATTGGTTCGCGCCCTCTAGCGGGCTTGGCCGCGGCGCAAAGGCGTCGGCGGCAGAGACAAATCTTCAAGGCCCGGAACGACGACAGGCAACCCTGGGGGCGCCTGTCGCGCTCGGCGTGACATTTGCGGAGGCGGCATGAGCGCCCACATTCTGAACTTTCCAACGGCGCTGACGCCGCCACCGCCTGTGCCGATCGCAGGCCACGCCCTGTTCGTGGATCTGGATGGAACGCTCGCGCCGTTTGCCGACCGTCCAGACCAGGTGGAAGCAGACGCTAGACGTACAGCCATTTTGAAACGGCTTGGGGTCCTCTTCGAGCAGCGCCTGGCCGTGATCAGCGGCCGCTGTTTGTCTGATTTGACGGTCCTGACGGGTGGGGCTGTGGTTGCGGCGGCTGGCGTTCATGGTCTGCAGCGCCGCACGGCCTGGGGCGACGAGATCGCGTTCCGGAGCGACCCGCGTTTGAGCGACGCCTTGGCGGTCTTCAACGCCTTATCCAAGGCCCAGAAGGGACTGCTGGTCGAGGACAAGGGTGTCAGCGTCGCCTTGCACTATCGTCTTGCGCCCGGCGCGCAGGACGCCGTTCGTGACGCGGCGCGGCGACTGGAGGTCTCCTCTGATCTGGTGCTGCAGGAAGGCGACCATGTCGTCGAACTGCGCACGGCGGGGCCAAACAAGGGTGACGCCGTCACTGCCTTTCTGGGCGAAGCGCCTTTCAGCGGCGCGCGACCGATCTTTGTGGGGGATGACGTCACCGACGAGGACGGGTTCAAGGCCGCCGTCGAGGCCGGCGGCTTTGGCGTACTGGTCGGTGCGCCGCGGGGCACGGCGGCGCGCTATCGCTTGGATGGTGTTGATGCGGTGCTCGACTGGCTCGAAGCGGCCGGGGAGGAGACCGCATGAGTCGGCTGATCGTCGTCTCCAACCGGGTCAATCCGCCCACCGACGCCAATGTTGGGACAGCAGGCGGGCTGGCCATGGCCCTGGCCGCCGCCCTGCGCGAATATTCGGGCGTCTGGTTCGGCTGGAGCGGTGAGACGGTCGAAACCTTCTCGGGCCAGATATCGATGCAGAGAGTGGCGGGGGTGACGGTCGCTCTGGTCGATCTCGAAGAGCAGGATCGCCAGGAATATTACAACGGCTACGCCAACAAGACGCTTTGGCCACTGCTGCATTCGCGCACGGATCTGGCGGCTTTCGAGCGGTCGTTCGGCGAGGGCTATCAGAGGGTCAATCGCCGGTTTGCGGAAACCCTCCGCCCGCTCATCGGGCCCGATGACCTCGTCTGGATCCACGATTATCACATGATCCCGATGGCCCAGGAACTGCGCAGGCTGGGGGTTACCAACCGCATCGGCTTTTTCCTGCATGTGCCCTGGCCCGGTCGGCGATTGATGACGACGCTGCCCGAGCACCGGGAACTGGTCGAGGCGATGCTCGACTACGACCTCATCGGATTTCAGACGCGCGATTCCCTGGAGGCTTTCTCCGACTATGTGACGCGCGAACTGGAGGGCGTGGTCGAGGACGGCGTCGCGATCGTTGGCGATCGTCGGGTAGCGATCGGCGCTTTTCCGATTGGTATCGAGGGCGACGCCTTCGCCGCGACAGCCAAGGGCGATGAGGCCCAGGCGATGTTGGCGCGCCTGCGAGAGAGTCAGGCGGGCCGCAGGATGATCGTCGGCGTCGACCGGTTGGACTATTCCAAGGGGCTGGAAGAGCGGTTCCTGGCCTATGAGCAACTTCTGGCTGACCATGCCGAATGGGCCGAGAAGGTGTTCTTGCTTCAGATCGCCACCCCCAGTCGTGACGAGGTCGAGGCCTATCAGGAAATCCGTGCGCGCTTGGAGGGGGTCTCGGGCCGGATCAACGGCGCCTATGCCACGGTGGAGTGGGTGCCGATCCGCTACGTCAATCGCGCTTATCGGCGGGATGAATTGGCCGGGATCTATCGCGCGGCCGATGTGGGCCTGGTCACCCCACTCCGGGACGGCATGAATCTGGTGGCCAAGGAATATGTCGCCGCTCAGGACCCGGAAAATCCTGGCGTGTTGGTGTTGTCGCGGTACGCCGGCGCCGCCGAGCAGATGACCGACGCCTTGATCGTCAATCCGTTCAGCCGCGAGGACATGTCCGAAGCTCTGACCCGGGCGCTGTCCATGCCGCTCACCGAGCGCCGCCAACGCTGGGAGCGCTTGATGGAAGGTGTGTCGCGCGACGACGTTGCGGCCTGGCGCGACAACTTCGTCCACAGCCTGCAGGCCCCCGCCTGATCAAGACCCCCGCGGCGGGGGCGCGGCGTCTGTCGCCGCCCCTAGGTCGGCAGCACCAAGCGGAACCGCGCACCGCCGAGGCGATCTTGCGCGCTGGCGTTGTCCGTCCGCAGGGCGAGTGTCCCGCCATGCGCTTGGGCGATCTGCCGCGCGAGGCTCAGGCCGACGCCCGATCCTGTCGACTTGGTCGTAAAGAAGGGCAGGAACACCTGATCCCTTTGGTCAGACGCGACACCAGGACCGGAGTCCTCGATCGTCAGGGCAAGTGAACCGTCGCTGGTCTCAACCGTCAGGCGCACATGCGGGTGGGACGTCGAACAAGGCTCGGGCCGCCCGGCTCACAGCGATGATCTGATCGTCGTGGCGTCGCAGCAGAATCGGCGATGGAACCTGATCCAAAAGAAGGCGAAGACGCCGCCGGCTTAGATCGGCCTAGAGGGCGGCGCCGGGACGCACGGCGCCACCGGTCCGGAAAACACGACCATCGAAAAAGCTCTGAGAAAGGCTGGCGGCCACGGCGCCGGCCGCCAAAAGGCACAACAGTGCGTTGGTGCAGATCCGCAAGGGGCGCTTCGCGTTTCATTGCCGCCTCTATCTGGTCGACAGTCGCGGGGCTCAGGATATCGCCGGGCGACCCAACCTGGTGGACGACCCGGCGCGTCCACTGGCCAAACGGCTGCTGGTCAATTTCGATCGGCTGGAGGGCGTTGACGCCGGCAATCTGGAAGCCATGGCCTGGGGGCCGCGCCTGAGGGACGGGCGCTGGACCCTGGTGCTGATGTCGGACGACAACTTCGACCCCGAAAGTCCCCGCGCCATTCTGATCTTCGCAATCTCGCGCCTGTAGGGCAGGGGAGGCCCGAACGGGACACCTGTGCATGGCTTTCCTTGGTCAAGCCTGCGAGCCGCGCTTGTCCTGGGCGATCCCAAGTGGGGCGCTGGCAATTGGCCGTCGTGTCACTGACTTGAAATCTCGAAACTTCAAATCGAGCGTTGAAAGCGATCAAATTTCCGAACGACCACGGTGTCACCCTTCAATCCGGTGAACCTAGTCTAGGTTCGGGGGGATCGGAATCCTGACGCTGAAGGTGCTGCCCTTGTCCTGACCCGCGCTCTCCACCTCGATTGTCCCGCCGTGAAGAGCAACGAGTTGCTTCACCAGGGCGAGGCCGATTCCGAGCCCCCCCTGCGCCTTGGCGAGGTGATCCTCGACCTGGGCGAAGATCTCAAAGATCCGGGGCTGCATCTCCGGCGCAATGCCGACGCCTGTGTCGCTAACCTTGATCTCGGCAAAGCCGCCGTTGGCTCTGGCGAACAACGTCACGACTCCACCCGAGGGCGTATATTTGGCGGCATTATTAAGCAGGTTGGACACGACCTGAGCCAGTCGCGTGTGGTCAGCCTCGAGCCAGATCGCTTCGCTGGGAATGTCGACAATGAAGCGATGATTTCCCGCGTCCAGACTATGCTGGCTCGTCTCGATCGCCGACTGAAGCGCTTCGCTCAGTGTGATCCGCTCCTTTTTCAGCGAGATCTTTCCTTGGCTGACCCGCGAAACGTCGAGCAGATCGTCGACCAGGTGGGAGAGGTGGGTCAGCATCCGGTCCATACGGGAGCGGATATCCTTGGCGCGCTCGGCGGGTACGTCCTTGCCCAGCAGGTGAAGTCCACCACTCAGAGCTGCGACGGGGTTGCGCAGTTCGTGGGCCAGAACCGCCAGGAAGCTGTCCTTATGGCGATCGGCTCGCCGGAGGGCCTGGGCGGCGATCTCGAGTTCATCGCGCTGGCGTTCGATCTGCTGGCGCTGCCTGTGCAGTTCGAAGAACACCTTGGCCTTGCTGCGCAGAATATCGGCCTCGATGGGCTTTTGAATGAAGTCCACTGCGCCGGCCTCGTAGCCGCGGAAACGACGCCGGCTGTCTGCAGCGCCGGCGGTCACGAAGATGATCGGAGTGTGACGCGCGCGAGCATTGCCGCGCATGAATTCGGCCAGCTCGAAGCCGTCCATGCCGGGCATTTGGACGTCGAGCAGCGCAAGCGCAATGTCGTGCGCCAACAGCAGTTCCAGCGCCTCCTCGCCAGATCGGGCCTTGAGGCAGACAAGCCCGTCCTGCTGAAGCAGGGCCTCAAGCGCCAGCAGGTTCTCTTCGAGATCATCGACGAGCAGGAAGTTGATCGGCTTTTCCGCGATCATCATGGAGCTCCCAAGCTCGAAAGGTAGGATGCGATGGTGTCCAGGTCCATGCGCCTTGCGGAGGGACAGGATTCCAACGCCGAGCGCGGCATGGTCGACGCATAGGCGCCGTCAGGCTCTTCGACGATAACCTTGCCTCCGGCTTCCGCAATCGCCTTGAGACCCGCCGCGCCGTCGTGATTGGCGCCGGTGAGGATGACGCCAACCAGCCCGTCCCCGTAGGCGTCCGCCGCGCTCTCGAAAAGCACGTCGATCGACGGGCGAGAGTAGTTCACGGTTTCATCCGTCGACAGGGCGAGACTATGGTCTGTCTCGACCAACAGGTGGTAGTCGGAGGGCGCGAAATAGATCACGCCAGGGGCGACGGGTTCCTTATCCTCGGCCTCCTTGACGGGGATCTGGCACTGGGCCTGCAGGAGGGACGCAAGCTGGTTGTCGCGATCCGAAGGGACGTGCACCACGATCAGCACCGGAAGACCATAGTCTGCGGGGAGGGCTGGCAGGATGGTCTGCAGCGCCTGAACGGCGCCGGCCGACGCGCCGATCGCGACGGCCCTGATCGGCGCCGGACTCATGGCTCGCGCCTTTGATAGATCTTTTCCTCGGGCACGAAGTCGGCAAAGGCGGGGGCGTGGACGGAAAAGCGCAGGCTCTCCTTCGAGCCCAGGCCCAGGAAGGCCTTGCGGGCCAGCGAGTCCCGGAACAGACCGATGGCCCGGTCCTGCAGCGGCCGATCAAAATAGATCATCACATTGCGGCATGAGATCAGGTGCATCTCGGCGAAGACCGCGTCGGTCACCAGGCTATGGTCCGAGAACACGACCCGCTCGCGCAGGGTCTTGTCGAAGGCGGCGCGCCCGTAGTCGGCGGTGTAGTAGTCAGACAGCGACGATTTGCCGCCCGACTTCTGGTGGTTCTCGGTGAATTTCCGGATGCGATCCAGGGAATAGACCCCGGCCTCCGCGGCGCTGAGGGCGTCTGGATTGATGTCGGTGGCGTAGAACAGCGTCCGATCGTAGAGGCCTTCCTCCCGGAACAGGATGGCCAGAGAATACAGCTCTTCACCCTCGCTGCAGCCCGCGATCCAGACCTTCAGCGACGGGTAGGTCCGAAGATGCGGCAGGACCTTTTCGCGCAACGCCCGAAAATAGGACGGGTCACGGAACATCTCACTGACCTGCACGGTGAGATAGCCCAGCAGGCGCGGCAGCAGGGCGGGGTCGTGCAGGACCTGTTCCTGCATCGCCGAGATGCTGCCAAAGCTCAGTTGATCGCGCGCCAGCACCAGGCGTCGCTTGATCGACGCCCGCGCATAGTGGCGAAAGTCATAGTGATAGCGCTGGAAAAGCGCTTCGAGCAGAAGCTGGATCTCGAGGTCCACAATGGAGTCAGGCACGGGTCATGCTCATCGTGGCATCCAGACCCGAACCAGCGAGAGCAGCTTGTCCACGTCGATGGGTTTGGCCATGTAGTCGTTGGCGCCGGCGGCGATACACCGCTCCTGGTCGTCGGGCATGGCCTTGGCGGTCAGCATCACGATCGGCAGTTTGGCCCACCGGGGCTCGTCGCGGATGTGCCGGGTGGCCGTCAGGCCATCCATGACCGGCATCATCACATCCATCAGCACCAGGTCGATGGCGCGCGACGGATCCTCGGCGGAGCGGGCCAGGGCCTCGATCGCTTCCTGACCGTTGCGGGCGATCGCTACCTCGGCGCCGCGGGGCTCCAGGACGTTGCTCAGGGAGTAGACGTTGCGAATGTCGTCCTCGACGATGAGGATGCGGCGGCCTTCCAGGACGGCGTCGCGATTGCGCGCCTTCTGGATCATCTTCTGCTGTTCGGGCGGCAGGTTGGACACCACCTGGTGCAGGAACAGCGAGACCTCGTCGAGCAAACGCTCGGGCGACTTGGCGCCCTTGATGATGATCGAGCTCGAATAGCGGCGAAGCCTCTGCTCGTCGTCGGCCGATAGATCATGCCCGGTATAGACGATGACCGGCGGGAAGGCCCGGTTGCTGTCGCGGCTGAGCGTTTCGAGCAGCGAGTAGCCTGAGGCGTCGGGCAGGGAAAGGTCCAGGACCATACAGTCGAAGGTTTGCTGCTTGAGCTGTTCCAGGCATTCGGCCGCTGTTCCAACGCCGACGGTTTCAACGTCACCCGAGGACAGCAGCCTGCCGACGGCGTCGCGTTGCACCGGGTCGTCCTCGACGATCAGCACCCGCCGCATCGTGCTGGCCAGTTTCGCCTGCAGGGACTGAAGCACCTCGGCCAGGGCTTCGCGCTTGACCGGTTTGAGGAGGTAGCCGATCGCGCCGAGCGACAGGGCGGTCTGGCTGTGATCGCCGGCCGAGACCACGTGAATCGGGATGTGCCGGGTGGCTTCGTCCCGCTTGAGGCGGTCCAGCACTATCAGGCCCGATTCATCGGGCAGCCCGACGTCGAGAACCACAGCGCTGGGCTTGAACTGGCGGGCCAGTTTCAGCGCCTCTTCCGCGGTGCTGGCAACCAGACAGTGGAAGCCGAGCTCGCGGGAGAGGTCGCGCACGATACCCGCGAACTTATCGTCGTCCTCGACCACCAGCAACATCCGCCGACCGCCGCCAACCTGCTCGCGATCGTCATCGATGGTCTGGCGCAGAGGCTTTGAGCGCTTGGCGCGCGCAGGCGTCGGCGCGGGGAGTGGCTCGGCGCTGGACGGCTGTTCCCGTGGCGCGACCTGGGAAGGATCGTAGGCGCGGGGCAGGGTGATGGTGAAGGTGCTGCCCTGGCCGGCCTGGCTTTCGAGTGTGATCTTCCCGCCCAGAAGGCGTGCGAGCTCTCGCGAGATCGACAAGCCCAGGCCTGTTCCGCCATATCTGCGGCTGATGGCGCCGTCAGCCTGGCGGAAGGCCTCGAAAATGGCCTGCTGCTGTTCGGCCGACACACCGATGCCGGTGTCGGTTACGGCGAAGGCGAGGTGGTCCGAGCCGACCGGCGCGATCGTCAGCCGCACGCTGCCGGCTTCCGTGAACTTGAAGGCGTTCGACAGCAGGTTCTTGAGGATCTGTTCGAGGCGCTGGCGGTCGGTCTCGATCAGCGGCGGGCAGTCGTCCGCGACGTGGATTTCGAAGTCCAGGCCCCGATCGTTGGCGACGGGCTGGAACACCTGGCGCAGATCGCCCGTCAGCCGCGAGAGCGGCAGGCTTTCGGGGCGAACCTCGACATGGCCCGCCTCGATCTTCGACAGGTCGAGGATGTCGTTGATCAGCACCAGCAGGTCATTGCCCGACGAGGCGATAGTCTGGGCGAACCTGACCTGTTCGCTCGACAGATTGCCGTCTGGGTTGTCGCTGAGCAGCTTGGACAGGATCAACAGAGAGTTCAGCGGCGTGCGCAGCTCATGCGACATGTTGGCCAGGAAGTCGGACTTGTACTGGCTCGCCTTGGCCAGTTCCCGCGCCTTCAGGGCGACGGCGGCGGCGGTGCGTTCCAGCTCGTCGCGCTGCGCTTCCAGCGTCTGGGCCTGCTCTTCCAGCTGGCTGTTGGTCTGTTCCAGCTCGACCTGTTGTTGCTCCAGCCGCGCCTGGGATTCCTTCAGCGCCCGACCCTGCTCTTCCAGTTCCTCGTTGGAAACCCGCAGTTCCTCGCTCTGAACTTGCAGTTCCTCAGCCTGGCGCTGAGTTTCCTCCAGAACGTCCTGCAGTTGGGCGCGATAGCGCGCCGATCGCAGGGCAATACCGATGGAGCTCGCAGCCTCGTCCAGAAGATCGACCATGCGCGCGTCGACCGGATGCAGAAAGCCCAGTTCGATGACGGCGTTGACCACGTCGTCGGCATGAGCGGGCACGAGGATCAGGTGCCGGGGCTTATCGCGCCCCATCGCCGAGCCGATGGTCAGGTAGCCGTCGGGAATGTCTCTGACGATCAGGGTTCGACCGTCAACGGCGACCTTGCCCAAGAGCCCTTCCTTGGCGGTGAAGCGGACGGGCACGTCGGCGTCCGCCGCTATGCCGAGGGCTGCAGCGCGATAGAAGTGGCCTTTTTCGCCCTTGAACAGGGCGCCAGCCTGAGCTCCCAGATATTGTGACAGGAAGCTCAAGATGCTGTCGCCGAGTTCCTCGACGGACTTATCGCCCATCATAGAGTCGGAGAGGCCCACCAGACCGGACTGCAGCCATTCCTGGCGAGCGCGGGCGAGGGTGCTTCGACGGATCAGCACGAACACGGCGGCGGTGAGCGCCGCCCCCAGCAAGGCGGATAGCAGGCCGCTGACCATGGCGGTTTCGTAGGCCTTGTCCATCTCCGCCACGCGGATCTGGCGCAGGCGCTGTTCTTCCGCCCGCATCACATCGAGCTGATTGCGGATCGCGGCCATTTCGACCTTGCCGCGGTCGGTGGCGACCACGGCCATCGCCGCTTGCGCGCCCTGGCTACGTCGCAGGGCGATCGTCTCCTCCAGCTCGGCCAATTTGGCGCCGATGCGGCGTTGGACCTGGGCAAGATTGGTCTGTTGGGCGGGGTTGTCCTTTGTGAGCGAAGCCATGGCATCGACACGCGAAGCGACGGCCGCCGCCGCACTCTGATAAGGTTCGAGATAGCGATCGTTGCCCGTCAGGAGGAAGCCCCGCTGGCCGGTCTCTGCGTCCTGAATGGTCGAGAAAAGTTCGTCGATCGAGATCAGCACCGTGTGGGTATGTTGGATTTTCTCGCTGTTGGTCCGCAAGACTTCAATGTTGCGGTAGGCGATGATGCCGCTGACGAGGAAGAAGGCGAGGACTAGGCCCAGCCCCAGCGCCGTCCATAATTCCACCTTGGTCCGGGGAGCAGACGGGCCACGCGGTTCGATTAGCGCCATGGAGATCTCGAGATCGAAGGTTGTCGGAATGGGCCGAGGTAGGGTTTGGACGAGCTAGCGGGTGATCCTGAAGTCCTCAAGGCTCGAATGGCGAGCCTTTGGGCGGCGATACGCGCGCGGACGATCAGGTTCCTGGTTGAGGCGCCAGATTTGGGCGTCGCTCGGTGCGACGTCAAACATGCAGCTGTTTTCAGCGCCGCCGCCAGACCAAAAATACTCAAAAGTCACTTGCCCCCTGGCCGGCGCCTCGGCGCGTGGAGCCCTAAACGACAGGGCGCGATAAAGGTTCCAAACAATTTCAGACTCAGGGTTCGGCGGTAGCGCCGTCCTTTTTGGAGGCCGCTTGATGAGCCGACCTGACCCGTCGCGCTTTGGCGTGCGACTGAACCTCAGCGCGGCCGGCGTGTTGAGCTGGAATGAAGAATTTAGGACTCCTTCCGTCGGCCCTGATCGGCGCCGTTGCAAGCTCGCGCTCTATGACTCCTATGGCTATAATCGCGGCGGCGCGCCTTGGCGGTCGCAGCACGCCGGGGCGCTTGGTGTTGCTGGATCAACCCCTGTTTGAGTTCGGCGCTTTGGCCATGGGCGCGGGAGAGCTGGTCGGCGACAAGATGAAGTCAGCGCCCGATCGTACGGTCTTCCTGGGGTTGCTGGCTCGCGTGATGAGCGGCGGAATCGCGGGCGCCGCTCTGGCGCCGCGCGGCAGGGAAAAGGCGGGAGCAGCCATCGCGATCGCCACCGCCGTTCCTTTGGCCTATCTGACATTGGCTGGCCGCAAGCGCGCGATGGCGCGGATCGGTCAAACCCGCAGCGGCTTGATTGAGGACTCGCTGGTGGTGGCTGCCGGCGCCGCCGTTGTGGCCATTTCGATGCGTCAGCGCGCACAAGCACGCGCCTTAGGCGCGCTTGGCTCCTACAGTGTGCTTAGCAGCAATCCGCAAACGGCGATGGATCGAACGGCTCCTTCTGTTGATCGATGATCTTTTCAAGGGGAGGGCGGCAGGGCGCATCTTTTTTTGACGGGTTGCCGCGAACGCCGATGATGTCGCCCGGCGTAAGGGCTCCTATTTCCGTGGTCGCGCCTACGACAAATTAGTGCAGGGAGTGACACGCACAGCAGTTGTCGGTCATCACGGCGCTTAATGCTCGAACTAATTTTTGTCTGAGTATACCGCCGCGAACATCGTCTGTTGCGAAGCGCTGAAATGTGAGTGATCCAAATCAGGAAGGGACGCGCCTAGCACCAAGACGCCATGCACGGTAGAGTGCTGAAGTCCAATATCCGTGATTGACGGGCTATTTTGTCTGAGTAAATTTGGCGCGTCGATGGAGTGTGGTGAAGATCGCGCTTGAGATGAGCAAGGGCGTGATGTCTGTCGGATCGCCCTCGTGACGGTTCACAGCCGATCCCGCGCCTCTGGTCGTTGGCGATCGCGTCTATCTCGATGTGGCCATGACGAGGTGGCGGCCGATCAAGATTGAACCAAGGGTGGGATGGCGGACATGAAGATCTTGATCGGCGCGGCGCTGGCGGTGCTTGCCGTCTCTTCAGCCCAGGCCCAGGGCGACCCGCTGGCGCCGACGGCGCGCTGGAGCGCCAACACCGCCGGCCAAGCGCAAACCCCGCCCATGGGCTGGAGCAGCTGGAACGCCTTCGCCACCGATATCGATGAGGACAAGATCCTCGGATCGGCAAAGGTGCTCGTGGACGCCGGACTGGCCCAGAAGGGCTATCGCTACGTCAATATCGACGACGGCTGGTGGCTGCGGCGGCGCGTCAGCGACGGCCAAATGGTCATCCGCTCCGAGCGCTTCCCGTCGACGCGGCGCGAAGGCGGCTTGCCGTCTTTCCGGCCCTTCACGGACCGACTGCACGCCATGGGCCTGAAGGCCGGCATCTATTCGGATCTCGGCCGCAACACCTGCTCGCAGGCCTATTCGCCCGACGAGACCGACCTGCCAAAAGGCTCCGTCGAGGAGCGCGAGGTTGGGCTGTACGGACATATCAACCAGGACATCGCCCTTTATTTCACCGACTGGGGCTTTGACTTCATCAAGGTCGACGGGTGCGGCCTGCGGGCGTTCTCCGCCGAGGCGGACAAGGTGCGCTCGGGCAAGTACCGCGAACTGAAACCCATTCTCGACATGGACTCGGTGGCCCGGTCGGACATCCCGGCGGTGCAGTCACTGTTTCGGCAGATCAATGTGGCCCTGGTCCGCAACAATCCCGACGGCGACTTTCTGCTGTCGCTGTGCATCTGGGGCGCCGGCAATGTTCGCGCGTGGGGAAAGGACTTCGGCGGCCTCTCGCGCACCAGCGACGACATCAACCCCACGTGGGGGCGACTGCTGACCAACTTCGACAGCGCCGCCAAGCGCGCCTTCTATGCGCATCCCGGCGCGTGGAACGACCCGGACATGCTGTTTATCGGCAAGGGTGACTTCGACGCCGACCACCTGACCGAGGCGCGGTCCCACCTGACGATGTGGGCCATGATCAATGCGCCGCTGTTGATCGGCATGGATCTGCGGACCGCGCCCGAACCCCTGCTCAAGATCCTGGGCAATGCGGAGGTTATCGCGGTCAATCAGGATCCCGCCGGGCATCAGGCCGTCGTCGCCTTCGACAGCGAGGAGGTTCAGACCTTCGTCAAGACCTTGAGCACCGGCGACAAGGCCGTCGCTGTCTTCAATCGCAGCGCGGCGGCGCTGGATGTTGATCTGACGGCCGCCCAGATGAAGTTCCGCAACGACGCCGACATCACGCTCGTGGATCTGTGGACCGGGCGCGCCCAAAGCTTCCGCGAGGTGGTGAAGTTGCGCCTTGAGCCCCACCAGACGCTGGTGTTCAAGGCCCGAGGCCCGCGCTTGCTGGCTGACGGGCTGTATCTTTCCGAGCAGCCCGGTAACGTCAATCCGGCGGTCGACGGCGTCGTCCATCCCGCTCCGGATCCGACCATCCACCGCTCGGCCTTCGGATGGCAGGGCACGCGCGGGAGCGGTGAGCGCCCCATCTACGCCGGCTGGGGCGGGGCCCTGCCAGACAGCGCGCCCTATGGTGAGGCCCTGCGCATCAGCGGCAAAAGGTTCGAGGCCGGCGTGGGCGTCCTGGCCAATTCACGGCTGGAAGTGCGCAACCAGGGTTACGGACGCTTCACGGCTACCGTCGGGGTCAACGACTCCGCGCGCGACAGCCGCCATGCCACGACGTTTACGGTCTACGGGGATGGCAAGGTGCTGGCCGTCAGTCGCCCGCTGAAATGGGGCGCCGCGGGCCAGCAGATCGCCGTGGACGTGTCGGGCGTCAAGATCATCGAGCTGGTGGCGCGGGCCCCCACGGACGATCCCGCCACGCTTCCCGTGACCTGGGGCGAGGCGGCGTTGCACCAGCGCTGACGCGCCGGCCAACGCCGCGGGGCGTTCAGAACGCCAGGGGCGTGCTGGTGGCGGCGGCCGGTTGCGCGCCCCTGGCCGGCAAGGCCTCGGGCCCGACCGACAGGACGAAGCCGTACCGGTGCGGCGCGACGGGGATCCGGTAGACCTCCAGCGGCCGGCCAAGCGGGCTCCAGCTGTCGGTGCCGCCCAATCCGCTCTGCACCGCGTCGATCAGCAGGGTGACCTGGTCGTGCGGTCGGATATCGCTGCTCTTGCGTGTTCCGGGCGGCTGTCGGGACAGATCCTCGTAGGGAAACGCCAGGACGTTCGCCGACAGCGGCGTCTGGCCCGTGACCGTCAGTGACGGCGTCGTCGCGCCGCTGACCCGCAGCCAACGCACGCCGACCTTGTTGCCCGTCTCCTGGGGTCGCATGTAGTCGTGGTTCTGGTCGGCGATCGCGCCGGTCCAGCGGCCGAGCGCGGCGCCGGCCTGGCGGTCGGCATAGCTCTCGTGGGGACCCTTGCCATACCACTCAAGCGCCTTGAAGCCGGCGGGCAGGGCATAGGCCAGGCCCATGCGCAGCGGGTCGGGCAGGTCCATGGCGATCGGCGTGAACTGGGCGTCGACGGCGACGCTGCCGTCGCTCCGCATGACATAAGCGGTTTCAAATCGCGCCACGCCATCTCCCACGCTCAGACCGACACGAACGGCGACGCCCTCGTCGGTGCGCTCGACCGTCAGGGTCTCGACCACGCGTTTGGCCGAAGCGGTCTTCCAGACCCCGTGCGTGCGGTCGATCCGGGTGCCGATATCGTTGTCGGTGAGGGCGCGATAGAAATTCGGCGCGCCGCCCGCCAGGACCGCGTGACCGTCTATGCGGTAGTCGACCAGGCCTCCGGACCTCGTGGCCTAAGCCGCTCAGCTCACGCGCCCAATGATGGCTGGTTCCGCAGGCCTCCATGCCCACCAGGCAAGGCGCAAGCTTGCTGAAGAACGGGAGCACCTGCGCCCTTCTGAGCGCGCGACGAACGACGACCTCGCCCGTACTGCTGATCCCATGCACCTGAAAGACGTTCTTGGCCAGGTCGAGGCCAACGGTGGTAATCTCCATCTCGGGTGGCTCCCAATGCTCAGGTTGTTATGACAGCAAACACTTTGGCCCTTTGAGGTCGGGAGCGGGAGCCATCCACTCCATCTGCTTCCTGGCAGTGGTGAGGTTGGGCGCGAGACCGCCGTCTAGAACGGGGAAATCTGGCGCGCAGCGGACTCGCGCGTTGGATTGACCTCACCCGCTCTTGCAACCTTGACGCTGGGCCTGGCCGGGGCGGCAGGGGGACCTACGTGTGTCTCTGTCAGACTTTTGGACACCTACTTCGCCATCATATTCGGCATCGCCGCGATTGGCTCCAGTACGATGTCGCGAAAGAAGGCTTCGGCGCCTTCCGATTGCAGCTGGATCGCGCCGTGAGTCAGGGGCTGGCCGTCGGCCTTGAGCTCACGAACCTCCATCACCGGCACGCCGTTGACCACGTGCATCGCGCGGTCGCCCAGCACGTAGAGGTCAAGGGTGTTCCACTGGCCGGCCGGCTTTTCGGCGTCGCTATAAGCCTCGATATTCCAGTCGGCCGTGCCTCCCTTGACCATCTTGGCGCGGCCGCCTGGCGCGAACCGCAGCTTGGGATCGATCAGGGTGGGATCGTCCACGACCGTGGTGACGGCGCTGATCGCCTCGCCGACGGGGACGACCATGCCCGTCGAGCCGAGCATGATCTCGAACTCCGCCGACTGGCTCCAGGTCCCCCAGACCACGCCTGGCGCGCCGTGCGAATGGTAGAGCAGGCCATTGTTGGGCGCCTGCGTTTCGCGGGGCGCCCAACGGCCCTTGCCCCACTTGTACTGCAGGCGCAGGTGGTAGTTCTGGAAGTCGCCTTTGTGGACCAGGCTGCCCCAGGTCTGGCCGTTGACGTAGAGGGCGGGGCGGCCATCCTCGACCACCACCTTGAAGATGTCGCCGCTTTGGGCCGTCGCGCCGATCGGGGCGACGGGCGGGCGCTTGTAGGTGAGGGCCGGGTCGGCATAGCCAAGCCAGGCGTCCCAGTCCTTCAGGTCCTGGCCGTTGAACAGCACGGTCGCGGGACCGGTGGGCTTGGGAATTTCGGTCAGCACCAGGGTCGGACGCGGGGCGGCCACCGCTGACGCTGCGGCGGCCAAAGCCGCGATAAAGGTCAGGATTTTGTACATGCGCTTCTCTTGCCCTCTCCACGGCACCCGACCACTCTATCTGACAGCGTTGTCACCGCAACCGTTGAGGTAGTCGTAGTCCGGTTGACCCGAACAGCGGCTAGGCCAGTCGGCCGGGAGGCGATAGGAAGAAGATGTTCTGGAGGGAGCGCGAAACAACATGACGACGCGAAGCGTAGTTGTCGCCGCCGCTATCGGCCTGATGGCCGGGGCCCCTGCCCAGACCAAGCCCGAGGACACCGAGGTCTGGACACCGGCTCCGGCCCGGGTCGAGCCCGCCGCGACCGCCGGCCAGGCCCCAGCTGACGCCATCGTGCTGTTCGATGGCGACGATCTGGACCAGTGGGTCTCGACCAGGGACAAGTCGCCGGCCGGCTGGACCGTCGAAGACGGCGTCATGACGGTGAACAAGGCGCGAGGCAATATCGAGACCCGGCGTGCATTCCAGGACTATCAGCTGCACCTGGAATGGCGCATCCCGGCCGACATCACCGGGACCGGACAGGGGCGAGGCAACAGTGGCGTCTTCCTGGCTTCCACCGGGCCGCGCGACGAAGGCTACGAAGTGCAGATCGTCGACTCGTACGAGAACGCGACCTACGTGAACGGTCAGGCCGCGAGCGTCTACAAGCAGCATCCGCCGCTCGCGAACGCCAGTCGCAGGCCGGGCGAGTGGCAGAGCTACGACATCATTTGGCATGCGCCCGGGTTTGGCGCCGAGGGCGCGCTCGCCTCGCCGGCCACGGTGACCCTGCTGCACAATGGAGTTCTGGTTCAGGACAACGCGGTGCTGGCTGGGGAGACGGTCTATATCGGCAAGCCCACCTACCGGGTCGTCCATGGCGCGACACCCATAAAATTACAGGCGCATGGCGACCCCAGCGTGCCGATCAGCTTCCGCAACATCTGGGTCCGCGAGCTGCCCCGTCGGCCCTAGCCTGGGTGCGGAGCGGTGCTTCCCCGCACCACAAGGCGGTGTGGCAGGGTGACGTTCTGCAGCGCGCTGGCCCGGTCGGCCAGTATGTCCAGCAGCAGGCGGACGACTTCGTGGCCGATCTGCTCCATCGGCTGGCTGATCGTGGTCAGTTTGGGGCTCAGGTACTCGGCGAAGCGGATGTCGTCGAAGCCGACCAGCGAGATGTCCTGCGGGCACAGCAGACCACGCTGGCGGATGGCTTCCAGCGCGCCCATCGCCATCTCGTCGCTGAAGCAGAAGATCGCCGTCGGCCGTCCGGGCTCGTCGAGAAGCTCGCCCGTCTGGCGCACGCCGGACTCGATCGAGAAGTCGCCCACGGCCATGCGCAAGGCGCTGGCGCGACCCCGAAGCTGGGCGGCGGCCAGCGCGCCGGTCAGGCGGTCGGTGCTGATCGGGCTGGCCAGAGGGCCGGTGACGATCCCGACCCGCGTGTGCCCCAGGCCATAGAGATGCTCCATGACCTCGGCGGCGGCGCGCTCGTTGTCGATATGGGCGCTGGAGACCGCCAGGCCAGGCCGGAACTCGCAACCATTGACGATCGGCGTGCGAGGGCCCTTGGCCGCGACTATGTCGGCCAGAACGTCAGGAAGGCGGTGGCCCAGGAAGATCAGACCGTCGGCCTCCTTGCGGCGGAACATTGTCGCATACTGTTCCTCGCGCGCCTCTTCGTGACGGGTGTCGCCCAGCAGAACCGAATAGCCTGCCGCCATCGCGGCTTCCTCGACGCCCCGGATCACCTGGGAGAAGAAGGGGTTGGAGATGTCCGGCACGGTGACCAGGATCTTTTCGGTGCGCAGAGTGCGCAGGCTCTTGGCCGCGAAGTTGGGCTCGTAGCCCAGGCGGTTGACCGCCTCCATGACCTTGCCGCGCGTCGCCTCCAGCACCAGTTCGGGCGCGCTGAACACGCGGGAAACCGTCGCGGTCGAGACACCCGCGTCGCGCGCGACATCTTTAATGGTGGCCATCGGCGGACACTGGCGACAAGCCGATGGCTTGGCAAGGCGCAGCGATCAGGGCGCCCTGCGGTTCCCGCCTTGACGGGCCTGACTATCGATGATTTCGATTACATGAGAGCGGACGTGGCCCAAACGGGTCAAAATGAGCCGCCTATGCTTGGTCGGGGAGGGCCAGGACCATGACGACGAGCTTCCGGCTCTTTTTGATGATGGTGCTTCAGCTGGCCATCTGGGGCGCGTGGGCCCCGAAGATATTTCCCTATATGGGCATGCTGGGCTTCGCGCCGTGGCAACAGTCCCTGGTCGGCAGTTCCTGGGGCGTGGCCGCCCTGGTCGGCATCTTCTTTTCCAACCAGTTCGCGGACCGTAATTTCGCGGCCGAGCGCTTTCTGGCTGTCAGCCACCTGATCGGCGGCCTGGCCCTGGTGGGGACGGCGTTCGCGACCAGCTTCTGGCCGTTCTTCGCCTGCTATCTGATCTTCAGCCTGGTCTATGTGCCGACCTTGTCGGTGACCAACTCCATAGCCTTCGCCAACCTGCGCAACCCGGCGGCGGACTTCGGGGCGGTGCGCATGGGCGGCACGGTCGGCTGGGTGCTGGTCAGCTGGCCCTTCGTGTTTCTGCTGGGCGTCAACGCCGAGGTCGAGCAGATGCGATGGATCTTCCTGGTCGCGGCGCTCGTCTCGTTCGTCTTCGCAGCCTATTCCCTCACGTTGCCGCATACGCCGGCCCGCAAGGACGCGCCCGGCATTGACAAGCTGGCCTGGAGGCGCGCCTTCAAGCTTTTGGCCACGCCGTTCGTGCTGGTGCTGTTCATCGTCACCTTCATCGATTCCGTCATCCATAACGGCTACTTCGTGATGGCCGACGCCTTCCTGACCAACCGGGTGGGCATAGCCGGCAACCTCAGCATGGTGGTGTTGAGCCTGGGCCAAGTGGCCGAAATCCTGACCATGTTCCTGCTGGGCCGGGTGCTGGCGCGGCTGGGCTGGAAAATCACCATGATCGTCGGGGTGCTAGGTCACGCCGCGCGCTTCGCGGTGTTTGCATTCTTCGCCGACAGCATCCCGGTGATCGTGGCCGTGCAGCTGCTGCACGGGATCTGCTACGCCTTCTTCTTCGCCACGGTTTACATATTCGTCGACGCGGTCTTCCCCAAGGATGTCCGATCCAGCGCCCAGGGCCTGTTCAACCTGCTGATCCTTGGCGTCGGCAATGTGGTCGCCAGCTTCCTGTTCCCGTCGCTGGTCAGCCGCCTCACCCAGACCGGCGCCGATGGCGTTGTAACGGTGGACTATACCGGTCTGTTCCTGGTCCCCACCGGCATGGCGCTGGCGGCGGTGTGTCTGCTCGCCCTGTTCTTCAGGCCGCCGACCCGCGCGCCGATCCCGGAGGTCGCCGACGACGGACCGGTCGCGACCGCCACGCCGGCCCAGCCATGACCCTGTCTATTCAGAAAAAGGAAAGCCTCGTGCGCTCAACTGTTTTCGGACATACCGCCGGCGGCGCCGACCTGTCGCGACGGGGCCTGCTGGGCGCCGGCGCGGCGGCCCTGGGCATGGCCTGTGGCGGTGTCGCAAGGGCGGCGGACAAGCCGTTCTTCCAACGCCATGATCTGCCGGTCGGCATCCAGCTCTATACCCTGGGTCCGGATCTGGCGAAGGCGCTGGACGCGCAACTGGCCACCCTGGCTGGGATCGGTTTCAAGTCGGTGGAACTGGCCGGCTATCTGGGCCGCACACCGGCCGAACTGCGGGCCGCGTTCGATAAGGCGGGTCTGGTTTGCCCCAGCGCCCATATCTCGCCCAAGGGGGCCAACGGCTTTAGCGGCGACCTCGCCAAGCTGGCCGACGAGCTGCACGTGATCGGCGTGAAGTCGGCGATCATGCCGATCCACTACATTCCCGACCGCATGGGCGGCGCCGACCTGCGTCAGGCCGGCGTCCAGATGACCGCCGACGACTGGAAGTGGAACGCCGACTTCCTGAATGAGAAGGCCGCTGTCCTCAAGAAGGCTGGCATCGTCACCGGCTATCACAACCACAATTTCGAGTTCGCGCCGCTCGGCGAAACCACGGGCATGGATATCCTGCTGCAAGGGACCGATCCCAATCTCGTCACCTTCGAGCTGGACGCGGGCTGGGTGACGGCGGCGGGACATGACCCCATCGCTCTGATGAAAGCGCACCCCGGCCGGTTCACCCAGATGCACGTCAAGGACATCAAGCCCACCACCAAGACCAATTTCGAGCTGCGCCAGGATCCAACCGAGGTCGGCGGCGGCATGATCGACTGGAAGGCGCTGTTGCCGGCCGCCTATGCCGCCGGAATCCGGGGCTTTTATTACGAGCAGGAGCCGCCATTCGCCCAAGCCCGCCTGGACTCGGCCAGGATCAGCTTTGAGTATCTGGCGAAAGTGAGGGCCTGATGAGCGCTCGCGCGCCTTTGCGTCTGGCCATGGTGGGGGGCGGTCCTGGCTCGTTCATCGGACCGGTGCATCGCATGGCCGCCGAACTGGACGGTCGCATGCGTCTGGTGGCCGGCGTGTTCAGTCGTGATCCGGTCAAGAACGCCACAGCGGCCGATGGCTGGGGCGTGGCGCGCGACCGTGTCTATCCCGACCATCACGCGATGATCGCGGCCGAGCGGGGCCGCCCCGATGGAGCCGATCTGGTCGCCGTGGTCACGCCCAACCATCTGCACCTCGACGTGTCAGCCGCCGCCCTGCGCGGCGGGCTGCACGTGATCAGTGACAAGCCCGCGACCCTCGATCTTGCCCAGTCGCGGGAGCTGGCCGACATCGTCGCCGCATCCGGCAAGCTCTATGCCCTGACCTATACCTATACCGGCTATCCGATGGTTCGCGAGGCGCGCGAGATCGTGGCGCGCGGGGACCTGGGCGCGGTGCGCAAGGTCGTCGTGGAATATTCGCAAGGCTGGCTGTCGCGACCGCTGGAGCGGGAGGGCAACAAGCAGGCGGACTGGCGATCCGATCCGGCCCAGTCCGGTGTCGGCGGCTGCATTGGCGACATCGGCGTCCATGCCTTCAACATCGCCGAGTTCATCACGGGGCGCCGCGTTGAGCGCCTGTGCGCGGATGTGGCCACCGTGGTTCCTGGGCGAAACCTGGACGACGACTGCAACGTGCTGCTGCGGTTCGAGGGCGGCGCGCGCGGCGTGCTGATCGCCTCGCAGATCTCGGCGGGCGCGCGCAACGGCCTGACGATCAGCGTCTATGGTGAGACGGGCGGCCTGACCTGGAGCCACGAGCGCCACACCGAACTGACCCTGGACTGGCTGGACGCGCCCAGCCAGGTGCTGCACGCCGGCTCGGCCTATCTGGGCGCGGCCGCCCGGGCGGTGACGCGGATCCCCACGGGTCATCCTGAGGGTTTCATCGAGGCCTTCGCCAACATCTATCGCGACTTCGCCGACGCGATCGAAGGGCAGGGCCGGGGGCTTGTACCGGATATCGCGGAGGGCGTGCGCGGCATGGCCTTTGTCGAGCGCGCCGTGACCGCCAGCCGAAACGATGCGGGCTGGGTGGCTCTTGAAGGAGACGGGCGATGAAGACGCTCAAGGGACCGGCCATCTTCCTGGCCCAGTTCATCGGCAGCGAGCCGCCGTTCGACAAGCTGGAGACAATGGCCGCGTGGGTGGCCGATCTCGGCTATGTCGGCGTCCAGATGCCGACCGGCGGGGCCGACTCGTTCTTCGACCTGGCCCTGGCCGCCGAGAGCCAGACCTATTGCGACGACATCGCCGGGATGCTGGCCGGCCACGGCCTGCAGATCACCGAGCTGTCGACCCACCTGCAGGGGCAGCTGGTCGCCGTGCATCCCGCCTATGACGAGCTGTTCGACGGCTTCGCCCCGCCCGAGCTGCGCGGCAAGCCGGTCGAGCGCCAGGTTTGGGCGGTCGGGCAGGTCAAGGCCGCCGCTGTCGCCAGTCGGCGCCTGGGCCTGAACGCCCACGCCACCTTTTCCGGCGCTTTGGCCTGGCCTTACTTCTATCCATGGCCGCAGCGGCCGGCTGGCCTGGTCGAGGAAGCCTTTGCTGAACTCGGCCGTCGCTGGAAGCCGATCCTCGACGTCTTCGAGAACGAGGGCGTGGACATCTGCTACGAGATCCATCCGGGCGAGGACCTGCACGACGGCGCGACGTTCGAGCGGTTCCTGGATGAGGTCGGCGGCCATTCGCGCGCCAATATCCTCTATGATCCCAGCCACTTCGTGCTGCAGCAGCTGGACTACCTGGGCTACATCGACCGCTATCACGAGCGGATCAAAGCTTTCCACGTCAAGGACGCCGAGTTCCGGCCATCAGCCCAGTCGGGCGTCTATGGCGGCTATCAGGGCTGGGCCGAACGGCCGGGGCGCTTCCGCTCGCTGGGCGACGGCCAGGTGGACTTCAAGGCGATCTTCTCCAAGCTGGCGCAGTACGACTTTCCCGGCTGGGCGGTGCTGGAATGGGAGTGCGCGCTGAAGCATCCCGAGCAGGGCGCCCGCGAAGGCGCGCCGTTCATCCGCGACCACATCATCCAGGTGACCGATCGAGCGTTCGACGACTTCGCCGGCGCCGCGCCAGACGCTGGCCGCAACCGGCGCCTACTGGGGCTCTAGAACAAACCTTCGAGGAAGATGTCCTGATGAAGTTCCCGCTTATCCTCGTCGCTGTCCTTTCGGCCATGGCGACCAGCGCCGTCGCCGCGCCGCCGTCGGGCGAGGACGTGTTCGATCAACGCTGCTCGGTTTGCCATTCGCTGAAGCCAGCGCCCGGCAAGATGGGGCCGCCCCTGGCCGGCGTCGTCGGCCGCAAGGCGGGAACCGTGAGCGGGTTCGCCTATAGCAACGCCCTGAAAGCCTCGGGCATCACCTGGAACGCCGAGACGCTGGACGCCTATGTCAAGGCGCCGGCCAAGACCGTGCCTGGGACCAAGATGCTGCTCGGCGCGCCGGACGCCCAGCAGCGCGCGGCCGTCATCCATTACCTGAGCTCACTCAAGAAGTAGGCTTGAGCCTTGCCGTCGGCGCTCAGCGCGCCTTCAGCTCCTGGATCTCGATATCCTTGAACTCGATCGGATGACCCTCGCTCTGCAGGGCGATGTAGCCTTCGGTCACCGGCTGGGCTCCGCGCGCGAGGATGTAGGGCTTGGCCCCGCCCGCGACCGTATCGTCGGGATCCAGGGTCAGGCCGGCATAGTGGTGAACGACCACGCCGTCGATCTTCTGGAAGACCTCGCCGTTTGGCCAAACCTCCAGTTCCACCTTGGTCCAGGTCCCGTTGAGGATCGTGGGCGCATTGGCCGAAGGCGTGCAGTGCTCCTTGGCCTTCACGCCGTCGAAGGTAATGGTGATGCCGGGCGTGCAGACCGCGCCGGTGGGGCGAGGCGCGTCTCCATCCTTGCCCAGCAGCTGGAACTCCACCGAGACCGGGAAGGATTGCTCCACCGTCATACTCTCGGGGCTCTGGCTATGGAACATGATCCCACTGTTGCTGCGCGCCCAGCTGGGCGTGTCGGCCAGGCCGCCCTCGGTCAGGAAGCGGTAGGATAGGCG
Source organism: Caulobacter sp. FV2ps19 (assembly GCF_058681035.1). Taxonomy (NCBI): domain Bacteria; kingdom Pseudomonadati; phylum Pseudomonadota; class Alphaproteobacteria; order Caulobacterales; family Caulobacteraceae; genus Caulobacter; species Caulobacter sp. FV2ps19. The sequence goes on along the minus strand of NZ_CM178729.1, from coordinate 2,893,550 downwards.
CAGGCGATAGGCCTTGAAGGGGGTCTTGTGGAACAGGTGCCCGAACTGTCCGTCCAGCTTGTCGTAACCGGCATAGGACACGCGGATCGCGCCGTGATCGACCACGAAGGTCTGGCGATAGTTCTCTCCGGCCGGATGCTGGGCGACCTTCGGCGTCCAGCCTTCCAGGGTGCGCGCATCGAACAACGGACGCCACGGCCCGGCCTTTAATTCCTCGGCGCGGGCCTGGGTCACGAGGCCCAGCGACAAGCAGCCGATCAAGGCCGCCATCGCGGCATGGCGCATCGCCCGGGCGTGGCGGAGTCGTACAGGCAGACACAGTTCGGTCATGGCTTGGTCTTCCTCCATGGCGCCCGGCGATTTTGATCGAATTGTCGAGCTTTCTTGCAATGTAACCCATTTCATGGAAGCTTCCAGACCAATGATAGGGGTTCGCCGAGGTCGGCGCGCTGGGCTCTGGACTAGCCCCGGCGCGTCATCGAGTGAGCGGATTAGGGAGCACTCATGGCCAACCTCAGCGGTCGCGCGCGCCGAGAAAACACCTATGACGCCATCGTCGTGGGCAGCGGCATCACAGGCGGCATAGCGGCCAAGGAGCTGACCCAGAAGGGTCTCAAGACCCTGGTGCTGGAGCGCGGCCCGATGGTCCGCCACCAGGAGGACTATCCCACCGCGATGACGGCGCCCTGGGAGACCAAGCACCCGCAGGGGCAGCTGCCGCAGGCCGAACTGGCCGCCAAATATCCGGTTCAGCGCCGCACCGGCTACACGATGACGGAGAACACCCAGCACTTCTTCGTCCGCGACGACGAGAACCCCTATGTCGAGGAAAATCGCTTCGACTGGATCCGGGGCTATCACGTGGGCGGACGGTCGCTCACCTGGGGCCGCCAGAGCTATCGCCACAGCCCCCTCGACTTCGAGGCCAACGCCCGCGAGGGAATCGGCGTCGACTGGCCGATCCGCTACGAGGAGCTCGCGCCCTGGTACGAGCACGTCGAACGCTTCATCGGCGTCTCGGGCCAGGCCGAGGGCCTGCCCCATCTTCCTGACGGCCACTACCAGCCGCCGATGGAGATGAACTGCGTCGAGAAGGCTTTCAAGGCCAAGTCTGAGGCGCGGTTTCCCGAGCGGCGGATCACCATGGGTCGCACGGCGCACCTGACCGATCCGACGAAGGAGCAGATGAGCCTTGGTCGGACCAAGTGCCAGTTTCGTAATCTGTGCATTCGCGGCTGCCCGTTCGGGGCCTATTACAGCTCAAACTCTGGCGGGCTGGTGGCGGCCGAGCGCACCGGCAATCTGGTGATCCGGCCCGACTCGATCGTCACCTCGCTGATCTATGACGAGAGAGCGGGCAAGGCGACGGGCGTGCGCATCCTGGACGCGACGATGCGGCAGGAAGAAGAGTTCTACGCCGACGTCGTGTTCCTGTGCGCCTCGGCCTTCAATTCGGCCTGGATCATGATGAACTCGACCAGTTCGCGGTTCCCCAACGGCTTTGGCAACGGCAGCGACCAACTGGGTCGCAACGTGATGGACCACCATCTGGGCGTCGGCGCGTCGGGCGAGGCTCCCGAGTTCGCCGACATGTATTATTCCGGCCGTCGACCGAACGGGATCTACGTCCCCCGCTTCCGCAATCTGGGCGACGCGGCCACCAAGCGGAACGATTATCTGCGGGGCTTCGGCTATCAGGGCGGCGCGTCCCGCCAGGGCTGGGACCGCGACTTGGGCAAGCATGGCGCCCAAAGCCCCGGCTTCGGGGCGGCGCGCAAGGCGGCGCTCAGCCAGGCTGGGCCGTGGACCATCGGCCTGGGCGGGTTCGGCGAGATCCTGCCCTATGAGGACAACCGCCTGACCCTGAACCACGAGGTCAAGGACCTGTACGGCCTGCCGACCCTGTCGATGAATGTCACCATGCGCGAGAACGAGATCGTCATGCGCCGCGACATGCAGACGGCGGCGGCCGAGATGCTGGAGGCGGCGGGCTTCAAGAACGTCCAGGGCCGCGACGGCGGCTATGCGCCGGGGCTGGGCATCCACGAGATGGGCACCGCCCGCATGGGTCGAGATCCAAAGACCTCGGTGCTGAACGCCCACAACCAGGTCCACGAGTGCAAGAACGTCTATGTCACCGACGGCGCGGCCATGACCTCGGCGTCGTGCGTGAACCCGTCCCTGACCTATATGGCGCTGACCGCCCGGGCCGTCGACCACGCGGTCCAGGCGCGCAAGCGGGGAGAGCTTTGATGCTGAACCGACGCGACGCGATCCGTGGCGGCCTGGCCCTGACGGTCGGGGCCGCGGCCACGAGTTGGGCGGGGTCGGCCTCGGCGTCCGCCCTGACCTGGACTCCGACGGCCCTCACACTGGACCAGGCCCATTTGTTGGATGTGGTCGCTGAGCTGATCATCCCCGCGACCGATACGCCCGGAGCGCGGGCGGCCGGCGTGCCGCAGTTCATCGACCGGGCTCTGGCCAACTACTACGACAAGGCGCAGGTCGAGCAGCTGATTGGCGGACTGACCCGCATGGACGCCGACGCCCGCGCTGCTCATGGCTCTGTCTTCACCGCTCTGACGTCCCAGCAGCAGGTCGAACTCCTGACGACCTACGAGCAAGAGGCCATCACGCTCCGCACCCAGGCGTCGAGCCAAAAGAACCATTTCTTCCCCGTTCTGGAGGACATGGTGACCGTGGGCTACTTCACCTCGGAGCCCGGCGCGACCGTGGCGCTCCAGTACGATCCTGTGCCCGGCGCCTATCACGGCTGCGTGCCACTCGCGGAGATCGGCCGCGCCTGGGCGACGCGGTAGTTCGCAGCCGTTAGACCACCGCTTGCTTGCCAAGAGTTCCGTACATGGCGGTCGGCGGTGAGGGCGTCCTATGTCTACGCTGCGTACGCCGGGTTTCTGCATGGCGCGCGCATGGCCGAGACGGTCGGCATCGACGTGGCGAGGCGTGGGGATATGAGCGAGACGTCGTCGTCGCCACTATCCTGTCCGACGGCATCTACAAGCCGCTAGATGTCGTCGCCCGTGAGCGCCAGGTCGCGCCGGCGTTCGAGCGTGAAGTTCGCCGCGAACCTGGCAAGGGCAACATCTATCCGGTCGAGTTGCAGATGCCGGGCTACCATCTCGTGTTTGTCCGGATGCTAGCCGGCCACTTTATGGATCGAGCCCTGGTGCTTGAGGAGGCGCTGCTCGCCCTTGCACGGAAGATCGTCTGCGGGGATCCCGTTCTCGGTGCGCCAGTGTCAGCCGAGGCTTTTCACTTCGCACAGCGCATGGTGAGCTTCGCTCCTCGTGAAGAGGCTGGGAAAGCAAGGGTTTGGTAGGTCGCAGATACACGCGCCATCGTTGATGCTGATTGCGGTGTCGTGGTCGGTCGGGCCGGGTTTCACGGACCGCCGAGCACTGACGGCATGCTTGACTCGCATATCGTCTAAGGTATATTATCAGCAAAATTCTATATCAAAAAGCCTGCGTTAGGCGCTCTTGTCTGCATCCAAGGTGAACCGCAATCCGTCGTATGCTGGCTCCACGCCGTCCGGAAGTTTTTCCGTTAAGGCGCTGAAATCAAGATCGATATGAAGGTTGGTCAAGATCGCACGACGGGGCTTGACGCGGCTTATCCATTCCAGGGCGCGTTCGACGTGAGCATGGGTCGGGTGCGGCGTCCAGCGCAGCGCGTCGACAATCCAGACGTCCAGATTGGCGAGCGCGGCCCAACTGTCATTCGGAATCGCCACGACATCGGGCGTATAGGCGACATCGCCAAAGCGGAACCCGACGGATCGGATATTGCCATGGTCGAGATCGAAACCCACGACCGGGATTTCGCCGCTCGGTCCGTCCACGGCCCAGGGCTTTCCATGCGCGGGCAAAGGCTCAGGCTCACAAATGGCCGGATAGCCTCCGCGGGACTCGAACACATAGCCGAAACGCAACATCAGGCTGTCGCGGGTTGCTTCGTCCATATGGGCTGGGATTTTGCGACGCTGGTTCAGGAAAAACGGCCGCAGATCATCGATGCCGTGGGTCTGATCGGCATGGTCATGGGTGAACAGAGCCGCATCGACGCGCCTTACGCCAGCCGCGACGGCCTGGAGCCGAAAATCCGGAGAGGTGTCGACGACGACTGTCGTCTCGGACGAGGGGCCGCCCTCCCCTTTGCGTCGCACGAGCAAAGAACAACGTGTTCGCAGATTGCGTGGATCAGCCGGATCGCAATCACCCCAGTCGCCGTCAGCGCGCGGCACGCCGCCCGAGGAGCCCGAGCCGAGGATCGTGAACTCCAGCGGGCCGGTCATGGACGGGGAATCCGGTCGAACAGGGCAAAGAAGGCGTTTTCAGTTCGCGCTTCGGTGTCGGCGCGCGTCCAACCCCGGATTTCGCCCAGCTTGTCGACGATATGGGGCAGGTAGGCTGGTTCGTTCCGGCGTCCGCGCATGGGTACGGGCGCCAGGTAGGGGCAGTCGGTTTCGACGATAATCCGGTCTTGCGGCATATTGCGAATGATTGCCCTCACCTCTTCGGCGGCCTTGAAGGTGGCGATGCCGGACACGGAGAACCAGGCTCCCAGCGCCGCCATACGCGCGGCCAGTTCAGGACCGCTGGTGTAGCAGTGCATAAGGATCTTGAACGCGCCGCGAGCGTGCTCCTCTTCGAGGATCTGCGCCATGATGTCATCGGCTTCGCGCGTGTGAACCACCAGCGGCAAACCCGTCTGACGCGCGGCTGCGGCGTGGACGCGAAACACCTTGGCCTGAATCTCACGCGGCGACAGGTCGTAGTGGAAATCGAGGCCGCATTCGCCGATGCCGATCACCCGTGGACGGGCCGCCAAAGCGACCAGGGTCTCGACGGACAGGTCCGGGTTTTCCTTGGCCTCATGCGGATGGGTCCCGACCGTACACCACACGTCCGGCTCGGCCATGGCGATGGCATGGACGGCCTCGAACGAGGAAACCTTGTCGCAGATGGTGACCATCAGGCCGATGCCGGCCTCGCGGGCGCGGGCGATCACCGCGTCGCGGTCTTCATCGTACTGATGGGCGTGGAGATTGACGTGACTGTCGATGAGCATGGCGCTCACATCGCCGTCTTGGCCGCCGCGCGCAAGTCCGAGATCGCACTCCAGAATACGTCGGCGCGATCCAGATTGATTGCCTCGGCCTCGCCGGGCCAGCGCGACAGGCGTCCCCAGACCGCCGCCCAGCGGTCGAGCGCTGGCGAAGACCCTGTGCTGGCCAGGCGGGTGGTCATGGCGTGAACCTGATCGGCCAGTCGTTCGAACAGCAACTCAAAGCGGGCTGCCCCCTCACCGCCACGGAAGGTGTCGGCCATGGCCAGCAGGGCGGCCTCATCAATGTTCGGCAGCCCCTTCAGGATCTCGCTCGCGGCGTCATCAATAGCCAGAGCGCCAGACGCGGCCAATTGCAGCGCCCTTCCCGGCGCGCCGTGGGCCATGACGGCCAGGCGCTCGGAGTCGCGATGATCCAGACCGGCCGTGCGCTCGACCATGCTGGTCGCCGCCTTCACCCCCGGCGCCGGCACGACCAGTCGACGGCACCGCGAGCGGATGGTCGGCAGCAGCTTGCCTGGGGCGTGGCTGACGAGCAGGATCACGCCGCGCGAAGGCGGCTCTTCGAGGGTCTTGAGCACGGCGTTCGCGGCATTGACGTTCAGATCGTCGGCGGCGTCGATGATGGCGACGCGATAGGGCGAGACCGCCGGGGAGTTGGCGAAGAATTCAGGCAGGCGCCGGGCCTCGTCGACAGGAATGGCCTTGCGCGCCTTGCCATCGTCGGTAGCCCGTTCGAGGACCATCAGATCAGGGTGCGAGCGGGCGGCCACTTGCCGGCTGACAAAATCGGACGGGGCCGCGCCGAGCAGGCCGTGAGATGGATCCGGCCGCGCGCCCAACAGGCGCCGCGCCATGCGATAGGCCAGGGTCGCCTTCCCCACGCCTTCAGGTCCCGTCAGCAGCCAGGCGTGATGCAGACGGCCTCGAGCGAGTGCATCCAGGAAAGAGGCTTCGGCTGCGCCTAGCCCCTCCAGATCATAGACGTCGCGGGGATGGGGCGGCGCGCTCATCTAGAGTTCGAGCCGGCTGGAAACGACGTCCCAGACGGCCTCAAACACCGAAGCGGGCGTATCGGCGGCGTCGACTACGATGCAGCGTTCGGGTTCGCGCTGGGCGATGGCCAGAAATCCGGCGCGCAAACGTTCGTGGAAGTCCAATCCCTTGGATTCGAAGCGGGCGGCCCCACCGCGGTTCGCCGCGCGTTCCAGCCCGACAGCGGCCGGAATATCAAAGATCAGGGTCAGGTTTGGAATGGATCCGGCCAGAACGTGATCTTCGAGCGCGGCGATCAGCGAGGCCGGGGCGTCGCCGCCTGCGCCCTGATAGGCCCGGGTGGAATCGGCGAAACGGTCACACAGGACGATGGCGCCGCGATCCAGCGCCGGGCGGATTACGCGCTCCAGATGGTCGCGGCGGGCGGCATACATCAAGAGCGTCTCAGTCACCGGCGACCAGCGATCGGCGTCACCATGGACCAGAAGGTCGCGGATCGCCTCAGCGCCCGGGCTGCCGCCCGGCTCGCGGGTCAGCACGACGTCGAAGCCGGTCGAGATCAGACGATCGGCGAGCTTGCGGATCTGGGTCGACTTTCCAGCCCCCTCCCCGCCTTCGAAACTGATGAATGTACCGCGTGTCACGAGCCTCAATTCGGCCGGATCGCGTCGCTTGTCCAGAGGCCTCGCGTCTGTCCGTCAGCGACGGAGAACGGTTGCGCCGGAATAGCCCAGGGCCACGACCCGTTCGCGCAGCGCCCAGGCTTCCCCCTCGTCTTCACCCGCTGCGACAACGACGCGATAGAGGGTGCTGGCGGCCCGAACGATGGGTTCAATCGTGGCGCTCCCTGCGGTCTTGAGCTGCGCGGCGGCGCGTTCGGCGTTTTCGCGACTTGAAAAAGCGCCGGCCTGGACCTTGAAGGTCGTATCGCGGGCGGGGACAAGCACCGTGCGGACGGGTGGCGGCTCGGCGGGCCAAACCGGCTCGGCGGCTTTCTTCGGCTCGACCGACTGAGGCGGTGGCGGTGCTGTGGCCGCCCGAGCATATTGTCGCGAATCGAACACCGTCTTCGACGCGGGACCGACATAACGAACCCGAACCCGGGCCACGCCCTGGCGGCGATAGCCCAATTGCTCGGCGGCGGCGCGCGAAAGATCGATGACGCGATCGCCCACAAAGGGCCCGCGATCATTGACGCGGAGCAGCATCTTGCGGCCATTGTCGAGATTGGTCACCTCAACGAGGGAGGGTAGCGGCAGTGTCTTGTGCGCCGCCGAGGGGATGTTCATGTCGAACATTTCGCCGTTGGCCGTGCGGCGATTGTGGAATTGCTCGCCGTACCAGGAGCCGATCCCCTTGACGTCATAGTCAGGATCTTCATGGGGATAGTACCAGATCCCCTTGATCTGATAGGGCTTTTCGGTCCCCCTCAGCGGCTTTCCTGACGGTGAGGTCATCGGTCCACGCGGTGACGAGGCGATCGTTCGACCAATGTCCAGGCGAGGCTTGGGAGTCGCGCAGGCTGCAAGGCTGACGGCGACGAGCGCCATCAGGCCCAAACCGCGCAAACCGCGCCAAAACTGTTGCTGCCCAACCATGCTGACATCTTTGCGACGCCGATGCGCCTTCAGAACATTCATCCTGCATCAGGTTGTTTTGCCGTCTGGTTAAGGCGCAAGAGCGCTGATATAGCCGCCGCTCCGGACAGATGGCCGAGTGGTTTAAGGCAGCGGTCTTGAAAACCGCCGTAGGTGAAAGCCTACCGTGGGTTCGAATCCCACTCTGTCCGCCACCCCCTTCTCCGCCGCGCTGGACCTGCTGATCCGGCGCGGCGGACAGTTCAGGATTCCAATGTCCACACCTCGCACGGCGTTTTACGGCCCGGCCGACCACGATCTGGCTCCGGTCGCGGCCGACGCGATTCAGGTTTCGCCGCTGGTCGACGGCGCCGCAGACCTCGCCGCGCTTGGCGACCAGTCGCTGGACGCCTTCGCCATTCGCGCGCCGGCCGGGGTGGTCGAACGTCGGTTCGTGCTGGCTCATGCGCTTCGCGCCTTGGCCGTCGAAGGCCGGCTGACGGTGTTTGGGCCCAAGGATCGCGGCGGTCTTCGCCTGCGCAAGGAGCTGGAGGCCTTCGGCTGCGTGGTCGGCGAAAGCTCGAAGAAGCATAACCGCATCTGCGTCGCGCTGCGGCCGGAGGCGCCGGTTGGACTTCAGGACGCCATCGAGGCCGGCGCGCCCAGACGAGCGACCGACGAGCTTTGGACCCAACCCGGCATCTTCAGCTGGGACCGCCTGGATCCGGGCACCGCCTTGCTGCTGAAGACCCTGCCCGTCCTCACCGGCGCCGTGGCTGACTTTGGATGCGGGATCGGCTGGCTGTCGCGCAGTGTCCTGAACGCCCCAACGGTGACAAAACTCACCCTGATCGATCTGGATCGCCGCGCGATTGATGCGGCCTGTCGCAATATCGACGACCCCCGCGCCGACTTCGTGTGGGGTGATGTGCGGCAGATCGCCCCAACACTTGGCGCTCTGGATTTCGTCGTCACCAACCCGCCCTTCCATGAGACCGGCGGTGAAGACCGTTCGCTGGGCCAGAGCTTCATCCGCACTGCGGCGGCGTCGCTGCGCAAGGGCGGAGACCTGTGGATCGTCGCCAATCGCCACCTGCCCTATGAGGCGATCCTGGCGGAGCATTTCGCCAAGGTGCGGCTGGCCGGCGAGACCAATGGCTACAAGGTCTACGAGGCCCGCAAGTGACCAAGGCCCTGATGGCGCGGCTTGATCGGCTGCTGGCCAATCTGGGCTACGGCAGTCGCAAGGACGTTCAGGCGCTGATCGCCGGCGGCAAGGTCTTGCTGGACGGCAAGGTTCTCAAGGATATCGGCGCCAAGGTCGCCGTCACGGCCGATCTTCCAGGCCGCATGACGATCCGGGGCGCGCCGGTGGATCCGCCCGCGCCGCTGGTGCTGCTGATGCACAAGCCGCTCGGCGTCGTCTGCTCGCACAAGGAGGACGGGGATCGGATCTATGACCTGCTGCCTCGCCGGTGGCGGATTCGCGATCCGGGGCTGTCGACCGTGGGGCGCCTCGACAAGGATACTTCGGGCCTGATCCTGATCACCGACGACGGCGACTATCTGCACCGGGTGATCTCGCCCAAGCGCCATGTGCCCAAGACCTATCTGGCCACGCTGGATCGGCCGCTTCAGGGCGGCGAAGAGGCGCTGTTCGCGTCCGGCGAGTTGATGCTGGAAGGCGAGGAAAAGCCGCTGCTGCCGGCCCAGTTGGCCGTGATTGACCCGCATCAGGCCCGCCTGACCATCACTGAGGGCCGCTATCATCAGGTGCGCCGGATGTTCGCCGCCGCCGGCAATCACGTTCTCGCGCTGCATCGCGAGCGCATCGGCGGCCTGACCCTGCCGGCTGATCTGGAGCCTGGACAGCATCTGATCCTGGCCGCCGCTGAAGCCGAGCGGGTTTTTGACGATGTCTGAGCCCGTGCTGGTCGACGCCCGCGGCCATCGGTGCCCGGTGCCGACGCTACGTTTGCGGCGGGCTCTGGAAACGGCGCCGGCCGGCGGTCAGGTGCGATTGATCGCCGACGATCCCCTGGCGCGGATTGACGTGCCGCATTTCGCCGCCAGTGCGGGGGCGACACTGATATCGATCACTGAGGCTGAAGACGGCGCGATCAGCTTTCTGGTGTCGAAGGGTATTTGAGGGCGACGCCGCGCGGGCCTTCGACCAGGGCGCGCGGGCGTTCATCGAGGGCGATCTCGACCTCGGTGGCCAGGGCCCCGCCGAGGAAGACGGCGTTGACGCTCCAGGACAGCCAGATCAGGAAAACGATCACGGCCGAGATCGAGCCATAGGTGGCGCCAAGCCGCGCGATTTTGTCGACGTAAAAGGCTGATGCGGAAGACATAAACAGGCACAGGATCGCCGCGGCGACGCCGCCGGCGATCGCGGCGCGCCAACCGATCGGCGTGCGGGACATGGCGTAGCGGTAGATCAGGGTCATGCCGACCACCAGGCCCAGGCTGGCCCAGGTCCATTCGCTCTGGATCCACGGGACGCCGGCCAGCGGGTGCAGGTCCAGCGCGCTGGACAGCAGGCGCAGCGTCAGGAAGATCCCCGACATCACGAACAGCAGACCAAAGGCCGCGATCAGAACGAACAGCGCCATCAGGTTGAAGCCGACAAAGCCCCGCTGATCCTCTTCGTCGTGGATGAAGGACAGCCCCGCCAGCAGCGCCTTGAAGCCGCGATGGGCGGCATAGGCGCCGATGATCAGGACGACGGCGCTTTGCGCCGAAACGGCCTGTTCGGGCGCATGGGCCAGTCGCGCCAGTTCGCTTTCAAACATGTCGCGCGCGCCGACGGGCATCAGCCTGGCGAGATTTTCCGCCTGGGCGGCGGCCTGGTCCGGGTTGAGCAGCAGGCTGTAGAGGCCGATCAGAATCGCCAGGCCCGGAAACACGGCCAGCAGGGCGAAGAACGACACCCCGCCGACATACAGCATCACGTCGCGCCCCCAGATCCGGGACAGGGCCAGGCCCAGAACGCGCAGGATCTCTCGGACCCAGTGGATCGGATCAAGATCCAGGTCGCGCCAGCGAATGGGATTGGGGCTTTGCATCGGCGGGAACCTGCCCGCGTGGGTCGCCGGGCGCAACCCCGGGCCTTCGCGGTCAAAGACGCGCCGCCTCCGGGGGGGAGGCAGCGCGTCTCCGCAGGATGACCCTGAAACCGGCCGCCACATCGAGGGACGGATGGCGCAACGGCCGGTATGAAAAGACGTTAGCGTCGGCTGGCTGAACCGCCGCTGAACGAGATCAAGAGCTTACTGTCAGGTTCTACAGCGCGCCGGTCGCCTTCAGGTCTGCGATCGCGTCGGCCGAAAAGCCCCAGTCGGCCAGGGCTGTATCGTTGTCGCCGCCGACCTTGGGTGGCGGCCCCTGGATCTTGCCCGGGGTCGCCGAGAAGCGGGGGGCCGGCGCGGGCTGCATGACGCCCGCGATGTCGACGAAGGTCTCGCGGGCCAGATTGTGGGGATGCCTGGGCGCCTCGTCCATGGTCAGAACCGGGGCAAAACAGACATCGGTGCCGTCCATCAGGTCGCACCATTCATCGCGGGTCTTGGTGGCGATCACCGCCGCCAGCTTGTCCCGCAGCTGCGGCCACTCTTCACGGCTCATCTGATGCTGGAACTGTGGATCGGTGATCCCGGTCTTCTCCAGCAGCAGCAGATAGAACTGCGGTTCGATGGAGCCGATCGAGATCCAGCCGCCGTCGCTGCACTGGTAGGTGTCGTAGAAGTGCGCGCCGCCATCCAGCAGGTTGGAGCGCCGGCCTTCGGTCCACATCCCGCCGGCCTTGAAGCCGTAGAACATCGCCATCAGCGAGGCCGCGCCGTCGCTCATGGCGCAGTCGATCACCTGCCCCTGACCGCTGGCTCGGGCGTGGATGACGCCCGCCAGCAGGCCAAACGCCAGATAGAGCGCGCCACCGCCGAAATCGCCGACCAGGTTCAGCGGCGGCACCGGCTTGTCCTGGGTCCCGATGGCGTCCAGGGCGCCGGTGATGGCGATATAGTTCATGTCGTGGCCGGCGGCCTTGGCATAGGGGCCAAACTGGCCCCAGCCGGTCATCCGGCCATAGACGAGCCTGGGGTTGCGGGCCAGGGCGACATCGGGGCCCAGGCCCAGGCGCTCCATGACCCCGGGACGGAAGCCCTCGATCAGGCCGTCGGCGCTTTCGAGGAGTTTCAGGCAAGTCTCAATGGAAGCGGGATTTTTCAGGTCCAGCGCCACCGACCGGCGGCCTCGCGCCGTGACGTCGGCCGGCGATCCCCGGCCCTGCCCCTTGCGATCGATGCGCACGACGTCCGCCCCGAGATCGGACAGCAACATGCCGCAGAACGGGCCCGGGCCGATGCCGGCGAACTCGACGATCTTCAGTCCTGAAAGCGGTCCCTGACCCATGGCGTCCTCCCTGCCGACCTTTCAACGCGGTCGCTGGCTTGATGTAGAGCGGCGCTGACGTTCGGTCATGCAAGAGATTCCCTGCGGCGTTGGTCCAGCCTTGCCGGCGATCGGCAAGCCGGCGGTGATGTCTGCTCCGTTCCCTCATCAAAGGGGGAAGGGAGAAGACATGAGGCCTCCGCCTCACGCGATCTCTCGCTGAAGGGATGGGAAGGGCTGCGGAGCGTCCGGGCCTCGCCCGGAATATTGAGTTTTAAGTACCGTTTCGACGAAGACGAACGCTCCGCGCAGCCGTTATTCGGGAGCATCGCCGGGATTGGCGGGGTTTTAACCCGCTCCGGTAGCTAGGCCCCCGACGGGCAGGGTGTTGGCGCACCCCGGACCGCATGGGCGATTTCAGCCCATGCCTGTCGCACTCTTCGAACCTTCGCCGCCTGGGTTTTCGTCCCGATGTTTCAGGGAACCCGTCCAGATCTGTCGCCAAGGCGGTCACTCAAGACCCCCGATGAGCGCTACCCGCTCGACCACCCCTGACAGTCGCAACGGTCGCCGTACGTGCGCCCTTCCCGTGCTGTCAGGTGAGATTGATTATGCAGGCGGTTTGAACGCCGGGGATAAGTTCGCGCGAGAAAGTTTTAGAGCGTTGATTGGGTTAGGGTTTGATCCGGAATCGACGGGGATAGAGGGCCGTCTATGCCCGTGCCCGGCGTCAGGCGAGCGTTTCGCAGGCCCCTGACGACAATCGGACGCTGCGGCGTTCCTTCCCTATCTCCGGCCCGAGCCTCTGCTATGTTGCAGGCTCGAATCTCGACGGTCGATTGCGGCCGGCGTTCAGCGGGGTTTGGGTCGGAGGTAAGTGTGGCGGTTGACGCCCGGATCCTGATTGTGGCGCGCGATGATCTGCGCGCCGGCCCCCTGGCCGAGGGGCTGGATCGCCTTGGCTGGCGAACCATCACCGCGCGGGGGCCCTATGCGGCGCTGGCGGCGCTGGGCGACCTGCCGATCGAGGCCGTGATCGTCGATCTGGCCAGCGCCGGTCCCGACACCCAGTCCCTGGCCCGCCGGCTGAAGGCGGCGGTGGCGCCGCGACGCCTGCCCGTCATCGCCATCGGCGAACTGGACGACGGCCAACAGAGCCAGGCCTTCGACCTGACCCTTTCGCCGCCGCTCCATCCCTCCCAGGCGGCGCTACGCCTGGAATCGCTGGTGCGCACCGCCATCGCCGAAGAGGAATTCGAGCTGCGGCTCGAAACCTTCGGCGAGCGCGGCCGCCGGATGGATCTGCCCGAACCCCAGCCCTCGCCGTTCCGCATCCTGGCCGTGGGCGAGCCCGCGCCGCAGTTCCTGGCCCTGTCCAACGCCCTCAAGCGCAGCGGCGCCGAGGTGGTGGGCGCCTTCACCGCCTATACGGCCTTCGACTATCTGCACGAACGGGCCTTCGATTCCGTGGTGCTGTGGGCCGGCGACAACCAGCAGGAAGCGCTGTCGATCGCGGCGGGCATGCGCCGCAACACCCGCCTCTTCCACATCCCGGCCATGCTGTATCTGAAGGCCGAGAGCTATGTGACCATGTCGGAGGCCTTCCATCGGGGCGTCTCCGACGTGGCTTCGCCCGAGACGCCCGAGGTCGAGACCGCGCGACGGGTGATCGAGCTGGCCCGCAATTACCGGCGCGGCGAATCCATTCGCGGCGCCCTGGAAAAGGCCCGCAGCTCCGGCCTGATGGACGCCGCCACCGGCCTGTTCACCCGCGACCTGTTCGCCGCCCACCTGGCGCGCCTGACGGGCGCGGCGCGGGAGCGATCCCGTCCGCTGTCGATCTGTGTGCTGCGCGTGGCTGACAAGCCCGAAACCGTCTGGGCGCGTCAGAACGGCTGGCTGGACCGGGCCATTCCCCAGATCGGCTCGATGGTCGGTCGGCTGGTCCGTGTGGAAGACACCGCCGCCCGCCTGGCGCCGGAGGTGTTCGCCCTCGCCCTGCCCGCCACCAACCAGAACGCCGCTCGAGCCGCCGCCGAACGGATCGCGGCCGTGATCGGCTGCACCGCTTTTGACGCCGGCGAGGACCGCCCGCCGTTCGTCTGCGAATTCGATATCGGCGTGGCCCAGATCGAGGGGGGCGAAGGCGCCGTCAAGGCGCTGGAACGGGCCGCGGCCCGCGCGATGCAACGCGAAGCCAGCTGAGACCCGCGATGCGCCAGCCGATGATCGTGGACGTGGTCGCCGATGTGGTCTGCCCCTGGTGCTATCTGGGCTGGCGACGGGTGAAGGCGGCCCAGGCCTTGCGGCCGGATCTGGACATCTCGCTGATCTGGCGGCCCTACCAGCTGGATCCGAACCTTCCCGAAGAAGGCGTTGATCGCAAAGCCTATTTAGCCTCGAAGTTCAAGGATCCAGAGCGCCTCAAAGCGGTGCACGACGCCCTGGTCACGGGCGGCGCTGAGGATGGAATTGTCTTTGATTTCGAAGCGATAGAGAAATCTCCTAACACAAACGCCGCGCACCGCCTGATCCGCTGGGCTTTGACCGCACGGGTGCAGGACGCCGTCGTCGAGGCGCTGTTCGCCGCCTATTTTACCCAAGGCCGCGATATCGGCGACCCGATGGTCCTGGCCGATATCGCGGAGGCCGCCGGCATGGATCGCCTGATCGTGCTGCAGCTCCTGTCGGAAGGCGCTGACCGGGACTCCGTGACCCGCGAGCACACGATGGCGGTGCAGGGCGGCGTCACGGGCGTGCCCTATGTGATCTTTGGCGGGAAGGTTGCGGTCATCGGGGCCGAAGCCCCCGAGAATATCGTCGCCGCGATTGACAAGGCCGCAGGCGGCGACGATCTGTCAATCTAGGGTAGTTTTCCCCGCTCGGCCAACATCTTGGCGGCGATATCGAAACCCGCCCAGGCCGCGCCGGCCAGAGCGGCGCCCACGCTGACGCGACGCACCCCGATGTCGGCCAGGGGCGCGACGGACTGGCCGGGCCAGGCCATCAGCACGTTGACGGGCCTGGGGCTGACGGCCCTGACGATCTGGGCCACCTCGGACACCGCGATGACGCCGGGCGCATAGAGGCAATCGGCGCCCGCCTCGGCATAGGCGACCAGGCGATCGATGGTCGGCGAGAGGTCCTTGCGGCCGATCAGGAAGCCTTCGGTGCGCCCCACCAGCACCACGTCCTGGCCGCTGGCGTCGATGGCCGCCCGCGCCGCCTTGATCCGCTCCACGGCCAGGTCGAGCTCATAGAGGTCGCGCCCGACCCGATCCTCGATCGACAGGCCCGCCACGCCGGTGTCAATGGCGAGGGCGACATTGGCGGCGACGCCGTGCGGTTCGTCGGCGAAGCCGGCCTCGAAATCGGCGTTCACCGGCAGGTCGGTGGCGGCGCACAGCATCCGCAGATGCTCCAGAACCTGGTCGCGGCTCAGGCCGCCGTCATCCTGGCCCAGGGCCCAGGCCGCGCCGGCGCTGGTCGAGGCCAGAGCCTTGAAGCCCAGGGTCTGCAGCCGCCTGGCGCTTCCGGCATCCCAGGGATTGGGCAGGGTGAAGCAGCCGTCGACATGCAGGGCGCGGAAAGCGGCGCGACGGGCGGTGAAATCGATCGATGACATAAGGGCCTCCAAGGTCTCGCCAGCCATAGGCGACCGTTGTGACAGAGAGTGGCAGCAGGGTGTCAGTGCGGCGTCGACCACGGCCGGCGGCCGCGCAGCGGTTGAGCCCAGACAATCCACCAACCATCCTCGCGGCGATAGAGCTCCGCCGCGCCGCCGGCGGCGAAATCCGCGCCCGTCAGGACGATCCGGTCCCGGCAGGTTTCGGGCGGGTCGCCTTGCGCCTCGCCGCGCAGAACGATGATCTCGGCGTCGCGGCACAGCGCGTCCAGGGCTTGCGGGGCGAGGTCTTTGCGGCTCCAGGACAGGGCCAGTCGGACCGGGGCCCGTACGCCCGGCGTGCAGACATAGGCGGCGCAGTCGAAGTCCCGGGTCTCGGCGATCGCCAGGCCGCGCCGCCGGGCCCACAGTTCGGCGCCGAATCGCCGGGTGTCGGGGCGCAGCAAAAGCGCCGCGCCGCCTTGCCGGACCGCCGCCGTCGAGCCGTCCGCCGCGATCCACAGGTTCCCCGCCGGCGGCCGGGGCCACAGGGCGACGGCGCAGGCCAGGGGCGCGCCCAGCCAGCGCAGCCGCCCCTTCCACAGGCACAGCATCATCAGGCCCAGAACAGCGATGACCAGGGTGAAGCCCGGCGCGCTGGCGACCACGGCCTGACCGCCCAGCGCTTCGAAGCGTCGGGCGACGGCCTGCATGGCGTCGACGCCCCAGCCCGCAATGCGCAGGAACGGCTCGCCCCATCCCAGGCCCTCCAGAACCGCGCCCAGGGCCAGGAACGGCATGATCACGAAGGACGACAGCGGCGCGACGATCAGATTGGCCGGCAGGCCCCACAGGGCGACGCGGTTAAAGTGCTGCATGGCGAAAGGGCCCGTCGCCAGACCGGCGACGAAGCTGGCCCCGATACTCACCGCCAGCCAGCCGCTTGCGGCCTGAATGGCGCGGATGGGCCAGGGCACGGAGATCTCGCGCACCGGCCGGGGCCAGGCCTCGGCCAGGGCGATCAGGGCCGTGGTCGCGGCGAACGACATCTGGAAGCCCGGCGCGCCGGCGGCCTCGGGCTGCAGCGCCAGGATGATCAGCGCCGCCACGGCCAGGCCATGCAGGGTCACCGCCTGACGGTCGAACAGGATGGCGGCGAAAGCGACGCTGGCGGTGATCGCCGCGCGCTCGGCCGGCGGCGGCGCGCCCGAGATGATCAGATAGACCGTCACGGCGATCAGGCCGGCGACGGCGGCGATCTTCTTGCCCGGCGCCCGCAGGGCCAGCCACGGCCAGGCGGCGACGACCAGCCGCGTCAGGCCGAACACAAAGCCGCCGACGATGGCCATGTGCAGGCCCGAAATCGACAGGATATGGGCCAGCCCCGAAGCTCGCATGGCGTCGGTCTGCTGCGGCGTGATCCAGGCTTCGTGGCCGGTCACCATGGCTGCGCCGATGCCGCCGCTGCTGGGGCCCATATGGGCGACGATCCGTTCGGCCAGCCGCCAGCGAAAGGCGTTGACGGCCATGGCGACCCGCAGCCGCCAGGGCGGCGGCTCAAGCCGGAGGGGCCGGATGTCGCCCAGGGTGAATCCGACCGCCCCCACGGCATTGAACCAGGCGTCGCGGGCGAAATCATAGGAACCCGGCGCTGCCGGCGGCGGGGGCGGTCCCAGAATGGCCCGCAGGCGCACCGCGTCGCCCGGCCGGGGCAGCGTCTCGGCGTCGACCGTGACCCGGATCCGGTGCGGGGTATCGATAGGCTCGCCCCCTCCGATCTGAACCGGGGCGATCAGAACCCGGGGACCGCTGGCGCCTGGACTGACCACATCGACCACGAAGCCCTCGACCCGACGCGGGGCGCGCTCACCGGCGATCACCGGCGCGGCGACGCGATCACTCCGAATTTTCGCCGTCAGCGCGCCCGCGACCGCGAAGGTCAGCAAAGCCACGCCAACGACGAGGGACCGGTGGGATGAACGCCGGACGAGCGCCCAGGCCGCTGCGCAGGCGCCGGTCAGCAGGGCCAGGCCCCACAACGGCGGTTCCATCGCGGCGTTCAGATAGCCGGCCGCGCCCAGCCCGAACGCGACCGGGCTCCAGAGCACCCAGCGCTCGAGATTGACGTCAAGCTCGGCGTGCGCCGTGCGCCACATCGTCGCCGGGCTAGGCCATGCGCGAACCGTCGTGCTAAGACGCCCCGCCCAAGCCGCGCCCCGCTGCGCGATTCCTGCCGTCTCGGCGGCGTCCAGCCTTTCAGTATTGAGTTCGATGTCGAACCCCTCCTCCACCGACCGTGGCGTGGTCACGCGCTTCGCCCCCTCGCCCACCGGCTTCCTGCATATCGGCGGCGCCCGCACGGCGTTGTTCAACTGGTTATATGCACGGCATACGGGTGGAAAGTTCCTTCTTCGCGTCGAGGACACCGATCGCGAGCGCTCGACCGAGCCCGCCGTCGCCGCGATCTTCGAGGGCCTGGACTGGCTGGGCCTGAAATCCGACGAGGAGCCGGTGTTCCAGCACACTCGCGCCCCGCGCCACGCCGAGGTTGTCCAGCAACTGCTGGAGCGCGGCCGCGCCTATCGCTGCTGGATGACGGTCGAGGAACTGGAAGTCGCCCGCGAGAAGGCGCGCGCCGAAGGCCACGCCATTCGCTCGCCCTGGCGAGACGCGCCGCCGCCGGCCGATCCCTCGGCGCCGCACGTGATCCGCTTCAAGGGCCCGGCCGACGGCGAGACCCTGGTCGATGACCTGGTCAAGGGTCCGGTGACGTTCAAGAACACCGATCTGGACGACCTGGTGCTGCTGCGCGCCGACGGCGCCCCGACCTATAACCTCGCTGTCGTCGTCGATGACCACGACATGGGCGTCACCCACGTGATTCGCGGCGACGACCATCTCAACAACGCCGCCCGCCAGACCCTGATCTATCAGGCGATGGACTGGGACCTGCCGGCCTTCGGCCACATCCCCCTGATCCATGGTCCCGACGGCGCCAAACTGTCCAAGCGCCACGGCGCCCAGGCGGTCGGCGAGTTCGCCGATATGGGCTATCTGCCCGAAGGCCTGCGCAACTATCTGGCCCGGCTGGGCTGGGGCCATGGCGACGACGAGGTGTTCAGCGACGCCCAGGCGATCGACTGGTTTGACGTCAAGGACGTGGTCAAGGCGCCCGCTCGCCTGGACTGGGCCAAGCTCAATCACATCAACAGCCAGCACCTGCGCCTGGCCGATGACGCCCGTCTGGCCGACCTGGTCCTCAAGGCCCTGATCGCCCAGGAGGCCAGCCTGCCCTCGGACGCCGCTGCTCGCCTGCTGGCGGTCGTTCCGCAGGTCAAGGAAGGCGCCAAGACCATCCTCGAACTGGCCGAACACTGTGCTTTCGCCCTCAAAATGCGACCGCTTCAGCTTGAGGAAAAGACCCTCAAGCAGCTGAACGAAGAGACGGTCGAGCGCCTGACCCGCTTGCGTGATCGTCTGGCCCAGACTCCGGTCTGGTCTGTCGGCGAGCTCGGCGACCTGTTGAAATCCTTCGCGGAATCAGAAGGCGTCGGCTTTGGCAAGTTTGGCCCGTCGCTGCGCGGCGTGCTGACCGGCGGCGCCCAGGCGCCCGACCTGAACAAGATCATGGCGGCCCTGGGACGCGACGAGAGCCTGGGCCGTCTTGACGATGCGCTAGCTACGCGCGCATGAGGCTCTATAACGCAGCCGCGAAATGAAATTCGGACTACTTATTCCATCCATGAAGGGGTCTCCCGCATGACCGATAAGGCCACACTGACGATCGGCGATAAAACCTACGATCTGCCGATCCTCAAGGGCACCACGGGGCCGGACGTCGTCGACGTCCGCAAGTTCTACGGCGAAAGCGATCACTTCACCTTCGATCCGGGCTTCACCTCGACCGCCTCCTGCGAAAGCAAGATCACCTATATCGACGGCGACGCCGGCGTTTTGCTGCACCGCGGCTATCCGATCGACCAACTGGCCGAGAAGTCGAGCTTCCTGGAAGTCTGCCACCTTCTGCTGAACGGCGAACTGCCGACGGCCGATGAACTCGCCAAGTTCGAACACAACATCACCTATCACACGATGTTGCACGCCCAGTTCGACCAGTTCTTCCAGGGCTTCCGCCGCGACGCCCACCCGATGGCGGTGATGACCGGCGCCGTCGGCGCCCTGTCGGCCTTCTATTCGGACAGCATCAATGTCGATGACGCGCGCGAGCGCGAGATCAGCGCCCATCGCCTGATCGCCAAGATGCCGACGATCGCCGCCCGCGCCTACAAGTACACGATCGGCCAGCCGTTCGTGTCGCCGCGCAACGACCTGTCCTATTCGGAAAACTTCCTGCGGATGTGCTTCGCCGTGCCGGCCGAGGACTGGGCGCCCAACCCCGTCCTGACCCGCGCCATGGACCGCATCTTCATCCTGCACGCCGATCACGAGCAGAACGCCTCGACCTCGACCGTCCGTCTGGCCGGTTCGTCGGGCGCGCACCCGTTCGCCTGTATCGCCGCCGGCATCGCCTGCCTGTGGGGCCCGTCGCATGGCGGCGCCAACCAGGAAGCCCTCGAAATGCTCGAGGAAATCGGCACGGTCGAGAACATCCCCGCCTTCGTCCAGGGCGTGAAGGACAAGAAGTACAAGCTGATGGGCTTTGGCCACCGCGTGTACAAGAACTTCGATCCGCGCGCCAAGGTGATGCAGAAGACCTGCTACGAGGTGCTCGAGCAACTGGGCATCAACGACCCGCTGCTGCACGTGGCGATGGAGCTGGAGAAGGTGGCCCTCAGCGACCCCTACTTCATCGATCGCAAGCTCTATCCGAACATCGATTTCTATTCGGGCATCACCCTGCGCGCGATGGGCTTCCCGACGAACATGTTCACCGTGCTGTTCGCTCTGGCCCGCACCGTCGGCTGGATCAGCCAGTGGAAGGAAATGTTCGAGGATCCCACCCGCAAGATCGGTCGCCCGCGTCAGCTCTATACGGGCGAAACGCACCGCGACTACACCCCGGTGGAAAAGCGCGGCTGAGCCGACGGCTCGGTCCTCACCGAAGCGGCCTTGATCTGGAAAAGCCCCGTCTTACGACGGGGCTTTTTCTTTGTCAGGGCTTGAGCAGGAAGCTCAGGATCTCGGCGATGGCGCGGTAAAGGGCCTCTGGGATCTCTTCGTCGATCTCGATCGTCGACAGGGCCTGGGCCAGGGCCGGGTTTTCCTCGATCGGCACACCGTGTTCCCGCGCGGTCTCGATGATCTTTTCGCCGATCCAGCCCTGGCCTGAGGCCACGACCCGGGGCGCGTCGACGCCGTCATAGTGCAGGGCGACGGCGATCCTGCCGCGTCGTCCTCCGTCGCCAACGATCCCGGTCATGATTCACGGTCCAGGAAGCGTCCCACCGCGATCGGCGCGATGGCCGGCGCACCGGCGTGGATGGCGACCTCAGGTGACAACTCGGCCTCGCGCAAGGCTCCGCCCAGGGCCTCCTCGCCGGCCTGCAGGCGCGCCACTGCGTCCGGCCGCTCGGCCCACAGGCCCACGCGGGCGACAGGCCCTGTTAGCGCGATCTGAACGTGGACCGGTCCCAGAGGCTCGACGTCGAGGGAAAAGCGCGCGCGCCAGGTGCGCTCGATCTCGTGATCGCCCCCCGCCCCGCCGCCGCCGCCATCGCGACTGACTTCGAACTGGGCGACGGCGACGCCCTGGGGGGTCTGGAACGGCAGGTCGAACACCCAACGCGGGCTTTTGGCGTCGCTGACCCGTTCAGCCTCGGCGTGTCGCTCCGGCAGGGAGGCGATCTGCAACAGTTCCTGGCGCGCGATGGCGCCATTGGTCCCCTTCAGCAGGCGACGCGCGAGGTCCGCCTCGGGAAGGCCTTCAGGCAGATCAGAGGTCGCCGCAGCCTGCGCCGCCATGGGACCACCCGGATAGGGCGGCGGCGGCTTTGCGGGCGATTGGGACCTTGCCGCGACCAGAGGTGACCCCACGCCCCGATCGACGGCGTCATCGCGACCGGTGGGTCGCGGCAACGGGTCGATCACTTCGTCCTCGATCAGTCCGACCATCAGGAACGGACGTTCCGGCGCTGTCGGCGGGCGGGCCACGGCGGGCGCTGCGGTCTTGAGTTCAGTCGCTGGAAGCGGCTCGGACGGTTCGCCTGGCGGCGTCGCGGCTGTTGGAAGCGCGGGGTCGTCTTCTGGAAGCGTTGAAACCTCAGGCCGGGAAACGGGCGCGCCGGTTGCGAGCGGCGCCGCGGGCTGTGGGCGGGTCGATGCGGCTAGCGTGTCCGCCTCGACGTCGAGGCCTGCATCGTTCTGCGGACCAGCTACAGCTTCGGCCTCAGATCCGGCGCCGACCGCGGCCGCAGAGGCGGCCCTGATGACATCCTTCCCAGTTTGTCCCTGATCGGGTTGAAGCTGGGGCAGATCAGGAAGCTTGGGCAGCGCGGGATAGCCGCCTCGAGGCGGCAGGTTCGGCGGCGGGGCGACCGTGTTCTCGGCGGCTTGTGTCCCGGGCGATGGGGGGAGCGTCGCGGCGGGCGTCTTGGCCAGCCAGGTTGCGACAACCGCGCGAAAGACCAGGAGCGCCGCCTTCATGTCGCCGGCCGCCGGCGGTGGAGCGGCCGCGGCGGGATGTCTGTTTCCTGCAACCGCGCGCGCGAGATGGGCCTCAAGCAGGACGCCCGACCCATTGAGCGCGGCGCGCAGGCCCTGCGCCGTCAGGGGCTGATCAATCGGAATGGCCTTGTCCAGAACCGCTCTGGCCGCCTGCTGCACGGATGCCGGGAGCTCCAGCCGGGTGTCGAGAGCCTCCAAATCAGCCATGATCGGGGCCAGTCCCGACTGGAGGGGCGCGGCCTGGGCGGCGGTCGAGCGCACAGCCTCGGCCAGGCGATCGGGCACGGAACGCTCGGCCTTTGTGTGTTGATCGGGTCCCGGGGTGCTGCTTGCGCCCGTGGAGATCTCGGCCTGGGTCGTTCCGGCCAGAGCGTTCAGAACCGAGGTGTTGCTGGCGAGCACGGCCTGGGCCCGCGCCAGCGCCGCCAGGGCTGTGGCCGGATCAGAGGCGTGGCCTACCGCAGAAGACGGCAGGATCGGCGTAATGGGCGCTACCGGATCGATGGGCAATGAACAGCCTCCAACCGCCTGGGTCGCGAAGATCGCCTCTCTCAATAGATCGTGCTGGTGACGCGGGCCGCAAGCGTGATGGCGTGGACCGAATCACTCAGGTCGTCAGCACAGAATGAGCGCTAGTTCCACTAGGCGTCCAGCTTCAAGCGCAGCGCGCGGCTCGGGCGTTGCGCCTCGCCCCTCTCGACGAGGAGAGCTAAAAGCCGGGGGGACGCCCGCGCTTTCGACGCTCACCCGGTCCAGCCGCGTCGGACCGACCCAGGAACACCAGGAGGGCTTGGGCGGCGGCCGTTGACGGATCGGCCAGGCCGCGGCCCATCAGCCCCAGAGCGGCGGTTTGCTGCGAGACCTGCTTTGCGCGCAATGCAGGATCATCAAGACGCAGGGTGATGGCCTGGGCCAGCGCCTCGCCATCGAGATCGCCCTGCAGATATTCGGGCACGACACCGGTCTCTGCGGCGATATTGAGCAAGGTCACCCAGCGCGGCTTGAACAGGATTTTCAGCAGGCCGTAGGTGATCGCGCCGGTTCGGTAGCCGACCACCATGGGGCAGCCCGCCAGAGCCAGTTCGGTGGTCACGGTGCCGCTGCATGCCAGGGCCACGGTTCCGGCGACCATGGCGTCGTCCTTGAGCGCCTCGTCCTCGATCACATGCGCACGGAAGGGCCAGCCGGCCACCCGGGCCTTGACGGCCTCGGTCACGGTGGAGGCCGCGGGCACGACCACGGCGAGATCTGGGCGAGAGGCCTTGAGCCTGCGAACCGCGTCCTCGAAGACGGGCATGACCCGCTCGATCTCGGACGGCCGGCTGCCCGGCAGGACCAACAGGATCGGCTCGTCCGCCGAGAGGCCGATCGCCGCGCGGAACCGCGCCGGGTTCGCCTGGCTGAAATCCTTGGCGAGGGCGGAATTGCCGACAAAGACGTTCTTCAGGCCCACGCGATCAAAATAGGGTTTGTCCATCGGCTGGATCGACAGCAGCAGATCCACGGCCTTGGCCAGGGCCTTGGCCCGTCCCGGACGATAGGCCCACACCTGAGGGGCCACGTACTTCACCAGTCGCAGGTCCGGGTTCTGGCGGCGCAGGGCCTGGGCCAGCCGGATATTGAAACCCCAGGAGTCGATCAGGACCGCGACATCAGGCTGTTCGCGTTCCGCCAGCGCCAGGGTGTCCTTCAGGCGGGCCATGGCGCGCGGATAGGCCCTCAGGCTCTCCGCAATGCCGATGATCGACAGTTGGGCGATGTCGAACGGGCTTTCGATCCCCTCGACGGCCATCTTGGCGCCGCCCACGCCGACAAAGCGCACCGGCTGGTCGCCCAGGTTTTGCTTCAGAGCCCGGGCCAGGCCGGCGCCCAGAGCGTCGCCTGAAGCCTCGGCCGCCACCAGCATGACGGTCAGGGGCCGCGTCATGGCTGACCTTGAGCGTCGACGCCCAGAACGAACAGCCCCAGCTCATCGGCGCAGGCGATGACCGCCTCGCGATCGACGACCAGCAGACGGCCGGCCTCGCCGACCACGCCGGCCAGGCCCGCGCGGGCGGCGCGCTGCAGGGTGGCCACGCCGATGGTGGGCAAATCCACCTTGGTGTCCTGGATCGGCTTGGGGGCCTTGGCCAGGACGCCGCGTCGACGATCGGCGGCGCCGCGAATGGCTTCGGGCAATTCGAAGACCCGACGCAGCATGGCGTCGGTGCCCTCCTGAGCCTCTACGGCGAGCACCAGGCCGTCACAGACGACCGCCCCCTGCCCGACGTCCAGCTTGCCGATTTCCCGCGCCACCAGCAGCGCGCGCTCGATGTCCGGGAGATCCTGGGCTCGCGGCGCGTGCGCGCCCAGCGGCCCCGGCGGCAGGGTGAGTTCGCCGACGACTTCGTGGGCGCCTTCAATGGCGAAGCCTTCCTTCTCGAACTCGGCCAGCACCCGGCGCAGCAGCGCGTCATCGCCCTGACGGGCGGCCTTGATCAGGGCCGGGATCACCGTGACGCCGCGCAGGTCGGGCAGGATGGCGGCAAAGTCGGGTCGACTGACGGTCCCAGCGAAGCAGACAACCTCGCAGCCCTCGGCCTTAAGCGCCTTGAAGATCTTGCCAAACTCCCCCAGTCCCACCTCGATGCCGCGATAGCGGTCAAGGACGGGATCGGCGAAGCTTCGCAGCCGCATCACCGCGAAAGGACGTCCGGCCGACTCGCAGTGAGCCGCCAGTTCGACAGGGAGCGCGCCCCCGCCGGCGATCAAGCCGAGCTTACGCATGGGCAGAGCCTAGACCTCGCGTTGGGGCAGGCAAAGCGGACGATTATTGTCCGCCCGGATGAAGTCGACAATTTCCATCACCTCGGGATTGCCGGCGTGAAGCTCGGCCACGTCTTCCAGGCGCTCCTGGAAGGTGCCCTCATCAGCGAACAGCAGGCGGTAGGCGGCGCGTAGCGCATTGATCGTCTCGCGGCTGAAGCCGCGACGTTTCAGGCCCACCAGGTTGAGGCCTTCGAGGTGTGCGTGGTTGCCCCACACCGACCCGTAGGGAATGACGTCCTTGGTCACGGCGGCCAGGCCGCCGATGAAGCTGTAACGGCCGATCCGCGTGAACTGGTGAGCCGCCGCCAGACCGCCCATGAACACGTAGTCGCCAATGGCCACATGACCGCCCAGGGTCGCGCCCTTGGCCATGACCACATGGTCGCCGACCACGCAGTCGTGGGCGATGTGCGAGCCGACCATGTAGAGCCCGTCGCTCCCGACGGTGGTCACGCCCCGGCCGGACGCGGTGCCGGTGTGCATGGTGACGTGCTCGCGGATGATGTTGCGCGGGCCAATCAGCAGTTCGGTGCGCTCGCCCTTGTGGCCCAGATGCTGGGGCGGCCCGCCGAGATTGGCGAAGGGGTGCACGACGCAGCCCTCGCCCAGGGTGGTGGCCCCATCGATGACCACATGCGACATCAGCCGAACGCCGGCCTTGAGGGTCGCGTCACCGCCGACGATGCAGAACGGACCGATCTCGACATCCGGAGCGAGCGTCGCGCCGGGCGCGACGATGGCGGTGGGATGGATGCTTGAGGTCATTTGACGGGCGTCTCCACCACCATGGCGGCGAACTCGGCCTCGGCGGCGAGCTTGTCGCCGACCTTGGCCTGACCCTTGAACTTGAAGATGCTCGACCGCGCGCGGGTCACCTCGACCTCCATCCGCAGCACGTCGCCGGGACGCACGGGATTGCGGAAGCGGGCGTTGTCGACCGACATGAAGAAGATGGTCTTGCCCTCGGTGTCGACCTCGAGCGACTTGCTCATCAGGATCGCGCCGGTCTGCGCCATGGCCTCGATGATCAGGACGCCCGGCATGACAGGATTGCCCGGGAAGTGTCCCTGGAAGTACGGCTCGTTGACGGTCACGCACTTGATGCCGACGATCGACTGGTGCGGACGATAGTCCTCGGCCCGATCGACCAGCAGGAAGGGGTAACGATGCGGGATCCTGGCGAGGATCTCGGCGATGTCGATCGCGGACTGCGCCGGTTCGGCGACGTCTCGGCCCATACTTAGCCCCTTGTTACCCGGCCGCCCGCCATGCGTGACAGCCATGCGGTCTCTCGGAGCCACCGCTTGAGCGGACGCGCCGGAAACCCTGTCCATGTTTCGCCCGCCGGCACGTTCTTGAACACCGACGCTGACGCGCCGAGGCTCGCCCCCGAACCGATGGTCAAATGATCTGCAACCCCGGCCTTGCCGCCGAACGCCACACCATCTCCGACGATGGTGCTGCCCGAAATACCCGTATAGGCCGCCAGCACGCAATTGCGCCCTAGACGGACGTTGTGGGCGACATGAACAAGATTGTCGATCTTGGTGTTCTCGCCGATCGTCGTATCGCCAAAAGCGCCCCGGTCCACGCAGCTATTGGCCCCGATCGTCACGCCATCCTGGATCACGACGCGGCCCAGTTGCGGCAGGTCGACAATGCCCTTGGGGCTGGGCGCGGCCCCGAAGCCGGCTTCGCCGATCACCGCCCCGGCGTGCAGGCTGACCCGATCCCCGAGGATGGCGAAACCGACCACGGCGTTGGCGCCGATCAGGCCGTCGCGGCCGATCGTGACCCCGGGCCCGATCACCGCGCCGGGAGCCAGTCTCGTGCCCCTGCCGATTCGCGCGCCCTGCCCGATCGTCACGCCGGGCGACAGCAGAACGCCGGCCTCCAGCACGCAGTCAGGATGGATCGCCGCAGCCGAGGGATCGTGTCGCCGCGGCGCGTGCAATCGCGACGCGGCGGCGGCCCACGAGGCTTGCGGGTGGGAGGTCAGGAGAGCCGCACAGGTCGGAGCCAGCAGATCACGATGCTCGGGTCGCACAAAACAGGCGCCGGCCAGGGTGGTCGCCGCCGCGTCACGGCGTTTCGGATCGGAAAAAAACGAAATCGCTTGAGCATCGGCCGCATCAAGCGGCGCGACATGCCGGATCGTGCGATCCGCGAGGGCCGCATCGTAAAGCGTCGCCGCCCCGACAGACGCCAACTCCGAGAGTGACGCCGGACCCAGGTCATCAAAAAAACGGGGGTCCGGCATCTTGTCCTCTCAAAGGCGTTCCGGGCTCCTGGCCCGGATCGACCCGACTACTTCTTGGGCGGCGTCAGAGCTTGAGCGCCAGGAGTCGCTTGGTCCAGACGTTCGCGATCGAAGGTCAGAGTCTTGATGCGCGCGTCGAGCGCGACAACGACGGCGTCCGTGATGTCCATCGCCGGGTTGGCCAGTAGAACCGATTCACGGTCGACCAGCATGCCGCACGTCCGTTGTTGATAGACTTGCTTGATGGCGGGGTCGAGCTCTTGATAGACGCGCGACAGGGCCTTCTGTTCGGTCGCTTCAACTTCCTTCTGGCGCAGCTGGCTCTTGCGCTGCCAGGCGTTGCCCTTGACCTGCAGGGCCGCGGCCTGTTGCTCAAGCGCGCCCTGGTCGAGCGTGGCCCTCTTGGCCTCCAGCGCCTTGGCTTCATTTTCCAGCGCGGAGCGTTCGCCGGTCAGTTCGGCGTTCACTTGCTGAATGATGATCTTCAGACGCGCATCGACGGCCTGGCCGACGGCCGAGGAACCGACAGCGCGCTGGCTTGAGAAGATACAGACGCCGGCAATCGGCGCGCCGTGCGTAATGGCCGGAGCAGCGGGAGCCGTTTGGGCCATGGCGCTGGTCGAAACCGCGATAGCAACGACGCTCGAGGCGGCCGCGAACAGGAACTTGGAGGTCATGATCATTGGAACCTTGTGGAGGTGGAGAACCGGAACGTTTCGGTCCGGTCGTAATCTTCCTTGGAGAGGATCTTGCTGAAGTCGAAGCGGATCGGCCCCATCGGCGACTTCCAGTCGATGCTGATACCCGCCGAAGCGCGGAGAGCAAGGTCGTCACGAATGTTGGAGTCGTACACACCCGTCGAAGACTGGCGATCGGCGTCGTCGAGCTGGCCCAACGTACCGAAGTCGGTGAAAACAGCGGCCTTGATGCCGTACTGCTCGGGCAGGAAGGTCGGAACGGTCAGCTCGAACGTGCCGATCGCATAGAGCTTGCCGCCCATCGAGTTGCTGGTGGTCGAGATATCGCGCGGACCGATACCCGCCGTCTCGAAGCCGCGGAAGTTGGTGCCGCCCTTGTAGAAGCGGTCGTTGATCCGGATGGTGTCGCCGCCCCAGCCCTCGATATAGCCGGCCGAGCCGGTGGCGCTGAAGATCAGGTCCTTGTTGAAGCCCCAGTACCAACCGCCGTCAGTCTCGGTCTTCAGGTACTTCACGTCGCCGCCGAAGCCCGCCAGATCCTGGTTGAGGTCGGCGAACCAACCCCGCGTCGGCTGGATCGGATCATTGCGCTTGTCGATCCGCAGGCCGTAGCCGACCAGCGAGGTCATGTAGGCGCCGCGCTGCAGACACAGGATCTGCGAGACCGAGCCGCTGGTGCAAAGGCTGTCCGCCACACTGACCTCGTCCCGGCGCAGCGTATAGCGCAGGCTCATCGACGCGTTCTGGGTCAACGGGAAGCCAACCCGGACGTTGCCGCCGACGGACCGGGTGTCATAGGCCGCATAATCGCTGAGGTCGTAGCGGAAGGAGTAGACGTCCACGCCGGCGACCAGATTGCGGTTCAGGAAGCGTGGCTCGGTAAAGGCGAAGTCGATTTGCTGACGCAGCGACCCCACCGAAACGCGACCGCGCACATTTTGACCACGGCCTCGGAAGTTGCGCTCGGTAATACCGACGTCGAGCACGAGCTTGTCGACCGAACTGTAGCCGGCGCTGAACGACAGTTCGCCGGTCGGCTGCTCCTCGACCTTGACCCGCAGGGCCGTACGGTCGGGCGCGCCGCTGGGCACTTCCTGGATGTCGACATCCTTGAAGAAACCAAGGCGGCGGATGTTGTTCTTGGAGCGGTCGACCAGCACGCGGTTATAGGCGTCGCCTTCGGCCACTTCGAGCTCACGACGCAGGACGTAGTCGAGCGTCCGGGTGTTGCCGACGATGTCGATGCGATCAACATAGACGCGGGGCCCTTCACGCACCTGGAAGACCACATCGACCGTGTTGGTTTCGCGATTGGGCACATAGCGCGGTCGAACGTCCACGAACGCGAAGCCGGCCGCGCCCGCCGCGAAGGTCAGGGCGTCAGTCGCCTGCTCGATGCGTTCGTCTTCATAGAGCTGACCGGTGCGGACGGGCAGAATCTGGGCCAGCAATGTGCCGTCGAGCTTCTTCAGCTCGGTTTCCACCGTAATCTTGCCGAACTTGTACTTGGGACCCTCATCCAGGGTGTAGCTGACCGCGAAGCCGTTCTTGTCCGGCGAGAGTTCAGCCACGGACGAGACGACGCGGAAATCGAAAAAGCCGCGGTTGCGATAATGCTTGCGCAGTTGCTCGCGGTCGTACTCGATCCGGTCGGGATCGTAGTTGTCGTTGCTGGTCAGGAATTTGTACCAGTGCGACTCCTTGGTCACGATCACGTCGCGCAGGTCGTTGTCCGAAAACTCGGAATTGCCCAGGAAGTTGATACCCAGGACGCCGCTCTTTGGGCCTTCGTTGATCTCGAACACCAGATCGACGCGCTTTTGCGGCAGTTCGACGACTTTCGGGGTCACGGTCGCCGAGATACGACCCGAGCGACGATAAAGCTCGATGATGCGCTGAACGTCGGCCTGGACCTTGGCGCGCGTGAAGATGCCGCGCGGCCGGATCTGGACCTCGTCCTTCAGCTTGTCTTCCTTCAGGGACGAATTCCCCTCGAAGACCACCTGATTGATGATCGGGTTTTCGACGACCTTTACGATCAGATCGCCGGACAGCATTTCGATCTTCACATCGGCGAAGAGGTCGGTGCGCGCCAGGGTCTTGAGGGCAAGGTCGAGACGCGCGGCGTCCACCGTGTCGCCCGGCTGGATCGGCAGATAGGACGTCACCGTGCCCTGCTCGATCCGCTCATTGCCTTGCACGACGATCCGCTGCACGACGCTGGTTTGCACCGCCTGGGCAAAAGCCGCCGAGGGCGCGACCAACGCGGTGGAGCCGAAAAGGAGCGCCACACCGGTGGCGAACGCGGCGCTATGGGCGCGAAGATTGTTCATGGGACCATTCGTGGACGAAGAGCGGGCGTTCACGTGAACAAACCGCCGATGAATTTGAACACGTCGTAGCGGTTGAGGTCGTTCCACGCCGCGAACAACATGAAACCCAGGATCAGCGCAAGCCCCGCGCGAAAACCCGCAGCCTGAAAATCGGCGCGCAGGGGACGCTTGGCGATCGCCTCATAGGCGTACATCAACAGGTGGCCGCCATCCAGAACAGGAATCGGCAACAGGTTCATGAAGCCGATGCTGACCGACAGGCTGGCGATCAGCAGCATCTGGCTGATGGCCAGCCGGAACAGCAGGGTCTCGGTATTGGGCGCGTCGGCGACGCTGGCCTTGGTGACCGCCCCCGCCGTGTGGCCGATGCCGATCAGGCCGCTGATCTGGTCGGCAGGCACCTGACCCGTGATCAGGCGACCCAGATAGAAGCCGATAGTCTTGAGCATGCCCCAGACTTCCGCGACCGCATCGGGCACGGCGTGAAGGACCGTGGATTTCTGGAAGCGTGCGACGCTGACGTTTTCGACGCCCAGTCGGCCTTCCTTGACCCGGCCGCGAATATCGTCCTTGACCTCGACGAAGCGTGGCGTCGCCTTCAGGTGTATCCGGGCGCCCGCCCGCTCGATCAGGAAATCGATGGGCATGTTGGCGCGCAGCGAAACATAGCTGCTGAGGTCCTGGGCGCTGGAAATCAGTTGCCGGTCGGCGGAAATGAAGACGTCGCCCGGCTTGAAGCCTGCGGCCTCCGCGGCGGTGCCCGGCATGACGTTCCGGACCGTCGCAACGCCCTGGGGCTTGCCGATCAGCAGCAGGAACGCAGCCATGATCACAATGGCGAGGGCGAAATTGGCCATCGGTCCGGCCGCAGCGATGATCGCGCGTTGCCAGATCGGCTTGAAATGGAAATAGCGCCCGACGGCCGCCTCCCCTTCCCGCTCCACGATCGCGCGCTTCATCGCCGCCAGATCGTTCTGGTCGGGAACGCTGGCTGCGTTCTCGTCGCCGGAAAAGCGCACATAGCCGCCCAGCGGAATCGCGGCGATCCGCCATTCAACGCCCGAGCGTCCGCGCCAGGACGCCAGGGGCGGGCCAAAACCCAACGAAAAGCAATCCACCGCCACGCCGCAGGCGCGAGCCGCCCAGAAGTGCCCGAGCTCGTGAATCGTCACGACGATCGACAGCACGAAGACTGTGGATACAACAAAGATCAAGACGTCGAGCATGAAAGCAGGAATCTCCGCGTCAGTTCCGTTGACGCTTCTGCGCGACAACCTCGGCCGCAATACGGCGGGCCGCAGCATCCGTCGCCATGGCGCTTTCAACCGGATCGGCGTCGGCTTCCAAGATCGCCCCGAGACTGTTCATGCGTTCCAGGGTCCCCGCCACCGAGGCGGCAATATCGAGAAAGCCGATCTGGCGGTCAAGGAAAGCCGCCACGGCCACTTCATTGGCTGCGTTCATAGCAGCCGGAGCGCCGCCGCCTAGCCGCATCGCCTCCTGGGCGATGCCAATGGACGGAAAGCGTTCGAGGTCGGGCGCCTCGAAGGTCAGTTGGCCATAGGCCGCAAGATCCAGGCGCGGCGCGGGCCAAGGCAGGCGGTCTGGCCAGGCAAAGGCGCAGGCGATTGGACTGCGCATATCCGGCGGGCCCAGCTGGGCCAGGGTCGAGCCGTCGGCATATTCCACCAGACTATGGATGATGGACTGCGGATGGATCACGGCCTCGATACGCTCTCCGGGAGTGTCGAACAGGTAGGAGGCTTCGATCATCTCGAGGCCCTTGTTCATCATGGTCGCCGAATCGACCGAAATCTTGGCGCCCATGGACCAATTGGGGTGGGCGACCGCCTGCTCGGGCGTGGCGACCGCCATCTGGTCTTTTGTCCAGGTGCGGAAAGGGCCGCCCGAGGCTGTCAGGATCAGTCTTGATACACGATGGATACAGGCCGGCTGCAGGACCTGGAAGATCGCCGAGTGCTCGGAATCAACCGGGATCACCGATCCGCCCGCCTCGCGTGAAATTCGCAGCAGGGCGGGACCGGCGCAAACCAGACTTTCCTTATTGGCCAGGGCGATCACCGCGCCCGTGCGCGCGGCCGCCAGGGTCGGCGCCAGGCCGGCCGCGCCGACGATCGCCGACATGACCCAATCGGCGCCCATGGCCGCTGCCTCGATTACGGCGCGGGTCCCCGCCGCGGCGCGGATCCCCGTGTCCTTGAGGCCGTCGCGCAAGGCGGCAAGTCGGCTCTCGTCCTCAATCACCGCGACCGCAGGACGCCAGCGAAGCGCTTGTTCGATCAGCCGTTCGACGTTGCGGCCGGCCGTGAGCGCCAGGATCTCGACCTCGACGCCCGACGCCTCGAACAGCCCCAGGGTCGAAACGCCGATCGAGCCTGTGGAGCCAAGAACCACCACCTTGCGTGCGGAGGTCAATGCGCCCACCCGTAGAGATAGATCAGGCGAACCCCGGCGATCACGATCGCCGCGAACATCAAGCCGTCCACGCGATCAAGCATGCCGCCATGGCCTGGGATCAGGTCTCCGGAGTCCTTCACGCCGAACCGCCGCTTGAGCATGGATTCCCACAGATCGCCGGTCATGGTCGCAAGGCCGCCGAGCAATCCGATCATCGCAGCGATGGGCCAAGTCAGGTTCATATCCGGAAGCGCGGGCAGCCATCCGGACAGGAGGTCGATGCCGATCGCGGCGATCGCCGCCGCCGCCAGTCCGCCGAAGAAGCCGGACCACGTCTTGTTGGGTGAAAACGCCGGCCACAGCTTGGGACCCTTCAGGACGCTGCCGACCACGAAGGCGAAGATGTCGGAAAACCAGGTGACCGCGAACAGCAGCAGGGTCCAGCTGAGTCCCGCGTCCAGCATGCGCAGCCAGAGCATCGCGATACAGGCCGGCGCGATATAGATGACGCCATAGGCCGCATCCGCCCTGCGTTCGACCGCGCCCCGGGCCAGCAGAGCCGCCAGGATCGCGCCGACCGCCAGCAAGGGCCAGGTGAGATAATAGTGCTCGCGAAAAGCCGCCACCACGGCCACCAGCACTGCGCCGCCGATGGCGATGGCTACGCCCCTGGGCGCGCGGGGAGCACTCATCATGCCCCATTCGCGCGCGAGCAAGGCGGCGCAGACCAGGATCAGGGCCAGAAACCAGATCCCGCCAAACCATACGGCGGCCACGACTGTGGGCACGAGCACCGTGGCGGAAGCCACGCGCACGCGAAGATTGGTCCAGTTGAAGCGCTTAGCCGGCGACGGCGACGTCATCGGCAGCAATGCCTCCATAGCGTCGGTCGCGCCCGCGGTAGTCCGCAATGGCGGCCGAGAGCGCCTCAGGTCCATAGTCCGGCCACAGCACGTCCTGGAAGACGAGCTCGGCATAGGCGCATTCCCACAACAGGAAATTCGAAATTCGACGCTCGCCGCTGGTGCGGACGATCAGGTCCGGCGGCGGGGACGCCGAGGTTGAAAGCTGCTTTTCGAAAACGGCCTCATCGAGATCAGCCGCCTTGGCCTCGCCGCGCTCGACCGATTCTGCGAAGGCGCGCGCGGCGTCGGCGATATCGGCGCGACCACCGTAGTTGAAGGCCACCTGAAGGGTGAACTTCACATTCTCAGCGGTGCGTCGCTCCGCCCGTTCAATGATTTCCTGGATGTCCGGCGCCAGCCCCGTTCGACGGCCGATGATCCGCACCCTGACGCCTTCGCGCGCCAGACGCTCCAGATCCGATTCAACATAGGCCTTCAGCAGGCTCATAAGCTCGGAAACTTCGTGGGCCGGCCGGCTCCAATTCTCGGTCGAGAAGCCAAAAACCGTCAGCACGTCGACACCGAGAGTCGGCGCGGCTTCCACGGTGCGCTGAAGCGCTTTGACGCCGGCGCGATGGCCGAGCACGCGCGGCATGCCGCGCCGCTTCGCCCAGCGACCGTTCCCGTCCATGATGATGGCCACATGCAGCGAGCGGTCCGACACGTCGCCCCCAGCGCGCGCCGAAACATCCTGCAGGCCGGTCGACGCCGACATTCGCTTCAAGCCTTCCCTAACCGTCCCCGTTACGCTGGTCGGCTATCAAACCTGCATGATCTCTTGCTCTTTGATTTTCAAGGCCTCGTCGACCTTCTTGATGGCTTCGTCGGTCATCTTCTGGACCTCGGTTTCCATCTTCTTCAGCTCATCCTCGCTGATGACGCTGGCTTTCTCGGCCTTCTTGAGATCGTCATTGGCGTCGCGGCGGATGTTGCGCACAGCCACCTTCTGAGCCTCGGCATATTTGCCGGCGATCTTGGACAGGTCCTTGCGGCGCTCTTCGGTGAGCGGCGGAATCGGAATGCGCAGATTGTTACCTTCAACGACGGGGTTGAGGCCCAGATCCGAATTGCGGATCGCCTTTTCCACCGCCGAAACAACGCCCTTGTCCCAGATGTTGACGTTGATCTGGCGCGGCTCGGGCACGCTGATCGAGGCGACGGTGTTGAGTTGCACCATCGAGCCATAGGCGTTGACCATGATCTGGTCCAGCAGGCTGGAGGACGCCCGACCGGTGCGCAGACCGGCGAAGTCTTCCTTCAGCGCGAGCACGGACTTCTCCATGCGATCCTTGTAGCGGGACAGGACGGGCTTTTCGACGGCGGCCATGGCTTGGGCTCTCTGGGTTAGGTTAGACGGCGTCTTGGGCGACGACGGTAAAGGTGCCCTCGCCTCGCAGGACGTTGAGCAGATTGCCCCGTCCCTTGATGGAGAAGACCACGATCGGGATATTGCTGTCGCGCATCAGGGCGACGGCCGAGGCGTCCATCACCCGCAGATCCTTGGCCAGGACGTCCATATAGGTCAGTCGGTCATAGCGCTGGGCCGAGGCGTCCTTCTTGGGGTCGGCGGTATAGACGCCGTCGACGCTGGTGCCCTTGAGCAGGGCGTCGCACTGCATTTCGGCGGCGCGCAGGGCGGCGGCGGTGTCGGTCGTGAAGAACGGGTTGCCGGTGCCGGCGGCGAAGATCACCACGCGGCCCTTCTCGAGATGGCGCTGGGCGCGGCGACGGATATAGGGCTCGCAGACCGTGGCCATCGGGATCGCCGACTGCACGCGGGTGGAGACGCCGATACGCTCCAGGGCGTCCTGCATGGCCAGCGCGTTCATGACCGTGGCCAGCATGCCCATATAGTCGGCGCTGGAGCGCTCCATGCCCTTGGCCGCGCCCGCCATGCCGCGGAAGATGTTGCCGCCGCCGATGACGATGCACAGCTCGATGCCGGACTTGACGATCTCGGCGATATCCGCCGCCACAGATTGAACGGTGTTGGTGTCGATGCCGTAGGGCGTATCGCCCATCAGGACCTCGCCGGAGACCTTCAGGAGCACACGGCGGAACCGTTGGGGCGTGGCGGTGCTGGGTTCGGACATGGACCGGGCTCTTCCTGAGTCGTCGGCACGCAACATAGTGCGCGTTATTCAAAAGTGGGACCGGTTTTGCACGCCAGGGCCGCAACGCCGTTCTGCAGGGCAAAATACCGGTGGCGCAGGCGCAAGAAGGGCGCGGCGCGCATCAAAACGCGCCGCGCCCTTCGAGGCCGATGAGCACGCGATTCGCCAAAGCGAGGCGCGCGCCCGGATAGGTTTAGGCTTGGCCGGCCATGGCGGCGACTTCGGCGGCGAAGTCACCCGCGGGAGCCTTCTCGACGCCTTCGCCCAGGGCCAGACGAACAAAGCCCTTCACGGTGAGCGGCGAGCCCAGTTCCTTGCCGGTTTCAGCGACCAGCTGCTCGACGGTCTGGTCCGGGTTCATGACGAAGGCTTGCTTGAGCAGCACGACTTCTTCCAGGAACTTGCGGATCCGGCCTTCGACCATCTTTTCGACCACGCCGGCCGGCTTGCCCGATTCCAGGGCCTGCTCGGTGAAGATGGCGCGTTCCTTTTCGATGGCGGCCTGGTCCAGATCGTCCGGCGACAGCGACAGCGGCGCGGTGGCCGCCACGTGCATGGCGATCTTGCGGCCCAGTTCCAGGATCTTGGCCTGGTCGCCAGCGCCTTCGATGGCCACGAGCACGCCGATGCGGCCGAGATCCGGCGCGGTCGCGTTGTGGATATAGGTCGACACCGCGCCCTGGGCGACGGTGAAGCGGGCCGAGCGACGCAGGACCATGTTCTCGCCGATGGTGGCGATCAGGTTGGTCAGGATGTCGGACACGACTTCACCATCGGCGGTCTTGCCGGCGTTGATGGCGTCGACGCCGTCAACATCCAGGCCGACGGCCGCGATCTTGCGGACGGCGTTCTGGAACAGGTCGTTGCGGCCCAGGAAGTCGGTTTCGGCGTTCACTTCGACCGCAGCGGCGGTCATGCCGGCGCCGTCATTGCGAACCGCCAGGCCCACCAGGCCTTCAGCGGCGACGCGATCGGCCTTCTTGGCGGCCTTGGACAGGCCCTTGGTGCGCAGCCAGTCGATGGACGCGTCGATATCACCGGCGTTTTCGATCAGCGCCTTCTTGCAGTCCATCATGCCGACGCCGGACTTTTCGCGCAGTTCCTTGACCAGCGCTGCCGTAATCTCAGCCATGGAAAATCTCCAGATTCAAACGGTTAGCGACCGGGTTTGATAACCCGGTCGCATGTCAGGCTTGCAACAGCCGCTGCAAAGAGCGGCCGTTGATAGATCAGCTGGCGGCCGGCTCTTCGGCGACGGCGTCCAGGGCTTCGGTGGTCGCCTCTTGAGCGGCTTCCGGAGCGGCCTCGGGCGCGGCGGCTTCAGCCACCGGTTCCGGGGTCAGTTCGCGCGCCAGGGTCGGTTCCATCGGAGCCGCCGAAGCGCCCAGATCGACGCCCGACGAGGCTTGGCCGGCGGCCAGACCGTCGAGGACGGCGTCAGCGATCAGGTCGCAATACAGCTGCAGGGCGCGGGCGGCGTCGTCGTTACCCGGGATCGGATAGGTGATGCCGTCCGGATCGCAGTTGGTGTCCAGGATCGCGATGACCGGGATGTTCAGCTTGCGGGCTTCAAGGATCGCGATCGCTTCCTTGTTGGTGTCGATCACGAACATGATGTCGGGAATGCCGCCCATGTCCTTGATGCCGCCCAGCGACAGCTCCAGCTTGTCGCGTTCGCGGGTCAGCTGCAGCAATTCCTTCTTGGTGCGACCGGCGCCTTCGCCGACCAGCACGCCTTCGAGTTCGCGCAGACGCGCGATCGAACCCGAGACGGTGCGCCAGTTGGTCAGGGTGCCGCCGAGCCAGCGGTGATTGACATAGTACTGGGCGCAGCGCTTGGCGGCCGTGGCGACCGGATCGGAAGCCTGACGCTTGGTGCCGACGAACAGCACGCGACCGCCGGCGGCGGCGACTTCACGCACCTTCACCAGAGCCTGGTGCAGGAGCGGAATCGACTGCGACAGGTCGATGATGTGGATGTTCGAACGCGAGCCAAAGATGAAGCGGTCCATCTTCGGGTTCCAGCGGTGCGTCTGGTGACCGAAGTGGGCGCCGGCTTCCAGGAGCTGACGCATGGAGAATTCGGGAAGAGCCATCGGGCCTATATCCTTTTTCCGGTTGAACCTCCGCGGACACCCCCGTTCCGAACAATTTCGGAGCGGGACCGGAACGGTGACCTCAGGATTTCTCCCCGAAGCAACCGAACGTCCACGTGTGGAATGGCGCGCAGATAGGCGGGAATGGCGCAAAAGGCAAGTCTTGTCGGACGGATTGCGTGACGAGGCTTGCAGCGGGCAACCCCAATCGGGGCCAAGTCAGGGCGCCTTCGACCTTCCAGGCGACGTCTGGAAGAAGATCATCGCTGCCTAGCGGATCACCTTCTGGTGCGCCATTGGCGAATCAACGGCGCCGGGGCTTGCACGCCTGGCATTCTCACCGACAGCGCTGAAGCTAGCCAACCTCGGAGCCAGACCCGCCCACCCGCTCGGAGGACGGCGCGGAAATCTCTTCATTGAAGCGCTCGACGATGGCCTCCAACAGGTCGGCCTTGGCGCCCATACCCTCAGCGCCAAGCGCGTCCGCGACATGGCCTGCGAGGTCGGCCAGGATGATTCCCCACGCCGCCGTCTCGGCCGCCACGCCACCGTGGGCGTAGAGACCAAACTTGAGCGAACAATGCAGTCCCTGCTCTGCGATCCATACCCGAGCGAGTTCTACGGCGATGGGGTCGCGAAGCGCCGCCGGTGGAATTGCGCGTGCGTCCATTCTGAGCCCCATCAGCAAATATCCATCCCATCCCGGTTGGCCGTCGGCGACAACGACCGCCTTGTCCATCCCCATTCCCGGCGCGCCGTTCGACCTCGCCCGGACGGCCGCCATCAGTCCGTCAAAACGCCTTGCCGTCCACCTGGACCGGCGTCAGCGCGAAAACATCGACATCATCCAGGCAGCGCACATTGATCGCCGCCATCCGCACGCCGCCGGGGCCCTCGCCGCGCCCGAACGCTTCGACGCCGCATGTCGAGCAGAACAGGTGCGAGATCTTGCCGGTGTTGAACCGATAGTCGGTCAAGGCGTCCTCGCCCTGCAAAAGGGTGAAGTCGCTCTCGGCGGCGAAGGCCAGCACCGAGCCCAGCTTGCCGCAGCGCGAGCAGTTGCAGGTGATCGTGTCCTCGAGGCCGACCTCCGCCTCGAACCGCACCCTGCCGCACTGACAACCGCCCTGATGCCTGGCCATGATCCTCTATCCCCGACTTGCGACGCCACGGCGTCCGGTTAGACGTCTTCCAGAAGGGCGACGCCGGGCGCGGTCTTCAAGGCGCCGCGCAGCGAGGCGTCCAGGGTGTAGCGCCCCGGCAATTTCAGCTCGATCTCCCGTCCCCCGCCGATCGCGGCGATGAAGGTGATTTCGCCGCCCTTCTGAGACACCGCCGGATCCAGTCGCTTCTTCAGCGCCTCGATTTCGGTGGCCGAGGGCGACAGATGGACCCGCAAGCCCGCCACCACGTTCTCGATCGCCTTTTCAATCGGCTCGGCGTCGTCGCCAAAGAACCGCACCTCGCCGTCGCGCGCCTTGGCCCGCACCTTGATGGACACCGACTTGCCGGGTTCCAGCACCTCGCGGCACTTGCGCAGGGCCTCCGGCGGAAACAGCACCTCGTATTCGCCCGTCGGGTCCGACAAGGAGACGAAGGCGAAGCGCTCGCCGCTCTGCGACGCCCTCTCCTGCCGGCGTCGCACCACGCCGCACATGCGGAAGGCTTCCATGCCCGCCTCGGCCTGAGGAATAACCTCGGTCAACATCGCCGTGCGCCGCCGACGCAGCATGCCGACCATGTCCTCGAGCGGGTGGCCGGTCAGATAGAAGCCGACGGCCGCCAGTTCTTCATCCAGGAGGTCGACCTGGTTCCAGGGATCGATCTTCTTCAGGCGCGGCCGGCCGGCCGCCGGGTCGGCGCCGAACAGGGCGTGCTGGCCGCCCTGACGATCGGCGGCGACGCTCTGGCCGTGGGCGATCAGGACATCGGACGAGGCCAGGATCTGGGCCCGGTTCTTGTGGAAGGAGTCGAAGGCCCCTGCCCGGGCCAGGTTTTCGATCGCCCGCTTGTTGACCTGCCGGGGATCGACCCGCTCGACGAAATCGAAGATGTCGCGGAACGGCCCGCCCTCAGCCCGCACCGCGACCAGATGCTTCATGGCTTCCAGGCCGACATTGCGCACGGCGCCCAGGGCATAAAGCACCTCGCCGTTCTCGACCTCGAAGTCGGCGCCGGAGCGATTGACGTCCGGGGCGCGCACCGTGATGTCGAAGCGCCGGGCGTCCTGGTGGAACACCGCCAGCTTGTCGGTGTTGGACATATCCAGGCTCATCGACGCGGCCAGGAATTCGACCGGCGTATTGGCCTTCAGCCAGGCCGTCTGATAGGCGATCAGCGCATAGGCGGCGGCGTGGCTCTTGTTGAAGCCGTAGCCGGCGAACTTGGCCACCAGTTCGAAGATTGAGCCCGACTGTTCTTCGGGAACGTTCTTTTCCTTGGCGCCGTCGACGAAACGGATCTTCTGGAGATCCATTTCCTCCTTCTTCTTCTTGCCCATGGCCCGGCGCAGAAGGTCGGCTTCGCCCAGGCTGTAGCCCGCCAGGATCTGGGCGATCTGCATCACCTGTTCCTGATAGACGATGACGCCGTAGGTCTCTTTCAGCACGCCTTCCAAGGAGGGGTGCAGGGTGTCGACGGGTTTGCGGCCGAACTTGCAGTCGACGAAGGTGTCGATGTTGTCCATCGGGCCTGGCCGATAGAGCGAGATCAGCGCTGTGATCTCCTCGATCGAACTACAGCGCATCTTGCGCAGGGTGTCGCGCATGCCCTGGCTTTCCAGCTGGAACACACCGACGGTCTGGCCCGAGGCCAGCAGCTCATAGGTCTTGGCGTCGTCGAAGGGCAGCTTGCCCAGATCGACCTCGGCCCCGCGCTTCTTCAGGTGTTTCACGGCGCGATCGAGCACCGTCAGGGTCTTGAGGCCCAGGAAGTCGAACTTCACCAGGCCGGCGCTCTCGACCCACTTCATGTTGAACTGGGTGGCGGGCAGATCCGATCGCGGATCCTTGTACAGCGGCGTCAGCTGGGTCAGCGGCCGGTCGCCGATCACCACGCCGGCGGCGTGGGTCGAGGCGTTGCGGAACAGTCCTTCCAGTTGCAGGGCGACGTCGAGACAGTTGGAGACGTTGCCGTCTTCCTTCTTGGCCTGCTTGAGCCGCGGCTCCAGTTCGATGGCCTGGGCCAGGGTCACCGGTGCAGCCGGATTGTTGGGCACCATCTTGCAGAGCCGGTCGACCAGGCCCAGCGGCAGCTGCATCACCCGCCCGACATCGCGCAGCACGGCGCGGGCCTGCAGCGAACCGAAGGTGATGATCTGGGCCACGCGGTCGCGGCCATATTTTTCCTGGACGTAGACAATGACCTCTTCGCGCCGCTCCTGGCAGAAGTCGATGTCGAAGTCGGGCATGGAAACCCGCTCGGGATTGAGGAACCGCTCGAACAGCAGGCCAAACCGCAGCGGATCAAGATCGGTGATGGTCAGCACCCAGGCGACCAGCGAGCCCGCGCCCGAGCCCCGGCCGGGGCCGACCGGGATGCCGTGCGACTTGGCCCACTTGATGAAGTCCGACACGATCAGGAAGTAGCCGGGGAAGCCCATCCTGGTGATGATGCCGAGCTCGAAATCCAGACGATCCCAATAGACCTGTTCATCGACCGCCAGAACATTCTCGGCGAGCCGCATCTTCAGGCCTTCCCGCGCCTGGTGGGCCAGTTCCTCGGGCTCGCTGCGGCCAGCGCCCGTGGGGAAGCTGGGCAGAATGGGGTCGCGCTTCTTGACCATGAAGGCGCAGCGACGGGCGATATCGATGGTGTTGTCGCAGGCTTCCGGCAGGTCCGAGAACAGCTTGCGCATATCGGCGGCCGGCTTGAACCAGTGCTCGGGCGTCACCCGGCGACGTTCATCCTGACCCACGAAGGCGCCGTCGGAAATGCACAGCAGGGCGTCGTGCGCGTCATACAGCGCGGCCTTGGCGAAATAGACATCGTTCGTGGCCACCAACGGAACGTCGTTTTCATAGGCCCAGTTGACCAGACCCGGCTCGGCGGCGGCCTGCCTGGGCAAGCCATGCCTCTGCAGTTCGACATAGAACCGGTCGCCGAAGACCCGGCTCATTTCGGCGAGCGCCGCCGTGGCCTCGGCGGTCTTGCCGGACGCGAACAGGGCGTCCACCGGGCCATCGGTGCCGCCCGATAGCATGATCAGGCCCTCGGCGTGCTCGATGACCTTGGCCCAGGGCACGATCGGCTCGGCCAGATCGCTGCTCTCGAGATAAGCGATGGACGACAGCTCGGAGAGATTGAGATAGCCCCGCTCATTCTGGGCCAGCAGGGTGATCGTCGGGGCCCGCGCCCAGCGTTCGGTCGGTCCGGCCCCGACGCCGGAGACCGGCAGGGCGCAGCCAATGATCGGCTGAATGCCCGCGTCCTTGGCGTAGGAAGAGTATTCCAGGGCCCCAAAGAGGTTGGCGCGATCGGTGAGACCGGCGGCCGGCATGCCCGCCGCCTCGGTCATCTTGCCGATGACGTCAGCCTTGATGGCTCCTTCCAGCAGGGAATAGGCCGACCGAACCCGAAGGTGGACAAACCCCTGTCCTTCGCCGTCCGACATCGCCCACGCCTCCGCTCAACCGACTCAGGCCACCAGTTGGGCGACCGAACACATCATCCAGACGAAGCTGGCGACGGATACAAGCGCCAAAGACTCACGGGCGATACGGATCATCAGAACCTCCACAACGGTTGCTTGTTTGTTCCATATTCCTCTTTTGTTCCATCCACAAGATGTTCCCGTTCCATCCTCGATAATTTTCGCGGCTGTGGAGAGCGCGGGCGATCGACGCGCCCTCCCCCTTGGCGTTCGCCTCAGGATCCGTCACATCAGGCCATGCGCTTGATCATCGATACCGACACCGCCGGCGACGACGTTTTCTCGCTGATGCTGGCCCTGACCCGCCCGGGCGTGACGGTGGAGGCGATCACCATCGCGCACGGCAATGTCGGCTTCGTGCAACACGCGGAGAACGCCCTGGTGACACTGGAGGCCTGTGGGCGAGCGGGCGATGTCCCGGTCTATCTGGGCGCCCAGGCCCCCTTCTCACGCGCCCCACTCGACGCCGCCTATGTGTTCGGGGCCGACGGCATGAGCGACAGCGCCTTTTCCCTGGCCGCCCAACGCCCCGAGGACGGCCACGCCGTCGACGAGATCGTGCGCCGGGTCATGGCGGCGCCGGGTGAGATCACCCTGATCGCCCAGGCGCCCCTGACCAATATCGCCCTGGCCTATCTGCGCGAGCCCCGCATCGCCAAGGCGGCTAAACATCTGTGGATCATGGGCGGCACCGACAACGGCGTGGGCAATGTCACGCCGGCCGCCGAGTACAATCTCTATGTCGATCCGGAAGCCGCCAGGATCGTCATCAATGCCGGTTTCGACCTGTCGATCGTCACTTGGACCGAGACCCTGCGCGACGGCCTGCTGGATCTGGATCAGCTGGCGCAGCTGCGCGCCCTGGATACGCCGCGCGCCCGGTTCTTCACCGACGTGAACCGCGCTTCGCTGGCCTTTGCCCAGGAGACGGAAGGTCTGAACGG
Source organism: Caulobacter sp. FV2ps19 (assembly GCF_058681035.1). Lineage (NCBI taxonomy): Bacteria > Pseudomonadati > Pseudomonadota > Alphaproteobacteria > Caulobacterales > Caulobacteraceae > Caulobacter > Caulobacter sp. FV2ps19. The sequence continues at coordinate 2,850,042 of NZ_CM178729.1, read as the reverse complement.
CAGCCTGCACCCCGATGCGCTCACCTGCGCGGTGGCCATGGACGAAAGTCTGATCCTGGAATCCGAACGGGCCGTGGTCGATGTCGAGACGCAGGGCGAACTGACCCGCGGCTATCTCAGCGTCTCAAACGCCATCCTGCCGGACATCGAGCTCGCCGACCCGGCTCTTAAGCGCAAGCCCGCCAATGCGCGCGTGATCAAGAAGATCGATCAGGCCGGCTTCTTCGCCGCCCTGAAGGCGGCGCTGCTCTGACGACCTAGAAGGTCTGGGCCACCAGGTGGCCGTCCTTCAGGGCGAAAACCCGGTCCATGTAACGCGCCAGGTCCATGTTGTGCGTGGCGATCAGGGCGGCGACGCCCTGATCTCGCGCCAGACTGTAGAGCGACTGAAACACCGCCGCCGAGGTGGCCGGATCCAGGTTCCCTGTCGGCTCGTCAGCCAGCAAAAGCTGAGGCTTGTTAGCCAGGGCCCGGGCGATCGCCACGCGCTGCTGCTCGCCGCCTGACATCTGGGCGGGCTGATGGTTCACGCGCTCGCCCAAGCCCAGGTTCGTCAGCAGTTCGCTGGCGCGCGCCTGGGCTTCGGCTCGAGCGCGTCCGGCGATCATGCCGGGCATGGACACGTTCTCGAGCGCGCTGAATTCGGGCAGCAGATGGTGGAACTGATAGACGAAGCCCACGGTACCCAGGCGGATACGGGTGCGCATCCGCTCCGAAAGCTTGGAACAGTCGCGGCCGCCCAGGGCGACCAGTCCAGCGTCGGGACGCTCCAGCAGACCGGCCGAATGCAGCAGCGATGACTTCCCCGAACCCGAAGGCCCGATCAGGCCGACAACCTCGCCCGGATAGACGTCCAGATCGACGCCGCGCAGCACCGGCAGATCACCCGCCTCGGTCTTGTAAACGCGTTCAACGCCGCGCAGCGACAGGACGGGATCACTCATAGCGCAGCGCTTCCACGGGATCGAGGCGCGAGGCGCGCCAGGCGGGCGGCAGGGTCGCGGCAATGCTCATCAGGGCCGAAAGGCCCACGATGCCGCCGACCTCGGACCAGTCGATCTTCGCCGGGATGTGAGACAGCATATAGACGTCGGCGCTGAACACCGCGGTGCCGGTGACCCACTCCACGAAGTTCTGGATGGGGGTGATATAGGCGCAGAACACCACGCCCAGCAGCAGGCCCGCCAGGGTGCCGGCCACGCCGATCGAGGCGCCGGCCATCACGAAGATCCGCAGGACGGCGCCCTGCCCCGCCCCGATGGTGCGCAGGATGGCGATGTCCTTGCCCTTGTTCTTCACCAGCATCACCAGGCTGGAGATGATGTTCAGCGTCGCGATGGCGACGATGCAGAACAGGATCAGGCGCATGACCTTGCGCTCGACCTGCAGGGCCGTGAAGTAGCTGTGGTTCTTGTCCATCCAGTCGGCGACCAGAGCCCCAGGACCGCTGGCGGCCTCGACGGCCGGTTTCAGGGCCTTGGCTTCATCGGGATCCTCGACCTTGATCTCCACATAGTCGACCGAGGTGTCGCGGCCGAAGAACAGCTGCGACTGTTCCAGCGGCATGTAGACATAGGCTTCGTCGAACTGGCTCATGCCGACGCTGAAGACGCCGCCGACAATATAGTCCTTTTCCCGCGTCGAGGAGCCAAAGGCTGTGGCTGGGCCCGAGGGCGAGATCAGGGTGATGGCGTCGCCAGGAGTCACGCCGAGATTGGCCGCCATACGATCGCCGATCAGGACGATGTCGCCGCCAAACTCGCCCTGGCCAAAGCCGGCCATTGAGCCTTTCTTGATATTGCCGGAGATGATCTTCAAGCCGCGCAGATCCTGCGGGCTGACGCCCCGAACGATTGCGCCGGTCACCTGGCTGGGGCCGATGATCATGGCCTGGGCCTCGACCATCGGCACGGCCTGGATGACACCCGGAATGGCGCGGATTCGGGTGATCACGCCTTCGCGGTCCGGACCGTTGATCAGGGGCGACTGGGCGTAGAGGTGCCCGTTGAAGCCCAGGATCCGGCCCAGCAGTTCGGCGCGGAAGCCGTTCATCACGCTCATCACGGTGATCAGGGCGAAGACCGCCAGCATCACCGCGCAGAACGAGATTACCGCGATCAGGGCGACGCCGCCGTGCTTGCGCTTGGCCAGCAGGTATCGCCAGGCGACAGACCGCTCCCAGCGACTGAAAGGTCCGGCAGCCCCGAGCACGCTCATCAGTTGGCCTTGGCTTGGGTGAGCCCCGCCAGGACAGACTCGAGCGAGGCGGTTGAGCGTTCGCCGGTCGCCCGGTTCTTGATCTCGACTACGCCCTCCGCGACGCCCTTGGGCCCGATGATCATCTGCCAGGGCAGACCGATCAGATCCATGGTGGCGAACTTGGCGCCACCCCGTGCATCGGTGTCGTCATAGAGCACGGTGCGGCCGGCCGCCGTCAGCGCCTTGTAGGCGGTGTCGCAGGCGGCGTCGCACGCGGCGTCGCCCTGGCGCATGTTGATGATGCCGACATCGAACGGCGCCACCGACTCGGGCCAGATGATGCCCGCATCGTCATGGCTGGCCTCGATGATCGCGCCCAGCAGCCGGGAAACCCCGACGCCGTAGGAGCCCATCTGAGCGGGGACGTCCTTGCCGTCGGGGCCCGTCACCAGGGCCTTCATCGGCGCGGAATATTTTGTCCCGAACGAGAAGATGTGGCCCACCTCGATGCCGCGCGCCGACAGGCGGTCGCCTTCCGGCACCGCGTTGAAGGCGGCTTCGTCGTGCATTTCCTCGGTCGCCGCATACAGCGCGGTACGCTGATCGACCAGCGGCTGCAGATCGCCGTCCCAGTCGACATCGGGACCGGGCGCGCTCATCTCGACCAGATCCTTGTGGCAGAACACGGCGCTTTCGCCAGTGTCGGCCAGGACGATGAACTCGTGGCTGAGGTCGCCGCCGATCGGACCGGTGTCGGCGCGCATCGGTACGGCTTTCAGCCCCATGCGCGAGAACAGGTTCAGATAGGCCACGAACATGCGGTTGTACGACTTGCGGGCGCCCTCGGCGTCGAGGTCGAAGCTGTAGGCGTCCTTCATCAGGAACTCGCGCCCGCGCATCACGCCAAAGCGTGGACGGCGCTCGTCCCGGAACTTCCACTGGATGTTGTAGAGGTTCTTGGGCAGGTCCTTGTAGCTCTTGACCGAGGCGCGGAAGATGTCGGTAACCACTTCCTCGGCCGTCGGGCCGAACAGCAGCTCGCGCTTGTGGCGGTCGGTGATACGAAGCATTTCGTCGCCGTAGTCGTCATAGCGACCGCTTTCCCGCCACAGCTCGGCCAACTGGATCGTCGGCATCAGAAGCTCGATGGCGCCGGCCCGATCCATCTCCTCGCGCACGATCTGTTCGATGCGGTTGAGAACCCGCAGGCCCAGCGGCAGCCAGGCATAGATGCCGGCCGCTTCCTGGCGGATCATGCCGGCGCGCAGCATCAACTGGTGCGACACGATCTGGGCGTCGGACGGGGCTTCCTTCAATACGGGCAGGAAATAGCGCGACAGGCGCATCAGAAAGACGTCTCCGGGGAAAAGTGAGCCTGAGATAGCCCCTTGCCCGACAACTTGGCAACGCGCGCGGCGAAAAGATGACGGGAGATGTCTCTCAGAACGAAAAGAAGGCCGCGCGATCCGCGCGGCCTTGCAAGTTCATCGTCGGGGAAGACGCCACAGAGTAAGATCAGAAACATCTGATCTCGTAAGGTCACTGTACGCCGCCAAACATCTGTTGGGGCATGCGCATGCGGCTCTCGCGGCGCATTTGGCCGTTTCGCCCAAGCCTTGAGCGATCCTGGGCGAAAATTCAGCGCGCCGCTCAAGCCTTGGGCGCCGTCAGGTTTCAGTAGGTCGACGGCATCGGCGGCAAGGTGATCAGATGAAAGCGAATGACCAGCCACAGCACGGCGAACGCGATCATCGACACCCAGGTGGTGGTGATGAACTTGCGCTTCAGATTGGGATTCACCGGCGCGCCGGGGTCGGCGCCGGGCGGCGGCTTGACGCCCATTTCGTGGAAACTGCGCGAGCCCAGGGGGAGGATGGCGAACAGGGCCGTCCACCAGATGGTCATGAAGATCGCGATGCTGGTGATCGGTCCCATTAGTGATGCGCCTCCTTGGGCGTCTCCATGAGCTCGACCAGAAGGCCGCCCATGTCCTTGGGGTGGACGAAGATGATCAGGGTGCCGTGCGCGCCGATGCGCGGCTCGCCCAGCACGGTCGCGCCCTTGGCGACCAGGGCGTCGCGCGCTTCATAGATGTTTTCGACCTCGAAGCAGATGTGGTGCTGACCGCCCTTGGGGTTCTTGGCCAGGAAGGCGTGGATCGGCGACTTTTCGCCATAGGGCTCGATCAGCTCGATCTGGCTGTTGGGCAGGTTGACGAAACACACCCAGACGCCCTGTTCGGGCATGGCCCACTTCTCGGTGACGGACGTTGCGCCCAGAAGATCACGATACATCTTCAGCGACTCGTCGATCGATGGCGTGGCGACGCCGACGTGGTTCAACTTGCCGATCATGATCCTGCTCCCGCGCGTTTGTTGTTTGCGCGAAGGCCTAACACCTGTGCTGCGATGCGAAAAGAGCGACCCACCGTGTCAAATTGACGGCGGGTCGCCCTTCCCCTAGGTCAGACGCGCAGGACGGTCGTCTCGACAACCGGCTTGCGTTCCCAGATCCGGAACGCCGCCTTCTTCACCGCGCGAGAGATGGCGTTCTCGATCGCCTCGTCCATTTCCTTGTCATTGCCGCCGAGGCGCTTGTAGGCGTTTTCGGCTTCCTCGGCGATGTCGTCCATAGCTTCGCCAAGCGGATACTCTTTGTCGCCGGCCAGACCGAGGCCCCGAACCTGAGGTCCGGAGACGATGCGGTTCTTGCCGTCCAGCACGATCGAAACCGCCAGCATGCCGTTGAAGGCCACGTGCCGGCGTTCGCGCAGCGCCTGGCCATTTTCCGCCGTGACCACGCCGCCATCAACATACAGACGGCCGGCCGGCACTTCGTCGATGATCTCGGCGCGGCCCGGGGCCAAGCGAACCATGTCACCGTTGCGCGGCGTTACGGTCTGGGGAACCTGAAGGTCCTTGGCGAAGGCGGCGTGCTCGATCAGGTGGCGGCGCTCGCCGTGGGTCGGCACCGCGATCTCGGGCCGCACCCACTGATACATCTGCTTGAGTTCGCCGCGGCACGGGTGGCCGCTGACGTGGATGCCGGGGGTGTCACGTTCGGTGTGCAGGCGCACGCCGCGATCGGCCAGCTTGTTCTGCAGGTTGCGGATCGGGATCTCGTTGCCCGGAATGACCCGCGAGCTGAACACCACGTGGTCACCCTGCGACAGCTTCACGTGAGGGTGGGTGCCCTCGGCGATGCGCGACAGGGCCGCCCTCGCCTCGCCCTGGCTGCCGGTGCACAGGAACAGGATCTCGTTCTCGGGCAGGTACTTGGCCTGATCATCGGTGACGAAAGGCTCTATCCCCACCAGGAAGCCGACAGAGCGCGCGGCGGCCGCCATGCGGTGCATGGAGCGGCCCGCCAGGCAGACCTTGCGGCCGACGGCCTGGGCGGCGCGGATCACGGTGTCCATGCGCGCGACGTTCGAGGCGAAACAGGCCACGGCGATCTTGCCCTGCAAGCCGGAGATCAGCTTGTTCATCGCCACGCGAACATCGGCTTCCGACCCGGCCTCGCCGTCGACGAACACATTGGTGCTGTCGCAGACCATGGCCAGAACGCCTTCATCGCCCAGAGCGCGCAGCGCGTCGATGTCGGTGGCCTCGCCCAGCTGAGGCTCGGGATCGATCTTCCAGTCGCCGGTGTGCAGGATCGTGCCCAGCGGGGTCTTGATCGCCAGGCCGTTCGGCTCGGGGATCGAGTGGGTCAGGGTGATCATTTCCAGATCAAACGGCCCGATCGAGAACTTGCCGCCCAGCGGGATCTCGGTGATCGGCACCTCGTCCAGCAGCCGCGCGTCGCGCAGCTTTTCCCGCAGCAGGAAGGCGGTGAACGGCGTGGCGTAAACCGGCGCCTTCAGGCGCGGCCACAGCCAGTGCACGGCGCCCAGGTGGTCTTCGTGGGCGTGGGTCAGCACGATGCCGAGAATGTCGTCGGCATAGGCTTCGATGAATTCGGGATCGGGCAGGATGATCTCGACGCCGGGCGTCGTCTGGTCGCCGAACGTCACGCCCAGATCGACGACGATCCACTTGCGCGCGTGAGCGGGGCCAAAGCCGTACAGATTGAAGTTCATGCCGATCTCGTTCGACCCGCCGAGCGGGAGGAAAACGAGTTCGTCTTGGGAGGATTTTGTCATTAGGTCTCTAAGGTGGTGTTGCGACGGTGAATTTCGAGAAGTCCGCGGATCGTCAGATCCGAATCGAAGTGATCGATGCAGTCCGTGGCGCCTTCAAACAGTGAGGCGACCCCACCGGTGGCGACGACGGTCATGGGCTCGGCGCGCTCGATCTTGATGCGCGCAACAAGCCCTTCGATCAGAGAAATATAACCCCAGAACACGCCCGACTGCATGGCGCTGACGGTATCGGTTCCGACCACGCGATTACGGGCGGGGCGCTGAATGGCGATGCGCGGCAGTTTAGCAGCTGCTTCGTGCAGCGCCTGCATGGAAAGATTGATGCCAGGCGCGATGATGCCGCCTTCGAACGCGCCGTCTGCGGCGACGATGTCGAAGGTGGTGGCCGTGCCGCTGTCGATAACGATCAACGGTCCCGGATAGACCATGTGAGCGCCGACGGCGTTGACCAGGCGGTCCGCTCCGGCTTCCGACGGCTTGTCGATGCGAACATCCACGCCCAGCTTGGCGTTTTCGCCGATCACCAGCGGTTCGACGTCGAAATAGCGGCGCGACAGATTGCGCAGGTTGAAGATCGACTGCGGCACGACGCTGGAGATGATGCAGGCGTCGATGGCCCGAAAGCCCAGGCCTTCCATCGAAAGCAACTGCGACAGCCAGACCACATATTCGTCGGCCGTCCGCGTGCTCTCGGTCGCCGAGCGCCATTGGGCGATCCAGCTCTGGCCATCATGGATGGCGAACATGGTGTTGGTGTTGCCCTGCTCGATGGCCAAAAGCATCAGGAAGCCTCGCCGAAAAACACATCACCGGCGGTGATGCGCCGCAAGCGTCCGTCAGGCAACCGAAGCTTCAAGGCGCCGTCGCCGTCCAGGCCCTCGGCGACACCCTCGACCGTCTCTGTTCCCAGTCGCGCCACACAGGGCTCGCCCAGGCCATGGGCCCGCGCCGTCCAGGCGTCGGCGATCGCCGGAAAGCCCAGGGTCCGCCAGACCCGCAACCAGCGCTCAAAAGCGTCGGCCAGCACCTCGACCGCCTCGACAGCCGATGGCGGCGGCGCGGCGCGATAGGTGCTCAGGGCGGTCGCGGGGCGTTCGCTGTCAATCGGCTTGCGCGACAGATTGACGCCCACGCCAACGGCGAGCCAAAGCCCGCCGGTCGGGCGCGCGCCGGATTCCACGAGGATGCCGCTGACCTTCAGGCCGCCCAGCATGGGATCATTGGGCCATTTCAGGCTGACCAGCGAGGCCGGGACATAGGCCGCCAGCAAGTCGGCCACGGCCAGGGCGGCGACGAAGGACACCTGGGCCGCCTGGGCCGGGGGCATGTCTGTCGAGAACAGCAGGGTGGCGGCGAGATTGCCCTCGCCGGTCTCCCAGACCCGGCCGCGTCGTCCGCGCCCCGAGGTCTGCCGCAAGGCCACCAGCCAGACCGGGCCCGCCTCCCCGGCTTCCGCGCGACGGCGCGCTTCGGCGTTGGTGGAATCGATCTCGTCAAGGACGACGACGGGCGGCCGCTCAAGCGTCGAGTGGGCGCCCGTCACGTCACGCGTGGCCAAAGGCCGCTGCGGCGGCCTTGGCGGCCGGGTCGAGCCAGATCAGCGCAACCAGCACCACCGGGAAAGCAAAGAGCGCGGCGGCGAAGCCCACGGCGCGGGCCGTCGGGGCCGGCGCGTCCACCGAACCCGGCGAAGCGTCGAACCACATCGCCTTGATCAGGCGCAGATAATAGAAGGCGGCCACGACGCTGCCGACCAGGCCGAGCACGGCCGCCCACTGCATCATCACGTCGCCCGTGCCGAGCGCGGCCTTGAAGACGTAGAACTTCGACCAGAAGCCCGAGAACGGCGGCAGCCCCAGGGCTGACAGCGAGAACGCCGTCATGGCCAGGGCGATACCGGGACGTTCCTTCACCAGGCCCGCCATGTCCTCGATGGTCTCCATCGGCTTGCCGTCGCGGCTCAGGGCCTGAAGGCAGGCGAAGAAGCCGGTGACGTCGACCATATAGAGGACCATGAACACCAGCATGGCCTGGAAGCCGGTCTCGCCGCCCGTGGCGACGCCCAGCAGGGCGTAGCCGACATTAGCGATCGAGCTATAGGCCCACAGGCGCTTCAGATTGGTCTGGGCCAGGCCGGCGAAGGCGCCGACAAACACCGAGATCAACGAGGCGATGATCAGGACCTGGCGCCATTGGCCGACGGCGTCCGGAAAGGCGTCGCCGAGCACGCGGGCGAACATCATCATCGCCGCCAGCTTGGGCGCGGCGGCGAAGAAGCCGACGACCGGGGTCGGGGCGCCTTCATAGACGTCGGGCGTCCACATGTGGAACGGCGCGGCCGAGACCTTGAACGCCAGACCGCAGATCAGGAAGATCAGGCCAAACAGCAGACCCACGCCCGGCGCGCCCTGGCCGACGGCGGCGATCTCCGAGAAGCGGGTCGAGCCAGCGAAGCCGTAGATCAGCGACGAACCATAGAGCAGCAGGCCCGAAGACAGGGCGCCGAGCACGAAATACTTCAGACCGGCTTCAGACGCCTTGGCGTCGTCGCGGCGGAAGGCGGCCAGAACGTAGAGCGCCAGGGACTGCAGCTCGACGCCGATATAGAGGCTGATCAGGTCGCCGGCCGAGGCGGTGACGCCCATGCCGACCGCGGCCAGGATCACCAGCACGGCATATTCGAACTTCTGATCGCCCCGCTGGGCCAGCCAGCGGTCGCCCAGCACGATGCCGATGGCGCTCGAGATATAGATCGCCACCTTGGCGTAGGTCGCCGCGGCGTCGGCCGAATAGGCGCCGTTGAAGGCGTGGCCGTGCGGACCCATGACGGCCGCGACAGCCGCCGCCAGCAGGGCCGCGACCGAGGCCAGGGTGAACAGCGGGCTGGTCTTACCCTGGACCGCGCCCCAGACCAGAAGGACCAGGGCCGAGCCCGCGAGGATGACCTCGGGCAGGATCAGGGAAAAGTTGGCTGAAAACGTCATCAGTCCCTCACCCGCCCACGGCGGCGCGCCAGGCGCCGACCAGCGCGTCGACGGACGACGCGGTCAGGTTAAACACGAAATTCGGATAGATCCCCAGAACCAGGGTCGAGAGGATCAACGGGGCGAAGATCAGGATCTCGCGCTTGTCGAGATCGGTGATCGTCGCCAGTTGCGGGTTGGTGATCTCGCCAAACATCACCCGGCGATACAGCGTCAGGGCGTAGACGGCCGAGAAGATCACGCCGCTGGCGGCGACCAGCGCCGTCCAGGTCGAGGCCTTGTAGGTCCCGGTCATGGTCAGGATTTCGCCGACAAAGCCCGAGGTGCCCGGCAGGCCGACATTGCCCATGGTGAACAGCATGAAGGTCGCTGCGTACCACGGCATGCGGTTGGTCAGGCCGCCATAGAAGGCGATCTCGCGGGTGTGCATGCGGTCATAGACCACGCCGACGCAGAGGAAGAGCGCGCCGGAGATCACCCCGTGGCTCAGCATCTGGAAGAGCGCGCCCTGCTCGCCTTCGACGTTGCCCGAGAAGATGCCCATGGTCACGAAGCCCATGTGGGCGATCGAGGAATAGGCGATCAGCTTCTTGATGTCGGTCTGACGGAAGGCGACCAGCGATGTGTAGACGATGGCGATCGCCGACATCGCAAACACCAGCGGCTGGAACATCTCCGACGCATTGGGGAACATCGGCAGGCTAAAGCGCATGAAGCCGTAGCCGCCCAACTTCAGCAGGATCCCCGCCAGGATGACCGAACCGGCTGTCGGCGCCTCGACGTGGGCGTCGGGAAGCCAGGTGTGGACCGGCCACATCGGCATCTTGACCGCGAAGCTGGCGAAGAAGGCCAGCCACAGCCAGGTCTGGAGCCAGGGCGCGAACTTGTACTGCATCAGCTCGGGGATCGAGGAGGTGCCCGAGATCGAGATCATCGCCAGGATCGCGGCCAGCATCAGCACCGAGCCCAGCAGCGTATAGAGGAAGAACTTGTAGGCCGCGTAGATCCGCCGCTTGCCGCCCCAGATGCCGATGATCAGGAACATCGGCACAAGGCTGGCTTCGAAGAACAGATAGAAGAGGATCAGGTCCAGCGCGCAGAACACGCCGATGACCAGGGTCTCCAGCAGCAGGAAGGCGATGAAATACTCGACGACCCGCTTGTCGATCGATTTCCAACTGGCGACCACGCAGATCGGCAGCAGGAACGCGGTCAGCAGCACGAACAGGATCGAGATCCCGTCCACGCCCATGCGGTAATGCAGGCCCGCGAACCAGGTGATGTCTTCCATGAACTGGAAGCCGGGGTTGGCCGGGTTGAACTGCGCGACCAGAAGGACCGACAGGCCGAAAGTGACCAGGGTGGTCGCCAGGGCGATCCAGCGGGCGAGGCCGTCGGTGGCTGGGCTGTCGCCCTTGATCGCGCGGATCGCCAACAGAATGGCGACGCCGGCAAGCGGGGCGAAGGTGGTGAGGCTGAGAAGGCCGCTCATGAGCTCCGTCCCCCTCAACGGAATGCAAACAGGGCGAAGCCAAGCAGACCGGCGACGCCGAGCAGCATGACAAACGCGTAGTGATAAACGTAGCCGGTCTGAAGCTTGCCGGTCCGGCGGCCGACCTCATAGGAGACGGCGCTGACGCCGTCGGGCCCGAGGCCGTCGATGATCTTCTGATCCCCGCCCTTCCAGAACAGGTCGCCCAGGAACTTGGTCAGACGCACGAAGGTGGCCTGATACAGCTCGTCGAAGAACCACTTGTTGTAGAAGAACACGTACAGCGGGCCTCTGCGAGCCGCGAGCTTCTCGCCCAGCCGCTCGTTGCCCTTCAAAAGATAGACGTAGGCGGCGATGACGAGGCCGATGATCGAGGCGATCAGAGGGCTCCATTTCACCCAGTCGGCCACCTCATGCGCCTCGTGCAGCACGTGGTTGGTCGGGGCGTTGTAGATCGCGCCGCGCCAGAACTCGGCCTGGCCGTGGCCGACGAAGTAGTCGGTGAACACGAAGCCGGCGAAGATGGCGCCGATCGACAACACGACCAGCGGGAACAGCATGATCAGCGGGCTCTCGTGCGGCTTGTGATCATGGCCGTGGCCGTGATCATCGTGGGCATGATCGTCATGGGCGGCGTGGGCGTCATGGCCGTGGTCGTCATGGGCATGGGCGTCATGACCCCAGCGGGCCGTACCGTTGAAGGTGAAGAACGCCACGCGCCAGGAATAGAACGAGGTCAGACCCGCCACCAGCACGCCGATCACCCAGGCGAACAGGGCGAGCGAATTGGCCCCGCCGGCCGCGAAGGCCGCCTCGATGATGGTATCCTTGGAATAGAAGCCGGCGAAGCCCAGGTGCAGCGGCGGGAAGCCCAGCCCCGTGATGGCGATGGTGCCGACGGTCATGGCTATGAAGGTGACCGGCAGCAGCTTGGCCAGGGCGCCGTACTTCCGCATGTCCTGCTCGTGGTGCATGCCGTGGATCACCGAACCGGCGCCCAGGAACAGCAGAGCCTTGAAGAAGGCGTGGGTGAACAGGTGGAACATCGCCGCCTGATAGGCGCCGACGCCAGCCGCGAAGAACATGTAGCCCAGCTGCGAACAGGTCGAATAGGCGATGACCCGCTTGATGTCGTTCTGGGTCAGGCCGACCGTGGCGGCGAACAGGGCCGTGATGGCGCCGATCACCGTGACGATGTTCTTGGTGACGGGAGCGTATTCGAACATCGGCGACAGCAGGCACAGCATGTAGACGCCGGCGGTGACCATGGTCGCCGCGTGGATCAACGCCGAGACCGGGGTCGGGCCTTCCATGGCGTCCGGCAGCCAGGTGTGCAGGAAGAACTGGGCGGACTTGCCCATCGCGCCGATGAACAGCAGGAAGCAGGCGATATCCACCAGCGGGTAGGTGTGACCCGCAAATTCCCAGGACCGGCCGGCATTGGCCGCGATCTGCGGAAAGATCTCAGCGAACTGGATCGAACCGAACGCCCAGAAGGTGGTCATGATGCCCAGGGCGAAACCGAAATCGCCGACCCGGTTGACCACGAAGGCCTTGATGGCGGCGGCGCTGGCCGTGGGCTTCTTGAACCAGAAGCCGATCAGCAGATACGAGGCCAGGCCCACGCCTTCCCAGCCGAAGAACAGCTGCATGAAGTCCGCGGCGCTGATCAGCGAGAGCATGGCGAAGGTGAACAGCGACAGATAGGCGAAGAACCGCGGCTTGCTGTCGTCCTCGGCCATGTAGCCCCAGGAATAGATGTGGACCAGGGCCGAGACCGTCGTGACCACGATCAGCATCACCGCCGACAGGGCGTCGATCCGGATGGACCAGTTGGCCTGGAAGTCGCCGACATGAATGAAGGGCAGCAGGTGAACGGTGAAGGCTTCGAGGCCGCCCCAGGTCCACTGGCTGAACACATACCAGGAGAGGCCGCAGGCCAGCAGGAGGCCGCCGGTGGTGATCGCCTGGGAGGCGATGTTGCCGATGCGGCGGCCAAACAGGCCCGCAATGATCGCCGCGACCAGCGGGGCGAAGAGGATAATGGTGACAAGCGTCTGCATGACGTCGCTTAGCCCTTCATCATGCTGGCGTCGTCAACCGCGATATCGCCGCGGTTTCGGAAGAAGGTGACGAGAATGGCCAAGCCGACGGCCGCCTCGGCGGCGGCGACGGTCAGCACGAACATCGCGAAGATCTGGCCCACCACATCGTGCAGATAGACCGAGAAGGTGACGAGATTGATGTTCACCGCCAGCAGGATCAGTTCGATCGACATCAGGATGACGATGATGTTCTTGCGGTTCACGAAGATGCCGAAGACCCCGATCGTGAACAGGATCGCGGCGACGACGAGATAGTGCGACAGGCCGATCATTCGGAGATCCCCTCACCCGGCTTGATCTGAACCAGTTCCATGCCGGTCTTGGGCGAACGGGCGACCTGCTTGGCGATGTTCTGACGCTTGACGCCCGGCTTGTGGCGCAGGGTCAGGACGATGGCCCCGATCATCGCGACCAGCAGGACGAGACCCGCCATCTGGAAGAAGAACACGTAGTCAGTATAGAGCACCCGGCCGATCGCCTCGGTGTTGCTCACACCGTCAGGCGACGCCATCGGCGAACCGCTCTTGCCGGCGGCCCCGTTGGTGGCGACCGTGGCGACCACGGCGATCATCTCGAAGGTCAGGACAAACGCCACCGCTCCGCCGATCAGCAGGTACTGGGCGAAGCCCTTGCGGAGCGCCTCGAAGTCGATGTCCAGCATCATGACCACGAACAGGAACAGCACTGCGACCGCGCCCACATAGACGACGATCAACAGCATCGCGAGGAACTCCGCGCCCAGCAGGACGAAGAGACCCGCAGCCGAGAAGAAGGCGGTGATCAGGAAGAGCACCGAGTGCACCGGGTTTCGCGCCGAGACGACGAGAGCACCCGCCGCTAGCGTTGTGAAAGCCAGTAGATAGAAAGCGATCGCCTGCAAGGCTGCTCCCCTGAAAACTACGTCAATGACGACAGCGCCGAATGGCGCGCCGCCCCCTTTGGAATCGCGCCCCGTCTTTAGCGGTAGGGCGCGTCCAACTCCAGATTCTTCGCGATCAGGCGTTCCCAACGGTCGCCGTTATCGAGAAGCCGTTCCTTGTCGTAATAGAGCTCTTCGCGGGTTTCGGTCGCGAACTCGGTGTTCGGACCTTCCACGATGGCGTCCACCGGGCAGGCCTCCTGGCACAGACCACAATAGATGCACTTGACCATGTCGATGTCGTAGCGGGTGGTCCGGCGGCTGCCGTCCTCGCGCGGTTCGGCCTCGATGGTGATCGCCTGGGCGGGGCAGATGGCCTCGCACAGCTTGCACGCGATGCAGCGCTCCTCGCCCGACGGATAGCGACGCAGGGCGTGTTCACCCCGGAAGCGCGGCGACTGCGGGTTACGCTCGTTCGGATAGATCACGGTCTTCTTGGGGGCGATCATGTACTTCATCGCGAGGCCGAAGGCCCCCGCGAAGTCGAGAAGGGCCGCGCCCTTAATCGCCTGGGAAATGCGTTGCATCATGGCCGTCAATTACCTTTCGGAATGACGCAGGTGTAGTTTGAAAGCTGGGCGGGATCTCCCCCGTCCTGCTTGGCTTGTAGCGCTCCGCCGGCGGCCGAGCACTTGTCGCCTGCCCTACGGAGTTCGTCGTAGTTCACAATGCCGCGGCCCAGCGAATAGGACGTGTCCGAGACACCGGTCGCGGCGCAGGCCGCGAGCGAAACCAAGGTCAAGCCCAGCAGGGCCATGGCGCTGCTGCGTTGCATCACGCCGCCGGTCCGAAGACGCGCCAGGCCGCCACAAGCGCCACCAGCACCAGCGAGGTCGGCAGGAACACCTTCCAGCCCAGGCGCATCAGTTGGTCGTAGCGGTAGCGAGGCACGATGGCCTTGGCCATGGCGATCATGAAGAACCAGAAGCAAATCTTGGCGAAGAACACCAGGGCCAGGGCGAACTTGCCCCACCAGCCCCACATCGCCACCAGGTCGATCGGCAGGCCCAGGTTCCAGCCGCCGAAGAACAGGACGCTGATCATCGCGCACATCAGGACGATGTTGGAATATTCGGCGACCATGAACAGCAGGTACGGGGTCGAGCTGTATTCGACCTGATAGCCGGCCACGAGTTCGGATTCGGCTTCGGGAAGGTCGAAAGGCGGGCGGTTGGTTTCGGCCAGGGCCGAGATGTAGAACATGCCCATGGCGATGATCATCACCGGAACCAGGGGCAGGTTCTTCAGACCGCCGCCGCCGAACACGTTCCAGTTCCAGATCCAGCCCGACTGCTTCTCGACGATGGTCGACAGGTTCATCGAGCCGGCCAGCAGGATCACCGTGATGATGATCAGGCCGATCGAGACTTCATACGACACCATCTGCGCCGCCGAGCGCAGCGCGCCCAGGAACGGGTACTTCGAGTTCGAAGCCCAGCCGCCCATGATGATGCCGTAAACGCCCAGAGAGCTCATCGCCAGCAGGTAGAGAATGCCGACATTGAGGTTGGAAACCACCCAGCCCGGCGCGAACGGAATGGCCGCCCAACCCACGAAGGCCAGGACCAGGCTCAGCAGCGGAGCCAGGATGAACACCACCTTGTCGGCGCCGGCCGGGATGATGATTTCCTTCAGCACGAACTTGAAGAAGTCGGCGAAGGACTGCAGCAGGCCGAAGGGGCCGACGACGTTGGGGCCCTTGCGCATCTGCACGCCGGCCCAGATCTTGCGGTCCGCCAGCAGCAGGAAGGCCAGGCTGAGCAGAACCCAGATCACCACCAGCAGGATGCCGCCGGTGGTCAGCAGGGTCCAGGTCACGGCCGGGTTGCTGAAGAAAGCATTCATCGGCCTACTCCGCCGCGATCTTGGCCGCGCCCGAAACCACGGCCGCGCATTCGGCCATGGTCACGCTGGCGCGTGCGATGGGATTGGTCAGGTGGAAGGCCTTGATGGCGCTCTCGAACGGCGTATCGCCCAGTTCGCCCGCGCCGCCAAGGGTTCCGACGTCGAACATTGTCGGGATCGAACCCGGGGCGAAGTCGATCTGGCCAAAGGTCGGGTGGTCGGCGAACAGCTTGGCGCGAAGTTGGTCCAGGCTGTCATAGGGCAGCTTGTGGCCGAGAACTTCGGACAGGGCCCGCAGGATCGACCAGTCTTCCTTGGCCTCGCCCTTGGGGAACACCGCCCGTTCGCCCATCTGGACGCGGCCTTCGGTGTTCACATAGAGGCCGTTCTTCTCGGTATAGGCCGCGCCCGGCAGGATCACGTCAGCCTTGTGCGCGCCAGCGTCGCCGTGGGTGCCCAGATAGATCTTGAAGGCGTTCGATGCGGCCGTCTCACACTCGTCGGCGCCCAGCAGGAACAGGACGTCCAGAGCGGCGGGCTTCAGCATCTCGCCGGTCGACAGACCGCCCTCGCCCGGGACAAAGCCCATGTCGAGGCCAGCCACGCGAGCGGCGGCGGTGTGCAGGACGTTCCAGCCGTTCCAGCCGTCGCGAACGATCTTGAAGCTCTTGGCGACCGCGCCGGCGGCCTTGAGCACCGCCGCGCCGTCGGCGCGGGTCAGGGCGCCCTGGCCGATGATGATCGCCGGACGTTCGGCGGCCTTCAGGGCGGCGACGAAGTCTGACTTGCTCTTGGTCAGGCCCGCCAGCGTCTTCGTGCCGGCGCCCAGATAGTCGTACTCGTAAGTCAGGTCGCCCTGCTCGCCGATCACGCCGATGCGAAGCTTGCCGGCCAACCACTGCTTGCGCAGGCGGGTGTTGAGCACCGGGGCCTCAACACGCGGATTGGTTCCGACCAGCAGGATGACGTCGGCGTTCTCGATGCCGGCGATCGTGGAGTTGAACAGCCAGCTCTCACGCGGACCAGCGCCCAGCGCCACGCCGTCCTGGCGGGCGTCGAGGTTCTTGACGCCCAGGGCGCTGAACAGGTCCTTGGTGGCCTTCAGGCTTTCGGCGTCCTGCAGGTCGCCGGCGATGACGCCGATGCGTTCCGGCTTGGTCGCCTTGATCTTGGTCGCCACGGCCGCGAAGGCCTGGGCCCAGGTCGCGGGCTGCAAACGACCGCCGATGCGGACATAGGGACGGTCCAGACGCTGGCGCTGCAGGCCGTCGACGGCATAGCGCGTCTTGTCGGAGATCCACTCCTCGTTGACGTCCTCATTGACGCGCGGCAGCACGCGGAGCACTGCGGCGGCGCGGCTGTCGACGCGGATCGCCGAGCCCAGCGCGTCCATGACGTCGATGCTCTCGGTCTTGCGCAGTTCCCAGGGCCGCGCCTCGAAGGCGTAGGGCTTGGAGGTCAGGGCGCCGACCGGGCACAGGTCGATGACATTGGCGCTCAGTTCCGACGTCACCGCCGCGCCCAGATAGGTCGTGATTTCAACGTCTTCGCCGCGCGAGATCAGGCCGATTTCCGGAGAGCCGGCGACTTCGGTGATGAAGCGGACGCAGCGCGTGCACTGGATGCAGCGCGTCATCACGGTCTTGATCAGCGGGCCCATGGCCTTTTCTTCGACCGCGCGCTTGTTCTCTTCATAGCGGCTGTCGTCGCGGCCATAGCCCATGGCCTGGTCCTGCAGATCGCACTCGCCGCCCTGGTCGCAGATCGGGCAATCCAGCGGGTGGTTGATGAGCAAGAACTCCATCACCCCTTCGCGGGCCTTCTTGACCATCGGGGTCTTGGTGAAGATCTCCTGGCCCTCGGCGGCCGGCAGGGCGCAGGACGCCTGCGGCTTGGGCGGACCGGGCTTCACCTCGACCAGGCACATCCGGCAGTTGCCGGCGATGCTGAGACGCTCGTGATAGCAGAAGCGCGGGATCTCTTCCCCAGCCAGTTCAGCAACTTGCAGAACCGTCATGCCGGGTTCGAACTCGACCTCGACGCCGTTGACCTTGGCTTTAGCCATTATTCCCGCACTCCGCCAAAGGGCGAATCCACTAGTTCCAGACGCTTCTCGATGCGCTCAACGCGCACTTCCAAGCGATCGAGCCGCCGATTTACGCCGGCCAAACCTTCTTCCACGTGAGTCATGCGGACTTTCATATCCCTCACGTCGTCGACCAGCCGATCAAGCTTTTCATCCATTCGGACCATGCGATCGTCGATCCGACGCAGCATGACGAGGACGAAATTTTCAGGCTCTTCGGCCATGCCTACTCCGCCGCGATCAGCTTGGCGCCCTGCACGTGCAGGCGACCGCTACGATAGGAGGCGATCCGGTCTTCCACCTCGTGGCGGAAGTGACGGAACAGGCCCTGGATCGGCCAGGCGGCCGCGTCGCCCAGGGCGCAGATGGTGTGACCCTCGACCTGGGTCGTGACGTCCAGCAGGGTGTCGATCTCTTTGGGATCGGCCTCGCCGGTGACCATCCGTTCCATGACCCGCCACATCCAGCCGGTGCCTTCGCGGCACGGCGTGCACTGGCCGCAGCTCTCGTGCTTGTAGAAATACGACAGGCGGGCGATGGCGCGAACCAGGTCGGTGTCCTTGTCCATGACGATGACGGCGGCGGTGCCCAGGCCCGACCTCAGGGCGCGCAAGGCGTCGAAGTCCATCGGCAAATCTTCGCACTGCTCGGCCGGGATCATGGGAACGGACGACCCCCCCGGGATCACGGCCTTGAGGTTGCCCCAGCCGCCCCGGATGCCGCCGCAGTGATCCTCGATCAGCTGGCGGAACGGGATGCTCATCGCCTCTTCGACATTGCAGGGCGTGTTCACGTGCCCGCTGACGCAGAAGAGCTTGGTGCCGGTGTTGTTGGGCCGGCCAAAGCCCGCAAACCAGGCCGCGCCACGGCGCAGGATGGTGCCGGCCACGGCGATGCTCTCGACGTTGTTGACCGTGGTGGGCATGCCGTAGAGGCCCGCGCCGGCCGGGAACGGCGGCTTCAGGCGCGGCTGGCCCTTCTTGCCTTCCAGGCTTTCCAGCAGGGCCGTCTCTTCGCCGCAGATATAGGCGCCGGCCCCGTGGTGGACGTAGAGGTCGAAGTCCCAGCCATGGATGTTGTTCTTGCCGATCAGCTTGGCCTCATAGGCCTGCTTGATGGCGGCTTCGAGCACTTCACGTTCGCGGACATATTCGCCGCGAATATAGATGTAGCAGGCGTTGGCCAGCATGGCGCGCGAGGCGATCAGGCAGCCCTCGATCAGCAGGTGGGGATCATGACGCATGATCTCCCGGTCCTTGCAGGTGCCCGGCTCGGACTCGTCGGCGTTGACGACCAGATAGTGCGGACGGCCGTCCTTCACTTCCTTGGGCATGAACGACCACTTCAGGCCGGTGCCGAAGCCCGCCCCGCCCCGGCCGCGCAGGCCGGAGTTCTTCATATTGTCGATGATCCAGTCGCGACCCGCGTCCAGGATGTCCTTGGTGCCATTCCAGCAGCCGCGCTTTTTCGCGCCTTCAAGACCCCAGTCGTGGAGCCCGTAAAGGTTCGTGAAAATGCGGTCCTTGTCTTCGAGGATACCGACCATGACTCAGCTTTGCGGATCGAATGGATGGACGCGCACATACCGCGTCCGACGAAGGATGACATAGGCGAAAAGCAACCAACCGGCGCCAATCGTCACAAGCCCGGCGAAGACGGCCCAGCCAGGCCCGCCGAGGCCGGTTTTGCCCCAGACCAGAAGCAGGGCTCCGATCAGACAGGCCACGAAACCGAGACCACGTTCGCGGCGACCCAGGTTTCGAATCGTATCGGCATAGGCCGCGCGACGCAGATTGAGAGCGCTGTCGTCGATCATGACGAAACCCCCTCTTCCGCCTTCACGGCGCGCATCCAGCCCAGAACGAACCAGATCTGCGCGCCAAGCCCGATCCCGACCAGAATCACGAAGACCGGCAGCAGCCAACTGATCTTCAGAGCCACATGACCGACGATCGCTGCGCCGGCCAGCAGGAAGCAGACCACATCGATGGCGAACATCGTGGTCAGTCGCTTCTTCTGAAGGACGGCGTCAGACATCAGGCAGCAGGCTCCGCCTTGGGCGCCTTTTTGGGCTTTTCGGGCAGGTTGGGGATCTTGATCTTCTTGGCCAACGAACCGTCGTACAGCGACTGGTCGGTCAGGGTCTTGATCGAATCCTTGGGCTCGGACGCCTTGCGGCCTTCGTAGCTGCCCGGCTGCGGCGACTTGCCGGCGGCGAAGTCGTCGAGGATCTGCGCCAGGCTCTCCGGCGTCAGGTCCTCATAATAGTAGTCATTGATCGCGGCCATCGGCGCATTGCAGCACGCGCCAAGGCACTCGACCTCTTCCCAGCTGAACTTGCCGTCAGCCGAGACGTGATTGGCGTCGCCGATCTTGTCTTTCAGCACCTGACGCAGATCCAGCGCGCCGCGCAGCTGGCACGGCGTGGTGCCGCACAGCTGGACGAAGGCGACCTTGCCGACCGGCTGCAGCTGAAACATCACGTAGAAGGTCGCCACTTCCAGAACCCGGATCACCGGCATTTCCAGTTGCTTGGCGATCTCCTGGATGGCGGGCTCGGGAATCCAGCCCTCCTGCTTCTGGGCCAGCCAGAGCATGGGGATCACTGCCGACTGCTTGCGTTCGGCGGGGTACTTGGCTTTCCACCAGTCGGCCTTGACCTGGCTGTCCTTCGAGAAGGCGAAGCTGGCGGGCTGTTCCTTGGCGAGACGGCGAACACTCATCGTGCGAAATCCACGCGGGCGATCTTGTCGCCCTTGAAGGTGTAGATGGCGGCGACCTGGAAAGGTTCGTCGCCGTTACCGCGGTCGACGTGCTCGTGATCGATCACGTTCGCGCCCACCACGATGCGGTTAAGAAGCTTGGCCTTGTTGCCGGGAAAGTCGGCGAAGGTCTTGGCGTAGAACGCCCGATAGGCCTCGATCCCGGTGCGCGCCACATCGCCATTCAGGCCGGCGACGACGACGTCATCGGCAAAATGGGCGCAGTGGGCGTCCAGGTCCTGGGCATTATAGGCGTCCAGTTGAGCTTGGGCGATATCGGCCAGATTCAACGGTCGATCTCCCCGAACACGATGTCCAGCGAGCCGAGGATGGCGGAGACGTCAGCCAGCATGTGGCCGCGGTTCATCCAGTCCATGGCCGCCAGGTGCGGGAAGCCCGGAGCTCGGATCTTGCAGCGATAGGGCTTGTTGGTGCCGTCGGAGACCACGAACACCCCGAACTCGCCCTTGGGCGCTTCGACGCAGGCATAGACCTCGCCGGCCGGGGTGCGGAAACCTTCGGTATAGAGCTTGAAGTGATGGATCAGGGCTTCCATCGAGCGCTTCATCTCGGCGCGGCGCGGCGGGCTGACCTTGTTGTCCTCGGTCATCACCGGTCCCGGCGTCTTGCGCAGCATGTCGCAGGCCTGACGGATGATCTTCGTCGACTCGCGCATTTCCTGCATGCGGCACAGATAGCGATCGTAGCAGTCGCCGTTCTTGCCCAGCGGGATATCGAACTCGAAGTCGCTATAGTTCTCGTAGGGCTGGTTGCGGCGCAGATCCCAGGCGATGCCGGAACCCCGCACCATCACGCCCGAGAAGCCCCACTCGATCGCCTGCTCGCGCGTCACGACGCCGATATCGACGTTGCGCTGCTTGAAGATGCGGTTGTCGGTGATCAGGCCTTCGATGTCGTCGCAGATCTTCGGGAAAGCCTTGGCCCAGGTGTCGATGTCTTCGATCAAGGCGACGGGCAGGTCCTGATGGACGCCGCCGGGCCGGAAATAGTTGGAGTGCAGACGAGCGCCACAGGCGCGCTCGTAGAACACCATCAGCTTTTCGCGTTCCTCGAAGCCCCACAGCGGCGGCGTCAGGGCACCGACGTCCATGGCCTGGGTCGTGACGTTCAGCAGGTGGCTGAGGATCCGGCCGATTTCCGAATAGAGCACCCGGATGATCTGGCCGCGGATCGGAACCTCGACGCCCAGCAGCTTTTCAATCGCCAGGCAGAACGCGTGTTCCTGGTTCATCGGCGCCACATAGTCGAGGCGGTCGAAGTACGGGATGTTCTGGAGGTAGGTACGCGCCTCCATCAGCTTCTCGGTGCCGCGGTGTAGCAGGCCGATATGCGGATCGACGCGTTCGACCACTTCGCCGTCCAGCTCGAGCACCAGGCGCAGCACGCCGTGCGCGGCCGGGTGTTGCGGGCCGAAATTGATGTTGAACTTGCGAACCGGGGTTTCCGGCAGGGCCGGAGTCGAGGGCTCGTCGCGGAAGAAGTCGGTCGCCGCTGCGGGCGAGTTCTGGCCGGTCATGGCTGCTGGCCTTCCTTACGCTGCTCGATGCTGAGCGAAACGAGCAGTCCAGCGATAAGCAGGACCGCGCCCAGCAGCGTGATGATGGTGGTGGCGACGCTCCAGGACTGCGAGATCGCGGCCTGGGACAGCGGAAGCGCCAGGAGCACGGAAGCCGCGCCGAGCAGCGCGCTGCGCAACTCCGCGATTTCCATCCGTCGAAGGCCGGCCCCGATCGCCAAGGTCATGACCGCGACCATGATGGCCACGCCCAGCCCCTTGTTCTGTTCCGTCGAGATTACCGGCGCGCGCGTGAACCAGCCCGTCAGCCGCATGCCGATGGTCATGAGAAACGCAGTCGAAAACGTCACCAGAAAGAACGCTGTGGCGGAACGGAACGTCGGCCTGCGCAAAGCCATGATCAGGCATCCCCTGCTCTCTTCTCGGCCTTCTCGTCGCCGGGCAGGGCGTACTTCGCGCCTTCCCAGGGGGAGAGGAAATCGAACGCACGGAACTCAGTGATTTTTACGGGCTCATAGACGACGCGCTTCAGCTCGTCATCGTAGCGAACCTCGACATACCCCGTCATGGGGAAGTCCTTCCGCAGCGGATGGCCGTGGAAGCCGTAGTCGGTCAGGATCCGGCGCAAGTCCGGGTGGCCGTCGAAGAAGATGCCGAACATGTCGAACGCTTCACGTTCGAACCAGTCGGCCACCGGGAAAACCGGCGTCGAGGTCGGAACGGGCGTATCTTCGTCCGTCGAGACCTTCAGCCGGATGCGATGGTTCTTCACCAGCGACAGTAGGTGATAGACCACGTCAAACCGCGCCGCGCGCTCCGGATAGTCCACGCCGGTCAGGTCGATCAGCTGGTGGAACCGGCAGGCGGCGTCGTCGCGCAGGAAGGTCAGGGTTTCGACTACGGTGGCCGAACGGGCGACAATGGTCAGTTCGCCGAACGCCACCGAATGACCCAGCACGCCAGGCCCGCGGGCCACGATGTCCTGGCCGAGAGTTTCGAGAGCTTCGCTCATCGCTCGATCGTCCCCGTGCGACGGATCTTCTTCTGAAGCTGCAGCACGCCATAGACCAGGGCTTCGGCGGTCGGCGGGCAACCCGGGACATAGATGTCCACAGGCACCACCCGATCGCAGCCGCGAACGACGCTGTAGCTGTAATAATAGTAGCCGCCGCCATTGGCGCAGCTGCCCATCGAGATGACGTAGCGCGGCTCGGGCATCTGGTCGTAGACCTTGCGCAGGGCCGGAGCCATCTTGTTGGTCAGGGTGCCAGCGACGATCATCACATCGCTCTGACGCGGGCTGGCGCGCGGCGCGAAGCCGTAACGCTCCAGATCATAACGCGGCATAGAGGCCTGCATCATTTCCACGGCGCAGCAGGCCAGGCCAAACGTCATCCACATCAGCGAACCCGTTCGGGCCCAGGTGATCAGATCATCAGCGGCGGCCGTGATGAAGCCCTTGTCGGCCAATTGACCCGAGATGCCGTCGAAGAACGGATCATGCAGCTTGGGGTCATAGCCCTGCACCGTCGACCGGCCGGCGGCGCCGGCGGGAACGAGGGGCGAGCTATTGGCGGGAACGATCACTCCCATTCGAGGGCGCCCTTCTTCCATTCATAGATAAAGCCGACGGTCAGGACGCCCAGGAAGGTCATCATCGACCAGAAGGCGAAGGCTGCGGCCTCGTGGGGCAGTTTCATCAGGCTGACCGCCCAGGGGAACAGGAAGGCCACTTCAAGGTCGAAGATGATGAAGAGGATCGAGACCAGATAGAACCGGACATCGAACTTCATGCGCGCATCATCGAAGGCGTTGAAGCCGCATTCGTAGGCGGACAGCTTTTCGGGGTCCGGCGCCTTGGGCGCTAGCACCGCTGCGGCGGCGAGAAAGGCGACGCCGATAACAGTTGCGATCCCTAGGAAGATCACGATCGGCAGATACTGGAGAAGGAAGGCGTTCATGACAGCCCTTGGCTTGAATCGTGCGGGTTGTAGCCCATGCCTGCCGACGCTTCAAACGCCTCTGACACATTGAGAAACGGTCGCAACTGGGCATGATCCACAGCTTCGGCGACATGGACGTTGACACGAGTCCGCGCCCGACATATCAGACGCGCCTCGCCGAAGGGCGGGTCGCACTTTCGCTTCGGCGAAGGCCTAATGCGGATGTAGCTCAGTTGGTTAGAGCGCCGGCCTGTCACGCCGGAGGTCGCGGGTTCAAGTCCCGTCATTCGCGCCACTTTCTTTTGGTGGTTCTGCTTCCCTCCTTGCACGCGAATACGGACGATTGTCGCGCCCTGGCGCTCGACGCGGATGTAGCTCAGTTGGTTAGAGCGCCGGCCTGTCACGCCGGAGGTCGCGGGTTCAAGTCCCGTCATTCGCGCCACCGTCCGGCGCTTTCCCCCAGAATTCAAGTCGCTGAGCCACATACTGGGGTTATAGCGCCTCATTGCCCGCCCAAGCCTTGAGGTTAGGGCGCTGCGACACGATGTAGCGGCGATGCACACAGTGTCCGCACCCCGGTTTTCCGTTCTCGATCTCGCACCTGTCCCTCTCGGCTCCACGGTCAGCGACGCGCTCCGCAACAGCCTGGATCTCGCTAGGCATGCCGAACAGCTCGGCTTTCATCGCTACTGGCTGGCCGAACACCACAACATGCCGGGAATCGCCAGCGCCGCGACGGCCGTGGCGATCGGCCATGTGGCGGGCGGCACCTCGACGATTCGGGTCGGCTCGGGCGGGATCATGCTGCCAAATCATGCACCGCTGATGGTCGCCGAAGCGTTCGGGACGCTGGCCGCGCTCTATCCGGGCCGAATCGATCTGGGTTTGGGGCGCGCGCCGGGCACCGATCAGGCCACCATGAGGGCGCTTCGCCGCTACATGGGCTCTGTTGATTCGTTTGCTCAGGACGTGGTCGAGCTGCAGGCCTGGTTCCAGCCCGCCACGCCGGAGCAGTCCGTTCGCGCCGTTCCCGGCGAGGGCCAGGACGTACCGCTATGGCTGCTGGGCTCAAGCACCTACAGCGCTCAGCTCGCGGCGGCCCTCGGGCTGCCCTTCGCCTTCGCCGCCCATTTCGCCCCCGACCAGCTGATGGACGCCATCACGCTGTATCGCCGCCATTTCAAGCCGTCCGACTCCCTGTCCGCGCCCTATGTGATGGTCTGCATCGGCGTGTGCGCAGCGGACACCGATGAAGAAGCCAAGCGTCTGTCGTCTTCCACACAACAGCAGTTCCTGGCCCTGCGTCGTGGTCAGCCGGGATTGCTGCCGCCGCCGGTGGATGACATCACCCAGATCGCGTCAGAAGCTGAGCTCGCAGGCCTCGACCATACCTTCCGCTATTCGGCCATAGGCTCGCCGGGCGCCGTTCAGGCCAAGATCGAGTCGGTCCTGGCCCTGACCGGCGCTGACGAGCTGATGGCGGCGTCGCAGATCCATGACCACGCCGCCCGCGTTCACAGCTACGAGATTCTCGCCAATGTCAGGGGCAGGTTGGAACTCGCCGCCTAGTCAGTGGCGCAACGGCCCTTCGACGCCCAGGAGGTCGCTCGTGAAGCCCGCCGCACCTGTCAGCCCGCCATAGATCTGGCACAGGGTCTGGAAGACCGTGTCCCAGCCGTGCCGCTCCACGGCCCGCTGTCGGGCCGCAAGGCCCAGATCAGATGCGCCGCGTGCGAACACCGACTCAATGGCCTCGGCCAAGGCTCCGGCCTCCGACGCAGCGGCGAGTTCGCCGACCGAGGCGTCGACTGACTCGGCCACCCCGCCGGACGCGATCCCGATCACCGGCAGGCCACAGGCCATCGCCTCCAGGACCACGAGGCCGAAGGGTTCATTGTCGTTGGCATGAACAAAGGCGTCGCAACCCGCCAGGATGGCGGCCAGCGCCTCCGGATCGCGCTGATAGTCCATGGAAATCACCCGATCACTGACCGGCGCACCATTGCCAGCTCCGACCAGCAGCAAAACATAGGGATCACCGAGGCGCTCGACGGCCTCAACCAGCACATCCAGTCGCTTTTCCCGGGCGGGCCGACCGGCAAAGACCAGAATGCGGTGACGCGCGGTCAGGCCCAGCGAGGCGCGCAATCCGGCCGGATCACCGCGGCCCGGATTGAAGACGTTCACATCGACGCCGAGGGGCAGGCCGATGGCGTTGGAGACGCCCGCCTCGATAAGGCGGCCTGCGATGAATCGGCTCGGCGCCACGGCCTGATCAAACTGGCTGTAGATCGCCGCCCAGCGTCTTTGGACCGGTTTCTCGGCCCATTCACCGATATGCAGGGCAGCCAGAGCGCCAAGATCGGTATGGCAAAAGCCGACCACGGGAACGCCCAGGGCGTCGCCGGCGCGCAGCGCTGCAAGGCCCGGCGTGTAAGGATCACCCGCTTCGATGATACTGGGCCGCTGACGGATCAGGCGCTCCATCCAGGCCTGCTTGACGACAGGCCAGCGATAGCCGTCGCCGAAGGGCAATGGCGCGGCGTAGATCGACACCCGCCCTCGCCCATCATGCGCATCGCGTGCGCCTGGCACGACCAGGGTATGGTGCACGCTAGGACGATTTTCGGCGAGCCACGCCCGCTTGCAATTGAGGTAGCGGCGCACGCCGCCACTACGCGGTGCGTAGAGCATCGTGGTGTCGACCAGTCGGACACTGTCGTCCGCCAGCGCCGTGTCGCCTTGCGCGAAGCCTTGGAAGCCGAGCGATCGCGCCGATCTAAAATCCGTCACTCCGAATCCTCATCACATTAACCGCGCTATTCGGCCTCTGAACGATAAAGCTTTCGCGACAACTGGAGTTCCCTTTGCGGAGACACGCCTTCAAGCTGAAAGTCCGGGCTTGCGCGGCTTCGGCAGGTCCATTTCAACATGAGCGTTAACGCTAGGCAATTCAGCACCACGATCATCCGGTGAGGCGTGGGTCGCGACGCCTGCATGACGATATGGCGCTGCGGAATTGGCAAGATCAGGGCGAACCGCGTAAGCCCGCCCCTGCAGACAATCGAGGATCAAATGGCGCGGTATCTCTTCACGACCTGGGAAGGCGGCGGACACGTTCAGCCCTTGCTGCTCGTCGCGCGCGATCTGAAGGATCGCGGCCATGACGTCCGTATTGTCAGCGACGCCTGCAATGCTGCGGACGCGGCGGCCCTGGGCCTGCCGCTCCAGACCTGGACAACCGCGCCTAGTCAGACGGGCAAGCAGCGTGAGGATGACCGGCTGAAGGATCACGAGGCTGACAATCCCCTTGAGGTGATCCAGCGGCTGATTGACCGGGTCATGGCCGGCCCCGCCCTCGCCTATGCCCGCGACACCCTTGCACAGATCGATGTTTTCAGGCCGGACGCTGTGATCAGCCAGGAATTGCTCTTGGGGGTCATGGCGGCGGCTGAGGCGCGGAATATTCCGCTGGCGCTGTTCAGCGCCAATATCTGGTCGCTCCCGACCCTTCCTGGCGTTCCGCCCTTCGGAGCGGGAATGCCCCCTGCAGCTTCTGATGAAGACCAGGCGATGCACGCGATGGTCACGCAGATGAGCCGGGGGTTGTTCCAGGTCGGCCTGCCGGCCCTGAATGCGGCCCGGATGGAGCTTGGGCTGCCCGCGTTGGATGATCTTTTCGCTCAACTCGACGCGGCGCGCCTGATCCTCATTGGCACGAGCCGCGCCTTCGACTTCGCGCCCACCACCCTGCCCGCGCCCTTTTCCTATGCCGGTCCCTATCTGGCTGATCCGACCTGGGTCGAACCTGCGGAAGCGCCCGCCGGGGACGCGCCGCTGGTGCTCGTCTCGTTCTCAAGTCTCTACCAGGCTCAGGAAGCTGTGCTGAACACCGTCATCGCGGCTCTTGGCGGCCTTGGCGTCCGCGGCCTGGTGACCACCGGCCCAACCCTTGATCCGGCCGAGTTCCCGGCTCCGGACAACGTCACAGTGGTGCGCAGCGCGCCGCATGAGGCCCTGCTGGGGCAGACCGCCGTGTTCGTCACCCATGCTGGTCACGGTTCGACGCTACGGCCCCTGATGGCGGGCGTTCCCCTGCTTTGTCTTCCCATGGGCCGCGATCAGAACGACAACGCCGCCCGCGTAACGGATCGCGGCGCCGGCCTGCGCCTCGCGCCCGACGCCAGCGTTGAGGCGATCGCCGCCGCAATCTCTGAACTGATCGAAAATGCCGGCTACCGCCAGTCCGCGATCACGCTTGGGAAAGCGATCCGCGAAGACCAAATCAAGCGATCGGCTGCGATGGAATTGGAACAGCTCGTCGGCGCGGTCGCCCCGGTTTAGGGGGCTGTCGACGCAAACGCTTGGTGGGCGGTGAGGGGATCGAACCCCCGACCCTCTCGGTGTAAACGAGACGCTCTACCGCTGAGCTAACCGCCCCCAAAGTCGAGTCGGCCTTCTAGCCGTCACCGCCGTTGGTGCAAAGCGCGAAAACAAAAAAGGGCGGCGCGCACCGTCACACGCCACCCTCCTGTTTTTTGGACTTCGATCAGCTGTTGAGCGAAGTCTTCAGGCCTTCGCCAACCTGGAAACGGGCTGTCTTTGACGCCGGACGGTTCACGCTTTCGCCGGTCCGCGGGTTGCGGGCTGTGCCGGCGGCGCGCGCCACAGCCTTGAATGTGCCAAAGCCCACAAGGCGCACGTCCTGTCCCGACTTCAGAGAGTCGGTGACGGATTCGATAAAGGCTTCCAGAGCGTCCTTGGCCTGATTTTTATTGATGCCCGCCTTGTCGGCGATCGCCGTAACGAGTTCGGCTTTTGTGGTCATGTTTTTCTCCCAGCCAAAATGCGGCGGCGTTTCTCAAAAGCCGACGCCACTTCGCTTGGAGAGGATTATGGCGGCGGAAAATGCCCCGTCAAATGAAGGCGGCGCAGGAGTCTCCTGCGCCGCCCAACTTATCGACGATAATATACTCCTAGTGGGTCAGAACGGCGTCCGCATCGCCCTCGTCGCCCTTCGCAGTCGCAGCAATCGGCTCGTCGGCCTCGTTCCACTCGATCGGCGTCAGAGGCCCGGTGAGCGCATGCTTGAGCACCTCGTCCACCGTCGAGACCGGAATGATCTCCAAGCCGTCCTTCACCGACTGCGGGACATCGGCCAGATCTTTCTCGTTCTCCTGAGGGATCAGCACCGTTTTCACGCCCGAGCGCAGGGCCGCCAGCAGCTTTTCCTTGAGCCCGCCGATGGCCGTCACCCGACCCCGCAGGGTGATCTCGCCGGTCATGGCGATGTCCTTGCGGATCGGGATGCCGGTCAGAACCGAAACCATGGCCACGGCCATCGCGGCGCCGGCGGACGGACCGTCCTTGGGCGTCGCGCCGTCCGGCACGTGGATGTGGACATCGGTCTTTTCGAAGATCGGCGGCTTGACGCCGAAATTCAGGGCCCGCGACCGGACATAGGATTGGGCCGCCGAGATCGACTCCTTCATCACGTCCTTCAGATTGCCGGTAACGGTCATGCGGCCCTTGCCGGGCATCTTGACCGCCTCGATCGTCAGGATCTCGCCGCCGTATTCTGTCCAGGCCAGGCCGGTGACAATCCCGACCTGATCGACTTCATCGGTCTCGCCATAGCGGAACCGCTGAACGCCGGCATATTTGGCCAGGCGCTCATCATCGATCGTGATCGACGTGATCTTCTCCCGGCCCAGGTCGCGAACGGCCTTGCGGGCCAGCTTGCCCAGTTCCCGTTCCAGCGACCGCACGCCGGCTTCCCGGGTGTAGTAGCGGATCAGATCGCGGATCGCCTTTTCGGGGACCACGAACTCGGTCTCCTTGAGGCCATGGTCCTTCATCAGCTTGGGCAGAACGTGACGCTTGGCGATCTCGAGCTTCTCATCCTCGGTGTAGCCGGCGATGCGAATGATCTCCATGCGATCCAGCAGGGGCTGGGGCATGTTGAGGCTATTGGCCGTGGTGACAAACATCACCTGGGACAGGTCATAGTCGACCTCCAGATAGTGATCGCCGAAGGCCGAGTTCTGCGAAGGATCGAGAACCTCCAGCAGCGCCGAAGCCGGATCGCCGCGATAGTCGCTGCCCATCTTGTCGATTTCGTCGAGCAGGATGAAGGCGTTGGTGGTCTTGGCCTTCTTCATCGACTGGATGACCTTGCCGGGCATCGAGCCGATATAGGTGCGGCGGTGACCACGGATCTCGGCTTCGTCGCGCACGCCGCCCAGGCTCATGCGCACGAACTCACGGCCCGTGGCCTTGGCCAACGACTTGCCCAGTGAGGTCTTGCCGACGCCGGGAGGACCGACCAGGCACAGGATCGGGCCCTTGAGGGAATTGGTCCGCGCCTGGACGGCGAGGTACTCCAGGATGCGTTCCTTGACCTTCTCAAGGCCATAGTGGTCCTCTTCGAGAACCGCCTCGGCTTCATTCAGGTCGATCTTCTTGGTCTTGGCCTTTCCCCACGGGATGGACAGCATCCAGTCGAGATAGTTGCGCACGACGGTGCTCTCGGCCGACATCGGGCTCATATTGCGCAGCTTCTTCAGCTCGCCTTCGGCCTTGGTGCGGGCTTCCTTGGACAGCTTGGTCTTCTTGATGCGCTTTTCCAGATCGATCAGTTCATCGCGCTGATCGTCAGGATCGCCCAGCTCGCGCTGAATGGCCTTCATCTGCTCATTCAGATAATATTCGCGCTGGGTCTTCTCCATCTGGCGCTTCACGCGCGAGCGGATCTTCTTCTCGACCTGCAGGACGCTGATCTCGCCTTCCATCAGCGCGAAGACCTTTTCCAGGCGCTTCACGATGTCGAAGATTTCCAGCAGGTTCTGCTTGTCGCCGATCTTCACCGACAGGTGGGCGGCGATGCTGTCGGCCAGCTTGCCCGGCTCCGCGATCTGCGGGATCGAGGCCAGGGCTTCGGGCGGCACCTTCTTGTTGAGTTTGACGTAGTTCTCGAACTGCTCGACCACGGCCCGCGACAGGGCTTCGGCCTCGGGACCGATACCCTCGTCCTCGCTGACCTCGCCGATCTGGGCCTCGTAGAAGGCCTCCTGGTCGGTGAAGCGGACGACGGCGGCGCGCGCCTTGCCTTCGACCAGCACCTTGACGGTGCCGTCGGGCAGCTTGAGCAGTTGCAGCACGGTGGCCAGAACGCCGACATCATAGATGTCGCCCGGCGCCGGATCATCGTCGGCGGAGTTCTTCTGGGTCACCAGCAGGATCTGCTTGTCGCCGCGCATCACCTCTTCGAGGGCGCGGACGGATTTATCGCGGCCTACGAAAAGTGGGACGACCATGTGCGGGAAAACAACGATATCCCGCAGCGGCAAGACTGGAAGCGTACGAAGTTCGGACATGATGCTCTTTACTCCCGGCCGTCGCGGCGTCCGCGCTCGGCCATGCGGGCCGCCGTTGCTCAGACGATGCGCCTGAGTCCATCGGCCCGTCCGTCCGAAACTGGACGGAATGTCTCTATTTATGTGGACGTTTCGCAACGGCGTTCAAGCCGAGTCGCCTAACAGCGTCGAGAGGTCGCGCATAAGTGGCCAAGCTGAAGGGGATATGCCCTCAAAATCTCGGTTTGCGCAATTTCGTTTCAAGAATTGACTCTCTACCGAAAGCGGCAATTCGGAAGGGTCAGCGCTTCAACGTTCTCCTGTCGGCGAAAATTCAATCGGCAGGGCTCCAAACATGAAAAAGGCGCGCCCCGCAGGAGCGCGCCTTGATCACCAGGACGGAAATCCGCGTCAGGCCGACGCGGCGCCGCCCTTCTTTTCCGAATAGATCAGCAAAGGCTGAGCCCGGCCTTCGACGACCTCGGCATTGACCACCACTTCCTCGACGCCCTCGTAGTTGGGCAGTTCGAACATGGTCTCCAGCAGGATGCCTTCCATGATCGACCTCAGGCCGCGCGCGCCGGTCTTGCGCGCGATGGCCTTGGTCGCCACGCCGTGCAGCGCGTCTTCAGTGAAGGTCAGGCCGATGTTCTCCATCTCAAACAGGCGCTGGTACTGCTTGACGAAGGCGTTCTTCGGTTCGGTGAGGATCTTGACCAGGGCGACCTCGTCGAGGTCTTCCAGGGTCGCCACCACCGGCAGACGGCCGATGAATTCCGGGATCAGGCCGAAACGCTGCAGGTCGTCCGGCTCGACGTTGCGCAGGATCTCGCCCGTGCGACGCTCTTCCGGATCGGCGACCTTGGCGCCGAAACCGATCGACTTGCCCTGGCCGCGCGCCGAGATGATGCGCTCCAGCCCCGCGAACGCCCCGCCACAGATGAACAGGATGTTGGTGGTGTCGACCTGCAGGAACTCCTGCTGCGGATGCTTGCGCCCGCCTTGCGGCGGCACGGAGGCGACCGTGCCTTCCATGATCTTCAGCAGAGCCTGCTGGACGCCCTCACCCGAAACGTCGCGCGTGATCGAGGGATTGTCGGACTTGCGGCTGATCTTGTCGATTTCGTCGATATAGACGATGCCGCGTTGGGCACGCTCGACATTGTAGTCGGCGGCTTGCAGCAGCTTCAGGACGATATTTTCGACGTCTTCACCCACATAGCCGGCTTCGGTCAGGGTGGTGGCGTCCGCCATCGTGAAAGGCACGTCGATGATTCGGGCCAGGGTCTGGGCCAGAAGCGTCTTGCCGGTGCCGGTCGGACCGACCAGCAGGATGTTGGATTTGGCCAGTTCGACGTCGTTGTTCTTCGACGCGTGGTTCAGGCGCTTGTAGTGGTTGTGAACCGCTACAGCGAGCACCTTCTTGGCGTGACCTTGGCCGATTACGTAATCGTCCAGAACCTCGCAGATCTCCCGCGGGGTCGGAACACCGTCCTTGGACTTCACGAAGGCGATCTTGTGCTCTTCGCGGATGATATCCATGCAGAGCTCGACGCATTCATCGCAGATGAACACCGTCGGTCCCGCGATGAGCTTACGCACCTCATGCTGGCTCTTTCCGCAGAAAGAACAATACAGGGTGCTCTTGGTATCGCCGCTCGCGGCTTTCGTCATGGTCGCTTCTCACGCTATGGCGGCGACGGCTACTGCCGTGAACGCCTGCTCCTGGCTTACACGCCGCCGCCGAAGGGACAGCTTACATGCCGGGAGTTGTCTAATCCTTGACATTCCCCGATCCGGACGAGGTTCACAAGCCTTGCCGCCCTTTTCGAGCATCTAGCAAGCAAATGAGCCGTTCGGGGTCACGGTTTTCCTCCCTAAAATGGGGCTCTAGGGCGTTGGCGCAACCCGTTCGCCTGTTTGGCCTTTTCGCGGCCGCGGAAGGCTTTAGAAGCGGAATGGGAATCGTGATCGAACACGCGCTCACGCAGCAGGGCGCGCTACCGACGCGCGGGGACATATGGCGAAGCGTTCACTGATGGCCAAGGGCCTAACGGCCTCGACGCCAATGACCGGCGATATGACAGACGGGCCCGCGCTCGTGGCCTTTGATTTTGATGGCACCCTGACGGTCCGCGACAGCTTCAACGCCTTCCTGAAGTGGCGCGCCGGTCCGCGCCGCTGGACCGCAGGCCTTATCCGACTGTCTCCGGCCCTCACCGCCTATGGCTTCAACCGCAACCGCG
This sequence comes from Caulobacter sp. FV2ps19, assembly GCF_058681035.1. Classification (NCBI taxonomy): domain Bacteria; kingdom Pseudomonadati; phylum Pseudomonadota; class Alphaproteobacteria; order Caulobacterales; family Caulobacteraceae; genus Caulobacter; species Caulobacter sp. FV2ps19. The sequence continues at coordinate 2,816,425 of NZ_CM178729.1, read as the reverse complement.
GCAAGCTCAAGGCCGCCGCCGTCCGTGAATTTCTGAAGGGCGTGAGCCAGGCCCAGATCGAGGCTGATGCGCGCACCTTCGCCGAATTGCACGCCCCTTCCCTGTTTCGCCCCGACGCCCTGGCTGTCTGGCGGCGCTGGCGGGCGAAGGGTGCGAAGATGGTTATCGTCACCGCCTCACCCGAAATAACCGTCGCGCCGTTCGCGCGGGGCCTTGGCGCCGACCTGCTGATCGGCACCCAGCTGGCGTTCGACCAGGAGGAACGAGCCCTGGGCGCTCTGGCAGGACCCAATTGCCGAGCCAAGGAGAAGGTCGTGCGCCTGAAGGCGGCCTTTGGCGAGGATGTCCGCCTGACGGCCGCCTATGGCGACACCTCCGGCGACATAGAGATGCTGGCTATCGCCGATGAGCGTGGCTATCGCGTGTTTCGCGGCAGACCGGCCTGAACTCACCGCACGAAAAAGCCGCCGACCTTTCGGGCGGCGGCTTCATCGGTCCATCGAGATCGCTGAGGCCTAGGCCTTGGCGTCCGTCTCGTCGCGGGTCTCGTTGATGTGGTCGATCAGCCCCCAAGCCTTGGCTTCCTCGGCGCTCATGAAGTGGTCGCGATCGAGGGTGCGCTCGACCTCTTCATAGGTGCGGCCGCAATGCTTGACGTAGATTTCGTTCAGCCGGCGCTTGGTCTTGATGATGTCCTCGGCGTGGCGCTCGATGTCCGAGGCCTGACCGCGGAAACCACCCGACGGCTGGTGAACCATGATGCGCGAGTTCGGCAGCGAGATGCGCTGACCCGCAGCGCCGGCGGCGAGCAGCAAGCTACCCATCGAAGCGGCCATGCCCATGCACACGGTCGACACCGGGCACTTGATGTATTGCATGGTGTCATAGATCGCCAGACCCGCCGTCACCACGCCGCCCGGCGAGTTGATGTACATGGCGATTTCCTTCTTGGGGTTCTCGGACTCCAGGAAGAGCAGTTGAGCGCAGATCAGGCTGGCCATGCCGTCTTCGACGGGTCCGGTCAGAAAGATGATCCGCTCCTTCAGCAGGCGAGAGAAAATGTCGAACGCGCGCTCGCCGCGGCTGGTCTGTTCGACCACCATCGGCACGAGGTTCATCGCCGTAGAGACCGGATCGTACATAGGGTTCGCCCTTTTTCGCGTTTTGGGGCCACGCGAATCAGACCTCGCGCGGCGTCGCCAACGCATATCGCGTGGCGATTAACAGGTTGCAAGGAGGCCGACCGACAGTCGACGCAAAAGAAAAGGGCGCGACCCTTGCGAGCCGCGCCCTGTCTCGTTCCGTGTGGCCGGCTTTAGCCGCCGTAGCCTTCCGGCAGGTCGTCTTCTTCCAGGAGCTCGTCCTTGGAGACTTCCTTTTCCTCGATCTTGGCCTTGCCGAAGATCAGGTCGACGACCTTGTCTTCGTAGATCGGGGCGCGCAGGGCCGCCTGAAGGTCGGCGCGCTGGCGGTACATGTCGAACACCTGCTGGGCTTGCGCGCCGTATTGGCGAGCTTCGCGCATGATGGCGTCCGTCAGTTCCTGCTCGGTGACGACGACGTCGTTCTTGCGACCGATCTCGGCCAGCACCAGGCCCAGACGCACGCGGCGCTCGGCGATCTTGCGGTACTCGTCCTTCAACTGGTCTTCGGTCTTGTCGGCGTCTTCAGGCGGCAGGCCGCCCTGGCTCTTGTCAGCCTGAACCTGTTGCCAGATGCCGGCGAACTCGGCCTCGACCATGCGCGGCGGCAGGGCGAAGTCATGCTGGGTGTCCAGAACGTCCAGCAGGGCGCGCTTCAGCTTGAAACGCGACGAATTGTCGTAGCGGCCCGACAGGTTCGACTTCAGCAGGTCCTTCAGGGCGGCGAGATCCGACAGGCCCAGGCGCTTGGCCAGTTCGTCATCGGCTTCCGCATCGACCGGCGCACGCACTTCCTTGACGGTGGTGGCGAACTCGGCGGCCTTACCGGCCAGATCCTTGGCCTGATAGTCTTCCGGGAAGGTGACCTTCACGGTGATTTCATCGTCAGGCTTGGCGCCGACCAGTTGCTCTTCAAAGCCCGGGATGAATTGACCCGAACCCAGGACCAGTTCCGCGCCCTCGGCCTTGCCGCCGGCGAACTCGACGCCGTCCACGGCGCCGACAAAGTCGATCAGAAGCTGATCGCCGTCCTTCGCCTTCAAGCTCTTGCCCTTGCGGGGCTCATAGGTGCGAGCTTGCTTGGCGAGCTCGGCCAGGGCTTCGTCGACCTCGGCCTCAGACACCTTGTAGACCGGCTTGGTCAGGGCGATGCTGGTCGGGTCGATCGGTTCGAAGTCGGGCATCACTTCGACCGACAGGTCGAACGCGAGGTCTTCGCCGCCGGCGATGACCTTGTCCATGTCCGAAGAGGGCTTCAGATCAGGCTGGCCCGCAGGGCGCAGCTTGTTGTCATCCAGCACCTTTTGAGTGGTTTCGTTGAGCGCCTGCTCGACGACTTCACCCATAAGCGCCTTGCCATACAGGCGGCGGACGTGCGCGGCAGGAACCTTGCCAGGGCGGAAGCCCTTGACGTTCATCTGCGGCGCGACTTCCGCGATCCGGGCTTCGAGACGCGTGGCCAGCTCGGCGGCCGGCACGGTCACTCCATAAACGCGGCTGAGGCCTTCGCCCGACTTTTCAACGATTTGCATCGACATTCTTAAATTCTCGGATCTGCGACGCGCGCGTCGGGGGTCCGCCCTGGGGTCCAATACATCGACGCCGCCCGCGAGGCCGGGGCGGCGAAAGAGCGCCCTTATGTCACGACGTGCGTGACCATCCAAGAGCGCCAGCGGCAAAAGTCGTTCCCGCCGCCAAAGGGGCGGGAACGGTCAAGAAATTTGGTGCGGATGAGAGGACTCGAACCTCCACGCCTCTCGGCGCCAGAACCTAAATCTGGTGCGTCTACCAGTTTCGCCACATCCGCGTGGCGCCAGCCCTTACGGATTTCAATGATCGGGCGCAAGCCCGGCGCGCGCTCGCCCCTGACGGCGGGCATAAAGCCGCCCGAGCACACCGGGCGCGAGATCTGGAAGATCCTCCGAAATCAGACCCGGACCATGAGCGCCGCCGCACGCAGCGTGGATCCAGACTCCCGCGCAGGCGGCCTCGAAACTTTCCATGCCCTGGGCGATCAGGCCCCCGATGAAACCGGCCAGCACGTCGCCAGATCCCGCCGTCGCCAGCCAGGGCGATCCGTTGAGCGACACGGCCGCTCTGCCATCGGGCGCCGCCACCACCGTATCGGGACCTTTCAGGAGCACAACCGCCCCAGCCTGCCTGGCCGCCTCTCGGGTCGCCGAGATTCGCTCGGGCGCACGGGCGAGAAGACCGGGGAATATCCGCTCGAACTCACCGGGATGAGGCGTCAGCACATCGTCGCGATCGAGCGCCGAGAACAGCGCTTCGGGATCATGACGAAAGCTGGTCAGGGCGTCCGCATCGACCACTAGCGCCGCCCCGGTGCGCGCCAGAGCGAACAGGTTCCGCATGGTCGCGTCTCCGACGCCTGCGGCCGGTCCGATGACCACGGCGTCAGCCGCCTCCCCGGCCGCTTGCAGATCCGCTTCGCCCTCGAACGAGGACAGCATGATCGCCTCCAGATGGGCGGCGTGCACGGACAAGGCGCTAGGGGGAGACAGCACACTGACCACCCCGGCTCCGATCCGCAGTCCCCCGCGCGCCGCCAAACGCGCCGCGCCGGTGCTCCAGGCGTCGCCGCTGACCACCTTCAGGCGTCCGCGTCGGTATTTGTGGGCATCCGTCGCTGGCCAAGGGAAAAGCGCCTCCCAAAGCTCAGGGATGTTTTCGTGGAGGCTGGAGGCCAGCGGTGTCGTTCCGAGACCAATATCACTCACGACGACCTCACCGCACGCTTCATGCCCCTCAATCAGGACGTGGGCCGGCTTGCGGCGATGGAAGGTCACGGTGAGATCCGCCCTGAAGGCGATACCTCCCAGCGCCAGGCCAGTATCCCCCGAAAGGCCGCTTGGGAGGTCAATCGCAACGATCGGCCTGGCCAGCGCTTCGCAGGCACGGGCCAGCTTGGCGACATCGCCCTCAAGAGGGCGCGACAATCCCGCGCCAAACAACGCGTCTATATAGAGTTCCGCATGGGTCGGATCCGGCGACAGCTTGGCGGTCTCACCCTTCCAACGGGCGGCTGCGCTACGCGCAGCGTCCGTTGACGGCGCTCCCGAGGCCTCGACCCGAACGGACCAGCCCTTGCGACGCAGGTGCCGGGCGGCGACATAACCGTCGCCGCCATTGTCGCCCGGCCCACACCAGATCACCACGGAGCGCCGTGAAAAGCGCGCCCTTACGGCCTCTGCCACAGCGAGGCCGGCCCGCTCCATCAGTGTGGAGATCGGCACGCCACGTTCCACAGCCGCGCGATCCGCCGCAGTCATTTCAGCGACGGTCATGATCTCGTGAGACACAAAGACTCCTTCAGAGCACCTGGCTCTGAGCTTCGCGTCCTTTCTCCTTGAGGATCAAGCGGCCATCGCGAATCTCGAACGTCGTGATCGAGCAATGATCTGGACGGAAGGCCGCCACCCTCGCCTCGCCTGTCCCCACGCTGACGGCGGCGTTGAGGGCCACGAAGTGACTGAAGACAGCCGCATCAGGATACTCGGCCAGGGCTGCAGCGACACCATTGGCCCAGGCCTGATAGTCGAGATCGCCAACAATATCCTTCCAGTCACCCCCAAAAGCCGTGCGGAGCCAGTCAGGACGCTGCGTCGCCGGCATGGCGACGGGAGTCGGGATTTCTCCGACCCGAGGATCGATCACGACTTCCACGCCCAGGGCGTGCGCCATCGGCGCGGCCGTCTCGCGACATCGGCGCAGCGGCGATGACACAACGCGGCGGGGACGCTCCCCTTCCGGCAAGGCTATGAGGTGTTTCATGGCTTCGCGGGCCTGCTCATGCCCGGCTTCGTCGAGACCCGGGTCATCCTCCGCGCCTCCCCAGGTCGAAGCAGGGCGACCGTGACGTATGACGTAGACAGGGGCCATGACGTCAGTCCGGAATGAAGAGGTTGCGAACGCCATCGGGGTGAGGCCCCACGGTTCCGGTCCTGCCAACCCCTTCCCGCGCTTCCAGGTCCAGCAGGATTTCGGGATCCTCAGGCGTATTGGCGACGAAGCGGCGACCCATCGCATCTCGCCCGATCACGATGCCCATTCGCACGCCCTCTCGGGCGTGAACGACCGTGTAGGTCTCGATTACCGCAGACCCATCGGGGCGCTCGACGATCTCAGGATGCGGCAAGGCGTCAATCTTGCCCTGGATTTTCGAGGGCGCTTCGCGAACCCACGCTCCCGCGACGGGTGTCGTGGAATAGACCCCGGTCGACTGCTTGGTCAGGAACCAGCCGTTGGCCGTGCAAAGTCCATAGGCCCCAGGCCGGGCCCGAAGGCGCGCCATCATCTCGGCGATAGAGTGAAGAGCGTAGTTGTTCCCTGGACCGCCGAAATAAGGCAGGCCGCCCGTCACGGTCAGACCGCGCGGATCATCCAGCGCCAGGCCCAGTTCCTCGGCCGCGACCTCGACCGCCGACGGAAAGCAGGAATAGAGATCGATCACATCAATATCCGCCAGCTCGATCCCCGCCATCTGCAGGGCGCGTTCGCCGGTCAGTCGAATGGCCGGGCTGGAGTGATAGTTCTGCCGTTCCAGTGGGTACCAAAGGTCGGCGGCGTCGGCGCAGCCGTGCAGGAAGACCCAGCGATCTTCAGGTACGCCCATCTCTCGGGCCTTGCGGACGCTGCTGATCAAGACTGCGGCCGACTGGTCCACCTCCATGATCGCGTTGAGATATTTCGGATAGGGGAAGCTGACCATTCGATTGCGGTCGGTGACCGTAACCAATTCCTCAGGCGATCGTTCGACGGGGAACCAGGCGTGTGGATTGGCCGCGGCGACCTTGCTGAACGGCGAAAACAGCGCCCCTAGTCTGGCCTGATGATCCGCAAGCGAGCGACCATCTCGGGCGCGCAACGCGTTCTCGAACATCGGATAGGTGTTCACCGGATAGCCAAGGCCGTGCGCCGCTTCCTGAGGGGTAACACCGGGGCGTGGATCCCCGATACGGTCTGGCGCGTCGCTGATGTCGTCGCCCCAGCCGTCAAATCCCAGACCGCCCTTGAGGCGTTTCATGAGTGAGCCGAGGAATTCAGCGCCTGTCACGAGCGCCAATTCGCTCTCGCCGCGCGCGATCCGCTCGCAGACAATATTGACGGCCTGCTGCGGGCTGTTCCCGCCGGTCTCGGTATAAACACTCCAGGCGGGCGTCGCGCCCAGGGCCCTGGCCAGGCTGGCGGGCGGATTGGTCAAGCGCGGCAGCGGAAGCTTCGAAAGCCCCCCAGGCGCATCGATACTGAAAGCGATTACCGCGAGGGCGTCGAGATCAGCAAGAACCGCCCCCAATAGCCCTGCATCACCGAGGGCGCGTTCCGCCGCAATCTTCAGCAATTCCAGCGGAGAGGGCGAATTTTCGGCCGAACCCCGAAAGGTGAACTGGCCTGCGCCAATCAAAACCGGCGTATCGTCGCGCATAATCACCCCCGTTCAAACGCTTGTTGGGCGCGATCCTAGGTCTGAAACGGCGAACAGCAAGGCCATTTGATCGCCAAATCCGCACTGATGAATTTTCAAGCTCAACGTGCATGTTTTTTGATCAAAGCCTTCACTGCATCCTCGCATGGCGGCTTTCAGGTCGACCAAAGCTTGCGGGGGGTGCGGGCGGCGTGATCGGTGCCGCTAATACGCACACAGAGCGCCAGCGGGCCCGAAAGTGGAACCGATGAAGAAGATCGAAGCCATCATCAAGCCGTTCAAGCTGGATGAAGTTAAGGAGGCCCTTCAGGAGATGGGCGTCCAGGGCATGACGGTGCTCGAAGCCAAGGGTTATGGCCGCCAAAAAGGTCATACCGAGCTCTATCGTGGCGCGGAGTACGTCGTGGACTTCCTTCCCAAGATCAAGGTGGAGGTCGTCATCGAAGACAGCCAGTTGGAACCCGCGCTGGAAGCCCTCACCCGCGCCGCCCGCACGGGGCGCATCGGTGACGGCAAGATTTTCGTCTCGGAGATCGCGGAAGTCATCCGCATCCGAACCGGAGAAAGCGGCCCTGCCGCCGTTTAGGCGCGGATCGTTTGAACATACACGACGCTCAAGAAGGGGATACGGAATGAGCACGGCCAAAGAAATCCTGAACCTCATCAAGGAAAAGGACGTCAAATATGTCGACGTCCGTTTCACCGACGTTCGCGGCAAGATGCAGCACGTCACTTTCGACATCGACCTGGTCGATGACGACTTCCTCAATGACGGCACCATGTTCGACGGCTCGTCGATCGCCGGCTGGAAGGCGATCAACGAGTCGGACATGAAGCTGCGCCCGGATTTGGCGACCGCCATCATCGACCCGTTCTATCAGCAGACCACGCTGGCGCTGTTCTGCGACGTCGTGAACCCCGACACCGGCACACCGTACAACCGCGACCCGCGCTCGATCGCCAAGGCGGCGCTGAACTACGTCAAGGCTTCGGGCATCGGCGACACCGTGTTCTTCGGCCCGGAAGCCGAGTTCTTCATCTTCGACGACGTGAAGTGGAACACCGCGCCCAACGACACCAGCTACTCGTTCGACTCGGTCGAGCTGCCGGGCAACTCGGCAAAGACCTATGCTGAAGGCAATATGGGCCACCGTCCGGGCCCCAAGGGCGGCTACTTCCCGGTCAACCCGATCGACTCGGCTCAAGACCTGCGCGGCGAAATGCTGGCAGTGATGGGCGAACTCGGCATGAAGCCGGAAAAGCACCACCACGAAGTGGCGCCCGCCCAGCACGAACTGGGCCTGAAGTTCGACACCATGGTCATCATGGCCGACCGTCTGCAGCTCTATAAGTACGTGATCCACAACGTGGCGCACGCCTATGGCAAGACGGCCACCTTCATGGCCAAGCCGATGTTCGGCGACAACGGCTCGGGCATGCACGTCCACCAGTCGATCTGGGCTGACGGCAAGCCCCTGTTCGCCGGCGACAAGTACGCCGGTCTGTCGGACATGTGCCTGTGGTACATCGGCGGCATCATCAAGCACGCCAAGGCGATCAACGCGTTCTCGAACTCGACGACGAACTCGTACAAGCGCTTGGTGCCCGGCTATGAAGCCCCGGTGAAGCTGGCCTATTCGGCCCGCAACCGTTCGGCCTCGATCCGCATCCCGCACGTCGACTCGCCGAAGGCCAAGCGTCTGGAAGCCCGCTTCCCCGACCCGATGGGCAACCCCTATCTGACCTTTGTCGCCCTGCTGATGGCCGGCCTCGACGGCATCAACAACAAGATCGATCCGGGCGCGCCCGCCGACAAGAACCTCTACGATCTTCCCCCGCGCGAGCAAAAGAAGATCCCGGAAGTCTGCGGTTCGCTCCGCGAGGCGCTCGAGAACCTCGACAAGGACCGCGCCTTCCTCAAGGCCGGCGGCGTCATGGATGACGACTTCATCGACAGCTACATCGAGCTGAAGATGGAAGAGGTGATGCGCTTGCAACTGCACCCGCACCCTGTCGAATTCGACATGTACTACAAGTGCTAGGCTAGACCACGCCTTGAACCCGTGATGGAGGCCGGAGAGAAATCTCCGGCCTCTTTCTGTTTAAGGGGTCCATGGCGGGGTGTTCAGCGACGGGAATAGCTTCTTACTTACAGGCGCCCACTGAACAAAAATGTCGCAACTTCGCAACATAACCGACGCAATCGGCCACAGGCGCTCGAAAGTCAGTCGCGGACGATATCGCCAAAGCGCCAACTGAGCTTAACGCATTGCACACGGAAGCGACGCGACCGCCCGCCGAAAGAGTCGGCGGCGCTAAGCTTGGTCAGCACAGGATCTCTCCATGCACTCCTCCAATCGCACACTTCGGCGCGCGCTCGCTCTTACATGCGGCTTCGCCGCCCTGAGCGTCGCCATGGCCGCCGCCCCCGCCGCATTCGCTCAGGACACTCAGGTCAGTGACGTGATCGTTACGGCTCAAAAGCGTAGCGAGAACCTGCAGGACGTGCCGGTCTCGGTCGTAGCCCTGTCGGGCGAACGGCTGGAATCGATGTTCGCCGCCGGCGATGACATCCTGGCTCTGGCCGGCAAGGCGCCCGGCCTGTTCGTGGAATCCTCGAACGGCCGCGCCGCACCGCGCTTCTATATTCGCGGCCTCGGCAATGCCGACTTCGATCTGGCTGCTTCGCAACCCGTCTCGATCATCCAGGACGACGTTGTGCTGGAAAACGTGGTTCTGAAGAGCTCGCCCATTTTCGACCTGGACCAGGTCGAAGTGCTGCGCGGTCCGCAAGGCACCCTGTTTGGCCGTAACACCACGGCCGGTATCGTGAAGTTCGACAGCATCAAGCCGAGCGAAGACTTGAAGGCTCGCGCCGCCGCTACCTATGGCAGCTACAACACCATGACCTTTGACGGCGGCGTCGGCGGCGCGCTGGTCCCAGGCAAGGTCGCGGCGCGCGCTTCGCTGCTGATCCAGCATCGCGACAACTGGATCAACAACGGCTTCACGGGTCAGAAGGACGCTCTGGGCGGCTTCGACGAACGGGCGGCTCGCCTGCAGGTCCTGTTCACGCCGACCGAAGCGCTCAGCGCTCTGTTCAACGTTCACGCCCGCGACCTCGACGGCACGGCGGCGGTGTTCCGCGCCAATATCCTGACCAAGGGCTCCAACAAGCTCAACGCCAACTACGACCGCAACACGGTCTATTTCGACGCTGGTGGCGGCAATCCGCAAAAGTACAAGGGCTGGGGCACCTCAGCCAATATCGGCTACGACTTCGGCGACGTCACCCTGACCTCGATCACCGCCTATGAAGAGACGCACGGCAGCAGCCGCGGCGACATCGACGGCGGCAACCTGACGGGCCCGGGCTTCATCCCCTTCCCGTCGGAAAGCACCGACGGCATCAAGAATCTGGACCAGGTTACCCAGGAACTTCGCCTGGCCAGCGACACCGACGGTCCGCTGAGCTGGCAGGTTGGGGCTTACTATTTCGACTCCACCTATCAGATCCGCACCGATCCAGGCTTCGCCCCGCCGACGACCCTGGAACAGAAGAACAAGTCCTGGGCTGTCTTCGGCCAGGCCTCGTACAAGGCCACCGACGCCCTCACCCTGACCGGCGGCCTGCGCTACACCAGCGACGACAAGGACATGAGCGTCGTTTCCGGCCCCAATCCCGTCGCACCGGTCTCCGTTTCCGACGAGAAGGCGAGCTGGGACCTCAGCGCGTTCTATACGCTCACCGACAATGTCAGTGTTTACGGCAAGGTCGCCTCGGGCTTCCGGGGCCCCTCGATCCAGGGCCGCGATATCGCCTTCTTCTCGCCGCCCTCAGTCGCCCAGTCCGAAACCATCATGTCCTATGAGGTCGGCCTGAAGAGCGAACTGATGGATCGCCGCGTTCGTCTGAACGGCGCCCTGTTCACCTACACCATCAAGGATCCGCAATTCAGCGCCGTCGGCGGCAGCGCCAACTCCAACCGCCTGATCAACGCCGACAAGGGCGAAGCCTACGGCTTGGAACTCGACGGCGAGTTCATTGTCACCAAGAACCTCGTCGTGACGGCCGGCTACAGCTACAGCCACACCGAAATCAAGGATAAGACCTTGGCCGTGGCCGTCTGCGCCCAATGCACGGTCACCGATCCGCTCAACGCGGCGGGTCAGGCGCTGGTCGACGGCAACCCCTTCCCCAACGCGCCGGAATACACCTTCGACGTCACGGCCCGCTACAGCGTGCCCTTCGGCGCTGACGGCGAGCTCTTTGCCTACACCGACTGGAAGGTGCAGGGCATGACGAACTTCTTCCTCTACGAGTCCAAGGAGTTCTACACAAAGGGCGACTTCGAAGGCGGCCTGAAGCTCGGCTACGCCAAGCTCGACGGCGCCTGGGAAGCCGCTGTGTTCGCGCGCAACATCACCGACGAGGACAACCTCAAGGGCGCGATCGACTTCAACAACCTGACGAGCTTCGTCAACGAGCCGCGCGTCATCGGCGTGTCGCTGAACGTCAAGATGTAGTCGATCTCTTCTTGCAGACCGACAGGGGGCCGCGGAGACATCCGCGGCCCCTTTTCTTGGTCAGGCTTCGGGCGAACCGAAACCGCTGACTGGAACGGTTTCGAACCGTTGGCCGAAGCCCGCGATGATCGGTCTGGCGCGCGTGATCGCCGCCTGGACGGCGGGAAGCTTCAGGGAGGCGGCGTGGTGTTCCGCGTCCACCCAGACCTCCGTGATCCACAGGGCGTCCTCAGCGGCGGCGTCCTTGGCCACGATGTAGCTCAGGCAGCCCGGCATCGATTGCGTGCCTTCGCTCAGGATGGCGATCAATTCATCGCGCTTACCCGCTGCGGCCATCATCTGGCCGATCAATCCATACATGCTTGCTTGTTCCTTGCTCGAGGCCACTGACGGCGCTCCGACGACGGCCATGGCGGCGGCCGCCAAAACCGCCCGCCGCTCAATCTCAAAATCGCTCAATCCCATCTCCTAGACCTTGCAGGCGTCCGGCGCGGCGACGCTTACCCCGGCGGCGGCCGCCGTGCAGGCATTGCCATAGGTCTTGCCGTCGCAGCCGCACACAGGGCGGTACTCCCGGGTGCAAGCCGCCGGCCGCTTGCGACAGATTCCAGCGGCGTCAGCGACCGTACGACACTGCCCAGCCTGAAACTGGCAGGAGAGTCCCTCCGCGCATTGAAAGCCGGCAATGCCGCCGCACATGCCGTCCTCGGCGACAGGCGTGCGCGACATCGGCGGCGGGTTGGGCGGCGCGCTTGCGCCGGGGCTTTCGCAGCCCACTAGAAGGATGGCCGTCAGGGCCAGCATCCAGGAACGCAACGCCATCGGTCTATCTCCAGGGCTTCATGAACGCGGACCCTAACGCATGATGGCTCCGTCGCGATCAGGCGACAGACAAATTTCGCGGATCGAGCCATCGTGGGAGAGTCTCCCTTGCTTGGCGAAGTGTTTTCGTCTGTCCTGCCCGCCTCTTCGGGAGTCGGGGTTTTTCATGATCGGATGGCGTCATACGGCTACGGCCGTAAGCCTGCTCGCGCTTGGTCTTTCAGCCTGCGCGACAGCCAGCGGAGCCGGCGCCAAGCCCGGCGCGGCAACGGCCAAGCCTGCTGAAAAGGCCGAGAACAAGCCTCTGCCCAAGGGCCTGGATGGCTCGGCCTCGACGGGCTATCCCTCGACCTATGCGCCCCTGCCCTCACGGGCCACAGCGATCGTCGGGGCCACCATCCTGACCGCCGCCGGCGAGCAGATCGACAACGGCGTCGTGTTTATGTCTGCCGGCAAGATCGTCTCCGTCGGCCCCGCCGGCACGCCGGTCCCGGCTAACGCCGCCGTCATCGACGGCAAGGGCAGGTGGGTGACACCCGGCGTCATCGACGCTCACAGCCATCTGGGCGTCTATCCCTCGCCCGGCGTCCAGGCCAAGTCCGACGGCAATGAGGCGACCGACCCCAACACGGCCCAGGTCTGGTCCGAGCACTCGGTTTGGCCTCAGGATCCGGGCTTCAATCGCGCCCGGGCCGGCGGCGTCACGACCCTGCAGATCCTCCCAGGCTCGGCCAACCTGTTTGGCGGCCGTTCGGTCACGTTGAAGAACGTGCCATCCCTGACCATGCAGGGCATGAAGTTCCCCGACGCGCCTTACGGCCTGAAAATGGCCTGCGGCGAGAACCCCAAGCGGGTCTATGGCGGCAAGGGCCGGTCGCCCTCGACCGCGATGGGCAATGTGTTCGGCTACCGCAAGGCCTGGATCGATGCGGCCGACTATGGTCGCAAGTGGGACGACTATCGCGCCAAGAAGGACAAGGGCGAGAAGGCTGATCCGCCCAAGCGCGACCTGCAGCTCGAAACCCTGGTCGGCGTCCTGAAGGGCGAGATCCTGGTTCAGAACCACTGCTATCGCGCCGACGAAGAAGCCGTGATGATCGATATCGCCAAGGAGTTTGGCTACAAGATCACCATGTTCCACCACGCGATCGAGAGCTACAAGATCGCGCCCCTGCTGGCCAAGGAAGGTATCTGTTCGGCCACCTGGGCCTCGTGGACCGGCTTCAAGATGGAAAGCCTGGACGGCATCGACGCCAACGCCGCCCTTCTGTGGAAGGCCGGGGCCTGCGTGGTCATCCACTCCGACGACCCGGTCATGACCCAGCGCCTGAACCAGGAAGCCGCCATCGCCATGACCGCCGGCAACAAGCTGGGCTACGGCATCAGCCGGGCCGAAGCGATCAAGTGGATCACCGCCAATCCCGCCAAGGCCATGGGCATCGCCGACGAGACCGGCTCGCTGGAGCCCGGCAAGAACGCCGATCTGGTGATCTGGAGCCGCGATCCGTTCAGCGTCTACGCCCAGGCCGAGCAGGTCTATATCGACGGCGCCCTGACCTATGATCGTCATGATCCGCGCTATCAGCCCAAGTCCGACTTCGAACTGGGCCAAACCGGCCAGGGAGCGTTCAACTGATGATCCGGTCCCTCCTTCTGACGGGCGCCGCCTGCGCCGCCCTTTCGGCTCCCGCCGCCGCTCAAACCCTCGCCATCACCAATGCCCGGCTTGAGCCGGTCAGCGGTCCGGCCATCGCCTCGGGCACGATCGTGATGCGGGACGGCAAGATCCTCGCGATCGGCGCCGGTGTGGCGGCGCCGGCCGGCGCGACGGTGATCGACGCCAAGGGCGGGGTGGTCACCCCCGGCCTGATCGCGCCGTCGTCCAACCTGACCGCCTCGGAAATCGGCGGCGTCAAGGAGACCCGCGACGACGGCACCGGCAGCGCGCTGTCGGCGGGCTTCGATATCGCCTACAGCGTCAATCCGGCCTCGCCGATGATCGGCCTGGCCCGCGACGGGGGCGTCACCGCCTCGGCCGTGACCCCGGTTCTGTCCGGCGTCGGCGGCGGCGCCAGCGAGCATGCCGATGACGGCGTCGTCGAGGAGATGACGGCCGGCTCCAGCGGCTCGGGCAACCCGCCGCTGTTTGGCGGTCAGGCCGCCTTCGTCCGCCTCAAGGCCGGCGACGCCGATCTGGTGCAAGGCTCCAAACTGGCCGTGACCGTCTCGCTGGGCGAGTCCGGGGCCCGCGCCGCTGGCGGCTCGCGCGGCGCGTCGATGGTGCTGATCAAGTCGGCCCTGGAAGACGCCCGCGCCTTCGCCAGAAATCGCGCCGCCTATGAGCAGGGCGCGACCCGCGAGTACGGCCTCTCGCGCCTGGACCTGCAGGCCCTGGTTCCGGTCGTGCAGGGCAAGACCCCGCTGCTGATCCGCGCCCACCGCGCCTCCGACATCCGCCTGGCCCTGAAGCTGGCCTCCGAGGAGAAGGTCCGGATCATCCTCGAAGGCGCTGAGGAGGGTTGGGTCGTCGCCGCCGAGATCGCCAAGGCCGGCGTGCCGGTGATCCTCGACACCCAGGCCGACCTGCCCGACAGCTTCGAGACCCTGGGCTCGCGCCTCGGCAACGCCGCCCGGCTGCACGCCGCGGGCGTCATGGTGGCGATCAATGGGGCGCGGGACTTCAACAATTTGCGGCAGGAACGGCTGAACGCCGGTCTCGCCGTCGCCAACGGCCTGCCCTATGCGGCCGGTCTGGCGGCGGTGACGCTTGTCCCGGCCAGGATCTGGGGCCAGGCTGACAAGATCGGCTCGCTGGAGGTGGGCAAGGCCGCCGATGTCGTGCTGTGGACCGGCGATCCGCTGGAAACCACCAGCTGGGCCGACAAGGTGTTCATCGCCGGCGTCGAGCAGCCCAAGGGCAGCCGCCAGACCCAGCTGCGCGACCGCTATGCGGCGCCCGACAACGGCTTGCCGCCGGCCTATCGGTAGCGAAGGCGCGCTCGCCCCCTCCGGCGGAGGGGGCGAGTCTCCGGATCCCCAACAAATCCGGTCCCCGCGACGAGACGCCTCTTTTCAGCCGAGTCTTCGAAGCCCATACGGAGCTTCCCTCCGAATCGACGCATGTTCCCGTAATGTCCTCCAAAGACGATCTGCCCCTGCCCTCCCTGTTCGATGACGCGATGTCGCCGCCGCCGGCCGCGCCCTTGCCGGCCCGTGAGCCGCACGTTCCGGCCCCGGCCCGCGCCGCCGCGCCGCCGCCGCCCACCGTTGCGCCTGCCCCGGCCTCGTCGGGCGGCTACACGGCCAGCGACATCGAGGTGCTGGAAGGCCTGGAGCCGGTGCGCAAGCGGCCCGGCATGTACATCGGCGGCACCGACGAGCGGGCCCTGCACCATCTGTTCGCCGAAGTGCTGGACAACTCAATGGACGAGGCCGTGGCCGGCTTCGCCAAGACCATCGAGGTCAAGCTCGACGCCGACGGCTTCCTGTCGGTCAAGGACGACGGCCGGGGCATGCCGGTCGATCCGCACCCCAAGCATCCGGGCAAGTCGGCCCTGGAAGTGATCATGACCGTCCTGCACGCCGGCGGGAAGTTCAGCGGCAAGGCCTATGAGACCTCCGGCGGCCTGCACGGCGTGGGCGCCTCGGTGGTCAACGCCCTGTCGGAGCTGGTCGAGGTCACCGTCTGGCGCGATGGGTTCGAGCACCTGCAGGTGTTCTCGCGCGGCAAGCCCCTGGGCCCGGTCGAGAAAATCGGCCCCAGCAAGAAGCGCGGCACGATGGTGCGCTTCAAGCCCGACGACGAGATCTTCGGCGAAGGGACCAATTTCAAGCCGGCGCGCCTCTACCGGATGACGCGGTCCAAGGCCTATCTGTTCCGCGGCGTGCAGATCAAGTGGAGCTGCGCCCCCGAACGGATCCAGGACCAGACCCCGCCCGAGGCCGTCTTCCACTTCCCCAACGGCCTGGCCGACTTCCTGGCCGAGCGCACCAAGGGCCTGGAAACCGTCACCCCCGACAGCTTCTCGGGCCGCATCGAGCGCCAGGGCGAGGCCGGGGCGGTCGAGTGGGCCATCGCCTGGACGCCGCGCGGTTTCGGCGAGCATGACGGCTTCATGCAGTCCTACTGCAACACCGTGCCCACCCCCGAAGGCGGCACCCACGAAAGCGGCCTGCGCGCCGCCCTGACCCGCGGCCTCAAGGCCTATGCCGAGCTGAAGGGCGAGAAGCGGGGCGCGATCATCACCGCCGACGACGTCATCGCCCAGGCCGGGGCCCTGATCTCGGTGTTCATCAAGAACCCGGAATTCCAGGGCCAGACCAAGGAAAAGCTGTCGTCGAGCGAAGCCCAGCGCTTCGTGGAAGCCGCGCTGCGCGACCCGTTCGACCACTGGCTGACCGCCTCGCCCAGGAACGCCCAGGCCCTGCTGGACTTCGTCGTCGAGCGGGCCGAGGAACGCCTCAAGCGCCGCAAGGACAAGGAAGTCTCCCGCGCCTCGGCGACCCGCAAGCTGCGCCTGCCGGGCAAGCTGGCCGACTGCGCCGGTAGCGCCGTCGACGGGGCCGAGCTGTTCATCGTCGAAGGCGACAGCGCCGGCGGCTCGGCCAAACAGGCCCGCAACCGCAAGACCCAGGCCATCCTGCCCCTGCGCGGCAAGATCCTCAACGTCGCCTCGGCCACCGGCGAAAAGATGAGCGGCAACAAGGAGTTGTCAGACCTGATGCTGGCCCTGGGCGTCCAGGCCGGCAACAAGTATCGCGAGGAAGATCTGCGCTATGAGCGGATCATCATCATGACCGACGCCGATGTCGACGGCGCCCACATCGCCTCGCTGCTGATCACCTTCTTCTACCGCACCATGCCCGAGCTGATCCGCGGCGGGCACCTGTTCCTGGCCCTGCCGCCGCTGTACCGGATCAGCCACGGCGGCAAGAGCGCCTATGCCCGCGACGACGCCCACAAGGACGAACTGCTGGCCACGCAGTTCAAGAACAAGAAGCCCGAGATCGGCCGCTTCAAGGGCCTGGGCGAGATGATGGCCGCCCAGCTGAAGGAAACCACCATGGACCCGGCGGTGCGCACCCTGGCCAAGATCACCCTGCCCCGCGCCGAGGAAGGCGTGGAATCCCTGGTCGAGACCCTGATGGGCCGCAAACCCGAACTGCGCTTCCGCTTCATCCAGGAAAACGCCGAATTCGCGGCGGCGGACCTGGACGTTTAGCGCGCACTCGCCCCCTCCGCGCCTGCGGCGCTCCTCCCCCGGAGGGGGAAGATGAAAAGCGCGCGCCCATCTTCCCCCTCCGGGGGAAGACGACCGCGAAGCGGTCCGTAGGGGGCAAGTGTCATCGACCTCACGCGATCGCTCGCTGAAGGGATGGGAAGGGTCGCGGAGCGTCCGGACGACGTCCGGATGAGGATAGAGATTACCGTTTCGACGAAGCCGTGCGCTCCGCGCGATCGTTTTCCCTCAGGCCGGGCAGCTTGGGCCTTGTCAGCCCTCCACCCCGCACGGTCATCCCTGTCCCTGGGCCTTGGCCGGCGCATCCTTATGGACCGCCGCCGGTCTCCAGTCGTCCGGCGCCGCATTAACCTTCGGGCGGTCGGGCCTTCCAGCGTGAAGGTCCCCGGCGGGCAAGTTTAAGATCCTCGCCCACTGTTTCATGTGACCCGGCGACGAAGGCCTCGTTCTGAGACCTCCACCCTTTGCAGGGCATCGGAGCAACCCGCCCCGCGCCGCCTTCGACTCCCGCTCGATCGCCCCCCGCCGCCGCAATGGTCGCTGGCCTTGCGCCCTTCCCGTGCGACGAGGTGGGTTTAGAATACGGGCGGTTTGAGCGCGTCGGATAAGTTTTCTGAACGCCCCCGCCGGTCCCCGTTCCATCGACCCTCTCCCAGAGGGAGAGGGAGGGGCCCACGCTTGCGTGGGAGGGTGAGGGGTTACACCGCAAACCGTTGTCGCACCTGGTATCCTGCCCCGTCCGGAAGGGCTTCGCAAACCCCTCACCCTCCCACCGCTTCGCGGCGGGCCCCGCCCTCTCCCTCTGGGAGAGGGTTCTTTATCCCCGTCCCCCGCCGGGGACAGACGGCGCTCTATCCCCGCACTTGCCCCCTACGGGTCGCTGCGCGACCATCTTCCCCCTTTGGGGGAGGACGACCTGCGTAGCAGGTCAGGAGGGGGCCAGCGGCGTCGGCCGATCAAGCCCCTCGCCCCGCATCCGGTAGGCCATCACCGCCGTGTGGCCCAGATGCTCGACCAGCCGCCAGTTGACGATGGCCCCGACCGGGGCGCCGACCACGGGCAGCAGCTGGGCCATTTTCGCCAGGTCGATATGGTCGCGATACTGCTGCTGGAAGGCCCGCCAGTCGAAGGCCTCCAGACTGCCGGGCCGCTGACTGCGCCGGGCGTCCCAATCCTCCATCGCCGCCAGCACCCTGGCCCGGTGGCCAGCGTCCGAAAAGGCCAGCTCGAAGATGTGCAGGATATAGAGCCGCTCATCCAGATCGGTCCCGTCATGGCCGAAGATGGCGGCGATCTCGAACAGCAGCTTGATCTTGAAGCTCATCAGCAGCGGGAAATCGGCCGCCGCCGCCAGAAAGCCCCCAGCCCCGGTGACCCCGCCCTCGACGCTGGCGGTCTTCTTCCAGCCGTCGATGGCGGCGGCGGCCTTGGCGCGGCGCTCGTCCAGGGTCAGGCCGTGAAGGGGCGAGCCGGTGGCGAAGTCGGCCCCGGTCAGGATGGCCCGGGTCATGGCCGACATCGCCGTGGTCACCGCCGCATGGACCTTTTCGGGGATCACTTGATTGATCTTGACCTGGGCGGCGCGGGCCAACCCGCTGAACGACCCCGGCGGCCGGGTGATGGCGGCGCGCCAGGCGGTCAGGTCGGGGGCGAGGTCGGGCGGGGGTTGCATGGGGGAGATATAGGGTCGCGCCGCGCCACATCCCAACCTTCCCAAATCCACCGTCATTCCCGCCCACCCAACAACCGTCATTCCCGCCCTTGTGGCGGGAACCCCTCTATCGGCCGCAGGGGCGGAAGGGGCGAAGGGCGCGCGCCCTTCGCTGGCGCTTCACGTGCGAACTGAACCAGGGGTTCCCGCCACAAGGGCGGGAATGACGAGGGCTATTTGTTCTGGTATTGTTCCAGCCGCAAAAAGGAGCATCGCCATGGTTCCGCGCGAAGCCTGGATCGCGGTCTACATGATGGCCGACCATTATCGCGGCACGCTCTACACCGGCGTCACCGCCCAGTTCTTCACGCGCATCGTCCAGCACCGCGAAGGCCAGCAGCGGGGCTTCACCCGGCGCTACGGCCTCAAGCGACTGGTCTGGTACGAGATCCACGACCTGATGACCGAGGCGATCCAGCGCGAAACCTCGATCAAGCGCTGGCCCCGCCAGTGGAAGATCAACCTGATCGAACGCGACAATCCCCGTTGGGACGATCTCTACGCCGCCGTCTTCGAATGGACCCCGGTTCCAAGGCAGGTTTGAGCACCCACAACACACCCCACCGTCATTCCCGCCCTTGTGGCGGGAACCCCTGGCTCAGCCGCACGTGAAGCGCCAGCGAACCGCCGGCGGTTCGCCCCTCCCGCACCTGCGGCGGATAGAGGGGTTCCCGCCACAAGGGCGGGAATGACGGGAGAATTTGGAAGCGTAGGATACTCCCATGACCGACGCCCAAGCCCTGACCCTGGTCCGCGCCGTCCACACGGTGATCTATGTCGTGATGGCCGCCGCCAGTCTGGTGGTGCTGTACGCCGGGATCACTGGGGCCGGCGGCCCCTGGCTGTGGGCGGCGGCGGGGCTGGTCGCCGTCGAGAGCGTGGTGTTCGCCGCCTGCGGCCTCAAATGCCCGCTGACCGCCGTGGCCGTGAGGTACGGCGCGCGCAAGGACGGGGCCTATGACACCTTCCTGCCCGAGCGGATCACCCGCTGGACCTTCGCGGTGTTCGGGCCGGTGATCCTGGTGGGGTTTGGGTTGCTGGCGGTGCGGCAGGCGGCACTCAACGAACGGCCGGTGCTCTACGACGCGGGCAATTCAAGCATCACTATTCTATGGGCAAAATAATCCGAAATTACTCTCACCTTTTTTGAAATTCAGCGAAATATTATACATCAAGTTCATCCAGTATAGAGTCTAACGCGGCATCCGCCCCCGTAGCTTTCCTTTTCGCAAAATCAATTATTGATAACATCAATTGATAGTAGCTTTTTCCATCATGCTGATAATGTTCATCTTTTATGTCTTCATCCGTAAATCTCTCTATTAAAGAATCATCTTCTCCAATAATGCAAAGAACGGCTAAGGGCGTTTCATATTCATCTCTTGAGCGAAACAGCCTGATAAAATTTCCAGCAAGTCGCGTCTCCACATAATCATTTTCAGCATCATAAGACCAAGATGGACCAGAGCCATCAAGTCGATCATACAACTTCTCGATTAGCTTTCTATATTTTGTCAAAACTAGTGACATTAAAATACGCCTTTTTGGATGTGTATTTTGATAGACGTTATCAACTGATCATGCTGCCGCATTATTGATATAATTTTAGCAACGTCATCCCTTCCAACATTAACGAAATCGCCCCTATCCACTCGCTCGCA
Organism: Caulobacter sp. FV2ps19; assembly: GCF_058681035.1. Classification (NCBI taxonomy): domain Bacteria; kingdom Pseudomonadati; phylum Pseudomonadota; class Alphaproteobacteria; order Caulobacterales; family Caulobacteraceae; genus Caulobacter; species Caulobacter sp. FV2ps19. Next base: position 2,795,879 of record NZ_CM178729.1, on the reverse strand, counting down.
AATTTTATCGACATATACGGTCGATTTATCTATCGATTTTATAGTATCATTATCCAAATCAGCTATATTTGCTTTTAAAGATATCAGAGAATTTCGCACATCTGAATAGCTATCAGCACCATCATCCCAAGCTTCATTTTTAAAATGCTTTCTGGCAACGCCGAGAGCATACGAAGCCCTAGAAATTTCATGAGCGGAGTCATACTGTCTCATAGAATTTTGAATTCTATCGACTTCCGTTTTTACTGCCTCCGCAGCACTCTTCGTCTTGGCCAGCTGCCGCAATGTAACTGCAAAGCCCACGATAGTGAGCAATAAGCCAAACGCGCCCAGCCAGAATCCCAAACCCGCAACCTCAGCGGCGTGAGTTGGACTAAACGCCCAACTCCACCAAGTTTCGCTTGGCACAGAAGGTGAACCGCTCACGCCGAAAGCACGGCTTGCGAAAATACCACCATCCCACGCCCCTTTTGCTTATAGATCATTAGAAGCTTAGCTTGTGCTCTTCTCTGCTGTCTAGATCGGTGCGGGCTCTTCCCATCCACACCTCCCCGCCCCTCATCCCCACCTTCCCGCACCCGCACGCTCGCGCTGACGCTTCCCGCGCCCTATATCCAGCACACCCAGTAACCACGCCGGACGCTCCCCGTTTGTCCCGTCAGTTCAGACTGCCGCTGCACAGCCCGCCGTCGTTCGCGCGCGCCGACTTCGCCGTGTCGCCGACCAACGCTCCGGCCCTGGCCCTGCTGGACGCCTGGCCGGGCTGGGTGGACGGGCGGCTGGCCCTGGTGGGCGAGGCCGGGGCCGGCAAGACCCATCTGGCCCGCGACTGGGCGGCCCGGGCCGACGCCGTGGTCATCGAGGCCGCCAATCCGCTGGAAGCCCCGCCCGACCTGGCCGCCCTGCGCGGCCGCGCGGTGCTGGTGGATGACGCCGATCGCCGGGCGGAAGGCGGGCATCTGGACGACGAGACCCTGTTTCACCTGATCAACATGGCCGGGGTCGACGGCGGCACGCTGTTGCTGACCGGGCGCGCGGCTCCGCTGGCGTGGCCCTGCGCGGTGCCCGACCTGCGCTCGCGCCTCAACGCCCTGACCGTGGCCGGCCTGGGCGAGCCCGACGACATCGTGCTGGAGGCCGTGCTGCGCCGGGCCTTCGCGGCGCGGTCGATCAAGCCGTCCGAAGACGTCTATCCCTATCTGCTGCGCCGCATCCCCCGCTCGTCCCTGGAGGCCATCGCCGTGGTCGACCTGCTGGACGAGGCGGCCTCGGCCGAGGGCCGGCCGGTGAACCGGCTGCTGGCCGGTCAGGTGCTGGAGGTCGAGGGGGATGAGGGGGAGGACTGAGGGGCAGGCTTGAGCGGGCCCTTCTCCCCTTGCGGGAGAAGGTGGCGCGAAGCGCCGGATGAGGGGTCGCGCCGGCGTCTGAGGCGGTGCGCGGCCGACCTGGCCTTCAACCCCTCATCCGAGCCGCTGACGCGGCCCACCTTCTCCCGCAAGGGGAGAAGGACGCCAGTCTGTCTTGCCCCCGTCACCCACCGCGTTCACCATGCGGCAATCCGCCTTGCCTATGGTTCCCCGCATGACTGACGCCGCCACCCTGACGATCCCCGCCAAAGCGCCCCCGCACGAGGCCGACACCACCTGTCGGCTGGATCTGGAGCAGCTGGCCTCGCCCGAGCGGTTCTTCAATCGGGAACTGTCGTGGCTGGCCTTCAATGAGCGGGTGCTGGAAGAGAGCGCCAACCGGCGTCACCCGCTGCTGGAGCGCCTGCGGTTCCTGTCGATCTCGGCCAATAACCTCGACGAATTCTACATGGTGCGGGTGGCCGGCCTGAAGGGCCAGGTGCGCGAGGGCGTGCGGGTGGTCAGCCTGGACGGCCTGACGCCGGGCGAGCAGTTGGCGCGGATCAACGCCTCGGCCTTCGACCTGATGGCCGAGCAGCAGCGGATCTGGCGCGAGGTGCGCGCCGAACTGGCCGACGAGGGCCTGCGGCTGATGGACTCGTCGGAGATCACCGGCGAGATCAAGGCCACGGCCGAGCAGCTGTTCCTGACCCGGATGTTCCCGGTGCTGACGCCCCTGGCCATCGACCCGGCCCACCCGTTCCCGTTCATCCCCAATCTGGGCTTCTGCCTGGCCCTGAAGCTGCGGCGGATCGCCGACGACAAGCACCTGTACGCCCTGGTGCCGATCCCCAGCCAGGTGCAGCGGTTCTGGGAACTGTCCAGCGTGGTGACGCGCGGCAAGAAGCGGCAGCGCAAGATCATGGCGCTGGAAAGCTTCATCATCCTGTTCTTGAATCACCTGTTCCCCGGCTATGAGGTCGAGGGCCGCGGGCTGTTTCGCCTGATCCGCGACAGCGATCTGGAAATCGAGGAAGAGGCCGAGGACCTGGTGCGCGAGTTCGAGGCGCGGCTGAAGAAGCGTCGCCTGGGCCAGGTGGTGCGGGTCAAGATCCAGGCCTCGATGCCCCAGGACCTGCGCGAGTTCATCATCGAGGGTCTGCGGGCCGAGCCCGAGGACGTGATCCTGGTGGACGGCAAGCTGGGCCTGGCCCAGATGAGCGAGCTGATCCCGCCCGACCGTCCCGACCTGAAGTTCAAGCCGTTCAACGCCCGCTTCCCCGAGCGCATCCGCGACCATGGCGGCGACTGTTTCGCGGCGATCCGCGAGAAGGACATCCTGGTTCACCACCCCTTCGAGAGCTTCGATGTGGTGGTGCAGTTCCTGCGCCAGGCGGCCCGCGATCCCAATGTGCTGGCGATCAAGCAGACCCTGTATCGCACCTCCAAGGACAGTCCGATCGTGGCGGCCCTGATCGAGGCGGCCGACAACGGCAAGAACGTCACCGCCCTGGTCGAGATCAAGGCCCGCTTCGACGAAGAGAATAACCTCAAATGGGCCCGCGACCTGGAACGGGCGGGCGTGCACGTGGTGTTCGGCTTCGTGGACTGGAAGACCCACGCCAAGCTGTCGGTGGTGGTGCGGCGCGAGGGCGAGGCCCTGCGAACCTATTGCCACTTCGGCACCGGCAACTATCACCCGCAGACGGCGCGGGTTTATACCGATCTGTCCCTGTTTACCTGTGACGGCCCGCTGGGCCGGGACGGCGGCAAGCTGTTCAACTTCATCACCGGCTACGCCCAGCCGCACGGTCTGGAGAAGCTGAGCTTCTCGCCCGAGACGCTGAAGCCGGACCTGCTGCGGATGATCGGGATCGAGGCCGACAACGCCCGGGCCGGCAAGCCGGCCGGCATCTGGGCCAAGATGAACGCCGTGGTCGATCCGCAGATCATCGACGCCCTCTATGCCGCCAGCCAGGCCGGGGTGTCGATCGACCTGGTGGTGCGCGGCATCTGCTGCCTGCGGCCGGGCGTGAAGGGCCTGTCGGAGAATATCCGGGTCAAGAGCATCGTCGGCCGCTTCCTGGAGCACGCCCGCGTGGTGGCCTTCGCCAATGGCGCGGCCCTGCCCTCGGCCCAGAGCCGGGTATTTATCAGCTCGGCCGACTGGATGCCGCGCAACCTGGATCGCCGGGTCGAGAGCCTGGTGCCGATCGAGAACCCCACCGTGCACGAGCAGGTGCTCAACCAGATCATGGTCGCCAATCTCAATGACGAGGCCCAGAGCTGGAATCTGGACAGCGAGGGCGCCTATGCCCGCGACCCGGGCTGGGCGGTCAAGGGCGCCTTCTCGGCCCACGACTACTTCATGACCAATCCCAGCCTGTCGGGCCGGGGTCACAAGGTGAAGGATCTGCCGATGGCCTTCGACCATGTGGGCCCCCGGCGGGGCTAGAGCCCGACCGGCGCGATTTTCGCCAGGCCGTCTTCCCCCCGGGTCACAATAGGCTAAACCAGCCCCATGCAGTTTCCGGCGCCGCGCGACGCGGCCGTGATCGATATCGGATCCAACTCGGTGCGCCTCGTGGTGTACCGGCTGGAAGGCCGCGCCATCTGGACCGTGTTCAACGAGAAGGTGCTGGCGGGGCTGGGCCGCGATCTGGGCGACAACGGCAGGCTGTCGCCCGACGGCGTGCTGCAGACGCTTTCGGCCCTCAAGCGCTTCCGGGCGGTGCTGGAGGCGGTGTCGCCGGCCGAGACCTTCGTGGTCGCCACCGCCGCCGCCCGCGAGGCCTCCGACGGCCGGGCCTTCGTGGCCCGGGTCAAGGCCGAGACCGGTCTGACCGTGCGGGTGCTGTCAGGCGACGAAGAGGCCCGTTACGCCGCCCTGGGCGTGCTGGCCGGAGCGCCGCAGGCCACCGGCGTGGTCGGCGACCTGGGCGGGGCCAGCCTGGAGCTGGTGCGGCTGGAAAGCGCCGGTCCCGGCCTGGGCGTCACCCTGCCGCTGGGCCCGTTCAGCCTGGGCCTGTCGGACGGCTTTGACGCCGACCGCGTGCGCCGGCTGTGCGCCCAGCGCCTGGGGCCGGTGACCAGCGCCTTCAGAACTGAAAGCTTCCACGCCGTGGGCGGCGCCTGGCGCAACCTGGCCCTGCTGCATATGCGGCTGTCGGGCTATCCGCTGCATGTGGTCCACCAGTACGAGATCTCGGCCTCCGAGGCCCTGGACGCCGCCCGGCTGGTCGCCCACCAGTCGCGGGCCTCGCTGGAACGCATCGAGGGGATGAGCAAGAAGCGCTCGGAAACCCTGCCCTACGCCGCCCTGGTGCTGGAAGCCCTGATCGAGAGCCTGGACCTCAAGCGCATCGAGATCTCGGCCTTCGGCGTGCGCGAAGGGCTGCTGTTCGAGGCCATGGCCCCGCGCATCCGCAGCCAGGATCCGCTGATCGAGGGCTGCGCCTCGCTGGGGGCCCGACAGGGCGTCACCGACGATCTGGGCCCGGGCCTGCAGGCCTGGATCAGCCCCGCCTTTTCCAGCCTGCCGCCGCTGTTCGAGGAGGATCGTGATCCGGTCCTGATCGCCGCCGCCTGCCGGCTGGCCGATCTGGGCGCCCGCCTCCACCCCGACCATCGCGCCGATCTGGTGTTCGAGCAGGTGCTGCGGGCCCCGATCGCCGGTCAGACCCATGCCGAGCGCGCCTTTCTGGCCACCGCCATCTATGCGCGCCACTCCACCGCCTTCAACCCGCCCGAACCCGAGGTTCTGGAGCACCTGCTCAGCCCCGCCCGGCTCAAGCGCGCCCGGGCCCTGGGCGCGGCCATCCGGCTGGGCTGCGACCTGTCGGGCCGCAGCGCGCCCCTGCTGGCCAAATCGCGGCTGGTCCTCGACAAGACCCAACTTCTGCTGACCGCCGAGCCCGGCTATGCCGATCTGTTATTGGGCGAACAAACCAGCAAGCGCGCCAATACAGTTGCCCAACTTCTCGGCCTTAAACCCAGGATCGCCACCGCCTGAACCAAGTGTTCATTGCGGAAATACGTGCTTAATGAGGTATAAACATACCCACATTGAGATAGCGACAGGATAACGCGCCCCTATTCGCGATCTGTGCGTACAGTTTGTTAGCCTTCCTTTGCCACAATGCCTGACAAGACATAGGGAGGCGAAGTGATGCTACAGCGTAAAGTGGACTATCTGGACGCCATCGCGCCGGCCAAGAACAAGCGGCCCGTCCTTCGCCTCGCCCATGAAGGCGATGCGCCGACACCCAGCGCCGCGCGGGCTCTGCAAAACGACATCGCGCGTGTTTTCGCTCAGGAGACGACCTGGTCGGTGCGCCGCACGGTGGCGATCGGCGTGGTCTTCCACCTCGGGATCTTCTGCGCTCTGGGCCTCGCCGCCTTCGGGGCCATCGCCGAATTTCAGCGCTAGAGTCTTCTGGATCTGAACGACAGGGACAGCCCCCCGGGCCAGAGCATTTTCCGACGAAGTGGATACCGGTTCGTCGTCAGAACATGCGTTAAAACAAAAGGCTAGAGCATTTCGTCGATCCAATTGGATCGGAAAATGCTCTAGTCCCTGTCGCCAAACAGCGCCTCATAGAGCTGCGTTGCCTTGACGGGCTTTTGCACCCAGCCCGTCATGCCGGCGGCGCGACAGGCCTCGCGATCGGCCTCGGCCACGTCACCGGTGACGGCGATGACCGGCGCATGCTGGTTCAGCCCCCCGGCGCGCAGGCGGCGGGTCGCTTCCAGTCCATCGACGCCCGGCATCCGCACATCCATCAGCACCGCATCGAAACGCCTGGCGTTGCAGGCGGCCAGGGCGATTTCGGCGTCCTCGGCGACTTCGACCCGCGCGCCGAAGGCTTCGAGCATCTGGCGCAGGGCTCGGCGATTGATGTCGTGATCATCGACCACGAGGATGAGCGGCGCATCGGCTCCGGCCTCGAGCCCTGACACGCGGGCCAGATCGACGGCCGGCGGCGGCGCCCCTTCGGGCGCCGGCAGGGTCAGGGTGAACCGCGCCCCGCCGCCGACATCGCTGGCGGCGACCAGAGTTCCGCCCATCAGCCGGGCCAGATCGTGGCTGATCGACAGGCCCAGGCCCGTACCGCCGAAGCTGCGGGCGGTGCCTTCGCCAAGCTGGTCATAGGCCACGAAAACCCGACGGATCTGATCGTCGGTCAGGCCTGGACCGGTGTCGACGACGTCGATCACGACGGCGCGGCCGTCTGGTCCATCGCGCATCGCCACCGAAAGCACCACGCCGCCCTCGGTCGTGAACTTGATGGCGTTGGACAGCAGGTTGTTGAGGATCTGCCGCACCCGCATAGGATCGCCTCTCACCCAGGTTGGAAGCGTCTTGGCGCCCTTCAGTTCCAGCTTGATGCCCTTGGACCGCGCCACGCCCCGCCACAGCAGCGCGCTATTGCGCATCAGGCGGGGCAGATCATAGTCCGCCACCTCCACGCCCATGCGCCCTGCCTCGATCTTGGAATAGTCGAGCAGGTCGTTGAGCAGGGTCTTCATCATCGCCCCGGCGTCGGCGATCAACGCGACCGCGCTCCGGTCTTCGCCGGCCTTAAGTTCCAGGGCGCTGGCGCCGTTCAGCAGCGCATTCATCGGCGTGCGCAGCTCGTGGCTGACCATGGCGACGAACGCGGACTTGGCCGCCGTCTGGGCCTCGGCCGTCAGACGCGCCGAACGCTCGGCCTGCATGGCCCGGCGCGACCATCGGAAAACCATGGACAGCATCAGGGAGAACAGACCTGTGCCGATGAGCAGGTAGGGCGTCACGCGATCGTGCAGCGAGCCGCCGGCGATCGGCAGAATGAACAGATAGGCCAGGTGCGGGATCGCCGAGGCGATAAAGGCCGCCAGACACCCCTCTGCGCCCATCAGCGCCGTCAGGATGGATCCCGACAGCAGCAATGTGGCGGCGGCGGCCGCCGCCGGCGTCCCCACCTGCCAGATCGGGATGGCTACAGCGCCGAAAACCACAGCCATAAGGACATCGGCGGTCAGATTGAAGCCAACCGTCTCTGAGGGACGCTCGTGTCTCAAAAAGCGTTTCAGGGCCAGCACTTCGACCATCTGAACAAGGAGGTAAGCCGTCGCCCACGGGGCCAGGAACTGATAGCCCGGTCGCCAGGCCAAACTGGCGCAGATCACCAGAGCCACAAAGAGCCGCAGGCGAACCTGGTGTCGTCGGGACACTGCCGCGGACCTGTATTCGACCGCGAGTGTCTCCCAGAAACGCACCAACGCCACTCCCGTCCACACAACTCAAATTTCGCCGCGTCATTCCGGGCGAAACCCCGACGCTCCCCTGAAACCCAAAATGGGTATAGGTTACACGGAGGGGCCGAGATAGCGAAACCGCCGCACCTTGGTGCGACGGTTCTGAAGTTTTAGTTCAAGTTCGATAGACCAGGTTCAGTGGTCAAGAAACAGTCGTTTCAGGACGCCTCTTCGGTTTTTGGAGCCCGGCGCACCTCGACGACCCGCACACGCGATCCGTCGAGCACCAAGGCCAGTTCGCCGCGCTTGATCTTTAGCGCATCGGCGCCGAAGGCGTCACGACGCCAGCCGGTCAGGGCCGAGGTATTGGCGTTGTCGTCGGCGGCGATCTTTTCCAGATCCGAGACCGTGGCGATCAGCTTGGAGGCCACACCGGCCTCTTCAGCCCGCGCCTTCAGCAGCACCTTGAGAAGCTCGACCACGGCGCCGGCCGACGGCGGCGGCGGCGGGCCGGGCTTTTCCAGCACGGGCGCGTAGCGCTCAGGATCAGCCAAGGCCGCCTTGATCGCCGCCAGCAGATCGGGACCAAACTTGCTGCCGCCAAAGCCCTTGGGCACGCCGCGCAGGGTGTTGAGGCCATCGAGCGTGGTCGGCGCTTGCGTCGCCAGTTCGTCGATCGCCTCATCCTTCAGGATGCGGCCGCGCGGCTGGTCGCGCTGCTGGGCGGTGCGCTCGCGCCAGGCGGCGACGGCCTGGAACACGGCGAGATACTTCTGCGCCGTCTTGCGCGGACGCAGGCGACGCCAGGCCTTTTCGGGATCGACGTCATAGAACGCCGGATCGCACAGGGCCTGCATCTCTTCCTCGACCCACGGCAACCGGCCGGCGTCCTGGAGGCGCTGGCGCAGCATCGGGAACAACGAGGCCAGGTGGGTCACATCGGCCAGGGCGTAGGTCAGCTGGGCTTCGGACAGCGGGCGACGGGCCCAGTCGGTGAACCGGCTGGACTTGTCGAGCTCGATCTTGAGCATCTGTCGGACCAGGGCGTCATAGGCGATCTGCTCGCCAAAGCCCGCGGCCATGCCGGCCACCTGGGTGTCGAACAGGGGCCTGGGCATGGCGCCCAGATTGTTGAAGATTTCGACGTCCTGCCGGGCGGCGTGGAACACCTTCAGCACGCGTTCGTCGCGCATCAGATCCAGCAGCGGCGTCAGGTCGATGCCGTCCGCCAGCGGATCGATGACCGCTTCGATATTCGGCGCGCCAACCTGGATCAGGCAGAGCTTGGGCCAGTACGTTGTCTCGCGCATGAACTCAGTGTCCACGGCGACAAAGGGCTGGCCCTGCAACGCGTTACAAAACGCCGTCAGTTCGGCGGTAGTGGTTATCGGCTTCATCGGCTGCTAATAGCCTCGCGCACCCCCGAGTCTGCAAGCGTCAAGCGGCGCCAAGGTGCAAATTTCCGCGAGTTGAAGGCGAGAATGCGTCTTCAAATAGACCAGAGCGAGCGAATGAGCGATCTGCCCAACGGCCTCACCTATGCCCAGTCCGGCGTGGATATCGATGCGGGCAACGCCCTTGTCGAGGCGATCAAGCCTCTGGCCAAGGCCACCCGCCGGCCCGGCGCCGATGGTAGCCTGGGCGGCTTCGGCGCTCTGTTCGACCTTAAAGCGGCCGGATACGACGACCCGCTGCTGGTCTCGACCACTGATGGCGTCGGCACCAAGCTGCGCATCGCCATCGACGCGCAGATGCACGCCACGGTCGGGATCGACCTGGTGGCCATGTGCGTCAACGACCTGCTGGCCCAGGGCGCCGAGCCGCTGCTGTTCCTCGACTATTTCGCCACCGGCAAGCTGGACATCGAGGTCGCCAAGAGCGTGGTCGCCGGCATCGCCGAGGGCTGCAAGCTGGCCGGCGCGGCCCTGGTGGGCGGCGAAACCGCCGAAATGCCGGGCATGTACAGCGACGGCGAATATGACCTGGCCGGCTTCTCGGTCGGCGCGGTCGAGCGTGACGGCGTGCTGCCCAAGCTGGACAAGCAGAGGGCCGGCGACCTGATCATCGGCGTCGGCTCCTCGGGCCCGCACTCCAACGGCTATTCGCTGGTGCGCCGCGTGGTCGAGCGCTCGGGCCTGGCCTGGGACGCCCCGGCCCCCTTTGCTGAGGGCAAGACCCTGGCCGAGGCCCTGATGGCCCCGACCCGTATCTATGTGAAGTCGATCCTGCCGCTGCTGCAGTCGGGCCGGATCAAGGGCGGCGCCCACATCACCGGCGGCGGCCTGATCGAGAACCCGCCCCGCTGCATCGCCAAGGGCCTGGTCCCCGAATTCGACTGGAACGCCTGGCCCCTGCCCCCGGTCTTCGCCTGGATGCAGGAGGTCGGCGGGATCTCCGACCACGAACTGCGCCGCACCTTCAACTGCGGTGTCGGCTTCATCCTGGTGGTGGCGGCCTCGGACGCCGAGCCGGTGCTGGCCGCCCTGCTCAACGCCGGCGAGGACGCTTTCGTCTGCGGTCAGCTGGTGGCGGGTTAGGCCTTGCGTCCTTCGAGGCTCGGCTTTGCCTCGCACCTCAGGATGAGGAATTCACTGAACAGCGCTCCTCATCCTGAGGCGCCCGCGCAGCGGGCCTCGAAGGACGCAGGGCGACAAGGGCTCATCGCATGACCCAACGCACCAAAGTCGCCGTCCTCATCTCCGGCCGGGGCTCCAACATGGAGGCCCTGGTCGGCGCGGCCCAACCGACCGATTGCCCGTTCGAGATCGCCCTCGTCCTGGCCAACAAGCCCGACGCCGGTGGCCTGGCCACGGCGACTGACGCCGGGATCGAAGCGCTGTGCGTCGATCAGCGCGCGTTCGGCAAGGACCGCGAAGCCCATGAGCGGGCCATCGACGCCGCCCTGCGCGAGCGCGGGATCCAGGTCATCGCCCTGGCCGGCTATATGCGCATCCTGACGCCGTTCCTGGTCGACGCCTGGGAGGGCCGGATGCTGAACATCCACCCGTCCCTGCTGCCGAAATATCCTGGTCTCGACACCCATGCCCGCGCCCTGGCCGCCGGTGACAGAGAGGCGGGCTGCACGGTGCATCTGGTCACCGCCGGGGTCGACGAGGGCCCGATTCTGGGCCAGGCGCGGGTTCCGATCCTGCCGGGCGACAACGAGCATGCCGTGGCGTTGCGGGTGCTGGAGCAGGAGCACAGGCTCTATCCGCAAGCCCTGGCGGCGTTCTGCCGGGCCCTAGCCTAGTCGACGCTCTTCCAGATGACGGGCGATGGCCAAGGTCGCCACGACCGCCGCCGCGCCCCACAGGGCCAGAATGCCAAATTTCAGATAGGCCGTTGCGCCCAGGGCGCCGCCCAGGGTCAGTCCCGCCCACAGCAGGACATAGGGCCCCCAGGCCCAGCGCTCGCCCCCGGTCAGGGCCGCTGCGATCCTTTGCCCGGCCTTGACCAGGGCGCCGGTCATGTAGGTCAGGCCCACACCCACATCGCCATTGCGCTGGAACACCGCGTTCTCGGCGCCCATGGCCAGGACCATCGCCGCGACGCCCGCGCCGTCGAACCCGGCCATGATCAGCGCCGCCGCGCTGGCCAGCAGCGCCGCCTCCAGCGTCATCACAACGGAGCGCCGCTCCTCGCCCGCCATCCGTGCCGCCAGGGCGCCCAGCACGACCCCGGCCACGAACAGCGCGATCAGCGACAGGGCGGTGACGGCGGCGCTCAGATGGCCTGTGGCGATCCCGACGCCCAATCGCGTGGAATTGCCGCTCATGAACGAGACGAAGAACCCGCCCAGTTTCAGAAAGCCGATGGCGTCGACATAGCCGGCCACGCCCGAAAGGGCGGCGGCCAGGGCGACGTCACGGCGGCGATAGTCTTTCACCCGCAGTCTCCAGAAAGGGCCAAGGCCGGATCGTCACCGATTGGACCCCGTCGTGTCATCCGAAAACGCCGCAGGGCGCCGACGAGACCGATTGTCGCGCCCAAAGAAATAACCATTCCCGGTCAGGCTCTCGTCACGCTTCGCGGTCACAGTGCGGGTATGGAATCGCTACTGCCCCACCTGAGCGAGACGATCGCCCAAAACAGCCTCTGGGCCGGTCTGGTTCTGTTTGGGCTGACGCTGCTGGAAGCCCTGCTGCTGGTCGGGCTGCTGATCCCGATCGTCGGGGTGATGATCATGGCCGGCGCCTTGGTGGCCCAGGGCGCCCTGCATCCGGTCGAGGTCATCCTCTGGTGCAGCGCGGGCGCGGTCGTCGGCGACGCCCTCTCGTATCTGCTGGGCCGAGGCCTGGGCGCGCGCCGTCTGTCAGGCGGAGTGCTGGCGGGCCATCGCCGCCTTCTGGCGCGAGCCCGCATCCTGTCGCGCCGGCATGGCGTCATCGCCATCGCCCTGGCGCGCTTCCTGGGTCCGGTTCGCCCCTTCATTCCGATCATGGCCGGCATGTCGCGCTCGCGTCCCTGGGCGTTCCAGGCCGCCAGCGTCCTGACGGCGCCGCTTTGGGTGATCTCGCTGTTGACCCCCGGCTATCTGGCCGCGCGAAACCTGCACGTCCTGCAGGCCGATCCGGCGACCGGCGCGGCCCTGGCCCTCGGCGCGGCGATCGTGGCGGGCATGGCCTTTGCCGCCTGGAAGCGGTTCGCCCCCATCGCCGTTCGCCCTGTGCGGGTTCTGGCCTGAAACGAAAAAGGCCGGAGCTTTCGCCCCGGCCTTTCGCGTCTTTGAAGGCTGAAAGCCTTAGCCGACGATTTGGTCTTCCGTGAAGAACTGGGCGATCTCGATCGCGGCGTTCTCCAGGCTGTCCGAACCGTGGACCGAGTTTTCACCGATCGACAGGGCGAACAGCTTGCGGATGGTGCCTTCAGCGGCGTCCTTGGGGTTGGTGGCGCCCATGACTTCGCGATACTTGGCCATGGCGTTGTCGCCTTCCAGAACCTGGACGACGACCGGCTCGGCGGTCATTTGACCGACGAGTTCGCCGTAGAACGGGCGCTCGGCGTGGACTTCATAGAATTTCTTGGCCTGGGCTTCGGTCAGCTTGACGCGACGCTGAGCGACGATCCGCAGGCCGGCGGCCTCGATCACCGCATTGATGGCGCCGGTCAGGTTGCGACGGGTCGCGTCCGGCTTGAGGATCGAGAAGGTGCGTTCGGTCACGAAGATATCTCACACATAAAGTTGTGAATTGGGGAGTTGCGGGCTTATAGCCGGGCGCTTCCTCCCCGCCAAGCGCTGCGTATCGTTGAAATCAAATGCTCCAGATCAAAGACCTGTCCTTCAACGCCTGGGGTCGCAAATTCTTCGACCACGCCAGCGTCAGCCTGCCGCCTGGCGCGAAGGTCGGCCTGATCGGACGCAACGGCGTGGGCAAGTCCACCCTGTTCAAACTGATCCTGGGCCAGCTGCACGCCGGTGACGACGAGATCAGCCTGCCAAAGTCGGCGCGCATCGGCTCGGTGGACCAGGAACACCCCGCCACGCCGGACAGCCTGCTAGATACGGTGCTGGAGGCCGATGAGGAGCGTCACACCCTGCTGACGCGTCTGGAGACCGCCGATCCGGAGGAGATGGGCGAGATCTGGGGCCGGCTGATCGAGATCGACTCCGATGCAGCCCCGGCCAAGGCCTCGGAAATCCTGTCGGGCCTGGGCTTCAGCCAGGAAGACCTGCAGCGGCCGATGGCCGAGTTCTCGGGCGGCTGGCGCATGCGCGTGGCCCTGGCCGCGGCGCTGTTTTCCGAGCCCGACATGCTGCTGCTGGACGAACCGACCAACTATCTCGACCTGGAAGGCGCCCTGTGGCTGGAGGCCCGGCTGCAGAAATACCCCCACACCGCCCTGATCGTCAGCCACGACCGCGAACTGCTCAACAACAGCTGTACGCACATGCTGCACCTGGCCGGCGGCAAGCTGGAACTCTACACCGGCGGCTACGACGATTTCGAGAAGCGCCGCGCCGAAAAGGCCCGTCTTCAACTCTCCGCCAAGGCCAAGCAGGACGCCGAGCGCGCCCACCTGCAGTCCTTCGTCGACCGCTTCAAGGCCAAGGCCTCCAAGGCCGCCCAGGCCCAGTCGCGCATGAAGCGCCTGGCCAAGATGGAGCCGGTGGCCACCACGATCGAGGAGCGCGTCGCGCCCTTCACCCTGCCCTCGCCGCCGCGCCCCCTGCCGCCGCCGCTGATCCGACTGGAACGGGCCAATGTCGGCTATGAGGAAGGCCGCTCGATCCTCAAGAACCTCAACCTGCGCATGGACCTGGACGACCGTATCGGTCTGCTGGGCGTCAACGGCGCCGGCAAGTCGACCTTCGCCAAGATGATCGCAGGGGCCCTGGGCGTGCAGACCGGCGAGTTCCATCGCGACCGCAAGATGCGGGTCGGCTGGTTCCACCAGCACCAGATCGAGGCGATGGACCCCGTCGACACCCCGCTGGAGATCATCCGCCGGGCCATGCCGGACTCCAGCGAGTCCTCGCGCCGCTCCAAGCTGGCCCAGTTCGGCCTGGGCTTCGACAAGCAGGAAACCACGGTCGCCAACCTGTCGGGCGGCGAGCGCGCCCGGCTGCTGCTCAACATGGTGGCGATGGACGCGCCGCACATGCTGATCCTCGACGAACCGACCAACCACCTGGACATCGACAGCCGCCGCGCCCTGCTGGACGCCCTCAACGACTATGAGGGCGCGGTGATCCTGATCACCCACGACCGCTCGCTGATGGAACTGGTCGCCGACCGCCTGTGGCTGGCCGCCGACGGCACCGTGAAGCCCTTCGACGGCGACATGGACGACTACGCCAAGTTCGTGCTGGATCGCGCCAAGCAGTCGGTGAAACCGACCCAGGTGGCCCGCGAACCCGCCAAGGCCGAGACATCCGCCCCCGCCCCGCGCAAGACCGTGGCCATCGAGCCCTTGAAACGCAAGATCGAAGCCGCCGAACAGGTCGTCACCCGCACCACCCGTCAGGTCGCCGAGCTGGATGCGCAGCTGGCCGATCCGCAGCTCTACAAGAACCCGACCAAGCTGGCCGAACTGACCAAGCGCCGCGACAACGCCCAGGCCAAGCTGGACGAAGCCGAAGCGACCTGGATGGGCTTGGTCGATGAGCTGGCGGCGGCCCAGGCCTGATCCGGCGCGAAAGGACCGGCCCGCTGTTCCTGTCAGCGGGGCGACGCTTCTCCTCCAGAGCGGACATGGGATCGTCCGTTCGGGGGATATCAGGCCGATCGACGACCATGCCCCCGTCATTGTCGCCCGTGCGCATCGCCGCGCACGCCCCCTTGCGGCCGTTCAACGGGCCTGCTTTGGAGCGAGGAGAGAAATGAGGAGGGCTCGGAGATGCGCGTGCGGGCGGCGCTCGAAAGCGATGCGGTCTTTCTGCCGGCTGTAGAACGGTCTGCGGGAGAGGTTTTTCGAAGCGTTCCCGGACTCGCCTGGATCGCCGATGATGATGTCCAATCTGAAGCGCAACACCGGGCCCACGCGCGAGATGGGACGTCTTGGGTCGCCGTGGATGATCAAAATCACCCTTTCGGCTTCCTCAGCGCGGAGATCTGGGGGGAGGATTTGCACATATGCGAGCTTTCCGTGAGGCGCGATCAACAAGGCCGTGGCGCAGGGCGCGCCCTCTTTGAAGCCTCTGTCCAGTACGCACGTCAGCGAGGCATGACGGCCATCACGCTCACGACCTTTCGCGACTTAAGCTGGAACGAGCGGCTCTACCGTCGATGGGGCTTTGAAACCCTTGGCGCCGAGGCCTTGGGCGAGCGGCTCGCGGGGATCCTCTCTGATGAAGCCAAGCAAGGATTTCCGAGCCATCAACGCTGTGCGATGCGACTGACGTTCTAGTGGAGCCCTCGCCCTGGGCAACGAAGAGGCAGACGGGTGCGGGCCGGCGGTCATTGCCCAAGCTTGCCGTCTCGGCCTAGATTTTGCGGATGACAGAGCTAGAGCCCGCATCCTTTGATCACCCGGCCCATGATCAGACGACGCTGGATTTCTACGCTGATGAGGCGCCGCGCTACGTCGCCAGCGGCCCCAGCGGTCCAAGCCAGCGCCTGGAGGCCTTCCTGCAGCGCCTCACGCCCGGCGCGCGCATTCTTGAGCTCGGTTGCGGCGGCGGCCGGGACAGCGAAGCCATTCTGGCCCGAGGCTTCGCCCTTGACGCCACCGATGGCGTCGCGGAAATGGCGCGCAAGGCGGAGGCGCGGATCGGTCATCCGGTGCGCGTGATGCGCTTCGATGAACTGGCGGCGGTGGAGGCCTATGACGGCGTCTGGGCGCACGCCAGTCTTCTGCACGTGCCCCGCCCCGCCCTGCCCGGCGTTCTGGCCCGGATCTTTCGCGCCCTGAAACCCGGCGGCCTGCACTTCGCCAGTTTCAAAGGCGGCGACCGCGAAGGGCGTGACCGCTTTGGGCGCTACTTCAACTATCTCACGGCCGACGACGTCAGAGCCGCCTATCAGTGCTCGGCCGCATGGGACATTCAGTCACTGACCGCCGATCTGGCCGGCGGCTATGACGGCGTTCAAGGGCCGTGGATCAGCGTCACGGCCCGCAAACCCGTTCAGCGGCCGGACCTGTAGAACGCGATCATCCGCACTTGACCTCCTTGACCACGCCCGTATCGGCGTCGAACAGGATGTTGAGGCGGTCCGGGCGGAAATCCATGGTCACGGGACAGGTGGTGCAGGCCACGCGCCAGCGGCTCGGATCCACCGGCGCGGGCAAGGCGGTGCGGTTTTTGCCGACAAAGGCCTGGGCCTCCTTCATGCCGCACTGATCGCGCGGCTGAGGCGGCGCGATGGCGACCGGCGGCGGCGCGACGGGGGTTTCCGGCGGCGGCAGCGGCGCGGGCTCAGGCGCGCTGGAGCAGGACGCCGCCAGCACGATCGCGGCGAGCATCGCACCCGTCATCATCAACCGCTTCATGCCTGTTTCTCCCAACCACGTTCAGCGCCCTGGCGCCAGTAGGAGACCGGATGTCCGGCCTTCTTGAATCCCGCCCAACGGCCGCGCGCCTGGGCCAGGGCCGAGTCGTCGCGACCATCGAACAACAGGACGCAGCGGGCAAAGTCGCCCAGATCGCCCGGTTCAGCTCCGTCGAGCAGAAACAACGCATCACCGCCGTTCGGGTTGTCGAGGCCGTCGGTAAGCAGAACCGGCTGACGCTCGGCCATGGGCTCGCCGACCAGACCGTGCGGCAGGAAGGCGTCGTCCCGCCAGGTCCACAGGTGATTGTCGAGGTGCTCAAGGCGCGCCTTGTCCACACCCCGCACCAACGCCTTCCAGCCCCGCCCCAGGGTCTTTTCCAGAAGCTCGGGCAGCACCTGTTCGGCGCTGCTCCGCTCCAGATGGTAGAACCAGACCTCGCAGGGCATGTCTGACATGACCCGGGTCAGCCTTCGTAGGCGTCGGCGACCAGGCGGTTGAGCAAGCGCACGCCGAATCCGACCGCGCCATCGGGCACGGTGGGATCGGTCGAGGGCTTGCGCCAAGCCACCGAGGCGATGTCGAGGTGCGCCCAGGGCGTGCCGTTGACGAACTTCTGCAGGAACAGGCCGGCCGTGATCGAGCCGGCGGGCCGGCCACCGATATTCTTCATGTCGGCGATCGGGCTTTCGATCTGCTTCTCGTAAGCGGCGGGCAGCGGCATGCGCCACAGGGTCTCGCGTTCGGCCTTGCCGGCGGCCAGAAGTTTCTCTGACAAGCCGTCGTTATTGCTGAACAAGCCGGCGTAGTCATGACCCAGGGCGATGATGATCGCGCCGGTCAGGGTGGCCAGGTCGATCATGAACTTGGGCTTGAAGCGGTCCTGACAGTACCAGAGGGCGTCGGCCAGAACGAGGCGGCCTTCGGCGTCGGTATTGATGACCTCGATGGTCTGGCCCGACATCGAGGTGACCACGTCGCCGGGGCGCTGGGCGTTGCCGTCGGGCATGTTCTCGACCAGGCCCAGGATGCCGATGGCGTTGACCTTGGCCTTGCGACCGGCCAGCGCGTGCATCACGCCGGTCACGGCGGCGGCGCCGCCCATGTCCCACTTCATGTCTTCCATGCCGTCGGCCGGCTTGATGCTGATGCCGCCGGTGTCGAAGGTGACGCCCTTGCCGACGAAGGCGATGGGCTGGGCGGTTTTGTCGGCCGCGCCGTTCCACTTCATGATGACCAGCTGGCTCTCACGAACGCTGCCCTGCCCGACGCCCAGCAGGCTGCCCATGCCCAGCTCGGCCATGGCCGCCTCGCCGAGGATCTCGACCTCGAGGCCCAGGCTTTCCAGGCTCTTGGCGCGGGCGGCGAACGCTTCGGGGTGCAGGATATTGGCCGGCTCCGAGACCAGATCGCGGCTGAAGAGGATGGCGTCAGCCAGGGCGTTGAGACCCTCGAAAACCTTGGCGGCCTTGACGGGGTCGGCGGCGGCGACCTTGACCACGGTGACCGAAGGCTTCTTCTCGGCCTTCTCGGTGGTGCGGTACTTGTCGAAGCGATAGGCGGCCAGCTTGGCGCCGAAGGCTGCGCGCGCGGCGGTCTCGGCGTCGGCCCCCAATTTGAGAACCAGTTCGGTGACCCCCGAAGCCTTCACCGCCTGGAAGGCTTGGGCGGCTGCGGTTTCGACCGCTTCGGGCTCAACGGCGCCGACGCCGTCGACGCCGACCAGCACCACGCGCGCGGCCTCCAGGCCATGCGGCGCGACGAGTTCAAGGGCCTGGCCCTTGGCGCCGGTGAAGCGTCCGCCGGCGATGGCCCGCGCCAGGGCGCCGCCGGTGGCTTCGTCAACGACCCGGGCTTCGGGCGACAGGGCGGCGGCCTGATGGGCCAGGACCGCGAGGGCGGCCGTGGCGCCGGCATGATGATCGGCCGGGACGAACTCGATACGCATGGCGCGCTCCTGAAATGACTTGGCGTCCAACCCTGGCGGGCCTTTTGACGACTCGCGACACGGTCATCGGATCGGCCGTCTCGCCTTGATCTGGCGGCATAGTCCAACCCTCGTCGAGAGAAAAGAGTTCCGACTCCTGACAGCGCGCGGTCTTCGGTTGTACGGGAGCGAAGCGCCCGTGTAGAACAGCCCGTCCCACGGGGTTCGCCGTTTTCCGAATCCGCCCGCTCGAACCCCATTTTTGATGCGCCTGATCGACCGCTACATCTTCCGTCAATTGCTGGGTCCGACGCTCCTTGCGGCGGCGGCCCTGGCGGCGCTCGCCCTGCTGGCGAGGAGCCTGTCGGAATTCGATATCCTGATCACCCAGCGTCAGAGCGCTCTGGTTTTCCTGAAGATCATTCTGCTGGCCCTGCCCCAGCTGCTGAATATCGTGCTGCCGATCGCCCTGTTCGTGGCCGCCCTGGTGGCGCTCAACAGGCTGCACACCGAGCAGGAGATCGTGGTCTGTTTCGCGGGGGGCATGAGCCGCTGGCGGGTGATCTCGCCGGCCATGCGGCTGGCGGTGTTCGCGGCCCTGCTGTCGCTGGTCATCGGACTTTGGGTGCAGCCGTGGAGTGCGCGTCAAATTCGCGAGACCGCTTTCACCATAAAGACCGACGTCGCATCCACCCTGGTCCAGCCCGGCCAGTTCACCGAGCCGGGGCCGGGCCTGACCGTCTACGCCCAGTCGATGGACCGCGATAATCTGATCCACAACCTGTTCATTCACCAGGAGCGTCCGGACGGCGGGGCCTCGACCTATTCGTCCCGCGAGGCGGTGATCGCCACCCGCAACGGCGCGCCGGTCCTGATCCTCTACAAGGGCTCCAACCAGCAGTTTTCCAACGCCGGCGTGCTGCAATACACGTCGTTCGAGGAATACACCTTCGACCTGTCGTCCTTGTTCCAGAGCGACGAACTGCTGCATTACAAGATCGCGGACCGCTATCTGCACGAGCTGGTCTTCCCCGACCTGACGCAGGAGTGGGAGCAGAAGAACCGCACCGGCTTGCTGGCCGAGGCCCATTCGCGCTTCGCAGGGCCGCTCTACAACATCGCCCTGATGGCCATGGCCCTGGCCGCGGTGATCGGCGGGCCGTTCAATCGCATGGGCTATGGTCGGCGGATCGCCGTGGTCGGCGCGGCCGCCGGCGTTGTCCGCATCGTGGGTTTCGGCGTGCAGGCGGCGTGTGACGACAATGCCTGGCTGAACATCCTGCAGTACGTCGTGCCCGTGGCGGCCACGTGGTGGGGCATGGCCCAGATCTTCCGGCAAAAGGTCTCACGCTACGTCGCCATCGGCCGGCGCAAGGCCGCCTACGCCGCTCGGGGGATCCCCGCATGAGCTTTGGCGCCGGCCTGATCGAGCGCTATGTGCTGAGGCAGACCATGGCGTCGCTCGGTGCGGCCCTGGCCGTGCTGGGTTCGATGGTGATGCTGATCGCCTTCGTCGATATCGCGCGCAATGTCGGCACCCGCGCCGATGTTGATTTCTTCCAGCTACTCTATCTGACCGTCCTGCAGGCTCCGGCCACCATCCTGCTGCTGGCGCCCTTCATCTTCCTGTTTGGCACCCTGACCGCCTTTGTCGGGCTGAACCGGCGCAGCGAACTGATCGCCATGCGCGCGGCGGGCGTCTCGGCCTGGCGCTTCATTCTGCCGGCGGCGGCGGCGGCCTTTGTCATCGGCGTCCTGACCATCACGCTGCTCAACCCGTTGAGCGCGGCCATGACCGGTCAGTACGAAACCTCGCGCGATGCGATGATGGAAAACTATCTGAAGTCCGCGCCCAAGGGCACGTGGCTGCGGCAAGGCGATGAAAAAACCCAGATCGTGATCCGGGCGCGGGCGCGGGATCAGGTCGACGGCTCGGTGCGCCTGCGCGGCGTGTCGCTGTTCATCTATACCCTCAACGCCAAGGGCGTGATGGACTTCTCCCGCCGGATCGAAGCCAATGAGGCGAGGCTGGAACCGGGGTTCTGGCGCCTGATCGGGGTGCGCGAGGCGACCCCGGGCGCGGGCGCGATCCGCTCCGAAAGCCTGTCGATCCCTTCGAACCTGGATGACCGCACCGCATCGGAACGCTTCAACTCGCCCCAGGCCGTGGCCCTGTGGCGCTTGCCGACGACGATCAGTCGAACCGAAGACGCCGGCTTTTCGGCCACGCCGTTCCGCCTGCGCTATCAGCAGATCCTGGCCACGCCCCTGTTGTTCGCCGCCATGTCGGTGCTGGCGGCGGCCTTTTCGATGCGATTGATGCGTCTGGGCGGCCTGGCGGCCCTGGCCGGATCGGGTGTGGCGCTGGGTTTCGGATTTTTCTTCTTCAACGAGCTATGCAGTGCGCTCGCGAAGGCCGAGGTTCTCCACCCGGCCGTCGCAGCCTGGACTCCCCCGCTCGTCGCGCTTTTGGCGGGCTTCACCCTACTTTGCTATACCGAGGATGGTTGAGTCCGTGTTTCCGAGGTCGTTCATGAAGGATCAGCGTCAAGGCGGTTCGCGCCTGGCGGCTCGAGCGCGCCTGCTCGGCGGCGTCGCCATGCTGGTGCTGGTCGCCTCGGCGGCTCACGCCCAGGCTCAGGCGGATGGTGCGCGCACGCCCGCCGCCGCAGTGTCGCCGTCCGCCGGGCTCGGGACCGAGGGCTATTACCTCGAATCCGATCTTCTAATTCGGGATGACAAGGCGCAGACCCTGACGGCGCGTGGCGATGTCGAGGCGCGCTACGAGGGCCGCACCCTGCGCGCCGACGAGCTGGTCTATGACACCGAGAACGGCGTGATCCAGGCCAAGGGCCATGTCCAGCTGATCAATAGCGACGGCACCGCCCAGTTCGCCGACGAGATGACCCTGGACAAGGATCTGAAGGCGGGCTTCGCCCTGGGCTTCTCGGCCCGCATGGACAAGAACATCAAGATCGCCGCCGCCTCGGCCGTCCGTCGCAACGAGAATATCCAGGAGCTCAATCGGGCGATCTATACGCCGTGCGAGGTCTGCGCCGACAAGCCGGTTCCGACCTGGTCGGTGGCCGCCGACCATGTGGTCCAGGACAAGGATCGGCAGCTCGTCTACTACAAGAATGCGGTCATTCGCCTGTGGGGCGCGCCGCTGATGTACCTGCCGGTGTTCTGGCATCCTGACCCCGGCGCGACCCGTAGCTCAGGCTTTCTGACGCCCAAGCTGGGCGCGTCCAAGCGGCGCGGCATGTCCTACCAGCAGCCCTATCTGCAGGTGATTTCGCCGTCGCAGGATGTCGTCATAAGTCCTCAGATTAATTCAAGTGTTAACCCGTTCCTGAACGTGAACTGGCGCAAGCGCTTCTATTCGGGCTACGCCGAAGCGCGGCTTGGCTACACCTACGAAAAGAACATCGACAGCCGGGGCGAGCGCTTCGGCGAAGCCACGTCGCGCAGCTATATCCTCGCCAAGGGCCTGTTCGACATCAACGAGAACTGGAAGTGGGGCTTCAGCGCCGAACGCGTTTCGGACAAACTGCTGTTCGACAATTACAGCGTCAATGACGTCTACGAAGCGCGCGGCCTGTTCACCAGCGAAGACCGCCGCCTCAATTCGCAGATCTACGCGACCCGCCAGGACAAGCAGTCTTATCTGTCTGTTTCGGCGATCTCCGTGCAAGGTCTGCGGGTTTCCGGCACGGACACGGTCACCGGCCTCGCCAGCTTCGAGAGCAGTGATGTCTTCCCGCTGATCGGTCCGCTGGTCGAAGCCCGCTGGCAGCCGGAAACGCCTGTCCTGGGCGGCCGACTGAGGCTGCAGGGAACGGGCGTCGTCCTGACGCGCTCCGAGTCGCCCTACGCGTCCGGAACCGACGGCGTCGACAGCCAGCGCGGCAGCGTCCGCGCCGACTGGCGGTCCAGCCTTACCCTCAAGTCCGGCGTTCGGGTTTCCCCCTTCGCCCAGGCGCGCGGCGACGGCTATCGCATTACCCAGATCCCCGGCGCGGACAGCACCCAAACCTATTCCCGCGCCCTTGGCGTGACCGGTGTTGATCTGAGCTACCCCCTGTTCAAGCCGTTGAAGAACGGCAGCATCGTGCTGGAACCGCTGGCCCAGATCGCTGTCGGGTCAAAGACCCACAATGTGCCGGTCGTCGTGGGCGCCTCGGGGGCGACCACCTATCTCTACAACGAGGACAGCACCTCGTTCGAATTCGACGAAACCAACCTGTTCAGCGCCAACAAGTCCCCGGGCTTTGACCTCTATGAAGGCGGGCAGCGCCTCAACCTGGGTGGCCGGGCGACGGTGAACTATGGCAAGGGTCGCGGCGCCAGCGTCCTGGTCGGCCGGAGCTTCCGCTCTGAAACCGATCTGCTGCTCCCGAGCCGGTCGGGCTTGCAGAACAAGTCGTCCGACTGGATCGTGGCCGCGTCGGTCACGCCGGTGCGCGGCATCACCGCCTTTGCGCGGACCCGCTATGCGCCCGATCAGGCGGGTGACGACCGGTTCCGCCGCATCGAGGCCGGTCTTGACGGCTCCGTCAGCCGGGGCAGCGCCTCCATTCGCTATGTCAAGGATCAGCAGGACGCCGGCGGCACCCCGCTTGAGACCTTCCAGGCGAGCGGACAGCTGAAGCTGACCAATCACTGGGCGCTCACCGCCTATGGCCAGAACGACCTGGAAGCGGGCGTCTGGCGCCGGCGTGACCTCGGCGTGGTTTACACCAACGATTGCATCCGCATCGACATGATCTACCAGAACGAAGATCGCTACAGTCAGGTCGCCACCGGCGGTTTGAAACTCAAATCTGACGAGTCCATCACCTTCCGCCTATCGTTCGCCACATTGGGCGATACAGGGTACAACAACTAAAAATTCATCTGCGGCGCCGGCCGCGCGCACCACGACGCGCGCTTGGTCGGCATGTCCGCACTAAAGGAACGACACTACCCATGCGGCCTGCGCGTAGCGTGAAGACTTTTGCAGCGGCTGGAGCCGCGTCCATCATCGCCTTGGCCGTCGCCAGCTTTGGCCCGTCCGCCTGGGCGCAGGACGCCGCCGAGGCGCCTGCGCCTGCCGAGGTCGCGCCCGCGCCCGCCGCGCCGCCCGCCCCGCTGTCGGAAAGCGTCGCGGCCATGGTCAATGACGATATCGTTTCCAGCTACGACCTGATGCAGCGCATGCGCCTGTTGATGATCAGCTCGGGCGTACAGCCGACGGCGGAAAATCTGCCCCAGCTGGAGCAGGAGGCGCTTCGCTCGCTGATCGACGAGCGCGTTCAACTGCAGGAACTTCATCGGGTCGAGAAGGCCCAGAAGATCACGATCATCTCGACCGAAAAGGAAGTCGACGAGCAGATCGACGACATCGCCCGCAGCAACAACGCCAATATGACCGGCGCCCAACTGCTCGCCCAGCTGGCGTCACAGGGCGTCGGCCCCGAGACCTTCCGCTCCCAGATCCGTATCGACAGCAGCTGGCAAAACTGGATTAGCGGTCGCTACGGTTCGCGCCTTCGGGTTGGCGAAGACCAGATCAAGGCCTTCCAGCGCCGCCTGGCCGAGTCGGCCAGCAAGCCGCAGTACGAGGTCAGCGAAGTGTTCATCGACGCCGCACGCGTCGGCGGCATGGAGACGGCCGTCAACGGCGCGACCCAGTTGGTCGCCCAGATGCAGCAGGGCGCGCCTTTCCCGGCCGTCGCGCGTCAGTTCTCTTCCGCAGCCACGGCGGCCAATGGCGGCGACGCGGGCTGGATCAGCCCTGGCGAAATGCCGGCAGAGGTCGATGCGGCGCTTGAGGAACTGCGTCCGGGCCAGCTTTCGCGCCCCATCCCGGTCAAGGACGGCGTCTACATCATCTATCTGCGCAACAAGCGCGCCGGGGCCAAGACCGCCCTGGTCGACCTGAAGCAGGTGGCCTATCCGCTGGCCGCCGACGCCACGCCCAGCCAGGTCGAGGTCGCCAACGCCGCCCTGCTGGCCCTGAAGCCCAAGATCACCAGCTGCGAGAGCCTCGAAGCCACCGCCGAAAAGGTCGACGGCCTGGTCGCCGGCGACCTTGGCGAGGCCGAGATCACCGATCTGGCCCCGGCCTTCCAGGCTGCGGCGTCGGCCCTCGAGATCGGTCAGGTGTCGGATCCTATCCGCACCGACGCCGGGCTTCACCTGATCGCGGTTTGCGGCAAGCGCCAGTCGGGCGGCAATGCGCCGACCCACGACCAGATCGAGAACCGCCTCCGGGGTCAGCAACTGGCCCTGATCTCCAAGCGCTATCTGCGCGACCTGCGTAACTCGGCGACCATAGAAACCCGGTGACATCCAAGCCCCTGGCCCTCAGCGCCGGCGATCCTGCCGGCGTCGGGGCCGAGATCATCGCCAAGGCCTGGACGGCTCTTCGCTGGGAAGGGCCGCCGTTCATGGCTGTGGGCGATGCGCGGTCCCTGGCTTCGGCGGGATCGGGCATAAGGGTCAAGACCGTCACCGGACCGGCCGAGGCGCTGGATATCTTCCCCACCGCCCTGCCCGTGCTGGATATCCCCCTGCTGTCGCCGGTGATTTCGGGCCAGCCCTCCAGCGCCCACGCCGCCCAGATCATTCGCTGCATCGAAACCGGCGCGGGCCTGGCCCTGTCGGGCGTCGTGTCGGGACTGGTCACAGCGCCGATCGCCAAGGCGCCGCTGTATGACGCCGGGTTCAAGTTTCCCGGCCACACCGAGTTCCTGGCCGAACTGACCGACGCCGCCCATCTCGACGGCGCGCGCGGGCCGGTGATGATGCTGGCGGCCGGCAATCTGCGCGCCACCCTGGTGACCATCCACCGGGCCCTGAAGGACGTTCCCGGCGATCTGTCGATCGAGGCCATCGTCAATGCCGGCAGGGTCACCGCCCAGGCCCTCAAGCAGGACTTCGGCATCCGCGCGCCGCGTCTGGCGGTCGCCGCCCTCAATCCGCACGCCGGCGAAGGCGGGGCCCTGGGTCGAGAAGAGATCGAGATCATTGCGCCGGCCGTCCGCGCCCTGCGCGACCTGGGCGTCGAGGCCCAGGGGCCCTCGCCCGCCGACACCCTGTTCCACGCCGAGGCTAGGGCCCGCTTTGACGCGGTCTTGTGCATGTATCACGACCAGGCCCTGATCCCAGTCAAGATGCTCGACTTCTGGGGTGGGGTGAACGTCACTCTGGGCCTGCCGATCGTCCGCACCTCGCCCGACCACGGCACCGGCTTCGACATCGCTGGACGCGGCCTGGCCCGAGCCGATAGCCTGATCGCCGCCATCCGGCTGGCGGCCCAGATCGCCGCCCGCCGCGCGGCCTGACTTTTTTAGAGACCCTGGACACCATGAGCCTGGCCGACATGCCGCCGCTGCGCGACGCCCTGGAGCGTCACGACCTACTGGCCCGCAAGAGCTTTGGTCAGCACTTCCTGCTGGATCTCAACATCACCCGCAAGATCGCGCGCCTGGCGGGGATCGGTCCGGACGACGTGGTGGTCGAGGTCGGCCCCGGACCGGGCGGTCTAACCCGCGCCCTGCTGGAAACCGGCGCGCGGGTGGTGGCCATCGAGATGGACAGCCGCTTCACGCCGATCCTGGCCGAGCTCGCCGAAGCGGCCGAGCAGCGCCTTGAGGTGGTGTCAGGCGACGCCCTCAAGGTCGACGCGTCGAAGGCTATCGGCGGGGTCCCGGCCCATGTGGTGGCCAACCTGCCCTACAATGTCGGCACCCAGCTCCTGATCAACTGGCTGACCGGTCCCTTCCGGCCGCTGTCGATGACCCTGATGTTCCAGAAAGAAGTGGCCGAGCGTATCGCCGCCCAGGTCAATGACGACGCCTATGGCCGCCTGGCCGTGATCTCCCAGACGGTCTGCGAGACCAAGGTGGTCATGGACCTGCCGGCCCGGGCCTTCACCCCGCCCCCCAAGGTCAATTCGGCCGTGGTGCGCCTGATCCCGCGCGCCGTGATCCCGCCGGCCGCCGAACTGGCCGCCCTGGAGCGCGTCACCGCCGCCGCCTTCGGCCAGCGTCGCAAGATGCTGCGCTCCAGCCTCAAGGCGCTGGGCGGCGGCGACCTGTGCGAGAAGGCCGGGATCAGCCCGGACATCCGCGCCGAGAACGTCCCGATCGAGGGGTTTCTGGCGCTGGCGCGGGCGACGCTGGCGGGTTGATCAGCGGCGTTTCTGCAAGCCGTGATAGACTCTTTCGACGAAGATCGTCTCCTGATCGATACGATACAGCACCACAAAACCATCGCGCCCGAACTCGACGAACAATTCGCGCTTGCCGTTTTCCACCTCAGGTGCGCTCGCGGGAAAATCGACCAATCTGTCGACCCGCGAGAAGAATAGCTCCAAGGCGCGCTCCGCAGCAGGGGCCGACCGCTCCACCAGCCAATCGACCAAGTCGCTGAGATCACGCTCGGCGCGAGCCTCAACGATCAGTTTCATGCCTTGGCGGCGAGGCGCGCTTCGAGTTTGGCGCGAAGATCGCGTTTGACCTCCTCCCACGGCCGCCCGTCAGGACCCTCGCCCTCGGGCGGATCACTGCGCCAATCGCGAGGATCACCTCCGATCCACGTGTAATCATCGTAGTCGAACAGCGAGCGTTCCAGGGCTTGCAGCGCAAACTCTTGCTGGCTCAAGCCTGCAGCAGCAGCGCGTCGATCGAGTTTCTCGATCAAGGCCTCATCAA
Organism: Caulobacter sp. FV2ps19; assembly: GCF_058681035.1. Lineage (NCBI taxonomy): Bacteria > Pseudomonadati > Pseudomonadota > Alphaproteobacteria > Caulobacterales > Caulobacteraceae > Caulobacter > Caulobacter sp. FV2ps19. The sequence goes on along the minus strand of NZ_CM178729.1, from coordinate 2,768,736 downwards.
GGGTCAGAGTGATCGCGCCGTCAGCCATGCTCCGAGAATCCGGCGAATGGCCCGTTTCGTCAATCCCGCCTAGATCTCTTCCTTCAGCAGGTCACTGACCAGATCCCCGATCCACGGGTTGCGCGCCCGCTTCTGGCGTTCCGCGTGATAGATGTGGGCCAGGTCGGCATAGGCCTTGTCGAAGTCGTCATTGAGGATGACGTAGTCGAACTGCTCCCAGGCGGCGACCTCGTCCTTGGCGCGGGCCAGACGACGGTGGATGACCTCTTCGCTGTCCTGGCTGCGCGCGTGCAGGCGACGGCTCATCTCGGCCAGGGACGGCGGCAGGATATAGACCAGCACGCTGTCGGGGCCGGTCTGGGCGTGGACCTTCATCGCGCCCTGGAAATCGATGTCGAACAGCGCGCTCTCGCCGCGCTCCAGGGCCGCCATGATCGGCGGCTTGGGGCTGCCATAGAAGTTGCCATAGACCTCGGCCCACTCCAGGAACTCGTCCTTGGCCACCATCTCGTCGAACTGGGCGCGGCTGACGAAGTGATAGTCGCGACCGTCATGTTCGCCCGGGCGCGGCTCGCGGGTGGTGGCGCTGATCGACAGGTGCAGGTCGTTATGGTCGGCGACCAGACGGCGGGTCAGAGAGGTCTTGCCGACGCCCGACGGCGCGACGACCATCAGCAAAAGACCGCGCGTTTTGTGATCGGGCTTATTCAACGTTCTGAACCTGTTCGCGAAACTGCTCGATGGTGACCTTCAGTTCCAGACCGAGCTTGGTCAGGCTGGCCAGGGCCGATTTCGAACAGAGGGTATTGGCTTCGCGCATGAACTCCTGGGACAGAAAGTCCAGGCGGCGGCCGGCGGCGACCTCACCGGTCAACAGGACGCGGGCGGCGTCCACATGGCTGGCCAGGCGGTCGAGTTCCTCGCGCACATCGGCCTTCACGGCCAGGGCGGCGGCCTCCTGCACGATGCGCTCGTCCGAGACCGTCTCGGTCAGCAGTTCGGCCATGCGGCGGGTGAAGCGATCCTTGAGCACGGCGGGCTGGCCGGCGGCCTCGACGCCCGCCTGGGCCGTCAGGCGCTCGATCGTGTCGACCTGGCCGCCCAGCACCGGCGACAAGGCCGCGCCCTCCTCCTGCCGCGCCACCTTCAGGGCGTCCAGCGCCTGATGGATAGAAGCGGTCATGGCGGCTTCGACGGCGGCGCGGGTCTCGGCGTCGTCGTCCTCTTCGCGCACCTCGATGACGCCGCGCAGGGCCAGCAGGCCGTCCAACGACGGCTTGGCGACCATGCAGGTGGCGACATAGGGCGCGCCGGCCTTCAGATAGCGCTCCAGGGTCTCGACGCTGACCTGGGTCTGGCCGGCGGCCTCGGCGCGCTTGCCCTGGATGTTGACCGTCAGCTGGCCGCGCTGGAAGCGGGCCTGGGCGCCGTCGCGGGCCACCCGGTCCAACCCCTCGAAGCCCGGCGGGCCCCGAAAGCGGGTTTCGAGATTACGGCCGTTGACGCTGCGCGCCTCCACGGCCCAGGACCAGGCCCCGCTGGCGCCCTCGACACGTGCGAAGCCGGTCATGCCCGACAGCGCCACCTCAGCCTCCGCTCAGCGGGGTGACGGCAGGCTTGGGCGGAGCCTTGCCGGCACGGCTGCGCTCCACCTGCCGCCACTTGGCGACATTGGCCTCATGTTCGGCATAGGTTTTTGAGAACACGTGGCCGCCGGTCCCGTCGGCGACGAAATACAGTTCATTGGTATTGGGCGGATCGAGCACGGCGGCGATGGCGGCGCGGCCGGGATTGGCGATCGGGGTCGGCGGCAGGCCGTCGATCAGATAGGTGTTGTAGGGCGTCTGGCGCTGCAGTTCCGACAGCAGGATGCCGCGTCCCAACGGCCGGCCCCGGGTCAGGCCATAGATGATGGTCGGGTCCGAGCCCAGCCGCATGCCGGTGCGCAGGCGGTTGACGAAGACAGCCGCGACGCGCGGACGCTCCGACGCCAGACCGGTTTCCTTCTCGACGATCGAGGCCAGGGTCACGGCTTCGTCCTTGGTCGTGAACGGCAGGCCCTTCTGGCGATGAGACCAAAGCTCGTCGACCACCTGGTCGCGGTCGTCCATCATCCGTTGCAGGACGGCGGAGCGGTCCTCGCCGCGCTCGACCTGATAGGTTTCAGGCAGGATCGAGCCTTCCGGCGGGGTGGGAACCACGCCGGTCAGCACCTTGGAGCGCATCAGGATGTCGACGGCCATGTCGGAGGTGACGCCCTCGGGAATGGTCACCTGGTGGCGAACGATGCGGCCGCGACGGATGGCGTCCAGGATCTGGGCCATCGAGGCGCGCGACTTGAACTCATATTCGCCGGCCTTCAGCGTGCGCGCCGCACCGCTGAGCTTGGCGGCGGTCATCAGGATCGAGGACGACCGGATCACGCCGCCGCGCTCCAGGGTGGAGGCGATTTCCGGCAGGCTGGCGCCCTTGCGCAGCACCACCGTGGTGACCTCGCCCGACTTCGCCGCCGGTCCCGGACCCTGATAGAGCCACATCGCCCCGACGATCAGCACGGCGGCGATCGCCGCCAGCGTGGTGAAAGCCGAGACGATTGAGGCGATCAGCCGACGTCCTGCGGACGCCGACTCGCGTTTGCGACCCGCCGAACGTTTGGGAGAGGCGGGTTTTCGGCTCACGAGATTTTACGGAACACGACTGACGCGTTGGTGCCGCCAAAGCCGAAGCTGTTGGAGGCGGCCACGTCGATCTTCATCGGCACGGCCTTGTTGGGCGCCAGGTTCATGGCGACCTCGACGTCGGGATTGTCGAGATTGATGGTCGGCGGCGCGATCTGGTCGCGGATGGCCAGGATCGAGAAGATGGCCTCGATGGCGCCGGCCGCGCCCAGCAGGTGGCCGGTCATCGACTTGGTCGACGACATCACGACATTCGCGGCGTGATTGCCCAGGAAGCGCTCGACGGCCTTGGCCTCGATGCCGTCGGCCATGGTCGAGGTGCCGTGAGCGTTGATATAATCGATGTCCGAAGGCTGCAGACCGGCGTCCTTGACGGCCGCCGACAGGGCGCGGAAGCCGCCGTCGCCGTCCTCGGCCGGAGCGGTGATGTGATAGGCGTCGCCCGAGAGGCCGTAGCCGACCACTTCGGCATAGATCTTGGCGCCGCGGGCCTTGGCGTGCTCGTACTCTTCCAGCACCAGGGCGCCGGCGCCCTCGCCCATCACGAAGCCGTCGCGGTCCTTGTCATAGGGGCGCGAGGCCTTTTCGGGGGTGTCGTTCCAGTCGGTCGAGACCGCGCGGCAGGCGATGAAGCCGGCGATGCCGACCTTGCACACGGCGGCTTCCGCGCCGCCGGCCACCATTACATCGGCGTCGCCGTACTTGATCATGCGGGCGGCGTCGCCAATGGCGTGGGCGCCCGTGGCGCAGGCCGTCACCACCGAGTGGTTGGGGCCCTTGAAGCCGTAGCGGATCGAGACCTGACCCGAGATCAGATTGATCAGGGCCGACGAGATGAAGAACGGGCTGACCTTGCGCGGCCCCCGGGCCTCAAGCTCAAGGGCGGTGTCAGCGATCGTGGAAAGCCCGCCGATGCCCGATCCCATGATCACGCCGGTACGGCACTTGTCATCCTCGGTCTCCGGGACCCAGCCCGAATCCTTCACCGCTTCGTCGGCGGCGGCGATGCCGTAGAGAATGAAGTTGTCGACGCGCTTCTGGTCGCGCGGGCTCATGGTCAGGTCGGGGTTGAAGGCCCCTTCCACATCGGGCCCGCCGCCGCCGCGTCCATCGACGCGCGGAACCTCGCAGGCCACCTTGCAGGCATAGTCGGTCGGATCGAAAGCCGAGATCCTGTTGGCGCCGGACTTGCCGGCCAGGATGTTCTTCCAGGACACGTCGACGCCCTGGCCCAACGGGGTCAGCAGGCCCAGCCCGGTGACAACAACTCTACGCATGGATCACTCCCAACCTTCGCACCGCGATACATAGGGGTTTTGCGGACGAATCCGATGCCCCCCCGGCCGCGACTCTCGGCCTCATACGAAAACCGCCGCGCGCACGAAGGCAAGAGCCCGTGCTGCGCGGCGGTTGAAGACGTGTTCGCAAAGCGCGAACGGGGCCCTTAGGCTCCGGTCTTTTCCGTGATGAACTTCACGGCGTCGCCGACCGTCTGGATATGCTCAGCGGCGTCGTCGGGAATTTCGATGTCGAACTCTTCTTCGAACGCCATGACCAGCTCGACATTGTCGAGGCTGTCAGCGCCCAGGTCATCGATGAAGCTGGCCTTCTCGGTGACCTTCTCGGGATCGGCATCCAGATGCTCGATGACGATCTTACGCACGCGCTCGAGAATGTCGGACATTCTGTTTAGTCCCTCGTTATGAATTCTGTTGCCCACGAACGGTTTGGCCTAGGCCTTTACCACGCACGGGAATTGTCGGCATCCGCCTATCACGTTCCTTTTCGGGTGACTAGCGAGTCGCCCGCAGAAGAAACGCCCGCCCCGCCTTTCCGAATGGAAAGGTTGTGAGGCTTTGCAAAGGCGCGTCAGATCATGGCCATGCCGCCGTTGACGTGCAAGGTCTGACCGGTGACGTAGGCGCCCTCATTGCTGGCGAGATAGACGCAGGCGGCGGCGATATCGCCGCCCTCGCCCAGTCGGCCTGCTGGAATGCCCGTCAGGATCCCGGCCTTTTGGGCGTCGGTCAGGGCGTCGGTCATCGGGCTGGCGATGAAGCCCGGCGCCACGCAGTTGACCGTGACGTTGCGGCTGGCCAGCTCCTGGGCCAAGGCCTTGGAAAACCCGATCATTCCGGCCTTGGAGGCCGCGTAATTGGTCTGGCCGGCATTGCCGGTGACGCCCACCACCGAGGTGATGCCGATGATGCGGCCGGCGCGGCGCTTCATCATGCCCTTGGCGGCCGCGCGGGCCAGGCGGAAATAGCCTTCAAGGTTGACCTTGATGACCGTGTCCCAGTCTTCATCCTTCATCCGCACGATCAGGCCGTCGCGGGTGATGCCGGCATTGGCGATGACGATATCGAGCGGCGCGCCTGCGGCTTCCTCGGCCTTGGCGACCAGGCCGTCGACGGCCTCGGCGTCCGAAAGATTGGCCGCCACGGTCGAAACGCGCTCGCCGAACTGGGCCTTCAACTCGGCCAGGGCCGATTCGCGGGTGCCCGAGAGCACGACATGGGCGCCTTGCGCATGCAGCGCCTTGGCGATGGCGCCGCCGATGCCGCCCGTGGCGCCGGTGACAAGAGCGGTCTTGCCGGTGAGATCAAACATGATGGTTCTCCGTTCGGAGGGATTTTCAGAGAGATTTTGCGAAAGCTTCGAGGTCGGCCGGGCTGTTCAGCGGCGTGGCCTCGGCGTCCGGGGCGATGCGCTTGGCCATGCCCGACAGCACCTTGCCTGCGCCGGCTTCGGCGAAGCGGGTGACGCCGCCCTCGCCGGCCAGCCAGATCATGCTCTCGCGCCAACGCACACGGCCGGTGACCTGCTCGACCAGCAGGCCCCGGATGACGTCCGGGTCGTGCACGGGACCGGCGGTGATGTTGGCCACCAGCGGCGCGCGCGGCGACACGATGGTGGCCGCGGCCAGGGCTTCGGCCATTTCGTCAGCGGCCGGCTGCATCAGCGGGCAGTGGAAGGGCGCGGAGACGTTCAGCAGGATGGCGCGCGCGCCCAGCTCCTTGGCCTTCTCGATGGCCTTGTCGACCGCGGCCTTGTCGCCGGAGATCACCACATTGCCGTTGTTGTTGTCATTGGCCACCACGCAGACGCCGACCTCGGCGCCGGCGGCGGCGGCGGCCTCGGCCAGGGCCAGATCGGTCTTGGGTCCGATCAGCGAAGCCATGGCCCCCTCGCCCACCGGCACGGCGCGCTGCATGGCCTGGCCGCGCAGCTTCAGCAAGCGGGCGGTGTCAGCCAGGGTGATCGCGCCGGCGGCGGCGAGGGCCGAATATTCGCCCAGGCTGTGGCCGGCCACAAAGGCGGCGCGCTCGATGCCGATCCCGAACTCTTTTTCCAGCACCCGCGACACGGCCAGACTGACCGCCATCAGGGCCGGCTGGGCGTTCTCGGTCAGGGTCAGGTCGCTCTCGGGCCCTTCGCGCATCAGGGCGAACAGTTTCTGGCCCAGGGCGTCATCGACTTCCTGAAAGACCTCTCGGGCGCTGGCGAAGGCCTGCGCGAGGTCCGCGCCCATACCGACCGACTGGCTGCCCTGGCCGGGAAAAATGAAGGCGATGCTCATGAAAGCCCGCTCCGTCTAGTGAAAATCAGGGGCGGAGGGTTAGGACATCGCAGCCAAGGCGGCAAGTCAGGCCGCTCAACCCAACCACGGACCGCCCGGCGGACCCCAGCCCCAGACCGGCATCGGCGGGTCGCCCTGAGGCTCGTTCACGCCCTCGGCTGAGTTGATCACCGCCAGCCGCGTGCCCCACTCCAGATAGCCCACGAAGGCGGCGCGGAACTCCGGATCGCTGGCCAGACCCACCTCATCGGCCGTATCGACCATCAGGTTCACCCAGGCCCGCCTTTGGATCTCGGTTAAATGCCGGCCCATATGCTTGCGGATCATGGCGCTGTGGCTGCCGCCGCCCTCGGTATAGGTCTTGGGTCCGCCAAACACCTCCGCCACGAAAGCGGCCACATGCCGGGCGTGGCGAGGGTCCATACCGGCGAACACCGGCGCCAGGATGGGGTGCTGCGGAACCTTGGCGTAGAAGGCCTCGAACAGGGCCTCCATCGCGGCGGGCCCGCCGGCCCAGGCCGACAGGGTCGGTATCGTCTTGCTGTTTTCGTCCATGATCGCCCCTCCACTGCCCCTCCTTCGCAGGTAAGGGCGCGAGAGACAGTTTGGAAGCTCGGAGAATGGGGTTATTCAACGGGGGCTATTTCGCATCCACTGCCAGACCGTGGGCGTAGCTACGCCGATAGTCATCGATTGGAGTTTCTCATGACTCGCCTGACCGCCGGCCTCGCCGCCATCGCCGTACTCGCCGCCACACCCGCCCTCGCAGCCCTCAAGCCTGGCGACAAGGCTCCTGATTTCACCGCCCCCGCCGCCCTGGCCGGCGCCGACTTCAGCTTCACCCTGTCCAAGGCCCTGAAAAAGGGGCCGGTGGTGCTGTATTTCTTCCCGGCCGCCTACACCTCGGGCTGCACCGCCGAGGCGCATGAGTTCGCCGAAGCCACGCCGGAGTTCGAAAAGCTGGGCGCGACCGTGATCGGCGTCACCGCCGGCAATGTCGACCGCATCAAGGACTTCTCCAAGGAACACTGCCGCGACAAGTTCGCGGTGGCCGCCGCGCCGGCCGGACTGATCAAGAGCTATGACGTGTCCCTGCCCATGCCGGGCGGCTGGTCCAACCGCACGTCCTACGTGATCGCGCCCGACAGCAAGATCCTGATGGCCTACACCGATGGCAATTTCGCCGGCCACGTCACCAAGACCATGGACGCGGTGAAGGCCTACAAGGCCAAGAAGTAGCCAGCACTTTCCGGTTTCGACCAGCCTCGCGGCTTGAACGCCGCGAGGCCCAGAGGAGAGGATCGGGCATGACCGATCCCGCCCAGATTCCGTTCGCGGCCCTCGAAATCGGGGTCCGGGGCGTCGCCGTCGGCGCCTTCGCCGCCACAGCCGTCGCCCTCGGCGCCAGCCGTAGGATGACCCCTACCCGCTGGGTCGGAGTCTTGCTGATGGCCTGCGCGATCGCCCACGTCGTCGACGGCCATTTCTACTACACCGAACGCCGACACTACGACCTTTTGACCTGGGCCCTGTCAGCCTCGGCGGCCGGCGTATTCTGGCTATTCTGCTCGGTGCTTTTCGAGGATGAACCCTCGATCCCGCTGTGGCGGCTCTCCGTTCCCGGGGCCGTCCTGGCCCTTTGGGCGGCAGGCGCGCTTTTGCCTGCGTCTCCCGCGCGCGCAGCCGCATGGTGGCTGTTCGCCGCCTTCTCGGTGGGCATCCATTGCCACATCCTGCTGACCGCCTGGCGGGGCTGGCGCATCGATCTGGTGGAGCGTCGCCGTCGTCTTCGCGCGCCCCTCGCCGCTGCGGCGACGGGCTACATGTTCATCCAGAACCTGTGCGACTTCGGCTTCGGACAGGGTCCGGTGCTGCCCAGCATGGTCCAGGCCCTGTCTCTCGCCGCTCTGGGGATAGGGTCGGCCCTGGCGCTGCTGCGAGCCGAACCCCTGCTCGTGCAGGCAGCCGTCGCATCCGATGCGACGCCAGCACCCAAGCCGGCCGAAACGCTTGATCTGACACCCGCCGACCGCCTCGTTCTGGCGCGCCTGGAAACGGCGATGACCGAAACCGAAGTCTGGCGGGGCGAGGATCTGTCCATCGGCGCGCTGGCCGCCCTGGTCGGCGCGCCAGAGCACAGGCTGCGCAGGCTGATCAACGGCGTGCTGGGCCATCGCAACTTCGCCGACTACGTCAATGGCCGGAGGATCGAGGCGGCTAGGGTCGCGCTTGCCGATCCGGAACAGGCCCTGAAGTCGGTCTCGACCATCGCCTATGAATTGGGCTTTGGCTCCCTGGGCCCCTTCAACCGCGCCTTCCGGGCCGCCGTCGGCGTTCCACCGACCACCTGGCGTCAAGAGGCGACGCCGGCCCTGCCGCATCTGCGACTGGTCGAAACCGCGCAAGCCGCGTCGAAACCCGACAAACGCGCCTGATTTCGAGAACGGCGCGACAGGCTGAGCCTACGCCGCTTCCCTGATGTCGTTCATCCTCTCAGGGAGCTTCCGATGCTCGACACCCTCCTCCCCTTCGCCCGCAACTGGCTGGTCTCAATGCAGGTCGACGTCACACGGTACGTCCTGTTCGCCGTCGGTGTCTGGCTGATCCTTTGGGTCGTTTTGGCCGTTCCGTTGGCCGGCCGAAAAATCCGCGACAGCCGACCGCCGGCCCGCCAGCTTGTCCTGGAGTTCCTGATCTCGATCCGCTCGATCATGATCTTCTCGACGGCGGGGCTGCTGACCTTCGGCCTGTTCCGCGCCGGCCTGATGCAGGGCCCTTACATCGCGCGCGACCTGGGACCCGTCTGGTTCTGGGCCAGCCTTGTCCTGATGATCATCGCCCACGACGCCTGGTTTTACTGGACGCACCGCCTGATTCACGACCGGCGGCTGTTTCGCGCTTTCCACCGGCGCCATCACCGCTCGAACAACCCCTCGCCCTTCACCGCCTACAGCTTTGATCTGGGCGAGGCGGCGATCAATGCGCTGTTCGTGCCGCTGTGGATGCTGATCGTGCCCACCCAATGGCCGGTGGCGGGCCTGTTCATGCTGCACCAGATCGCCCGCAATACCTTGGGACACAGCGGCTATGAACTGTTCCCCGCCCGCAAGGACGGCCGCCCTCTGCTGCCCTGGCTGACCACAGTCACCCACCACGACCTGCATCACGCGCAGGCGGGCTATAATTACGGGCTGTATTTTACATGGTGGGATCGGTGGATGGGCACCGAGAACCCGACCTATCTGGCGCGGTTCGCCGAAGCGACGCGATCAAAACGTCGCGCTACCAGTTCGCCTTTACAAGCTTGACCATGAAGCGGCTGTCCTGGACGCGCCAGGCCTCGCCGTTCGAGGCGACGGCGCGGACGCTGACGGTGAACTCGGCGGGGATGTCGAACGGCCGGGTCAAGGCCAGGTCGACACCCTCGTCGCCCATCGTGCCGCCACCCAGGGCGATCGAGCCCACCGGTCGGCCTTCCAGGGTCAGCGCTGAGCGAACATTGGCCCGCGCCACCGGGATCTGCCCGGGGACAGCGATGGACTGACTGGCGTTCATGTCCATCGAAAGGCTGACATAGTTGGCGCGCGGCACCAGACCAAAGCCAAAAGCCTTGGACACCGATGACCGAAGCCTGGCCTCTCGCTCGTTCCATGAGGCCCCTAGCGCCAGCGATCGCTTGCCTGCCTGGGCGTCATCAGCCTTGCGAACGAGCCGCAGATCCAGATCATAGGTCGGCTGTTCGATCGTGCCAGCGACCTTGGCGGTCAGCTTGGCGCTCTCGGTGTCGGTGGAAAGATCCAGTGGCAGCGCCGCCGAATAGCCCTGGAACCGTCCGTCATTGGCCGAAACCGAAAGGTCTGGCTTCTGGATCGCCTGGGCGGCGACAGGGGCGGGCTTGGCGCTCAGGGCAAACGCCGCAGCCAAGACCAGACATGATATAGTTTTGCCCCTCATGGTCGCTTCTTAACATGGCTTGTCGTTACGGCAAGATTTCACGGCCTAGTTTGTCGGCTGGCCCGCCGCCAAGAGGTTAGCGCGAACCCGTTTTGCGAGCTCTGCCTGCATTTCAGGCATCACGGCCACGACCGCAGCCCCTGAGACGCGGCCGTACTCGGGCATCTTTTCAACGATGGATTGCCCCATCGGGCTCTCATAGAAATCAACGAGCGCGCTGAGTTGAGCCTCGGTGAACACCTGAGCCGTGCTCGGAACCAGAGCTTCAAACAGTTTGTCCAGCAAACCGTCATCCATGCTGGAGGCAAAGGCGTCGAGGATGGCTTTCTGGTTTACCGCCTTCTGTTCGTCCGACAGGCCCGGTCGAGCCTGGATCTGCTGTTCAAGCATGGCCGAAAGCATATTGTTCATCATGGGTTTGAAGCTGTCATTGAGATGCATCGCGGCCATGTAACGCCGAGTGAGCGCCAGTGAGCGTGCCGACGGAGCAGCCGCTGGGGCCACCGGACTGCTGGCCTGCCTGGCTGCGGCAGGGCCGCTTGCGCATAGCCAGAAGGCCAAGAGGATCGTTGCAAAGGTTTTCATGGCCGTCTCCACGTGAACTCGGCCTCAATGCCACCGCCCCATCGCGGCGAGCAATGCCATTGCTTTCTTGCCTCCTTGCCCCTTCTCCTGTAATAGCGCGCGCTCTCACGGATGGCGGTCTTTGGCGCAGCCCTCACGGGTCGGGATTTCCCGCTCGGCGCCCTGGAACCATCGTGGTCGCCGGACTTCCGCCGCTGACCGCGCCGCCCTCCAAGCCGGAAGAAGGAAAACATGTCGTTCTACGAACACGTGGTCATCGCGCGGCAGGATATTTCGCCGCAACAGGCCGAAGCTCTGAATGAGCAAATCAAGACCCTGATCGAAGAAGGCGGCGGTCACATCGCCAAGATCGAATACTGGGGCCTTCGCAACCTCACCTATCGCATCAAGAAGAACCGCAAGGGTCACTATTCCCTGCTGGCCATCGACGCCCCGGCGCCGGCGGTCAAGGAAATGGAACGTCAGCTGTCGATCAACGAAGACGTGCTGCGCTTCATGACCATCCGCGTGGAAGAGCTGGACCTGGAACTGTCGCCGGTTCTGGCCCGTCGTGACCGCGAACGGAGCGACCGCCCCGAGCGTTCGGACCGTCCCCGCGAAGATTTCGCGGCCGCGTAAGGGAGAATAGAGATCATGACCGATACCACGACCGAAGCTCCCGAATCCGCCCCCGGCGCGCCCGCTGCCGGCGGCGCTCGTCGCCCGTTCTTCCGCCGCCGCAAGGTGTGCCCGTTCTCCGGCGCCGGCGCGCCGAAGATCGACTACAAGGACGTCAAGCTCCTGCAGCGCTACGTTTCCGAGCGCGGCAAGATCGTGCCGTCGCGCATCACCGCGGTGTCGGCCAAGAAGCAACGCGAACTGGCCAAGGCCATCAAGCGCGCCCGCTTCCTGGCTCTGCTCCCCTACGTCGTGAAGTAAGGGAGAAACCACGATGAAAGTTATCCTGCTCGAACGCGTGGACGGCACCGGCGTCCTTGGCGACATCGTCACCGTGAAGGACGGCTTCGCCCGTAACTTCCTGCTGCCGCGTCACAAGGCGCTCCGCGCCAACGCCACCAACCTGAAGTCCTTCGAAGTTCAGCGCGCTGAAATCGAAGCCCGTAACGTCAAGAACCGCGAACTCGCGGGCGCCAACGGCGACACCCTCGACGGTACGCAATACGTGATGATCCGTCAGGCTGGCGAAAGCGGCCAGCTGTACGGTTCGGTCGCGGGTCGCGACGTCGCCGACGCCATCAAGGCCGAAGGCGGCAAGGTCGATCGCTCGATGATCGTCCTGGACAAGCCCATCAAGACCCTGGGCGTTCACGAAGTGAAGGTGAAGCTGCACGCTGAGGTGACCGTCACGGTCACTCTCAACATCGCGCGCAGCGCCGACGAAGCCGAGCGTCAAGCGCGCGGCGAAAACGTCATCGCCGCTCAATTCGAAGAAGACCGCGCGGCTGACGCCGAAGCGGCCTCGGACATGGCCGCCGGTGGCGCCGGTTCGTTCGAAGGCGATCACTACGAGTCCTGATCCTTCCGGATCGGCGATCTATCGAGAAACGGCGCGGAGCAATCCGCGCCGTTTTTTCATTTCCGACTTAGGCCTGCGACCCGTTTGGACGTATCGCCATGCCAGAATATACACAGAACATCCCCGTTCATCTTAGGCGCGCTCGCAAGCCGCACGCGCGAAAAGCCGCCCCCCGCGTTAACCTGTGACGATGTCGCTTGTACCTGCTCTGGATCTGCGTCCGCCTCACGCGGACATCACCATCGCTGTCGCCCCGCACAACCTGGAGGCCGAGCAGGCGCTCCTGGGCGTGCTTCTCTACGACAATGCGGCCTATGAGCGGCTGACCGACGCCCTGAATGGCCGTCACTTCTACGAACCTTTCCATCAGCGGCTGTTCCAATCGATCGAGACCCATATCCGCAAGGGTCAGCTGGCCGAACCGATCCTGCTAGCCGACGAATTCAAGAAGGACCCGGCCTTCGAGGAACTGGGCGGCCTGCGCTATCTGGCCGACCTGGTCGACCGCGCGCCCCCCGCCGCCAATGTCGGCGACTATGCCCGCGCCGTCTTCGACCTGGCCCTGCGCCGCGACCTGATCCGCATCGGCGGCGACATCGCCACGGCGGCCCATGGCGGCGGCGACGAGATCCGTCCGGCCCGCGACCAGATCGAGTCGGCCGAACAGCAGCTCTACACCCTGGCCGAAAGCGGCACGGCGTCCTCTGGCTTTGTGAGTTTCGGCGACGCCCTGCGCGGCGCCGTCGAGATGACCGCCGAGGCCTATAGCCGTGACGGCGGCATGTCCGGCGTCGCCACCGACCTGACCGACCTCGACCAGAAGATCGGCGGCCTGCACCCCTCCGACCTCGTGGTCCTGGCCGGCCGTCCTTCGATGGGCAAGACCGCCCTGGCCACCAACATCGCCTTCAACATCGCCCGTAAATACGCCTACGAGATCCAGCCTGACGGCACGAAGAAGACCGTCCAGGGCGGCGTCGTAGCCTTCTACTCGCTGGAAATGAGCGCTGAACAGCTGGCCCTGCGGATGCTGGCCGACGCCTCGGGCGTGTCAGGCGACCGGCTGCGCAAGGGCGAGATCGATGCGTCGGAATTTGGCCGGGTCCGCGACGCGGCGATGGAGCTGCAGGAAGCGCCGCTCTATATCGACGCCACCGGCGGCATCTCGATCGCCAAGCTGACGGCGCGGGCCCGACGCCTCAAGCGTCAGGTCGGCCTGGACCTGGTGGTGGTCGACTACCTGCAACTGGTCACCGGCTCGGATCTCGGCTCCAACGCCAACCGCGTTCAGGAAGTCAGCCAGATCACCATGGGCCTCAAGGCCCTGGCCAAGGAGCTGGCCTGTCCGGTCATCGCCCTGTCGCAGCTGTCGCGTCAGGTTGAGCAGCGCGAGGACAAGCGTCCCCAGCTGTCCGACCTTCGCGAATCCGGCTCGATCGAGCAGGACGCCGACATGGTGTGGTTCGTCTATCGCGAAAGCTACTATGTCGGCCGCGCCGAGCCGCGCGAGGGCACGCCGGAACACCTGACCTGGCAGGAGGACATGGACCGCCTGCAGGGCCTGGCCGAGGTGATTATCGCCAAGCAGCGTCACGGCCCCATCGGCACGGTGCGTCTGTCGTTCAACAGCGACACGACCCGCTTCGGGAATCTGGCCCGCGACCACTATTTCGCCCAGGCGCGCAACATTCCGTCTGACGAGTGATCCCCATTTCCGACCTTTGCGGCGAAGGCTGGATAGATCGGGCTTTGGCGGTTTGACCTTGGAGCGGCTGGCGGGCAAGGCTCATTCGCCCGCCTCAGCCAGACGAGTCCCTTGTGAACTTCAATCCCCTGCCCGTTTCCAGTTTCATCGGGGCCTTTCTGCTGGCCTTTCCGGCCCTGTTTTCGATCGTCAATCCGGTCGGGGCGTCGCTGATCTTCGATCAGGCCATGGGAACCCGCAGTCGCGCCGAACGGCGGAAGCTGGCGCGTAGCATCGCCTTCTACGCCTTCCTGGTTCTGCTCGGATCGCTGCTGCTGGGCGGCTATATCCTCAACTTCTTCGGGGTCAGCCTGGGTGCGCTGCGGGTGGCGGGTGGTCTGGTGGTGGCGATCCGCGCCTGGGGCCTGCTGATGGACCCTCAGCATCACGAAGACCGCAAGACCAGTGACACCGAGCCCGCCCATCGGCAGGACGACATCGCCTTCTTTCCGATGACCATGCCGTTCACCACCGGACCAGGCTCGATCTCGGTGGCGATCGCCCTGTCGTCCCAGCGGCCCGCTGAAGGCAGCGCGGTGGGCTTCTTCCTCGGCGCCGGCGTGGCAGCCGCCGGCGTGGCCATCTTGGTCTGGCTGCTCTACAGCGCCTCTGACCGGGTGACCAAGCTGCTGGGCCAATCCGGAGCTCGGGTTCTGTCGCGGCTGGTGGCTTTTCTGCTGCTGTGCATCGGGGTTCAGATCACGGCGTCGGGCTTCGAAAACCTGGTCACGGTGTTCCTCGCAGCGCATCCCAACGCGTTCTAGCTGGCAAAGGCGGACGGGGTCAGTTACGCCCTCAGGCGTCGCCTCCTGCCCTCCGAGCCCCCTGTGACCGATCCTTCCGACACCTGCCTGACCCTCGATCTTGACGCCGTGGCCGCCAACTATCGCGCCCTGGTCAAGGCCGCCTCCGGGGCGGAGGTCGCGCCGGCGGTGAAGGCGGATGGCTATGGTCTGGGCGCGGCGCTGATCGCCGACCGGCTTTGGCATGAGGGCGCGCGAAGCTTCTACACCGCCCGTCTGTCCGAGGGCCTGGCCCTGCGCCAGAGCCTGGGCGACCGTGAGGCCACCATCTATGTCCTCGACGGCGCGACCCCCGGCTCAGCCCCGGCGCTGGAGGCCTCCCGCCTGACGCCCGTGCTCAACAGCCTGCCCCAGGTCGAGGCCTGGAACAGCCATGCGCGCGGCGGCCGTCTCGCCGCTACACTGCACGTCGACACCGGCATGAACCGCCTCGGCCTGCGCGTGGAAGAAGTCCGCGTTCTGCTGGGCGCGATGGACCGGCTCAAGCATGTCGAGATCACCCAGGTGATGAGCCACCTGGCCTGCGGCAACGAACCGGATCACCCGCTGAACGCCCGGCAGCTGGAGCGCTTCCAGGAGGCGGCGGCGCTGGTCCCCCACGCTCGCCGCAGCCTGGCCAATTCGGCCGGGATCTTCCTGGGTCCAGACTATGCCTTCGACCAGGTTCGGCCGGGGATCAGCCTCTATGGCGGCGGGCCGCGCGATGTTCCGGATTCCCGGATCAAGGCCGTCGCCACCCTGGAAGCGCCGATCCTGCAGACCCGCAATGTCCCGCGCGGCGAAAGCATCGGCTATGGCGCGACCTTCACGGCGACGGACAACACCCGCGTGGCGATCCTGGCGGCCGGCTATGCCGACGGCGTACCGCGCGCCGCCCATCCCCGAGGCGCGGTCTGGTTCGACGGCAGGCGGCGGCCGATGCTGGGGCGAGTCTCCATGGATCTGATCGCCGTCGACATCACCGACTGCGACACCGCTCGCCCCGGCGCCATGATGCAGCTCATCGGCCCTGACCTGCCGGTCGACGACGCCGCGGCGGCGGCGGACACGACGGCGTACGAACTTCTGACCCGGATCACGGCGCGCGTGAAGCGCCTGATCGTCTGACCGCACGTCCGCCTTTGGCGCATGGGCCCATCACCCTGTAGTCTCCAGCTATCCGAGAATCAGGAGTTTCCATGGCCCGAGACGGCGCTGTCTATGCCTGCCAGTCTTGTGGCGCGGTCCAGAGCAAGTGGTCTGGGCAATGCCCGGCCTGCAACGCCTGGAACAGCCTTGTTGAAGAGGTCAGCGCGCGGCCGCCTGGCGCCCTGTCGACCACCAAGGCGTCCCGCACGCGGGGCCTGCAGTTCCAGGGCCTGGAAAGCGACACCCCTGCCCCGCCGCGCATCGCCACCGGCGTCGATGAATTCGACCGCGTGTGCGGCGGCGGCGTGGTGCCTGGATCGGCCATCCTGATCGGCGGCGACCCCGGGGTCGGCAAGTCCACCCTGCTGCTGCAGGTCTGCGCCAGCGCCGCGATGCGCGGGGCGTCCTGCGCCTACATTTCCGGCGAGGAGGCGGTCGAGCAGATCCGCTCGCGCGCCGACCGCATGGGCCTGGCCAAGGCCAATGTGCAACTGGCGGCGGAAACCAGCTTGCGCGACATCCTCGACGGCCTCAAGCGCGACAATTTCGATCTGGTGGTCATCGACTCCATCCAGACCATGTGGAGCGACGCCCACGAGGCCGGGCCCGGCACGGTGACCCAGGTGCGCGCCTGCGCCACAGAGCTGGTGCGGCTGGCCAAGAAGAAGGGCGTGGCGATCCTGCTGGTCGGTCATGTCACCAAGGACGGCCAGATCGCCGGCCCGCGGGTGGTCGAGCATCTGGTCGACGCGGTGCTCAGCTTCGAGGGCGAGCGCGGCTATCCGTTCCGCATTCTGCGCGGGGCCAAGAACCGTTTTGGCGCCACTGACGAGATCGGCGTGTTCGAGATGGGCGATGTGGGTCTGCGCGAGGTCAAGAATCCCTCGGCGCTGTTCCTCAATGAGGGCGGCGAGCGCGCGGCCGGCGCGGCGGTGTTCGCCGGCATCGAGGGCTCGCGACCCGTCCTGGTGGAATTCCAGGCCCTGGTCGCGCCTTCCGCGTACGGAACGCCCAGACGCGCCGTGGTTGGATGGGACTCCGGACGGCTGGCCATGGTGCTGGCGGTACTTGAATCACGCTGCGGCCTTGGTTTTGGCGATAAGGACGTCTATCTGAACGTCGCTGGCGGCTTGCGGATCACCGAGCCGGCGGCCGATCTCGCGGCGGCGGCGGCCCTGGCCTCTTCAGCCCTCGATATCGCCCTGCCCCAGGACTGCGTCGTGTTCGGCGAGGTCAGCCTTTCGGGCGAGGTGAGGCCGGTGAGCCGGATGGAGACACGTTTGAAGGAAGCCGCGAAACTGGGGTTTGGCCGGGCGTTATCATCGCTGTCGGGCCTGCCTGAAGGCGGCGGCGCCTTGCCGGTGGCCGGGGTCGCGCGACTGGCCGACGCCGTGCGGCGGATCGGCGACGAGATCTGGGGTCAGCTGACGTGACGCCGTTTGACATCATCGCCGGTCTTCTGCTGATCACCTCCGGTTCGATCGGTTTCGCCCGCGGTGCCTCGCGGGAACTGACATCGGCCCTGTCCTTCATCCTTGCGGCCGCCATCGCGCTGTTTGGTCTGCGGATCTCCGGACCGATCTTTCGCAACCTGATGAACCCCGACTGGGCGGCCACGGCCTGCGCCCTGCTGGTGGTCTTCGTTATTGCCTTCGTCATCCTGCGGTTCCTGGGCGGACGCCTGACATCGGGCCTGCACGAGAGCGCCATGGGTTTTCTCGACCGCGCCGTCGGCCTCGGCTTTGGCCTGATGCGGGCCCTGGTGATCCTGGGCGTGTTCAACCTGCTGTTCCACATGGCCACGCCGCCCGATCGCGTGCCGGCCTGGGTCGAACGCTCGATCTTCTACCCTCTGTCCGAAGCCAGCGCTCGAGTACTCAAGGTGTTCATGCCCAAGGGCAGCGCCCTGGCCGAAAAGCTCGCGCCCGCCATCGAGGGCGCCGTACGGGGAACCAGCGACAATCCGTCGGACAACAAACCCGACGAACCCGGCTATGATCAGAACCAGCGTCGGACCCTCGACGACCTGGTGGAGAAATCGCGATGACCTCTATCGGCCAATCGAGCGACCGATATTCCTCCGCGCCCTGGCGCGATCCCGAAGACGACACCCTGCGTCTGGAATGCGGGGTGTTTGGCGTCTATGGCGTGCGTGACGCCGCCGCCATCACCGCCCTGGGCCTGCACGCCCTGCAGCATCGCGGCCAGGAAGCCTGCGGCATCGCCGCCTTCGACGGTCAGCGCTTCCACACCGAACGCCACATGGGCCATGTGGGCGACGCCTTTACCGGCAATGACCTGGTGCAGCGCCTGCCCGGCGGCATGGCGATCGGCCATACGCGCTATTCCACGGCCGGCGGCAGCGGCATCCGCAACGTCCAGCCGATGTTCGCCGATCTCGAGACCGGCGGTCTCGCCATCGCCCACAACGGCAACCTGACCAACTTCCTCAGCCTGCGCGAACGCCTCGTGCAGGAAGGCGCGATCTTCCAGTCGACCAGCGACAGCGAGGTGATCCTTCACCTGATCGCCCGCTCGCGAAAGGCGCGCATCGTCGATCGCTTCATCGACGCCATCGGCCAGATCGAGGGCGGCTACGCTCTGGTGGCGATCACCAACAAGAAGATGATCGGCGTCCGCGACCCGCTGGGCATCCGCCCGCTGGTCCTGGGCGACCTGGACGGTCAGCCGATCCTGGCCTCGGAGACCTGCGCTCTGGACATGATCGGCGCGCGCTTCGTGCGCGACATCGAGCACGGCGAGATGGTGGTCATCTCCGAAACCGGCGTGAAGTCGCTCAAGCCCTTCAGCACCGTGGCCGCCCGGCCCTGCGTGTTCGAATATGTCTATTTCGCCCGTCCCGACAGCGTCGTGAACGGCCGCTCGGTCTATGACGTGCGCAAGCGCATGGGTCAGCGGCTGGCGATCGAGACCGGCGTCGAGGCCGACGTCGTGGTGCCCGTGCCCGACAGCGGCGTTCCGGCCGCCATCGGCTACGCCCAGCAGAGCGGCATCCCCTTCGACCTGGGCATCATCCGTAACCACTATGTGGGCCGCACCTTCATCCAGCCGACCCAGGGCGTGCGCGAGCTGGGCGTGCGGATGAAGCACAGCCCCAACCGCGCCGTGCTCGAGGGCAAGCGGGTGATCCTGATCGACGACTCGATCGTGCGGGGCACCACCAGCCTGAAGATTGTCCGCATGGTTCGCGAGGCCGGCGCCAAGGAGGTCCACCTCCGTTCGGCCAGCCCGCCCATCAAGTGGCCCGACTTCTACGGCATCGACATGCCCGAGCGCGAACAGCTGCTGGCGGCCAACAAGTCGCTGGAAGAAATGGCGCGCTTCCTTGAGGTCGACAGCCTGGGCTTCCTGTCGGTCGACGGCCTGTATGAGGCCCTGGAAGCCGGTCAGCGCGATCCGGTGACCCCGCAATTCACCGATCACTATTTCACCGGCGACTACCCGACCCGCCTGACCGACCGCGAGGCCGCCCTGGGCCGCAACGAGGCCAATGACAAGCAGTTGTCGCTACTGGTCAGCGCGTAATACCGCCGCGCGTCCCCGCGAAGGCGGGGACCCTAGCGGCGCGCCACGTCTGAACGCCACAATTGCCGGCGCCTCCCTAAGGGTCCCCGCTATCACGGGGATAGCGGATAGATGACCATCACCAACCTTCTCACCAAGCTCAAGATCGACCCCTATATCCTGGCCCTGATCAGCATGGTGCTGCTGGCCTCATTCCTGCCCATCCACGGGCAGCCGGCCGCGATCCTCGGCGTGGTGGTCAAGCTGGCCATCGCCCTGCTGTTCTTCCTGCACGGCGCCAAGCTGTCGCGCGAGGCCGTGGTCGCGGGCGTCACCCACTGGCGGCTGCACCTGACGATCCTGGCCTTCACCTTCGTCCTGTTCCCGATCCTGGGTCTGGTCGCGGCCAGGACAGGCCTGCTGTCGCCCACCCTCGCTACCGGGATGGTGTTCCTGGCTTGCCTGCCCTCGACCGTTCAGTCGTCGATCGCCTTCACCTCGATCGCGCGGGGCAATGTCGCCGCCGCCGTCTGCGCGGCGTCGGCGTCGAACCTGCTGGGCATTTTCCTGACGCCGGTTCTGGTCAGCCTGCTGATGCACGCCCACGGCGGCGCCTCCAGCTGGACGTCCATCCGCGACATCGTCGTGCAACTGTTGCTGCCTTTCGTCACGGGCCAGGTGCTGCGGCCGGTCATCGGCCGATGGATCGAGCGGCACAAACCCCTGATCGGCTATGTCGACCGCGGCTCGATCCTGCTGGTGGTCTACTCCGCCTTCAGCGCCGCCGTATTCGCCGGGCTGTGGAAGACGGTCTCGCCGCTGGAGCTTCTGGCCCTGCTCGTGGTGTGCGGCCTGCTTCTGGCGACCATTTTGGCGGCCACGACCTTCGGCGCCCGCGCCCTGGGCTTCTCCAAGGCCGACGAGATCGCCATCGTGTTCTGCGGCTCCAAGAAGAGCCTCGCCACCGGCGTTCCGATGGCCGGCATCCTGTTTTCCGGGGCCACGGCCGGGGTGCTGGTGCTGCCGCTGATGATCTTCCACCAGATCCAGCTGATGGCCTGCTCGATCCTGGCCCAGCGCTACGCCAAGCGTCCGTCCGATGATCTCACGGACGGGGTTCAAGAAGCCGCCCAGGCTCGCTAAAAGCCCCCATGGATTCTTCAAAAACACCGCTCGCGGGCCGCTTCGCCCTGGTCACCGGCGCGACGCGCGGCATCGGCGCGGCGATCGCCCTCGGCCTTGCCGAGGCTGGCGCCCATGTCGTGGCCCTGGGGCGCACTCAAGGGGCGCTGGAGGCCCTCGACGACAGCATCTTCGCCGCCACGGGCGAACATGCCACCCTCGTGCCGCTGGATCTGCGGGAGGCCGACGGCCTGGATCCGCTGGGCGCGGCCCTGCACCAGCGCTGGGGCAAGCTCGACATCCTGGTGGGCGCGGCCGGCGTGCTGGGCGCCCTCACCCCGGTGGGTCACCTGGATCCCAAGGGCTGGGACATGATCATGGCCACCAACCTGACGGCCAACTGGCGGCTGATCCGCGCCATGGATCCACTGCTACGCGCCTCGGACGCCGGCCGGGCCCTGTTCCTGACCAGCAGCGTCGCCAAGACCCACCGCGCCTTCTGGGGCGGCTATGCGGCCTCCAAGGCGGGCCTGGAAGCCATTGTCGACTGCTATGCCGACGAGATGGAGAATACCTCGGTCCGGGCCCTGTGCGTCGATCCCGGCGCCATGCGCACCCGAATGCGCTCGGGCGCCTTTCCCGGCGAGGATCCCATGACGGTTCCTGCGCCCGAGACGATCGTGCCCTACATCATCGACCTGGTTCGCCCCGATCGCGAGCCGCCCAGGGGCGTGGCGCGGTTCAAGGACCGCGGGCAGGAATCGGCCAGCATCAGCTAGGCAAAACGCAGCGCGTGGACGCTGCTTCCCCCGGGCTAAACGCCCAGGGATACCGGCGGCGACCTAGAGCAGGGCGCGTGAAATCGGACTCACGCGCCCTGCTCTGGGTTTTTGGTTTCGCATCGTTTTTGCGGAAAACCGGCGTCCACTTTTACGCACGATGCTCTAGCGGCCCTTGGGCGCGCCTGGGCCCTTGTTCCCGCGCACGGTCTTGGATCCGGCGACCGGACGCTTGGTCGTCGCCGCCTTGCCGCCGGCGGCCTTGAAGCCGACCTTGTAGCTGGGCACCGTCGATACCTTCTTCTGGGCGCGCGGCCCCTGCTTCTTCACCGACTTCACCGCGCCCTTGCCGGGCTCGCTGGGCGCCACGGGCTCGAGCGCTGAGCTCGTGGTCGGCGCGCCCTTGCGGCTCACCACGAGGTCCGACTTCTTGAGCAACCTCACGGTGGGCTTGCTGTGCTCAGGCACCGGCTCGCCAGACGCCAGGGCGGCGGCGGCGGCGGCCTCATCGGCGATCCGCTTGGACTTCTTGACCGTGTTGCGCGAGGCGCGGATGCGCTCTTCCTCACGTTCGCGTCGTTCGAACTCTTTCTTTCCGCGACCGCTGTGGCCCTTGGCCTCGCCATCGGCATAGGGGTTGGCGCCCGACTTGATGGTGATGCGCAGCGGCACGCCCGGCAGGTCGAAGCTTTCGCGCAGGCTGTTGATCAGATAGCGCCGATACTGCTCGGGCATCTGGTCGGCCCGGCTGGAGAACAGCACGAACGTCGGCGGACGGGCCTTGGTCTGGGCCATGTATTTGGGCTTGATCCGCTTGCCGCTGACGGTGGGCGGCGGATGGCGCTGCATGGCCAGCTGCAGCCAGTCGTTCAGGTCGCGCGTCTTGACCTTGGTCGACCAGTCCTTGTGGATCTTAAGCACCGCCGGCATCAGCTTCTCGACGCCCTTGCCGGTTTCGCCCGACAGCGCCACCACCGGCGCGCCACGAAGCTGGGGTAGCATGCGCTCGGCGTGCTCGCGGAAATCCTTCAGCTGGGCGACGGGGTCCTCGACCAGGTCCCACTTGGCCAGCACGAAGACCAGCGCCCGCCCTTCCCGCTCGGTGAGGTCGGCGATCTGTAGATCCTGAACCTCGAAGGGGTGGGTGGCGTCCATCACCAGCACCACGACTTCGGCGAAGGTCAGGGCGCGGATGGTGTCCTGGGTGGATAGCTTTTCCAGCTTCTCCTGCACCTTGGCCTTCTTGCGCAGACCGGCGGTGTCGACCAGGCGCACGCGCTTGTCGCCCCATAGCCAGTCGACGGAGATCGAGTCGCGGGTGATGCCGGCTTCAGGCCCGGTCAGCAGGCGTTGCTCGCCGATCAGGCGGTTGATCAGGGTTGACTTGCCGGCATTGGGACGACCGACGATGGCCAGACGGATCGGCTTGTCGTCCTCGTCTTCTTCCTCTTCGATGAAGTCTTCCGGCGTGGCGGCCAGCAGGGCGGCATAGAGATCGGCCATGCCCTCCCCGTGCTCGCCCGAGATCGGGATCGGCTCGCCCAGGCCCAGGCTGTTGCCCTCGCCGATGCCCGAATCGGCCGCCTTGCCCTCGGCCTTGTTGGCCGCAATGATCACCGGACGGCCGCTGCGGCGCAGGATGGTGGCGAACACTTCGTCCAGGGGCGTCACGCCTTCGCGGGCGTCGTAGATGAACAGCGAGACGTCGGCCTCTTCAATGGCCAGTTCGGTCTGGGTGCGCATGCGCGCCTCCAGGCTCTCGTCATTGACGTCCTCGAAGCCGGCGGTGTCGATCAGCTCCAGATCCAGGTCGCCCAGACGGCCGGAAGCATAGCGGCGGTCACGGGTGACCCCCGGCTGGTCGTCCACAATGGCCAGTTTCTTACCGGCGAGACGATTGAACAGCGTGGACTTGCCCACATTGGGGCGACCGACAATAGCGAGTTTCAAGGGCATGGGCTTGCAGTAGTCGATTTTTCCGGTTCCCGCAAAGCCGGGGCGCATTCCGGGAACTATCCGTGACCTGGACTCAGGACGACCAGGGCCAGTCCGGCCAGCATCAGGGCGAAGCCGACCGCAAAACCGCGCGACAATTTTTCCTTGAAGACCAAGCTGGAGACCAGGGGAACACTGGCCGAACCGGCGATGGCGAACGGATAGGCCGCGACCAGCGGAACCCGCGTCAGGATGAAAAACCAGAACAGGGCCGTACCGCCATACCAGGCGCAGGCGATGATCAGGGAAAGGTTAGTCAGCACCCGCACCGGCAGCGGTCCGCTCATCTGGCCATGCCGCAGGGCCGCGCGCTTGAAGAGCACCTGGCCGATCGGCAGGGTCAGACTGAAGGCGCTACACAGGGCGACATCGGCCGGCGACATCTCAGGGCTTCCGGAAGAAGCAAACCTGAGCGTCGCTAGGCATGACCCGGGCGATCGGATAGGTCGCCACAGCGAAACCATAGGCCGCCAGCGACAGCAGCAGCGGCTCGGCCTTCACGCAGCGGATGCGCGCCCACAGTCCCTTGATCCCCACGGTGTCGAGCGGCAGACGCGCGATCTCGGCCAGCCCGTGGCGGCCGAGCGCCTGCCGCAGATTGGCGGCCGTGAAGTACCAGATATGCGGCGACGGCAAACCGCGCTGCCAGAGCCGCGCCAGGGCGCCGCCCAGGCCCAGAGCGTCCAGAACCGTCGCCGTGCGGAAATAGAACCCATCGCGATCGGGGCAGTTCAGGCAAAGAACCCCGCCCGGCCGCAAACGGTCGACCGAGGCCTTAAGGGCGGCGTCCAGGTCGGGAATATGCTCGAGCACGTCGTTGAAGACGATGACATCAAAGGCCTCGTCGGCCGCCAGCACATCAGGGAAATAGCCGTGGCGAACCGCCACACCGCCAGCCCTGGCGGCCTCGACGGTATTGGCGTCCGGCTCAATGCCCTCGGCCTGGAAGCCCACAGCCTTGGCCTGGGACAGTAGAAAGCCGGGACCGCTGCCCACGTCCAGCAATCGGGCCGGCGGGGCTTTCAGGCTCGCGAGTTTATCCAGGAGTTTGGCGTTATTGTCGCGGCGGAGGGTCTCAAGACCCGCCTCGCGCATCGACTCGTCGACCAGGACCTGGCCGGCGACGTCGGGAATATTGATTTCAAAATTCGACCGCAGGACGCCGCACGTCGCGCAGCGTCGCAGCCAGTCCCGCCGCCCCGGACGGAGCCGCCCGCCGCACACCGGGCAAGCTGTCTCGACGTCCAAATCCATGCCCGCCCCTTCGCAAAGACCCCGCCCCCGGGGAACACCACCGTGCCGACGCCTCGCTCCGAAGAGCGAGGCGTATTGACCTAGCGGATCGCCACCAGTTGGGCGTCGTCGGTGACCACATAGATCATCTCGCCCACCGCGATCGGCGACAGCAGAACCGGCGCGCCGATCTTCAGGGTCTTGAGAGTCTCGCCGGTCTTGGGGTTCAGGGCGACGGCTTCGCCATCGCTGGACACGGTGATCAGGCGACCCGAGGCCAGGATGGGGGTGCTCCAAAGGCGCGGATGCTTGGCGTACTTCTTCTTCTCGCGCTTGCTCTGGCCGAGGCCTTCGTTGAGGTCGCGGATCCAGTAGACGGAGCCGCTTTCACGCGCCACGCAGATCACCTGGCCCGACTTGTCGACGACATAAACCACGTCGCCAACCGCCCAGGGACTGGTGATGCCGGTGATCGGCAGGCTCCAGCGCGCCTGGCCGGTGCGCAGATCTGTCGCCGAGAACACACCCGAATGGCTGACGGCGAAGACGTCGCCCTTGTAGATGACCGGACGGCCGGGGATGTCGCGGATTTCCGACAGCGCATTGGTCCGGCTGGCGCGCGACAAAGCCTCGCTCCAAAGATCGTTGCCGTTGGCCGCGCGCAACGCGACCAGTTCGCCGGAGGCGAAGCCCGCGACGACAGTGTCGCCGCTGACGGCCACACTGGGCGCCGACAGGATACGGGCCGGTTCGATCAGGGCCTGATAGGTCCAGCCGGGCGTGCCGTTCGCGGCGTTGTAGGTCAGCAATTCATTGTCGGTGGACACCACGAAGACGCGACCATCAACGACGGTCGGCGCTGCATGGATCGGCGTCGCCGTGGTCTGACGCCAGGCCTCGGCGCCGGTCTGGGCGTCCAGTTCGGCGACGAAGCGGAAGCCCGATGACACATAGAGCTTGTTGTCAGGGCTCAGGGCCAGGCCGCCGCCAAAGCCCAGCCGATCGTTCTTGGCGCTGCCAAAGCCGAAAAGTCCGCGCTTGGCGGCGCCCGCCGATGGGCGCAGGTCCTTGTGCCAGTCAACGGCGCCGGTCTTGGCGTCGATCGCCGAAACCGTAACCTCGCCGTCCATGACATAGACGCGGTCACTGGTCGCGACCGGCGGCGCGGTGATGTGGAACTTGCGACCGCCCTTCTGGCCAAAGCCCCGGCGCCAGGCGATCTCGAACGCCTTGCCGGCGTCGACATGCTCCACCGATTGCTCGGCGTCGCCGCCCGGCAGACGCCAGTCAAGCTGCGGCGCCGCATCGGGAATGAAGAACTCCGTGCCCTTTAGGATGTCGGAGGCCTCGACTTTCTGGTCGAAAGCGATGACCGAGATCCGCTGACCCTGGGTCGCCTTGGCCTTGTCCTTTTCAGACTTGTCGAAAGGATTGAGCTTGGCGACCGTCGAGCAACCGCTCATCGCCATCGCCGCCGACATCAGCGCGATAAACGCCACGGAACGCTTTGAATTCATGAGGCGGCTCATTGGGCGCTGCTGGGCGCGGGTTGCGGGGCGAGCGACGGCTGGGCGGGCGGCGCGAGAGCGAGCGAAGCCTTGACGACGGCGGCCAGATCCTTGGCCGAGCCGGAGTCGATCATCTGCATCGCCGCCTGGGCCCTTTCACGGACCCCTTCGGAATTGTTGTCGAGCAGATTGGCGAGCACGCTGAAGTCTTCGCGCGCCCCCTTGAGGTCGCCCGATTGAAGCTTGGCGAACGCCAGGGCTTCCTTGGCGTTCACCCGATATGGGCTCTTTTCCCCCGTCAACGGCGTCAACCTCGTTTCAATATCCTTGAACGAGGCCGTATCCATGAGCGCCAAGGCGGATTTGAGGCGGGCCAGATCACCGATCACCGGGTCGGA
The DNA here is from genome assembly GCF_058681035.1 of Caulobacter sp. FV2ps19. Classification (NCBI taxonomy): domain Bacteria; kingdom Pseudomonadati; phylum Pseudomonadota; class Alphaproteobacteria; order Caulobacterales; family Caulobacteraceae; genus Caulobacter; species Caulobacter sp. FV2ps19. The sequence goes on along the minus strand of NZ_CM178729.1, from coordinate 2,742,188 downwards.
CGAAAGCTTGGCGGCCTCATCGAAATAGCCCACGGCCTGGGCGGTCTTGCCCTCGTCGAGGCGGATGCCGCCCATGTGCATCAGGGCCAGGGCGCGATAGCCTTGAGCCCCGCCCTTCGACACCGCTTCAAGCGCGGGGAAGCCCTTGGCCGCACCGTCGCGCCCCAGGGTTTCCAGCGCCGCCTGATAGGCCTCGGACGCCTTGGCGGCTTCCTTGTCCTGATACGCGGTCCAGCCCCAATAGCCGCCGACGCCGATCACGATCGCGACCGTTGCGGCGCCGATCCAGGGCAGCGCCTTCAGCGCGAGGGTCTTGTAACGGTCGGAGCGCAGCTGCTCTTCGACCTCGTCAAACACATCGACCACGAACGAGGCTCCGAAACGGGGCGCGCGAGGCGCCCCTGGCGACGGCGCCGGACAGTCCGGCGGGCGACGCAGGGTTTACAACAGAATGTGGCCAGCGGTGGGCCGCCGGCGCAGGCGGCGAACCTATAGCGGGAACGGGCCAGCCGCAACGGGCCCCGGGGGCCTGTCGCTAACCCTTCTTGGCGTAATAGGTCTCGGCCTCGCCAGGGAAGGTCCGCGCCTTGACGTCATCGGCGTACGCACGGGCGGCGCGTTCGATCTCGCCCTTGAGGTTGGCGTAGCGGCGGACAAACCGGGGCGTCCAGTCGAACAGGCCCAGCATGTCGTCCGTGACCAGGATCTGGCCGTCACAACCGGCCGAGGCGCCGATGCCAATGGTCGGCGCGGCGATAGCCGCCGTGACTTCACGCGCCAGGCTCTCGGCCACGCCCTCGACCACCACGGCAAAGGCCCCGGCGTCGGCGGTGCGACGCGCTTCGTCCAGAACCACGGCGCGGCCGGCCTCGTCCTTGCCCTTGGCCTTGAAGCCACCGTCGACCAGCACGGCCTGCGGCCTCAGACCGACATGACCCATGACCGGCACGCCGCGCTGGGTCAGATATTCGATGGTCGCCGGCACGGTGATCCCGCTCTCGACCTTGACGGCCTGGGCGCCCGTTTCCTTCATGATCCGGACGGCGTTGGCATAGGCCAGCTCGGGCGAGGCCTCGTAAGAGCCAAAGGGCATGTCGACCACCACCATGGCCTTGCGCGATCCGCGCATCACCGCCTGGGCGTGGAGGATCATCATCTCCATCGTCACGCCCACCGTGTTGGGCATTCCGTGCACCACCATACCCAGGGAATCGCCGACCAGCAGAAGGTCACAGGCGTCATCCAGAGCCGCCGCGACCGGCGCCGTGTAGGCGGTCAGGCAGACGATGGGCTCACCGCCCTTGCGCGCGGCGATATCGGGGGCTGCAAGACGGCGAACCGTCTCTTCACGATGCGAGGACAGAACGATGCTCCTGAACAGGCCCGGACACGGGCGAAGGCGGGCAGTTGTCGGTCAGATCCCGCCGCGCCGCAACATGAACAATGATCAGTCCGGAAACGACGCGGGTTAGAACTCCTCCATGGCCCGCGTCACGGCGAAGGCCAGGGCCAGAGCGGCCAGCCCGGCCACCAGCCAGAGCGCCTCGACACTGGCCGGCGTGGCGACCAGCTGATTGAACTTTTGCATCGCGGCGTCCACTTCGGTGCTGACGCCGCGCGCGCTGTCGAGCGACAGGGTCTGCAGCTCCGACGAAAATCGGCTGGCTGCGATCTGGGCCGCTGCAACGACGCCAGCGGCGACGCCCGCGCCGCCGATCAGCACGCGTCGCAAAGCCCAGCCACGATCGAGACTGGCCGAGACCTGGGCGGCGAACAGCTCGGCGTCGGGAAATGACGGCGCTTCGCTGTAGAGCCGGGTGAGCTGCGATTCGAAATCGGGTTCAGCCATGAGCTTCCCTCCTCGCGCCTTCCGTCTGTGGGACCAATCGGACCCTGAGTTTATCCAAACCACGTTTGACATGGGATTTCACCGTGCCGATCGGGATGTTCAACGCTTCGGCGACCTCGGCGTGCGACCAGTCGCCCCCGTAGCAGAGCGAGACGCAGAGCCTCTCGCCCTTCGAAAGTGTCTTCAGGGCCTCGTCCAGATCGATGCGGCTGGCCGTACGAGGCTCGTTGAGCGCCGCCGGATCGTCGCCGTCCTGGACCTCATCGGTCAGGATCATGCGCGCTTCCCGCTTGATCTTGCGCAGATAGCAGCGGGCTGCGATGCGCTTGATCCAGCCGCCAAAGGCGCCCTCGCCGCGATAGTCGGCCACCTGCTCGAAGCCCGCCAGGAAAGCATCCTGGGCCATGTCATCGGCGGTGGCCGAATCGGCGCCCATGCGCCGCAGCAGCCCCCGGACCGCCGACCCGTGCCGCCGGACCAGCTCGCCATAGGCCAGGCGATCGCCCGCCGCCGCCAGAGCAGCAAGCTCGACATCATGCCCCGTCGGCGGCCGTTGGCTGGTCATGTCCTGCCCCTCCCCCAGGTCCCGCGATCAGACGCGCTTGGCTTTGTTGGGGTTGAAGAAGCTGAGGACGATATAGGCCAGCCCGATCATCAGCGGGATGGCGGCGATGCCGAGACCCGGAAACTGGAAATCATTGTCCTCATAGCCGACGAAATAGCTGAACAGCCCCAGACCGATGCCGACCGCGGCCCAGATCACGCCGGCCCGCATGTCGCTCAGCGAGGTGGGGGCGACTTTCACGTTGCGGGTCAGGGCTTCAATCACTTCGGGCGGCACGGGCTGTCCCTTGTCTATTGCGGCGCGCAGCGTCGCCTGCATTTCCGTACGCTCGCGGCTCTTGAGCCAAACGGGCACGATACAGATTGCGCCGATCACGATGAACAGCGTGATGGGGACCAGAATGCCTTCCATAGCGAATTCCTCTTTCCGGGGTGCGCGACATCCTTGTCGCCGCCTTCTGACTATAAGAGGCGCCGGGAGGGGCTATTGGAGGCGCCCGGCGGGATGAAACTTTCGTAAGGCTAGTCCTGGGGCAGAAACCGGCCGCCCATAACCGCCGCCGCCAGCGTAAGGGTGAGGATGCCGGCGACTGGCAGCAGCGTCGGGGCCAGGGCGTCGACCGCCAGATTCAGCACCGGCGAACAGGCCCAGAGCACCACGCCCAGGGTCAGGGCCGCCGCGCCGCCGGCCAGCAGCCGCTCGAAGAAGGCGCGACGCTGGACGGCCTCCATCACCTCGGCCACGAAGACGTCGGCGACGACGGGCGCCGGGGTCTCCGCCAGAAAGGCGGCCAAACGATCATCGGGCGTCATGACGGGTCTCCCAGAACAGCCAGCAGTCTCTCACGACCGCGGGTGACATGCGACTTAACAGTGCCCAGCGGCAACCCCAGGGCCTGGGACGCCTCGGCGTGAGACCACGCCTGCCCAAGACACAGGGTGACGCAGGCCCTTTGGTCCTCCGGCAGCCCATCGAGGGCGGTCTGAAGGGCCAGGCGATCCTCTCCGGCGATCCGGGTCGGGGCCTGCTGGGCCTCCTGGCTGCGCCAGTCCTCGTCACGCCGGGCCGAACGGCTGGCGGCGCGACGATGGTCCAGCGCCTTGCGCCAGGCGATGCCATAGAGCCAGGCCCGAAAGCCGTCGTCGGCGCGCAGCCGCCCCAAGCTCGTCCAGGCCGCCACGAAGGCGTCCTGGGCGATATCGTCAGCGTCGACCCAACCGCTCTTCCGCAAGAAGCCCCGCAAGGGCTTCTCGTGGATGGCGACCAACCGGGAAAACGCCGCCTGGGATCCGCCTCGCGCCGCCCTGACGAGCGGCGCGTCCATCAGACCCGGGGTCCCCGGCCGACCACCAGAGACACCAGCGAGGCCAGGCTCATCGCACCCATGACGAAGGCCACGATGACGAAAGCCTCGCCCGCGCCGTAAATGTCGATATAGGCGGCGTAGCTGAACCCGGCGCACAGGGCGGCGAACAGCACGAACTGGTAGAGCGGATGCTCGCCGCCATAGCGATAGCGGCGGTACCGGCGCCTCGGCCGATCCTCATAGTCGTCATCGGATTCGCTCCAGCGCCGGTTCAGCCGCGCCACCAGTTCCGGCGGCGGCTCACGCCCGCTGGCGGCGTAGGACTTGAGCAGATCCAGCGTGTCGCGATTGGCCCGATAGGACAGCCAGCTGCGAAACCCGCCGAACACGAACCAGCCGAGCGGGAAGATCAGCCACCAATAAGAACGAAACAGGTCTTCCATCAGCTAATCTCCAGGGGCGCGAACCCGTCGCGCCGTCGCTCTGTGGGTTAGTCGCCGACGCAAGGCTGAATGGATGCGCTCGGCAGACTCTTTTCGAACTCAGGCCCGGCCCAAACGGGCCAGCAGCTCTGGCGGGGCGTCCCGACCGCTGCGGACATAGGTCTGGATCAGGTCCAGCGTGTCCCGCCGCGCCTTGTGGGCCAACCAGGTGCGCCAGCCCGCCAGCGCAAAGCCGCCCAAAGGAAAAGCCAGCCACCAGAACGAATAGATCAGGTCCAACATCTCGCCCCTCCGATCGGCGCGAAGCGTCGCGCCTTGTCTGAAGGTTAGACGCCGCCGACCGGGGCTCTGGATGCAACCAGATACGAAATAATTTCAGTGGGGGACTCAAACAGCACCGTCGGGCTGTGCTCGACCAGGATGGCGCGCTTGGCGGCGCCCCAGGTCACAGCGCCGCTGGCCAGGCCGAGGGTTCTGGCCGCCTCGATATCCCGGGTCTCGTCGCCGATACAGAGCACCCGATCTCTCGGAACCCCCGCGGTCACCTTGCGAAACTTGCGAGCCTTGCCAAACAGCGACGCGCCACAGGAGAACTGGCTGATCAGCCGGGACAGGTCTGGACCCAGCACGGCGCGAATGGTGTTTTCGCTGTTGGAACTGACCACGGCCAGCTTCAAACCGGCCTCATGCAGCGCCGTGAGGATGGTGGGGGTTTCGGCGAACATCGGGATGGAGCCCCAGTCCGCCGCCATCAGCTTCTTGCCGTACGAGGCGATCATCGGCAGCTTCCACGGCGAAATGCCCAGATAGCGGATCACCTCGCGCGTCGACCGACCGCGCAGCATGTCGATCTCTTCGGCCGTGACCGCCTTGAAGCCAAAGCGGCGCGCCATCGGATTGATGGCCTCGATCATCCACGACGCGCTGTCGGCCAGCGTGCCGTCGAAATCAAAGATCACCATGTCGTAAGACGGGACGGGATGGGCTCCCACGCGTTGTTTCCTGCGCTTTTCTAGTTCACCTGGCCGTTGCCGGCCGAAATAGCCCCGGTTTGTCTCGCCTGTCGCCCTAAATTCCGGGTTCTGGCTTTCAGCGGGACCGATCGTCTTAGGCGGCCTTGCCGAAGGCCCGGGCATAAACATCAGGCTTGAAGCCCGCGATCAACTTTCCGTCAAGATCGAGGATCGGGCGTTTGATCATCGAAGGTTGAGCCGCCATCAGGGCGATCGCCTTCTCCGCGTTCAGATCCTGCCTGTCAGAATCAGCCAGCTTTCTGAACGTCGTCCCGGCGCGATTGAGCACCGTTTCCCAGCCCAGGTCCCGCACCCAACGCTCCAGCGCAGCGCGATCAACGCCCGCGGTCTTGTAGTCGTGAAAGGCGTAGGACACGCCCTGCCCATCAAGCCAGTCGCGGGCCTTCTTCATCGTGTCGCAGGCCTTGATGCCGTAGATCGTGACGCTCAAGGCGACGCCCCCTTCAAACCACTAGACGGCGACGGGTAGCGCCCCAGGTTCGAGCGCGCAAGTCAGCTGGCGAGGGGATAGCGAGCGATGACCTCGTGCCGCCCCTGCCCTTGATGGCTGACGACCAGGGCGAACTCCTGAACGGTCCAACTCACGGGTTCAATAGGGGCGACCACAGCGCCTGGCTGCCCGTACAGCACTGTCATATGGGGCGTGAAAGCCAGGTGAGCGCCATCAAGCTTTTCCCATGCGAGCGCCTGACGCAGCGCCGCCTGAAAGGCTTCCAATGCGTGGACGCCCTCCCCGCCGCGCAGCACGACGTTCCGGGGAAAGCCGCCGATCTGATCCAGCGACAGGTCAAATGGCGCGATCTTGAGCGTCGAAACCGCCCGTGAAATTCTCTCCACGAGGCTTGGGGGCACGGCGTCCCAATAGTCGAAATGACCAAGCGTGATATGCATCAGGTCGGGGTTGAAGACCGTGCCGTCCAACCGGTTGTCGACCTGATAGCGAAGACCGCGCGCCCGAGCGGCGGCCTTCGCCTGTTCGTCAGGATAGACCATCAGGATCAGATGCTTGTCGCGCCGCGCGGGCTCGAGCCCGAACAAGGACAACTGCTCCGACCCCATAGCCCGACGACTTTAACCGGCCTTCGCGGCGGCCAGACTGGCGCGCAGACGATTGGCGACGTCACCCAGGGTGATGGCTGACAGGGCTTCCTCGATCACCAGCTCATCCTCGGTCGAGGCGATGTCGGCGAGGCGATGGGTAAAGTCCGTGACGGCCGTGATGTGCTGGGCCAGCAGGTCAACCATGTGCAGTTCCTGCATCACCTGATTGCGGTTCTCGGCCGGCGTCGACTGAAGGATCTGCCCCAGTGCGTCGTCCAGCTTTCCGCAGGCCTCGGCGGCAATCGACATCTCGGCCGATACGGCCGCCAGGATTGCGGCGGTGCTGGACCCCGCGGCGTTATTCTGTTCCGACATCGTCATGCCCTCGACTTGTGTCTCTGGTTCTATTGGCGGTCTTGATTACGGCCAAGTTGGAGTGATCCTAGGTCTGACCGCAAGTGTGTTTAATCCCCGCCAAAGATCGCCCGACTCAGAACGGGTCCTTTACGTCGGGAATCATCAATCGCGGATGACCTGACGTGACTTTGGGATCAGATCAAGTCGTCTGACCTGCGGTTATTTGACGCCGGACAAGTTCAGATGACGACGCGCAACGCCAAGCAACCAGACCATGGCCCCCTAAAGCCCAAGATCACTCAGGCCTGGATGGTCAGCCGGACGGGGGGCGAAGCGGTCCCAGTGAAAAAGCCGCTCATCATCACGGATCGCGACGTCATTGATGCTGGCGTGTCGCTCGCGCATCAGGCCGTGGGCGCGGAACCAGTCGCCCCTGGCGTCGCGCCACTCATAGACAAACCGAACGGCGATCCGGTCGTCGGTGAAGGCCCAGAGTTCCTTGATCAGGCGGTACTCGTCTTCCTGGCTCCACTTCCGGGTCAGAAAATCGACAATGGCGGCGCGGCCCTGCAGGAACACGCTGCGGTTGCGCCAGCGACTGTCGGCGGTATAGGCCAGCGACACCCTTTGCGGCTCCTGGCTATTGCCCGACGTTCAACACGCGCCCAGCGCCTGATGCGCTCAGCGCACCGCTCGCCGGTTCATCCTCAGGCGTCGGATCGCGGTCGGATCCCGCGCGCCAGGCGCTGCTGAATCTCCAGGATCACGGTCGGCAGGTCCGCGACGCTGTCGATGACGAAGTCCGCGCCGGCGGCGTTCAGAGCCGCGCCCGCCGCATCGGCCCGGGCGCGCTGGTCTTGCGGCTCAAGCGCCAGATAATCCACCAGGCCCAGCCCGACCCCATTGCCCGAGGCCGCCAGACCGACGGTCCATGCGCCGGCGGCCCGCCCCTCGGCTACGCCGACCACGGCGTCGTCCACCTTGACGCAGGCGTGGGCCGGCCAGGCGCCCAGCTCCACCAGAGCCTTCCAGAACGGCAGCGGCGAAGGGCGTCCTACCGGGGTCTCGCCAGAGCACACCACAACGTCAGGCGCATAGCCTTGCTGCGCCGCGCGCGGCAGGATCTCGGCCATCATCGTGCGGGTATAGCCGGTGCCCGACCCGATCTTGATTCTCTGGGCGCGCAGCCCCGCCACGACCTCGGCCGCGCCAGGGATCAGTTGCGCGCATTCCGCCGCCGCCGCGCACATCAGGGGCTCGACCGCGTCGTGCAGCCGCGTGACGTCGGCGTCGTCGGGTGCGCGGCCATGGCGCGCGATCCATTCGGCCCGCAGACGCGGCATGTCGAGCAGGGCCCGAATATGGGCGATCTTGGCCATGCCCATGTCGCGCCGGACCTCGGCCTCCGTTGGATCGACGCCGGCGCCTCGCAACACTTCCTGCAGGGCGCGCACTGGGGCGCGGCAGCCGAAATCCACCATGGTCCCGGCCCAGTCGAACACGACGGCTTGGATGGAAAGGGTCATGCTGCGAAATCCTTCTGAACGCCGTAAAGCTCGCCAATCACCTCTTCGGCCAGACCGAAGGACGTTGATGCGCCGGTGCCGCTGGTGACGATGACCAGGCGCACGCCCGCTTCCGGAGCCTCGATGAAGCTATGGGTCGCGGCGGAGGCATAGGTGCCGGTCCAGCGCTGCAGGACCGGCGGCGGCGCGCCCAGCACCCGGGCATATTCATCGAGGATGAGGGCGTCCACCGGCTCCATGGCGAAGGGATCGGGGGTCGGGGCGTAGTGATGGCTGTCGCCGACCACCAGCGAGCCGTCCAGAGCCTGCACCACGATCAGGTGGACGCCATGCTCAAGATGTTCGGCTTGCTCGGCCTCGAGCCGGGCGCGCACGGCGGCCGCTTCGGGCAGGGCCGCATAGCCCAGATAGCGCACCAGCCCCAGGTCGGACATCACCGCGCTGGGCAGGCGGAATCCGGGATCGGCCAGGCGCAGCATCTGCAGGCGGCAACGCTGGACGGCGCGGGCCGCCATCAGGTCCGGATACAGGGTGGAGAGGTCATCGCCGGGACAGACCACGACCGCTTCGCAGTCGATCCTCCCGCGCGAGGTCGAGACCTGGCCGCTCGTCACGGCATGCACGGCGGTCTCGCGCAGGAAGGTCACGCCAAAGGCGGTCTCCAGCCAGGCGGCCAGGCGCGGAATGGCCGTGGGCGACTCGACCCGCAGATCATGGGGGCTGAAAAGCGCGCCCGCAGGGAGGTCCAGCGCCGTTCCAGGCAAGTACGCCCGGGTCTCGGCGGCCGACAACAGCCGACACCCCTCCCCCATTTCGGTCTGTAGAAAGGCGGCGAGCACGGCCAGGGATTCCGGGCGGCGCGCGACCATGGTCAGGCCCCTCTGCTCAATGGCGATGCCCGCCTTGGGGGCGATCTCCGCCCAGACGTCGCGGGAGCGCCGGGCGAGATTCCAGGTCCGCCCGCGCTCCTGGCCTGTCACCGTCACAAAGCCGAAATTGCGCACCGAGGCGCCATTGGCCTGAGCGTCGCGATCGATGACCACCACGCGCTTGCCAAGCCGCGCTGCGGCCAGGGCGTGGGCCAAGCCGACAATGCCCGCGCCGACGACGACAAGGTCAAATTTTTCCTGCAGCACGATCTCTTACCCTTGGCTGACCCAAAGCCGCTCCCGCCTGGCCCTCAGGGCCCCGGTCAACGCGGGCTCCGGCTTTGTGTTACTGTGCTGACTTGTCCTAAACCCGACGATCGATCAGGTCGCAGAGCAGGTCACGATAGGTCTCGAAACCCGCCATCTCCACCCCCTGGACCTTGCCCAGTTCGTCATAGCTGCGCAGCCGCAAAGCGGCTTCGGAAGCGGGGTCGGCCAGAAAGGCCTCGACCTCGGCCGGGCTCATCGCGCCGCCCTGCAGCGCCAGGCTTTGCAGCGACGCCTGGCTGAGGCCTTCCAGATAGTCGGGTTGTTTGGCGACCAGATACCGCTTGGCCGCCACATGCAGACGGATCGGCTCGGTCACCTCCGGCCCGAAGGCCCGGGCCAGATAGCCGGCGCCGATCTGTTCGTGGCGTGTGTCGATCCCCCGATCGGCGGCGTCCTCGCCGACCTTCTGCATCAGATGGCCCACGTCGTGGAGCAGCGCGGCGGCGATCAGGGCCGGCGGCGCGCCATCGGCCCGTGCGTGGTGGGCCGTCTGCAGGGCGTGTTCGAGCTGGGTGACGTCCTCTCCATAGTGAAGGCCGCCCAGCCGGGCGAACAGGTCCGACAGTTCGGTGACGAAAGCATCTGCGGCGGTAGAGGTTGTCATTGAAGATCCAGGGAAAGCACGAAGGCGTTACAGGTCGTGGTCGTTGGGCTCACAGGCGCATACGGCCGATGGCCGGGTCCGTGCGGCTGGCCATCCCGGTCTCCAGGTGACCGGCGAACCTGCGAATGAAGGTCGGGTCATCAGGAAGCCGCAGGGTCAGGTCGTACCAGTTGTCGCTGCCGCGCAGATCCCAGACGGTTTGCGCAGGACCGCTGGCCGACGCCCTGAGCCGACGACGGGATTGCCCCTCCACCAGCGGATAGTCGCTCGCCATCTCGAGGGTCGCCAGAACAGCGGTACGGTCCGGGCGCCAGAGCGTGAGGGCCAGATCATGCGGCCCCACCCCGGCCACCTTCACCAGCGGCTCGACCCGACGGGCGTCGCCGGCGAACCGGCGATAGAAGCCGTTGGGTCCCTGAACCGTGAGATCATAGGCGCCCAGCCCGCCCTCCCCGTTCCAGTGCCCCGCCGCATAGTGCTCGCCGGCCCCGATGGTGAACCGCCAGGGCCCGGCGCGATCGGTGTTGTCGAACACCTGGAACACGGCCCCAACAGTTCCGGAATTGACCAGATCGATCCAGACGCGCCCGTCTTCCACGCGGGCGTGGCTCTCCAGGCGATAAGGCAGGGGCCGCGCTAGGCGTTGCCCCGCTTCCTGCGCGCCGGGCGCCTGGCGTTCGGGAATGCGCAGGGTGGGCGCCGCCTTGGACTGGCGAACACGCGCCATGTAGTCGGCGGTCTGCGGCAGGGTCAGGCTCGTCCAATCGCGATTGGGCGCCGCAAAATCGAGGGTCGAGGTCAGGTCGCCGCACACCGAACGGCGCCAGTCGCTGATATTGGGCTCCATGACGCCAAAACGCTTTTCCAGAAACTTCAGGGTCGAGGTGTGGTCGAACACCTCTGAACAGACATAGCCGCCACGGCTCCAGGGCGAGACGATGATCGCGGGCACCCGAATGCCCAGGCCCAGGGCGTGCGGACCTTTCAGAGTCTCATAGCCCTCGCCCGCGCCGTCGCCATAGTCCTTGGCTTCCCCGGCCACGGAGACGGTGCTGTGGCCCTGTTCGGGAGTAAGCGGCGGCATCGGCGGCGGCATGTGATCATAGAACCCGCCGGCCTCATCATAGTTGACGATGAACACCGTCTTGGCGAACACCTCGGGGTGATCCACCAGCGCCTCGATCAGCTTGGCGCAGACATGCTCGCCCTTGGACGGCTCGGCCTGCGGGTGCTCCGACAGGTCAGCAGCGGTGACGATCCACGAGACCTGCGGCAACCGCCCGGCGGTCAGGTCGGCGCGGAACGCCTCGACCAGTTGTTCGCCGTCCGAGCGCTCACGATCGGGGCTCGGCCTGTGCTCTGACGCCCAGGCGCGGCCGCGCGCATAGAGCGGCGAGTCCTTGGCGCACGGCCGGAACGCCTTGAACACCGACAGGATGTTGTCGCCGAAATTGTCGTATTCCTGATAGACTTTCCAGCTGATGTCGGCGGCCTGCAGGCGCTCGGCATAGGTGGTCCAGTCGTAGGGGCCGTGAGCCATCGGCCGGTCCTGGGCCATATCGGCGCTGGGCGTTTCGTCCTCGCCGTAATTGGTCATCTCCGGATCGCCGCCGACCGTTCCGCCGCCGTTACAGCCGGTGAACAGGTGCAGGCGATTGGGATAGGTCTGGGTCAGGGTCGAGCAGTGATAGGCGTCGCAGATCGTGAAGGCGCCGGCCAGGGCGTGATAGAACGGCAGGTCCGCGCCCTTGTAATAGACCATGCGCTTGTGCAGCTCGCCCGAGCGGCCCCACTGGTCATAGCGCCCGCCGTCGACGATCAGGCTGGCTTCCTTGTGGCTCTGCTCTGAGCCGTCGACCGTGTAGGCGTTGGTGGCTTTGGAGTCGCCGTAGAACGGCGAGACATAGCCGTCGGGATGCTCGCGGCTGGGCTGACGCCACACCGAAGCCCCGCCCGGCAGGCGTTGGGGACGAGGATCGCCCAACCCGCGCACGCCGCTCAACGTTCCGAAATAGTGATCGAAGGCGCGGTTCTCCTGCATGAAGATCACCACGTGCTCGACGTCCATGATCGTGCCGGTCGGACTGTGCGCGGGAATGGCCATGGCCCTGCGCACGGCCAAGGGCAGCAGGTTCATCGCCGCTCCTGCCGCCAGCCCCCCCGCCGATGTGCGGAGAAAACCCCGTCTGCTCGTCGCCATCGTCACTCCATATTTCAGCGTAATTGGTATAGACCAATTTCAGCGCTGTAGAGCGACGGTTTCATGAAAATTTGATGGACGGCGCGCTGCGGGGGTCACGCCTGAACTGACCGAGGCGGGTTCGCACGGTTCCATGTTGGATTCGTATGGTTCTCCACTAGATTGCACCCTTTCTCGTTCGAGACTCTATGCATGTCACAGTCCAAAGCCGCATCCCCGTCCGGCCGCGCGGACTCTCCGGAAGGCTTGAACTATCTGGACATGCGCGACGACATCGCCGCGCGGATCGCCACCGGCGACCTGAAGCCCGGCCAGCGGCTCCCTTCCGAACGCCAGCTGCATACCAGCGCCGGGGTGGCGCGGGGAACGATCCGCGAAGGCCTGTTCCAACTCGAAGCCGAAGGGATCATCTACCGCAAGGATCGCAGCGGCTGGTACGTCTCGCCCCCGCCGGTGGTCTATGACCCCACGCGGTGGGACGGCTTCATGTCCTATGTCGAGGCCCAGGGCCGCACCCCCGCCACCGAGACGCTGAGCAAGACGCAGATTGTGTGCGACGACCTCCTGTCGCAGATCTTCGACCGCCCGGTCGGGGCGCCGATGTATCTGATCCGGCGGCGGCGCTACATCGATGGCCGGGCTGTTCTGGTGGAGATCATCGTGGTCGACGCCCAGGTCGCGCCGGGCCTGATCGACCATTGCCTGGACCAGTCCCTGACCAGCATCCTCAAGAACGCCTACAACATCTCCGTGGCGCGCAACCGGGTGGACATGCAGCCCTGCGCCCTCACCCGCGAGCCCGCAGAAATCCTAAAGGTGAAATCAGGTCTTCCGGGCCTGAACGTGGTGCGGACGTGCTACGACGCCCAAGGCCGCGTCGTGGAATATGACCGCGAATACTGGCGTCACGACGCCCTGAAGATCAGCGTCGACATCCGCGTCCGCTGATCGCCCCCTGAAGTCAGTAGCCCGGCGCCGAGAGCGCTTCGCGCTCCAGCTTGCACTGCCCGGCGGCGGGGGCCGGCGCGGACATGCGAACCCGGGCGAGCTCCTCGCGGGCCGCCTCGAGATCGGCGCGGAAAGCGGGCTGACCGTGCAGGGCGGCCACCACAATGGAACCGGACATGAACCCGGCCTGCACCGCGCTGGCGCTGTGCGCGCCGCAGATCGCCCGGCTTTCGCCAAAGGCCCTGCCCCGGGCCAGGATCGCCGTGGCGCGGTCCGGGACCAGCTCGGCCAGCACCAGCGCCTCGGCCCAGCCCCCGGCTGTGTGGCCGCTGGGATAGTCGCCGTTCTGGGCCAGGTGATCGGTGCGGGCCTGGCAGATCGGCGCGCTGGTGTCGAGATAGGGTCGCCGGCTGCGATAGTAGTCCTTGACCTCCCCGACCAGACCGCCGGTGCTGACCTTGTCCAGCAGTCGGGCCAGGACCGGCGCGGTCTGCGGCGTCAGTTGAACGCCCAGGGCGCAGGCATAGTAATCCAGCGTGTCGGTATCGACGTCGGACGTCGCCACGCTCCAGCGCGGGGTCCCCTGCAGCTTGCGGGTGTCTTCAAAGATCCGGCGGTCAGCCTCCGCCAGGGGAGATCCCGGCTTCGGCGGCGGCGGCAGGATGCGCAGGCCGTCCGGCGTGGCGCCCGGCGACAGGTAGCGGTCGCCGTCGTGCTTCAGGCCGGTTTCCACGGCCAGGCCGGCGCAGCGCTTGCCGGTGCGGACGGTATTGCACACCGCGACGGCCTCGCCGGCCAGACGGGCCTGATAGCCACCCGCCCAGCGCGGATCGGGCCGCATATAGTCCGTCGAGACATATTGGGCGCCCGACACCAGGGCCGCATCGCGGCGGCGCCCGTCATTGGCGCGGGCCTCGGCTGTATCGGAATCAGCGCGGGTGCGGACCATGAAGCCGGCCTTGACCGCCTTGCGGATCCGCTCAGCGTCCGCCAGCGGATCATTGAGAGTCAGATAGGCCGCAGCGGGCGAGTTCTCGTCCGTGTTGACGAAGAATACGCGACCTTCCAGCGAGCGGCGCGGCCCCCGATAGACGGCGACTTTTTCGGGACCTTCGTCCAGGGCGAACAGCACCTTGCCGCGCGCCTGACCCAGGGTGGGCCAGTTGTCGTGCAGCACCGCCTCACGCAGCGTCGGATAGCCGCCCTGCACATCGTCTGGAGTGATCAGGGCGTGGGCCGGGAAGACGCTGCGGATCTCGGCGTCCAGCGCGTCGAAAGCCGCCGCGTCCATCGGCAGGGCGCCGGTTCCGCCGGGAACCGGAGACGCGTCGGTCTTGGTGTTGAACATCAACAGGATCGGCGCATGGTCGGGATGGGCCAGCGACCAGCGACGGATGGTCTCCAGGCACAGGACCAGGGTCGGACAGGCGCTCAGCACATCGACATCCGGCACATGCAGGACCTTGAAGCCGGGCTCGGCCAGGGCCGCTGCGCGCCAGGGCTCCAGCGGCTCGCCCGTCAGCTTGACCGACATCGGATGGGAAAAGCGACCGCCCTGCGGGTCGTAATAGACGTCTATCTCCAGCTGCCGCGCACCGTCGTCCAACTGCTCGACAAGCGGACGGTGGGCATAGTCCAGACCCTTGCCGCGCTCGCCGATCGCGGCCAGCACCGCCGGCGGAATCGCGGTCTTGTAGCTGTTGTGAGTCCCGACCATCATCAGATCGTTGAGCTTGAGGTTGGCGTCCATCCACATGCGCGCGCAGTTGGCGCCCGCCAGATGCGCATCGGGCGCCTTGGCGTTGCAGCCTTGCCCAACGGGCGCCCCGCCGCCCACAAGACCCGCCAGCAGCGCGAGGGCGGAGAGTTTCAAGATCTTTTGCATGTCACAGATCTCCGATAACGGACGGCCTGCCCTCACTAGGGCGCGGATGCGACAGCGCGATGACCAAGCGCCGTCATGCAACCGCAACAGGCTTGGTCTATACCAATTTTTGGACGTACGACGTACAGGTCGGGCGCGTTTCTGGGGAAGTTCGACGTGAGCGGTAAGCTGCAGCAAGCCTTGGCCCGCGCCAATCCTGTGATCTTCACGGTCTTTGCGGGGCTGGCGGGCTTTTCCGCCTATTTCGCCATGTACGCATTCCGCAAGCCGTTCACGGCGGCGACGTTCGACGCGGTTCCGGGGTGGCACTTCCTGCTCGACTACAAGATCGCCCTGGTTCTGGCCCAGGTGGCGGGATACGCGCTGTCCAAGATGATCGGGGTCAAGGTGATCTCCGAGATCGATCCGGCCCGCAGGGCCGGCGCGATCCTCGGCCTGATCGCCGTGTCCTGGCTGGCCCTGGTCGCCTTCGCCCTGATTCCCGCGCCCTGGAATGTCGCCGCCCTGTTCTTCAACGGCCTCCCCCTGGGCATGATCTGGGGCCTGGTGTTTGGCTATATGGAGGGCCGCCGGGTCTCCGAAGTGCTGGGCGCCATCCTGTGCGCCAGCTTCATCGTCTCGTCCGGCGTCGTGAAATCGGTCGGCGCATGGCTGATGCTGACGGTTCACGTGGACCGATTCTGGATGCCGGCCGCCACAGGCGCGCTGTTCATGCCCCTTCTGCTGGTTTCGGTCTGGGGTCTCAGCATCCTGCCGCCGCCCGGCCCCGCGGACGAGGCCGAACGGGTCAAGCGCGCGCCGATGAACGCCGCCGAGCGTCGGGCCTTCCTGGCCGGTTACGGACCGGGCATGGCCCTGCTGGTCATCTCCTATGTTCTGCTGACCGCCTTTCGCGACTTCCGCGACAACTTCGCCGCCGAGATTTGGAAAGAGCTGGGCTATGGCGGCCAGTCCGGCGTGTTCTCGGCCAGCGAGCTTCCCGTGGCGGTGGCCGCCCTCGCCGCCCTCGCGACGCTGATGGTCGTCCGCGATAATCGCCGCGCCCTGATGGTTATCCACGGCATGGTCGCCGCGGGCTTTCTGGTGTTGGGCGGCTCGACCCTGGCGTTCCAGGCCCACCTGATCGCGCCCCTGCCCTGGATGATCCTGACGGGCGCCGGCCTCTACATGGCCTACACGCCATTCAACGCCATGCTGTTTGACCGGCTGATCGCCTTCAGCGGCCGCGTGGCGACCGCCGGCTTCCTGATCTATCTGGCGGACGCCTCGGGCTATCTGGGCAGCGTCGCCCTGCTGCTCTGGCGCAATTTCGGGGTCGTCAGCCTCGAATGGCTGCCCTTCTTCATCACCAGCGCCTACGCCACCGCGATCGTGGGCGGCGTTTTCGTCACGCTGTCGGGGATCTATTTCTACCGGCGTCGCTGACGCTACATCGCCATCAGACCTGCGCGCAGGCGCTCGACCTGCACAATGTCAACGTCGGAGCCCCTGACCGACACGCCATATTCAGACAGACGGGCCAGAGCGCGCGAGAAATTCTCGGGGGTCATGCCGAGCAAGGAGGCCAGCAGGTGCTTCTCGTACGGCAGTTGCACCACGGCCTTGCCCAGCGGCGCGGAGACCAGGGACAAAAGATAGTCGGCGACACGGCGTTGCGCGGTCTGCAGTCGCTGGCCGGCCGCGCCTGAGAGCAATTGCTGATAGGCCACAGCCAGTTCGCCACAGGCTCGCGCGGCCAGACGGGCGTCACGGGCCAGAGCGGTCCGGAACAGGTCTCCAGGCACGATCAGCACGGTGGTCGGCTCCAGTGCGCGCCATTGGATCTCGCAACGAGCCTGGCCCATCACACAGGCCAGGTTCAGGGTCTGGGGCGCGCGGACCGTCGACAGGATCGCCTGGCGGTCGGTCTCCTGCACGCTCAGGGCGACCGCGCCCTCCAGCAGCACAAGCAGGGCGTCCCGTCCCCGAACATCGACCACCCGCCCCTTGGCGACAGACAGCGTTTCTCCGGCCGAGGCCAGGGCGCGACGCGCCGCCGGGCTCATCGGCGAAAAGAGCGCCACCTTGTTCAGGTGATCATTATCCGGGGCCTGATTCATCAAGGCGTAATGCTGAGGCTTTGGAAGCGCCCTCGCCTTGATCTTCATCAAGGACGCCCTCCCCCTCACACGCGACGAGCCTAGACGACCCGGGAAAAACTCCCGTCGTCCTTCGACCGGCGATCGAAGGCCTGGGCGGCCAGTCTCACGAACGGTCGTCCGGCCGCCGTTACCGCAACCCGATCACCGTCCACGACGACCAATCCATCGGCGACCAGAACCTTTAACCGAACCATGTCTTCGGCGAAGACTCCGGGCGCAACGCCATGGCGGGCGGCGACTTGACCCAGATCGACCGTGAAGTCGCACATCAGCCGCTCGATGACGTCGCCGCGCAGGCGGTCATCGTCGGTGAGGACCACCCCGCGCGCCACGGGCAGACGCCCCTCGGAGATCGCCGCCCGCCAGGCCACCTCGCTGGAGACGTTCTGGGCAAAGCCCTGCGGCAGACGCCCGATCGAGGACGCGCCCAGCCCGATCAGGGTCGGGTGCGGATCGGTGGTGTAGCCCTGGAAATTGCGTCGCAGGGTTCCATCGGCCGCGCCGGTCGCCAGGGCGTCGCTGGGCAGGGCGAAGTGATCCAGGCCAATAGCCACATAGCCGGCGCGCTCCAGACGTTCGGCCGCGACCTGGCTCTGCTGGGAGCGGGCCGCGGCGTCGGGCAGGTCGGCGTCCTGGATGAGCTTCTGGTGTGGCCGGGCCCACGGCACGTGGGCATAGCCGAACAGTGCGATGCGTTCCGGTTTAAGGGTCAGGATCGCATCCAGGGTCGAGACCACGTCATCGACGGTCTGGCGCGGCAGGCCATACATCAGGTCCAGATTGATCGAGGCGATTTCCGCCTGGCGCAGCCAGCCGACGGCGCGGGCCACGACGTCGAAGGGCTCGATCCGGTTGACAGCGTCCTGCACATGCGGCGCCAGATCCTGGACGCCCAGACTGGCCCGGTTCAGGCCATGGAAGGCGGCGGCCTTGACCCAGGCTTCTGTCAGGACGGCCGGATCGAGTTCCGCAGAGATCTGTACGCCAGGCGCGAAGGGAAAGACGTGACGCAGGGCTCCGAACAGGCGCACCAGATCATCGCGGGACAGGACGTTGGGCGTGCCGCCGCCCAGGTGCACAGCGCCGGCCTTCAGCCGCCCCGGGAGCCGGGCCTCGACCAGAGCCAGCTCCTCGATCAGATAGTCGACATATTCGCTAATCAGGTTCGGCTTTTTGACCACCCGGGTATTGCAGCCGCAGTACCAGCACAGCCGATTGCAGAACGGGATGTGGGCATAGACCGAGACAGGCTCCTGCGGATCCAGCCCGGCAAGCCAGTCGCCGTAGAGCTCGCCCGTCACCTCACCGGAAAACTGCAGCGCGGTGGGATAGCTGGTGTAGCGCGGCGCGCGGCTCTCATAGCGTTGGAGCAACAGGGGCGCAGGCAGCGCCTCGGCGTTCCGGGCAGGCGCGAGGGCCGAGGCGACAGTCATGGCGATTTGCTCCTGTTCAACCAAGGCATTGTCCATGGATTGCCGCATTCAGTCCGTGATCTGGATCAATCAGGCTTATCCGACGGCGGAAGCTCTTCGAGATGGTCGTAGAGGATGCGCGCCGCATCGCCCTTGGGATCATCGTACTGGCCTGACCGCATGGTCCACAGAAAGGCGGCGAGCCCAAGGGTGCCGAGGGCCAGGGAGATCGGGGCGAGAAAGAGCAGGACCGTCACTTGCGCCTCCAGCCCAGATGGGGGCGCACGGCATTGAGCAGCACGGCGATTGACGATCCCGACATGGCCAGGGCGGCGATGAACGGATTGATCAGGCCAAACATCGCCGCCGGCGCGGCGACGAGGTTGTAGAGCGCCGAGAAGGCAAAATTCTCCAGGGCGCGGCGACGCGCCGTGCGGGCGACCAGGATCGATTGGGTCACCGCGCCCAGACCTTCACCGGTGAACACGAGATCGGCGGCGTTCTGCGCCGCGTCGACGGCGGCTCCCGGCGCCATGGAAGCGTGGGCGCGGGCCAGGGCCGCAGCGTCATTGAGGCCGTCGCCGACCATCAGGACCTTGCGGCCCTCGGCCTTCAGCCGGTCGATGACCTCGGCCTTGTCAAAGGGGGTCAGTTCCGCCTGCCAGGCGTCGTCCAGACCTACCGCGTTGGCGATGCGGGCGACGGGTCCCTCCAGATCACCCGAGAGGATCTCGACGCCCAGCCCCAGGCGGCGAAGGGCGGCGATGGTCGCGGCGGCGTCAGCGCGCGGCTGGTCCTCGAACGTGAAGCGGATTTTCACATCTCCGTCGAAACCGAACCACAGTTCGGTCTCCCCGGCGTAGCGGCCGGTGACGCCCACGAAAGCCGCCCGACCCAGACGGGCCCGCCGACCGCCGATGAGCCCCTCGACGCCCTGCCCCGGCGTCTCGACGCAATCCTGGGCGACCAGACCCAGTCCCGCCTCGGCGGCCAGGGCGCGGGCCAGGGGGTGGCGGGAGCCGCGAGCCAGAGGCGCGGCCATGACGATCAGGTGGGTCGGCGCGTCGATCAGGCGAGGCCGCCCTTCGGTCAGGACGCCGGTTTTGTCGAACACCACGTGATCGATCTCGGCCAGACGCTCCAGGGCCGCGCCCGACTTGACCAGCACGCCCTTGCGAAACAGCCGGCTGCTGGCGGCGATCTGAACGGCCGGAACCGCAAGACCCAGGGCGCAGGGACAGGTGACGATCAGCACCGCCGCGGCGCGCAGCAAGGCCTCGCGCGGCCCCAGACCCAGGGCCCATGACCCCAGGAAGGTCGCGGCGGCGGCCGTATGCACGATCGGCACATAGAGCGCGGCGGCCTTGTCGGCCAGGCGCACATAGGCTGAGCGGCTTTGGGCCCCGGCTTCCATCAGTCGGGCGATGGCCGCGAGGGTGGAGTCCTCGCTGCGCGCCGTGACCGTCATGATCAGCCGACCGGTGAGATTCAGCGCCCCGGCGTGCAGGCTGGATCCGACGCCGACCGGTGCGAGCGCCGTCTCGCCGGTGATCAGGGCGTTGTCGAGTTCTGATAGTCCCGCCTCGACCCGGCCGTCGACCGGCACGCGGTCACCGGGCGCGATGACCACGCGGTCGCCCACGCGCACATCCGCCACCGGAACACCCTGCTCAAGCTCACCGTCCAACCGGATCGCCACTGGGGCTTGCAGCGCCAGAAGGTCCCGCGCCGCCGAGCGGGCGTTGGCCCGCAGCCGATGGTCCAGATAGCGACCGATCAGCAGCAGGAACAGCAGTGTCACCGCCGCATCGAAATAGGCGTGGCGACCGCCCAGGATGGTCTCGGAGAAGCTGACGATCAGGGTCAGGATCACGCCGATCGAGATCGGCACATCCATATTGGCCTTGCCGCGCCGCAGCGACGCCCAGGCCGAGCGGAAGAACGGCCGTCCCGCGAACAGCGCGCAGGGCGTGGCGACCAGGGCGGCCAGCCAGTACATCACCGTCAGGGTCGAGCCGTTCAGCTCCTGACCAAACAGCCCCGCCCAGGCCGGGACGGAGAACATCATCACATTGCCGGCCCCAAAACCGGCGACGCCCAGGGCGACAGCCAGATCGTGACCTTCGCGGTCCTGAGCGGCGGCCGCTTCGGTCGGATCGAACAGGCAGGCGCGATAGCCCAGGTCCTCGACGGCCTGGACCACGCGATCGGGATCGGCCGAGTTTGCGTCGAGATCGACCGCCAGCTTGCCGGTCGTCAGGTTCAGACGTGCGCCGCCGACGCCCGGCAAGTCGCGCACGGCCTTTTCGATCTTGCCGATACAGCCCGCGCAGCGCGCGCCATTGACCAGCAGTTCCAGGCGCCCTCGTCCCGCCGCATCGCGCCGGACGAAGGCTTCCAGATCGCGTCGAACGGCGAGCGCGGGACTCATGGCGCCACCAGCCGGGTGCCGATCTCGAACTGATCGCTGCCGTTGCGGGCCGTGGCGTGCAGGTCCCAGGCGCCGTCCAGCCTGGCGCTGGCCTGATAGCGCCCCTCGCCGATGGGTTTGAAATTGAGAACCTGACGCCCTGTCTCGGTGGCCGGACGCTCCAGGGTTCCCGTCAGCGACAGGGCCGACAACGGCTTGCCGGCCTTGTCCTTCACCCGCAGGACCACGACGCCCGGCGCGGGGGTCTCGACGACAGCGGCCCAGCCCAGCGCCGCTTCCCGCTCGCGCAGGGCCAGGGTGCGATTGAAGGCCAGGCCCGCCTCATAGGGATTGGAGGCGACCTCACCCGAAAACGTGCTGTAGGCCTTGATCATGAACAGCGTGTCGACGCCGATGACGATCGCGAAGAACAGCACCATGCCGATCAAGACGTGCCAGCCCTTGATCTGTCCCTTTACGGGCGGCGGGACAGGGACGGTCGCGGGAGAAGCAGCCAGGGTCATTGCGGGTTCGCGGCTCCGGAGAGGAAGACGGTCTTGGCTTCGGTCTGGATATCGCCCGAACGGACGACGAAACGGCCCGGCAGGCTGGGGGCGCGATCCGCATCGGGCGGCGCGGTCACGAACACCCGAACCGCCACGACCTGATCGGCCGGCACCAGGACGCTGACGCTGGAGCCCGCGAGGCCGGGCTGACTGAGGCGAGCGCCCGGCAGGCCGGCGAAGGCGACGTCGAACCGCCTATCGGCGAAGGTGCGATTGGCGATCTTCAGGGTGTAGCCGTCGCGCACCGCGCCATCATGCAGGCGGACGAAGATCGGATTGCGGTCGCGGATGACATGGACGTCGGCCTGGGGCCGACCGACCAGCGCCCACAGGGTCAGGCCCGAGACCAGGGTCAGGGCCAGGGCGTAGTAGATCGTGCGAGGACGAACGAACTTGTAGACCGCCTTCTGGCCGCAGCCCCGGGCGGCGACGGCGGAGTCTGTGTCATAGGCGATCAGGCCCGTGGGCCGGCCCAGACGCCCCAGGATGTCATCGCAGGCGTCAACGCACAGGCCGCAATTGATGCATTCCAGCTGGCTGCCGTCGCGAATGTCGATGCCCATCGGGCAGACGACGACGCACTGGTTGCAGTCGATGCAATCCCCGCGCCGTTCCCAGGTCTGGCCTTTCTTGTGGGCGCCGCGCGGCTCGCCGCGATCACGCAGATAGGCCACCTGCAGCGAATGCTCGTCCAGCATGGCGCCCTGGATCCGGGGCCAGGGGCACATATAGGTGCAGACCTGCTCGCGCATCCAGCCGGCGAAGACATAGGTGGTCGCTGTCAGCAGCGCGCACGAGACATAGGCGGTGACAGCGCCCTGCCCGATCCAGAACGTGCGGATCAGGGTCGGCGCATCATGGAAATAGAAGATCCACGCGCCGCCCGTGCCGAAGGCGATGCCCAGCCACGTCAGGTGCTTGCCGGTCTTGCGCCACAGCTTGTCGAACGACATCGGCTGGGCGTCCAGGCGCATGCGGGCGTTGCGATCGCCCTCGAACACGCGCTCGACCGCGATGTACAGGTCGGTCCAGACCGTCTGCGGACAGGCATAGCCACACCAGAGACGACCAAACAGGGCCGTCACCAGAAACAGCGCCAGGGCGGCGATCACCAGCAGGCCGGTGAAGATATAGACTTCCTGCGGCCACAGCTGGATGTCGAAGAAGTAGAAACGGCGGCCGGCGAAATCGACCAGCACCGCCTGTTGCGGCAGGTCGCCGGGCCGCGTCCACCGGATCCAGGGCGTGATGTAGTAGATCGCCAGGGTGATGATGAGCAGAGCCCACTTCACCGTCCGCCAGCGGCCATGCACCAGCTTGGGATAGATGGGCTCGCGGGGCTTGTAGAGACCGCCCTTGGCGTCGCCCTTTTCCTTGGCCCGAGCGGCGGCCGAGACCGTCGCTCGGGGTTCAGGCTTGGAACGCGTATTGTCGATGAGGGTGGGCATGGGCCCTACTGACCGCCCGCGTTGGCATGGACATAAACCGCCAGAGCCTTGATGGTTTCCGGGCTGAGACGACCGCCCCAGGTGGGCATCACCCCGCCATTGCCGGAAAAGATCTGGCCGTTGATGGTCTTGCGATCCGAGCCGTAAAGCCAATCGGCGTCGGTCAGGTTCGGCGCGCCGAGCTCCTGACTTCCGCGTCCATCGGCGCCGTGGCAGGCGACGCACTGGGCGGCGAAGACCGGCGCGGCGCGCGCGACGGCGGCCGCGTCAGCGGGACGCCCCGAGATCTTGACCACATATTCGGTCAGATCGCTGATCGTCGCCGGCGGCAGCAGTTGGTCGCGGCCGAAGGCGGGCATCTGCGACATGCGCGCGTTGGCATGATCTGAGCGAATGCCCACCGTGATGGTCTGCTGGATATCCTCCAGCGTGCCGCCCCACAGCCAGACGTCATCGCGCAGGTTGGGATAGCCCTTGCCGCCGGTGCCGCCGATGCCGTGGCAAGTGGCGCAATTGTCGCCGAAGACCGACTGTCCGACCTGCTGGGCGTAGGCTTGCAGCTCAGGGGTTTGCTCGATCTGTTCCAGGCTGGCCTTGCGCATCATGGCCGCGCCCGAGCCGCGCTGTACATCCAGAGCGTGAAGCTCGGTGGCGACCTCGGCCCGATCGGAAGCGTGCAGGAGCCCCCTGGTGTAGCCATGCAGGCCGGGCCAGGCGGGCATCAGCACCCAGTAGCCGATGGCCACGGCGATACAGCCAAACCAGGTCCACAGCCACCAGCGCGGCAGAGGATTGTCGAGCTCGCGGATGCCATCCCATTCGTGGCCGGTGGTTTCGACGCCGGTGACGTCGTCGGTTTCGCGGTCGAGCGCCATCAGAGCAGCTCCTCGTCTTCCAGCGGCATACGCGCGGCGTGTTGAAATTCAGCCTTCTTGGAAGGCCGCAGGGCGTAGGCGACGCCGACGAGGAAGATCAGGCCGAAATAGATCAGCCCGGCCTGCTGCGCGAAGCGCGCGACGTCTTCGTAGGAGAGACCGCTCATCGTTGGTTCTCCGGGGCCAGAGCCTTGTAGGAGTTGAAATCGACCAGCGTGCCCAGCATCTGCAGATAGGCGATCGCGGCGTCCATCTCGGTGATCTTTTCGGGATCGCCGTCGAAGTCGCGATTGACCACCTTGGCGCCGTAGCGCGCCTTGAGGCCGACCGCATCGGTCGAATAGGGATCGGCCTGGGCCTCGAGATCCTTCTTGGCGTTGGCGATCTCGTCCTCGGTGTAGGGGACGCCCACCGTGTGCAGGGTGCGCATCTTGTCGGCGATATCGCTGTAGTCGAGCTCCTTCTTGGCCAGGAACTTGTAGGGGGGCATCACCGATTCCGGCACGACCGACCGGGGATCGGCCAGGTGGTCGCGATGCCAGGAGTCGGAATACTTGCCGCCCACGCGCGCCAGGTCGGGACCCGTGCGCTTGGACCCCCACTGGAACGGGTGGTCGTACATGCTCTCGGCCGCCAGGCTGTAGTGGCCGTAGCGTTCGACCTCGTCGCGCAGCGGGCGGATCATCTGCGAGTGGCACAGATAGCAGCCCTCGCGGACATAGATGTCGCGGCCGGCCAGTTCGAGCGGGGTGTAGGGACGCATGCCGTCCACCTTCTCGATCGTGCTCTGCAGCCAGAACAGCGGGGCGATTTCCACGAGGCCGCCGATCGAGACGACCACGAGGATGCCGACGACGAGCAGCAGCGAATGCCGCTCGAACTTGGCGTGGTGCTTCCAGAGTGACATCAGGGACCTCAGGCGATCGCGGGTGTGAGGGCGGGCTGCGTCGGTTCAGACGCGGCTTGGGATGGCATCTGGATCGTGCGCCAGACGTTGACGATCATGATCAGGGCGCCGCTCAGGTACATCAGGCCGCCAACGGTGCGGATGATGTTCTCGACGTGCTTGGCCGACACCGTCTCGATGAAGCTGTAGGCCAGGAAGCCTTGCGGCGTGTAGGAGCGCCACATCAGGCCTTCCATGATGCCCGACACCCACATCGCGGCGATGTAGAGCAGGATGCCCGTGGTCGCGATCCAGAAGTGCCACTCGATCAGCTTGTTCGAGTACATGGCGGTCTTCTTCCACAGCCAGGGCACCATGCAGTAGATGGCGCCGAAGCTGATCAAGCCGACCCAGCCCAGCGCGCCGGAGTGCACGTGGCCGATGGTCCAGTCGGTGTAGTGGCTGAGGGCGTTGACCTCGCGGATCGACATCACCGGACCTTCGAAGGTGCTCATGCCGTAGAAGGCGATCGAAACCACCATCATCCGCACGACCGGGTCGGTGCGCAGCTTGTCCCAGGCGCCCGAGAGGGTCATCAGGCCGTTGATCATCCCGCCCCAGGACGGCATCCACAGCATGATCGAGAAGGTCATGCCCAGGGTCTGGGCCCACTGCGGCAGCGCCGTGTAATGCAGGTGGTGCGGGCCGGCCCAGATGTAGATGAAGATCAGCGCCCAGAAGTGCACGATCGACAGGCGGTAGCTGTAGACCGGACGCTCAACGCGCTTGGGCACGAAATAGTACATCATGCCCAGGAAACCGGCGGTCAGGAAGAAGCCGACGGCGTTGTGGCCGTACCACCACTGGGTCAGGGCGTCCTGGACGCCGGAGAAGACGCCATAGGACTTGTGGTTCAGCAGGCCGACGGGAACGCCGGCGTTATTGACCAGATGCAGCAGCGCCACGGTGACGATGAAGGCCAGGTAGAACCAGTTGGCCACATAGATATGCGGCTCCTTGCGCTTCCAGATCGTGCCCAGGAAGACCAGCAGATAGGTCACCCAGACGATGGTCAGCCAGATGTCGGTGTACCATTCGGGCTCGGCGTATTCCTTGCCCTGGGTCGCGCCCATAAGATAGCCGGTGGCGGCCAGAACGATGAACAGCTGATAGCCCCAGAACACGAACCAGGGCGCGATGCCCCCGGCCAGCTTGGCCTTGCAGGTGCGTTGCACGACCCAGAACGAGGTGGCGATCAGGGCGTTGCCGCCAAAGGCGAAGATCACCGCCGAGGTGTGCAGGGGCCGCAGCCGCCCGAAGTTCAAAAAGCCGAGCTCGGGGAAATAGAAAATCCGCGGCCAGGACAGCTGGGCTGCGATGACCACCCCGACCAGCAGACCGGCGGCGGCCCAGAACAGGGTGGCGATGACGCCCGCCTTGATCACCTCGTCGGAATAGCGATCGGGATCATGGCGCAGCGTGCCACTCGACAGTCCCGCATTAAGGGCGAAGGCGGCGATGACGCCGGCCAGGGCCAGGGTTTCGGCTTGCAAGCGAAAGATCGGGTCGTGGGATAGACCCGCGCCCATGATCGCCAGGAAGGCTCCGATGACGGAGATCGCGAGAAGCGCTGCCGACCCTCCCGGGGGAGCGGCATTGATCGTTGTGGGCGGGGCGGACATTCAGACTCCGTTCGGCGAACCTTGCCGATGGATTTCATGAGTCAGACTCGCTCGCCTTGATCCTGATCAAAGCCAAGTTCGACGCCGCCCTTCAGAATGATGGAAGTTCCCGGGAGACTGTCATGCTGGCTGTTATCGATCGTCTTTCTCGCCCAGCCTCGCTCGGGCTCGCGGCCGCTGCGCTGGCCAGCTGGAGCGTCGCGCTCTGGCAGGCCCTGCCTCGCCTGATGGCGGGACCGATATGCAGCAGCGCCCAGGACTCTTTTTCGCTGGCCGGGCACTGCCCCGCCTGCTTTGTCGCCGCCTTTCTGACGCTGGCCTTCTTCGTGAGCTTGGGCGTCCGCTCGCCTGCTCCGGTCGCGGCCCAGCGCATAGTCCGCTAGGTCAAGCGGTCTCTACGCCCACGGCGATCGGGTGACTTCGCCCCTCTAGGCATTGCTGTCTCTTTGAATAGGACCGCGCTTCACCGGGCGACGGCCTGCTCCGGAGCCTTTCCGGGGATACCCGCGCCACGGAGCGAGCACCCCGCCGTCTCGATGGTGAAGGCTAGAGCCACCATGCCCACCAGACACGAGCCCATCATCACATAGGCCGGAGCGATAGGGTCGCCAGTCAGGGTGATCAGCCAGGAATTGAAGGCCGGCGCCGTGCCCCCGAAGATCGAGGTCGACAAATTATAGGCGATCGCGAAACCGGCGAAGCGGACATGGGTCGGAAACATGGCCGGGAAGGTCGCCGAGATCGTCGCCAGTTGCGGCGCATAGAGAAGCCCCAGAACCGAAAAGCCCACGATCGCCCCGGCGAAGCTGGACGCCATCAAATGGTAGAGCGGGGTGACGAACAGAAAGAGCCCGATCAGCGAGGCCCACCATAGAGGCTTGCGTCCCACCCTGTCCGACAGCGCTCCGGCGAACGGCAAAAGGATCATCATGAACAGCATGCCGACAATGGGCGCCACAAGGGCTTGCTGGGTGGAGAGACCCAGGCGTCGCTCGAGATAGGTCGGCATGTAGCTGAGCAGGGTATAGTTCACGACATTGAGCGCGACGACCAGTCCGCTCATCACCAGCAGCGGCCGCCAGTAGTCGCGGGCCAGATGGGCGAGACCGACGCGGGCCTCGGTCTTTCGCGCTTCGGCGGCCTCGACCTCGCGGAACACCGGGGTGTCCTCGATTCTGGAGCGCAGATAGATGCCGACCAGACCCAGAGGCGCGGCGACCAGGAACGGCAGCCGCCAGCCCCAGGCGTGCATGGCGTCCTCGCCCAGCAGCAGCGACGAGCCCAGCATCAGCAGCGCCCCGAGGGAAAAGCCGGCCAGGGTGCCAAATTCCAGGAAACTGCCGAAGAAGCCTCGCCGTTTGTCGGGTGCGTATTCGGCCATGAAGATCGCGGCGCCGCCGTATTCGCCGCCGGTCGAGAACCCCTGGATCATCCGTAGCACCACCAGCAGCAGCGGCGCCCAGAAGCCGACGGCCTGATAGGTCGGCAACAGACCGACGAAGAAGGTCGCGCCGGCCATCAGCACGATGGTCACGGCCAGAACGGCCTTGCGTCCCAACCGATCGCCCAGCGGTCCCCAGAAGAACCCGCCCAGCGGACGCACCAGGAACGAGACGGCGAAGGTCGCCAGGGCGAACAGGGTGGCCTGCTGGGCTTCGCCAGGAAACAACGCCGCGGAGATGTAGCTCACCCCATAGGCATAGATGCCGTAGTCGAACCACTCGGTGGCGTTGCCCACCGCGGAAGCCGCGACGGCGCGGCGCAGGGCGGACTTCGAGGCCGGGGTTTCCGACGACGCCGGCGAGAGACTGCTCATGGATAGGTCCTCAAGGCTCTTGGACGCCATGCCGGTCTTCCGGACTAGGCTTCATCAGGGGTTAGCGGATCGAGCATCGCCGACATCGGCGTCGTGCGCGGCAGGAGCTGGTAGGATTGCTGGAGGTCGGACGGCACAGGCTCTCTGACCGCCATGCGCCACAGGGCGAAGATCACCGCGCTCCCCGCGCAGACGGCGAGAAATCCCGGCAAACCCGCGGGGCCGAACTGCTTCAGAGCCAGAGCGCCCAACAGGGGTCCGGCCGCCGCGCCGATTGAATAGACCAGGATCAGACCGCCGCTGGCGCCCACTCGTTGCTCGGGGCTGACATGGTCATTGGCGTGGGCGACGCACAGCGGATAGAGCGCGAAGCTGAAGCCGCCAAACAACGCGCCCAGCACCAGGAACGCCGGACCGGCCCCACCGATGATCGCCATGCCCAGCGTCGCCAGAACGGCGCCGATCAGGGTCCCGACGATCACCCGCCGTCGATCGAAATGATCCGACAGCCAGCCCAGCGGCCATTGCAAAGCCACCCCGCCAACGATCACCGTACTCATGAAAACGGCGGTGGTCTGCAGCGTCAGGCCCAGGCGGTGGGCATAGACCGCGCCGACGCCATAGAACGCGCCCAGGACGACGCCCGTGGCCCCGGCGCCCACCATGCCCAGGGGCGAAATTCCATAGAGCTGCCGCATCGGCAATGGCGGGGTTGGCTCCAGGTTCGGGCTCTTGTTGCGGGTCAGAACGATGGGAATGATCGACAGCGAGATCAGGATCGAGGCGGCGACCAGAGGGGTGGACGGCGTGATCGTCGACAGGGGCAGCAGGAACTGACCCAGCCCCTGACCGCCATAGAGGGCGATCATGTAGGCGGCCAGCGCCAAGCCCCGGGCCTGTGGCTCGGCCTGATCGTTGAGCCAGCTTTCCAGACACACATAGACTCCGGCCACGCACACCCCGTCGATGAACCGCAAGGCGATCCACAGCGGCAGGGACTGATGCAGCGAATAGGCCAGGGTGCTCGCCGACAGCAGCGCGACGAAGGCGGCAAAGGCGCGGATGTGGGCGACGCGGTGGATCACCCGCGAAACCTGGCGCGAGCCGATGGCCAGGCCTGAGAAATAGGCCGTGGCCAGCAGACTGATCATCGGCGCGCCCTGACCGGCGTCCTCCATCCTCAGGCCCAGCAGGGTTCCCATAAACCCCGCGCCGGCCATCAACATGAAGATCGCCAGCAACAGGCTGCTCAACGGGCGAATGGCGGTCAGCATCCGGCGCGGACGTCCTTCACGCCGCTTTTCGACCTGTCACTCGCGAGGGGCACTCGCTGATCAAGGCCTGATGCAGGGTGCGGATCGCGATATCGAAGTCCTTGGGCGCAATGATGAACTGCACGTCGACATTGCGGATCTGGTGCTGCAGTCCGACGACCTCCACCCCGGACTTGGCCAGGGCCGCCATTGAGCGGGTGACCAGGCCAGGTTCGCTGATGTCGCTGCCGATCGCGGCGACCATCGCCACAGGCTGGGCCGAGATCGCCGCGCTGGAGAATCGCTTTTCCAGGTCGGCGATCACCCGCCGTACGGTGGCCGCATTGGCGGCCAGGTAGTGCGTGATGGTGTTGGCGTTCGAGGACTTGCTGACGATCCAGGCCTTGTGCTGTGTCAGGCACTCCAGGATAGCGGCGTCGAAGCCCTTTTCGCCGACCATGTCCTGCTCGAAGAACTGCAGGGCGAACATCGATCGCAGACCGGTGATGATCTCCACCCTGGGGGTGTCGGAGATATAGTCCCCGCAGATCAGGGTGCCTTCGTCTTCGCGATCAAAGGTGTTCTTCACCCGCAGGGCGATGCCGGCCTGGCGCAGACCGCGTCCCGCGCGGGGATGGACGGCTTCCATGCCCAGATTGGCCAGTTGGTCGGCGACGTCATAGTTCGTCCGACCGATCTTCTCCGCCTTGCCGGGGCCCACCACGCGCGGGTCGGCGCTGGAAAGGTGGAACTCCTTGTGGATGATCGCCTCGCGCGCCCTGGTCACAACGGCCAGACGAGAAAAGGTCATCTCGGTATAGCCACGATCATACCGGCTGACCATGCCGCCGTCGCAGCCGGCATAGCCCGTGACGATCGGCATCTGGGTCGTCAGGTCGATCTCCGCCAGCGCGGTCTCGATCCGGGCGTCCAGGGTCGGCTGGATAGCCTCACCCCAGCCGGTCAGATCAACCAGGACCGCGTTGACGCCGCGGTCGCGCAGCAACAAGGCTGTGCTGTGGGCGCAGTGCACCTCACCCAGGCTCGCCAGCATTTCCCGCACCGTCGCCAGAGGCTCGGTCAGGCGGAAATGACCGTGGCTGCGCAGGCGATCCAGATCCTCCAGACAGGTCCGCATGGAGCCGATCCGGGTCTCGACAAACAGGTCGGCCTCCGCCCGGCTTTCGGCGCGGCTGAAAATCTGGGCGTTGCGGTCGCGCATCGCGGCGCTCACCTCGTCCAGCGCATCCTCCCAGGAGGCGTCCTCGTCATCAGCCAGGAACCGGGCATAGACACCCGGCGCTCCGGTCTTCTTGTGCTCCAGCAACAGGTCCGTCATCCCGGCATAGGCCGAGACCACGAAAATGCGGCCATAGAGATCCCGACCCGTCCGGCCGGCGATCAGGACGTTGTCGAAGACCGCCTGGGTGGCCGCCATCGACGTGCCGCCGATCTTCTCGGCGCTGTGAAAGCCGATCATGCAGCGCGCTCCTGCAGCAGACCCGGCGACTTCAGGAGCGGCCTGACGTCGCGCGTGGCGATGAACGGGGGGCGCGGCTTTGCGGCGCCGAACGGCTCGACCAGAGCGTTGGACAGGGCGTTGTAGACGAAGAAGGCGTTGGCCCGGGGCAGCGGCGTGATGTTGCCGTTCGAGCCATGCATGGTGTTGCAGTCGAAGATCACCACCGTGCCGGGCTCGCCCGTCGGAGCGACGATCCCGTGCTCCTGAACCAGCGCAGTCAGGCTCTCCTGGTCGGGAACGCCGTATTCCTGCTTCTTCAGCGAGCTGAGATAGTGATCCTCCGGAGTCTCGCCCACGCAGGTCAGGAACTTGCTGTGTGATCCGGGGATCAGCATCAATGGCCCGTTATTGGGCGTGTTGGGCGCCAGCAGGACCGACATCGACAGCGCCCGCATGCGCGGCATGCCGTCCTCGACGTGCCAGGTCTCGAAGTCGGAGTGCCAGTAGAATTCCTTGCCCGTGAAACCGGGCTTATAGTTCAGCCGCGACTGATGGATGTAGACCTCATCGCCCAGCAGAAACCGCGCCACCTGGGCCAGCCGGTCATCGGCGGCCAGCCGCGCCATCACCGCGCTCTGGTCATGCACCTTGAAGATCGACCGAACCTCATCGCTGTTGCGCTCGGTGATGATCGTTTCGGGCTCAAGCGAGGCCGGCGCGTTCAGGAGGCTGTGAGCCTCGCCCTGCAGAAGGGCCAACTCCTCAGCCTGGAACAGGTCGTCGAGCACCAGATAGCCGTCCGTGTCGAACTGGGCGGCCTGCGCCTGGCTGATCGGCGCGTCGGGCGTCCAGGCGCTGTGAACCGCCGGATCGACGCGCGGCAGCATCCTGGCGTGCGTCTCATGGCGTGAAGGATAGGGATCTGTCATCGGATCAAGCCCTCCCGAAACGCTCAATGGGCCAGCGCGGCGACGGGCGCGCGGTCGGTGTCGGCGGGATAGGCGCCCGTCTCGTCATGAACCTCGCGGCCGGTGACGGGCGGATTGAACGTGCAGGCGGTGACGATGTCCGTACGCGGACGGACAATGTGCCGATCGTGGGCGTTCAGCGCATAGACCGTACCGGGCTTCAGGTCGTGGATCTCGCCGGTGGCCAGATCCTCGATCGTGCCCTCGCCGCTGATCACGAAGACCGATTCCAGATGGTTCTTGTAGTGCATGCGCAGCTCTTCGCCGGCGTACATCGTGGTGATGTGGAACGAGAAGCCCATGCCGTCGTCCTTGAGCAGCAGGCGGGCGCTTTCCCAGCCCTGGCTCTTCACGTTCCGGTCAGTGGAGCGGATCTCGTCAAGTTTCCGAATGATCATGATTTTCTCCTATTCCGCCGCGACGCCATAGGCTTGAGCCATTGTGGCGCGGACGCAGTCTTCCAGGATGTCGAGGCCCATCGCGAACACGTCGTCCTCGATGGTGAGGGGGGCCAGCACCTTGAGGATCTCGTCGTGGGCGCCGCTGGTCTCGATGATCAGCCCGCGCGCGAAGGCGGCGCTGGTGATCTGGTCGGCGATCTCGCCCGTGCCGACATTCAGCCCCTGCATCATGCCGCGGCCGCGGGTCGACAGGCCAAACTCCTTGGCCAGGGCTTCCAGGCGACCACCCAGATAAGCCCCGCGACGCTGAACATCGGCTACGAACGCGCCGTCCCGCCAGAAGGTATTCAGGGCGGCGGTGGCCGTGATGAAGGCATGGTTGTTGCCCCGGAACGTGCCGTTGTGCTCACCCGGCGTCCATTGGTCGAGTTCGGGACGGATCAGGGTCAGGGCGAACGGCAGGCCCATGCCCGACAACGACTTGGCCAGGGTGATGATATCGGGCGTGAAGCCCATGCCTTCGAAGCTGAAGAAGCCGCCGGTGCGACCGCAGCCCGCCTGGATGTCATCGACGATCAGCACGGCGCCATGGCGCTCGGCGATCTGGGCGATTTTCCGCAGCCATTCGGGCGAAGCGGCGTTCAGTCCGCCCTCCCCCTGAACGGTCTCCAGCAGGATTGCGGCCGGCGCGTCCAGGCCACTCGACGGATCCGAGAGATTCTGCTCCAGCAGGTCGGCGGTGTCGACGTCGGGGCCGAAATAGCCGTCATAGGGCTGATGGCTGACATGGCCCAACGGCACCCCGGCGCCGGCGCGCTTGGTCGCGTTGCCGGTGCAGGACAGAGCCCCCAGGGTCATGCCGTGGAAGCCGTTGGTGAAGGCGATGACGGTCTCGCGGCCGGTCACCTTGCGCGCCAGCTTCAACGCCGCCTCGACCGCATTGGTCCCGGTGGGGCCGGTGAACATCGCCCGGTAGTCGAGGTTCCTGGGCTTGAAGATCACGGTCTCCAGCGCGGTCAGGAAGGCGGCCTTGGCTTCGGTGTGCAGGTCCAGGCCGTGGGTCACGCCATCCTGGGCGATATAGTCCATCAGCGCCTGCTTCAGGGCCGGATGGTTGTGGCCGTAGTTGAGGCTCGAGCAGCCCGACAGGAAGTCCAGGTAGCGACCGCCCTTGTCGTCATACATCCAGGGGCCGACCGCGCGGCGGAACTGGCGCGGGATCGAACGCGAATAGCTGCGGACTTGCGATTCCATGCGGTCATAGAGGGCGAAATCCGAGCCATTGCGGCTCGGCTCGGGGTGAAGCGGGACGGTCATGCGTCCTCCCTTGCAAATTCAGGTTGGGGAAATTGGGGTTCAGCGAATGGGGATCAGGACAGGGGGCCGATCGTGACCTGCCACTCGGTGTCATGAGCGCCGGCGAAATGGTCCTCGCGGAGGAACATCGGCGCCTTGGTCAGCATCAGGCTCCGCTTGCGGGCGAAGGCGGTGAAGAGGGCCCATGACGCGGCGTTGGCCTTGGTGATGGTCGTGGCCAGGACGCGAGCGCCGCGCGCCGAGGGCCGGCGCAACAGGGCGTCCAGCATCAGACCGCCCAGACCCGCGCCCCGGGCGTCCTCGTGCACCGCCACCTGCCAGATGAAGAACTGATCCGGCGTTGACGGCGGACGATAGCCGGAGACCCAGCCGACCAGCTTGCCGTCGCGCTCGGCCATCACGCAGGTGTCGGCGAAATGCGAGCACTGCAGAAGGTTGCAATAGGCCGAGTTGGCGTCGAGCGGCGGGCAGTCTCGGATCAGGGCGGTGACCGCCGGGCCATCCTTGGCGCTAGGCGCACGCAGCTCGACGGAAAGGTTCTGACCGGCGTTCGTTCCCCGCGGTGCGGCGGGTGCAGGCGCGGCAGCGCGCAAGTTTGCGATATCGATTATTTCGCCCCCCGAAGGTGTTTTTTGGACAGTTTGGCCAAGCAGGGCCGGTGGAAGCGCCTAAAGATCGTTCATAATGCCCAAAAAATCAACCCCTGGCCGATTTTTGGAGCCGACAGCATGGCTGGAGCCCTTATTATATTTCGGTTTCCGAAAGAAAATACCGTTGGCCCCGTCTGGTTCCCGGCGCTAATTGTCCGACCATGGAAGGCCCGATCACAAACGCCGCACTGCGGGCGATTCGACGCATTTTGCGGGCCGCCGATCAGGGGGGTCGCAAGCTTGCGACCGAGACCGGACTGACCCCTTCCCAGCTTCTTGTGCTGCAGGAGATCGAGCGGCGCGGAGAGACCACGCCGGGCGCGGTCGCCGCGGCCCTGCAGTTCGGTCAGGCGACCGTGACGAACATTGTCGACCGGCTGGTGGCGGCCAATTTCGCCACGCGTCAGCGCAGTGAACGCGACAAGCGGCAGATCCTCCTGCGCGTCACTGAAACCGGGCGAGCGGTGCTGGACGCGGCGCCGGACCTGCTGCAGGCGGTGTTTCGAGGCCGCTTCGAAGTGCTCCCGCCCTGGGAGCAGGCGATGATTCTGGCGGGCCTTGAGCGCGTGGGCCAGATCCTGGGCGCCGCCGAGATCGACGCAGCCCCGCTTATCGACGCCGGCGCCATCGACAGACCCCTCTGACGCTCAGGCCTTGAGGGCCGAGCGACGAGGCGCCAAGACACAGTTCTGAGCGACGCAAGTGGACCCAATCTATGCCGACATCGGAAATTGACGCCCTGCCCCGCAGCAAGGAACACGCGCCGACACGCCTGACGCTTCGACGCCCCGATGACTGGCATGTCCATCTGCGCGACGGCGTCATGCTGGCCTCGGTCGTCAACTTCACGGCCCGGCAATTTGCGCGGGCCATCGTCATGCCCAATCTCAATCCGCCGGTCACGACCGTCGCGGCCGCGCAGGCCTATCGAGACCGGATCGTCTCGGCGCTTGAGCCGGGTCTGGCCTTCACACCCCTGATGACCTGCTATCTCACCGACACGATCGATGCAGGCGAAGTCGAGCGCGGCTTTGCCGAAGGCGTGTTCACCGCCTGCAAGCTCTACCCCGCCAACGCCACCACCAATTCGCACCATGGCGTGACGGATATCCAGAAGATCCGCCCCGTGCTGGAGGCCATGCAACGCATCGGCATGCCGCTTCTGCTGCACGGTGAAGTGACGGACCGCGATATCGATATCTTTGACCGGGAAGCCGTCTTCATCGACCGCATCCTGATCCGGCTGATCGCGGACTTTCCGGCCCTCAAGATCGTGTTCGAACACATCACGACCGCCGACGCCGTGGCTTTCGTCGAGGCCAGCGGCCCAAATCTGGCGGCGACCATTACGCCGCACCACCTGATGATCAATCGCAACGCCATGTTCGAAGGCGGAATCCGCCCGCACTTCTATTGCCTGCCGATCGCCAAACGGGAACCGCACCGGCTCGCCCTGCGTCGCGCCGCGACCTCCGGCGCCGCCAAATTCTTTCTGGGCACAGACTCCGCGCCCCACGCCGTCGGGGCCAAGGAATCCGCCTGCGGGTGCGCCGGCGTCTTCAACGCGCCCTTCGCGCTGGAAAGCTATGCGACCGTTTTTGAGGAAGAAGCCGCGCTCGACCGACTTGAAGCCTTCGCCTCATTGAACGGCCCGCATTTCTACGGCCTGCCGGTCAATGAAGACGTCGTCGAGCTGGTGCGAACGGACAACGCCGCGCCAGACCGCATCGAGGCGGCCGGATCCCATCTGGTGCCGTTCCATGCCGGTGAAACCCTGCGCTGGTCCGTCACCAGCCAGCGCAGCGCGGGCTGAGCGCTGGCGCCGGCCGGGTTTATTTTCAGATCGCCGCTGCGGGGGCGCCCTCGCCTCCCCAGCTTAGAACCATGACCCAACTAACTGTCTGGTTCGATGGCGCCTGCCCGCTCTGTCTGCGCGAGATCGCCCTGATGCGGCGGCTCGACCAGGCCGGCGCCATCCACTTCATCGATGCGACCGATAGCGCCGTCGAATGTCCGGTCGATCGGGCGGATCTGCTGGCCCGCTTCCACGCCTGCGAGAACGGCGTGCTGCTGACCGGCGCGGGCGCCTTCGCGGCCATGTGGCGGGCCATTCCACTCCTGCGCCCTCTCGGGCTTGCAGCGAAGCAGCGCTGGGTGCTGGCCTTGCTGGACTTCAGCTACCGCCGCTTCCTGAGCTTTCGCCCGCGGCTGCAAAGGATCGTCGCGGGCTGGGACGCCTGACATTCCCGTCTGATCCACTCAATAGAGCGCCTCACGACGCCGCTGGGCGTCGCCCTTGACCGATGGCACTTGGAAATTTTGTCGATTTTTTCAATTACTTGAGTTCGGAGCAGGCCATTGCACAATCGCTCGAATCGAACACCCGAGCCTCACGGATACGCATAAATGGATTAGATATTGTTTCTACTAGATTTTATACACTTGAGTTTGCGCAGCGCGCTGTGTAGTGGACCAATAACGGCCGTGTAGACACTTACACGAATTTTTCGCTACTTTCCTTGCGCCCCACAGTCAGGACGCCAAGTCTCGAATATCGATACTGACGCTTTTATCGGAATGGCAACATGCACCCCACAGCAATGAATAACGGTAGAAGCTTTTTTGAGTCATATTCGCAATATTTTCCATTCAACTCCGATACAAAAGTTGTTGAGATAGGCTCTCAAGATGTAAATGGTACACTAAGGCAAGTTTGCCCGAAAGAATTCAAATATATTGGAGTCGATTTCCAAAGAGCGAAAGGTGTAGATATTGTTCTAGACGATCCCTACACCCTTCCATTTGAGGATGAATCCATCGACATAGTTGTGTCAAGCTCATGTTTCGAGCACTCAGAGATGTTCTGGTTGGTTTTTCTGGAGGTTCTCAGGGTTCTGAAACCAAAAGGCCTTTTCTATTTGAACGCGCCGTCGGCGGGATCATTTCACAGGTACCCGGTCGATTGCTGGAGATTTTATCCAGATAGCGGACGAGCCTTGATAACTTGGGCCAAGAGAAACGGTCTAAATTCTGAAATGCTGGAGAGCTACACGCAAAGAGGCGGCGAGTGGCTGGATTTTGTAAGCGTTTTCGTCAAAGACGCCGACCACCTGGGTGATTTTCAGAATCGAATACTCGCCAAGAAAACTGATTATGAAAACGGCCAACTCTTTGGAAAAGCTGAAATCTTGAACGCCAGCGGACTCAGTCAGAGCGAAAAGAAAATCAACTTTATAAACAAAATACTGAACGAACAAATATTCGTTAAATAGAAAACTTCAATTATTGTACATTGTGATGATCGTTTCTGGGCGCTTTTGATTTGCACGCATATTGCAAAACAACTAAGCGCCCAGCTTACGACCTTGAAGATCGACGTATTTATTGATCTTGAATCAGATTCACTCAAACAACCCAATCTGGACACCCCGTAAGCCTACACGGCGCGCGGCGCCTAAGACTTCTTCCCGGGCATAGTACTGCCACAAGAAATACCGCAGCTATGACCGTAACGGCCGGATCTACATGGGATATGACGGCTCGCGCCATTGCTGCCAGTAGGGCCAGGATCCCACAGCTCCCATTTGTCGGCGGCAAGCCAGGAGATTGAAGCGTTCATGGATCATGCTCAGAGGCACGAGGCGATCGGCCCTTACTCCCACTCGATCGTGCCAGGCGGCTTCGAGGTGACGTCATAGACCACGCGGTTGACGCCGCGGACCTCGTTGATGATCCGGGTGGCGGTCTTGCCCAGCACGTCCCAGGGGAATTCGAAGAAGTCGGCGGTCATGCCGTCGGTGGACGTGACCGCGCGCAGGGCCAGCACGTTCTCATAGGTGCGGGCGTCGCCCATCACCCCGACGGTCTTGACCGGCAGCAGCACGGCGAAGGCCTGCCAGATCTGGTCGTACAGGCCCGCCTTGCGGATCTCGTCCAGATAGATGGCGTCGGCCTGCTGCAGCACCGCCACCTTTTCGGGCGTGATGTCGCCGGGAATACGGATGGCCAGGCCCGGGCCCGGGAACGGGTGGCGACCGACGAAGGCCGGGGCCAGGCCCAGCTCGACGCCCAGCGCGCGGACCTCGTCCTTAAACAGCTCGCGCAGGGGCTCGACCAGCTTCAGCTTCATGAACTCGGGCAGGCCGCCGACATTGTGGTGGCTCTTGATCACGGCCGACGGGCCGCCGCGCGCCGAGACGCTTTCAACGACGTCGGGATAGAGCGTGCCCTGGGCCAGGAAGTCGGCGCCGTCGATCTTGGCGGCCTCGCGGTCGAAGATGTCGATGAACTTGCCGCCGATGATCTTGCGCTTGGTCTCCGGATCGCTGACCCCGGCCAGGGCGCCCAGGAACTCGGCGCCGGCGTCCACATGAACCAGCGGGATATTGTAGTGGTCGC
Source organism: Caulobacter sp. FV2ps19 (assembly GCF_058681035.1). Lineage (NCBI taxonomy): Bacteria > Pseudomonadati > Pseudomonadota > Alphaproteobacteria > Caulobacterales > Caulobacteraceae > Caulobacter > Caulobacter sp. FV2ps19. The sequence goes on along the minus strand of NZ_CM178729.1, from coordinate 2,703,546 downwards.
GGAACAGGGTGACGACCTGCTCGGCTTCATTGTGACGCAGCAGGCCTGTGTCGACGAAGACGCAGGTCAGCTGGTCGCCGATGGCTTCGTGGATCAGTACGGCCGCGACCGAGCTGTCGACCCCGCCCGACAGGCCGCAGATCACCTTGCCGGTCCCGACCTGGGCGCGGATCTTGCCGACCATTTCCTGACGGAAGGCGGCCATGGTCCAGTCGCCCTTCAGGCCTGCCAGCTTGAGGAAGTTGCGATAGACCTGCGTGCCATTGACGGTGTGGACCACCTCGGGGTGGAACTGCACCGCATAGATCTTGCGTGCGTCATCAGCGATGGCCGCGAACGGGGCGCCCTGTGAAGTGCCGATGACCTCGAAACCGTCGGGGATGGCGGTGACGCGATCACCGTGGCTCATCCAGACGGTTTCCAGCTCGCCGACGCCGGCCAGGCCTTCGAACAGTGGATTGACCTTGCCGATGATCAGCTCGGCGCGACCGAACTCACCGGCGTGGCCGCCCTCGACCTTGCCGCCCAGCACGTCGCACAGCAGCTGCTGGCCGTAACAGATGGCCAGCAGCGGCACGCCCAGCTCGAACAGCTTCTTGCCGATGCGCGGGCTGTCGGCCTCCAGCACGCTGGCCGGACCGCCCGACAGAATGATCGCCGACGGCGCGTAGTCGTCGACCAGGGCCTCAGCCTTGTCGAACGGATGGATCTCGCAATAGACTCCGGCCTCGCGCACCCGGCGGGCGATCAGCTGTGTCACCTGGCTGCCGAAATCGACGATCAGAACGCGCTGGTGTTGGGCGGGGGCGGTCATGGCGATGGGTCTCCGGCGTCGCGTTGTTCGGATCCTTCTCCCCTTGCGGGAGAAGGTGTCAGCCGCAGGCTGACGGATGAGGGGTCGCGCCTCGATCGGACGGTCGGCGACTTGTCGAGCGCCGAAACCCCTCATCCGACCGCTTCGCGGCCACCTTCTCCCGCAGGGGGAGAAGGGTTTTAGGTTCGTTCCAGCACGGCGGCGAAGAAGCCGTCGGCGCCGGCGGTGTAAGGCGTCAGGCGCAGATAGCCCTGGGCGGTGACATGCTCGGCCACGGCGTCCATGACGATCGGCTTGACGGCGAAATCGGGCCGGCGCGCCAGGAAGGCGGAGACGCGGTCCTCGTTCTCCTCGACCAGCAGCGAGCAGGTCACATAGACGAGACGGCCGCCGACCTTCACGAAGTCAGCCGCGTCGATCAGCACGCTGTCCTGCTCGATCTGGCGCTTGGCCAGTTGGTCGGGCGAGAGGCGCCACTTGGCGTCGGGATGACGGCGCCAGGTGCCCGAGCCGGTGCAGGGCGCGTCGACGAAGACGACGTCCAGCTTGCCTTCAAGGCCCTTCAGCGGCTCGGCCTCGATGGGCGAGCGGATCTGCAGGTTACGCACCCCGGCCCTCTGGCTGCGACGGATGGTGTCGGCCAGACGACGGGCGTCGCTGTCATGGGCGAAGATCTGACCGGTATTGCCCATGGCGGCCGCCAGGGCGAGGGTCTTGCCGCCGCCGCCGGCGCAGAAGTCCAGGACCTGCTTGCCCTTGATCTCACCGGCCATCGTGGCGGCGATCTGGGAGCCCAGGTCCTGCACCTCGAACCAGCCCTTGGAGAAGGCCGGCACGGCCTCGACCGAAGAGGTGCGGTCGGCGGCCTGAGGCGCGGGAATGCGGAAGGCGTTTTCCAGCACGCCGGCCGGCTCGGCGCCGATCGGCGCGACGGCCTTGGCGCCGCGTTCGGCGTCGGTCTTGAGGGTGTTGATCCGCAGATCGACGGGGGCCCGTTGCGACAGGGCGGCCATCTCGTCGCGAACAGTGTCACCCAGGGCGCGGGCCAGGAACGGCTCGAGCCAGTCGGGATAGTCGCCCGCCACCGGCGCCGGCGCGTCAGCCAGCGAGGCCGGCGCCGTCAGAGCCTTCAGCTCGGCCTCGGCCAGAGCGCCGGGGCCGTGCTCCTCGCCCGCCATCTCGGCGACGCGTTCGGCCGACCAGCCCCAGACATGGGCCAGGACGCCCAGCACCACGCCGCGGGCGGCGCTGTCGCCCATCATGAAGCCCAGCGAGCGCTTGCGGCGCAGAGCGTCCAGCACCAGACCCGAAACGAACGCCCGGTCCTTGGAGCCGGCATAGCGCGCGCTTTCGCCCCAGCGCTTGAGCGCCATCTTCACAGGGAAATGCCGCGCCTCGATCTCGGCCAGAACCTCGATCGCGGCTGAAACCCGTCCACCGTCCCGCATGGTCTCAGACCACCATGGCCGCGAGGACCATCCCGATGCCGATGAAGGAGATCAACCAGGCGAGGGTGCGCGCGACGGGGACGCCGAACGCATACAGCGGCATGTAAATCGCGCGGGCGACGACGTAGATCAGCGCGCCGTGGGCGGTCAGATAACCGATCCGACCCGACAGATAGGTGACGACCACGGCGGCGGCGAACAGCGGGAAGGTCTCGCGGAAATTGGCGAAGGCGCGCTCGAGGCGCCCTGCCATGCCCGTCAGGACCACCGGTTCGTCGCGCGGGCCGACATTCCACTTCAACCCTCGCTGCGGTTGCGCGGCGGCGGAGGCCCACAGCAGATGGACCAGCCCGATCAGGACCGCGGCGGCGAGGAGTTGAAGTTCGATGGCGACCCGCATGATCTAGACCGCGCTCGGATAGTTGGGCGCCTCGCGCGTGATCATCACGTCGTGGACGTGGCTCTCCCGCAGGCCGGCGCCGGTGATGCGCACGAAGCGGGCGCGGCTCTGGAACTCGGCGATCGTGGGGGCGCCGACATAGCCCATGGCGGCGCGGAGACCGCCGACCAGCTGGTGCAGCACGGGTGCGATCGCGCCCTTGAAAGGTGTTTGCCCTTCAATGCCTTCCGGCACCAGCTTGAAGCTGTCGGTGACTTCCTTCTGGAAGTAGCGGTCGGCCGAGCCGCGCGCCATGGCGCCCACCGAGCCCATGCCGCGATAGCTCTTGTACGAGCGGCCCTGGTACAGGAACACCTCGCCGGGGGCCTCTTCGGTGCCCGCGAACATCGAGCCCATCATGGCGGTGCTGGCGCCGGCCGCGATGGCCTTGGCCAGGTCGCCGGAATACTTGATGCCGCCATCGGCGATGACCGGCGTTCCGCTGTCCCGGGCAGCGCGAACGGCCTCCATGATCGCGGTCAATTGCGGCACGCCCACGCCCGCGACGATGCGGGTGGTGCAGATCGAGCCAGGCCCGATGCCCACTTTCACCGCGTCGGCGCCGGCGTCGATCAGAGCGCGCGCGGCGTCATAGGTGGCGATGTTGCCTGCGACGATCTGAACACGGTTGGCTTCGCGCTTCAGACGCGACACGGCCGCCGTGACCTGGCTTGAGTGACCGTGAGCAGTGTCGATGACGACGACGTCAACGCCGGCGTCCACCAGGCCCATGGACCGTTCGAAACCCGGATCGCCGACCGTCGAGGCGGCGCCGACCAGCAGCCGACCCTTGTCGTCCTTGGCGGCCAAGGGGTGAGCCTGGGCCTTCTCGATATCCTTGACGGTGATCAGGCCGACGGCGCGATAGGCCTCGTCGACGACGATCAGGCGTTCGATCTTGTGTTTGCGCAGCAACTCGCGCGCCTCACGATGGTCGATGCCTTCACCGACCGTGATCAGGTTCTCGCGGGTCATCAGCGCCGAGGCCGGAACCTTGTCGTCGCCCTCGAACCGCATGTCGCGATTGGTCAGGATGCCGACCAGCTTGCCGGTCTTGGGCTCGACCACCGGGAAGCCCGAGATCTTGCGCCGGGCCTTGATCTCGCGGATCTCGGCCAGGGTCGTGTTGGGGTTGATGGTCAGCGGATTGATGACCATGCCGCTTTCGTAACGCTTCACTTCGCGCACGTGGTCGGCTTGCTCGTCGACCGTCATATTGCGGTGCAGGATGCCCATGCCGCCGGCCTGAGCCATGGCGATGGCGAGGCGGCTTTCGGTTACAGTGTCCATGGCCGCGGACACGAGCGGGATGTTCAGACTGATTTCACGCGTGAACTTGGTCTCTGTCGTCACCTGGGTGGGCATGACGTCGGACGGACCGGGTTCGAGCAAAACGTCGTCGAAGGTGAGCCCTTCGCGAATCTCCATTGGAGTCTCCATTTTGCGGCGCTCGTATAGCGGCGGGGTCTCGGTTTGTCGAGGCGTTCGAACCCGCTTCGCGCGATCCCTCTAGATCGAGGCTGTGGAGGCTTCCTCAAACAGCCGATCCAGCGCCCCGCGTCCCAGCTTGGACAGCAGGACAAGGCCGTCGCCGGCCTCAATCGGGTGATCAGCGGCGGGCTTGGCGATCACCGTGCCGTCGGGCCGATTGATCTGCAGCAGGAACGCGGCCCCGGCCCGGCGTTCGATCGCGCCGGCCGTCAAGGTTCCGCTGATCACGTCACCCGGCACGACCAGGATTTCCAGGTCCAGGCCCAGTCGATCCAGGGCCTTGTCCAGGGTGGCGCCCGTCTGCCCCCCGCGGAAGATCTGCGCGATCTCGGGAAACAGGATCAGCTCGGCGATCCGTTCGGCCCCGATGTGGGTCGGCAGCACCACGCGATCCGCGCCCGCCTGCAGAAGCTTGCCCTCGGTGGAGGGACGCTCGCCGCGCGCGATGATGTGGAGCTTGGGGTTGAGGCTGCGCGCCGACAGGGTGATGAAGACGTTGGCGGCGTCATCGGCCAGCACCGTCGCCATGACCTTGGCGCGCTCGACATGCACCGCCTTCAGCATCGCCTCGTCGGTGGCGTCGCCCTGCCGGCACAGGTGCCCCAGGCTGAGGGCGTGCTGGGCGCGCGCCTCGTCGCGCTCGATCACCACCAGCTTGGAGCCCGCCGCCGCCAGCTCGCCGGCCAGCATCATGCCGATCCGTCCAAAGCCGCAGACGATGATATGGCCTTCAAGCTGCTCGATGGTCTTTTCCACGCGTTTCCCGAAGAATTGCTCAAGTTGGTTGAGGGTCAGAACCTGGACCAGTGCGCCCGTGACGACGATATTGCCGGTGCAGCCCAGGATCATCGTGGCCATGGTCAAGGCGTGCAAGTAGGCCGTGTTGACCGGATGCACTTCGCCATAGCCCACCGTGAAGATGGTCAGGGTGACCATGTAGAGGGCGTCGCCGAGACTCCAGCCGGCCAGGCCATAGCCGACCGTGGCCAACGCCGCGACCACCAGCACGAACAGCACGGCATAGATGAGATTGCGCATCGGACGCGAGAGCAGGTCTTTCAGCATCCGATCGCGACCCTCACCGCCCTCTGAACCCCGTCGCCACCAGGAAGACCTCCGAGCTGTCGGCGCGGCTGGCCTTGGGCTTGAAGTGGACGACCTTCTCGAAGTTCTTCTTCAGCCGGGCGATGACATCCGAGGTCTCGCCGCCCTGGAAGGCCTTGGCGACAAAGGCGCCACCGGGCTTGAGCACCTCGATGGCGAACTCGGCGCCGATCTCGATCAGGCCGACGATGCGCAGGTGGTCGGTCTCGCGGTGGCCGACCGTGTTGGGGGCCATGTCCGACACCACCACGTCCGGCGCGCCGCCCAGAAGCTCAATCAGCTTGGGCGGACAGGTCGGATCGGTGAAATCCATTTCCAGGATATGGGCCGGCGAAACGGGGTCGACGGGCAGCAGGTCGACACCGACCAACTGAGTGACGCCGCGCTCCACGGCCATCTGCAGCCAGCCGCCGGGCGCGCAGCCCAGGTCGATGACGCGGGCGCCCTTCTTGAAGAACTGGAACTTGTCGTCGATCTCGCTGATCTTGAAGGCCGCGCGGCTGCGATAGCCCATGGCCCGGGCCTTGGCCGAGAACGGATCATTGATCTGACGCTCCAGCCACGCCTGCTGCGAGGAGGTGCGGCCATAGGTCTTCTTCAGCCGAGCGGGCTTGGCGCGGCCGGCGTCGGTGCCGCCGGTCGGCGGCTTCACCATGCGCTTGCGAGGCGGTTCTTCTTCGGTCATTCGGACACCGGGTTTGACTTGGACGCGCCGCCGCGGCGTCGCCGACGTGGGCGACGCTGCTGTTCGGACATCAGGGACATCAGAAGACCCTCTCTAAGCCCTCGATCGGCGACACGCACGCGCGAACAGGGCCAAAGCTCTTGAACGGCCTGCAGAATCGCCGCGCCGGCCAGGACCAGATCGGCCCGATCGGTTCCGATACAGGGCTCCAGCGCCCGTTCGGCGGCGGTCAGGCCCAGCAAATGGTCGACCGCGACCTCGCAATCGGTGCGGTCCATCCACAGTCCATCGACGATATTGCGGTCATAGCGCGGCAAGCCCAGATGCAGACCGGCCAGGCTGGTGATCGCGCCGGAGGTGCCGACCAGATGAGCTCGGCCGCTGGCGAAGATCTCGCGCATCGGCTCGGCGTGCGGAAAGGCCGCGATCCGCGCCTTGACGTCGTCGACCATGGCCCGGAACCAGACCGCGTCGCCGCGCTCGCCCTCGGGAAAGCGCTCGGCCAGGGTGACGACGCCGACCGGGATCGACAGCCAGGCCTTGATCGGCAGTTTCCAGGCGGCGAACTGGCGGGGCTTGGCGTCCAGCCCCTCCCCCTTCAGGTCCACCCACGACAATTCCGTCGAGCCGCCGCCGACATCGACCACCAGGGCGGCGTCGGCCTCGCGATCGAACAGGCTCATGCAGCCGGCGACCGAAAGCTGGGCTTCCTCGCGCGGGGTGATGATCTGCAGGCGCAGGCCGGTTTCCTCGACCACGCGCTGAACAAAGGCTGCGCCGTTGTCAGCGCCGCGGCAGGCCTGGGTGGCCACGGCCTTGACCCGTATGGCCTTGCGACGCCGGATCTTCTCCGCGCAGACCTTCAGGGCCGCCATGGAGCGATCCATCGCCGCTTCGGACAGCAGGCCGGTTTGCGAGAGGCCCTCGCCCAGGCGCACGATGCGGGAATAGGCCTCCACCACGCGAAATCCACGCGCCGAGGGGGTCGCCACCAGCAGGCGGCAATTGTTGGTGCCCAGGTCAAGCGCCGCATAACACGACTGCTCGCCCGGCGGCCGCCGGCGTCGCCCACGCTCCCCGCTTGCAGGGATGGGCCCGCCGGGCGCACGCGGCGCCTCCGACATGGTCTTTCCACCTTGTCTCGCAGACACCGCAAATCACGGCGCCTCACTTCGGCGTTGAGCATAGCAAGGCGGGCGGCGGGCGGAAGCCTTGTTATCCGCGTCCGGAGCTGTCCGTTCAGGTTTCAGTCAGGAGGAGCTGCTATTCTTGGCGACATGAATTCGAGATTCGCCAAATTCGCGATCGGCCAAATCGTCAAACACCGGATCTTCCCCTTCCGGGGCGTGGTGTTCGACGTCGATCCCGTGTTCGCCAACACCGACGAGTGGTGGGAGTCGATTCCCGAAGACATCCGGCCGATCAAGGACCAGCCTTTCTACCACCTGCTGGCCGAGAACGACGACAACACCTATGTGGCCTATGTGTCCGAACAGAACCTTCTGGCGGACGAGACCGGTGAGCCGGTTCAGCATCCGCAGACGACCGTGATCTTCGAGTCCTTCGATCACGGCGCCTACAAGCTTCGCCCCAGGATCTCGCACTAGGCGCAACGTCTACCCCGACATCGCGCCAATTCTCGCAAAATCCGGACGATATTTGCCGCAAACGGGGCGTAGCGTCGTCGCATGAGCGCAGACGGCTTTTCCACCTCGCCGCCGCCCGGAGCCCGGGCGGACTGGACCATCGACCAGGCCTGGGAAACCTACTCCCAGGCCGAGCACGAGGTCTGGATCACGCTCTATGATCGCCAGACCGCGATGTTGCCGGGCCGGGCTTGCGACGCCTTCCTGCAGGGGCTCGACGCGCTGGACCTGCACCGTTCGGGCATCCCCGACTTCAAGCGCATCAATGAAGAGCTGCAACGCCTGACCGGCTGGAGCGTGGTCGCCGTGCCCGGCCTGGTTCCCGACGACGTGTTCTTCGACCACCTGGCCCATCGCCGCTTTCCCGCCGGCCAATTCATCCGCAAGCCCGACGAACTGGACTATCTGCAGGAACCCGACATCTTCCATGACGTCTTCGGCCATGTGCCGATGCTGACCGACCCGGTGTTCGCCGACTATATGCAGGCCTATGGGCAGGGCGGCCAGCGCGCCCTGGAATTGGGCCAGCTGGCCAATCTGGCGCGCCTCTACTGGTACACGGTCGAGTTTGGGCTGATGAACACGCCAGAGGGCTTGCGGATCTATGGCGCGGGCATCGTCTCATCGCGGGCCGAGTCGGTGTTCGCCCTGGATGACCCCTCCCCCAACCGGATCGGCTTTGACCTGGAGCGGGTGATGCGCACGCCGTACCGGATCGACGACTTCCAGCAGGCCTATTTCGTCATCGACTCGATCCAGACCCTGCAGGCCGTCACCCTGCAGGACTTCGCGCCGGTCTATCAGCGCCTGGCGGGCGCCAGCGACATCGGTATCGCCGAGATCCTGCCCGGCGACACCGTGTTCACCCGCGGAACCCAGGCCTATGCCAACGCCGGCGGCCGGCTGGCCTCGGCCCGGGGCTGAGACTTCAACCCGAACAGCCAGCTTACCACCGGGATGCGGCGGACGATCTCATAGGTCGCGAAGCAGCCGACGAAGGTGCCGACGATCAGGATCATGGCCTCCAGGCCCTGGGGCAGGCCCAGCTTGGCCAGGTTATGGGCCATGACGATGATCAGGGTCTGGTGGACCAGATAGAATGGGAAAACGCCCAGGGTCAGGTAGCGCAGCGCCGGGCCGCCCTTGTTCAGGTGTTTGGCCCCAAAGCCCAGGATGGCGACGATGGCGGTCCAGGTGTCAGCGGCGAACACGAAGCGCATCGCCGTCCGCAGCGTCTCGGGCGGGTTGGCGTCGTCGGCGCGATAGACCCAGACATAGGTGGCCCAACCGGCCCAGGCCGCAACAGCCATGGCCAGGGCGGGCCAGCGCACCGCGATGAACCGCTGGCGCAGGACCTCGGACTTGGCCAGGCCAAAGCCCAGCAGGAAGGCGCTGAACGACACGGCGTGGACATAGTGGTCGCCGACCAGGGCGTGGGTCTCGCCAAAGCGGATCAGCAGCGCCCGGGCCAGGCCCAGGAACAGGATCGGCCAGACGATCAGCCCCCAGCCTTTCAGCACCCGCTCGGCGCCGGCCTGGATGTGCTCGCCGGCCTTGCGCCAGACCAGCAGGATCAGACCCAGAACAAGCGCGTAGAACAGCAGATAGGCGACGAACCACATGTGGTTCCAGGTCGGGGTGGTCAGGCACTTGCCGTCGACGCCGCACCAGCGGCCTGCGGCCGTCACATAGCGCAGCCAGAAATTGTCGACGGTCAGCGACGTACCGGGATGGGCCGTGATGTACTCGACGATCTGGTAGTAGGATTGCGGCGGCACGATCACGAACATCGCAAACAGCAGCGGCGGCAAAAGGCGCTTGATCCGCGCCCAGGTCAGTTTCCCGACCGTGGTCTTGTCGGCCATGAACCGCGTGGCGGCCCCGGAGACCAGGAACAACAAGGTCAGGCGCCAGGGGTTGGTGATCAGCATGAATGGCATCACACCATCCACCGGATGGGGCGTCTTCACGTGGAAGTCCCACGGCACGTAGAACATGCCGACGTGGTAGAGGATCAGCAGAAAGAACGCCCCGACTCGAATCCAGTCGAGGTCGTAGCGGCGATCGGGATTTGAGGCGGTCAAGGGCATGGCGGGCATCCGACGGCGAGAAACGATGGGTCGCTGTTGGCGCAGACAACCCTACCGAGCCAAGGCTAAGGGGACGAGCGGCCTATGGCTGGGATGAGCGGAAAACCCGCAGGGACGAGCGGCGCGGTTTTCGGGATGTGCGGCGATGAGCGTCTGTGGCTCCTGCGCGCCTGGCTTCTGGGCGCTGGACTGATCAGCGCCATTTGCGTGGTCAACATCCTGACCATCCGCCATGACAAGCCCGATCTGGGAACCCTGCCCCCGGCGATCTGGGAGAGCAGCAGCGCCCTCGTCACGATCTTCATCTTCCTGATTCCGGCGGCGATGGCCGTCTGGATGATCCGGACCAGGCCGCGATGGTGGATCGCCGCGCCCGCCCACCTCGCGGCGGCGTTGCTCTATTCCATCCTGCACGTCACCGGCTTCGTGGCGCTCCGCAAGCTCGCCTACCTGACCCTGTTTCACGAGCCCTATGTGTTCGGGCCGCTGGTCAGAGAATTCCCGTACGAGTTCCGCAAGGACCTGCTGGCCTATGGCCTGGCCTCGATCATCTTCCATCTGGCCCTGCGCCACAGCGGTCAGTCGGCGGCGGTCGCGGTCCCCGCAGCGGCGGCCCCGGCGGTGTTCGACATCCAGGACGGCGGCCGCCTGACCCGCGTGCCGGTCGTCGAGATCCTGGCCGTCACGGCGGCCGGCAACTATGCCGAATTCACCCTGGCCGACGGCCGCAAGCTGCTGATGCGCTCGTCCCTGGCCGCGCTGGAAAAGGACCTGGCGCCGATGGGGCTGGTGCGCACCCATCGCTCATGGCTGGTCAATTCGGCGCGGGTGACCGGCCTGCGCCCCGAGGGTTCTGGCGACTACGCCGTCGAGCTGGGCGAACTGGAAGCGCCGCTGTCGCGCCGCTTCCCCGAGGCCCTCACTGCTCTGCGCGGCTAGAGCAGCATGCCCATCAGGATGTCGTCCTCGAAGTGACCGTCCGGATAGCGCCCGCGCGCAATCTGCCGGCCTTCGTGTTGGAAGCCCAGGCGCTCATAGAGCCGAACCGCGCCAGGATTGCCCGCGCCCGCCGCCAGCTCGATGCGCAGGATGGGGGGCTGCATCGCCCGAGCGTGCGCGATCAGCGCCTCGAACAGCATCGACCCGATCCCAAGACCCTGACGATCGGGATGCACCGCGACGGTCAGACTCGACAGAACATGCGCGAACAGGGCCACGCCTTCGCGGCGACCATGGATCTCGCCCCAGATCCCGCCGTCAGAGCCCACCGCCACGAAGCTCACCGCCCCCGCGCCGCCGATCGCCTGTTCAACATAGCTGCGCGAGATCTCGTCGGGCGCCCGCGCCAGACCGCCGGGTGTGACGGCGGCGGCGCGATGCAGATCCAGGATAGGCTGGATGTCGTCCCGCGCCGCCAGCCGGATCGAAACGCCCTCGCTCACCCGACCCTCTGGAACGGATAGAAGTCGGCGCCGAGACCAAGGATGCCGGTCAGCTCATCAAGGGCCTCACGGGTTTCGATCAGCAGGGCGGGATCGGTCAGATCGGCCGGCGCCAGGCGGTCGCGATAGCGCCGCGTGATCCAGTCGCCCAGGCGCGCCTGCAGGGCCGCATCGAACCGCTGGGCCGGATTGGTCGCCGCCAACTCCTCGGGCGTCAGCACCACGCGCAACCTCAGACAGGCCGGGCCGCCGCCGTTGCGCATGCTCTGGCGGACATCGACATACTCGACCCGTCCGATCGGGCCGTTGGAGGCGGTCAGGCTCTGGGCCACAGCATGGGCGCGAGGATTGTCCCGGGTCTCAGCCGGGGCCAGCAGCACCAGACGATCCTCGCCGGGAACCACGAGCAGCTGCGAATTGAACAGATAGCTGGCCACCAGATCGGCCATCGGCAGGTCGGCTTCGGCGACCTCGACAAAGGCCGGCTCGAACAAACCCTCGGCCGCCGCGCGGACCGACGCCGTCATGGCATCGCGATCCTCGAAGGCCCGCTCGTGGAAGAACAGGCACTCGCGCGTTCCGACGCAGACCACGTCGTTGTGGAAGGCCCCGCCATCGATCGCCGCCTTGCCCTGACGCGGAAAGACCGCCCGAGCCGCGCCGTGTCGACGCTCCACAGCCTCGAAGGCCTCGCGGGTCTGGCGGGCGGGAAAGCGGCCATCCCAGTGCTCCCAGGCTTCGCGGCCCCAGACGAACAGATTGACCCCCGGCGCGCCATGCTCGGCGCAGAGGCGCACATGGTTGGCCGCACCCTCGTCGGCGAAGTGCGGCTGGGACGGCAGCGGGTCATGGACCGCGAACCGCGCCTCATCCGGGAACAGCCGGCGCAGGCTGCGGGTCGTCTGCGGGCCTTCCAGGCTGCGATGCAGATTGGTCAGCAGATTGGCGGGGGTGAAGTGCACGCGGCCATCGGCGCTGTCAGCGCTGGGCGTCACCGTCGCGGCGTTGGCGGCCCACATGGGCGAGGCGGAACAGACGGCGGCGGCCAGGGCCGGCGCATCTTTCCAGGCGCGCTCAAGCACCGCGCCATCAGAGCCCGAAAAACCCAACGCTTTCAGCAGGCTTACGTCCGGCCGCTCATGCGGCGGCAGGGCGAACTGCGGGATGCCCCAGTCGGCCAGCTGGCGCATCTTCGCCAGGCCTTCCAGCGCTGCGCCGCGCGGGTTGGAGACCTCGCCGGCGTTCTTCTGGCTGGCCAGGTTGCCCGGCGACAGACCGACATAGGAATGGGTCGGGCCGACCAGGCCGTCGCAATTGGCCTCCAACGCTGAGGTCATGCGCGCAGTCCCTTGATATCCTTCAGGGTATCAAGCACCGCATCAGCCTCGAAACTGGCCACCGGATAGGCGCAATAGTCGGCGGCGTAGTAGGCGCTGGGCCGGTGATTGCCCGACGCGCCCAGCCCGCCGAACGGCATGCTGCCGGCAGCCCCGGTGGTGGGCCGGTTCCAGTTGACCACGCCGGCGCGAATGCGGTTGAGGAACTTGTCCCAAAGTTCTGATTGATTTGAGATAAGTCCCGCCGACAAGCCGTAGCGCGTGGCGTTGGCCGCGACGATCGCTTCATCGAAACTGGCGACGCGACGGACCTGCAGCAGGGGCGCGAACAGCTCCTCGTCCGCGACCTCGACGCCGGTGACATCCACGAATCCAGGCGACACGAAAGCGTCGCTCAGGCCGTCGACGGCGCCCAGGGTCCGGATCGGTTGGCCACCCAGCGCCTCGGCGCCGGCCCTGGCCATCGCCGCGGCGCGGGCCGAGATCAGCGGGCCCATGAACGGTTCGCTCGGACCGTTCCAGGCGCCGGCGGTCAGCCGGTCCGACAGGGCCGCAACCGCCTCGATCACCGCCCTGCCCGCCGCGTCGTCCGACACAATCAGCCGCCGCGCGCACGAACAGCGCTGACCGGTGGTGATGAAAGCCGACTGCACGACCAGGGCCGCGACGGCCTCGGCGTCGCCTGCGTCCCAGACCACCAGCGGATTGTTGCCGCCCAGTTCCAGCGCCAGGATCACGTCGGGTCGATCGGCGAAATAGCGGCGAAAGAAGGCGCCGGCCTGGGCCGAGCCGGTGAAGAGCAGACCGTCGATCTCTTCGGCGATCAGGGCCTGACCGGTCTCGCGACCGCCCTGAACCAGGTTGATCACCCCGGCCGGAACCCCCGCCGCCTCCAGCGCCTCGACCAGCATCTGACCGGCCAGCGGCGTCTCTTCGGAGGGCTTGAAGACGACGGTGTCGCCCGCCAGCAGGGCCGGCACGATATGACCGTTGGGCAGGTGACCCGGGAAGTTGAACGGTCCCAGCACCGCCATCACGCCATGGGCGCGGTGACGCAGGACGGCGCGGCCGAACGGCATGGCGTTGTCGACGCCGCCTGTGCGCTCGTCATAGGCCTTGATCGACAGATCCACCTTGCCGGCCATCGAGCCGAGTTCAGCCTTGGTCTCCCACAGCGCCTTGCCCGTCTCGCGGCTCAGGGCTTCGGCGAAGGCTGGGGTGCGCTCGACCAGGATCTCCTTGTAGCGACGCAGGATGGCGATCCGCTCGTCACGCGGGCGATCGGCCCAGGCCGGAAAGGCGCGCCGCGCGGCCGCCACGGCGGCGGCGACATCGGTCTGCGAGGCCGTGGCCTCCCGCCAGATCGTCTCGCCCGTGGTCGGATCGATCGAGACCGCTTCCGCGCCCGCGCCCGAGCGCCAGACGCCGTCGATAAACACCCCGCCGCTCATGCCTTCACCCGCACCATGTCGCCCTCGGAAAGTCGCAGCGCCTGGGCGGCGTCGCGCCCCAGGATCGCCGTTTCGCCATCGATCAACACCGGCGCGCGCACGGCGCGGAACTTGCCGATGTCGCCCGTCGAGACCAACGCCTCCTCGCCATAGGCGTCCTCGCCGATCTTCAGGCGCAGTCGCCGCGCGTCGCGCACGGTCTTGATGTCGTCCCGCCGCGCCGCGACGGTGGGGCCGGCGTCGAAGATGTCGATCAGGCCCTGATAGCGGAAACCCTCTGTCTCCAGCATGGCCCGCGCCGCCTCGCCCTCGCGGTGTACCCGGCCCAGAACATCGCGCGCCTCCTTGGGCAGCAGCTCGGCATAGATCGGATGGCGCGGGGCAAGGTCGAGGATGAACTGGCCGTCGGTCGAGGCGCTCATCATGTCGGCCTCGTCGAACTCCAGGCGGAAGAACTTGTTGGCCACGTGATCCCAGAACGGACAGCCACCGTCCTCGTCGAACCAGCCCCGCAGCTCGGCCAGAACCATCTCGGCGAAGCGCTGCGGCTCCAGGCCGATCAGCATGTAGCGCGACTGGGCCAAGAGGCGCCCCGCCCCGCCCTTGCGCCTCTCGGGCTTGAGGAACAGCGACCCCACCTCCGACCAGCCGGCGCACTCATTGACCAGCACCAGGGCCCGGTGATCGAAGCGCTTGGCCAGGGTCGGCGACGACTGGGCCAGGGTGACGACCCGGAACGAGAAGTGGGGCCGCTTGAGCCCCACCCCCGCCTTCACTCCGGCGACGCCGATCACATCGGCGTCCTCCAGGTCTTCCAGCATCAGGGTGTACCAGGCCTCAGGCGCCGCCACGTCGGCCTGAAAGCTGTTCTCCGACAGGGCCAGCCGCTCACGCAGGGTCTGCTCATCCTCGGGCAGGCTGGTGAAGCCACGGCCAGACAGGACCGCCAGTTCCATCAGGGCGTCGAAGTCAGATGGGCCGGCAGGACGGACAACAAGCATCAGATAATCTCCCCTTGGGGGTTCATGGCCGCGCGGATCGACCGTCCGTCGATCTCGCCGCTGGCCAGTTTCATCAGGATCAGGGCCGAGAGCTGGGCGCGCTCGACAAAGCTTTCCGGAAAGGCGTGCTCGGCGTCACTGTGGATGTCGCCGCCCCGCACCCCCAGGGTGTCGACATTGGGCAGGCCGGACGCGAACAGGTTATTGCCCTCGCAGACCCCGCCGGACGGCTTCCAGGCAATGTCCTGCCCCAGCAGAGCGCCCGCCGCCTTGACCGCCCCAAACAGCTTCTGCTGGGCGGCGTTGAACGGTTTGGCCGGGCGGGTGATCAGGCCGTGCAGGTGAACATGCAGACCCTCGCGGGGTTCGGCGACGATCCGGGCGACCTGGGCCTCGAACCAGACGGCGGACTCGGCGTCCAGGAACCGCACATTGAAGCGGGCGATCGCGACATCCGGCACAGTGTTCAAGGGCGCGCCGCCGTCGATGCGGGCGACATTCACCGTCACGCCGTCGCGCTGACCGTTGAGGCCATGCAGCGCCTCAGCGATCCGCGCCGCGCCGATCACCGCATTGCGCCCGGCCGCGAAGTCGCGGCCGGCATGGGCGGCCTGGCCGTGCACCACAATATGGAAATTGCCCGACCCCTTGCGCGACGAGGCCAGCGCCCCATCGGCCAGGGCCGGTTCATAGGTCAGGCCGACATGGCCCTGTCTCGCGAAGTCGGCGAGGATGGGGCCCGAAGCGATCGAGCCGATCTCCTCATCCGGCGACAGCAGCACGCGGTAGCCCACCTTGGCGGCGTCCGGATGCCGTTCAAAAGCTTCCAGCGCCGCCAGCATGACGCTGATCCCGCCCTTCATATCGGCGATGCCGGGCCCATGCAGCGCGCCATCGGGGCGCGTCTTCATGGACTGGAAGGTGCTGGTTTCGGGATAGACCGTGTCGTAGTGGCCCGTCAGCACGACCTGCAGCGGCGCTTCGGGGCGTACGACCACGGCGATGGCCGATGGATGTTGCTGCTCGCCGACGCGGCCGTCGCTGCCGATCTCTTCGGAGGCCGTCAGTGGCATCTCGGTCGCCGCCGCCGGCAACACCGAGACCGCATCGAGCAGAACCTGCCTCTGACGCTCCAGCCCCGCCAGGTGCCGACTGCCGGAATTGATCGCGCACCACGCCACCGCCCGATCGATGATCGACGCGCCTTCGCCCGCCAGTCGATCCAGGACAGTGCGATCCTGATCATTGAGTCGCATAGACATGCCGTTCCTCCCTCAGTCAGACTAAACCAAGGGCCGCGGGTAAAACGTGCTTCCTCTGACGAGGTGACGAGGCGCCCGCGCAACAGCCTTGCTCTCTAATAGTCCTTTCGCCAGCGAACCGAAAGCTTTGCGTCGCCCTGGCCGCCGATCCGGGACACCAGCGACAGGCGACGGCGGATGCGCCACTCGACCTGAGCCTCGGGCCCCTCGCGACCGCCGCCGATGAGTTCCAGATAGACGTCGTCCGTGAGGTATTTGCCGCCCGCGACCGTCACGCCTGCGGCGCTCTCGGCGAAGGACAAACGGTCAAGCCGGGCAAAGCTGCGCAGATTGCCGATCACGTCAAAGCCGCCGCCGCCGGCCAGGGCCGCCAGGGCGGAGGCCAGTTGCGCGGCCTCGATCGGCGACAGCTGCGCGGCCGACGCGCCGAACAACACCTGGCTGAGCACCTCGTCGCTGGGCAGTTCCGGCGTCGAGGTCAGGGTGATCTCGGGCTTGGCGGCCGTGCCCTGAATCTTGACGACGGCGGTCAGGTTTGTGTCCTCACGGCGCGCGCTGAGGTTCAGGCGGATGTGGTCAAGCTGGGTCGACAGGGTGACCACGCCATTGTCATCGAATTCGAACCGTTTGCCGGCGAAGTCGTATTCGCCGCGCACCATCCGCGCCACACCGTCCAGGCGGGGTGAGAACGACGTGCCGCCCACATGCGCGTCGAGCGACAGCTCGACGTCCAGGCCGCGCCCTCTAACGAAGACCCGGCGCGGCGCCTTCAGGTCAATATCAAGGGCGATTCCGCCGCCGGGGCTGGCCCGACGCGGCTGCACACCCTGGTCGAGATCGGCAGGGCGATTGCGCTCAATAACATCCATATTGACGACCCCCGACGGGGTCTTGCTCTGGGCGGAGACATCGGCGCGATCAATCGTCAGCGCCCCGCTGAGCTTGACCTGTCCATCGGCGGATCGATTGACCGTCGCCTGCCCTGTCGCCGACGCCGTCGCCATGTCGTTATTGATCAGCTGGAACCCCTTCAGGTTCAGCTTGAAGCCGCTCACGCCGTCGCGGTTGAGACTGATGCGGCCATCGCCCGTCAGGGCGCCGCCCAAGCCGTCCTCCGCCGTGGCCTGGCTGACATCGATGGCATTGTCAGCCAGGGACATGCGCAAGGTGATGTTGCGAAGGCGCAGACCGGTCTGGCCTTCTTCAAATCCGCCCTCGTCAAGCGACGCGCGCCCCACGATGCGCGGATCGGCCAGGGTGCCCGCCAGCGTGCCCTCAGCGTCGATCTTGCCCGACAACGACCGTTCCGGTCCCATCAGCAGATCCCACAGCGGCTTGATCTCACCCTGGGCCAGGAAAGTCCCCTTCATTGGCCGCGTGCGGTCGATCGCCAGGTGAAGCGGTTTGGCTGACGCCACGGCGGGCAAGGTCAGGCGCGCCTCAGACTTCAGCCCACGGCGGTTCGCGCCCTCGGCGGTGATGGTCAGGACCTGGTCGCGCAACGCGCCGCTGATTTGCGCATCCAGCGATTGTTCGATCTTGGAACCGCGTTCCCGCGCGCCGGTCAGCTTGGCCGAAAAATCGCCCATCAGGGTGTCGCCCTGGCCGTGCAGGTCAAAGGCGCCGTCAATGTCCCCCGCCAGATCCGGATCAAAGGCCGTGAGGCTGACGCCCGCCAGGCGGGCGTTCAGACTGACGCTTTCGCCGCCGAGGTTGGCGTCAAGATCGGCTTGCCCCTCCCCGGTCAGCAGGCGCAGCCGTGTGGCCATCACCGCGCCACCGAAACGGAAGCTCGCCGTCTCGCGGGTCTTGATCTCGGTGCGTCCCAGACGTCCGGCGGCGTCCAGCGACAAGGCGTAGTCATCGGCAGTTTGGGCCAAGGCGCCGGAACCCGAAAGGCGCCAGCGGCCGGCCGGCGCCAAACCCTGGGCGTCGAAGGTCAGGGGCAGCTTGGCCAGCGGGCCGTCGGCCTTGATCCGCGCCGAGCGCAGGGTCCAGGACCCGTTGCTGATCTCCTCGGCCGTCAGATCCAGGCTCGCCCGACCGCCGCCCGGCGCGTCGACAATCCGAGCCGATCCCGACACCCGTCCCCGCGGCAGGAAGGCGCCAGACCGCACGTCGACCCTCAGATCCGCCGACGTGGGGCGAAGACCGCGCAGAGCAACGGAACCCGTCGCCTTGGCCCCGCCGGCATCGACATCCAGATCGCTCAGATCAAGCCCGTCAGACGCGAAGCGGAAGGCCGCGCCCGCCCTGGCCGGGCCATAGGCGCTTTGGCCCGTCAATCGCGCCACGCCATCGGCGCCATTCGCCGTCCGCGCAAAGGTCAGATGCAGTTGGGCCTTGGTCAGGGGCAGCTTCGGCACATCGATCGAGTCGAAGTTCGCCATCAGATCCGCCTTCGGCGCCGACAGCGTTCCTGTGATCGCGCCGTCGCCCTTGGCCGTGCCCGTGACCTCGACAGGTCCCGCGCGGAACGGTCCCGTGGCGGTCCAATCAAGCTTGAAGTCCAGGCCGCCGCCACGCGGCATCTGGCCAGAGGTTCGAAACTCGACCGCCGCGCCCTCAAGCTTGGCGTTGGAGATCGACAACGTCCCGTCGTTCCAGCCGCCCTTGCCCGTCAGCCGCGGCGTCCGGCCCAGCAACCGGTCAAGTTCGCCCAGCCCCGTCGCGAAATCCTCGCCCCTGGCGTCGAGCGTGAAGTCCCAGGGCTTGCCTCTGGGACTGCTGGCCGACCAGCGGGCGATCAGTTTGCCCTGGGCCCCGGCCCGAATGGGGGCCAGGCTGGCGACGCGCGCGTCGCCCTTGAAGCTGAGACCGCCCAGAATTCCGCGCTGCCCCTCGCCTGTCACCACCAGATTGGGCGCGGTGATCTTTGCGGACCGGATCAGGAACTGGCCGCCCTTCAGCCGCACGCCCTCAAACGTCGCCTCCGGTGAAGCGCCCAATGGGGCCGGCAAGCCCTCCCCGCCGCCGCCCGTCCCGGCCGCCTGGGCCTTGATCGTCAGTTCGCCCTTCGACCAGCGCACCAGAGCCGGCCCCTTGGCCCGCGCCAGGCGGTAGCCCAGCAGCGACAGGTCGGCGACGTCGACGTCGCCCTCCACCGAGAAGCCGCCGGGCTCCAGCCGGAAAACGCCCTTGACCAGCCCCGTCCCCATCTCCGGGATCGAGACGATCTTTTTCAAGGATCCAATACGCGCCGTGAACGGCAAGCCGTCGGGTCCGGTCTTCTTCTTGCCGATATCGGCCAGGCCGCGTGAGTCCAAGGTCAGGTTCTCGGCGCGGATATGCGTCGTCAGATCAAAAAGCCCACCCGACGTTTTGCGGCCCTCCAGCGTGAAGGCCGCCTCAGGACCGAACATCGACTGCAGTCGCTGGGTATATCGGGACGCGCCGAGGTCAATCCGCCCCCGCGCCGACCCGCCCTCTGGCGTCCAGGCGCCCGTGGTGTCGAGCGGGGTCTGATTTCCGGTTCGCGCAATCATCTCGAACGCACCGCGGTTCATGGTTCCGCTGGCCTTGGCTTTCAGGGCGAAAGGCCTGTCGACGGGCAGGCCGATCGCGCCGGCGATCGCGCCGCCATTGGCCTCAACGGCGTCCGCGTTCAGCCGAAGGCTGTCATTGCGTCCAAAATCGAAATCCAGCGTGAGATGGTCGCCCCGGTGCAGCCGGCTGGCCACAGCGATCTTTCCGGTCTTGCCGCCGCCTCGCGCCATCTCGAAGTCGCCGGAAACATCAAAATCCCCCGCCGAACCACTGAAGGCGGGCCGGGTGATCAATCTCAGGGCGACAGAGTCCAGATCCACCGAAACCGGCGCCGCCGAGGACTTGTCGCCCTTCGGCGTCAAGCTGGGCCGGCGCAGCAGGATCAACTCGCGGGCGTCGATCCGCGTGGCGTGAAAACGCCGCTCAAGGAGTTCAGCCGGCTTCCAGGCGACCTGGATATCATGCGCTTCCAGCCAAACGCCCTTCTCGTCGACGATGGTGAGACGTTTGACCGCGAAATCCTTCCAGATGTCCCCCGACAGGCCTTCGATCTTGAGTTTGCCGATGCGGCCCAGCTTCAACCCGTCAAGCCGGGCCTCCAGGAACATTCGGCCCTGTGGCGTGATCGGCGCATAGCGCAGCCCGCCGAGGGACACGGTGACGACGGCCACCAGCGCCAGCGCAGCGATCATCAACCCGCCGCGCCAGCCGAGTCGCTTGGCGCCCGCAACGGCGGCGGTGACCGCCTGGTCCGTCGCAGGCGTCTCGGGATGCCCAGGCGCGCCGGTCAAAAGCTCTGCCCGATGCTGATATAGATCTGAAAGGCCGGATCACCCGAACGCTTGCCCAAGGGAATAGCGATGTCGGCGCGGATAGGGCCAAAGCCGAGATCGTAGCGCACACCCAAACCCGCGCCGAAGCGGAAGTCCTGGGGATCGGGCGTTCGCTCGGGACCGATGGCGCCGCCGTCCAGAAAGGCCACACCGCCCCACCGCTCGGTGAAGCGATGGCGAACCTCGAAGGAGGTCTCCACCAGGGACACACCGCCCTGGGGCGTATTGTCGGACAGTCGCGGACCGATGGCCTGGTAGGCGTAACCGCGCACCGAACCGCCACCGCCAGAATAGAACCGACGAGACGCCGGCACCTCTGAAATCAGACCCCCGAAGATGGCGCCCAGTTTGAGCCGCCCGGCCAGCACGGTCTTGGCGTTTTCGCCGAACGGCAGATAGGCCGATCCCTGGGCCTGGGTCCGCAGATAGGCCAGGGTGGTGTCGCCCACGATCCCCGTCGGCTCGACCCGGGCTTCGAAGCGCCAGCCGCGTGTTGGATTCAGGATGCTGTCGGACTGATCCTTGGCGAAGGCGCCAAGGCCCGTGACGATGGCTAGATTCAAGGTCTCCTGGACCGAGGTTCCGGTGGTCGACGCCAGTTGCAGCGACTGTGAGAGGTCCAGGGCGACGCCGTAGGTGCGGTAGGAGGTGGCCTTGCGGCGCCGGGTAATGTCGGCGCTGATCGTCGCGCCCGTTTCGTCATAGGCGTCCGTCGTTTCGCGAAAGACCGCGCCGTTCAGTTTCAGGCTCTGCTGGGGCTTGCGCCAGTGCGGCAGAGCAACCTCGCCGCCCAGCCGCTGCTCCAGCTTGGCCAGTCGCGCTGTATAGGTGGTGGTGTCGGCGCGGCGCAGGCGATTGTAGCGGATCCATCGCGCGTCGACGCCGGGGCCCTCGCTGGTCGAATAGCCGGCGCTTAGCTCGACGGTGCGCGACGGCCGGTCGGTCAGACTGACGATGATCGGTCGCAGACCGTCGGCCCGGATCTTGTCGCGCGGCGACAACGACACCGAGATGGAATCGTAGACCTGGGTGTCGCGCAGGCGACGCTCCAGCTCGGCGACGATTTCGGGATTGTAGACGTCCCCGGGCTTCCAGGGCGCCAGGTGATTGACCCAGGCCGGATTGCTGCGGCCCTTGGTGACAACCTCGATGCCATCCAGCCGGGTCAGGTCGCCCGCCACGATATTGAAGGTGGGCCGCACCGTGTGGTCGGCGTGATCCACAATGACCTCGCGCGGGTCAGCCGAGGCGTCCGCATAGCCCAACTGCCCGATCCGGGCGATCACCCGCCCCTCGGCGCCCACAATATCAGCAGCGCGCCCAGGCTCGCCGGGGGTCAGCTGCATGGCCGAGCTGGCCCATTGAATGACGTTGTTGTCAGGCTTGACGCCGCGCCAGACGATCTTGGGATCGGCCAGGACGAACACGGGCCCTGGCGTCACCTTGACCTCGGCCTGTGGCGGATCGCCCTCGCTGATGTCGGGTTCGACGGAATAGGCGTAGTAGCCCTCGGCGCGAAGTACGGCGACGACGTCATCGCCAGCGGTCCGCGCGCGGCGACGCGCTTCGGCGCGGCTCTCCGGCAAGGCCTTGGACTGGGTGAGAACGCGTTGAATAGCCTCGCGCAACGCCTTGTCGTCGACCCCGGAAATCGTCGCTGACGGCTCGTCCGCCATGGCTGAGCCAGCAGACAGCGCCGCCATTGTCGCGATTCCGAGGACTAGTCGTCTACGCACCAAACCGTATTCCCCGCGCGAAGCGCCCCCACTCCCCCTGTAGTCGTCGGTCTTGCCGCTGTCACGATCGGAAATGCAACGGTGGCGGACAACCGCGGCTTCCCTCCCCCAACAAACGGCGCCCAAATGCTAAGCAGTCCTGCGCAATGACGCGGCGGCGGCGAAAATCGTCAACGTCGAGGGCCGTGACGTTCTAGAGTTGGGGACGGCGCGTCGAACTCGACACACCCAAGGCGAACAGACGTGGACAAAAGCGTGGCGGCGAACATCAAGACTCTTCAGACCCCGACCCTGCCCATGACAGAGGCCGCCTATCTGCCAGGCGTCGCCTATGACGAGATGTTCGCGCCAGGCGGCGCGGTGCGCGCCCACTATGATCCGCTGCATGCCCGCATGTCGACGCTGGGCGGCGACGATCTGGCCAGCCGGCAACGGACGCTGGAACGGTCGTTCCTGCTGCAGGGCATCACCTTCACGGTGTACGGCGGCGAGAACACGACCGAGCGGATCATTCCGACCGACCTTTTTCCGCGCATCATTCCCGCCCAGGAATGGGCCCAGATCGAGGCGGGCCTGATCCAGCGACTGCTGGCGCTCAATCTCTTCCTCGCCGACATCTATGGCGACCAGCAGATCCTGATGGACGGGGTCGTGCCGCGCGAACTGGTGCTGGGCGCGCCGTCCTATCGCCGCGAAATGCAGCACCTGTATGTGCCTCACAAGGCCTATGCCAATGTCTGCGGCAGCGACCTGATCCGCTGCCAGGACGGCCAGTTCGCGGTGCTGGAAGACAATCTGCGGGTGCCGTCGGGCGTGTCCTACATGCTGGCCAATCGCGACGCGGCCAAGCGCACCTTTCCGGGCACCTATCGCGCCGCCGGCGTGCGGCCCGTCGAGCGCTATCCCGACCTGTTGCTGTCGACCCTGAAAAGCATGAGCCCCGAATGGCGGCCCAATCCCCAGGTCGTGGTCCTGACCCCGGGCGTCTACAACTCGGCCTATTACGAGCACGCCTATCTGGCGCGGCTGATGGGCGTGCCCCTGGTCGAGGGCCGCGATCTCGTGGTCCATGACAACATGGTCTATATGCGCACCACCACCGGCATCCGCCGGGTGGATGTGATCTATCGCCGGGTCGACGACGACTTCATCGACCCCCTCACCTTCCGCCGCGACTCGTCGCTGGGCGCAGCAGGTCTGTTCAACGCCTATCGCGCCGGCAATGTGGTGATGTGCAACGCGCCGGGCACAGGCGTGGCCGACGACAAGGCCGTCTACGCCTATGTGCCGGAGATCATCCGTTACTATCTGGGCGAGGACGCGATCTTGCCCAATATCGAGACCTTCCTCTGTCGCGAACCGGCCCAGCTGAACCACGTGCTGGCCAATCTCGACAAGCTGGTGGTCAAGGCGGTCGGCGCCTCGGGCGGCTACGGCATGCTGGTGGGCCCCCACGCCACCCAGAAAGAGCGCGACGACTTCGCCATCGCGATCAAGGCCGACCCTGCCAACTATATCGCCCAGCCCACCATCCAGCTGTCGACCGCGCCCTGCCTGGTCGACGGACGCATCGAACCGCGCCACGTCGACCTGCGTCCCTTCATCCTCTCGGGTGAAAAGACCGTGGTCACACCCGGCGCCCTGACCCGCGTAGCGCTGAAGCGCGGATCCCTGGTGGTCAATTCCAGCCAGGGCGGCGGCTCCAAGGACACCTGGGTGCTCGCCGAGGAAGGCCCCGCCAATGGCCCTGGCGGCGGAGGAGCGCGCCCATGACGCTCGCTCATTCCTTCCATAGGGGGGCGCTCGCATGATGCTCGCTCATTCCCTCCATAAGGGGTCGCTCGCATGATGCTCGCTCGGGTCGCCGACAGCCTCTACTGGCTGGGCCGTTACATCGAACGCGCCGAACACCTCTCGCGGCTGTCCAGCGTGATGCTGAACGCCACCCTGGATCAGACCGACGCCGGCGTTCAGGCGGTGTGGATCGCCCTGTCCGCTGTCGGCGAGCCCGAGATGAGCAGCGCCGTCGGCTCGTTCGAGGCCGCCGAAGCCCTGGTCCTTGACCGTTCGGACGCCAATTCCGTGGTGTCGTCCCTGGCCCGGGCCCGGGAAAACGCCCGTCAGGTGCGCGACCAGATCACCACCGAGACGTGGGAGCGGCTGAACCTGCTCTATCTGAAAGTCACCGACGAGAACGCCCGCGAGGAGTTCGCCGACGGCTCGACCACCTTTCTGCACGACGTGATCGCCGACCTGCACCTGTTCAAGGGCGCCGCCGACACCACCATGAGCCATGGCGAAAGCTGGCGGTTCATGATGCTGGGCATGTATCTGGAACGGGCCCAACTGGTCTCGCGCCTGCTGGAAGTCTGTTTCGCCGAGACGCCAGGCCGGCAGATCAACGACCATATCGCCCTGGTCAGCCTGCTGCGCATGGCCTGCGCTCTGGAGCCCTATCTGCGGGTCTATACCGCCGAGATCGAACCCCGGCATATTCTGGAGTTCCTGGTCTTCGACGAGGACTTCCCCCGCTCGATCCGCTTCGTCACCTCGCAGATCGAGGCCAATCTCAGCGCCCTGGCGCGTCGGGCCGGCAGCGAGGGCGCCGGACCGGAACGGATCGCCGGGCGTCTGAAGGCCCGGCTGGAATTCGCCGACATCAATGAGCTGGAAACCCAGGGCGCCGGCGCCCTGCTGACCACCGTCGTCAATGAATGCGCGCGAATTCACGAGTCGATCTACGAGACCTTCGTCGCCTACCCGCTCGAAATGCGCCTTCCGGCCTAGGACCGTGAGCGTGACAGCCGAAAGTGTCAGCGGCTTCGGCGCCCGTCACGCGATCAAGTAAGGACTCTATCCCGTGCTCCTCGAAATCCGTCACGTCACCCAATACCAGTACGAGCGCCCGGTCCGGGAAAGCCTGATGGAGCTGTGGATGCAGCCCCAGAAGACCGCCCGCCAGCGCCTGATCAGTTTCGAGCTGGAGATCAATCCGGCGGCCCAGGTGTTCTCCTACGCCGACAGCTTCGGTAACGCCGTCTATCACTTCGATGTGCCGCACCCACACGACAAGCTGACCATCCTGGCCCGTTCGGCCGTCGAGACCGAGGCGCCGGGCGAGCGGCCCGACGCCCTGGACATGGGCGAATGGGACCGGCTGCGCAGCGAGTTCGTGCGCGGTGAGTGTTTCGACTTTCTGCGGCCGCACGGTTTTGTCGAGACGACCGACGCCCTGACCAATTTCATCGACGAGCATAATCTGGCCGACCTGCGTCGGCGCGATCCCCTGACCGCGATGCGGGTGCTATCCGAGACCATCTACCAGGCGTTCGAGTATCAGCCGGGGGTGACCGACGCCGACAGCCCAATCGACCTGGCGCTCGGCGCCGGTCGCGGGGTCTGCCAGGACTTCGCCCACATCATGCTGGCGGTGTGCCGGCTGTGGGGCGTGCCGGCCCGCTATGTGTCCGGCTACCTGTTCACCGATCGTGACGCCGGCGACCGCTCCGATCCAGACGCCACCCATGCCTGGGTCGAGGTGTTCCTGCCCAGCCTGCGCTGGGTGGGTTTCGACCCGACCAATAACGTGATGACCGGCGAGCGGCACGTGGCCGTGGCCGTGGGCCGCGACTATGCCGACGTCACCCCCTCACGCGGTGTCTACAAGGGCGATTCCGACAGCGAGCTGGCGGTGGGCGTATCGGTCCGCCGGGCCCGCGCCGCCCTGGCCGAGCCGGAATTCCTGCGCATGGCCCGCCCCACCTTCATCGGCGGCCGTCGCCGTCAAAGCGACGCGGCCTCCGTCCGGCAGGACCTGCACCAGCAGCAGCAACAACAACAGCAGTGATCGACGGACTGTCGAACGCCCTGCGTCCTTCGAGGCCCGCTACGCGGGCGCCTCAGGATGAGGCGCGTGTTTTGCATTCCTCATCCTGAGGTGCGCGCTCCTGAGCGCGCCTCGAAGGACGCACGGCCTGTCGGCCTTCGGACCCAAGCGGACGTCAGGGACTGCGCTTCTGGGCGCCCTACCCCGGATAAACGTGCGCCCGGCGGGCCGACACCCGCACGGTCCCCGTGAACTGATCGGCCTGATCGCGGGAGACGGTGATGTCGATCCGGCGGCCGTCCGTCGCCAGGCCGTCGATCACGGCCAAAGCCCCCTGCACATGCACCCGCTCGACGCGCACCTCGAAGCCTTGGGCGTCCAGCACCAGATCGTGCGGCCTCACAAAGCCCACGGCCTGGCCGTCGCGAACGCCTGAGGCGGGCAGAAAGACAGACCCCGCCGAGAACCGGCCGCCCGACACAACGCCCTCGAACCGGTTCGCCTCGCCCACGAAGCCGCAGACGAACGGCGAGACCGGGGTGTCAAACACCTGGGCCGGCGTGCCGATCTGCTCGATGACACCTTGATTGAGGACGGCGACGCGGTCGGCCAGGTCCAAAGCTTCTTCCTGGTCGTGGGTCACGAAGATGGTCGTCACCCCGGTGGCGTCATGCACCCGGCGCAGTTCCTTGCGCAGCGACTTGCGAACGGTGGCGTCCAGCGCCCCGAACGGCTCATCCAGCAGCAGCACGCTGGGCTGAACGGCCAGGGCGCGCGACAGGGCCACCCGCTGGCGCTGGCCGCCGGACAGCTGCGACGGATAGCGACCGCCCAGACCGTCCAGCTCGACCAGATGCAGCAGCTCCTCGACCCGCCGATTGATCTCGGCCCGCGAAGGCTTGTCCTTGCCTTTGCGGACGTCCAGGCCGAAGGCGATATTCTTGGCCACGGTCATATGCTTGAACAGCGCATATTGCTGGAAGACGAACCCCACGCGGCGCGCGGCGGCCGAGGCGAAGGTGACGTCCTGGTCGTGGAACAGCACCTGGCCGGCGTCAGGGAACTCCAGCCCGGCGATGACCCGCAGCAGGGTGGTCTTGCCCGACCCCGAAGGCCCCAGTAGGGCCAGAAGCTCGCCGTCGGCGATCTCGAGGCCGATCTTGTTCAGCGCCGGA
The DNA here is from genome assembly GCF_058681035.1 of Caulobacter sp. FV2ps19. NCBI lineage: Bacteria > Pseudomonadati > Pseudomonadota > Alphaproteobacteria > Caulobacterales > Caulobacteraceae > Caulobacter > Caulobacter sp. FV2ps19. The sequence goes on along the minus strand of NZ_CM178729.1, from coordinate 2,676,280 downwards.
TAGCGACCGAACTTCTTTTCGACGGAACGGATGGAGATGGTCATGAGGTCTGGCGTTCCGATCAGTGTCCGCCGCGCCGGCGCGAGCCGGGCTGGGCGACTTCAAGCGCGGTCTTCAGGACGAGGGTCACGATCGCCAGCAGGCAAAGCAGACCGGCGACCGCGAAGGCTCCGACGAAATCATATTCGTTATAGAGGATCTCGACGTGCAGCGGCATGGTGTTGGTCAGGCCTCGGATGTGGCCGCTGACCACTGACACGGCCCCGAACTCGCCCATGGCCCGGGCGTTGCACAGCAGCACGCCGTACAGCAGGCCCCAGCGCACATTGGGCGCGGTCACCCGCCAGAAGGTGTACAGGCCCGAGGCGCCCATCGACACCGCCGCCTCCTCCTCGCTGACGCCCTGCTCCTGCATCAGCGGGATCAGTTCGCGGGCGATGAAGGGGAAGGTGACGAAGATCGTCGCCAGGATGATGCCGGGCGTGGCGAAGATGACGCGGATGTCGTGATCCAGCAGATGCTCGCCAAACCAGCCCTGCAGCCCGAACACCAGCACATAGATCAGACCCGCGACCACGGGCGAGACCGAGAACGGCAGGTCGATCAGGGTGATCAGCAGGCTCTTGCCCGGAAAATGGTGCTTGGCCACCGCCCAGGCGGCGCACAGGCCAAACACAACATTGAACGGCACGGAAATGGCGGCCGTCAGCAGGGTCAGTTTCATGGCGGCGACGGCGGCGGGGTCCGACACCGCCGCCAGGACCGGTTGCAGGCCCTTGCGCAGGGCCTCGGCGAACACGGCGGCCAGCGGCAGGACCAGAACCAGCCCCAGAAAGCCCAGGACCAGGGTGATGATCACGGCCTTGGCCCAGGCGGGATCCTCGGTGGACAGGCGCGGCGCGGCCATCAGGAGAACCTTCTCGACCAGGCCTGAACGGCGTTGATGACCAGCAGCATCAGGAACGACGCCCCCAGCATGACCACGGCGATCGCCGCGGCGGCGGCATAGTCGAACTGCTCCAGCTGGATGATGATCAGCAGCGGCGCGATCTCGGACTTGTAGGGCATGTTGCCGGCGATGAAGATCACCGAGCCGTACTCGCCCACGCCCCGGGCGAAGGCCAGGGCGAAGCCGGTCAGCCACGAGGGGCCCAGGGCCGGCAGGACGATGCGGGCGATGGTCGACAAGCGCCCGGCCCCCAGGCTGGCGGCGGCTTCCTCGACATCATCAGAAAGGTCGCGCAGCACGGGTTCTACGGTGCGGACCACGAACGGCAGGCCGATGAAGATCAGGGCGATGGTGACGCCGATCGGGTTGTAGGCGGCCTTGATTCCCAGCGGCGTCAGATATTGCCCCACCCAGCCATTGGGCGAGTAGAGCGTGGCCAGGGCGATGCCCGCCACCGCGGTAGGCAGGGCGAACGGCAGGTCGACCAGGGCGTTGACCAGGGTCTTGCCCGGAAAGTCGTAGCGCACCAGCGCCCAGGCGGTCAGCACGCCGAACACCCCGTTTATCGCGGCGGCCACCAGGGCGGCGCCGAAGGTCAGGCGATAGGCCGCCAGGGCGCGCTCGGAAAAGGCGGCGGCCGCGAACTGGGCGGGCGACAGCTCGGCGGCCTTCAGGGCCACGGCCGACAACGGGATCAGCACGACCAGCGACAGGATCGTCAGGGTCACGCCCAGGGTCAGGGTAAAGCCCGGGATCGCCGACCGGCGCCGGAACATCGGCCTCTTGGCCACGGGACCCAAGGCTCGGGGATCACGGCGGATCGCGGCGGCGGTTTCGGCGGTCATGATCTGATCGTCGTCCTGGGTCCGGCGAAGTCCGGGCGTGAAACACTCGTCGCCCGTGACCAGGTTCCAAGCGGCATAAATCTAGGCCCGTTTAAATCCCCACCGCGCTGGTGGGGTCAATTGAGAATTCTCCGCCGAGCCCCTCAGAAAAACTCATGCGCCAAAGTCCGGCGGATGGTTGAACACCCGCTTGGTCACACCTTGGCCACCTGCGGGCGCGAGACAGGGGCAAGGAAGGTCATTGATGCTTACATTCGCAATCCCCGTCGTTCTCGCCTTCGTGCTGCTGCTGGCGTGGCCCTCCCTGGAGCCGCACGTCAGACGCTGGCTGCGACGGGGCGCGCACAACGGGCGACGCGACACCTGGGAGTGAAATGCGCAGGCCTGGGCCTTCAGAACCCGCCCGTAACATCTGCGCTCAGGAAATGGCGAACAGCTCAGGGGCACCCGGCTTCGCCGTCCTCCGCTTGGACCAAACCCACCCGAAAATCGGAGGTGGGTTTGGTAGGCCGGGAGGGGTTCGAACCCTCGACCATTCGATTAAAAGTCGAATGCTCTACCACTGAGCTACCGGCCCGCTCACGACGCGGCGAGGCCGGTGGAAGCGGCGCGGAACATAGTCGGGGGGCGCCGTCGCCGCAAGCGGGCTTTCGCCCTTGTTTCAGATGACGACGGCCGGGCGAGCGCGTTATGGTCGGCTCATGCGTAAACTGTTGCTCACGGCCGTGGTTTTTCCTGCTTCGCTGGCCAGCGCGCCGGTGTTTGCCCAGCAGTCGCCGCCAGATGATTCGAAGATCCAGACCACATCGGACGCCAATCGGGACGGCCTTTCAGGCGCCGTGAGCGCGCCGCTCCGCGACGTCAATATTGTCCGAACAAAGATTCCGCCGGTGCTGATCGAGGCGATGGCCGATCCCTATGCCCGCCCGGCCCGGGCCAGCTGCGCCACCCTCATCAACCTGGTCACCCCCCTGGACGCCGCCCTGGGTCAGGATCTGGACCAGCATCCGCCGGAAGAGAACGAAGATCTGATGGACCGGGGACGCAAGGCGGCCGGGTCCGCCGCCCTGGGGGCGGTCGCCAGCGCGGCACAGGACATGATCCCGATGCGCGGCTGGGTGCGCAAGCTGAGCGGCGCCGAGCGTCACGACCGTCTGGTGCAGAGCGCCATCACCTCGGGCAATGTGCGCCGCGCCTATCTGAAGGGGCTGGGCGAGGCTCGGGGCTGCAACCCGCCCGCCACGCCGCAGCATCTGCCGCCTGCGCCGCCGCCCGTCGTCGAGCCCGGCATGCCGCCGCCGGTCGCGCCCGGCTCCGGGCTCAAGCCGCGTTTCCCGATCAACTAGCGCCGTGGCGCGCCGCGAAGTCGCGGCGGAAGGCCTCGAACCGGCCCTCGGCGATGGCCGTGCGCATGGCCGCCGTCAGGGCCTGGAAGAAGGCGATGTTGTGCCAGGACAGCAGCACCTGGCCCAGGATCTCCTCGGCCTTGAACAGGTGACGCAGATAGGCCTTCGAATAGTCGCGGCTGGCCGGGCAGTCGCTGGCGGCGTCCAGCGGCGTATCGTCCTCGGCGAACCGGGCGTTCTTCAGATTGATCGGCCCATCCCAGGTCCAGGCCTGGCCATGCCGGCCAGAACGGGTGGGCAGCACGCAGTCGAACATGTCGACGCCGCGCGCCACCGCCTCGACCAGGTCGATCGGCTTGCCCACGCCCATCAGATAGCGCGGCTTGTCTTCGGGGAGCAGGCCGGGGGCATAGTCCAGCACCTCGCACATCGCCTCATGCCCCTCGCCCACCGCCAGGCCGCCGATGGCGTAGCCGTCGAAACCGATGTCCTGCAGACGCTGCGAGGACTCGCGGCGCAGGTTTTCGAAGGTCGAGCCCTGCTGGATGCCAAACAGCACCTGGCTGTCGCGCGTCCCGAACGCGGCCTTGGAGCGGATCCCCCAGCGCGCCGACAGCTCCATACCCTCGCGGGCTCGCTTCTCCTCGGCCGGCCAGGCGACGCATTCGTCCAGCTGCATGACGATGTCACTGCCCAGCAGGTCGGCCTGGATCTCCATCGACCGCTCGGGGCTCAGCACATGCTTGGAGCCATCGATGTGGCTGGCGAAGGTGACGGCCTCCTCGGTGACCTTGCTGATCCCCGACAGGCTCATCACCTGGAAGCCGCCGCTGTCGGTCAGGATCGGCTTGTCCCAGCGCATGAACCTGTGCAGCCCGCCCAGACGCTTCACCCGCTCGGCCGTGGGGCGCAGCATAAGGTGATAGGTGTTGCCCAGGATGATGTCGGCGCCGGTGTCCTTGACCTGGTCGACGGTCAGGGCCTTGACCGTGCCGGCCGTGCCCACGGGCATGAAGGCCGGGGTGCGGATGTCGCCACGCGGGGTCTTCAGCACCCCGGTGCGCGCCTTGCCGTCGGTGGCGGAGATCTCGAAGGGGAACGCCATGCTCAGGTCTCGTCAGGATCGGCGGGGAACAGCAGCGAACTGTCGCCATAGGAATAGAAGCGATAGCCCGTGGCGATGGCCCGCTCATAGGCGTCGCGCATCGTCTTCTGACCGGCGAAGGCGCTGACCAGCATGAACAGGGTCGATTTGGGCAGGTGGAAATTGGTCATCAGCACGTCGGCGGCGCGGAAGCGGTAGCCGGGCGTGATGAAGATGGCGGTCTCGTCGGCGAACGGGCGGATCACCCGGTCTTCGCCCGTGGCGCTTTCCAGCAGCCGCAAGGACGTGGTGCCGACGCAGACGATGCGGCCGCCGGCCGCGCGGACAGCGTTCAGCGCGTCGGCGATCTGCGCGGTCACCTCGCCATATTCGGCGTGCATCCTGTGCTCGGAAACCTCGTCGGTCTTGACCGGCAGGAAGGTGCCGGCGCCCACGTGCAGGGTCACGAAGTGCAGCGAAACGCCCCTCGCCTTCAGCCGCTCCAGCAGGTCGGGCGTGAAGTGCAGGCCGGCGGTCGGCGCGGCGACAGAGCCGTCCTCGCGGGCATAGACGGTCTGATAGTCGGCGCGATCGCGGTCATCCTCGGCCCGCTTGGCGGCGATGTAGGGCGGCAGCGGCATGTCGCCGTGGCGGGCGACGCCGAGGTCGAGGTCGGGTCCCGACTGGTCGAAAGTCAGCAGCACCTCGCCGCCGTCGTGCTTTTCCAGCACCGTGGCGTCCAGGCGATGCTCATCGGAGCCGAACGCCACCCGGTCGCCGACCTTCAGCCGCTTGCCCGGACGCATGAAGGCTTTCCAGCGCTCGGGCGCGACGCGGCGATGCAGGGTGGCCTCGACCGGCACCGGCGCGCCGTCGCCGCCGCCGGTGGCGCGCGCCTCACGCAGCCCCGCCAGCCGCGCCGGGATCACCCGCGTGTCGTTGAACACCAGGGCGTCGCCCGGCTGGAGGAAATCGGGCAGGTCGCGCACGACATGGTCGGCCAGGTCGTGGCCCGGTCGCACGACCAGCAGGCGCGCGGAATCGCGCGGCTCGGCCGGACGCAGGGCAATATTGTCCTCGGGAAGGACGAAATCGAAGTCGGACAGGCGCATGGGGCGGCTTCAAGGACACGGCGCGGCCCGCAGGTCAAGATCGGCCGAGAGGCGAGCGTCATGGACAAGCGTCACGAAGCGCCGCCAGTCTCCGGTCCAGAACAACACTTTCGGGGGAAACCGACATGAAACGCCTGTCCGCCCTGGCGGCGCTGCTGCCCTTGCTGCTCGCAGGCTGCGACGACAAGCCCGCCACCCAAACGCCGGCCCAGACCCAGGCTCCGAGCGCCGCCGCGCCGGCCCCGACGGTCAAAGCCGACCCGTCGGCCGCCAATTTCCAGCACGATCCAAAGCTTGACGTGTTCGGCTATTATTTCACCGAGACGCCCGTGCAGTCCGGGAACTGGAAGCTCAAATCGGTGAACATGGGTTCGCCCAGCGACTTCGCGTCGTGGGAAGACGGCAAGCGCCCCGCCAATTTCGGACCGTTCTTCCTGGAATTCGAGGACGTCACCAGCCCGACGGCCGAAAACGAACTGGGTCAGGTCTACCATACGTCCGGCTTTCGCCTGCTGCCCGACCGCTACAGGGTCGGCGCCGGCCAGGTCACCTTCCATGCGACGGACCCGCGCGTCGGCGAGGTGCTGTTCTCGGGGGGCCTCGATCTGGCCGCGCTGAAGGCGGCCAAGACCGAGGGCCCCAACGGCGGCGCCCGAACCGTGCTGAGCGGCGGCCTGCAGGTCGGCGCCGAGCGCATACGCAACATCAGCTTCATCTACTTTGCCGGCGACTGAAGTCATCGCCGACGCGCGTGGCTGTGCTATGGGCAGACCATGGATCTGCTGCTGCGCCTCTTGAGTCTGATGTTCCGCGGCACCGCGCTGATGTTCGGTCTCGTCGGAGCCACCTTCGCTGTGGCCTGCCTTGGCGGCGTGTTCAGCGACAAGCTGGACGCCCTGACCCATTTCGCCCCGTTGTGGCTGGCCATGGGCGTCGTCGCCGTGGTCATGGGCTATGTCTTCGCGCGCAATGACGAGCGCAAGGCCATGATGGGCCTGGGCCTGGTTGGGGTTCTGGCCTGCTGCGTGCTGATGGGGCCAGATCTGTTGGCGGCGGCCGGCGCCAAGCGCCTGGCGGCGCGGCCCGGCGACCTGAAGATCATTCAGTTCAATGTCTGGCACGACAACAGAACGCCCGACAAAGCCCGGCGCTGGCTGCTCCAACAGGACGCCGACGTCGTGGTTCTGGTCGAGGGCGGCGGCATGTCCACGCCGGTGGTCAAGGCGCTGAAGGCCTTCTACCCCTTCTCGGTGTCCTGCGCCGGCAAGAAGGCCTGTGACACCTGGGTCTTCAGCAAGAAACGCATGATCGCCCGCGGGGGCTTCTATGACGAAGGTCGCGAACTGCCGGGCGCCTGGGCGACGTTCGCCGATCCCAAGGGCGCCTTCACCGTGGCCGGCGTCCACTATGTCTGGCCCATGCCCGCCGGCCCGCAGCAGCAGCAGAGCCGTCGGATGACCGACGCGATCGCGCGGTTCGACAAGACGACCACCATCGTCACCGGCGATTTCAACTCCACGCCCTGGTCGTTCACGATGAAACGACAGGACAAGGCCTTTGGCCTGGATCGCCGCACCCACGCCCTGGCCACCTGGCCGTCCGGCAAGTTCTCACGGGTCGCCAATGCGCCCGCCCCGTTCCTGCCGATCGATCAAGTCTATGCCGGCAAGGCCTGGAAGACCGTCAGCGTCACGCGCGGTCCGCCGCTGGGCTCGGACCACCGGCCGGTCGTCGTAATGCTGCGGCGTCAGCCCTAGGGGCTGTGGTCGCCCCGGCCCGACAGCAGACATTCCGAAGGTCTGGGAAGGGGGGGGGAGTCGACATTACCTCCCGGCCTCTCAAACAAGGTGAAGGCTAGTTGCTGACCTTCAGAATGTACCAGTGCTCGGCTATCTTCCGATGAATAACCTGTAGGCCCGATGTGGGGCGCGGTGTGTCTGTGTCCGCGACTGCCTCGCCCTCCATGGGACCTTCCGAGTAAATTAGAGACTTTGCGGTGCCTGAGACCGATAGACCGGCAGCGGACAAAAGAAATTGAACACTTCGGGTGCCCGTTTCAAATGGCGGCACCCCCACATGCAACACTCCGAGCGCGCGCGCTCCAGTGACCACTTGTTCGATCTTGGCTGGCGGCAAGCCGCCGGGGGAAATGCGATAGCTTCCGTTCTCGTCGATATCCACCGAGGCGACTTGAGGCTCCGTGGTCACGACATCAACTAGGCGGGCGAAGTCTTCACGGTGCTTGTTGAAGTTGTGCATTATCGACGCATCGGACAGCGTCGTTTCGGCGCTGCGTGTGCACGCAGCTATTAGGCCTACGCTGGTCAGCAGGAATGAGCGCCTAAGCATGACGGAGGCCTTACGAGAGTTGCAACGGCTGTGAGCCCGCAACAATCGACCGGTCTCTAGGCTTTCGCAAGCCGACCAAGCGAACGTCTGACTGGGGTCGGGAACGGAAATTGCCGCCCGTCCGGAATGCGGACCTTGGACTTCACCGCCCGACAGCAGACTTTCCCATCGTCTGTTCGGGGTGGCGAGCGAACATGCCCCCTCTCCCATAGGGAGAGGGTTGGGGTGAGGGGTTACAGTGTCAGACGGAGTGCCGGCACGCCGTCCAGCCTCGTAACCCCTCACCCTCCCACCGCTTCGCGGCGGGCCCCTCCCCCTCCCTTTGGAAGAGGGAATTGGAGTCCGCAAAGGCTCGAAGCCTGCCATCACTCCCCTGCCCGGCAGCAGACCTACGCGGCCGCCGACACATCTCCGCCTCGACGGTCGGTGGCCAACCCCAAACGAAGAACGGCCCCGGATCGCTCCGGGGCCGTCTTGGTGTTCAGCAGAGGCCGGATCAGGCGTCGGCGGCGATCTTGGCGCTGAGGATCTTGCCCGGCTCGCGCGGCGGCTCGCCCTTGGGCAGGGCGTCGACGTGATCCATGCCTTCGGTCACCTTGCCCCAGACCGTGTATTGGCCGTCAAGGAAGGTGGCTTCATCGAAAACGATGAAGAACTGGCTGTTGGCAGAGTTGGGATCAGGCGTACGCGCCATCGAGCAGACGCCGCGCACGTGCGGCTCCTCGGAGAACTCGGCCTTGATGTCCGGCTTGTCAGAACCGCCGCGGCCGGTGCCGCTGGGGTCGCCGCCCTGGGCCATGAAGCCCGGAATCACGCGGTGGAAGACCACGCCGTCGTAAAAGCCCTCGCGGACCAGTTCCTTGATGCGCTCAACGTGGCCGGGGGCCAGGTCGGGGCGCAGCTGGATCGTGACCGGACCGCTCTCGAGCGTCAGGATCAGGGTGTTTTCGAGGTCGGCCGACATGGTCATCCCTTGATGTCGAAAAATGAGGCGTCGAATGGTGATGGCGCTTCTAGCGCGCTTTTCCCCATGCTGTGAACCATCTGCGACCTAAAAGCGCAGGGGCTAACGGATATCGACGGGAACCTTCAGGTCACAGACGGAAAAATCCGCCCCCTTTTTCGCCCGGTTGCGTTTGATCTCACCCGCGAACCAGGCCCCATGGGTATTGATCACGCGAAGGCTCGGCCGCTCGGGCGCGGGGATATCCGACAGCATCCGAACCTTTTCCATCCGGTCCTGCGGCGCGGCGACCGGCTCCCCGGTCTTGATGGATCGCACGACCTCCAGCCCGCTGATCACCCGGCCAAAGGCGGTGTAGCGCTTGTCGAGCGAGGGATAGGGCTGGCGCATCAGGAAGAACTGGCTGTTGGCCGAATTGTTGTCGTCGTCGCGGGCCATGCCGACCACGCCGGGGCAATAGGTTCCCCAGGCCGAGACCTTGCCGTCGGCGGTGACGTCGTGCCAGCTCCAGTGCTGGCTGACGACCGGCAATGATCCCAGCAATCCGACCTCCAGGCCCGCCGGCGCCGCGGCGGGGGTGAAGCCGCTGTCGGCTCCGCGCCGGAAGGTGAACTCGGCCTTGAGGTTGGGCCGGTCGGTATTGCCCTCTCCGGTGTCGAGCGGATCGCCGGTCTGGGCCATGAACCGGTCAATCACCCGAAAGAAGCTTCGGCCGTCATAGAGACCGGCGCGGGTCAGATCGCGGATCTGCGCGACGTGGCCGGGCGCGACCTGCGGCGCCAGTTCGACGATCACCCGACCCTTGTTGGTGTCGATGACCATGACGGTGTCGGGGTCCGGGACCCGCCAATCGGCCGCCGTCGGCCCGGCTGCCTGGCCTGCCTTGGACTTGGCGGCGGCGAACGCCGGCCCGGCCAGAACGGCCAGGCTCAGGCCCAGGACGACGGCGGGCGTGGGCTTCATTTGACCTTCACCGGGATGTCGATGTCGCAATTGGTGAAGCTGGGCCCCACCTCGGCGCGGCGCTTGGCGACCAGGGCGGCGAAGGCCGGACCGCGGGTGTCCATGACCTGAATCGAGGGCCGCTTGTCGGCCGGCAGGTCGGCCAGCAGCCGGACGCTGATCATCTTGTCCTGCGGATCAGGCACAGGCTCGCCGGCCTTGATCGACCGCACCACATCCAGGCCCGACAGGGTGCGTCCGAAGGCGGTGTAGACCTTGTCCAGCGACGGATAGGTCTGGCGCATGAAGTAGAACTGGCTGTTGGCGCTGTTGGGGTCGCCGGCCCGGGCCATGCCCAGGACGCCCGGACAGAAATTGCCCCAGGTCGCCACCTTGCGATCAGCGGTCATCACCGCCAGGGCGGCGGGCTGGCTGGTCACCGGCAAGGCGCCCAGGAAGCCCGTCTCGTTGCTGCCCGCCTTGCCCGGCGCCGCCAGGGGCAGGTCGGCCCCGCGGCGGAAGGTGAATTCGCCCTGCAGGTCAGGCTTGTCCGAGCCGCCGGTTCCGGTGTTCTGCGGATCGCCGGTCTGGGCCATGAAGGCGTCGACGACGCGGAAGAAGGTCAGGCCGTCATAGAAACCGGCCTGGGTCAGCTCGCGGATGCGCGCGACATGGGCGGGGGCGACCTCGGGATTGAGCTCGGCGATGATCCGGCCCTTGTTGGTCTCGACCACCAGCACATTCTGCGGATCGGGCGTGCGCCAGTCAGACGACGGACTCGATGCAGGCTGGGCGACGGCGCTCGTCGCCAGCAGCGCCACAACGATGGCGGAAGACGCAAACTTCATGAAAATCCCCGAACAGAAAGGCAGGCAAGCCCTAGACCAACGCCGCCCCTCGCGACAAGACCGCCGTGTTGAAGCCTAAGATTCCGGCCACTTCACGGCAGTTCCACGGTTTCAGACCTTGTGAAGCTTGGCCACCAGCTGTTCGCCCACAGCCGGCGGCACGAACTTGGAGATATCGCCGCCCAGGGCCGCGATTTCCTTGACCAGCCGCGAGGCGATGGCCTGGTGACGCGGATCGGCCATCAGGAACACCGTCTCGATCTCGCGATCCAGCTGCTGGTTCATGGCCGTCATCTGGAACTCGTATTCGAAGTCGGCCACGGCCCGCAGGCCGCGCACGATCATCTGGGCCCCGACCTCGCGGGCGAAATGCATCAGCAGGGTATTGAACGGCCGCACCTCGATCACGGCTACCTTCGACAGGTGCGCGGTTTCCCGCTCCAGGATCGCGACACGCTCTTCCAGCGTGAACAGCGGCCCCTTGCCGATATTGACCGCCACGCCGATCACCAGCTTGTCGACCAGCTTCACGGCCCGACCGATGATGTCGAGATGGCCGTTGGTGACCGGATCAAACGTTCCGGGATAAAGCCCGACCCTCATGAAACCCCCTGCGTTGGTTGCGCCTACAGGGTCTCGTCCGCCCCGCTTACGTCGCCTTGATCATTGTCGTTGTCGTCGCCGCCGGCGTCAGCCAGCCGCTCCACGCTGACGACGTGCTCGTCCTTCGCGGTGCGGAAGACGGTTACGCCCTGAGTATTCCGCGCTGCAACACGAATTTGCGAAACGGGGCACCGTATCAATTGTCCGGCGTCTGTCACCAACAGGATTTCGTCGCTGTCGTCGACCGGGAACGAAGCCGCCAGACGGCCGCCGCGCTTGCTCAGGTCCTGGGCCGTCAGCCCCTGCCCGCCCCGGCCGGTGCGGCGATAGTCATAGGCGCTGGTGCGCTTGCCGAAGCCTTCCGACGACACGGTGAGGATGAACTCCTCGGCCGCGCCCAGTTCGGCGATGCGCTCCGGCGTCAGGCTGGTTTCGTCGAGCTCCTCGTCGGCCTCTTCCGGCGCCGGGGCGTCGTCGCCCTCTTCGCCGGCCGCGCGCAGCATGGCGCGGGCGTGCTTCAGATAGGCGGCGCGCTCGGCCGGCGTGGCGTCGACGCCGCGCAGGATGGCCATGTTGATGACTTCATCGCCCTCGGCCAGCTTCACACCGCGCACACCGGTCGAGTCACGGCTGGCGAACACCCGCACCTCGTCGGCCGAGAAGCGGATGCAGCGGCCCACCGACGTGGTCAGCAGGATGTCGTTCTCGGTCCCGCAGACGCCGACGCCGACAATGCCGTCGCCCTCATCGAGCTTCATGGCGATCTTGCCGTTGCGGCGCACGTCGACGAAGTCGCTCAGCTTGTTGCGGCGCACGCTGCCCGAGCGGGTGGCGAACATCACGTCCAGCCGATCCCAGGTCGCCTCGTCCTCGGGCAGGGCCAGGATCGAGGTGATGGTCTCGCCCGGCTCGATCGGCAGCAGGTTGACGAAGGCCTTGCCGCGCGAATTGGCGGCGCCCAGCGGCAGCCTCCAGACCTTGAGCTTGTAGACCTTGCCGCCCGAGGTGAAGAACAGCAGCGGCGCGTGGGTCGAAGCCGAGAACACGCGGGTGACCGCGTCCTCGGTCTTGGTGGCCATGCCCGACTTGCCTTTGCCGCCCCGGTGCTGGGTGCGGTAATTGGCCAGCGGCGTGCGCTTCACATAGCCGCCCATGGTCACGGTGATGACCATGTCCTCGCGGACGATCAGGTCTTCATCTTCCACGTCGGCGTCGCCGTCGACGATCTGGCAGCGGCGCGGCACGGCGAACTTGTCGCGCACCTCAACCAGTTCCTCGCGGACCACGGCCATGATGTTGGCGCGGTCCGACAGCAGTTCCAGGAAGCCGCGGATGGCCTCGGCCAGGGCGGTCGCCTCGTTGCCGATTTCCTCACGGCCCAGGCCGGTCAGACGCGACAGGGTCAGGGCCAGAATGGCGCGGGCCTGCTCGTCGGTCAGGCGGATCAGGCCGCCGTCTTCCTGCAGGGTGCGCGGATCGGCGATCAGCTCAACCAGCGGCAGCATGTCGCCGGCCGGCCAGGACTTGGCCACCAGACGCTCGCGCGCCTCGGCCGGGTCCTTGGACGAGCGGATGATGTGGATGAACTCGTCGATATTGGCGACGGCGATGGTCAGGCCGACCAACACGTGGCCGCGATCGCGCGCCTTGCCCAGGTCGAACTTGGTCCGCCGCACGACGACTTCCTCGCGGAAATCGACGAAGATCTTGATCAGCTGGTGCAGACCCATCTGCTCGGGCCGGCGGCGGTTGAGGGCCAGCATATTGACGCCGAACGAGCTCTGCAGGGCCGTGAAGCGATACAGCTGGTTGAGAATCACGTCGCCCGAGGCGTCGCGCTTCAGCTCGACCACGATGCGCATGCCGTCGCGGTTGGACTCGTCGCGGATGTCGCTGACGCCCTCGATCTTCTTGTCGCGCACCAGCTCGGCGATGTGCTCGACCAGATTGGCCTTGTTCACCTGATAGGGGATGGCGGTGACGATGATCGCCTCGCGCCCGGCGCGGATCTCCTCCACCGAGGCCAGGCCGCGCATGATCACCGAGCCGCGGCCGGTCATCAGCGCCTGGCGCGGACCGCTGCGGCCAATGATCTCGCCGCCGGTCGGGAAGTCGGGGCCGGGCACCAGGTCCAGCAGGGTTTCGACGCTGACGTCGGGATCGTCGATCATCGCCAGACAGGCGTCGATCACTTCACCCAGATTGTGCGGCGGGATATTGGTGGCCATGCCGACGGCGATGCCGCCCGCGCCATTGACCAGAAGATTGGGGATCCGAGACGGCAGGACCGAGGGTTCCTGCTCCTTGCCGTCATAATTGTCCTGGAAGTCGACCGTATCCTTGTCGAGGTCCGCCAGCAGGGCCAGGGCCGGCGGCGCCATCCGGCACTCGGTGTAACGCATGGCGGCGGGCATATCGCCGTCGACCGAGCCGAAATTGCCCTGACCGTCGATGAGGATCAGCCCCATCGAGAACGGCTGGGTCATCCGCACCAGGGTGAAATAGATCGAGGAGTCGCCGTGCGGATGGTATTTACCCATCACGTCACCGACCACGCGGGCCGACTTCACATAGGAGCGATCCGGCGTATGGCCTTGTTCGTGCATCGAAAACAGCACGCGGCGGTGAACGGGCTTGAGGCCGTCGCGCGCGTCCGGCAGGGCGCGGCTGACGATCACGCTCATCGCGTAGTCGAGATACGAACGACGCAGTTCGTCCTCAATGAAGATCGGGGCGATATCCCCTCGCGGCCCTTCGGGAGGGGTAGTCATTTGATCGTCGCTCAAGGGGATTTTTCGCCGTCAGAATCGAACACGGAACTGTCTTTAACTGTTAGCATTCCCCTAAGGCCGACGCCACCTTTCCGGGGCGGGCCCGGCTCTTGCCCGTTTGTTTTTGAAGGATTTCCCATGCGCTCCTCCCTCGTCGCGACGGCCTGCTTGATCACGTCCCTGACCGGTTTCGCCGCCCTGCCCGTCCTGGCCGCCGACAGCCCGACCGCAACGGTCGCCATGAAAGCCGGCGACGGCAAGGACGCCGGAACCCTCACCCTGACCGAGGCCCCGCACGGCGTTTTGCTGCGCCTTGAGCTCAAAGGGCTGACGCCCGGCTGGCATGGCGCCCACTTCCACGAGAAGGGCGACTGCGGCGCGCCGGACTTCAAATCGGCCGGCAGCCACGTCCACACCACGGCCAATGTCGTCCACGGCCTGCTCAATCCTGACGGCAATGACAATGGCGACCTGCCCAACATCTTCGCCGGCGCTGATGGCACGGCCACGGCCGAACTCTTCTCCACCCTGGTGTCGCTGCACGGCGCCGGCGGCCGCCCGGCCCTGCTGGACGCCGACGGCTCGGCCGTCGTCGTCCATGCCAGCCCCGACGACTACATGACCCAGCCCATCGGCGGGGCCGGCGCCCGGGTGGCCTGCGGCGTGGTGAAGTAAGCGCGACAGGGCCCCGCCGTTCGCGGCGGGGCCTGCGGCCAGGCGTCGTGCGATCCCAAAGTTAGGCTTTGACGTCGGGGGCAGGTTGCGACGCTGAGCAGACTCTTAGTCCCTCTTCCAAAGGGAGAGGGAGGAGCCCGCCGCGGAGCGGTGGGAGGGTGAGGGGTTACGGCAGAACGGGCATTGGCGGCCCTCTATCCCCGTCGATTCCGGATCAAACCCTAACCCAATCAACGCTCTAAAACTTTCTCGCGCAAACTTATCCCCGGCGTTCAAACCGCCCGCATAATCAATCTCACCTGACAGCACGGGAAGGGCGCACGTACGGCGACCGTTGCGACTGGCAGGGGTGGTCGAACGGGTAGCGCCCGTCGGCCGTCGTCGAAGGCCCGGCGGGGTCTGGCTGAGCGTGGACACCCCTCGAGGACCGTCCCGTGTTGAGGCCAGGCCCGGACCGCCGAGAGCACCCTTCGCCGACGCCCGATGACGCGCAACAGGCATGGGCTGAAATCGCTCATGCGGTCTGGACGGGGTCGCCATCCCCTCCACCCGTCGGGGGCCTAGCTACCGGAGCGGGCTAAAACCCCGCCAATCCCGGCGATGCTCCCGAATAACGGCTACGCGGAGCGTTCGTCTTCGTCGAAACGGTACTTAAAACTCAATATTCCGGGCGAGGCCCGGACGCTCCGCAGCCCTTCCCATCCCTTCAGCGGTGATCCGCGTGAGGCGGCGAAGTCTTGTCTTCTCCCTTCCCCCATCCGCCGACGGGACGGGAGTCGACCTAAACCGTCTCGGCCGCCATGGCCTGCGCCTTGACGGCGCGCTTTTCGGTCAGGGCCACCAGGGCCACGCCGACCAGGGTCGCGCCCCCGCCGATCAGCAGTTGCGGGGTCAGGCGGTCGCCCATGAAGGCGATGCCGATCGTGCAGGAGACCAGAGGCGTGAGCAGGAAATACGGCGTCACCCGGCCCGCCTCGCGCCGCTGGACCAGCCAGAACAGCAAGGCGCTGGCCCCGATGGTCGAGACCACGCCGGCGAAGGCGACGCAGGCCCAGGCCAGGGGCGGCGCGGTCGTCACCCGCTCGACGATCCGGGGCTCGACGGCGAAGGACAGGGCGATCAGGCTGGGGGCGGCGACGATGGCGGTCATCCCCTGCATCTTCAGCGGCTTGACCCCCGGCGTCATGCGCACCAGCACCGTCGCCACCGCCCAGCAGGCGCAGGCCAGCACCACCAGCACCAGGGCCGGCAGATCGCCAGCGCCGTGCGGATCCAGGCTCATCCAGGCCACGCCGACAAAGGCGATGACCAGGCCGATCACCGCCGGCGGACGCATGGACTCGCCCAGCAGCTTCCAGGCGGCAATGGCGGTGAACGGGATCCACAGCTGGCTGGCGACGACCAGCGGGCTCAGCGACTTGGCCAGACCAAAGGCCGAATAGATCAGGCCAAAATGGATCGGCCCCGACAGCAGGATGATCGCCGCCAGCTTCCTGGGTTCCGGGAACGGCGGCCGGACGAACGCCGCCAGAAACACCAGGGCCAGGGCAAACCGCATCCCGCCCACCAGGATCGGCGGCAGGTGCGCCGTGGCCACCTTGGCGGCGGCGTTGTTCAGACCCCAGGTCAGGATGATCGCCAGGATGGCGAGGCGCTCAAGACCAGACAGGGGCGAATTGGCGGGCATGACCGCTTGGACCAGACCGCGCGGCTGGGGTCAATCTGGAGGCGATTGATCGGCGCAGATCACGCGGCGCACCGCGCCGGTCAGCAGGGCCAGATCGGTGTCCGGCGTCGTGAAGGCCGGGGTCAGATAGACGACCTTGCCCATCGGCCGGATCCAGACGCCCGCCTCCGCGAACCGGGCGCACAGGTCGCTCACCGCGACGGGTGCGTCGAACTCGACGACCCCGATCGCGCCAAGGACCCGCACATCAACGACGCCCGGCGCGGCGCGACACGGCTCCAGCCCCTCGGCCAGAGCGGCCGAGACCCGCGCCACATCGGACCGCCAGGCTCCGTCCTCGAACAGGTCCAGCGAGGCGTTGGCCGCCGCGCAGGCCAGAGGATTGGCCATGTAGGTCGGGCCATGCATCAGGGCGGCCTCGGGATCATCCGACAGGAAGGCCTCGAACACCCGGGTCGAGGCCACCGCCGCCGACAACGGCAGTGTCCCGCCGGTCAGGGCCTTGGACAGGGTGACGATATCGGGCTCGATGCCCGCCGCCTGCATGGCGAACAGCGTGCCGGTGCGGCCAAAGCCCGTGAAGATCTCGTCGAAGATCAGCAGCACGCCATGCTTGTCGGCGAGTCGCCTCAGGGCCCGCAGGGTGTCGGGCCCGTGCAGCAGCATGCCGCCCGCGCCCTGCACCAGGGGCTCGACCAGGATGGCGGCGATCTCCCCGCCCCGCTCGCTCAGCAAGGCGTCCAGCGCGAGCTCGCCGTCGGCGTCGCCCCGCGCGTCTCTGGGCAGGTCGGCGATCACCTGGGCCGGCATGACGCCCGAGAACAGACTGTGCATGCCCTCCTCCGGATCACAGACCGTCATCGTGGCCAGGGTGTCGCCATGATAGCCGCCCCGGAACGACAGGAACCGCGTCCGCCCGACCTCGCCGCGATTGATGTGGAACTGCAGGGCCATCTTCATGGCGATCTCGACCGCCACCGAACCGGACTCGGCGAAGAAGGCATGGTTCAGATCGCCGGGCAGCAGGTCGGCCAGCCGTTTGGCCAGGCGATAGGCCGGCTCATGGGCCAGCCCGCCGAACATCACATGCGGCATCCGCTCGATCTGGTCGCGCAGGGCCTGGGCGATATGCGGATGATTGTAGCCGTGACAGGCGGTCCACCACGAGGCCAGGCCGTCGACCAGCTCGCGCCCGTCAGCCAGCACCAGCCGCGAGCCCCGCGTGGCGACCACCGGCAAGGGCGGCCGCGCGGTCTGCATCTGGCAATAGGGTCGCCAGACATGGGCCGCGCCTTCATTGAGCCATTCGGGGGTCATGGACGATCCTGCGTTGCGCCTCCCTTTTCGTTGCCATGGGAGGGCGCCTTGCCTATGCCCTGCGCCCTGCCTTCGCAAACGGGAAACAGCATGCAGAGCCTCGACGCCTTCGCCGGAGACAAGCTGACCGCCCTGGACGCCAAGCGCCTGCGCCGCACCCTGAAACCGACCCGCCGGCTGGACGGCGCGATCGTCGAGCGCGACGGCCGGCGGCTGATCTCGTTCTCCTGCAACGACTATCTGAACCTGTCGCATCACCCGGCCGTCCGCGCCGCCGCCGCCGAGGCGGCGCTGAACTACGGGGCCGGCGCGGCCGCCTCGCGGCTGGTCACCGGCGATCATCCTCTGCTGGGCGACCTCGAAAAGCGCCTGGCGCGGCTGAAGGGAACCCAGGCCGCCTGCGTCTTTGGCTCGGGTTATCTGGCCAATCTGGGAGTCATTCCCACCTTCGTCGGGCCCGGCGATCTGATCCTGATCGACGCGCTGGCCCATGCCTGCCTGTGGGCCGGGGCCAAGCTGTCGGGCGCCCGGACGATCGCCTTCAGGCACAATGACGTCGCCGATCTGGAGCGCCTTTTGAAGGCCGAACGGGCCGGCGCCCGTCACGTCCTGGTCGCCACCGACGGCGTGTTCTCGATGGACGGCGACATCGCCCCTCTGGATCAGCTGTCGGCCCTTTGCGCCGCCCACGACGCCTGGCTGCTGTCGGACGACGCCCACGGCGTCGGCGTCCTGGCCGAGGGACGCGGCTCGGCGGCGCTGTTCCCGGCCGCTGACATCCCGCTGCAGATGGGCACCCTGTCCAAGGCGCTGGGATCCTACGGCGGCTATGTCTGCGGCTCGCAGGCGGTGATCGACCTGCTGAAGACCCGGGCCCGCACGGTGATCTACGCCACCGGCCTGCCGCCGGCCTCGGCCGCCGCCGCCCTGGCCGCCCTGGACATCATCGAAAGCCAGCCGCCCCTCACCGCCCTGCCCCTGGCCAGAGCCCGCGCCTTCACCGCCGCCCTGGATCTGCCGCCGGCCCAGAGCCCGATCGTGCCCGTGATCATCGGCTCGGCGGAGGCGGCTCTCGCCGCTTCGGCGCGGCTTGAGGCCGAGGGCTTCCTGGTCGTCGCCATCCGTCCGCCGACCGTGCCCGACGGCACGGCCCGCCTGCGCATCGCCTTCAGCGCCGCCCATACCGAGACCGATGTGGCGCGACTGGCGGAACAGGTGGCGGACCTTCGCCAGGATCAGACCGCATGAAGAGCCTCTTCATCGCCGGGACCGGCACCGACATCGGCAAGACCCATGTCGCCTGCGCTTTGATCCAGGCGGCAAGGGCGCGAGGTCTGAGCGTTGACGCCTTCAAGCCGGTGGTCAGCGGCTTTGATCCCGCCGCCCCGGACACCAGTGATCCGGGACGCCTGGCCCGGGCCCTGGGAGACCCTGACGCCGTGGCCCGCATTTCGCCGCGCCGCTACGGCGCGCCTTTGGCCCCACATCTGGCCGCCCGGATGGAAGGCGACACCCTGAGCCTGGAGGATCTGATTGCCGACTGCGCGCTTCGCCTCTCACGACCCGATCGCGACCTGCTGCTGATCGAAGGCGCGGGCGGGGTGATGTCGCCGCTGACCGACTCGACCACCAATCTGGACCTGATGGCGGCGCTCAATCTGCCGATCCTTCTGGTGGCGGGATCCTATCTGGGCACGGTCAGCCATGTGCTCACCGCTCTGGAGGTGATCCGGGCGCGCGGCCTCACCGTCGCCGCCCTCGTCATGAGCGAGAGTCTGGCGGCGCCGGAGCTGGTCCAGACAGCCGACATGCTGCGCGGGTTCGAGACCGGAGCCTCGCTGATCCTGGCCCCCCGCGCCCCGACCTGGAATGCG
Organism: Caulobacter sp. FV2ps19; assembly: GCF_058681035.1. Lineage (NCBI taxonomy): Bacteria > Pseudomonadati > Pseudomonadota > Alphaproteobacteria > Caulobacterales > Caulobacteraceae > Caulobacter > Caulobacter sp. FV2ps19. The sequence goes on along the minus strand of NZ_CM178729.1, from coordinate 2,656,914 downwards.
GATGCGCTGGCGGATCTGGTTCTGAAACCGCGATAGCCGACCAGACCCTGTCCGCCGCCCCACCGCCGCAACGCAAAACGGCCAGATCCAGAGGACCTGACCGCCTGCTGTTGAATACAGATCTAAAGCTAGACCTAGAACGGGATCTCGTCGTCCAGATCGGCCGAGAAGCTCTCGCGCGGGCCGCTGGGCTGGCTGCGCGGCGCGCCGCCGCCGCCAAAGCCGCCGCCACCCCCGCCGCTGGAATAGCCGTCGTCACCGCCGGACGATGCGCCCGCGCCGTCGCCGCGACCGCCCAGCATGGTCAGTTCGCCGCGGAACTTCTGCAGCACGATCTCGGTGGAGTACTTTTCGGCGCCGGTGTTATCGGTCCATTTGCGGGTCTGGATCGCCCCTTCGATATAGACCGTGGAGCCCTTGCGCAGATATTGCTCGGCCACCTTCACCAGATTGTCGTTGAAGATCACGACCCGGTGCCATTCGGTCTTTTCCTTACGCTCGCCCGAGGTGCGGTCGCGCCAGGTTTCAGAGGTCGCCAGGCGCAGATTGGCGACGCGGTCACCGGAGCTGAGGCTGCGGATTTCGGGATCGGCCCCGAGATTGCCCACCAGAATGACCTTATTGACGCTGCCCGCCATCGTTTCGACCTTGTTCACGCCCGGCGACCCTTGCGCCGGAATCTGATCAAGACGTTAACGGAGCGTCGCGGTCAACGCAATTTTGTTCTCAATACGTTCCTGTGGACCGAGGGCGATTGTCGCGGACCGACGTTCTATTGCGCCGGAACCTGCCGCACGGCGCCCGGAACGGCCAGACGACCATCGCCGGTGCGAACCAGAGACATGAAGCGCGCGCCGTCATAGGTCTGACCCAAATAGATCCCTTCCTTTTCCACGAAGATGAAGCTGCCCTGATAGGCCCCGGTCAGGGTGCGGCTGGGGCTGCCCAGCCGAATGAACCGAAGACGAACCCCCTCCAGGATCGCCGCGCACTGTTCCATGGTCTGGACATTTCGCTCCACGGGATTGAAGCGCAGGGTCTTGTCCTTGTTGGTCGCGACCTGAAAGCAGACCCCCTGTTCAAACGGGGCCTTGATCTGCTTTTCGCAGCCGGACAGGCCCAGACCCGCGGCGGCGACGGCGATGGTGATCAAGAGCGAACGGCGCATGGGGGAACTCGCCTTAGCCGGCGACCGGGATCGAGCAGTTCGGTCCCTGGTCGATGACGGTGTGGAAGGAACGGTTATCGGAAGACGCTTCGACGCGCCCGGGAACCAATCGCAGGGTTTCCTCACCCCAACGACCATAGGTGGCTCCGCCAGCGCGCTCGCAACGCCCTCCGAACAGGGTCTGGGCGCAGGCGTTCAGGGTGATTTCGCCCGGCAGACGCCGCCATTCGGCGCCGGAATAACGCCAGCACACGGCCAACGGCGTAGTGGAAACAGGCACGGCAGGCGACGTCGCAGGACTTGGCGCGACAACCGAAGGCGCAGGCGCCACGACGGCGGGCGGCGGCAACGGCGTCAGCACCGTGCCCGCCTCGTCCGCAGCCGCCAGGGCGCCCGTCTCGTCCACACCGACGTCCAGGGCGCCGGTGGCGACGCCATTTTTCTGGGCGCAGACCGCCAGGGTCGTCTCGCCCGCGAACTGACCGCCCACGAAGCACCGCAGGGGTCGAGCGGGATCGAGCTTGGTGTCGTCGGCCCGCCCGGTCTCGACGATCAGCCCAGCGCGCGAGGCCGGCGGCGGCTCGGCTTGCTTGCTCTTGCCGCCCAGCAGCAGGATCGCGATGACGAGGCCAGCCACGAGCGCGAGCGCCGCGCCGCCCGCAAGAATGATGCGCCGGTCTTTCAGAAATTCCATGAGTACTGGCTACGACGCGAAGATGGCGCTTTCAAGCACCTCTAGCGCAGGAGTGCGACTATCCGCCGGTGAGACGGTTCAGCGCGGCCTGATAGTTGGCGATCTGGTTGGTCAGATAGGTCGGCACAGTGCCTCCCGTCTTGCCCGACGTGCTGGCCGCGCTGCTATCGATGCCCATAGCGAGATCGGCAAACTCGCGATAAGCCGTGCGCACCGCCGACATGGACTTGGTGATCGCCGCAGAGGCCGCCTTGCGTCCCGCCTCGGTGGTCAGGTCGACCTCCGGGGGAAGCTGCAGCCCAAAGACCGGGCCGCCGCCGTCAGCTGAAACGGTTTTACCGCTCTCGACCTTTGTGCCGCGAATGACCCCAGAGGCCAGCCCCAGAGCCTGCAGCACGTCGGTGCCGCCCTTGCCTGCCAGGATTTCGATCGTTGAGGTGGCGTAGGCAGGGCTGATCTTGAGCTTGCGCGCATTGCCGTCGCTGGCCAGTTCGACCTTGGCGCGGAAACCCGACGCGCGCTTGATCTTGTCGGCCAGGGTTTCCAGCGTATCGTTGGCCTCGATCTTGATCGTGGTCAGGGTCCCGCGCTCGCGGGTGCGGATCTGGAACGTGTCGCCCGCTCGAGCGGCTGTCGCTGAGACAAGACGTTCGGACTGCGTGAAATCCATGACGCCCTTGGGCAAACCAAAGGCGTCAAGGCCACTGGATCCCCCCTGGTCGACGGAAATCGAAGTCGGGGTCGCATAGCCATCCTTGCCGGTCAGGCGCTGGGACCAGGAGACCGCGCCGGTGGCGACGTCGATCTGGGCGACATAGCCGTCCTTCTCCCCGACCGTGCTCTGACCTTCCAGATTGTCGCCGGCCGAACCGACCAGCCAGGCCGCTCCGTTGGCCACCGCCATGCCGGTCACGGTGTCATTCCCCGCGCCGCCGTAATAGGCCAGAGTGTCGGCGCTGGTGTCGGCCAGATCCAGCGCGACGCGGCCGACAAATCCGTCCGATCCGCCCGAGGCGGTCGTGGTGGCGTTGCCAATGCTCAGAGCGCCGTTTGAGGTGTAGCCACCTACATAGAGTTGGCCGCCATCGATCGCGAGGCCCGCGAGGTCGCCGCCCTGCAGCGACCCAAGGTTACGGGTGGCGCCAGCGGTCAGCGTCGCGGACTTGGTGTAGGTGACCGGCGTGGTCACCATAACCCCCGCAGAGGTCATCGACGTGGCGTCCTCGGTCACGACGGTGGGCGCCACCGTAAAGCTGCGCAGGACCGCGTTGCCGCCTTCCTTGCCGCCGACGATCACCTGCGAACCGTTGACCACGATGTCTGAAACGGAGTCGTTCTCGGCCGTGCCAAACTTCTGGGTGAACAGCGCCTTTGGCGTGCCGTTCACGTCGGTGGCGAAGGCCGTCAGATAGGAATCATATTCCCCGCCGGCGATCGTTGACGAGCCGGGAAGGTCGGACTTGGACCGCCCGCCGACATAGAGAACGCCGTCGGATCCGAACGCCACGGCTGTGGCCTCGTCTTCCAGCATGCCGCCGCGACGCACCGTCCATTGCTCGTCGCCCTTGGCGTCGTAGCGGGTGACGAAACTATCGGTCTTTCCCGAATCCGCATCGGAATTGATCGGCCCATTGACCGCGCCATCCAAGCGGCCGGTCACCGATCCCGCCACCGCGACACTGCCGTCACTGGCGACCGCGAGGTTCAGGCCGCTGGCGGAATCTGTGGCTCCCAGGCTGCGCGCATAAAGGAGATGCCCGGCCGAGTCATATTTCAGCAGGGCGACATCCTGATCGCCCTTGATGACCTGCCCACTGACATCCTTGGTGACATCCGCCAGCATGTAGATCGAGCCGTCGGCTGCCGTGACGGTCTTGCGCACGCTCGAGATCGTGCCCTGCAACGTTTCCGAAAACACCTTGCCACCAGGCTGCCCCCCACCGGCGGCGCTGTATTTGGTCAGGGTATTTTCGATGACCGCATCATCGGTCTTGGTATCTTTGTCGGGGTCGGGATCGCCCGCTGCTGTCGTGATGTAGACGGCCGGCGATGTGGTTGCGGCCGAGAAGGTCAGCTTCTCAGTCGAATCCCCCTTCACGCGGAGGGCGAAATCATCCCCGGTCGCCGGCAGCGTGACGGGCTGGCCATTGACCTGGACGGTCCGGGTTTCGCCAATCGTTCGCTCGACGGCGAAGCTGGTCTCGAAACCCTGAGCCTTGAGTTTGTCGTTCATGAAGCTGACTACGTTGGACATCGTCCTGGGCGTGGCCCCCATATCGATCAGGTCAATATTGACGTTTGTCGTCACGCCGAATTTCTTGATCGCCAAGTCGAAACTCGCATTGCCCTGGAACTTGGGCACAGGATCATCGGACTGGCCGCTGTAGATCGTATCGGTGATGTAGGTGTAATTGTTCTTCGGGACGCCGACCGAGGTCCTATCGGTGGTCATCACCGTGCCTGCCGTCAGTCGCCCCTGCTCGAGCTTGAGATTCTGGGTATAGGTCGTGATTTCCGACAACCCCTTGGCCATCGCCGTTTGCAAGCGCTTGAGCTCGCTATCGGTGACGCCCTTCTCGGATGATCGCGCGGCGATCGCAGAGAGCGTATTGAGCGCCTGATAGGTGGCGAACAGCTTTTTATAGTCGCTGCTGGCGCCCTTCAGGCTGGTCTGATTGGCGGCTTCATCGATAAATTTGTGACCGGACAACGCCGACTTGACCAGAGCGCTGGGCTCCGGCGCGCCAGCGTTCCAGGGCGCGTTAGGCACCACGGCCTTGGACTTGGAGGACGAGGTCGCCACCGTGGTCGCCGCAGCATCAAACTGGCCCGTACGAGCCTGATAGTAACCGAGCAGGACACTGGTGTCGAAAGTGATCACGGTCAGTTCCGTCGGGACACACTTCGCACCCCGCCTCTTTTTGAGCCTACAAGGCTGAAGATTCGTTAAGACCTTTGATTACGCAGCGATTAGCCTTGCTTCTGTCAGGCTGCGCCGTGCTTCCTTGCGCAGTTGGCTCCACTCCGAAGCCAATATGCCCAACATCACAACGTCGCGGGGCTCTCCGTTCTTGAGCACATGACCGCGAAGATAGCCCTCGCGCCGAAAACCTGTTGCGACTTGCGCTTTCAGCGCCGCGTCATTGTCCGCCATGACCTCGGCGAATACCTTGTGCAGCCCCAGTTCGCAAAAGGCGCGATCCAGGCCAAGCACCTGGGCGGCGCGACCAACACCGCGACCTCGCGCATCGGCTGAACCCAGGAACCAGTTCCAGCTCGCTCGGCGGTGATGACTGAGAAGGCCGGTGAGGGTGAGAAGCCCCGCCGCCTCGCCTCCCCGTGTGATCATCCAGCCCCGCATGTCCGGATCGGCGCGAAGGCTTTCAAACCAAACCGCGTGGGCCTCGCGACTGGGAAAGGCGGCGTCCGACATCCAGCGATCGACTTCCGGTTCAGAGCGCCACTGAAAAAGCACGTCCTCGTCGTCTTCTCGCAAATCGCGAAGGTCGATCATTCCCGCCGATTCCCCCTGATGCGCCGTCGGTGTAAAGTCTAAGTCGCGCGAGGCGGCGAGCCTAGGCCCCCGGCGATCAACCGCGCGACGCCTCGTTAGCCGCCGTTAAAGAGCTTCAGAATGATCTGAGGCGCGCTATTGGCGATCGACAGCGCCTGGGCGCCAAGCTGCTGCTTCACCTGCAAGGCCTGCAGGCGGGCGCTTTCCTTGGCCAGGTCCGCATCGACAAGGTTGCCCACCCCGGTTTCCAGCACGTCAGAGAGCTTGGAAACAAAGGTGTGGTGCGCTTCGATCTGTTTGGCCTGGGTGCCGATATTACCGACCGCCTGGTTCACCGCCCCCATCGTCGAGTCGAGCCGGGTCAGAACATTGGCGGCGTTGGTGACGTCGAGGATATCGTCAGTGGCCGTCAGCGTATTGATCGTGCCGCCAAGCGACAGATCCTGAAGATTGAGGGTGATTGACGTGGCGCCGTCGGAGTCGGCCAGGAAGGAAACGTCGGCCACGAGACTGCCATTCAGCAGGTTGGCGCCGTCAAAGGTGGCGCTCGACAACACTTGCGACAGGTTCTTGACCAGCCCCTGGAAGTCCGAGTTCAAGGCTTCGCGCGACTTCGTGGTCAGCGACGAATCCTTGGCCGCCACAACTTTTTCGCGCATCAAACTCAGCAGGTCTGAGATCGATTCGCCTGCGGCCAGGGCCACATCCGCCACCGAGCTCGCTCGGTCCAGGCTCATCTTGACCGCCGACAGCGCGTTCATGTCCGCGCGCTGTTCCTGAGCGATCGACCAGACGGCCGCATTGTCCTTGGCGCTGGAGACCGCAAGACCCGTATTGATGCGGGTTTGGACCCCCTGCATCTGATCGTTGGTCTGATTCAGGTTCTGCAGGGCGATCAGCGCGGGCTGATTCGTATTGACGCTAAGCGACATTGGCGGCCTCCGATCGGAAGTTTTTTCCGGGTTTGGTTTGCGCGCGCTAACAGCGAGCAAGCCCTCACGGAGCCGACCGTAGGATCAGAAGGTAAGGTTATGGTTAACGGAAATAAACCATAACGAATATGCCCAGCGACGCAGGGTCGCGGGCTACAGCAAACGCGCGCGACCTCAGGTCAGGCCGTCATAGACCGCGCCAGGATCATAGCCGGGGGCGTGTTTGAGTTTCAGCACGTCCTCGCGAGGCAGTGTCTGAATGGTTTCCCCGGTCCGACGATCGACCGTCTTGTAGATGAACGTCCCCTTGTCCTCATCCTGCTCGATCACCAGGCGAAGATCGCCCGGCTGTGGCTCGGCGGAGGCCGCGGCCGTCTCCGAAACGCCAACAGCGCCCACGGATGGCTCCGGGGCGGTGAATTTCGGATATTGGCCCGTTGGGACCGTGTCGGCAGCGGGGGCCGACAATGCGGCTTTGGTTTCCATTTCTCCTTGCGCCCGCGCTTTCGCGGAAGCGTCCTCTAAATAGGTTCTCCCCAACATCTAGCCTGACAAGATCAGGAGGCGGATCCACCGGACCCGCCTCCCCCTGTTCGTTAGCGGAACAGGCTCAGGATCGACGAAGAAGCTTGGTTAGCAATCGACAACGCCTGGATACCCAGTTGCTGCTTGGTTTGCAGCGACTGCAGCTTGGCGCTTTCCTTGGCCAGGTCGGCGTCAACCATATTGCCCACGCCGGCGTCGAGGCTGTCTTGCAGCTTGCCGACGAAGGTCAGATGGGTGTCGAGACCGGTCGAGTTCGTGCCCAGCGAGGCCAGCTTGTTGGTGGCCGTCTCCAGGGCCGACGAGACCGTGGTGATCATGGTCTTGGCCGAAGCAGCGTCGGTGAACGTCGCGGCGGTCAAGTTGAGGCCAGCCAGATTCAGGGTCTTGGCCGCCACAGTGAAGCCAGAACCATCCTCATTGGCCAGGAAGGTCAGCGCCGTGGTTGAGCCGTCAGCGATGCTGATGCCATTGAACTTGGCGTTGGAGGCCGCCTTCTCAATCTGATCGCGCAGGGACGTGAAGTCCGCGAGCAGAGCGTTGAAGCTGGCCGTATTGAGTGAGGTGTCGGAAGCGGCGAGAGCCTTTTCCTTCATCTTGCCCAGCAGGTCGGTGATCGTATCGCCAGCCGCCAGGGCCACGTCGATGGTCGACTGACCGCGTTGCAGCGAGTCCTTCACGGCGTTCAGCGACGAAGCCGTCGTGGACTGGATTTTCGCGCTCGCCCAGATCGCGCCATTGTCCTTGGAGCTCGCCACCTTCTTACCGGTGTTGATGCGCTGCTGGACCGTTTGCAGATCGGCGTTGGTCGTGTTGAGGTTTTGCAGCGCGATCATCGCGCCGGCGTTCGTGTTGATGCTGTTCAGCGCCATTACGAAAGTTCCTTTTCAAGGTGTGCCGACGTCATTTTGACTGCCGGGAGCTTTTTGCTCAGGTAGGTGAGAAGCAATGACCGGGCCAAAGTTTCCTACCCGGCGAAATCTCACAACACATTGAAAAGATGGCGTTATAGATCTGTTTACGACAAAGGCCCCCGGCAGAAACTGCCGGGGGCCTTTGTCGTGGGGCAATTATTGCCGGGCACTAGGCGCCGGGTAAAGGAGGCGCCGGGCGATCCTGAGATCGCCCGGCATGTCGGGTCACTTGAACAAGGACAAGATCGACTGCGGCGTCTGATTGGCGATCGAGAGCGCCTGCACACCCAATTGCTGCTTGGTCTGCAGCGACTGGAGCTTAGCGCTTTCCTTCGCCAGGTCAGCGTCGACCAAGTTACCCACCCCTGCGTCCAGGCTATCCTGAAGCTTGCCAATGAAGGTCAGGTGCGTGTCCAGACCGACAGAGTTGGTGCCCAAGGACGCCAGTTTATTGGTCGCCGTGGTGAGAGAGGTCGTTATCGTCGCGATCATCGTCTTGGCGGTCGCAGCATCGGTAAAGGTGTCCGTCGACGTCAGACCAATGCCCGCGAGGGCCAGGGTCTGGGCGGCGACGGTGAAACCGTCACCATCCGCGTTGGACAAGAAGGTCAGCGCCGAAGTCGTGCCGTCAGCAATGCTGACGCCGTTGAACTTGGCGTTCGTAGCCGCCTTCTCGATTTGATCGCGAAGGGACTCGAAATCGGCCTTCAGGGCATTGAAGCTGGCGGTGTTCAACGAGGTGTCGGAAGCAGCCAGGGCCTTTTCCTTCATCTTGCTGAGCAGATCTGTGATCGTATCACCAGCAGCGAGCGCTACATCGATCGTTGATTGGCCGCGCTGGAGTGAATCCTTAACGGCGTTCAACGAATTCGCTGTCGTGCTTTGTTGCTTGGCCATCGACCAGATCGCGCCGTTATCCTTGGCGGTGGCGACTTTTTTACCGGTGTTGATGCGACCCTGGGTTGCTGCAAGCTCCGAGTTAGTTGCATTGAGGTTTTGCAGTGCGATGAGCGCACCGACATTGGTGTTGATAGAGTTCATCATAGGTCACCTACCGTTTTGGTGGGATTTCTCCGGCGCGAACCGGCTTAGCATTTTGCCTATGATGACCATCGCAAGCGGCGGGCCAGCTTAACCCCCGCGAAGAAGAATATTATCAATTTGATTTTGTTGGGATATTTTGGCTTCGGGCCAAAAACGAAACCGCCCGGCGAATGCAGGATTCGCCGGGCGGCAGGAACTTCCTAAGGGGGCTGGGTAATTGTCGCCGGTCGACGATCAGGCGGCGTCGACGCGCCCGGCCAAGCCCTGCATGATCGTTCGATTGATATCGATCAGAGGCTCGAAATCTTCTTCCTTGCGCATGACCGCGCTTGAGTGGCGATTGACCCAAAGGCTAAGCGAAATGATGCTGGCGCGCAGTTCAGGCGCCAGGGAATTTTCCGGCAAGGAACAGTCAGTCGCCATCGCCGACCATACGCGTCGGTTCCAATCCAGCGCATCAATCCGCTTGGCGAAATCGTCTTCTTCAGCCTGAGACGCATCTATCAATGCGCGCGTCACCTGGCCGAAAAGACGATACTCCAGTTCACGCGGATTTTCCGCCCTCGTCGCCGCCTGCTGATAGGCCCGAAGAGACATGCCCCAACCTCTCGTCTTCGTATTCAATCAATTTTCGGCTCAACATGAGCGCCTTGTAGTATTCGCGCGCCATCACGTGTTTGGAGATCGCGATGCAATCGGCCAACACGGATGGATTTCTCACCACACTCATGAACTCATTCAGGCGCGTGGCGAAATCTTCGTAGAACCGCTCAGCGACGGCCTCCTCAAGATACATCATCATCACCGGAAAGTAGATGCGGCGCGATGGCGTCGTCACCTGATCCGGCTGCATGATGTCCTTTTCACGAAGGACCGACGCCTTGTTCTGGAGCACAAGAACGCCGCGCCGATCCCCATTCTGGACCACCGCACCATTCAGGACGAACTTCTCGCCGGGCTTCAGCGAAAGCTTCAAAGGCACGTTGTACGGCTCCCTGTCTGCGTCGCCACAAAACCCGGCCCGCCACGATCGGCGAGTCAGTCATAAACTATGATGGGCCGGGTTAACGCCGTCTTGCTAGCCCTGTGACCGTGAGCCGCAACTTAGGACTCAATTAAGCATACTGGCCCACTGAATGGTTAACTCAAAACCCGCAAGGCTTAGCGATGTCCCGTAAACGCGCCCTAGAGAGTTCCAGCAGCTCGCTGGCACAGCAACCGATCGAGGCGGGCGCCGTCGCCAAGCGCGGCATGGCGGGAACCACAATGGGCGACTCCGCGTCGTCGGAAGCCCTGGCGCGATTGGATCGCGCCGCCGCCGAGCTGAAAAATCGCAAGACAGCGCGACTTCTGGCCCAGGCGATCAACGCCATTCATGCGCGCGAGTACAAGAAGGCCGACGCCTTGGCGCTTGAGGTGCTGGCGAAGGACGATCGACAGGGCGTGGCCTGGCATGTTCTGGCCATCGCCCGGGAAAAAACCGGCGACTTCGTCTCTTCCATGCGCGCCTACGAGGCCGCGCTGCAATTGCTGCCCGACCAAGGCCCTGTCGCGGGCGACTTGGGACGCCTGGCTTACCGGATGGACATGCCGGAGATCGCCGCGAAATTCTTCGCTCACTATCGTCTGGCCAGGCCCGACTGCGCAGAGGCGGTCAACAACCTGGCCTGCGCGCTCCGTGACCTCAATAAATGCGACGAGGCCATCGAAATTCTGCGGCCCGCCATCCTGCAGGACCAGGGACAGCCGCTTCTCTGGAACACCCTGGGCACCGTAATGTGCAGCCTGGGCGATGGGCGGCAGGCCCTCACCTTCTTTGATGAGGCCCTTCGTCTCGACCCGACCTTTGGCAAGGGCTATCACAACCGCGCCTATGCCCGCCTCGACCTCGGCGACGCGCAAGGCGCGCTCGAAGACTGCGAGTCCGCCATCGCGCACGTCGACACCCCAGACGACCTGGCGATGATGCAATTCGCACGCTCCACCATCCTTCTGTGCGTGGGACGCGTCGGCGAGGGCTGGGCGGCCTATGAAAGCCGCTTCTCGCCTGATCTCAGCGACGCCCCGCGGTTCGTGATCGACGCGCCGCGCTGGTCGCCCGATCAACCCCTAGCCGGCAAGCGGATGATGATCTGCACCGAGCAGGGACTGGGCGACGAGGTCATGTTCGCCAACATGTTGCCCGACATCATCGACGCGATCGGACCCGACGGCTCGCTGTCACTGGCGGTGGAACGGCGCCTGATACCGTTGTTCACACGTTCCTTTCCCAACATCGAAGTCAGCGCCCACCGGACCATTGCATTCGAAGGCCGCGTAATCAGAACGGCGCCGAACGTTTCCGACTGGAGCAAGATCGATCAATGGGCGCCGATCGGATCGCTGCTTTCAACTTTGCGGCCCTCAGCGGAGGCCTTCCCAGACCGGCCGAACTTCCTGGTCGCCGATCCAGATCGCGTCGCCTACTGGCGCCAGCAACTCGAGGCCGCCCCCAAGGGACCTAAGGTCGGATTGCTTTGGAAGAGCTTGAAGCTGAACGGCGAACGCGCGCGGCAGTTCTCGCCTTTCCATCAATGGCGTCCAGTCCTCGAAACGCCCGGCGTCACCTTTGTGAACCTGCAATACGGCGACTGCGCCGAAGAGATCGCTCTGGCCAAGTCAGAGTTCGGCATCGATATCTGGCAACCGCCGGGCATCGACCTGAAGCAGGATCTCGACGATGTCGCCGCGCTATGCTGCGCAATGGATCTGGTGATCGGGTTCTCCAACGCGACCATCAATCTGGCGGGCGCCTGCGGCGCGCCAGTCTGGCTGTTGACCGCCGCAGCGGTCTGGACGCGCCTGGGCACCGACTCCTACCCTTGGTATCCGCAAGCGCGCTGCTTCGGCACCGAAGACTTCGGAGACTGGACTCCGGTCATGACGCGGGTCGCGCAGGCGCTGGGCGAAAAGTTCAAGGCCTAGGGAGGCCCGGGCCTATGATTCTAGCGATCCTGCAGGCGCGGATGTCTTCCAGCCGGCTGCCCGGCAAGGTGCTGGCGGATCTGGCCGGCGCGCCGATGATCCTGCGCCAGATCGAACGCCTCAAGCGCGCTCGCCGACTGGACCAGATCGTGGTGGCCACATCCTCTGAGCAAAGCGACGACGTTCTGGCGCGAACGATGGAACAGGCCGGTGTCGCCGTGCATCGCGGCGACCTGCATGACGTCCTGGGACGGTTCGGGACCGCGCTGGACCAATGGGGCCCCGCCGCTGACGTGGTGCGCCTGACCGCCGATTGCCCCCTGGCCGATCCCGAAGTCATAGACGGCACGATCGATCTGCACAGGACGAGCGGCGCGGACTACACTTCCAACGTCGCCGAGCCCCGCACCTTTCCCAAAGGTCTGGACGTTGAGGTCATCAGCACGCGCGCCCTGCGGACCGCCTTGTCCGAGGCGGCCGAGCCGTATGACCGCGAGCACGTGACGCCTTTTCTCTATCACCACCCCCAGCGCTTCCGATTGGCGGCCTACACGCAGAACCGCGAGGAAGGCGAGGTGCGATGGACCGTTGATCGCCCCGACGATCTGGGATTTGTTCAGACGGTCTATGAGACGCTTTACCCCGCCAAACCGGCCTTTTCCTCAGACGACGTGCGCGATTTCATGCGTACCCGCCCCGATCTGGCGCTTCTGGGCGGGGACCGCCGGATATGACCACAGCCGCCTTGCGAGCGTTGCACGAGGACGACCGTCAGACCCTGCTGGCCTGGCGCAACAGCCCCCAGGTCGCCGCCTACATGTATTCCGACCATCGGATCAGCGCCGAGGAACATGATCGCTGGTTCAACGGCTTGGCGGGTGACGCCCGTCGAAAATTCTGGGTGATCGAGCTTGAGGGCGTTCCGGTCGGCCTGACCAATCTTGTCGATATCGACTCCGCACAGGGCCGCGCGACCCTTGCCCGCTATGTCGCCGATCCCGCCGTTCGCGGTCGGGGCGTCGGCGGGTTCGCCGAGTTCAAGCTTCTCGACCATGCCTTTGCAACGCTGGGCCTGCGCAAGCTTTGGTCGGAGGTGCTGGCGACCAACGAAATCGCCTGGCGCCTGCACATGGCCAACGGGTTTCAGCGGGAAGCCTTGTTTCGGGCCCATGTCGTCAAGAGCGGCCAACCGGTCGACGTGATCGGCCTTGGCCTCCTGGCTGAAGAGTGGCGCGCGCTCCGGCGGGCCGCCCGCCAGCGCCTTGTCGACAAAGGGTACGCCACCGAAGCGCTCGAGGCTCCGATCGCGGACTGAGTCGCGACTCCTCAGAGACCTTTGCCAAGGGCGTCACGCCCTTGGCCGGCGGAACTCCCCAAGCGGTCGAAGGGTTGTGAAGGCAGCCAAGCCTTCAAAGCCAGGAGCCACCATGCCCGCAGACCTCGAGTTCGACAGCGCCGACGCCCAGGACCGCGCCGAGGTGCTGGATGAAACGCACCTGACCAAGGACGGTGAGGCCATCGCCAATTTCGATGACATTGACGATGTCTTCGATGTCACCCAGGAGGACGGCGACGCCGATGAGGACGAGGATCTCGATCCTGATGTCGTCGATGAAGCCGAGTTGGATGAGATCGCGGAGGATCTCGAATCCGCCCGCGACGACGTGGGCCAAGACGTTCTTCGCGAGCCGCTCGACGCCGTGGCCGGCGACGACCTGGATGTCGACGAGACCCTGAGCAGCGAAGATGATCGGCCGGCCGATTTCGAATCGATCTAGAGCAAGGCTCGTGAAATCGGACTCGCGCGCCTTGCTCCAGGTTTTTGTTTTCGCATCGTGCGGAAAACTGGCGTCCACTTTTCCGCACGATGCTTTAGCGGGCCGCTGACGGCTTCTGCGTCCCGGACGACGCTGCAAGGCGGCAATCCCGCAGCCCGGTTTCAATTGAGGACGCACATCCCCTTGCCAAGCGCGCGCGCGCCGGTAGTTTGGTCGCTCGTTTTGAACACTTGTTCGAAGGGCCGCGCGCCCGGGGCTGAGGATGGCAATGAGCCAGCGTTTCGAAGGCACTTCCGACTATGTGGCCACCGACGACCTGAAGGTCGCGGTCAATGCCTCCGTGGCGCTTGAACGCCCCCTCCTGATCAAGGGCGAGCCGGGCACGGGAAAAACCGTTCTAGCCTACGAGGTCGCCAAGGCCATGGGCGCGCCGCTTCTGACCTGGCACATCAAGTCGACCACCAAGGCGCACCAGGGCCTCTACGAATATGACGCCGTCAGCCGTCTGCGCGACAGCCAGCTGGGCGACGAGCGCGTCAAGGACGTCAGCAACTACATCAAGAAGGGCAAGCTCTGGGAAGCCTTTGAAAGTCCCGTGCGGCCGGTCCTCCTGATCGACGAGATCGACAAGGCCGACATCGAGTTTCCCAACGATCTGCTGCAAGAGCTCGATCGGATGGAGTTCTACGTCTACGAGACCGGTGAAACCATCGCCGCCAAGGTGCGACCGATGATCATCATCACGTCCAACAATGAGAAGGAGCTGCCGGACGCGTTCCTGCGTCGGTGCTTCTTCCACTATATCCGCTTCCCCGAGGAGGCGACGATGCAGGCGATCATCGACGTCCACTATCCGGGCATCAAGCAGAAGCTGGTGAGCGAGGCGCTGCGGATCTTTTACGACATGCGCAAGGTGCCGGGCCTGAAGAAGAAGCCGTCGACCTCGGAGCTTCTCGACTGGCTCAAGCTGCTGATGGTCGAGGACATCGACGAGAAGGCCCTGCGCGAACGCGACCCAACCAAGCTGATCCCCCCGCTGCATGGCGCTCTGTTGAAGAACGAGCAGGACGTCCACCTTTTCGAGCGCCTGGCCTTCCTGGCGCGCCGCGAAGGCTCCGGCGGGCGGCCGGGCCAGTAGACCGCGCCCGCGCGGTCTTACCGGAAATTCACTGGACGGACGGCACGGAGCCCCTCACCTTCCCCGCGAAATCAAAGGGATGGTCATGCGTCATTCGACTTGGATCGCCGCGATACTCGTAGGAACAAGCGCCCTCACCGTGGGCGGCTGCCATCGCGCCGAAAAGCCAAAAACCGAAAGGTCCGAGCATGGCCTGCGCCGCGAGCCGATCCGCGCCATCTCCAAGCTGGACTGCCCTGAACAGCAAGGCGAGCTGAAGCGGATCAGCGTCGCCGCCGACGGTCTGTCCTGCGCCTATGCCGGCGCCCAGGCCGAGGTTGTTTTGAGACTGGTGGCGATGAACGGCGGCGCGGCCGAGGACGTGCTGGCGCCCATCGAGACCGAGCTCAAGGCCTTGATGCCCGCCGTGAAGGCCCCCGCGACGCCCGAGACACCTGACAAAAAGCACGGCAAGAACAAGACCAGCATCCATCTGCCGGGCATACGGATCGACGCCAGCGACGACGGCGCCGACATCAAGATCGGCCATCTGACCATCAACAGCGACAATGGCGCGGCCGAGGTCAAGATCAACAAGAATGTCACCGTCCGCGACAACGAACGCAGCGAGAGCGTAACGGTCAGCGCCGACGATGATGAAGATGGCGACGTCAACATCCACGCCAGTGAAGAGGGCGCGGAAATCCGACACAGCAAGAACGGCGACGCCATCCGTTCAACCCTGATCCTGGCCAGCGACAAGGCGCCCAGCGGCTACCGCGTTGTGGGCTACGAGGCGCGCGGCCCCAAAGGGGGGCCGCTCGCCGTCGCCACCATCAAGGCCAAGAACCGCGATTCCGGCGACCATGACGTCTTCAAGGACATGAAGGCCCTCGTCCGCCACAACGTCGGCGGCTGACCTCAGTCCGCAACCGCGACGACTTCCATGACCTTGTAGGTCAGCGGACGTCCGTCCTCGTCAGTGACGGTGACATATTCGCCGGTCGCGAAGCGATGCTCGCCCAGCCGGTGAACGGGTTCGTCGTCGGCGCTGTCGGCGCTGTCATAGTCAAAGAACCATCGCGCGCCCTTGCGGGCCAGCAGACCGTCGGCCGCGTCCTCGTCCGGGGCGAAGCGGCGAACGCTGCAGGCGGCCTTGCTCTTGGCATAGGCCGTCTCGTCCAGATGGCCGTCGGCCGTCAGGGGCGCGGTCAGGGTATAGCCGCGATGGTCGTCGCCGCCGGCGAACTCGGTGCCAGGGTTGCGGGCAAGGCGCATTACGATGCGAGACAGGGACATTTAAGCCTCCCTTGTTTTGATTGAAATCTAGTGGGAGAGAAACAGCGACGGGCCGTCGGTGTTCAGCAGGCTGCGGGTCGTGCCGCCGAAGATGAACTCCTGAAGGCGCGGGTGCCCGAAGGCGCCGGCGACCAGGATATCAGCGCCGATGTCACGCGCCGTGCTCAGGAGCAGTCCGGCGGCGTCACCGGCGCCTTCGAGGGTGCGGATGGTCGTCTTGACGCCGCGAGCGGCGAGGAAATCAGCCAAGCGGTTAAGCTCGAAGTTTCGGGACGACGCGCCCGGTGCTCCGGCGATAACGACCGAAGAAGCCTTTTGCAGGAGGGGCAAGGCCGTGCGCATGGCCCGGCTGGCTTCCTTGCCGCCATCCCAGGCCACTAGCGCCACGCCGCCGACCTTCAAGCCGGGACGCGCTACGACGACAGGACGCTGCTCGTCGGCGACCAGTTGCTGGAAGGCCTCGGCCAGCGGCCCCTTGCCGCGCGCCGCGGCGTCGTCAAAGACGATGACGTCCGACAGACGCCCCTCCATCGCCAGGCCCGCCCAGACCGGCGAGTCGAGGCTGATCACCCGGGTCCGCGGATAACCGATCTCGGCGGCCAGAGCGCCGACGGCGCGAGCGCCTTCAACCGCGGCCTCCTTGAGACTTTCGAGCGCCGTGACCTGTACGCCGCCCATGAAACCCTCGCCCATCCAGGGCATCAGGTCGGCCATGTCGGCAGGCGCGTGGATACAGGCCAGTTCGGCGTCGAAGGCCTCGGCCAGCACGGCCGCCGAGGTCAGGACGCCTCGATCGCTCTGTGCTCCCGCAAGGGGAGCCATAATTCTAGCCCAGCTCATGATCGAACTCCTTTGGAGCGCATTTCCACAGGACAAAGCCCGCCCATCATTGATCTTTGTCAATCGATGGGTCAGTCAATTCCCCTCACCAAGGGGAACGATCTCGTGGCCAAAGGGCTGCATAGGGGCGCGGCGCCGCGCGCGTGGCAGAGGATGCTCTCCGGTCGGAGACTGGATCTGCTCGACCCGTCGCCCATGGACATCGAGATCGAGGACATCGCCCACGGCCTGGCCCGCGTCGCCCGCTGGAACGGTCAAACGATTGGCGAACATGGATTTTCCGTCGCGCAGCACAGCCTGGTGGTCGAGGAAATCGCGGCCCATATCAAGCCTGACCTTGAGCCCCGCTGGCGTCTTGCGGCCTTGCTACACGACGCCTCCGAGTATGTGATCGGCGACATGATCAGCCCGTTCAAGGCGGCCCTCGGCGTCAGCTACAAGGATTTCGAGGCGCGCCTGGAGGACGCCATCCATATCCGCTTTGGCCTGCCGGTGAAGACCCCGGCGCCGATCAAGAAGCTGATCAAGCAGGCCGACCGGGCCTGCGCCTTCTTCGAGGCCACCCAGCTGGCAGGGTTCGACCACGCTGAGTCCCTGGCCATCTTCGGCGCGCCGCCGGCCGGCTATGAGCTACAGATCACCCCGCAGCCGCCGTTCGAGGCCCAGGCCCATTACGTCCAGCGGTTCCATGACCTGTCCAGGGCCGCGGGCTTTGAGCCCTCGCCCCATGCCGTGTTCGAGACCAAATGACCGCCTCCGTCGTCATCGGGCTGTCGGCTGTCGTCGTCGCCATCCGCGACGGCGAGGCGGTCGTGCTGACCGTCCGCCCCCATGACGCGGTCACCGACATCGCCTCCCCCCTGCCCGGCCTGCCCTTCGGACCGTTTGACCCGGAGGGCCACCGCACCTTCGAGCTGGGCCTGCGGGCTTTCGTCACCCAACAGACCCGCTTCCAGCTGGGCTATGTCGAGCAGCTCTATACCTTCGGCGACAAGGGCCGCGACGCGCCGCGGGCCGAGGTCGGGGCCGGCGCGGCGCGCGTGGTCTCGGTCGGTTATCTGGGCTTGACCCCCGATGCGGTCGACACCGAGGCGCCCGACACTGTCTGGGCCCCCTGGTCACGGTTCTTCCCCTGGGAGGACTGGCGTCAGGGCCGCCCCGCCCTTCTGGACGAGGTCCTGGCTCCGGCCCTGAGGCGATGGGCGGGCGACGACCCGGCCCAGTGGTCCCGCGTCCGCCTGGCCTTTGCCCTCGATGGCGCGCCCTGGAATGAGGAACGCGTGCTGGAGCGCTATGAGCTGCTGTACGACGCCGGTCTCGCCCCCGAAGCGGCGCGCGATCAGGCCCGGGCCGACGGCGATGATCCGGGCGAGCCTGTCGCCCTGTCGGCGGCCCTGGGCGAGCCTATGATCTCCGATCACCGCCGCATCCTGGCCACGGGCCTGTCGCGGCTGCGCGGCAAGATCAAATATCGGCCGGTGGTGTTCGAACTGACGCCGCCGGAATTCACCCTCTCGACCCTGCAACGCACCGTCGAGGCGATCGCCGGGGTGCCGCTGCACAAGCAGAACTTCCGCCGCGTCGTGGAGCGGGAGGAACTGGTTGAGGGTCTGGGCCGCCTGGACGCGGAAACCGGCGGCCGGCCCGCCGAACTGTTCCGCTTTCGCAGCGAGATCCTCACCGCCCGCCCGACGGGCGGGCTGAGCCTGCCGCTGCTGCGGGACTGACGCCGCCCTACTCCGCCGCGCCCTTCACCGCGGCCGACGCCTTCTCCGCCTCCAGCCGCGCCCGCCACCTGGCTTTCAGCGTATGCGACGTCTCCCGCGATCCGTCCGGGCTCCAGCCGGGTGGTCCGAACACATAGCCGATCGCCTCGCGCGGGGATTTGCTCGACGCGACGTCCTTTCCGATGCCGACAAACTCGTGAAAGACATTGTGCAGTAGATTGAAATTGCCCAGGTTCTTCACCGTGCCATAGCGACAGGGCTCCTCCTCGACCTCGGGGATGAAGGTGCCGAACATCCGGTCCCAGATGATCAGGATGCCGGCATAGTTGGCGTCCAGATAGCGGGCGTTACGGGCATGGTGCACCCGATGATGCGAGGGCGTATTGAACACCGCCTCGAACCAGCGTGGCAGGCGCTTGATCGCCTCGGTGTGGATCCAGAATTGATAGACAAGGCTGATCCCCTTCTGGATCGCCACCATGGCCGGCGGGAAACCCAGGAACGACAGCGGCAGCCACAGCAGCCAGGTGCCGGCCACGCCGCCGGTCCAGGTCTGCCGCAGCGCCGTGGACAGGTTATAGTGGGTCGAGGTGTGGTGATTGACGTGACTGGCCCACCAGAACCGTCGCTCGTGGGACAGGCGATGAAACCAATAATAGGTCAGGTCCTCGGCGAAGAAGAGCACGACCCAGGCCCAGACGGCGGTCATCGGGATTGTGAAGATCCGGTGCTGCCAGATCCAGATCGTCGCGGCGAAGATCGCTCCGCCGGTGATCAGACCGGCGATGCTGCTGCCCAGCCCCATGGCCAGAGAGGTGGCGGTGTCGCGGGTCTCGTAGTTGGCCCGGGCCTTGCCCAGCCGGGCCAGGACGATTTCCAGAATGACCGCGAGCACGAAGAACGGGATCGCCAGCTGGACGGGATCGAAAGCAGGTTTCATGCGATGAGATCCTTCACGCGACCAGCGCCTGGGGCGGCCACAGGTCATCGGCGACGGCGAAGATCGGCCTGGCGTCGGCTAGCCGGACCGCCAGTCGGCCTTTGCGGGGTTTCAGGGCGGCGATGACTGGCCAGGGCGCGTCGCGCGCCACATAGCCGTCGCCGCGTCGCCACAGCACAAGGACCGTGTCGCCGTCCCGCGCCAGGGCGCCGGAGCCGTCGGCGGAAATCCAGGTCGCGTCAGGGTGATGATCGGGGAACTCCTCGGCCAGAAGCCCCGCGAGCGCCGACGCGTCGAGCGGCGGCGTGGGCCGGGCGATCCCCGCCCAGGCCGCGATCCCGACCAGCGCGGCGATCGCCAGCGCCGAGCCGATCAACTGAATCAGCATCGCCTTTTCCAAGCTGACGCCGTCCTCCCCTTGTTTTTTACAGGGTCGGACCATGGATGCCCCGCGTCAAGAGTGACGCCTGCGTCATGTTTGCTCGGCTCGGCTGAGCACTGGCCCCGTCAGCGCCCGCCCCCACCCCGTCCTTCGAAACGTCCGCTCCTGGACCGTGACCCGCAAGCCGCCCCGGGCCCGCAGGCCCGGGACGAAACCTGCTAGAACTTGCGCACGTACGCCACGGCCAGGGTGTCGGCGTCTTCCTTGGAGTTGGTGTATTCCGACTTGGTCCAGTCGGCCCGGATACCGTTCTTGTCGTCGAACTTGTACTGGGCGCCGACGCCGTAGTTCCAGCTTTCCATCGAGCCCTTCAGGGGCGAAGCGGAGGACGAGGCGTCGAACTTGGTCGTGCCGTAGCCGGCGCGGGCCAGAAGATCGATATGGGGCGTCACAGGCAGGAAACCCACCGCATAGGCCGCAGCCTGATGCTTGAGCTCAACATTGACCGGCGCGCCGGCGACATAGGTCTTGTCATCGGACACGCCGCCGGCGACTTCGCCCTCGACGCCGAAGTGGGGGGTCAGTTTGGCGCCCACGCGCCCCTGGATGACGCCGTTGTCGGCGCCGTCGGAGCGGGTCGAGCCATAGCCAACCGAGCCGTAATATTCCGGCGAGACCTGGGCATGCGACAGAACGGGGATAGCGGCGACCGACAGGGCGGCCAGGGCCGCCGGCATGAGGTTTTTCATTGTTGGTACTCCACGGACTCTTGCCCCTCAGCCCTCCCTGACTAGCGGCGCGATGCGGCCCCGATAGGGCCCTGCCGAGACCCGTTTGAGGCCTTTGCGTGTCGTCCCGGCAATCTCCAAGGCGAATGTGGCGACGCCAGAACGTTCCCCTTGGGAAGGCAAAAACTGGCGACGGTCACCGCAAGGCCGCACCCCCAGGGGAGGTGACGCCACCTGAAGGCGTGCTATGGATCAGCGAGAAAAATAATTTGAGACGCGCGCTTCAAGTCGCGCGCCAGCGTCATCGGGACCAGTCGCTTGCATCAAGCCGTCATCGCCGCCACCGGCCTCTACACCCCGCCGTTCAGCATTTCGAACACCGAGCTGGTCGAGGCCTTCAACACCTTCGTCGAGCGCTTCAACGCTCAGAACGCCGAGGCCATCGCGGCCGGCGACATCGTCGCCCTGGCCCCCTCGTCGCCCGAGTTCATCGAGAAGGCCTCGGGCATCAAATCGCGCTTCGTGATGAACAAGGACGGCATCCTCGATCCGGCCGTGATGCGCCCGATCATCCCCGAACGCCCCAATGACGAGATCTCGATCCTGGCGCAGATGGCCGTGGAAGCCGCCAAGCAGGCCATAGCCGCCTGGGGAAAGCCCGTGTCCGAGATCGGCGCTGTGATCTGCGCGGCCTCCAACATGCAGCGCGCCTATCCGGCCATGGCCATCGAGGTGCAGCAGGCCCTGGGCATCGACGGTTTCGCCTTCGACATGAACGTCGCCTGCTCGTCGGCGACGTTTGGTATCAAGACCGCCGCTGACTTCATCGCTTCCGGCTCGGCCAGGGTGGTGCTGATGGTCAATCCGGAGATCTGCTCGGGCCATCTGAACTTCAAGGACCGCGACAGCCACTTCATCTTCGGCGACGTGGCCACGGCGGTGATCATCGAGGACGCCGACCAGGCGACCGGCGGCTGGGAGATCCTGGGCACGCGGCTAAAGACGGTGTTCTCCAACAATATCCGCAACAATTTCGGCTTCCTGAACCGCGCGGCCCCCGAGGGCGAAGGCGCGCGCGACAAGCTGTTCGTGCAGGAAGGCCGCAAGGTGTTCCGCGAGGTGGTGCCGATGGTCAGCGAGATGATCGTGCAGCACGCCGCCGATATCGGCGTTGATCCCCAAGGCCTCAAGCGCCTTTGGCTGCATCAGGCCAATATCAACATGAACGAGATGATCGGTCGCAAGGTTCTGGGCCGCGACCCCGCCCCCGGCGAGAACGTCATCATCCTGGACACCTACGCCAACACCAGCTCGGCCGGCTCGATCATCGCCTTCCACTCGGCCAATGACGACTTCAAGGCCGGCGAAACCGGCCTGATCTGCAGCTTCGGCGCGGGCTATTCGGCGGGCACGGTGTTTGTCAGGAAGCGGTAGGCGCTAGCCGACTGGCCAATTACCCATCACCGCCCGCAATGCGCCGGTTCCCGCCGCCCTTGGCTCTAGTGAAGGGCGCGGCGGCGTATAGAACTAGCGCAGTCCGGATTTCCTGAGGTCCCCATGCCGTTCCATGACCGTCGATCCTTCTTGCTGACCCTCGGAGCCGGCGGCGCCCTGGCGATGGCCGGGTGCGACCAAAAGCCGCAGGCCGCCGTCCAGACCACGGCCCAGCGGGTCGAGGCGACCAAGACCCTGCGGATCGGGCTGGAGGGCACCTATCCGCCGTTCAACTTCCAGGACAGGGACGGTCAGCTGGCCGGTTTCGATGTCGACTTCGCCAAGGCCCTGGCCGAGCAGATGGGCGTCAAGCCGGTGTTCAGCCCCTCGCCCTTCGCGGGCCTGCTGGGCGCACTGGAGTCGGGACGCATCGACGTGGTCGTCAACCAGATCACCATCACCCCCGAGCGCCAGGCCAAGTACGACTTCTCCAAGCCCTACACGGTCTCGGGCATCCAGATCATCACGCTGAAGGGCAAGGCGGGCCCCTACGGCCCGGCCGAGCTGGCCGGCAAAAAGGTCGGGGTGGGTCTGGGCACCAACTATGAAAGCTGGATGCGGGCCAATGTGCCGACCGCCGACATCCGCACCTATGACGATGACCCGACCAAGTATCAGGACCTGAAGGCCGGTCGCCTCGACGCCGTGCTCAACGACCGGCTGGTCGCCGCCGACTTCGTCAAGAGCTCGCCCGAATTCGTCGCCTCGGGCCCGGCGTTCGCGGCCCAGAACCAGGGCGTGGCCATGCTGAAGGATCCGGCCATGAAGGTGCTGGTCGACCAGGCCATCGACGGCCTGCGCGCCAATGGCAAGCTGGCGGCGATCTCGCAGAAATGGTTCGGCGCGGACGTCACGCGCTAGGCATGGACGCCACGCTAGACCTTCTGCGCCAGTCCGCGCCGCTGCTGCTGAAGGGCGCGGGATACACCGTGGCGCTTAGCCTGATCGGCATGGGCCTGGGCCTTGTTCTAGGGTTTGGCCTGGCCCTGATGCGGCTGTCCCGCACAGCCCTGCTGCGCTGGCCGGCCCGCGCCTATGTCTCGGCCTTTCGCGGCACGCCGCTGCTGGTGCAGCTCTTCCTGATCTATTACGGCCTGCCGCAGTTCGGGATCGAGCTGCCGCCGCTGATCGCCGCCGGCATCGGCTTCTCGCTGAACATCGCCGCCTATGCCTGCGAGATCCTGCGCAGCGCCATCGCCAATGTTGATCGCGGCCAGTGGGAGGCCGCCACGGTGCTGGGCATGAGCCGGGGCCAGGCCCTGCGGCGGGTGATCCTGCCCCAGGCCGCCCGCACCGCCGTCGCGCCGCTGTCCAACAGCTTCATCAGCCTGGTCAAGGACACCTCCCTGGCCGCCACCATCCAGGTGCCCGAGCTGTTTCGCCAGACCCAGCTGATCACCGCCCGCACCTTCGAGATCTTCACGATGTATCTGGCGGCGGCGGCCCTCTACTGGATCGTCTCGACCCTGCTGGCCGCCGGCCAGGGCGTGCTGGAGCGCCGCGCCGCCGAGGGCCGCCGATGAACGCCGTGACGACCCGGGGCCTGATCAAGCGCTTCGACGGGACCACCGTGCTCAACGGGGTCGATCTGGAGGTCGCCTCCGGCGAGGTGGTGGCGATCATCGGTCCCAGCGGCTCGGGCAAGAGCACCCTTCTGCGCTGCCTGGCCGGGCTGGAGCTGCTGGACGGCGGGACGCTGCGAATCGCCGGCGTCGAGGCCGCGCCGCGAGCGCCCCTGGCCCGCGCCCTGAAGGGCCGCGTCGGGTTCGTCTTCCAAAGCTTCAATCTTTTCCCGCATCGCACGGCGCTTCAAAATGTCGCAGAGGGACCCATCGTCGTCCGTGGAGAATCTCGTGCAGCGGCGGAGGCCCGCGCCCTGGCCCTGCTGGAAAAGGTCGGACTGGGCGCACGGGCCCACGCCTATCCCAGCGCGCTTTCCGGTGGCCAGCAGCAGCGTTGCGCCATCGCCCGGGCCCTGGCGATGGATCCTGAGGTGATCCTTTTCGACGAGCCGACCTCCGCCCTCGACCCGGAACTGGTCGGCGAGGTGCTGGCCGTCATCCGCGAATTGGCCGCCGAGAGGCGGACCATGCTGATCGTCACGCACCAGATGGACTTCGCTCGAGACGTCGCCGATCGTACGATCTTCATGGATAGCGGCGTTATCGTCGAACAGGGCCCCTCGCGCGCGCTGTTCGGAGCGCCTAAGGAAGAGCGCACACGACGATTCCTCGGCAAGGTGACCGCGCCCTGAGCCATAATTTGGCCCCCGGCGCTCTCCATCACGTCGCCGCCAACGCCGTGTGCTGTTGAGGCGAGGTCCTGTGAAACCCTATATCGAACTGAAAGGCGCTTCTGGCGCCGTCTACCGCTACAAACTGGCTGAGGATGCTGATCCCCGGACGACCATCGCCGGAAACTTCGTCTTTGTGGACGGGGCCGGCCAGGTGCTGTTCGTCGGCGAGGCCAATAACCTGATCGGCGCCAACGCCCGATGGTCCGAGGCCGTGACCCGTCACGGCGCCGCCCATCTCTATACGCGCCTAAACGTCTCGGGCGCCTCGCGGAGCGAGGAACATGCCGATCTGCTGTCGGCCCTCCATCCCGTGATGAACCGGGACGCCTAGCCGGCGTCCACTTCTGGCGTCGGCTTCGCTATGGTCTAGCCGATGAGACCAGAGATTCTCTTTCCGCTGTTTACGCCGGTCTCCACGCTGAAAGGCGTGGGGCCGCGCGTCGCGCCTCTGGTCGAGCGTGTCGCCGGGGCCATCGTCCGCGACGTGCTGTTCACGCCCCCACAGAGCGTCATCAGGCGCACCGCCACCACCGTCGACCACGCGATCGACGGTCAGGTCCAGACCTTCACCGTCAGTATCGACGCCCACCAGCCGCCCAGCCGCCTGGGTCAGCCGTGGAAGATCCGCGCCTGGGACGAAACCGGCTTCCTGACCCTGACCTGGTTCAAGGGCCACGGACCTCACCTGGAGCGACAGCACCCCGTGGGCGCCCGCCGCGCCGTCAGCGGCAAGGTCGAGCGGTTCGGCTCCGAGATCCAGGTCGCCCACCCCGAATACCTGCTGCCCGAGGACCGCGCTGGCGAGATCCCCGCGTTCGAGCCCGTCTATCCGGCCACCGCCGGCCTGCCCTCGCGCACCTTCCGCCGTTTCGCCCTGGAGGCTCTCGAGCGCGCCGCTGAGCTGCCGGAGTGGCTGGATCCCGCCTGGAAGGCGCGCGAGGCCTGGCCCGGCTGGCGCGAGGCCTTCGCCGCCGCCCATAATCCCACCGGCGAGGCCGATGTCTCGCCCCTGTCGCCGCATCGCCGCCGGCTCGCCTATGACGAGCTGCTGGCCCATCAGCTGGCCCTGGCCCAGCGCAAGGCCTCGCGCCGCGCCCAGCCCGCGCCGCGCGTCGGTCCCAGCCCCCTGGCGGAGGCTGTCGAAAAAGCCCTGCCCTTCAAGCTGACCGGCGCCCAGATCCGGGCGCTCTCTGAAGTTCGGGGTGATCTCGCCTCCGGCGAGCGCATGAGCCGATTGCTGCAGGGCGACGTCGGCTCGGGCAAGACCGTGGTCGGCATGCTGGCCATCGCCGACGCCGCTGGCGCGGGCCTGCAGTCGGCCTTCATGGCCCCCACCGAGATCCTCGCGCGCCAGCACTACGAGACCATGGCCGGGCCGCTAGCCGCACTGGGCCTATCGGTGATCCTGCTGACCGGCCGCGACAAGGGCGCGGGCCGCGCCGCCAAGCTGGCCGGCCTAGCCGACGGCGCGCACGCTGTAGCCATCGGCACCCACGCGCTCTTTCAGGACGATGTGGTTTTCAAGGCCCTGGGCCTGTCGATCATCGACGAACAGCACCGCTTCGGCGTCAATGAACGTCGCCGGCTGCAGGACAAGGGCGACCGGGTGCATCTGCTGGCGATGTCGGCCACGCCGATCCCGCGCACCCTGGAGCTGACGGTGTTCGGTGATCTCGACGTCTCGCGCATCGACGAGAAGCCGCCGGGCCGCACGCCGGTCGCCACCCGCGCTGTGCCCATGACCCGCCTGCCCGAGATCATCGCCCGCCTGAAGGCCGCCGCCGCCAGTGGGGCGCAAGCCTTCTGGATCTGCCCGCTGGTCTCGGAATCCGAGAAGATCGACATGCAGGCCGCCGAAGCCCGCGCCGCTGACCTGCGTCAGATCATCGGCTCGTCGGTGGGTCTTGTGCACGGTCAGATGGCGGCCGCCGAAAAGGATGCGGTGATGGCCGATTTCGTCGAGGGCAAGGTCTCGGTGCTGGTCGCCACCACCGTGGTTGAGGTCGGCGTCAATGTGCCCAACGCCAGCATCATGGTCATCGAACAGGCCGAACGCTTTGGCCTGGCCCAACTTCACCAGCTGCGCGGCCGGGTCGGCCGCGGCGCGCGGGAAAGCTCGTGCGTGCTTCTGTACGACCTGCCGCTGTCCGACACCGCCCAGCAGCGGCTGGACATCCTGCGCAAGTCCGACGACGGCTTCGAAATCGCCGAGAAGGATCTGGAACTACGCGGCGGCGGCGATCCCCTGGGCCTCAAGCAAAGCGGCTTTCCCGCCTATCGCCTGGCCGATCCTGTGGCCCACCGCGACCTGATCGCCGTGGCCGCCGACGACGCCCGACTGATCCTGGCCCGCGATCCAGACCTCACCTCGCCGCGCGGCCTGGCGGTGCGGACGCTGCAGGAACTGTTCGACTGGAAACCGGCCTCGCCGCTGCACGACGCGGGCTAGGGCTGTATGAACATTGACCGCCGTGGCGCGAAAACCTCGCCCTTCGACAGGCTCAGGATGAGGTTTTCGAGTGAGTGGGCGGTGAAATAGCCCTCATCCTGAGCTTGTCGAAGGACCAGGGCGGCCCCCATGGCGGGCGACCGCCCCTCTGTCCACGGTGCCTACCGCTCAGGCCCGTCGCGCCATTTCAGGGTCAGCTTGCCCCGCCGGGCCTCGAACGCCTCCAGGCGGTTGAGGAAGCTCATGCCCAGAAGCGAGGTGCTCATCGGGGCCTTGTTGATGATCATGTCGAAATCGTTGATCCGGATCTGGCCGACCGCCAGGCTGTCAGCGGTGTAGGGCGCCCCATAGCCCAGGCCGTTGGCGGTTTCGGCGACATTGTCATAGCGCAGGCCGTCGACATCGACGCCCAGCCGTCGGGCGTCATCGGGACTGAGCACGGTCTCGGTCGCGCCGGTGTCGACGGCGAACCGCACGCGCTGTCCGTTGACCAGGGCCACCACCGTGAAACCGCCGCCTTCGTCACGCGGGATGACCATTTCGTGCTCGGAAATGGCCACGGGGTCGCCGCCGCTGAAGGCGATGCGCAGATGGTTCGAAACGTCCTCGAGCTCCTCACGATAGGCAAAGCCCAGCGCCAGGACCGCAACGATCACCGCCCAGATCGCGGCGTAGCGCAGATGTCTGCCGATGGCGCCCCGCGGCAGCCGCGCCAGACCCGAACAGACCACCACCACCAGACCGACCCGAAAGGCGATGTTGGCCCAGTCGTCGCCGGTGCGCACGGACTCAGGGAAGGCCCGGGCCAGGGCGACGACAATGCCGATCAGGGCGACCAGGAACAGCAGCCAGAGCCAGCGCCGGGACGGGCCTGGCGCGGGCGGCGGCGTGCTCGCCTCCTCGGCTTGACGCCCCCAGGGATTGTTGTCGCCTGACACCGGCCCGCTCAGTGCGTCGCAGCGGCGCTGCGATGCGTCCACAGATGCATCAGGCCCGCCAACATGCCGCCCACGGCCAGTCCCACCACCGACGAGCCCGCCGCGAACGCGATCCAGCCGGTCGCCGCGCCCACCGACGGCGCGCCGGCCGCCCAATGGGAGAAGGCCTCCACCCAGATTGGGATCGGCGTCAGGTGGAAATGCTCCAGGCCATGAACAATGATACCGCCGCCGACCCACAACATGGCGGCGGTGCCGATCACGGTCAGGGCCTCCATGGTAATGGGCATGGCCTTGACCAGACCGCGTCCGAAGGCGCGCACCGGCGCGGTCCTGCGCCGCGACAGGTGCAGGCCGATGTCGTCCATCTTTACGATCAGACCCACCACGCCATAGACGGCGATGGTCAGCAGGATCCCGACCAAGGCCAGGGCCCCCGCCTGAATCAGCAGCGGTCGTTCAGCGACCGTGCCCAGGGCGATAGCCATGATCTCACCCGACAGGATCAGATCGGTGCGGATCGCGCCATTGACCTTCTGGGCTTCCAGGGCCGGGCCGCTGAGCGCCAGTTCCTCAGGCTCTTCGACGGGATCGTGGCCTGCGACGGCCTCGATGATCTTTTCGGTGGCCTCAAAACACAGATAGGAGCCGCCAAGCATCAGGATCGGGGTCACGGCCCAGGGCGCGAAGGCGCTCAGCAGCAAGGCTCCCGGCAAAAGGAACACCAGCTTGTTGCGGAACGACCCGACGGCGATCTTCCAGACGATTGGCAGTTCCCGCTCGGGCGTGAAGCCCATGGCGTAGCCGGGCGTCACGGCCGTGTCGTCGACCACGACTCCCACGGCCTTGGTTCCCGCCTTGCCCGCGGCGGCGCCGACATCGTCAAGAGACGCGGCGGCGAGTTTGGTGATGGCGGCGACGTCATCCAGCAGGGCGGCGAGACCAGACGGCATGGACACTCTCAAAAGGCGCGCTGAGCGCGAGAACGAAACGGCGTGCAAGTTGCGGTGATCCGCCGCCAAAGTCGACAGCGCCGTCGCTCCGAGCCAGCGCATGCCCTTGCATGACGCTGGGTGAGCCCTGAAACCTAGCCCTATGGACATTCCCTCAGCCCTGTCCCGTCTCGCGCCGCGCCTGTCGCCGACAGCGACCGCGGCCCTAAACGCCTGGCGGCTGTCGGGCGGCGCCAGCCTCGAAACCTGGGCCTTCGACCTCGATGACGGAACCCCTCTGATCCTGCGACGCCGCCCCGACGCCGCCCCGCCCCGCGAGACCGCCGCGTCCCTAGCGCAAGAAGCCGCCCTGATCGTCGCCGCCGGCCGGGCCGGCGCGCCCGTCCCGGTCGTCGAGCATGTCTGCGATCCCGCCGATGGCCTGGGCGAGGCCTTTGTCATGCGGCGGCTGGAGGGCGAGACCCTGGGCAAGCGCATCGTCCGCGACGCCGCGTTCGACATGGTGCGACCGGGCCTGGCGCGGCGCTGCGGCGAGGTTCTGGCGCAGATCCACGGCGCCGCCCAGGATGATCTACCGCCGCTGACCACCTCGGACGCCCTGGGCGAACTGGCCCGCTATGAGGCGATCTATCGTCAGCTGGGCGCTGAACTGCCGACCTTCGAGGCCGCCTTCCGCTGGCTGGAGGCGTCTGCGCCCCCGCCCCTGCCGCCGGTTCTGGTGCATGGCGACTTTCGCAACGGCAATCTGATGATCCATCCCGAGCGCGGTCTGGTCGGGGTGCTGGACTGGGAGCTGGCCCATCTGGGCGACCCGGCCGAGGATCTGGGCTGGCTGTGCGTCAATTCCTGGCGGTTCGGGCAATGGCGAAGCCCGGTGGGCGGCTTTGGCGGCTACCAGACCCTTCTGGACGGCTATGCCGCTGCGGGCGGGCGAGAGATCCCGCTGTCGCGACTACGGTTCTGGCAGGCTCTGGGCTCGCTAAAATGGGGCGTGATGTGCCTGATGATGTACGCCAGCTTCGCCAGCGGGGCCGATCCGTCGATCGAGCGGGCGATGATCGGCCGGCGGGTCAGCGAGACCGAGATTGACCTCGTCCTGCTGATGGAGCGCGCGACATGATCACCTGCCCCACCGCCACCGAACTCCAGACCGCTGTCGACGCCTCTGATCGCGAGACCGATCAACCCGGCGACGCCCGTCACGCCTTTCTGGCGCGTGTGACCGACAACGCCCGGGCCTTGCTTCAGCGGGAGCAGGCGCTCGGCGCGGCGGGCGAAACGGCCGAACGAACGCGGCTGGCGGCCCTGCTGGGGGTCGAAGGTGATTTCGCGGAGCTGAATCGCCGGCTATGCCAGGCGCTGCGGTCGGGTGCGATCAAGCCGAACGCCCCCGCCCTGCTGGCCCATCTCAGGGCGACCGCGATCGACCGGATCGCCATCGACCAGCCGACCTATTGCGGGCTGGCGGCCCTGCTCGACGACTGAAGCGGCTGACCGCTCATGATCGCCACGCGCCCCAGAGCGTCGGCCTCCACGTCGGCATAAAACAGGTTGAAGCTGTCGACCTTGCGACGATCAGCCCAGGAGCCGGCGTCACGCAGCGCCTTGGACTTTGGACGACTGGTGTGCAGCAGGCCGTTCTCACACTGCGCCCAGACCTGACGTTGCAGGAAGGCCGGCCGGGCGCCCCAGTCCAGCCCGGTCGCATTGGCGGCGCCCAGGTTCAGCCGGGCGGGAGCCCGCTCGAGGCTGACGCCGCCGAGCAAGGGGTTGAAACACAGGGCGCGGCGGCCGTTCAGGTCAATCAGTCTATCGCCGTCGTCCCAGATCAACGACCGATGCATCAACTCTTGCAGACGCTGGAAATCGCCCTCCTGGGTCGAGGCCCATGCGGCGACACAACCCGTCTGGTCGCGCCGTTCGCAAGCGGGCAGAGGCGCTCCCGGGCCGTATTCCTCGGCCGGCACAACGGTTTCAACCAGATAGGCGGCGATCAGGCGCGGCTTAACGGCCGGATCGGCGCCGATCTCCTCGCGCAGCAGGCGCGCCGCCATGGCGCCCCCCTGCTCGACCCCGACGATGATGAACGGACGACCCCTGTTGTACTGGGTCAGATAGAGCCTAAACGCCTCGCGCACGTCGCCATAGGCGAAGCGTCGCGCGTCGCGGGCGTCGTCGCGAAGAGTCAGATAGGTGTAGAGGCTGGCCTGACGATAGCGCGGCGCGAACACCCGACCGACGCGGTAGAAGGGCCCGGCATAGTTGGGCAGCACCACCCGCGACAGGAACCGCTGGGCCTTAGGCTGATCGATGGCGCCGTTCCAGTCCTGGCCGCCATCGAAGGTCGTGGGGTGGACGAAGAACACATCGGCCGGCGGATCGCCCGTTCCGGGTCTTGCCGGATCCTTGGGCCGCAGGGCCCAGGACGAAGCCTTGCCGTAATCCGGGGCCGGCGGCGGATCATAGGTCAGGAACGGGATCTTGGGATCCAGGGCGTTGCTGAGGATGTCAAAGCGCCACACGAACGCAGCGGCCACGACCAGGGCCGTCAAAAGGACGGCCCCGGCGAAGATCCAGCGTTTGAAGCCCTTGAAACGGTCGCCCATGACCTTGGGTTACACCATGGCCGCGCGGGGATTAAGCCCCCTCCTGCCCGATGATCGCCACCGAGCACACATTGCTGGCCGGCGCGCCGCCCAGATTGTGGGTCATGCCGAAAACCGGGTCTTTCAGCTGCCGCTCGCCGGCCCGGCCCTGAAGTTGCAGGTACATCTCGTACAGCATCCGCAGGCCCGAGGCCCCGATCGGATGGCCAAAGCACTTGAGGCCGCCGTCGATCTGGCACGGCACCCCGCCGTCGGCGTCATAGAAGCCGTCCATCACGTCGCGCCAGCCCTGACCTTCTGGCGAGATGAACAGGTCCTCCATGGTCACCAGCTCGGTGATCGAGAAACAGTCATGCACCTCGATCATCGAGATCTGCTCGCGCGGCCGCTCGATGCCGGCCTCGCGATAGGCCTTGCCGGCGGCGATGCGCGCGGTGTGGAAGTGGCTGCCGTCCCAGCCGTTATACTGGCTCTCATAGCCGTTGGAGACCGACAGCTGGATGGCTTTCACCATGGTCAGGTTGGTCTTGCCCATCGCCCTGGCGATCTCGGGCGTGGTGACGATGGCGGCGGCCGCGCCGTCCGACACGCCGCAGCAGTCGAACAGGCCCAGGGGCTCGGCGATCATCGGCGCATTGAGCACCTGCTCGACGGTGATGGGCTTGCGCAGGTGGGCCTTGGCGTTCTTGGCCCCGTTGGCGTGGCTCTTGACCGAAACATGGGCGATGGCGCGCTTCAGATCGTCCTTGGAGACCCCGTGCTTGGCGCGGTAAGCGCTGGCCAGCTGGGCGAAGTTGCCGGGCGCGGAACCGTTGGGCATCACCTGCGGCGTCAGGGTGCCGGGATTGGCGACCGGCAGGCCGCCATAGCCGGTGTCCTTCAGCTTCTCGACACCCAGGGCGATGGCGATGTCGGCCGCGCCGGAGGCCACGGCATAGACCGCCCCCCGGAAGGCTTCCGAACCCGAGGCGCAGAAGTTCTCCACCCGGGTGACGGCGATATTGGGCAGGCGCAGGGCGATCGACATCGGCGTGCCGCCCTTGCCCGTCCCCATCTCGTCGACATGGGTCGAGAACCAGGCCGCGTCCAGCTGGCTGGGCTCGATGCCCGCATCGCTCATGGCCTCGATATAGGCTTCCACCATCAGGTCGTCGGGCCCGCAGTCCCAACGCTCGCCGAACTTGCTGCAGCCCATCCCCAGGATGGCGACCTTGTCGCGAATGCCCTTGGCCATGGTGAGTGCTCCCTAGGTTCCGGTCGGCTTGGAGGCCGTATTGATTGGGTGTATATACAGCGTCATGACCCTCTACATCCGCAATGCGGAGGCAGATCGCCTTGCGCGACAACTCATTGAACTGACAGGCGAAAGCCTGACGGAAGCCGTCATTGTCGCGTTGCGAGAACGCGTGGATCGAACCTCGAACAAGCCTCGAACGGTGGAAGAGAAAATGACTTTCATGCGGTCGTTGCAGCAGCGTTCCGCAAGCCTTCCGGTGCTCGACCCCCGCGACCCTGACGATATCCTGTACGATGAAAACGGCCTGCCGAAGTGATCGTGCTCGATACGTCGGCGATCCTGGCCATCATCTGGGGAGAGCCTGAGGCCGAAGACTTCATGAGGGCCATTGCGACAGCGAATGGCGTTCTCATCTCGGCAAGCACGCGACTGGAGCTCCATGCCGTGTGTCTGCATCGAAAGGGACGACCAGACGTCGAGGCCGCCGAGCGGTTCATGTCCGAGCTTGACGTGATCACCGAGCCCTTTGACGAAGGACAGTTGCTGATCGCCAAAGCCGCCTACGAGAAATATCGCTTTGGCCGGAAAGGATTGAACATGGGCGACTGCTTCAGCTACGCCCTGGCCAGATCGCGCGACCTGCCGCTGCTGTTCAAGGGCGAGGACTTCGCCGCCACCGATGTGAAGCGCGCGGCTTGACACCGCCCTACTCCGCCGCGACGGCGGTTTGGGCTGAAGCGGCCGATCGGTCCGGCGCGGCTTTCCAGAAATAGCGGACAAAACCGCGCTTCTCGTCGATGTCCTTGATGCGGAACACCATCTTGACCGGCAGACCGGTGTCGACATCGCCGGGCGAGACGTCGGTGATGTCCATCATGATCCGGCCGCCCTCCTCGAAGACGATCATCCCGTAGTGGTTGGGCGGGGCCATCGAGAAGGTCAGATAGTCGGCCGAATAGCTGAGCACCGAAGCCTTGCGCTCGGCGAAGCGGTACGGCTCCTGGGTGTCCACGGCGGGATGGTTGGGGGCCACGGAGATCCGGGTGCGTGGGAACTGCACGACGCCGCTTTCGCGACAGCGCCCGCCGACCAGACCCAGGATCATGTCCTCGTTGCGATAAAGGGTGGTCAGGGCCGTCTTGTTGTCCTTCTCGGCCCGCATGCCCTTGTCCCAGTCGATCAGGCCGTTGAAGGTCAGGAACTTCAGATAGTTGGTCTCTTCCTGGCGGTCAGCCAGGGATCCGGTGACGCCGCGCGCCGGCCTGGCCTCGGCCGCACCGGTGGCCCGGAACACCAAGGCCTCGGCGCCCTGGCCGAACTGGGCGACAAGGATGATCTCGCCCGCCTTCGCCTGCTCCAGGGCGTGGGCCAGCAGGATCGGCCCGTGGGCGGCGCCCGCTTCACCCATCACCGCGGCGAGGTTGTCGCGCACGGCCTCGGGCGCAATGCCCAGGCTCTTGGCCAGGGTCGCGGCCATGCCGGAAAAGGTCGACGGGAAGCAGAAATGGGCGACTTCTGCGGCCGTGACGCCGGCCGCCTCCAGCGCGCGCTTGATGGCCGGCGGGACCAGCTTGACGATGCCCTCGTCGCGGATCCAGCGCTCTTCCCACTGATAGTCGAAGCCGCCGTCATTGCCGCGGAAGTGATCGACGAAGTCGTCGGTGACGCTGCCGCGCCCCAGAAAGTCAGCCGCGCCGCCCTCGGCGGTGACCACGAAGGCCGCCGCACCGTCGCCGCAGTCCAGCTCCAGGGCCGAGGCCGCTCGCGCCTTGCGACGCTCGCCGGCCGCGACCAGCGCCGTCTTGGCCGCGCCGCCCGCCACCGCAGCCAGAGCCTGACCCAGGGCCGTCAGGCCGCAGCGTTGCGAGCCGGTGACGTCGCTGGCGGTGATCGACTTTTCCAGGGTCAGGGCCGCCGAAACGATCCCCGCGTTCAGCCGGTCGGCGAACGGCGCGGTGGTCGAGGCGAAATAAAGGGCGTCGACATGGCTGCGGTCGTCACCCGCGCCCAACGCGTCTCGGGCCGCCTCGACGGCCATGGTCAGGGCGTCCTCGTCCCAGTTGGCCATCGAGCGCTCGCCCTTGCCCTTGGACTTGAGGTTGGGCGCGACCCAGGCGTTGGCCTCGACCACCGCCTTGCGGCCTAAGCGCAGGCGCGGCGCATAAGCGCCCCAGGCGGCGATGCCGACCATGTCTCCATCCCTCAATCTTGTCGCGTTGACCCAGCCTATGCCCGGGCCCGCGCGCCCTTCAAGCGTGCCGCTTCGTCAAGCGCGGCCAACCTCGGGCGAGGTGATCCGCTCCATGCGCAGGCCCATGCCGATCAGTCGGGCCGGTATCCGGCGCAGAATCGGAAAGAGGTTGAACATCTGCGCCGCAGCCGGGGCTTTCAGGGGCCGTCCGCCCAACGCCGCCCCGATCACACGGTCCTGCACGAAGACCTGCAGGGCCTGTAGCGCCTTGACGGCCGGCAAACGTCTGGCGCGCACGCTATCGAGCCGCGCGTCCAGTACATCATCAGAACCGGCGAAGGCGTCATACAGAAGGTTCGCCACCGCGATGGCGTCCTGAATCGCCAGGTTGATCCCCACGCCGCCGACCGGCGACATGGCATGCGCGGAGTCGCCGATACACAACAGCCCCGGTCGCGACCATTGCTCCAGCCGGTCCACCGTGACGCTCAACAGGTGCACGTCATCGAAGCTCTTCAATTCGTCCACGCGATCGGCGATGGCGGGTGCGGCCAAGGCGACGTCGCGGCGGAAGGCCTCAATGCCCGACGCCCGGATCGCTCCGAAACGGCCTTTCGCCGCCACATAGCCACACTGGAAATAGCCCTCGCGCGGGATCATCACGAACATCCGACCATCGCTGATCCGCCCCAGAGAGGCCTCAGGATTATCGGTCGGCCGACGCGACAGCCGCATCCAGAGCACATCCATCGGCGCGCCCAGGTCCGTCACCGGCAGCTTGGCCTGACCGCGCAGGATCGAACTGCGACCGTCAGCGGCGATCACCAGCCGCGCACGGACTTCCATAAGACCCTGCGGCGTTTCGGCCCTGACGCCGACCACGCGCCCGTCGACCTCGATCAGACTGGTGGCGCGAGCGCTCATGGCCATCTGGAATGTCGGAAATTTCCGCGCCTGACTCACCAGGAAGTCGAGGAAATCCCACTGCGGCATCAACGCAATGAAGCGCGCGGCTGTGGGCAGGTGCGAGAAGTCGGCCAGATGGATCAGCTTGCCGCCAAACTCGCCCGACAGTCGGCTGATCTCGGTGTGAGGCAACTTCAGGAAGGCGTCCAGCAGCCCCAGATCGGCAAAGGCCTGAAGGGTTGAAGGATGCACGGTGTCGCCGCGGAAATCGCGCAGAAAGTCGCCATGCTTTTCCAGCACCACGACAGAAATGCCGGCCCGGGCCAGCAGGAACCCCGCCATCACCCCGGCGGGGCCGCCGCCAACGATGCAGCACTCGACATCCAGACCCTGAGTGGCGGCGGCGCTCATCGCTCAAACCTCCATCCGCTTGCCGTTACCGAAACGGATCATCCGTATTCAGATACCCGGCCACATAGTCCGTCACGCCATCCTCAAGCGAGGTCATTGGTGCGGCGTAGCCGGCCGCCCGCAGACGCTCCATCTTCGCCTGGGTGAAGTACTGATACTTGCCGCGCAGGACCTCGGGCATGTCGACATAGCTGATGTCCGGCTCGCGGCCGATGGCCCGGAACGTCGCCTCGGCCAGATCCTTGAAGGCGCGCGCCTCGCCCGAGCCCAGATTGTAAATGCCGTTGACCTGCGGATTGTCGGTCAACCAGCCGACGATGTCGGCGACGTCGCGCACATAGACGAAATCGCGCAGCTGACCGCCATCGGCATAGTCGGGATTGTGCGACTTGAAGAGCTTGACCCCTTCACCGGCCGCGACATGCGGCCAGATCTGGGCGACCACCGACTTCATGCCGCCCTTGTGGCCTTCATTGGGGCCGTAGACATTGAAGAACTTGAGACCCACCCACTGCAGCGGCGCCTGACCGCGCGCGGCTTCACGCACGGCGTAGAGATCGAAGATCGCCTTGGACCAGCCATAGGCGTTCAGCGGTCGCAGGGCTTTCAGCGAACCCATGTCATCAAGGCCCTCGAAGCCCCGGCTGCCGTCGCCATAGGTCGCCGCCGAGGAGGCGTAGATCATCCGCCGGCCATGCTCGGCGCACCAGGTCCACAGGTCGCGCGACAGCACGAAATTGGCCTGCACGATCTTGTCGACGTCCGGCTCGGTAGTCGAGGACACCGCGCCCATGTGGATGACCAGCTCGACGTCGCCGCCGCGCCTGGCCAGCCAGGCGAACAGATCCTCAGGCGCCACGAAGTCGGCGATCGGCGCCTTGGCGATATTGCGCCACTTGCCGCTGGCCGCGTCGCGCAGGCGGTCGCAGACCACCACGTCGATGGCCGGATCCTCAGCCAGCCTGGCGACGATGTTGGAGCCGATAAAGCCGGCGCCGCCGGTGACGAGAACTGTGCGTCGGGTCATACGATCAGGCCGCCCGCTTGGTCAGGGCGTCATAGTCCAGCAGGTTGGCGACCAGGGCCTCGAACTGGCTCATCGGCACCATGTTGGGACCGTCCGACGGGGCGTTGTCCGGATCCGGATGGGTTTCCATGAACACGCAGGCCACGCCGATCGACACGGCCGCGCGGGCCAGCACCGGCACGAACTCGCGCTGACCGCCCGACGAGCCGCCCAGGCCGCCGGGCTGCTGGACGCTGTGAGTGGCGTCGAACACCACCGGGCAGCCGATCTCCTTCATGATCGGCAACGCGCGCATGTCGCTGACCAGGGTGTTGTAGCCGAACGACACGCCGCGCTCGCAGGCCATGACATTGGGATTGCCGGCGCCGGTGACCTTGGCGATGACGTTCTTCATGTCCCAGGGGGCCAGGAACTGACCCTTCTTGATGTTGATCGCGCGGCCCGTCGCGGCGGCGGCCAGCAGCAGATCGGTCTGGCGGCACAGGAAGGCCGGGATCTGGATCACGTCGACCGCCTCGGCCACCGGGGCGCAGTGGCTGATCTCGTGGACGTCGGTCAGGGTCGGCAGGCCGGTGACCTCGCGGATCTCCTGAAAGATCGGCAGGCTGTCATGCAGCCCGATGCCGCGCTGGGCGTTGGCCGAGGTGCGGTTGGCCTTGTCGTAGGAGGTCTTGTAGATCAGGCCGACGCCCAGGCGATCGGCCATCTCCTTAAGGGCATGGGCGGTCTCCAGCGCGTGCTGGCGGCTTTCCATCTGGCAGGGGCCGGCGATGATCGACAGCTTTTCGCCATTGCCGATGCGGACGGGCTTTCCGTTGGCGGTCCGAACTTCGACGACGGCGTTTGGGGCTACGGCTTGGGGCTGACTCAAGGCAAGACTTCCGGCGAGAAATGATGGCAGGCCTGACAGGTGGCCTCAGAAGCGAGACGGTGCAAGTGCGGATCGACACGGATGGCGACGGACCGGTCTTGCTGTGGCTGCGCAAGGACCTGCGTCTGGCCGACAATCTGGCCCTCAATGCGGCGATCGCCACCGGAAGACCGGTCATTCCGCTCTACATCCTCGATGAAACGCCGGGCGTTCGGCCGATGGGCGCCGCCTCGCTGTGGTGGCTGGACAAGTCGCTGGCGGCCCTGGCCCGCGACCTTGAAGCGCGCGGCGGACGTCTGATCCTGCGGCGCGGCCCGGCCGCCGATGTGCTGGACGCCGTGATCACCGAGACCGGCGCGGCCGGCGTGGTCTGGAACCGGCTCTATGACAAGGCCAGCATCGATCGCGACGCCGCGATCAAGGCCGATCTGCGCGCCCGCGGCCTGGCCTGCGAGAGCTTCAACGCCGGCCTGCTCAACGAGCCCTGGACCGTGAAGAACGGTTCGGGCGAAGGCTACAAGGTCTTCACCCCCTATTGGCGAGCGGCCCGGGCGCAGATGGGCGAGGTTCATGTCACGCCCGCTCCCGGCGCCCTGCCCGCCCCCGCCGCCTATCCCGTCAGCGACAGCCTGTCCGACTGGGGCCTGCATCCGACCCAGCCCGACTGGTCCACCGGCTTCGCGCTCTGGACGCCCGGCGAGGCCGGCGCCGCTCAGCGGCTGGACGACTTCCTGGCCTCCAAGGTCCAGGACTATGCCGACCAGCGCGACATCCCCGGCGTCGAGGCCACCTCCCTGCTCTCGCCGCATCTGCATTTCGGTGAGATCGGTCCACGTCAGGTCTGGGTCGCGACCCGCAACGCCATGGCCGCCGGCGATGTCCCGTCAGGGCCTGGAGAGAAATTCCTGTCCGAGGTGGGCTGGCGCGAGTTCAACGCCTCGATCCTGTTCCATCGCCCGGACATCACCACGGCCAATTTCCGCGCCGAGTTCGACGCCTTCCCCTGGAACCGCGACGATGCAGCCTTCAAGGCCTGGTCCAAAGGCCAGACCGGCTATCCGATCGTCGACGCCGGGATGCGCGAGCTGTGGTCAACCGGCTATATGCACAACCGGGTGCGAATGATCGTCGCCTCGTTCCTGATCAAGCACCTACTGATCGACTGGCGGCTGGGCGAAGCCTGGTTCTGGAACACCCTGGTCGATGCGGACCTCGCCAGCAATGTCGGCAACTGGCAGTGGACAGCCGGCAGCGGCGCCGACGCCGCGCCCTATTTCCGGATCTTCAACCCGATCAGCCAGGGCGAGAAGTTCGACCCCCGGGGCGTCTATGTCCGCCGCTGGGTTCCGGAACTGACCAGCATGCCGGACGCTTTTATCCACAAGCCGTGGATGGCGCCGGCGCATCTCTCCATAGGGGCCCGGCGTACCTATGGCCGACCGATCGTGGATCACAGTCAGGCGCGATCGCGCGCCCTGGCGGCCTATCAGAGCCTGAAAGCCGGCGGATAGGGATTTACGGGGACGGTCTCAAGAGCGTTAATGCCCAGGAGCCCGCATGCGGACCGCCATGACCTATTCGGACACAGCGCTCTGGAATGACCCCGATCTGCGAAGCGCGCCCGGCGCCTTCCGGACGGCCCTGCGCGTTGCGGCCGAGAACTGGGCGGTGGGTTCGCTGGCGTTCATCCTGCCGTCGGGCAAGAGGTTCGAGATCACCGGCAAGGCTCCAGGTCCAAACGCCGTGATCCAGGTTCGCGACTATCGCTTCGTGCGCCGCGCCCTGGCGTCGGGCGACATCGGCTTCGCCGAGGGCTTCATGGCCAGCGAATGGGACACGCCCGACCTGTCGACGGTGCTTGAGGCCTTCTCGCTGAACTTCGACCGCCTGCATGGCCTGGTTCAGGGCAATGTGGTGATGCGCGCCATCAACGCGCTCTATCACCTGGTCCATCGTAACGACCGCAAGGGCTCGAAGCGCAACATCCACGCCCATTACGACCTGGGCAACGCCTTCTATTCGCGGTGGCTGGACCCCAGCATGACCTATTCCTCGGCGGTCTATGAGCAGCCGGGTCAGCCGCTCAGAGAGGCCCAGACCGCCAAGTACGCCGCCCTGGCCAAGACCCTCGACCTGAAACCCGATCACCACGTGCTGGAAATCGGCTGCGGCTGGGGCGGTTTCGCCGAGTTCGCCGCCAAGGAGATCGGCGCGCGGGTGACGGCCGTCACCATCTCCCCGTCGCAGCATGAGTTCGCCCGCAAGCGGCTGTTCGAGCTGGGCCTGGCCGACAAGGCCGACATCCAGCTGATCGACTATCGCGACATCCAAGGCCGCTTTGACCGCGTCGCCTCCATCGAGATGTTCGAGGCCGTAGGCGAGGAATACTGGCCTACCTATTTTGGCAAGATCCACGAGGTGCTGACCCCGGGCGGCCGGGCGGGCCTGCAGATCATCACCATCCGCGACGAGCTGTTCGAGCACTACCGGACCCAGACCGACTTCATCCAGCGCTACATCTTCCCGGGCGGCATGCTGCCCAGCGAGACCCGCCTGAAGGCCGAGACCACGCGGGCCGGCCTGGAATGGCGCGACGTCCGCCGCTTTGGCCAGAACTATGCCGACACCCTGGCCGAATGGGCCCACCGGTTCGAAGGCGCCTGGGAGGAGATCACCAAGCTGGGCTTCGACGAGCGGTTCCGGCGGCTGTGGCGGTTCTATCTCAGCTATTGCGAAGCCGGCTTCCGCACCGAGCGGACCAATGTGATCCAGCTGGGGCTGAGCAAGGCCTGAAGGCGTCGAGCTGACTGTCGAAACCCCCATGGGGCGCGAAACAGGCTCCGAAACTTCCCCTTCGCGTCATGACGTCGTTGTGCCTAGATCGTCAAAACACAGCGAGGTCGCACCCCGATGAACCTCTACACCATGGTCCTGGATTTCCACGGCGGCACCTACATCACCCAGTTCGACGCCGCCACGCCGGTCGATGCGGTCACCGCCTGGTGCGGCGAGCTGCAGGACGAGCAACTGCTGGGCGAGGTGTCGATCGACCTCGCCGAGGGGATCATGATCGACGCCGTCGAGAACCAGCTGGTCGAGGTCGAGGGCCTGCACCACGTCTGGTGCGCCGCCACCACGGCCGGCGGCCCCCTGGCTCTGCTGAACGTCATCGAGACCCGGGTCGGCGCGCTCTAGACGCCGCCATCAGGAAAACTGGGCTTGCCTCCGGTCGTCGCGACACGATCTAGGATGAGCGTCCCTCACGAACCCTCGAGCCAGACCGATCCGTGCCCATGACCGTCAAATCCAGCGTCGCCCCCAGTGTTCTGGACGCTATCGGCAACACCCCCTTGATCCGCCTGCACCGCGCCAGCGCGGCGACCGGCTGCGAGATCCTGGGCAAGGCCGAGTTCATGAACCCCGGCCAGTCGGTCAAGGACCGCGCCGCCCTGGGCATCATCCGCGACGCCGAGGCCAGGGGCTTGCTGAGGCCCGGCGGCCGGATCGTCGAGGGCACGGCGGGCAATACCGGAATCGGCCTGGCCCTGGTCGCCTCGGCCCTGGGCTACAAGACCACGATCGTCATCCCCCGCACCCAGAGCCAGGAAAAGAAGGACGCCATCAAGCTGTTCGGCGCGCAACTGGTCGAGGTCGACGCCGTCCCCTATTCCAACCCCGACAACTATGTCCGCTATTCCGGCCGCCTGGCCGAAGAGCTGGCCAAGACCGAGCCCAACGGCGTCATCTGGGCCAACCAGTTCGACAATGTCGCCAACCGCGAGGCGCACTACGCCACCACCGGCCCCGAAATCTTCGACCAGACGGGTGGCAAGGTCGACGGCTTCATCTGCGCGATCGGTTCGGGCGGCACCCTGGCCGGCGTCGCCGCCGCCCTGCGCGAACGCAAGCCATCGGTGAAGATCGGCCTGGCCGACCCGCACGGCGCCGCCCTCTACAGCTGGTACAAGGACGGCGAACTGAAGTCGGAAGGAACCTCGATCAGCGAGGGCATCGGCCAGGGCCGGATCACCGCCAATCTCGAAGGCCTGGTGGTGGATCACCCGTTCCGGATCAGCGACGAGGAGATGCTCGGCGTGGTCTTCGATCTGATCGAGCACGAGGGCCTGTGCCTGGGCGGCTCGTCGGGGATCAATGTGGCCGGCGCGATGCACATGGCCCGGGCCATGGGTCCGGGGCACACCATCGTGACCATCCTGTGCGACCCCGGCGCGCGCTATCAGAGCAAGCTGTTCAATCCCGCCTTCCTGGCCGAGAAGGGCCTGCCGACGCCGGGCTGGATGTAGGGGGGCGCTTAAGGGGTCGTGATCCCTTGCTCCCCGCCGCTGATCCCGTAATCCTGCCCGACCTTCCAACAGGGGCGAGTCAGACCCCGAAAGGCGCCGCCATGACCTCCTCCCCCAGCGATCCGCTCGTCTCCACCGCCTGGCTGCGCGACCATCTCGAGGCGCCGGACGTGCGCATCGTCGACGCCTCATGGTTCATGCCGGGCACGCCGCGCGATCCGAAGGAAGAGTTCCTTCTGGTCCACATCCCCGGTGCGGTATTTTTCGACATCGACGAGATCTCCGACGAGACCTCCAGCTTGCCGCACATGCTGCCCAGCCCGATCAAGTTCGCCTCGCGGGTGCGCAAGCTGGGCCTGGGCGATGGCGCGCGCATCGTGGTCTATGACAGCACCGGCATCCTGCCCGCCGCCCGGGTGTGGTGGACCTTCCGGGCCATGGGCCACGAGGACGTCGTCGTTCTGGACGGCGGCCTGCCCAAGTGGATCGCCGAGGGCCTGCCCGTCGAGGACGGCCCCGCCTTGCCGCAGGAGCGCCACTTCACCCCGCGCTTTCAGGCCGACATCATCCGCTCGGCCGCCCAGATGAAGCGCAATCTCGACACCGGCCGCGAGCAGGTGATCGACGCCCGCCCCGCCGGCCGCTTCACCGGCGAGGTTCCAGAGCCCCGCGCCGGCCTGCGCGGCGGCCACATCCCCGGCTCGCGCAACATCCCGCTGGCCGACATGCTGGCCCCGGACGGCACGATGCTGAGCGCCGAAAAGCTGGCGGGTGTCTTCTCTGCGGCCGGCGTCGACATCGCCAAGCCCATCGCCACCACCTGCGGCTCGGGCATCACCGCCGCGGTCGTCGCCCTGGCCCTGGCGCGGCTGGGTTATCCGCGCGCGGCGGTCTATGACGGCTCGTGGACCGAATGGGGCGGCCTGGACGATGTTCCGGTCGCCACCGGCCCCGCCTGAACCGTCCAGAGACCCCGAGCGCCCCATGGATAGAGAAACCCGCCTG
Source organism: Caulobacter sp. FV2ps19 (assembly GCF_058681035.1). Taxonomy (NCBI): domain Bacteria; kingdom Pseudomonadati; phylum Pseudomonadota; class Alphaproteobacteria; order Caulobacterales; family Caulobacteraceae; genus Caulobacter; species Caulobacter sp. FV2ps19. The sequence continues at coordinate 2,613,642 of NZ_CM178729.1, read as the reverse complement.
ATCCGCACGGGCGCGTCTTCGGCGCCCTCGCCCAGGACCGTCAATCCGCCGATCCAGCGCGGCTCGACCGTGCTGATGGCCAATGCCGCCGATCTGTATGACGACAGCCTGATCAGCTACGGCATCACCGGCCTGTCCACCCCCGCCGCGCTGCAGACGGCCCTGGCCGAGCTGGAGGGCGCGGCCAATGTCACCCTCTATCCGTCTGGCCTGGCGGCCATCACCGGGGCCCTGCTGGCGGTGCTGAAGGCCGGCGACGAGATCCTGGTCGTCGACAGCGCCTACAAGCCCACCCGGCGGTTCTGCGACCAGGTTCTGGGCCGGTTTGGCGTCACCACCACCTATTACGACCCGGCCCTGTCGCCTCAGGCCCTGATGGCCCTGACCACACCGAAAACCCGGTTGATCGTGCTGGAAGCCCCCGGCTCCCTGACCTTCGAGATGCAGGACATCCCCGCCCTGGCCGCCGCCGCCAACGCCCGGGGCGTTCTCACCCTGATCGACAACACCTGGGCGGCGGGCTTCTATTTCAAGCCGCTGGACCATGGCGTGACGCTCAGCATCCAGGCCCTAACCAAATATGTCGGCGGCCATTCGGACTGTTTCATGGGCAGCGTCGCCACCAAGGACCCTGCCGTCGGCCAGCTGCTGATCGACGCCATGTGGGACCTGGGCTGGTCGGTGTCGTCCGACGACGCCTACACCATGCTGCGCGGCCTGCGCACCATGGCCACCCGCCTGCCGCGCCATCAGGAGAACGGCCTGACGGTCGCCCGCTGGCTGCAACAGCGGCCCGAGGTCTCGCGCGTGCTGCATCCCGCCCTGCCCGGCGATCCCGGCCACGCCCTGTGGACACGCGACTTCACCGGCGCCTGCGGCCTGTTCGGCGTCGTGCTGAAGCCGGCGCGCGAGGCGGCCGTCCACGCCTTCATCGACGCCCTGCGGCTGTTTGGCCTGGGCTTTTCCTGGGGCGGCTATGAGAGCCTGGCCATCCACTGCGACCCGCAACTGAAGAGCCGTTCGATCCCCGTGAAGCTGGAGGGGCCGCTGCTGCGGCTGCATATCGGTCTGGAGAGCCCGGCCGATCTGATCGCCGATCTGGAGCGCGGGTTCGACGCCCTGAACGCGGCGGCTTGAATAGCCCCGACTTGAACAGGGCGGCCTGAAGACTCGGCGGATTTGTGCTCTAAGGCGGCTTCATTCCCCGCGAGACCTGACTCCATGACCACCCACATCGCCCTGCTGCGCGGTATCAGCGTCGGCGGCCAGCAGCCGATCGCGGCCGAGACCTTCACCGCCCTGCTCGGCGAACTGGGCCTGACCAACGCCCGCGCGGTCGGCGGCGCCAACAACCTGGTGTTCGACAGCCCCGAGCGCACCGGCGCCGACCTGCAGAACTTCCTGGAGACCGAGATCCACGCCCGTCTGGGTCTGCGCACCGACATCTATGTCCGCACCGCCCAGGCCTGGGCGGCGATGATCGCCGCCAATCCGTACACGGACTTCGCGCAAAGCGACCCCGGCCTGCTGATGATCCTGTTTCTCAAGGACGCGCCCGACAAGAAGGTCATCGGCGCCCTGCGCACCAAGCTGAGCGAAGGCCAGCAGCTGCGCGTCGAGAGCCGCCAGCTCTATGTCACCTATCCCGACGGCCTGGGCGCCTCGCGGTTTGGCAACAACATCGTCGAAAAGGCGCTCTCGACCCGCATCACCAGCCGCCCCTGGACGCAGATCGCGGCGCTCGGCGAGGCGACCTCTGAAGCGGAGCCCGGCCAGGACGCCGCTGCGCTGGATATCTAGCACCGTAGTCCCCTCGCCCGGCGCGCGCCCGCACAGGAACCGCGACCCGATTCTGAAAGCGTGATGCGCGATAGAGCAAACGCACAGCGCCTGACGCTGCGAAAATCAGCGCAGGTTGCGCTCAAACAGGGCGCCAGACTTCGTCAGACACACCACTGCCGTTGCCCGAATTGACGCAAGGGCTGTAGCGGAACTGACTGTCAGGGCTCTCGCGGGAGAGACCGGGCCTGGCCCGGCGCTGAAGGCGAAACCACCCCGGAAACGCTCAAGCAAAAGGACCGCGACGGCTTCGAAACGCTGGAAAGCAGGGCGCGTCTGCGTGGCCCTCGCCGAAGGAGCAAGGCGGCCTCTCGTCGATCAGACAGGTGCCGCTGAATCTCTCAGGAGCCAAGGACAGCGGGGGTGCGGAAGGCGGGCTGCGATAGCCTGTCGCTACACCTTTTTGGCTACCCATGACCTGAAATCACCACAACGCCGCCCCTACTTTTCAATACTTGGAAGACATGACGCGATTACCCATGCGGTTTTCGCGAACAAGCCATTTACTGATATATTACTTGCAACATTCAATGTTCACAAATCACGCATGAGTGCTTTTATTTTCGCCTGAAACCAGTTTTGTTATCGCCAAGTTGTTTCCATAATTTACGGATTGGGCGAGATGTTTGAATTGTCCTCAATCAAATGATTGGGGATAGTCATGACGAATAGCTACACTGCGCCGGCCTCGCGCCATTTCCGGGCCTTCCTGCTCGCCGCGACAATTCTTGGAGGCGCAGCGCCCGTCCTCGCCCAGGAGGCCGCGCCCTCGACCGAGGTCGAACTGCTGGTCGTCACAGGCAAACGTGTGTCGGAAGCCAGCGTCGCCATCGGCACCGACCAGACGACCGCAACGGTTTCCATTACGCGCGAGGCCCTGCTGTCGGCCCCGGCCGGCGTCACGGGCCTGAAGATGCTGGAGTCGCTGCCGGGCTTCAACGTCCAGGCCAATGACGCCCTGGGCATGTACGAGTTCGGAAACTCTGTCTCGGTGCGGGCCTTCAACTTCCAGCAGATCGGCTTCCTGCTCGACGACATCCCCATGGGGCGCAGTGACCAGTTCGGCGGCAGCCCGATCTATCGCTATGTCGACAACGAGAACCTGCTGCGGGTCACCGCCTCGGCCGGCGCGGGCGACGTGGCCCTGCCCAGCTACGCCTCGCTGGGCCCCATCGTCGACTACTTCACCCAGACCCCCAGCGAGATCGCAGGCGGTTCGGCCAGCTACACGCGCGGCAGCGACGCGCTCAAGCGCACCTTCCTGCGGCTGGAGAGCGGCAAGGTCGGCCCCTTGTCAGGCTATGTCAGCGGCTCGTGGATCAAGGGCGACCTGTGGCGCGGCCCGGGCACGATCGACCGCAAGCACTATGAGGGCAAGTTGCGCTGGGACATGGGCGCGACCACCAGCCTGACGTTCCAGACCGTGCATAACGACTATTACGACTACGACTCCCCCTCCATCACCAAGGCGCAGTACAACGGTTCGGCGGGAGACATTTTCGGCCGCTCGGGCCGTGATTTTGCCTATCTCAGCTATGTGCCGGCGTCGGGCGCGGTGGGCTCGGCGGCCTCGGCGACCTCGCTGCCGATGACCACGGCCGGAGTTGCGTACTCGAACGCCAGTTACAACCAGTACTACAAGTTCGCCGTCAACAAGCGGCAGGACCACCTCTATGGCCTGACGTTCAAGACCGCGATCGGCGAGAACATCAACCTGACCAGCACGGCCTATTATGAGGACAAGAGCGGCTACGGCGTCTCGCCTGAATCCTATTCCACCTCGCTGGCCAGCTATAACGCCGAGCGCCTGATCGTAGCGGGCCTGACCGCGCCCAAGGGCCTCCAGTACGGCCTGTCGGGCATCGACGGCACCCGCAAGGGCGTCACGGCCAAGGGCGAATGGTTCGTCGGCATAAACACCGTCTCGGCCGGGGTCTGGCTGGAGGACGACGACTATCACCGCACCCAGGCCCGCTATAATGTCGAGAACGGCGATCCGGACGGCGCCCCGCTGCTGAACCAGCCCGTCCACCTGCAGCGCAACTACACCTCGACCCGGCAGACCACGCAGTTCTTCCTGAAGGACACCCTGTCGCTGCTGGACGATGACCTGAAGCTGGAACTGGGCTTCAAGACCCTCGACGTCGACTACAAGATCAGCGGCTATCGCAACCCGGCCGACTATATCAACAGCCGTCAGCCGACGATCAAGGCCAACTGGTCCGACAACTTCCTGCCGCAGGTGGGCCTGGTCTATTCGGTCGGCGCGCGCGACCAGATCTTCTCGTCCTACTCCGAGAACATGGCCCTGCCCCGCGGCGCAGACGACGTTCTGTCGGCCGCCAGCCCGACGGTATCGCCGCCCGACGCCGAGACCTCCAAGAACTTTGAACTGGGCTATCGCACCAACCGCCCGACGTTCAACGCCTCGTTCGTGGTCTACAAGACGCAGTTCAAGAACCGTCTGCAGCAGTTCAACACGGTCGTGCCGGGCAGCACGACGGTGGAAAGCTTCTACCAGAACGTCGGGGCCGTCGAAGCCTCGGGCGCGGAGTTCAGCGGCCAGTGGAAGCCCGAAGCGCTGGGCGGCAAGATCTATTTCAACACCAACCTGTCCTACAACAAGGCCGAGTTTCAGGACGACATCCTGAACTATCGCTCCAGCGCCACCGCCACCCCTGTCACCCTGGCGATCAAGGGCAAGAAGCTGCCGGACTTCCCCGAATGGATCTTCCAGGGCGGTGTCACCGTCGAGCCGACCGATGGTCTGGTGTTCAACCTCTCGGGCCGTCTGATCGACGATCGCTTCACCAACTTCATCAACAGCGAGAAGGCGGGCGGCTACATGATCTGGAACGCCTATGTCGATATGGGCGATGGCTTCGGCTTTGGCCCGTTCGAACAGGTCAAGGCGCGGGTCAATCTGGATAACATCTTCGACACCGACTATCTGGGCACGATCGGGACCACGGTGAACACCCTGGCCACCTTCCGGCCCGGGTCGCACCGCACGATCCAGTTCACGCTTTCCGCCGACTTCTAGGTCCACGTTCCGGCCAGCCTTCAAGAGAGGCTGGCCGGACAGCGTTCGAGTATCCGCATGACCAAAACCCTGCTGCTGGCCGCCTCGGTCGCCGCCCTCGCCTTTGCCTCCGCCGGCCACGCCGCCGAAACCGCGGCCTCGGCGCGCAAGATCCACGAGAGCCTGCTGACCCTGGACACCCACCTGGACACCCCGGCCAATTTCGGCCGGCCTGGCTGGGACATCATGGATCGCCACGACGCCGCCAAGGACGGCTCGCAGATCGACTACCCACGCATGGTCGAGGGCGGGCTGGACGGCGGCTTCTTCGCGATCTTCACCCCTCAGGGGCCGCGTACGCCCGAAGCCACCCGCGCCGCCCGGGACAGGGCGCTCATCCGAGGCGTCGAGATCCGCGAGATGGTCGCCAAGCATGGTGACAAGTTCGGCCTGGCCCTGAAGGCCGACGACGCCGCCGCGATCGCCGCCCAGGGCAAGCGCGTCGTCTTCATGAGCATCGAGAACAGCTATCCGATCGACGGCGACGTGACGCTGCTGTCCAGCTTCTACGCCCTGGGCGTGCGGATCAGCGGTCTGGCCCACTTCAAGAACAACGACATGGCCGACAGCTCGACCGACAAGCCCGAGTGGCATGGGCTAAGCCCGCTGGGCCAGCAGTTCGTCGCCGAGGCCAACCGGCTGGGCGTGGTTCTGGACGGCTCGCACTCGTCCGACGACGTGCTGGACCAGCTGATCGCCCTGTCCAAGACCCCAGTCATCCTGACCCATTCCGGCTGCAAGGCGGTGTTCGACCATCCCCGCAATGTCGACGACGCCCGGATCAAGGCCCTGGCCGACAGCGGCGGGGTGATCCAGGTCGACGCCTATTCCAGCTATCTGATCGACACCCCCAAGAACCCCGAGCGCGAAGCCGCCATGGGCGCCCTGATGGCCAAGGTGGGCGCCCGCAACGCGATGAGCGAAGCGCAACGCGCCGCCTTCATGGCCGAACGCAACGCCATCGACGCCCAGTGGCCGGTGACCAAGGCGACGTTCCAGGACTTCATGAACCACCTCAACCACGCCCTGAAGGTGGCCGGCGTCGACCACGTCGGCATCGGCATCGACTTCGACGGCGGCGGCGGCGTCACCGGCCTCAACGACGCCTCCGACTACTGGAAGATCTCCCAAGCCCTGCTGGACGAGGGCTTCACCAAGGCCGACCTCGAGAAGATCTGGAGCGGCAATGTCCTGCGCCTGCTGCGCGCGGCGGAAGCGGCGAAGGCGCCCGCGGCATAAAGCGGCGCTAGCCTCCCACGAGAAAGCCCCCGGTCTCGCGACCGGGGGCCCTGTCTGTTGGGTGATCATTCCGATCATCAAGGCTCTCTGCGAGGCGACGGCGGATGCGAAGCCGGGTGAGGCGGATGAGCTGAAGCCTGGGCGCCCGGAAGCGGACGATTTGAATTTCCGGCCAGGGTGGGAGCAAACATGCCCCCTCTCCCATAGGGAGAGGGCTGGGGTGAGGGGTTACAGTGTCAGACGGCGTGCCGGCACGACGTCCAGCCTCGTAACCCCTCACCCTCCCACCGCTTCGCGGCGGGCCCCTCCCTCTCCCTTTGGAAGAGGGGTTTTCACGTCCGCAAAGGCTCGTGAGCGGCCTATCGCTTCCCTCCAGAAAGCCGACGCTCACATGGCGCGCCCTCGTCCTGCCTCAAGCGCGGCATTTTCCGAAAGCGCGAGCGTTGGGCATATCCTCCCCCTTCCCGCGCCTAACCCCCTGAAATCCCTCGCCCGCCGCCCCACTTATCCTCCCCTCTCCGCACGGCCCTATACTGATCTCACTTCAAGGCGATGGGGAGGGCGCGTGGCCAGCGACCTTCGCGGTCTTGGAGGGCGATCGAGCGGAACGCGCTCGTCGATGCGTCGCGTCGCCTTCGGGGGATGAGGCGCAACTCTGCATTCCTCTGGCGGCGGTCGGCCTTGCAGCACAGAAACGACGTGGAATGTAAGGGGTTGGCGAGGGCGGCAGCGGGCGGAAACGCCCGTGGTCAAGGACCAGGCTTGCTGGCCTGGTCCGCCGTCGGCGGCCTAGACGGCCTGGCGTCAACAGCGCCCAGAGGCCGGACGCCGTCGGATAACGATCGCGCGGAGCGTCTGGTCTGCGTCGAAACGGTATTTTGTCTTCCTTTCCGGGCGCGGCCCGGACGCTCCGCATCCCTCCCCTGCTCCCCAGCGGCGATCCGTCGGGGCGGCGACGTCGCGCCTATCGCCAAGCCCCCTCCAGTATCGAAAGGACCCCCCATGCCCCGCAGCAAGACGCGCCTGCTGATGAACCCCTATCGGCGGCGTCCCGAGGACCATTGGGCGTCCAAAGCATTCAGGGCGCGGGTGCAGCGTCTGGGCTATGCGCTCGAGAAGAAACGACTCGCCGAGGCGGCCACGCGCCAAAGCGCGCCCGGTCTGACGACCAGGGGCGCTCCAGACGCTGTCATCGCGGACGAAGACCCGGAACCGCAGCAAGCGCCGACGCTTACCCAGATCCCGGCTCAGCGCGCCGCCCCCCCGGCTCAGGGCCGGGTTGGGATAACCGTTTTCAACGACTAGCGGATGACCCGCGCGCCCTTGCCCTTCATCACGGCCTCGACCTCTTCCTTGCGCACCATCGAGGTGTCGCCCGGGGTGGTCATGGCCAGGGCGCCGTGGGCCGCGCCGTATTCGACGGCGGCCTGGGGGCCCTTGCCTTCCATGAAGCCGTAGATCAGGCCCGAGGCGAAGCCGTCGCCGCCGCCGACCCGGTCATAGATCTCGAGGTTCTCGCGCATCATCGAGGCGTAGAACTCGCCGCCGGCATAGAGGATCGCCGACCAGTCATTGACCGAGGCGGTCTTGGCGTTCCGCAGGGTGGTGGCGGCGACCTTGAAGTTGGGGAACTCCTTGACCGCCGTCTGGATCATCTTCTTGAAGTTGGCCGGATCGATCGCGCTGATGTGCTCGTCCAGGCCTTCGACTTCAAAGCCCAGGCAGGCGGTGAAGTCTTCTTCATTGCCGATCATCACGTCGACATATTGGGCGATGTGACGGTTGACCTTCTGGGCCCCCGGCTTGCCGCCCTGCGACTTCCACAGGGAAGCGCGATAGTTCAGGTCATAGGAGATGATGGTGCCGTACTTGCGGGCGCATTCGACCGCTTCGATCACGGCTTCGGCGGTGTTGGACGACAGGGCCGCGAAGATGCCGCCGGTGTGGAACCAGCGCACGCCTTCTTCGCCGAACAGCTTCTCCCAGTTCACTTCGCCGGGGCGGATCTGCGAGGCGGCCGAGTGGCCCCGGTCGCTGCAGCCCAAAGCGGGGCGAACGCCGAAGCCCTTTTCGGTGAAGTTCAGGCCCACGCGGGTGTTGCGGCCCAGGCCGTCGAACTCGCGCCAGATCAGGTGCGAAGTGTCGACCCCGCCCTGCATCATCAAGTCCTCGACCAGCCAGCCCAGGTCGTTGACGGGCAGGGCCGTGACGGCCGTCGAGCGCTTGCCCCAGCACTTCTTGAACGCGCGGGCGACATTATATTCGCCGCCGCCTTCCCAGACGTTGAACTGGCGGGCGTTGCGCACCCGGCCAAAGCCGGGGTCGAAGCGCAGCATGACTTCGCCGAACGAGGCGCAGTCCCACATCGTTTCCGAAGCGGGGCGGATCTTGAGGATATTGTCGGTCATTTAGGCCTTCCCACGAACCTTCTTGATCAGATCGACGGTCTCACGGACCTTCTTGGTGATGCCGGCATAGTCGCCGGCGTCGAGCAGTTCCTGGGTGATGAGCTTGGAGCCCATGCCGGCGGCGACGATGCCCGCGCCGAACCACTTCTTGACCGAGGCTTCGTCGGGATCGACGCCCCCGGTCGGCATGATGCGCGTCCAGGGCATCGGGCCCAGCACCGCCTTGACGAAGTCGGGGCCGCCGACCGACGAGCCGGGGAACACCTTGACGATCTCGCAGCCCAGTTCTTCGGCATAGGAGATTTCCGAGGCCGAGCCGCAGCCGGGCGAATACGGGATCTTGCGGCGGTTGCAGACCTTGGCGACGTCGGCGTTGAGGATCGGGCCGACCACGAACTTGGCGCCGTTGGCGATATAGATGCCGGCGGTGGGGGCGTCGACGATCGAGCCCACGCCCATGATCACGCGCGGATCGGCCTCGGCGAAGTGCTTGGTCACTTCGTAAAAGACGTGGCTGGCGAAATCGCCGCGATTGGTGAATTCGATGCAGGGCGCGCCGCCGTCGGCGCAGGCCTGGATCACCTTCTTACAGACCTCGGCGTCGGGGTGATAAAAGACCGGGATCACGCCCTGGTCCATCATAGCGGTCAGAACCGCCATACGATCTTTCACCATCACATAGTCCTCCCAAAGGATCGTTCTTGCGCCAGCCCCTTAATGCGGGACCGTCGCGTGGAAGATTTCGCCGGTATTGGCTCAGGGCGATCGTTTAGACCGCGTTGCGCGCGGACGCCACTGGGTGGCTGCCGCTGCGTCAAACAAAGGCGCGCTTGGCGCGGCCTCGTTTCCTTCCCCAATCCCCTCCCTGTTGCTCGCCCTCGCAAAAGTGAGGGCGCCGAGTCAGACCCGACGCCCCGAAGTTTGCGCAGGAGCGAGCTCAAAGAGCCGCAACGAGACGGTCCGACCAGGTCGATCCGAAACGTGATGATACCGGTGTCAATGCAAGGCACGCTTGCGGCGCCACCGGTGTCATTGCGCAGATAATCAGAAACCGAGGGTTTAGGCAAGCGGCCTGACCATTGGTTTTTGTCGACCTAAGCCTCTGGAATTGAAAGAAAATTCACCGATTGATGAACACCGCTCTCCCCGGCCTTCGCCGGGGAGAGCGGGATGAGCGAAGGTATCAGCCGGTATTCCGAAGGCCCGCCGCGATCCCCGCCACGGTCAGCTGGATCGCCAGGCGAACGGACTCATCGTCATCCCCTGCCCTGCGCCGCGACAGCAGCTCCAGTTGCAGATGGTTCAGCGGATCGACGGAGCGGCCGGCCAGGGCGACGGACTCGGCCAACTCGGGCTGGTTGTCGAGCAGACTGGTCCCGCCGCGGATCGCCAGGGCCAGGCGCTGGGCGGCTTCATGCTCGGCCTTGATGGTCTCGAAGATGCGGTTGGCGTTGGCCGGATCTGGCGACAGGGCCACATAGCGGCCCGCGATGCCCATATGGCTCTGGGCCAGGGCCAGCTCCATGTTCGACAGCAGGGAGGCGAAGAAATCAAAGTCGCCGGCCAGGTCCTGAAGCTGACCGACCGACAGACCCGCGCGCTCAACGCCCGCCGCAAAGCCGAACCAGCCCGGCAGCATGAAGCGCGACTGCGACCAGGAAAACACCCAGGGGATGGCCCGCAGGTCCTCGATCTTGCGGCTGGCGGTGCGCGAAGCCGGGCGGCTGCCGATATTGAGCCCGACGATCTCGCCGATCGGCGTGGCCGACCAGAAGAAGTCCTCAAAGGCCGGATCGTCATAGACCAGGGCCCGAAACCCCTGGAACGAGGCGTCGGCCAGGGCGGTCATGGCGGCCTCGACCTTGGGATCAGGCCGGCTGACCGGACGGTCGCTGGCGATGAGCACGGCGGCGGCCAGGCTGTCGAGATTGCGACGCGCCGTGGGCAGATCGCCGAACCGCCGGGCGATCATCTCGCCCTGCTCGGTCATGCGGATCCGGCCCTGGACGGTACCGGCCGGCTGGGCCAGCACGGCCTCGGAGGCCGGGCCCCCGCCCCGTCCCACCGAGCCGCCGCGGCCGTGGAACAGCTGCAGGCCCACGCCCATCCGCTCGGCCTCGAAGGCCAGGGCCGAGGCGGCCCGGGCCACGCCCCGCCGCGAGGCGACATAGCCGCCGTCCTTGTTGCTGTCGGAATAGCCGAGCATGATCTCCTGCACCGGACGATCGCCCAGGATCGTCCGCGAGAGCGGCAGTTCCAGCCATTGGCGCAGCACGCGGGGGCCCTGCTCCAGATCCTCGATGGTCTCGAACAACGGGCTGATCTTGACCGAAGACCGCGGCCCCGCCCCACCCCAGACCAGGCCGACCTGCTTGAGCAGAACCAGCGGCTCGAGGATGTCCGACAGGGTCGCCGACTTGGAGATCACATAGGCGCCCAGGCAACCGTGGCCATAGTCGCGCACCGCCTGGGCGGCGGCCTCCAGGGTCGCCAGCTCGCGGGTCGTCTCTTCGCCATAGGCGGTGAACGGCGAGACCAGAGGGCGTTGGTGCGACAGCTCCTCGATCAGGACCTTGCAGCGCGCCTCTTCGTCCAGCTTCAGATAGCCGACATCGGCCCCGGCGCGCTGGAACAGCTCGTGCAGGGTGCGCTCGTGCACATCGGCGTTCTGGCGCAGGTCAAGCGACATCAGATGGAAGCCGCAGGCCCGGGCCACCTCGACCAGGGTGCGCAGAGCCGTGCCGACCAGCCGCGCGCCGCCGTTGCGCTCCAGCGAGTCGATGACGACCGCAAGGTCCGCGACAAAGGCGTCGGGATGGGCGTAGGGCTCGACATCGGTCTCGCCATTGGCGTAGGCGACGGGCTGCCCGGTCAACTTCTGAGACACGGCGTTGAGACGGTCGAAGACCAGCTCGAGGACCAGGCGATAGGGCTCGTCGATGCGATGAATCGAGGGGTCCTCGGCCTGGGCGGCCAGGGCCATCAGCTCATCGGAGACCGGCGTATAGGCGGTGGAGATCGCCAGGTTGGACCACAGCTTGCGGACCTCGGCGGCGTACCAGTCGAGGATCACCCGCGATTGCGAGCTAAGGGCCAGTTTCAGGGTCTCGCCATTGACGCCGGGATGGCCGTCGCGGTCGCCGCCCAGCCAGGACCCCATCTTCAGCAAGGGCGCCACTTCGCCATTGTGGGCGATCTGGGCGCTCCAGTCGCCATAGAGGTCGATGATCGCCGGCAGGATCGAGGTGCGAACGATCGACAGGGCGTTGCGGATCTCATCCTTCACGGTGATCCGCTCGGGACGATAGAGCCGGGTGCGCCAGACCAGGGCGATCTCGCGGAACAGGCGTTCGCGGATGTCGCTCTCGAGATCGGCCGGCAAATGGTGCCGGCGCAGGGCCATCAGCCGGGTGATCTCGGTTTCGCGGTCGACCATGCTGCGGCGGCGCACTTCGGTCGGGTGGGCGGTGAGAACCGGCACCACGTTCATGGATCCCAGGATCCTGGCGATGTCCGCGTCGGTCTTACCGCCGGCCTTCAGGATCTTGACCGCGTCGACCAGGGTGCGCGGACGCTCGTCGCCCGGCTGGGCGTCGGCTTCGGCGTGTCGGCGGCGGCCGGCTACGTCCTCGCCGATATTGGCCAGCAGGGAATGGCTGGCAAAGGCACGGGCCAGGAACATGGCCTGGTCGTTGGACAGATCCGCGAACAGATGGTCCAGCCCCTGCGCGTCGCCGTTGTCACTCTCGCGGGAAGCGTTCTTGCGCGCCCTGGCCACCAGGCCCGCCGCCTCGTCGCCTTCCAGATAAGCGATGGCCTCGGACAGCAGGTCGCTCAGCAAGGCGGCGTTCTGGCGAACGTGGCGGCTGGTGGGACGATCGCCGCCAAGCGACAAGGCCGGGTTACGCATAAGCGAGCTCCGCTGACGCCAGGGGCGCCTCTACAGATGGATGAACCGGGACGCCAGACCCGTCCGGACTGCCGTAACGGCGCCCTTAGCGCGCTTTGTGGTCAGCGAAAACCCGGACGGCATGATGGTTGCGCTACCATCGTCATTATGGACGATTTTGACCCGCTAGCGAGCCAGCCACCCGCCATCAACGGGCAGAGTTATCCCCTGGACATAGTCCGCCGCCGGCGAAGCGAGGAACACGGCGGCGCCGCCCAGATCGCTGGGCTTGCCCCAACGGGCGGCCGGGATCCGGGCCAGGATCGAGGCGTTTCGATCGGCGTCGTTGCGCAGGGCCTCGGTGTTGTTGGTGTCGAAATAGCCCGGCGCGATGGCGTTGACGTTGATGCCCTTGGTGGCCCACTCGTTGGCGAGGATCTTGGTCAGGCCGGCCAGGCCGCTCTTGCTGGCGGTGTAGGACGGCACGCGGATGCCGCCCTGGAAGGACAGCAGGGAAGCGATGTTGATCACCTTGCCCGCGACGCCATTGACCGGCCCCTGCTTCAACACCTGGCGGGCGAAGGCCTGGGTCAGGAAGAAGACGACCTTCAGGTTGGTGTCCATCACCGCATCCCAGTCGGCTTCGCTGAAATCCAGGGAGTCCGCGCGGCGGATGATGCCCGCGTTGTTGACCAGGATGTCGACCTTGCCAAAGGCGGCGAGCGTCTCATCGATCACGCGTTGCACCGGCTCGATCGAGCCGAAGTCGGCCTTGATCGACAGGAACTTGCGACCCGTCGCCTCGACGGCGGCCTTGGTCTCGGCAGGCTCGCTGCGGCCGGCGGCGGCGATGTCGGCGCCGGCTTCGGCCAGAGCGACAGCGACGGCCTGACCCAGGCCGGTATTGGCGCCGGTGACGAGGGCGACCTTGCCTTCGAGGCTGAACGGATTGGCCATGGTGTGCTCCTGCTCAAAAATCCTGTCATCCCGAACGACCTGAAAGGCCGATCCGGGACCACGGCAAGCGCTGACGCTCGCGGCGGTCCCGGCTCTACGCTTCGCTCAGGCCGGGATGACAGCCGGAGCGACGCTGGCTCGAAAGCCTTATTTCAGCTGGCAGATGTCCAGCACGTTCATGTCGGTATAGTCGAGGTTCTCGCCGCCCATCGCCCAGATGAACGTGTAGTTCGAGGTGCCCGAGCCCATGTGGATCGACCACGGCGGGCTCATCACGGCTTCTTCGTTGGCGATCACGATGTGACGCATCTCGTCCGGCTCACCCATATAGTGGAAGACCCGGTCGTTCTCGCCCAGGCCGAAGTAGAAATAGGCTTCCGAACGACGGTCATGCAGGTGGGGCGGCATGGTGTTCCAGACGCTGCCCGGCTTCAGGACGGTCATGCCCAGCAGCAGCTGGGCCGACTTGCAGGTGGTCGGCACGATGTACTGGTAGATGGTGCGCTCGTTGGAGGTTTCCAGCGCGCCGCGCTCCAGCGGAACGGCGTTGGCGAATTCAAGCTTCTTGGTCTCGAAGGCGGCGTGGGCCGGCAGGCTGGTCAGGTAGAAGCGCGCCGGATTGGCGGCGTCGAGGCTTTCGAACACCACGTCCTTGGCGCCCATGGTGACGTAGATGCCGTCACGCGGCTCGATGTCGTAGACGACGCCGTCGACCGTGACCTTGCCCTTGCCGCCGCCCACATTGATCGCGCCCAGTTCGCGACGCTCCAGGAACGGGTGACCGGCGGCCGAGGCGGGCTCGGTCTGGTCGGGCAGCTTCACACCCTTCGAGATGGGGGCGGCGCCGCCGATCACGAAGCGCTCGGCGTGATTGTAGTGCAGGACTATGCCGTCCTCGGCGAACAGGCCGTCCATCAGGTAACGATCGCGCAGATCGTCATTGCTGACCGAGAACATCATGTCCGGATGGGTGGCGTGATAGGTCTTGCTGAACATTGTGGTGCTCCGGAGTTCTTATTGGGCGGCTTGGGCCGACGAAGGCGTCGACCGGGGTTGATCGAGTTTGTACGCCCGCTTGGGCAGGGTGTAGGTCAGGTCGACGATCAGCTCCTGGGCCTCGACGAGGTCCATGCGGTGCTCGGCGACCATGCGGGCCAGGAAGCTCGAGTCGACGCGACGGGCCACATCGTGGCGGGCCGGGATCGACAGGAAGGCGCGGGTGTCGTCGTTGAAGCCGACGGTGTTGTAGAATCCCGCCGTCTCGGTGACCTGTTCTCGGAACCGCATCATCCCTTCGGGGCTGTCGTGGAACCACCAGGACGGACCCAGCTTCAGCACGGGATAGTGGCCGGCCAGCGGCGCCAGCTCGCGGCTGTAATTGCTCTCGTCCAGCGTGAACAGGATGATCGACAGGCGCGGATCATTGCCAAATTTGCTGAGCAGCGGCTTCAGCGCCGAGACGTACTCGGTGCGGATCGGGATGTCGGCGCCCTTGTCGCGGCCATGCGAGTTCAGCAGGCCGACATTGTGGTTCCGATGCGAGCCGGGGTGGATCTGCATGACCAGCCCGTCGTCCAGGCTCATCCTGGCCATTTCCGTCAGCATCTGGGCGCGGAACAGCTCGGCCTTGTGCGGCGTCACCTCGCCCTTCACCAGGCTCAGGAACAGAGCCTCGGACTCGGCGTCGGTCAGGTCGGCGGTGGCGGCGGTCGGGTGGCCGTGATCCGACGAGGTCGCACCGGCGTCGATGAAGGCGCCGCGACGGATGCGGTGGCCTTCCAGATAGCCCTGCCAGCTATAGACGTCCTGACCAGAGACCTCGGCGAAGCGCTCGAAGGCGCGCGGCGAGCGCTCGTCCTCAAAGTCGATGACGGCGTCAGGACGATAGGCCGTGATCACATGACCGCCCCAGCCGCTCTCACGGATGGCGTGGTGGTGCTTGAGGCTCTCGTGCGGACCTTCGGTGGTGGCCAGCGTCTCGATGTTGAAGCGGTCGAACAGGGCCCGCGGCCGGAAGGCGTCGGTGGCGAGGGCCACGTTGATGGTGTCGAAATACAGATCCGAGGTCTCGGCGGCGAAGAACACCTCCATGCCGAACACCTGGCTGAACACGTGGTTGAGCCAGATCCACGAGGGCGTGCCCCGGAACAGGTGGAAGTTCTGGGCCAAAAGGCGCCAGGCCTCGCGCGGATCGGTTGCCGGAACACCCGACTTGGAGCGCACCTTCAGGGCGTCCAGCGAGATCCCCTGGCTGTAGAGCATGCGGAACAGATAATGGTCGGGCGCCAGCAACAGGTCGGTGGCGTCCTGGAAAGGGGCGTTGGCGGCGAACCAGCTGGGATCGGTGTGGCCGTGCGGGCTGATGATCGGCAGCGCCTTGACCGCCCCATACAGTTCTCGCGCGATCGAACGCGTGCGCTCGTCGGCGGGAAACAGACGATCTTCGTGAAAAATCAGGGGCCTGACCATAGATTCCTCCTGCTTCCTCTTCAGCCGGCGGCTTCACGCTTGGCCGCTTCTAACGCGCGCTTGGTAACCGGTGTCATGACTGGATGCAAGCCAGCCCCTTTCAGGTCAGTCTATACCGAAGGCACAGGACCCGACGACTCCCGAACGACCAGAGTTGGCTCGGTCAGGGAAGGATCGCGTTCTTCCCGCCGCTCGCCACGCTCCGCATCGATCAACTTCTCGGCCGCCATCCGCCCGATCTCTCGGGTCGGGGTGCGGACAGTGGTCAGCGGCGGCCAGACGGCCTGGGCGATCTGGAAGTCATCAAAACCCACGACCGTCAGGTCTTTGGGCACATTGAGGCCAGCCTTGCGGGCCGACTGCAAAACCCCAGCCGCCATTTCATCATTGCCTGCGAAGATGGCCGTCGGGCGCGGGGTCCGGGCAAGTAGCTCGTCCCCGCACGCCATGCCGGATTCGAAGGTATAGGCGCCCTGGATGATGTCGCTCGGCGCCAAGGCCAAGCCGAGCTCGGCCAGCGCATCCTCAAAGCCCCCTCGCCGCTCATGGGACGAGCGAAAGCTGTCAGGACCGGAAATGAACGCAATACGCCGATGGCCAAGGTCGAGGATATGCTTCGCGGCCTGAGCCCCGCCCATTCGGTCATGACCGACAATCATGTGCTCGGGCTTGTCCAGCGGCACCGAAGCGATGCGGATGTAGAGACATCCAATTTCATTGAGCAGCTTGGCGACCCGCTCGTCTTCCGAAACCGACGGCGGCAGCACAACGCCATAAAGCTTCTGCCGCTCGACGAAGGCGCGGACGTCCGCCAGGAAGGTCGGGCTCGCGCGATCACACGGGTGCACCACCAGTTCGAAACCCGAGCCCCGCATGCCATCCAGCAACCCCAGCTGCATGTTCACGACATACTGCGGATTGGGGTTGTCATAGATCATGCCGATCAGGAACGACCGGCGGAAGGCCAGGCCTCGGGCCTGGGGGTCGGGCGCATAGCCCCACTCGGCGATCACCGCCTCAATCCGCTCGCGGGTTTCATCGCGGACGAAAGGCGACTGGTTGATCACACGCGAAACGGTCTTCTTGGACACCCCGGCCAAGCGGGCGATGTCATTGATCGTGGCGCGCTTGCGCCCCCCTTCCAGGCCGCTCCCGGTTTCGGTGTCGGCAAGCGACGGCAGAGGCGGCTTTGAAGAGTTCACGGCGTTTCCATGCAGCTTTGAGCGCTTTCTTTTGTCATACTCTACACGCACAGGCCTCGCCACCAATGGCCGAAACAGTCGTTTGCAACAAAACTGACACCGGTTACCCTGCCGTTAGACGACGCTTCACAGCGCCTGAGGCCCTAGATGAAGGCATAGATGACCCAAACTGATCGTGTCCGGGACGAATCGATTCACGGAGTCCACTCCTTGGATCATGTCGCTACCGCTCTGCGCGATATCATCGCCGGTGAGCAGCTCGACCTGCATGGCCGCACCATTCTGGCCCGTGCCGATATCCCCAAGGGTCACAAGATCGCCGTCACCAACGTTCTCGCCGGTGAGGACGTCCTGAAATACGGCTGGCCGATCGGTCGCGCGACCGTTGATATCGCCACGGGCGACCACGTCCATGTGCACAATGTCGAGACCAAGCTGTCCGGCGTCGAAAGCTATGCCTGGTCGCCGCCCGCTGCCCAAGCCGTCGCGCAGACGAGCGACCGAGTCTTCCAAGGCTACCGTCGGCAAAATGGCCGGGTCGGCACCCGCAACGAAATCTGGGTGCTGTGCACGGTCGGCTGCGTCGCCAACACCGCGCGCCGGGTCGCTGAAAAGGCCAATGCCCGCTTCGCTGGTCGCACGGACGGCGTCTTCGCCTTCCCTCACCCCTTCGGTTGCTCGCAGTTGGGGGATGACCTGACCCACACGCGCAAGCTCATCGCCGGCCTCGCCGCCCATCCCAATGCGGGCGGCGTGCTGATCCTGGGTCTGGGCTGCGAGAACAACCAACTGAAGGCCCTGCTGGAAAGCGCGCCGGATCTGGATCCGGCGCGGCTGCGCGCGTTCACAACGCAGATGGTGGATGACGAACTGGAATACGGCCTGGCCGCGATCGAGGCGCTGATCGCCGTCGCCGAAACGGATCGTCGCGAGCCCTGCCCGGTATCGGATCTGGTCGTCGGCCTGAAGTGCGGCGGGTCCGATGGTTTTTCCGGCGTCACCGCCAATCCTCTGGTCGGCCGCATCGCCGACAAGGTTTCGGACGCCGGCGGCACGCCCGTCCTGACGGAAATTCCCGAGATTTTCGGCGCCGAGCAGATGCTTCTGGCGCGCACCGCCAACCAGGAAGTGTTCGACAGCGCCATCGGCGTGATCGACGACTTCAAGCGCTACTTCATCGACAACAATCAGCCGATCCATGAGAACCCTTCTCCTGGCAATATCGCGGGCGGCATCACGACCCTCGAGGAGAAGTCCCTTGGCGCAGTGCAAAAGGGCGGACGCTCGGCCCTGGTCGAGGTGATCCGCTATGGCGAGCGGGTCGGCCCCCATGGACTGACCCTGCTCGAGGCGCCGGGCAATGACGCGGTGTCGTCCACGGCGCTGACAGCGGCGGGCGCGACGGTCATCCTGTTCACGACCGGACGCGGCACCCCGCTGGGCTTCCCCGCCCCGACCCTGAAGATCGCCTCCAACAGCGGCCTGGCGACGCGCAAGCCTGGCTGGATAGACTTCGACGCCGGTGTTGTTCTGGCCGGCCAGGCCATGGACGACGCGGCTGACGCCCTGATGGACCTGGTCATCGAGACCGCGTCTGGCAAGGCGACCAAGGCTGAACTCAACGGCGAGCGTGAAATCGCCATCTGGAAACAAGGCGTGACCCTGTGACGGCTCCTACCCCATCCTCTTCCCTGCGTCTTTGCGCGACCAGCTGTCCTGCGGCTCTGCCCGGCGTGATCCAGCCCGCCTATGATCGTGACCGGATCACGATCGGCGTCGTTCATCTGGGCCCAGGCGCGTTTCACCGGGCGCATCAGGCCTATTATTTCGACCAATTGCTGGCTCAGGATCCGCGTTGGGGTATCTGCGCCGTTTCGCTGAAGAGCCCGGGCGTCCGTGATGCCCTGACACCCCAGGATGGCCTCTACACCCTGGCCCAGCTAGACTCGGAAACGACTTTCCGGATCATCGGTTCGATCGTCGAGGTGCTGGTTGCGCCCGAGGATCCGCCTGCGGTCTTCGCCCGCCTCGCCGCGCCCATGACCCGCATGGTGACCCTGACCGTCACCGAAAAAGGCTACTGCCTGTCCAGCGACGGCGGGCTGGATGAGACCCATCCGGACATCACCCACGACCTGGCCCATCCGCGCGAACCGATCAGTGCGATCGGCTATCTGGTCGAAGGCCTGCGCCGGCGCTTTGCGGTTGGCCTGCCGCCCTATGCCGTCGTCGCGTGCGACAATCTAGCCGACAATGGCTGGCGGCTGAAAGCGGCTGTGACAGCGTTCGCCAACAAGGTCGACCCAGAACTCGCCGCCTGGATCGAGGCCGAGGGCCGCTTCCCGCGCACCATGGTCGACAGCATCACGCCAGCCACGGATGACGCCCTGCGCAGCCGCGTGCACACGGCGACCGGTCTCTATGACGCCTGGCCCATCCAGCGCGAGGCCTTCACCCAGTGGGTGATTGAAGACGTGCTGGGCGCCGACGCCCCGGACCTCGCCCGTGTCGGCGTCACCCTGACAGACGACGTTCGCGGCTTCGAACGCGCCAAGCTGCGTCTGCTCAACGGCGTCCATTCCACCCTGGCCTATGCCGGCATCCTGCGCGGCCACGAGACCGTGTTCGAGGCCGTCAGCGATCCGGTGCTGGCCAAGCTGGCCCACGACCTGATGGTCGAGGACATCATCCCCACCCTGACCGCCCCCCGCGGCCTGGATCTGGCGGCCTATGCCGAGGCCATCCTCAACCGCTTCCGCAATCCCGAGATCCGTCACCTTCTGGCGCAGATCGCCTGGGATGGCTCGCAGAAGCTGCCTTTCCGCATTCTGGGCACGCTGAGCGAGGCGCTAGAGTCCGGACGTTCACCGGACCGGCTGGTCATGCCGCTGGCGGCCTGGATGCGCTTCATCCGCCTGCGGGTCGCAACCGGCGAAACGATCGTCGACCCCCTGGCCCAGAAGCTCGCCGCGATCGCCGCGCGCTGCAGCGGCGATGCGAAATCTGACGTGGCGTCTTTTCTGGCGCTGGACGAGATGTTCCCGTCGGCGATCGCGGCCAATCCCAAGTTCGTAGCGGCGCTGGAAAGCGCCTATGCCAGCCTGGCCTAGCGGGTCACGCCCTGGCCCGTCAGGACCGGGGCGACCGTTCTGACGAGGATCATCAGATCGACCCCGAAAGACCGGCGCTTCAGGTAATCCACGTCAAACGCCACCTTGTCCGGGATGGACAATTCATCGCGCCCGTTGATCTGGGCCCACCCCGTAACCCCGGGGCGGAGCGCATCGACGCCCGCCACTTGCCGGGCTGAAATCAGGTCGTGCTGATTGAACAGAGCGGGTCTTGGCCCGACTAGGCTCATGTCGCCGACGAGCACGCTCCACAGCTGCGGAAGCTCATCCAGGCTCAGGCGACGCAACGGCGCGCCGATCGGCGTCAGCCATTGATCGGGATCTTCCAGCAGATGCGTCGCGACCTGCGGGGTGTCGACCCGCATGGTTCGGAACTTCGGCATCGAAAACAGCCGCGAATTCCGGCCCACCCGCCTGGACCAGTGCAACGCTGGGCCGGGCGAAGTCACTCGAACCAGCAACCACAGCAGGGCCAGGGGCGCCAGCAGCACCAGAAGCCCCCCCGCCGCAGCGGCGACGTCAAAGGCGCGCTTCAGCATCGGCCTGCGATCAGGCCAGATCGCCGGTGGCGGCGTCCAGCAACAGATAAGCGCGGCCAGCGTCCGAGGACAGCAGGGCCGCCACGAGGAAGCCTTCGCGATCCTGGCCGCCTGCTTCTTCGATCATGCCGGCATAACGTTTCAGGAAACGCTCGGTATTGCCTCTGAGCGTGGCGTCCGAGAACAGGCGCCTCACAAGACGCCGAATGGCCGCCGGAGCCAGCCGCTTGACGACTTCGCGGGCGCCAGAGGCGTCGCGGGTCTGCAAGGCGGCGGCGATCTCGTCGATTCGGCCTCGCGGCAGCAGGGCCTGCGGATCGATGCCCATGGCCGAGATCTCGCCGGCCAGCTTGTCGCCCAGACCAGCCTCACCCGGAGAACTGTTCTCGATCCCCGACAGCAGCGACCGCCAGGACCAACCCTGCCCCTCGGGGGCCTCCTGGCCGGACGGCGCAGCGCGACCGCCGGCGGTGTCGAAGACCGAACGAAATTCATCATCGGTCGCTGTCGGAGTCAGGCGCAGACGCGGCCGTTGCCCAGGTTCATCACCAAGCAGGTCCTCATCCGCGATCTCAGGCGGCGAGCTTGGCGGCGCGGCTTTTGACCGCGCCTTCGCCGGCTGCGGCGCTCGCGGCGCGGTCGGAGCCGGACCGCCCATGGCGGCCGCAGCTTCGCTCAGGGCGTCATAATTGCGACGGACGCGATCTTGGAAGGCCTGATCGATAGCGGCCGTCTCCTCGGCCGTGCGACGAGCGGCGGCCATCAGTTCCTCTATGCCCTGCTCGATCGACGCGCGAACCTCGAGCGCCTTCTGCATGGCCTCAGCCGGCATCCCGGCGGTGCGCTGGCCGACCTCGTCGAGCATTGCTTCCAGCTCGCCCAACGTACCGCGAGCCGTCACTACAGCTTCCGCTAGCTTCTGGGCGGTGCGCGCGCCGGCCTGTTCCACCATCTGGGCCGACTGCTCGATCAGATCGCGGGCCTCTTCCATGCGCGCCTCGAAGACGGTGTCCGCCTTCTGGCCCGCTGCGAAGGCGATCTCGTTGAGCTGATCCACGCGACTGCGCGCGGACTCGATGCGCGAGTCCACGCCTTCGCTGGCCTTGAGGGCCGAAGCCGCCAGAGCCTCCATGGCCTGTTTGAGCTCGATCTCGAGCCCCTCGCGTTGTCCAGCTGCGGCGTCGGAAATCGCTGTGAGCACCTTGCCCGTTTCCTCGGCCAGGCGTTCGCGCTCGGCCTTGGCGGCGTCGGCGACATCCCTGAACTGCTCGGATGCCGCGCCGATCAGGCCCCGCAGGACCTCGGCGCCCATCGCGGCGACGTCGCTGAGTTCGGTGGCGCCGACACGGGTGTAGGACACAAACTCGGTCAATTGAGCGGTGCGGGTCTCGGTTTCGGCCGCGAAGTCTTCTTGCTCGGACCGCAGCGACTGGCTGGCGGCGACCAGCGCCGCGCGTTGCTGGGCAAGGTTCTTCTCGACCGCGCTCATCTGGTCGCCCAGGCCCTGCCCAGCCGTTTCGAGGCGGGCGATCTGGCGTGAAATGTCCTCTGCGCCCACGCGGGCCGCGTCAGATGCTTCGGCGGCGGCGGCGGCCAGGTCGGCGGCGCGCGCCGCCAGGGCGGCCTCAGCTTCGCGAAGCTGGGTTTCCGCAAGATCCGACGCCTCGGCCACCATACGCGCCTGGCTGCCAATGGCGTCCACCACGGCAGTCGAGCGCGTATCCAGGGTCAGGGACAAGGCCTCAAGGGCCTGACGTTCATGGCCGAGGCCCTGAGCCAGCTGATTGGCCATCCGCGCGGAATCCGTGGCGGCGTCCGTCAGTCGCAAGGTTTCCTCGGCCAGAGCCTGACGCAGCGCCAGGATACGTTCCCGCGCCTCGTTAGCGGCCAGGGTCGCGCTTTCGATCTGGTCGCGAACGACTTCCACCGCGCCCGACGCACCGGCCGCCGCCAGGATCGCCGGCGTGACCAGTCGATCCGTCAAGGTCCGCGTCCGACGCAGTTCAGCCGAGACGCCCATGCCTTGCCGAAGCAGATAGGCGCCCAGCAGGGTGAGCAGCGCCGGTCCGACCGCCAGGCCAGCAAAAACGGCGAGCGCGAAACCCTCCACCTTCAAGGCGGGAACGTCACGCGCATAGCCGAGTGCGAAAGCGATGGGGGCCAGCGCCCACAAGGCCGCCGCAGCGACCGCGAAGGCCCAGAACAGCACCGCCGACATCGGCCGCCGCTCGGCGCGGTCCGGCAGGCTGAAAGGCTCGATTGGACGACGGACGTCGGGCGGCGTGTCTTGCGCCTCGGATTTGGCCGGAGCGCTGTCACGCTCAGGCTCGACCACAGGCGCCGGCGGCTGGGGTACACTGGTCGCCAGGGACATGGCCGCAGACGAAGGTGATTCGAATGAGGGTTGGGTCGGCTCGCTGATCCGCCCCCGGCGCGACGCGGCGCGAGCCCGCGGAGAAGAAGGCTCCGGTGCGACAATATCCAGATCGAGATCTGGCTCGTCCATCGGCGGATCGATGGCAGCCGTCGGCTCAACGACCTCGGAAGCCTCGTCATTCGGGGCTTCGAGCGAGGCGAAAGCTTCCTCTACGGGCGCCTCCAAAGGGACGGCGGAGAAATCGAGCGGTTGGCGCTTCTTAGGCTTCATACACAGCCAAGGTCCCAAGGCGGTCAGCGAAGGGCAAGAAACAGTAGACGCGCACCCTGCCCCTAATTCGCGTAGAGAATGAACCTAGCGGCGAAAAGCCCGCGCGCAAAGCGGCTTCGGTTGAGTTTCGAGGGCTTCACGTTGTCGCGGCGACGATTGCGCCCATTCAGACCGCCGGCGATGGCTCGACGGAAGGCGCATCAACCTTCGGCGCCGAGAGCGGCTCCGGCGGCAAACGTGAGACCGTAGGAGGGTGCGCCATCCTGGTTCGGGGCCCTTGATCGAGCTCGACGCCGAACTGCGCCAACGCAATCGAAGACAGCCAGACAACCATCACAGCAAGGAATTCTGCCAGGAAGCTCATGGCCCAACCCGCACTAGAATATCGCCGTTATGCGATAGATCCAGCGTCGGGCCGAGTGAATTTTTGGTCACGAAAGGCTGGCTTGGGTTCACCCAAGCTGACAGCGCCTCCAGAATTCCGGCGCTTGCCCCGGAGCCCCACCCTGCCTAGGTCGCCTAGTACATGGCCCGGCGCCCGCTCTACCAAGGTTGCGACCGGGATTTTTCTGTTTGCGGACCCCTGTTTTGGCCCCTACCCCACTTGCTTCGATCGCGCCCAGCGCTTCGCGGGAACCGCTCATGACCGACCTTTCGCCGGCCCGCCTGACCCACCTCCAGCGCCTGGAGGCCGAGAGCATCCACATCCTGCGGGAAGTGGCGTCCGAGTGCGAGCGGCCGGTGATGCTGTATTCGATCGGCAAGGACAGCGCCGTGATGCTGCATCTGGCGGCCAAGGCCTTCTATCCGTCGAAGCCGCCTTTCCCGTTGCTGCACGTCGACACCACCTGGAAGTTCCGGGCGATGTACGACCTGCGCGACAAGGTCGCCGCCGACCTGGGCTTTGACCTGCTGGTCCACAAAAATCCCGAGGCCGAGGCCAAGGGCATCAACCCGTTCGACCACGGCAGCGCGTTGCACACCGATATGTGGAAGACCGAGGGGCTCAAGCAGGCCCTGGCCAAGTACGGCTTCGACGCGGCCTTCGGCGGCGCGCGCCGCGACGAGGAAAAGAGTCGCGCCAAGGAGCGGATCATCTCATTCCGCTCGGCCGAGCAGCGTTGGGATCCGAAGAACCAGCGGCCCGAGCTGTGGAAACTCTACAACACCCGCAAGCACCCCGGCGAGAGCCTGCGCGCCTTCCCGATCTCCAACTGGACCGAGCTGGATGTCTGGCAGTACATCCACCTGGAAAACATCCCGATTGTGCCGCTGTACTTCGCGGCCGAGCGGCCGGTGGTCGAGCGCGACGGCAATCTGATCATGGTCGATGACGATCGCTTCCGCCTGAACCCGGGCGAAGTTCCGCAGATGAAGAGCGTCCGCTTCCGCACCCTGGGCTGCTATCCGTTGACCGGGGCCGTCGAGAGCACCGCCTCCACCCTGCCCCAGATCATCCAGGAAATGCTGCTGGCCACCACCAGCGAGCGCCAGGGTCGGGCTATCGACCACGACCAGTCCGGTTCGATGGAGAAAAAGAAGCAGGAGGGCTATTTCTGATGAATACCATCTACAAGCCCTCCGACCTGATCGCCGACGACATCGACGCCTATCTGGTGGCCCACCAGCACAAGTCGCTGCTGCGCTTCATCACCTGCGGCTCGGTGGACGACGGCAAGTCCACCCTGATCGGCCGGCTGCTGTACGACAGCAAGATGATCTTCGAGGACCAGATGGCGGCCCTCGAGGCCGACTCCAAGCGGGTCGGCACGCAAGGCGGCGCGATCGACTTTGCCTTGCTGGTCGACGGCCTGGCCGCCGAGCGCGAACAGGGCATCACCATCGACGTGGCCTACCGGTTCTTCTCGACCGACAAGCGCAAGTTCATCGTCGCCGACACCCCCGGCCACGAGCAATATACTCGCAACATGGTCACCGGGGCCTCGACCGCCGACGCGGCCGTAATCCTGATCGACGCCCGCAAGGGCGTGCTGACCCAGACCCGCCGCCATTCCTATCTCGTCTCCCTGCTGGGCATCCGCCACGTGGTGCTGGCTGTGAACAAGATGGATCTGGTCGGCTGGGACCAGGCGGTGTTCGACGACATCGTCGCCGATTATCGCGCCTTCGCCGACCAGATCGGCCTGTCGGTGTTCACGCCCATCCCTATCTCGGGCCTGGGCGGCGACAACATGGCCAGCAAGAGCGACGCCTCGCCCTGGTATGACGGCCCGATCCTGATGGACTGGCTGGAGACCGTTCAGGTCGAGGACCATCTGCAGGCCCAACCGTTCCGCATGCCGGTGCAATGGGTCAACCGCCCCAATCTCGACTTCCGCGGCTTCTCGGGCCTGATCGCCTCGGGCGTGGTCAAGCCGGGCGACCGGATCCGCGTCCTGCCCTCGGGCCGCGAAAGCCGGGTCGACCGCATCGTCACCCTGCCCGACGATCTGCCACAAGCCGTCGCCGGCCAGTCGGTGACCCTCACGCTCAAGGACGAGATCGACATCTCGCGCGGCGACCTGATCGTCGCCGCCGACGCGCCGTCCCCCGTCGCCGGCCAGTTCGAGGCCACGGTCGTCTGGATGGACGATGAGCCCCTGCCGCCCGGCCGCACCTATCTGCTGAAGATCGGGGCCCGCACCGTCGGGGCCAACATCACTGAGATCAAGCACCGGGTGAACGTCAACACGCTGGAGCGCACGGCGGCCAAGCGGCTGGAGCTCAACGAGATCGGACTGGTCAACCTGTCGCTGGACCAGCCCATCCCGTTCGAGCCCTATGCCGACAATCGCGAGCTGGGCGGCTTCATCCTGATCGACCGGATCAGTAACCGCACGGTCGGCGCCGGGATGATCAATTTCGCCCTGCGCCGGGCCGACAATATCCACTGGCAACATACGGACGTCACGAAACAATCCCGCGCAGCTCTCAAGGGCCAGCGGGGTCAGGTCGTCTGGCTGACGGGCCTGTCCGGAGCCGGTAAGTCGACCATCGCCAACCTGGTCGAAAAGCGCCTGCACGCCCTGGGTCGCCACACCTATCTGCTGGACGGCGACAATGTCCGGCACGGTCTCAACAAGAATCTCGGCTTCACCGAGGAGGACCGGGTCGAGAACATCCGCCGGGTCGCCGAGGTCGCCAAGCTGATGGTCGACGCCGGCCTGATCGTGCTGACCGCCTTCATCTCGCCCTTCCGCGCCGAGCGCCGTCTGGCGCGCGAGATCCTCGAGACCGACGAGTTCATCGAGGTCTTCGTCGACACGCCGCTGGCGGTGGCCGAGGAGCGCGACGTCAAGGGCCTGTACGCCAAGGCCCGGGCCGGCCAGCTCAAAAACTTCACCGGCATCGACAGTCCCTACGAGGCCCCCGAGGCTCCCGAACTGCGCATCGACACCACGGCGATGAGCCCGGTGGAGGCCGCCGAGCGGATCGTCGAATGGCTGGAAGGCCGCGAGGTCGATTACGATATCTGATGCCCCCCGGTGCGGCGGTTCAGGGCAACGGCTCCGGCCAAGCCCAGAGCCGCCACGCCGGCCATGGCGAGGTAGCCATAGGGGCCGAAGGCGTCGAACAACGGGCCCGAACACAGGGTGGCGACGCCCAGGGTCAGACCCATCGACAGGGCCGAGTTGATCGCCTGGGCGGCCGAGGCGTTGGCCGGCGGGGTCAGTTTCTCGATCAGCCGCAGCGAGGCCATGAAACTGGCCGCGAAGGTCAAGGCGTGCAGGGCCTGCAGCGGGAACAGTAGCCACAGGGGCGGCGAAAACGCGTAGGCCGTCCAGCGCAGCATGGCGGCGGCGGCGCCCAGCACCAGCAACTTCTCGGGCCCCATCTTGCGCCGCCAGGGCTCCATGAACCACATGAATCCGACCTCGGCCGCGACGCCGACGCCCCACAGGACGCCGATCATCGGCTCGGCGATGCCCTGCTTGCGCCAGAGGATGGCCGAAAAGCCGTAGTAGAACGCATGCGCGCCCTGGATCAGGCCGGCGGTGACCACGGCCAGCACGAAGGCGCGGTCACGCATCAGCGAGCCCAACCCTTTCCAGCGCGCCGCGCCGACCGGCTTGGCCACGCCCTCGGCATGGACCCGCTCGGGGGGCAGAAACACCGCCGCCGACAGAGCCGTCAGGCCCGCCGCCACCGCGATCCAGATCGGGATGACGCTCGGCGGCGCCAGGGTCAGCCCCACGCCCATGACCAGATTGGCGATGATGAAGGCCGCCGAGCCGGCGCCCCGAGGCAGGCCATAGTTGAAGCCCTCGACCCGCGCCCGGCGCAGGGTGATGACGTCGACCAGGGGCGAAATGGTCGACAGCAGGGTCTGGGCGACCAGCCAGGCGATCGCCAGGCCCAGCGCGCCCGGCGCGATCAGCAGGGCCGCATAGCCCAGCCCCGCGCCGAGCGCTAACAGCACCATCGGGGTGCGGCGCAGGGTGAAGCCGTCGGCCCACACCGCCAGGGCCGGACCGGTGAACGGCCGGGCCAGCATCGGGATGGCCAGGATCAAACCGATCGCGGCGCCGCTCAGGCCGCGATCACGCAGAAAGGTGGCGATATAGGGCAGGCTGACGCCGGTCCCCAGATAGATCGAGACGTAGAAGAAGCCCAGGCGCGTCAGGCTGTTCATCGCCCTGCCCCGCCTGCCGCGTCTCCGTCGATCACTCGGCTTCCGCGCCGCCGAACCGCGCCGTCCATTCGGCGATCATGTCCTCGTCGATCTTCTTGAACAGCACCTCCGGCGCGGTCACGGAAAGGCCGACCGGCAGCCTGTTCAACTCGACCGCGGCGTCGCTGGACGGCCAGGCCGCCGGCACGTCGATCGAGAAGGCCTGGCTGATCTTTTCGGCCGCGAACGGGATGAACGGGGCCGAGATCTTGCCGTACAGCGCCGCCAGGTTCAGGGCGGTGCGGACGATGACGGCGGCGCGATCGCGATCGGTCTTGATCGCGGTCCACGGCGCGGCCTCCTGCAGATATTCATTGCCGACCACCCACAGGGCCCGCAGGGCCTGGGCGCTCTTGCGCACCTCGATGGCGTCCATCTGCTCGGCCAGGTCGGCCAAGCGCGCCGAGACGTCGACGAACAGCTTCTCCTCCAGCGGCCCCGGCTCGCCGCCTTCGGGCACCACGCCGTCGAACTTGCCTTCGGTGAACTTCAGGATGCGGTTGATGAAGTTGCCCAGCACATCGGCCAGGTCGCGGTTCACGGCGCTGGCGAACATCTCCCAGGTGAAGGCGGTGTCGCTGCTTTCGGGCGCGTTGGAGGTCAGGTACCAGCGCCAGAAGTCCGGCGGCAGGATCTCCAGCGCCGCGTCCATGAACACGCCGCGCTTGTTGCTGGTCGAGAACTTGCCGCCATACCAGTTGAGCCAGTTGAAGGCCTTGAGCATGTCGACGCTCTTCCAGGGCTCGTCCGAGCCCAGGATGGTCGCCGGGAAGCTGACGGTGTGGAAGGCGACGTTGTCCTTGCCCATGAACTCGACATAGCGAACGTCGTCGGCGCCTTCGTCGGTGCGCCACCAGCGCTTCCAGTCGCGGCCTTCCTCGGCATCGGCCCATTCCTGGGTGGCGCCGATATATTCGATCGGGGCGTCGAACCAGACATAGAAGACCTTGCCTTCCATGCCGGGGCGCGGGGCCCCGTCCTTCACCACCGGCACGCCCCAGGCCAGGTCGCGGGTGATGCCGCGATCGATCAGGCCTTCGTCCAGGAACTTGTAGGCGATCGATTTGGCCAGGATCGGCCAGTCGGGGTGGCTGTCGACCCAGGCCCTGATGCGATCGGCCATCTTGGTCTGAAGGAGATAGAGGTGGCGGGTGTCGCGCACTTCCAGGTTCCGCGAGCCCGAGATCACCGAATAGGGATCCTTCAGGTCGGTCGGGTCCAGCAGGTTGCCGCAGTTGTCGCATTGGTCGCCGCGCGCCTTGTCGAAGCCGCAATGCGGGCAGGTGCCCTCGATATAGCGGTCGGGCAGGAAACGCTTGTCGTCGATGGAATAGACCATCTGGTCGACGCGTTCCTCGATCAGGCCGTTGGCCTCCAACACTTCCGCGAAATGCTGGGTCAGCTTCTGGTTCTGCGGCGAGGAAGACCGGCCAAACCAGTCCCACGACAGGCCAAAGGCCGCCGCGACATCGCGCTGCAGAATGTGTTGCTCGGCGCAGTAGGTCGCCACGTCCTGGCCGGCGGCGGCGGCGGCCAGTTCGGCCGGCGTGCCGTGCTCGTCGGTGGCGCAGATATAGAGGGTCTCGTTACCCCGGGCCCGCTGGAAGCGCGCATAGACGTCGGCCGGCAACATCGATCCCGCCAGATTGCCCAGGTGCTTAATGCCATTGATGTACGGCAGGGCGGAGGTGATCAGGATACGGGCCATGAGGCGGAGTCTTCCGGGGGAGTCAGAGATCGAGGAATTAGGCGTTCGCATATAGAAGGCCGGGGCGGGAAACGAAAGCGGCGGTGTGTGTCACGAGCCCCCTACGGGTCGGAGCCTATCCTCGAGCGCGGAGGGGGCGCTCCTCCCCCGAAGGGGCAGGGCTATCGCATATGGATCAAGCGCCAAAAAATTAGCCTTCCTGGGCCTTGTGCCCAGGACCCATGGCGCCGCCGATGCGAGGTTGGGTCTGCATTCTGGGCCGTTCAGCCGCGCATGAAGCCGAGATCACAACCTGCCTCAAACATGGGTCCTGGGCACAAGGCCCAGGAAGGCAAGATTTGTAACGCGCCGTCCATGCTTGAACCCGTCAATCTCCCATATGCGATAGCCCTGCCCGAACGGGGAAGATGAGGATCATCCGCCCCTCCCGGGGGCGGACGGTCGCGAAGCGACCCGGTGGGGGCAAGTGCCAGCAACCTCCCGCGGAAACCCGCTGAAGGGATGGGAAGGGCTGCGGAGCGCCCGGGCTTCGCCCGGAAGAAGAGTGACAAATACCGTTTCGACGAGGTCTGAACGCTCCGCGCAGCCGTTATCCGCAAGCGCGCGGCGCTCGAGCCCTGTTAGAGCCTCGCCGCCTTGAAGCCTGCGACGGGCGGACGGGATAGCGTTCCCGCCCGGACCGCGAGGTCTCCCAACCCCGCTTGCTGCTCGCCCGACCCTCGTGGCCACGTCGTTTTAGTGTTCCACGGCCGACCGCCGCCAGAGACCACGAGGTTGGCGGCCCAGAGCGCGATGCGCTCTTCCCGCCATCGATTGAGCTACCCGTTCGACCACCCCTGACAGTCGCAACGGTCGCCGGCCGAGCGCCCTTCCCGTGCTGTCAGGTGAGATTGAGTATGCGGGCGGTTTCAGCACCGGGGATAAGTTCACGCGAGAAAGTTTCAAGGCGTTGAAATCGTGTTTCTCTACTTCCCCAACGCCGGGGATAGAGGGCGACGAATGCTCCTCATGCGACCGCAGAAGCGGTTGCCAAAGGCATGCGGAGCCGATTAGAGAACTCCCATCGCGCCCGCGCGCTGTGAAACCCTTCCGGCTTTCGCAGAACGCGCCGCGGACCAGCCTGAAAACATCAGTGTTTTCAAGGACGCCGGTTTAGCTCAGCTGGTAGAGCAGCGGTTTTGTAAACCGAAGGTCGCGGGTTCGATTCCTGCAACCGGCACCACACCCTCTCTTCGCCTTGCGGCCCTCCCTAGTCGCCCTCTTCGTCCGAGGACCGCCCGTCGCGCCGCTCGCCGGGTGCGACAGCCCCGGGGTCCTGCAGCACGTCCTGCCGATAGAGCATGGTCACGGCGGTGTAGATCACCAGCGCCAAGGGGGTGGCGAACAGGATGCCGAGCGGACCAAACAGCGTCCCCAGAGCCACGACAGCGAAAATGCCCAGCAGCACCGGCAGCGACGCCAGGTTCTTCTGAACCAGCGGCGTGATCAGGTTGGACTCCAGCTGCGACACGCCGACATAGAGCGCCAGGGTCAGCAGCACCATGTGCGTGCCGCCGGTGGCCGACACCAGCAGAGCCGGCACCGCCGCGCCGATGGGGCCGACGATCGGCACGAACTGGGCCAGGCCGGTGATCAGTCCCAGGGCCAGGGGCGCGGGCGCGCCGATCAGGAACAGCCCCAGACCGACCAGACCGCCCACCACCACCATCGACAGGACCTGAGCCTTCAGCCAGCCCTTCAGCGCCCGGCCGCAGGCGTTCATCACCTCGCGCAGGCGATCGCGCCGGGGGATCGGAACCATCGACAGCACGCCCTCTCGCGCACTGACCGGCTGGCCCGCGAGGAACACCCCGGCGATGATCACCAGAAAAAGCGTCGTCACGCCGGACAGCGCGCCCATCACGAACTTGGGGGCGATGGCCAGAACCTTGCCGGCCTCGGAGCTGAGGTTCTTGAGCTGTTCGAGGATCTGGCCGGCGACCGGCGAGGCCTGAAGCTGGGATTGCAGCAGCGCCCAGGCGGCCGGCAGGCGCACCATCAACTGATCGATCTGCGCCGCAACCTGATGACCAAACAGGAAGCCCGCACCGCCCAGGAACAGCAGCAGGGCAGCGATCGACAGGATGACAGCCACCCCGTCCGTCAGCTTGAAGCGGTTGACCAGCGGATCGGCGATCGAGCGGATCACCACCGCCACGACCACCGAGCCGAAGATCAAGATCCAGAGGCTGGCGAGGCGCACAGCGCCCTGCGCGGCGAAATATACCGCCACGAGAATGACGGCGGCCATGACCAGGCGTGAAGGGCTCAGCCTATCCACGATCGAAACGCCCTCTCTCTCCTTCGCCGTGGGCGGCGGCTGTCGGCGCGCGCCCTTCGATGCGTTCTTCGACCGCGTGGGAACCGTCTCACTCACCCGTCTTGGCCTCCGCGCCCAGGAACACCACCTTGGCGCCCTTCTGCACCGCCGCACCCAGTTCGGCGGCGTCCCAGTTGGTCAGACGCACGCAGCCGTGCGAGGCGCGCTTGTTCACCAGCTTGGGATCGGGCGTGCCATGAATGCCGTAGGTGTCCTTGGTCAGGTCGATCCAAGTCGAACCCACCGGATTGTTCGGCCCCGCCGCAATGGTCAGCTTGCCCTTGTGCTCGCCGAAGGTCAGCCGCGAGGGATCATAGGTATAGGTGGGCCGGGGCGCGACGGTATTGACCGCCCACTCGCCCGTGGGGGCCGGCCGTTCGGTGCTGCCAACCGTGGCCGGATAGACCGCCAGCAGGTCGGACTTGTCGTCGAAAGCCCGCACCTGGCCGCGGGTCTTGTCGATCTCGATCCGGGCGACCTTGGCCGGCAGCTTGTCGGCGCGGAGGGCGGTCACGATGATCGAGGTCCCGGCGGCGACCTTGTCGATATCGGGATTGAGCGCCCGAAGCAGGGTTTCATCCATGTGGAAACGCTCGGCCAGGGCCTCGGCGAGGCTGCCATAGGACAGGGCCGGCAACTTGGCCATCGCCTCGAAATCGTCGTCGGCGACGCCCGGCTGAAAGGGTCCGGCGACGTCATCGGACGCAATCACGTAGTCGGTCATCACCGGGCCATCGTCGCCGGCGACCAGGGCGTCCCAGACCATCTGATCCAGCTTGCCGCTGACCGGCAGCCCCTGGGCTTTCTGAAAGGCTTCGACGGCCAGGGACAGGTTGGTCCCGGTCCGGCCATCGATCACGCCGGGCGACCGGCGCGCGCGGTCCAGCAGGACCTGGGCGCGGATCAGGGCGTTCTTCATCGCCTCGGGATCGGTCGCGGTCGGGTCGAAGACCGCCGCATTGATGGCCTGGCCTTCGGGCGCCGTGGAGGCCACCGCCCTGGTGGCGACGTCCGGCGACGGTTGGGCGGCGGTGGACGGCGGGGTCGATCCGGGCGGAGGGCTGGCAGCGACGGTCTTGCCGTCCTGAACCTTGTCGGAACAGGCCGCCGAGGTCAGCAGGCCGCCCAGCAGCAGGGCGACAAGACGGGGATTGAAAAACATAGGGTGGCATCTCCGGACGGAACGACTGCCGGTCTGAAACCTTCAGCCAAGGCGAAGTTCCAAATCTCTCGAGGAGAACCGGTTGAAGCTGCTGCGACGCCTGGCCTGGATTATCGGCATGCTCGCCCTGGCGACCGCCGCCTTCGTCGCCTGGGTGATGTGGCCGAGCGCGCCCGCACCGGCGCCAGCGCGGCTGGTCACCGATGCGTCCCTGACCTGGGCGGAACCGACGTCACAATATGTTCCCTCCATCGATCCGCCCGCCGCAGCGCCCAGCGCCCAGCCGAATGAAGACTGCGCCGCAGGCCGGGCCGCGGCCGGCGCGGCCGACGCCAACGCCGCCTCACTGACCACCCTGGCCTGGTCGCCGTTCGGTCGGCCGGAGGTGGGCTGGGAGATCTATGCGCCCCGGATCGCCGCCGAGATCCGCACGGGCTGCGCCCCATCGACACCGCGCTTCGCCGCCGCCCTGGCCGTCTGGCAGAAAGCCCACGGCCTGCCCGCCTCCGGCCGGCTGGAAGCGGCCACCTTCCGGCCCATGCTGATCGGCTGGCACAGGCAGCGCCCGTTCGTGCGGGTCAACGCCAAGGGCGAATGTCCCGGCGCGCCGCCGCTGGAGAGCCTGGACACCGCCCGCGCCGAAGAGAGCTATGGCGGCAAGACCATCCAGCTGCGCCCCGGCGCGCTGGAGTCCTATCGCCGGATGGTCGCCGAGGCCAAGGCGGCGGGGGTCGTGCGTCGCCCCGAGACTCTGACGATCTTTTCGGGCTTTCGCGATCCCGACGCCGACGCCGCGCGTTGCGCCCGCGACAACAATTGCCAGGGCCTGGTGCGGACCATCTGCTCGGCCCATCGCACCGGCCTGGCGATGGATATCTATATCGCCGCCGCGCCGGGCTTTGGCCCGGACTCCGCGGCCGATGACAATCGCCGCGCCATGGCGCGGTCATCGGTCTTCCAGTGGATGGCGGTCAACGCCGGACGCTTCGGCTTCGTCAACTATGCGTACGAGCCCTGGCACTGGGAATGGACCGGGGAGCCCCTGCGGCCCGGCGTGCCGATCAAGAGCCTGCCCCAGGCGGGGTCGGAGCCGATCGCCCCAGCGGCTGCGCAGATCCTCGCGCCACGCTAGGGAACCGGATCGTCCATCACGCGCTTAAGATGCAGGTTCGAGGCGATTCCCCTCCCTCGCCCCCATCCCCTTGAGCCACGCGACCTGGCGTGGCCAACTTGGCTCCGGCCCCGCAAAGGGCCGGAGCTTTTTCTTCCTGCCCTCACCCAGAGCCCGACGCCCATGCTATGCGCGGGGATCAGTCTTTCGTGAGCTCTCCCGTGAACGCCCCTCGCCCGCCCGTGATCTTCATCGACGCCGACGCCTGCCCGGTGAAGGACGAGATCTACAAGGTCGCCGCCCGCTATGGCCTGAAGACCTTCGTGGTCTCCAACAGCTGGATCCGCGTGCCGATGACCCCGGCGGTCGAACAGGTGGTGGTCGACGCCGGTCCCGACGTGGCCGACGACTGGATCGCCGAACGCGCCCAGCCCGGCGATGTGGCGGTGACCAATGACATTCCCCTGGCCGACCGGGTCCTGAAAGCCGGCGCAGCGGCCCTGGCGCCCAATGGCCGGATCTTCACCCCCGACATGATCGGATCGGCCCTGGCCTCGCGATCGATCGGCGAGCATCTGCGCTCAATGGGCGAAGTGACGGGCGGCCCCAAGGCGTTCGGCCTCAATGACCGCAGCAAGTTCCTTCAGGCCCTCGACACCGTTGTGGTCAAGGCGACGCGGGGCCGACGATGATCGAGATCACCTCGTGGCTGCACATCGAGGACGACGAGATCCTCGAAAAGGCGGCCCGCGCCTCCGGTCCCGGTGGGCAGCACGTCAACAAGACCTCGACCGCCATCGAACTGCGCTTTGACGTGCGCGGCTCCCCCACCCTGCCCGAGGACGTCAAGGCGCGGCTGGAAACCTTGGGCGGCAGCCGCATGACCCAGGACGGCGTGCTGGTGCTGTTCGCCCAGGGCAGCCGGTCGCAGGAGATGAACCGCCAGGAGGCCCGTGAGCGCCTGGTCGACCTGATCCGCCGGGCGACCGAAAAGCCCAAGCCCCGCCGACCGACCAAGCCCACCTATTCCAGCAAGCTCAAGCGCCTGGAGACCAAGGGCAAACGGGCGGGGATCAAGTCGTTGCGCGGACGGCCCAAGGGCGACGACTGATCAGGCCGGGATCGTCTCGGAGCGCGCTTTGAACGCCAGGACGTCCTGCTTCCATTCGGGCTCGACGATCAGACCGCCCAGCATCTTCTGCAGATAGCCGGTCATCACAACCTGTTCCTCGGCGGTCAGCCCGCCGCAGATCTCGGCATTGAGAGGGCGAATATCGGCGCGGATACGGGTGAGCAGCTCGTCGCCTTCCGGGGTGAGGCGCACCACGACGATGCGGCGGTCGGTCGGTGAGGTCTCGCGAACCACCAGCCCGTCGCGGATCAGACCGTCCACGCAGCGCGTCAGGGTCGTGCGGTCGCTGGCCGACAGCTTGGCCAGACGGGTCATCGAGCATTCCCCAAAGCGGCGCAGGGCCACCATGGCGATCCACTTGGGGAAGCTGAGGCCATGTCGCGCGATACAATCCGCGGTCAGGGCGCGGCGATGCTGTTCGGTCTGATAGAGCAAATGGCTGAGATAGCTCGGCAGCGGCAAAGCGTGCTCGTCCCCAAAGTCATGAAGCCGCATCTCATCCCCCCGGCGTGCGTGGGCGTCTTCATGTCACGAGGTCCGGGTGGGCGCAATCGGGTCGAACGACAGCCACGTAGAATTGAGCGCAATCGCACGCCTCAATTCAAAAGTTGAACAAAAACCCCCGCGAGGGGCGCCTCGCGGGGGGTTGTGCAGATCGTCTCTGGAGCCCGATCAGGCGTCGCTGGCGGCCCGGTTACGGGCGCGAGCGCGGCTGAGCCAATCATCGGGATAGGTCTCTCGTACGGTGATGGACTTGAACTGGCCCACGGGGATGCGCGCGGCGTCCCCGGGGCTGAGATCGCGCGACACGGAGTGGCCGGCGAACTCTTCAATAATGGTGATCACCTGGCTGCTGCCGACGGTGTTCTCGATGAGGACCATGTTCATGGCAATCTACTCAAGCAGGCGCTGATGTGGAGGACGAGCAGGTTCGGCTTCAGCCGAGGCGCTGCGACGGCCGCTTTCCCGAAAGGCTTCTTTGGGCCCAGGCTTCAAGGTCGCCGGCCGACTGGAAGCGACGGAAGGCGCCCTGGGCATGCTGGTCGCAATAGGACCCGCGGGCCAACTTATCGCGCCCGCAGAAGCCGAAATCGTCCTGATCGGGATTGCCGATCGGCCAGCGGCAGGAATGGATTTCGAGGCTCAGGATACTGGCGGTCGCCGCCAGCTCGACGATCGGTTGTGCGACCCGGATGGTCACGCTGCGGTGCGGCGTCATCACAGCCGGCGCGGCCTGCCGCGCCCGGACCGCGATCCGGCGTGTCGAGCGGACCGACGAGGTGCGTTGGCGCACTGGTGTGTCACGGACCGTGATGCCCAGACGGTGAACCTTGCCGATCACCGCGCTACGGCTGACGCCGCCCAGTTGCCTCGCCACCTGGCTGGCGCTCATGCCTTCGAGCCAGAGTTTCTTCAGAACCGCGGTCCGCTCTTCGTTCCAGTCCATGTTCATGTTCCCAACCCGACACGGGGCAGCCCCCCCGCCTCTTTTGGGTAGGATCATGGTTAACGGGCGTCAAATATTTATGTGCATAACCACGGTTCGCGATTTCACCTTTTATCTTTGGAATCCGGGACATATCCGCCATTGTCGCAGGGTAGCGCCTGGCCACCCTGTGGACAGCTTACGAGATAACGTTGATATTTCGCATTTTTCGACCCAGACGTTCGGCGTTAGTTGAATGTGGCGCGGGGTCGCATACTTTGCGACCGAACGTCGCTCGGGAACTTTTATGCGCTCTTCAAACCAAGCCGCCGTCGCGGCGCTCTTCGTCATCCTGGCCGCCTGCTCCAAGGGGGAGGACGCGCATGAGGACAGGGCGCCAACCGCCAAGCCGGTCGTCGCCGCCACGCCCACCGATGCTGAAAAGGCCGCCGCCCTCGCAAGCCTGCCAGCGCCGTACAACACCGGTGACCTGGCTAATGGCCAAAGCCGGTTCGCCCTCTGTCGCTCATGTCACACCGTCACCGAGGGCGGCCCCGCCCTGACCGGACCCAATCTGTACGGGATCTTCGGCCGCCAGGCCGGAACCTCGCCCGGCTATGCCTATTCCGCCGCGGTCAAGTCCGCCGGGTTCGTTTGGGACGGGGAGCACCTGGACAAGTGGCTCGCAGACCCCCGCGGCTTCCTGCCCGGCACCAAGATGTCATTCGCGGGCCTGAAAAACCCCAAGGATAGGATAGATCTCATCGCCTATCTGAAGGTCGAGACCGGTTACAAGTCAGCGCCCTGATGACAGACGCCGAAACGCTGCTTACCGAACTGTTCGCGGCGTTCAATCGGCGGGATTTCGCGACCTCGTCGTCGCTCCTGCATGAGGATGTGGATTGGCCCGACCAGTTGCGAGGCTTGCGGCTGAAAGGTCGCGCCGCCTTGCTGGCCTATTGGCGCAAGGTCGGCGAGGATCTCCAGTTTGACGTCAGCCCGATCAGCTTCACGACCGAGCCGGACGGCCGCATCAGTGTCGAGATCAACCAGGTCGTGCGCGGACGCACCGGTCGCCTCTGGTCCGACACCAGGGTGCGGCAGTATTACACACTTCGCGACGGCCTCGTTCAGCGCATGGATATGGAAGGTCTGGAGGACCCGGGCCGCAAGCCATGACCCGCACATCGCCCCCGCCATCTCGCGCGCCAACACCCAAGCTCCCGCCGAAGGCCAAGCGCGGAAGGCAGGACTTGCGTGACGAACGGGCCCTGCTGGAAAAGGCCCACGACGCCTTCAACCGTCGCGACCTGAAGGCCTTGCAACCCCTGCTGCATCCAGATGTCGAATGGCCCAATAATCTTGAAGGTGGGACTCTCTGCGGTCGCGAAGCGGTTGTGGGCTATTTCGCCCGCCAGTTCACCATCATGATCCCCGACGCCCGCTTGATCAGCGTGCGCAGCGAACCGCCAACGCGGCTTGTGGCGGACCTGCAGTACGCCGTGAAGAACTTGCGCGGTAAGCTCTGGTCCGACACCCGCGCAACCTTCGCATACGATTTCCGCGACGGTCTTCTGGCTCGGGCGGTGGTCATCAAGGGCCTATAGAGCGTCTGCGACGATCACGCGGCGCTCCTCACTGGACTAGAGAAAGGCGCGTGAAATCGGACTCACGCGCCTTTCTCTAGATTTTTGTTTTCGCATCGTTTTTGCGGAAAACCGGCGTCCACTTTTCCGCACGATGCTCTAGGGTCGAAACCCGATCAAACACTTGAATGATATATTCTTGTTGTGATTCAATCTCCGAAACGGAGGTTGAATCATGGCTGGAGAGTTCTGGTTGTCGGATCGGCAGTGGGCGGTGATCGATCCGTTGCTGCCGAAAAACCAGTCGGGCGCGCATCGGGTCGATGACCGGCGCGTCATCAGCGGTATCATCCATGTGCTGAAGGTGGGTTGCCGGTGGCAAGACTGTCCCGCAGTCTATGGCCCGCCAACGACCATCTACAACCGGTTCCGGCGCTGGACGATCAAGGGTGTCTGGCGGCGGCTGTTCGCGGCCCTGGTGGCGTTCAGCCCCGACGACGTGCACATGATCGACTCCACCAGCGCCAAGGCCCACCGCTCGGCGGGTGGCGGAAAAGGGGGGCCGAAATCCAGGCGATCGGCCGTTCGCGCGGCGGCCGCACGACCAAGATCCACGCCGTCGTCGACGGCAAAGGCCGCCTCATCGCCTTTGAAATAGCCGCCGGGCAGCGCGGCGACGCCCCCTTCGCCCGGTCATTGCTTGAGCCGCTTCCCAGTGCGCGCCTCTGCCTGGCCGACACCGCCTATGACGCCGACAAGTTGCGCAATTTCCTGATCGAACGGGGAACTACCCCGGTCATCCCCAACAACCCGACCCGAAAACGCATGCAGCCCTTCGATCCGGAGGCCTACAAGCAGCGCAATCTGGTCGAGCGGATGTTCTGCAGGCTCAAGGACTGGCGGCGTGTCGCCACCCGATACGACAAGCTCGCCGCCATCTTTGCCAGCGCCGTCTTCATCGCCGCCATCATCATATGGTGGGCCCAATGAGTCTGGAGCCTAGTCCAGTGAGGTTTTTACCTCACCGCTCGCTTCGCGGGCTTCATAATCCTCGATCTGCCGCGCCATCCACTCCGGAGACTTCGTGAACCGCGCCAGCAGATTGTAGAACACCGGCACCACGAACAGGGTCAGCAGGGTGGCGAAGATCGCCCCCATGAAGATCACGGCGCCGATCGTCTTGCGGCTGCCGGCCCCCGCCCCGGTCCACAAGACCAGCGGCAGGGCGCCCATGGCCGTCGCGATTGAGGTCATGATGATCGGGCGCAAGCGCAGGGCGGCGGCCTCGATCACGGCCTCCTTGACCTTCAAGCCTTCGTCGCGGAGCTGGTTGGCGAACTCGACGATCAGGATGCCGTTCTTGGCGGCGATGCCCACCAGGATGATCAGGCCGATCTGGCTGTAGGTGTTGATCGTCGAGCCTGTCATCAGCAAGCCGAACAGGCCGCCCAGCACCGCCAGCGGCACGGTCATCATGATGACGGCAGGGTGGATCCAGCTTTCGAATTGCGCGGCAAGCACCAGGAAGACCAAGAGCAAGGCCAGACCGAAGGCCACGCCCACGGCGCCGGAGGCTTCGAGATAGTCCTTGGCCTGCCCTCCCCACTTGATGCTGACACCGGGAGCGGGGTTCGCGTCGGCCTGGGCCTGCAGGAAGGTCACGGCGTCGGCGACGGTGTAGCCCGGCGAGAGCTGCGCCGTCAGGGTCACCGCCCGCAGGCGATCGACGCGGGGGCGATCGGGCGTGTCACCGCGCAGCTGGGTCGTCACCACGGTCGACAGCGGCACCAAGGTTCCGGACTGGGTCCGGACCTGCAGCTGATCCAGGTCGGCCACACTGCGGCGCTGGTCCAGAGACGACTGCAGGATCACATCATATTCCTGGCCGTTCTTGATGTAGGTGGTGGCCCGGCGGGACCCGAACATGGTCTCCAGCGCCCGGCCTATAGACTGGGCCGAAATCCCCAGGCTGGCGGCCTTGTCGCGATCGATCTGGACGGACAGCCGCGGCGAGGTCGGCTCGTAGTCCAGCCGGGGTCGTGACAGGCCGGGATTGTCCTGGGCGGCGACCAGCATGGGCTTGAGCCAGTTGGCCAGCTCCACATAGTCATTGCCGACAGCGATCAGATCGACATTGGTGCCACCGCCACCGCCGCCGCCCCGCTGGAACGCGCCGCGAACACTGGCCACAGCCCGGACGCTGGTGATCTTGCTCAGGCTCTTGTTCAGCTCGGCGGCGACCTCATCGGCCGTCTGCTTGCGCTCCCCCCACCCCTTCAGGATCAGGACGCCGCTGCCGGTGCTGAACTGGCCCTGACCAAAGCGCGGCACCGCGATGATCGTTCGCTCGGCGATACCGTCAGCACGATATTTCTCAAGCTGGCGCTCGACCTCATCCGCAGCCTTTGTGGTGTAGTCGAAACCCGCGCCTTCGGGGCCGCTGAGCGAGATATCGACGCGTCCACGATCCTCGGCCGGAACCATCTCCTTGGGCAACAGCGTGAACAGGCCACCGGCGACCAGGGCCAGAACGATCACTACGGCGCCGGTCGCCCAGCTGGCGCTGCGCGCCGCCAGCAGGCCTTCCAGCGAGTGGCGATAGCTGTCGCGCAGCTTGTCCATCGCGCTGTCCACACGACGGGCCAACCAGCCCGAATTGCTGGCGGGCTTGAGCAGCTTGGAGGCCAGCATCGGCGACAGCGTGAACGCCAGCAGGGCCGAGAACACGACCGCCGCCGCGATGGCCACGGCCAGCTCGACGAATAGTCGGCCGGTATAGCCGGGCAGGAACATCAACGGCGCAAACACCGAGACCAGGACAACGGTGGTGGCGACGACCGCGAAGAACACCTGACGCGTACCCCGCAGGGCGGCGACCGGCGCCGGTTCGCCTTCATCGACGCGACGCTGGATGTTCTCGACCACCACGATGGCGTCATCGACCACCAGGCCGACGGCCAGAACCAGAGCCAGCAGCGTCAGCAGGTTCAACGAGAAACCCAGCGGCGCCAGGACGATGAAGGTCGACAGGATGCAGATCGGCGCGACAATTGACGGGATCAGCGCCGATCGCCAGCTGCCCAGGAACACCAGGTTCACCAACGCCACCAGACCGATCGAGATGCCCATGGTGATCCAGACCTCGTGGATCGCCTCAGCGGTAAAGATCGAGTTGTCGGTCGACTTGATGAGCCGGGTCCCCGCCGGCAGTGTCTCATTGATCGTCTTCACTTCACGATCGACAGCCTTGGAAATGGCGACGTCATTGGCCTGTGACTGGCGCGTCAGGAACATTCCGACCTGATTGACGCCGTTGCCGCGGAAGATCCGGCGACGCTCGTTGGAGCCTTCCTCGACGCGGGCCACATCACCCAGGCGAACCACAAAGCCGTTGGCGTTGGCCGGCCGCAGCGGCAACCTGGCGAAGTCCTCTGGCTTGGAATAGTCACGGCTGACGCGGATGGTGAAATCCTTGGAGTCGCTCTCCAGCGACCCCGCCGGCAACTCGACGTTCTGGCTGTTCAACGCCGCCTCGACATCGTCCACCGTCACGCCGCGCGCCGCCATGGCGTCGGGATTGAGCCAGATCCGCATGGCATACAGCTGGCCGGCCAGGCCCGCCTGGGCGACGCCCGGCACGGTCGACATGCGTTCGATCAGGTAGCGGTCCGCATAATCGGCCAGATCCAGAGGCGAAAGGGTCGTCGAGCTCAGATTGAGGATGATGATCGGCGAGCTGTCGGCATTGGCCTTGGCGATCTGGGGCGGCTCTGCCTGATCAGGCAGGTTGGACGAGACACGGCTGACGGCGTCGCGCACGTCATTGGCGGCGGCGTCCAGGTCACGATCCAGCGTGAAGGTGATGCTGATCCGCGACTGACCGTCGCGTGACGACGAATTGACCCGATCAATGCCCTGGATGCCCGAGGCCTGACGCTCGATCACCTGGGTGATGCGCTCTTCGATCACCTCGGCCGACGCGCCGCGATAGGTGGTCGAAACCGACACCACCGGCGGGTCG
Organism: Caulobacter sp. FV2ps19; assembly: GCF_058681035.1. Classification (NCBI taxonomy): domain Bacteria; kingdom Pseudomonadati; phylum Pseudomonadota; class Alphaproteobacteria; order Caulobacterales; family Caulobacteraceae; genus Caulobacter; species Caulobacter sp. FV2ps19. The sequence continues at coordinate 2,571,063 of NZ_CM178729.1, read as the reverse complement.
ACATTGGGCAGTTCGCGGATCGGCAGGCTGGTGAAGGCGGCCACGCCGATGACGCACAGGATAATCGCCGCGACGGCGGCGAAGACCGGGCGGCGGACGGAAAGATCCGAGATCATCAGCGCGCCTTGCGGCCTGGGCCGGCGCCGGCCGGCCGGTCGCTGATCGATGCGCCATCCTGAACGCGATTGAGGCCATCGGCGACGATCTTGTCGCCGGCCTTCACACCCGACCGGATCTCCACGAACCCGCCGGCGGCAAGGCCCATATCAACAGACGTGCGTCGCGCCACCTGGCCCTTGGGGCCGTTGGCGATCAAAAACACCGAAGCCTGGGTTCCTTCGAACTGGATTGCGGCCTCGGGCACGGCCGGCGCGGTCCGCTGACCTTGGTCGATGGACACCTTGACCAGCATGCCGGGCTTCAGCCGACCGCCGGGATTGGGGAACTCGGCGCGGGCCTTCACGGCGCGGGTTGTCGGGTCGATGCGCGTATCGATCTGGGCGATGCGGCCCAGGAAGGTCTCGCCCGGCAGGGCGTCAGGGCGGGCTGAGATCGGCAGGCCTTCGCGCATCGAGGCGAGATAGCGATCGGGCACCGAGAAATCGACGCGGATCACCGAAACGTCGTCCAGGGTGACAATGGCCGTACCGGGGCTGATCAGCATGCCCGGCGCGACGTCCGAAATCCCGACGCGGCCAGAGAAGGGCGCGCGGATCACCCTGTCCAGCTTGTCGGCTTCGGCGGAAGCGACCGCAGCCCGCGCCGTTTCCACGGCAGCCAGATATTGCTCGGCCGAGGCGCGCGGCGCGACGCCTTTGTCAGCCAGGGTTTTCCAGCGCTGATAGTCGCGTTCGGCCTGGGCCAGCCGGACCTTGGCTTCGGTAATGCCAGCGTCTTCGCTGGCCGACTTCAGATCGACGAGCACCTGTCCCCGAGAAACGCTCTGGCCATCCGTGAAATGCACGGCGGTGATCAGTTCGGCGGTGTTGGAGGTGATCGTCACCGATTGCAGGCCCTTGGCGACGCCAAGCACCTCGATGCGATCCACGAAGGCTTTCGGGGCGACAGCGGTGCTCGAAATATTTGTCGCGCGGCCGCCCGGGCCGCCCTGCCCGGCGGCTTTCTCACCGAACGCAAGCTTCAAGCCCCCGACGACGAGCAGGACAACCACCGCGGCGAGCGCAGCCAACAGGAAAAAATGTCTGCGGATCAACGGAAACGGCTCCAATTACCGAGGGAGTCGGCGGACGGACGAGGTGCGGGTCATATGCCGCTCCCCTAAACCTACGTCCAGTGCCCGCAAGATGACGCAACATTTCAGAACTGAAATGTTCAGAACCCGCGCCAGAGCCCCAGAACCACGCCGCGATCCTTTGGAATGTCTCGTCCAGCCACCGTCTCCCGCCACCCGGCCTGCACGCTCCAGGCGCCGAAGCTGCGCACGGCCAACACCTCGGCCTTGACCCAACTGGATTTCCCGGGCCGCCTGTCGGCCTGCCCGGCATAGGCTTGGGCCATCACCAGCCATTTTGCGGCCGGTCGAAGACCCAGGGTCGCGTCCAGCCGCGTCTCATTGGCGAGACCGGAACGCTTCAGGCGAGCAGCCTGCAAGTCCGCAAAAATTTCTCCGCGTCGGGTCTTCATTGATCGCCCAAGAAGCAGTCTTGCCTCCAGATCGGCCTCGCCCCGTCCCGGCGCCGCATAGCCGGCGTTGCGACCCGCGCCGGCCTCGGCCGCGCCGAGATAGACCGCCGCCACGCTGCGCGGCGTTCGAAGCACGGCATAGCGAAGGCCCAGTTCGACGGGGCCTCGCCCGCTGTAGCGAACGAAGGTGTCTTCGCCCCGGGTCAGTCCGGCCTTCACCTGCAGCGTCAAGCGGTCGGTCAGGCCATGCTCGATGAAGACCGAAGCCGTTTCATCCCGACGGTGATCCACATCGACAAGGACCCCATCGACGTCAAAGCCGCGATCGGCCGACTGTCGCTCGTACTTGGCGATAACCTGGGTTTCACCCCGTGGCGTAGGCCAGGCGCCGGCAAAGGCCTGCCCGCCTTGAACACAAACAAAAGCCGCCGCGATCGACAGGATCGCGGCGGCGTCTTTCAGGCCGAACGCAGGGATCAGTCGGCGTAGCCCGGCGACTCCCGATCGAGCTGACGCAAGCAACCGGGCCAGGCCAGGCCGGCGATCATGCCCAGTCCGCCGCCCGTCTGACTGCGCACCTCGGCCTGGGCGTGGTCGGGCGCCATCATGATATTGTCGCGCCCCGCCGAGAGGGCCATCACCTGCTGCTTGCACGCCCGCTCCAGAAAGAACATGCCCATCCAGCACTCGGCCGCAGTCGAACCCGCGGACAGCGTCCCGTGGTTCCGAAGCATCATCAGCCTCTTGTCGCCGAGATCGGCGACCAGCCGCTCCCTTTCGTCAAGATTGAGTGCAATGCCTTCATAGTCGTGATAGGCGAGTTGAGGCAAGACGATTAGCGCCTGTTGCGCCAGGGGCATCAGGCCTTCCTTATGGGTGGAAACCGCCACGCCCTGGTCTGTGTGCAGGTGCATCACGAAATGAGCGTCTTCGCGCGCAGCGTGAACGGCCGAATGGATCGTGAAGCCCGCCGGGTTGATGAAATAGGGCGTCTTGTCGATGACATTGCCATCCAGGTCGACCTTGACCAGGGCCGACGCCGTCATCTCGCCGAAAAACAGCCCGTAGGGATTGATCAGGAAGTGGTGCTCGGGCCCCGGGATGCGCGCCGAGATGTGGGTGAAGATCATGTCGTCCCAGCCGTGCACGGCGACCAGCCGATAAAGCGCGGCCAGATCGACCCGCGCCTGCCACTCGGCGTCGCTGACCTTGCCTTTAAGGGACGTGCTGATGGACGTGGTGCCGTCGGCCATGGGGTCTCCTCCTAGATTATCATTGTTGAGTTGAGGGTCGCGCCGGGCGCGAGCAGCGTCAAGTCCGTGTCTTCACGGAGGAGAAGCCCCGGCCATGGTTCGTCAATTTCGACCTTGTGCCGGCGCCTCTGTTGCCATTGAAGGACCGCTACGGCGTGATCCGCGCCCAAGCGCCGACCGCCATCCTCATGCTGGTCATCAACATGGTCTAGATGAATGTCCTCGCCTTCAGGCTCCAGCGCCCCCAGGCCCTCTGCTCAAAGCCTGGCCCGCTCGACGGCCTCGCGGTTCGCCGGGATCGCCCTGGGCCATATTGATCGCGAATATCCCAACCAGCTCGACCACGTGATGGCCGGCGACGCCGACGCGCGCACGCCCCGCGACCTGCACCCGATCTTCTACGGCAGCTTCGACTGGCATTCCTGCGTCCATGGCTACTGGCTGCTGGCCACCCTGCTGCGCATCCGGCCCGACATGGCCGAGGCCGAGGCCATCATCGCGCTGTTCGAGAACGCCTTCACCGACGCCAAGGTCGCGGTCGAGGTCGACTATCTGGCCCGCCCGGAGAGCCGCGGGTTCGAGCGGCCCTATGGCTGGGCCTGGAACCTGATGCTGCAGGCCGAACTGATGCGCCACAAGGACCGCTCCTGGGCCAGGCGACACGCGCCGCTGGCGAGGGCTTTCGTCGCCCGCTTCGAGCGCTTTCTGCCGCTGGCCGACTACCCTGTACGGGCGGGCGTCCACACCAACACCGCCTTTGCGCTGGTCCTGGCGTCGGAATATGCCGACATGACCGGCAATGCGGTCTTCCGTAACCTGCTGACGACCAAGGCGCTGCTCTGGTACGGCCAGGACGCCGCCTGCCCGGCCTGGGAGCCGTCGGGCGATGACTTCCTGTCGCCGGCCCTGATCGAGGCCGAGGCCATGCGCCGGCTGCTGCCCAAGGAGACCTTCGAGATCTGGTTCGTACGCTTCCTGCCAGAGCTCGCCCGCAAGCAACCCGCCGCCCTGTTCACGCCGGTTCGGGTCAGCGACCGGACCGACGGCAAGATCGCCCATCTGGACGGGCTGAACCTGTCGCGCGCCTGGTGCTGGCGGACCCTGGCCGGCGCCTTGTCGGAGCTGGACCCCGCCAAGCCCCTGGCGGCTAACGCCGCCATGGTCCACCTGGCGGCGGCCGTGCCGCATATCGCCGGCGACTATATGGGCGAGCACTGGCTCGCAACCTTCGCCCTGCTGGCCCTGACAAATGGATAGGTCATGATCCCCTGGGAACATCTGGACACCGCCACCGTGCCCGGCGACGGCGTCGACCTGCGTCTGATGCGGCGCGGCGCGGAATACTCGATCATGGCCGGTCCGATCGAGCTGATGAACAGCCGGCTCAGCGGCTCGGAAGAAGCCATGGCCACCCTGGCCTTCGAGCGCATCGGCCAGCGGTCCGGCGCGCGGGTGCTGATCGGCGGCCTGGGCATGGGCTTCACCCTGCGGGCGGCGCTGGCCGCCTTTGGCCCGGACGCCAGGATCGTCGTCGCGGAGCTGGTCCCCGCCGTCGTGGCCTGGGCCCGCGGCCCCCTGGGCGGTCTGCATGGCGACAGCCTCGATGACCCCCGCGTCGAGATCCATCAGGGCGACGTCGGCGCCCTGATCCGCGAGGCCGAGGGCGCCTATGACGCCATCCTGCTGGATGTCGACAACGGCCCCGGCGGTCTGAGCCGCAAGGGCAATGACAGCCTGTATAGCCAGGGCGGCCTGGCCTCGGCCCGGCGCGCACTCGGGCCCGGCGGGGTTCTGGAGGTGTGGTCCTCGACCCGCGACAGCGATTTCACGCGCCGGCTGGGGCGCGCCGGCTACGGCGTTGAGGAAGTCGGCGTCCGTGCGCACAAGGGTCGCGGTGCGCGGCATGTGATCTGGATCGCAACGCGACCCACCGCCTGATCGCCGCGTTGCGCTACGCAGCGCGATAGGACGGCGGCCGCCGTCCGCGCCGAGGATGGAGAGCTCGAACGCCTAGCGAGCCCCGGTGCGGTCCCGGGCGCCCGGGCCTGCGCGCCAGGCGATGACGGCTTCGACACCAACCCAACCCAAGCATCCATCAAGCGAGGACACCGCCCGATATGGGCGGTTACTATTATGATTAACGGCAATTACAAATATATGCTCGGAACTCGAAGCACATAGAAGCTTTAAACATATATAACCGATCAATTTACGCATAGATTATGCGCGAGGAAACGTCATGAATTATCGAGATACTGAAGAAAATCTCGATTCATTTCGCAGAATTGAAATCATAAACTCGCAATCCGGCTATGCCGTAACTGAAGAAGGCCGGATCAAGGGCCGTTTCGACACTCTGGAAAACGCCTACCGGGAAGCCCTGGCGATCTGCGCCACATTGTTTGACCTCGGAATACCCGCCCGCGTTTTCCAGACCAGCAAACGCCGCTCTCAGAGCCCGAACAATCGCCGCCCACAACTGTGAGATTTTACGGTGCACACAGACGAACTGGCGAAAGCGCGAAAAAAGCATTTCGCAAACAGCGGCCTCTTCTCGCCCCTGATTGCGGAGATCGCCGAGGCGCTCGTCGATCTCGACGGCGCCGCACCCCGCAAACTTGTCGTCGACCACGTCGCGCGCCGCAGGGGCGCGGCAGAGGCCTCTGAAGGCCTCACGCGCGAACTGACCCTGGTGCTGGAGTTGCACTGCGCGCGCGCTGAGCAGGAGGGACGCCAGGCGGCCTTCGTTTCGGGGCCAAAGACCTGGTCGCTGACCGCTGACGCCTTTGCTTTCCTCAGCAAGCACATGGGATCCGCGACCTGTGGCTGAAACCCGCGGCCTGTCGAACGCCCTCAAAGCGGTGTCGTTCATCGCCGCCGCAGGGTTCCTGGCCGGCCTCATGCTGGGGTTTTGGGTCCTACAGCCCCGATAGGGTCAGGACGTTAGTCCCCACGGTCACCCTTCATCAGCCGCGCCTTATCGCGCTGCCAGTCGCGGGCGGCCTCGGTCTCGCGCTTGTCGTGGTTCTTCTTGCCCTTGGCCAGGCCGATCTCCAGCTTGGCCAGCCCCTTCTCGTTCCAATAGAGCTTGAGTGGGATCAGGGTGCGGCCGTCGCGCTGAACGGCGCCGATCAGCTTGTCGATCTGCTTCTTGTGCAGCAGCAGGGTGCGGTGCCGGCGCGGTTCGTGGTTGAAGCGGTTGGCGTGGCCATAGGGCGGGATATCGGCATTGATCAGCTTGATCTGCTTGCCTTCGACCGAGGCGTAGGACTCGGCGATATTGGCCCGCCCCACGCGCAACGACTTGACCTCTGTGCCGGTCAGCATGATGCCGGCCTCGAAGGTTTCCTCGATGAAGTAGTCGTACCGGGCGCGCCGGTTCTCCGCGATCGGCTTGGTCATCAGACCAGACCCGCCTCGCGCATGGCCTCCAGGATCGCCGGCTTGACCGCCTCGCTGCACGGCGCGATCGGCAGGCGCGCGTCTGCCGCGCACAGGCCCAGATGCGCCATGGCGAACTTGGTCGGGGCCGGCGAGGAGTCGAGGAACAGGGCCTTGTGCAGGCGAACCAGTCGATCCTGCCAGTAGAGCGCGGTTTCCCAGTCGCCCTTCAGGCAGGCGTTCATGAAGGTCGAGCAGGCTTCCGGCGCGACATTGGACGTCACCGAGATCACGCCGTGGCCGCCATGGGCGATGTAGCCCAGGGCCGTGGGATCGTCGCCCGACAGCATCACCCAGTCCTCGCCGCAGTGCAGGCGCTGAAGGCTGGCCCGGGTCAGGTCGCCCGTGGCGTCCTTGATCCCGACGATGTTGGGCAGCTTGGCCAGGCGCGCCAGGGTTTCGTTGGCGATGTCGACACTGGTGCGGGTCGGCACGTTATAGACAAAAACCGGCAGCTGGACGGCGTTGTTGATCGCCTCGTAGTGGCGATACAGGCCTTCCTGGCTGGGCCGGTTATAGTAGGGCGTCACCACCAGGGCGGCGTCGGCTCCCACCGTTTTGGCGTGGCGGACCAGTTCGATGGCCTCGGCGGTCGAATTGCTGCCGGCGCCCGCAATGACCGGGATGCGGCCTTTGACGGTCTGTACGCAAAGCTCGACCACGCGCTTGTGCTCGTCATGGCTCAAGGTGGAGGTTTCGCCGGTGGTGCCGACGGGCACGACACCGTGCACGCCGCCGGCGATCTGCCGTTCGACGAGGGCCACATAGGCGGCCTCATCCACGGCGCCGTCGCGGAAGGGCGTAATCAGAGCCGGAATGACGCCCTTGAACGGAGAATGGACCATAACTTGCAATTTGCCGTGACAAGGGCGCCGCGAAGGTTGCGGCTGGACGATGGGTGCGGACAATATGTCGCTGCCCCGTCGTCCCGCAACTGGCGCGATGGAGCCGCCTGCGGTTTGATCGGCCAAGGCCTTAGGGTCAAGCCCCGAGGGCCTCAGAAAAACCGTTCCTTAGGTGTCTTCAGGCTGAATGGATCGCATAAACGTCTGTCGGGTCGATTCGGCAGGGCGAGAAGGAGAGCGCGTTTTGGCTTCTGTGTTTCGTCGGATCATGTTGGGGACCGCCAGCCTGGGGCTGATCGGCAGCATCGCCGACGCCCAGACGGCCGAGCCGGTTTCCAACTCATCCGCCAGCGCACCCGCGTTGGTGACGACGCCGCCGACCGCGATCCCCACAACCCTTTCGGACGTCGAAGCCGGAAATCTTCGCGCGGCGCTGGCCGCCGCTAAGTCGGGCGACGTGTCGCGCGCGCGCTCGGCGATGGACAGCCTGCAGGACCCGCTGGCCCGAAAGATCGCGCTGTGGGCCCTGGTCGACAGTTGCGCCGAAGCGATGAGCTTTTTCGAACTCGATGCGGCGCGGCGCGACCTGGCCGGCTGGCCCCGCCCCGGCCGTCGCGACAGCGCCGCGGAAAAGCAGCTGTCCACGTCGGGCCTTGATCCCGCCCGGATCATCGCCTGGTTCGGCGGCGGCGATCCGTCCACCGCTGAAGGGGCCATGGCTCTGGCCTCCGCCTATCAGGCCTCCGGTCAAAACCAGAAGGCTGTCGATCTGATCCGCCACGTCTGGCGCGATCAAGTCTTCGAAGCCGATGCCCAGAGCGCCATGGCCGCGCGTTTTGGGTCAATGCTGACCGCGGACGACTATGCGCGTCGGGCGGACATCCTGCTGTACGGCCCGCAAGGCCCCGCCGCCCGCGCCATGGTCGCCCTGCTGCCCGCCGACCAGCAGGCCGCCGCCCAGGTCCGGATCGCCTATCGGCAGAACGCCGGCAACGCCAACAGCCTCTATGCCGCCCTGACGCCCTCAGACCAGGTCACGCCGGGCGTGGCCTTCGAACGCGGGGCCTATCTGCGTCGCAAGGGGCTCGACAGCCAGGCCATGGATCAGGCCGTCAACTACCCCTCCCCGCCCCCGACCGACGAGGCCGCCGCTCTGGTCTGGAGAGAGCGCCGGGCCCTCGTGGTTACGGCGCTAAAAGCGGGCGACAACCAGATCGCCTACAAGATTTCCGCCAATACGGGCCTCACCTCGGGCGCGGACGCCGCCGAGGCCGAGTTCTATGCGGGCTGGATCGCCCTGACACGTCTGAACAAACCCGATGCGGCGGCGCGGCACTTCGGCGCCATTGCCGAGATCGGCGCCTCGCCGATCACCCGGGGCCGCGCCCTGTATTGGCAAGGGCGCGCGGCCGAGGCCCAGGGCGACCCGATCGCCGCCCAGGCCTTCTATTCCGAAGGCGGGCGCTACATCACCACCTTCTACGGCCAACTGGCGGCCGAAAAGGCGGGCATGACCCAGCTCAAGCTGGATCGCGATCCGGTCATCACCCAGGCCGACCGCGCCCGTTTCATGGGTCGCGAACTGGTCCGGGCCGCGCGGATGATGAACGACGTCGGGGCCAAGGATCAGTTCCGCGCCCTGGTGCTGTTCATCGACGACACCCTGCCCAACGCCGAGGAATGCGCCCTGCTGGTCGATATGGCCCGCAGTACCGGCGACCAGGACCTGGCCATGCGCGCCGTGCGCACGGCCGCCCAACGCGGGTTCATTCTGGCCGAGCGCGGCTATCCTTTGCTGGACCACCACTTCACGCCCGGACCCGGCGCGGCCGAGACGGCCTTCGTCTATTCGATCTCGCGGCAGGAAAGCAATTTCGATCCCAACGCGCGTTCCGGCGTCGGCGCGCGCGGCATGATGCAACTGATGCCGCCGACCGCCGCGATCGTCGCCCGCCAGCTGGGCGAAAAGCATTCTGTCGATCGGCTGGCGGACGCGTCCTACAACATGCGCCTGGGCTCGACCTATCTGGGCAGCATGGTCAACAACTTCAGCGGCTCCTACATCATGGCCGCCGCGGCCTATAACGCCGGTCCGGGACGCCCCGCTCAGTGGGCCACTCTGTGCGGGGATCCCCGCGGCGCGTCGACTGACCCCCTGGACTTCATCGAGTGCATCCCGTTTTCCGAAACCCGCAACTATGTGATGCGCACGCTGGAAACGACGATGGTCTATCGCGCGCGCCTCAATGGCGGGACAGCGCCCTTGACGCTGTCGAGCGATCTCAAACGGGGCGGCTATGTCTATACGCCGTCGATCGCCCAAGCCTACACACCGGACGCCCAGCCCTGATCTAGAGCCGCCGGGCCGCCAGAACGAGGCCTGCCGGGGTTTCGACCAAGGCGCCCTCCAGCTTGAAGACCCGCGCCAAGACCTCTGACGACAAGGCGGCGCCCGGAGCCCCTTCGGCGACCACCCTGCCCTGATCCAGCACGATCACCCGGTCACAGGAGCGCGCGGCCAAGCTCAGGTCATGCAGCGTCACCACCACCGCCGCGCCGCGGGCGGCTTCTGCGCGCAACAGGTCGAGCGTCAGGAGTTGAGCGTCGGGGTCCAGGCCCGCAATCGGCTCGTCGGCGACCAGCAGCGGCGCGCGGGTGGACAGAAGCCTCGCCAGCAGCACCCGGGCCCGCTCGCCCCCCGACATGTCGAGCACGCCCCGCGTCGCCAGACGCCCCGCGCCGACCTGCGCCAGGCGGTCACGCGCCACGATCAAGGCCTTGGCCTCGGGCAGGTCGATCGCGCCCAGCGCCGCCACCCTCTCGGCCGGCAGGTTCCAGGCTACGCGGCGATCCTGCGGCAGATAGCCGACCAGGGCTGCGCGCTGGACTGCGTTGAGCTGGTCAAGCGCCTTGCCAGACAGCGCGGCCTCGCCGGCGATCAACGGCAACAGACCCAGCCCCGCCCGCAGCAGGCTGGTCTTGCCTGCGCCGTTGGGACCGACCACGCCAATCACCTCGCCCGGCCGAGCGACGAGACCGGCGCCGTCCAGCACCGGCTTGCCGTCCAGGCGCGCACTGACGCCGCGGATTGTCCATGCGGCCGTCATGACCGCCAGCTCCGCGCCGCGCGCCAGGCCAACAGGGCGAAGACCGGTGCGCCGAACAGCGCGGTGACGACGCCCAGCTTCAGTTCCTGGTCCGTCGGCGCCAGGCGGGCGGCCAGATCGGCCACCACCAGCAGCAGCGCGCCGGCCAGGGCCGACGGCCACAGAATCTGCCGCGGGTCGTCCTTGACCAGGGCGCGCACCATGTGCGGCGCGGCCAGACCGACAAAGCCGATCACCCCCGCTCCGGCCACGGCCGCGCCGGTCAGCAGGGCGGCGCCGGCCACGGCATAGGCGCGCAGGCGCGACATCGGCAGACCGGACATCCGCGCGGCCTCCTCGCCCAGGGTCAGCATGCGCAAGCCGCGCCCGGCCTTCACGCACAGGACGGCCCCGACGGCCATCGGAACGAGGGCGCGCAGACTGTCGGTCCAGTCCCGGTTCTCGACCGAACCCATCAGCCAGGCCAGGATCTCGGCGATCGCCACGGGCGACGGGGCCAGATTGAACACCAGGGCGGTCAGAGCGCCGCCGAAGGCGGAAATCGCAACGCCGAACAGGATCAGAGCTTCGGGTTCGCGCAGACGAATGGCGATCGCGACCACCGCCCCGCCCGCCAGCAGCGCGCCCGCCAGGGCCGAGAGCTCAATCGCGCCGGGGGCCGCCGCCAGCCCGCCGGCGATGGCCAGAGCCGCGCCGAGACCCGAGATCGCCGACACGCCCAGGACACCGGGATCGGCCAGAGGGTTGCGCAACAGACCCTGCATGGTGGCCCCGGCCAGGCCTAGCGCGCCGCCCACCAGCACGGCCATGGCCACGCGCGGCGCCCGAATGGTCCAGAGCACTTCCCCTGGCGGTGACCCGGGATGAGTCAGGGCCAGGAGATATTGGCTTGCGGCAAAGGGCGTCTCGCCGAGCATGATGGCGAACGCCGCCGCCAAGGCCAGCAGGCCCAGCATGACGAGACACAGACGAACCAGACTCATCGCGCGGCGCCCGCCCCAGCCAGCAAGGCCACACCGTCGGCCGCGAACCAGGCGGGACAGCCCACCACCGCGCCGGGCAGGGACGCGATCGTCCGATGCTCGACAGCCCGCCTCAGGGCCGCATGACGACCGGGACCCCAGCGGTCGGACCCGGCGCGGGTCCGGTCAAAGAACCCCAGCACCAGAGCGCGCGGCGGGCTCATGACCATGCTCTCCAGAGGCACGGGGCTAAAGAAGGGTTGGGTGCTGGCGTTCGACAGCCCCGCCGCCCGAAGAATGGCGTCGATCAGGGTGCCGCTCCCGGCCGTATAGCCCCCAGGCGTCAGGTAAAGCGCACGGTCGCCCTTCCAGGCCCCGGCGGCGGCGGTGAGTTGACCCTCCATGTGCGCGATCAGGGCTTCGCCGGCGGCGCGGCGCCCCAGCGCCTCGGCGACCCGGCGGACATTGGCGCGCACGCCGGAAAAATCGGCCGCGTCGTCGATCGAGATGGTGCGGACACCCCGGCGTTCGAGCGCTGACACCAGTCGCGTGTCGCCGCCCCAGAGCCGCACCACCACGTCCGGCCTCGCCGCCACCAGGCTCTCGACCGTCGCGCGCCGACGCGGGAGACCCACAGAGGCGGCGCGCATGTAGGAGTCGGGCGCTCCGGCGCGATGCGACACTCCCACGATGGTCTCGCGCGGCGCCAGGGCCAGCACATACTGATCGGCGCAGGAATCGAGCGACATCACCCGCACGCTGGACGCGGCCGCAGACGGGGCGATGATCATCGCCGCCGCGACAGCGGCGAGCGCGCGGGCGAGGCTCATCAAGTCAGTCCGTGACCAGACCGTAGAGCAGCCCATCCAGCATCATCGGCATCAGTTGCTCGGACGGAGACCAGGTACGGTTCGGCTTGGTGATCAACAGCGACACCAGGCCATGACAGCCAGCCCACAACACCTCGGCGGCGCTCTGGGCCGTGCCCGAGCGCAGACGTCCCGAAGCCGCGATCTCGCGGAACGGTTCGCTGAACTTCTCGAAGCAGCGATCGCCCAGCTCCAGGGTGCCGGCCTGCTTTTCTACCGAGATCGCCGCGCCCGAACCGCAGAACACCAGTTCGTAGGTGTTCGGGTTCTCCAGCGCGAAGCGCATATAGGCCTCCAGCATCAGCCGGACCCGCGAAACGGGGTCGATCGGCCGGCCGGCGACGTCGGTATTCAGGTTCAGAAGCCGCTCGATCGCGCCGTCGCTGATCTCCAGCAGGATCTGGTCCTTGTCGCGAAAGTGCATGTAGAGGGCCGTGGACGACACCCCGACCGCATCGGCGATCTTGCGGATCGTGGCGCCGGCATAGCCCTCGGCGATGAAGATCTTCTCGGCGGCGACGAGAATCTCGCCTCGGCGCAGATGGCCATCGCCCTTGGGCTTCCGCGCCGACTTATGCGGCTTCTTCAAAACAAGCGTCACAACCAGACTCCCCCCTGCGGTTCCCCGACCGCCGACACTAAACGGGAATCACCCAGCCGTCGCAAGCGACGCAGTATCGAACCTGAAACGCGTGTTTTTCATTTGACACTTATGGGTTGAGTTAGCCCTACTCGCATCCTGATGGATCAGCGGACCATTCGGGGGGCAACATGGCGCGCGAAGAGCGGGGCGTGGTTCCAATAGCCGCAACGGCGGCCTTTGTTCAGGATCTCAGCCCCGCGGACACGGAGGCGAAGCCGGGTCAGCACGTCGGCCTGGGCGCGCGACAGAGGGTCGTCGCGGGCGCAACAGGCCTTCTCGCCGTGGTCATGGTGGTGTTCGATCCGAATGACCTGTTTCACGCCCTGTATTGGGGGTTCTTCGTCGTCTTTGTGGGCGGGGGGCTGATCCGGCTGGCGGCGATCCTCACCCCGCGCGCACCAGAGGCCGCGACGCCCCTGCCGGATGAAGCCCTGCCGCCCTACACCCTGATCGTGCCGCTCTATCGCGAGGCAGAGGTCGCGGCCGAACTCGTGGCTCATCTGGACCGGCTGGACTACCCGCGCGATCGCCTGCAGGCGCTGATCGTCCTGGAAGCGGACGACCTGGCGACGCGAGCAGCCTTTCGGGCCCTGGATCTGCCCGCGTTCATCCAAGTGCTGGTCGTTCCGCCGGGCGTCCCGCGCACCAAGCCTCGCGCCTGCAATGAAGCCCTCAACTGGGCCAGGGGCGATATCGTGGTCATCTACGACGCCGAGGACGCCCCCGACCCGCTGCAACTGCGCGAGGCGGCGGCCCGCTTCGCGGCGGAGGATCCGCGACTGGCCTGTCTGCAGGCGCCCTTGCGGATCGAGACCCCCAGCTATCCGGCCTTCATTCCCCACCAGTTCCAACTGGAATACGCTGCTCTGTTTGAGGTGCTGCTGCCGGCCTATGCAAAATGGGGCCTGCCTTTTCCTCTGGGCGGCACCAGTAATCACTTCAGGGCGGCGCCCTTGCGCGCCGTCGGCGGCTGGGATTCCTACAATGTGACCGAGGATGCGGACATCGGCTTTCGCCTGGCCCGCGCAGGCTATCATCTGGGCACCCTTGAGCGCCCCACCCTGGAGACCGCGCCGACCTCGCTGGCGCAATGGGGCCCGCAACGCGCGCGCTGGATCAAGGGCCATCTTCAGACCCTGACGGTTCATGCAAGACTTGGAGCCCACCGCGATCCCCGCGCGATCCTGGCCCTGATGGTCACCCTGGCCATGCCGATCGCCTCATCAAACCTGCACGCGCCGGCGATGGTGATCGCGGCGATATGGATGATCCTGGACCAGATGGCGGATGGGCGATCATCGATCCCTAGTGCGGATCTGTGTCTCTACGCTTTCGGTTGGTGCGCCTCGGCGGCCTGCGGGGCGCTGGGCGTGGTGCGCGCCGGCGGGACGCCGCGCTATCTGCACCTCTTTGGCATGGCCGGATACTGGACGCTGTGGATCATCGCCTCGCCCCGCGCCGTGTGGCAATTCTTCGTCGCGCCGCACCAGTGGGACAAGACCTCACACGCCCCACGCACTGGACGGCGCGCGCCTTGAAAGCGTATGGGCGAGGCAATGAGCCCGACGATCGCCCCCGCCCCCATCGTGATGCGCACCACCGGCTGGAGCGACTACGCCCTGCTGGACAGCGGAAACGGCAAGAAGCTGGAACGCTACGGCCCCTACACGGTCGTGCGCCCCGAGCCGCAATGCTTCTGGTCGCCCCGTCTGCCGGCCAGGGCCTGGGAGGACGCCGACGCGGTGTTCGACCCCTCCGACGAGGACGAGGCCGGCCGCTGGCGCTTCAAGGGCAGGCCCATCGAGAAGTTCCCCCTGGCCTGGGGCGAAGCGAAGTTCCACGGCCAGTTCACGCCTTTCCGGCACCTGGCCTTCTTTCCCGAGCAGGCCGCCAACTGGGCCTGGCAGGACGAGCGCGTGCGCGCCTTCGCCAAGGCGTCAGGTCGCCAGCCCAAGATCCTGAATCTGTTCGGCTATACCGGCGTGGCTTCCCTGGTCTGCGCCGCCGCCGGGGCGGCCGTCACCCATGTGGACGCCTCCAAGAAGTCGGTCGGCTTCGCGCGCGAGAACGCCGCCTTCGCCGGGCTCGACGACAAGCCGATCCGCTGGATCGTCGAGGACGCCCGCAAGTTCGCGGCCCGCGAGGTGCGGCGCGGCAATGTCTATGACGGCATTATCCTGGATCCGCCGAAATTCGGACGCGGCGCCGACGGCGAGGTGTGGCGTCTGTTCGAGGACCTGACCGAACTCACGACGAACTGCGCCCAATTGCTCAGCGACGACGCCTCATTCCTGCTGATGAACGCCTATGCCGCCCGGGTCTCGGGCGCGGCGATGTCAGGCCTGCTGGCTCAGGTGCTGGACGGCCGCAGCGGCGTGATCGACTGGGGCGAGCTGTCGCTGGTCGAGAAAAAGGGCGATCGTCAGATCGGCCTGTCGTTCTTCGCCCGTTGGGCCTCCGAAGGGTGAGCGAGATGAACGCCAGAACCGTCACCTCGCTGTCCAACGCCACGGTCAAGGCCGTCCGCGCCCTGCACATGCGCAAGGAGCGTGAGGAGAGCGGCCTGTTCCTGGCCGAAGGCCTGAAGATCGTCATCGAGGCGATCGACTGCGGTCATGCGCCGAAGATCCTGATGTACGGCCGTGACGCCGCCGACCATCCGATGTTGCAGAAGGCCTCGCAGGCCTGCCTGAAGGCCGGCGGCGAAGTCATTGAGGTCAATCGCGAAATCCTCGAGAAGGTCTCGCGCCGCGACAACCCCCAGGCCGTGGTCGGCGTGTTCAGGCAGGTGTTCACGCCGCTGGACGCCATCGTGCCGCAAAGCGCGCCCTGCTGGGTGGCCATGCAGGCGGTGCGCGACCCGGGCAATCTGGGCACGGTGATCCGCACCGCAGACGCGGCCGGCTGCGGCGGGGTGATCCTGGTGGGCGACTGCGTCGATCCCTATTCGGTCGAGGGCGTGCGGGCGACCATGGGCTCGATCTTCGCGGTGCAGATCGTCAAGGCGACCATCCCGGAATTCCTGGCCTGGCGCGAAGTCTGGCCCGGCTCGGTGGTCGGCACCCTGCTGACCGCCACGGTCGACCACAAGAGCGCCGACTATGTGAAGCCATCGCTGATCTTGATGGGCAACGAGCAGCAGGGCCTGCCGCCGGAACTGGCCTCGGCCTGCGACGTCAACGTCAAGATCCCGATGCGCGGCCGGGCCGACAGCCTGAACTTGTCGGTGGCGACGGGGATCATGATTTATACGGTGACGGGGTAAGGCGGCGGACTCGCCCCCTCCTGGCGGCTGCGCAGCCGTCCTCCCCCATAGGGCAGGGCTATCGCATATGGATTTGGAGTCGATTTTTTAGGTCGAAGCGGATTCTGAAGGGCGTCTTCTGTTGTGTGGAGACGGCGCGGTGGAGACGTTTTCGAGCTTTTTTTCGGAAGTTGAAGATCCTCGGGCGGGCAATGCCCGGCACGATCTGCTGGAGCTGATGTTCGTGTCGCTGGCGGCGCTGCTGTGCGGAGCCGAGGACTGCACCGACATGGCCCTGTTCGCGCGCGCCAAGCTTGATTGCCTGCGTCAGGTTCTGAAGCTGGAGCATGGTCCGCCCAGCCACGACACCTTCAGTCGGGTGTTCCGCCACCTTGAGCCCGAACCCTTCGAGGCGGCCTTCGCCAAGTTCACGGCCGCCTTCGCCGGGGCTCTGAAGGGCGTGGTGGCCATCGACGGCAAGGCGCTGCGCGGGGCCTATGAGCGCGGGCGCAAGGCCACGCCACTGCATCTGGTCAATGTCTGGGCCGTCGAAGCTCGACTGGTCATCGGCCAGCGCCTGGCGCCGGGCCGTAACGAGGTGCTGGGAGCCCAGCAGGCCCTGGCCCTGTTGGATCTTCAGGGCTGCATCGTCACCGCCGACGCCCTGCATTGCCGCAGGGACACCGCTCAGGCCATCCTCGACGCTGGCGCCGACTATGCCCTGGCGCTGAAGGCCAACCAGCCCAAGCTGCTGGCCCAGGCTCAAGTCCTGACCCAGGCCGCCGACGCCGCTTGCGGCGCCGTCGATGGGCCTGAACGCGCCCACGACCGGCTTGAGGGCCGCACCGCCATCGTCGTTGCGGCGACAGATATGGACTTTCCTGGCCTGGCCGCTGTCGCTCGCGTCGAGACCCGCCGAAAGCCAACTGATCAGCCTCAGGATACCATCGTACGCTGGTTCCTGCTCTCGACTCCACTGTCCCCCCAAAGGGTGCTGCAGGTCGCCCGAGCCCACTGGACCATCGAGAACCAACTCCACTGGGTCCTCGATGTCGCCCTCGATGAAGACGCCTCCCGAAGCCGAAAGGACCATGCCCCCCAGAACCTCGCCCTCCTGCGAAAACTCGCTCTCAACACCCTCAGGCAGCACCCCGACAAGGGCTCCATAAAGGGAAAGATCAAGCGCGCCGGCTGGGACGACACCTTCCTCTTCTCCCTACTCGGCCATATGCGATAGCCCTGCCCCATAGGGGGAGGAGCGCCGAAGGCGCGGAGGGGGCAAGTAATCACGTCCCCCGCGGCTTCGCCCTAGTCGTCGGCGCGGCGGCGGCCGGGTCATCCGGCCACACATGCCGGGGGTAGCGCCCCTTCATCTCGACCTTCACCTCGCGCCACGACCCCTTCCAGAATCCCGGCAGGTCCCGCGTGATCTGGATCGGCTTATGACCCGGCGACAGCAACGACAGCACCAGCGGAATCTTGCCCCCGGCGATGCTGGGGTGCTCGGTCAGGCCAAACAGTTCCTGCACGCGGATGTCGATGCGCGGCCCGGCCTCGGCGGCATAGTCGATGGCCACCGTTGTGCCGGTCGGCGCCTTGAACCGCGCGGGGAGCGCCGCGTCGATCTTTTGCTGCGCGTCCCAGGGGATCAGCGATCGGATCGCGCCATCCAGCGTGTTTTCGTCCAGCGCCAATAAAGATGAGCGGCCGTGCAGCAGCGGTTCCAGCCACTCGCCGAGCCGCTCCAGAAGCGAGTCGTCCGACAGGTCAGGCCAGGCCTCGCCGTCGAGGGCGCGCAAGAAAGCGACGCGGTCGCGCAGCCCCTGGACGCCGTTGCCCAACCGCAGCGCCGACAGCCCCTCTGATCGCACCTGGTCCAGCAGAGCGCCGGCGATCAGGGCCGGGTCAGGCTTGTCGATCAACCGCTCCTCCAGCACAAGCTTGCCCAAGCGCAGCAACCGCTTGGCGCGAACCTTGCCACCGGGGCTGGTCTCCAGGCGGTCTTCGGCGGTCAGGCGATCGGCGAAGGTGTCGCGCAGGGCCACTTCATCAACAGCGGCGGCCAGCAGAATGCGGTCACGACTGTCGCCGCCGCCCAGTTCGCCGACGGCCAGCCAGGTCTCGCGGGCCAGCGGATCGGTGGGCTCCATATAGACGCCGCGGCCGCCGGCCAGCTGGAATTCACCCGGCTTGCCGCGCGCCCGGGCCACCCGCTCGGGATAGGCCTCTGCCAGCATCAGGCCCTCATCGAGGGGCGCGGCGCCGGAGGGCTTGCCCGCCGCCCGCGCCCAGCGATCGGCCAGGGCCTGGGCGTCCTTGGCCCTCGGCGAGCGATCTCGGCCGAGATTCTCCAGCCGGCGCCGCAGATCGACATCGCGACCGCCCAGCCCCTGCTCGGTCAGCAGGGCCGCGACCTCGGCCCCGCGCCGCGCCTGCCCGGAGGCGGCGGCGCGGACCACCATGTGGGCGATGCGCGGCGGCAAGGGCATCTCGGCCAGGGCCTTGCCGTGGGTGGTGAGGTCGCCGTGGACGTCCAGCGCCAGAATGCGCTGCAATAGCGTGCGAGCCTCGGCGAAGGCGGCGGCGGGCGGCGGGTCCATGAAGCACAGGCTTGATGCGTCGCGCGCGCCCCAGCGGGCCAGGTCCAGCGCCAGGCGCGACAGGTCGACCTCCAGAATCTCGGGCCGGGCGAAGGCGGGGAGAGAGCGGGTCTCGGCCTCGTCCCACAGACGGTAGCAGACGCCCGGCTCGGTGCGCCCCGCCCGCCCCCGCCGCTGGTCGGCGGCGGCGCGGCTGACGCGGACGGTGTCCAGGCGGGTGATACCGCTGGCGGGATCGTAGCGCGGAACCCTGGCCAGGCCGCAGTCGATGACAACCCGCACGCCCTGAATGGTCAGGCTGGTCTCGGCGATCGAGGTCGCCAGCACCACCTTGCGCCGGCCGGGCGCAGCTTCGGCGATGGCGCGATCCTGCACGGCGGGGTCAAGCGCGCCATAGAGCGGGGCCAGATCGACGTCGGGACGGCGCAAGCGCTCGGTCAGCCAACTCTCGACGCGGCGAATCTCGCCCTGCCCCGGCAGGAAAACCAGCAGGCTGCCGGTTTCCTCGGCCAGGGCGCGTTCGACGGCGCGGCCGACGCGGTCTTCCAGCCGCAGGCGGTCGTCCCGGCCCAGATAACGGGTGTCGACCGGGAACATCCGCCCCTGGCTTTCGATCACCGGCGCGTCGCCCAGCAGAGACGAGACCCGCGCGCCATCCAGGGTCGCCGACATCACCAGCAGCCGCAGATCCTCGCGCAGCAGGCCCTGGACGTCTCGCGCGAAGGCCAGGCCCAGATCCGCGTCGAGGCTGCGCTCGTGAAATTCGTCGAACAGGACGGCGGCGACGCTCTCCAGACCCGGATCGTCGAGAATCATCCGGGTAAAGACGCCCTCCGTGACCACCTCAATGCGGGTGCGGGCCGAGACCCTGGATTGCAGGCGCACCCGGAAACCGACCGTTTCGCCGACAGATTCGCCCAGGGTCGCCGCCATGCGGGCAGCCGCCGCCCGCGCCGCCAGACGGCGCGGCTCCAGCACGATGATCTTGCGGTTCTCGACCCAGGGCTCGCCCAGCAACGCCAGGGGAACAGAGGTGGTCTTGCCCGCGCCCGGCGGCGCGACCAGCACGACGGCCTGGCGCGCGCTCAAAGCGTCTTTTAGCGCTGGAAGGGCCTCGAAAATGGGCAACATCGTTTTGGCTTTAGCGGTCAGAACCTTAACCGCCAAGCATGGCTGGACGCGATGCGCAGCGGAGAGCAATTACGCCCCTTGGCGGCTTGGCCTTGACCCCATGCTCATAAACGGGTCACCGTCCGCAAAATTTATCCAAGGGCGGCTCCCCGGGGGGGAGTCGTGCGTATCCAGGAGGAACTATGTGGCGCGTAAAATCGCTCGATGCGATCCTAGCGACGGCTGAGAAGAAATCCCTTCATCGCTCGCTGGGCCCCATACAGCTCACACTGCTCGGGGTAGGCGCAATCATCGGGACGGGTATCTTCGTCCTGACCGCCGCGGCTTCCCAAAAGGCCGGCCCGGGCATGATGCTGAGCTTCGTGATCGCCGGCGCCGTCTGCGCCTTCGCCGCGCTCTGCTATTCGGAACTGGCGTCCATGGTGCCGGTGTCTGGCTCGGCCTACACCTACACCTACGCCGTGATGGGCGAACTGCTGGCCTGGATGGTCGGCTGGGCCCTGATCCTGGAATACGCCGTGGCGGCCAGCGCCGTGTCGGTGGGCTGGTCGGGCTACTTCCTGGGCATGATCGAGAACGCCCTGAATTTCCGTTGGCCTGAGGCTTTGCGAGCCGGTCCAGCCTGGTCGCTCAATGGCTTCATGCCGGTCGCTGACTTCAGCCACGGGGTCGTCAACATCCCCGCTATCGTGGTCGCGCTGGCGGTCACGGCTCTGCTCGTCGTCGGGACGACTGAAAGCGCCCGCGTCAACGCTTTCCTGGTGTTGATCAAGGTCACGGCGCTGAGCGTCTTTGTCATCCTGACCCTGCCCTTGATGAAGAGCGGCAACTTCCAACCCTTCGCTCCCAATGGCTGGTTCGGCCCGGAAGGCACGACGGGCATGGGCGTGTTCGGCGCCGCTGCTTCGATCTTCTTTGCCTATGTCGGCTTCGACGCCGTCTCCACCGCCGCCGAAGAGACCAAGAACCCACAGCGTAACGTGCCGATCGGCCTGATCGGCAGCCTGGGCATCTGCACCATCTTCTACCTGCTGGTCGCCGCCGGCGCGGTCGGCGCCATCGGCGCTCAACCCGTAGTCGGCGCGGCGGGCGAAGCCGTCCAGCCCGGTTCGGCCGCTTTCCAAACCGCCTGCGGCCTGGCCTCGAACGCTGACCGCCTGGTCTGCTCGAACGAAGCGCTCGCCCACGTCCTGCGTCAGGTCGACTTCCCCCTCGCCGGCTACCTGCTCGGCCTGGCCGCCAATCTGGCCCTGCCTTCGGTCATCCTGATGATGATCTATGGTCAGACGCGGATCTTCTTCGTCATGGCCCGCGACGGTCTGCTGCCCGACAAGCTGGCCGCGATCCACCCCAGGTGGAAGACGCCGCACATCGTGACCATCGCCACCGGCCTGTTCGTGGCGATGGCCGCAGCCTTCTTCCCGGTCGGGCAGCTGGCGGACATCTCCAACTCTGGCACGCTGTTCGCCTTCTTCATGGTGGCGATCGCCGTGATGGTGCTGCGGGTGAAGGATCCCAACCGTCCGCGTCCGTTCAAGACGCCGCTGATCTGGCTCGTGGCTCCGATCGCCCTGGCCGGCTGCGCCTTCCTCTATTTCAACCTGCCGCTGGAATCGATCCTGGTCCTGCCGATCTGGGGCGCCCTGGGCCTGCTGATCTATTTCGCCTATGGCTTCCGCAAGAGCCACGTGGGTCGCGGCCTGCGGGGCGAGGTCCACGAGCTGGACGCCGATGCTCCGGCCACCGGCGTCGCACCGATGCCGGGCGCCCCGGCTCCGGGCTCGCCCGAGGAACGGTCTTGATCTTCGGCTGACAAGCCTTAGGTCGAACGGGCGGGAACTTCGGTTCCCGCCCGTTTTCGTTTGGAGCCAGCCGATGAGCGACCAGCCGCCAATCCGCGCCGTCATCGCGCCGGTCACGCCCCTGCAGCAGAACTGCACGATCGTCTGGTGCGCCAAGACGATGAAGGCCGCGATCATCGATCCAGGCGGCGAGGTCCCCCGGCTGATGAAGGCCATCGCCGATCAGGGCCTGACCCTGGAGAAGATCTGGATCACCCATGGCCACATGGACCACGCCGGCGGCGCGGCCGAGCTGAAGCGCCTGACCGGGGTTCCGATCGAGGGCCCGCACAAGGACGATCAGTTCTGGATCGACCAGATCCAGATGACCGGCGAGCGCTACGGTGTTCCGGAGGCGCGGATCTTCGTTCCAGACCGCTGGCTCGACGATGGCGATGTGGTGACCCTGGGCGAGACCGAGTTCGAGGTCCTGCACTGCCCCGGCCATACGCCGGGCCACGTGATCTTCTTCCACCGCCAGGCGCGCTTCGCCCAAGTCGGCGACGTCCTGTTTCAGGGCTCGATCGGCCGCACCGATTTCCCGCGCGGCAATCACCAGAACCTGCTCGACTCGATCACCCAAAAACTGTGGCCGCTGGGCGGCGACGTGCGCTTCGTGCCGGGCCACGGCCCGATGTCCAGCTTCGCCAACGAGCGACGCAGCAATCCCTATGTCAGCGACCTCGCCATCGAGGCCCAGAACATTCAGGGCCCCGACTACGCCATGCCGAAGAACACCTCGCCGGGCTAACCTTGCCTAGCGTCGAGGCGGACCGCCGCCGGGGTTCAGGGCCTGCTGTTCGGCCCGATCCAGCAGGCCGTCGCCGTTCTTGTCGGCGGTCTTGAAGCGCGCCGTCTGGGTCGCCGTGACCTCGACCAAGGTGATCTCGCCATCATTGTTGGCGTCCATCTCGGCGATCATGTCCGGGCGCTTGCCGCCCCCGGGAGGCGGCGGACCTCGGTCCTGCATGCGGTCCGCCATCCGCTGACGGATCACCGCGACCTCGGCCTTGTCGATGATACCATCGTGATTCTCATCCATGCGCTGGAAGCGCTGGCGGCCCGCCGTTTCGAATTCGGAGACGCTGACCACGCCGTCGCGATTGGCGTCGAGATCAGGACCGCGGCCGCCCGGACCGGGCCCCTGAGCCTGGGCCATGGACGCTGCGCTACAAAAGGTCGCGGCAAGGATTACGAGCGAGGACAAGCGTTTCATGCGAAGCTCCCGAATGGATTGTGGCCCAAATCGCACGGCGGGATTGCGTCGCTGTTTCAGGCGTGAAATCTGAACGCCATCAGGGCATGAAAGGAGCGTCTCATGGAGACCGTCCAACATTCTGACCCAGCCGTCCAACCTGGCCCCGCCCTCGTTGAAACCGCGCGCTTAGCGACGCCCCGGATCCTCATCGTCGACGATGACCCCGGCATTCGCGACGTGGTGTCCGACTTCCTGGGTCGACACGGCTATGCCGTCGAGACGGCGTCCGACGCCCGCACCATGGAACAGGTTCTGGCGCGAGGACCGGTCGACCTGATCGTGCTCGACGTCATGTTGCCCGGTGAAGACGGCCTGGCCATCTGCCGGCGACTTTCGGCGCAGGACGGTCCGGCGATCATCATGCTCTCGGCCATGGGCGAAGAGACCGACCGCATCGTCGGCCTGGAACTCGGCGCAGACGACTACCTGCCCAAGCCTTGCAATCCGCGTGAGCTGCTGGCCCGCATCCGCGCCGTACTGCGTCGTCGTCAGGAGCCCCGCAGCGCCGATGACAGCATGGGTGCGGCCTGCGAATTTGCCGGGTGGCGGCTTGATCTGGTTCGCCGCGAACTGCGCTCGCCCCAGTCGGTGGTGGTCAACCTTTCCAGCGGCGAATTCTCGCTGCTGCGGGCCTTTGTCGAGCGCCCGCAACGCGTCCTGACACGTGACCAGCTTCTGGACCTGGCCCGGGGCCGCGACAGCGACGCCTATGACCGGGCCATCGACGTGCAGATCAGTCGGCTACGACGCAAGCTCGACGATGGCGGCGGCGGTGAACTGATCCGCACCATCCGCAGCGAAGGCTACATGTTCACCGCCAAGGTCGTCCGCACCCCATGATCAAGCGTCAGGGCGGCGCGCCACTGTTCGTTCAGGCGCTGGGACTGGTGACGCTGACCCTGGTGGCGGCGCAACTGATCGCCATCGCCGTCATCTTCACGCTGCCACCCCCGCCGCCCGAGCTCTATCGGCTGTCAGAGATCGCTCGCGCCCTGAAGACCGGCCAGGCCGTCCAGGCTCGCGATGGTCGTCAGTTGATTGTCAGACAACAGGCGAAGATGCGCGCGAGTGGTCCGGATTCGCCCAGGCGCGCAGAGTTCAAGGCCGGCATAGGCCGGGCGCTCGATGTGGCGCCGAGCCGCATTGAGGTGGCCACCGACAATGGCCCTCGCTTCTTCGTTCGGCGATCTCCCAAGACCTTGCAGCCCCCGCCCGACGGCGACAACGCCCGTGGGCGCGGGCCTGAAGGCGGCCCAGACTCCCTCGAAGGGCGCCCAAGCGGGCCCCGAGATCGGTTTATCGCCGGCGCGATGCCTCCCCCCGGCGACCGGGATCCGCGCGCAGGACCCGGACGAGGCGAACCCCTGATATTCGGCGATTTCAAGCTCGGCGTCCGCCAGACCGACGGTCGCTGGACCGTTGTTGAGCCCAAGCCCGCCTTCCGCTTCGACAACTGGCAACAGCGGGTTCTGTTGATCCTCGTGCTGTCCATGCTCGCGGTCGCTCCGCTGGCCTGGCTGTTTGCCCGACGACTGGCCCAGCCGATCACCGCCTTCGCCAACGCCGCCGAGCGACTGGGCCGCGACCCGCGCGCGACGCCGCTGGAGCTGTCCGGGTCGACCGAGGTCGTCGCCGCCGCCAGCGCCTTCAACATGATGCAGGAACGCCTGCGTCGCTATGTCGAGGATCGAACGGCCATGATCGGCGCGATCGCTCACGATCTGCGCACGCCCCTCACCCGCCTGAGGTTCCGCATCGAGGCCGTGCCAGAGGACGTTCGCGGCAAACTCGCCGCCGATATCGACCAGATGGAGGCGATGATCTCCGCCGCCCTGGCCTTTGTTCGCGACACCACCCGCCCTGCCGTACGCACCAAGCTGGAACTGGCCTCTCTGGTTGAAAGCGTCATCGATGAATCCGCCCAGACCGGCGGCCTGGCGACAGTCGAGCAGACGGAAAAGATCGTGGTCGAGGGGGATCCCATTGCCCTCAAGCGTCTTGTCGCCAATCTGGTGGACAATGCGCTGAAATATGGCCTGGTCGCGCGGGGACGCGTGTTCGCCGAAGGCGATATGGCGGTCATCGAAATCGACGATGACGGACCGGGCATCCCCTGCTCCGAACACGAACGGGTCTTCGAGCCGTTCTTCCGAGGGGAACCGTCACGCAATCGCGAGACCGGGGGCATCGGCCTTGGCCTGGCGGTTGTTCGGTCTCTGGCGCGAGCCCATGGCGGCGACGTCACCCTGACCAATCGGCCAGAGGGCGGGCTTCGCGCCAGCGTGCGTCTGCCGCTCTAGTCGCTACGGCTTTGTTACAGGCGCGCAAGACTGGACGCCGGCTCAGACATTCTGCCGAAATGTCAGCGCGCTTGATGCGAGACCAAGGAGTTTCTCATGACATCTCGCGTTCTGGCCGCAGGCCTTCTCGCCCTGTCTCTCACCGCCTGCGCCCATGCGCCGCCCCGTGGACCTGAGGGGCCCGGTGAGCGGCCGGGCCCTGGCTTTGGCCCACCGCCGGCTGAAGGCGGACCGGGTGACGATCGTCGTCGTCCGCAGCTGTTCATCAGTCCTGCAGGCGAGCCGTTCCGCGCGCCGCCTGGATCGGCCTACCCCGTCGCCGCCTGGCTCTCGGGCGCGGATACCAACCACGACGGCGGGCTCACGCGCGATGAGTTCGTGGCGGATGCCGCCCGGTTCTTCGCGATGCTCGACACCGACAAGGACGGCGTCATCGATGGGTTCGAGGTGTCGGCCTATGAAAAGAACATTGCGCCCGAGATCCTGCTCGGCGCCAACCTCGTGTCCGGCGGCGGCCGGGGTGGTCCGCCCGAAGGTGGCCCAGGTGGCGGCGGCCCGCCCCGCAAACGCGGTGGCCCGATTGGCGGCGCCCTTCAGGGCGCCTCGCCCTATGCCTTGCTCGCTGAGCCGCAGCCGGTGATGGGCGCGGACGCCGATTTCAACCGGCGCATCTCTCGCGATGAGGCCCTCAAGGCCGCACGATCCAGGTTTGCCTTGCTGGACATCGACAAGACCGGCGCCCTGCGCCTCGAGGCGTTGCCCAAGACCCCGGTCCAGAATCGCGATGGCGCAAATGCCGGGCGTCACCGCCCCTAGAGCAAGGCGCGTGAAATCGGACTCACGCGCCTTGCTCTAGGCTTTTGTTTTCGCATCGTTTTGCGGAAAGCCGGCGTCCGCTTTTCCGCACGATGCTCTAGCTCTGACGGTATCTGGCGGATGGAGCTTCGCCCGGAGCCCTAGCTGCCCACGACGCTGGCGATGATATTGATACCCAACGCCAGGATGGCGGTGTTGTAGAAGAAGGCTGTCGCCGCATGGGCGGTGACCAGGCGGCGCAGGCGCGAGGTCAGGATGGAATTGTCCGAAACCTGGAACGTCGCACCAACGCTGAAGGCCAGATAGACGAAGTCCATGTAGCTGCTCGGCTGCTCCCCCGGGAAGCCGATGCCACCCTTGCCCTTGCCGTCGCCGAAATGGCGATGCGCATAGTGCGGCACGAACACCGACTGCAGCACCAGCCAGGACAGGACCAGGGTCGCGCCGGCGCTGGCCGTGATCAGGATCTTGGCGGCAGGGTCGGCGGTCCTGGCCGCCAACAAGGCGTCGATCACGGCGCCGAGGCTGGCGATGATCGCGGCCAGCACCACCGTCAAAAGTATGGGGCGCCCCTCGTCGTCGCGCGCCGCGCGCTGACGGATCTCCGTCTCCTCCGCGCTCAGGAACATGCGCCAGGTCAGGACCAGATAGGTGGCCGCCGCAGCGTCCCATCCCAGCAACAGAAGTGATCCGTGCGGCGCATGCAGCACGTATCCCGTCGCCGAGGCCGCCAGGCCGCCGCAACACCCCGCCAGAAGTCGCCAATGCGGGGCCGTGATGTGGGTTTGCGCCGGTGATTTAGCGATCTTGGGCAAGGTGTAAGTCCCGTCCGTCGGTCCAAGAGGACCTCTTGCGTGCATTTACTCACGCTTTCGGATGAACCGATCGCGGCTTCGCTGGTTACCTCTACAGACGCGCAGGAGACGACGCCATGACTGACCCGGACGCCCCGCCTCCCCTCGATCCTCAACCGCCGGAATACGATCCGGGAATGACGCCTGACGAAGAGCCGATGCAATCACCGCCAGTCGAACCCGGGGACGATCGCCCCTACGACGCCCGTCTCTAACCCGCCCGACTGTGACCAGTTTCGATTAGGAGCACGATATGGAACTCGACAGCGAACGCCCCCGAGGCCGCCGCGGCTTCGCCGCCATGGATCCCGAACGCCGCCGCGAGATCGCGCGCAAGGGCGGAGCCAGCGTTCCCAGCGAAAAGCGAAGCTTCGCCAAGGATCGCGATCTGGCCGCCAATGCGGGCCGTAAAGGCGGCTCTTCGTCTCGCAGCCTGCGACCCGCCGGCGAATAAACTCAGAGATTTTCCTCTCGTGACGCGCGTTGATCCCAGACTATCGGGTCAGCGCGTAGATCGCGAAGCTGGGCTCCTCACTCCGCCAGGTGTGGGCGACGGTCCAGCCCGCCCGTTGGGCGATCGCCTCGAAATGGGCGGCCCGATACTTGTGCGAGTTCTCGGTGTGGATCGTTTCACCCGCGGCGAAATTAAAGGCGCGGGCGCCAACAGTAGCCCGCTGCGCGCGCTGACTCACCAGGTGCATTTCGATCCGGCTCTCCGGCTCATTCCACCGCGCCTCATGCGCAAAACCTGACAGATCAAAATCGCCGCCCAGCTCTCGATTGATCCGGGCGAGCACGTTCAGATTGAAGGCCGCCGTAACGCCCTGAGCGTCGTCATAGGCCGGGATCAGGACGTCGGGCGACTTGGCGACATCGGCCCCCACCACCATCATCGCGCCGCGTCCCAGCAAGTCGCCAGCGCGGCGCAAAAAGTCCTCGGCCTCGGCTGGCGGGAAGTTACCGATCGTGGACCCCGGGAAGAAGCCGACGGCAACACGATCCGCGACCTGTGGCGGCAGACGCAGCGCCCGCGTGAAGTCATCGACCAGCGGCGCGACCTCCAAAGCTGGATAGCCGAGCGTGATCTCCGCCGCTGCGCCATCAAGCGCGCTCTGGCTAATGTCGATCGGCACATAGGCGGAAAGCTGCGGCGCGGCGTCGAGCAGGATGCGCGTCTTCACGCTGGCGCCGCTGCCAAATTCCACCAGGGCCGCGCCTTCCGGAATTCGCGCAGCGATATCGGGCGCGACCCGCTGCAGAAGCGCCGTCTCGGTTCGCGTGAGATAATATTCCGGCAGATCACAGATCGCCTCGAACAGCCGCGAGCCCTCCGCGTCATAGAAGTACTTGCTGGGCAGGGTTTTGGGATCGGCAGACAGGCCGCTGATGACGTCCCGCAGGAAGGTGTCATCGGATGAAGGCCCGCGACGGTCCTTGGGCTCTGCATCGTCGGCCAACCGAACGCCAGCGAACGCCCACCGTTTGTCGGGATGGAAGAAGTTGCGATAGGTCGTCCGGGCGTGACCGGGCGGCGTGGCCGCGCAGCCGCCCCGCAGCACCATCTGATTGATCATAAACTTGCCGTTGTATTCACCCAGCGCCCCGGCCCCGGCGCGGAAGCCCGGATAGGCGGCATAGCCGCTGGACGTCCATTGCCAGACATGGCCGTGCAGTTGGCGCAGCCCGCCAGCCCCGGGCGTCCGCACCGCGGCCTCCCACTCGGCCTCGGTGGGCAGACGCCGCCCTGCCCACGCCGCATAGGCGGCCGCCTCATAGTAGCTGACATGGGATACGGGCTCGGCCGGATCAACGGCCCGGCGTCCGGCCAGGCTCATCGCCGACCAGCCGTTCTCATCCCGCCGCCAGTAGAGCGGAGCCTCCCAGCCCTCCTCGACCGCGCGCGCCCAGCCGTCGGACAGCCAGAACTCGGGCCGGGCATAGCCGCCGTCCTCGATGAACTTGAGCCATTCGCCGTTGGTCACCAGCCGGTCGCTCAGTCGATAGGGCGCCAGATGAAACTTGTGGCGGGGCCGCTCATTATCGAACGCAAAGCCACTCTCCCCCGCGCCGATCTCGACCAGTCCGCCCTCGAATGACACGAACCGCTCGGGATCCACCGGCGCCTGTCGCACCGGCGCAGCATCCGCCTGATAGGCGGGATCCAGGGGCGACCGGGCGAAGAGATGCAGGATGTCCATCAGGATCAACTCCTGATGCTGCTCCTCATGGGCCAGCCCCAGATCCAGTCTGTCGCGCAGATCGCGCGACAGACGCGGTCCCGACAGCAAAAGCTCCATCGCGGCGTCGACATGAGCCCGATAGGCGCCGACCTGGGCGGCCGACGGACGGGTCAGCAGGCCCCGCGCCGGCCTGGGCTGCCGGGGCCCCAGAGCCTCATAATAGGAATTGAACAGGTAGCCGAAACCGGGATCGAACAGCCGATAGCCGGAAAGATAGGGCGTCAGAAGGAAGGTCTCGAAAAACCAGGTCGTATGGGCCCGATGCCATTTGGTCGGGCTGGCGTCAGCCATGGACTGGGCGGCCTGATCTTCTGCAGACAAAGGCGCGGCGAGGGTTTCGGTACGACGTCGGACCGCTTGATAGCGTTCCAGGTCGCGTACGGCGGTGGCCTCGACGGCCTCTGATGCGTGCAGGTCGTCCGGGCTCATGCGCTCTCCTGGGGGCCAAGGTCGAGGCTTTTGCGTCGCCCGGTTGAGGACAACGCGCCTAGAGCTTGGGTGTTCCAACCCGGAGTTTCAATAGCGCGAACAGGCGGAGTTGGGGGCGATCACGTGTGAAAGCCGAAACCTCAACGGCGGAAGAACCGCGCCGAACCCCGCCCCGCCTCGCCTCATTTAGCCGTGAGCCTTCTGTCTTGCTTGGGCCAACAAGGCGGTCGCCTCGGCCCGTCGCCCGCGATCAGCGACCTCATGATCAGGACGCGGGGGCGCGGCGAGCGCGCGGTCCAGAGCCGCGATAGCGCCGGCATAGTCGCCCTGCCGCAGCAGGAAATCACCCTGGAAGAAATTGGGGTCGATCCCGCGCGGGTTCACGGCCAGGGCCTTGGCCAGATAGGCCCGCGCCTTGTTGGGATCGCCAAAGCCGATCGGGAAGCCCGGAACCTGGGCGTAAAGCGATCCCAGGCTGGTGTAGATCGACCCGTCGCCCAGGGCGTTCGGATTGATTTTCTCGGCGCGCTCGAGCAGGACGCGGGCCGACTTGGCCAGGGCTAGGCCGCCCAGACCGCCCTTGGCGCCGGCCTCGGTGGCGGTGGAGATCGCCTCCCAGACCAGAGGTTCGGCTCGATTGGGATACTGCTTGGACAAGGCGTCGGCGGCGGCGGCCAGGCGGGCCGCTTCATTGGCCTGAGCCGCCTTGTCTTTCACGTCGTAGTTCACGTGCGCCCAGGTCTTGGCCAGACCGTCCACGCGCCCGTCGAAGGCGGCGTCAGCGGCGAAGGCCGGCAGGGCCAGAGCGCCGAGCATGGCGGTCAGGGCGAGGATGGATAGCGTCTTCATGGAAAACTCCAGACGGTCAGTTGGCGAACAGCCGCGCGGCCTCGCGGTCGTTGGCCGACAGGGCGCGGTCGATCAGTTGTGGAAAGATGGCGTTGAGACGGACGAAGAGGCTCTCTGGGAATCCGAAATACACTTCCTTCTTCCGCCCACGGACGGCCTCGACAATGCGTCGAGCGATCTGCTCGGGGGGATCCATGTTCATCTGGGTCAGCTTGGCGAATTCCATCACCGCCGGCGTGTTCAGCGCGGTCTTGACCGCGCGCGGCGCCACATAGGTGACGTCCAGGCCGCTTCCGGACAACTCGCGGCGCAGCGCCTGGCTGAAGCCGCGCAGTCCGGCCTTGGCGCTGGAATAGGTGACGAAGTGAGCAAAGTTGATCGAGCCGAAGATCGACCCGACATTGACGATGTGCCCCGCCCCGCGCGCCTTCATCTCGGGCAGCACGGCTTGGGTCAGGCGCACCGGCGCGATCAGATTGACCATGTAGCTGGCCAGCAGATGCTCAGGACTCTGCCGCTCGAACGGTCCGAAATGCTGAATGCCGGCAAGGTTGATGACCACATCCCAGGACCGGGTGGAGATCGCCGCGGCGGCGGCTTCCAGACCGGCCGGGGTCGAGATGTCGTGTTGCAGAAAGCCGGAACAGGCGGCCGGCGGCGTGCGGTCCAGCACCACGACGCGGGCGCCCTCCTCCATCAACTGAGCGCAGATCAGCGAGCCCAGTCCGCCGGAGCCGCCCGTCAGCAGGATGGTCATGTCATCAAACATGGGCCACCGCCCGGTCATGCGGGATGGCGCGGAAAACATTGGCGAAGCGCTCGAAGATCGCGCTGGCGACCTCGATGATGGCCGCCTGGTCGTCCGGGTCCTCCACCTCGTCCATCAGCTTCTGGAAGAAGACCAGATGCTCCATGTCCAAAGAGCCATGCGAGGTCAGGTAGCTGAAGCATTGCGGGCCCAGATTGAGGTTCCTGGCGACGGCCTCGGCGCCCTGGGTGGCCAGGCGCACACTGGTTCCTTCCAGCACGAACACCATGCCGAAAAAGCCCATCGGATTGACCTTGGCGATGTAGTCATAGGCGAACTCGACCATGCGCCGGGTGGCCTCGCGCGGCTGGCCGTTGCGCACCGCCTCGGCGTCGCCGCCGCAGTGGCGGATATCGTTGAGGATCCATTCCTCATGGCCGGTCTCTTCGGCGATATATTCGTCCAGCGCATGGCGGAAGCGGTCATGGGCGTCGTCGAGACGAGCCCTGGCCGCCTGCATCAGCGGCACGGTGTGCTTCACGTGGTGATAGGCCTCGGTCAGATAGGCGATATAGGTCTCGCGCGAGATCTGACCGGTCAGGCCGTCCTGGATCTGCGGCACGCTGGCCAGGGTCTGCTGTCCCGCGACGGTGGCGGCGACCAGTTTAGGGAAAAACGTCAAGGCTTAGGGCTCCTGCTCAAGAGGCTTGGATGAAGTCGCTGTGACGCGACAACAGGACCGCCCGGCGGGGGCGGCCATTGTTGGTGAGTTCGCCCTGGGCGGGGTCGAAGGGCGCGCGGACGTGCCAGCGCCTGACCTGGGCGTAGTCGGGCAAGGCCAGATTGGCCCGGGCCACGGCCTGGGCGATCGCGGTGTCGTCCATGTCGGGGATCAGGGGCACAATCAGCGCGCCGAGCTCGGCCTGGGCCTCGCCGAACACCACCGCCTGGCGGATCTCGGGCTGGGCCAGTAGTTCGCTCTCCACCCACTCGGGCGCGACATTGCGGCCAAATGCTGTAATGATGGTGTTGGTTCGGCGGCCTTCAATGCGCAGGAAGCCGTCGGCGTCGAGGCCGCCCAGGTCTCCGGTGTGGACCGCGCCCTGGTGCGGTTCGCGTCCGGCATAGCCGAGGAAGGGCCGGGGCGAGACGATGATCTCGCCCGCGTCGTCAATGCTCACCGACAGGTGCGACAGGGGCTTGCCCACCGCCCCGGCCTTGCGCGCCGACGGGGTGTTCAGCGCCACGACCGAAGCGCATTCGCTCAGGCCATAGCCCTCATAGACCGGCAGGCCCAGGGCGTCGGCCTGGCTGAGCAGCTGCGACGACACCTTGGCGCCGCCGACGGCCACCAGGTTCAGGTCGGGGAAGCGAGCGCCGGTGAAGGTCATCACCATCAACAGGGCGCGCAGCAGTTCGGGCACGACGATCAGGCTGGTGGCGTGCTCGGTGGCGATGGCGCCGGCCAGGGCGGGGAGATCGGGGCGGAACGGATTGTCCAGACCCAATTCGGCGGCTGACAGCACATGATAGCGCCCGCCGGCCAGCAGGGTCGTATAGAGGCCCGCGACATTCTCCAGCAGGATCGACAGCGGCAGCAACGGCAGGTGCAGGCCCGCATAGTCGGTGCCGATGGCGTCGACCAGGGCGGCGGCGGTGGCCTCCATCTGCTCCAACGACAGGCAGACGCCCTTGGGCTGACCCGTGGAGCCGGAGGTGTAGGTGATCTTGGCCGTGCCGCTCGGCAGCGACACGGGCGTCGTAGCGCAGGGCCTGGCGGCGATCGCGGTTCCCAGAATGTCGAACGCGCCTTCGCCTTCAGCCTGCTCAAGAAACAGAGCCGCGCCGGCGTCCTTCAGGGCGTGCTCGCACTGGGCCGGCGTGAAGAAACCCGGCAGCGGCAGGCTGGACCAGCCCAGACGCATCAGGGCGAGGTCCAGGACCACCCAGGCCGGACCATTGGCCAGCCGCACGGCGACCGGCGCGCCCGGCCGGACCAGGGGCGAAAAGATCAGCAGCGCCCCCACGGCCATCTGGATCTGGCCTTCCAGCGCCGCATAGGTCAGGGACAGGGCGCGCGTGCTCAGGGCGATCGCGGCGGGCTTGTCGAGCGCGTGACGGGCGACGGCGTCCAGAACCCGGCTCATCGGACAGGCTCCGAAGGCCAGGCCGGATGTAGTCTGGGCCGGATGTCAGCCACTTCCGGCGGCTCGATCATCAGCATCTGGGCCAGAGCCGGCAGGGCCGGTGCGATGGCGCCGACCATCACCTCGGGATCGCGGTTGTAGTAGCCGCCCCAATCGGCCGCGCCCTCGCCCAGCCGCGACGGCTCGGCGCGGGTCAGGGCCTGGGTGACGAAGCCCACCCGGGCGAAGCTGCGACGAAGTTGACGCGTGGCGGTGGCGGCCGCGTGGGTGCAGCCCTTCTGATCCAGATGACGCGCCAGGGCCAGGAACAGGAACAGCGACGCGCCGGCGCTTTCGGACGCCAGGCTGCCGATCTCGGCCAGGGCTTGCCGATGCGGCCGCTCGCCCGACTTGCGTTCAATAGCCGCCTCGATGGGCTCATCGAGATACTGCTCAAGAAACAGCGCGCCATGGTCGGCCAGACGAAAGCCCACGGCGCCGTGGATCCGGCCCTGTCCGTCCTGGACGCTCATCAGGGTCGGATAGTGCTGACGGATCGTGCCGTTGAAGGCGGCGGCATAGGCGGCCTCGATATAGGCCTCCACCCGACGGCGCTCGGGCTGCATCAGATGGTGGATCGAGATCACCCGCGGTTCCACCGAGGTGAAGCGCCGCACGCGATCGGCGTCGAACTTCAAACTGCCGCGAGGGGCGCCGTCGTCGAGCATCATCACTTCCAGCAAGACCGATCTCCGAACTCTGGCGGGCGTCTCATCGCCCTTCGAGGAGCCATGACGACGCGTGAGCCAAACCCCCTCAAACCGATTGCGATTGCGCCGGGAGACGGCTTCGGAAAGACTGGGGCGCGGCCGGATTCCCGGATGGCGACGGGCCATTGAGCCCCTGGAGCGCAGGTCACGGCCTTGGACGACAGTGACGTCCATCCCTTGCTCGCCGTCTATCTGGCGCGGCGCGAGGACCTGGTGCGCTATTTCCGCGTCCGCCTGCGGTCCGAAGAGGCCGCCCAGGACTTGGTGCAGGACATCTATCTGAAGATCACCCCGCCGCCGGCCGAGCCGGTCGACAATCCCGCCGCCTATCTCTACCGGCTGGGAACCAACCTGATGCTGGATCGCATCAAGGCGCAGCGACGGGCCGTGAAGCGCGAGACCGACTGGCGCGGGACCCAGGTCGATATGATCCAGGGCCAGGACGCCTCGTCAGAGCCCGCCGCCGACGACGCCCTCGCCGCCCGTCAGCGCCTGGCCCAGATCATCGAAACCGTCAACGAACTGCCGCCGGCCGTGCAGCAGGCGTTCCGGCTGCACAAGCTGGAAGGCCTCAACCACGCCGAGACGGCGGCGGCCATGGGCGTGTCCCGGTCCAGCGTCGAGAAGTACATCATGACCAGCCTCAAACGCATCGCGGCCAGGGTGGGACGATGAGGCTTTCATCGGATCGAAAGAAAGTTTGGAGGCGCCTGGCGGTTTGTGGCGTCATTAGGGCAAGCGGGGCGACGATGCGCCTCAGGAGCAATGATCAGGCATGACCGGCCAAGGCGGTTCAACGACGAGCGAGACCCTGCGCGACGATGCCGTCGCGTGGCTGGTGCGCGTGCAGTCGGACCAGGCCACGGCGCAGGACTGGTCGGACCTGACCGCCTGGCTGGAAACCTCCGACGACCATCTGGCCGCCTTTGAAGAGGTTGAGCTGCTGGCGGTTGAACTGGCCGAGCGCGGGCCCGACATCGCCTCGGCCCTGACCCTGGCCGCGCCGACGGTCATTCCCTTCCAGCGTCGCGTCGCCCCAGCGGCCAAGCCCGCACGCCCCACTTGGTCCGCCCTGGCGGCGGCGGCCGCCGCCGTTATCGCGATCGCGGCGGGTCCGGCGATCTGGCGATCCTACGAAGGCGCGCCCGCCGTCTATGAGACAGCGCCTGGCCAGACGCGCCAGATCGCCCTGGCCGACGGCACCCGCATCCATCTGGACGCCGCTTCCAAACTGACCGTCCGCCTGGGCTGGCGGACGCGCCGGGTCGAGATGGCCAGCGCCCAGGCCACCTTCGATGTCGCCAAGGAT
This sequence comes from Caulobacter sp. FV2ps19, assembly GCF_058681035.1. Classification (NCBI taxonomy): domain Bacteria; kingdom Pseudomonadati; phylum Pseudomonadota; class Alphaproteobacteria; order Caulobacterales; family Caulobacteraceae; genus Caulobacter; species Caulobacter sp. FV2ps19. The sequence goes on along the minus strand of NZ_CM178729.1, from coordinate 2,535,784 downwards.
ACTGGCCGGCCCTTCCTGATCGGGGTCGGCGACCAGCAGGTTCGGGTCGTGGGCACCGAATTCAACATCCGCCACTATGACAAGACCGTGCAGGTCACGGTGCGGCGCGGGATTGTCGAGGTGCGCCAACCCGCCCTGGGCTCCGAGCCGGTGGCCCGCCTGGTCGCCGGACAGGCGCTGACGCATGTGGTCGGCGACGCGCGCTCGACCCAAACCAAGACCGACCCGAACCGCGCCTTCGCCTGGACGGAGGGGCGACTGGTCTGCGACGATGAAACCCTGGGCGCGATCATCGCCGATCTGAACCGCCGCTATCCAACCCCGATACGGGTTTCAGACGCCGCCGCCAAGCGCCGCTTTTCCGGGGTTCTGACCCTGGGGGACGAAGAGGTCGTGGTCCAGCGCCTCGCCGGCTATTTCGCCCTCTCCGTCCATCGCACTGACGGGGAAATCGAACTACGCTAAAGCGGTGTTCGGTTTCGGAGGAAGCGGTCTTGGGATCTGACGCGTGGCGACGCTGGGCGCTGGGCTCCAGCGCAGCCTGCGCGATCGGCCTGGGCGGCGCCGCGTCGGCGGCCGAGCCCAGTTTCGTCTTCGACATCCCCAGCAAAGCCCTGAAGACGGCCCTGATCGATCTGGCGATCCAGAGCGGCGTCTCGATCAGCACTCAGACCGCCTCGAGCTGCGCCGCCACCAGCCAACACCTCAAAGGTCGCTACACGCTGAAGAGCGGTCTTGAGATCTTGCTCGCCGGCACAGGCTGCGGCTTCAGGATGATCGACGCGCGCGCCGTAGAGATCGTGCGCTTGCCGCCGGCCGGAGCCGCCGCCAGGACATCTGCGCCCAAGCCTGTGATCGAGACCCCGCTCGGGCTGCCCGAACTGGTCGTTGTCGCCACGCGCCGCCCAACCCCCGCCGACCGTCTGGCCTATGCGGTCAGCGCGATCGATGGGTCAACCGTCACGGCTCAGGGCCTGCGCGACGCCGGGGATCTCGCCGCCGCTGTGCCCTCCATGACCGTGACCAATCTGGGAACCGGCCGTGACAAGATCATGCTGCGCGGCCTGTCCGACGGCCCGCTGACCGGTCGCACCCAATCGATGGTCGGGCTCTATCTCGACGACACTCGCCTGACCTACAACGCCCCCGACCCCGACCTCCTGCTGATCGACATGGCCCAGGTCGAGGTGCTGCGCGGTCCGCAGGGCGCGCTGTACGGCGCGGGATCCCTCGGCGGCGTGCTGCATCTGGTGACCGAACAGCCAGACCCGGCGGGCTTCGACAGCTGGGCGTCGGTCACCGCCGCGACTACCCTGGGCGGTGCGGCGTCGGGTGGCGCGTCGGCCATGGTCAATCTGCCGGTGCTCCAGAACCGGGGCGCCGTCCGGCTGGTGGCCTATCGTGAGGTCCAGGGCGGCTATGTCGATGACGTTGGCCTGGGCCTGAAGAACGTCAACCGCACGATCCGTAGTGGCGTCCGCCTGTCGGCGCGCCTCGACCTCAATGCGCGCTGGGCGCTGACCGGCGGGGTCGTCGGCCAGGCCATCAACGCCGCCGACACCCAGTATGGCCTTGCGACCGAAGCGGCCTATACGCGCCGCAATCTGGTGCGCGAGCCGCACGACAACGACTTCTTCGAGGCTCATATCGGTCTGCGCGGCGAATTCAGCGGCGTTCAGGCCCGATGGACGGCCTCGGCCGTGCGCCACGACATCACCAGCCGCTACGATGCCTCCGCCGCGCCGCCTGTTCCTTTGCCACCTGGCCCGGCCGCGTTTGACGACGACAACCAGATCCAGGGCCTTGTCACCGAAGGCTCCCTGGCTTCGCCGGCGGCGGCGCGCGTTCAATGGCTGGCGGGAGCCTTCCTGGCGCGAACCCGTCAGAACAACGCTGTGGCGCTGATCCGATTGGGCGATGCTTCGACACCGGCCTTCGCCGAGGCCCGCCGCGACACCCTCGACGAAGCCGCCCTGTTTGGGGAAGCGACCCTGCCGATCACCGGACCGCTCAGCGTCACCCTGGGTGGCCGGTTGTTCACGTCAAAGGCGCAGGTCTCAAGCGTGATCACGACGCCCACCACCGCGCCCGTTCCTTTCGAGGGCGCCCTCTCGCGATCCGGCTTCGCGCCCAAGATCGTGCTGGCCTATGTCCTGTCTCCCACCGTCCTCCTCTATGCGCAGGCGGCGGAAGGCTATCGAGCGGGCGGCTTCAACACCACCGGTCCACCCGATCAGCGCTTCACGTCACAAGGCGTCGAGCCCCATCGTCTCTACGGCGGCGACGAACTGTGGAGTTTTGAGGTCGGTAGTCGCCTGAGTTTTCTGGACGGCCGCGCCAAGTTGCGCGCTGCGGCGTTCCAGGCCGTCTGGACGAACATCCAGAGCGACCAGCTTCTGCCTTCGGGCCTGCCCTTCACGGCCAATATCGGCGATGGTCGTAATCTGGGTCTGGAACTGGAAGGATCCTACAGGACAGGCCGGCTGCATCTGACGAGCTCCTTGCTGATCAACGGCCCAGAACTCGAGAACGCCAATCCCGCCTTTCCGGCCCGGCGCGATCTGAGCCTGGCGGGCGTTCCCGGCCGGGCCGGCGGCTTCACCGTCCACTATGACTGGCCCCTCGGCGGCGATCTCGATCTCGAGCTCGATGCCCGGTACGCCTATATCGGCCATTCGCGCCTGACCTTCGACGCGATCACAGCCCCGGGGATGGGCAGTTACGCCACGGGACGAGTGGCCTTGGGATTGGCGTCCCCGCGCTGGCGACTGACCATCGCGCTCGACAATCCCGCCAACGCCAGCGGCGACACCTTCGCCTACGGCAATCCCTTCTCGCTAAGGACGACACAGCAGGTCACCCCGCTACGCCCGCGCACGGCCTCGATCACCGTCCGCGTCGTCTATTGATCGGCGGCCGAGGCGGCGCGTGCGCTCCCTTGAGCCGCGCTGATGTAGAAGACGTTCTCAAGCGCCTCGGTCATGGCCGGAAGAGCGAGCCTCGGCCGAGGGAGCTCGCCTCCGCCGCAAGCGACGACAGCCCTTCCCCTGGCTCGCAAGGCGTCGAGCAGGTCGCCAAGGGTTGGGCAGCGGGCGATTTCGGGGTCCGCCAGTTCGGCGGCGCAGAAATCTTCAATCACCGCGACGATCGCCATGAAATCAACAGGGGCGATCTCGATGTCTAGCAAGGGGGTTGAACGACACAGGCTGAAGCCATCCAGCGCGACGGATCTCGCGGCCAGGGCAAGCAACGCGTCATCGGGACACTGGCTGTCAAAACGGGTCATGGGCGCGTCTTTCTTTGAACGCTCTCAAGGACGACGCGCGGCGACCTTCCCCTCAATCGCCCCGGTTTTCATGGAGGTGATGAGGCCCAAATTGCGGTGGCCGATGCGTGCGGAACCTATCCTCGAGTTTCGCGTTTCCACGCTGTGACGTGACTGGCCGCGATCGACTCGCATCTTGCCTGACATGCCTTGCCGCCCAGCCTTTTTGATCTCAAGCTCAGTTATCGGTCCTGAAGCGATGCGCGCGAGCCGTCGCGCGGGTCCGCCGGGAGTAGCTTCGTGCTGAAACGTCTCCTCATAGGGTCGCTCGCCGTGATCGCCGTCGGCATCATAGGCTTCGGCGTTTTTGCCTGGCGCCCGGCCATAGCGAAAATCACGCCGCCGCCGCCCTCATCCTTTTCGCCGGCGCTGGTTGCGCGGGGCGAAGCCCTGGCCGGCGCAGGATATTGCTCGACTTGCCACACGGCCAAGGGTGGCCAGCCGTTCGCCGGCGGCTATCCGATGAAGACAAACTTCGGAACGATCTATTCCACCAACATCACGCCGGATCTCAAGACCGGCATTGGCGCATGGTCCGAGCCGGCCTTCCGCCGCGCCTTGCATCAGGGCGTGTCCCGCAACGGCAAGCACCTGTTCCCAGCGCTTCCCTATGACCATTTCACCAAGCTGACCGACGCCGATGTCTCGGCGCTCTACGCCTATATGATGACCCGGCCCGCCGTGGTCGCCAAAGCCAAGTCGAATGGCCTTCCCTTCCCGCTCAACATCCGCGCCCTGCAGGCCGGCTGGAAGCTGCTATTCTTCCGCGCTGGACGCTTCGAGCCCGACTCTAGCCAGAGCGCGGAATGGAACCGCGGGGCCTATCTGGCCCAAGGCGTCAGTCACTGCGGCGCCTGTCACACGCCCCGCAACGCCTTGGGCGCCGAGAAGCGCGACAAGGCTTTTGCCGGCGCGCTGATCGACAACTGGATCGCGCCGTCGCTGACGGATTCGAACCCCTCGCCGGTCGCCTGGGATCAGGGCGAACTGGTCGCCTATCTGCGCACGGGGGTCAGTCGCTATCACGGCGTCGCAGCCGGCCCGATGGCTCCGGTGGTCCATGGCCTGGCCAAGCTGCCCGAGACAGACATCCAGGCCCTGGCGACGTATTTCGCCGACCTCGACAAGGCGGCGACACGGACTGCAACCCTGACGCCGGCTCTTCAGAAGGCCGCCGTCGCCGATCAGCTGAACGTCGGCGCTCAGCATGAACCTGCCGCCCAGCTCTACACAGCCGCCTGCGCCTCGTGCCACTACAACGGCGGCGGTCAGCTTAATCCGCTGCGGCCCGACCTGGCCCTGAACAGCGCGGTTCATCTGGATGATCCGACCAATCTGATCCAGGTCATGCTGCACGGCGTCAGCACCAGGGACGGCGCGCCCGGCGTGCTGATGCCCGCCTTCAACCACCTCAGCGACGCCGATCTGGCGATTTTGGCGACCTATCTGCGCGCCACGCGCACGGACAAGCCGGCCTGGCCAAACCTACAAAAAAAGGTCGCGGCGATCCGCGCGCAGGGAAACTGATCCAGCCATGACCCAGTTCACGATCAATGGCCGCGCAGTGTCGATCGACGTCGACGAGGACACGCCCCTGCTGTGGGTGATCCGCGACGAGATCGGCCTGACCGGCACCAAGTTTGGCTGCGGCATCGGCATGTGCGGCGCCTGCACCGTCCATGTCGGCGGCCGGGCCATACGCTCCTGCATCACGCCCATCAGCGCGGTGGACGGCGCCGAGGTGACGACTATCGAGGGTCTCGATCCCGCCAGTCAGCACCCGGTGCAGAAGGCCTGGCTTGAGTTGCAGACGCCCCAGTGCGGCTACTGCCAGTCAGGCCAGATCATGCAGGCGGCCGCGATGCTGAAGGACTTCCCCGCCCCCACCGACGAGGACATCGACGCGACCATGAGCGGCAATCTGTGTCGTTGCATGACCTATGTCCGCATCCGCGCCGCCATCAAGCAGGCCGCCGCCGAGATGGGTGGCAAGTCATGAGCCGGCTTCCGCCCAAGGGCGATCAGGGCGGTTTCCTGTCGCGTCGCAACTTCCTGGTCGTCTCAACCGGCGCGGGCCTGGCCTTCGGCTTCTCGCAACTCGTCCAGGCGGCGATGGACCCGGCGGTCCCGGGCGGCGCGCCGCCGGCCAAGACCGGTCCGCAGTTCGAACCCACCCTGTGGTTCGCCATCGACGGCGACGGGATGGTCACCGTCAACGTCATCCGCGCCGAAATGGGCCAGCACGTCGGCACCGCCCTGGCGCGCATCCTGGCCGACGAGTTGGACGTGGCCTGGGACAAGGTTCGCATCGTCCATGTCGATACCGATCCCAAATGGGGTCTGATGGTCACCGGCGGCAGCTGGTCGGTGTGGCAGACCTTCCCGGTCTTCAGCCAGGCCGGCGCGGCCGGGCGTATCGCCCTGGTGGAGGCAGGGGCCAAGTTGCTCAATGTTTCCCCCACCGGCGGAACGGCCAAGAGCGGCGTCGTCCATGTGGGCGGGCGGTCGATCTCGTACGGCGACATCGTCAAGCGCGGCGGCGTGACGCGCCAGTTCACCCCCGAAGAGATGGCCAAGCTGCCGATCAAGCCGGCGGCCGAGCGCAAGCTGATCGGCAAGCCGGTCAAGGCTCTGGACATCGCGACCAAGGTCAACGGTACGGCGATCTATGGCATCGACGCCAAGGTGCCCGGCATGGTGTTCGCAAGGCCCAAGCTGCCGCCCACGCGGCAAGGGTCGAAAGTGCTGTCGGTCAATGATCGCGCCGCCAAGGACATCAAGGGCTATCTGCGCTGCCTGACGATCCAGGATCCGTCCGACACCGTGCCCGGCTGGGTGCTGGTGATCGCCGACAGCTATCACGCCGCCCTTCGCGCTTCGGAGCTTGTGAAGGTCAAATGGGCCGCCGGCCCCGGGGCGAAGGTCTCTGAACAGGCCCTGCAGGATCACGCCGCCAGCCTGATCGCCAAGACCGACGGCGGGGCGCTGCTCGAGAACAAGACCGCCGACACCGCGCCGGCCTTCAAGGCCGCCAAGTCGACCCTGGAGCGGACCTACACCACAGCCACTGTCCTGCACTTCCAACTGGAGCCCCTCAACGCCCTGGCCTTCGAAAAGGACGGGGTGATGGAGATCCATACCGGCAACCAGTGGCAGAGCCTGATCCTCCCGACCCTGGCCAAGGCCCTGGACCGCGCCGAGACCAGCATCGTCATGCGCACCTACATGCTGGGCGGCGGTTTCGGACGGCGCTTGAATGGCGACTATGCGGTTCCGGCCGCCCTGGCCGCCAAGGCCCTGGGCAAGCCAGTCAAGCTTGTGCTGACCCGCGAGGACGACGCCCGCTTCGACTCCGTCCGCTCGCCCTCGGTCCAGACCGTGCGGATGGCCTTCGACGGCGCCGGCCGGGTCACCGCTCAGGAGCATCATGCCGCCGCCGGCTGGCCGACCCTGGCCAATGCGCCGGCTCTGATGCCCAAGGCAAAGAACGGCGTCGCCTATGATCCGTTCGCCATTTCCGGCGCCGATCACTGGTACGAGGTGGGAGCCCACAAGGTTCGGGCCATCAATAACGACCTCGCCAACGACACCTTCCGCCCTGGCTGGCTGCGTTCGGTGGGACCAGGCTGGACCAACTGGGCGGGCGAGAGCTTCATCGACGAAGCCGCTCATCATCTGAAGACTGACCCGGTGGCCTTCCGCCTGAAACTTCTCACCGGCGCCGGTGAAAACGCGGGCGGCGACGCCAGCACGGTTGGCGGCGCCAAGCGCCAGGCCGAAGTCGTGCGCCGCGCCGCCGAAGCGGCCGGCTGGGGCAAACCCCTGCCCAAGGACACCGCCCTGGGTCTGGCCACCAGCTTTGGCCAGGAGCGTGACATGCCCACCTGGGTGGCCTGCGTCGCGCGCGTGCATGTCGATCGCACCAGCGGCGTCGTCACCGTGCAAAAGCTTACGGTGGTCACCGACGCCGGCACGATCGTCGATCCGGACGGCGCCCGAGCCCAGACAGAGGGCGCAACCTTGTGGGGCCTCAGCATGGCCCTGCACGAAGGGACAACCTTCGAGAACGGCCAGGTCAAGGACGTCAATCTCAACAGCTACAGGCCGTTGCGCATATCCGATACACCGGAGCTGGACATCCAGTTCGTCGACAGCACCGAGGTCCCTGTCGGTCTTGGCGAGCCGGCCACCACCGTGGTCGCGCCGGCCATCGCCAACGCCATCTTCAACGCGACCGGGGCCCGCCTGCGGCATATTCCAATCACTTCGGCGGCCGTTCTATCCGCTCTCACATCAGGACCTGCAGCCGGGAGCTGACCAAGCTGATAAGCTGACCTGAGTGAAGCTGGGTGGACCCGATGAAGACTCCTGTGCGTACCTCTTTCCTTTGCATTCTGACCGGCTTGGCCTTGGTCAGTTGCGCCGACCTTGGGCCGTTGCACGGTCCAAACTCAACGGACCGTCAGGCGGCGCGTCGGGGCGCCCGTTTGGCTGTGACGGAATGCTCAACCTGCCACGCTGTTGGAACCGGCGCGACCCAGGCCAAAACCGCTGCTCCGGACTTCGCCAGCATCGCGCAACGTTACCGTGAGGCGCGCCTGGATTGGGAACTGGAGGCGATAACGCAGGTCGGCCACTATCGCATGCCGCGCAAGCCTCTGACCGTCACGGAGATCGCGGATCTGACGGCCTATATTCGCAGCCTGGATCGCAGCGCCCCAAAATAGCCAAACCTGAAATCACCATTCGCGCTGGCTGATTGGAAGACGTCCGGCGGCGCCAGGCGACACCTCGAGGCGCGGCGATCCGTCAACCTCCCGACTTGGGGCGTGGGTCCAGGCCCCGCAGATAGGCCTTCAGGTCTGCGATTTGATCGTCATCCAGGTCGACCTGGGGCATACGGGGGTGGGTCTTTGGCGATCCTTCCTCCGGCATGCGGCTGGGCGCCAGCATGCCTTCCGCAAGGATTTCCTCCAGATGACCAGGGCGATAGCGAAGATAGAGCTTCGCGAACGGCGGTGCGTCCAGGAGAGGGCTGGGCCCGTCAACAATCGCGTGGCAACCGCCGCAAGACCGTTGAGCCACGCCCTGCCCCGCCGAAACAGACGATGACGTCGACGAGTTGGAAGACTGGGCCATAGCCCCTGTCGCACCGAGAGCGACAAGACCTAACGCGAAACCGATGACACGCACCAACCAAGACCCGTTCATGACATTCTCCCAAAATCCATACCCGCCCGCAGACAAGGCCTCGCTGACGTAATCGAAATAGCAAAGTCAAGCGCCAAAGCATCCGATACATAACGCGTCGCCCGCTTCAAGACATTACCTTTTCAATATAAACCTCCACAAAACACTCGCACCTTCGAGAGCCAAATCAATTCCAATATTCGGGCAAGGCGGGTATTTCGCTCAAAATATTCGATCGCCACTTTGACATAGCCGCTACGTCTGGCAGGGTATCAACCGTCGCGTGGAACGCGATTGAAGTCCCGATGGCCCTACGACAGGTCTATCGCCAACACACTCTGCGCCAAGCCGGCGCTCCGGCTCTGATCCAGATCAATTTCCATCGACACGCGATCGCTAGTCTAGACCTGCACGCCTCTCCAGGATCGCCCGCCATGCGTCATGCCGTCATTCTCGCTCATCCCAAGCCCACCAGCTTTTGCGCCGCCGTCGCTCGCACCTGCGTGGAGCATTTGCGGGCGACAAGCCATACGGTCATCCTGCGTGATCTCTATGCGCTCGACTTCGATCCCAGGCTGAAGGCCGAAGAACTTCCAACGGCGTTCGGCGTTACGCCCGCGGCGGATGTCCTCGCGGAGCGCCAGCTGCTGGCCGAGGTCTCCAGCTTCATTTTCGTCTATCCGTTCTGGTTCAACGCCCAGCCGGCGATCCTCAAGGGCTATGTCGACCGGGTGTTTGGCATGGGCTTTGGCTATGGACCGATCGGCGGCGGGACCGAGCCCTTGCTGGAAGGCAAGACGCTGCTGTCTTTCTCGACCTCCGGCGCGCCCGAGGCCTGGATCAACAATACCGGAGCGCTCAAGGCGCTGATGACGGTGTTTGATCAGCATGTGTCGGGGGTTTGCGGCATGCGGGTGGTCGACCACCGGCATTTCGGCGGGGTCGTCTCCAACATGACCGAGGAGTCTGGCGACGATATCCTGCAACAGGTTCGGACGCGTCTGAGCGATCTGTTCGACCCCGCCCTGGCCTAATATCGAGGGCACATCGCCCCCGCCCCCATCATTGCGCGGGAAGCAATGCGTTCAGACGATAGGCCGCAATCACGGCGTCCCCCCGTGCGGTGACGAGAGCGCTGTGCGCTCCCAGGGCCTCGCGTTCCGCGTTCAGCAGATCCAGCGTGGGCTTCTGACCGACCCGCACCTCGTTGCGGACGCTGTCCAAGGCGCTGACCGCCGCGGCGACCTGCGCGTTCGAGGCCAAGACCACGGCGCGCGCGGTGGCCAAATCGCCCCAGCCGCTGATGACCGCTTCGCGCACCTGGGCCCGCGTCGCCTCCAGGCCAGACCGGGCGGCCTGGAGCTCGGCGCGCGCCTCATCGATCCGGCCCGAGATCACACCGCCTGAAAACAGCGTCCAGCGCCCCTGCACGCCCAAGGTGACGCCGTCAGACTGATAGCCGGGAAAGAACTGGTCGCGCGCACTGCTGGCGGTCGCGGCGATCGCCAGGTTGGGGAGTCTTTCGGCCCGGGCGTATCGCACCGCCGCCTCGGCCGCCCGCAGTCTTGCCTCAGCGGCCAGGAGCGCGGGACTGGCCTGACTGGCCTGGGCCACCACGTCGTCGAGCGTGGAAGGGGTCACAGGCAGCTCTGGCAAGCCCTCCAGGCTGTCGGCCTCGACCCCGATGATCGCGACGAAATGGGCGCGGCTGCGCGCGACCTCGCCTTCGGCGCGCGCCAAACCCGCCTGCGCCTCGGCCAGACGCGCCTGGGCCTGGGCCAGATCGGTCCTGGCGGTTTCCCCGCCCTTGAAGCGCAGTTGCGCCTGGCGGGCGATCTCTTCCATCTGCGTGATCTGAGCCGTCTGAAGCGCGAGCATTTCCTGCGCGCTCAAGACGGCGACATAGGCCTGCGCCGCCTGGGCCGCGAGCAGAGCCCGCGCCCCGCCCACCTGAGCCAGGGCGGCGTCCCTGCCCCCGCGGGCCCGGTCGATGGCGGCGTTGATCGCGCCGCCGGCATAGAGGGGCTGACGCAGTTGCAGGGCGGCGGAGCGCGGCGACACATCGCTCTGACCAAAGCCAAAGAAGCCGCCCAGATCGGTGGTTCCCTGACCTGCTTCACCCGACAGCGTGAGGCTGGGCAGACGCGCGCCGCGCGCCTGGGCCAGACGCGCGGTGGCGGCATCGGCCTGGGCCTTGGACTGGGCCAAGCCGGGATTGCCACGCTGGGCCAGGGCGATGGCCTCGGGCAGCGACATAGCCGTCACCGCGCCCGGCGCCAGAAGGCCGGCCAGAACACCCAGAGTGAGCAGCCTGCGCATGGCCATCAGTTGAACGCGACGCCGGGCTTGATCCCCAGCTTCTTGAACACCATCGCGGCCGGGCAAAAGCCCGTGAAGGCCGCTTGGATCATGTTCAGGCCCGCAAAGATCGAAAGGGCGATCCACCACGGGTGAACAAACTGGGCCAGCGCCACGCCCAGCAGGACAACAACGCCGGCGAAGGCCAGCACCATACGGTCGATAGTCATGGTCAACCTCGAAAATGGAAACTCAGACCGCAGCCTGAGCGAGAGCCTGGCGCGTCCAGGCGACGATCTGATCCGTACTCATCAGTCCGGCCGTGCGGGCGATGGTCTTGCCGTCCTTGAACAGCAGCATCGCCGGAATGCCCGAGACGCCGAGTTCGCCCGAGGCCTGGGGTTCGGCTTCGGAGTTGAGCTTCACCAGTCGAACCTCCGGCTCGAGCTTGGCGGCCGCGCCGGCGAACTGCGGGGCCATCGCCCGACACGGCGCGCACCAGGGCGCCCAGACATCGACCAGCACCGCAGCCCCGCGGGTCGAGGCCCTGTGCGCGCGGAACGCCTTGGCGTCGGTCTCGACCGGATGGCCCGAGAACAACGCGAGTCCGCAGCGGCCACACCTGGCCGCCAGCGGATCCTTGTCGTCCGGCGTCCTGTTGACCGCGCCGCAGGCGGGGCAGACGAACTGTCTCATCACGGGCCTCAGGCCTTGATCTTCTTCAGGCCCATCACCTCGAGGGCGAGCTTCTCGTAGAAGGGTTCGCTCTCGCCACGACGGACCTTGGAGAGGAAGTATTTCTCGAACCCGACCTTGGCCAGGTGAACCCAGCCCCCGCTGGCCGACCAGTTGACGTTGCGCGGCGGGATCTGCGGCTGGGCGACGAAAACCACGCCGCCGTCGCCGAAATCGGCCAGACAGAAGGCGTTCCAGGTCGCCTCCGCCGTGGCCGGCTCGCCATCGACCAGCGCCTTCAGATTGTGGGCGATGGCCGTGACCATGCTCTCGATCATGAAGCCGGTCTTGGGCACGCCGACCGGAACGGGCGTCTTGCCCGTGGGGGGAATGGCGACGCAGACGCCCAGGCCCATCACGTTGGGAAAAGTCGGGTTGCGCTGGTGCTTGTCGACCAGGATGAAGCCGCGCGGATTGACCAGGCCCTCGACGTCGCGCACGGCCGATACGCCCCTGAAGCCGGGCAGCATCATCGAATAGGCGAAGGGCAGATCATGCTGGCTCTTGACCGAGCCGTCCTCGGCGATTTCCTCGACATGCATCATGCCGGCCTCGACCGACGCGACCTTGGCGTTGGTGACCCACTTGATGTGACGATCGCGCATCTCGCTTTCGAGCAGCCCCTTGGTGTCGCCCACCCCATCAAGACCCAGATGGCCGATATAGGGTTCGGACGTCACAAAGGTCATCGGCACCTTGTCGCGGATCTTGCGACGCCGCAGCTCGGTGTCGAGGATCATGGCGAACTCGTAGGCCGGCCCAAAGCAGGACGCCCCCTGAACGGCGCCGACAACGATCGGACCGGGATTTTCAACGAACTGATCGAAGGCCGCTGCGGCGCTTTCGGCATGATCCACATGACAGATGGACTGGGTAAAGCCGCCATGCGGGCCCAGGCCGGTGATTTCGTCGAAGGCCAGCTCAGGACCCGTGGCGATCACCAAATAGTCGTAGTCGACCAACGTGCCGTCCGTGAGCTCGATACGGTTGGCGGCGGGCGAGACCCTGGCCGCTCCGACCGGCGTAAACGCGACGCCCTTCTTCTTGAAGACGGGCTTGAGCTTGACCTCGATGGCCTCACGCTTGCGCCAGTGCACGGCGACCCAGGGGTTGGAGGGGACGAAATGAAACGTGTCGCCTTGCGAGATGACATGGACTTCGGCCTTGTCACCGACGGCGTCCTTGATCTCGAAGGCGGCGATCGCGCCGCCCAGGCCGGCCCCCAGAATGACGATACGTGGCTTAGACATGGTTTGCCTCCTCAATCCATCACCGTCGCGCGGCTTCCACCGTCTGCTGATCCAGGGAGGCGACATTGATCCAGATCAGTTTGGACCGCTTGCGGTCGCCCTAGGGTGATTGCGACGATGCTTGACTATATATTCGTATTATCGCATATAAGCAACTACGAATTTCTTTGTCGCACTCTCCGGAATCGAGACGGCGACTCAAGCCAAGGAGACCTTCCATGTTCGGCCCGAAGACCAAGGACCTGACCGCCCTCCAGGTAAAAGCCGCCCTAGACGCCCACACCATTCTGCTGATTGACGTGCGCGAACCCGCCGAGTTCGCCGCCGAGCGCATCCATGGGGCCCTGAACTTTCCGCTTTCAACCTTTGACCCGGGCGCCCTGCCCGCAGCCGGCGACAAGCTGATGGTCATGCAGTGCGGCTCGGGCAAGCGCTCGGCGACAGCGGTCGGCCTTTGCCACAAGGCTGGTCACGCCATCGACAGCCATCTGGCCGGCGGCATCATGGCCTGGAAAGCGGCAGGCCTTCCGACCATGACGATTGACGCTGCGACCGGCGCCACGCGCGATCGCACCTAGCCGCTTCATCAACGCAATGACACCGGGAGGGCTAGCCATGTCGGCAAGACCATATCTGATCGGCGCGATCAGCTTGACGCTTTTGCTTGGCGCCTGCGGCCAGACCGAAAAGAGCGAACCTGTCGTCAAGGCGGCGCCCGTCGCCGGTCGACTGACCCTGCGACCCCAGAGCGTCTCAGACCTCAAGCCCGTGCCTGCAACGCTCACCACCCGGGACATGGCCGAGGCCCGCGCCCGCATCTCGGGCGTGCTTGTCGCCTTGGCTGTGCGGGAGGGCGACTCCGTGCGGCAAGGTCAGTTGATCGCCCGGATCAAGGACGACCGGATCGATCTCCAGACCGGCGCGCTGGACGCCCAGGTCACTGCCGCTGCGGCCGAAGCCAGCCGCGCCCAGGCCGATCTTTCGCGCACCCGCGATCTCTTCTCCCACGGCGTCTACGCCCAGGCTCGCCTTGATCAGGTCGAGGCCCAGGCAAAGTCCGCCACCGCCGCTCTGGCGGCGATGCGCGCCCAAAGGGGCGCCAGCGCCGAACTGGCCGCCCAGGGCGCGATCCTGGCCCCAGCCGCCGGCCGCGTCCTGATCGCCAATGTCCCTGTCGGCTCGGTGGTGACGCCGGGACAATCGATCGCCCGGATCACAGCCGGCCCCATGGTCGTGCGCATCGAATTGCCCGAAGGCCAGGCCCGCGCCCTCAAGATCGGCGACGCCGTCCAACTGGCCTCGGACGACACGCGCGCCCTGCCCGCCCTTGGCGTCGTCAGCCAGATCTATCCGTCGGTCACCGGCGGTCAGGTCGTCGCCGACGTCACCGCGCCCAACCTGCCGCAGGAGCTGATCGGTCAGCGCGTCCGCGCCAGCATCAAGATTGGCGAGCGTCAGGCTCTGGTCGTGCCCCGCAGCTATATCGTCACCCGATACGGCGTGGATTATGTGCGCCTGGTGCGCGCCGACGGGACCGTTTCCGAAACCCCGGTGCAGACCAGCAGCGGCCCGACGACCGACACGGCTGAAGTCCTCTCCGGTGTGCGCGCTGGCGACGTGCTGACGCCTGCGGAGACGGCGCGATGAACCTCGGCCCCTCGGGTCGCCTGACCAAGGCGACCATCAACTCGCCCTTGACGCCCCTGATCCTGATCGCCGCCATCGCCGTTGGGCTGCTGGCCCTGATGGCGATCCCGCGCGAGGAGGAGCCGCAGATCAGCGTGCCGATGGTCGACATCATGGTGGCCGCGCCGGGTCTGAAAGCCCCCGACGCCATCGAACTGGTCGGCAAGCCGCTGGAAACCATCGTCAAGAGCGTGGCCGAGGTCGAGCACGTCTACACCTTCGCCGACGACAATGAGGTGATGGTCACAGCCCGCTTCAAGGTCGGGGTCGATCCCGACGCCGCGGCGGTGCGCATCCACGAGAAGATCCGCGCTAACTACGATCGGATCCCGGCCGGCATCGCCGAACCGCTGATCCAGACGCGCGGCATAAACGACGTTCCCAGCCTGGTCCTGACCCTGTCGCCCAAGCCCGGCGCTGCCGGCCAATGGACCGACCAGGCGCTCTTTGAGTTGGCTGGCAAGCTGCGTAACGAAGTGACCAAGGTCGACGATGTCGGCCTGACCTTCATCGTCGGCGGACGCCCCCAGGAGATCCGCGTCGAGCCCGATCCCGCCAAGCTGGCCCAGCATGGGGTGGCCTTGGGCGTGCTGATGGACACCATCCGCCAGGCCAACCGCGCCTTTCCTGTCGGTCAGGTTCGCGGCGGCGGACAGGCCGTCGACGTCACCGCAGGGCGCACCCTGGCCAGCGCCGCCGAAATCGGCCTGCTGGCCCTGCCCTCCGTCACCGGCCAGAGCGTCTATGTGCGCGATGTGGCCAAGGTGATCGAGGGCCCGCGCGAGGATCAAGCCCGCGCCTGGCGCTACGCCAAAGTCGATCAGGCCTGGAGCGAAGCCCCGGCGGTCAGCCTGGCCATCGCCAAGCGCAAGGGCGCCAACGCCGTCGTGGTCTCTCACGCGGTCCTGGCCCGGGTCGAGGCCTTGAAGGGCACGCTGCTGCCCGACAGCCTCGACGTCGCCGTGACCCGCGACTATGG
Source organism: Caulobacter sp. FV2ps19 (assembly GCF_058681035.1). Classification (NCBI taxonomy): domain Bacteria; kingdom Pseudomonadati; phylum Pseudomonadota; class Alphaproteobacteria; order Caulobacterales; family Caulobacteraceae; genus Caulobacter; species Caulobacter sp. FV2ps19. Next base: position 2,520,321 of record NZ_CM178729.1, on the reverse strand, counting down.
CGAAAGCGCCAACGAGAAGGCCAATGAGCTGCTGTTCCACCTGGGCCTGGCCACCCTGTCCATCGTGGTTCTGATCGGTTTCGCCATCGGCTGGCGTGAGGCCGCCGTCACCGCCGTGGTCATTCCCACCACCATTCTGCTGACTCTCTTCGCCTCCAACCTGATGGGCTACACCATCAATCGGGTCAGTCTGTTCGCCCTGATCTTTTCGATCGGCATCCTGGTCGACGACGCCATCGTCATGATCGAGAACATCGCCCGCCACTGGGCCATGGCCGACGGCCGAAGCCGGATGGACGCCGCTGTCGACGCCGTTGCCGAGGTCGGCAATCCCACCGTAGTCGCCACCCTGACCGTGGTCTCGGCCCTGCTGCCGATGCTGTTCGTCTCGGGTCTGATGGGCCCCTACATGGCCCCGATCCCCGTCAACGCCTCGGCGGCCATGGTCTTCTCGTTCTTCGTGGCGGTGATCATCGCCCCCTGGCTGATGGTGCGCTTCGCCCGCAAGACCCTGGCGGCCGGCCACGGCCATGACGGCGAGGGCAAGCTGGGAAAACTCTATCGTCAGGTCGCCGGACAGGTGATCGCCACGCGAAGAAGCGCCTGGACCTTCCTTGTGGGCGTGGGTCTGGCCACCCTGGTGGCCTGCGCCATGTTCGCCACCAAGACCGTCACCGTCAAACTGCTGCCGTTCGACAACAAGTCCGAGCTGCAGGTGGTGCTCGACATGCCCGAGGGAACCTCGCTGGAAGCGACCCAGCGCGCCCTGTCGGACGCCGCCGTCGTGACCCGCGCCCTGCCCGAAGTCACGGCGATCGACGCCTATGCCGGCACGGCCTCGCCGTTCAACTTCAACGGCCTGGTGCGGCACTATTATCAGCGCAATAAGCCCGAAATGGGCGACCTGTCCGTGGCCCTGGCCGCCAAGGGCGAGCGCCATCGCAGCAGCCACGTCATCGCCCTGGACCTGCGTCACAAGTTGACCCAGGTGGCCCTCCCCGCCGGTGCGGCGATCAAGGTGGTCGAGGCCCCGCCCGGACCACCGGTTATGGCTACCCTGCTGGCCGAGATCTACGGCCCCGACGCCAAGACGCGACGGGCGGTGGCTGAAAAGATCAAGGCGACCTTCCACAGCGTCCCCTATATCGTCGATATCGAAGACAGCTACGGCCAGCCGCGACCGGGTCTGCGCCTGGTCCCCGATCGTGATCGCCTGGAATCCCTGAAGGTCGCCGACCGCGACGTCTATGACTCCGTGGCCGCCGCCCTGAACGGTCAGGTGGTCGGCTACGCCCATCGCGGCGCCGGACGCGACCCGCTGGAGATTTCCGTGCGCCTGCCGCAATCGGCGCGCAGCTGGGGCCAGGGCCTTCAAGCGATGCCCGTCGCCGTTTCACAGGGCGTCAACGGCGGACGCCTGGTGTCGCTGGGTGAAGTCGCCACGGCCAGCACCGAGCCCGGCTCGACCCATATCTTCCGACGCGATGGTCGTGACGTCGACATGGTCATGGCCGAACTGGCCGGAGCCTATGAGGCCCCGATCTACGGCATGATGGCGGTCGACAAGGCCATCCGCCAGGCTGACTGGAAGGGTGTCCCCAAACCCGACATCCGCATGAACGGCCAACCGACCGACGAGAGCCACCCCACCCTGCTCTGGGATGGTGAGTGGGAGATCACCTGGGTGACCTTCCGTGACATGGGCGCGGCCTTCGGGGTGGCGATCCTGGGCATCTATGTGCTGGTTGTCGCCCAGTTCAAAAGCTTCCGCCTGCCGCTGGTCATCCTGACCCCGATCCCCTTGACCCTGATCGGCATCGTCGTCGGTCATATCCTGTTCCGCGCGCCGTTCACCGCCACCTCGATGATCGGCTTCATCGCCCTGGCCGGGATCATTGTGCGCAACTCGATCCTGCTGGTCGACTTCATCCGCCATAGCCAGGGTGACGGGCGGCCGTTGCGCGAGGTGCTGCTGGAAGCCGGGGCGATCCGCTTCAAGCCTATCGTTCTGACCGCCGCCGCCGCCATGATCGGCGCAGGCGTGATCCTGACCGATCCGATCTTCCAGGGCCTGGCGATCTCGCTGCTGTTTGGCCTGGCGTCCTCGACCCTGCTGACGGTGCTGGTCATCCCGGCCATCTACATCGTCCTGCGGGACGATAACCGCGCCGCCCCGGGAAAAGTGGCGGCATGACCCATTCGTCGCCATCTGATCTGAGACCCACCGCGACCCAAACTTGATGCGCCTCCCGCATCCACTAGAGTGCGATCATGACCGCCGCAGCCTTCGCCCCCAAGCCCCCCCAGGGAATCGCCGAGCTCGCCGCCAGCGTTCAATCCGCCGCGCGGCTGCTAAAGTTGATGGCCAGTGAGCAACGGCTGCTGTTGCTTTGCCGCCTGATCGACGGCGAGGCCTCGGTAGGCGATCTGTCGAGCCATGTCGGCCTGGCGCAATCGGCCACCTCGCAGCATCTGGCCAAGATGCGCGCAGAGGGTCTGGTCGCCACGCGACGCGACGCCCAGACCATCTATTATCGGCTGGAGGATCCTGCGGCGATCCAGGTGCTGGACACGCTATGCGCCGTGTACGCGCCCCGGGGAACGTAACACCGCTGACGACCCGGGACTGGAAAGAGCGCGTCCCGGCAAGCCCGCGAACAGGCCACCGTCAAAGCTCGGCGACCGCCTCTTCAAGGCTCGTCCGCCCCTTGCTCTCCCCTTGCCGGAATTCGCGAGGCGACATGCCATATTGATCGCGAAAGGCCCGGCTGAAATGGGCCGAGCCGTTGAAACCCCAGCGGAAGCAGATCTCCGAAATCGATAGTCTGGCGTGCTGGGGACTGGCCAGGTCCGTGCGGCACCGCTCAAGACGTCGAGTGCGCAGATAGTGGCTGAAGGTCTCATCGACCGAAGCGAACAGCTTCTGGACATAGCGCGAGGACACGCCTTCCTCGTCGGCGACGCGACGCAGCGACAGGTCTGGATCGGGCAACAGGGTCTCGATCGTCTGACAGAGCCGTTGCAGGTGCGCGGTGGAGCCCCCCGCCCCGCCAAGCTCGCCCGTCGCCACGCCGCGCTCGATCAGGCAGATGGACAGGAACTCCATCAGCGACAGCTCCACAGGCCGCAGTTGATCAACGGTCAGATCTTCCAGGTTCTCGGCCGTGGCGCGCAGAAGCGCTGACAGGATGTGCGCGCCCCCCTTTGCGGCGTCCAGACGACCAACCCGCAAATGGAAGGGGGCGATCAGCCGATGGTCCAGCGCCACCCGCGGCGCGCGGACGAACATCAGCTTGCAGCGGGTTTCCAGACGCAGCGCCGCCGCCTCCCCGGTGGGGCCATAGGCGATATCGCCGGGCGACAGGTCTTCGGCCAGATCCTCGGTGACCAACAGGGCGTGACCGCTGAGCAGCACCGCCAACCAGACTGCGGCGGGCTGGCCGGTGCGGCGGCCAGAAATGGCCTGGGCGCCGGCCTCGACCAGGGCGAACTCGATCCCCAGCGGCGAGGTGAGACAGACCACAGAGGCGCTGGCGGGTTCGACGTCAGAAAGGCCTTCGATCGGCAGACCCAGGCGACTCATCGCCTCGTGCCAAGCCTCCGCGCGCTCGGCGCGGGGATGGCTGTCGGTGCTGAACGACCAGGCTTTCACGAGGGACCTAGCTGCCTTTCTTGGGGAAGATGTCGCGCGGAATGCGCACGTGGCAGCCCTGCTTGCCGTCGACGACCTGGGTGACACCGAAGTCGGCCGCTACGCTCATCAGCGAATAGGCGTCGTTCTTCGACAGCCCGACATGGTCGCTCAGCAGCGTCAGCATATTGAGGGACGCATCGCGCATGGCGACATTAAGATCCTCGTTGAAGCCATGGACAATCCACCACTTCGGGGTCTCCAGCAACGGGCCGGGCGTCTCCACGTCCTTGCGCAGAACGATCTGCATCAAAACGTTCAGCGAGGATTCGATGGCCGTGCCCGACAGCTCGCCATCGCCCTGGCTGACATGCGGATCGCCGATCGAAAACAGCCCGCCTTCGACCTGAACCGGATAGTACATCGTCGCGCCGGCGCCGATGCGCCAGTTATCGATATTGCCACCGTGCGCGCCGGGCGGGATGGTGCTGGTGCGGCCGTTGATCGCCGGTGCCACGCCGGCCGTGCCCAGGTGCGGACGCGCCGGAATGCGAATGCCCTTCAGCGCCGACTGACGGTCGCACTCGGGGCAGTTGGTGATCGTCCCGGGCACCAGGTATTTGCCCGGAAAGTCATAGGCGTAGAGCGCGCTGGCGGTGTTGGCGTTGGGGTCGAGCTCATAGATCGTCACCCGCTCCTTCTCGCCGAACTCCTTGTACAGATAGCCCCAGTTGGCTGCGAGGTTGGAACCGTAATTGTTACGCGGGGTCATGCGCAGATAGCGCACCTCCAGCACGTCGCCGGGCTTGGCGTTTTCCACATAGATCGGCCCGGTCATGATGTGGACGCCGGGATTGCGGTCTTCCTCGGGGATCTCCCGGAAGATCCGGGTGACGCCCTCGTCCATCATCAGATCGGGCGCATCGCCGGCATGGTGGGTGATGGCCTCGGCCTGGACCAGATCGCCGCTCTTGATCCGCAGGGTGGGCGCAGTGGCGGGATCGAAATAGCCCCAGTGCACGGTCTTGGGCGTGGCCGGCAGGGTATGAAGCGCGCCGGGTGCCACGTCGGGGCGGGTCTGGCCGGGTTCGCAGATGAAGGGCATCGGATTCTCCGGGTCAGGCGCCGGCCAGCGTGATGCTGGTCATGCTGAGCGAGCCATGCTCGATGTGATCGGGGGCGAAGGCGGCCTGATCGCCGGGCAGGCGCGCGCCCAGCACATAGAGAAGCGGCCAGTAGTGATCGGGCGTCGGAACCGAGCGCGCGGCGTCCTGTCCTTGCGAGGCGAAATCGACCGCCCTCTCTGGCGCATCATCGACGACGGCCTGCTTGATGTAGTCGTTGAACCGCTGCGACCAGTCATAGGGCGCGCAATGGCGATCACCCCAGTTCATCGCGGGCAGATTGTGGACGATGTTGCCGGTGCCGACGATCAGCACGCCCTCGTCGCGCAAGGGCGCCAGACGCTTGGCCAGTTCGAAATGCCATTCCGGCGGCTTGCCGGCGTCCATGCTAAGCTGAACCACGGGCACGTCGGCGTCGGGATAGACCTTGGACAGCACCGACCACGTCCCGTGATCCAGGCCCCAGGCCTTCTGGTCCAGAACAACGGGCTCGGGCGAGAGCAGATCCTTCACCCGCGCCGCCAGTTCGGGCGAACCCGGCGCCTGATACTGGACGTCGAACAGGGCCTGCGGAAATGAGGCTCCGAAATCGTGGATGGTGCGCGGCGCCGTCATGGCCGTGACCGCGACGCCCTTGGTCAGCCAGTGGGCCGAGATACACAGGACGGCCTTGGGTTTGCCGATCGCCTGCCCCATCGCCGCCCAGGTCTTGGTCGTGTCGTTGGTCTCCAGCGCGATCATCGGACTGCCGTGGCCAAAGAAGATGACAGGCAGGCGGCTCATGCGGCGGCGTCCGGTCTTGAAGCCTTCATCGCCGCCCAGGCCTTCTGGTAGCGGGGCGTCAGCCAGCGATTGAACTGCACCTGGGCGCCCTCCTGCCAGGAATAGCGGCCGCGCACGGCGAACCGCGAACGCAGACCCACCTGCACCAGCTCATCCACGTGCATGTCCTGGGCGATGATCTTGCCGGCCGAAGTCATGATCATTTCCAGCCGCTCCTCGAACCCGGGGGTTTCGCTGGCCCCGGGCGCGACCAGCAGGCCGGTGTCCTGCTCCATGGTCTCGGGCCCGGTAGGGCGAAGGATCAGATAGATGACCATGTCGCTGGTCAGCACCAGGGACAGGGTCGGCGGAATATTGGCGAAGGTGGCGCGGTTGCGGTCTTCATCGCTCAGCTTCGGAAAGATCGGCAGGACAGCCTTCTGGGTGGGATTGAAGCTGGCGTCGGCGTGCAGGGTGCCGTTGTAGCGCAGGAAGCCGGCGTCATCGGGCTCGGCCTCGGGGAAGCTGCAAAGCTCGCTGGGAATGAAATCGTGCAGCGGGCCGCGGTGCAGCTTGTTGGCGTGGTAGCCGTCGTTGTTGTTCTCGAACATGACCTTCCAGTTCCAGGCGAACTGGCCGGTCATCGGCGGCGTCAGGCCCTCGGCGGCCGAGAGGTCGAAATTGGCGATGGCGGTCTCGACCGCCGCCAGACGCGGCGCCAGCGGCGGCGCGGCCTCGTCGAAATTGATGAAGATAAAGCCCAGCCAGATCTCGACCTTGAAAGTCGGCAGCTTGACGCTCTTCTTGTCGAAATCGCAGGTGCGCTCCATGGCCGGCGCGTTCACCAGGTCGCCGTTCAGTGAATAGACCCAGTGGTGATAGGGGCAGACGAAGCCGCGCGTATTGCCCCGCCCCTCGGCCACCAACATGGCCCGATGCTGGCAAACGGCCGACATCGCCTTGATCTCGTCGCTGCGATTGCGCGTGACGATGATGGGCTCACCGATGATCGTCGTGGTGAAGTAGTCGCCCTGCGCCTTGACCCAATCCACGCGGCCGACACAAAGCCATTCATGATTGAACAGCGCCTCCTTCTCGAAGGCGTAGAAGGCGGCGTCGGTGTAGCAGGAGGGCGGCAGGGTCTCAGCGTTTTCGACGCCCGAGACCGAGCGCGAAAGCCCGTCAAAGAACGTATCACTCAACAGATCGGCCGGCGGATTGGGGCCCATGATGAAGGCGCTCCCTGGAACGAACAGATCTAAAGGCTAGGCGGGCCGCCCGCGCGGGTCTTGCCTGAGCGCGCACGAAGAGTTGGTCATGACCTGGGGCGGCGCCCCTTTGCGCTGCATTCTCGGGCGCAGTTGAGCAGAATACGCGCAACAGCGCTCTGACACCGGCTCGGCACGGTCGGAGCGGCAAAGCGTGGGGCGCGCTGAGACAAGACCCGAGGCTTGGCGACCTTTAGGGTCATGGGGCCATCATGCTTGAGGACGCCATGACACTCGCCGCCGAACTCGCCATCCAAGACCTGAAGCCCGGCTTCGGCGCACAGATCCAGGGGATCGATCTGCCGACGGCTTCGGACGCCGCCATCGACGAGGTCGTCTCCACCTTCCATCGCCACGGCGCGATCGTGCTGCGCGACCAGAAGATGACGCCGGACGATCTGATGCGCTTCATCGGCCGCTTCGGTGATCCCGAGGATCATACCCAGACCCGCTTCACGCTGCCCGGCTATCCGAAGATCTTCATCCTCTCCAACCGGGTCGTGGACGGGAAGCCGATCGGCGCCCACAATGACGGCGTGGGCTGGCACACTGACTACAGCTACAAGCCCGAGCCGGTCATGCTGACCATGCTCTATGCGGTCGAGGTGCCCGAAGAAGGCTCCGATACACTGCTCGCCGATGGCTGCGCCGCCTGGAACGCTCTCCCCGCGGACAGGCAGACCCTGCTCGAAAGCCTGCGCCTGCATCACAGCTACAAGCACTTCATGGCGACCCGCCAGTTCGGCGGCCAGCAGACGCTGTCGCCGGAAATGGAAGCCGCCAATCCCGACGTCGAACACCCGCTAATCCGCACCCACCCGGCCGATGGCCGCAAGGCGCTGTGGCCCTCGACCGGCACGGTGACCGAGGTCATCGGCATGCCGGGGCCGGCCGGCCTGGCGTTGCTCGACGAGCTGGTCGAGTTCATGACCCAGAAGCAGTTCGTGTATCGTCACAAGTGGCAGGCTGGCGACCTTTTGATGTGGGACAACCGCTGCACGCTGCACACCGGTACGCTCTATGACGACACCAAGTACTTCCGGACCATGCACCGGCTGTGGGTCAAGGGCGACAAGCCGTACTGAGGCGAAGCGATGATCAAGACCTGGCTGATTACCGGCGCCAGCGGCGGGCTGGGGCGAGCGATCGCCCTGGCCGCCCTGGCCCGAGGCGACGTCGTGGTCGGCACGGTGCGAAAGCCCGAGGCGGCGACGGCATTTGAGATGCTCGCACCCGGCCGGGCCCACGCCCTCATGCTGGACGTGACCGATGAGACCGCTGTGGGCCTCGGAGTCGCAAAGGCGGAAGCCTTGACCGGCGGCGTCGACGTTCTGGTCAATAACGCCGGCTATGGCCTGGTCGGGGCCGTCGAGGAGGCCTCGCTCGAGGAAGTCCGCACCCAGTTCGAAACCAATGTCCTGGGACCTCTGTCGATACTGAAAGCCGTCCTGCCCGCCATGCGCGCGCGCCGCGCGGGACGGATCATCAACATCACCTCGGTGTCGGGCCTGGCGACCTGGGCCGGCACTGGAGTCTATTGCGCCAGCAAATGGGCGCTGGAAGGCCTGACCCAGACCCTGGCCGCCGAGGTGGCCGAGCTGGGGATCAAGGTCGTCAATGTCGCGCCAGGCGGTCTGCGCACCGACTTCGCCGGCGGCTCCAAGACCATCGTGAAACGCAAGATCGCTGACTATGACGGCCTGGCGCGCGACGCCGAAAGGATCATGGTCGATCACGCCGGTCATGAGCCAGGCGATCCGGCCAGGGCGGCGCTGGCCATTCTCAATATCGCCGATGTCGAAAACCCGCCGATGCACCTGCTGCTGGGCGAGGACGCTTTGAAATATGCCGGCTACGCCGCCGCCGCCCTGCAGGCCGATATCGACGCCTGGAAAGCCACCACCCTGTCCATCGGCTTTGACGCCTGCCCCTTCACCGCGAGATCCTGCCCGTGACCAAGCCCAACACCCTGATCTTCGTCGACCTGGCTTCGGACGATCCGTCGGCCGCCGGCGACTTCTACGCCAAGGTCTTTGGCTGGCAGAACGACGCCCGGCCTGAGGGCCTCTATCACCGCATGGTGCCGGGCGGCTTCTTCCCCAAACCCGACGGAACCGACAGCGAGATCGGCAATCTGCACCTGGGGATCTTCAAGGCCGACAATGCCCGCCCGCATCCCCAGCCCGCCAGCGTCGATCCGCGCACGCTCAGCAACGAAGGCCGCAAGCCGCGCATCTGGGTGCTGATCAGCGATGACGACAGCGCCGACCGCATCCTGGGAACGGCCGTCGAGCTGGGCGCGACCTTGCTGTGGCGCGATCACTACTGGTCGGAGTTCAACGGCTACAACCACGCTTTCCGCGACCCATGGGGCAACGAGATCGTGCTCTGGGGCAAGGCCGGCCAGAACCCGGAAATCCCCGACAGCTTCACGCGAGAATAGTGGCAAAAAGCCCAGGCGCATCAAACGTCTGGGCTTTTTTCCTAAAACGGTTTGTCGCCCGCCACCGTCACGCGATAGCCCGTGCGGGTGTCAGGGAAATAGTCCCAGATCGCCTGATGCCAGGTGCAGCGGTTGTCCCAAAAGGCCACCGAGTTTTCCCGCCAGCGAAAGCGCACCTGGAAATCAGGGTTGCTGGCGTGCTGGTAGAGGTAGCTCAGGATCGCATTGCTCTCGGCCTTGGGCAGGCCAGCGATGTGCGTCGTATAGGACGGATTGACGAACAGGCTCTTGCGACCGCTCACGGGATGGGTGCGGACGATGGGATGGGTCGAGCAGTTATATTTGCGATCGATGTCCGGGAAGATCGCCTTGTAGACCGGATTGGCGTCATGCACCGCCGACAGGCCTTCCAGATAGGCCTTCATCTTGTCCGACAGCGTCTCATAGGCCCAGTACATGCTGGCGAAGCAGGTGTCGCCGCCGGCCTCGGGCAGCACCTTGATATGGAGGATGCTGCCCAGCGGCGGTTCGGGATCGCAGGTCAGATCCGAATGCCAGCTCTCTCCCGCCACGAACTTGGAATTGGCGTCGGCGTGGATGGCGACAATCTCGGGATGGTCCGGCAGACCGGGCACTCCGGAATGGATCGCCAGGTCGCCGAACTTGCGACCGAACGCCTTGTGGGCGTCGTGAGTCATCTCCTGGTCGCGGAAGAAGATCACCTGATACTGGGTCAGGGCCTGATGCACCTCTTCGAACTGGCGGTTCGAAAGCGGCTGGCCCAGATCGACACCGAAGATCTCCGCGCCGATGCGTCGGGTCATCGGCTTTACCTCGAGCACGTCATAAGCCATGCGTCGCAACTCCAACTAGGTGTTCAGGAAGCCGCCGCGCACATAGATCAGCGGCGTCTTGGTTTCATGGGTCACGACCCGCAGGACGCGCCCAACCAGAATCTCGTGGTCGCCGCCGTCGTGGGCGGCGTGCAGTTCGCATTCGATCGCCGTCATGCATCCGGCCAGCAGAGGCGCGCCGCAGATCCCGGCCTCAACCGCGGTCAGAGCGAACCGGTCGTCGGCTCCGCTTTTGGCGAAACGGTAGGCAAGCTCACCCTGGTCAGAGGCCAGGATGTTGACGCAGAAGGTCCTGGCCTGGCTGAGCGCCGCCAGAGTGCGGCTGTCGCGCTTGAGGCAAACCATCACCAGCGGCGGATCCATCGACACGGAGCTGAAGGCGCTGACCGTCGTGCCGACCAGCCGGTCTTCGTGACAGACGGTGACCACAGTCACCCCGGCCGCGAAACTGCCCATCGCCCGGCGAAACTGGTCGGGCTCGGGCGTGCGATGATGCAGCGCGGCGCTCATCCCTCGTTCCCGAACGGGTTGTCCGGATAGACCGCCGAGGCTGGACGCTGGGCGCTCTCGTCGGGACTGGCGCGACCGCAGACCGCCAGCGCGGTCAGCGCATAGACCAGGGCGCTGTCGACAAGATCCTTAGGTGTCGGGCGCCAACGGCGGAAGCCGGTGGTGATCGCCGGGATGCGCTGCATGTTGAAGACATTGTGGTCGCGCCACATGCTGGAATAGACCGAATTGGCCAACGCTACGGGATGACCCAGGCTCAGCTTGGTGGCGTCATCGACGGCCCCGACAAGCGGCGCCACTTCGCGGGCGTCGGCCTCAAAGCCGTGCCTTACAACCACCGGCTCGATGTCGATCCGACCCAGCCCCGCCTCGCGGACCATGGCCTCCAGAGAATGCTGGATGTCAGCGACGCGTTGTTTGGGATTGAGGCCCACCTCCAGATAGAGGTTCACCAATTCAGTCCCGGCGCCGAAAGCGAAGGGAATACCGCCCCGGATCGAGGCGATCTGCGATTTGGGCTGAGCAAGGCCGCCCGGGCTGTCATAGCGGCTCTTCTTTTCCCACTCGCCGCTCCAGGCGTGGATGGCGTCGGTGAGCTTGCCGATCTTGTAGATTGGGTTGGGGTGCTTGGCCGCCGTTTCGGGGTGATCCAGCAGCGGGGTGAACACCCCCTCCCCCCAGACCTGGAAGCGGAACACGGCATAGCCGCAGCCCACCCAGGTCAGGCCAAAATCGCAACCCTCGGCGGCGATGGCGTAGTCGGGCGCGACGCCGCCATGGTGGAACAGATAGTGGGCGCCGATATCCTTGCCCATATAGGCGACGCCCCGGTGTTCCTCGATCGGCTCTGGGCCAATCTCACCGGGACAGGCGGTCAGATACATCTTGCCGGCCAGCTCATAGCCGGCCTTTTTCAACGCCTTGGCTGCAATCATGAAACAGCTCATCGGGCCGCGGTCATTGGCGATCGGGTAGCCAAAGAGCTTGCCATCCTCCAGCCAGCACGTCTCCCACTCGGGATTGGCCATGGTCTCGGGGCCATACTTGTAGGAGTCCAGATCGGGATTCCAGGTCGGGGCCTCGGTGTCGAGGTGGGCGGTGAACAGCAGGTTCTTGCCCACACCCTTGCCACCGTGCGTGCCGATGATGTTGGGCCGCTCGGGCGTCGCGCCGACCTTGCGCGGCGAAAAGCCTTCGCGCGCCATCCAGTCATAGACGTAGTTGGCGACCTCCAGCTCCTTGCCCGAGGGCGCAGGGATGTTGCCCAGGGTCAGAGCCAGTTCGACGATCTCGTCCTCGCTGATCGCGGCGGCGATGGCGTCGCGGTCAGCCTGGGTAATGGCATAGGGCGCAGCGGCGCCCAGGTTTGGAAATCCATCGGCCATGACTTAAGCGGCCCCTTTCCAGGCGTCAGCGACCTCGACCGTATCGGTCAGGATCGCGCTGTTGAGCTCCATCACCTTGAGCGACGCGACATGAATGTCGGCCTCGTAGGCCGCGCAGGCGTCGGCGACGACGAAGACGTGATAATCAAGGTTGAAAGCGTCGCGCACGGTGCTGTCGACGCAACACTCCGTGGTGACGCCCGCGACGACCAGCGTGTCCACGCCAAGCGCCTTCAGGCGAACATCCAGATCGGTGCCGACAAAGCCGCTGTAGCGGGCCTTGCGGACGACGACCTCGCCAGGCCCTGGCCGTGGCCCCACGAAATCGGACCCGACCTGCCCCGCCCGGCACAGCGCCGCATCACTCTCGGGGTCACCGCCGCGACGGCGCATGCGCTCGTTCCAGGACGGAGAGTCCGTTTCCGGCGACGAAAACAGACCCACGAAGATAACCGGCACGCCAGACGCGCGAGCGTCGGCGACCAGTCGCTCGGCCGCCGCCAGCGCCGGTTCGACCATTCCGAGGTCCACGCCGTACTGACCCAGCAGCCCCTCGGGCGAAGCGAAGTCGACCTGCATGTCAATCACCAGCACCGCCGTGCGCGCCGGCGCGATCCAGTCGGCCAGCCCATCCCCGGTCCTCGTCAGGGTGTTCATGGCGTTCACGAATAGACCGCGCGCAGACCCGGCAAAATCTCCGAGCCAAACATCGTCAGGCCCTCGACATAGTCGGGGAAGATCAGCATCAGGCCGTCCAGTTCGGCATAGTCGACAAACTCCTGGATCTTGGCGGCGCAGGTTGCGGGCGAACCAATGGCGGTCTGGGTCATGAAGGCGCCCATCGACAGCGCCTTGGCCTTCAGGTCGCCCCCGCCCATGCCCCAGCTTTCGAGCATGGCGATCACCGCCTCGATATCAGCGCCCTCGTCATAGCGCTTGGCCGTCGCCTCGGCGGCTTCGTCGGTCTCACCATGGACGATCGTGCACATGGCATAGGTGCGGATCGACGTGCCCATGCGTTCGGCGGCGGCCTTGGCCCTCTGGCTGGCGTCCCGCCGCTCGTCGGGGGTGCGGCCGCCGATGAACACCGCGTCGGCTTCGCGAACCGAGAACTGGAAGCCGCGCTCGGACATGCCGGCGCAGATAATGCTGGGCCGCGGCTTGGAGAGCGGCTTGGGGGCCGACTGGCAATCCTTCATCGTGAAGAACTCGCCGGCATAGTCGACGCTGTCCTCGGCCCACAGCCGCTTGACGATGGTGGTCCATTCCTCGGTCAGCCGGTAGCGGCCGTCGTGGTCGAGACTGTCGTCCCAGGCGCCCATCTGCTCGAACTCGCCCTTGTAGGCGCCGGCGACGATGTTCAGCCCAGCTCGACCACCGCTGATGTGGTCGAGGGTGGCGATCATCTTCGCCGCAACGGCCGGGTTCTGCAGCAGGGGGTGGATGGTGGCCCAGACCTTGATATTTCTGGTCGCCTCGGCCAGGGCGGCCATCATGGTCACCGACTCCAGGGTCACGCCCCAATGATTGGTCTCGCCGCCGAAGCCTCGAAACTTTCCCATGGCCATCAGAAAATCGAGGCCAAGTTCGTCAGCGAGAACCGCCGCTGCCCGGTTTTGCGGATAGAGACCATCGAGGGTCGGCGTGGTCTTGGAGATGATCCAGCCACCATTGGCCATCGGCATGAAGACGCCGAAATCCTTGTGCTTGGATGGGCTGTGAAACATGGGAGCCTCCTCAGGCAGCGTCTTGAAGCATAATCGGCGTGGGACCAGGAACCGGAGCCTCCGTGACCTCGGCTGTGGCCTTGCGCGGCGGACGCATGAACAGGGCCGCCACGAATATGACGCCGATGACGGCCGCGAACACCTGGAATGTCGGCGCAAAGCCGCCCAGTTGATCGCGCATATAGCCGCCGATCGCCGGGCCCAGGGCGGATACGGCGCCGACCAGGCAGACCAGAGAGAAGATCTCGAGGTTATTGCGTCGGCCATAATAGTTGAGCAGCAAGATGCTGACAGCCAGAACGGTCATGCCAAAGCCGCTGCCGACGCCCAGGGCGAAGATCATCATCATCGGCCAGCTGGCGGCATGCGCCAGAGCCAAAAGGCCCACCGCCATCATGCCCTGGGCGCCCGCCAACAGCCAACGCGGGTCGATCCGGTCGCCGATCAGGCCGCCGCCCATGCGGGCTACGACCTGCATCAGGGATTCCAGGCTCAGCGCGCTGACCGCGATGGCCGAAACCACGCCCAACTCGCCAAAATGGCTGGGGGCCAGGCTGACCGCCGTCACGCCGCCCAGCAGGTGCGCGAAATAGGCCGCGAGGATAACGTAGAACTGCGGGGTGCGGATCGCTTCCTTCACGGTCCAGTCCGTGGTCGTGCGATAGACGCGAGACGAAACCGGCGCGGTCAGGGCGTCTTCCGCAACAGCCTTGTCGGTGTCTACGGCAGCCGCCTCCAGCCACGCCCGGCCGCCAACGAGGGCTGCGCACAAGGCGCCGATCACGGCGGCGGCGACAGCTTGCGCCGCCCAATAGGGCCGCCAGGCGCCGTTCGCAGCTTCGAGACCGACCAGCGCCATCCAGGGACCGGCCACGCCGCCCAATGCGCCGATGGTGAAATAGACGCCAAACGGTAGGGCGCGCTTCTTGAACAACATGCCCAGCACATGGGTGCCAGGGATCAGGGCCATCATCTGATAGCCTACGCCCAACAGCGCCGTGCCCGTCAGATAGACCGGAAGACCTTGAGCCCGAGCCAGGCAGACGAACCCCACAACCATTACGGCCGATCCCGTGACGATCGTTGCGCGTACGCCGATCTTGCGGATCAGGATGGCCGGCAGCCAGGAGGATCCGCCGCAGAACGCGCCGAGCAGCGTGAACCCCAGGAACGCGGAGCCGAAGCTCCAATGCTGCTCCTTGATCATGGTCGGCAGGATCACCCCCAGCGACGAGAAGGTCGAGGCGGTGATCAGGAAGAGCAGCAGACTGAAGGTCCCGAGGATGAGCCAGGATCGCCATTGGGTCGTCGACATCATCGTCGGGCCTCCTTCGTTAAGCTTGGCTGCGCGCCGCCCTCTCGCGGCGACGCGCAACTGTTGGAACTAGAATTTCCGCGAGAGGGTCACGCGCCATTCCCGACCCTTGCTCGGCAAGGCGCCGAGGTTGGCGTAGGAGTCGGCGTCGGGCGTAAAGTAGAGCTTGTCGAACAAGTTATCGATGTTGGCCGTGACCGTATAAGGCCCGGCCGCGTAGTAAGCCGAGGCATTGGCGACGGCATAGGCCGGATAGGTCACCGCGTTCTCGACCGTGCCCGACGTCTTGGTCACGTGAGTGACACCCAGCGCTCCGCCAACCTTGCCCCACGCATAGTCGTCACTGGTATAGGCGCCGTAGAGGCTGACCACCGACTTGGGGATCAGGGTGTAGTCGTAGTCGCCGCCACGCCCTGAAAGGCTGTCGAAGCTCCAGACGACATAGGTGCCGCCGAACGCCTGCGAACCCGGAACGCCGGCGGTGTAGGCCGGGATGTACTGGAACGAGGTGTCGGGCCCCTTGACCGTAGTGTGCTGGGTGTTGCCCGAGAAGGTGAAGCTGAAGTTTTCGCTGGCCAGCCAGCGGACTTCCAGTTCCACGCCCTTGGCGCGCGTGCCGGTGGGCGTTCCGTTGATCCCGGTCAACTGGGTGCGGTTCTGGCGATAGCCCGCCAGAGAGCCGACCAGGGTGCCCTGAAGCCATTGGAACTTCACCCCGGCCTCGGCGAGGTCGCTATCCGACAACCAGGCGTCGCTGGCGTCAGCCACCAGGCCAGGGGCGATGTCACCGGCCTGACCCATCTCAAGCGCCGAAGCCTTGGCATAAGTGATGTAGGGCATCAGACCGGCCGGCAGCTTATAGGTGGCGCTGGCGGTGTACGTACCCTTGCCCTTGCTGGCCTTCTGCTCGCCCGAGATCTGATAGCTGAGCACGCCGGTATCGTTCGAGGTGACGTCATAGTCGTCGTAGCGGCCGCCGAACATCAGGTTCAGCGTGTCGGCGATCATGATGTCGGTCGTGAAGAACACGCCCTTCTGCTGCCAGTCGGACTTGTTGTCGTTCTCCCAGGCCAGACCCAGAACGCCCGCTCCGGTTTCGGTGGAGAACGGGCTGTCGATGATATCGGTTGGCGTTGCGCCAAACGCGACATCGCGGCGGTCCAGGGCGATCACGCCGCTGTTGTAGCTCTCGCGCCGACGGCCAGAGAAGTCCCGGTAAGAGGCGCCGACAAACGACTTGGTGATCACCTTGCCGTCCATGAAGTCATGGGCGAAATTATAGGTCAGGCGCGCTTCCCACACCGAGCTGTCGAACCAGGCCGGATAGCCATAGCTGACGAAACGCTTGTTCTCCTGGTCATCGTAGAACAGCTGCGCCTTGATCGAACTGTCCGGCGTGAGCGACTTGGCCAGATCGAAATAGAAGGTGTTGGTGTTGGTCTTCGAGAAGTCAGCCGAGCTGATATAGACGGTGCGCGGGCTGAGCTTCGTCGTGCCCACGCCGGTGTCCAGGGTGTGGGCGGCGTCGGTGCTGTAGTAGCCGTAGTAGGCTTGGTACAGCGGCGTGAAACGCGGGTCATAGTAGTAGGGATTGGCGCCGTTGTTGCCGGTGATCTCGTTGAGCGTCAGACGACCATTGCCGTCACTGTCAACAAGGCTGGTGTCGCGGCCGGTGGTATAGGTCTGGTTGTCGATCAGGTCCTGGGTCAGACGGTTCCAGCCCGGCGTTTGGACGTCGCCATCCGAATGATAGATCATCCCGCCCAAAGCGGTGGTCCAGCCGTTGCCAAGATCGAAGTCCGCCGAGATCTCGCCGGTTTGACGGCGCGGGTAGATGCCCCTGTAGAAGCTGTGACTGTCCTCGACTTCGCCATAGGCGTAGACGCCGCCCGTGACCGGGCCGAAGTTCACCGGCAAGCCGACCTGGGCGGTAGCGTTCTTCTTGTTGTACGAGCCGTACGTGGCCGTGAACTCGCCGGTCGGCTCGCTCAGATAGCCGCCCTCGTTCTTTCCCGACTTGGGAATGAAGTTGAGCATGCCGCCGACCTTGCCCGAGCCATAGATCGGGGTCGGCGGGCCGCGCACGATCTGGATCTGATCGGCCGCGCCGATGGGCGTCGAATAGGTCCCGCGGTTCTCGATCCGCTTGAAGCCGCGGAAGTAGTTCTCCGCCAGGGTGCCGCGAATATTGAGCGCACCGGGCACGCCGTAGAAGCTGGCGGTGTAGGTGCCGGGCGACACGGCGGTCAGCCCGTCGATGCTCTCGATGCCGTAACGTTGCAGCGTTACGTCACTGACGAAGCTGGCTGACCGCGGTGTTTCCAGAAGCGGCTTGTCGATGCCGAAGACCGTGTTGCTGGGCTGCTTCTCCAGCAGGCCCGCCTTGTCGCGCGCCTTGACGATGACCTCGTCGACCGTATCCGCCGGTGCGGTCGATGGATCCTCGGCGAAAGCCGCCGTGGAGAGGATCAGAAACACAATGGCGGAAGACCCCGCCAACAAGAGCTTTTGTTTAGACATGACGTCCTCGCTGGAGGTTGCCGCGCCCACCGCCTGCGGCGGTTATCCCCAGGACGGAACCTCATGAAGAGGAGCATCACCCTTTCATCCGCCGCCTGACGCATCTCCCGTCTGACATTTTGAGAGAAATGTCTTTGCCGCCCGCTCCTTACTCAGTCTCGAAAGCCGGGCGCTCGGCGCTGATCAAAAAAATTGACCCAGCGCGCATGACTAGCGGTCAAAAGCGTCTGCCCCTGCCCTTTTCAAGCCGGCGGCGCAAACTCGACGTCGCATCGCCTGCGCCACGGGTCACGCCTCATCGGTGTGATTTTCCACGGCGCCACAAAGCGAGATTGGATGCGCAACCCCTTGGCGCCTTCGAGAAACCGGCGCGTTGATGCACGATGGCCCTAGATCCCTACATTCTCTTCCTCCTCGGCGTTGGCGTGATCGTGCTGCTCGTGGCTTGGCTACCGATGGCGTTGCGCAACCTGCCGCTATCGCTGGCCATTCTCTGTGTCGCGGCGGGTATCGTGGTGTTCCAGACCGGCGCTCTATCATTCCGCCCAAATCCGCTGCGGTTTTCCACACTCACGGAAAAGCTCACCGAACTGGTCGTCCTGGTCTCGCTGATGGGCGCGGGGCTGAAGATTGACCGCCGCATCGGCTTGAAGGCCTGGGGATCAACCTGGCGTCTGATCGCCATCACCATGCCCCTGACCATCGCTGGGGTCGCGCTGATGGGCGTCTATGGGCTGGGGCTGGGCCTCGCCCCGGCTCTGCTTCTTGGCGCGGTGCTGGCCCCGACCGATCCGGTTCTGGCCTCCGATGTGCAGGTTGGACCGCCACGGTCCGGAGAAGACGGCGAGGCGCGGTTCGCCTTGACCTCGGAAGCCGGACTCAATGACGGCTTTGCATTCCCGTTCGTGCACTTGGCCGTCGCCGTGGCGGCGACAGGCGGCGTGCTCAAACCCGATCTTCTGCTTCACTGGCTCGCAGTGGACGCCCTGTGGAGGATCGCAGCCGGGATCGCCGTGGGATGGGCGTGTGGAAAGGCGCTGGGCTGGATCACGTTCAAGGCGCCGCGTGCGCGACTGTCAGGAACAGGCGATGGCCTGGTGGCGCTGGGCGCGACCCTGTTCGCCTACGCCCTATCAGAGGCGGCGCATGGCTATGGCTTCCTTGCGGTATTTGTCGCTGCGCTCACCCTGCGGGCCGCCGAGCGAGATCATCAGTTTCACGAGGCGATGCATGACTTCGCCGAGCAGATCGAGCGCCTGCTGATGATGCTGGTGCTTGTTCTGCTGGGTGGCGCGATCGCCAGCGGCCTCCTGGCGTCACTCACCTGGAAGGACGCGGCCCTGGGCCTGGCGCTCCTGCTGGTGGTGCGGCCGCTCGCCGGCTGGATTGGCCTGATCGGAGCCCCCCACTCACGCCGCGAACGGGCGTTCATCGCCTTCTTCGGCATTCGCGGAATTGGCTCGTTCTACTATCTGGCCTGGGCTCTCAACCACGGTGAGTTCGAAGGCTGGGCGCGGTTGTGGGCGATCACGGGCTTCATCGTCCTGTGCTCGATCCTCATCCACGGCGTAACGGCGACACCTTTGATGCGGACGATCGACAAATGGCGTCGGGGCGCGGGAACCGACGGACGCCAGTCGCAGATTGACGATGCCCCTTCTGGCGAAGGGCGCATTTGAGAGCCGCCCCGTCCTCAAACGATCGCGCTTGTTTCAGCCCCACGCTCGGGGCCTCGGAAACTAAGCTGCTCAGGGTCGCCAGTCGCAAAACTGCAAACTTGATGTGATAATTGGTCTATACCAATTTACCTGACAGATTGCCCCGTCATGAGTTCCACGATCGTTCGAGTCGGCGCCACAACGCCCGCAGGACCCTCACCTTCGACGGTGTGTCAAAAGCTGACCGCGTTCGGCGCTCCGCTGCCTGCGCCGACGACGTGATCCAAACCATCGCCCACTTTCCCGAAGCGCGGACCGAACGCCCCATCGCGCTGCCCGATACATGGAGCCTGTCATGAAGAACCCGATCCGACACATCGCACTCTCCATCGCGGTCCTCGCCGGCATGGCCAGCGTCCCTAGCGCTCATGCTAGCGCCACCCGGAAGGCGAGCCACGTGATCATCATCGGGGTGGACGCCCTCAGCCCAGACGGGGTGATGAAGGCGGACACCCCCACCCTGCGCGACATGATGAAAAACGGTAGCTGGAGCTTGCACGCGCGGGGCGTCCTGCCCACCACCAGCGGCGCCAACTGGGCCTCTATTCTCGACGGCGTCGGTCCTGAGCAACACGGCGTCACCAGCAATGACTGGCAGGTGGGCGAGTTCAACTTCCCGGCCTCGGTCACCGGGTCCGGCGGCTTCTTCCCATCAATCTTCCAGGTGCTGTTCGATCAGCAACCGGAATTGGAGGTGGGCTCGATCTATCAGTGGGACGGGTTCGGACACCTCTATGACCACCGGTTCGTGGACTACGACGTCAATGGCAAGGACGAGGCCGACACCGCAGCGCTGGCCATAGCCTACATCAAGGCCAAGCAGCCGGCGTTCCTCTTTGTGCATTTCGATGATGTCGACCACGCCGGTCACGAATACGGCCATGGCTCCCCGCGCTATTATGACGCCGTGACCAAGGTCGACGCGCTGATCGGCCGCATCCGGCAGGCGACCGTAGAGGCCGGCATCGCGGACGAAACCGTCATCCTGATCACCGCCGACCATGGCGGCGTGGGCAAGGGACATGGCGGCGAAAGCCTCGCCGAACTGGAAATTCCGTGGATTGCCTATGGCAAGGACATCAAGCCGGGCGTCCAACTTGATCTGCCGATCAACACGTTCGACACCACGGCCACCGTCGCCTGGTTGCTGGGCGCGAAGATCCCCTACGCCTGGCTGGGGCGTCCGGTCACGCCCATCCTCAAGGGTGAAGCGGCGCCGGAGCAGACCTACCGCTCCAGCAGCTTTTACGCCTCGCCTGTGATCGAGCCGGCAAACGATGGGACAGCGACATCAGGCGGCTTGTTCGTCAATCAGCCCGCGCAAATGACCATCCGTAACCCCAACCCCACGGGTGAGGTTCGCTACACGCTGGACAACTCGATCCCCAAAGCCGGGTCGACGCTCTATAGCGGCCCGGTCAAGATCGCCCACAATACGATCGTGCGCGCTTCACTCTTCGTGGACGGCAAGGCCGCCAGCGTCCCGGCCACAGGCTATTTCCGGATCCTTGATCTGAAGGCCCCCGGCGCGCACGGCGTGACGTACAAGGCGTATCTGCTGCCGGAGGGCCCGGTGCGGCTGCCAGACTTCGCCCGACTTGAACCTGCGGCGTCCGGCACAGCCCATGAAATGTCCCTCACGGGGCTGACGCTTCCCCGGGAGGACGCCATCGCCGTGGTGTTCGAGGGCCACCTCCAGATCGCGACCGGCGGCACCTACAACTTCTCGCTCGCCTCGGACGACGGCAGCAAGCTCTATATCGACGGCAAGCCGGTGGTCGACAACGATGGCGACCACGGTGTGATCACGGCCAACGGCGGCATCGACCTGAAGCCCGGCAAACACGCCATCCGTGTGGAATGGTTCAACGGCGGCGGCGGCGCCTGGCTTGGCGCCTATTTCGAAGGCCCAGGCATTCCGCGTCAGTTCATCGATCCCAACCTGCTCACGCCGCAGTAGAAACGAGGCGGCCCGGGAGCACTCCCGGGCCGCCTCGCCTTGGCTTAGAAGCGCTTGCGAACCGAGAAGCCGGCCGTGCGCGGGGTGATGCTCACGACTTGCCGCTTGTTGTTGAGCGCCGAACTCACGCTCATCAGGCCGACTTCATTGGCCACGTTGTTGACGAACAGATAGGCGCCCCAGTCCGCGCCCTCGACACCGCCGCGCAGGTTGGCGTAGCCGTAGTCGCCCTGCTTTTCATAGTAGGTGTAGGTCGGGCGGAACTGTGAGGCGGACTCGCCGACATAGGCGTAGTCGGCGCGCAGCAGGCCGTTCAGATCGTTGTTGATCGGCCAGGTGTATTCGACGGCGGCCGAACCGCTGAAGTCGGCGACATTGGGGAACTCGTCGCCGCGAAGCCCGGTCGAGCCGGTGATCAGGACGGCAGAGTTGGCCTGGTCTTCGGTCAGCTTGGCGTCGACGAAGGCGGCTGTGGCGTTCAGCGTCAGGCCGCGTATCGGGCGAGCGATCGCCTCGATTTCGAAGCCTTTGATCTTCGCCTTGCCGGCGTTGGTCAGATAGCTGAACGCGCCGTTGGCGCTGGTCGCCGAGATCTGCATGTTGCTCCAGTCGATCTGGTATGCAGCGGCGTTGACGGTCAGGCGGCGATCAAACCATTGGCTCTTCACGCCGGTTTCGTAGTTCCACAGGCTGTCCGGCGAGTAGGCCAGCAGCGCAGAGGACAGGCCGGGGATGTTGTTGGCGCCGCCCGGACGGAAGCCCTTGGCCGCCAGACCATAGACCATGAGGTCAGAAGTGACCTGATAGCTGACGTTGAACTTGCTGACCCAACCGTCGGCGCTGGCGTCAACCTGGGCCGGGGCCCCGACATAGGACTGGGTGATGAAGTTGCTGATCAGCACCTGACCCGAGACGGTCTTGTCGTAGTTGAAGCGACGAACGCCGCCCGTCAGGCTCAGTTTCGAAATCGGCTTGTAGGTGATTTCACCGAAGAAGGCCGTCTGCTTGGTCTCGGTGCCGACATGGCGCCAGGCGGTCAGGTCGCTGGGATTGATCACGCCCTGGGCGTCGGCCTTGGCGACCTGGCTCTCGATATAGTCCGAGCGGTCTTCGTAGTAGACGCCGGCGGTCCAGTCGATCTTGTCGGCGAACAGCGAGCCGTTCATCCGCAGTTCGTGGTTCCACGAGGTCAGGCCCATCGGCTGATAGAGCGCGCCCGGGGTGCGGCTGTCGGCATAGGCGGTGTATTGCGCCATCTGGGCCGTGGTGCAGGCCGGGTTGGTCGTGCCGCTCGCCGCCGGGCCGCCCGCGATGTAGTTGCGGCAGGAGGTCGCGTTGGCGCGGTTGGCCGACAGGGTGGGCGTATAGTCCGAATTCCGCAGCAGCGACCACTTGTAGTAGGATGAGGTGCCGGTGATCGTCGCGAAGTCCAGCTCCCACTTACCCATCACGTTGTAGACGCGAAGATCGTCCTCAGTCGGAGCGATGGTGCGGGCGCTTGTCGAATAGTCCTTCGCGCCCAGGGCCGGATACCAGCTGTTCTGGCCGTCCAGGGTGGTCTTCTGGAACAGGCCCGAAGCGTTGATCGTGATCTTGTCGGTGGGCGTAAAGCCCAGCATCAGACGGCCGCCGGTGGCGTGCTGGTCGTTGATGTCCTTCTTGTTGAGGACGACATCGTCAACGTAGCCGCCCTGCTCGGCCTGATACAGCACGACGCGCGCGGCCAGCTTGTCCTCGATCAGCGGCACATTGACCATGCCCTTGACCGAATAGCCCGTGCCGCCGTCCTTGGTGGCGGTGCCTTGTGCTTCAACCGCGCCAGAATACTGGGTGCTGTCGGGCTTGTTGAGGATGACGCGCAGCGTGCCGCCCATCGAGCCGGAGCCGTACAGCGTGCCTTGTGGGCCGCGCAGGACTTCGACGCGCTCGACATCGAACAGATTGACGTCGGCGCTGGTCGAGCTGGCGTCGGCGGTCGTGCCGGCCGGGCCGGTCAGAGGGGTTTCGTCATAGTAGAGGCCGACCGTGGCTTCACCGGCGCTGCGCACGCCGCGCAGGGTGAGGCGGCGGCTGGTGGGCGAGTTGCCGTCGACCTGCAGGTTCGGAACGGTCCGGAAATAGTCCTGGATGCCCGACGCGCCCAGGGATTGCAGTGACTTTTCGGTGACGGCGCTGATGCTTATCGGCGTGGTCTGGATCGTGGTCGAGCGCTTCAGCGCTGTGACGACGATCTCTTCGATGTTGTCCGACTGTTGGGTGACGGCATCCTGGGCGAAGGCGTGGCCCGCGCTCAGGGAGGTCAAGGCGGTCGCCCCAAGGGCCAGGGCCCTCAGGCCTCGAAACTGCAAGTTCATCAATTATCCCCTTTTTCACCGCTCGCGGGCGGCCTGTAAGGTCAGACGCAAGATGATCTCGGCCCCTCACGCGCTCGGCAAAAAATGGGTGAAAGCCGATTAGTAGCGCCGCTCCAGGGTTAGCCGAACGGTGCGGGGCGTCGTGCCGAAATACTCGACCGGCCCGGAGGTATTGCGCGCCGCCGAAGCCCGGCCGGCACGATCCAGAATGTTGTCGAGGGTCAGGTCGACTGTCCATTGGGCGTGTTGCAGTCCCGCAGTCAGCCCGAACGTCGCATAGGCGCCCATCGTCAGATAGTCCGCGTTACCGGCGTTGAACGCCGAGCGTGCGCCGCCGGAATAGGTCGCATCGAACCGCAGGCGGCCGTCGACAGCCTCGCTCAGCGCCCATTTGCGTTCCAGCGAGGCTGCGCTGGCGAACTGCGGCACGATGGGCAGGCGATCGCCTTTAAGTCCCAGGCCGATGGCGGTGTTGCTCAGCTGATCGGCGGTCAGGCGCGCATCCGTCAGGGTGGCGCTGGCCATCAGATCCCAGCCGACCAGATCGCGCGCCGTGATCTCGCTCTCCAGTCCGCGGATGCGGCTGGCCCCGATATTGGTCAGAAACGAAAAGGCCTTGTTCGGCGTCTGGGCGCTGTACTGCATGTCGCGCCAGTCGATCTGGTAGAGCGCGACATTGGCCGTAAAGCGCTGCTGCGCCCACTGGCTCTTGAGGCCGAGTTCGTAATTGGTCAGCCGGTCCGAACGATAGAGCGCGAGGTTCTCGGCCAGGCCGGGTACGACATTGACGCCGCCGGGCCTGAACCCCTGCGAAACCTGGGCGTAGCCAAAGACAGTCTGGGCGATCTGCTGGCTCGCCAGCACCTTCAGGCTCCAGCCGCGCTCGGGCGTCCGCGCATCGATCGAATACCCCATCCATGTGCCCGAGACCGCGTTGGCGATCTGCACCGCGCCCCGGTCGCGCTTGACGTAGTCGAAACGGCGCGCGCCCAGGGTCAGCCGCGTCTCAGGGCGCGGATCGTAGGAAAGCTCGCCGAACACCGCGCTCTGGCGCAGGTGGTTGTCGATGTCGCGCCGGCCGATGAGGACCGGGTTCTGGGGCAAGCCGCCGGTGAGCGGATCGACGTGGGGCACCTGACTGTCGATATGGTCATCACGGATCTCGCTATAGGCGCCGAGGGTCCAGCTGACCGGCGTGTCACGCACTGAGGAGGCGCGCACCTCGTGGATCGAAGCGGTCAGGGTCGCGGGCTGGTTGAGGATCGCCGGATATACGCTGTCCACATAGGCCGAATAGGACTGGAGCTGGCCGGAGTCGCAGGCGCTGCTCAGCGAGAAGTAGCGCATGCAGCTGGCGGTATTGGTGCGCTCGCCGATCAGCACGCCGCTGTAGTCGGAGCGCCGCGTCAAGCGCCACCGATACCAAGACGAGGCTGCAGTGATGTTGACGGCGTCACCCTTCCAATGCGCGGTCGCGCTGGCCAGGCTGATGTCGCCGTCAAAGGGCGCGCGGGCGGCGTGCGTTGTCCGCCAGGGACCTGCCGTGTCGTGCCAGGCCGGAAGGTCGTCGCGATGGGTGACCTGAGACGTTCCGGAGAGAAGCAGAGCAAACCGTGCACTGGGCTCCCAGCCTAGCCCCATCCGAACACCCCGGACCCGCGCGGCGTCCACATCCTTCAGGCCCAGCCGAACATTGTCGATGACGCCCGGCGTTCTCTGGTCATAGACCGTCAGGCGCGCGGCTAGGGTGTTGGGCACGATCACAGCGTTGAGGGCCGCCGTGGCGCCGCCCGCTTCGCCGCCATGCGCGGCGCTGACGACATTGCCGCTGACCGACAGAGCGTTCTCGGCCAGGTCCGGGTGCTTGAACAGAATCCTCAGCGCGCCGCCCATGGAGCCTGAGCCGTAGAGGGTGCCCTGCGGACCACGAAGCAGTTCGATCCGATCCACATCCACCAGAGCCAGTTCCGGCGCCATCACGCCAGGGTCGGCAGTTGTACCGACGGGACCCGTCATCGAAGTTTCGTCGTAATAGAGCCCGGTGGTCGCTTCCCCGGCCCCATAGACGCCGCGCAGCACCAGTCGCCGACCGAAGGCGGTCGAGACCAGCTTCAGGCCGGGCAGCAGCGGCGAGGCACGCTCCAGGTCGACCACGCCCAGGCGGCTCAGTTGCTCGCCGTCGACCACCGTCATGCTGATGGGCGTCCGCTGGATCGGCGTGGCGCGCTTCAGAGCCGTAACAATGACGGAGTCCAGCGCCGCAGACGCGGTCGGGAGCGGTGGCGGCGGGGGCGGCGCGGCCCGCGCGATGACCGCCTGCGCCGGCACGATCAGAAAGCTGCGCCCCTCGACGCGCACCTCCAGCCCCGAGCCGGCCAGCAGGCGGACCAAAGCCTCTTCGGCGGTGAAGGCGCCGGTCAGGGACGGACTGCGCTTTCCGCTGGCGAGGGCTGACGAGAACAGGATGTTGCGATTGCTCTGCACCGCCAGGCGATTGAGCGCCTGACCCAGAGGCTGGGGCGGAATGTCGAAGCGAAACGTCGGGCCGGCGCTTGGGGCCTGGGCCTGGGCTCGCAGCGGCGCAAAGACCATGACGCCGGTTGCACAAGCCAAGGCCAGGGCCGCGCCACGTCCCACCGACGCTCCCGACCAGCTACCCCACGACACGGCGAATCTCGACCTCCATTACCGCCGCATGATCGCGCGTCGTAGGGACGCGGACCATGCCCTAGCCTCTCGCACCGCCATTCCCTTCGGTGCGTCTGGGCTCTGCAAGATCGCGTGTTGCATATCCAATAGGCAACACGCCAGCAGTTGCGTGTGTCACGTCGCGCATTGCCAACCCTGCTTGACAGAGGCCGGAACCCGCCGTCACCTTTCCCCCATAAGACCCTGGGGCGGTAAAAATGATGCGTATCGGCAAGGCTGCCCCGCCTCTAGAGGGTGAAAACACCCTTATGGACAGTGGCGCGCGCTTCACGCCGGCGCTGCGCGCCTTCTTCTCCCGCCGGGCGCATCAGAACGACGTCGAGGACCTGGTTCAGGAGGTCCTGCTCCGGATCCAGAAGCGTCAGCCCGCCCCGGTCGTGCACAATGTCGAGGGCTATCTCTTCGAGGTCGCTTCCAATGTGCTGATCGATCGCAGCCGTCGCGACCGATCGCGTCGCCGCTCCGATCATTGCGAATTTCAGGATATTCATCACCCCGTTGATGAAATGTCGCCAGAACGCGTCTTACAAGGACGCGAACAGATGGCGCGGGCGATGGCGGCTCTCAATGAGCTGCCGGAGCGGACACGACGGGTTTTCATCCTCGTGCGCTTCGAGGAGATGAGCTACAAGCTCGTCGCCCAGCGCATGGGTGTCTCCGTCAGCGCTGTCGAGAAACATGTAATGAAGGCGCTGCGTCACTTGCACGCGCGTCTGCGGGACCAGGATGACGTCGACAACACCGGGCAACGAGATACACGACGACCCGGATAGCGCTGCGGCCGCTTGGTTCGCGCGACTGCAGGGCGACGACGTCCTGGCGGAAGATCGCCGGGCCTTTGAGCGCTGGCTTGGTCTCGATCCGCGCCACGCCGACGCCTGGGATCGCGTCTCGACCACCTGGAACACCCTAAACCTTCTGGAAGCCGATCCGGCCTTCGCCGCCCTGCGCGCCGACGCGCTTGGCGCGGACGTTGCTTCGCCGCGCCTGATGAACCGCCGGACCGTCGGGATCCTGGCGGCGGCGGGCGTCGTAGCCGCCGTCGGGGCGGCGATCATCGGTCCCCGCCTGTTGCCCATGCTGGACAGCACGGATTCCAGCGCGGAAGATCCGATCTTCACCACTGCTGTCGGCGAGCAGTCGACCTTTCACCTGGCCGACAATTCCGTCGTCACGCTGAGCACCGGCTCCGCCGTTCGGGTCAATCCCTGGAAAGGCGAGCGGCGGCTGACGCTGTTGCGTGGCCAGGCCTTTTTCGAGGTGGCCAAGGATCCGTCGCGGCCGTTCGTGGTCGCGGCCGGCGACAAGCGGGTGACCGCGGTGGGCACAGCCTTCGACGTGCGTATGGAACCGGACAGGCTGTCAGTGACCCTGATTGAGGGCCGAGTTCGGATCGCCGGGCCTTCGCCCAGCGGCGATCGGACGATCGAGATGTCGGCTGGCTCGCGCTTCGTCGCCGCCAAAGCCGCCGAATGGGTTGTGGCCTCCGTCGACACGGCCAAAGAATCCAGCTGGCTGCAGGGCCGCCTGGTGTTCGACGGCGAGCCGCTGTCAGACGTGGTCGACGAGATGAACCGCTTTTCGCAACGCAAGCTGTGGATCGCCGATCCGCGCCTGGGCGCCACGCCCGTCAGTGGCGTCTTCAAAACCGGTCAGGTCGACGCCTTCGTGGCGGCCCTGCGAACCTATGGCCTGGCCGACGTCGGCCGGGCGGACGACCAGCAGGTCGAGCTGATCCGCCCGCGCGGCTAGAGCCCAAATCTGTCCAGCGGACTGGGACCATACGCTCCAGCGCGTTCCAGCCCTCCGAGACGCCCAGCGACTTTTTCCAAAAAGCCAATTTTTCGTTGCGACCACAGTGAGGGACGCACGATCCGGTACGTCTTAGATTGGGCGGTCCGGCTAGCGGCGCCGTTGCTTTGCTCACCAGGGATCCCGTCTCCATGAAGCTCTCCCCCCTGAAGGTCGCCTTGCTGTCCGCCGCCATGTCGGCGGGTCTTGTCGCGACCCAGGCCTGCGCCGCGCCGCTCAAGGAGGCCGATCGCACCATGATCCTGAAGGCCGTCGACGCCGATGCGCCGCAGATTCAGGACGCCGCCCTGAAAATCTGGGGCTTCGCGGAGGTGGGCTACCAGGAGGTCAAGAGCACTGTCGTTCTGCAGGATCAGCTCAAGGCCGCAGGCTTTGACGTGAAGGCCGGCGTGGCCGGCATGCCGACCGCGTTCCTCGCCAGCTTCAAGAACGGCCCCGGCCCAGTGGTGGCCATCCTTGCCGAGTTCGACGCCCTCCCCGGCCTGGCCCAGACCGCCGATCCGGTGAAGACCGGCATTCCCGGCCAGATCGCCGGCCACGGCTGCGGCCACAACCTGTTTGGCGCCGCCTCGGTCGGCGCGGCCGTTTCGCTCAAGGCATGGATGGTCAAGAACAACATCAAGGGCGAGCTGCGCGTCTATGGCGCGCCGGCTGAAGAAGGCGGTTCGGGCAAGGTCTATCTGGTGCGCGACGGCCTGTTCAACGACGTTGACGTGACCCTGCATTGGCACCCGGCCAACCAGAATTCCGCCGTGCAGGGCGTGTCGATGGCCAATATCAGCGGCAAGTTCCGCTTCTATGGCGTGTCGGCCCATGCCGCCGCCGCGCCCGAAAAGGGCCGTTCGGCTCTAGACGGCGTCGAGGTCATGGACGTCGCCGCCAACTATCTGCGCGAGCACGTGCCAGACAAGACCCGCATCCACTATGTGATCACCAACGGCGGCACGGCGCCCAACGTCGTACCGGCCTTCGCCGAGGTCTATTATTATGTCCGCCACCCAGATCCAGCCGTGGTCAAGGACGTCTGGGCCCGCCTGGAAAAGGCCTCCCAAGGCGCGGCTCTCGCAACCGGCACAACCGTAAAGACCGAGGTCACTGGCGGCGTTTACGCCCTGCTGCCTAACGACACCCTGGGCAAGGTGATGGACGCCAACCTGCGCAAGGTCGGCGGCATCAGCTGGACGCCGGAAGAGCAGGCCTTCGCCACGAAGATGCAGGAATCCCTGCCGGGCGCGCCGTCGATCGACACCGTCAAGACCATCGAGCCCTACAAGGTGGAGATGGAAGGCGGCGGCGGCTCGACTGACGTGTCCGACATCAGCTGGGTCACCCCGACTGTCGGCTTGGGCACCGCGACCTTCGTGCCCGGCTCGGCCGGCCACAGCTGGCAGAACGTCGCCGCGGCGGGTTCGTCGATCGGCGTCAAGGGTGCGGTCAACGCGGCCAAGACCCTGGCCCTGACCGGCGCGGACCTGTTCTCCAACCCCGACACCATCAAGAAGGCCAAGGCCGAACTCGATGCTCGTCGGGGTCCGAACTTCGCCTACAAGGCCATGCTGGGCGATCGCCCGCCGGCCCTGGACTACCGCAAACCTAGCTCTAGCGGTGGCCAAGAATAACGATCGCGCCCCCCGCGATCGTTTAGCGGCCGACGCCCTTCCTCCTCCCCCCGGCGCCGGCCGCGCCTTCTCTCTGCAGACAACGGATCCTCTCATGGCTCAGGCCGTCACCATTACCCCGGAGCATTTCGAGCGGCTTAGGGTCGCCCTGCCGGCCATCACGCGCGAACACCTGTTCGACGTGTACGGCATCAGTGAGACCACCTGGAGCAAGCTGCGCAAAGGCGAGCCCGTCAAGCTCAGCACCCTGCAGCGGATCCAGAGCCGCTATGATCGCCTTAGCCTGGCCTTGACCCTGGCGGCCTGAGGGCCTGAGGGCCTCGGCAACCAGCGCGCCCCGCTGCGCCGACAGCGAGTCTTTACACCACTAAGGAAGGCCGTCGCTCGCCCCGCCTCAGCTAAGCCGCGCTTCACAACGTAGACAATTGCGGCTTCGGAAGGCGCCTTGGCTATTCACCGCGAAGCTTTGGTCCGAGCCTGTGGTTTCTCGAGCGGCCCCAGCGCCTCTAGAAAACGACACCTAGCCCCCCTTGAAGGTCGTCAGGTGACCCGCTCCAGGGCGTCACGGATCGTCGCCACCATGGCCTCGACCTGGGCCGGCTCGACGATCAGCGGGGGCGACAGCGCGATGATATCGGCCGTCACGCGGATCAGCAGACCGCGCTCGAAACAGTCGACAAAAACGTCATAGGCCCGCGAGCCAGGCGCCCCCTCGCGGGGTGAGAGCTCGATGCCCGCCACTAGGCCGATCGTGCGAATATCAATGACATTGGGGGCCGTGCGCAGCGTCATCATCGCCTTGCGCCAGAAGTCCGAGAGCTCCGACGCGCGCGTAAGCAGCCCCTCGCGCGCGTAGATATCCAGCACCGCCAGTCCCGCCGCGCAGGCCACCGGATGGCCCGAATAGGTATAGCCGTGAAAGAGCTCAATGGCGGCGGCGGGGCCATGCATCATCGCGTCGTGCACCGCATCGGCGCAGAACACCGCCCCCATCGGGAGGACGCCATTGGTCAGCCCCTTGGCCGTGGTGATGATGTCGGGCGTGACGCCGAAATAGTCCGTGGCGAAGCCGGCGCCCAGCCGTCCGAAGCCCGTGATCACCTCGTCAAAGATCAGCAGGATGCCGTGGCGGGTCGCGATCTCGCGCAGACGCTGCAGATAGCCCTTGGGCGGCAGCAGCACGCCGGTCGAGCCGGCGACCGGCTCGACGATCACGGCGGCGATGGTCTCGGCGCCATGGAGCTGCACCATCCGTTCCAGATCATCGGCCAGTTCGGCGCCATGTTCGGGCGCGCCCTCGCAAAAGGCGTTGCGGGCCAGATCATGGGTATGGCGCAGGTGGTCAACGCCCGGCAGCATGGTGAAGGCCCGGCGATTATTGACCAGACCGCCGACCGACAGGCCGCCGAAACCCACCCCGTGATAGCCGCGCTCGCGCCCGATCAGCCGCGTTCGCGTGCCCTGCCCGATGGCCCGCTGATAGGCGAGCGCCATTTTCAGCGCGGTGTCGACCGACTCCGAGCCAGACCCCGTGAAGAACACATGATTGAATCCGGCCGGCGCGATCTCGACCAGGCGCTCGGCGAACTGGAACGCCAGCGGATGCCCCATCTGGAAGCTGGGCGCATAGTCCAGCGTACGCAGTTGCCGGGACACCGCATCGGCGATCTCGTCGCGGCCATGGCCGGCATTGACGCACCACAGGCCCGCCGTGCCATCCAGCACCTGGCGATCATCATCACTGCGATAATACATCCCCCGGGCCTCGACCAGCTGGCGAGGCGCCTGCTTGAACTGACGATTGGCGGTGAACGGCATCCAGTAGGACGCGAGCGATGAAGGGGCGTTGGTCATGGGGCGGCGCTCCGGGCTTGTAGCCAGCAGAGCAAAGCGTTTTGATCATCGAAACAAGATGTTTACTTCAGATTCCCCATCAATTGATTTGATGGAATTATTTCACTAGGCGTTGTTGAATGCAGAACAACCGAAACACGCCCAACCCCGTCACCCGGAATTTTGAGGTCGATGTCGGCGCACGGTTGCGTCTGGTGCGGGAGAGCGCCGGCCTGTCGCAGCGACTTCTGGCCAAGCGGGCGGGTGTCACCAATTCCACGATCTCACTGATCGAGGCCAACCACACCAACCCGTCGGTCGGGGCCCTCAAACGCATTCTCGACGCCGTCCCGATCGCCTTGACCGAGTTTTTCTCCCTCGATCTCCATCAGGTCGACAGCCCCTTTCATCGCGCCAGTGATTTGGTCGAGATCGGCAAGGGAACCGTTTCCTATCGCCAGGTCGGGAGAAGTCTGCTTGGCCGGCAATTGCAGATTCTAGATGAACTGTATCAGCCGGGCGGCGACACCGGCCGAATTCCCCTGAGCCATGAGGGCGAGGAAGGCGGCGTGGTTATCTCTGGCCAACTTGAGGTCACAGTTGACGGCGAACGCAGCGTGTTGGGGCCCGGCGACGCCTATGCCTTCTCCAGTCGCCGCCCGCACCGTTTCCGCTGCATAGGCGACCAACCCGTCCGCATCATCAGCGCCTACACCCCGCCAACATTCTGACGCACGACGCCGCCCTGCCTGGCAACAAGCAAGACTTCCGGAGCCGTGAAAGCGCAAGATACTAACCCGCTCCACTTCACCCTCCTTCGCAGAGAGCGATAGAACCGGCCGAACGTGGACGCGGCCAGACACAAGTGGAGAGAAAAGCGCGAAAAATCATAGCTCTTCCGTCACTAGCTCAAGGTGGCGGAGACGGAGCCAGGAGGCCAGCGCGCGCAACGATCATCGCCCCTGGAATGCCAGGTTGCGACTGAAGAATGGCAGGACGTTGTCCTGAAGCCGGGGGGGGGGGGCGACGCCGCTGGTATGATCCCCGGGATAGATCTCGAAGCTGTTGGAAAGCCCGTAGCGATCGAACGCCGCGTGCAGCTTGGTCGCATCCTCCTTCAGCCCGTCGCGGTCACCAACGTCAATGGCTATGGCCGTGTAACGGGCAAGGGCTGAGACATATTGATCGACGAAGGCCAGAGGGGCGTTGGTGGTCCATCTGGCGATGGATGTCGGGCCGAACCACGCCGTTCTCAACGGGCAGATCAAGGAACAGTGAGGGCTTGTCTGGATTGGGCGACCAGGCCGCAGCCGTCGCCAATTGCGCGCGCACGCCCCAGGTCGCCGCCTGGGCGTCCTCCAGGGCCTTGACCGGCGCCAAGGCCGCGGCGGCGTCGCCGCTCAGTTGGCCAGGGTCACGCGGCGAGAGGCAGCAGGGGCTCATCATGTACAGGGTGCCAAATACGTCCGAGTGGCGCATGCCGATGCGACTGGTGCCGTGTAGCCACCCATCGAGTGACCGACCAGTCAACGGCTCTCGCGGGTCGCAAGGGTGCGATAGTGCTTATCAATATAGGCGACGAGGTCCCTGGCGACGAAGGTTTCGAAATCGCCGGTGGTCTGTGAACTCGAATACATCGAACCATTGTGAACCGTCTTGCTGTCGGGCAGCACGACAATCATGTCGCGCGCGCCCTTGGCGAACGCGCCTTCGATCGTTTGCGGCGCATGGATCTCGCCCATCCACTGCTGAGCCCCGATGGAATAGCCGTGAAGGGCGTAGACGACGGGGTAGCGGCGCCGAGGATGACTGGCATAGCCGGCGGGCAGCACCACGAAAACGTCCCGATCGGCGCTTTCGCCCTCAAGATTGCCCGCGATGGCGGCCGAGTAGACCTTGATTTTCTGGACCACGGCCGGCTAGCCGCCAGCCACCGGCGGCGATCCCGGAGTCGTCACTTGAGCGCGCACGGGGCCCGGCGCGACAAGTAAGACCGCTATGATCGCCAGATACCCGGCGCGGGCCTACGCCCCGCGCGGCGCGTCACTAGCCTTGAGAGTCATTTCCAAAGCCTCCCCTGCCGCGCGTTCTAAGGTCTTGCATCGCGCAATCTGTTAACGCTACCATTTGTCCGGCAAATTGATGCAGGGTCAATCGCGCCATCGGTCACTGGCCTGATGCGCGCTGACTGGTTGGTCGAGGCCTACGTATCAAGAGTTTCCGGCAAGACTGTCTCAGTCGGGCAGGCAACACACGCGCCAAGAACAAGGCGTCGCGCGCCTTAACCGGAAAATAGCGACGTCAAATGACTGAGTATTAGGGAGGGGACAAATGCGATACGGAATGAGGCTGGCCGCTTGCGCCGGCTGGGCGGTGATGGTCTCGACGACGGCCATGGCTGCGCCCCCGGTTAAGGTGACGATCGACGGCTCCAGCCGAGCCGCGCCAGTCACCAAGTACGAATACGGCATGTTCATCGAGCCCATTGGCGGCCTGGTGGCGCGCACCTTGTGGGCGGAAATGCTCGACGATCGGAAATTCTACTATCCGGTCGTGGCAGAGGCCTTCGATACGCCGCCGCCGCTCAATGCCGAAGGCCGGCCTGGCGTCAGCTATCGCAAGTGGCGGCCGATCGGCGGCGACGCCGCGGTAGTCATGGAGGCCAAGGCCGCCTATGTCGGCGCGCAGAGCCCGCGTGTGGTCGTCGATCGTTCGGTGCGCAAGGGCTTTTCGCAATCGGGCGTCGGCGTGGCGAAAGGCAAACGCTACGAGGGCTATCTCATTGTGGCGGGTGACCCCGGCGCGAAGGTCGAGGCGGCGCTGGTCTGGGGTCAGGGTCCGGACGATCGTCAAACGGTCGCCCTGCCCGCGCTGTCTGCCGACTGGCGCCGCGCGGAGTTTGGCTTCGCGCCCCCGGTCGACGCGGCGGACGCGCGCCTGGAGATCACCGGCCTGGGTGCGGGAGCCTTCCGGGTCGGCGTGGTCTCGCTGATGCCGGCCGACAATATTCGCGGCTGGCGGGCCGACACGACCACGATCGCCCGCTCGCTCAATTCGGGCATGTGGCGGCTGCCCGGCGGAAACTTCCTCTCGGACTGGGACTGGCATGGCGCGATCGGGCCGCGCGACAAGCGCGCGCCGATGTTCGACCACGCCTGGAGCGCGATGCAGCCCAACGACATCGGCATGGACGAGTGGCTGGACCTGACCAAGATCATCGGCGTCGAGCCCTATGTCACAGTCAATGCAGGCCTCGGTGACGCCAATTCGGCGGCCGAAGAGGTCGAATATCTGAATGGGCCAGCGACCAGCCTGTGGGGTTCGCGCCGAGCGGCCAATGGTCACCCCGAGCCCTATGGCGTGAAGTACTGGAACATCGGCAACGAGCCTTACGGCTGGTGGCAGATCGGCAAGACCTCGCTCGACTATTTCATGATCAAGCACAACGCCTTCGCCGAGGCCATGCGGGCTGTTGATCCGACCATTACCCTGATTGGTTCGGGCGCCATGCCAGACCAGGGCCATCCGCGCGGGACCAAGGAAAACGCCTCCCTCGAAAGCGTCGCGCCCAAGTTCGGCACCGAATGGGATTGGACGGGCGGGCTCCTGGCCAAGGCCTGGGGCAATTTCGATGGCATTTCCGAGCACTGGTATGATCAGCCCGAAGTCCGGCCTGACGCCCCTGCCGACATTGAACTGATGGAGTACGCACGCTCGCCGTCCAACCAGGTTCGCATGAAGGCCGAGCAGTGGAAGATCTACCAGCAGCGCTTCCCGGCCATGAAGGACAAGGCGATCTTCCTGTCGATCGACGAGTACGCCTATTTTGGTCAGGTCAATCTCAAGTCGGCGCTGGCCTACGCCATGGTGCTGCAGGAGATGCTCCGCCACACCGATTTCCTGACCATGAGCGCCTTCACCACGGGCGCCTCGACCATGGACATCACGGCCACCGACGCGGTGCTCAACTCAACGGGCCAGGTCTTCAAGCTCTATGGCGAGCATTTCGGGGCCGGCGTGACGCCTGTGGCGGTGCTTGGCGATGCGCCTCAACCCGAGCCGCGCTATCCGGTGGGCTACAACCACCCGAAGGTGCGAGCCGGCAGCCCGACCTACCCCCTCGACGTGATCGCGGGCCTGAGCCCCGACCGCAAAAACGTGAGGATCGGCGTGGTCAACCCGACCCTTACCCCCCAGACGCTGAAGCTTGATCTGAAAGCGCTGGCCCTGCGCGGCGCTGGCCGCAAGTGGGTGCTGACTGGCACAGCGCTCGATGCGCAGAACAAGGTGGGCGCGCCAGCCGGCGTCACCCTCACCCAAAGCGCCGCCCCGCGCCCGGGATCCAGCCTGGTCGTCCCGGCGATCTCGGCCACGGTGTTCGAGTTTCCGATCGACGCCGCAAAACCATAGCCCGGCGGGGCCCGGCGTCGCGCGCGCCGGGCCCCGCGCCGACATGATCCGATGCACTTCCGAGAGGTAGCTTAGATGTTTAGGTCCAATTGGCGGCGATGCGGCCTGGCCACCGCGCTTTTCGCCATCCTGTCGGCAGGAGCGCCGGCCGTTCACGCCGCCCCCGCCTCGCCGCCGGCGTCGGTGGATCGCGCCATGGCCGACCGTCTGGCCGTCGAGCTGGTGGGCAAGCTGACGCTCGACGAGAAGCTCGACCAGTTGCTCAACACCGCACCGGCGATCCCGCGCCTCGGCGTTCCGGCCTATAATTGGTGGACGGAGTCGCTGCATGGCGCTCTAGGCGCCCTGCCCACCACCAATTTCCCCGAACCGATCGGGCTGGCGGCGACCTTCGACCCCGCGATGGTTCACGAGGTCGCCGGCGCGATCGCGACGGAAATGCAGGACCTGCACACCCTGGCGCGGGTGACCGGCCGCATGGGGCGGATCGGAACCGGCCTCAACACCTGGTCGCCCAACATCAACATCTTCCGCGATCCTCGATGGGGGCGCGGCCAGGAGACCTATGGCGAGGATCCGTTCCTGACGGCGCGGATCGGCGTGGCCTTCGTGCAGGGCGTCCAGGGCGATGATCCCGATCACCCGCGCATCATCGCCACCCCCAAGCATTTCGCCGTCCATAGCGGGCCTGAATCCACCCGTCATACCGCCAATGTCTTCGTCTCGCGCCACGACCTGGAAGACACCTATCTGCCGGCCTTCCGCGCCGCGATCGTCGAAGGCCGCGCCGGCTCGATCATGTGCGCCTATAATCGTATTGATGGTCAACCGGCCTGCGCGAGCGATCTGCTACTCAAGGAGCATCTGGGCGATGCGTGGAAGTTCGACGGTTACGTCGTGTCCGACTGCGACGCCGTCAAGGACATCAACGCCCACCACAAGTACGCCCCCGACGCGGCCAGCGCCGTGGCGGCCGCGCTGCGCGCCGGCGTCGACAACGAATGCAACGGCGCCACCCTGACCGACACTGACGGCCTGGCGGATCCTTACCGTGAAGCCCTGACGCGTGGCCTGATCACGACAGCCGAGATCGAGCAGGCTTTGGTGCGCCTGTTCTCGGCGCGGCTACGCAATGGCGACCTTTCGGCTGGGGACGGCGCCCCTGACCGCGTGGCTGCACCCAGCACGGTGATCACACCTGAGCATACGGCGCTGGCTCTGGCCGCGAGCGAGAAGAGCCTCGTTTTGCTGAAGAACGACGGAATACTGCCGCTCAAGCCCGGCTTGCGCATCGCGGTGATCGGCCCTCTGGGCGACGCCACCCGCGTACTGCGCGGCAACTACTCCTCGGCCCTATCCTCGCCGCCGATCTCTGTGGTCGAGGGCCTGAGACTCACCCTGCCCGGCGCCAAAGTCACCTATGCCCCGTTCGGCGCCTCTTTCACCGACGGCGACCGTGTGCCGACCACGGCCCTGCGCACACCTGACGGACAGGCCGGTCTGCTGGCGCGTTATTTCAACACCACCGAGCCCCCGCCCAAGCGGTTCGCGCCCGGCGCATTCGGCGAAGCCGTCGCCAAGATGACCTATGCTGAAAAGCCGGTGGTTACGCGGATCGAGGCCGACGTCGCCGCCCGCAGCCTGGATCTGGCGAGCGTCTACGACCACCATCGCGTGGTCTGGACGGGCTTCCTGGTCCCGCCCGAGAGCGGGACCTATCGTCTGGGCCTGGTGGGCTTCAACGGCGAGTTGAAGGTCGACGGCAAGCCGTTCGCAGATCTTCGCAAGGCCGGCTGGGGCAGCCTGCCGACCCTGAAGGCGCTTCGTCTGGAAAAGGGCCGGCGGTATCCGATTGAGATCGTGTCAGAATCGCACGCGCTGTCCGGCCTAAGCCTGATCTGGAAACGCATCGCCGCCGACCCGAGCGCCGAGCTCAAGGCCGCCGCCGCCAAGGCCGACGTGCTGGTGGCGGTCGTCGGTCTCACCTCCGACATGGAGGCCGAAGAGGCGCCGATCGAGATCCCCGGCTTCAAAGGCGGCGACAAGACCACACTCGACCTTCCCGCCGACCAGCAGGCCTTGCTCGCGCAGGCCAAGGGCCTGGGTAAGCCTTTGATCGTCGTGGCGATGAACGGCAGCCCCTTGAACTTCTCATGGGCCAAGGACAACGCCTCCGCGCTCCTGGAAGCCTGGTACCCTGGACAATCGGGAGGCCTGGCGATTTCCAACGTCCTGACCGGAAAGACCAATCCGGCGGGGCGACTGCCGCTGACCTTCTATCGCTCGACCGAAGACCTGCCCGCGTTCGACGACTAGGCCATGGTCGGCCGCACCTACCGCTATTTCGAGGGGACACCCGTCTATCCGTTCGGTTACGGCCTCAGCTTCACGCGCTTTGACTACGGCCCACTCAAGGTAGAGCCCAACGTCAAGGGGACCGGCCAGGGCCTGAGTGTGACCACCACGATCAAAAACATCGGACCCCTACCGGGCGAAGAGGTCGCACAGGTCTATCTGAACTTCCCCGAAACGCCCGGAGCCCCCCGCCTGGCCTTGCGCGGCTTCCAGAGAATTTCGCTGAAGCCGGGCGAAACCCGCGAGGTCACCTTCGCGCTGTCCTCGCGCGATCTCAGCTCGGTCGATCTGGACGGTGAGCGTCGGGTCAGCGCCGGTCGCTATCGCGTCAGCGTCGGTTCGGGTCAACCCGATACCGGCGTGGCGAGCCGCTCGGCGGAGTTCGCGGTCCATACAGCCGTCGCGGTGGCCAAATAGGCGAGCCTGGCTCGCGCCCTGCCGGAAGGCCGGGGCGCGACCGCGTTGGCGTGGACCTGCGCAAGTTCGCCTAGGCCAAGGCGGCGCGACACAGAGCGAAGCGGCGCGTCTGTCGGCGGGCGCCGCCGCGTAAAAAGACGCCCGGACCCAAGACTGGCGCAAACCGGTCCAACAAACCAATGCGCATTCACTATGCGCGACTAGAATCGAAATACAGAATCAACAATTACCAGATCATATCGTTCATGGTTGCGTTACCAACAATATATTTTTATAACATGTAAATATAGCTCTATCTAATAGGAAAATATGCGCGCGATATTTGAGTAATTTCGCGATCTCCGACCGCCCACCTCGCGGCGCGGCCCGATTTCGCGTGAGTCTCATAGCGGCACCGCGCCGCGACCGCACCCCAACTGAGCGATAAATCACGCAACCGCGACTTTGGTAGCGCAAACAATAGTTCGTTGACGCCGCGCCGGCTGCGACTAAAGAGAGCGCTTGATAGCGGGGCTCGAGAGCGTGCCCCCAGACGTCACGTCGGCCAACCCGCCGATCGCGGCGACGGCGCGGTAGTCGCGCGATGGACGATATGGCCTTGTCAAAGGCGATGGGGGACGGATTGGCAAGAAACGCTGGAGGCGGTCGTCCTACGATCATAGACGTCGCGGCCGAGGCGGGCGTGTCGCCGATGACCGTCTCGCGGTTCATCAATGGCCGCGTAGGCGTTGGACCCGAAGCCCGCGCCGCCGTAGCCGCAGCGATTCAGATTCTGGGATACACGCCGAACGTCGCGGCCCGGAGCCTGGTGACCTCGGCCGAGCTCAGGATCGGGGTGATCTATTCCAACCCGAGCGCGGCGTTCATGAGCGACTTTCTCACCGGCGTTTATGAGGAAGCCTCAACAAGGGGAGCCCATCTGATTCTGCTCAAGGGCGGGCATGGCGGACGACCGCCAGAGCCTGCGGCGCTCAAAAGCATGATCGCATCCGGCGTTTCCGGCGTCATCCTCGCTCCGCCGCTTGGCGAATCCCCCGCCGTGCTGCAGGCGCTTCGAAAGGCGCGCCTGCCGATGGCGGCCGTTGGCGCCTATGACGTCGACGGCGCGATTTGCGTTCGCATCGACGATCGTCGAGCCGCCTACGAAATGACACGCGCGCTGATCGACCTTGGTCATCGCAGGCTGGGATTTATCCTGGGCAACCCGGATCAGGCAGCCAGCGCCGAGCGCCTGGCAGGCTTCTATGCGGCCGTGCGCGAGACCGACGGCGTGGTGACGACCATGGCCCAGGGCGATTTCAGCTTCACATCGGGGCTGGCGGCGGCCGAGCAGTTGCTCGACGCGCCAACGCCGCCGACGGCCATCTTCGCCAGCAACGACGACATGGCCGCCGCTGCGGTTTCTGTCGCCCACCGCCGCCACCTCGATGTGCCGGGCCAACTAACGGTTGTCGGGTTTGATGACACCTCAGCCGCAGTGACCCTTTGGCCGCCCCTCACGACGGTTCATCAACCGGTTCGCAAGCTGGCGGCCGAAGCGCTCGGCCTGCTTGCGGCTCAGATCAACGGCGTCGAACCGCTGGGCGAGGGCCGCGACCGGGTGCTCGATCATGAGATCATCAAGCGCCTGTCCACAGCCCTCCCCCATTAGGCTGCTCGGAGGCTAGGCGTCGTCCCGGCCTCGATATCGAAAATAGGCGAAATCCGCAGGTGTGGCCGTCCCCGCCATGTCCTGGCACGCCATGCCCACGAACGCGCCGGTGAAATTGGGCAAGCCTGGCAGCGAGACTTCGTCCGATAGAATGCTCGCGTCGAGCCTCTGAGGCAGATAGCGCCAATCGGCCTCGTCCTCGCCGCGCCAGGCAAATTCCAGTCGGCCAAAATTGACATCCACGCGCAGTTCAACCGGACCATCGGGCACGACCGCCGCGACGACCTCCAGGGTGACGCCGCCGGCGTCGGGCGAGGCGGTCATCAACTGCAAACACCGGCCGCCTTCGTCGCGCGACAGGTGGAGATAGTGAAACTTGGTGCTGTTGTAGTAGCAGATCAAACCCGCCGCCTGCTGGAAGTCAGCCGCTTCGAAATCAATCCACGTGGTCGCGGTGTAGCAAAGGTGCTCCTGTCGCCTAGCCACGAGAGCCTGACGGAAGGGGCTGCCCACAGTTTCGCGGCCGTACAGGCGCAGATGGCCAGGTCGAGCGCTGAGGCTGAAAATCTCATCCGGATAGGGGGTGCGCAGCCACTGCAAGGGCTCCGGCAGCGCCACGCCTTCAAAGCCGCCATCCCAAGGATCCTGCGGCCAAGGTGCGGCCGGCAGGTTCGGCGCGGGCGGTTGCGGATCGGGTGCGGCGTCGACGGTCAGACTTCTCAGCCAACCGTCCTCGCCCCATTGCATGGGCTGCAGGGCCGTCTCGCGACCCAGAATGCAACGCTGGCTGTCTGGTAGCGGCCGTCCGCAGAGATAGGCCATCCAAGGCGTACCATCGGGCAGTTCGATCAGGTCGCCATGACCCGCCCGCGCGAGCGGTCCCTCGCGACTTCCGTGCGCGGACAACACCACCTCGTCGGGATGCAGCTCATAGGGCCCAAACAGGCTGCGTGAGCGCGCCATGACCACGGCGTGCCCCCAGCCGGTCCCTCCTTCCGCGACCAGCAGATGATACCACCCGCCGCGCTTGTAGAGGTGCGGCCCTTCGGTGAAGCCGCGCCCGGTGCCCTTGAAGATCATGCGTCGCTCGCCGATCAGCGCGCCGGAGAGACGATCCAGTTCCTGGGCGACGATACCGGCGAAGCGCGGCCTGTACGGACGATGGTCCCAAAGCATATTCAGCAGCCAGCTGCGGCCGTCGTCGTCATGGAAAAGGGCCGGATCAAACCCGCTACTGTTGAGATAGATCGGGTCAGACCACACGCCATCTATGCGGTCGCAGGTGACCAGGTAGTTGTGGAAATCACGCAGGGTCACGCCCTTGGCGCCATCGAGCGTCGACTGGCCGAAGCGCTTGACGTCGGTATAGATCAGCCAAAACCGGCCATCGGCATGGGTCAGGTCAGGCGCCCATACGCCGCAGGAATCGGGGTCGCCGCGCATGTCCAGCTGGCTGGGCCGCGTCAGGGGCCTGGCCGCCAGACGCCAATGGACCAGATCGCGGCTGTGATGGATCTGGACGCCGGGAAACCATTCGAAGGTGGAGGTGGCGATGAAGACGTCGTCGCCCACGCGGACGATCGAGGGATCGGGGTTAAAGCCCCTCAGGACAGGATTGTTGAAGGTGGTCATGCGGATTTGCGCACCAAGGTCCAGAGCAATGCGGCGCCCACCAGATCAAGCAAACCAAGCACGATGAAAAAGGGGCCGTAACCGATCTGATCAACGAGGCGGCCAAGAACCAGGGTGAAGACCAGGACGCCAAAATTGCCAGCCAGCCCGGCGATCCCGGCCACGGTCGCCACTTCGTTGCGAGCAAACAGGTCCGAGGCCATGGTGATCACTGTGACCGACAGGGTTTGGTGCGCAAAGCCGCCCACGCACAGCAGGGCGATGGCGACGTAGGGGTTGGCCGCCAGGCCCACCAGGGTCATGGCCGTCATCAACGCCGCGCCGAGCGTGAACGCCCAGCGCCGCGCGTCGATCAGATGCACGCCACGACCTTGCAGGAATGACACGACGGCCGGACCAAACAGGCAGCCCAGGTCGGCCGCGAGAAACGGCAGCCATGCGAACATCGCGATGTGCGCCAGATCAAAGCCCCGAACGCGCGCCAGATAGAGCGGCATCCAGAACGAAAGCATGCCCCAAACCGGATCGGCCAGCATACGCGGCAGGGCAATGCCCCAAAGCTCTCGGCGCAGAACCAGATCCGACCAGCTCGCCCGCCCGCCCTTGGCCGCCAGCTGAGTTTCCTGGCCCGCTTCGATATAGGTGCGCTCGGCCGTGCTGAGCCGGGGATGCTTGGCGGGTGAGCGATACCAAAGCAGCCAGGCCAGGGTCCAGACCAAGCCCAATCCGCCGGCGACCACGAACGCCAGCCGCCAGCCGTGGGTGGCTACGGCCCAAGCCACCAGAAGCGGCGCGAACACCGCGCCGAACGACGCGCCGATATTGTAGACGCCGCTGGCGAACCCCCGCTCCTTGGCGGGAAACCATTCTGCCGTGAGCTTCTGGCCAGCGGGCTGGGCGGAGCCTTCGGCCAGTCCGAGCGCGAAACGCAGGCCGGCGAACGGGATCCAGCCCTGGGCTGCGACATGGGCGATGGTGATCAGCGACCATAGGGCCACACACAGCGTAAACCCCAGCCTCAGCCCGGCTCCGTCGAGGAAATAGCCGACAATCGGCTGAAACATGACGCCGAGTTGGAAAGCGCTTGTGATCCAGGAATACTGTTCGCTGGAAATCGACTGCTCGCTCAGGATCATCGGCGCGGACAC
This sequence comes from Caulobacter sp. FV2ps19, assembly GCF_058681035.1. Lineage (NCBI taxonomy): Bacteria > Pseudomonadati > Pseudomonadota > Alphaproteobacteria > Caulobacterales > Caulobacteraceae > Caulobacter > Caulobacter sp. FV2ps19. The sequence continues at coordinate 2,477,164 of NZ_CM178729.1, read as the reverse complement.
ACCCAGCACCGATCGGGCGAGATAGTTCAGGACCATCGCCAGAACAAACAGGCCAATGATCGTCCATCGCACGACGGGAAACCGGAGCGTTGGCGCCGTTCCAAGCTCAAGGCTGTTCTGAGATTCCGACACCACACCCCCCGATAACGTTATCACCATGGCGTGCTCTTCGCTTGGCGCCCAATTTCGCGCGCAGCGCCCCGAAATTGCGAAAGGAGACTGCGCCTGAGCCCGTGGTAGCGAAGCTCGAGCGTCGCTTCAACGTTATTATGTCTGAGTATTGACTTGGGGAGGCAGTGGACATACCAAATTTTACGATAACGCTACCATCAAGCGGACAAGCCGCCGCTGGCAAGCGTCAAATCGCGTCGGACAACGGCGCTTAGGGAGGGACAAACATGTTTTCACAAGGCCTTGAGCCTTCGACTCCTAGCGCCTCAAGCGCCGGGTCTTGGGACAACAACGCAGCGACGGCGAGCTTGACCACGGGAGGCCGTCTGGTTCGTCAGATGAGGCGTAGTGCCTTTGGCTCTGCAGGCGCCGCCGCCCTGCTCGCGAGTCTGGTCGCTGTCCCTGCCCTGGCGCAGACCACCTCGCCCGCGACGCCGGAACCGGCCACGGTGAGCGAGGTCGTTGTCACCGGAACGCGCATTCAAACCACAGGCTTCACTGCGCCGACTCCGACCTCGGTGATCGGCGAAGCCCAACTCCAGAATAACGCCCAACCCAACGTCTTCGCCACCATCGTCCAGTTGCCGTCCCTGCAGGGGTCAAGCGGTTCGGCGACCAACACCTTCAGCACGTCCAGCGGCCAGCAAGGCCTGAGCTCGTTCTCGCTTCGCGGCCTGGGCACGTTGCGGACCCTGACCCTGCTGGACGGCCAGCGCGTCGTGGGGGCCTATTACACGGGCGTCACCGACGTCAGTCTCTTCCCGCAACTGCTGATCCAGCGCGTGGACGTGGTAAACGGCGGCGCCTCCGCATCCTACGGCTCGGACGCGGTGGGCGGCGTCGTCAACTTCATCACGGACACCAAGTTCACCGGACTGAAAGGCAACGTCCAGGCGGGCGTCTCGACCTATGGCGACAACGAGCAAGGCTTGGTCCAGCTCGCTGGCGGACGCAGCTTCGCGGGTGATCGCGTGCATGTCGTCGGTAGTGTGGAATGGGCCAAGGAAAACGGCGTTGGCGCCGGCGACTTCGGCCTAGACCTGGCGGGCGATCGCGACTGGTTCACCCAGACGACGATGATCAACCGCAACGTCACCAATGACGGCTCGCCGCAATATGTGATGCGCGACAACGCTCAACCCTATGCCTACACCAAGTATGGCCTGATCACCGCCGGTCCGCTGCAGGGCATAGCCTTCGACAAGAACGGCCAGCCGTTCCAGTTCCAGTATGGTTCGGGTGGCGTGCCTTCCAAGGCCGCCAACGGGGCCGTGACCGGCTGCTTCCCGGGCTACTGCATCGGCGGCGACCTGTCGGGCAATGTCGACAGCGGCCGCACGCTGCAGTCGAAGATCGAGCGCAAGGTTGCCTATGGGCGCATAGGCTACGACTTCACCGAGAATAGTGAAGCCTACGTCTCGTTCAACCTGGGCCAAGTCAAGACCAGCAACCAGCCCGTCAACGGCATGAACAAGACCGGCCTGACGCTACAGTGCTCCAACCCCTACGTGCCGACTTCGGTTCAAGCCGCCTGCGCGACGGCGGGCGTCACCAGCTTCCAGTTCGGCACCAGCAACGCCGTGCTGCCCAACACCGATGTTCACACCGATCGCCGTCAATATCGCGTGGTCGGCGGCCTGAAGGGCAAGTTCGAGCTCTTCAGCAAGGACTGGCACTACGACGCCTACTACGAGCATGGCGTCAACAAGACCGCGATTGACGTCGACCACATCCTGCTGACGCCGCGCTTCAATCAGGCTATCCAGGCGATCACGCTAAACGGCGCGATCGTCTGCGCCGATCCGGTGGCACGCGCCAATGGCTGTCAGCCGATCAACATCCTCGGCGGCAAGACCCCGTCGGCTGCGGCCTTGGCCTATGTCCAGCCGGAAGCCGGTCCGTTCCAGCGCCTGCGCATGACCCAGGACGTAGCCAGCCTGAACTTCTCGGGCGCGCCGATCAACCTGTGGGCCGGTCCGCTGTCGGTGGCTTTCGGCGCTGAATATCGTCGCGAATTCTACACCGTCCGCGCGGACCCGTATGGCGCCGGTGTCGCCGACCGCAGCCCCAACAGCGGCGCCTACCCGGCCGATCCGGTTCTGGCGTCAGTCGGCAACAACTGGCATGCGGGCAACTACAAGAACGGCAACGGCGCCTACAACGTCAAGGAAGCCTTCCTGGAAATCGACCTGCCGCTGTTCAACAATGACACCGTCGGCCGCGCCAACTTCAACGCTGCTGCGCGGGTGACCGACTACAGCACCTCGGGCACGATCTGGACCTGGAAGGCGGGCGGCACCTGGGACACGCCGATAGAAGGTTTGCGGTTCCGCGGCGTGACCTCACGCGACGTCCGCGCGCCCAACCTGTCGGAACTGTTCGCCGCACCGGTCACCACCACCCTGCCCAACTTCTTCGACCCGGCGAACAACAGGAACGTGGTGGCGATCCAGAACGCCGTAGGCAACCCCAACCTGACGCCGGAAATCGCGCGCAACAACCAGATCGGCGTCGTGCTGGCCAACCCGCCCTGGCTGCCCGGCTTCAGCGCTTCGTTCGACTACTACACGATCAAGGTCGACGACGTTGTCTCCAGCCTGAGCGCCGCCCAGATCGTCGATTTCTGCTATCGCAACATCCTGCCGCAGACCTGCAGCGCCTATAACCTCAACAACACCAACGGTCCCAACTACATCAACGTCCAGTCCTTCAACCTGGCGTCCATCAAAACCAGCGGCTTCGACATCGAGGCCAGCTACCGCTGGCAGCAGCCCCTGGGCCTTTCGGGCAACTTCACCCTGCGCGCCCTCGCCACCCACATCCGCGACTTCTGGACCGATACGGGCCTGCCCGGCACGATCCCCGTGGACTCAGCGGGTGTGAACCAGGGCAATACCCCTGATTGGAAGTGGCTGGCGATCCAGAGCTACGAGACCGACCGCTTCAGCTTGACGCTGCAGGAGCGTTGGTTCAGCGACGGCAACTATGGAAACCAATACGTCGTCTGCGCGGCGGGAACTTGTCCAGTCTCGACAGCTAATGCCCCGACGATCGACGAGAACTTCATGCCAGGCGCTTTCTATATGGACGTGGGCGGAACCTTTAACGTTCGCGAGGACGTGAGCGCCTATTTCAAGGTCGACAACTTGTTCGACCGCGATCCGGCCAAGTCGCCCAACTACGCCAACCCGGCGCTCTATGACATCGTCGGCCGGATGTACCGCGCCGGCGTGCGCTTTAAGTTCTAGCGACAAGATCAAGGCTGCGGGCGGTGCCATTTCGCGTTGGCGCCGCCCGCAACGTTATTGGGTTTCGATCGATCGACACGGACCAAAGCGGAAGCTGAGACAGGGGCCCAAAGCCCCCGGCGCACATACGGCCTCCTGACTGCTCAGCCACCATCCAGACCAGACCTTGAGGTCATCAACGCTCTAAAAGCGCCGCTTCGCCCCGGATCACTGGCAGGTTCTGATTGTTTCCGCGAGGGCTGCGGGCCACCAGCTCAATCAGCTTTACGCCGCCCACCGCGACAGAGAGCTGTCGCGCGTCCATCCCCCATTTGAGAGGTTGGTGACGTGCCCCCCCCTGAAACTCCTCCAGAAATAATTAGAGTCCGCCCCAAGGTGACCTTGCCCCCAACCTTGGACCAGGGCGGGCCGGGATTTCTCGCCGGTCATGCGCCGGGCGGGCCATATGGCCCGGCGCCGTTCATCAGCTCGATCGGGCACTTGTCGCCGATCGCGCTGTGGGGACGATGTTCATTGTAGTCCCTACGCCAAGCCTCGCATTTTGAACGGGCGTCGTCGAGGGACATGAACCAGGCGGTGTTCAGGCATTCGGCCCGGACCTTACCGTTGAAGGACTCCGCAAAGGCGTTGTCCGTCGGCTTGCCAGAGCGGCTGAAGTCCAGGGTGACGCCGCGCTGATAGGCCCACAGATCCAGGTCGCGGGAGGCAAATTCCGGGCCGTTGTCGACCCGTATGGTCTTGGGACAACCCACCACCTTGCCGGCCCGATCAAGGGTTTCGACAACGTCCGCAGCCTTGTAGGCGAAGCGGGGATCCAGGGCCGGCGAGAACCGGCTGAAGGTGTCGATAATCGCCAGGATGCGGATCTTGCACCCGTCGAAGAGCTGATCGTGCAGGAAGTCCATGGCCCAGACATCGTTGGGCCGGGAGGCCGGTTGACGGTCCTCGCGCAGCATGGCCTTGACCTTGCGCTTGGGTGTCTTGTTGCGCAGCTGTAGGCCCAACTCCTTGTAGAGCCGATATATTTTCTTGCCATTGACCGGCCATCCCTCGCGTTTGAGCAACACCGTGATCCGCCGGTAGCCATAGCGCACCCGCGTCTAGGCAATCTCCTTGATCCGCTTCTTGAGGGCGACCGGATCGGTCCGCTTGCCCTTATAGTGATAGCTGGATCGTTCCGCCTGGAGCGCCCCGCAGGCGCGCCGGATGCTGACCTGCCAGGCCGCTCGCAGATAGTCCACGAGCTGGCGGCGCCTGGCAGGTCCTAGAGCTTTCGCTTGATGACGTCCTGCAGCATCTCCTTGTCAAGCGACAGGTCCGCCACGATCCGCTTGAGGCGGGCGTTCTCGTCCTCAAGCTGACGCAGCCGCTTCATCTCCGACGGCATCAGGCCAGCGTACTTCTTGCGCCAGACATAGAACGTCGCCTCGGAAATCCCCGCCTTGCGGCAGACCTCGCCAACCGTGGCGCCCTCTTCGGCCTGACGTAGGATGAACGCCACCTGCGCCTCACTGAACTTCGACCTGTTGGCTTCGCCGGCCTTCGGCTCATGGTCGCTCCTCGCTCCGTGGCCCCCGCCGCAAAACGAGAAAATTCTAGCTCAAACTGGTCCAGTTTTTCAGGAGCCGGTCAGCCTTCAGGCGCGGGTTTTCGCAACGCCTGGACGTTCTACTGCCGCAAGGCCGGGATCACCGACCTGACCTTCCACGATCTGCCCGGCACATTCGTCACAAATCGCCTCGCGGCCGGCTGGTCATTGCAGGAGGTGGCGTTCTGCACCGGCCATAGCTTTGGCAACCTCATCTGCCTTGAGCGTTATGCCGATCGCCGCGCAATTGCTCGGGCCCTGGCGCGCAATCGCATTGAGCAGGAGGCCCTTGGCGGTCCGTCACGACTTCGGGCCTTGTTGTCCAAAGGACCTTGATTGTAGCCCTCGCGTGCGGGCAACGCTGCGATAGAGCCATTCACCCGGTAGGCCCTCCCCGGCTCTGGTCACAGGTTTCTTAAGCCGCGGCGGCGTTTGGGCGTATCTGATGGTTGCGAGTTCACAACCGCTCCTGTATCGAACGGCTCTCTTCGCCAACGCACTCTGCGTTGACCCCGGATGGCCCGGTGGCGGAGTGGTTACGCGCCGGATTGCAAATCCGTTTACCCCGGTTCGATTCCGGGCCGGGCCTCCAACCTTTTCCTTTTTCCGCAACGGCTTATGGCGCCTTTGCTCCAGTGGGTGAACCATTGGCGCAACACCGCTGATTTTTTGGGCTTAAGCTCCACAGGCCCACTTTCCGCTCAAGTTCGGACAGCGCGAGAGCGCCCCCGCCTTCGGCAAGCCACTTTCCTCAAAAGACTGGCATCAAAAGAACGGCGCGCCCTCGATTTAGTCTTCGAAGGCATAGTCGTTGAGAAACTGGCGACGCCAAAGAAAGCTGCGGTCAATCTGGCTGAGTTCAGCGTCATCGCAAACCTTGCCCCACAGTCGGGTGATCGTGGCGACCTGATCTTTGATCAGGACCCGAGCGTCCCGGTCACTCAGGAGGAAGTTGGGCGCCGACAGGCGGCAGGTTTCCAGAAGGCGATGCTTGTCTTGGCCATTGACCAGCATCGCCTGGTTGGCCTCCCGGCCGCTACGCAGCTGGGGGCATATATCGTAGGCCTTGGTCAGGGTGAGATTGACGCCATCCCAGAAGGCCGCATGGTTGCGGGCATGATCGTCGGTGTTGCCCGTCAGCACATAGAAGAGCAACCGGCCAAACAGTTCGCGTAGGGCGCTTTTGGGTCCGTAGAGCGCGCACGCACCATTTGGCGCCAGATCACCATAGCTCGCATAGCGCGCCTGCATTTCGTCAAGCCCGAACATCGTCAGTGCAGAGACCATCGCCCGGCGCGTCCAGCCGGTGCCGTTCCATTCGCGATCGAAGCGCCGCACCAGGAGATCGCCACCGACGTCACCAAGCGTGTCGAGGCGGTCAACGAAATCGGCGAAGCCTTGACAACTTTGGCGCAGGGCGACCTGGAACAACGGATCGACAGGGCCTTTACCCCCGAACTGGACAAGCTGCGTCTCGACTTCAACCGCGCCCTGGACACGCTTCAGGGAACGATGAAGCAGGTGGGGCGCACCGCCGAGACGATTCGCGCCGGCACCGACGAGATCCGGAGTTCATCGGATGATCTCTCCAAGCGCACCGAGCAGCAGGCCGCGAGCCTGGAGGAAACGGCCGCGGCGCTCGATGAGATCACGGCGACCGTCAAGCGCGCCGCTGAGAACGCCAAACAAGCCTCGTCCGCCGCGTCCGGCAGACATTCAGATCGTGACCGCGAGCCATTGTCGCTTCTGGTGAACACACGCCCCGACATGAGGTGGATACCCCGTTGCAGACAATGTCCGACGGTGTGCGCGGTAATCGCAAAGGGTGTCCGCAGGCTCGGAACGATCACTGTCGCCAGACGGCATTCGAGACTCAATCGCATTTTATTTGCGAATAATTCTCATTCTCTATAGAGACACCCTTCCAGGTTTGTGACGACGGAGTTGAGTGGTGGGTATGGGTAGGGTCTCGGCGGCTTCCATGGCGACGCTGATCAGCGTCGCGGGCCTTGGCGGGTCTAGTTTTGCCTGGGCGAACGAGGCTCCGGCGGCTGTGGCCGAGGCGGACGATCCCTTCCTGGTCATCGTCACGGCCCGCGCCCGTCAGCTCTATCGGACCCATGAAACCACCAGCGGCAAGCTGGCCACCGCGCCGCTGGACTCCAGCGTCAACATCCAGGTTCTGAACGCCGAGCTGATCCGCGACCAGGGCGCGCGCGACGCCCAGGACCTCTATCGCAACATCGCCGGCGTCAGCCAGTTCTCCTATGCTGGCGTCACGGCGCGAGGCTTCCGCCAGGAGGAAATCTTCTTCGACGGTCTGCGCGGCGACCCCTATGTCGCCTTCTCGGTGCCGCAGTTGTTCAATGTCGAGCGGCTGGAGTTCCTCAAGGGGCCAGCGGGCATGCTGTATGGCCCCGGCGCGCCGGGCGGCCTGTTCAACTACATCACCAAGACGCCCAAGGACGAGTTTTCGGCGCGGGCCACGGCGGTGATCGGGACCGAGGCGCGCAAGGGTAGTTCGGTCGAGGTCGAAGGCTTTCTACCAGGCGACAAGGCTCCGGCGACGCGCCTGGGCGTGTTCTACGAAGACCGCAACACCCCGCGACGCAATTCCGGCAACGAGGTGCTGATCCTCGACGGCGGGATCAAGACTGATCTTGGCCCGGCCGCCCTGACCCTGCAGGCCACCCGCTACGAGCAGAACCTGCAGGGCAACCGCCTGCGGGGCGTGCCCACCGACGATCTGGGCCACTTCCTCGCCGACCGGCGCTGGAACCACAACGAAAAGAGCGACTTCCTCGACCTTACGGCCAACGTGCTGCAGGCGCGGGTCAAATGGCCGGTCAGCGAAAACCTGACCGTCGATGCGGGGCTGCGCTATTCGGACAGCCTGGAACGTCAGCAATATCACGAGCCGCGTGGCTTGATCGACAGCAACGGCGACGGCGTGCTGGACCTGTCGCGCCGCGAGTTCCGCGACCAGAGGCGAGCCCTTGAGCAGCTGAGCTTCGGTGCCAACGCCGTCTGGTCGCGCGACCTAGGCGTGGTGCGCAATCGCGTGCTGGTAGGCGTCGACGCCTACCGCAGCGAGCTGACCAACAACAATCGGCCTTCGTTGTTGGGCGGCTTCACCGCAGTGGCGGGCCTGCCCGCACCGCTGAGCCTGACCAATCCGGTCTACGGCATCACCGATCCCAAGACCTACACCCTCAAAGCCCGCGTCCGCACCTCGGCCATCCAGGAGCGGTCCGGAGCCTATCTTCTGGAAGAGGCGACGATCGGTCCGTTCATCGCCACCGCTGGCGTGCGCTTCGATCGCTATGAGGACCGGTCCGACGCCAGCACCTTCGAGGACGAGAAGGCGACCTGGCGCGCCGGCCTGGTCTGGCGCGCCCGTCCCGACGTTTCGGTCTACGGCCAGTGGGCTCAGAGCTACGAGCCGCAGAGCGTGTCCAGCCAGGACCCGCTGGCGGGCGGCCCGTTCGCGCCGACCGAGGGCGAGATCCTGGAAGGCGGCGTCAAGACCGAGCTGCTGGGCGGCCGCCTGCAGTCCACCATGGCCGTCTATCGGATCGTTCGCAGCAACATGTTGCAGAGCGATCCGCGCGGCGACGTCGATGGCGACGGCGTCGATGACCTGGTCGCGTTCGGCGAGGTGACCAGCAAGGGCGCCGAGTTCGACCTGGCCGCCGACCTGACCAACAACTGGGTGCTGACCGGCTCCTACGCCTATAACGACACCCGCATCACCAAGACCAACGGCGCGACGGTGATCACCAACAGCGTCGGCGACCGCTTCGCCAACGCGCCCAAGCACAAGGCCGGTTTCTGGACCCGCTACCAGTTCCCCAAGCTTGGCCTGGCCCTGGCTGTTGGTGGCGACTATGTCGATGTCCGCACCTCGATCAGCGGCCAGAAGGTGCGCCCCTATACGGTGTTCGACGCCTCGGTGATCTACAAGCTGGGGCCCTGGTCGACCCTTCTGCGCGTCGACAACCTACTGGATGAAACCTACGCCGCCTCCGGCTTCATCGACCGCACCGGCCACTTCCCCGGAGAGCCGCGGTCGGTGTTCCTGGAAGTGTCGCGGGAATGGTGAGCGTCGAGCGCGCCCAGACGGCGGCGGCGCCTAGGCGCGCCGCCAAGCCCAAGGCCTCCCGCCTGTGGTGGAGCGTCCACCAGTGGGTGGGGCTGAAGCTGTCGATCCTGCTGGGCTTCATCTTTTTGACGGGGACGATCGCGGTGTTCAGTCACGAGATCGACTGGGCGCTGCGGCCAGCCCTGCGGGTCGATCCGGCGACGATTCATGGTTCCCTCGCCTGGTCGGTGGCGGCCCGCAATGTCGCAGCCTTGCACCCCAAGGCCAAGATCCTGTTGCTGGACGCGCCGATCGACCGGGGCTTTGCCCTGACCGCGACGATTCAAAAGCCGGACGGGGTGCGCGCCTTCGTCTATCTGCACCCCTCGACCGGGGCGGTGCAGGGCGAGGGGCAATGGGTTGGCGCTCAGCGCATCCTGCGCAACATGCACCGCCACCTGAACCTGCCCACGCCGATCGGCGTACCGATCGTCTCGGCCCTGTCGATCCTGCTGCTGATCAGCGTCGGCACGTCCTTCTTGGTTTACAAGAAGTGGTGGCGGGGCTTCTTCAAGCCGGTGCGCTGGCGCGACGCCCGCACGGCCATGGGCGATCTGCACCGCCTGGCCGGACTATGGAGTCTGTGGTTCGTGGCCCTGATCGGCGCGACGGGCCTTTGGTATCTGGCCGAGAGCACTGTGGCCAAGGCCCCGCCCTCGCCGCGGGCCAAGGTCGCCGCCGTCAAGCTGGACACCCGGACGCTGGCCGATCGGCTGGAGACCAATCTCAACGCGGCCCAGACCGCCTATCCCGGCCTGCGCATTCAGCGCATCGCCTTTCCGGCCGGCAAGCTCGGCGCCTTCCAGTTCGCGGGCCGGTACAAGGCCATCCTGGTGCGTGAACGGGCCAATGTAGCCTGGACCAATCCGGCCACCGGCGCAGTCTTGCTCCTGACCGACGGACGCGATCTGAACGCCCACCAGCGCATTTCGGAAATGGCCGACCCTCTGCATTTCGGCACGTTCGGCGGGGTCTGGACCAAGTTGATCTGGTTCACCTTCGGCCTGATCCTGACCGCGCTCGCGGTGTCGGGTGTGATGATCTACGCCCTGCGGCTGTCGCGCGAAAAGAGGGCGTCGTCCGTTTGGGCGACGGCGTGGCGCGGCATGGGCGCCTGGCGCTGGCCCGCCCTGGCCGGGATCGTCGTCGCTCTGGCCCTGCTGCCGACGTTGTTCCTCGCCGCAGGCGGCGACTAGGCGCCGAGAGGCCTCCGGACATCGGCAAAGGGGTCCTTCAGACCAGCACCGCCAGGCGTTGTCGGTCCCGGTCAACACCTGCCCAAAAACGGGGGAGTAGACCGATACTGGCAAAGCCGATCGCGGGCGCCCGGCAGCGGCCCCCTCCCATCGTCTGTTCGGGGTGGGCATTGGACCTTCGGTACGGTCGTTTCAGGCGACCGGTATCCGCGTCCGGCGCGAAGCAAGGTCCAATCCGCACCTGGAGAAGCCGACCTTCAACACCAAACTTCTGACGGCGCTCAACCAGGCCTTTGGACCGCCGCTGATAAGCTGGAAGGCCGAGTAGTCGAGGCCATACACTAGGCTCTCGGCGCAATATTCACCGCCGAGATGAGCACAGAGAGTCTCAACCCTGTTCACGTTCTTGGGGAAGGGCCAGGCGGCCGGCTTCGACATTTTGCCTCCCGGCCACGCCTCATCGCCCCCTTGGCGTCGACAAGGTCGCCTCCACGAGATCCAGCCTTGCCTTCAACGGATCGGGCCCCGCGACAGGACCCATATTGCTGAAATCCAGGATCTGATCGCTGGACGCCTTATAGGCCGGCCAGATCGGCAGGCCCTCTGCGCTCGGCGCGCCGCTCTTTGCGAAGGCGATCCAGTAGGCATGGGCGGCCTTGGCCGCGGCCGCGTCAGCCGCGGTCATTGCCGCGCCATAACGGGCGTCAACCGTATCGAACACGAACGGGATCTCGGTGGCGTGCGGCGCGCCCCACCACTGGGACCGCTGACTCTCGGCGACATACGAGAAGCGGAATTCGTAGACGGGAACGCCCTGCCCCGACAGCGTACGAGCGATCTTGCGCGCCGGCTCAATGAACATCCGGTCGCCTGCGGCTTTCCAGCCATAGACGCCGATCGGCGCCTTGCCGCCCGGATTATAGAGCGCCTCGGCGGCCGGTCGCTTGTCGCCAAACGGCGCATAGACCTGGTCGGGCGTTCCGCCGAAGAAGAATCCGTCCGCGCCGGTAGCGCCGACCATCACCGGCATCTTGCTCCAGGCGCCGGCCTCATAGGCGGCCAGCGGCTCGCGCGGCAGGATCTTGCCGTCGATCATCGGGCCGCCGCCCCAGGTGGGAACGCCCGAGGTGGCCATGTTGAGGCCATCGACGACCGTGTCGGCCGGCAGGGCGCGCAGCGCCGCCAGGGCGGCGGCGTCCTCGCCGATAACACCCGCCTTGGCGGCGAAGGCCTTGCCCGCTGTCTCCGCCGAGCGCGCATCGCCCGTCGCCTTGAGCGGCAAGGTCGGCAACAGGCGCGGACGGCCTCCGCCGGACTGGATGATGGCCTTCTGGAACAACCCCTCGGCCAGCGGCGAGGTCAGAAGGGCGTGGATCGACATGCCGCCGGCGGACTCGCCGAAGATCGTGACATTGGACGCATCCCCCCCAAAGGCGTCGATATTGTCGCGCACCCATTTGAGCGCCGCGATCTGATCCAGCAGGGCGTAGTTGCCCAGCAGGCCGCCGTCGGCGTTGGCGGCCGTCAGGGCCGGGTGCGCGAAGAAGCCAAAGCGCCCGACGCGATAGTTGAAGCTGACCAGCACCACGCCGTCGCGGGCGAAGCGGTCGCCGCTGTAGACGGCGGGTGAGCTGCCGCCGTTTACGAAGCCGCCGCCATAGATCCAGACCATGACCGGCTTTTTGGTCTTGGGCTTTTCGAGGGTGTCGCTCGGCGTCCAGACGTTCACATACAGGCAGTCCTCGGCTGGCGTCACGCCCAGGGGCGCGGCGTCGCCCGGGAAGGGTTTCTGCATGCAGTCGGGACCATAGGTCTTGGCCTCGCGCGGCGTGGTCCAGGCCGCAGGAGCCTGCGGCGCGCGCCAACGCAGGTCGCCGACCGGCGGGGCGGCGAAAGGCACGCCCTTGAAGGCCGCCACGCCATCGGCTTGTGCGCCGGTGATCGGTCCCGAGGCGGTCTTGACCAAAGGATCGGCGGCCCAGGTCGACGAGGCCGAGAGGGCCAGAACGACCAGGACGGACGCGGTGTTCTGCAGTGTTTTCATGGCTTGCCTCATGGTTTGATCGTCCGAGCCTTGATCTTGGCGGCGCCCTTGAGCGCCAGGTCTGCGGACGAGGCGCCTACGGCCACCTGATAGTCGCCGGCCTTCAGCGACCAGCGCTTGCCCGCGACGTCGAAACCGCCCAGCAGACGCGGATCGGCGGTGACTGTGACACGGCGGGTCTCGCCGGGCTTGAGGTCGACCTTCTCAAAGCCGATCAGTCGTTCCAGCGGCTTGCCGGCCGCGCCGGTCAGATAGACCTGCGGCGCATCCTTGCCCGGACGCGCCCCCGTGTTGGTGACGTCGAAGCTGACCGTCAGCGCCTCACCGCCCGTCACCTTCAGGTTCGCGTAGCCGAAGCGGGTGTAGGACAGGCCGTAGCCAAACGGGAACAGCGGCTTCTGGCCCGTGGCGGCGAAGCGGCGATAGCCGACATCAGCGCCCTCGCTATAGACCACGTCGAGCGGGGTCTTCTCGGGCAGGCCCAGGCCTGGCATGGCGACGCGGGGATACTGCTCGATCGAGGCGGGGAAGGTCATCGGCAGGCGGCCCGAGGCGTCGACTTCGCCAAACAGCACATCGGCGATCGCCTGACCGCCCTTGGCGCCCGAGTACCAGGCCTCGACCACCGCGCCGGCCTGGTCGAGCCAGGGCATGGTCACCGGGCCGCCGGTCTGCAGCACCACGATGCTGTTGGGATTGGCGGCGGTGACGGCGGCGATCAGCGCGTCCTGGCCACTGGGCAGCGACAGGTCGGGCGCGTCCTCGCCCTCGCCCATCCACTGGTTGCCGAACACGATCACCACGTCGGCGGCCTTGGCGGCGGCGACGGCCGAGGCGACATAGCGACCGTCGTCGAAGGTCACCTTGGCGCCCGGCGCCCCGGCGCGGATGGCGGCCAGGGGCGCGGAGGGGTGAAGGATCTGATTGCGGAAGGCGGCCATCTGCCCCTCTCCGCCCATCGGAATGGTCGTCTTGGCCCCGCCCGGCGCGATCACCTGTGAGGAGCCGCCGCCCGACAGCACGCCGGCGTCAGCATGGCCGCCAATCACGGCAATGGTCTTGGCGCTCTTGGCCAGTGGCAGCAGACCATCGCGGTTCTTCAACAGGACGATACCTTCCTGCGCCACCTTGCGGGCGATCTCGGCATGGGCCGCGTCGTCGATCTCGCTCTTGGCGGCCGGAACGTCGAACAGGCCGGCGGCGAACATCGAGCGCAGGATGCGGCGGGTCATGTCAGAGAGGCGGGCGGCCGGCACCTCACCCGTCTCGACTGCGGCCTTCAGGGGCGCGCCAAACCAGACCTGGTCATCCAGTTGCTCGCCCGACTGCTGGTCCAGGCCCTTTACGGCATAGTCCGTGGCGTGGACCGCGCCCCAGTCCGACATCACCCAGCCCTTATAGGCCCAGTCGCCCTTGAGTACGCCGTTGAGCAGGTGGTCATTGCCGCAGCTATAGTCGCCGTTGACGAGGTTGTAGGCGCACATCACCGAGCCGGGCTGGCCCGTCTCGATGGCGATCTGGAAGGCCAGAAGGTCGCTCTCGCGATGCGCCCCCTCCTCGATCACCGAATTGGCCCAGTGGCGGTTGGTCTCCTGGCCATTGATCGAGAAGTGCTTGACGGTCGAGATGATGTTCTGGGCTTGGATGCCGTTGATGGAGGCCCCAGCCAGGGTTCCAGCCAGCAGCGGGTCCTCGCCCAGATACTCGAAATTGCGGCCGTTGCGCGGGTCGCGGGCCAGGTTGACGCCGCCCGCCAGTTGGACGTTGAAGCCCTTGGCCCGCGCCTCGCGCCCGACCATGGCCCCGCCATCATAGGCCAGCTTGGTGTTGAAGGTCGCCGCCAGGGCCAGGCCCGATGGCAGGGCCGTGGCGCCGTCGCCGGGCCGCATGCCCATGGGGTTGGTGACGCCCAGGCTGGCGTCGCTCTCCTGCAAGGCAGGAATGCCCAGGCGCTCGACACCGGGGATGTAGCCCGCCGAGCCGATCGCGGCCTTGGGGATCTCCTTGATCTTGTAGGGCATGGCCATCGGGCCGTGGACCAGGCCGATGCGTTCGTCGAGCGTAAGCTCGGCGTCCAGAAGGCGGGCCCGTTCGTCGGGCGAAAGCTTGGTGTTCATCCACGGCCTGGCGACCTGGGCCGAGGCGGCGGTGGCGAACATGAGGACGGCGACGCTGGCGGCGGCGGTCAGGGATCGGTGCATGGCGGTCATCCTCAGTAGGTCAGGCCGTAGTGGATCGGATAGAGTGGGTTTTCGCTATCGTGCGGGGCGTCTTCGGCCTGGGCCTCGACGGCGGCCATCGACGACGGCAACTCCAGGGGCAACCTCCCCTGGGGCGGGGCGACGCCGGTCAGGGCGTCCAGTAGCGCGTCGTCGCTGGAGCCAAAATCGCCGATCAGGGCGCCCGCCCTGTCTCGGACATGGGTCAGGATCGCCGGGCGGTCCAGATAGACGCTGACGATGGTCGCGACCTTGGCTGAGGCCGCCTTGATGGCTTCAAAGTCTTCCGCACCGTCCTTGAACGACAGGTCTCCCTCGTGCTGGCGACTGCCGAAGGTGTAGTTGGGGTGCAGGGTCTGGAACGGCGCGGCGACGCGCAGGATCGCCAGGTCGGCCTGGGCCAGGTCTGTCACCGGGATCAGGCCGTGGGCCCTGGCGACCTCCGGGGAGACGCCCCTCAGATAGACGCGCCTGACCGCGCCCTTCAGCGGCAGCAGGCCCTGCTTGTTCTCCAGCAAGACAAGGGCGCGGCTCTGGGCGGCGCGGCCCTCGGCGACGAACTGCGGCGCACCCACGGTGGTGGCGGCAACCTTGGGATCAACATAGGGGTTCTCGAACAGGCCCTGCTCGAACTTCACCTTCAACACCCGATAGGCGGATTGACCGACCCGGGCTTCGGTAATCTTTCCCGCCTTCACGGCGGCGACCAGCTGGGCCGTGTCCTCGACGCCGCCAAACTGGTCGAGCCCGGCGTTCACACCCTTGGCGTAGCGGTCGACCTTGGACAGGCCCTCGACGCCCCAGGCGGTCGAGAAGCCCTCGAAACTCGGCGCAGTGCCTGCTGGAAACCCGTCGCGGCAGGTGTCGCCGCAGTCGTTGGTGATCGCCCAGTCGGAGATCACCATGCCCTTGAAGCCCTGCTTGCCGCGCAGCAGGTCGGTCAGCAAAACCTTGCTGAAGCCAGCGCCCACCGCCTCCAGCGGTTGCCCTTCGACGCCTTGGGTCTTGAGGATGGCGTAGGTCGGCATCACCCCGACCACGCCCGCCTCGAACGCCCCTTCGAAGGGCTTGATGTGAAGCGGCAGCTGGCCCTTGGGGAACACCGCATAGCGGCCGTAGCTATTGTGGCCGTCGAAGCCCTTGGCCGACGCGCCATAGCCGACCCAGTGCTTGACCACCGCCGAAACGCCATGGGCCTTCAGGCCGGTGTCGCCGCCCTGGAAGCCCTGGACATAGGCCTTGACCAGCCTGCCCACCAGATCGGCGTCCTCGCCGAAGGTGCCGTTGATCCGCGACCAACGCGGCTCGGTGGCGAGATCAGCCATTGGCGACAGGGCCTGGTGGATGCCGACGGCGCGGTATTCCTGGCGGGCGATCTCGCCAAAGCGTTTGACCAGCGCCGGATCGCCGATCGCGGCCAGGCCTGTGGCCTCGGGCCATTGCGAGAAGCCGCCGGAGGACACGCTGGCCCCGGCGGTGAACTGGAAGTGGCTGCGCGGGTCGGTGCTGATCGTTACGGGAATCCCCAGCCGGCCGCCTTCGGCCACAGCCTGAACGGCGTTGTTCTGGTCGGCCAGCCAATCTGGCGCGCCAGAGAGCCGCGTGATGAAGGTGGTGACGTGGCGTTCCAGGATCAGCGGCGTAGCCTTGGCCAGGTCATAGCCGCCGCCGATGCCTGCGACGCCTGCCGGACCGGTGGCCGGCAAGGTGCCATGCATCATCTGCCCGGCCTTCTCGTCCAGCGACATGCGCCCGACCAGGTCTGTGGCGCGCTGGTCAGGCGACAGACGCCAATCCTCGTAAGGCTCCAGCTTGCCGCTGCGGTTCAGATCGCGGAACGACAGGCCGTCGATCATCAAGATCGCCCCACCCCGGTGGGCCAGTGTCGGCTGTCCCTGCGCGGCGGAAGCTGACTGGGCCACAGCAATCGCCGCGGCGGTCGACAGCGCCAGAACCCGAAACCTCATCGCCAAGCCCTCACTGTGAAATCTCAAAACAAAAGAACGCCCCCGGCGGGCAGGACCGCCGGGGGCTTAAGTCGTCGGGAGGCTAGAAACTGACGCCCAGGCGCAGACCGTAGGTGCGCGGCGGCGCGTAGAACTCACCGTTGCCGTTGGTGGCCAGGCCGGTCGTCGCGTTGGGCGACGAGGCCGTGCGCACGTCCTCGTCCTCAAGGTTGCGAACATAGCCCTGGAGCGTCCAGCGATCATCGCTGCTGGCATAGGTCAGGTTCAGGTCGGTCTTGCTGAAGGCGTCTTGCTTGTTCTGCGCAAAGCCGTGGTACTCGAGGTTCTTGCCGGTCTCGTAGTGGCTTGAGATCCGCCCCGTCAGCTTGGCGCCCGACTCCAGGTTCCAGGTGTGCTGATAGGCGACGTTCAGCGTCCATTCCGGCGTGCGGGCCATGCGGCAGCCCGAAAAGTCGGTTGAACGCGGGGCCACGGCGGCGAAGTTGGCCGTGTAGCAGGCCGCCACTGTCGCATTGGCGTTGTTGTTGGCGAAGGCGTCGCCCAGCGGAAGCACGAAGTCGGTATATTCAGCGTGCAGCCAGCCCATGGTGGCGTCCAGGCGATCGTTCTCGGTGATCACCAGATTGGTCTCGAACTCCAGGCCGTAGACCTTGGCCTTGTCGGCGTTGAGGGTCACGGTGGCGTTCTGGCCCGCGATCACCCCGATCGCCGACACCTGGAAGTCCTGATAGTCGTACAGGAAAGCGCTGGCATTGAACTGCAGCCTGTTGTCGAGGAAGCGGTTCTTCACCCCCGCCTCGTAGGAGGTGATCTTTTCGGGTTCGTAGGTGTTGGCGCCAATGCCGTCATAGTAGCCGCCGGCCTTATAGCCCGTGGCGATATTGGCGTAGAGCATCGATCTGTCGGTCAGGTCAAAGTCGGCCCCAACCTTCCAGTTCAGAGCGTCCCACTTGGCGTCGGCCTGGTTGATGACCACGGTCGAGGTGATCGCGCCAGCCGCGTTGGTCAGATAGGTGCCGCCGTTGCGTCCCTTCTGGTCTTCGGTGTAGCGCAGGCCGCCAGTCAGACGCAGGCGATCGGTGACCGCATAGGTGCCCTGGCCAAACGCCGCCCAGGACTTGGCCGTCACTTGCGGCTGGATGAAGGACAGGTAGGAATTGGTCGCCAGGAACACCCGGAAATCGACATTGTTGTCTTCGGTGAAGCGATAGAGGCCCGCCACCCAGGTCAGGTCCCCCGTCTTGCCGCCCAGGCGCAGCTCGTGAGACCAGGTGAAGTCCTTGCCCTTGAAGTAGTTGGGCGCCCCCGTGCTGGCGTTCTCGCCTGTGCGGTCCAGGCGCGAGAAGTTATAGCCGGTCAAATAGGTCAGGGTGACGGGACCCAGGTCCCAATTGACCTCGCCGCCGGCGCTGAAGAACTTGTTGTTGCGATAGATGTTGGTCGAGCAGTTGCAGGTCCACGGATCGCCCGTGACGCGCGCGACGCCATAGGCGCCGTCGCCGCCGCCAGCGCCGCCCTGATGCAGATAATCGGTGGTCAGGCGGACCGACAGGACGTCGCTGGGTTTCCACAACAGCTGAGCGCGCGCCGACTTGTCATCCTGGTCATAGCGATCATTGCCGCCCGTGCCGGGTCCCTTGTTGAGGGCGACGACGTAGCCGTCATGACGGCTCTGCTGGAAGGCCGCCCGAACCGCGACGGTGTCGCTGACGGGGATATTGACCATGCCCGAGGTGGTCAGGGCGCCGTAGTTGCCCACATCGATCGAACCGTTGGCTTCATAGTCGAACCTGGGCTGCTTGGTGACGACGTTGATGGCGCCGGCGGTGGCGTTACGGCCATACAGCGTCCCCTGCGGACCGCGCAGCACCTCGACGCGATCGATATCGTAGAACAGCGCCCCGACCGAGGTGGCGCGGGCCTGATAGATGCCATCAATATGGTAAGCCACCGCCGGATCGCCGACCTCGGTGAGATTGGTGCTGCCGATGCCGCGCAGAAAGATCTGGGCCGCGCCAGAGCCACTGGAGGTAATCTGCAGAGCCGGCACCTGGTTGGCCAGATCGACCACGGTCTTGATGCCCTGGGACTCCAGCTTCTCTCCGGTGACCGCCGAGATGGTCAAAGGCGTCTTTTGCAAGTTCTCACTGCGACGCTGGGCGGTCACCACCACCTCGTCGAGTTGGGCCTGTTCAGTTTGTTGAGCGTTGGCGGTCTGAGCGTAGAGCCCGACGGCCGCGACGGCGGCCGAAGCCAAAAGCATGGTGCGCATGTGTCTCCCCTTTTCCTGCGCCAGGCCGCAATCAGGCTGCCGACACATGCGCGTCGGTCCCGATCCGGCTTGAATGCCGAGCGTCGCAAGCGACGAGCGGCTGTTTCCTCCGCCCCTTGTCCCGAGGCTTCGTGACGTCGCTTGGCCACGGTTGATCCGTAACGACAACGTTGTCGTAATTAGACATCACGCTACGACAACGTTGTCTATTGGATTTTCAGAAGACAACGCTGTCTAGAATTTTCAACTACTTAGGCGGGATTTGAGGGATAAAAAATTCTATATTTCCCCATAGAGTGGGAAAATTCATCGATCTCCGTCCGTCAGAGTTGGAGCGGATCCCCGGTCGATGCGCGCTCGACGATCTTGTAGTCAAGCTGACGGACGCGGGTTCGCCCCCGGAAGCGTTCGTCGCCGAAGCCCTCGATCAGCATTTCGGTCGCGGCATTGGCCATCTCGGCGACGGGATGGTGAACGGTTGTCAGTCGCGGCCAGGCGGAGGACGCCGAAGGACCATCGTCGAATCCCGCCACGGACAGATCTTGGGGAACCGACAGTCCCCGCTTGACGGCCGCCGCGAGCACGCCAAGCGCCATCTCGTCATTGGAGGCGAAAATCGCCGTGGGACGCTCCGGTAGCGACAGAAGCGCTTCGGCCGCATCGAATCCCGACAGGCTGTAGAAGCTGCCGGGCGCGATCCATTCAGGCCTGACCTGCGCGCCGCGCTCGGCCAGGGCGGCCAGATATCCCTCACGCCGGCGACGCGCTGATCCATGATCAGGCGGGCCGTCAATGAACGCGATCCGACGATGACCCAGGTCCCAGAGACGAGCGGTCATCGCGCGCGCGGCCTCTTTGTCATCCATGAAGACATAGGGCGAACGGTCAAAGTCATGGTCCGGCGCGATCCGAACATAGGCCAGCCGAGCGGCCTCGATCACCGCCAGAACCTCGGGATCGTCGCAAACCGGCGGAGGCAGGATCAGGCCATCGAACCGCCCTGCCCTGAGCACGCTTTCCAGTCCTTGGGGGCCGGCGCCGTCGGGGCTATCAACTTGCTCGACGACGAGATTGTACCCCGCCCGGCGACACGCCGCCATCGCGCCAGCCTGCACTTCGCCAACATAGTGATAAGCGCCGACCCGCAGGAAGATCAAGCCGATCAGATAGCTGCGACGGCTCGACAATGAGCGTGCGGAGACATTGGGGCGATAGCCCATCTGAACAATAGTATCCTCGACACGGGCGCGCGTCGCCGCGCCGACGCCATCCTCACGGTTGACCACTCGCGAGACCGTCTTGATCGAAACGCGCGCCGCCTTGGCGATATCGACGATGGTGATCTCACGCATGCGTCAGTTGAAACTTTCGAAGGAGTACTTTGGGCTAGCTGTCGTACCCGGCCAGCAACGCCATGACAACGCGGGCGGCGAGACATCGGGCGCGCAGGCCGGTCGGCGTTTTCGCCTTCCCCGTCGCCGGAGTTGAGGGAGGCAAACAGACCTCCAGATCCTCCGCGACGAGACCTCGCTGGCGCTGCGGGTCCGGCGCGAACTGGGCCCGCTATTCTCTGCACAGGCCCTTCAAGGGCTCGCGATAGGTTGGGGCCGTTGGTTCGTGAGGCCGCCGCGCAACTGGGTCCCTATCAGGCCTCGCCCCTGCAAAAAAAACTGAAGGAGCGCTTCGTCAACCTGCACCATTGTGTGCAGCACAGGGCAAACCTCCAGCGTGTGTCAAGGCGCGCCGTCCAGCGCCGTGCTTCTAAGGCAACACCGTTCTCCGAACGCTCTGCCTCCCGCCTCGACGCCATTGCACGATCGATGATGCGAAGTATAAATAATAGTTAGCAGGCATAATAGAATCTACAGCGACCAATCCCGATCAACGGGAACAAGGCAACGGCCTGCGGGAGGAAATGAATGTCCAGCAACAGGAACTATCGCCTGCTGGCCGGCGGATTGCTGAGCGTCAGCGCCGTCGCCCTGCAAGGAGCGGCCACGCCCGCAAACGCCCAAGCCCAGCAGCCGATCGCTCAGATCGAGGAGGTCGTGGTCACGGCCCGCCGCCGTGAGGAACGGTTGCAGGATGCCCCGGTGGCCGTCACCGCCCTGTCGGGCGACGCCCTGCAGGCGCGCGGGGTCGAGAGCGTCGACCAGATCGCCAAGTTCGCGCCCAGCATCCGCTTCGATGGGGCCGCAGCCCTGAGCGGCGGCAACTACAACGCCACGGTCTTCATCCGGGGCGTCGGCCAGAACGACTTTGCGATCTTCAGCGACCCCGGCGTGGGCGTCTATGTCGACGGTGTCTACTATGCCCGCTCGATCGGCGGCACGATGGACGCGTTCGACGTCAGCCGGATCGAAGTGCTGCGCGGTCCGCAAGGCACGCTGTTTGGCAAGAACACCATCGGGGGCGCGGTCGTGATTTCAACGGCCCAGCCTGGCGACGTCTTCGGCGGCAAGATCGAAGGTACGGTCGGCAGCCTGAACCGGCGCGACATCAAGGGCCATGTCGACGTCCCGCTAAGCGACAAGGTCGCCTTGCGCCTGTCGGCCGCCCGGCTGACCCGCGACGGCTACGGCAAGCGCCTGCTGACCGGCGAAGACCTGGGCGACCGCAACGCCACGGCGGCCCGGGCCCAGTTGCGCTGGCAAGCCTCCGACAACGTCGTCGTCGACCTGTCGGCGGACTACACCCGCGCCCGCGAACATTCCGCGCCGCAGAAGCTGTTGGTGATCGGCGCCGTCCCCGGTTTCGCCGTCGGTCCGTTCATGGGCAACTTCAACACCTATATCGCGCCGGGTCTTGGGATCACCGCCCCCAACGGCGCCAAGACCCTCAACACCTCGTTCCTGACCAATGATCCGTACACGACCTATGGCACAGGACCCAACGTCAATGACCTGGACCTGTGGGGGACCTCGGCGACTGTCAACTGGGAGCTTGGAGCCGTCACGTTCAAGAGCATCACCGCCGTGCGCGGCCTGAAGGCCACCTTCGCACGCGACGGCGACAACACGCCCTTCACCTTCCGCGAAACCTTCAACCACGACGTCCAGGCGCAATACAGCCAGGAATTCCAGTTCAGCGGCCAGTCGTTCGACGACAAGCTGACCTGGGTGACCGGAGCCTATGCGTTCCGGGAACGCGGCACGGATTCCGGCTTCGCCAAGCTGGCCCTGGGCCTGGCCCCCGGCGCCTCGCCGCCGCCTTACAGCCCGTCGGCGGCGGTCTATACCAAGGTGACCAGCACCACCTACGCCCTGTTCGCACAGGGCAGCTACAGCCTTACCGACCGGCTCAGCGCCACGGTCGGCGCGCGGGTAAACCGCGACGAGAAGGACTATGTTCTCGACCACCGCCGCATCCGCGACGGCGGGATCATCGCAAAGTTGGGCAAGGGCGGTTCGTGGGACTCGTTCACGCCGAAGCTGGGCCTGGAATTCAAGGCCACGCCAGACGTGCTGATCTATGCTTCGGCCGGCAAGGGCTTCAAGAGCGGCGGCTTCAACGCCCGACCGCTGAACGACGCCACTGAGGTCACCGAGTACCAGCCCGAGACTCTGCTGACCTATGAGGCCGGAACCAAGACCTCCTGGTTCGACCGTCGCCTGATCGTCAACCTGGCCGCCTATTTCAGCGATTACCAGGACATCCAGGTGACGGTGAACCAGACGCCGCGCAACTTCGTGGCCAACGCCGCGGCGGGTGAGGTCAAGGGTGTCGAACTGGAACTCCAGGCCCGTCCGACGACCAACTGGAGCTTCAATTTCGGCGGCGGCTATATGGACGCCAAATACACCGAGGTCGGCTCGGGCCTGGCCGCCGGCCAGGTGCTGCCGATCACCGTGGCCACCCACTTCGTCAAGGCTCCCAAATGGACAGCCAATGGCGGGGTCGAATACGCCCGCGAGCTGTCGATCGGCGGCCGCATGATCGCCCGCGTCGATTGGACCCACTACAGCACGATCTATAATGACGTGGCCAACGATCCCGACCTGACCCAGTCCGGTTACGATCTGTTCGGCGCGCGCATTGGTTACACCTCGGCCGACCAGCTTTGGCAGGTGGCCTTGTTCGGCTCCAACCTGTCAGACGAGCGCTACATGGTGTCGGGCAACGCCTCCAGCGGCTTTGGTCTGAAGGAAGCCAGCTTCGGCCGTCCGCGCGAATGGGGCCTCAGCCTGGGCCGAAAGTTCTAGAGCGCGCTGGAAGCCCAAGGACGCCGGCGGCCCCGATCCGGGGTCGCCGGTCGCCCTGCCCGCTCAGGCCGCCGCGGCGGCCTGGCCTCAAGCGATCCGGCTCATGACGCCAGAGAACCGGTCGCCGCGTCCCGCCAGGCCCGCAGAACATCCTTGCGCACCTTGCCCGAGCCGGTGCGCGGCAGGCCATCGGCGGCCAGAACGACCTGACGGGGCGCCTTGAAGCTGGCGATGCGCGCCCGGCAATGGACCAGGACGGCCTCCGACGTCAGGTCCGAGCCGGCCTTGGGCGTGACATAGGCGACGCCCACCTCGCCCCAACGCGGATCGGGAACACCGATGACGGCGACTTCCGACACCGCGTCCAACTCCAGGATCGCCGCCTCGACCTCGGCGGGATAGACGTTCTCTCCGCCGGAAATGAACATGTCCTTCCAGCGATCGACGAGATAGTAGAAGCCGTCGGCGTCGCGGCGGGCCGCGTCGCCGGTCTTCAGCCAGCCCGCCTCGAAGGCCTGGGCCGTCGCCTCCGGCTTGTTCCAATAGCCTGCGGTGACGTTGGCGCCCTTCAGCCAGATCTCGCCGACCTCTCCCTCGGAAACGTCGCGCCCCTCGCGATCGACCAACCGCAGCGCCACGCCCGGCGCCGGCACGCCCGCCGACCCGGCCTTGGCGCGCGGCGTGGAGAGGTCGCCCACCGGCATGCCCAGCACGGTGCCCGCCTCACTCATGCCGTAGCCGTCGATGATCATCACCCCGTCGTCCAGCCAGCGATGGATGGTGGCCGGGGCGATCGGGGCGCCGCCGGTGCACAGGGCGGTGAGACCCGACAGGTCGGCTTCAGCGTAGTCAGGAGTCTCACGCAGCATCTGGGCCATCTGCGGCACGCAGAAATAGTGGGTGACCCCCAGCGCCGGATCGGCCAGCCGCCGCACGGTCAGGGCCGGGTCAAAAATCCGCGAGATCAGCAGAACGCCGCCGACTTGTAAGGTGGTGCGTGAAATGGCGATCAGCCCCACCGTATGGAACATCGGCGTGTCGCACAGAAAGACGACCTCAGGTCCCACCCTGGCCGCGGCCGCATAGTTGGCCGCCGAATGATGGACGTTACTGGGCGAAATCATCACCCCCTTGGGCTTGCCCGTCGTACCAGAGGTGTAGAGCAGGATGGCCGGATCATCGGTCGCGACCGGCGCCGGGCGTGTCGGACGCGCCGGGGCCGCAGCCAGCAGGTCGGCGAACCCTTCGTCCAGGACCACTTGATCCAGGTTGAACCGCTGCAAGGCCGGCAGGGCGGACTCGAACTCGCGCTCAAGGATCAACAGACGCGGCGTGGCGTCCTCGACCAACACCGCCAACTCGGGTCCGGGCAGGCGCCAGTTGAGCGGCACGAAGACGGCGCCGATCCGATTGCAGGCGAAGTGGATCACCAGGACATCGGCGCTATTGCGCGCCAGCACCGCCACCCGCTCGCCACGAGGTTCCACCAGCCGCGCTTCCAGCCAGGCCGCGCAGCGATCGATACGGGCGTCGAATTGACCATAGGTCAGGCGAACGCCCGTCCCCAGGTCAAGGCAGGCCAGGCGGTCCGGCGTCGTCGCAGCGTGAATCGCGACGGAGTCGCGGTCGTCTTCGGGGGCGACCCGGTCATGGTCCATGTCCGCCGCGGCCGACCAGCCGCCTCCCTGACGAACGTCCTAACGGCGACCATCGCCCCGGCGTCCTTGGCAGCAGAACTAATTGTTATGGAACATACGTCAACCCCCAACGACCCTCGTTAGATCGCCGCGATCCGCTCCAGGGCGTCAATGAGCGCGGCCCGGTCCAGGCCCGTCAAAGCCGCGGAGACCTTGCGATCATGGCGACCGTGGGCCGCCCGGGCCCTGACCAACAGCGCTTCACCTTCCGGCGTCAGGGTCAGGGCGTAGGAGCGTCGATCGCCGGGCACCGCCCCGCGGCGCACCAGGCCCCGACCCTGGAGCTGATCGAGGATGGTCACCAGGTTTGGACGCTGGATCCGCAGGGCTTCGCCCACGGCCTGCTGCTTGAGACCCGGGCTGGCGTCGATCACCAGCAACACCGAGAAGTCGGTGGGGCGCAGGTCGAAAGGCTTCAACGCGGCGATCAGGTCCTTGAAGACCGCGACCTGGGCCAGACGCAGCAGGAAGCCAACCTGGGTCTCGAGTCCGCCAAGCGAAACGCCCGGCGGGGTCGGCTCAGGCCGCGGCACGCCAACACTCATTCACAAATCTCCAGCCAGCCTTCACGTCCCGCGCCCAAACAACCGTTCGAGAGAGCGAAGACAGTCAGTGACATACAAAAATTGTTATGGCACATATCAATCATCAACCGAGCCCGAGAGCCCGGACTCAGGGACCCCAGGAGTCGCAGTCTAGACCATGGCCGACGTAGCCCAAATCCTTCTGCTGATCGACAATCAGACCCGCCCTGCCCTTAATGGCGCAACGTTCGATCGCCTCGATCCGATCACCGGCGCCGTGGCCACCCGCGCCGCCGCCGCCAGTCCCGACGACGCCCGATCCGCCGTCGCGGCGGCGGCGGCCGCCTTCCCCGCCTGGTCGCAGACGGGCCCCAACGCCCGCCGCGCCCTGCTGTCGAAAGCCGCAGAGCGGCTTGAAGGCCTGGCCGACGCCTTCGTGGTCGCCATGCGCGACGAAATCGGCGCCACCGAGGGCTGGGCCCGTTTCAATGTCATGCTGGCCGCCGGCATGATCCGCGAGGCGGCCGCCATGACCACTCAGATCAGCGGCGAGGTCATCCCCTCCGACAAGCCCGGCTGCGTCGCTATGGCCGTGCGCCAGGCCGCCGGCGTGGTGGTGGGGATCGCCCCGTGGAACGCGCCGGTGATCCTGGGCGTGCGCGCGGTCGCCACGCCCCTGGCCTGCGGCAACACGGTGGTGCTGAAAGCCTCCGAGATCTGTCCACGCACCCACGCCCTGATCGCTCAGGCCTTCCAGGAAGCTGGCCTGCCGCCGGGCGTCGTCAACGCCATCACCAACGCTCCCGCCGACGCCGCGGCGGTCGTCGAAGCGCTGATCGCCGATCCGGCGGTCAAGCGGATCAATTTCACCGGCTCCACCAAGGTCGGCAAGATCATCGCCCGGCTGGGCGCCGAGCACATGAAGCCGGTCCTGCTGGAACTGGGCGGCAAGGCCCCGCTGCTGGTCCTGGACGACGCCGACCTGGATGAAGCGGTCAAGGCGGCCGCCTTCGGCGCCTTCATGAACCAGGGGCAGATCTGCATGTCGACGGAGCGGGTCGTGGTGGTCGAGGCCGTCGCCGACGCCTTCGTCGCCAAGTTCGCCGCCAAGGCCAAGACCCTGGTCGCGAGCGATCCGCGCGAAGGCCAGACCCCGCTTGGCGCCATGGTCGACAAGGCCGCCGCCCAGAAGGTCCAGCGCCTGATCGACGACGCCATCGCCAAGGGGGCGCGTCAGGTGGCTGGCGGCGCGGCGGACGGCGTCTTGATGTCGGCCGTCGTCCTGGACGGCGTCACCTCGGCGATGGAGATCTACGCCGAGGAGTCGTTTGGTCCATCGGTCAGCGTCATCCGGGTCAAAGACGAGGCCGAAGCAATCGCCGTGGCCAACGACAGCGAATACGGCCTGTCGGCCTCCGTCTTCACCAAGGATATCGCCCGCGGCCTGAGGGTCGCCAGGCAGATCCAGTCGGGCATCTGCCATGTCAATGGCCCCACGGTGCACGACGAAGCCCAGATGCCGTTCGGCGGCGTCAAGGCCAGCGGCTGGGGTCGCTTCGGCGGCAAGGCCGGAATCAACGAGTTTACCGACCTGCGCTGGATCACCTTCGAGACCCAGCCCGGTCATTTTCCCATCTGATCAGTCCAGGAATAACGAGATGTCCGACTACAACGGCGTGGTGAAGGTCGAGTTCGAGCAAGGCGTGGCCTGGGTGTCGCTCAACCGCCCAGACAAGCGCAACTGCATGAACCCAACCCTGAACGCCACCATGCACCAGGTCCTCGATGATCTCGAGATCGATGAGCGTTGCGGCGTTCTCGTGCTGACCGGCGAAGGCGACGCCTTCTCGGCCGGCATGGACCTCAAGGAATATTTCCGCGAAACCGAGGCCAAGGGCCATATGGCCATTCGGCGGGCCCAGCGCGACTCCTACGGCTGGTGGCGGCGGCTGCGCTGGTTCGAAAAGCCGACCATCGCCATGGTCAACGGCTGGTGCTTCGGCGGCGCCTTCGGCCCGCTCTACGCCTGCGATCTGGCCATCGCTGCCGACGAAGCCCAGTTTGGCCTCTCGGAGATCAACTGGGGCATCCTGCCCGGCGGCGGCGCCACCAAGGTGGTCACCGACCTGGTCAGCGCTCGGGACGCCATGTACCTGACCCTGACCGGCGCTCGCATCGACGGCAAGCGCGCCTCCGAGATCCGTCTGGTCAATGAGAGCGTCCCCTTGGCCCAGCTGCGCTCGCGCACGCGCGCCCTGGCCGACATCCTGCTCGAAAAGAACCCCGCCACGCTGAAGGCGGCCAAGGACGCCGTTCGCCGCGTCCAGACCATGACCTATGACGAAGCCGAGGACTATCTTGTCGTCCGGCAAGAGTCGTTGAACTATCTCGACAAATCGGACGGCCGCATCGAGGGCATCAAGCAGTTCATCGACGACAAGACCTACAAGCCGGGCTTGGCCAGCTACGTGCGTCCGACCGTCGACTGATCTTCGCCACGCTTTGGCGCGACGACGCCGGTCGGGCCTAAGGGGTCCGACCGGCGCAACAGGAACGTTAAGGCGGCAACAGTCCGCCAGCGTCAGGGAGACTAGCAGATGGCCAAGGCCGACCCATCCGCCGTGCGGGTTCCAGGAGGGACGGCGGCGATCATCGCCTGTTGCGCCCTGGCCCTGTTTGAAGGCTTTGATCTGCAGGCGGCCGGCGTGGCAGCGCCGCGCCTGGCTCCCGACCTGGGGCTTGGCCCCGAGGCGCTGGGCTGGTTCTTCAGCGTCAGCACCTTTGGCCTCATGTTCGGCGCGGCGATCGGCGGAAGGCTCTCGGACCGCTTCGGACGCAAGCCTGTTCTGGCGACGTCCGTTGTCCTGTTCGGCATCCTGTCGATCCTGACGGGCCTGGCGCAAACCGAGGCCCACCTGTTGACCGCCCGGTTCCTGACCGGCGTAGGCCTGGGCGGCGCCCTCCCCAACCTGATCGCCATTGTCGCCGAAAGCGCGGGCGAGCAAAGACGCAGCCGCGCCGTGGGCTTCCTCTATGCGGGCCTGCCCTGCGGCGGCGCCCTGGCCAGCCTGGTCAGCCTGGCCGGGGCCGAACCGTCGGACTGGCGGATGATCTTCTACATCGGCGGCGTGGGTCCGCTACTGATCTTGCTGGCGGCGTTCCGCCACTTGCCCGCCACCGCCCGGCCGCCGGTCGTCGCTGACGTCGCCGCCCCGCCGCGGCGCACCGGCTTCATCGAGGCCGCCTTCGGCGAGGGCCGGGCGCTGACCACCCTGCTATTGTGGACCGTCTTCTTGCTGGCCCTGCTGATCATGTATCTGCTGCTCAGCTGGCTGCCGTCGCTGCTGATCGGGCGGGGCCTGAGCCGGCCCGACGCCGGCCTGGTGCAGATGGCCTTCAACCTGGCGGGCGCCTTAGGCAGCGTGGCGGCGGGTTGGCTGATGGACCGGCGCAACTGGCGACTTGTGACCATCATCGGCGTCTTCGCCGCGGCGGCGGCCTCGGTGCTGGTGCTGGCCGATGCCCCGGCCTCGCTGATGATATCGCTGCTGGTGGGCGCGGCCCTGGGCGCCACCGTGTCGGGCGTGCAGTCGGTGGTGTACGGCCTGGCGCCGGGCTTCTACCCCCAGCGGCTGCGCGGGACCGGGGTGGGCGCGGCGGTGGTTATGGGCCGGCTGGGATCGGCGATGGGACCGCTCTTGGCCGGTGCGCTTCTGGCGACCGGACGCTCACCCGCGCAAGTGCTGCTCACCCTCCCCCCCGTGCTGGCGCTCGGCTGCGCACTCTGCGTTTGGCTGGCAAACCGCCCTGTAGCGCCGCCCGAAGGATCCTAACTCGGCGGAGCTGTTCAACGCGCCCGCGCCACGTTTCTCACAGGCTTGATCGGTCGATCCTGGTCGTTCTGTTCTTGGACACGCCACCCTCCCCGGCCGTTTATCGCCCTCAAAGACAGGCTGGTCCGGGGCCGGCTTCGCCCCTTTCCTCGGCGGGCTGAATCAGGCCGGTGTGCACAGCGCGGAAGGCGCGCGGCGATTGGCCGGCCGCCTTGCTGAACAACCGCGAGAAATAGGCTGGATCGGCGAAACCCAGATGGAACGCCACTTCAGCGACCGTCATGTTGGAATAAAGCAACGCGCGGCGCGCCTCGAGCATCAGGCGATCCTGGATCAGACGCATGGGCGGCGCGCCGGCGGTCTTGAGGCAAGCGTCCCGCAGGCGTGAGAGAGACACGCCCAGCTCCGAGGCATAGTCGTCCACGGTCGCGGCCGAGCGATAGCGCCGTTCGACGGCTTCGCGAAACCGCGCAACGAGTTGAGCCTGGGGCCCAAGAACGGTCGGCGCTTCTCGCATCGCGTGCCGCGAGCGGCGCAACAGGTCCACTAGCAGACCCAGAAGTTGGGCCTCGACGGCGGCGGCGTGGCCAGGGGCCTCCCAGACCAGTTCGCGCCCCAGCGCCGCCAGCCGATCGCCCAGAGGAAGATCGCCGAGGGGGACGCTGTGAGCGGTGCGAAAAACGGCCGACAGCTCGTGATCGCGCAGAACCAGGTCGCCGAGATAGGCTTTGGACAAGGTCAGGACCGACCCGACGGTCTCGGCCGTCCAGTTGAACCCATGCACCACACCGGCCGGAACGATGACCGCGCAAGGGGCCTCAAAGGCGATGACGCCATCATCGATGCTCATCCGGCCAGCGCCGGAGGCGACATGAAACACATGGCTGAGGTCGGCATGGGCGTGAGCGCGAATATTCCAGTCATTGGGGCGACTGCGATCGTCCAATGCTTCCAAATGCAAGAAGCGATGCCCCACCGCCTTCGGAGCCTCGCCGAACAGAAAAAAGCTAGGAACAAGAGCGGTCTGAGACATCGCAGGCCTTTTTTCGTCACTTATAGGGGGCGATGCACTTTCCGAGTTTTGTCCAACTTTTCCGACCCGCTGTCCATCGCCTTGCCGCCAGATCCGTCTAGCCTTGGCGGTAAGTCGCGAGGCAGCGACGCAGTGAGGACACCAGGATGCGCGCCCAAGTGGCCATCATAGGCGCGGGCCCCGCCGGCCTTCTCCTTGGACATCTTTTGAAGCAGGCCGGGGTCGAGGCCGTCATCCTTGAGCGCAGGGACCGCGACTATGTCGAGGGTCGCGTTCGCGCCGGCGTGTTGGAGCAGATCACTGTCGACCTCCTGGCGCGGCTGGGCCTGGACGCGCGCATGCGCCGCGAGGGCCTGATGCATGGCGGCACGAACCTGGCCAATGACGGCGACCTGTTCCGCATCGACATGGCCGCCTTGACTGGCGGCTCCACCGTCATGGTCTACGGCCAGCAAGAAGTGATGCGCGACCTGTTCGACGCTGCAGAAACGCGCGGCGTGCCGATCATTTTCAACGCTGACGATGTGTGCCTTCACGACATCGACGCCGACCACCCGTTCGTCACCTGGCGCGACGACGGCGTCGAGCGGCGGCTGGACTGCGACTTCATCGCCGGCTGCGACGGCTTCCACGGAGTCAGCCGCGCCGCGATCCCGCAGACGGTGCTGAAAACCTTCGAGCGGGTCTATCCCTTCGGCTGGCTGGGCATCCTGGCCGAGGTGCCGCCTTGCGACCACGAGTTGATCTACAGCAACCACGAGCGCGGCTTCGCTCTGGCCTCGATGCGCTCGCCGACCCGTAGCCGCTACTACATCCAGTGCGGCCTCGATGAGAAGATCGAGGACTGGAACGACGAGCGGTTCTGGGACGAGCTTTGCCTGCGCCTGGGCCCGGAGGCCGGCGCCAAGGTGACGCGCGGCCCCTCGTTCGAGAAGTCAATCGCCCCGCTGCGCAGCTTCGTCACCGAACCCATGCGCTACGGCCGGCTGTTCCTGGCCGGCGACGCGGCTCACATCGTGCCACCGACCGGCGCCAAGGGCTTGAACCTTGCGGCTTCCGACGTGGTCATGCTGTCCGAAGCCCTGGTCGAACACTACCAGCAGGGCTCGGACGCGGGGATCAACGGCTATTCGGCCCGCGCCCTGGCCCGGGTCTGGAAGGCCGAGCGCTTCTCCTGGTGGTTCACCAGCCTGACCCACCGCTTCCCCGACCAGGACGGTTTTGATCGGAAAATGCAGGTCGCCGAACTCGCCTACATCAAGGGCTCACGCGCCGCCCAGGTGACGCTGGCCGAAAATTATGTCGGCCTTCCGCTCGTTTAGGAGGCCCCGGAGTCAAAGATGAAGAGCAAGATCTATCCGAGCCCCGCTGCGGCCCTCGAGGGCGTCGTCTTCGACGGCATGACCCTGATGTCCGGCGGCTTTGGCTTGTCGGGCAATCCCGAAAGCCTGATCCCGGCCTTGAAGGATGCGGGCGTCAAGGGCCTGACGGTGATCAGCAACAACTGCGGCGCCGACGGCTTTGGCCTTTGGCAGCTGCTGAACAACGGCCAGATCAAGAAGATGATCAGCAGCTATGTCGGCGAGAACAAACTGTTCGAGCAGCTGTATCTGTCGGGCCAGCTGGAGCTGGAACTGAACCCGCAAGGCACCCTGGCCGAGCGCATCCGGGCCGGCGGCGCGGGCATCCCGGCCTTCTACACCAAGACCGGCGTCGGCACGGTGGTCGCCGAGGGCAAGCCTGTCGAGCGCTTCGAGGGCGATGACTATGTCCGCGAGACCTGGCTGCGGGCCGACGTCGCCATCGTCAAGGCCTGGAAGGCCGATCCCGAGGGCAACCTGATGTTCCGGATGACCGCTCGCAACTTCAACCCGGTGATGGCCACGGCCGGCAAGGTCACCATCGTCGAGGTCGAGGAAATCGTCGAGGCCGGCGAACTGGACGCCAACAGCATCCACACCCCGGGCATCTATGTCGACCGCATCGTCCTGAGCACGATCAACGAAAAACGCATCGAGAAGCTGACCACCCGTCCTCGTGAAGCGACTGGAGAGACCGTCTGATGGCCTGGACCCGCGACGAGATGGCCGCCCGCGCCGCCCGCGAACTGCAGGACGGCTTCTATGTGAACCTGGGCATCGGCATTCCGACCCTGGTGGCCAACCACATTCCCGAGGGCGTGCACGTCACCCTGCAATCCGAAAACGGGATGCTGGGCATGGGCCCCTTCCCCTATGAGGGCGAAGCCGACCCGGACCTGATCAACGCCGGCAAGCAGACGATCACCCAACTGCCGACCTCCAGCTTCTTTGACAGCGCCCAGAGCTTCGCGATGATCCGCGGCGGCCATGTCGATCTGACGGTGCTGGGAGCCATGGAAGTGGCCCAGAACGGCGACATCGCCAACTGGACGATCCCCGGCAAGATGGTCAAGGGCATGGGCGGCGCCATGGACCTGGTGGCCGGCGTCAAGCGCGTCATCGTGGTCATGGACCACGCCAACAAGGCCGGCGAGAGCAAGGTCCTCAAGCGCTGCGCCCTGCCCCTGACCGGCCAGGGCTGCGTCGACATGCTGATCACCGACCTGTGCGTCTTTGATCTCGACAGGAAGGGCGGCGGCCTGACCCTGCTCGAACTGGCGCCCGGCGTCACGCTCGACGAGGTCAAGGCCAAGACGGAAGCCGACTTCAACGCCGGGCCGTTCGCATGAGCGCCGCCTATATCTGCGACGGGATCCGCACCCCGTTTGGCCGCTATGGCGGAGGCCTGGCCAAGGTCCGCGCCGACGATCTGGCCGCCATACCGATCAAGGCCCTGATGGCCCGCAATCCCGGCCTCGACTGGAGCGCCGTGGACGAGGTGGTGCTGGGTTGCGCCAACCAGGCCGGCGAGGACAACCGCAACGTCGCCCGCATGGCCGCTCTGCTGGCTGGCCTGCCCGACAGCGTGCCGGGCGTCACCGTCAACCGCCTCTGCGCCTCGGGCCTGGAGGCCATCGGCTACGCCGCCCGCGCCGTTCTCTCGGACCAGGCGGATCTGGTGATCGCCGGCGGTGTCGAGAACATGAGCCGCGCGCCCTTCGTGATGGGCAAGGCCGACAGCGCCTTCTCGCGCGCGGCCAAGATCGAGGACACCACCATCGGCTGGCGCTTCGTCAATCCGGCGATGCAAAAGGCCTATGGCGTCGATTCCATGCCGGAGACCGCCGAGAACGTCGCCGCCGACTTTCAGGTCAACCGCGCCGATCAGGACGCCTTCGCCCTGCGCAGCCAGCAGCGCGCCGCCGCCGCCATCAAGGCCGGCTTCTTCGAGGGCGAGATCACCCCCGTCGAGATCCCCGGCAAGGCCGGTCCCACGATCGTCGATCGCGACGAGCACCCGCGCGAAACCACACTGGAGACCCTGGCCAAGCTGAAGCCCGTCGTCCGCGAAGGCGGCACGGTGACCGCCGGCAACGCCTCGGGCGTCAATGACGGCGCCGCGGCCCTGCTGATCGCCTCGGAAGACGCGGTCAAGCGCCATGGCCTAACGCCCCGCGCCCGTATCCTGGGCTATGCCACAGCGGGCGTCGCTCCACGCGTCATGGGCATCGGTCCAGTCCCCGCCACCCAGCGCCTGATGGCCCGCACGGGCCTGTCGATCACCGATTTCGACGTGGTCGAGCTGAACGAAGCCTTCGCCGCCCAGGGGCTGGCCGTTCTGCGCCAGCTGGGTCTGGCCGACGACGGGGCGCACGTGAACCCCAATGGCGGGGCCATAGCCCTGGGCCATCCGCTCGGCGCGTCCGGCGCCCGCCTGGCCCTGACGGCGCTGCGCCAACTGGAAGCTACCGGCGGCCGGCGCGCGCTCGCCACCCTGTGCATCGGCGTCGGCCAAGGCGCCGCGCTGGCGCTCGAACGCGTCTAGGAAACCCACAATGACCAGCCTGATTGGTTTCGCGCGGGAAGACCAAGGTCAGCCGCCGTCGCTCTATCCCGACTACAGGTCGACCGTGGCCCGCTCGCCGCGCCAGCCCTTGATCAAGATCCCCCAGACCTTGACCGAGACCACTGGTCCGAACGCGAACTGGGAGCGGCTGATGGGCGGGTCCATGGCCGACCTGACCACCCAGCACAAGGCCATGCCGCAAGGCCAGAGGATCGTGGTGTCCGGCCGGGTGCTGGACGAGCGCGGCCGCCCGGTTCCCAACACGGTGATGGAAATCTGGCAGGCCAACGCCGCCGGTCGCTACATCCACAAGAAGGACCAGTGGGACGCCCCGCACGATCCCAACTTCACCGGCGCGGGTCGGGTGATCACCGACGCCGAGGGCCGCTACCAGTACGTGACCGTGCGTCCCGGAGCCTATCCCTGGGGTAACCACAAGAACGCGTGGCGCCCCTCCCACATCCACCTGTCGCTGCTAGGCCCGGCCTTCGCCACGCGCCTGATCACCCAGATGTACTTCCCGGACGATCCGCTGATCGAGATCGACCCCATCGCCAACGCCGTACCCATGCCCTTCCGCCAGCGCATGGTCTCGCGGTTCGACATCGAGACCACCCGGCCCAACTGGGCGCTGGGCTACCTGTTCGACGTGGTCCTGCGCGGCCCTGACGCCACGCCGATGGAAGACAATCACCATGACTGAGCAGATCAATCCCGTCCCACGCCTCGACAACCAGGACGCCGGCCTGTTTGGCCAGACGCCGTGGCAGACCGTGGGGCCCTTCTTCCACTACGGCCTGGCCTGGAAGGGCGGCGCGGACCTGGTCGGCGTCTCCGAAATCGGCGCCCGGCCGGAGTTGTTTCCCGAGGAACACTATGTGCTGAACCAGCCCTCGCCCAAGAGCGCCATCGAGGGCGAGGTCATCACCCTTGAGGGCGCGGTGCTGGACGCGGCCGGCGCGCCGGTCGTCGACGCCATGATCGAGATCTGGCAGGCCGACGCCGCAGGGCGCTATGGCGACGGAAGCAGCAACACCGGCTTTATCGGCTTTGGTCGATCCTCGACCGACGAGAACGGCGTCTATCGCTTCCGTACGATCCGCCCGGGCCGGGTGGACGGGGCCCAGGCCCCGCACATCGCGGTCGGCGTGTTTGGTCGCGGGCTACTCAAGCGCCTGGTCACCCGGGCCTATTTCGACGGCGAAGCGGCCAATGCCAGCGACCCGATCCTGGTCCTCGTTCCGGCCGAACGCCGAGACACCCTGATCGCCAAGCCCGTTGGAGAGGCCTGGCGCTTCGACATCGTCTTGCAAGGCGAGGCCGAAACCGTCTTCTTCGAAATCTGACGGTCTTTGGAGGAGTCGCCCTTGTCCTGCCTGATCCGCGCCCGCGCGGGATCCACCGACGCCATGCTGGCGGTCTTCGGCGACGAAAACCTGCTGCGCGCGGCGCTGCGGTTCGAGGCGGGTCTAGCCCAGGCCCAGGCCCAGGCGGGCCTGATCGCGTCGGAGGACGCCGAGGCCATAGCGGCGGTCTGCGTCGCCCTGCCCAATATTGAGGATCTGGCCGAGGCTGCGGCTCATGCGGGAACCCTGGCCATTCCGCTGGTGGCCCTGCTGCGCGAACGCTTGGCGGCCGTCTCGCCCCGCGCCGCAAGCCTGCTCCACAAGGGCGCCACCAGCCAGGACCTGGCCGACACCGCCCTGATGCTGCAGGCCCAGGCCGGCGTGGCCCTGATCCGCGAGGAGACCGGGCGAATGGTCACGGCGCTGGTCGCCCTGACCCAGACCCATGCGGCCACGCCGATGCTGGGTCGCACCCTGCTGCAAGGCGCCCTGCCGATCACCTTTGGCCTGAAGACCGCCGGCTGGCTGCAGGGGGTCGTCGACGCCCTCGCCCGCTTCGAGCGCGAGACCGCCGCCATCCAGTTGCAGTTGGGCGGCGCCACCGGATCCCTGGCGGGTCTGGACGGCAAGGCCATCGAGGTCACCGAGCGCCTGGCGACGATCCTGGGCCTGCCCGCCGCCGTCACGCCCTGGCACGCCCGCCGCGATGGCTTGGCGGGCCTGGCCTCGGCCCTGGCCATCCTGACTGGCGCGGTCGGCAAGATCGCCGGCGACGTCGCCCTTCTGGCCCAGAACGAGGTTGCCGAAGCCTTCGAGCCGCGCGTCGCGGGCCGGGGCGGCTCGTCGGCCATGGCTCACAAGCGTAACCCCACCGGCTGCCAGACGGCGCTGACAGCGGCGATCCGCGCGCCGCACCTTGCCGCCACGGTCCTTTCGGCCCTGCCCCAGCAACACGAACGCGGTCTGGGTGGCTGGCAGGCGGAAGGCCCGGTGCTGGCCGACCTCTTCCAGCTCACCCACGGCGCCTTGGCGGCCATGGCCCCGGTTGTCGAGGGGCTGGAGGTCGACAACGCCCGCATGGCCGCCAATCTCGCCGCCGCCGGCGTCGGGACCGACACCGGCGAGTCCGAAGCGCTGGTCGCCCGCGTGCTCACCCATCTTGAAAAGGATCGCTGATGGCTTTCGCCAACCACGACGGCGCGCGGATCTACTGGCGGCTGGACGGCGCAGCCGACAAGCCGGCCCTGGTGCTGCTGACCTCCATTGGCACGGACATGGGGCTGTACGACGCCGCCGCCCCGCTGCTGCTGGCCGACTTCCGCCTGCTGCGCGTCGACACGCGGGGCCATGGCGCATCTGACGCCCCGGCCGGCGACTACACGCTGGACCAGCTGGCCGGCGACGTGCTGGCGGCGATGGACGCGGCGGGCCTGGCCACGGCCAGCCTCGTGGGCACCTCGCTGGGCGGCATGGTCGCCATGGCCTTGGCCCTCAAAGCACCCGAGCGGGTCGAGGGTCTCGTCCTGGCCTGCACCTCGGCGGCCATGGACGTCGCGGCCTGGACCGCCCGCATCGCCACCGTCCGCGCCGAAGGCCTGGCCGCGATCACCGAGATGTCCCTGGGCCGGTTCTTCTCCGAGCCCTTCCGGAGCCAGCATCCCGCCACGGTCGAGACCGTGCGCGCCGGCCTGCTGGCCATGAGCCCCGACGGCTACAGCGGCTGCGGCGCCGCGATCCGCGACATGGACCTCCTCGCGCGGATTTCCGCCGTCACCGCCCCCACCCTGGTGATCGGCGGGCTGAAGGACGTCTCGACGCCGTTCGAGGGGCATAGCGACCGGATCGTGGCGGCCATCCCGGGCGCGATCTCGGCGATGCTCGACACCGCCCACCTGCCCAGCCTGGAGGCCCCCACCGCCTTCGCCGGCGCGGTGCGCGGCTTTCTGGCCAGGACCCGCAACGGCCCGAGCGTCAGCGAGGCGGCGAACGTCCTGTTCGAGGCCGGCCTGATCAATCGCCGCAAGGTGCTGGGCGACGCCTGGGTCGACCAGTCGCTGGCCAAGCGCACGACCTTCACCGCCGACTATCAGGCGATGATCACCCGCTACGCCTGGAACGAAGTCTGGGGTCGTCCTGGCCTTGACCATCGCACCCGTCGACTGCTGGTCCTGGCCATCTGCGCCAGCCTGGCGCGATGGGAGGAGTTTCGCCTGCATGTGCGCGCCGGCCTGCAGCAGGGCGGTTTCACCCAGGACGAGCTCAAGGAGGTGCTGATGCAGACCGCAATCTATGCCGGCGTGCCGGCCGCCAACACCGCCTTCACCGAAGCCGCCGAGGTCATCGCCGCGCTCGCCGCCGATCACAGCAGCTAACGATGGTCCAAACCTGAAAGGTCTACGCCGTGAGAGAAACTATGGCCTCGGAAAACCCTGCATCATCGAAAAAGACGTGGCCCAGGAACGCCTGGTACGCAGCCTGCAAGCCCGAGGAGATCGCCGGCAAGCCCCTGGGTCGCAAGATCTGCGGCGAACCCATGGTCTTCTTCCGGGGCCGGGACGAGCAGGCGACGGCGCTCGAGGATTTCTGCCCACACCGCGGTGCGCCGTTGTCTCTGGGCTTCGTGCGCGACGGCCAACTGGTCTGCGGCTATCACGGCCTCACGCTTGGCTGCGACGGGCGGGCGGCCAGCATGCCTGGCCAGCGCGTGACCAGCTTCCCGACAGCGCGGGCCTTTCCGACCGTCGAGCGCTACGGATTCGTCTGGGTCTGGCCGGGGGACCCCGCCCTGGCCGATCCCGCCAAGTTGCCGGCCCTGGCCTGGGCCGATAGTCCCGACTGGGCCTATGGCGGCGGGCTCTATCACATCGCCTGCGACTATCGGCTGATGATCGACAATCTCATGGACCTGACCCACGAGACCTATGTTCACGCCAGCAGCATCGGGCAAAAGGAGATCGACGAAGCTCCGGTGAACACCACTGTCGAGATCGACGAAGTGATCACCAGCCGTCACATGGAAGCCATAACCGCGCCGCCATTCTGGCGGATGGCGCTCCGTGGCGCGGGGCTGGACGAGCATGCCATCGTCGATCGCTGGCAGATCTGCCGCTTCTCCCTGCCCAGCCACGTGATGATCGAGGTCGGCGTCGCCCTGGCCGGCCACGGCGGCTATAACGCAGATCAGGCGGTCAAGGCCTCGAGCATCGTCGTCGACTTCATCACCCCTGAGACGGAAACCTCGCACTGGTACTTCTGGGGCATGGCGCGCAACTTCGCCGCCGGCGACGCCGACCTGACAGCCACCATCCGCGACGGCCAGGGCAAGATCTTCAGCGAGGACCTCAGCATGCTGGAGCGACAGCAGGAGAACCTGTCGCGCGCTCCGGAGCGGCGGCTCCTGACCCTCAACATCGACGCCGGCGGCGCCCATTCGCGACGAATGATCCAGACGGCCATAGCCGCCGAAATACCGACCGGCTGAAACCGCCTGCGCCGCTTCACCCCGCAGGTTGACGAAAGGCGAGCCCCAGAACGGGCGCTCCCGTGCGTTGAAGGGCTTGGGCACGAAGGGATCGGCGTCACCCTGGACTTCCGCCGTCCTCGCGCCAATGTCCCTCCCCTGCGCGGTAACCCGTTCCGGCCATCTACGGGGCCGCTAGAAAGGGCCCAAAGGTGGCGAGCACCCGATCGCTTTCATCGCTATTGTCGGTAATCACCACGCGATAGTCGCCACCGCCGGGTGAAACCCGCACCACCACATGGCCCGAGCGGCTGCCTATCCGATCGGTCAGGCGTTTGTTGGTCAGTTCGTTCGCGGGCGAGAGACCTGTCGCGAACACGTCGCGCGGACCCGCATAAAGCCTCTGGCTGAACAGTCGCTCAAGCGTGGAGAGACTGGGATGAGCCGCGTGCCATCCCAGGATCACCCAGGTGCGCGGCCGCAAGGCGCGAACGACGTCCGCTCCCGTGGCGTCGAACATGCCGTGATGGGCCGCGACGGCGACCTCGACCGGCCCTGCCGCCTGGGCGGCAGGCGTCTCGACATCGCGCCACGGCAACGCGCCATCGAAGTTGTTGCTGGTCAGGTCGCCGGCCGCGAAATAGTCGAACGCGCCGTAGCGCAGATGGATGGCGGTCGAGCAGGCGTTCTCGTCGGGAAGGTCTTCCGGGGCCAGTGTCTCAAGCAGCGGAAACCGAGACTGTGTTCCCGCCGCTGTCCATACCTCGCCATTGGCCGCGAGATTGCGGACGGCGAAGGTGGGGAAGTCGGCGGGGCGCCGGCGCAGGGCGAACTGATCGACGGCGCCGACCCGGAACCGTTCGACCCTGCCGCCCCCGGCGACCCGGGACCGGATGAAGGCTTCGTAGTTCTGGGCGAACGGCGCAGCCCAGGGGCGCGGATAGCTGTAGTCGGGATAGCCCCGGTCGACGATCACGCCGATCGGCAGCAGGCCAGCCACGTCGCTGACGCCGGTCAACCGATAGCGTCCGCCCGGCCCCAGGGGCGAGGCTTCGGTGACGTCGCCCAGATGATCGGGATGCACATGGCTGACCAGCAGGCTGTCCAGACCGGGATTTCCGGCGGCTTTCAGATGCCGCCGGGCATAGCGGCCGATCCACTCGCCCGCCCGACGCTCCGACGACGGACGGATATCCAGAGCTGCGGGCGGCGGCGTCGCCGAAGCGCCTGCGTCGATCATCTGGCTGGTGCCGTCGGGGCCGATGATCAGGGTCGAGTCGCCGCGACCGGTGGCGATGTGGTGCAGGTCCAGCCCTCCGGCGCGCCACGGCCGCAGCGGCTGGCCGACGACGTCGATGTCGTCGTCGGCCGCCCGGGCGGACCGCGCCGCCAGGCCGAAAGCGGCGGCGCCCAGAAGGACGCCGCGCCGATCCAACGCGCGCGCCACGTCTAGAACCGCGCGGACAGCATCAGGCCCCAGGTGCGGGGCTCGCCCAGATATTCGGCCAGCACGCCCTGGGTCGAGGGGGTCAGCAGATAGTCGACATCGCCCAGGTTCTTGGCCCAGGCCGTCACGCGCAGGGCGCCGTCGCGGGTCTCGTAGCCCAGCGACAGATTGGTCAGGGCGTAGGACTCGACGCGGAGGTTCTGGTCCTTGGTCGCGCCGGTGTAGTAGCCGTCGGTATAGGCCCAGCTGATCGCGCCGATCAGATAGCCGACGCCAGCCAGAGGCGCGCGCAGATCGGCCGCCAGGGCGCCCTTGTTGCGCGGTGACGAGCCCAGAGGATTGCCGGTATTGACCGCGCCGCCCGGGATCACGAAGCGGTCATAGACGGTGTCGAGATAGCCGTAGCTGCCCATAAGGTTCAGCCAGGGGGTCGGGCGATAGCTGACCTCCAGCTCGACCCCCTCCACCGTCGCCTGACCAGCGTTGGTGATGGTCAGGACGCGGGTCAGGGTGTTGAAGAACAGCTCCTGCTTGTCCTTGTAGTCCATGTGGAAGACCGAGCCGTTGACCCGCAGGCGGTTGTCCAGCCACTGCGATTTCACGCCCAGCTCGTAATTGGTCACGGTTTCCGGATCGAAGGGCTGGATCAGGGCCGCCCGCGTGGCGGCGTCGGTATTGAAGCCCCCGGCGGTATAGCCGCGCGTCACGCTGCCATAGACCGACAGGTCCGGACGCGGCTTCCAGGTCAGCACGGCGCGCGGCGTCACCTCGCCCCAGTCGGCCTTCAGGTCGCGGGCGGCGAAGCTGTTGGCCGCGCGGATGAAATCGGTCCGCACCAGCGAGGCGGTCTTCTCGTCGTAGGTGTAGCGGGCGCCGAGGGTCAGGTCCAAGGCGGCCGGCAGATGGATCACGCCGTCCAGAAAGACGCCGTAGCTCTGGGTCTTCACCGCCTGGTCGGTCAGGACATTGGCGCTGACCACGCCGGTCACCGCCGCCAGGCTGCGGGTGGTCAACTGCCGCTTGGCGTCTTCATCGGCCAGATAGACCCCGGCCACGAAGTCGCCCCGGTCCCATTTGGGGCTGGCATAGCGCAGTTCCTGCGAAAGCAAGGCGACGTCGTCGACGTCGCGATTGACCTGCTGACTGTTGGTTCCGGTCAGGAAGACATAGCTGGCGCCGACGCCGGAATAGTCTTCGCCCGATTGCGACTTGCGATAGCCGGTGATCGAGGTCACTTGGCCCACCGGCGCATTCCAGTACAGGCGGGCCGAGGCGCCGAACTGGTTGCGTGCGAAGCCCTGAGCATAGCCCAGCTCCGAGGTGCGGCGATCGCCGTCCGATCCCGCGCCCTTCGACGACAGGGTCCGGCCGCCATTGTGATCGTCGCTGTAGTCCGCGCCCAGCAACACTTCCACCGCGTCATGGGCCTGAATGCGGGCCTGACCGCGAACGCTCTGACTGTCGAGATCGTCCTGCTCACGGCCGGTCAGGCGATCCTTGCCATAGCCGTCATGGGCCTTGAGCGAGCCGGCAAGGCGAAAGGCCAGGCGATCGCCGGCCGGCAGATCGACCAGGCCGTCGACCTGGCGCAGGCCATAGTCGCCGCCGCCGATCCGGACCGAGGCGGTCTGATCGCGGAAGGACGGCTTGCCTGTGTCGAGCACGATGGCGCCGCCGGTGACGTTGCGGCCAAACAGCGTGCCCTGCGGGCCCTTCAGCACCTGCACCGAGTTGAGGCCATAGAGCTCGAAGGTCGCGGCGCTGTTGCGCGGAATGAACAGGTCATCGACCACCACCGCCACCGGCTTGTTGGCGCCGATCTGGGTGAAGGTGTTGGTCGCCCCGCGAATGGCGATGGTCGGACTGCTCTGGTTGAAGGCCGAGACCAACAGCCCGGGGGTCAGACGCGAAATGTCGCGCAGGCTTTCCAGACGATAGGTCTCGATCGCCCGACTGGAGAAGGCGGTCAGCGAGATCGGCACGCTCTGGGCCGACTCTTCGCGCTTCTGGGCGGTGACCACGATGGTGTCGAGCGCGGCGGCTTCCGCTGCCGGGTCCGCCCCCGGGGTCGTCGCGGTCGCGCTACGGCGCAGGACGATCACGCCGCCCGTATCGGACGCGATCTCAAGCCCGGTGCCGGCGATCAGCTGACGCAGGGCGACGCGGGCGTCCAGTGCGCCCTTCAGGGCCTGGGTGCGCACGCCCTGAAGGCCATCGGCCGGAGCCACCACCTGCAGACCGGCCTGGCGCGCGAAAGCCGAGATCGCTGAGGCCGCGCCCTGGGCGGGAACGTCGAACGTCCGCTGCTGCGCCGCCGCCGGCCAGGCGAAGATCAGCGACAAAGCGGCCGCGCCGCAGGTGAGTTTCAGTTTGCGTGTCATCGACATGGTCGCCCCCGACTGATCCGGCCTTGCGCCGGGTCTCATCGGCTTGGATGCCGGGGCGCGCGGCTTCCGCCATGCCGCCCCGGAAAAATCTTCAGGAGGCGGCGGCCCGCGCCAGGCGCACGCCGTCGGCCTGGGACGTGGCGACCAGGCCCAGGCTCAAGGCGGCCGCGCGGGCGAAACCCTCGGGATCGCTGGCCGAGAACAGGCCGGTCATCTTCAGGCGGGCCACGGCGGGATCGTCGACCACGATGCGACGATCCGAATAGCGCGCGAACTCGGCCGCCGCCTCGCCCAGGGTCAGGCCGTCCAGGTCGATCTGCCCCTGGCGCCAGGCCGTCGCGTTCTCCACCGCCGAGGCGGCGACG
Organism: Caulobacter sp. FV2ps19; assembly: GCF_058681035.1. NCBI lineage: Bacteria > Pseudomonadati > Pseudomonadota > Alphaproteobacteria > Caulobacterales > Caulobacteraceae > Caulobacter > Caulobacter sp. FV2ps19. The sequence continues at coordinate 2,434,097 of NZ_CM178729.1, read as the reverse complement.
CGGATGGCCCGTAGCGATCCGGTGGTCGCGACCTGGGTCGCCATCTGGGCGGCCAGGCGAAGGGGCGCCCCGCCCTTGCCGCGCCAGACCTCGACCACGCCTTCGCGCACCAGAACGTCGATCTGGCCATCGTCGCGGGTGCGAACGGTGAAGCTGGTGCCGACGGCGCGCACCCGTACCTGGCCGGCGACGACGACGAAGGGCCGCGCCGGATCCTTGGCCACATCGAACAGGGCTTCGCCGCGCAGCAGGTCGACCCGGCGGATCCCGCCGCTGAACGCCGTGCGGATGGCAGTCTCGGTGTTGAGCGTGACCGCCGAGCCATCAGCCAGAGGCGCGCGACGAATATCGCCCTTGCGGGTGACGACCCGGCCCCTGAGATTCAGCGTCTCATAGCTGGCCACCCCAACGACCGCCGCGGCGGCCAGGGCCCCGCCCGTCGCCAGCCACCTGCGGCGACCGGCGGCTAGGGCGACGGGATGCTGGTCGGGGGCGAACGCCTCGCCCAGCCCCCGGGCGCGATCGGCGTGAGCGCTGACAGCCAAGGCCCTGGCATAGGCTCCCGCCCGCCGCGGATCTGCGGCAGCCCAGGCTTCCAGCGCTTTCTGGTCCTCGGGCGACAAGGGGCCGCGATCCGCGCGCGCCGCCCAGCCGGCGGCGACCGCGTCAATGGCGGCGCTGGCGTCGGGGGTCGCTGTCAAGTTCGGTCTGATCTTTGTCGTCACGTTCTCTAGATGCCTTGAAGCGTCCGTTTCCGCCACGCCCCATTGCATCCATCAGCACGCCAATGCCCTTGCCGACGTGTTTTTCAACGGTGTTTTCCGAAATGCCCATGCGGCGGGCGACGTCGCGCTGCGACAGGCCGTGCACCTTTCGCAGCGTGAAGGCCTCGCGGCACTTGGCTGGCAAGCCAGCGATCAGGGCGGCCAAACGCCCCAGCTCCTGGCGGTCGGCGGCGATGGTCTCGGGCGAAGGCTCACCGCTGGGCGGCTCCAATCCCTCGGCTTCGGCCAGGGCCTCAAACGCCACGATGCGGCTACGGCGCAACGCCTGCAAGATCACCGACTTGGCGACCTCGAACATATAGGTGCGCGGCGTCTGGACATGGTCCACGCGCTCCAGCCCCGCCAGGATCGCATAGGTCTCCTGGACGATGTCATCGACCTCAAGACCGGCCAGCGGCCGCCCGCTGAGCCAGGCGCGCAAGGCCGGCTCATGGGGCAGAACATGCCGCGCCAGCCAAAGGGCGCGTTCCTGGGTGGCCAATCTCATGGCCAAGACAGCTACCAGATCGATGTGACAGTCACGCGCGAACTCAGGGTTTTCTGACTTTGCGCGTCGGGCGCCTGAAGGTTGGCGGATAGCTACCCTGATCGGTCGATATCTAGGCCCTGATAGCAGACGAAATACGCCAATTACAGACCTTGTCCCCCAAGATTCCGGACCTTCAGCATACATCTAGGCCCGAACCTGAAAGACAATCGGCACTTTCACCGCTTCCCGGTCACGTTCGTCTCTAAATCGGAGTGCGCAGTGACGGCGACGCCCCCCCGGGGAGGACCGCCCCGACGCCAAGCGACGTCGGGACGCAAGACTAGTGTGCGGATATCGGCTCAACGTCGGCCTGGGTCCTGGCGGACCGGCCGCCGACACGCAGGATCACCTGGCTGATGGCCGGCAGGACCAGCAGGGTCAGGGCCGTTGCGGTGATTAGGCCGCCGATGACCACGGTGGCCAGGGGCTTCTGGACCTCGGCGCCGGCGCCCTGGGCCAAGGCCATCGGCACGAAGCCGATCGCCGGAACCAGGCCGGTCATGATCACCGGTCGCACCCTCTCCATGGTCCCATCGATGATCGCCTGGGTCAGTTCGACGCCATCTTCCAAGCGCTGGCGCACACTGCTCATGACCACCAGGCCGTTGAGCACCGCCACACCGGACAGACAGATGAAGCCGACCGCCGCCGACACCGAGAATGCGATGCCAGTCAGGCCCAAGGCGAACACCCCGCCCGCCAGGCCAAGCGGCACGGCGGTGAACACCGCCAGGGCCCGGCCGACACTCCCCAGCGCCCTGTAGAGAATGGCGAAGATCAGGGCGAAGCACAGCGGCACGACGATGGCCAAACGGTCTGAGGCGGCTTTGAGGTTCTGGAACTGGCCGCCCCATTCAAGCCAGGCGCCGGACGGCAGGGCCATCGCCTCGACCTTGCCGGTCGCCTCGGCCACGAACGAGCCGACGTCGCGGCCTCGCACATTGGCCTGGATCACCACCCGCCGCTTGCCGTTCTCGCGGCTGATCTGGTTGAGGCCATCGGCGAATTTGAACTGGGCGACGGCGCGGAGCGGAACCGAGCCGCGCGCGTGCACCCCCTCCTCCGGCAACATCACCGGCAAGGCGCCCAGGAGTTCAAGGTCGTTGCGGGTGGCGGCCGGCACGCGGACCACGACGGCGAACCGCCGATCGCCCTCGAACACCAGGCCGGCCTCGCGACCGCCCAGGGCTGCGGCGACGGTGTCGGCGACGTCCTCGACGGTCAGGCCAAAGCGGGCGATGGCGGCCCGGTCGAACTGGACGTCCAGGGTCGGCGCGCCATCGGTCTGCTCGACCTGAACGTCGGCCGCGCCAGGCGTGGCTTGTAGCGCCGCGCCGATCTTGTCCGCCGCGGCGCTCATCTGCTCCAGATCGTCGCCATAGAGCTTGATGGCCACGTCGCCCCGCACCCCGGCGATCAGTTCGTTGAACCGCATCTGGATCGGCTGGGTCAATTCGAAGCTGTTGCCGACCAGACCGTCAAGCTTGGCCTGAACACGGTCCAGGATGTCGGCCTTGCTGTCGACGCCCTTGGGCCACTCCTTCTCGGGCTTGAGGATCACAAAGCCGTCCGAGATGTTGGGCGGCATCGGATCGGTGGCGACCTCGGCGGTGCCGGTCTTGGAGAACATCCGCTCCACTTCCGGCAGGCTGGTGATCGCCTGCTCGACCTTCGTCTGCATGGCCAGGGACTGCTCAAGCGAGGTCGAGGGAATGCGCTGCGAGGACAGGGCGATGTTCTTCTCGTCCAGTTGTGGAATGAACTCCTGGCCCAACTGGGTGAAGACCACCCCGGCGATGGCGAAGAGGCCAAGGCCCGCGGCGATGAACGGCCAAGGCCGGGCGACCGAGCGGCGCAGGACAGGCTCATAGATCCGCTTGATCCAGGCGACGATCGGGACGTCCTTCTCGGCGACCCTGCCCCGGATCAGCAGAGCGACCATGGCTGGCACGAAGGTCAGGGACAGGACGAAGGCCGACGCCAAGGCCAGCATCAGGGTGATGGCCATCGGCGAGAAAGTCTTGCCCTCGACGCCGGTGAAGGTCAGCAACGGGGCGAAAACTAGGAAGATAATCGCCTGGCCATAGACGGTCGGGCGGATCATTTCCTGCGAGGCCAGCACGGTTTCCTCCTGTCGCTCGCGCAGGGTCAGGAGCCGGCCCTCGTGGTGCTGGCGTTCGGCCAGTCGCCGCAGGCAGTTTTCGATGATGATCACCGTGCCATCGACGATCAGCCCAAAGTCCAGGGCGCCCAGGCTCATGAGGTTGCCCGACACCTTCAGGCCGTTCATGCCGATCGCCGTCATCAGGAACGAGAACGGGATGATCAGCACCGCGATCAGGGCGGCGCGGACATTGCCCAGCAGCAGGAAGAGCGCGGCGGCCACCAGGATCGCGCCTTCGAGCAGGTTGCGCTCGACGGTGGCGACGGTGGCGTTGACCAGCTTGGATCGGTCCAGGGTCGGGGTGACGATGACGCCCGGCGGCAAGGACTTTTCGACCTGGGCAAGCTTCTCGCCCACCGCCTTGGCGACGGTGCGGCTGTTCTCGCCGATCAACATCAGCGAGGTGCCGATCACCACCTCGTGGCCGTTCATGCTGGCCGCGCCGGTGCGAAGCTCGCCGCCCAGCCTGACGGCGGCGACATCCTTGACCGCGACGGCGACGCCGCCCCGGGTGGCGATGATCGCATTGGCGATCTCGTCGATGCTGCGGATCCGCGCGTCGGCGCGAACAAGATAGGCCTCGCCGGCCCGCTCGACGAAGTTGGCGCCGACCGACAGGTTTGCCGCCTCCAGCGCCTTGGCCAGTTCGGAGAATGACACGCCATAGCCGGCCAGCTTCACCGGATCGGGCTCGACGACGTACTGCTTTTCGAAGCCGCCGATGGTGTCGATGCCAGCGACGCCGTGCACACCGCGCAGTTGCGGACTGATGATCCAGTCCTGGACCGTGCGCAGATAGGCGGCGCGAGAAACGTCGTCCGTCAGCCGTGCGCCCTCGGGCGTCAGGAACGCGCCATCGCTTTGCCAGCCGGGCTCGCCGTCCTGGGTCTTCGCGCCGCGACCGCCGGGATTGGCGAAGTCGATGGCGTACATGAAGACTTCGCCCAGGCCCGTGGTAACCGGGCCGACCTGCGGCTGGACGCCTTGGGGCAGGCTGTCGCGGGCCTGGGCCAGCCGCTCATTGACCTGCTGGCGGGCGAAATAGAGGTCGACGTTCTCCTTGAAGACGGCGGTGACCTGGGAAAAGCCGTTGCGCGAGATCGAGCGCGTGGTCTCCAGGCCGGGAATGCCGGCCAGGGCAGTCTCGACCGGGAAGGTCACGCGCTTTTCGATCTCGATGGGCGAGAGCGTCGGGTCGCTGGTGTTGATCTGCACCTGCTTGTTGGTGATGTCGGGCACGGCGTCGATCGGCAGCTTGGTGAGTTGCCAGGCGCCGAGAACCGAGACGCCCAGGACGACGAACAGCACGGCCCAGCGGGCGCGCACCGAGAACGCGAGAAGCTTGGCGATCATCAGTGCGCCTCCCCGCCGCCCTTGCGGAGCTCGGCCTTGAGCAGGAAGGCGTTCCTGGTGGCGACCTTCTGGCCGGCGGAAAGGCCGCCTAGGATCTCCACCCGGCCGGCGCTGCGCGCCCCGACCTGAACGGGGGTGGCCTTGAAGCCTTGGGCGGTGCGAACGAAGACCAAGTCCTGGCCTTCCAGGGTCTGGACCGCCTCCTCGGGGACAACGATGCCCCCGGTTCCGGACGCGCGAGCCGGAAGGATGCGAACCCGCAAGGTCTGGCCGTGCTGCAGGACGCTCCCGCCCTCGGGCAAGGTCATCACCACGGTGGCGGCCCGCGTCTCGGCGTTGAGGCCGGGTGTGATCGAGCGAACGGCGACATTGAGCGTGCGACCATCCGCCAGTTCCAGAACAGCGCGGTCTCCCGGCGCGATGCGCTGGGCGTCAGGTCCGGTCACCGAGGCCTCGATCTGGATCTGGCGCGGATCGACGACCCGGAAGAGTTCGGTCTGGGGTTCGACGAAAGCCCCGAGGCTGACCGCAGCGGCGGTCACCCGGCCAGAGATCGGGCTGGTGACCCTCACGCCCCGACCATCGGCCGTGACCCGCGCGGCGCCGGCGGCGACCTGGGCGCGGCGTGCTTCGGCATTGGCGGCGGCGGCTTCGGCTTGCGCCTGCTCGTAGTCCTGGCGCGGCGAGATGCGCTTTTCGTAGAGCGACTTCTCGCGCGCCAGGGCCTTCTGGGCCAGAGTCGCCTTGGCACCGGCTACCGTGCGGTCGGCGGCGATCTGGGCGGCGTCGACGCCTTCAACGATCGCCAGGGTCTCTCCGGCCCGCACTGGGTCGCCCAGGCGCTTGAAGATCCGGGTGACCGTGCCGCCGGCCCGGGCGGTCAGGACGGCTTGGCCGCCAGGTGCGGCCGTCACCGCCCCCTGGGCCAGGATCTCGGCCGAGAGACCGCCAGCCGCGACGGTCTCGGTGAGGATGCCAGCCGAGGTGATCGCCTCGGGCTTCAGCGTGAGCTGATCGACAGGACCCTCGGCGGTCGCCGGGGCTTCCGCGGCCGGAGTCGACGGGGTCTTCTGGGTGAGCTTGGCCAGGCCAAACCCGCCAACGCCCGCGATGACCACGGCGGCGGCGACGCCGCCATAAAGCGGCATGGAAGAGGATCTCATGGGTGGTCTCCAAATGGCGCGGCGCCCTGCAGGCGCGCGAGGCCGGCTTCGGCGGTCAGCCGCTCGAGCCGGGCATTGAGGATCTGGTCGCGGGCGTCGATCAGCGCGCGACGGGCGTTTAGGACTTCGACCAAAGGCAACTTGCCGCCTTCGTAGCCCAGGCGGGTGAGGCGATAGGCCTCGGTGGTCGTCGCCTCGGCCTGCCGACTGGCCCCCACCCGGATCTGGGCGGCCTCGGCCTTGGCCAGGGCCGAAGCGATCTCGGCCTGGGCGTCCAGGCGGGCCGCGTTGAGGCGGGCGTCGGCCGCGACCAGGGCCGCTTGCGAGGCTGAGATATTGCCCCTGTTGCGGTCGAAGATCGGGAACGGCGCCGAGACGCCGGCGACTAGAGCCGTGGCGTCATCACCCGCCAGTCGGCGAACGCCCAGCGAGATCGACACGTCCGGCGCGGCCCGGGTCTGTTCGACCCGAACCCGGCGCGCTGCCGCCTCCCGCTCGGCTTGCGCCGCCAGATAGGGCGGCGTGGCGATCGGATCGACGCGCGGCAAGGGTTCCATACGATCGGCATGGGCCAGGAGACTGACGGCGATCGAGGTGATCGGTAGGTCGCCGCCTGACAGGGCCGTCAGCTTGGCGAAAGCGCCTGCGCGTTCAGCCTTGGCTTCGCCCAGCTGAGCGCGGGCGGCTTCGATCACCGACTGGGCCTGGAGGCTGCGGAGGTCGGCTTCCTTGCCGGCCTCGACCAAGGCCCGGGTGACACGAAGATCCTCCCCGGCCAAGGCAATGGCGTCTGCGGCCAGCTTCAGCCGTAGGTCGGCGGCCTCGGCTTGGGCATAGGCGGCGGCAAGGTCGAAGGCAAAATCGCCCTGGGCCTGGGCGGCCTTCGCGCGGGCGGCTTCGAGTTCGGCGCGTCCGGCGGCGATGCGGGCCGGACGCTTACCGCCCAACTCCAGGGCCTGTTCGAACGCGGCGGAGCTTTCGGCCGCGTCGCCGCGGTTGAACGGGCCCGAGCCGCCGAAGTTCTCGACATTGACGCTGAGCGTCGGGTTGGGCCGGGCTAGCGCTTGGCGGGCCAGGCCTTCGGACTGGGCGACGTCCGCTCGGCTCTCGGCCAGGCGGGGGGCGGCGGACTGAGCCCGTCGCAGAAGCTCGGCGAACGCCGGCGCCGGGTCGGCCTGGGCCGGCGCGGCGCAGAGTGCTCCCGCGGCGGCGCAGGCCAAGGCCGCACGGAGCGGCCATCGGGTCGATGACATGAAAATCCTCGCGATGTGACGAAAACGAGCGCGCGATGTCGCGCGCAGTCCGTCAGGCGCGTGGGGGGCGTTCGGGTCCGGCCAGGGCCCGCGAGGGCGCGACCCTGGCGCTGAGCGTCGGATGCAGGGTCTGGACCAACACGCGCCACGGCTCGCCGTCCAACTGGACGATCAACATCGGCGTACTGTGGTGGCAGTGCCCATGCTGGCAGACATCACTGGCGTCGCGATGACTGGCACGCTGGTGATCGGGTTGAACCGTCGAGGCGGCGTCAGCAATCGGCGCCGCGACCCTGCCGGTATCGCCGCCACAGATCATGGCGTCGAGGGTCGGTGACAGAACCATAAGCGCCACCAGGCAGGACAACAGCAGCCCTCCCACGCCCCGCCACCATGTCTCCAGTCGCCTCATGACGGTTCTATAGCTTCAGAGGGCCGGTGCGGGAATGCGTTACATAATCACGGCGCGGCGCGGTGCAGACCCGTGCCACCCTAGCGCTCGCCCAAGGCGCAGCGGATCAGCGCCCTGCCCGCTCGCGCCACCGCGCGCACCGGCCCTTCGGGGCCCAGGGTGACGCGCGCCGAGTAAGACCCCTCCATCAGCAGCATCAGGCCATCAGCCAGGTCGCTGTTCGGCGCGCCGGCGCGCTGGCACAAATCGATCAGCCGCGCGTGCAGGGTCTGCTTGTAGGCCATCGAAACCTTCTGGGCCGGATGGTCCACTTCATGGAGTTCGATGGCGGCGTTCGATAGCGGGCAGCCGTGCACGTCGCCGCTGCAGGCCTTGGTCTCGAAGGCGTCAAAGATCGCCTCAAGCTGGCCGCGCGGATCGTCGCAGCAGCAGGCCGTCACCTGGTCCCACCAGATCCAGTAGTCCTTTTCCTGCTCTCGCAGGATCTCGGCGACCAGAATGTCCTTGGATGGGAAGTTCCGGTAGAGCGTCATCTTGGTAGCGTCGGCCTCGGCGGCGATGGTCTCCACCCCCACGGCGCGGATGCCGTGCTGATAGAAGAGATCACGCGCCGTCTCGAAGATACGATCTCGGGCCGGGCGCTTCGATGCGGGCGCACAGACCGTGGCGTCCGCCCCGTCTGCCCCACCCTCATCAGAATTTCTCGCGGCCATTTTCAACTACCTCATCTTGACGTGAGAGTGACCGGTCAGTATCTCTGCCTCATGGCGATGATACCGAACGGTCTCGTCACATCCTAAATCGTCCTCGCAGGGACGAAGGTCAAGTGGCCCGCCCCGCGACATTCCATCCTTAACCCCATTTGGAGGGCGCGCCATGCCCCTGGACACGAACAAACACGCCGTGCCGGCCGCCCGTTCCGCGGGAGGGTCCACCGCCGGATGGCTTGCCGCAGCGCGGCTTCACGCCCGCCCCCTCCGTCACTGGATCAAAAAACTCTCCAAGGCGGCCGCGGATCAGGACCGGACAACCTCGAAGTCCAGCCGATCCGCCCGCCGCCCCGCCTGGGAATGACGGTCAAGGACTGACCCTCAAACCCCTTCTCTTCGTTTTCCACGCCTTTCGGCAGGATCTACCATGCGCATCCAACCCCTCCTCACCTCGCTGACCGCCCTGGCCGCCGCCGCCGTGCTGGCCGCCTGCGGCGCCCAAGCCAGGCAAGAAGCCGCTGCTCCGCCCGCCCAAGTCACCATCACCGCCGTGGCCTTCAAGTCGCTGCGCCAATGGGACGACTTCACCGGTCGCCTTGAACCCATCGACACCGTGGAGATCCGGCCGCGCGTCGGCGGCTATGTCGACGGCGCCCGCTTCCAGGAAGGCGCCCGGGTCCACAAGGGCCAGGTGCTGTTCGAGATCGACCCGCGTCCGTTCCAGGCCGAGGCCAATCGCGCCGCCGCCGAAGTCGCTCGCGCCAAGGCCCAGTGGGACCTGACCATCGTCAACCGCGAGCGCGGTCGTCGCCTGATCGATCAGAACGCCCTGGCGCAAAGCGAATTTGACCGCCTGTCGTCGGAAGAAAAGGCCGCCCAGGCCAATCTCGCCGCCGCCAACGCCGCCTTGCAAACCGCCCGCCTGAACCTGGAATTCACCCGCGTGGTCTCGCCGATCGAAGGCCGCGTCTCCAAGGCCCTGATCACCCGCGGCAACCTGGTCACCCAGGCCGACCTGCTGACCACCGTGGTGTCCGACACCCCGATCTATGCGGCCTTCAACGCCGACGAGCAGACCTTCCTGAAATATGCTTCCGCCGAGCGCGGCAAGCAGAGCCCGGTCTATATGGGCCTGATGACCGAGGACGGTTATCCCCACCAGGGCAAGCTGGCCTTCATCGACAATGCGATGGACGCCAAGAGCGGCACCATCGGCGGCCGGGCCATCTTCGCCAATGCTGACGGCCGGTTCACGCCGGGCCTGTTCGCCCGCATCCGCCTGGTCAGCGACACCTCCCAGACCGTGGCCCTGGCCCCGGACCGCGCGGTAGCCACCGACCTTGGCAAGCGCTTCGTCGTGGTGGTCGGCAAGGACAACAAGGCCGAGTACCGCCCCGTCGAGATCGGCCCGCTGGCCGGCAACCTGCGCATCATCCGCCAGGGCCTCAAGCCCGGCGACCGGGTGATCGTCGGCGGCCTGCAGAAGGTCAAGCCGGGCGACACCGTCAACCCGGTGGTCATCAAGACCGACCTGAGCAGCGACCTGCGCCAGTTCGAGACGGGGCCGCAACGCGTGGCGCTGGCCGACACCGTCCAGCAGCGCTGATCCTTTTCTTCTCCCTTCCCCCTTTGATGGGGGAAGGGCGGGGATGGGGGGTGACAGCGCCTCAGCATGTGGCGAGGCGGCGTTCAGGCCCGCCGACGCTTTCACCCCCTCCCCTACCCCTCCCCCATCAAGGGGGAGGGAACCCGTTCACGCTCCTCCCCCTGCCCGCCCGCAAAGGCGCCTCCCATGAATTTCTCCAAGTTCTTCGTGAGCAGACCGCGGTTCGCCGCTGTGCTCTCCATCGTCATCTTCATCGCCGGACTGGTGGCGCTGCCGCGCCTGCCGATCTCGGAATATCCTGAAGTGGTGCCGCCGACCGTGGTCGTGCGCGCCGCCTATCCCGGGGCCAACCCCGCCGTCATCGGCCAGACCGTCGCCGCGCCGCTGGAGCAGGCCATCAACGGCGTCGAGGGCATGCTCTACCAGTCGTCGCAATCGGCCGCCGACGGCGCGATGGTGCTGACCGTTACCTTCGCCCTCGGCACAGATCTCGATAAGGCCCAGGTGCAGGTGCAGAACCGGGTCGCCCAGGCCCTGCCCAAACTGCCCCAGGAGGTGCAGCGCATCGGCGTGACCACCGACAAGGCCTCGCCCGACCTGACCATGGTCGTGCACATGACCTCGCCGAACAATCGCTACGACATGCTGTATCTCAGCAACTACGCCCAGCTGAACATCAAGGACCGCATCAAGCGCGTCGACGGCGTGGGTGACGTGCAGATCTTCGGCGCCGGCGCCTATTCGATGCGGGTGTGGCTGGATCCGGAAAAGCTGGCCTCGATGAACATGACGGCCGGCGATGTGGTGAAGGCCCTGCGCGAGCAGAACGTCCAGGTGGCCGCCGGCCAGCTTGGCGCGCCGCCCACCGACATGGGCTCGGCCTTCCAGCTGTCGATCAACGCGCCGGGCCGCCTGACCGACGAGGAGCAGTTCCGCGACGTGATCATCCGCTCGGGCGACAACGGCGAAATCACCCACCTGGGCGACGTGGCCCGTGTGGAGCTGGGCGCCAACAACTACGCCCTGCGCAGCTTGCTCGACAACAAGTCGGCCGTGGCCATGCCGATCTTCCAGCGTCCCGGTTCGAACGCCCTGAAGATGGCGGCCGACATCAAGAAGACGATGCAGGCGCTCAAGAAGGACTTCCCCGAAGGCGTCGACTACGAGATCGTCTACGACACCACCGCCTTCGTCCACGAGAGTATCGACTCGGTGGTTCACACCCTGATCGAGGCCATCATCCTGGTGGTTCTGGTGGTGGTGCTGTTCCTGCAGGGCTGGCGCGCCTCGATCATTCCGCTGATCGCCGTGCCCGTCTCGCTGGTCGGCACCTTCGCGGTGCTGCTGATGCTGGGCTTTGGCCTCAACGCCCTGACCCTGTTTGGCCTGGTGCTGGCCATCGGCATCGTCGTCGATGACGCCATCGTCGTGGTCGAGAACGTCGAGCGCAACATCTCCAACGGGCTCGAACCGGCCGCGGCCACCCGCAAGGCCATGAGCGAGGTCACCGGACCGATCATCTCCACCGCCCTGGTGCTGTGCGCGGTGTTCATCCCGACCGCCTTCATCACCGGCCTGTCGGGCCAGTTCTATCGTCAGTTCGCCCTGACCATCGCCATCTCGACGGTGATCTCGGCCTTCAACTCCCTGACCCTGTCGCCGGCCCTGGCCGCGGTGCTGCTGCGCAGCCACGACGCGCCCAAGGACCGTTTCCAGAAAGCCATCGACGCGGGGCTGGGCTGGCTGTTCAACCCGTTCAACCGCTTCTTCGCCAGGGCGTCCAACGGCTACGTCAATGGCGTGGCCAAGAGCCTGGGCAAGTCGACCACCGGCCTGGTCATCTATGGCGTGCTGCTGATCCTGACGGTCTTCGCCTTCAGCAAGACCCCGGGCGGCTTCGTGCCGCAGCAGGACAAGGCCTATGTCGTCGCCGTCGTGCAACTGCCCGACGCGGCCTCACTGGACCGCACCGAAGCGGTCGTTCGGCAGATGGGCGACATCGCTTTGAAGGTCCCGGGCGTCAAGCACGCCATCGCCTTCCCCGGCCTGTCGGTGAACGGGCTGATCAACAGCCCCAATTCCGGCGCGATCTTCTTCGCCCTCGACGAGTTCAAGGACCGTCGCGGCAAGGCGGAGTCGGCCGGCGCCATCGTCGGCGCGCTGAACCAGAAGTTCGGCGCCATCCCCGACGCGCAGATCGCGGTGTTCCCGCCGCCTTCGGTTCAGGGTCTGGGCACCATCGGCGGCTTCCGCATGCAGATCGTCGACAAGGCGGGCCTGGGTTCGGACGAGCTCTACAAGGCTACCCAGAACCTGATGGACAAGGCCCGGCAGGACCCCGCCCTGACCGGTGTGTTCTCCAGCTATCAGGTCGGCGTGCCGAAGATCCAGGCCGACATCGACCGTGAAAAGGCCCGGGCCTCGGGCGTGTCGCTGACCGACCTGTTCGAGACCATGCAGGTCTATCTGGGCTCGCTGTACGTCAACGACTTCAACCGCTTTGGCCGCACCTATGAGGTCAATGTCCAGGCTGACCAGAAATTCCGCCTGCAGCCCGAACAGATGCTGCGCCTGCAGACCCGCAACAGTTCTGGCCAGATGATCCCACTGGGCAGCTTCGTCAGCTTCAAGGAGGCCACCGGCCCCGACCGCGAGAGCCACTATAACGGCATGCTGACCGCCGAGATCAACGGCGGTCCCTCGCCCGGCTTCTCGTCGGGCCAGGCCCAGAAGGCCCTCGAAGATCTGGCCAGGACAGAGCTGCCCAACGGCATGGGCTATGAGTGGACCGAGCTGACCTACCAGCAGATCCTGGCCGGCAATTCGGCGGTCTATATCTTCCCGCTGTGCGTGCTGCTGGCCTTCCTGGTGCTGGTCGCCCAGTACGAAAGCTGGACGCTGCCACTGGTGGTCATCCTGATCGTGCCGATGACCCTGCTGTCGGCTTTGGCCGGCGTGCTGCTGACCCACGGCGACAACAACATCTTCACCCAGATCGGGCTGATCGTGCTGGTGGGGCTGGCCTGCAAGAACGCCATCCTGATCGTCGAATTCGCCAAGGAGCGGGAGGAGCATGGCGACACGCCGCTGCAAGCGGTGCTGGAAGCCTGTCGCCTGCGCCTGCGGCCGATCCTGATGACCTCGATCGCCTTCATCATGGGCGTCTGGCCGCTGGTCGTCTCGCATGGCGCCGGGTCGGAAATGCGCAAGGCGATGGGCGTGGCGGTGTTCTCCGGCATGCTGGGCGTCACGGTCTTCGGCCTGGTGCTGACCCCGATCTTCTACTTCGTCATCCGTCGCAACGCCGCCCGCAAGGCGACGACGGCGACGCCTGTCGCGACCGCCGTGGAGGCGCACTGATGGACATGCTCGTTCAAACCTCGGCCCAAGGCTCCCGTCCTCCTCCGCATCGCGCGGGGGAGCCGGGCCCGGCCAAATTCAGCTCATTTGGGCCGCTGCACTTGGGTCGCCCGGCCAGGACCGGCAGGAAGGGATCAAGAGCCATGCTCGCCTTGAAAGCCATCCTCGTCGCCGGCGTCTCGATGCTCGCCGCCGCCTGCGCCGTGGGTCCCAACTACGAAACTCCGGCGACGCCGCCGGCGGTGTTCCAGAACGCCGCCGCCGACACCTTCACCGCCGCCACGCCCGAAGCCGACTGGTGGAAAAGCTTTGGCGATCCGGTGCTGGACAGCCTGGTCACCCAGGCCCTGGGCGACAATCTCGACATCCGCATCGCGGTCGCCCGGGTCGACGAGGCCCGCGCCCTGTTCAGGGACGCGCGTCTCGACCAGCTGCCCCGCCTCACCGCCAGCGGCGGCTATCAGAAGAGCGACCAGCAGCAGGCCGGTTCAGGCGGCGAACGGGTCGAGAGCGAGACCTATCAGGCCGGCTTCGACGCCGGCTGGGAGATTGATCTCTTCGGCCGCGTCCGTCGCGGCGTCGAAGCCGCCCGGGCCGAAAGCGGGGCGGCCAAGGCCGACCTGCGCGACGCCCAGGTGACCATCGCTGCGGAAGTGGCGCGCAACTACCTGGAACTGCGCGGCGCCCAGGCTCGCCTGGCGGTCGCCAACCGTAACCTGGGCGCCCAGCGCGAAACGGTGCGCCTGACCCGCGTCCGCTTCGACGCCGGGGCGGGCAGCCCGATCGATGTCGCCTCCGCCCAGGCGCGCCTGAGCGCCACCGAAGCGGTCATCCCGTCGCTGATCACCGCCGAAAAGATCGCGGGCCACCGCCTGGCGGTGCTGACTGGCCAACGCCCCGGCGCGCTGGACGCCCTGCTGGTCGCCCGCGAGACCGAGATCCGTCCCCGGGTCGCGGCCCTGCCGATCGGCGACGCCGCCGACCTGCTGCGCCGTCGGCCCGACGTGCAGGCCGCCGAGCGCCGGCTGGCCGCCCAGACCGCCAAGGTGGGGGTGGCCACGGCCGACCTCTTCCCGCGCGTCCGGGTGACGGGCTTTGTCGGCTTCCTGTCGGGATCGTCCTCGACGTTCGGCGACAGCGCCAGCCAGGCCTGGTCGGTCGCGCCCAGCGTCAGTTGGCCGGCCCTCGACCTCGGCGGCGCCCATGCGCGGCTGAAGGCGGCGCAGGCGCGGGGCGACGCCTCGCTGGCCGCCTACGACCAGACGGTGCTGCGGGCGCTGGAGGACCTGGAGAACGCGCTAGTCTCCTATCGTCAGCAACAAGCCCAGCTGAAGAGCCTGGCCGACCAGTCGGCGGCCTCGCGCCGCGCGGCCGAGCTGGCGCGCATCCAGTACAAGGAAGGCGGCATCGATTTCCTGGTGCTGCTGGACGCCGAGCGCACCTTGCTGGCGGCCGAAGACGCCCTCAGCGTCGCCGAGACCGGGGTCAACACCGATGTCGTCGCCGTCTACAAGGCCCTTGGAGGCGGCTGGACCTCGCCCCCCGCAGCCTGACGCGCCGCCGCCCCGTCGACGTTCAGGCTCGCGAAGCAGGGCGTCGACGGGGCCTGAAGCGGCGCGGCCAGGCTCAGAACAACCTGTTGCAGAATAGAGCCCTAGGGTGGCGACGCCCCCTCTACCCCGCGAAAAACCGCGCGAAACCCTTGTCCGTGACCCGCGCCAGGGTCGCGCGGTAGGCCTCGTAATGCGCGTCGCCGTCGGTAATCCTCCCGAACGCCGCGTCGGCGATCCGGCGTAAAGGAACGAAAGCGATCGGGGCGGCGGCCGGGGTCAGATGGCTGCCGTGACCGGCCTGCAAGGTGGTCAACATGCCGTACATCTCGCCGCCGATCACCGGCCGCCCCAGAATGACGAGCCGGAATTGCCCCTGCTCGTTGGTGATCAGATAGGTGTGACCCGACTGGTTGGACAGCGAGACCGCGCCCTTCTGGGTGAAGTCAGCGTCCTGTCGCGCCGCCTCGCGGAAGGCCAGGCTGGACGAGGCCTCGTCCCAGGCGATCTCGGTGCGATAGGCGTAGACGGCCTTGGGATCCTCGAACGACGGCCGCAGCGTCAGGTACTCACCCTCCAGCCAGGCCACCGCGGTGCGCGAATAGGACCCCAGAGACTCGGGGGCGAGACCCGGCGGCAGGGCCGAAGCGGCCGCGCGAACCGGGGCGCGTAGCGACGCCCCCAGCGCCTCCTCCAGCCGGATCGTGGTGGCCAGGGTGAAGGGCCTGCGACCCGCCAGCGCTTTTTCCAGCGTCGAGATACTGATCTTGGCCAGATCCGCCAGAGCCTGGCGCGAAAGCCGTCGGCGAGCCAGTTCCTCACGCACGCGCACGGCGATCGCCTGGCTCAGTTCGGTCGAGAGGTCGGCTTCCGCCTGGGCCAAGGTCACTGCATCAAGTCCCGACGAATCCGTACATTTCCGCACACTGCCGCACAGCTCGCGCCCCCGCAAGGCTTCCACCGGACGATCTGCACGGGTTCCTCACGAACAAGGCAAATCATGAGGCTCGCGACCGAGGCCGGGTGTGAAGACAAGAGAGATCTCTCGCTTTCGAGATGAGGAGATCTTCCCATGCCTGTTCCCGACGTCGGCGCGCCCCGTGGTTTGTTCCGGCCCCGCGTCCTTGCCCTGGCCGTGCTGGCCCTGCATCGCGGCGCGGCCGGACTGATGCTGATCCTGGCGGTGCTGGCGGCCCTGGTATTCTGCCAGAAGAGTTTCGCCGCCGAACCTGGCGGCGTGACCTCCGGCGCTCTGATGATGCGCGCCCATGACGCCAAGACGGGGGGCGGCGACGCCGTGGTCGAGGCCGTACGCCTGGGAACCGACATCGACATGACCGTCAGCGGCCTGACCGTGCGCACCCGCGTCACCCAGGCCTTTCGCAACGACACCGACCGCTGGGTGGAGGCGATCTATGTCTACCCGCTGCCCGACGACGGCGGGGTCGACACCCTGAAGATGGTGGTCGGAAACAAGGTCATCGTCGGCGAGATCAAGAAGAAGGCCGAGGCCCAGGCGATCTACGACGCGGCCAAGGCCCAGGGAAAGAAGGCCAGCCTGGTCGAGCAGGGCCGGCCCAACATGTTCACCAACTCAGTCGCCAATGTCGGTCCTGGCGAAACCGTGCTGGTGCAGATCGAGTACCAGGCCCCCGTCACGGTCTCGGCTGGCGACTATTCGCTGCGCGTGCCGCTGGTCGTGGCCCCGCGCTACACCGCACCGGGCGCGACGCCCGCCCCCGACGCCAAGGCCCCGATCGTCGATCCGCGCGTCCACGGCGCGATCAACCCGGTGACCATCACCGTCCACCTGCGCGCCGGCTTTCCCCTGGCCGACGTGGTCAGCGCAACCCACGGCCTGGACGTGCGCGACAAACGCGGCGGCAAGACGATCACCCTGGCCAAGGGCGAGGTCGCGGCCGATCGCGACTTCGTCCTGACGTGGCGCGCCGCGCCCCTGGCCACCCCGGCCGTCGGCCTGTTCCACGAGAAGGTGGCCGGCGAGCACTATGTGCTGGCCCAACTGACCCCGCCGATCACCGCCCGCGCGACGCCGCCCGCCCCGCGCGACATGGTGTTCGTGATCGATAATTCCGGCTCGATGGGCGGCGAGTCGATGCGGCAGGCCAAGGCCAGCCTGGCCTATGGCCTGGCCCATCTGAAGAGCGGCGACCGGTTCAATGTCGTGCGCTTCGACGACAGCCTGACGGTGCTGTTTCCCAGCGTGGTGACCGCCGACGCCACTCATATCGCCAAGGCCCAGAAGTTCGTCGCCGGGCTCGACGCCGATGGCGGCACCGAGATGGTCCCGGCCATGGCCGCCGCCCTCCGGGACGATCAAGCCGGCGAAAGCGGCAGGGTGCGCCAGGTGGTGTTCCTGACCGACGGCGCGATCGGCGACGAACAAGGCCTGTTCGACACCATCAGCGCCGGCCGCGGCCGCTCGCGTGTGTTCATGGTCGGCATCGGCTCGGCCCCCAACACCTACCTGATGAGCCGCGCCGCTGAACTGGGCCGGGGCAGCTTCACCCACATCGGCTCGACCGACGGCGTCGAGGAGGCCATGCGCCGACTGTTCGACAAGCTGGAAAGCCCGGTGGCCACCAACCTGACGGCCGTGTTCGAGGGGACCGACGCCGATCTCGCACCCTCGGTCTTGCCCGACCTCTATCGCGGCGAACCCGTCACCGTGGCGGCCAGGGTCGGCGCGATGAAAGGAACCCTGCGGATCAGCGGCGTGATCGACGGCAAGCCCTGGGAGACCCGGATTTCACTGAAGGACGCCGAGACCGGCAAGGGAATCTCCAAGCTTTGGGCGCGCCGCAAGGTGACCGACGCCGAGGTCGCCCGCAGCTTGGCCCAGATCACCGACGAAGAGGCTGACGCGCGGGTGCTGACGCTGGGCCTGGAGCACCAGCTGGTGACCCGTCAGACCAGCCTGGTGGCTGTGGACAAGACCCCTTCCCGCCCGGCCGGAACACCCCTGGCCCGCGCCGACCTGCCGCTGAACCTGCCGGCCGGCTGGGACTTCGACGTCCTGTTCGGCGGCGCCCGCCACCCGGGCGCGGACGGCGAGGCCGGCGCGGACGCCGACCGACAAGACGCCGGGCTGGACCTGCCGCAAACCGCGACCCAAGGTCCGATGCTGGTCATGATCGGCCTGGGCCTTCTGGCCCTGGGCGGCGCTCTGGGGGCCGGCGGCTGGATCCTGTCGGACCGGAGGAAGACGGCGTGAGCCGGATCACCATCCGCCTGGGAGCCGTCCGCCGGCGGCTCCCGTTCCTGGTCCCGGCGGCCGTGGTCATGGCCGTGGGACTGACGCTCTGCGGCCAGGGCCTGTGGGTCCCCGTCAAGGCGGTGCTGGCCCAGGCGTTGCTGGAGCGGGCCTTCGACCGGGCGCTCGCCACCGGCCAGCCGGTCAAGCCCTGGCCCTGGGCCGATACCTGGCCGATAGCCCGGATGACCTTCCCCCGCCTGCGCCGCTCCGTGATCGTGCTGAACAGCGCCAGCGGCCAGGCCCTGGCGTTCGGTCCTGGCCACGTGGCCGGCACGCCCGACGCCGGCGACCGGGGTACGGCGGTCTACGCCGCCCACCGCGACACCCATTTCGCCCTGCTGGGACAGGTGAAGCCGGGCGACGAAATCCAGGTGGACCGCATCGATGGCCGCCACGTCCGCTTCCGAATGGTCACAGCCCAGGTCGTTCGCTGGGACGCCTCGGGCGTGGACCCGCACGCTCCCGGCCACGCCCTGGCCCTGGCCACCTGCTGGCCACTGGACGCCAAGACCCACGGCCCGCTGCGTTATCTGGTGTGGGCCAAGCCCGTTGAACCGCTCTAAAGGCGGCTGGCCAGACAGGGATGACGCGATCCAATCGTGACCGGCTTGCGCCAAAGGCAGACTCTCGATGTCCGCTCGACCGCAGGCTTTCGTCTCTCGGTTTCGTCGAAACCCCCGAGCTATTTGGGTGACGGCGGCGTTTCGCGGGGACCTGAAGGAGCGTGTTGCGGCAAGCGCGGCAGGTTGCCGATCATGCCGTCGGGGCGCGCCTTGGCGAGCATGCGCTGATAGGCTGGCCGCGCCTCGATCCGGGCTTTCCAGTCCGCGACATTCGGGAACTGCGAGACCTCGACCAGATTCAGGCCCGTCGCCGCGTTGAGAGGGAACATCATCATGATGTCCGCACCAGAGAAGGCGGGACCACCGAACCAGGGATGCTGACCCAGGAAGTTCTCCGCAAACTGGACGACGGCCTCGGAGTCGACGAGGCGCGAGCGCTGCTTGGGCGGTTGGGCCATCCAGGCGCGGTAGTCAGAGAACAGACGCGCCGCCAAGCTGCCTTCGGCGAAGTGCATCCACATCAGGTAATCAGGATAGTCCCGGCTATCGAGCGCGGGCTGCAGCTTTCCAGGCGCGTGACGGTTCAGGATCAGCTCGATGATCGCGCCGGACTCGACCAGGACCTGATCGCCATATTTGACGGTCGGCGCCATGGGCACCACGGGGCTGAACTCGCGGATCAAGGCCATTGAGCCGGCCAGGTCACCGCGCTTGAACTTCAGCTCATAGGGCAGGCCCAGCTCCTCCATCAGCCAGACGATACGCTCGGAGCGGCGGCCTTCGAGGTGGTAGATCGTCACCGGCGGCATCGGCGCGGTGGGCTTGGCATTGGCCTTCGAGGCCATGAGCGGCGCGGCGGCCAGGCCGGCCAGTGCGCCCAGCGAGGCGCGACGTCCCATAAGCTGTTTCATGCGGCTCTCCTTTTGAGAGGGTGGCTCGGTTGAAGAAAAATGGGACGAGACGGGGGCTGTCCGCGCCGCTCGCTGGCGTGAACCGTCTCGTCCCCAGGGCGCCGATTGCAAGGGCGCGCGCGAGCTGGACCTAGAAGGCGACGTCGAGGGCGACCCCGACATGGCGCACCGAGTCCGGACTGAAATACTGGACGTAGCCGCCGGGATTGAGCCCTGTGACCGGCGACGGCGTGATCTGGGCGGCATAGCGCTTGTCGAGCAGGTTGCTGGCGTACAGCGCCACGCTCCAGGCCTTGTCCGGCGCCGAGACGCCCACACGTCCCCCCAGCAGGCCATAGGACTTCTGGATCGTCCCAGGATCGCCGCTGATCGAGTAGTTGATGTCGCTCTGCCAGTTCCAGTTGGCCTGGAAGAATCCGCGCAGATCCGACGTCAGATCGCGCTCATAGACCGCGCTGAGGCCATAGACCCACTCGGGAACGCCGGCGATGCTGAGGCCCTTGGCGTTGAAGAAGCCGTCCAGCGAGGTAGGCGAGGCCGGCGGGGCGCTGCAAGGGCCACCTTGGGCGATCTTGGGCTGGCCGAAATAGCACTGCACGCCGTTGAAGTCGGCGTAGCGGGCGTGGGTGTAGGCTGCGCCAGCCGTGAGGCTGAGCCCAGCCATCGGCCGCGCCATCAGATTGGCTTCGACGCCGCGCGTCTTGATCTGCCCAGCGTTGGTGATCCGCGACGAATAGGTGGCGCTGGTCAGATCGGAGACCTGGGCCTGGAAGTTCTTGATCGTGGTGCTGTAGACGTCGGCGTTGAGGATCAGGCGGCGATCCAGGAAAGCGGCCTTCATGCCGACCTCATAGCTGGTCGGGATTTCCGGCTGCACCCGCTGCTCGGCCGTGGCGTTGGCGGCGCTCAGGCCGCTGAAGCCCGGCCCCTTGTAGCCGCGCGACACCGTCGCATAGGCCATGATGTCGTCGCTGAAATTGTAGCGCGGACCGATCCGCCAGGAGGTGTTGGTGTTGTTGACGCCCTGGTGCAGCTCCAGGGTCACCGAGCCTGGGATATAGACCGCTCCGGGCGTCGGGGACCGATGATAGTCTAGGGTGATTTCGTCGCGCGTGACCCGCGCTCCGGCGATCAGGTCCAGCTTGGGCGTGATGTGCAGGCCAACCTGGCCAAAGCCGGCGAAGCTGGTGGAGTTGATGTCGTTATAGGTCGAGGTCTCGAAGATCGTCCCCAGCGGCGCGCCGGGAATGATGGGGATGGTCGCGCCGTTCGACGCCGGCACGATCCAGCTCAGTTGCCCGCGCTGACGGATCAGCGAAGAAGCCTTGGAGTGGTAGAGATAGAGGCCGACGACATAGTCAAAGCGCTCGCCAATCGGAGAGGTCAGACGTAGTTCCTGGCTGAGCCAGTCGGTCTTCCCGGCCCCGCCATTGACGTCGACATAGCTGACCGGCGTCAGGTCGCCGTCATAGAAGGCCTGGCGTTTGACGGAGCGATAGGCGCTGATCGAGGTCAGGGCCACGGCGCCGAGATCATAGTCGACCTGCAGCGTTCCGCCCTGGGCGGTCGACTTGCCTTCGGATGGACCATTGGCGGCGACCTGCAGGTTCTTGGGACCGGCGACAATGCCGTAGCGGGCATTGGTGACGGCCGGGGCGTAGCCCGGCGTGACCTTGCGCCAGGTCGAGGAGCAGCAGAAGGCGTCGTTGTCAGTGCGGTCGGCCGAGAAATAGACGGTCAGGTCGTCACGGGGCTTCCACAACAACTTCAGGGTCAGGGTGCTGACATCCTGCGGGTCGGTGAAGGCGTTGTCCTTGGCGACGTTGCGGATCAGGCCGTCGCGCTCGTTGTGCGTGGCCACCAGGCGCAAGGCCAGGGTGTCACCCAGGGCCACATTGCCGATCGCTTGCAGGACCTGCTCGCCACGCTCGCCGTACTGGACGTGAAGCTGGCCGCTGTTCTCGTTCAGCCTGGGCCGGTTGGTGATGAAGTGCACCAGACCCGCAGAGGCGTTCTTGCCAAACAGCATGCCCTGCGGGCCGCGCAGGATCTCGACCCGCTCGACATCGGCCAGGGTGGCCAGGCTGGCCGGATCGGCCAGCACCACGCCGTCGACGACGGTGGAGATGCTCTGCTCGATCCCAGCCGAGAAGCTGCTGGTGCCGACGCCGCGGATCGTCAGGCCCGAGGCGCTGCTGCTCAGGCTCTGCTTGAAGCGAACGCTCGGATCGATCAGCGACAGTTGCTGCGGCTGGGTGATGTTCATGGCCGCCAGCGCCTCGCCGCGCACCGCGGTGATGGCCAGGGGCACGTCCTGGACGTTCTCGGCCCGCTTCTGGGCGGTGACCATGATCTCGTCGACAGTAATCACGGAACTGGTGTTGGCGGACGGCTGGACCGTCTGGGCCCAGGCGGCGCTCGCGGACAACAGCACGGCAGCCCCAAAGGAGGCTCCCATCAGCAGCTCGGTCTTGAGGGCTCGCGACGGGCGCGGTTGGATGGACATGGCGCGTTCCTTCCTTGAGCCGCTGGGCGGCTTCTTTTGTGATCTGCGAGGGCGCAAGCCGCCGGCGTCCGCGCTCAAGGCGCGGTCGTCGAAGACGAGCGGCGAGTGCGGTGACTCACCGTCTGATGGGAACAGCGTCCGGGCCCGGAACACTTAAGTAACGCTACCGTCACTTATTGCGAATGGCAATGACTTTCGAACAGTTGTTCGTCAGGCTGCCGTGCTGGGCCGCTCGCCTATTCGCGCCAGCCATGCCGTAACCCGGCCGCAGTCCTCCGGGATCGCCACGCCGATGTTCTGGCCGAACTCGATCGTGGTCACGGCGATGATGTCGGCCATGCTGTAGGCGTCGCCGGCGATGAAGGCGCGATCGGCCATTTCGGTGTCCAGCCACCGGTAGACCCGGTCGGCATGAGCGCGGTTTGACTCGCCAAAGTCCTTGTACTGGGTCAGCAGGGCCGCGGTGAGCGGATGGGTGTGACGCCAGATGTGGGCGATCGGCATCATCAGTTGCAGCTCGATGCGCCGGATCCACATGTCGATCGTCGCCTGATCCTTGGGGGTGGTCCCAAACAGCGGCGGCTCGGGGTGCAACCCTTCCAGATAGCGGCAGATGCTGACGCTCTCGCTGAGAAATGAACCGTCGTCCAGCTCCAGCACGGGCACCTGACCCAGGGAGTTCTTCTCCATGAAGTCGCTGGCCTTGTGGGCGCGCTCGCGCAGCGGCACCCGCTCATGTTCCAGGGCAAGGCCCTTCTCGGCCAGAAAGATCCTGACCCGTCGCGGGTTGGGCGCAGGGTAGTCTTCGCCATAGAGCTTCATGTGATGGTGCCTCCCGGGCGGCGATCCCGCCGCGCGCGAGGTCTCGGCGCCTCACTCATTAAGTAACGATACCGTCACTTAATGAGTTGAGCAACCCACCATCCGCCGTCAGAGGCTCTAGGCCTTCGTGGCGACGCGGGGCTCGCCATACGTCTTGGCGAGAGCCTTGGCGCCGGCGACGACCGCCAGGGTGATGGCGTCGATCATGGCCTCATCGTCGCCGTCCCGCGCGTCCAGGGCGCCCGCCGTTCCAGCAACCATAAACCAGGCATATTGTTTGGCTTGGCGCGGTGGCAGGCCGAAGGCCTTCTGCAGACCCAGCGCCCAACCCTCGGCGTCCGCCTTGCGGTTGGTCCGCGCCCGCTCCGCCAGAGGGCCGCAGTCCCTCACCAGTCGCATGAAGAGTTCGCCCCGTTCGTCGGCGCGACGGCACCAGTATTTGAGAGCCCCGCGAACCCAATCCTCAAAGCTCGACCCGGGCCCGACCTCGGTGGCCAGGCGCTCGACATAGATCTGGGTCTCGCGATCAAAAAGCGCGGTCAGCAGATCGTCGCGATCGGTGAAATAGCGATAGCCAAGCGCCTTGGTCACGCCCGTTAGCTGGGCCACGCCATCCATGGTCACGGCGGCGACACCCTGCTCGATAACGATCTGGGCGGCCGCGTCGAGAAAGCGTTCGCGTCGTTCGGCGCCCTTCAGTCGTGTCTGCGTCATTATCGCTCGAGCTCCAGCCGCCTCCTATTGGCGCCGCAGCGCAAGAGATGGCAAGAGACATGGCCCAGCTTGAGCCGCCCCGCGGCACGACCTGTCGAGCCGCTCCCCGTCATTGCCTTGCGCCCTCGATATGGCTGTTCTCCCCGCGCCAAAGGCAGACCTTGGCCTGTTATAGAAACTAGATGGAGTGGATGGCTCCCGCTCCCGGCCTCAAAGGGCCAAAGTGGTTGCTGTCATAACAACCTGAGCATTGGGAGCCACCCGAGATGGAGATTACCACCGTTGGCCTCGACCTGGCCAAGAACGTCTTTCAGGTGCATGGGATCAGCAGTACGGGCGAGGTCGTCGTTCGTCGCGCGCTCAGAAGGGCGCAGGTGGTCCCGTTCTTCAGCAAGCTTGCGCCTTGCCTGGTGGGCATGGAGGCCTGCGGAACCAGCCATCATTGGGCGCGTGAGCTGAGCGGCTTAGGCCACGAGGTCCGGCTCATGCCGCCGGCCTACGTCAAGCCGTATGTGAAGCGTGGCAAGACTGACGCCAACGACGCGGAGGCGATCTGCGAAGCCGTGCAGCGCCCGACCATGCGCTTTGTATCGATCAAGACGCGCGAGCAGCAGGCGGCGCTTGCGCTTCATCGGACACGCGACCTCCTCGTGCGCCAGCGCACGCAGCTGGTGAACATGATCCGCGGCCTGCTGGGGGAGTTCGGCATCGAACTTCCAAAGGGGATCACCTACGCTCTGGCTTTCGTCCGCCGGGTGGTGGCCGGCGAAGCCCCGGACATCCCTCAGCTGGCCGCGAAGGTGATCGGCGCGTTGGCCGAACAGGCGCTGGAAGGTCAAGCCCGCATCCGCAAGCTCGAGCGTGAACTGCTGGCGTGGCATCGTTCCAGCGAGCTTTCTCAACGCATCGCGACCGTGCCGGGCGTGGGTCTTCTGGGCGCGACAGCGTTGGCGGCCACAGTGACGGATCCAGCGCAATTCCGATCGGGGCGGCAGTTCGCCGCGTGGCTGGGACTGACACCGTTGCAGAATTGCAGCGGCGGGAAGGAGCGGCTCGGGAGGATCTCCAAGATGGGCGATAAATACCTGCGAAGGCTGCTGATCAACGGCATGACCTCGATCATCGCCCGCAACGCCTATCGTCCTGGCCTGGCTGATGCACGGGTCACGGCTCTGCTCGCGCGCAAGCCGCTCCGCGTCGCGACCGTAGCGATGGCCAATCACAGCGCACGCGCGATCTGGGCGATTATGACGCGTGGTGAGAACTATCGCGCGCCGACGGCTCGGGAGGCCGTGGCCGTCTGAGCCCACGCGAGCGGCCCACACGAGGAATGAGTTGCGAGGACGATGTGAACTGATGGCGAGCCGGTCAGACCGGAGGCGAGGACAACCCACGGAAGGTCCAGGGCGTCATGGCCCGCAAAGCAGATAGGGACCTCGTCTGCGGAAACCATCATGGCCAGCGGCCGAAGCGCCGCGCGAACAGGTCGAACACAAGACTGCATCCGACTACTCCGCCGAACGTCACGTCACCCCTTGCAATGCGGGAGCCATCCACACAAGCCATCCACACAAGACCTTCCCAAGGTCGCACGTGGTGAAGTCAATCGACCCTTGGCTTGGGGCGGGTCGGGCCCACCAACGGAAACGGATTGGAGATGGCAGGCCTGTGACGAGCCGCCTGATCGACCCGGCCATAACAGAGCCGCCGAAAAGCGCCCAGGTCATGCGCCCCGCAAATGACCTGATACCCTACCGCAATGCAGTTGTACGGCTTGCCCCCTCCTGCGAGGCTCCCTCCAACGGGGAAGGGTTCCTATGACGACGGACGATACGCGCGGCCCGGCCGCACGCCGGGGCGCGCGCCTGCTTGATCGCATCGAGAAGATCGGCGACGCCCTCCCCGATCCGGTGTTCATCTTCGCCTTCTGCATCGCCATTCTGATGGTGATCTCGGTGATCGCCAGCACGGCCGGCTGGAGCGCGGTCAACCCCGTCACCGGCGCGCATCTGAAGACCCAGAGTCTGCTGTCAGAGGCCAATCTCTCCAGGCTGCTGGTCAACATGCCCGACACCCTGACCGGCTTCCCGCCGCTGGGTCTCGTACTGGTCGTTATGCTGGGCGCGGCGGTCGCTGAACGCACCGGCCTGTTCGGAGCCCTGCTGGGCGACGCGGTTCGAAAACTGCCGCGACGGTCCCTGACGCCCGCGATCTTCCTAATTGGCCTGATGTCGCACCACGCCGCGGACGCCGCCTATGTGGTGCTGATCCCGCTGTCGGCCCTTATCTATGCCGAGAGCGGCCGCCATCCGTTGGCCGGGATCGCCATCGCCTATGCCGGCATCTCGGGCGCCTTCGCGGGCAATATCCTGCCTGGGCAGTTCGACGTGCTGATCCTGGGAATCACTGAGCCGGCCGCCCGGCTGATCGATCCTGACTTCGTGATGAATCCGCTGGGGAACTGGTGGTTCACCCTGTCGATAGGGATCCTGTTCACGCCGATCGCCTGGTTCGTCACCGATCGCATCGTCGAGCCGCGCCTGGGCCCCTGGCGTCCGGATGAAGCCGCCGCCGCGCAGGCCGGGGTGACCCTGGACGAGCCGGGCGAGGCCGAGCGTCGCGGCCTGCGCCGCGCCGGCGTCGCCGCCCTGGTCATCATCGGTCTGTTCGCGGCCCTGACCCTGTGGCCCGGCTTTACCCCGCTGATTGACGAGACGGCGGTCGGGCCGCGTCGGATGACACCCTTCTACCAAGCCCTGATCGCCGCCTTCATGCTGCTGTTCCTGGCCAGTGGCTGGGCGTTCGGTTCGGCGACCGGCGCGATCAAGAGCCACCGCGACGTGGTCTCGATGATGGGCCAGGGCATGAAGGACATGGCCCCCTATCTGGTGCTGGCCTTCTTTGCCGCCCACTTCGTGGCGATGTTCAGTTGGTCCAAGCTGGGGCCGGTCCTGGCGGTCAAGGGCGCCGAGATGCTGCAAGACGTCGGACTGCCCAAGCCGGCCCTGCTGGTTTCGCTGCTGGCCATGTCGTCAGGGCTGGACCTGGTGATCGGCTCCGCCTCGGCCAAGTGGAGCGCCATGGCGCCGGTGGTGGTGCCAATGATGATGCTGCTGGGGATCTCGCCGGAGATGACCACCGCCGCCTATCGGATGGGCGACTCGATCTTCAACATCGTCACGCCCCTGGCCTCGAATTTTCCGCTGGTGTTGATCCTCTGCCAGCGCTGGCGACCGAAATTTGGCGTCGGCTCGATGATCGCACTCATGTTGCCCTATTGCCTGGGCTTCATGGCCGGCGGGGTGTTGCTGGTGATGGTTTTCGTGGGCTTCAAGCTGCCGGTCGGACCAGGAGCCCCAGGCGTCTACACCTTGCCCCCCGTCGCGAGCGCGCCGATAAGACCGTGGGCGTGATGCTGATGACCCGCTTAGCCTGCGACATCGCCCCACCCAGCAGCATGAGGACGTTGCTCGCTCGTAGTCTTGGATTCGCTCAAACGCGCCAGGAGCAGAGATAATGATCACGGCCCAATGCGGGCCTTTAGAGGTTGTGATCTATTCTCAGCCCTGTTTGCGCCTGCTGTTCCCTGCCGTTCAATCCACGCTGAAGCGATAGCCGACCCCGGGCTCAGTTTCGATGATCTTCGGGCGGGCGGGATCGAGCTCAAGCTTTTGGCGCAACTGGCCAATGAAGACGCGAAGATACTGGGTGTCCGCCGCGTGGGCGGGCCCCCAGATTGCGACCAGCAAGTCCCTGTGGGTCAGCAGTTTTCCATGGCCGCGCGCCAGCCGGGCCAGAAGCTCATATTCCTTGGGCGAGAGCTTCACGATCTCGCCGGCTCGGGTGACGCGATGCATGTCCAGATCAATCTCGACCTCGCCGGATCGGATGGGACCTTGCGGCGCCTTGGCCGATGCGCGCTGGCGTAGCGCGGCGCGCAGGCGCGCCAGCAGTTCGCCGACGCCGAACGGCTTTTCCAGATAGTCGTTGGCCCCGTGATCCAGGGCCTGGATCTTCTCGGCCTCGCGATCGCGGGCCGACAGGATCAGGATCGGACCATCGTAGAAATCGCGGGCCCGGATCAGCACGTCCTTGCCGTCCATGTCAGGCAGACCAAGGTCCAGCACCACGGCGTCGGGCGACCACAGCGCGATGCCGCGCAGGCCCTCCTGACCGCTGCCGGCGCGCAGCGGCTCGTAACCGGCCGCGTCCAGCGCCGGACCCAGGAAGCGATGGATCTGGGGCTCGTCGTCGATGACCAGGATGCGGGGGCGCGAAACACTCATGGCGTCGTCATAGCAGGTGATGGGGCGTGGCGACCGCCTTGGGCAGACTGATCAGGATCCGTGTCCCCTTGCCGTCATGAATGGGACTGGCGGCGGCGATGCGTCCGCCCATGGCGTCGATGAAGCCCTTGGCGATCGACAGGCCAAGGCCCGCGCCCTGGGTTCGGTCGGTCGGCTCCTCCATGCGGCGGAACTTCTCGAAAACACCTTCCAGTTCGGCGGTTGGAATGCCGCGCCCCTCGTCCTCGATGCTGATCACGACATTGCCCTGGTCCTCATAGGCGGCCATCTCGATCCGGGTGCCCGGGGCGCTGTAGGCGATGGCGTTTTCCAGGATGTTGACGATCGCCTGTTCCAGCAGCCCGCCATCGATGCGCACGAGGCTGAGCTCCGGCGGATAGTCGCGGGTCAAGGCCCGCTCGCCCAAGCGACGCGCGACGCGGTCGGCCGCCGCGCCCAGCACGTCGCGCACGTCGGTCCAGTCGGTGCGAAGCCGCAAGGCGCCGCCTTCCAGACGCGTCATGTCCAGAAGATTGCCGACATAGCGGTTGAGCCGTTCGGCCTCCTCGCGAATGCTGAGGGTCAGGTCGTCGCGCACCGCCAGGCTCAGGGTCTTGCCGTAGTCGATCAGCGTGGTGGACGCGCCCAGCACGGTCGACAGCGGCGTGCGCAGATCGTGGCTGATCGAGTTCAGCAAGGCCGACCGGAAGCGATCAGCGCGGCGCAGGGTTTCTGTTTCGACGGCCTCGGTCGCCAGTTCGGCGCGCTCCAGCGCCACGGCCCCCTGCTCCAACAGCGCCAGGACCAGCCGCTCGGTGTCGGACCCCGGGATCATCGCGCCGGCCTCGACCCCGGCCACCCCGGCCCTGGAGCGCACGCCGTCCAGGGGCCAGAAGGTCCAGCGGGTCTGCGGAAGGGTGCCTGTGCCAAAGCCGGCCGGTTCGCCCTTTTCCCACGCCCAGCGGGCGGCGGCCATGCCTGCGGCGTCGAGGGATTCCAGTGTCGGCGCGCCCGCTGCGGCTTCAAGCTCGCCATGGCGGGGTAACAGCACCATCGCCCTGGCGCCGGCCGCGGCGGCGGCCTGTTCGGCGATGGCCCGCG
The DNA here is from genome assembly GCF_058681035.1 of Caulobacter sp. FV2ps19. Lineage (NCBI taxonomy): Bacteria > Pseudomonadati > Pseudomonadota > Alphaproteobacteria > Caulobacterales > Caulobacteraceae > Caulobacter > Caulobacter sp. FV2ps19. Next base: position 2,405,032 of record NZ_CM178729.1, on the reverse strand, counting down.
CGGCGGCGTCGCGACCGGCGGCCGCCGAAAAGGTGCGGCTGGCGGCCAGCAGGGCCGAGACCGCCGAGGCCCGGCGCTGGGCGTCCAGACCCTGGTCGCGCACCCGCCCCGCCAGTCCGCCCGCCGCCAGCGCCACGGCCCAGAAGACGATCAGGGTCAGGAAGTCGATCGGCGCGCCGATCGCGAAGCTGTGCCGGGGCTCGAGGAACAGGTAGTTATAGACGAGGAAGGCCAGGGTCGCCGCCGCCAGGGCCGGCTTCAGCCCGTGCAGCACCCCGGCCGCCAACACGGCGGCCAGGAAGATCATCCCCAGGTCGACCCGGTCGAACGCCACATCCAGCCCCCAGGCGGCCAGGGTGGCCAGGACGACGCAGGCTGCGCTGACGACATAGCCGGTCCACGGCGTCGCGGGGCGCGATCGGGGCGGTTCGACAACCGTCTCGTGGGCGGCCTCGGTCACGACATGGATCGCCGCGCCCCGCGCCTCGCGCAGCAGGGCCGCGGCCAGGGACTTGCCCAGCATCTCGCGCCAGCGGCTGTCGGCCGACTTGCCGATGACGATCTGGGTGACGTTGTTGCGCCGGGCATAGGCCATCACCGTGGCCACGACGTCCGCGCCGCTCAGCACCACGGTGGACCCGCCCAGCTGTTCGGCCAGCTTGAGGGCGTCATTGGCGCGCGCGGCGGCGGCCAGACCGGGCGGCGGTCGGTCGGGCCGATCGACATGGGCGACGGTCCAGGGCGCGTCCATCATCATGTCCGCCAGGCGCCGGCCGGTCCGCACCAGCCCGCCGGCCATGGCGTCGCCGCCGATCAGGACCAGGATCCGCTCGCCGGCCGCCCAGGGGCCCTCGACACCCTTCTCGCGCATGGCGGCGACCAGCTGGTCGTCCACGGTCTGGGCCGCCCGCCGCAAGGCCAGCTCGCGCAAGGCGGTGAGATTCTCGACCTTGAAGAAGTTCTCGGACGCCAGGCGCGCGGTCTCGGGCACATAGACCTTGCCCGCCGCCATCCGTTCGCGAAGTTCCTCCGGCGTGATGTCGACGACCTCGATGTCATCGGCCCGGGACAGCGCGCTGTCGGGCACCGTCTCACGCTGCCGAACGCCCGTGATGCGCAGCACCACATCGACCAGACTTTCCAGATGCTGGACGTTCAGGGTCGTCCAGACATCGATCCCCGCCGCCAGGATCTCCTCGACGTCCTGCCAGCGCTTGGTGTGGCGCGAGCCCTGGGCGTTGGAATGGGCGTATTCGTCGACCAGCAGCAGCTTGGGTTTGCGGGCCAGGGCGGCGTCGAGATCGAACTCCATCACCACCCGCTCGCGATGGTCGATCGGCTTGCGGGCCAGCACCTCCATGTCGCGCAGCAGGCTCTCGGTCTCGCGACGGCCGTGAGTCTCGACCAGACCGACAACCACGTCCTGGCCCTGGGCTTTCCGGCGCCGGGCGGCGCGCAGCATCTCGTAAGTCTTGCCCACGCCGGGGGCCATGCCCAGAAACACCTTCAGGCGCCCCCGGCTCGCCTTGTTGGCGGCGGCCAGGAGCGCCTCGGGGTCGGGTCGACCCGGTTCGGGATAGGGACGTTCGTCGGCCGCCAAGCGTCTAGCCCGGCGCGCGGGCGTCGAGCGCCCGGTTGACCGCCAGCACATTGACGCGCGGCTGGCCGATGAAGCCCAGCAGGCGGCCCTGGACATGGGCGTCGATCACCGCCTGAACGTCGCCGCTGTCCAGGCCGCGCGCCTTGGCGATCCGGGCGGCCTGCAGCTGGGCGTAGGCCGGCGAGATGTCCGGATCCAGGCCCGATCCCGACGTCGTCACCGCATCGGCGGGGATGACCGCGCCCGGGTGTTCGGCCCGCAGGGCGTCGGCGTCGGCCTTGACCCGCTCGGCCAGGGCCGGGTTCATCGGGCCCATGTTCGAGCCGCTGGAGGCCGAGGCGTCATAGCCCGCGCCGGCCGCCGAAGGGCGGGGATGCAGATACTGCGGCGCGGCGAAGGCCTGACCGATCAGGGCCGAGCCGACGACGGTTCCCCTGGCGTCCCGCACCAGGCTGCCATTGGCCTGGTAGGGGAAAGCCGCCTGGGCGACGCTGGTGACGGCCAACGGATAGGCCAGGCCCAGCAGGGCGGTGAAGAGGCCCATCGTAACCAGGGCCGGCTTTACGTGAGCAAGAAGGGGTTGGGAGAGCATGAGGGGTGAATCTCCGAAGGTTGCAGCTTAGGCCAAGCCGAGGGCGGATACGATCATGTCGATCAGCTTGATGCCGACGAACGGCGCGATCAGTCCGCCCAGGCCGTAGATCAGCAGGTTGCGCGACAGCAGCTTGCCGGCGCCGACGGCGCGATATTTCACGCCCTTCAGCGCCAGCGGGATCAGGGCGACGATCACCAGGGCGTTGAAGATCACCGCCGAGAGAATGGCGCTCTGCGGGCTGTGCAGCCGCATCACGTTCATCGCGCCCAGCGCCGGCAGCGAGACCACGAACATCGCCGGGATGATGGCGAAGTACTTGGCCACGTCGTTGGCGATCGAGAAGGTGGTCAGGGCGCCGCGCGTGATCAGCATCTGCTTGCCGACCTCGACGATCTCGATGACCTTGGTGGGGTCGCTGTCCAGATCGACCATGTTGCCGGCCTCGCGGGCGGCCTGGGCGCCGGTCTGCATGGCCACCCCGACATCGGCCTGCGCCAGAGCAGGCGCGTCATTGGCGCCGTCGCCGCACATGGCGACCAGTCGCCCCCGGCCCTGCTCCTCGCGGATCAGCCGCAGCTTGTCCTCGGGCGTCGCCTCGGCCAGAAAGTCGTCGACCCCGGCCTCCGACGCGATGGCGGCGGCGGTCACCGGGTTGTCGCCGGTGATCATCACCGTGCGCAGACCCATGCGCCGCAGGTCGGCGAAGCGCTCCTTGACGCCGGGCTTGACCACGTCCTTGAGGTGGATGACCCCCACCAGGACGCCGTTCTCGCTGACCGCCAGCGGGGTGCCGCCCGAGCGGGCGATGCGGTCCACGGCGGCGCTGACCTCGGCCGGGATCTGACGGGGCTCCAGCGCCAGACTGCGATAGACCGCGTCCACCGCCCCCTTGCGCCATGACAGGCCGCCCGCGTCCAGGCCCGACTGGCGGGTCATGGCGCTGAACGGGATCGACGTCGCGCCGGCCGGAACCTCGACGACCACGCCCTGACTTCTGCCCAGCTCGACGATGGAGCGGCCTTCCGGGGTCTCGTCGGCCAGCGAGGCGCTGACGGCGGCGCGCAGGGCGGCGTCGGGGCGCACGCCGGGCGCAGCGATCACCTCCGTGGCCATGCGGTTGCCGAAGGTGATGGTGCCGGTCTTGTCCAGCAGCAGGGTGTCGACGTCTCCGGCCGCCTCCACCGCCCGCCCCGAGGTGGCCAGCACATTGACCTTCAGCAGCCGGTCCATGCCGGCGATGCCGACGGCGCTGAGCAGGCCGCCGATGGTGGTCGGGATGAGCGTGATGAACAGCGCGCCCAGCACCAGCGGATCCAGCGCCACGCCCGAGAACTTGCCCAGGCCCAGCAGGGAGACCACGGCGATCAGGAAGATCAGGGTCAGGCCGGCCAGCAACACCGCCAGGGCGATTTCATTGGGCGTCTTGCGCCGATCGGCGCCCTCGACCATGGCGATCATCCGGTCGAGGAAGGTGTTGCCCGCCTCGGCGGTGACCCGCACCTTGATCCAGTCGCTGACCACGGTGGTGCCACCGGTGACGGCCGAGCGATCGCCGCCGCTCTCGCGGATTACCGGGGCGCTTTCACCGGTGATGGCGGCCTCGTTGACGCTGGCCATGCCTTCGATGATCTCGCCGTCGGTGGGGACGACGTCACCGGCCTCGATCAGGATGATCTCGCCGACTCCCAGCTTGTGAGCGGGGGTCGGGACGATCAGGCCGGTCTTCTCGTCGACGATCAGCTTGGCCTTGGTGGTGACGCGGGTCGCGCGCAGGCTGTCGGCCGCCGCCTTGCCGCGGCCCTCGGCGACGCTTTCCGCCAGATTGGCGAACAGTACGGTCGCCCAGAGCCAGCCGGCGATCTGGATCGCGAAGCCCGCCGGTTGATGATCGGCAATCGCCGCGACCGCCGAAACGGTCGACAGCAGGGCCACGATCCAGGTGGTGAAGATCACCGGATTGTTGGTCAGTCGGCGGGGGTCCAGCTTGACGAAGGCGTCCTTGGTCGCCCGCAGCAGGACGCTGGAAGACAGGCCGCCGGCCAGAGAGGCCGACGGGCGCCGGTCCTCACCGATGGAAGGGTCTAGGGTGGTCATGTCAAATCGCCTTTGCGATCGGATGTGTCAGTGGACGGCGGCGACGGCGGCGAGCGCCTGGAAGTGCTCGACGATCGGCCCCAGCGCCAAGGCGGGGAAAAATTGCAGGCCGCCGAGGATCAGGATCACCCCGATCAGGAGGCCGATGAACAGGCCGCCATGGGTCGGCAGAGTCCCGACCGACTGCGCCAGCTTGGGCTTGGCGGCCAGACCGCCGGCGATGGCCAGAACCGCGATGAGCGGAACGAAGCGCCCCAGCATCATCGAGATCCCCAGGGTGGTGTTCCACCACGGCGCGTTGGCGCTCAGTCCGCCAAACGCCGAGCCGTTGTTGGCCGTGGCCGAGGTGTAGCCATAGAGGATCTCCGACAGGCCGTGCGGCCCGACGTGCATCAGCCCTTTCAGCGCCTCGGGAAGCACTGCCGCGATCGCCGAGAAGCCCAGCATCGACAGCGGCACGATCAGCACGGCCAGCATGGCCAGCTGGATCTCGCGAGCCTCGACCTTCTTGCCCAGATATTCGGGCGTGCGACCCACCATCAGCCCGGCGACGAACACCGCCAGCAGGGCCATGACCACCATGATGGCGATCCCCGAGCCGATGCCGCCGGGCAGGATCTCGCCCAGCTGCATCAGGAACATCGCCACCGCGCCGCCCAGCGGCATCAGGCTGGAATGCATGCCATTGACCGAGCCGTTGGAGGCGCCCGTGGTCATGGCCGCCCAGACGGCGGTGGCCGGCGCGCCGAAGCGAACCTCCTTGCCTTCCAGATTGGCGGAAGCGTCGACATGGGCGGCGACCAGAGCCGGAGCCGGCTGGGTTTCGGCGGCGTAGACCGCCGCCGCGCCCACCGACAGCAGGATCATGGCCGAGACCACCAGGGCGCGGACATCCTTGCGGGCCAGGGCCGAACGGCCGAAGGCGAAGAAGGCGGCCCAGCCCAGCATGTTGATCGACACCGCCGTGATCAGGTCGGTCAGCGGCGTCGGGTTCTCGAATGGATGGGCCGAGTTGGCGTTGAACACGCCGCCGCCGTTGATGCCCAGTTGCTTGATGGCTTCCTGGCTGGCGACCGCGAACAGCGCGATCTTCTGCGGCGCGCCCTCCACGGTGGTGGCGTCGACGGCGCTGACCAGGGTCTGGGGCAGGCCCAGGGCGACCAGCACGATCGACAGCACGATCGACAGCGGCAGCAGCACATACAGTGTGGTGCGCACCAGATCGGCCCAGAAATTGCCGACTCCCTCGCCGCGATTGGCGATGAAGGCCCGCGCCAGGGCGGCGGCGATGGTCGCGCCGGTGGCGGCCGAAACGAAGTTCTGGACCGTCAGAACCATCATCTGGCTCAGCGTCGACATCGTGGTCTCGCCGCCATAGCTCTGCCAGTTGGTGTTGGTCACAAAGCTGGCGGCGACGTTGAACGCCAGGTGCGGCGAGAGGCCGGCGAACCCCTGCGGATTCAACGGCAGCAAGCCCTGCAGACGCAGCACGGCATAGCCCAGCCCAAAGCCCACGGCGTTGAAGGCCAGCAGCGCCAGGGCGTAGCCGTGCCAGGCCTGGCTCTTCTTCGGGTCGATGCCGCCAGCCGCGTAGAACAGGGCCTCAACGGGCTTGAGCACCGGGTCCAGCCAGGTGCGTTCGCCGTTCCAGACCCGTGACATATAGACCCCCAGCGGCCAGGCGATCGCGACCGCCAGGCCCAGGGTCAGGGCGATCTCCGCCCATCCTTGCCAATTCATGAAATGTGATCCGTCAGAACTTGTCGGGTCGCAGCAGGGCCGCGACCATATAGGCCGCGACGACGATCGCCCCGGCTCCCCACAGCACGCTCACCAGCATGGTCAGACGCGCCTCAACGCCATGGCGAAGGCGGCGAAAGCCAGAAATAGCCCCCGCCGAGCGCCAGAAAAATCAGGTCAGCCATTCGCCGCCTCCATTCGGATAGGCGGCTTGAAGACCACGGCGGCGCGTAAGCTCGCCATGCGGAAAAGACAGCCACGCATAAGGGCAGCGTAAAGATGGCCAGGACCGGCAACCGCCAATGGAGCAGAAGTTTGGATTGCTTCAGGAAACGGACCTTCGGACACAGTGCGAAGGTCCGCCTGCTGTCGTCGCGCGCCCTTCCGATCGAGGCCGATATCAACGGCCAAATCGACTCGTCGTACCCCGGTGTAGAAAGACAGGGGATCGGCGGGTTCGCGCCAAGCCCAACGGTCGAAAAGGATCCTGGCGCTCCCGGTGAAGTCTCGGCGCGCGACGCAGCCGCGCCCACGCGGCTATCAGGAGCACCGCACCCAAACCCTACCGCCAGGAGCCGCCATGACCCAGATCCCCACGCTTGACGGTCCAAGCGCGTCGCCGATCTCGGGCGGCCCGGCCAAATCCCTGGTGATTTTCCTGCACGGCTACGGATCGAACGGCGCGGACCTGATCGATCTGGCGCCCTACTGGGCAGCGGCCCTGCCCGACACACTGTTCCTTGCGCCCGACGCGCCTCAGCCCTGCGACGGCGTTCCGTACGGTCGACAATGGTGGCCGCTGACCAGCCTGACGCCTGCGGCGCGCGCGGCGGGCGTCCGCGTCTCGGCCCCGGCGCTGAACGCCTATATCGACACCCAGCTCGCCACCCATGGCCTCAGCGAAGACAACCTGGCTCTGGTGGGGTTCAGCCAGGGCACGATGATGGCGCTGCATGTCGGGCCGCGCCGGGTCAAGGCCCTGGCCGGCGTCATCGGCTTCTCCGGCATGCTGGCCGACCCAGGCGCACTGGCCGCCGAGGTCGTGACCAAGCCACCAATTCTACTCGTCCACGGCGACCGCGACGACGTCCTGCCCGTCGAAGCTCTGCATCAAGCCGAAGCCCAGCTCAAAGACCTGGACTTCGACGTCGCATCCCACGTTTCGTCAGGCCTTAGCCACAGCATCGATGAGCCAGGCCTGCAGCTCGGCGCGCGCTTCCTGATCAAGCGCCTCACCTGACACGCAAGCCTCCGTTCACGACCTTGATGTCGGTCTGAGGCGTTGCGCCAGTCGAGAACCCTGGTCTGCTTCCAACAGGCAAACAGACGTTCTATGGCTTCGGGGTAAGCGGCCATAACCGCCATCTCGCGTGACGGGGAGACACAATCGCCATGTCGAGCCGCTACGGCCTGTCCATTCGAGCCGCCGACAATGGCGACGTGGACGGATTGGCCGAACTGCTCAAAACAGCGGGCCTAACCCTTGCCAGGGACAAACTTGCCCTGCGCCTGAGGGCCATTCAGGATCAACCCGGCGTCCTGCTCATCGCCGACGAATGGGGCCCGCCGTCGGGCGTCATCGCGGCGCATTGGCATTCGGTTCTCACGGCCGACCTGAAGGTGGGGTGGATCTCCACCCTCCTCGTCGATCCAGACCGGCGTCGAAACGGGGTCGCGCGCCTGCTTCTCAAGGCAGCCTCCCAGGCCGCCCGCTCTGCGGGGTGCGGCGAGCTTGTGGTTCACCCGCCGATCGGGCCCGGCGACCTGCGCGCATTTTGTCTGGCCACGGGTTTTGTCGAAAGCGGCGAGGTTTTCGCCCGGGCTCTAAGAAAGCGCTGCTGAGCGCCAAAGGCGCACCTTGGAACTCCTCCGACTTCCAGACCCTCAGATCCTGGGCGGATGGCGGCGCAAGACTCGGTGCTCGCCAGCGGCCCCGGCCAGCAGCATCGCTCCCGTGTCAGGATCCCCTTCGAAGGGGGAATATCGAACGGCCAGCGGGCTGAAGTTACATCTCAGGTGTCGGCAAAGACACAGGTGAAGATCGCGCCGCCGCCGTCGGCGTTTTGGGCGGTGACGACGCCGCCGTGGGCCTCAACGAGGCTGCGAACAATTCCAAGGCCCAGCCCCGCCCCGCCCTCGGCGGAGCGCGACTTGCGCCAGAAGCGGTCGAAGATCCTGTCGATATCTTTGCCCGCAAGACCGGGGCCATGATCGCGGACAGACAGGCGCGCCCCGGGGCCGACGGTGACCTCGATCGGGCCTTCCGGAATGGCGTGATGGATTGCGTTTTCGATCAGGTTTCGCAGGGCCCTCGACAAGGCGTCGGGATGGCCGCGCAGCCTCGCCCCCCCAAGATTTGTCAGGCGGACATCATAGCCGGCCGCAAAGGCGTGCGGCGCGATCTGTCCAACGACCTGGGCCGCCAGAGCGGCGAGGTCGATATCCTGCGCATCGGTCAGTTCCAGGGCGTCGGCCTGAGCCATATCCAGCATCTGGTTGACCAGGCGGGTCATCGACTCCACCTCCTGGGCCAGGCGAGCCCTGCCAGGACTATCGGGTAACCCTTCGATCCGCAGCCTCAGAACCGAGAGCGGGGTGCGCAGTTCGTGGGCCGCGTCGGCGGTGAAGCCCTTGAGCAGGCCCATGGCTTGCTGCAGACGATCCAGCGCCCGGTTGACCGCCCCGACCAGGGCCACGACCTCGCGCGAGGCGTCCGGCTCGGATAGCCGCGCGTCCATCCGGCCCGGATCCAGGGCGTCGACCTGATGGGCCGCCAGCGAGAGAGGCTTGAGCAGGCGGCCGACGACCTGAACGTTGAAAAGCAGCAGGAGCAGCGTCAGCGGAATGAGCGGCAGGGCGACATGCTCGACCAGTTCCTGGCCGATGACGGGCCAATAGAGCCGATTTCCACGCGCCCTGGCGGTGATCGCGATCCAGCGGCGACCGCCTTTTCCCTCAAAGCGATGAACCCCGAAAATTAACGCGCCTTGAGGACTGGTTTCGCGCTGGGTCCAGTCCAGCATTCCCGCCGACGGCGCCTTGGACGCGCCAGCCAGATCACCAACCTTACCCACCAGGCGCTGCCTGTCGTCAAACACTTCAACCCGCCACGCGCTCACTCCGGCGGGCTTGGCAAGCTTGGCCAAGGCGACTGACGCCTCGTTCGATTTAAACCCGCCGGCCAGCAGGTGATCGGCGCGTTGCGCCTGCTGAGCAATAAAGTCCTCGGCCAGCGCCTGCTCATCATTGGCGTACATCGGCACGACGATCGCCACGTCGAGCAAGGCGAAGACGACGGCCAACAGCGTCAATCGCTGGGCGATCAGGGCAAAAAGACTCTGTCGACGATGCGCGCCGAACGCGGCCTCAGCCATGCGCGGAAGCCGCGTTTGATGGCGCCAGCAGGACATAGCCAACCCCGTGGGCGGTTCGCAGAATAACGTCCGCGCCTGCGCTCGCGAGGCGCTTACGCAGGCGCGAGACGGCCACCTCAAGGGCGTTGGGCGTCACCTCCGCATCCATGGCGTAGAGCTGATCTTCCAGGCTGGCCTTAGGGACGACCTGACCCGCCCGGCGCAACAGGTGTTCCAGCAAGGCCAGCTCCCGTGGGGTGATGGCTATGCCTGCGCCAGCCACCTGCAAGCTCCGGCCGGCGGTGTCCAGCGCGACATTGCCCGCGCTCAGGACCACGCCCAGGCAGGCGCCGGGGCGTCGCAAGAGGGCCCGGCAACGCGCCGCCAGCTCGGCGATATCGAACGGCTTGACCAGATAGTCATCGGCGCCGACGTCGAGCCCGGCGATCTTCTCGCCCAGGCCGCCGCGCGCGGTCAGGATCATGATCGGCACGACGTCGCGGTCGCGCCGCAAGCGCCGGACGAGATCTAGGCCATCACCGTCGGGCAGGCCAAGATCCAGCAGGATCAAATCGTAGGCCGCCAGTCCCCGCGCCTCCAGGCCCTCTTCCAGCGTCTCGCGCCAGTCGATGACGAAGCCCTCACGCCCAAGTCCTTCGACGATCAACTCGCCCAGTCGCGTATTGTCCTCAATCAGCAGCAGGCGCATGGCAGACGTCGCTTCCCTTCGGCGCGCGCTTGAAACCGTTGATCATCGACAGGACCAGGTTCTCGCGGTGGCGCCAGCTTTCGACAAGCGCCGCCAGAACGTGAACGATCGCCATGATCAAGATCACATTGGCCGCGCCTTCGTGCAGGGTTTCAAGCCATGGCTCGCCCCAGAAGGCGTCCAGCCCCATCATCCAGCCCGTGACGCCGCACGTCAGGACCAGGCCCATCAAGGCCAGCATCATCACCGCCCCCGCCGGGTTGTGCCCGACATAGCGCGGCTCACGGCCTCGCGACAGGGCGACCAGATAGGCCAGCAGACGTCGCGGACCGGGCGTGAAGTCGGAGAAGCGGGCATGTCGCGTGCCGATAAAGCCCCAGACCAGCCGGGTCACAACAGCGGCGAGTACGACATAGCCCACATAGCGGTGGACTGACTTGACCTCCCGCAGGACGGTCAGGTTGGCGATGCAGCCCAGGGCCAGTGTCCAATGAAAGAGGCGCACGAGCGGATCCCACACCTTGACGCGCGCCGGGGACGGTGGCGCCAAGGCGTCGGAAGCTGGAACGGCGTCGCCTGATGCTTGAGGCGACATCGGCGTCTAGTCCTCGTTGTCCTGAACGATCGCGCCCGAGACCGGGTTGAAATAGACCTCGGCCTTTTTGCCGGCCTTGTTCATCCCATAGATTTCGTAGCAGCTGCCGCTAACCTGGAAGACCTTGATCTTGGTGTAGCCCAGCGCGGCGATCTTGACCTTCATCTGGGCCTCGGTCAGCCACTTGGCCTTGGGCTCGGTCGTGCATTTGGGGCCAGCGACAGCGGCGCCGGCGATGGACAGGGTGGCGGCGGCGATCGTCGCCGAGATCAGAAATTTGCGCATGGGCTTTCTCCGTTGAGATCGGGAGCTGGAGCTCCTTGATCGCCAGGCTGACCGCAGCGACTGACGAAAACCTGACGGACATCAGATTTTTGGATCGCCTGGCCTGTCAGGTTTTCGTCAGGCCGCAGGCGGAGATTGCGCACAGCGCGATCCGCGCTCCCCGGAGACATCCCATGACCCTGACCAAGCTTCTGGCCGCCGCTGCGCTGACGGCCCTCGTCTCGACCGGCCCGGCCTTCGCCGCCGACGCTCTGTCGCCCCAGACCCGCGAGAACCTGCAGGCCGCCATGCATGGTGAGGCCTTCGCCAACCTCAAATATCTTCGCTACGCGGAGGTCGCTCGCGAAGGCGGCAATGAGGCCCTGGCCAAGCTGTTCGAAGACTCGGCCAATGTCGAAGCCAACGAGCATTTCGCACGTGAGGCCGACGCCCTGAAGCTGGATGGGACCAACACCGCCAACTTGCTCGACGCCATGGCCGGCGAAAAATATGAGAACAAGACCATGTACATTGGCTTCGCGGACCAGGCGGAAAAGGCCGGCGATCTGAAAGCCGCCGCCCTCTTTCGCCAGATCGCCGCCGACGAGGGCGACCACTATGCCCGCTACAAGGCCGCGCACGACCAGTTGGCTGGTCAATAATCTCCAAGCGCCTCGGCTGGATTCAGGCCGAGGCGGCCGCTTCGCGCGGAACGTCCGGTGAGGCGGCGAATTAAAGGCGCCTAGGCGGCCATTCCAGACGGCGATCTCATGCGAGATCGCCAGACGGTCGGACCCGAAAGGGGTTTGATCACTGGCAGGCCGCTGGCGGCGCTCGAACCTGATCCGTCCGCCGGCGCATCGCCTTCCCGACATGCTCCAGGATCACAGACAGCCCGCGCCCCTTGGCGCGACCATGTCACTACTCAACGCCAAGAAAGGACTGGTCATGCCGGTCATGACGCGCCTTCGGGCCTACCACGCCGTGCTCGCCGTCCTGGTGCTGGCGGCCTATTTCAGCAACGAATGGGGGGCTGTTCACGCCTGGCTTGGCTACGGCGTCGCGGCCGTGATCCTCTTGCGGGTTGTCATGGCCCTGACGGGCGCGCCCCAGCTGGGCCTCATGCGATTCTACCCGCAGATCCAGGGCCTCAAGCTCGACAACGCCTTCACCCATCCGGCCATCAGTCGGATCCTGCTGCTCGGAATCGCTGTCTGCCTGATCGGGGTAACCGGCACGGGCATCGCGATGGACCGCGGGCGAGCCCTCAAGTCCGCCTCAAGCCAAACAACCGCACCTATCGTGGCCCAAACGGAAAGAAGCGGCGAGCGCGAGGGAGATGAAGGTGAAGGTGAAGGTGAAGGTGATGAGGACGGCGAAGACAGCCCGCTTGGAGAAATCCACGAACTGCTCGGCAACGGCCTGATGCTGCTGGTGGCCGGCCATGTCACCTACCTGCTGCTCTTCAAACGCCCCCTGGCCCGGTTCATGGTCCTTGGCGCGCCCAAGTCACCCCCGAAATGAACCTCGAAGGCGCGCAAATCGCTCGCCGCGCCTCGCGCCGCACGACCGCCAGGACAACCCGATCATCCAGCGCTGCAACTTCACCCAGCAAGGCGTTGAACAGGTCTGAACCTCGCTACCGATCGGTCAACTGCGCGCTTCACCAATCGGCCACAGTGAGCGCCCCACAGATTAAATCATAGCCACCCGGCAAGCACGGTTTGCGGCTGATATTCTCGAGCCTCGTCTTCAGACATCCAGCGCCCGCGCGCGAAAGGCGCCGCGCCGGGCCCTCGGACGGCGAACTGCGAGAACCGCACGTCCTCGGGCTGCAGCATGGTGCGGGGATTGCCGTCGCGCCCGGTGTACCACATCTCCGTCCAGCCCTGCGGCGCGATATGATCGTCCATCCAGCAATTGAGAAACGCGCTCGCGCCGACGAAGCGGGGGTCGCCGTAACGCCCGTCATCAAACTGGCTGGACGGCCGCCAGGGCCGCCCCAGATAGACGCTACCAGGCGCGACGCCCGGTTCCCTGGTCAGACGGCAATTGTCGAAGACCAAGCCGTAGGGCTGATCGATCGGCGTGCTGGGAGCCACGATATAGCCGTCGACGGGATCAACAGGCCGCGGGCGCGAGCGAATTTCGCAGGTCTCGAACCACGCCGTGCCCGCGCCGAAAATGAAATCATAGCTCCCGGCGATGAGGCAGCGTTCGAACAGGCTGCGTCCGGCGTCCGGGAACAGGGTGTCCTGGTAGCTCAGGATATCAACCTGGGTCAGCCGGGCGCGGTCGCTGCCCTTGTCGAGCATCAAGGCCACCGCCTGGGGCCCTGCCCCATCATGCGAATGAAGGCCGCCGGGCTTGGTCATTTCAGCCAGGCCATCAAAGGCGTTCTGGATCGTCAGATCGCGCGCCGCGAAATCCGGCGCCCGGACAAACAGGGTCGGTGTGCGGAAGGTGCCCCAGCGCTTGCCATCTGGGGCGGTCAATCCTGAAGCGGCCAGATGACTGATGATCGACGCCTTGCGATCCTCGCCGACCAGATGAATGAACGGCTTGTCGATGACCGCCTGCTCATCCCAAAGCCCGCGCGTGATCAGGATGCGAAAGGGCCGGTCGCCATCGGCCGGCGCCGCCGCGACGGCCGCCGAAAGACGGGCATACGTCGGGGCCGAAAACCGCCGGGGGTCCTCCGGCCGTTTCAGCACGGCGTCATAAGAAGGCGTAGCCAAAGCCAGTCCCGGCGTCGCCAGCAGGGTTGCTCCGGCCAGGAGCCCACGTCGTGTCAGAGGAGCCATCCGCATCGAAGCCTCAAAGACAAAAAAGGCGGGCGCCGGCCGGGAAGACGGCCGACGCCCATATTCCTCGGGAGGAGGAAAACTTAGAACGAATACCGCAGTCCGAAATTGTACTGCCGACCCGTGTGCGAATAGACATAGACGCTGTCGCGCTGGCTGTCGGTGTACTGTTCGTTGAAGGTATCCGTCAGGTTCAGGCCTTCGAAGGTCAGCTTGAGACGGCTGTTGATCGCGTAAGACGCCGAGGCGTCCACCGTATAGGTGTCGCGCACCCCGTCGATGTCGTTGGTGCTGGTGCCGCTGGGCACGGCGGTCAGATACTTGTCGCGATAGGCGGCGGAGACGCGGGCGCTGAACTTGTCGTCCTCATAGTAAAGCGTGGCGTTGAAGGCGTTCTTCGAAAGGCCCACCAGATCGTTCTGCACGTACCCCGTGGCCGAGCGCGACGAGATATAGTCGATCTTGGACTTGACGATCGTGGCGTTGAGGATCGCGCCGGTGTTGCGCAAGAGCCCGGGAAGGAAACTGAAGGGCTGCTGATAGCTGACCTCGATCCCCTTGAGCGGTCCGCCCTTGGTGTTGACGGGGCGGCTGAACAGGAAGGTGTCGTTGGGCGACACGCCCAAGCCATCGAGCAAGCTGACCGGCAAACCCGAAGCGCTAAAGGGTTGCGAGGTCCTCGAGTTCTGGATGTAGCTTTCGATGTCCTTGTAGAACAGACCCACCGACAGCAGGGCGTCTTTGGCGAAGTACCATTCGGCCGACAGGTCGTAGGTGGTGGCCCGGATCGGATCCAGGTTTGGATTACCCGAACTGACGCTGAACACGCCCACGGTAGACAGGCTGCCGCCAGGGGTCAGGCTGCCCAGGTTGGGACGCGTCATGACCTTGGCGGCCCCGAAGCGCAGCAGGAAGTCTGGCGTGACCTCGGCCGTCAGGTTCAGGGCGGGCAGGACGTCGTCATACTCACGATCAACCGTGGCCTGCTGGGCCGCCCCCGCCACCAACTGATAGCCCGTCGAGCTCTGCTCGGTCTTCACATAGCGCACGCCCAAGTCGCCCCGAATGGGCACCACGAAGCGCTCGGTGTCAAAATCGAGCTGGACGTAGGCGGCGGTATCCTTTTCCTCGACGCTGCGGATGTTGCCGCGCGCATTGGAATTGCTGGCCCCGCTCAGTTCGAACAGGCCCTTGCCACTATAGATGTCGAACAGCTTGGCGAAGGCGTTGAGGTCCGGCGCAGCCCAGGTGGTGGGATAGCCGCCGCCGCCCAGGTTCTTGCCAAAGCCGGTGATCATCGTCGTCAGGCTGGCCAGGGTGACGCCCGCGGGCAGAGTCGGCACAACCGACTCATTGACCCGCGCCTGGGCCCAGGACCTGAACTTGTAGGTTTTGAAATTGACGCCGGCCTTCAGACGCAGGCTGTTCGTCAACTCATAGTCGCCGTCGAGCTGGGCGGTGCGGATCGTGTTGGTCACGCCCTGGGGTCGAAGGCGGATCTCCGATCGCGCCGCACCGAAATTGTAGGCCAACGGGTCTGTGACATCGAAGCCGAAGTTCATCGCCGGCAGGTTGGCGTTGTCCCGATAATCATACGAGAAGCCGTCGGCGTTCTCGCGATTGATGATCACGGTCGTCTGGATCGGGTTCTTGAAATCGGATTTTGAGAAGCCGACCAGGCCGGTGACCTTCAGCTTGTCGCCGAAGCGATGCTCGCCGGTGAAGGTAGCCTGGCTGTATTCGGTCTCCAGCACATCGTAGCGGGTCTCGCTCTCGACATCGACATCGTCAAACAGGCCATAGACCATATCGCCCTTGGCGTTGATCACGCCGTCGCGGACGATGATTTCGGGTCGCCCGCCCTGCGAGGCGTTTCGCGCGAAAGACAGGGCCTCCAGCCAGTTCTCGGTGCGGTTGGCCTTGAAGTCCGAATAGAGGATGTCGGCGCTGAACAGGGTGTTCTCGTCGGGCCGAAACTGCAGCGAAGTTGTCAAGCCCAGCCGCTCCTGCTCATGGGTCAGGCGACCATAGCGAGGGAAGCGCGGTGAGAAGGTGCTGGCAAGCTTTGCGTCGGTGAAGGTCGAGGCCGGGCTATAGCCGCCAGCCTCTGTGCCGTTCAGCCAGCCCCCCGAGCCGTGCCCTTCCTCCAGCAACTCGCGTTTGGTGTAGGCCAGCGAGACCAGGGCGCCGATCTTGCCATCGGCCCAGGTCGTGGACGCCAGGGCAGCAAACCGCGGGTCCCAGGATTTGGAGAGGTCATTATAGCCCTGCTGGGCCGAGATCACGAGGGTCGAGCCCTTGTAGTCGAACGGCCGGCCCGTCTGCAGGTCGACAGTGGCGCCCAGTGAGCCTTCCTCGGTCTGAGCCGAGGCGGTCTTGCGCACCGTGATGCTGTTGAACAGCTCCGAGGCGAACACGTTGAAGTCGAAGGCGCGGTTGCGGTTGGCGCCGCCCGAGCTGTCGGTGCCGCTGGCGGTGCTCTGCCCTTCGACGCCGTTGATGCGCACCCGGGTGAACTGCGGGCCCAGACCCCGTACGGTGATCTGCCGCCCCTCGCCAGCGTCACGGGCGATTGAGACGCCCGGCACGCGCTGGATGGATTCGGCGAGATTGGCGTCCGGGAAGTCGGCAATATCCTCGGCCTTGATGACGTCGATCACGCCATTGGCGCGCTTCTTGACGTTGATGGCGCTGCCCAGGCTGGCGCGAAAACCGGTGACCACCACCTCCTCGACCTCGGCGGCGACGTCCGGCTCTTGGGCAACAGACGGAATCGCCTGGACCAGAGCGACCGGCGCTGTCGAGGCCAACTGGATCGAAGCGCGCTGGCCGACGACCGCCGTGCGGCCGTCATTGGAGACCACGGTCAGGTCGGCTCCTCGCAGCAGCTGGGCAAGGCCGTCAGATACCGTATAGGCGCCGCGGACGCTATTGACGCGCTGGCCCCGCAGAGCGTCCTGGGGCGCCAGGATCTGCAGGTCGGCCTGCTTGCCAAATTGAGGAATGCCCGTGGCGGCCGATTGGGCCGCGATATCGAACTTGCGAGTCTGGGCCTGAGCTTGAGCGCTGACCAGCAGGGCCGAAACGCCCGCCGCCGCCATCAAGCCCATCTTGCCATAGTAGTATCGTGAATAACCCATACGACGCCCTCCCGTGTTTGTTTCGCCTGACGCTTCTTGGAGCGCCTGTTGATAGCGATGCGGAGGAAACCGGTTTCCGTCAGAGGACAACAAACTTTATTCGACGCCCTGCACCAGTATGGTGTCACCACGCACGGTAACCTGCCCGCCGAAGCTGGCGGCGGCGGCGCGAGCGAAACTTTCTGGATCGTTGGTACGAAACCAGCCGACCAGCTTCTCGTCGGCCAAGGCTTGGCCGACGATGACGATCTTGCGGCTGTTATAGCGATTGAACTCGGCGGCGGCCTCGCTGAAGGCGTCGCCGTCCAGGACAATCTGGCCATCCCGCCAGGCCAGGTGGCGATTGATCTCCAGGGCCGCGAGCGCGGGCGCCGTCGCGCCAGCCGCGTCGCTGGCGAAGGTTCGCTCCCCGGCCGATACCCGACGCGGCGGCTCGCCAGTCGCCTCGCTCCACACCTCGACAACGCCCTCGGTGACCAGAACTTCGCAACCGCCATCACGGCGGCGCACGGAGAAGGCTGTGCCGACCGCCCTCACCCGCACCGGCCCGCTCTCGACCACAAAAGGACGCTGCGCGTCCTTGGCGACCTCGAACCAGGCCTCCCCCTTGTCGAGCTTCACCTGGCGCAGGCGTGGCGACATGGCGACTTCCAACGCGGTGTTGGTGTTGATCGCCGCCATTGAACCATCGGCCAGCGGCACCCGGCGGATCTCGCCCAGGGCCGTGCCATAGCGGGCCGACAACAGGCGCGGGCCGACGATCACCGCCGCACAGGCCGCCGCCGCCGCGCCAAATCCCGCCAGCAGACCTCTGCGGCCGACGCGAAGTCGGGGTGGAGCCCCCGCCGGCGCGGTCCCAAGCGCCCGGGCCCGATCCATCAGGCTCCAGGCGGCCTCGGCGCGCGCGAAAGCGCCCCGCCGACGCGGGTCAGCGGCCAGCCAGACAGCCAAGGCGTCGCGATCATGCTCAGACAGGTCGCCCAGATCGGCGCGGACCACCCATCGGGCGGCCTGCGCCTCGATATCAGCGGCGCTTTCGCGATCGATCATGCTGCCCAGGTCTCCTCGCGGCCACGCCATCATTGCCTTCAGTTTCCGCGAGGGCGGCGAGGATTGCCCGCAACCCCCTTACGGATTCATTCTCGACCACATGCTCGGTGACCCCCATCCGGCGGGCAATCTCGCGCTGTGACAAACCCTCAATCTTGCGCATCTCAAAGATGCGCCGGCATCGCTCGGGCAAGGCGGCGATCAGCCGCTGAACCCGAGCCAATTCACGCCGACCACCGGCGATCCGCTCCGGCGACGGCTCGTCCAGTTCGACGTTCAGCGCGTCGATTTCCGTCACCGTATCGATCCGCACGACCCGCGCTCTTCGAAGTTGCTCGAGCGCTATGCTGCGCGCAGTCTGGAAGAAATAGGCGCGCGGGCTTTCGATGTGATCGATCGAGGCCAAGCTCGCCAGGCGGCAATAGGCCTCCTGGATGATGTCATCTGCGTCGCCTCCAGCGGCCAGGGACCGCCTTAGCCACGCGCGCACATCGGCCTCATGGGGCAAGACCTCCCGCCCCAGCCACGTCACGACACGCGCCCGCACATCCTGCAATCGGTTTCCTCGCCTGGCTCAGGGCCTTTCTTGAAGCGATGCACGGCGTCTGTGCTTCCGTCAAAATAAACCGATCAAATGACAGCCGCCTGTGCGCTCCGAATGGATCAGGTCTGGGTTTCCCACCCAATCTGACCTACTCCTGAAAGACCGGACCGGTTTGAGCCAGTTTGGGGGAGAACGCCTGCCGTAAGCGGATCGTAGCGGCCCCGTCACACGCGGAGGAAATGCCGCAGGACGTTGGCTCAAAGCGCACTCTAGCGTTTCTGAATGCCGAAGTTGGCGGCCTGAGGCGGTCATATGAGTACCGTGATGCACGCCCTGAGATGGGGAGTACACGCATACTGGCAGACCAACCCCTCGCGCCGCGGGCGCCTAGGACCTGGCGGAGCGGCCGCGCGATCTGACCGCTACAGGGCGCCGCGACGTCAAACGGAGAATCACGGTCTCGCGCTGTTGCTTTGCAAACCAGCGTCGCTGAAGCCTGCCCGGTGTTGGTGTGTCTTCACGAGACCGAAGTGAAACAGAGTCGCGCTGAAATCGTCGCTTTTGTCGGGGGTCAGATCTTGCCTCACGAGGCGGATGTTCGAGCCTGGTTGCGCGGGTCGGGCAGCTATCCCGCCGACATCGACGATATCATCCAGGAGACCTATTGCCGGCTGGCGGCGCTGGACAGGGTCAGCCACATCCTTAATGGTCGCGCCTATTTTTTCCGGACGGCGCGCAACATCGCCATCGAGAAAATACGTCGCGCCCGCATTGTTCGTATCGATTGCGTCACGGAAATCGACGCGCTGAACGTCGTAGATGAAGAACCCTCTCCCGAACGCATCGTCGCGGGGCGGCGCGAACTGCAGCGGGTGCAGCATCTGATCGAAGGGTTGCCCGAGCGTTGTCGACAGATCTTCACCCTGCGTCGGATCCATGGCCTGTCGCAGCGCGACGTGGCCGCGCGGCTCGGGGTGACCGAGAATGTCGTCGAGACACAGTCAATGCGGGGCTTGCGTTTAATTCTGCGAGCCTTAACGGAAGCCTCCAACAACGATAAAGCGCCAGCCGATAAAGGTCATGACCTCCACTCCATCCGCAAAAGAGATCGATGACGAGGCGGCCGACTGGGCTGCGCGCGTCGATGGTCGCGAACTGGATGCGGATCATGACGTCGAGCTCCAGGCCTGGCTGGCTGGCGACCCGCGCCGCGCGGGCGCGTTCCTGCGGGCCCAGGCCGCCATCAGTTTTCTGGACCGCGGACGGGCTCTGGCCGGCTCCGATCCGTCCGCCGGCCAAGCCCGGCGTCCAAACCGCCGAACCCTGCTGGCGGGCGCCGGCGGCGCCATGGCGGCAGCGGTGGCCGGCGGCGCGGTTTTCCTGACCACACGCCATCAGCGTCTCGACACCCAACTGGGCGAGATCCGTCGCGTTCCCCTTGCTGACGGCTCCCTGGTGGCGATCAACACGACTACCGCGCTTGACGTAACCCTCAAGCCCAAGTCGCGGCAGATTGCGCTGCATCGGGGCGAGGCGTGGTTCCAGGTCGCCAAGGACGCCCAGCGCCCCTTTGTCGTCTCGGCCGGCCGGGTGCGGGTGCGCGCCGTGGGCACCGCCTTCTCGGTGCGACGCGGTGGCGACGGCGTCGAGGTGATGGTCACCGAGGGCGTGGTCGAAACCTGGATCGAGGGGCAGGCTGGTCCGCGTCAGCGTCTGGGAGCCGGAA
Source organism: Caulobacter sp. FV2ps19 (assembly GCF_058681035.1). Classification (NCBI taxonomy): domain Bacteria; kingdom Pseudomonadati; phylum Pseudomonadota; class Alphaproteobacteria; order Caulobacterales; family Caulobacteraceae; genus Caulobacter; species Caulobacter sp. FV2ps19. The sequence goes on along the minus strand of NZ_CM178729.1, from coordinate 2,384,818 downwards.
ACCGCGTGCAACTGGCCGGCTTCAGCGCGCCTGTCGTGGCCGAGAGCCCGTCGCTGATCGAACGCAGCCTGGCCTGGCGCAACGGCGAGATCGCCCTGGACGGCGACAGCCTGGGCGACGCCGCCCGGCAGTTCAATCGCTACAATAGCCGCCAAATCATCATCGAGGACCCCGACCTGGCGCGCGAGCGCTTTGTGGGTCTGTTCCGCACCAACGAGCCGGAAAGCTTCGCCGCGGCCGTGGCGGCGACGATCGGCGCCAAGGTCAGCGAGGATGACAAGGTCATCCGATTGAGCCGCGCGCCCCTGTCGTAACCCCCCGGCGACGTCGTCCGCGTCGACGGCGACAACCTTCGCGCATCCGAAATGGGCGCCGGCGTTCGCGAATGGCGCGAAATCGAGCGTGTTCGACCGGGGGCGGATCATTCGCCCGATCCGACGCCGGAAATATCCCTGGCGTCCCTCGTCCTGTCAGAAGGCCGCGCTTGGCGGACTTCGTATCGATGGGGGATTGTCGATGAACGAATGGAAACGGGCCGCGAGCCGAAACCTGCTGTGCGCCGCGTCGGCGATGTGGGCGCTGAGCGCCGGGGCCGCCCTGGCCCAGGCTGTGCCATTCAAGATCGACTCCCAGCCGGCCGCGACGGGCATTCCCCAGTTCGCTCGCCAGGCCGGCGTTCAGATTCTGATCCAGGCCGAGGCGGCGCAGGGACGGCGCACCGCGCCGGTGCGCGGCGATCTGCCGGTGCCCGTGGCGCTGGACCGATTACTGGCGGGCACGGGGCTGGTGGTGGTTTCCAATGACGGCAAGACCATCATCCTGGCGCCGCCCCGCGCCGGCTTGGTCAAGGCCCGTTGGTCGGCCGGCGGCGGCGACGTGGCTCCGGCGGCCGTCGTGGCCGATCCGGTCGAGCCCGAGACGCCCAGCGTGATCGAGGAATTGATCGTCACCGGCACGCGCTCGACCTCGCGCACGGTGACCCAGAGCATGGCGCCGATCGATGTGCTGTCGGCCGCCGAACTGGCCAAGAGCGGCAAGCAGTCGACCCGCGACCTGATCTCGACCCTTGTGCCATCCGCCAATACGTCCAGCAGCGGCGCCGGCGCCAGCTTCGCGGTCAAGACCGTATCCCTGCGCGGCCTCAGCGCCGACCAGACCCTGGTTCTGGTCAACGGTAAGCGCCGACACAACACGGCCATCCTGTTCGTCAACGGCACGACCCAAAACGGTCAGTCGCCGCCCGACCTCGACCTGATCCCCGCCGCCTCGATCGAACGCATCGAGGTGCTGCGCGACGGCGCCTCGGCCCAGTATGGTTCCGACGCCCTGGCCGGGGTCATCAACATCATCCTCAAGGACGACGCCGAGGGCGGTTCAATGTCCGTCCTCTACGGTAAGACCGGAGAGGGCGACGGCGAGACGGGCCAGATCTCCGGCAATTTCGGCCTGAAGCTGGGTGAGAACGGCTATCTGAACCTGACTGGCGATGTCCGCATTGCCGATCCGACGGATCGCGGCGCTATCACGCCCAATACCACGGTGATGTACTTCCCGCTCAACGCACAGGGCCAACCGGTCAAGGTAGGTACGGCCGGCTCGACCCCCGACCCGCGCGAGGCCACGGCCGACCGTCATACCAGCCACCCCGGCTCGCCGGGCGTGCAGCTGTTCTCGGTCGGCTACAGCGCCGGCTCGCAGATCACCGACGACATCAAGCTCTACTCGTTCGGCACCTTCGCCAGCCGCAACACCGCAGCTTGGCTGACCTTCCGCAATCCGAACTCCTCGAACAATATCACCGCCGTAACGCCGGACGGCTACACCCCGCGCCTGTTCCTGAAGGATCGCGACTTCCAGGTGGCGGTGGGCGCCAAGGGCGCGGATGTGCTCGGTTTTGACTGGGATCTCAGCTCCACCTTCAGCCGCAACGATGTCGGCTACTATGAGAATGCGCTGAACGCCTCGATGGGCCCCGACAGCCCGACCCGTTTCTATATCGGCGCCTTGAAGTTCCAGGAGTGGACGACCAACCTTGACCTGACCCGGGAGCTGGACACCGGGCTGTTCGAACACCCGACCTTCCTGGCTCTGGGCGCTGAATATCGCGACGACCAGTTCCAGATCGAAGCCGGCGAGCCGGCCTCCTACATCAATGGCGGCTATGTCGCGCCGGCCGGCAGCCCTCAGGCCGGCGTCGTGTTCGCGGGCGGTTCGCAGGGCGTGACCGGTTTCCCGCCGTTCTCGGCCGGTGTCTTCTCGCGCAACAACACCAGCCTCTATGCCAATGTCGAACAGAAGCTGACTGACAAGTGGGAAATGGCTCTGGCGGGCCGCTTCGAACGGTATTCGGATTTCGGCGACGCCAAGACCTTCAAGCTCTCCAGCCGCTACGCCATCATCCCCGGCCTGGCGGTTCGCGGGACGGCCAGCACCGGCTTCCGCGCGCCGTCGCTGCAGCAACAGCACTACGCCTCGTCCAGCACCATCGGGGTCATCGTGCCGCCAGCCACCACCACCCAGCTGTATCCGGTGCAGTTGCTGCCGCCAGACAACCCTGCGGCCATCGCGCTGGGGGCCAAGCCGCTGGAGGCGGAGAAGTCGACCAACTATTCGATGGGCATCGTCGCCCAGCCGTTGCCGCGCATGAACGTCACGCTCGACGTCTATGAAATCAAGATCAAGAACCGCATCCTGCAAAGCGGAACGCTGGGTCCCAGCGCGGCGGTCAGCGCCGCCCTCGCCAGCCAGGGCCTCAACCCGCAGCAGGCGGCGTTCTACTACGGCAACTTCGCTGACACGACGACGCGCGGCGTGGATCTGGTGGCCGACTACCGGACCGACTTTGGCGACTTCGGCGCGGTGCGCTGGACGGTCTCGGCGAATTTCAACAAGAGCAAGTTCGACCGTATCGTCTCGCCGCCTGCGGCCCTGGCGGCGACCGGCATCGTCTATATCAACCGGGTGAAAGTGGGCGACCTGACGGTCGGCACCCCCAAGGACAAGTATATCGCCGGCGCGGACTGGACCTTGGGCAAGTTCAACACCAACCTGCGTCTGACCCGCTACGGCAAGGTGATCCAACGCAGCACGCTGGCGGCCAATGACGAAACGGTCAGCCCGAAACTCATCGCCGATATCGACATGAGCTACGCGGCCACTGAGCAGATCACCGTCAGCGTTGGGGCCAACAATCTGTTCGACGCCTATCCCGACAGCGTCAGGGCCGCCAACCGCGGCACGCCCGCCTTCGTCTACTACAATCAGTACTCCCCCTATGGGATCAGCGGCGGGTTCTATTACGCCCGGGTCGCCGCAACGTTCTAACCTTGGTTCGCTGGTCCGGGCCTGTGGCCCGGGCCGGCCTTTTTGGCGAGTAGACGCATGACGCAGGATCCCTCGAACGGCGTAAGCCGTCGTCGGTTGTTTTCCCTCGGCGGCGGGGCGATCGCCGTCACGGGTGCCGTCGCCCTTCTCCCTCCCCTGGAGGCCGCCGCTGCAACGGCGGTCAGCGACGACACCCGGTTCGCCACCGCCGTCGAGGGCACCAATATCTGCGCCGTCGTCTCGCCCGACGGCTCGACGGTGGCCTTCGACGTCTACGCCATGCTGTGGCTGCAGCCCCTCGCCGGAGGGCCGGTCAGACGCCTGACCGACGACATCTTCGAGATCGCCCAGCCCGACTGGTCGCCGGACGGCAAGACCCTGGTCTTCCAGTCCTATCGCGACGGCAATTTCCACATCTGGTCGATTGACGCGGATGGCGCCAATCTGAAGCAGCTGACCAAGGGCGCCTTCGACTGCCGCGAGCCCCGCTACAGCCCCGACGGCCGCAGAATCGCCTTCGCATCCGACCGCGACGGCGGCCGCTACAGCATCCAGATCCTTGACCTGGCGACCGGCGCGGTCACGCTGTTCAGCAACGGAACCACGGACGAGTTCGAGCCGTCATGGTCGCCCGACGGCAAGGCCATCGCCTTCACCGTCGACAAGGTTCGCATCGACGTCCAGGACGCCGCCGGCGCGCGGCGCACCGTGGCGAACGTCAAGCCTTCAGGCGACCGCTTCAACGCCGCCTCGGTCGCCAGTCCCGCGTTCACGCCAGACGGCTCGGACGTGATCTACACCGCCATAGAGGGAGGACGGGCCGAGCTACGCAGCGCGGCTTCCGGCGTGATCGTCAGGGATGAGGATGTCTTCCCGTTCCGCGTCTCGTGGCTGCCCACGGGCGAGTTCGTGTACGCCGCCGATGGCAAGATCCGTCGCCGCAAGCCGGGCGGACCGGCCCAGACCATCGCCTTCTCGGTCACCGTGCCGGTGATCCGTCCGCGCTACGACAAGAAGAGCCGCGACTTCCTGTCGGCCAAATCCCGGCCGGTGGTCGGTATCGGCAGTCCGGCCCTGTCGCCGGACGGAACCCGGATCGTGTTCCGGGCTCTCAACGACCTCTATCTGCTGCCGATCGGCGGCAAGGCCGCACCCCTCACCAGGGACCCGTTCAGCAAGGTTGATCCGGCCTGGTCGCCTGACGGCAAGACCCTGGCCTATTCCACCGACAAGGGGGGCAGTCTCGATATCTGGCTGCGCGACATGGCCAGCGGTGAGGCCCGCCAGCTGACCCATTTCGACGGCGCGGCGGTGTCCAGCGCCTGGTCGCGCGACGGCAAGAGCCTCGCCTTCCTCAGCCAGAACGGCGGCCTGTTCATCGCCGACGCCATGACCGGCGAGACGCGCCGCCTCTATGCCGACCTGTGGGAGCCCGGCAAGCCGACCTGGGGCCCCGGCGACAAGACCATCGCCTATGCCGCCTTCAAGCCCTATTCCGCTCGCTTCCGTGAGGGCCTCAGCGAGATCCTCACGGTCGATGTCGAGACCGGCAAGGGGACCTATGCGCCGGTCCTGCCGCATCGCTCGCTGGGCACGCGCGGCGACGACGGCCCCGTCTGGTCGCCGGACGGCGCCAACCTCGCCTTCGTCTTCGCCAGCCGTCTTCACGTCGCGCCCGTCGACGCTGCCGGCAAATTCACCGGACCGCCCAGGCCGCTCAATGACGAGGTCACGGACGCCGTCAGCTACGGCGGCGACGGCAAGCTGCTGCTCTACATCTCGGCCGGTCAGCTGAAGCTGATCCCGGCCGCCGGCGGCGCGCCGCGCGTTGTGCCGCACGGCCTGACCTGGACCAGCCTCAAGCCCAAGGACCGTATCCTGGTCCAGGCCGGCAAGCTGTGGGACGGCCGCTCGCCCGAGTTGCGCCACAACGTCGACGTGCTGATCGAGGGCGGCAAGATCGTCTCGGTTTCGTCGCGCGGCGCGACCGTCCCTGACGGCGTTCAGGTGGTCGACGCAGGGGCCTTCACGATGATGCCCGGCCTGATCGATATGCACACCCACCGTCAGATGCAGGGCTATGGCTATGGCGACCGCGAGGGTCGGCTGTGGCTGTCGCTGGGGGTGACCACCACCCGCTCGCCCGGCGGACCGGCCTATCACACGGTCGAGGACCAGGAAGCGATCGAGGCCGGGGCTCGCGTCGGCCCGCGCTACTACGCCACCGGCGAGGCCATCGACGGCTCGCGGATCTTCTACAACTTCATGCGGCCGGTGACCGAGCCGGGTCAGATGGCGCTGGAGATGAAGCGGGCCGAGGCCCTGTCCTACGACCTGATCAAGACCTATGTCCGCCTGTCGGGTGAGCGCCAGAAGGAGGTTGTCGACTGGGCGCACGCCAAGGGCCTGCCCCTGACGTCGCACTATCACTATCCGGCCCTGGCCCTGGGCATGGACGGTATGGAGCATCTGGGGGCGACCAGCCGCACCGGCTATTCGCGAACCGTCAGCGCGCTGGGAAACATCTATCAGGACGTCAATGCGGCCTTCTTGGCCAGCAAGGCCGCCCGCACCCCGACCCTGTTCACCTCTACGGCCCTGTTTGGCGATGATCGCTCGCTGGTCGACGATGAGCGCGTCCGCGCCCTCTATCCGCCGTGGGAATATGCCCGCCTTCTGGAGCGCGCCAAGCTGATGGCGGCGGCCGACCGCACGACCATTCTGGCCTCGCTGGAGCGCAATATCGCCGAAGTGGCGCGCACCGTCCGCGCCGGCGGCCGTATCGTCACCGGCACCGACTCGCCGATCGACTTCAACGCCGTCAGCCTGCACATGAACCTGCGGGCCATGGTGCGCTTTGGCATGTCGCCGTTTGAGGCCCTTGTCACCGCCACCAGCGCCTCGGCCGACTATCTCGACGAGCCGCTGGGTGTGGTCGCGCCTGGCGCCTATGCCGACCTGATTGTCGTAGACGGTGATCCCCTGGCCAGGATCGAGGACGCCGCGAAGGTCCAGACGGTGATCAAGCACGGTCAGATCTATACAATCGCCGACCTGATCGCGCCCTTCACGCCTCACGCCATGCACGCGTCCCTGAGCCAGCAGCGGCGTTTCGTTTGCGAGGCCAGCGCGGACTATTGGTGGCACGAACCCGCCTATCTGGCTCAAGCGAAGGCCTCGTGTTGCGATGGGGCCTGCGGGTTCACGCCAGATCGTGGCTCCTGGGTCTAGACAGGTTCCCTTCCAGGGCGTTGTGGTGGTTTGACCTGCTCCTGAAAAACTGGACCAGTTTGAGCTAGAATTTTCTCGTTTTGCGGCATGGGCCACGGAGCGAGGAGCGACCATGAGCCGAAGGCCGGCGAAGCCAACAAGTCGAAGTTCAGTGAGGCGCAGATCGTCGGGATGCTGCGGGAGAACGAGGCTGGGGCGGACGTCCGCGCCCATGACGCGGCTCCGCAGACGAGACATGTCGTCATACTGTCTTCGGGATCTTCTAAGGAAGGCTCCAGCTAGCCGCCTTCCACCCGGGTCCGACCAAATGATATGGCTCCGCGAGTTCGATCATTGGTTCATCGACCAAATCCTGCCCTACGAGCGGCAGTATCTGAAGTTGGCGCGCCGACTGACCGGCGATTTCGACGAAGCCGCAGATCTCGTGCAGGACGCCTATGCCCGCGTGTTCTCGCATCCTGGCGCGCGGCAGGCGGCCAATCCACGCGCCTACGTGCTTCAGGTCGTGCGTAATCTTGGCATTCAGAGACTTCGTCGCGCGCGTATCGTCTCCATAGATAACGTTGCGGCTGTTGAAGACCTGCAACACGCCGATCTGGCGGTCGACGCTCTCGACCAACTGTCAGATCGGGACGAATTGCGCCGCCTGATCGCTGCGATCCAAAAGCTTCCACCACAGGCCCGCCGGGTCGTGATAATGCGACGCTTCGACGGGATGTCGCCCAAGGCCGTAGCGGCGCGGCTGGGCATAAGCGTCTCTACTATGGAGAAGCATCTCGCCAAGGGCTTGAGCCTGTTGGCGCAAATGCTGGACGCGGCGGAAATGGCGGAGGATCCCGCCGCTGGAGAACGTGAGACCGGATGGAGCCGCAGGACCAAGGCGACCACGGGGCGATAAGGGACCAGGCTAGTCTCTGGCTGGCGCAACTCGACTCTGGTTCGGCAGATGTGGAGGCCTTCGAGCGCTGGCGCGAGGCCGATCCGGCCCATGCGGCGGCCTTCGCCAAGGCCTCGCGACTGTGGATGAGGCTGGGCCAGACCAGGACATCCCTGGACATTCCCAAAAGCGCCATGTCGCCGCCGCCGTCTCGTCGCGCCTTCCTGCGCGCCGCGAGCCTGATCGGCGGCGCGAGCGTCATTGGCGCCGGCGCCTTCGCGTCCAAGACCTTCGCAAAATCGACGGCAAGCACCCGTCCTGGCGAGCGGCGGAGGGTGACCGTCGGCGATGGCGTCGTCATCGATCTGAACACCGATAGCAAGGTGTCCTGGCGCCAAAGCCAGGGCGCGCCGTGCATTTGGCTCGATCGTGGCGAAGCGGTCGTGACGGTTGACGCGGCCTCACATGCGCCTTGTGTTCTCAAGGCCGGCGAGGTGACCGTCGATCTGAGCGCTGGCGAATTCAACGCCCGGCTCAGGGGCGGTTCGCTCAACCTCCTGGTGCTGCAAGGCGCCGGAGCGCTTCGACCATCCCAGACAGGCCATGGGCCGGCCGCCCGTTTCGAGCGCGGTCAGAGCGTGGTGGCGACAGCATCCGATACCTTTATACAGAAGGCCTCGACAGAGTCGCTCGACGCGGTCTCGGCCTGGCGGCGCGGCGAGATTGTCTTCCAGGGCGCGCCCTTGGGGGCGGTCGTGGAAGACTATAATCGCTATCTGACCCAGAAGCTGGTGATAGCCGATCCCGAGCTTAGCAAGCTGCGTCTGGGCGGGCGTTTCACCAATTCGGACCCCACCGATTTTCTCGACACTCTGCGCTCCAGCTTCGGCGTGCGGGCGGTCGACGCGGGCGACAACACCATCATGTTGACCCGCGCCGAATAAATTTCGCGCTCGGCATAGAGCTTGGCCAAAGCTCAAGCGTCTCTATGGCGCAGCCTGCCCATTCGGGGGTTGAGCGGCTGACCGGAGCGACCCAATGCCCTTCAAGCGTTCTTCGAGCGCCCGCCTGATGGCGGCGCTGCTTGCGACCACCTGCGCCTTCTCAGCGCCCGCCGCCTGGGCCCAAGCCACCGAGATTGCGGCGGCTGAAAACACCTTCGATATTCCCGCCCAAGGCCTGGCTTCGGCGCTCAACGCCTTCTCGCGTCAGGCTGGCGTGCAGATCCTGTTTCCCTATGACGCGATCGAAGGTCGAACCAGCAAGTCGCTGCAAGGCCGATATACGACCCGCAAGGCTTTGAACCTGCTCTTGGCGGGCGCGCCGCTTGTCATCGACAGCGACAATGGCCGCACGATCGGCCTGGTGGCGGCAAAGCGGCAGGGTATTGGCCAGATTTCTGGATCGGTGCGTCAGATCGACGGCCAGGCCCCGCTGTCTGGCGTGCTGGTGCGCATCGATGAGACAGGCCAGACCGCCGTCACCGACTCCGAGGGTCGCTACCGCTTCGGCGCCCTGCCTTCCGGCGCCCATACCCTGACCTTTCAGTATCTCGGCTTGCCAGACCACAATGAGACCATCGAGATTGCGCCAGGGGAAAACCCGCTGCGCGTTTCCGTGATGGGCGCAGCTCAAATTTCCGAGCTGGTCGTCACAGGCCAGCGCGCCGCCCAGGCCCGCGCGCTCAGCCGCCAGCGCAACGCCGACAATCTCAGCAATATCGTGGCCGCTGACCAGGCTGGCCGCTTCCCTGATCTCAACGCCGCAGAAGCCTTGCGCCGCATGCCCGGTGTTTCGGTGCAGCGCGAAGTGGTCGCCGGCGAGGGCCGCTATGTCTCGATCCGCGGCTTGGACAGCGGCCTCAACAACACCCAGATCAACGGCATGAACGCCGCCCAGCCGGAGAAGGCCAGTCGTCGGGTGCCGCTGGACATGATCCAGACCGCCGCCCTGTCCTCGATCACCGTGCACAAGACCCTGCTGCCCGACCAGGACGCCGATGGCATCGGCGGCGCGGTCGTACTGGAGACGGCCACGGCTTTCGATTTCGCCAAGCCGGTGCTGGATCTGACAATCAGCGGCTTCCATCACGACCTTGCCGGCAAGACCAGCCCGATGTTTCAGGGCACGGCGGCGCGGCGGTTCGGCGACCACGATCAGTTCGGGGTCCTGGTGTCGGGCGGGTACTCAAAGCGAAACACCAAGGGCTACGTCTTTTACAATGACGAAGACTATCTGAGCTTTATCGAGGATGATCCCAGCCTGGGCGTCACCCCCCTGCAATTCCACGTCGCGCAATATGAAGACAAGCGCGAAAACATCTCGGCCAATGTCGCCTTGAACTGGGCCATCTCCGAGAACACAGAGCTGACTTTCAAGGGCAGCTACAACCGCCTCTACGATCAGGAGCTCAGCCGCGAAATCTATTTTGAGGGCGGTACGGAAGACTATGACGACGACGGCAAGCTGATCCTCACCGAGGCGGGCAATGCGCAGATCTTCGACCAGTACGAAGAAACCGAACTGACCCAGCAGTCCTACGTTCTGACCGGCCGAACCCGCGCCGTCGCCTTCACCCTCGACTATGGGCTTGGCTATTCGGCCGGCGTCCGCAACGAGCCCTTCGACAATGAAGTCGCCTTCAAGGTCGATCTGGACAGCAACCTGTTTGGCTATGACTTCTCGGGCAAGTTCCCCCAACCCAATCTGACGGCCGCTGACAAGGCGCGCTTGGCCGATCCCTCGCAATATGTACTCGGCTACAACGACATCGACATCGATGATCAGAAGAACACCCGCGTGGCCGCCCACATCGACGTGACCTATGAGCCAAGCTCCAGCTGGCTGCGGTCGGTGAAGTTTGGCGCCAAGGCCGAGCGCTCAGAGCGAAAGCTGGTGGAGGCCAATGTCATGGATCTGCAGGGCCCGCTGACCCTGGAGACCTTCGGTGTCGGTCCGCTGGTCGACGTCTCCAAGACCGGCGCGCCCTACCCCGCCTTCCTGTCGCTCGACATCGCCCAGGTGAAGGCCTGGAATACCTATTCACAACATCTGGTCGACACCCATCCCGACTTTGAGAATGACTATGTCGAAGATGGCGCCATCCCCCGCGACGAAGACAGCTATCAGAGCCGCGAGGACATCTTCGCCGGCTATCTGATGGCCAAGGGCGTCTGGGGGCGCTGGGAAGCGATCGGCGGCCTGCGCCTGGACCACACCCGGATCGCCTCGGATAACTGGGAAGCCGTTGAACTGGAGGGACAGGACCCTCAGTTCACGCCCGTGACCGGAATAGCCAAATATACAAGCTGGCTGCCGCGCCTGCAGGTCAACTATCGCGCCAGCGATGATCTGGTGGTGCGCGGCGCGATCTTCACCTCGATCGCCCGCCCCGAGCCTTTGTTCATCTCCGGCGCGACGGAGATTGAGGAGGACGATGGCGAAGTGGACGTTACGGTCGGCAATCCTGGTCTGAAGCCGGCCTATGCCTATAATTTCGACCTTGGCGTCGAGCGCTATTTCGGATCGATCGGCATCATCTCGGCCGGGGTTTATTACAAGCGCATCGACCGCTTCATCTTCAGCGGCGTGGCCGGCGAGACGCAAGCCGACCGCGCCCGCTTTGAGAACGATCCTCGCCTGGTGGGCAAAACCATCGACGACGTCATCACCTACGCCAACGGCAAGCGGGCCACGGTCTATGGCCTAGAGCTAAATCTGGTGCGCCAGTTCGCGCAGTTGCCGGGCGTCTGGGGCGGGCTGGGCGTCTACGCCAACGCCACCTTGCAGCGTAGCAAGGCCGACCCGGGCGTCGACGACATCGCCAAGGGAGACTTCTTCAACGCGCCGCAACGGATCTACACCGCCGCCGCCACCTACCAGAAGTATGGCCTGGAAGGCTCGCTGGCCTATGGCTGGCGCGACCGTCAGGCCGTACGGTTCTCCAGCTACGGCACGCGCATTGTCGAGCAGGCCTACGGCTCTCTGGACGGCCAGTTGCGCTATGCCCTCAACAGCCGCGCCAAGGTGTTCTTCAATGCCGTCGATATCCTCAATGATGGCGACAAGCCGATCGTCGACGAACGCTATGGTGAGGGCTCGCGCTATCTGGAAGGGGCCACCTATAGCGGTCGCACCATGACCTTTGGTCTCAATTACAGCTTCTGAGGCTCCAATGTCCTGGACCTGGCCGTCGCGCGTTCACAATGACAAGGGACGCGCGGCGTCCAACCGGCCGCGCGGCGAGGCCGGGCCGATCTCCAACCTGATCGACCGGCGGCGCCTGCTGGCGGCGGGAGTCGCCGTTGGGGTGACCCCGCCACGATCGCGCGCGGCTGTCGTTCCCGACGCCATCGGCTTCAAGCCGCTCTCGCCCTCGATCGGTCCGGTTGAGGCCTTGCCCGAAGGGTTCAAACGCACGGTGGTCCTGCGCTGGGGGGATCCTTTGTGGTCAGACGCCTCGCCGTTCGACATCGCAGCCCTGAGCGCCGCCGGGCAGGAGCGGCAATTTGGCTACAACAACGACTTCACCGCCATCCTTCCCCTGCCGTCAGGTGATCCCAATGGCGGCCTGCTGGTGGTCAATCACGAGTACCCAACCCCGTTTCTGATGTTTCCCGGCGTCACGGCGAGCGATGGCGCCCAAACCCTCAGCGACGAGCAGCTGAGGGTTTGCATGGCCGCCTGCGGCCTGAGCGTCGCTGAGGTTCGGCGCGTGGACGGCGCGTGGCGGGCGGTGATCGATAGTCCCTATAACCGCCGGATCACCGCCACCACGCCGATCCAGATTTCAGGTCCCGCAGCCGGCCATCCCAAGCTGCGCACGCGCGCAGACCCGACCGGCCGGCGGGTCCTTGGCACCCATGACAACTGCAATGGCGGGGTAACGCCTTGGGGAACGGTGCTTTCGGGTGAAGAAGGCTCCGCGGAGTTCTTCGGCGGCGACTGGCGAGGCCATCCTGACGCCGCGCGCATGAGGCGGGGCTACTACACCGATCTCGAGCCGGAGGGCCGCTACGGCTGGAGCCGGATCGACAAGCGCTTTGACCTGGGCCACGAGCCCAATGAGTCCAACCGCTTCGAATGGGTTGTCGAGATCGACCCCCTCGACCCGACCGCACCGCCGGTCAAGCGGACCGCGCTTGGGCGTTTCGCCCACGAGGGCGCCCATAGCGTGGTCGCGCCCGATGGCCGGGTGGTGGTCTATCTCGGCGACGACTGGGAATATGAATACTGCTACCGGTTCGTCAGTCGCGACGCCTTCAACCCCCGCGATCGCGCCGCCAATCGCGATCTGCTGGATGAGGGCGTCCTGAGCGTCGCCCGGTTCGCCGCCGACGGAACGCTCGATTGGGCGCCGCTAGTGTTTGGAACCGGTCCGCTGACGCAGGCCAACGGCTTCGCCAGCCAGGGCGATGTACTGCTGGAAACCCGGCGCGCCGCCGATCTTCTCGGCGCCACGCCGATGGATTCGCCGGAAGGCTATGAACCCAATCCAAAAACCGGGCGGGTCTATATCGCGCTGACGGGCGTTGAGGACCGCACCGAGGCGACCAACCCCGCCAATCCCCGGGCCGCCAACCCTGGCGGTCACATTCTGGAACTTATCCCACCCGACAACGGCTGCGGCCCAGACCATGCTGCAGACCGCTTCACCTGGAGCGTCTTTGCGCTCTGTGGCGACCCCGCCATGCCTGGATCAGGCGCAAGGTTCCACCCCGATGCGGGATCAGAGGATTGGTTCGAAGCGCCCGATAATCTGAGCTTCGACGCCGCCGGCCGCATGTGGATCTGCACGGACGGACCGGGGGTCAGACAGCATGATGGATTGTGGATGATGCAGACCTCTGGCGCGCAAACCGCATGGCCCAGACTGTTCTACTCCCCCCCGTCCGGCGCAGAGTGCTGCAGCCCGGCCTTCACGGGGGATGGCAGGGCGATGTTCCTGTCGGTCCAGCACCCCGCCGAACGTTCGCCCTCATTGGAAGGGGCAAAGATGCGCTGGCCAGATTTCGTGGAGGGTGCGCCACCGCGTCCGTCCGTGATCGCCATCGAGCGCGAGGATGGCGGCAAGCTGTCGTAATTGACCGGCGCACGCCGATTGCAAGGTTCGCCTGAGAGCGGAGTCTATGAGGGTCGCTTACGCGCCAATACCCGCCACTGACACACCTCGAAAACGCGGCCTTCATAGGCAGGACGCGCCGCGCAGCCGCACTATTTTGGACGGACAGAGGGATCGAACGCGCGGCTCAGCGTCGGGCCCAAGCCCCTTGGGCCGCTTTACCTTAGGCGCTGAACGCGGCGCGCGCTTTTGGCCAGGGTTCAATTGCGGAATTTCGCGACGCCGCTTCGCATTTCGCCGTTACCGGGGTCGACAACGCCAGCTTAGCCGCTAAGCAGTTCCCTATCAGTCGCGCTTTGGGCGGATGGCGGCTTGATTCCGACAGCGTTCACGCAGTCGATCGCCGCAGCAGTGGGACTTTCTCGGGTGGCTTTCCTTCGTCCGCGCGTGCTTTGCCGCCCCACAACTTGGTCTGGAGAGAGTCTGGGCTTGCGGAGTGCTCATGGCCCGTTGGGCGCTCTTGCCGCCCCGCCGAAGGGTCAAGGCTAGACCATGGGCCACGACTTGCCCGACAGCTTGATGGCGTTCGCGCAGGCTCCGCAAAACTTTCTGTTGGATCTGGCGCTCTCCAATTCGAAGCCTTGGTTTCGGATGAACGATGAGACCTTCCTGGTCCTGTCCGACCCCGCATCGATCCACGCGGTGATGAACGGCAAGCTGGAAGATTTCGAGAAGGGGGCGACGGGGGAAATACCGCGCGTCTCGTGGCGTGACGGGATCATCACGGTCGATGGCGAGGGTTGGATTGAGCAACACGCCATGTTCGCCCCCCTGTTCACGCGTCGCCGCGTCCGCCAGTTGGAGCCGCTGATCTGCGAGCGAGTGACCCGCCTGATGGACACCTGGTCGGCCCTGCCGCCGGACGAACCCGTCGACTTGCTCTGGGCGGCCAGTCGCCTGGCTTTCGACGTTGTCGCCATCGGACTGCTCGGCATCACCGACGCTGCGCTGGCCGACGACCTTTTCCGCACTCTGGGCGATCTTGAGCGCGTGGAGACAGTCCGGATCACCTATCTGGTCAAGCGCATGGGTGCGAGCGCGCCCGCAAGCCGCTTCCAGCGCAGCGCCCATACCGGGGTCCTTGAGCATATGGATCGCCTGGCGGCTGCGGTCGCTGATGAACGGCTCGCCCGCCCCTCCTCCTCAGATGACCTCCTGGGCGGCTTGATGGCGACGCAGACTTTCCAAGCCTACACCCCTGAGCGCAAGCGCGCCTTCCTGGCCGATCAGGTCGTCACCCTGCTGGCCGCAGGCTTCGTCACCACCGGCGAAAGCATGTTCTGGGGCCTTTACCTGCTGGCCAAGCACCCGCAGGCCCAGTCGCGCGCCCGCGCGGAAGTTCTGGCCAAAACCCACGCCGCGGAGGGAACGCCGCCGATGGACGCGCCCCCCTTTGTTGTCGCGGCCTTCAACGAGAGCCAGCGCCTCTACCCGCCGGTCTGGTTCATGGGTCGGGTGGCTCGCCGGGATGTCGTTGTCGGCGACACGCAGATCCCTGCCGGTACGCGCGTGATCTGCAGTCCTTACGTCTTGCACCGCATACCGGCGCTTTGGCCGCAAAGTGATCAATACCGGCCCGAGCGCTTCCTGCCGGGCGCCCAGCCGCCCATCGTCTCGCGCTCACTCATCGCTTTTGGCACCGGAATGCGCGCCTGCCTGGGACGGGGTTTGGCGCTGATGGAAATGAGCGCCATCGCCTGCATGACCCTGGCGAAGTTCGAGCTTCAATTGGTGTCGGACGCGCCCATAGCCCTATCCGCCGCCTACACGACGCAGCCGCGCGACAGGGTTCTGTTTCGCCTAAAACCGTTGGCTCAAGCATGACGCCGCAACAGACGGCCGCTGACATTGACCGCGACGGCCAAGCGCAGTTGAGCGCTTACGCGCAAGATCCTGGCCCGTTGGTCTTCCTGGTCGGCTGTCAGCGTTCCGGCACAACCTGGCTGCATCTCCAATTGGCGCGGAGCGGCGCCTTTCGCTTTCTGAGCGCCTACGATGTCTTCGCCGACGCCCGCGGAACGCTCGTCCACGATCATCTGCTGGATCGCAAGACCGCAGCGAAGGCGGCCTTCGAGGCCATGCTGGCGGGGGTTGCCAGCGATCGCGGAATTGACGCCATCCCCGCGCGCGCCGACACGCCCGAGGAATACGGCCTGGTGATCGGCGACGGCCAGCTTCGCTACAACCAGCCTGACACCACGCCCGACAGCTTGCATCGCCTTCGTGATATCTGCGCAAAAAAGGCGCTGATCGATGGCCGAGATCAACCGCTCCTGCTGAAATCGCCGCCCGATTATCCAGCTGCCCTTCCGCTACTGGACTCCACCTGGCCGCAAGCGCGCTTTATCGCCATCCAGCGCCATCCGCTGGCGACCCTGCAGTCACAGGTCAATGCCTGGCGGGACCTGGTGCTGCGACCAAACCCCTACCTGCTTCTTCTCGAACGCGGCTATCGTGACCTGCTTGATGACCCAAAGCGACGGATGACCCAGGGTCTTTTCCTGCATTCGCCAGCCGGTGTCTCGTGGCTGGCCGACAGTATTGTGCGCGCCCATCTCGGCTTCCTCGCCTGGCTTGAGACCCATCCACGCGCCAACATTCTGACGCTGCGCTACGAGGACATGTGCGCTGACCAAGGCGGCGCCTTTGAACGCATGGGCCGGTTTCTCGATATGGAGCTAGCGCCCCCGGCGGCTGCGCCAGCGCCGCGCGAAAGCAGGCTGAAGCCAGATGTCCTGGAGGCTTACGAGGCGCGTCGCCAAGCCTTCTCACCCTTTCTCAAGCGGTTCGGCTATGGGGCGGGCCTCGCGGGGGCCGACGCGCCTTCGCAGCCTGGGCAGGCCACGCACCAGCAATCCCCCCTTCAACCTCAAGGCGACAGACTGGCATGAGCGAACAAGTGATCGAACTGCTGACCCATGCGCAGCTGGCGGCCTCGCCGCCGCAACACCGCGCCCGTCTGGTGGAAGACTTCCTGCTGGCCACCCTAGAGGGGCTGCGGGCCGATCCGGCGGCGCCCATCGACGCCTCGGTTCGTCTGGCCGAACTGGCGATTGACTCTCTCCAGATTGTCGAACTGAAGTTTGAGCTCGATCAGGTCCTGGGCGTGGAGGCCGACATCGAATTGATCATGGACAACCCCTCCATCCGCGAGCTGGCCGCCAATAGCGTACGCAGTGTCGGCCTCTAGGCGGAAGGTTCGTTCATGCCGAACCTGGCCTTCTTCGGCTTTCCCGTGCGCGGCCACACCGCGCCGAGCTTGCCTCTTGTCGCGGAGCTGACACGCCGCGGCGCGCGGGTCGACTACTACTCGCTGCCGGCGTTCAAGGCCCTGGTGGAGAGCGCGGGCGCGCGGTTGGTGGCCTATCCCGGCGCGTGTGAAGCCCTGCTCACCACCCCGGTTGACTCCAGCGAGCACCTGGCGCGCAACCTGGCTGTCGCGGACATACTGCTGCCGCTGCTCCTGGCCGAAATGAAGCCGGCGCCAGATCTGGTGCTATTTGACGCCTCTGCCTTTTGGGGCGGCGTCATCGCCCGTAGGCTGGGACTTCCGAGCGCCTGCTCCATCACCACCTTCGCCTTCAATCGCCAGCTGCTCAAGATGCTGAACGCGCCGCCGCCAGCCGCCTGGTCGCAGCCGGCCTTCGAGCGCTTGAACCTGGCTTATGGCGCGGGCATGCAAGATCATTTTGACCTGTTGGCGCCCGCGGCGGATCTCAAGTTCGTCTACACCAGCCGAGCTTTCCAGCCTGCTGGCCGGTTCCTTGACGAAAGCCACCTGTTCGTCGGCCCACTGGTCGACGCACGTCCTCGCGACGGAACCCGCGCCCAGGCGATCGGACAGCGACCTCTGGCCTATGTGTCGCTGGGCACGCTCTTCAATCAAGACCACGCCCTGCTACTGCGGATCAGCCAGGTTTTGGCTCAAAGGGGCTGGCAGGTCATCGTCTCGTTGGGCGACGCCGCCGCCGCGCCGTCGTCCTGGCCCGAGCACGTCCAGGCCTATCGGTTTGTCGACCAGATTGGCGTGCTGGCCCAGGCCCAGCTCTTCGTGACCCACGGGGGCATGAACAGTGTGTCAGAGGCGCTTTCCCATGCGGTGCCGATGATCGTCGTACCGCAGGCGGTGGACCAGCATCTTGTCGCCCGGCAGGCGGCCAACCTGGGCGCGGCCGTGGTCATCGAGCGAGACGCCGTGTCGGCCGAGAGCCTGTCGGCGGCGTTGGTGACCATCGACGGCGCCAGGCCAGCGTTCGTGGCGGCCGCGACCCGTCTCCAGCACAGCTTCGCCGAAGGCTCGACCCTCGCCACTGCGGTCAACAGGATGCTCGCCCTGATCGGTCAGCCGCGTGGCTGAGCCTCCGCCCCCCTCTCCCGCGCAACGCCGCGAGGCGGAAACCTTCGCCAGCCTGATCGACGTCGCGCGGTTGCGACAGCAAGGCGCCACGGGCGCAGCGGTCCCAGGCTTCATCCTCGAAGGCGCCCAGGCCATGGCCTCGCATTTGGCCGTGTCGGAGGAAAGATTGCAGGCTGCCCTAGCCCCCATGGCCTTGTGGCAACTGTATCTGCCGGCGACGATCGGGGCCAACACGTGGGATTTCGCCGCCGTGCGTGAACGCTTGCCGCACGCCTACGCCCAAGTGCGTGCGGCGCTCGAGCCCTTGGAATCGCGCTCGCAGGTGGTGAGCACGGTCTTCCACATGGCCGCTTTTCCCCTGGTCTGTTCGTTGATCGGCGCGGCCTGGCGCGACCTTCACCATGGCCCGCTGCACGCGCTGATGGCGGCGCGAAACATGGGTTGGCTGCGCCTGGGCGGCAACCGCTGGGTCCTGGACACCGTGGAGGTGATCAGCACCGATCCCGCCGGACTGCGCCAGCTCGCAAGGGGATTGAAAGATGGCTCGATCAGGAGGTTGCTGATCCTGCCCGATGGCCCCCACCGACCCGGAACACCCGGGGTCCGCGCGCTCGACGGCGTCAGCGCGGGCCTCGGCGTCAAGACCGCCCTGATGTCGAGGATACACGGCATGGGGATCCCGATCGCGCCTTTCATCCATGAATGGGAAGACGACGCCCTGCGGGTGACGCCGCGCCCCGTCCTGGACCGCGCAATCCATAGCCAAGCCGAGACCGTCGAGATCATGGCCGGTCACATCGAGGACCTTCTGCGACGTCGGCCCGAGCAGTGGTTGAACTGGAACGCGGCAAGGCTGCGCACGTGAAGGATCGTGAGGCCCCGATGTCGAAGACCTGTCTCCTCAGCCATGTGCAACTGCCTGATGATCTGAAGGACCCAGCGGCTGGCGTGATCGCCGAGCGCCCGGCGCGCATCCTGCTGACGGGCGCGACCGGCTATCTTGGCGCGTACCTTCTGGCGGCCTTGCTGGACCGCTCGGACGCCACCTTGGTGTGCCTGGTGCGGGCGAGCGACGCGGCGGCCGGGCTTGCACGCATTAAGGCCAACCTCGCTCGCTATCATCTGCAGGCAGACCTTGGTCGGGTGGAGGTGGTGACGGGCGCGGTAGACCAGCCCCGCCTTGGCCTGGATGACCCCGCGTGGACGAAGCTGGCCGCTGACCTCGACGCCATTGTCGACGCAGCCGCCAATGTGAACTTCATCGCGCCGCTGGATAACCTTCTGCCCATCAATGTCGACGGCCCGGTCAACCTGTTGCGCCTTGCGGCCGCGACCCGCCCCAAACCGCTGCACCTCTCATCCTCGTACTCGGTCTTCAACGAGGCGTCGTACAAAGGGGTCAGCCATGTCGCCGAAGACGCTCTTATCGGTGAGGGGGAAGGCTTCGTTGGCGGCTATCCGGCGTCCAAGTGGATCGCAGAACGCGTTGGCGACGCAGCCCGCGCGCGGGGATGGAACGTCACCATCCATCGGCTTGGATATCTATGGGGCGACACCCGGTCAGGACAAAGCAAACCCGACGACGTGGTGACGTTGAACGTGCGAGCCTGCCTGGCGATGGGCAAGGCGCAGGACGTCGACTTCCTGATGCATATCACGCCCGTCGACTTCGCCGCGGCGGCGATGGCGCAGGTCGTTCTGGCGTCGGCCGCCGCCAACCGCCATTTCCACATCATCACAGAAACCCCGATTACCTGGCGGGAGCTCGTCCAGGGGATTGAAGACAACGGCCAGGCGATGGAACTCGTGCCGTTCGCGGCCTGGCATAGCGCGCTTCGAGGCATGCTCGCCGCCCATCGGGAGTTCATGCCGCTGGTGTTGGGCTCCATCCTGGATCCGGCGCGAAACCCAAAGCCCAACATCCAGACCATGCAGTTTGACGCCTCGTGTCTGCGCAGTGTGCTTGCGCCGGTCGGCCTGACCTGCCCCCCGCTCGACCGGCGACTGATCGGGACCTATGTCGATGCGATGGTCCGGCGAAATTCAGCCAAGCCGTAACGCGGTCGCCGATCTGACCGCCCACAACCGGCCTCTCACAAGAGCCGCCTAATGCTGCGGCATGATCGTCAGCCAAGCCTTATCGACCAAGGCAGACTCTGCTTCACCGCTGACCTTGGCCATGGTGACGTCTTCTACGTCACAAGGCCCATATACTGCGCGGGCAGAGGCGTGAGCTGTCGCGCCCCGCCCCGCGGTTTGAGGCAACATTAGCGGCCTCAGATGGTCCGCCAATGCTCTCGTTCCGGCGCGCGAAGGGGGCAATGTCGCTTCGATTGTGACATGGCCAGCCTGGTGAAACTTGATGACGAACAGAACCGCACTCAGGTTTTGATCCGCAGCTAGGTAGGTCTCGGCCTGCCGGCCAACGGTTCGGATCAGAGTGCCGATGGAATGATCGACGTCGAGCAAGTGCAGACCCCATGACAGGTCTGCCCCCCAGCGCCGGATGATCTGACCGCCAAGTTCGTCCGTGCGGGGGTCTGCGGGGACAGCGTTCACGTGCAGGGCCAAGTAGTCGAACTCGCCGCTCTGGACGCACTGGGTCGAGACAAGCCCCGGCGTCGTGACAAAATAGGTGCCGATCGGTCGGGCCGGCCGCACCCAATCAGGCTGGATGTCCCCGCCCGAGCCGTTCAGGAAACCCCTGGTCATGAAGTAGGACACAGGCTGGCCCACCCCGCCGGCCAGATTCGCCGGATTGACGCACGCCACGCGCAGGCCGTCTCGCGCGCGGCCGAAGCGGGAATTGACCGGTGGCGGCAGACGGTCGCGGAAGGTCGCATAGCTGATCACGCAGCCGATCTGGGTGTCGGCGCGGCAGAGCGGGATCGACTGGAACGAACCGCCAACGTCCTTGCCCGGCGGAACCATCACGGGAGCGCCCAGGATGAGGGCCGAGATCAGTTGCTTCTGAACCGGCTTGCCGTCGATCTCCTGAGCGATCAGTCGGGCGATCATCGCGCCGCCCTGGCTGTGGCCGATCAGCACGACCCCGCGGCCCTGGTTCTCGTGCGCCATGTACCACTTCCAAGCGTCGACCACGTCCGAGAACCCGCCGAAGCCGGCGGGCGGCTGTGGTCCGACGGGCGCTGGACCGCCTCCCGGAGCCCGGAGCCTGCGGAGGGTTCCCTGCCGATAGAGCGGCGCGAACGGGCGGCAGACCGATCCGAACCGCGCGAACTGCACCTTGATGTCGTCCCACTCGGCTGCGTCGGGCGAGAAGTCCGAGATCCAGCCGGGATCGTTCGAGACGGTCGGATAGACAAAGAAGCAGTCGACCTTCGGGGCCTTGGCGGCGACATGGCGCTGGACCGTCATCTTCCCGCTGGGCGCGATGACCGTGGCGTCCAGATCGACCTTGCAACGGTTATCCTCCAGATCGGGCCGGCATAGCCACAGGGCCGGCTGGGCGTAGTCCGGGTGCTGGACCGTCGGGTCCGGCGCCTGGGTGGCGGCGAGACCATGAAGGGCGAGGACGCTCAAGCCGAGCATCCCCGCGAGGTATTTGAACCAGGCCTTCATGACGCGTCTCCCTGAGCGAACGTGATGTCACACTTTTGCAAACGGACGCCGCCGCCGCGCCCTTTGTTTCACAGCACTTCGAACAGTCCCGCGGCGCCCATGCCGCCGCCGACACACATGGTGACGACGACGTGGCGCACGCCCCGGCGCCTGCCCTCCAACAGGGCGTGGCCGACCAGGCGGGCGCCCGACATGCCGTAGGGGTGGCCCATGGCGATCGCGCCGCCGTTGACGTTCAGACGCTCGTCCGGAAGGCCCAGGCGGTCGCGGCAATAGAGAACCTGGCAGGCGAAAGCCTCGTTCAGCTCCCAAAGGCCGATGTCGTCGATCGAGAGGTCGAACCGCTCCAGCAGTCGCGGAATGGCGAAGACCGGGCCGATGCCCATCTCGTCGGGCTCCACGCCGGCGACGGCCATGCCAACATAGCGACCCAGTGGCTGCAGGCCGCGCCGAGCCGCCACGCTGGCCTCCATAACCACGCAGGCCGCGGCGCCGTCCGAGAGCTGGCTGGCGTTGCCCGCCGTGACCACGCCGCCGGGCCGCACGGCCTTCAGCGCGGTCAGGCCCTCGAATGTGGTGTCGGGACGCACGCCCTCGTCGCGCTCAAGCGTCACGGTCCGCAGGTCGACGGACTGGGTGAGCTTGTCGACCACCTTCATGGTCGCGGTCACCGGCACGATCTCGGCGTCGAAGCGTCCCGTGGCTTGAGCGACGGCGGCGCGATACTGCGAGGCCAGGGCGTAGACGTCACAGTCCTCACGGGTGACGCCGTAGCGGGCGGCCACCACCTCGGCGGTGTCCAGCATCGGCATGTAGGCGTCGTGACACAGCGCCACGAGCTCGGGATCCTGATCGACGCGAAGCTCAGGCGTCTGGACCAGCGAGATCGACTCCACCCCGCCGGCCACGATGACGTCCATGCGATCGACGATGACCTGTTTGGCCGCCGTGGCGATGGTCATCAGGCCCGACGAGCACTGCCGGTCCAGGGTCATGCCCGGCACGGTCGCCGGGAAGCCCGCCCGAAGCGCCGCCATGCGGCCGATGGTCTGCTGCACGCCCTGGGGCAGGGAGCAGCCCAGAAGGCAGTCCTCGATCTCGTCCGGCGCGATCCCGGCCCGCGCGACGGCGGCCGTCAGGGCGTGGGCCGCCAGGGTCGGCGACGGCGTGGCGTTGAAGGCCCCGCGATAGGCGCGTCCGATCGGCGTGCGCGCCGTGGAGACGATGAGGGCCTCCCGCATCAGCCCCGCCCTGCCATGACAGTCTCGATCAGGCCGGCGCTGGCCAGCTCGCGTTCGGCCTGAGTGAAGCCGTAGGCCGGGACGATCTCGCCGGCCCGCTCGGTGATCCCGTCCCACTGGCCAATGACCTGCTCGCCCGCATCGCGCCCGCCGCCGACATAGCGCCCTTCGGTGAGCGTGACATTGGCGGTCGCGAAGTGGCCGGCGCCGGCGCACAGGATCGTCCGCGTCGGAGCGTCCTGGCCGACCAGCGCCAACAGGCCAGGGCTGACGAAGCTGGGATCCAGCCGCTCCAGGCTCGCTTGGGAGAGCACGCCCTCGGTCATGCCGGTCGCGGCCGTCGGGGCCAGACAGTTGACGCGGACGCCGTAGTTCTCGCCCTCGATGGCCAGGGTCTGCATCAGACCGACCAGAGCCATCTTGGCGGCGCCATAGTTGGCCTGGCCGAAGTTTCCGTACAGGCCCGACGACGAGGTGGTCATCACGATGCGGCCATGGCGTTGCGCGCGCATGATGTCCCACACCGCCTTGGCGCAGACCGCCGCCCCCATCAGGTGGACGTCGACCACCAGGCGGAAGTCGTCGAGGCTCATCTTGGCGAAGCTCCTGTCGCGCAAGACGCCGGCGTTGCTGACCAGGATGTCGATCTGACCCCAGCGCTCCATGACCTTGCGCACCATCGCCGCGACGGCCGCCTCGTCGGTGACCGAGGCCGCCAGGCCGATGGCCTCACCGCCCTGCGCGGCGATCTCGGCGACCACGCGATCAGCGGCCTCCTGGGTCAGGTCGTTGACGACCACCCGCGCGCCTTGGCGGGCGAGATACAGCGCATGGGCGCGGCCCAGTCCGCCGCCCGCCCCGGTGATGATCGCAACCCGTCGGTTCAGTGACATCGAGCCTCCCCTTCCTTAAAAAGTTCGCGAGCAACAGCTCGCCCCTTAAATTCACTATTTAACGAGTGAACAACCTTGTCGGCAAAATCCTGATCGGGGCCGGCGACGACAAGTATCAGTCGCCGCCGAACTCTGATCTCAGGCGAATTTTGTCGATCTTGCCGGTCGCAGCCAGGGGCATGCGCGCCAGGCGATAGACCGCGTCGGGGATCCACCACGACGCCACGCGGCCGCGCAGCGGCGCCAGCAGCGCCTCGTCGCTGACCTCGCCCGCCCCCTGCATCTCGACAAGCAGGATGGGCCGCTCGCCCCACTTGGCGTCGGAGCGGCCGATCACCGCGGCCAGGGAAACCTCCGGCAGCGCGCCGATCACCGCCTCGATCTCGGCGGGGTTGATCCATTCGCCGCCCGACTTGATCAGGTCCTTGGCGCGGCCGGTGATCATCAGGTTGCCGTCGATATCGATGCGCGCCAGATCGCCCGTGGGGAACCAGCCGGCGGCGTCGGTGGCCGGCGCGTCATGGCCGAAATAGCGCTGCACCACCGCCGCGCCGCGCACCCGCAAGTGGCCCTCGACGTCGCGCTGCTCTGGCAGAGGCGCGCCGTCCGCGTCGGTCAGCATCAGGTCCACCCCCACTGCCGGACGCCCGGACAAGGCCGCGCGGGACGGATCACTCAGGCCCGCCACGGTGCCGGAGGGCGACAGCTCGGTCATGCCCCAGCTGGTCTGAACCGTGACGCCCAGCCGCCGCTCGATGCGCTTCATCAGGGCCGGCGCCATCGGCGCCCCGCCCACGATGACGCGCCGAAGGGAAGGCAGCTCACCGCCCTTCTCTTCCAGGTGCTCCACCAAGCCCAGCCAAACCGTGGGCACGCCGACACCCACGGTCACGCCCTCGTCGGCGATCAGGCGCGCGAGGCTGGCGCCGTCGGCGTGCCGGCCCGGCAGGACCAGCTTGGCCCCGACGGCCGGCGCCGCGAACGGCAGGCCCCAGGCGTTGGCGTGGAACATCGGCACCACGGCCAGGACGCAGTCCTGGCCCGAAATCGCCATCACATCGACCTGCAGGATGCGCAGCGTGTGCAGGAAGCTGGAGCGATGGGTGTAGGTCACGCCCTTGGGCGCGCCGGTGGTGCCCGAGGTGAAGCACAGGCCGCTGGGCGCGGTCTCGTCGAAGTCGCCCCAGACCGCGCCGTCGTCCGCCGCGGCGATCAGCGGTTCGAGCCGGTCGTGCGACGTCGCCTCCCCTTCGTCGTCGATGACCAGCAGCCGCTCGACCGAGGGCGCGCGGTCCAGGATTTGCTCCGCCAGCGGCGCCAGGTCGGCGGCGACGATCAGCACGCGCGCCCGTGACTGGACGATCATCGCCGCCAGATGGTCGGCCGTCAGGCGGGGATTAAGCGTGTGGCACACCGCCCCCATGCCCATGATGGCGTACCAGACCTCGACATGGGCCTGGGTGTTCCAGGCCAGGGTGGCGATGCGGTCGCCCGTCTTCACGCCCAGGCCCTGGAGCACGGCCGACACCCGCAGGCTGCGGGCCATCAGCGCCGCATAGCCGACGCGATCGGTCCCGCCGCCGTCCCGCGCGGTGACCACCTCCGCATTCGGCCGCCACTTGGCGGCGTGGATCAGGAACTTGTCGAGCGTCAACGCGAACGCCTGCATTTCACCGTCGATCATAGGCCCTTCAATCACCGGCACTGGGCCGCTCTAGCGGGAAGCGGCGGCGACACGACGCCGACGTTCCAATTCCATGGGATGTCGCCCTGGGCGCGGCGGCGGCACATGACCGCTTCGTTCAGTTCGTACATGCCCGGTTGCAGATGGACGGCGGCCCGGGGACCTTCGACAAACGCCATATAGGCCCGCTCGGCGCCGTAGGGCCGCCACTCGGCCTGGCCCGCCGCGCGGGGCGCGCCGTCGCGGGCGAACGACGTCCAGTAATCGATCATCGCCGCAGAGAGAGTCTCCTCGACGGCCGTCGCCGGAACCTTCGGCCAGGCCGGCGGCGTCAGGGCGGCCGTCCCGAAGACGTAGGGGATCTCGCTGGCGTGGAAGGCGTGCAGCCCTGCGGCGTCCGCCGCCGGATAGCCGTGGTCGAAGAAATAGAGATAACCCTGCGCGCCGACGGCCGTCTGCTTGGCGACCAGCCGCTCCGCGGTCCAGCCATAGAGGGCGTCGCGCGGGGCCAGCAGCACGCTCTCGGCCAGGTCGTTCGAAGGATAGAGCTTCAGATAGTCGCCGGCCAGGTCGCCGTAGCGGGCGCGGATCTCGGCTTCGTAGGTCGTCGCGTCGGCCGGCGGCGGCGGGGCCAGTATCCTCAGCGAACGGATCTCGCCGCTGTTGAAGCCCGCCAGGATCGGTACGCGCGCCTGCTCGCCGCGATTGAACACATCGACGAGCTGACCCGGCAGGACCTTGCCGTCGACCGCGCCGAAGGTCTGGAAGCCGGCCATCAGGGCAGCGGTCGTCAGGGTCTCGGCGTCCATGGCCCGCAGGTCGGCCAGGCCCCGGGCGTTCAGCTTGGCGGCCGTGGCGACGCCGATCGCCTCGGCCGGCGTATGTCCGAACCGCGTCTCGCGCAGGTCGGGCGTCGAGATCATGTAGGCGCTCTGGGCGATCGCCTTGGCGAACAGCCCGCGCGCTGGCGGCGAGGCCATCAGATACATGACGCTGAGGCCGCCCGCCGACTCCCCTGCGATCGTGACATTGGCCGGATCGCCCCCGAAGGCGGCGATGTTGCGCTTCACCCAGCGCAGGGCCGCGATCTGGTCCAGCAGGCCATAATTGCCCGAGACATGGTCGGGCGACTCCGCGCTGAGTTCGGGGTGGGCCAGATAGCCCAGCACGCCCAGGCGGTAGTTGATCGACACGACCACCACACCGCGCTTGGCCAGGGCGGCGCCGTCGTACATCCCTTCGCTGCTGGAGCCGGAGGTCAGCGAGCCGCCGTGGATCCAGACCAGGACAGGGGCCTTTTTGATCTTCGCGGGCGCCCAAACGTTCAGGGACAAGCAGTCCTCGCTCATCGCCGCCAGCGGATCGGCGTAGAGGCTGCCGGGGCGCGGCTTGGGCTGATAGCAGGCCGGGCCAAACTCAGCCGCGTCGCGAACGCCGCTCCAGGGCGTTGCATCTGCCGGCGGCTTCCAGCGGCGCTCGCCCACGGGCGGCGCGGCGTAGGGAATGCCCTTGAAGACCTGAAGGCCATTCAGGTCGACGCCCCGAACAGCGCCGACCGGCGCACGAACAACGGGCTGCTCCGCCCTCGCTGCGGCCGGGGCCAGGGCCAGAGCGCAAGCCGCCAGGGAGCCGAGCCTGGGGCGACGTGAAAAACTCAGCCTCATGACGCCCGCTCCCCAAGCCCACGCCGCTTATTCGTCGTCGGCGCTTGGCGCGAACGTGGCGAGAATCTGGGGCCCCGTCAACACTCACTCTCATGAGTGTGAATATAATTGACGGTGGCCGTTAATGGGCGGCATGATCGGGGAAAGCCACGCTAGACTAGCGCAAAATGGCCGGGAGGAAGCTTTGGACACCGTTTCAGCGGCGCAACGCGCCGAGGCGCGCGCGCCTCGCGACCTCGGCCTCTCTCGAACAGCCGCCCCTCGCGCCTGGATCGTCCTGGCGATGCTGTGGTTCGTGTATGTCCTGAATTTTCTCGACCGACAGCTGATGTCGATCCTGGCCAAGCCGATCCAAGACACCTTGCACGTCACCGATGGCCAGCTGGGCCTGATCGGCGGCTTCTATTTCGCGCTCTTCTACTGCTTCATCGCCATCCCAGTGGGATGGCTGGCCGACCGCACCAATCGCGTCGCTGTCCTGTCCGTGGCCTGCGGGATCTGGAGCGCGGCGACCGCCGCCTGCGGCCTGTCGGCCAACTACACACAATTTGCCATTTCGCGCATGACGGTGGGCTTTGGCGAGGCCGGCGGCGTTCCGCCGTCCTACGCGATCATCTGCGATTATTTTCCGCCCGGACAGCGTGGCACGGCGTTGAGCGTCTATAATCTGGGCCCGCCGGTGGGTGCGGCGCTGGGCATCGCTTTTGGCGCGGCGATCGCGGCGGCCTTCAACTGGCGCTACGCGTTCGTGGTGCTGGGCGTCGTAGGCGTCCTGGCCGCGGTCGTCCTGCCGCTGGTGGTGCGCGAACCGCCCCGCGGCGGCATGGATCCGATCGACGCCGGGCCCGTCCTCCAGAAGACCGGCTTCTGGTCGACCCTGGTGATGTTCTTCTCTCGCCCCACGCTGGTGCTGGCGGCGCTCGGCAGCGGTGCGACTCAATTTGTCACCTACGGCCTGGGCAACTTCGCCACCCTGTTCCTGATGCGCGAAAAGGGCATGACCCTTTCGGAGGTCGCGCTCTGGTATGCCCTGGTGGTGGGGGTCGGCATGAGCGCAGGGATCTTCGTCTCCGGCCGGGTGATCGACCGCTTCACCCGGCGGTCCAAGACCGCCTACGCCCTGGCGCCGGCCATCTCGCTGACCCTGGCCATTCCGTTCTATATCGGCTTCGTGTGGGCTCCGACCTGGCCCCTGGCCCTGGCGTTTCTGATCGGCCCGACCTTCCTGAACTATTTCTACCTGTCTTCGTCGGTGGCGCTGGTTCAGCAGGAGGTGCGACCCGATCAACGGGTGATGGCCGGCGCGCTGTTGCTGCTGGTCATGAACTTCATCGGGTTGGGGCTGGGTCCGACCTATGTCGGCGCCGCCAGCGACTTCTTCCGGGCCAGCCATCCGCACAATTCGCTGCAGATCGCGCTCTACACCCTGATCCCGTTCTATCTCCTGGCGGTGGGGCTTTTCCTGTGGCTGGCGCGCATTTTCGCGCGCGCCGAGACTGGCAAGCCCCAGGGCGCCGCGGACCTTACGCTCTCAGGGCGATGAAGCCCGCGGCCATGAACTTGGCGATCCGCTTCTTGACGGCCGGAAAGTCGTCGGAGTGGCAGACGCCGCTCGACAGCCGGTCGATGCGGCCCGTCCGCGCCAGGGTGTTCATCAGGGCCCCGCTGACGAAGTGGTAGCCCCAAAAGATTTCCTCGTCCGCATAGTCGGGCAAAGCGCGCTTTAGGATGCCGACCAGCTTTAAAACGACGGGATCGAAGTGCTCGTCCATCAGCGCCGCGCCTTCCGGCGTGTTGCTGACGCGAGCGCAGAAGGCGGCGTAGTTCATCCAGTGCTCACCGCCCTCGTAATAGAGGTCCAGGTCGGTATCGAGAAAGGCGTGCAGAGCGCCCTCGACCGTCGGCGTCGCCCCGGCCTCGTCCGCGTATTTCTCAAGCGCGACCATCCGACGCCCCGCCGTCACGCCGGCGCGGCGCGCGAATACGGCCTCGAACAGGTTCACCTTGTCCTTGAAATAGTAGTTCAGCAGCGTGGTGTGGATGCCGACGCGCACGGCCACGTCCCGCAGCGTCACACCGTAAAGGCCGTTCTGCGAAAACAGATACTCCGCCGCGTCCAGGATCTGCTCGAGACTTTCGGCGCGCTGTTCGGCCTTGGTGCGCCCAGCTGGCTTGGCGCCAGCGCCTCCGACCGCCTTCCCCGCCCCGGGCTTCGAGGGGCTTCTTCTAGCGTCTGCCAATCGGCTTTCCTCCAGTCTGTCTCCCTTGGGTAGTCCCCGTCCGGCGCCGTCCTGTCAATCGTCCCGAACCTACGACCATGAAGGGTCCGCCGCAGAACAATGATCATTGACGCTGCGTGAGCGACGATGCAACACTCACTCTTGTGAGAATGAGCGTTAAGAGACTCGTTCAGCGGGGAGGCAACCAACATGAAAATCGGGCTTAGCAGTGCATCGCGCCTAGCGCTTCTGATCGGGGTCGCCGGCCTCGCGCAACCGGCCTGGAGTCAAGACTCCAGGCGTCCGGCGGATCCGACCACCCAGGTCGAGGAAATCGTCGTCACAGGCTCCAACATCCGGGGCTCGGCGCTGGACGCCGCCCTTCCGGTCGAGGTCTATTCGCAGGCGACGCTCGAAAAGCAGGGCTCGCCCACGGCGCTGGAGTTCGCCAAGAGCCTGACGATCTCGGGGCCCACGACCGGCGAGTCGTACTATTTCGGCGGCCCCGCCCTGGTGGGCTCGGTGAACTACAATCTGCGCGGCCTCGGCGCGGACAAGACGCTGGTCCTGCTGAATGGTCGGCGGATGAACCAGAACACCGCCAACGTGCCGTCAATGGCCCTGGCGCGGACCGAGATTCTGAAGGACGGCGCGGCCGTCATCTACGGCGCCGACGCCACCGGCGGGGTGGTCAACTTCATCACCCAGGACCATTTCGTCGGCCTGCAAACCCAGGCCCAGTACAAATATATCGACGGCTCCAAGGGCGACTATTCTGTCGGCGCCATGGCGGGGATCGGCGAGGACCGGGTCAATCTGCTAGTGTCGGCCGAATATGAGCATCGCTCGCGCCTGAACACGATGGAGCGCGACTTCACCAAGGCCTCGCTGACACCGGGGACCGGCTACAATCCCGCTCCGTGGTCCACCCTGACCAACCTCACCGGCTGGCAGCCGCGCGGCGCCCTGCCCGCCGTTCCCACCGCCACCGATGTCGGCGAATGGGGCGCGCCCCTGGGCGGTCTCGTCTCCGATTTCACCCCCGCCAGCTGCGCGGCGGTCGGCGGCCGGTACGACAACGCCTATACCTGCGCCTACAACTACATCCCCTATTATCGGCTGGTCGAAAACCAGGACACCTATCGGCTCTACGCCCAGATCAAGGCGCAGGTCACCGACAGCATGAAGTTCCACGCCGATGTGTCCTATGGCCGCGTGACCCTGCCCCAGGTGATGGGATCGCCGGCCCAGCCGGTGACGCGGGGTCCAGCCCTAACGACCGGCGCTGTCAACCAGTTCTATGTGCCGATCACCAATCCGTTCGCGGCCGAGTTCGCCGCCGCCCACGGCATTGTCGGCGCGCAGGGCTTCACCCCGACCACCTACCGGTTGTTCGGTCACGGCGGGAATCCCTACTATTCGGATGGCGACGGCTTCGGCGTCGCCGACCGCATCGACAACAAGGTCTGGCGCGTGTCGGCCGGGCTGACCGGCGACTTCGGCGACCTGGCGCCGTTCGCCAAGGACGTCGGCTACGACTTCGCCCTGACCTACAACGACGCCTACAACTACAATACCCACGCCGACACTATCGGCTATCGACTGCAAGAGGCGATGAACGGCTTTGGCGGCGCCAATTGCCACGCGGTCGATCTGGACCCCACCCGCTTTGGCACCCAGAACGCCGCCGCCGCCGGCAAGAACGGGTGCCAGTGGTGGAACCCGTTCTCCAGCGCGTTCAAGGGCCAGCCCGTCCGGGACCTGGCCAACCCAAACTACGTCGCCGGCCACGAGAATCCCGAGGATCTGAGCCTCTGGATGTTCGACCCGCGCGCCGTCGAGACCAAGAGCAACAACTTCACCGCCGACCTGGTGTTCAACGGCTCTTCGGGGATCACGCTGCCCGGCGGCGAGATCGGCTGGGCGCTGGGCGCGCAGTACCGCACGCTGGAGAGCCGCCAGATCGTCTCCAGCACGTCTAACAATGGAACAGTGCAGTGCGAATGGCCGCATGGCACGACCAGCGCCAACGGCCCGGGTTCGCCGAACCTGGAAGCCAACCCGTTGCCGACCAGTGACCCCAACTACCGGGGCTGCACGCCCGACGCGCCGGGGCCTTTCGTGCTGTTCGCCCCCACCGTGCCGGCTCAGGCCGACCAGAGCCAGTATTCGCTGTTTGGCGAGTTGCAGGTTCCTGTGCTGTCGAACCTCAACTTCCAGCTGGCCGCTCGCCGCGAGCGGTTCTCCAACGACCTGGGCGCGACGGTCTACAAGGTGTCGGGCAAGTGGAACGTCTGGGGACCGCTGACCCTTCGCGGGTCGTACGGCACCAACTACCAGACCCCGCCGCTGGGCGTGACGCCCGGCGCGATCACGGTGGCCGCGCGCACCTTCACGGTGGCGGCCAGCAACTGGCTGGCGGCCCAGTTCGTCACCGACGCCGACCTCAAACCCGAAACCGCCAAGACCGCCAATTTCGGCGCCATCTGGCAGAGCCGGGGCTTGGCCGAGGATCACAAGTTCCGCCTGATCGTCGACTATTTCGACATCCGCACCAAGGACCAGATCGGTCAGGTCGCCGATCCCAACCAGATCGCCAGCCTGGTGTTCAACGGGGCCGGCGGCACGATCACCACCTGCGATATGGCCAAGCAGCCGTTGCTGGCCCGGATCAGCTTCAACGCCGGTTGCGCGGTGGGCATGAGCGGCGTCGGCAGCTTCTCGGCGGTCTCGACCCGCTACGGCAACGGCCCGGGCCAGACCACCAACGGTTTCGACATCCAGAGCAACTACGGCCTGCCGCTGGGTCCCGGCAATCTCGACGTCAGCCTGACCGCCACCCGTGTGACCGAGCTTCGCACCGGCCCCACCACCCTGGACGGCGTCGTCATCTCCACGGGCGACGACCGTCTGGGCACCCTGAACTTCGCCACCTTTGCGCAGGCGGCTCCCAAGTGGCGCGCAAACGTGGGCGTCAACTATCAGCTAGGCAGCCAGAACTTCCGCTTCGGCGTCAACTACGTCTCCGCCGTCCAGGACGAGCGGGCGGGTGTGCAATATGGCGAAAACGGCGAGAAGTGGATCACGGCCGACTTCACCTATCGTGTCGAACTGAACGGCGACATGGCTCTGACCGCTACGGTCGCCAACATGTTCGACCGCGACCCGCCGCCGGCTCAGGAAGAGTTCGGCTACGACCCGTGGACCGGCAACCCGCTGGGCCGGACGATCGAGGTCGGCGTCAAGAAAGCGTTCTAGGTCTACTCTCCTTGGTGAGGACGGCCTGGCCGTCCTCACCTTCTTCTTTCCAACGACCTGGATCGGCGCCATCCGGCCTGAAGGCGTGGGACGACCTCAGACCCTCCGATGTGCTTGCCATCGGGTCTTGCCCGGATCGCGGCACTATCGGCCTGTTGGACCCGTGCCGCGATTACCCGAGGTCCACAGCATCAATAGGAGACCTCGGCGCACTTCCCATCGACGCCCCATCACGGCTTCAGCTCCTCAAGCACCGGACGGCCCTCGTCGCACCCGACCAAACACCTGCCGTGATGGCGAGAAGCGCCAGCAATGGCATAAATGGCGCCGAGCCGGATGGCGGCCTGGGCGCATAGATCGGCAGCCTCTCGAAATCCACACGCGTGAAGGGACGCTCGTTGAAGAGGTAGGGATAGTAGAAGTCCTGCAGGCGGCGGTGGAACGCCGTGACGCTGTCCTGATAGGCCAGATGGGCCGGCAGGTCGCTGTCGGCGATGCGATGAACCAGGCTCTGGGCTCCGGCCGCTGGCGACAGCCACCCAAGGCGTTCCGTCCAGGTCTGTCGGGCCGCCAGGCTGGCGCGGTAGGCGGCGACCTGCCCCGCCACGCTGTCATCGCCCATCTCATGCATGGCGTAGTACCATTTCCAGTGGAAGCGGCCGCCGACCGCCGGCGTGCCCTTCCATTCCGGGTGCTTGGCGACAAACGGATCCATCACCGCTTCGCGCGGGACGTCCCAGGCATGGTGCACCGCCTCGCGCTGGGCCAGGGTCAGGTCGACGCCGCGCCCGACCGGAACAGCGCGAGACAGCACCGCATTGCCCAGGGCGGGAACCAGCAGCACAAGCACGATCCAACAGCCGACCAGGGCCGCGGCGTTGAAGGCCGAGCGGCGCCCCCATGCGCCGACCAACAGGCCAAGGCCGGTCCAGAAGGCGACATAGAGCACCGCGACCAGACACAGGATCGCCACGCCCGCGACCGGCGCCCGGGCGATGATCGCGCCGATCAGGAACGGCGCCAGCAGCGCCAGCAGCACCAAGGCCAGCCTCAAGGCCGAACGCTGGAGCCACACGGCGCCGGGCGCGGCGGGCAAGGCGCTGAGCAGGCGCAGGCGGCCGGCCTCGCGTTCGCCCGAAATCAGGTCGTGCATCAGCACGATCACCGCCAGCGGCGCGAGATAGATCAGAACGAAGGCGAAATCGAAGGGCCCCGGCAGGGCGAGTTCGGGATTGACCGTCTCGGTTTCGTAGAGCTGGGCCTGAAGACCCAGGGCGCGCACGCGCAGCACATAGGGCTGGATGTCGCGCTGCCCCATGGCCGCGAAGGCCAGGCCGGACGGGCGATCAGAGGTCAGATGAAAGGTGTAGTAGGCCGCATAGCCCGCCTCGCCGTCGGGCTTGCCGTACCGCCCGGCGACGGCGGCCAGATCGCGTCCTTGCGCGGCCGCGACGCGATCGATGGTCGCGTTCTGGCGGGCGGTGGCGGCAAGACCGGTCCACACCGACAGCAGCGATAACGCCAGCAGCAAAACCAGGGCGGCGGCGCTGACCTTCGAGCGGAGCAGCAGGCGCAGTTCGTATCGAAGGCGGATCATCGGGCGTCCTTGCGAAGGCGGCGGGCGATGGGCGCGGCGAGCGCCAGCAGCACGACCAGCCAAGCGGTCAGAATGGCGAGATTGGCGGCGACGCGGCCGCCGGCGAGGCGCAGGACATCCGGCGCGACATAGGAAAAGCTGGGCACCCGTTTCCAATTGTCGGCGGAGATGCGGGGATCCTCCCCGGCGTTCTGGTTGGGGATCTGCTCGACCTGCATGCGGTTGAGCGCCTGGACGAAGGCGTAGCGATAACGCTCGACCTGATCGAGGAAGTCCTGGTGGCTCTCGATGTCGGTCCCCGCCAGGCTCATCGACGCCTGGCGCAGAGCGATCACTGGACTGACGACGCCAAAGCCACGCACGAAACTGTTCTGGGCCTGCTCACGCGTGAAGGCCTCTCGGGCGTAGCGGTCAAAGAGCTGGCTGGTCAGGCGCTCGCCTTCCATGCCGACCAGGCCGCTCCATTGCACCGGCAGATCCTCGACCCGCCGGACCCCATATTGGGCCAGCGTCTTGGCCTTGAAGGCCGAGAAATAGGGATCGTCGGGATTGTGGCTGTCGCCGATCTTGACCAGATCGGCGTGGATGGCGATGTCGGTTTCGATCTTGGTCGGCGTCTGAAGGCGCGCGGCGATCTCCGGCAGGGTGCGCGGGATCAGCACCACCAGGACCATCCAGATCGAGACCAGCACGATCAGGGCGTCTCGCGAGCGGCGCGCCAGCGCCGAAACCAACACAGCGCCGACCGCCCAGATCACCAGATAGAGCCCGTAGATCAGCACCATAAGAAGCGCCGGCCCTGGCGGCGCCCACCCGAGCAGAGCCGCGGCCAGCAAGGCCAAGGCCGCCGGCGCCAGGATCAGGCCGACGACCCCGCCATGAGCCGCCAGTTTTCCCAGCAGCATCTGGCCCGGCGCCAGGCCTTGGGCGACCATCAGGCGCAGGGTGCCGCGCTCGCGTTCACCGGCCACCGCGCCATAGGCCAGAAAGATCACCAGCAGCGGCGCCAGGGTTTGCAGCACGAAGGCCGGCGTCAACTCGCCAAACCGCAGCAGCAGCGAGGACTGCCGCGCCTCGCTGAAATTGGCGCTGTTCTGACGGTGACCCTCAAGGAACACGGTATGGCCGGTGAAGCTGTCAACGCCCCGGTCGAAGAACGCCAGGGCCGACAGAGGCCGGAAGACGAACTGGCCGTAGTGCACCATGCGATGCGGGTGGCGGTCGGGCTGGGCGTCGAACTGCCGGTCGGACGTGGCTTGATAGCGCTCTCGGGCCGTCTCGATGGCGGTGCGCTGCTCCACGCCCAGCAAGGCGGCGCTGAGCAGCAGGGCCGCCAGGATCACCCCGGCCACCACGGAGACGTGGTTGCGCGCCAGGGCGCGCCATTCCTCGCGCGCGACACGGCCGATCAGGTTTGGGCGAACGCTCACGCGGCCTCTCCAGCCTGGACATAGCGATGATGAAGGGCCCGCACGTCGAAACGGTCCGGCCCTTCGGCGGCAAGCTCGACCTCAAGGCGGCCATCGGCCAGGAAACCGATGCGGTCGGCGACCTCGCTGGCGCCCAGCAGGTCGTGGGTCACCATCAGGGTCGCCACGCCCCGGGCGCGCGCGGTCTGCAGCAGCCGGTTGAAGTCGGCCGTGGCGCGCGGATCCAGGCCCGAGGTCGGCTCGTCCAGCAGCAGCACCGGCACGCGCCGGGCGATGGCCAGGGCGATGGCCACCTTCTGGCGCATACCCTTGGAGAACCCCGAAAGCCGGCGGTCCCAAGCGTCGCGCACCAGGCCCACGGCGTCTAGGGCCTCTTGGATCACCGCAGTGTCGGTGTCGGCCCGCGCGAGGGTCAGAAGGTAGTCGATGTTCTCGCGAGCCGTCAGATGCTCGTAGAGCGCGACGTTTTCGGGGACGTAGGCGATGCGCGAACGCGCCGCCGTGGGGTCTGCGCCGACCTCGACGCCACAGACGCGCACGGACCCGGCGGTCGGGCTGGCCAGACCCAGGAACAGGTTCAGGGTCGTGGACTTGCCCGCGCCATTGCCGCCGAGCAGGGCGTAAATCTCCCCCGCCCCCACCGAGAAGGTCAGACCCCGAAGAACGGACTGGCCGCCAAAGCGCTGCTCCAAGCCCACGGCTTCCAAGGCCGCGGTCGATGTGATGGTCAAAATCCAGATCCCCTCGTTCCAAGTCGCGTTGGCGCTTGCAAAGCCGAGCTCAACTCGACTAGGACGTTATAACGTAACACTACTGTTGAGAGTCAATCGCGGATGACCGCGGTGGTGGATTTTCGGGGGACGAGATGGGTTTGAGGGACTTTCGGGCGGCGATGCTGGCCGGTTGCGCGGCGGTTGGCCTTACGACGGCGGCCGGCGCGGCGGAGGCGGATGTGGAGGATACGCGCGTGGAGGACGTGACGGTGACCGCGCGGCGCGCCAACGCCAGCATCAACGGCCTGGACGTCGATCCCCTGCGCCTGCCGCAAAGCGTCCGCGTTCTGGATCGTGAGCTGATCGATCAGACTGGCCTGGCCAACCTGTCGGACCTGTTCGACCTGGCCGGCGGCATGGCGCGCCAGAACAGTTTCGGCGGCGCATGGGACGCCTACGCCATCCGGGGTTTCTCGGGCGACATCAACCAGGGACCCGATCTTCTGGTCAACCGTTTCACGGCCAATCGCGGTTTCAACCCGCGCCGAGACACCGCCACGGTCGAGTCCTTCCAGGTGCTCAAGGGCCCGGCGTCGGCGCTGTCGGGCAAGGGCGAGCCCGGCGGCTCGATCAACATCGTCACCAAGGCGCCCCTGCGCCACGCCCATGCCTCGGCCGAGCTAAGCTATGGCAGTTTCGACACCTGGCGCGCCGTCGGCGACGTTGGCGGGCCGGTCAACGACACGGTCTCGGCCCGCCTGGTCGGCGCCTACCAGACCACCGAAGGCTTCCGCGACCATGTCGGCAGCGACCGATTGGTGTTGGCCCCGTCCCTGGCCTGGGATCCCACCGACAGGGCGCACCTGCTCTACCAGTTCGAGGCGATGGATGTTCATTTCGTCCATGACCGGGGCCTGGTGGCCGTGAATGGCGACGGTAAGGCCCTGCCCCGCGAACGGTTTCTGGGCGAACCCAACGATGGCAAGATCCATCAACGGAGCCTCCAGCATCAGGTCTCCGGCGTCTTCGAGCTTGCCCAGGGCGTGTCTCTGGAGGGAGGGCTCCAGTACCGAGACGGCCTCTTCAAGGGCCAGTCGACCCACAACTCGGCTCTGGTTGGAACCCAGCTTCGCCGGCAACTGCGCGTCCACGACTATGACTGGCAGGACCTGTCGGGCCGCATCGAACTGAGCGTGGCTCGTCAATGGAAGGGGCGCGAACACCAGCTTCGCCTCGGCGGCGACGCCTTCACCTACGACCAGCGCCGCGTTTTCCTGCGCTACAGCCCGACCGCCGCGGCGCCCTACGCCATCGACATCTTCAACCCGGTCTACGGCCAGCCCAAGCCCGTCGCCACGCTGAACCAGGATCTGCTGGAGGAACTTCGCGGCCAAAGCCTCTACGCCCAGGACCTGGTGACCGCGGGCCGCTTCACCGCGCTGCTGGGCCTGCGCCATGACTGGATCCAGCAGACCACCACCAACTATCGCAACAGCACCGCCGCCAAGCAGAGCCCGGCTCGCACATCTCCCCGGGCGGCGCTGACCTGGGCGGCGTCCGACCAATGGTCGGCCTATATCAGCTGGGGACAATCGTTCCGCTACAACCAAGGAACCGATGCTGCTGGCCTCGCCTTCGCGCCGGAGAAAGGCGAGGCGCTGGAGAGCGGGTTCAAATACGCCCTGCGCGACGGCCGCCTGACCGGGACGCTGTCTGCCTTCCGGATCGACAAGAGCAACATCCTGGTCAACGACGCCGCCAACAGCGGTTTCTTCATCGCGGTGGGGCAAGCGCGCAGCCGAGGCGCGGAGGCCGACGTCAATCTGCGGATCAATGACCAATTGACCCTGACCGGGGTCTACGCCTTCACCGACACGGAGATCACCAAGGACACCCGGTCAGGCTTCGTGGGCAGCGCGCTGAGCAACATTCCGCGCCATTCCGGGGCGGTCTACGCCCATTGGCGTTCGACCCAGGCCGGTCCGGGCGCGGTCGGCTTGGGCGGCGGCCTCGTCTATGTCGGCAAGCGTCCGGGCGACGACGTCAATTCCGGCTTCGAGCTGCCCGACTATGTCACCGCGCGGCTGAACCTCAGCTACCAGGCGACGCGGAGGCTGTCCTTGCACCTCGACGCCGAGAACCTGCTGGACGCCTACTATCTAGAAAGCTCCTACAGCAACGTCTGGATCACGCCTGGTACGCCGAGAACGATCACGATCCGGGCGAGGTGGGCGATGTAAGAACGCGGTAGATCAGCGCTGCCGTTAGCGCATCTCCAGATTCCGGACCTTCGACCAGACGCGCCAGTGGCTTTGCCCTGAACCGCCCCGTGTTTGCCGGAGGCCCTGACGCCTGAGAGATAGGGTTCATGACAAACACGACGACGACCAGGTTTTCACCTGAGGTTCGCGAGCGCGCGGCGCGGATGGTGCTCGATCACGCTTCGCGCTGGGCGGCCGTAGTGTCGATCGCCCAGAAAATCGGGCGAGCGCCGCAGACCCAGCATGGGTGAGTCTAAAGCATCGTGCGGAAAAGTGGACGCCGGCTTTTCGCAAAAACGATGCGAAAACAAAAACCTAAAGCACGCAGGTCGACAGCGGCAGGCGGGCCGGCGTACCAACCGATATCGCCCAGACGCTCAAGGCGCTGGAGCGGGAGACCCGCAAACTGCGCCAAGGCAACGAGATCCTGCGCCAGGCGTCGGCCTATTTTTGCCGGGGCGGAGCGCGACCGCCCGCTCAAGCGATAATCACGTCTACTGACGAGCATCGGGGGCTCATGGGGCGAGCCGATCTGCAAGGTCTTGCCCATCGCCCCGTCGACCTACCGCGAGCGCCTGGTCCAAAGACGCGATTCCATGCGACTTTCGGCGCGGGCCCGCCGAGATCCGGCCCTCAAGGCGCAGATCGCCCGCGTCTTCGCCGAGGACCTTCCCCAGGCGGTCTACAGCGGAAGATCGATCTGTAGAAAATCAACGCCCTTCCCCGGCGATCAGATGGCCCTCAGCGCCGCGTGATCGTTGATGCCGCGACTCTGTCGCTTGTACAGGACGACGCCCCCTGCTAATGCGACCCATTCGCATTAGCAGGGGGCGTCGACACATGTCGTGACGTTCTCCTTGGCCAGGGGATCGTCATGGGTTTGAAATTGGGCTTGCTGGCGGGCGTCGCGCTCGTCGGTGTCGCGGGCGTCGCCAACGCGCAGACGGACAACACCGTCGAAGCCGTGATGGTCACCGGCCGCTATACCGTGGACAAGACCATCGACACCGCCACCGGCCTTGGCCTGTCGGTGCGCGAGACGCCTCAATCAGTGACGGTGATCACCCAGCAGCGCATCAAGGACCAGAACCTCTCGACCATTTCCGACGTCGTGCGCAATACGGCCGGCGTCTCGATGGTCGAGGTCGACGACGTGCGCAACGTGTTCAACGCGCGCGGTTTCGAGATCAAGAACTACCAGATCGACGGCGTGCCGACCTCGTGGAGCCTGGCCGGCGATTCCGGTGAGACCATCGCCGACGTGTCGATCTATGAGCGCATCGAGATCGTGCGCGGGGCCACGGGTCTGCTGACCGGCGCGGGCGACCCGTCGGGCTCGATCAACCTGGTGCGCAAGCACGCCGACTCCCGCGAGTTCAAGGGCTCGGTCACCGCGACGCTGGGCAGCTGGGACAAGCGCCGCATCGAGACCGACCTCTCGGGCGCGATCAAGGACGGGCAGGTCCGCGGCCGCTTCGTCGCCAAGTACGAAAAGGGCGACACCTATTTCGACCTGCAGTCCTCGGAAAAGCATGTGTTCTACGGCGTGGTCGAAGCCGACCTGAGCGCCTCGACCTTGCTGCGAGTCGGGGCCAGCGAGCAGGTGACTGCGCCGAACGCCGCGTTCTGGGGCTCGCTGCCGACCTTCTATGCCGATGGCGGCCTGACCAAGCTGCCGGTCTCGACCAACACGGCGGCGAAGTGGACGTATTGGGACACCCAGAACACCAATGTCTTCGCCAATTTGCAGCACACCTTCGCCAACGATTGGAAGGTGTCGTTCAACTACAACCGGCTGCTCAACGAGCAGGCCTCGCAGCTGCTCTACCAATACGGCGCACTTGATCGCACGACGGGCGTAGGCCTGGCGACCTACCCTTACAAGAGCAACGGGCAGACGACGCAGGACAGTTTCGACGTCCAGCTGCAGGGCGGCTATTGGCTGTTCGGGCGCGAGCATGAGTTCACGCTGGGTGCGCTGCGCAGCCAGCAGACGTCGGATGTCTCCTATTATGTCGCGGGCGGGGCGAACGCCTTCGCGCCGGCGACCAGCCTCTATAGCTGGACCGGGAACTTCCCCAAGCCGGACTTCGCCTCGACGCCCACCCAATATACGGACAACAAGACCGAACAGACCGGCTACTTCGCCGTGACCCGCCTCAACATCACAGACGCCCTGAAGGTGATCGGCGGGGCGCGGCTGTCGACCTGGGAGCGCACCGGCATCAACGGCGGCTCGCCGGACAACTACGCGGCCGACGACGTGGTCATCCCCTATGTGGGTGCCCTCTATGATCTGACGCCGGCCCACCGCCTCTACGCCAGCTACACGGAAATCTTCCAGCCGCAAAACGTGCGCGACATCAACGCCAAGACCCTCGATCCGATCGTCGGCAAGGCCTACGAGCTGGGCCTGAAGAGCGCCTTCTTCGACGATAATCTGCAGTCGACCATCGCGGTCTTCAAAATCGGGCAGGACGGCCTGGGCCAGGCGACGAGCGCTGTGGTTCCGGGATCGGCCCCGCCCGAGCAGGCCTATGCGCCGGCCGATGGCGCGCAGAGCAAGGGCTTCGAACTCGAGCTGCTGGGCCGCGTGAAGCCCAACTGGGATGTCAGCGCCGCCTACGCCCAATTCGAGGTGGAGGACGCCACCGGGGCGAAGGTCAACACTGACCAGCCGCGCAAGAGCTTCTCACTGTTCACGACCTATCGGTTCGAGGGCGCGCTGGACCGGCTGAGCGTCGGCGGTGGCGTCAACTGGCGCGACACCATCTACTCGCTGGCCGCCAACCCGGTGAGCGGCGCGGCCACGCGGATCGAGCAGAAGGCGTTCGCGCTGGTGAACCTGATGGCGCGCTACAAGATCACCGATGATCTGACCGTGCAGGCCAACGTCGATAACCTGTTCGACGAAACCTACTACACGCAGATCAGCTACTTCAGCCAGTACCGCTACGGCGCGCCGCGTAACTTCACGGTTTCGCTGACGCATAACTTCTAAGACGGGGGGGCGCGAGCCGTGCTGCAAGCGTTGGGGATCCTCGTTCAGGCGGCGGGGCTCGCGGTTCTGCTACGACACTGGCGGACCAAGGCCGGCCTTGGCGGCGCCATGCTGGCCGGCGCCTGGGCGCTGATCGTCTTGGGCGCAACGCCTTGGCTGCTCACCGTCTCGTTGGACAAGGCCGTGGCCCTGGGGTCTCTGGCGCCGATGCTGCTGGGCCTTGCGCTGCTGGCGCCGGACGCCCTGCCGCGCCTCGCCAGCGGCAAGGTTCGGCGCGAGCGCCCGGTCCGTCAGGCGGCCGACAACGGTGAGGTGGCAGCCGCCGGCCGGGCCAGCCGCAATGCGGCCCGCTGGTTTGGCGCGCTTGTCGCCGCGCCGGCCCTGTCGGTCGCTGCCGCCGCGGTGTGCCTGGCCTACGCGCCCTGGAGCCCGATCGACAGCACGGTGCTGAGCGCTTTTCTGTTCGCCGGCGTCCTGTCGGGCGCCCTGTTGTGGCTGCTCGCGTCAAGCCGGCCGTGGCGGGCTGATTTCATGGGCTGCGCGGCGGCCTTAGTGCTGGCCGCGCTCGCGGCTGCCGGAGCGCATTGATGGCTGACAAGGCGAAAAAGACAATCTGGCCACGGGTTCCGGCCGGCTTCGTCAAAGGTCAATTGCTGGCCCACAAGCTGCTGGGACTGGTGCTGGCCGCTGTGATGTACCTGGTCTGCATCACCGGCACCGTCGCGGTGTTCTACGGCGAGTTTCAGCGCTGGGAGACGCCCGGGGTTCCCGAGATGACCCAGATCTCGCCCGAGGCTGTCGG
This sequence comes from Caulobacter sp. FV2ps19, assembly GCF_058681035.1. Taxonomy (NCBI): domain Bacteria; kingdom Pseudomonadati; phylum Pseudomonadota; class Alphaproteobacteria; order Caulobacterales; family Caulobacteraceae; genus Caulobacter; species Caulobacter sp. FV2ps19. Next base: position 2,342,563 of record NZ_CM178729.1, on the reverse strand, counting down.
GCGCGCCGTCGCCTCTGCGCGCCAGCACATCTCCCGCACCGAGGCCAAGCCGACCGACGTCTATGTCATCACGCCCAGCGCCGAGATGCCGCGCCTGATCGTCGACTACGAGCCGGACGCGTTGTCCTATGACTCGCAAGGCAACCCGGCCGGCCCCGGCGCGCACGAGCTGACGCACTTCCTCACCGAGCTGCACTACGAGCTCAATCTGCCCGGAACGATCGGCTTTGTGATGATCGGGGTGCTGGGCGTGCTGCTGGTCGCCCTGATCGTCGGCGGCGCCCTGGCGCTTCCGCGCATGTTCCGAGACGCCTTCACCTTGCGGCTCGACGGCGGCCGCCGCCTGTCCCGCGTCGACATCCACAACCGGATAGCGGTGTGGGGTCTGCCATTCCATTTCATCGTCGCCCTGTCCGGCGCGATCATGGGGCTGGCGCTGCTGGTGTTGGCGATCGCCGCGCCTTTGAAGTTCGGGGGCGACGGCGTCAAGGCGATGGCCGCGATCTATGGCGACCCAAAATCCGTTGTCGCCGAGGCCCGGAAAGCGGGACCGCCACCGAGCATCGCGATACCGGAGCCGCGCCTCGTTGCGGCCCTGCGCAACTTTGCGAAGGTCTACCCCGACAATCCGCCGATCTATCTGACGCTCAGTCAGTTCGGCACGAAGGATGAGCAGCTGAGCATCGGCGCGGCCCATCGCGATCGTCTGATCTACAGCGAAGGTTACCGGATCAATTCGGCCGGCGGCGTGATGGGCAAGGACGGCTATTCCAACGGCGAGATCGGCCGTCAGGTCTATGGCTCGATGTTCCGCCTGCACGCGGGCGCCTTCGGCGGCATGCCCGTTAAGCTGATCTATGTGCTTCTGGGTCTGGGGCTCAGCTTTCTGTGCACGACGGGCGTGGATATCTGGCTCGCGAAGTCTGCGGAAAAGGGACGGCCCTATCCGCGCATCCAGTCGGCCTGGACGACGTTCGTCTGGGCGACGCCCGCCCTTGTGGCGCTGGCCTGTACGCTGGCGATGCTCGGGGGTGTTCCGCCGGCGCCCCTGTTCTGGATCAGCCTGGTGCTCGTCACGCTTGCCGGCCTCTGGGCCGACCCGCGACGGCTTCATGGGCTGGCGCCGCTGGTGGCGGGGGCGATGATCATGATCTTGCCGCTGGCGCACATGTCACATCATGGCGCCCAGGCCTTCTCCTCGATCGGCCTGGGGGTGAATCTGGGATTGATGCTCACGGCCGCAGTGATCATGGCTCTAGCTGCTCGCAACCTCCTGAAGCTACGCCGCTGAATGCGGTCGCCGTCTGATTTTCCCCCGAGAAAGTGGACCGGGTTAAGCCGCGCCGTTTCCTACGGCCCACCGAGAAACTGGGGAACTGGAATTTCCTATTCGTTGCGAATGTACACTGGCGCCTGGCGACGCGATCAGGTTGCCGAGCGGTCGGCAACCTGATCAGGGCCTCCTAGGCGCTCCTGGCGCGCGCGTTTGAGGCCTTGGTCAACGTCTTGGGCGGCTTGCGACCGCCTATCCCAAGACCGAGGGCCTTGGCCATGGCGCTGCGCGCTTCGCTGTAGGCCGGGGCCGTGGTGGGATAGTCGTTGGGCAGTCCAAACCTGGCTTTGTACTCGGCTATGGTCATGCCGTGCGTATTAAGATGACGCTTCAAGGTCTTGTAGGGCTTGCCGTCGATGAAGCTGATCACGGCGTCGGGCGTGATGCTCTTGCGGATCTGTCCAGCGGTCGGCTTGATGGCTTCATCCGGCGCTTCAAGCGCCGGAACTTCAGCGCCCGACAGGGCCGCATGAACGGTTTTGATCAGTCCAGGCAGATCCGCGACCGCAACGGCGTTGTTACCGACAAACGCGGCGACCACCTCTGCGGTCAAGCCGATCAACGCGGCGTTCTTTTCATCCATAGTCCAGCCCTTACTCTAAACGCGAAGCAGGGAGGAGCGTGGCACTGAACCGGCGGCTTCAACAAACAATAACGCGACCTGAATTGTAAACTTTGCATCCAGGGCCAACCCTTGCCTCAGGCCCAGCCTTAAGTGCATGCCGAGCCCAGGCCGGGCGAACGTGCGCCACGAAGAAAGCCTTGAGGAGACCGCCACCGCCCTCGACGAGATCATCACCATGGTCAAGCGGGCCGTCTCGAGCGCCACGCTTGGCGAGGTCTGCCGCAGGATGAACGCCGCCTGCGCTTCACTGAACTTCGACCTGTTGGCTTCGCCGGCCTTCGGCTCACGGTCGCTCCTCGTTCCGTGGCCCTTGCCGCAAAACGAGAAAACTCCATCTCAAACCGGTCCAGTTTTTCAGGAGCAGGTCAGCGTCAACGACCTGTGGCTCTGAGCCATCCGGACTAGGCTCCAGACTCATTGGGCCCACCATATGATGATGGCGGCGATGAAGACGGCGCTGGCAAAGATGGCGGCGAGCTTGTCGTATCGGGTGGCGACACGCCGCCAGTCCTTGAGCCTGCAGAACATCCGCTCGACCAGATTGCGCTGCTTGTAGGCCTCCGGATCGAAGGGCTGCATGCGTTTTCGGGTCGGGTTGTTGGGGATGACCGGGGTAGTTCCCCGTTCGATCAGGAAATTGCGCAACTTGTCGGCGTCATAGGCGGTGTCGGCCAGGCAGAGGCGCGCACTGGGAAGCGGCTCAAGCAATGACCGGGCGAAGGGGGCGTCGCCGCGCTGCCCGGCGGCTATTTCAAAGGCGATGAGGCGGCCTTTGCCGTCGACGACGGCGTGGATCTTGGTCGTGCGGCCGCCGCGCGAACGGCCGATCGCCTGGATTTCGGCCCCCCTTTTCCGCCACCCGCCGAGCGGTGGGCCTTGGCGCTGGTGGAGTCGATCATGTGCACGTCGTCGGGGCTGAACGCCACCAGGGCCGCGAACAGCCGCCGCCAGACACCCTTGATCGTCCAGCGCCGGAACCGGTTGTAGATGGTCGTTGGCGGGCCATAGACTGCGGGACAGTCTTGCCACCGGCAACCCACCTTCAGCACATGGATGATACCGCTGATGACGCGCCGGTCATCGACCCGATGCGCGCCCGACTGGTTTTTCGGCAGCAACGGATCGATCACCGCCCACTGCCGATCCGACAACCAGAACTCTCCAGCCATGATTCAACCTCCGTTTCGGAGATTGAAGCACAACAAGAATATATCATTCAAGTGTTTGATCGGGTTTCGACCCTAGGGCATTTTCCGATCCAACTGGATCGACGAAATGCTCTAGCCTTTTGTTTTGGCGTATTTTCTGACGACGAACGGGTATCCACTTCGTCGGAAAATGCTCTAGCGGCGCGACGCCGCTTTCGCGCAGCGACCATCGTCAGTTCACGACTTCAGAAGTTCGATATCCCACAAGACATATTGCAACTCAGTCGCAATTACATCATACGGCGCCTCATCCTAGATTCATGTTCTCCGGGGCGTCATGACCAAGCAAGTTTCCAGCGCGCGCCTGCGGCTCGCCCTCCTCGCCGGCCTCAGCCCTCTGGCGCTGTCCCCGGCCGCGTTCGCCCAAGCCCAGACCAACATCGACCAGGTCGTGGTGACCGCCGCCCGCACCATCCTGCCGGCCAGCGCCCTGCCCCTGACGGTCGACGTGATCGACAACGCGACCCTGAACCAGCAGGTGGCGATCAGCGGCTCGATCATCGACGCTGTCTCGACCCTGTCGCCGTCGTTCTCGCCGACGCGCCAGAAGCTGTCTGGCGCGGGCGAGAGCCTGCGCGGCCGCTCACCGCTTTACGCCATCAACGGTATCCCGCAGTCGACGCCGGTCCGCGACGGTTCGCGCGACGGCTACACGATCGACCCGTTCTTCATCGACCGTGTCGAGCTGATCTACGGCTCCAACGCCCTGCAGGGCATCGGCGCCACCGGCGGCGTGGTGAATCAGGTGACGGTGGGACCGCCCAAGCAGGACGGCGTCTCGGGTCGCACCCTGATCCAGGCCAGCGGCGGCAACACGCTGGGCGACTCCGTGGGCGGCAAGATCGCAGGCTTGGTCAGCTGGCGGGGCGGCGCGTTCGACGCCACCGCCGGCGTCGCCTACGAGACCCGCGGCGCCTTCTATGACGGCGCCGGCCGACGCATCGGCATGGATACCGCCCAGGGTGATGTCCAGGATTCCAAGACCCTGTCGCTGTTTGGCCGCCTCGGCTGGCAACTCAGCCCCAGCACTCGCCTGGACGTGGTCGGCAGCCGCTTCGAGCTGAAGGGCGACGGCGACTACGTGACCGCCACGGTCGCTGGCCGCACGCCGTCGACCGCGATTCTCCCGACGGACGGCGACAGCGCCATCCGCTTGCCGACGACCGCTTTCCGGGGCGTGGTCCCCGGCGATCCAGCAGCCAACCGCGTCGAGACGATCTCGGCGTCCTTGGTCAATGACGATCTCGCTGGCGGCGTGCTGAACGCCCAGCTGTTCTTCAACCGCACGCGCGACACCTTCGGCGGCGACATCAGCGCCACCTTCCAGGATGCGCGTATCGCGCCCATCGGCACGCTGTTCGACCAGTCCGCGAACCGTTCGCGCAAGTTGGGCGCGCGGATGAGCTATGAGCGCGCCGTGCCGGGGATCGAAGGTCTGGTCGCCACTGCGGGTCTGGACGCCCTGACCGACACCACAGCCCAACTGCTGACCGCCACGGGCCGCGCCTGGGTGCCGCCGACCAAGTTCGAGAGCATCGCTCCCTTCTTCCAGGGCAACTACGCTCTTCTGGAGGGCAAGCTGCGCCTGGCCGGCGGCGTGCGCTTCGAGAACGTCAAGCTGAAGGTCGACGACTTCACCACCCTGGCCTCCTACGGTTCGCGTCAGGTCGGCGGCGGCGCTCCCGAGTTCAAGGCCACCCTGGTCAACGGGGGCGTCGTGTTCGAACCGGCCAAGGGCCTGCGCGCCTATGCCAGCTATGCCGAGGGCTACACCGTGCCGGATGTCGGGCGCATCCTGCGCGGCATCAACATCCCCAATCAGGACGTCGACACCTACCTGGCGATCGAGCCCATCGTGTCCAACAACCGGGAGATCGGCGCCGAGTTCAAGCGCGGCCCCTTCGACGCCGACGTGACCTACTTCTGGTCCAAGTCGAAGCTGGGCCAGTTCCTGGTCCGCAACGCCGACGGCATCTTCGACGTCCAGCGCCAGGGCGTGGCCATCGAGGGGCTGGAAGTCAATGTGAAGGCTCGCACGCCCGTGCCCGGCCTGGAGGTCTCGACCGGCTACGCCCGCCTGCGCGGCCAGACCGACACCAACCGGGACGGTAAGGTCGACACCGACCTGGACGGCGCCAACATCTCGCCCGACCGTCTGAACCTGGCCGCCGACTACCAGGCCGGCAAATGGGCCCTGCGCCTGCAGGTGCAGAACTACATGTCGCGCAACATGCAGACCGCGACGGTGAAGGACGATTTCGAAGGCTACACGGTCGCCGACGCCTTCGTGCGCTACGAGCTGCCGGTCGGGGCGCTGTCGCTGGGCGTGCAGAACCTCTTCGACAAGCAATACATCACCTACCACTCGGACACGACCGCGCCCCAGAGGGACAAGTTCTATGCCGGCCGGGGCCGGACGGCGACCCTGGGCTGGGAAACGCGCTTCTGATGAAGACCCTGCGCCTGCTGCACCGCTGGACGGGCGGCCTGATCGGCCTCCTGCTGGCGCTCCTGGGCTTCACCGGCGCGCTGCTGGTGCATGAGGACGCCTTTCTGCGCGCCACCGTGCCTCACGCCGCCGACGCCCAGCGGCAGGACACAGCCACCCTGGCGGCGGCGGCGGCGAGAGTTTTCGCCGCCGAGGACCGTCCGCGCTCCATCGTGCTGGCGACCGCCGACCAGGGCGTACACAGGCTGAGCTACAAGGATCGCGAGCGGGCGGCCTATACTGACCAGGACGGCGCGATCATCCTGAGCTGGACCTCGAAATGGGCGCGGCCCGAGGTCTGGCTGTTCGACTTCCACCACCATCTGTTCGCGGGTGATACGGGCGAGATCGTCGCCGGGGTCGCGAGTCTGGCAGGCCTGGGCTTCGTGGTCACGGGCCTGATCCTGTGGTGGCCGACACGGCGGGTGTTCCATCTGCGCGCCTGGCCGCGGATGATGAAGCGGGCGGCGATCGTCCATCATCACCGTGATCTGGGCGTCCTGGTCGCACCGCTGCTGATCATTTCACTGACCACCGGCGCGACCATGAACCTGAAGTGGTTCTCCCGAGCCCTGCGCGCGCCGTTCACCGCGCCTTCGACCATGGAACAGGCCTCGGCTCCTCCCAAGATCAAGGGCGGAAACCTGGCCAAGGATCTGGATTGGGCCAGGGTGATCGGCCAAGCCCAGACCCGTTTCCCCGGCGCCGAGGTGCGGATCATCACGCCGCCGGCCAAGGCGGGCGGGCTGATCTCGATCCGACTGCGCCAGCAGGCCGAGTGGCTGCCCAACGGCCGGACGATGGCCTGGTTCGATCCCGCCAATGGCCGCATGGTCGCCGCGCGCGACGCTCAGGCCCTGCCCCTGGGCTCGCGGATCACCAATACCGACTTCCCCCTGCACGCGGCTAAGGTCGGGGGACCGGCCTATCGCCTGGTGATGACCGTGTCGGGCCTGGCCCTGACCCTGCTGGGCACGCTGGCCGTCGTGACCTTCTGGGGCAATCCCAGCGGGCTGCCGAGACGCCGAAAGGCCCGCTCCGTAAAGCCGACCTCGCTGCGCGGCCCCGAAACGGGCGCCATACGCTAGCCGTTAAGTCCCACAGCCTCCCTTCCCTGACCGAGCACGTCCGGATCTCAGTCGTCGCTGCGCCATGAGCTGCCCTTGGGTCGCCTCCGGAAATGCGACGTTCAGTTGGGCATGTATGGACTAGACGTCGCTAGGCTTCGATCACATGCGGTACGAACCGCGCGAGGTTCTTGGTGATGACGCTGTCGTCCTCGCGCACGCCGATGCCGGCCGGCGCGTTGCCGACGATCCAGGCGCCGATCACCGGCCGCTTGCCGGCGAACTCGGGCGGCGGATGATAGGCCTGCAGCACAGCGCCTTCCTCGCCATAGCCCTGGTCCAGAACCGGCTCGTCGCCGCCGACGATCTCGATATTGGCGCCCTCGCGCGAGAACAGCGGCTTGCGCACGTGGCGCGGCCCGAGGGCCGAGGCGGCGGGGTCGCCCTCGAAATAGGCTTCCAGCAGATTGGGATGCCCGGGGTGACGCTCCCATAGCAAGGGCAGGATGCCCTTGTTGGACAGGATCGCCTTCCAGGCCGGCTCCATCCAGCGCACTGCGGCGGTCTTCAGGTGCGCGGCATAGGGCTCGCGCAGCATGAATTCCCAGGGATAGAGCTTGAACGCCGCCTGCAGCTCGAAGCCGTCGGTGTCCACGAAGCGCCCCTCGCCATTAAGCCCGATATCGTCGATGGCGACGAACTTAGGATCGAGGCCCGCCTGCGTCGCCAGGTCTTCGAAGAACCGCACCGTCTGGCGATCCTCGACCGCCTGGGCGTCGCTGGCGAAATGGACGAAGCCGCCGCTGGGGAACAACGTCTTGAATCGGTCGCGCAACGCCTCGAACAGGCTGTTGAACTGGTCGGTCCCGGCCGGCAAGGCGCCCGAGGCCAACAGCTCCTCGAGCCAGAGCCACTGGAAGGTGGCGGCCTCGAAGACGCTGGTCGGGGTGTCGGCGTTGTATTCGTAGAGCTTGGGCTTGCTCACGCCATCATAGCCGAAGTCGAATCGGCCATAGAGCGACGGCGCCTTGGCGCGCCAGGAGGCGGCCACGAAGTCCTGGTGCTCGGCCGGGATCGCCAAGCGGGTCATCAGGACTTCGCTGCCGGCGACCTCGTCGACCAGGTCCAGGCAAAGCTCATGCAGGTCGGCCGCCGCCGGCTCCAGATCGTCCTCGATCTGGGCCAGGGTGAAGGCGTAGGCTGCGGACTCGTCCCAATAGGCCTGGCCATCGGTGTGATGGTAGACGAAGCCCACGGCGTCGGCTTTCGCCTGCCAGTCGGCTCGCGGTGTCAGGTCAAGTCGGCGCACGCGGTCTAGGCGTCGCTTGGCTTGGCGGGATCGGCGGCCTTCTGCTCGATCTGCAGCGGCGCGGCGGCCGGCGCGGCCAGGCGCGCCAGGATGTCATCGGCCGAGGACTGGCCTGGGCCGATGCCGGCTAGGCGCAGCTTTTCGTCCAGATCGGCGCCCGTGCGGCGGTCTTCCAGTTCGCCGGCCGCCTTGATACGTTCGCCGCGAATGGCCTGGCGTTCCTTGATGCGCGCGAGGCTGTCGGCGGCCGAGCCCAACGACGAGCCGGCGCCCGCGCCACGCGCCGCGACCGAGGCCTGGGCCTTCTGGACGGACTCGTTGACCTTCACGACCTCGACCTCGCGACGCAGGGTCTCGATGCGGCGGTCGGTGGCGGTGATGGCGGTGTGAAGCTGATCCTCGGCGGCGCGCATGTCGCCGATCTGGGGCTCCTTGAGGGCGATGTCGGCTTCGAGGTCGGCGATGCGCTGGGCCACCTGGCGCGCCAGGTCCATGTCGCCCTTGCCGACGGCGGCGCGGGCCGAGCCCTCGTACTTGGTCACCTGATCTCGGAAGCTGGAGACTTCCTTCTCCAGAATCCGGCGACGGGCGACGAGGGTGGCCATGTCGTCGCGCGCCTTACCCTGGGCGGTGTCGGCGTCGCGGATTTCCTGATCCAGGATCCGCAGCGCATTGGCGTCGACGACGGCGGCCGAGGCTTCATGCGCGCCAGCGCGGCCCAGGGTGAACAGCTTGTTCCAGATGGACATGGGGAGTCTCCGGGTTCGCGACTTTAGGCGGCGGGGGTGGGGTTGAAGGACGAGCGAAGGTCGGAGGCCGCCTCGATGGCGTTCTCGGCCAGCACCCGCAGCTCGATCAGGATGTCGTCCAGCGACGAGGACGGGGCCAGTTCGCCGAACAGCTCGTAGAAATCGCGGTCGCCGACGCTGCTGATGCCGAAGTTCGATAGCGGCACGAGCTTCTGGGCCTTCAGTAGGAACTCGTTGAAGGCGTGCCTGTCTTCCTGCTCGTCGACCGGCCACAACAGCACCGAGGCGGCGATCTGCTGGTCGCTGACGCTGACAAAGATCTCCAAGTCGCCATGATCATGCATGGTCACCAGCAGGATGGGATCGGCGCCTTCCACGATCTTGGCTGTCATGGCGTCGCTGAGGCCATCCGATAGGGCGGTCTTTAGCGCGCGAACAGTCCAGGCGGGGGTCGTCATAGGGCATCATCCTCGAAGGGCGTGGCGTTTCATACAAGATGGGAGGGCGAACACCAGTCGTCGAGAGCGCCGCACGATCATCGGGCATGACAAGTTGGTAATGGCCCGCCCCCTTTTGCTAGTGGGCTTGGCGTCGTACAGGAAGGGGGCGTTGTGCCGATCGGGTCCGTTTGATGTTCAGCAAGCTTTTCGGACGCAAGGACGCCGCGCTCGCCGCGCCGGCCTTGCCCATTATCCGCAATGTCACCCTGGGTCGGACGGTGTGGCTCGACACCCTGGCCTGGCGGCGGTTCGGCGGAGACACCCGGTTCGCTCTGGATCGCGATACGCTGGAGATCACCGCCCAAGGTCTGGTGGAACTCAAGGACGGCGGGTTCGTCCATCGCTTCTACACCGACGACCACGTGATGCTCCAGGCGGTGTCCGACGATCGCGAAGGCCAGCGCCTGAGCGACATGACAGTATTCATGGCGTGGGATAGCGCCTATCCCGGCGGCCGAGCCGACCGCGACGCTTGGCTGGCTCGCCTGAAGGCCCGCGTGTTCACCGCCAAGGGCCTCGCCGACTATCCCCGCCTGTGGTTCGGCGACGAGGCCGAAAGCCAAGATCCCGTGACTTTCTGGGAAGATCTGCACGACGACCGGGACGGCATTCCCGACCGCCGCATCTTCCAGACCTGCATGCTGTTCGGCCGCGACCTTCAGGGCGACGGCCGTGAATTGCTGCTCGCCATCGAGCAGGAGACCGAAGACAAAGAGGTCTCATTCGAGATCATGCTGGGCATCCCGCTGGAAGCCGGCGAATTCAAAGCCTGAACAGAAAGACGGAAAGACCCATGTTCGATCTTCAAGGGTTTACAACCAGCGCCCTGGCCTTCCTGGTGGCCTTCATCGCCGCTGGCCTGTTCACCGTGGCCTTCAAGGTCATCTATCAGTGGGTGACGCCCTATCATGAGGGCCAGCTGATCCGAGAAGGGAATGTCGCCGCCGCCCTGGCCTTGGGCGGAGCGCTGGTGGGTTACGTGCTCCCCCTGGCGTCGGCGCTCAGCCACACGGTGTCACTGGTCGAATTCTGCGCTTGGGCCGCCTTGGCCGGCGTGATCCAGATCGCCGCCTTCACCCTGATCCGCGTGGTGGTGATGAAGGACGTCGCCGCCCGCATCGAGCGGGGCGAACTGGCGGCCGGCGTCTATCTGGCCAGCATCTCCATCGCGGTGGGCCTGCTCAACGCCGCCTGCATGACGTCGTGAGCCGCGCCATGACCGATCAGACCAAACGCCTGAAGCGCTCGCGCAGCCTGACCCTGACCACCCTGATGGCCGGGGCGGCGGTGTCGATCACCGCCTGCGACAACTCACCCGCCGTCACCCAATGGGGCGATCCGCCGGCCGCAGAGGCGGGCCGGGCCGTCGAGGCCCGCACCTTCACCAGCCTGGACGAGTGCAAGGCCTCGGGCGACTTCACCGCCCAGCAGTGCGAAACCACGCTGGCCCAGGCCCAGAAGGATAGCGCCGAGAACGCCCCCAAGTTCAGCGATCAGCAAAGCTGCGAGGCGCGCTATGGCGTCGACCAGTGCGTGCCGCGCTCCAGCCAGGGCGGCAGCTTCTTCACCCCGCTGCTGACCGGCTTCATCATCGGCCAGGCGCTGAACAACATGGGCGGCGGCTATCGCGGCGCACCGATGTATCGCGATCGGAACGGGACCTATTATGGCGGCAGCGGCTATCCGCTCTCGCGCGATTATGTCACCGGCCGCACGCGGGTGCGGTCCGAGAGCTTCAACTTGCCTTCGCAGGCAGATGCCCCGACGCGGGTTCAGAGTCGTAGTTCAGTTATCTCTCGAAGCGGCTTCGGCGGCGGGCGTTCATTTGGGGGGTGAGGGCTAGCGATCAACGACAGCCTCGCCGGTCAACAAACTCCGATATCGCAATGAAAGGCAATGACGCTCGGTCGTATCCGTCCTGAGGCCGGAAGCGCGTTTCCCATAACGACCCGCATAGAAAACCAGCGGGTCGGTCCAGTAGGTGGTCTCCAGCGCTTGGCGATCGTGCGCCAGCAGCATGCGTTGGGACCGCTCCAGGAACACGACATTCGAGGGAGGCGCTGGGATGAGCCGCCGACGTCAGCTAGAAGGACAGCGTCGGCGCCCTGAGGGGCTGGCGTCGGTGTCGCCGAAAGTCGGCTTTTCGGGACTCATCCGTGAAAGAAAATCCCGACCTCGCAGCCCTCGATAAGCTCAAGACACGCATCCAGGGTCTACGCGCTAAAACGACGGACAACGGCTGCACCGAAGACGAAGCCTTGTCTGCCGCCAACAAGGTCGCCGAGCTGCTCGATCGGTACGACTTGTCGCTGACCGACATCGAAATCCGTGATGCTGCGTGCGAGCGACGCGAATATTCGACCAAGCTCAACAAGCGCATACCGCTGGGCGACTGCATCAGCGCCATCGCGCATTTCTGCGATTGCCGGGTTTGGCGCGAGAAAACCCCGACAGGCGATCCGCGATACGTCTTCTTTGGCCTTCGCTCCGATATCGAAGCCGCACACTACCTGACCGAACTGATCAACAGCGCCGTTCGAACCGAGCTTGGCCGGTATAAGACCACAACCGCCTATCAGCGGTTTCGGCATCAAGAGCGACACCTGGCGAACGCCTCCTTCACGCTGGGGATGGTCGCGTCCATCGCAGACAAATTGACCGTGATGAAGGCCGGGCGTGACGTGGCCAATAACAATACCGGGCGAGATCTCGTCGTTCTCAAGTCGGCGATCATCGACGCCGAACTCCATAAGCTTGATCTGAAGCTGAGGACGGTGCGCCGCCCTACCCGCATGGTGTCACCGAAGGCATACGACGCTGGCGGCGCCGCAGGCGCGTCCTTAGCCATCAATCCCGGAACCCGGGAAACCCCGTAGCGACCGCTGGAGGTCCCGACAGGGGGAGCGCAAACCCGTCTACACCCGTCCACCAAGGGTGACGACGCGCCAATAGCGGCCCTTGGGACCGCTCCAGATTCCGGACGTTCAGCGCTGGCCTCGGGTATGGCCCACGCCTCCTCGCCGAGACGTGGGGTCCCGCCCACGGCGCCGTCGATCCCGCCTGGCAAGGGACGGTTGCGACGGAGCTCTTCGCGGCGCCCCTCTTGAGCGTCACGGCGAGGGAGGGTTGGCATGTACGGGTGGCGCGGACTGTGTGCTTCTTTCTGTTTTTTACTGACGCTCTGCGTCGGTTCGGCGGCGGTCGGCCAGCCGTCGGGGCGACTGATCGCGACCGAATTGCGATCAAAGAACTTCGTCGACAGCAAGATCGGCGTCTCCCCGCTGCGCGGTCTGATGATCTATTTGCCGCCCGGCTATTCAGGCGGGCAAAAGCGCTTTCCGGTGCTCTACTATCTCAACCCCTTCTTTGAAGATCAGACGGCCCCCTTCGCGAACCATGGCGCCAAGGCGCTGTTCGACCGCGCGATCGGCCAGGGCGTGATCGGCGACGTCATCGTCGTCACGGCGGACTTCTCGACCCCGGCCGGCAGCGCCTGGTACGTCAACTCCCCCGCCACCGGGAACTGGGAAGACTTCATGGTCGGCGAGCTGGTTCCCTATATCGACGCCCAATACCGGACGTTGGCGAACCGGAACTCTCGCGGCGTGGTCGGGGACGGCGCCGGCGGTTACGGCGCGATCCGCTTCGGCATGCGACATCCCGAGGTGTTCGGCGCGGTCTATGGGATGCAGCCCCTCGGCGCGGGCCGGGGGCTCCAGACCACCTACAGCCGACCCAACTGGGAGCGGCTGGCGCGGGCGCGATCGCTGGACGACCTGGGCGACGACGGCTTTTCGCGGATCTTCACGTCGATCTATCAGGCCTTCCTGCCCGCCCCGCACCGGCCCCCGCTATTCTTCGATCCCCCGGCGCGCAGCGTGGAGGGTCGCGTAGTGGTCAACACCGCCGTCATGGCGCGGTTCCACGACCATTTCAGCCTCTCGGCGCAGCTCCCGTCCCATGCCGAGAACCTGAAGACGCTCAGAGGCTTCAAATTCGACTGGGGACGGGCCGACCCCATCGTCGACCACGTCTACGGCAATCAGGCCTTCGCCCATCTGCTCGACGAATACGGCGTGCCGCACGAGGCCGAGGAGCATGGGGGCGGCTTCCGCGATCGCCACTGGGGCGAGAACGGCCGGGTCTATACTGACGTCCTGCCGTTCTTCGCCCGCCATCTGGTCTTCGATGCAGCTTCGCGATGAGCCCCTGCCCCATCCGCCGCGGGCTTGAGGCGCTCGTGGTGGCCTCAATGCTCATCGCCGCGTCGCCATCCTTCGCCCAGGTCGCCGTGGCGACGCCACGGTCCATGATCAAACTGCTAGCCAAGGGCGCCTCCGGGCCGCCGACCAGCATCACCGAGCTGGCCTGGCTTGAGGGGCATTGGATCGGCGACATGCCCGAAGGCCCCGTCGAGCATGTCATTCTGAGCCCGAAGTTCGGTCACATGCCCGGCTTTGTTCGCGCGGTGAGCCCGAGCGGCGTGATCTTCTACGAGATCAGCGTGTTCGCGCAGGCAGGGGACACCGTCACCGTTCGGGTCAAGCACTTCACGCCGCTTCTCGCCGGCTGGGAGGCGCAGAACGCCTATATCGACCGCCCCCTGGTCGACCGGGACGCCAAGACCCTGTTCTTCGACGGCATCACCTTTTCCCAAGCGGGCCCGGACAGCTTCACGGTCTATTTCCTCAACCGGGCCGGCCAGGAAGAGGGCGACACGCTCGTCATACCCTTCCGTCGCAAATGACTTGACGCTTCTGGCCGTATGGCCCGGGTCAGGCGCCCAGATAGCGCCAGACAGCCTCGCGATAGCGGCGACTGATCCTCAGCTCGACGCCGCTGGTCAGGCGCAGCGCGCCGTCGCCGTGCGATCCGGCGCGAACTTCGGCAATGGCGTCCAGGCGCACGATCACGGCGCGATGGATGCGCGCGAAGGCCTGCGCCGGCAGGCGGGCCGCCAGAGAAGCGATCGACTCGTCGATCAGCAGCGCCCGCGCGGCCGTATGGACCTCCGCATAGTTGCCGGCCGCGCCGATCCAATGGACGTCCTCCAGCGGAATGATCCGGGCCACGCCGTTGCCGCGCGCCACCAGCCGGGGCGTCCGGGGAACGCTGGCCAGCAGCGAGGTCAAGGCGCCCGCCGGTCCGGAGCCGGAGGCTGCCTGCCGGCGCACCCGTTCGAGGACCTGCGCGAACCGGCCGTCGCCGAAGGGTTTGAGCAGATAGTCGATGGCCTGCACCTCGAAGGCGCGAACGGCGAAGGCGTCGTGGGCGGTCACGAAGACGGTGATCGGCATCGCCTGGACGCCGACCGCCTCGACGACGTCGAAGCCGGTCACCTCCGGCATCTGGACGTCGAGGAAGACAAGGTCGGGTCGCGCCGTCTCGATCTGGGCGATGGCCGACGCCCCGTGCGCCGCCTCGCCGACGACCTCGAAATCCGGTTGCGCGCGCAGCAGGGTCGCGACACGCCGCCGGGCCAGAGGTTCGTCGTCGACGATCAGTGTCCGGATCATCGCGGCGTCACCAGCACGACCCTGAACCCCGCCGTCGGGGCCGTGTCGATCTCCAGGGAATGGTGGTCGCCATACAGCTGTCGCAGTCGTCGGCGCGCGTTGCCCAGCCCCACACGCTCGACGATCGCGCCGGCGCCCTTGCCGTCGTCGGCCACGGTCACATGCAGCCGCCCGTCGACCACCCTGGCGGCGATCGTCACCGTGCCGCCCTCCACCAGGGGCGAGATTCCATGGCGAACGGCGTTCTCCACCAGGGGCTGGAGCAGCAGGGTCGGCACCAGACAGGTCAAGGCGTCGTCCGCGACATCGCGGACGACCCGCAGCCTTGGCCCGAGCCGCGCCTGCTCGATGGCGAGATAGGCCTCGGTGAAATCCAGCTCGTCGCCAAACGCGCTTTGCGGCGCGCGATGTTCCTCAATGGACAGGCGCAGCAAGTCGCCCAGCTTGGCGATCAGGCGTCGGGCCCGGCGCGGCTCATCCTCGACCAGCGCCGAGATCGCGTTGAGGGTGTTGAACAGAAAGTGCGGCTGCAGTTGCGCGCGCAGCGCCGCGCTCTCGGCCTCCGCCAGCCGCGCCTCCATGCGCGCGCCCGCCACCTCCCGGTCGCGGAGCGCGCGATAGGCTCGCGCGCCGACCACGAGGGCGACAATGATCGCGTAGATCAGCAGATTGATCTGGAAATTTCCCGACAGCTTCTGCACGAGCATCCGGCCCGGCGCCTCGGCGCCCAGCGCCCACATGAGGGCGACATAGAGCGCCGTCTGCAGCAGAGCGAAGCCGACGCCCGCCGCCAGATGCACGATGAAGAACCGGACGCCGCGTCGCGGATCGAAGGGCGTGCGACGGGCGAAGGCGACCACCAGCGGCGTCAGAAGCGCCCAGATGCTGTTACCGGCGACCGAGTAACCAAGAAGCTCCAGCCATTTGGGATCCTGGCCCGTCACGAGGCCGCCCATGTACCATTGCCAGGAATTGAGCAGCGCCACGATCGACCAGACGCCCGCCAGGGCGGCGCCCCAAAGCGCGTAACGTCGGCCACGGCTCACGACGTTCATCCGACGATGCTCCTGATCCTGGGCGGCCTGGCCCGGGGGCCGAGACGGCTTTCCCGGCGCTAGGCCCGATGGTCGTGGGTCGCGATCTGGCGGAACATCTTCAGCGCGCCGTCGGCTTGCCGCCGCCACAGCCGAAGACCTCCGCCCGAGACGATCCCAGAATCCGCGCCGTTGCGCCAGCGCACCTCGAACTTGGGATACTCGACCACGTAGCCGTCCAGCACCTCGAAGCCCTCATTCCAGACCTTGACCGACTCGAAGACCACGACTCGGCCCTGTTCGGTGTAGCGAACCAGATGGGTTCGAATCTCATCGATCCCGACCTTGGGCGTATCCGCGTAGGGCATGAAGATGGCGTCGTCGGCATAGCGGGCGATCTTCGCGGCGGCGTCGTGGGTCTTGACCGCTTCGGCGTCGAGGGCGTTGAGCCTGCCAAGTTCGGCCTCGACCGCCGGGTCGCCCGGCGGGGCCGCGCGGCCCGCCGTCTCGCGTTCGCCCAGGCTATGGGAGGCGGGATTGTCGATCCGCTCGAAATAGCCCCAGACTTCGGCCTTCAGCTTCAAGGCGCCGTCGGTTTGGCGACGCCACAGGTTCGCGTACCGACCTTGAAGGCTATGCGACGCCCCGTCCGCCAGGAGGGGGTAGATAAGATCGAAGCGCCCAAGTTCCAGCGCGCTTTCATCATCAAGCGAAAGGATCTCGGTCGTGCGACGGGCATGGGCGCTGACCCGCTGACGAGACGCCAGGACCCGATAGTAGCGGGCGATCGAACCTGGGCCGTACAGTCGAGGCTGGTAATCGGGATTGCTGATGCTGTCGGCGGCGTAGTGGGCCATTCGCCGCTCGACATCCCCGCTCAGCCAGGCCGCCGAGAGGTCGGCGTTCCGGCGTTGGATCTCCGCGGCCAACGCCACGGGAACCTGTCGTGGCGGCTCCGCCCCGGCTGCCTTGGTCGCGGCGACCGCAGATCGGGCCGGGGGCGACGCAAGGATCGCGATCAGCGGCGACCCGGCCGCGGCGAGCGCCACCAACCTCCTCCTGCTGAGAAGGCCGGGCTTTTGGGATTGATCGCCCATCATGTCCGGGGCTCCTGGATGTCCGTCTTGGTTCCAGAGCGCGTGACACCAGGCGGCGGACAAGCCGGAACGGTCAAACGGGATCGGGCTTTCCGTGAGCGGGACGATGGCTGGCCTCGGCTCGTCGCGAGCATAGGAAACGGACAACCCAACGACACCGCAATTCCGGATGGCCATTGCGCGGCGGAGGTTGCCGGCCAGCGATGTGAAAGCTGCGCCAATTCCGGACTCTCGAACCGCCTCAGGAGGGCGACGTTCGGTTGACGGACAACAGCGACATCAGCCTGCCACTCAAGCGGACGCCCTCTTCGGCGCCTCGTGGACCAAAGCTTCTGCGACAGCGGAGACAACATCGCCGATAACGATCAGAAGCGGGCCACCCGACGTCGAGGCTCCGACTTGGGCAAGTTCCCCAAGGGTCACAGTGGTCAGTCTGGCGTTCGATCCACCGACGCTCTCCATGATCGCGACCGACGTTGTCGGAACCCTCCCCTGCAGAAGAAGCGCGAGCGCCAGAGATGAAGCCGCTTCGCCGCCCATATAGATGGCCAAGGTGGCTTCGGGATCGGCGCCCAGCTGCCAGTCGCTGACCGCGCCAGCGCCTTCGACTCGCGCGGTAGCGAAGATCACTCGCCGGGCCTGGCCACGATGCGTGAGCGGGAAGCCGAACTGCGCAGCCGCCGCGCAGGCGGCAGTGACGCCGGGGACCACCTCGACCGCGATCCCGAAGCGCCGCAGATAGTCCGCCTCTTCGCCGACCCGACCGAAGATCGAGGGATCTCCGCCCTTCAGGCGCACCACCCGCAGGCCTTTGCGCGCCAGGCGCAAAGCCAGGCGATTGATGGCGTCCTGGCTCATGCTGGGACGGCCGGAGCGCTTGCCGGTCTCGATCCGGATGCAGCCCGGCGGCGCGAGAGCTGTGGCCTCCTCGGAGATCAGGGCGTCGTACAGCAGGGCCTGGGCGCTCTCGACCGCCCGCACCGCGCGCAACGTCATCAGATCGACGGGACCGGGGCCTGCGCCGACGAGCAGGACGCAGCCGGGCTTTGGATCATGCGACATCGACGGTCTCCTTGGCGAGCTTGAGGGAAGCGGCGATCATCCGGGCGATCTCGGGCCGGCAGGAGCCGCAATTGGTCCCCGCCCCGGTGGCCACGCCCACGGCGTCGGGATTGACGGCGCCGGCCGAGATGGCGGCCTGGATAGTCTTGGCGCCCACCTTCAGGCAGGCGCAGACCAAAGCGCCCTTGTCGACTGGTGCGCCAGGTGGACGGCCAAACAGCAGGGCCGAGCGCGCCTGGGCGCCCAGCAGCGGCGCGGTGAACAGCTCGGCCAGCCAGTCACGCGACGGCAGGGCTCCGCTGGTGGTCATGAACAGCACCGCCGCCAATCGCCCGTCGCGCACCCAGGCCTCGCGACGCGCACCGGAACCGGCATCCTCATAGGCCACCAACTCGCCGACCAGTCTTTTTGACAGCACCTTGCGGACGACCTCGCGTTGGGCCTGGTCGCCACGCCCCGCGAACTCATGCTGCTGACAGGCCTCCCGCGGGATACGTCGCCATACGAGATCCTGGCCGGCGGGCGCGCTGAGACTGTCGCGCGACAGAAAGAAGCCCTTCCAGGTTTCGCGATAGGCCCGGATCCGGGCTGGGGTGTGTTTGAATTCCGGCTGACCGGAGATTGGGTCGATATTCGGCGCGATCAGGCCATTGGATCGCCCTGACGGCGCGAAGGCGGCGGTCCAGTGCATGGGCATGAACAGGTCGCCGGGGCGTTGCCGGTCGGTGACCCTGGCAATCACGACGGCTTCGCCAAGCGCGGTCAGGACCCGGGTCAGAGCCCCGTCCTTGACGCCGGCGGCCTCGGCGTCGACCGGATGCATCTCGACAAAGGGCTCGGGCGCGTGGCGGCACAGGTCGGGCGCGAGACCCGTACGGGTCATGGTGTGCCACTGGTCGCGGATGCGGCCCGTATTGAGTGATAGTGGATAGGCGTCGCTGACGGCGTCGGCAGGCCCCTTCGGAAGGGTCGGGACCATTCGGGCGCGAGCATCAGGGGTCTGAAAGCGGCCGTCGACAAACAGACGCGGCGCGCCCTGCCCGTCGGCTCTGACCGGCCACTGCACCGGCTTCAGGCCGACATAGCCCTCCGGATCGATGCCGGTCAGACCCGAAAGGTCGAGCAGGCGGCCGTCATTCTCATAGGCCGTCAGGCGCGCCCATTCGCGGAACACGCTGGCGGGGCTCGACCAGCCGAAACCGTCATGGCCCATGGCCAGGGCGACGTCGGCGATGATCTTCCAGTCGGCGCGCGCCTTGCCCGGCGCGGCGAACAAGGGCCGCTGACGCGAGATGCGACGTTCGGAATTGGTGACCGTGCCGTCCTTCTCGCCCCAGGCCAGGGCCGGCAGCTTCACATGGGCGAAGGCGCTGGTGTCGGTGTCGGCGATGCAGTCGGAGACGACCACGAACGGGCACTTGGCCAGGGCCTCGCGCACCCGGCCGGCGTCAGGCATCGAGACGGCCGGGTTGGTGGCCATCACCCAGATCGCCTTGATCCGGCCGTCATGCACCGCCTCGAACATGTCGACGGCCTTCAGACCCGGCTTGCGCGCGGTGTCGGGCGCACCCCAGAAGCGGGCGACGCGATCCCGGTCGGTCGGCTCGAAGTCCATATGGCCGGCCAGGGTGTTGGCCATGCCGCCGGTTTCCCGCCCGCCCATGGCGTTGGGCTGGCCGGTGATCGAGAACGGGCAGGCCCCAGGCTTTCCGATGCGACCGGTGGCCAGATGGACATTGAGGATCGACAGCCCCTTGGCCACGCCCTGGGCCGACTGGTTGGCTCCCATCGAGAACAGACTGACCGTCCTGGGATGGCCGGCGAACAGATCGAAAAAGGTCAGCAGGTCGACCAGCGCCAGACCGCAGTCGGCGGCGACCGCCTGAGGCGACTGGTCGAGTTCGCCCAGGGCCGCCTCGACCGCGTCAAAGCCGTTCACATGGGCGGCGATATAGTTGCGATCGATCGCGCCGCGCCGGATCAGGTCGGCCAGCAGGCCGGTCCATAGGCGCACATCGCTTTGCGGCGCGATGGCAAGGTGCAGATCGGCGCCCTCGGCGGTGTCGGTGCGGCGCGGATCGATGACCACGTGCTTCTGGCCGCGCGCCCGGGCCGCCTCCATGCGCCGATAGAGCACCGGATGGGTCCAGGCGGCGTTATGGCCGCTGAACACAACCAGATCGGCAAGGTCGAGGTCTTCATAGCAACCCGGCACCAGGTCGGCGCCGAAGGCCTGTTTGTGGGCCGCGACGGCCGAGGCCATGCAGAGCCGGCTGTTGGTGTCGATATTGCCCGAACCAATGAAGCCCTTCATCAGCTTGTTGGCGACGTAGTAGTCCTCGGTCAGCAACTGACCCGAGACGTAGAAGGCGACGCTGTCGGGTCCGTGCTTGGCGATCGTATCGCTAAAGCGCTTGGCGACCAGGGTCGTCGCTTCAGTCCAACTCGCGACGCGGCCGCCGATGGTCGGTTCCAGCAACCGGCCTTCGAGGCCGACGGTAGCGCCCAACGCCGTCCCTTTGGAACAGAGGCGACCCAGATTGGCGGGATGGGCCTGATCGCCGGCCACCGACACCGCCCGGCTCACGCCCTCGTCGCGGGTGACGACGGCGGTCACGCCGCAGCCGACGCCGCAATAGGGACAAGCGGTCTTGACCGAGAGGGCAGCCGCGTCGTCAGCCATCGGCCTCGACCAGAGCAAAGCTCAGCAGCAATCTGCCATCGCGCACTTCCAGCGGGACCACAGGGGTGCAGCCCTTGCCCTTGTCGGCGCCCATCGGCTGGCCGGTGGCCAGGTCGATCGACCAGTTGTGCAGCGGACAGGCCACGGCGCGACCGTGGACAATACCCTGGCTGAGCGGCCCGCCCTTGTGCGGACAGGCGTCCATCAGCGCAAAGACCTCGCCATCGCCGGTGCGGAAGATGGCGATGTCGCCGCGCGGGCTGGTCACGCGGCGCGCGCCGCGACGGGGCACATCGGTGACGGCGCCGACATCGATCCAGACAGGCTGTTTGACGGAGAGGTTCATGCGGGAGCGAACTCCATCCGGCGGCTCATGGGGGTGAATTCCTCGTTGTGGCGACCGGCCACGCGCTCGGCCCAGGGGTCGATGCGGGCAAAGCGCTGCGAGAAGACAAAGCGGTCGTAAAGGGCCTTGCGCTGGTCCGGATCGATGACCTGGGCCTGGATGGCCTCCAGACCGACACGCGCCATCCACTTGTAGACGCGCTCCAGGTACCAGCCTTCTTCGCGATAGAGCTGCATGGCGGCGGCAATGACCCAGACCACCTCATCCTCGGTCCCGACGTGGGTCAGAACCTTGGTGCCCTGGATGTGCAGGCCCGCCGCGCCGCCGATGTGGATCTCGTAACCGCTGTCGACGCAGACGACGCCGAAGTCCTTGCAAGTGGCCTCGGCGCAGTTGCGCGGACAGCCCGACACCGCCAGCTTGACCTTGGCCGGCGCCCACGAGCCCCAGAGGAACTTCTCCAGGCGGATGCCCAGGCCCGTGGAGTCCTGGGTGCCGAACCGGCACCAGTCGGTGCCGACGCAGGTCTTCACCGTGCGCAGGCCCTTGGCGTAGGCGTGGCCGCTGACCATGCCGGCGGCGTTCAGGTCGGCCCAGACGGCCGGCAGATCGTCCTTTTTTACGCCCAGCAGGTCGATGCGCTGACCACCGGTGACCTTGACGGCGGGAATGGCGAACTTGTCGGCGACATCGGCGATGGCCCGCAGTTCGTCCGGCGTTGTCATGCCGCCCCACATGCGCGGCACAACGCTGTAGGTGCCGTCCTTCTGGATGTTGGCGTGGACCCGCTCGTTGATGTAGCGCGACTGCTTGTCGTCGCGATATTCGGCGGGCCAGGCGCACAGCAGATAATAGTTCAAGGCCGGCCGGCAGGACGAGCAGCCGTCGGGTGTGGTCCATTCCAAGGCCTGCATCACCGCCGGCATGGACTTCAGGTCCTGAGACAGGATCGCCTCACGGACGGCCGAGTGCGGATGGTGCGTACATTTGCACATTGGCTTGGGGCCGACCTGGGCCTTGAAGCCATCGCCCAAGGTCAGTTTCAGCACCTGCTCGACCAGCGGGGTGCAAGAGCCGCACGAGGCCGAAGCCTTGGTGACCGCCTTCACGTCATCCAGGGTCGTCAGACCCTGGCTGGTGATGGCCGAGACGATCGAACCCTTGCAGACACCGTTGCAGCCGCAGATTTCCTGCGTATCGGGCATGGCCGCAACGGCCGCATTAGGGTCCAGGCCGGACAAACCCTCCGTGATGGCCTGACCGAAGATCAGGGTGTCGCGAATGTCGGCGACCATGGTCCCGGCCCGCATGAGGTCGAAGTACCAGCCGCCGTCGGCGGCGTCGCCGAACAGCACCGCGCCGGCGACCTTGCCGTCCTCGATGACCACGCGCTTGTAGACGCCGCGCCCGGCGTCGCGGAACACGATGTCCTCGCAGCCTTCGCCGCCCGCGAACTTGCCGGCGGAAAACACGTCGACGCCCGAGACTTTCAGGCGGGTCGAAAGCACCGAGCCTTCATAGGCGCCTTCGCCGTCAGTGAGCGACTGGGCCAGCGAGCGGCACATGTCCCAGATGGGCGCGACCAGGCCGTAGCAATTGCCGCGATGTTCAGCGCATTCGCCCACCGCGAACACAGCCGGATCGGAGGTGCGCATGGCGTCATCCACCACCACGCCGCGATTGACGGCCAGACCCGCCTCGCGCGCCAGGGTGGCGTTGGGTCGGATGCCGACGGCCATGACCAGCAGATCGCAAGGCAGGACGCGGCCGTCTTTCAGCTTCAGGCCGGCGACCTGGCCGTCCTGACCGACGATCTCCTCGGAATGGGCCCCCAGCACCGTTTCGACGCCGCGCTCCAGCAAGGCCTCGCGCAACAGGAAGCCAGCGCTTTCGTCCAGCTGGCGCTCCATCAGCACGTCCATCAGGTGGACGACCGTGGCGCCCATCCCCCGGCGCGCCAGACCATAGGCGGCTTCAAGGCCCAGCAACCCGCCGCCGATCACCACGGCCCGCGCGCCCGGCTTGACCGACGCCGCGACCATGGCTTCAACATCGTCCAGATCGCGGAACGTCACCACGCCCTTCAGGTCCGACCCCGGTAGCGGCAGGCGGAACGGGTCGGACCCGGTGGCCAGGATCAGCTTGTCATATCCGAGCTGGAACCCGCCCTCACTGGTGACCGTGTGCTGCTCCAGATCGACGCCGGTGACGGCGCGCCCGGCGTGCAGGGCAATGCCGTTGTCGCCGTACCAGGTCTCGTCATTGATCACGATGTCAGCGAAGGCCTTCTCGCCCGCCAACACCGGCGAAAGCATGATCCGGTTGTAATTCACCCGGGGCTCGGCGCCGAAGATGGCGATCTCGTAGCGCTTGGGGTCGCGCTTGAGGATTTCCTCAACCGCCCGGCACCCGGCCATGCCGTTGCCGATGACGACCAGACGTTCCCTTTGAGGATGGGTCATGACTTTGCTCGCTTAAGTCTGAGGACTAGACGCGGATCGGGGCGGCGTCGGGCTGCAGGGTCGGCCAGACCGAGCGCCAGCGGGCCTTCAGGCTGTGCAGGACGACGAGGGCCAACAGCGCCAGGGCCGCGAAGCCGAGAAAGCCGAGTTGATAGGAGCCGGTCAGCTTCTTGGCCATGCCCAGGGTCGAGGCCAGGTAGAAGCCGCCGATGCCGCCGGTCATGCCGATCAGCCCTGTCATCACGCCGATCTCCTTGCGGAACCGCTGCGGGGCCAGTTGGAAGACCGCGCCGTTGCCGGCCCCCAGGGCCAACATCGCGATCATCAGCACGGCCAGGGCAACCCAGGCCGAGGGCATCTGGAAACTCACGGCGGCCAGGCCGATGGCGGCCAGGATGAACACAAAGCTCAGGGTCCGTACGCCGCCGAAGCGATCGGCCAGCGCCCCGCCCACCGGCCTCACGAACGACCCGGCGAACACGCAGCCGGCGGTGAAGAACCCGGCGATCACCGGATCCAGGTGATATTCAGAATTGAAATAGATGGTCAGGGACGAAGCCAGGCCGACGAAGCCCCCGAAGGTCACCGAATAGAGCAGCATCAACCACCAGGCGTCGGGCGCCTTCAGCACGTCGAGATATTCGGCCAGCTTCTTGGGCGCGGGTTGCTCCGGAGCGTCCTTGGCCATCAGCATGTAAACCACGAAGGCGACGGCCAGCGGCAGCGCTGCCAGGCCAATAACGTTCTGCCAGCCAAAGTGCTTGGCCAGCAGCGGCGCGAACAGCGCGGCCAGGGCGGTGCCGGAATTGCCGGCCCCCGCGATGCCCAGCGCCAAGCCCTGATATTCCTGCGGATACCAGCGCGAAGCCAGAGGCAGGGCGACGGCGAACGAGGCTCCTGCCACGCCCAGCACCAGACCCAGGGCCAGAACCTGATGATAGCTGTGAATGCCAACCGCCCAGGCCAGCACCAGACCGGTCAGCACGATCATCTGATTGATCATGCCGGTCTTCTTGGGACCAATACGGTCGACCAGGACCCCATTGACCAGCCTCAGGAGCGCGCCCGCCAGCACCGGCACCGCGACCATCAGGCCCTTTTGGGCGGGGTCGAGATTGAAGTCCTTGGCGATCGCCACGCCCAGGGGGCCCAGGATCACCCAGACCATGAAGCTGAGATCGAAATAGAGGAAGGCGGCGAAAAGGGTCGGCGGGTGGCCGACCTTGGCGAAATCGCGGAGATTCATGAGCGTGCCTCGGTCTTGCGTGTCTGCGAGAGGGGCGACTGCGCCCGACGGGTGACCGCATCCGAGCGGTCTTCTCTTGCAGCCACGAACGCCGTTGTCCGAAGGCTTGCCGTTAGAAGGGGATCAAGACGGGATGGGTGTCACCCTGTCTTGATCCCCCAGGCACCCACACCACAGCCGGCGCTTGATCGCTCAGCAAATAGGCGATCCAGGCGCCCAACTTATAAGCAACCTAGGCGGCTCGACGCGCGTAGAGGAATTCGATCACCGCCGCGCGGGCATGGATGTAGGTCGGGTTTTCGGCAACGGCCAGGCGATCACGTGGTCTCGCAAGAGCCACCTCAAGCACCTGGCCAATGTTGGCGCGCGGGCCATTGGTCATCATCACGATGCGGTCCGACAGCAGCGCCGCCTCGTCGACATCGTGGGTGACCATCAACACCGTGTTGTTCAACACCGCGTGGATCTCCATGACGCTGTCTTGCAGATGGGCGCGCGTCAGGGCGTCCAGCGCGCCAAACGGCTCGTCCAGCAGCAGCACCTTGGGCTCCATGGCCAGGGCACGGGCAATGCCGACCCGCTGCTTCATGCCGCCGGAAATCTCAGCGGGCCGCTTGTCCAGGGCGTGGGTCATCTTGACCAGTTCCAGATTGTGTAGCGTCCAGTCACGGCGCTCGGCGGCCGACTTGGTCTTGCCGAACACCTTTTCGACCGCAAGACTGACGTTCTCGCGCACCGACAGCCACGGCAGGAGCGAGTGGTTCTGGAACACCACCGCCCGATCCGGGCCCGGCGCGTTGACCTCTTGGCGGTCAAGGATCACCGCGCCGGTGGTCACCGGGACAAGGCCGGCGACCACATTGAGCAGGGTGGATTTGCCGCAGCCCGAGTGGCCGATGATCGAGACGAACTCGCCCTTGTCGACCTTCAGATCGACGCCGGTCAGCACCTCGGAGCGGACGGTGCCCGCGCCGAAGGTGACCCCGACGCCTTCGATGGAAAGATAGGCCTTTGCCATGGTCATGGTCCCCTAGCTGGCGGCGTCGCCGCGCGAGATGACGTGGCCCAGCAGGGCCACCAGGCGATCGAGGAAGAAGCCGGTCAATCCGACCCAGGCCAAGGCCACGATGATGTCGGAGATGCGCGACGAGTTGTATTGGTCCCAGATAAAGAATCCGACCCCGACGCCGCCCAGCAACATCTCGGACGCGACGATCGCCAGCCAGCTCATGCCGATGCCGATCCGCAGACCGGTGAAGATGTAGGGCGCGGTGGCCGGCAACAGGATCTTGAAGAAGTGCTCGGTCGGCGACAGCCGCAGCACCTTGGCGACATTGATGTAATCGGTCGGGATGTTGCGCACGCCCACCGCCGTGTTGATGACGATCGGCCAGATCGAGGTGATGAAGATCACGAACAAGGCCGAAGGATTGGCTTCGTGGAAAGCGGCCAGTGAAATCGGCAGCCAGGCCAGGGGCGGCACGGTGCGCAGGACCTGGAAGATGGGGTCCAGCCCCCGGTGAGCCCAGCGGTTGGAGCCGATCAGCACGCCCAGCATCACGCCGCAGACGGCCGAGAATGAAAAGCCGATGCCTACCCGCTTGAGACTGGTCAGCACCTGCCAGAACAGGCCCTGGTCGATACCGCCGTGGTCGTACAACGGATCGACGATCAGCTCCCGCGACTCCAGCCAGATCCTCGATGGCGACGGCAGCCCCTCATAGGACTCGCCGCACAAGACCTGCCAGGCGAGCATGATCAAGGCCACGGTCAGCAGCGGCGGCAGCACGGTCGAGACCAGGCCGATCGCATGGCGGCGCAGCGACGCCAAACGATCGGCCATCGCGGCAGGCTCGCGCGGCGCCAGATAGGCCGCCGAACCCTTGATCTGCTCGGCGGCGACGAAACTGGGTTTGGGGAAGGTCATGGACACGCCCCCCCTAGGCCAGCTTCTTGATCGGCTGGCTGGCCAAATAGGCCGCCGGGTTGGCCGGATCGAAGGTCTTGCCGTTGAAGAAGCGCTCGACGCCCCGGCTGTCGCCGGCGGGGCCCGTCTGGCCGATCGACTTGGCGGCGGCGCGCCAGATGTCGGACCGATTAACCTTGTTGACCAGCGCCTGCTTGTTGACGCTCTGACCGATCACGCCCCAGCGGACATTTTCGGTGACGAACCACAGGTCGTGCGACTTGTAGGGGAAGCTGGCGTTGTCGGCCCAAAACTTCATGATGTGCGGCGAGCCCGAAACCTTGCGGCCGTCGCCATAGTCGATGACGCCCTGCTGGCGAGGCAGGATGTCGCCCATCGGCACATTGATGTACTGGCGACCCGAGACGATCGAGCACATGGCCGGCTTGTTGCCTGGCTTGTCGCACCACATCTGGGCTTCCAGAACCGCGGCGGTCATGGCCTGGGCGGCGCGGGGATATTTGTCCACCCAGTCGGCCCGCAGGCCCAGGGCCTTCTCCGGGTGGTTCATCCACAGCTCGCTGGTGGTCGTCGCCGTATAGCCGATGTGCTGATTGACGGTCTGGCCGTTCCAGGGCTCGCCGACGCAGAAGGCGTCCTGGGTGCCGGCCTTGACGTTGGCGACCATCTGCGGCGGCGGGATGATGATGGTCGAGACGTCGACGTCCGGATTGATCCCGGCGGCGGCCAGCCAGTAGCGCAGCCACAGGTCATGGGTGCCACCCCGGAAGGTCATGGCCACCTTGGCGATGTTGCCGGCCGCCTTCAACTGAGCGAACCGGGCCTTGGCCCCGGCGGCGTTGAGCCTCACCTGCACCGACTTGAGGTCATTGCCCACCGAGATGCCCTGACCGTTGGTGTTCAGGCGAGCCAGGATGTACATCGGCAACGGCTTGCCGCCGGTCTGGACGCCCAGGGTGAACTGCAACGGCATGGGCGAGAGAATATGTGCGCCGTCGATGCCGCCGCCGCCTGAGCCGAGCACAAGATTGTCCCGCGTGGCGGCCCAGGACGCCTGCTTGACGACCTCGATATCGGGCAGGCCGTGCTTGGCGAACAGGCCCCGTTCCTTGGCGATGATCAGGGGTGATGAGTCCGTCAGGGCGATAAAGCCCAGCCGAGCCTTGGCCACTTCAGGACCCGCGCCGGCGGCGTGAGCCCCGCCCGGGAAAGCGGCCTTCACGGCGGCGACGGTGGCGGCGGCGCCCAGCAGGGCGTTGCGGCGGGTGAGGCTCATCTCAGAGCCGGCGATAGTCTTGTCGGTCTTGGTCATGATCTTCAGGTCCCGCTGGGGTTCAGAGTTTGTATTCGAGGGTGATCCAGCCCTTGGTCCGCGACGGCGGCGGCGCCGCCGTGCCCAGCGGCACGGTCGCCTGGCGCTTGAAGTCGGCATATTTCAATTGGATCGAGAGCTTCGCGGTGATCGCGGCCGTCAGCTGGACGCCCCACTCGCGACCCAGGTCCGCACCCGTCTTCTGGTCGTTGAAGTCGTGGTAGCGGACCAGCACATCGGTGTTGAACCAGTAGGTCCGCTTGAACCGGGGCTTGGCGTTGAAGGTGAGGTTGGCGTCCTCGAGGCCGTCGACGAAGCTCTTGTTGCCGCCCGGCGAGACGAAGGCGTCGCTCCACCCCTGGAAGGCGTGAACGGTGGCCAAGGGCGTGGTGAAGCCGCGCGCCCCGTCGCCTTCCAGGGACTCGTAGGCAGCCTTGACCGTGTAGATGTCGAAGGTCGCCGCGACGTCGCCGCCCCAATAGGCCAGGTCGAAGTTGGGCGTGTTGCGGTGGTAGTCCGACTGCTGGGCGTAGGTGGCGTTATAGGCCAGCTGGAACAGGCTGACCCAGGTCTTGCCCGAGGCCTTCACACCTTTGGTGAGCGACGAGTTGACCGCCGAATTGCCGAAGTCCAGGGCGTAGACGAAGCCTTGCAGGCGCAGGGCCTCGGCCGGCGACCAGGTCGCGTTCAGCAGGTGGCTGTCGCTGTCCCAGTCTTTCAGCTCACCCAGGATGCGGTTGATGTGGGTGACATAGGCGTAGGTCGCCTTGAACCGGCCCAGGGCGACATCGGCGCGGATGGCGTCGAAGGTCTGCTCGTCCTGACGCCAGCCGACATTACCTACGAAGCGCTGGTCATCCAGCAAGATGCGCTGACGGCCCGCGGTCAGCTGCACGGCCGCGCTGGGCGTCCAAGTCAGTTGCAGACGGTTCAGTTCGGTGACGTCCGGATCGTTGACCACCGGATAGCGGGCCTTGTCGGCGCCGTTCAGCGGGGCGGTCGTCGCGCCCGGCACGTTGACGGCGTAGTGCTCGGCGCCGGCCTGGCGGACGTCCTCGAACTCGATCAGCCCCTTCACCTTGGCAAACTCGGCGGTCTCCCAGCCAAGGCGGGTGCGGACGGTGAAGGCCGAGGCGTCGTCCTTGAGCGTGGCGGTCTTGGTCTGATCGACGGTCTCATAGCGAGCCCGGACCTCCAGGATCAGCTTGCCGGCCGCGATCTGGTCGCTGATGGTCAGCGACGGCGTGAGCGGCGGCGGTTCGACGGCCGGCTCGGCGCCGACCTCGACCGCAGCGTCAGCGGTCGGCGTGGCAGGTGCCGGCGCCTCCTGGGCCCAGGCCGTTCCGCCCAACATCAGGGCGCAGCCAGCCGAGCCGCATCGCAGCATTCCTCGCAGGTTTTTCATTGCCTCAATCCCCCAAGGCCAAAAAAAAAACGCCCGGCGAGACCGCGTGTGCGATCTCTCCGGACGTCGTTGTCCATTCCATACCGACGATTGCGTCACCGTCGGCGGCCCTCTCGGGCCAGCGCGGAACTTCGTTGCCCCGCGTGTCGCCCCTAGGAAGGGGGCGGGCGCCGACCTGCGGCAATCGAAAAACAGCGTTCTCGTCTACAGCGCTCCGTCATCGGCGCATTTTTGCACAGCGCAACAGCAGATTTCAGCAGGTCCATGCCCGTATTCCGCGCGTTTGTGCGACCTCAAGGATCGCTGCGCCCTGCCCCGTCAGACGCTCAAGCGGGTGATTGGGAAGCCGGCGGCATAGAGTCCGGCAGCTTCGGGACGAAACTCCAGGCCATCGAACAGAACCATGGACGGGACATTCGCGGCCTCCGCGAACGCGCCTGCCGGCTCGATGACAGGGCCCAGCGAGATCGCCGCCGCCTGGAAGAGGTCCGGGCGATAGACCATGTCAGCTATGCGCCCAAAGTCCTGGTTCACCTCAACCTGGCCCCAGCGCGCCATTTGCGACAAGAACCAGAGGGCGTGCTCCCGGCGCGGCAGTCCCGCCGCCCCGTCATGAAAGACGATCTCGTCTGCCAAGGCCCAGGCGATGGCCTCTGGGGGCGCGCCGATGTGCTCGGGCAAAGCCAGCAGTTCAACAAGCGTCTGACGATGGGCTGGATCATCGGCCCAGGCCGAGGCCCTGATGATCGCCCTGAGGGCGGCGCGAAGCTCGTCGGGATGGGTCGCGGCCCACTGGGCCTTGACCCCGAACACCTTGTCGGGCGAGCCGGGCCAAAACTCCGAGGCCCTGATCAGCACCTCGCCCAGCCCCTCGTGCAGCGCGACGGCGTTCCACGGCGCCCCGACGCAGAACCCATCGACTCCGCCCGATCGCAGTTGCTCGACCATGCGCGGCGGCGGCGTGACCACCAGTTTGATGTCCCGATCCGGATCGATCCCGGCCTGGGCCATCCAATAGCGCAACTCGTAGGCGTGCATCGAATAGGTGAAGACCACGGCGAAGGTCAGAAGCGGCTCACCAGTCGCCCGGCGCTTTTCCAGGAGCCGCGCCAGGGGACGCGCCGTGATCGGCCGCTGGGCCATGCCTTCGGGATCGATCTGACGCAACGCGTCAGCCAAGGCCGTCGAGACCGTGATGGCGCTGCCGTTCAGGTTCAGGGCCATCGGCGCGATCATCGGCACGGCGTCGCTTGCCACACCCAGGGTGGAGGCCAGGGCCATCGGCGCCAGCATGTGCGCCCCGTCCAGGGCGCCCACCGTGACCTTGTCGCGAAGGGTGGCCCACGAGGCCTCGCGGCTGAGGCTCACCTCCAACCCTTCTTCGGCGAAGAAGCCCAAAGCCTTGGCCACCACCAGCGGCGCGCAGTCGGTCAGGGGGATGAAGCCCAGGCGCAAATCGACGAGACCGCTCACGAGGCGTCTCCTTTCAGAATACCCGCGAAGGCCATCAAGTCGGCGGCCACCGCACCGATCGGCCGGCCCTTGTCCATGGCCAATTTGCGCAGCAGACGATAGGCGCCGTCCTCGTCCAGACCTCGCTCCTTCATCAACAGACCCTTGGCGCGTTCGACGATCTTGCGAGACTCCAGATCCGCCTTGGCCTTGGCCAGATCGCCGCGCAATTGCTGGGTCAGGGCAAAGCGGCTCATGGCCACGTCCAGGATCGGTCGCACCCGCCCTGGAGCCAGCCCATCGACGATATAGGCCGCCACGCCCGCCCGGACCGCCTGCTCGGCCAGCCCCGGTTCGGAGCGATCGACGAACATCACCACCGGGCGAGCGTTGCCGTGCGTAACCTCCCGCAAGCTCTCCAGGGTGTCGCGGTCGGGACTATCGGCCGCGATGACCACCACATCGGGAGCAAAGGCCGCCACCTCCCGCTCATCAAAAAGCGCCGCCTGTCTCACCTCGAGCGGATCGATGCCTAGCAGGCCCTCGGCAACTAGGGCGGCTCGGGCAGGATCGGGGTCGATGACAAGCACGCGCATGGCGCATGCCTAGGGCGGAGACGGCTTGAACGGTAACCGGCGCAGACGCTCTACGCCGCACAACCTCGCAGTCGCCCATATTTTACACAGTTGAGCATTGATCGTAGGCGCCGCCTCAGTCGCATCGCCGGCTTGAGACAGATCAATGTTCTCCCGGCTGAGGCCTCTACTCATATTGGCAGCACACCAAAGCGCAAGTCGCCGATGCCCTATCGAAGCGCCAGCCGTGCCGCCAAGGCTCAGAATGAACTACAGCGTCATCGCAAAGCGCATCGACGGCCACGGGAGCTTGGCGCGAGCCAAGGAGGCAAGCCTTGTTCTGGACACCGATGTCGCTGGCCGCCGGGATGCGTTCAATCCCGCAGAACTGTTTCTGGCCTCAATCGCAGCCTGCATGATCAAGGGTATCGAGCGGGTCACCCCGCTCCTGAACTTCAAGCTTCGTGGTGTAGAGGTTCGGCTCAAGGCGGTGCGCCAGGATGCGCCGCCCCTCATCGAGCGTGTGGACTATGAGTTGATCATCGACACAGACGAGGATGATGCTCGCCTGGAACTCCTGCACCGTAATGTCCGTAAATATGGGACAATCTCGAATACGGTCGCAGCGGCAACCGTCCTGGAAGGCGTCATCCGCCGCAGCGTGCCCACCTAGTAGCCTGAAGCCGACCTCAAGCCGCCTGGGAGGCGCCAATGACCTACGTGTTCTCCAAGAGCCTCAACGTTCCATTCGATGACGCGGTCGCACGGACTCGGGAGGCCCTTGCGAAGGAAGGCTTTGGCGTCATCACGGAGATCGATATCCAGAAGACCTTGAAGGCCAAGATCGACGTCGACTTCCGTCGCTACCTGATCCTGGGCGCTTGTAACCCGGGTTTGGCGTACGAAGCGCTGAAACTGGAGGCCAATGTGGGCGCCATGCTGCCCTGCAATGTCGTGGTGCAGGAGGGCGATGATGGCCGCACAGATGTCTCCGCCATTGATCCCGTCGCCTCCATGCAGGCGATCGACAATGCCGGTCTGAAGGACGCGGCTCGGACGGTAGCCGACAAACTCCGCGCGGCGATTTCCAGCCTGTAGGCGAAACCGTGAGGGCTATGACGAGAAGGGCGTTGCCAGGCGTTTAAGCCCTTCCGCGCGCAACGGCCTATTGGCGGCTACAGTCCTTTGGCATGCCCCAAAGCCTGACCGGGTATGCTCTGGGCAACACCACTAACGCGCCAAATTGGCCCATGAATCAGAGGCTACGAAAGAGACCCTCCCGGCAAGGCCATGTCGGCGAGACGCAAAGACATCAACGCCTGGGCTTTCGTCCTGAACCCGATCTCTCAGAGCGTCAGGGCCTCCGGCAGACGCGGCGCGGTTCACCGCGCCATCGGTCCAACGCCAACCCGCTTCCAGCCGTCGAGTCGGCCTGGGGCTACTACCGTGCAGCGCGCTGTGGCATCGTGGCTTGGCCTGACGCGCCAGGGGAGCCGCGATTGGACGCCAAGACGGAAGCGAACCTGTTGGTCTTCGTGCGCGAGGCCTTCCAGTGCCAAGAGGACGTGGCCCGCAGCATCGCCGGGGTCGCGATCGAGCGCGCCTACCGGACAGGCGCGGTCATTCTTCGCCAGGACGACCCCTGCGGTGAGACCTATCTGCTGACCTTGGGGCGGGTCCGCGCCGCCGCTGTCGGCCGGGGCGGAGAACCGGTCCTGCTGCGCGACCTCTCGCCCGGCGATCTCTTTGGCGCGACGGTCCAGCCGGGAACCAAGAGCGAAGCCGAGATCGTAGCCCTGGAGGCAGCCCGCGCGGCCGTGTTCGCGGCCCTGGATTTCCTTCGGATGATGGAGCGCCACAGCTGCGTGGGCCTGACGCTCTCGCGCATGCTCCTGCGGCAGCTGCGCGAAGCCGCCGAGCGGATTGTCGATCGCAACACCCTCAGCGCCGTCGGCCGCATCCACGCTGAACTCTGGCGGCGGGCCGAGCGCGCCGACTGGTCGATCAGCCCCCCGCCGGTGTTGGCCGCTTTGGCGATGGACCTCCAGACGACCCGTGAGACCGTGTCGCGCACGGTGAGCGCCCTGGAGCGGCGCGGCATCGTGCGTCGCACGCCCCAAGCGCTCGTCGTCGTGGCGCCGCGGCGGCTGGAAGGCCTGATCGACTGAGCCGGGTCAGGCCCGCAGCGCATAGGGCCCCAGTTCATCCCCGGTGAGGTCCGTGACGGGCGAGGGCTGGTTGGCGGGCGTGGTCAAGCTGAGGGCCGCAGCGAGGGCGAGGCCCAGATGGATCGCCCCAGACGGCGTGGTCACCAACAGGCGAAAGACGGCCTCGGCTTCCGCGCCGGTGGCCAGGAGGCCCCCGCCGAAGGGATCGGGCGCCATCGTGGTCAGCCCGTAACTCGCCGACAGGCGGACGCGCTCGCCCAAAGCCGCCAGGATCGCCCGCGCCGCCCGCGCCGCCTCATCCGGCGCCTCGTAAACGAGCAGCAGGGTGGCTCCGGACCAACTGGGCGCGGTGAATGGCGCGGGTCCGTCATGGACCGCTCGCGCGAGGGTTCGCAGGATTTGGTCCCGATCGAGGCTGTCGGGCAGATCGACGGCGCAGCCCAGGAAGGCCGCAAGGCGCGAGGCCGGGTCGATCGGCGAGACCGCGCCCGTCGTCAGGCGGGGCGCCGTGAGAAGCCGCTGTCGCCGTCCGCCGCCGGCCCATTGGGCCGCGGCGCGCGCGCTGCTCCCCGCCTCGTCGCCGCACAGCACCGCCAGCTGCACGGCCTCCCCCGCCACGGTCGCCGCCTTCAGCACCGCCAGACCCATGGCGGTCTCGGCGGCGAGGTCGATCGTCGGCGCATCGATCGCCAAGGCCCCGGGCGTCACCACCCGGACGCTCTCGGCCTGGGCCATCAGCCGGTCGAACCGCGCGCCCCAGGCTTCGCCCCAGGGCGTCACCGAGAGCCTCCGAAACAGGGCCGGATCGATGGGCAGCAGTACGTGCAGCTCGACCCCCGCGTCCGCCAGGGCCTCGGCGACCACCATGTCCGCCCCCGCGGCCAGAGCGCCGTAGCCGAACGCCACGCGCTCCTCGGCGACGATACGGGTGACCTGGGCGGCCAGACCCACGTCGTCGGGCGACACGGACATATGTCCGGTGAAGTGGAGCGACCGGGGCGGCGCCAGCCTCGCCAATCCGGCGTCATTCTCCCCAAGAGCCTCCAGCAGCAGCCGGAACTGGCGCAAGGTGACGGCATGGTCCTCCCAAGCCTTGGGGGCGGCCGCCAGCGCCGCGTCCAACGCCGCCCAGGCCTCGTCGAACCGGCGCAACACCAGCAAGGCTTCGGCCCGGGTGGCGGCCTGATAATAGGGTGCGTCGTCCTCGTCGGCCTGTAAAACCGCCAGGGCGTGGACCCGCGCGGCGACCTCGTCGCCCGCCAGCAGCGACAGCGTGGCGGCGTTGATCAGGGCGTATGTCCCGCCGCCGCCCGGCGCCGCGGCCAGGTAGGCGGCGGCGGCCAGGCGGTAAAGCTCAGCGCCCCGCCCGCCTTGCGCCGCCCTCGCCCGCGCCTTTAGGATCCGTCCTTTCAGGGTCAGGACGGCCGGATCGTCCGACGCCGCAAGCCCTGCCTCGACGAACAGGGTCCAGGCGTGGTCCACCGCACCTGCGCGGACCAGGGCGGCGAGATCGAGAAGGAATGGCGACTGGGACAAGCGCGGCTCAGGCGAAGACGGGACCAGGGTGTGGCGAGGAAGCGGCCCGGCCCTAGGGCGGGAACTTTGTCCCTTCGTTCTTGACGTCCGGGTCGAAGATCACGCTCAGGCGTTTTTTGACACAATTTTCCTCCACGAGGAACTCGGTGTGGAAGTTGAAAAGCTCGCCGCCCTGGGCGGTGTTGGCGCAGTCCCGAGCCACGACACCGAAATACAGCACCCGACATCCATCGCGGGGGACCCGCTCACCGGCCGGTTGGGCGCCGTCGTCGTAGACATGTCGCAGATAGCAATTTCGGTCGGACTCGGCCTTGGTGGTCACGCCCCGCTCGCCGGTGGCAAATTGCCAGTTTTCGATCTTCTCGTCGAGCTCCACCACCACCCAGCACGGCCTATTGACCGTGATGTCGAAGGGTGAGGGCGCCGGCTGCAGCTTGATGCCGACCAACTGCGGGCTGGCTCTTTGCACCGCGTAGTCCGTCACTTTCGTTTCATCGCCGGGGGCCATGGTCGGCGCCTCGGGATCAGGTTCCTTGATCGTGAAGGCCAAACTCATCGCGTCCTTCTCGTTGGTGGACAGTTTGCATCTATCGACCGTCAGGATGACGTGGACGATCTTTTCCGGGCGGAAATCCCCGGGTTTTGTCGTGGGAATGCGTTCGCTCACTTGCGCCTCCTAGGTGTGGGGTTTTGCTTGACGTACGCGATACTGTTGTCGATCCGGGCCAGCAGACGTCGCGCCCGAGCCTTGTCGGGATCGAAGGCCATCAGCTCGACCGCGCGCGCGCGGCTGGCGGCCAGATAGGAAAGCGCCGTTTGGGCGTCGCCCGACACATAGGCTAGGCCACCCTGGGCCTGCTTGAGCGCCACCCAGTCGGCCTGCAGATTGCGGTCATCAGGGTAGCGGGCCATTTCGATATCGAGGCGCTTCTCTTCCATTGCGCGCTCGCTGATCGCGCCAGCGATGTCGCCGCTGACCTTGTAAGCCTCAGACATCCAGGCGTGGCGATTGATCAGGTCCGCCGCCTGGACGTGTCGCGTCTCGGCGAGACGAGCATCTACGTCCCGCATGACCTTCAGCGACTCAGCGCAGTGTCTCTGGCTCTGCGCCTTGTCGCCCCCGTCCACCGCCACGGTGCAGAGATTGCCTTCGGCGTAGCCCAACTCCCGGCGGTACTCTATGCTGTCGGGCCGGATTCGGGTCAGGCGACCGGCCAGGTCGCGATAGCGCGCAAAGCCGGCCTTGGCCTCAACCAGGCGCCCCTTGCGATAGGCCACTGTGGCCAGTCCGTATTCATTCTGAGCATGGTCGAAAAGCCGTTGGGGATTGTCCGGCTCGGCCGCCACAAGCCGGCCAGTGATCGCGTAGGCCTGACGAAAGCGCGCGCTCGCCGTCGTCAGCTGGCCGCCCTCTTCGCTATCGGCGCCCCAGGCGCTCAACACGCGCCCGAAGCGCGCGAGCGAAGTCGGCGTCCGGCGCTCGGGGTCCTGCCCCGCATAGTAGTCGAGCGCCCGCTGGGTGACCGCGCTCTGGACAGCCAGTCGCTGGGTCGGCGTCAATTTCGCGCGCAGGTCGGTCATCATGAATTCCACCAGCGACTCGGATTCGCCGCGTTGACGTTCGGCTTCGTCACGCGCGTTCAGGGCGAAGGCCGTGAGCAGGCCCATGCCTAGCACCGCGGCCAGCGACAGTCCCGTGACGGCCATCACGCTGCGCAATCGACGTTGCGCATCGCGCTGGACCAGTTCGTCCAGGCCCACCCCGCTCACGCCCGCCACCAATTTCAGGAAAGCCAGCCGCCGACCATCACCTTCGCGGCGGAAATCGGCGGCCAAAGGCTCGATCCCCCCAACCACCAGAGCGGCGGGAAAGGCCTCCGCCGGTTCGCCCGCCGCCAGAGCCGCCAGCACGGGCCGGCCCGGACACAGCGCGCGAAACGTCTCGATCTCGCGCGACACCCAGAGCGAGGCGGCCGCCGCTGGGGTGCAGACAACGATCAGGCAGTTGGAACCGGCCAGAGCCGCGCGCACCTCGACGCCGAGATCTCCGGCGGCGGATAGTTCCTCGCGGTCGCGGAAAATTGGTGACAGTCGGCGTCCGTTCGCGCCCGTCAGCCGTCGCGGCAGGACATAGCCTTCCAGCCGCCTGTGTAGCCGGCGCCCAAACACCGCATCGCGATGGCTATAGCTGATGAACGCCTTGTAGCGCGGCGCTCCGACGTCCCCCGTCTCGCCCACCCTTGGCCCCCCGACCACCGAGATCTTAACCGTGCCAGAAGCTGATCGCATGTACAACGCTGTGCTGTGCTCGCCCGAAAGTTCGCGTCGGCGTGACGGCCGTCACGGCCAAGCTGCCGGGAACCGTGGAAAACAAGATCCTCTTCGCAAACCGATCGGAGGATCAGAGCCATGGACGATGTCGAAGTCAGCGTGACGTGCGACGGCCCCCATTGGGTGGCTATCGACAATGATGACGTCACGCCCTCCCCGCCCCCGCACCCCCTGGCCCACGGCAACCACATGCTGCTCTGGTGGTTCGGGGGCAAGGCCGGGGACAAGATGCGGATCGAGGTCAAGCGCGGCGGCCAGATGCTGGTCAGCGTCAAGGCCAGCACGATCCGCCCCGGCGCCGTGGTCGGGGGCGGCAGCAAGCCGTTCACGTCATGAGCCCGCTGCCCGCCCATGTCGCCATCCTGGCGATCACAGCCGGTCTGGCCTCGGGCGTCGCCGCCCGGGCTGAGCAGACCAACGCCCAGCCGAGCTTCGCTTACAAGGAGGCCACGGCCGCCGCACCGCTCGACCAGAAAGTCACCAGCCCGAGCGGCGTTCAGATCGAGACCGACGAGAACGGCGCCAAGATTCTGATGCGCTACGGCCGGGCCAAGGCTCGACAGTCGCGGGGCGACGGGAGCAACGCCTATTTCGACACGATCGACCTGACCCTGACCGCACCGCTCAGCGGCGACGTCGACAAGACGCCAGCCAAGACGCTGGACGCCTTGGCGCGCGGCGCGGCTCTCGAGATGTCGTGGTCGGTCATGCAGATCTCACGCCCCTCGCGTGACCGGTGGGTGGAGATCGGCCAGCGTGAAAACGCGCTCTGCGCCGCGATCCTCGATCGCCTGGACCAGCGCGCCAAGAGCCTGGGCTCCGCTGGAGCCCCGACCCAGGCGGCCGCCGCCGAGACCAGGGCCGCCGCCCAGCAATGGTACGACGACAATGGTTGCGACGATGGCTTCATCGCCACCTATGAGCCGGCAAGCCTCGACACCTTCTTGCGGCTCCACTGGGGCGACAAGCCCATGCTCCGCTCCTACGGCGTCAGCGCAAAGAGCGGGCGCGTGGTCTTCGATTATCTGGATCCGGCCACCGTCACCAAAAGGTCGGTCGAGAAGACAGCCTGGTCGGCCAAGGCGTACTACGCCCTGCGTCCCATCCAGACGCCGTGGCTGGTGCTGCTAAGCCTGGAGCACCAGGACGGCTACGGACCCCAGGACGACATTACGCTCTGCGCTGTTGGAACCACCGGTTGCCTGACAGGCGCGAACGGCGCGCCGACGCACACGATCCGCGATTTGATCAGCGCCGAAGCCCGCCGCTCATTCGGCGATTTCAGCGCCTCGCTGGCCGTGACCTATGACTCCAAGAACGACCTCTACGCCGTCGAGTTGCCGGTCTACCTGACCAGCAACAACGGCGATGGGACGCTCAACAGCGGGGTCAAGCTGAACTGGCGCAGCGATACCGACGAGGTCGTCGCGTCCGTGTTCGTTGGCAAGGCCTTCTCACTCGGCTGGGCGAACTAGGCCGTCGACAGCGGGTTGGGTCCCCCCCCCCCCAGAGGACCCAACCCGTTTTTTCCAATCCCCCATCGATCCGATCGGAATGCAGAACCTGGCAAGGCCAGGACATGGTCAGGAGGGTTTCGTGATGACCTACCACCTACTGGCGGTTTTCTTCGCGTTGCTGCTGCCCGCGATGCTGTTCGATTCGCACAGGTCGGATACTGATCTTCCCCCGAGAAAGTGGACGGGGTTAGGCCGCTCTGCGTTCCATCTCGGCGGGGCTGATATAGCCCAGAGCCGAATGCAGGCGACGTGAATTGTAGAAGCCCTCGATATAGCCGAACAGATCGCGCCGGGCCTCGGCGCGGGTGGCGTAGATCCGATGATGGACCCGTTCGGTCTTGACGGTGTGGAGCCGCAGGCCGGCGAAGCCAACAAGCTCTCCATCGGGGCGTTGTCCCAGCAGTCTCCCTTGCGGCTCATGGAGGGAGTAATCCCTGACCGGGCCAGGGCCGAGCGGTAGGCCTCGGCAGCATATTGAATGCCACGATCCGAATGATGAATGAGCCCCGGCGCGGGCTTTTGGCGCTCGATGGCCATGGTTAGGGCGTCCAAGACGATCTGGGCGTGCAGGGCGTCACGCATCGACCAGCCGACGAGCTTGCGGGTGTGCATGTCGAGGATGCCGGCCAGGTAGAGCCAACCTTCGCCGGTCGGAATATAGGTCAGGTCGGCGAGCCAGACCTGGCCAGGGGCCGCCGCCTGGAAGTTACGGGCGAGCCTGTTGGGCGCGATGGGATAGCCATGGCGGCTGTCGGTCGTCCGGGTGCGGCGGGGCAAAGCGGCCAGGCCGCGCAGGCCGCTGCTGGCGACACGGTCAACCGCTTCTCGTTTGAAGGTCTCCGGAAAGACCCGACGCTTCACGCTCATCAGACACTCCTCTCCAGCTCCGAAAAGCTAGATACCGTAGTGGGTCTGACAGTCGGCGCAGAAGCTGGATGGCGCTAATTTCGAATAGTGAGCGCGGATGGCCGCGCCCCAGTGCAGGAGGGCGAGATGGAACACTTCGTCGGGATCGATGTGTCGCTGGACCAGAGCAGCGTGTGCGTCGTGGACCCAACAGGCAAGATCGTTCTGGAGATCAAGGTCAGCAGCGAGCCTGAGCCTTTGAGCGCCTGTCTCCATCGGTCCGGCTTGACGATCGGAAGGGTCGGGCTCGAGGCTGGGCCGTTGTCCCAGTGGCTACATCGCGGGCTGGTCGCAGCGGGCTTCGAGGTCGTGCTTCTGGAGACGCGGCACGTGAAGGCCGCGCTCTCAGCCATGACCAACAAGACTGACCGAAATGACGCACGGGGGATCGCCCAGTTGTTACGGATGGGCTGGTTCCGTCCCGTCCATGCCAAGTCGCCACCGGCCCAGGAGGTTCGCGCGTTGCTCACCGGCCGAAAGCTCCTCCAAACCAAGCGCATGGACATTGAACTCAGCATCCGTGGAATCCTGCGCGGCTTCGGCCTCAAGGTCGGTGTCATCAGCAAGGGGCGCTATGAGGCTCGGATCGAGGAACTTATCGCCGGCCATCACACGCTGCAGCAGGTCATTGAACCCATGCTGCGCGCGCGGCGGGCACTCCAGGTGGAATACCATCAGCTTCACCGTCAGGTCCTTGCGATCGTCCGCGCCAATCCAGTTTACCGACGTCTGATGAGCGTCCCTGGCGTCGGCGCCCTGGTCGCGGCGACATATGTCTCTGCGGTCGATGATCCTTCCCGGTTCCGATCGTCAAAATCGCTCGGCGCTCACTTCGGCCTCACCCCCAGAAAGTATCAGTC
This sequence comes from Caulobacter sp. FV2ps19, assembly GCF_058681035.1. NCBI lineage: Bacteria > Pseudomonadati > Pseudomonadota > Alphaproteobacteria > Caulobacterales > Caulobacteraceae > Caulobacter > Caulobacter sp. FV2ps19. Next base: position 2,301,849 of record NZ_CM178729.1, on the reverse strand, counting down.
GGGAGCGAAGGACATCACTGGCTCGATCACCAAGGTGGGCGACGGCATGGTCCGATCAGCCTTGTATGAAGCCGCCCACATCATCCTACATCGGTCAGCAGGCGCCTCGACACTCAAGGGCTGGGCGCAGGACGTAGCCCGCCGACGTGGCGCCAAACGGGCCAAGGTCGCGCTCGCACGCAAACTGGCGACGGTCCTGCACCGCATCTGGGTGGACGGATCGCTGTTCCAGCCAGGTGAGGCGCCGATAGCAGCTTAGCCGCACGAAGCTCGGGCCGCCGTAACCACCACGCCCGAAGGTCTCGCCGCGGGACAGGCCAAATGGCGAAGCCGTAAATGCAGCAGGTCTGCTCTTGCAGAGGCCGCGTTTTAGATTGGCTCGCCAACTCGGATCAGATGGCATCATGTGGCGGCAACGTCGACCACGGACAGAAGCAAGATCCCAAAGCGGCGCGACGATGGACGTACTGAAAGCGTCCAGCACGGGTGGAATCCCAGCGGCATAGCCCTCAACATCCCGAAAGGGATCTCGGTAAAGCCGACAACCCATGCCGTATTCCGCGCATGCGTGGACAATACGAAAGCTAGATGAGGCTCGCCGAGTCATCGGCGTCGTCGGGCATATCAACCCGAAAAGCTGGTTGACCCATTACAGAAGCATGGGTGTCCACTGAAACGAGGGAGGATCAGGAGACTTTGGTGCTCTATTCCTCAGTCGGTGGGTCAGCTCCACTCGCAAGAAGTCACCAGACTGCGAAGGAAGCGTGACGCGCGTGAACGACCTGCGGCCGACAGATCAAGCGAGCTTGACCCCGATGCTCGATTAGAGAAGCAGACGTAAGCTCGTTTCCAGAAAGACGCCGTAAAGCACCGCTCGCGGGAAGGACGCTGTTGGTGTCTCGGACCGCCCGCCAGATTAAAATCTGCCTAAAGCAGGCTCAAGGAACAGGCTCTTGCAGCTCTTCGGAGTCGCTTCTCCGGTCTTGCTGCGGCGAGTTCCGATCGATCATGGCGGTCACCGCGATATCAGCGGTGACGTTGCCGACGGTGCGGAAGATGTCGGGTATGCTTTCGATGGCCAGCAGCAGCGGCAGGACCGTAATTGGCGCCCCCATGGCCAGGCACACCGGGCCGATCGCCGTGAAGAACGATACCTGGCTGGGCAGGCCCACGGCCGCCAGACTCACAATGGCGGCGACGATCACGCCGGTTCCAAGGGTCAGCGGGGTCAAGGGTACGCCAAACAACGCGGCGACATAGACCGCCACAGCCATATTGGCCGTGGCGCTGGTGATCCTGAACAGTGACACGGCCAGCGGCAGCACCAGGTTGCTAACGTGCTCGGGGACTCTCAGGGCTTTTTGGGTGGCGTCGACCATGGCTGGAAGAGACGCGATCGACGACTGGGTGCTAAACGCCACAAGTTGAGCCGGCGCCGCGGCGCGGGCGAACTGAACCAGCGGAATCCTCGTGGTCAAGGTGACGAGCGGATAGAGCGCCAGGGTGACCACGATGCAGACCGCCGAGATGGCCAGAACATAGTGCGCAAGCCCCCCGGCCGCGCCGACGCCGGCGGTGACGCCGACCTGCAGCGACAACGCAAGGACGCCGGCCGGCGCCGCCCAAAGCACCCAGCGCACGATGACAAGCATCGCGGCGACCACAGCGTCGAGCACCATCAGCAGGCTATTGCGGGACTTTACCTCGATCCGCGTGACCGCCAGACCGAACACCAGGGCAAACACGACCAGCGGCACGATGGCCCCGTTGGCGGCCGCCCCGACCGGGTTGACCGGCACGAAGCTGCGCAGCCAGTCGCCGATCGGCGGTAAACCTGGGACGGCGGGATGCTCGCCAAGCCCCGCGCGCAGCGCGGTTGCGGCCTCCATCGGGATCGGGAAAACCTGCAGGATCGCCGGCACGACCAGGGCGCTGAGCAGCGCCGCGGCCAGCAGCAGGACCGCGAAAAGGCCGAGAGTTCGGGCGGCCACGCCGCCCGCGGCGAGCGTCCCTGCCGCAGAGGCGACGCCGGTCACCAGCAGGCTGAAGATCAGCGGAACGATCGTCATCCGCAGCGCGTCCAGCCACAGCCCTCCGACCACCTTGGCGACCTCGGTGGACGGGCCCAACCATTGGGGCTGGAAGGCCGCCAAGCCAGCGCCAATCGCCAGGCCCAGCACCAGGGCCAGAAGGATGCGCAGGGTCAAAGACATGGCGATGGTCGCTTTGTTGGAAGGACAGTGTCAGCCGAAAGTTCAGCCGAGCGGCGCGCGGCGGCCCAGGCGGCGTCAACCACCAGCCGCTGTAGAGCGTCGTCCCGGTCGAACACGGCCAGGGCGGCGGCGGTCGTGCCCCCCGGGCTGGTGATGCGGTTGCGCATTGCCGCCAGAGGCTCGCCCTCCGCCGCCATCGCGCCGGCGCCGGCCAAGACATCCCTGGCTAGAGCCATGGCCGACGAGTGAGAAAGCCCAAGCTCTGCGCCGGCCCGGGCCAGATGCTCAGCAAACAGGAAGACATAGGCCAGACCGCTGCCCGAGATCGCCGTGGCCGCCGTCAGCGCCTGCTCAGTCAACAGCCATGTCAGCCCCCCGCCGGCCATGAGCAGCCGTTCGCAGACGGCGAGGTTTTCAGGCGAAACGCCGGGCTCGGCGATGGCGGCGGTCGCCGATCGTCCCCTGGCGAATGCGATGTTCGGCATTGCCCGAACCACATCGACATTGTCCCCGACACCCCGCCGCAGGGTCTGGAGGCTTACACCGGCCATCACCGAGATCACGAGGTCCTGGCCGCCCAACCAAGGCGCCAGCTCGGCCAGGAGCTCTGGGCCCGTTCCTGGCTTTACCGCCAGGATGACAACCAAAGGACGGGGCAAGTCGGCGATATCGGCTATGGACGTCAGCTTGACCGCTCCGGACCAGGACGCAGCGTTGCGGTCGACAAAGTACAATGGCGTCACGCCGGCGGTGATCCAGCCCGTTATCAACGTCGCGCCCATTCGTCCAAGACCGATGAGCACCACGCTGGTCATCGCGACCACGTCTCGCTCAGCCAGGCCGCCGCGTCATCGAAGGCTTGACCCGCCACCGCGGCGATCGACACCGCCTCCAGGAAGCTGTGGCTGGCGCCGGAATAGACCACGGCTTTGGTCGGCACGCCCGCAGCCTTCAGTCGATCCGCCATGGCCAGGCTCTGGCTGGAGAGTAGGTCACATTCCGGAATGGCCAGGAACACCGGCGGCAGGCCTTCCAGGCGGGCCTTGGCCGGGTTCGCCAACGGATTATCGCGCTCCTCCGGCGCGGTCAGGTAGTTGGCCCAGAATATCGCCATCTCGTCGGGGGTCAGCATGTAGGCCGGTCCTCCGAAACGTTGGCGGTGTTCGGCCGTGGAGTCGGTGTCGAGGACCGGATAGTTCAGCACCATGGCCTTGATCACATCGTCGCGACCAAGCGCCCGCAGCATCAGGCTGGCGCAAAATGAAAGATTGCCTCCCGCGGAGTCACCGCCAATGGCGAGCCGGTGCGGATCGACGCCGATCGCGGCGCCGGCGTCGCGCAGCCAAAGCGCCACATCGACCGTCTGTTCCAATGCGACGGGAAACTTCGCCTCGGGAGAAAGCGCGTAGTCGACGCCGACCACCACCACGCCGGCCCGGGCCGCATATTCACGCATGACCCGGTCGTGAGTGTCGAGGCTGAAGAATGTCCAGCCGCCGCCGTGCAGATAGATCAGCGCCGGCTTGGCTCCTTCCGGTGACGGATCGTGAATGCGAACGTGCACCGGGCCGTGGCGCGTGTCGACCTCGCGCTCGGATGTCGACGCCATGCGGGGGCCGCCCTGGCGCCAGGGCGCGCGGACGGTCTCGCAGATCAGCCTCATGTCGGCGTTTGATACGCTGGCGAGATCAGCATGCTGACGATACGCCTCGCCGGTCTCGCGAATGAAGCGCGCGATGGCCGGGTCCAGATCCTCGCCCGCCCGCGTCGTCAAGGTATCGGTCATTCCGCTCCAGGAACTCTACGTAGCGGTTCACGAACCGCGAGAAGGAAGGCGGTGCCTAAGCTTTGGTCAACATGTCCGGCGCTTCCGCATTAAACGCTAGACTAGCCGTAGTGGCGTGGCACGCTGTCGATCACGGATCTTCAATCGTCTAGATTGGGCCACATGGAACGGAGCACAAAAGGCGAGGACTACCAGAACGTCTCAAGGCCCCTCGCGGTGCTTTCCGACGAGTATCCTGCGTCCTTCATCGACCCCCCTCACGCGCATCAACGGGCGCAACTGGTCTATGCCAGCGCCGGAGTGATGTCGGTGATGACCGAGACCGCCAGCTTCACGATCCCGCCACAGCGCGGGGTGTGGATTCCGGGCGGGGTTCGACACGAAGCACTTTGTCGCGGGGCCGTGTCGCTGCGCACGCTCTATGTCGAACCGGGCGCCGACGACCGCTTGCCCCAGCGTTGCCGGGTGCTGAAGGTCTCCAACCTTCTGCGTGAACTCATTATCGAGGCCTCGCTGCTGCCGTTGGAGTACGAGCTGGGCGGACGCGACGACCGCCTCATGGCCCTGATTCTCGATGAGATCGCCCGCTCGGCCACGGGCGACGCCACCGCCCTCCACATCCCCATGCCCCAGGAACCGCGGCTGGTTCGCATCTGCCGCGCCATCATCCAGGACCCGTCCCAGGAGGACGACCTGGACCAGTGGGCCGACGCAGCGGGCATGGGGCGGCGCACCTTCACCCGCGCCTTCCGCCGTGAAACAGGCGTGACGTTCAGCCTGTGGCGTCAACAGGTGCGCTTGGCCGAAGCCCTGTCGTTGCTGTCGCTGGGCCACTCGGTGACCAGCGTCGCCTTTGACGTCGGCTACAACAGCCCCAGCGCCTTCACGGCGATGTTCCAGCGGGCGTTCGGCGTCGCGCCCAGCCAGTACTTCGGAGGCTAGGCCCGGCCTGCATTGAACGCGGCCATCCAGGCGACCAGATCCTCGCGTCCTTCGGCCTTCAGACCGTCAAGGATGTCGACATAGACGTCGTCGCGCTCGTCCTGGCCCAGCTTGAATGTCACCTTGGCCCCGACGATGCGGGCGCGAAAGCCGACGATGCCGCGCGAGAGGCCGGCATAGCGGGCGTCCACCTCGGGCAGGCTCCAGGCGTTGTCGCGACCGGCCTCCATGGCGTCGATCAGATCGGCCAGCAGGGCGCGAAGCTCGGCTTCATCGTCGATGAATTCCAACTCCAGAGCGAACGCGGCGCTGGCGTAGTTCCAAGTCGGGGCCTGGACACGATCGCTCATCCACGACGGTGAGACATAGGCGTGCGGGCCCATGAAGAGGACCAGGGCGCGCGGGTTGTCGCGCAGGCGCTCCCACTGGCGATTGGACCGGGCGAAATGGCCGATCAGGCCGGTTAGCGCGCCGTTCGCGTCCTTTAGGGGGCGCAGGGGCAAGGGCGTCGCGAAGGGGCCGTCGGCGCTCACGACCCAGGCCATCGGATTTTCCGTCACCAGACGTAGCACGTCGTCGTCCGAGCGGGCGGCGTATTTGGCGGGGGTCGGGTCCATCAGGCGGCCTTGTCCGTCAGGTCGGGCCACCGATGGGCCCAGGGCTGCGCGGCCTCCAGCTCAAAGGCCAAGGCAAGCAGCATGTCCTCCTGTCCGCGATCGGCGGCGAACATCACCCCGATCGGCAGGCCATCGTCCGACCATCCCAGCGGCAGCGAGATGGCCGGCGTGCCAGAGAGGTTCTGCAAGGACGTATAGCCCAGCCAGTCGAACATCCGCGTCATCAACAGATCAGGCGTCAACGCAGGTTGCATGAAGCCGATCGGCGGCGGGGGGGCGGCCAGGGTCGGGGTCAGCATGATGTCGTAGCCGGCGTACCAGGCCGACAATTGGCGAGGCGCTTCGGCGACCTGCCCCATCGCCGCCTCAAGGGCGGCGGCGGGCAAGGCGGCGGCTTGCTCGGCCAAGGCCAGGGTCCAGAGTTCCAGCAGATGAGCGCGCCCCTCGGTCCGGACACCGTCCACGGCGTCGGCCGCATCGTGCATCCACAGGGTGCGCATTGCCTGGGCGGCGGCGGCGCGGTCGAGGGACGGCGCTGCAACCTCGACATGGTGGCCCAGCCTTTCGCAAAGCCCAGCGGCGGCCTCGGTCGCGCGGACGACCGCCGAGTCGGGCGGCCCCTCGCCCAGTGCGTCAAAGCACAGGCCGATCCGCAGGCGGCGGGCCGACGGGGACACGACCGCGCCGCGTCCGGCGTCCGGGTGGGCGGCGGCGAAGGCCCAGGCCACGTCGCGGACGCTGCGGCTCATCAGGCTGTCGCCGACGATCAGGTCCTCGATGACGCTGCGGGCCCGCACCCGCACGGTAGCGTCGCGTCCGGGCTTGAGGCCCACCACACCGCAGCACGAGGCCGGGATGCGGATCGAACCGGCGCCGTCGCTGCCGTGAGCCAGAGGCACGAGCCCCGCCGCCAAGGCCGCGCCCGCGCCGCCGCTGGAGCCACCTGGCGTCGCGCCCTCGCCCCAGGGATTGCGGGTTACGGGACCCAGCAGCGGCTCGGTGACCGGCAGCAGGCCAAACTCCGGCATGTTGCTCTTGCCCAGCGGAACCAGGCCCTGGGCGTCGAAGCGATCGGTGAAGGCGAAGGATCGCGTCGCCGGCGCGTCGGTTCGGGCCCGCGAGCCGCCCCGGCCGGGCAGTCCCGGATAGTCCAGCGAGTCCTTGAGCAGGTAGGGCACGCCGGCCATCGGCCCCTCGCCAATAGGCTGCGCGACCCGGCCACGCGCCAGGTCGAAGCCCCGCGCGCTGACAGCGCCCAGAACTGGATCGAGCGCCTCGATGCGCAGGATCGCCGCTTCGGTCAGTTGGGCGGCGCTCACCTCGCCCGACCGCGCCAGCTGCGCCTGGCCGTGCGCGTCGAGCCTGCCGATCCGCAGGGCGTCGGCGAGGTTCAAGCCTGGCCTCCCAGGGTCAGGCTCAGTTCAGCGAAGGCCCAGAACAGACCCATTTGGTTGTACTGGTCCGAACGCCCTGAGGCCGCCTGGTGCCCGGCCGCCATGTTGGTCTGGAACAGGGTCGGCGCCGGGCCGGTGTTGTGGCGTCGGATGTTGGCCACCCACTTGGCCGGCTCCCAGTAGCTGACCCGGTCGTCGCGGATGCCGGCCGTGGCCAGGATCGGCGGATAGGCCTGGTCGCGGACGTTCTCGTAAGGCGAGATCGAAGCGATATAGTCATAGGCCTCGGGATCGGCCAGCGGATCGCCCCAGTCGGGCCGGAAGGCCGGGACCAGCGGATGGGTGGCGTCGCTCATGGTGTTGAGCATGTCGACGAACGGCACCTGGGCGATGATCCCGCCCCACAGGTCCGGCCGCAGGTTGGCGATCCCGCCCATCAGAAGTCCGCCGGCCGAGAGACCATAGGCGACCGTGCGCCCCTTGGCGCCATACCCGCCCGCGTGCAGATGCTCGGCGCAGGCGATGAAGTCGGTGAAGGTGTTCTTCTTCTTGAACCGCCGTCCATCCAGGAACCAGCCACGCCCCCTCTCCGCCCCGCCCCGCACGTGGGCGATGGCGTAGATCCAGCCCTGGTCGACCAGGGCCAGGGCGGGAACCGAGAAGTCGGCCTCGCTTGAAATGCCATAGGAGCCGTAGGCGTAGAGCAGCAGCGGCGCGCCGCCGTCCAGCTTGGCGCCCTTTCGCATCAGCACCGTGACCGGAACAAGCGCGCCATCGGAGGCCGCGGCCTCCAGGCGGCGCACCTCATAGGCGTCGGACGAAAAGCCCCCGCCGGCAGAAGTGGCCTTGACCACGGTCTGCAGGCCCGACGCCAGATCGTAGTCGATCCACCGCCCCGGCGTGCGCGGCGACTGGTAGATCAGGCGCAGGCGGGCGCCGTCGTGTTCCTGTTTCGGATCGAAGCCGACGGTATAGGCCGCCTCGTCGAAGGCGACCTTCCGCTCGCCGCCCCCACCCCGGGCGGCGACAACCACCTCCAGCTGGCCGTCGCGGCGCTGTAGGCGCACAAAGTGGCTCTTGAACGTCAGGGTCTCGAGGATGTGGCGACCGGGCTGGTGCGCAACCCAGTCGCGCCAGTTCGCCTTGCCCGGCGCATCGAGGGGCGCGCGCATCAGCTTGCCGTCGATCGCGCCATCGGCGTCCGTCAGGATAACCAGGTGTCCGTCCCAATCCTGCACCATGTAGTGCAGGCCCGGCCGGCGCGGTTCGACCAACCGGGGCTCGGCGGTGGGCTCACCAGCCGGAATCAACCACGCCTCGTCGAGGTCCGGCCCCAGGATATGGATGACCACGAAGCCGTCCGAGGCGGTGCGCTCCAGCGACATGAACAGCGCCGGATCCTTTTCCTCATAGACCAGCACGTCCTCGCCGCCACGCGCCGGACGGCGGAAGACCTTGGCGGGGCGGCTGAAGGCGTCGCGCCAGATCCAGAAAATCCACTGCGAATCCGGCGAGACGACCAGGCCCTTCCAGCCATAGCCATCGGCCTTGGCCGAGGTGTGGATCTGGCCTGTCGCCAGGTCGCGCACGCAGATCACATGACGATCGCCGCCCTCCAGGTCCTCGGCCCAGACGAACAGCGAATGGTCCGGGCTGTGGGCGGCCTCGACGATCCGGTAGTAGGCGTGGCCCTTGGCGCGGGCCTGCTCGTCCAGCAGCACCTGCTCGGGTCCGCCGCCGCGCGGCTTGCGGGCGTGGACCGGATGATCCTCGCCCGACCGGAAATAGCTGTAATAGAGCCACGGGCCATCCGGGGCGGGCGGTGGGCTGTCATCGCCGCTCGTCATCGCCGCCATGGCCGCCGCGTACTGGGCCTGGCGCGGCTTGGTCGGCGCCAGGATGGCCTCGGCGTAGCGGTTCTCGTCTTCCAGGCGCTCCCGGATTTCGGCGTTTAGGGGGGCTTCGCCGCGAGAGACCTGCTTCCAGTTAGGATCGCGCAGCCAGGCGAAATCGTCCGTCCGCGTGCGGCCCAGCTGGCTGATCCTATGCGGACGGACGGGCGTGACCGGAGGCTTGAGCAAGGGCGTCGCCGCGCTCGCCACCTGGGGCATGAATGCGGCGACAGCCGCCGTCAGGAAGAACTGTCGCCGATCCATGTATCGCCCCTCAAGCCTTACTCAGTCCGGATTCCGGACGCCTACAGCGCCCAGTTCACCGTCACGCCGAACGTGCGCGGACGCACCAGGCCCTGGCTGAGGCCATTGGCCTCGGGCACCGTGCGGGTCACGCCGCGTTCGTCGGTGATGTTGGCGCCGAACAGCGAGACGTTGGTCTTGCCGAAGCTGGCGCGCAAGCGCAGGTCGAACAGGTTGTAGTCGCCCTGCTCGCTGGGCGTGACGCCGGGCACCGCCGAATTGAGGTCGCTGATCCCTTTGGACAGGTAGCGGTGCGAAACCGTCAGGATCGGCTTGTAGGTCCCGCCGAACCGGTAGGATGCCAGGTTGGAGATCGACCAGTCGGCCGATCCAGGCAGTTGCGCACCTTCCGGGGCGGTGCCGTACCACAGAATGAACAGCGGCTCGGTCAGGCGCGCCTGCATGTAGGTGACACTGGACGACAGGTCGAGCTTGTCGGTGGCCTGCCAGGCGGCCGAGACCTCGACGCCGTTGCTCTTGGCCGAGCCGCCGTTGGCCGCGTAGTTGAAGAAGTCCGGCGTCTGCAGCCGCAGCTGAATGTCGTCCCACTTCACGTGGAAGGCGGTGACGTCGAGCTGGAAGCCAGGCGCAGGGTTGAGCCGCACGCCCACCTCGTAGTTCTTCAGGGAGTCGCTGCTGGAGCCGGCCGGGATCGGATAGGCCGACAGGCCCGGCGTGTTCGGCGTGCCGAAGCGGAAGCCTTCCGAATAGAGCGCGTAGATCATCGCGTCTTCATTGGGCGTGTAGGTCAGCGACACCTTGGGCGAGAAGCCGTCCTGCTTGTCCGTCGACGGGGTCACGATCGGCGCGCCGGGATAGGTCGAGAAGCCCACCTGGGTGGAGACGCTCTCGATCTCGGTCTTGAACAGACGCCCGCCGCCGGTCAGCTTGATCTGCGGCGTGAAGTGGTAGGAGGCTTCACCGAACAGCGCCGTCTCCTTGGCCGACAGGTCGGTGTAGAAGGCGTTGAAGATCTCGCCGTCGGGCGCGATCACAGCGCCCGATCCGGCGCCAAACAGCGGCGAGGCGTTGAACTGAGCCGCCGCACCGGCCGCGCCGATGGCCTCATAGAGGTGCTTGTCGCTCTCGAAGTACATGGCCCCGACCAGCCACTCGAACCTGTCGCTCTTGGGCGAGGCCAGGCGCATTTCCAGGCTCTTGCCCTCGCTGTCGCCGCCGCTCTTGATATAAAGTGGCGAGGTCAGGTTCAGGCCCAGGTCGGCGTTGTAGGCGCCGCGCACCGGGGTGTAGTCGAACAGGTAGTCCTGGCTTTTTTCCTGATAGGCGCCGATGGCGGTGAATTTGGCGAAGCCGAAGTCGTGGTCGACCCGCAGGCTATGCAGCTCCACCTCGGTGACGTTCGGCTCGGCGATGGCCGTGCTGCGCTTCAGGTCGCCAAGCGCGGGGTTGCGGTAGGGCGCGTCGTCGGCGTCGGTCTTCTGATAGAGGCTCAGCCACGAAAGCTCGGTGTTGTCCGTCGGGGTCCAGACCACCGACAGGCGGCCGCCGCCGACCCCGATGTCGTTGGAGCCCTTCTTGCCGATGCCGACATTGTCGAGATAGCCCTGCTCCTCGCGGTAGGCGACCACGCCGCGCACGGCCAGCTTGTCGGTGACCAGCGGGATGTTGACCATCGCCTTGCCAGCGTAGCTGAGGTCCGCGTTCTTGGTCTGGCTCAACGTGCCTTCGACGGCGGCGTCGAACGCCGAGGCGTTGGCCTTGTTGGCCACGTAGTTGATCGCCCCGCCCATCGAGGCCGAACCGTAGAGCGAGCCTTGCGGGCCGCGCAGGATTTCGACGTGACCGACGTCGAAGGCGTCGATGTCAGGAATGACGATCGTCCAGCCCGGCTCGGTCAGCGGCACTTCATTGATGTAGTAGCCGGTGGTGCCCTGGCCCTGCACGTTGCCGGCGCTGGTGGCGATGCCGCGCACCACCACGTGCGAGGTGCCCGGCTGGAAATCGTTGAACACCACGCCCGGGGCGCGGGCGATGTAGTCGGCGAAGCTCTGGGCGCCCAAGGCCTCCAACTGCTTGCCAGATATGGCGGTGACCGAACCGGAGATGTCGCGGACGCTCTCGTCTCGCTTTGTGGCGGTGACGATCACTTCATCCAGCAGGCTGGAGCCGTTGGCGTCCTGGGCCAACGCGTGGCCCCCGCCAATCAGCGCCGCGCAGCTCGCCAGCAGCGTCAGGCGAAAGCTATTGAATCTGGCCATGATACCCCCTTGTTGGTCTTCGAGGGCCGGACACTCCCAGGTCCAGCCCACGAAAAGGAGGCTATGACAGGTCGGTGACGGCCACGCGCCTTCAGGGGTCAATTACTCCCGAGAACGGGCCAGGAGCCGAACGCCGCGCCAGGAGAGCCAACGAAAGCCGACGGCCCCCGCGCTACGCGTTCCTGCACCCCTCTCTGTCGTTCGTAAGGTCGCTCGCGACACGCGGCGCGCCCCTCGCGGCGGCGGTCTTGCGCCAATTGCAGACCTTGGTATAGCTCCAGGAACCGGACATCGGACACAGTGCGAAGGCCCGGATGTGGGCCTCGCGCTTCCTTCCGTTTCCGACCCTTTGCGGATATTGAAACTCAGGCCAGCTGCGGGATTGGTTAGCGCCAAACCCGCCAGTGCGGAAGCCGCCCGCCGCCGAGCGTCACGAGCGAGCACTCTGGGCCTCGCTGACCAATGCAGCCTTGAACGCCGTTTGACAGACACGACAATCCAACCGGCGTCATTCGATCCGGTGCAAATTGCGTCAGGCCTTGATCCCGAAGAGTTTCTCCGCATTTCGGAACGCGATTTTTTCCTTTGTTTCACGGGGCAGATTGACGGCACGAAACCAGTCGGTTCCTTCCTTCATGTTCGCAAACGGGTAGTCGGTTGCAAACATCACTCGGTCCACACTGATGTGCTTCAGCAAGAGATCTAACAGATCATCTTGAAATAATGCGCTAGTTGTAAACCAGAAATTATCATGGAAATATTGGTCGAACGGCTTTTTCAGGGTGCCTTTGGTCACCTCACTCATCTTCTCCACGATTCGCTTGCAAAAGAATGGCAAACCCTCCCCCATGTGACCAATAATGATCTGTAGTTTGGGAAATTTGTCGAACACACCCGATGTGATCATTCTAAGACATTGAGTGACTACTTCTTGGTGCCATCCATAAGCTGAGATACTGAGAAACTGATCCTGGAACTCCGCCTGATATTCTGGCCGCATATTACTGTAGTAGATCTGGAAAATTTCGTCAGGTGGCAGGCCTGGGTGGATGTATATCGGCACATCAAGGGCTTGGGCACGCGCCAGAACGGGCTCAAAATCAGGATGATCGAGGAATTTTTTGCCGATAATTCCATTGGTCAAGCATCCCAGGAAGCCATCCTCCCGAACTGCCCGTTCTAGTTCGTCCGCTGAGGCCTCCGGACTCTGCAACGGCAAGGTTGCAAATGCCTGGAACCGCCCCGGATAGGTGGCCATCGGTCCATCGACGAGCATCTTGTTGAGACGATACGCGAAATCGACGCCTGCCTGACCGGGGACGTGTTGCACCCCTGGCGTATGCGCGGAGAGAACTTGAACGTTGATCCCCGCCTCATCCATCGCGCGGATGCGGCGCGGACCTAGTTCGGCAAGACCCGTCTCCTCGAGAAACAGCCGGTCGTTCAGCACCATCAACTCATGGGTGGAAAAGGTCTCTTCCGTGCCGATAAAGCGCAGGTCCTGGTCTCGCAATGAGATGTCCGAAATCTCCGCCGCTGTCGCGCGGGAGGCAATGTTAGGCGCGGACAGTCCGGCGCCAATACCAAGTGCTGTCGCCCCACTCAAGAATTTGCGACGCCCCGTCACCAGGTTGTTCAGGGACCTTCTGATTTGGGTCATGTCAGTGCCCGCTCCGAATGTTCTTGTTGTGCATTATGAATGGAGATTTCTCTCTCTATAGAATCAGACAAAGTTCTAGTATTCGATGTTTATTATGCCGCAGACACCCCAACGACGACGTGGATATGGTCGATGCGGCTGTCCGTAGGGTGATATATTGGGATATATTGTAGAGATGGGTCAGAGTGCGCGCTGGGACGCCACCGCTCAACTGTGGCGAGGCGTGCTCAGGCCGGATTGATCACCAGGCCACAGTCAACTTCGGTTCGGCGCCGGTGGAGCATTTGGCCTAGGCTCCAGACTCATTGGGCCCACCATATGATGATGGCGGCGATGAAGACGGCGCTGGCAAAGATGGCGGCGAGCTTGTCGTATCGGGTGGCGACACGCCGCCAGTCCTTGAGCCTGCAGAACATCCGCTCGACCAGATTGCGCTGCTTGTAGGCCTCCGGATCGAAGGGCTGCATGCGTTTTCGGGTCGGGTTGTTGGGGATGACCGGGGTAGTTCCCCGTTCGATCAGGAAATTGCGCAACTTGTCGGCGTCATAGGCGGTGTCGGCCAGGCAGAGGCGCGCACTGGGAAGCGGCTCAAGCAATGACCGGGCGAAGGGGGCGTCGCCGCGCTGCCCGGCGGCTATTTCAAAGGCGATGAGGCGGCCTTTGCCGTCGACGACGGCGTGGATCTTGGTCGTGCGGCCGCCGCGCGAACGGCCGATCGCCTGGATTTCGGCCCCCCTTTTCCGCCACCCGCCGAGCGGTGGGCCTTGGCGCTGGTGGAGTCGATCATGTGCACGTCGTCGGGGCTGAACGCCACCAGGGCCGCGAACAGCCGCCGCCAGACACCCTTGATCGTCCAGCGCCGGAACCGGTTGTAGATGGTCGTTGGCGGGCCATAGACTGCGGGACAGTCTTGCCACCGGCAACCCACCTTCAGCACATGGATGATACCGCTGATGACGCGCCGGTCATCGACCCGATGCGCGCCCGACTGGTTTTTCGGCAGCAACGGATCGATCACCGCCCACTGCCGATCCGACAACCAGAACTCTCCAGCCATGATTCAACCTCCGTTTCGGAGATTGAATCACAACAAGAATATATCATTCAAGTGTTTGATCGGGTTTCGACCCTAGAGCACCGCATTGATGAACTGCTCGTCATCCAGCCAGACGACAAGACGGCGGGAGCGGGAGACGCGGTCCTTGAGCCGGTCCATCAGATCTCCAAGGGTGGCGCAGTCGGCGCCGACCATGTCGTCGATCTCGATGTCGAAGTGATCCTCGATCGCGACGAGCACCGCTCCATACTCCTCAGCGGAAAGCTGCAAGTCACAGATCGGAGTTGTGCGGCCTAGCATAGACTGAGCCAAGCCCGCGTGCCTGGCGACAAGATAAGCGACATCTCCATCGGTCAGAAAGCCGTGAGCGAAGAGGGTGTCGGTCATGGGCGATACTCCGTGAAGCCATACCCCAATGACTCCACGCGGCTACCAACCACTCACCGAATTATTTCTTGCTTTGAGTCAGCGGCTTTCCGATCGCAGGATCTTGAAGATCTCGTCGTCATAGCCCATCGCTCGGCCCTTGTAGGCTCTTGCAACATGGTCTTAGAAGATGATCGCGAAAGGTTCGCGTTCTTCGGCGTGTTGGCCCGCCGCGTGCGCGGTTAGTCGAAAGCGATGGCCATAGTTGTGACATTTCGCCGTGAACCTTATCTCGATAAGCTTCACAAAAGGCGGCTCCTAGGACATCGCCAGTCTATTGGATCTTTGCGTGCCCCTGCTTTCGACCCTTGCTCATTTGACGTCTTGCTGAAGTAGTCGCCGGTGCAGAACCAATCGCCTCTTCTGGCTTCCTATCTTGAGCGCCGCGACGATATGCGGCGGTTTTTTTTGGCCAAGCTGGGTCCCGACGCCGATGTCGAGGATCTCGTGCAGGACCTCTATCTGAAGGTCATCGCCCTGCACGATGAGCCGGTGAACAATCCGCCGGCCTTTCTCTATCGGCTGGCTTCCAACCTGATGTTGGACCGCATGCGTCAGCGTCGCCGCGCCAGCGCGCGCGACGCCGACTGGCGCAGCACTCACCAGGCGTCGATGGGATCGGTGGATGTCGCCGACGCGCCCGATGCGGAATCCGCCGTCATCGCGCGACAGCGGCTGGACAAGGTCCTGGCCGCCCTGACGACGCTATCTCCGCGCACTCAGCAGATTTTCAAGCTAAACAAGGTCGACGGTCTGTCTTACGCCCAGATCGCCGCCGCCCTGCAAATCTCCAAAAGCTTGGTTGAAAAGCAGATCAGCCTGGCCCTGGGCCATCTTCATTCCAGGGTGACGCGATGAGTGTGGCTGATCTGCATCACCCTCCAACAAACCGGGGAGGCGAAAGTGTGTCGGCGACGTCGTTGCGGAGAGGCTGGCCCGTATTCGGCCGCGAAGCCTCAGGTGACCGCCCATGACCGCTTCTCCGATCGATCCGATCCTGCAGACCGCAGCAGACTGGTTCGCCCGTCTGCGCGACGACGCCGACCTCGACGCCTGGACGGATTTCCGGACCTGGCTCGAAGCCGATCCAGCCCACCGCCTGGCCTATGAAGACGTGGAGGCGCTATGGCTCGACCTGGAAGACCCGGCGGCCGAAGCCCTGTTGGCGACCGCTACAGCGACGCCTTCCAGCCCCACCGACACCAAGGCGCTCGAGCCCAGATCCACGGTCACGGCCTTCAAGTCGCGCTCACGACGCCCAGCGCCCTGGCTGATCGCCGGCGGAGCCATCGCCGCCAGTATCGCGGCCCTGCTGTTGGCGCCGAGATGGCTGCCCTCGGCCCCGACGGACTATGTCACCACCAAGGGCGAGGTCCGGGCCGTGACCCTGGCGGATGGCTCGCGCCTGACCCTGGGCGCCGACACGCGGGTCAGCGTCACGATGCGCGTCGGACGCCGGGACGTCATCCTCGCGGACGGCCAGGCCGCGTTTGACGTCGTCCACAAGCCTGGCAGCCCGTTCGTGGTTGCCCTGGGCGATCAGAGGGTTCGAGTGATCGGCACCGAATTCAATATCTCGCGCCATGCGGGTCGCACCGCCGTCACCGTGCGTCGCGGCGTCGTCGCCGTGGCGCAAGCGAGCGGCGGCGAGGTGCGGTTGACCAGAGGCCAGCAGGTTCTCCATACCGAGGGCACCAACGTCCAGGAGGTGCGCGGCGCCGATCCCGACGCGGTGTTCGCCTGGCGCTCCGGACGGCTGATCTACAACAACGCGCCCCTGGCCGACGTGGTCGCCGACTTCAACCGGTATGGCGGCGCGCCGATCCGGATCGATCCCAGCGCGGCGAACGTGAAGGTCAGCGGTGTGTTCCTCGTCGACGGACAGCGGGCCATGGTCGAGCGATTGGCCCAGTTCAGCGGGGTGGCTGTCGTCACGCGCCCGAACGAAATCGTTCTGAAGGGACAATGATCGCCAGGCGCCGGTCATGGATTTCGTGAGCCGGTCCGCGCCGCGATGGGCGGGTCTGTTCGCGTTTGTCTCTGCGTCGCTCAGCCTTGGCCCCGCCGCCGAGGCCGCGTCGC
Organism: Caulobacter sp. FV2ps19; assembly: GCF_058681035.1. NCBI lineage: Bacteria > Pseudomonadati > Pseudomonadota > Alphaproteobacteria > Caulobacterales > Caulobacteraceae > Caulobacter > Caulobacter sp. FV2ps19. The sequence continues at coordinate 2,285,258 of NZ_CM178729.1, read as the reverse complement.
CGGAGGTTCGGCTGCAGGTGGCGCGCAAGCCCGTGCGCGAGGCCCTGATTAACCTGGCGCTTCAGGCCGAGGTGTCTCTGGGCGGCAATCTCGACGTCTGTCGCGGCGATAGCCCGACGATCGCCGGGCTTATGTCGCTGGAGACCGCCCTTTCTCGCGTGCTGGCCGGGTCGGGTTGCACCTTCGCCATCCTGGATCAGCGCACCGTGCTGGTGCGCAAGGCCGTTCCGAAGCCCCCCCCCCACAGCCGCCTCCGCGCCGCAGCCGGCGCCGCCGGTCGTGGCGGAGGCGGAGGGCGAAGTCGCGCTCGGAGAGGTGGTGATCACCGCCCAGCGCTTTCCCAACCTCCCGGGCCGGACCCCCTACGCGATCTCGGCGGTCTCCGGCGAGGCGATCACCCGCCAGCGCGCCTCCAGCTTGGCCGACATCGGTTTTCAGGCAGCGGGACTAACCACCACCAACCTGGGTCCTGGCCGTAACAAGATCCTGCTGCGCGGCCTTTCGGACGGGGCCTTCACGGGGCAGACCCAGTCGATTGTCGCCCTTTATCTTGACGAGGCGCCCATCACCTACAACGCGCCAGACCCGGATCTGCGGCTGGCCGACATCGAACGGGTCGAAGTCATGCGGGGCCCCCAGGGCACGCTTTACGGCGGCGGTACGATCGGCGGGGTCGTTCGCCTGGTCACACGCAAGCCCAATCTTGACGCGATCTCCGGCCAGGTCCTGGCGGGCGCCTCCGCCACCCGCCACGGTGGCGTGGGCAGCGAGATGGAGGGTACGATCAATCTTCCGCTGCTGGCCGGAAAAGTGGCGATGCGGGCGGTGGGTTACGTTGAGAAGTCGCCCGGCTACATCGACAGTGCCGGGCTGGCGCGCAAAGACACCAACGCCTCCGAGCGGAAGGGCGCACGCCTGTCGCTTCGCGCCGTCCTGTCGTCCGCCTGGCAGGTCACGGCGGTGACCAACTTCCAATCGATCGACAACCACGACACCCAGTACGGTGTGGCGCGGTTGGGACCGTTGATGCGCGACAACGTCGTGCGCGAACCCCATGCCAACAGCTTTGACCAGGACTCGCTGACCCTGACGGGTGACGGAGACTGGGGCCGGTTCACCGGTTCGATTTCGCGCCTGGGTCACGACTTCTCCAGTCGCTACGACGCCACGAGCCAGACGGCCCTGTTTGGCCTGCCGGCGGGCCCGGCCGCCTTCGACGACGCGCGGAGCACTGATCTGGTGGTCGGAGAGGTCACCTACGCCACTCCGTCCGGGCGACCGCTGCATGGCCTTGTCGGCGCCTTCTTCTCCACCACACAGGTCCGCTTCGACAGCGCCATGGCACCGGCCACGACGGGCGGGGCTCCTGGCTATCAGGAAGCGCGCATCGACGACATCCGCGAAACGGCCGTCTATGGCGAAGCCACCTGGGACCTGCCGTGGAGCCTGTCGGCCACGGCCGGCCTGCGCTGGTTCGACTACCACTATGGTGTCCGATCCAGCGTCATTCAGGTAGGGGAGGCCCGCGCCTTCGCAGGCGAAGACGGCGAGCGCGGGGTCTCGCCCAAGATCCTGGTCAGCTATGCGCCGAGGTCCTCGCTGTTGGTCTATCTGCAGCTTTCTGAAGGCTATCGCCCCGGCGGATTCAATACCGGCGGGAGAATGGGGCAGGTATTTGGGAGTTTTGGCGCCCCGCAACGCCAGTACCGCCCCGACGAACTCTGGAACCGCGAGGTTGGCGTCAAGCTGAAGGCTTTCGATGATCGCCTGCGGATGCGCGCCGCGGCCTTCTATGCCGAGTGGGGTTCGATCCAGAGCGATCAGTACCTCGCGGACGGCCTGGGCTACACGGTCAATGTCGGCGACGGCGACAATACGGGCGCTGAAGTCGAAGGCGCCTGGCGCGCCAGCGATCACTTCGATCTAAGTTTGGCGCTCCTGGTCAACAATCCCAGCCTATCGCGACTCAGCCCGGATCCGGCGTCGGCCGCCAATGCGGGCTCGGTGGGGATTTCCAGCGGATCGGCCAATCTCAATATCGACTATCACCGACCTCTGGCCTGGGGTCCCACCTTGCGCGTTCGTGTTCAAGCCGTCTACAGGGGGGGCGCGCGACTAGGGTTGGGCGAGGCCACCGGACGAGACCTGGACAGCTACTGGACGACGTCGACCAGCGCGGCGCTTGAAACCGAGCGCTGGACCCTTGAGGCCTATGTCGACAATCCCGTCAACAGCCACGCCAACACCTTTGCTGTCGGCAATCCGTTCGCCCCGCGCAGCGACCAGGCCATCACACCTCTGCGGCCGCGCACGACCGGCTTTCGGCTTGTGTCGCGGTTCTAGACTTGTCGCCTCGCGCCGTTGTGCGCGACACTGAAGGCATCCTGGCCATTTTCGCGTCGCGCTCCGACTCGCCGAAAACGCCACTGGGCGATCATGGGTCCTCTCCATCCGCGCGAAGAACGCCTAAATCGGGTCCGGTTTCATCGTGATCGGCGGTGTAACAGTGGGCGAAACTCGGCCGGCCTGGCGGGTTTGGTTGTCACTGCGGATGGGCTGGGGTCAGGTTCCCCGCGCATGAAAGAGGCCATGCCCTAAACTGCGTTCATCATCGGCCCGTCGGCCGAAGCGTCAACGAACTGGCGTATATAGGCGTTGTCCGTCCGGTCGAGTTCGGTGGGCGCACCACGCCAGACGATTCGACCGCCATGCAGCATGGCGATCTCGTGGCCGATCGTCCGGGCGGAGGTAAGGTCGTGGGTGATCGACACCGCCGTGCAGCCCAGGCCCCGCACCTGATCCACGATCAGCGCGTTGATCACCGCCGAGGTGATCGGGTCCAGCCCGGTGGTCGGCTCGTCGAAGAACAGAATCTCGGGATTGGCGACTACGGCCCGCGCCAGGCCGACGCGCTTCTGCATCCCGCCCGACAATTCGGACGGATAGGAATCGGCGACGCTGGGTTGCAGGCGCACGCGGCCCAGAGCCTCGATCGCCCGCGCCTTGGCCTCCTTGCGGGGCACGCCATCGGCATTGATCAGGCGAAAGGCGACATTCTCCCAGATGGTCAGGCTATCGAACAGGGCCGCTCCCTGAAACAGCACGCCGATGCGCGAGAACAGCTCGCGCCGCGAATGCCCGCCCATCCCGACCACGTTCCTGCCATCGACCAGCACCTGACCCGTGTCAGGGTTCAGCAGACCCATGGCCACCTTGATGGTCACCGACTTGCCCTGCCCTGACCCGCCAATGATCACCAGCGACCGACCCGCCGCGACGCTCAGATCCAGTCCGTCCAGGACAGGACCATCGAAGCGCTTGCAGACGCCTTTCCACTCAAGTTTTGGCGTATCGGTCATGTGTTAGTGAACAGCGTTGTGAGGAAATAGTCGGAGGCGAATATCAGGATCGCCGAGGACACCACTGCGTGGGTGGTCGCCTGGCCAACGCCCCGCGCGCCGCCCTTGGCGTGATAGCCGTGATAGCAGCCCATCAGGGCGACGATGAAGCCGAAGACAGCCGCCTTGATCAGGCCCGAGCCGACATCCCAAAGCTGTAGGAAGTCGGCGGTGTTATGAATGTAGGCCGCCGAGTTGAAGTCGAGAATTCGCACCGCCACCAGCCAGCCGCCGGCCACGCCGATGATGTCGGCGACCAGGGTCAACAGTGGCAGGACCAGGGTCGCGGCCAGTAGGCGCGGCACGACCAGGTAGTGGAACGGGTCGGTCGACAGCGTGCGCATGGCGTCGATCTGTTCGGTGGCGCGCATCGCTCCGATCTCGGCAGCGATAGCGGCAGACACCCGGCCGGCCAGCATCAGGGCCGCCAGCACCGGTCCCAGTTCGCGCGTGATGCCCAGAGCGACGATCTGCGGCATCGCCTGCTCGGCGTTAAAGCGCCCACCGCCGGTGAAGATATTCAGGGCCAGCGCCGCGCCGGTGAAGACGGCGGTCAGTCCAACGACCGGCAGCGAGAAGAAGCCGATCGCCAGGAGTTGTCGCAGCAGTTGGACTGGGAACCAGGGCGGCGAGAAGACCGAGATCACCCCGCGCACGGCAAAGATCCCGCCCCCGCCCACCATCCGCAGCGCGGCCAGGGTCGAGCGTCCGATGGTGCGCAAGGGCTTCAAGAACGCAGGCGTCGCCGCGCCGACCGCAGCCATCTCAGTAACTGTCCGGAGCGCTGGCGGCGGGCGCGGCGGGCGCTTCGCCTGCCGTCGGCGCGGCGGCGACACCTTGGGGCCGCATCGCCGACCCGATCAGGCCGAACAGGTCGACAGCGCCCTGGGTGTTGTCGATCTCGCCGCCCGGCTTGATGTTGTCGGTTGAGCCGCCAGGCACGATGGCCACGTGGACGCCGCCTAGCAGGCTGTCGCTGGTGATCCTGGCGGTCGAGTCCGAGGGCAGTTTGACGTCCCGATCGAGGCGCAGCGTGGTCACCGCCAGATAGGTCTTGGGATCCAGTCTGATTTCCGAAACGGCACCGACCTCGACGCCCGCTACGGCGACGGCCGCACCGGGAGCCAGCGATCCGACCTGGCCGAACTTGGCCGTGACGTCATAACCGCCCGGCTTGCGGCCCACGCCACCCACCGTCAGCGCGTAGACTAGAACCCCCACCCCAAGGACGAGGACGAGAAGACCCATCAGGGTCTCGGCCCATTGTTCGTGCAATCCCATATCCTTTCGAAATCCAGCAAAGCCGCCCGCCCAAACGGACGGCTTGGTCGTTGTTTATTTACGCGCGACGGAACGCTGGCCGTCACGCTGCAGCTGGGCGATCAGCACGTCGATATCGCCGCCGGCGTTGTCGATCGTCGAAACGAAGTCCTGCTGTTGGTTGATCGCCAGCCAGACGCCCTTGAACTGCACGTCGACCACCTTCCACGAGGTCCCGCCACCCAGCACTCGCCAGGAGACCGGCAGTGCCTGGCTGATCTGGCCGCCGGAAATCGTGGCGTTGACAATCACGTCACCCGGCTTGCGCAACGTCGAGCCGGTCACCGTGAGCTTCTCGCCCTGATAGGCGTCGATGCGGTGCCGATACACGGCCTCGGCATAGACGCGGAAAGCCGCCGCGAACCGAGTGCGCTGGTCAGGCGTAATTGTCCGGGCGTACTTGCCCAACACGAAGTTAGTGATCCTAGGCACGTCGGCCAGTTGATCGATGGCCGTATGGAAGGTCGCCTTTTTCTGGGCGTCGCTCTGGCTCCTGTCGGCCAGGACCGAGATCACCCGCTGGGCCAGTGTCTGTACGAACTGCTCAGCCTGGGGGTCGCGGGCGGCTTGAGCCAGAGCCGGACGCGCCTGCGACAGACCGCCTAGTCCGACCAGGGCCGCCAGCGCGAACTGGGCGAAGCGGCGCGTGGGGCGAGCGTGTGATTGGGCTGGTTTCGGACCGGTCATTGGGCTTCAGGCGTGCCGGGCGCGGGGTCGGATGACGGGACTTTGAGCGACGGTGACGGCGCGTCGTCGAAATCAGGCAAGACCTGCGCTTCGCCGTTGGCTTCGCGCACCAGGGCCGCGCGACGTTGGAGGTAAGCCGCTCGTACGGTCGCATAGGGATCCGTGGCGTCCTCCAGCCCTCGAATCTGAGGGTCGAGATCAGCCCGCTTATCCACAAGGGTGACGCCCGCGCGCGTCGCCCCGAACGTCGTACGGAAATTGCCGCCGACCAGGGTGACGGGGTCGGTCAAGGCGTCGACCATCCGGCCCGCCCCTTCGCGCGCGGTCAGCGGGCCAAGAACCGGAATATAGAAAAACGTCCCTGGCTGGACGCCATAACGACCTAGGGTCTGACCAAAATCTGCCTGATGGTAGGGAAGGCCGATATCGGTGGCGACATCGAACAATCCGAACACGCCGACGGTCGAGTTGATCACGAAACGCGAGGTGGTCACGCCGGCGCGCTTGGGATGACCCTGGGCGACGTCGTTGAGGAGGGTCCGCGGCTCGCCCAGGTTGTTGACCGCCGCGCTGACCCAATCACGCACGGGATCTGGCGCCACGGCCATGTAGGCATGAGCGATCGGCCCGGTCACCCATCGGTCCACATCCATGCTGAAGCCGTAGCTGGCTCGGTTGAACGCCACGAATGGATCGTGGACGGTCTCGGCCTCGGCGCCGGCCACCGGCAGGTGCGTGTTGGACGCCTCGGCGCTAGTCCGGGCCAGCGCGACCGACGTTAGCGCCCCAGCCGCGAGAAGGCCGAGCGCCAAGCGCACTCCGAGCTTACGCGCCGCGGGCGTGACCGTCGCAAGGGGAAAACGGCTTCTGTCCATGGTGAACCTCTTCTGTCTGTGTGACGCGTCGCTGCGCTGTTCTGGCCAATGACGCCGCCGCCCCTCGCCCCCCACACACAATTGTCGCCAGGCGTCAGGCTGACTCGCGCAGAACCGCCGGCAGCGCGCCATCCGCACCTGACCCAAAGTTTTTCGGCGTCAGATTGGCCGTCTCAGGGCGGCGTCTCCTTACTGAGGGACCAGCGGCCAACACCACGTGAGGCATCCAGTGCGCCGGAGTGGAAGCGCCGAGACGGTGGCGATGGTCGGGACGGATCCGCACCGGCGCCCGCAGCGGAGCCACCCCTGGGGCGCGCACCGACGCAGCCGGGCCAGTCAGCCTTTCGCGGCTCTCTTCTTCTCGACCTTTGTCGACCACGGCCGCCCGGCGACCGATCGCCGGTCAGGCCGACGGCCCTTCACGGGCGCGCAACGCGGATTCCGCCAAAGCCACGTAGGCCCGCGTCAGCGGAACGGTCTCTTGCCGCCGGCTGATCTGCAGCTGGAAGACCACGACCTGCTCGTAGCGGAACGCCGTCTCCGACATGGCCAGATAATACTCCCACATCCGGCAAAACCGTTCGTCGAACATCGCAACGGCCTCGGCGCGGCGGGCCATGAAAGCCAGCCGCCAGGCCCGCAAGGTTTCGGCGTAGTGCAAGCGCAGGACCTCGATGTCGGTGATGACTAGACCCGACCGCTCGACCACCTTGACCATGTCCGACAGCGACGGCAGATGTCCGCCGGGGAAGATGTACTTGGTGATCCAGGGATTGGTGACGCTGGGCGCGTCGGAGCAGCCGATGGTGTGGAGCAGCATCACTCCGTCATCGCTCAGCCGCTGCCGACAGGTGGCGAAGAACGCTTCGTAGTTGCCCAGGCCGACATGCTCGAACATGCCGACCGAGACGATGCGATCGAACCGGCCCTCGACGGACCGGTAGTCGGTCAGGGAGAACAGCGCGCGATCGGCCAGGTCCAGGCTCTCGGCCCTTTGCCGGGCGCGAGCAGCCTGCTCCTGGGACAGTGTCACGCCCAGAACCTCGGCGACGTCGGCGACCCTGGCCAGATAGAGCGCCAGTCCGCCCCAGCCGCAGCCGATGTCGAGCACGCGATGATTAGGCTCAAGCCGCAGCTTGGCGGCGATGTGGCGTTTCTTGGCCAGCTGGGCGTCGGCCAGACTCTGTCCGGGATGCTCGAAATAAGCGCAGGAGTACTGCCAGTCCGGATCGAGAAACAACGCGTAGAGATCGTCGCCAAGGTCGTAGTGGTGGGCGACATTGCGTCGGGACCGGCGCGGATCATTGCGCTGACGCCAGAGCTGGGTCGCCGTTCGGGCGCGGTCGATGGCCTGCACGACGGGTGATGGGCTGACCTCGCCGTCATTGTCGAGCACCAGGCTGATGAAGTCGTAGATCGAGCCCCGCTCCATCACCAGCCGGCCGTCAGTGAACAGCTCGCCGGTTTTCAGGTCGGGATCGAGCACCAGGGCCCAGGCGGCGGCAGGGTCGGTCAAGCGCGCGACGACCTGATCGCCGTCGCCGTCGCCGTCGCCGTCGCCGAAGACAAGACGCCTGCCCGATGGCATGACCAATACCAGACCTCCGCGCGGAACACGCGGCCCGAGCGCCTTCCGGAGGAGATACGACGACAGGCTCATCACAACAGGACGCCCCGGCGGACCGGCAGGCGCGAGAAGCGCCTCGCGCCGACCCGGGCGGGATGCGTAAACCGCAACGACCGCCCTTGCTGGTACGGGGCCAACCTGGACGGTGGTCGCCATGCCGGGGACCGCCTGACGAACCTCGTCGCGAGAGAAAATCGGATGCTCATGGCTCACCGACGACGTGCCTCGCGCGATCCCTCATCGATTTTTCGCGACGGCCACGAACGGCGGTGGGCCGACGCGGCCCTTAGGCGGCCCATCAAGTCGCCGAGCGCCCCCCCCCCCCACCGATGTCGCGCCCTCTAAGCCAGCATTCGCCCATCTTCCATCCGCAACACCCGGTCGGCGAGGTCGGCGAGCCGGGCGTCGTGGGTGACACAGACCACGGTCGCGCCGCTGGCCTGCGCCTGCGCGCGCAGCAAGCCGGCGATCTGGCGGCCGTTCTCGGAATCGAGCGCCGAGGTCGGCTCGTCGGCGAAGATCAGGGCCGGACGCTTGGCCAGGGCGCGCGCGATGGCCACCCGCTGCTTTTCGCCGCCGGACATCTCGCCTGGCCGGTTGGCCATACGCCGCCCCAGCCCCACGGCCTCCAGAGCCTGAACCGCCCGCAACCGCGCGTCCGGGGCCGAGACGCCGAGCTGACGCAGGACGATCTCGACCTGCTCGCTGGCGGTCAGAGCCGGAAGAAGGTGGAATCCCTGGAAGATGAATCCAGAGTGGGCCAGCCGGAAACGGTCGCGCTGGTCGGCGCTCATCGGTTGCAGGGCCCTGCCCAACGCCTCGACCGCGCCGGAGTCCGGGCTCAGCAGGCCCGAGATGATCGCCAGCAAGGTCGACTTGCCAGACCCGGAGGGGCCGGTGATCATCACCAACTCGCCCGACCGCAAGCTCAGGCTGATCGGGTGCAGCGCATCGACCCTCTGGACCCCGGCGCCGTAGCTCTTGCGCACCGCTTCCGCGCGAAGGGAGATGTTCATGCTCCGCGTCCGCCCAGGGCGAGCGACAGGTCGATATAGGCCCGGGCCCGTACGGCCTGGGCCTCGGCCAGCGCGATGTCGGCATCGACGGCACGCACCTGCAGCGCCGCCAGGGCCACGCCGTCGATGTCCCCGTCGCGACGCCGCGTCTGCCCCGTCCCGAACGCGATGACCGCCTGACGCCAGGCCTTGCGCGCCACACTCTCGGTCACTGTCGCGTCCTGCAGCGCCGCCAGACCGAGGCGCACCTGTCCCCAGGCCTCGCCGACCGCCTTGCGATAGGCCAGCTCGGCGAGTTGCGCGTCGGCCTCCGCACCTCGCCGGCGCGCCCTGGCCGCGCCGCCGTCCAGCAGGTCGTGGGTCAGGCCACCGGCCACCACCCAGGCCAGGGCCCGCACGTCCAGCAGATAGACCAGGCCAGTGTCGCCGGAGCCCAAGCCTGCGGTTAGGGTGAACCGAGGTCGCGACGCCGTTACGGCCTCGGCGCGGCGAGCGTCGGCGGCCTGCAGGCGGGCCTCGGCGGCCAGGATATCGGCGCGCGCCAGAACCGCTTCGGACGAGACGGTGGTCACCGGCGGCGTCGGCGGGATCTCGTCGCCGGCGTAGGCCGGCTCATCGATGGGGGTGTCCTGGCCCAGCAGGATCCCCAGCCGCATCCGTTGCGCCTCGATGGCGTGGGTAGCGCTCTGGAGTTCGGCCCGTGTCTGCGCCTCCGCCATTCGCGCGGTCGTCAGGGCATGGTCGGTGGCCGCGCCTTCGGCCTGACGTCGACCGATCAGATCGCTGGTTTGCACCGCCAATGTCGCTTTCATGTCCGCTGCGGCCTGACGCGCCTGCGCCGCGCGCAGGGTGATATAGGCATGGGCGACTTCCGCCAGTACCCGGCAACGCACGCCGGCGGCGTCCCGCAGGCTGGCGGCTTCGTCGGCCGTCGCCGCAGTCTGGCCATGCTTCAGCCGCCCATACAGATCCACCTCGTAGCGACCCAGGACCGGGACCCCCGCGCCGCCGCGCGCGGACGAGAAGGCGCCGCCGCCGACCGCAGCTTGCGCGCTGATCGTCAGGTTCGGCCGCCGCCCTGCCTGGGCCAGATCGACGTCGGCCCCCGCCCGCTCGAGGCGCACCAGGGCCATGCGAATATCCAGAGACCCCAGCTCGGCCCGCAGCAGCAGGTCGGCCAGGACCGGATCCTTCAAATCCGGCAACCAGGGGGGACCGGCCTCCGACGCGACCGCCTGGGCCGTCGGCGCCGCTTGCACGACCGCCGGCGCGACCATGAGAAGCGCAGTCAGGACCTGGCCGATCATCTGTCGATCCTCGCCAGCACCCGTTGGCCCAGGCGCAGGCCATTGGTCTCCTCGAACGCCAGGACCAGGCGCAGGACGCGGCCGTCGGCGCGGCCGCCGGGCTGATCATCAAGGGCTGCGGCCTCGAAGCTCGGGGAGACCCGCACCACGCGAGCCTTGAAAACGTGTCCGCCACCGCTAGCGTCGGTGATCCAGGCGGTCGCGCCGGGCCCGACCTTGTCGACGAAAGCCTCATCCAGCTCGGCGCGAACGATCCGAGGTCCGTCCGGCGCCAGGACGAACAGCGGCGTGGCGGAGCCCGCCACCGCCGCCGAGCCCACGGCCGCTGAGCGCCGCAGCACCACGCCCGCCACCGGCGCCCGGACGGTGCGCGCGGTCTGCTCCACCTCGGCCAGCCGCTGACGCACCCTAGCGACGTCGACGGCGCGACCGGCCTGTTCGCTCTGGGCCAGGGCCAAGACCGCAGCCTGGCGCGCCAATTCGGCGTCATGGCCGGTCGCAGCGTCCGCCGAGGCCAAGCGGGCCATGCGCGCAGCTTCCGCCTGGGCGGCCGCTGATCGCGCCTCGGCCTCGCGCCAAGCTGCCCGAAGTTGGGCCGTTTCCGCCGCCGCCTGCTCGACCAACAGGACGGTGCGATCCCGGTCGAGCTGCGCCAGCACTACGCCGCGCTCCACATGGACGCCTTCCTCGACGCCCACATGGGTGATCAGGCCGTCGCGCGGCGCGGCGACTGGGATCAGCCCGCTCTCGACGGCGACCACCCCCTGGGCCATCGCGCTCGCCTGCGAACGGTTCTGGGCCGGAGCGCTCTCTGGCCCCTTCTGACAGGCGTGGAGCGCCAAGCCAGTCAGAAGGATCGGCAGGATCGGCGCGCGACCTGGCCGCGTGGGGGTCGAAACCATGGAAAACCTCACAAGAGCAATGTGGCCGGATCGGCGCGACCGACACCGCGCAGGGCCCAGAGGCCCGAGCCGAGAGCGACCAGCACCACCAGACCGATGGCCACGGCGGCCATCACGGGGGTTAGCACCAGCGGGGTGGCCTTCAGACGCGCCAGGACCACGAGCATCGCCGTCAGGCCGCCGGCCAGGACCAGACCGGTGGCGGCAATCCATGCAGTCTGGGCCAGGACGATGGCGCGCAGGGTGCCGACGGTGAACCCTAGCGCGCGCAGGGCCGCATAGTCCTTGAGGGAGGCCGCGACAGCCGCCGCCAGGGTCTGACTGGTGACGATCACAGCCACCAGGATCGCCACCGCGCTGCCGAACACGAAGGCCACCCCGGCCCCGGACTCCGCCAGCCAGTAGCGGACGCTGCGCTCGGCGAAGGCGCGGCTGGTCATCGCCTCGAAGCCCCGTTGGCGGCCGACCTCGCGAAGATCGGCGACCGTGGCGCGGGCCTGGGCTGGATCGACAAGCCGCGCCGTGAAATAGGCCGCCCCTCCCCTGTCGCCAATCGTCGGGTCCAGCCGGCGGGCGGTGGCGGGCGAGGCGATGACATTGACGCCGCCCAGGGCCCGCAGACCCTCGGTCACGCCCGCGATCCGCACCCGGTGGCCGTTGATCTCCGCCAGCCCGCCGACACCCGTCTCGAGTTTGTCCAGATCGGCGCGATCAACCAGCACCGCGTCCGGCTCGGCCAGGGCGGCGCGCAGGTCGGTTGGCAGGACGTCCGCCAGCACCATGGCGCCGGGCTTGGGATCGACCCCGACGATGTAAACATTGACCATGCCATGGTGGCGGGTTCGCCACTCACCTGAGCCCCAGTAGAAGGGCTCCACCTGGGCGACGCGGGGATCGGCGCGCAGCAGTAGTTCCGTCGCTCCGCCGATGGGCCGGCCCAAGTCGATGCTCTGGACGCCCGGAAAGCCGATCCACAGGTCGGCTGACGACCTGGTGACATAGACGCTGGCCAGCGAGAACACGCCGAGAATCAGGCCGGCCTGCAACAGCACCAGCAGTCCGGAAAAGCCCACCGCGACGGCAGCCGGCGCGAAGCGTCGCCAGTCGAAGAGCAAGGTCTTGAGCGCGATCGACCTCATGCGCCCGCGCCCGGCTTGGCGGGCCGAACCTCGCGCCCGCCATGGCCGATCAGCCAGACCCCAAACAGGATGGCGACGCTGCCCACCACCTGCAGCGGCCCGATCGGCTCATGGAAGACGACGGCGCTGGCGGCGATGACCAGCACGTAGCTGACCGACGAAAGAGGGAAAGCGGCGCTGAGCGGCATTTCGGCCAGAACGATCATCCAGGCCACGAAGGCGGCGACCTCGAGGGCCAGCAGCAACTGGACCGTCGGCATCTGCGCGGCGCGGATCAGGCAGGCCAGGTCGAACCCGGCATGGGCCAACTGCGCGGCCGAGGCTTTGGCGGCGATCTGGTAGCCCAGGGTCAGGAGCGGCAGGATGGCGAACAGCACCACCGGCGCGAGGCGGCGGCGGGGCGCCTTGATGTTCGGGATCATGCGACCAGTCCTTCAAGCCGGTCGCCCAGCACCAACGGCGCCAGGGCGCGAAGGGCGCCGTTGAGCAGGCCGTTGCGATGGCGGAAATACTGGGTCGTCGGGGTCAGCCGGCTGCCAAGCCGGCGCTTTTCGCCGAGGTTGGCCTGGCCGCTCTGATAGCGTTTTAGGCCCCGCCGCAGGCTGTGCTCGATATTGAAGAACCAGCTGAGGAAGTAGAGGTTGTAAGCGCGACCGCGCTCGGCCTCCATGCAGAAGAACTTGTCGAGCAGAACTTCGCCGTCATCGAGTAGCAGGTTGAAAGCCAGCAGGTCGCTTCCGACATAGTAGAGCGCGAAGATGGCCCGCCCCGGCATGCGGGCGGCGACGTCGGTGAAGAAGGCTGGCGTCAGCGTCTCGAGCTGGGCGGAAGCCCGCGCCAGGGTCTGGTGATAGAGCGTCATCGCGCGCGGCAGGTCTGCGCCCAGGTCCGACCGCAACTCAACGCGCACATCGCACCGGGCGCGCAGCTTGCGGCGCATGTCGCGACGCACTCCGCTGGACAGTCGCGCCAGATAAGTCTCGATGTCCGGGAAGTCGATGATGAGGTCGGCGATCGCCTGTCCCGGCACGGCGCTGTAGCCGGCCGAAGCCATGGCGTCGGACCACAGCTGGCCTTGCGCGAAGTCGGCGTCCTTTACGCCTGTCAGCGGACATCCCGCCTGGACCGCATCCTGTTCGAAGGCCTTGATCAACGCCGCCAGGACGATGCAACGCTCGGCCCCGGACAGGTCCGGGGCGAAGCCAGCGGTCGCGACTTCCGTGCAAGGCGAACCGAGACAGGCCAGTCTGGGCGTCATCACGCCCGGCGCGATGCGGCGCAGGTGCTCGGCAATCTTGCGGCCCGCCCCTTCGAACGTGGTCTCGAGCCGGTAGTCTGTAATGAAGGCCGGCGCCGCGCCGACCAGGCGTTCCTGCCGGTGGACCAGCACATAGCGCCAGGCGAACCCGGGCAGGCCCGCGCCTTCCACCGCCCGCAGGTAGCCGAAGCCCTCCAGTCCGTCACCAAACAGGAGGTCCCACTGCGCGCGCGGCAGGTCGTCGAGCGTTGTCAGGACGCGGGCCTCAAGCATGCGACCACCGTTCCAGGAGCTCGGATCCCTGCGGCGTGGCGTTGCCGAAGAAGGCGGCCGTGGCCGCCGCCACCCGATCGCGTTCCTGGTCCACGTGGATCATGTGAAAGCTGTCTTCGAGCAGTAGCAACCGCGTGTGGCCGCCCAGAGCGCGTTGCAGCCGATAGGCGTTGCGCGGGTGGCTCATGTCGTCGTCGCGGGCGTGAAGGATCAGGGTCGGTGTCTGGATCGACTTGCCCATCCGCTCCAGCCGCCGGCTCATACGATACATCTGGTAGAGCGCGCCGAGCGGCAGGCGGTCGATAGCCCCTTCGATAAGACCGCCGGGCGCGCGTTCCGCCAGGCTGCGTAGCCGTTCGTCCTTCAACCCGAAGGGATGGGTCTCGGCCCAGCTCAGTTGGCGCACGCCCGGCAGGTTGGCGACCAGCTGGATCACGGGCGCGGCGACGGCGAAGCGCGGCATGTTCCAGCCGTCGTATTCGAAGGTCATCGAATAGACCGCCGCGGCGCGGATGGTCGGGCGCTCGGCCGCCAGCATCAGGCCCAGGGCCCCGCCAACGCAGATTCCCGCTACGTGCACGGCATCGACCTGGGTGGCGAAGCGGTCATGGGCTTCGCACAGACCGTCGAGCCAGTCGCGCCAGGTGGTTCTCAGCAGGGTCGCCTCGTCGGCGCCATGACCGGGCAGCAGAGGCGCGGCAACCTCGAAGCCGCGCCGCGCCAGGCGCTTGGCCAGAGGCTTCATCTCAGCCGGGGCGCCGGTCAGGCCATGCACCAGCAGGACGCCCTGGCCGGAACGGCCGGCCAGCCGGAGCGGCTGGACGCTCATGACGCCGCCGCCTGGGTCGAGCCGCGTGGTTGTCGGTCGAACCCGGCCCATCCGGCCAAGGCCTGGCCGATGATCGTGCGGCTGAACACGCGCCTGGCGAGACGGAAGACTTGCGGCCTCATGGCCATGGCTCCGGGCTTCGAAAGGGTCACAGGCCTGACAGCCCCACGCAGGTCACCCCGGCGGCGACCACGGCCGCGCCGGCGATCTGGATCGAGCTAAGCCGCTCCTTCAGGATCAACGTGCCGGCCAGGGGCACGCCAGCGTAGGTCAGGGTCATGATCGGGAAGGCCAGGCTCAGAGGAGTGGTTTCCAACACCAGCAACCAAGCGATCATCTCGACGAACCAGAATACGATCCCCAGCCACAGCACCGGCTGTAGGGCTAGCGCCGCGATATAGGCCCGCCTGCCCTCGGCCCCGTCCGAAGCCGCCTTGAAGCTGAGTTCGCGACCGATCTCCGTGACGATGCAGAAGGCCAGCAGACCGGCGCTGGCGAAGTTCAGAGCCGAGCTCACGGCGCGACCTCCGAAAACAGCGAAAGCAGACGAAGATTGGTCGCCTGATTAATCCGCCGCGCCACTGCGGGCAGTGGCCCGCGATGCGGCTGATCGAGAAACGCTTCTCCGATCTTGAGCATGGCCGCCAGCGGTCCGGGACCGTAGCGCGGCGCCGACCAGTCCCCGACCACGTCGGCGCCGATTACCCGCGCGCGCGTCGCGACGGCGCGGAGGAGCGTCTCCAGCCCCTCCAGGCTCAGGCGCCCCTGGTCCCAGTTGGTAACGGCGTCGGCCGAACACAGGACGTCCTTGTCGATGGTGACGTAGATCACCGGGGTCACGATGCGCGACGCGAGCAGGTCGGCGAACCCGCTCTCGCCCATCGCCTCGATCGAGGGCCAACTCTGGGCGCCAACCCGCAAAACGGGGCCGCCATCGGGCGCGCTATAGGGATAGAGTTCGACTCGCTGTTCGGCGACGAGATCCAGATCCGCGCGTTTGGTCTCGGGACGGTCAATGTCGCCGCTGCACACGCCCACGGTGATCACCCTGGCCACTTCTGACAGGCGCGCGGCCCGCCCGACCCAAGAGCCGCAATGCAGGCCGTTCCCGAACCGCACCCAGTCGGGATGGTTGTCGAAATGCACCACGGTCACGGCGCCGGCGCCCGACGCCGCGAGGGCTCGCTCGATCAGCATCGGCGTCACATGGTGAAAGTCTCCCGAACCGGCGAACACCAGGTCGGGACTGGCCCCTATAGGCGCAAAGTCGCGCAGGCGTTCGGCCAGCGCGGCGAGGGCCGGCGGCCGACTCCATAGACGCAGAGCCGGTCCCAGGTCCCGGGCCTCGACGGTCAGGCCGTCAGCCCGGTTGCGCAGCACGGGCTGCGCGCTCAAAGCGCCGTCGAGGTTCAAGAAGACCGGCCGCATCCCGTGACTCAATCGACGCAACGGCGCAGGACCGCGTCGAGCAGCTTGAGGGCCAGGTCGATCTCGTCCCTGCTGATCTCCAGCGAGGGCGCCAGCGTGATGACGTTCTTGTGGTAGCCGCCGACGTCGAGGATCAGGCCGTAGTGCTCGCCGTCGATCTCGATGTCACCCTTCATCCCCTCAGCTTCCATGCGGTTGAGCAGGGCCTTGGCGGGGGTGAAGCCATCGGCCTCGCAGATCTCGGCGCGCAAGGCCAGGCCAAGGCCGTCGACGTCGCCGATCTGCGGCCAGCGCTTCTGCAGGTCCTTCAGGCCCTTCAGGAAATAGGCGCCCTTCTCCATCACGGCTGCGCCGTAGTCGACCTCGGAGGTCATCCGCAGGGCCTCCAGCGCCACGGCCGTGCCCATCGGGTTGGAATTGAAGGTCGAATGGGTCGAACCGGGCGGGAAGATCTCCGGGTTGATCAGTTCCTCGCGGGCCCAGACGCCCGACAGCGGGTTGAGGCCATTGGTCAAGGCCTTGCCGAACACCAGTACATCAGGTTGCACGCCGAAATGCTCGATCGACCACAGCTTTCCGGTCCGGAACATACCCATCTGAATTTCGTCGACCACGAGCAGGACACCGTACTGGTCGAGGACCTTTTTCAGCTCGATGAAGAAGTTGGGCGGCGGGATGACATAGCCGCCGGTGCCCTGAATGGGCTCGATGTAGAAGGCGGCGTATTCGGCCTGGCCGGTCTTGGTGTCGAGCACGCCATTGTATTCGGTTTCGAACAGGCGGGCGAACTTGGCCACACAGGCCGCGCCGTACTCTTCCTTGCTCATGCCCTTGGGGCCGCGGAAATGGTACGGGAACTCAATGAACTGCGCGCGGTCGCTGAAGTGGCCGAAGCGGCGGCGGTAGCGGTAGGACGAGGTAATCGCCGAAGCGCCCAGAGTGCGACCATGATAGCCGCCCTCGAAGGCGAACATTAGCTGCTTGCCGCCCGAGGCGTTGCGCACCAGCTTCAGCGAGTCCTCAACCGCCTGGGCGCCGCCGACGTTGAAATGCACCCGGCCCTTGCGACCAAACTTCTTTTCGGCGTCCTGGGCGATCATCGCCGCCAGTTCGACCTTCTCGCGGTGCAGGTACTGACTGGCCACCTGCGGCAGAGTGTCGAGCTGGCGGTGGGCCACGGCGTTCAGGCGCGGGTTGCGGTAGCCGAAATTGACCGCCGAGTACCACATCTGCAGGTCCAGGAACCGGCGCCCCTGGGCGTCGTACATGAACGAGCCCTCGCAGCCGTCGAAGAACTTGGGATCGGGCAGGTAGTGGACGGTGTCGCCGTAGGAGCAGTACTGGGCCTCGAGCTCGCGCAGGGCGGCTTCGTCGAGGAGTTGAGCGGAATTTTCGGCGTCGTACATGAAGCGGCTCCGGTCAGATGGCGGCGCGGCGCGCCAGGCGGCCGTGAGTGGCCGCGAGCGTCGTCCTGATGGTGTGGAAATCGGAAAATTCGTGATGGGGCATTGCCCGCGAGCGGGCGTAGGCGGCCAGCTTGTCGCGGGCGAACAGCAGGTTGGCGCGGCCCGAGACGCAGAAGTCCGAACGCCCGTCGCCGATGAAGACCATCAGGTCGCGAGGATCGTTTGCCCGCTCGTCAGACCTGGCCACGACCAGGCACTTGCAGACGCCGGAGCCAGCCGCGCAGCCCGCGCGCGACCAAGGCTGCTCCAGCCTTCGACCGAGCAGCGCATTGCCGACCATTTGGTTGGCGACCACCGGCAAGTGCGACAGGCCGTGGCGATCCAGAATGCGAAAAATGAAGCGGTCAACACCGTCGCTGAGCACGGTCAGCGGCACGGCGTTGGCTTGGCACCAGGCGACGAACTCGACGAAACCGTCGGCCAGTTCGACGCTGTCGAGCACCGCATCGAGCGCCGCGTCGTCGCCGTCGATCAGGGCGATCTGGTCGCGCATGCACTCGGCGGCGGCGATCTCGCCGCGGGCCCAGCGCGCCTCGAGCACTTCCCACGCCGGGTCGGCCAGACGGGTCAGGACCAGGTCGGTGGTGTCGAGCTTGGCGATCGTGCCGTCGAAATCGCAGAATACTCGCATTCACTCGCCATGGCTTCAGACGCACCCGCGCCGCTTGAGCCAATGACGCCGTGCGTGTTCGACCCCCACACCGATTGTTTCGCGCGCCGTCTCGGCGCTTCGCTGCCTCGGCGATCTGGTGGCGACTGGCCGGCTGATCCCGATCCTTCAAAACTTCGATCCCGGAAATACGGAGGTCTTCCAGGCCGTGTTGCGTGCGGGGCCGACATGCTCGCTACGTGCGGGTGTTCGTCGACTATTTGGTCGAGTGAATGCGCTCCTGGCGCAGGAGGTCAAACCATCGGTACTTCGCCGAAAGCGGCCCTTCCCGAGGGCCGCTAAGAGTCATGATGATCGCCTCCGCCGGCGACGTCGTTCAAAACCTCCCCGCGCAGCAGCCGTCCCTCCGCGATCCGCCGCGACAGCAGATCGATGAACGCCGCGTACCTTTCCTGTCCCTTCGCACTAGCCGCCCGATCCTCCACCGCCGACATCGCCGGCGTCACCTTCAGCCAGGTCTTCACGAAGAGCCCGATGGCCTCATTGGCGATCGTGACGTCGCGCTCCAGTCGATCGAGCTGCCGAGACATCCGATCGAGCCGACGAAACAATGCCGCCTCCCCGGCCTCGGCGCTGTCGGGCGACAGATAGGCCTCGACGGCCGCACGGACGATCTCTGACTTCTGCCGTTTCGTCCGGCGGGCGCGGTCGTCCAGGACGCGGATAGTGTCGCTGGTCAGGAAGACCTTGGTGGGGATCTTCATGCGTCGCCCCCAGCGGGATGCCGTCGTCACGATCCAGCGCTGCCTGGCGCGCCACGCCCGTAAACCGGCGCTGCAATTCTCGCCCCTGCTGGGCTTCGTCACCTTCCTCACCCTCGCCCGTGTCGATGTCATCATCGCGGTCCTGCAGCGGCGGGGCCTCAGGACCGTCCAGGTCGGGTTCTCGCTTCAGCCCCCCATCGTCTTGAGCCGTCGAGCATCCCGCTGTGGTCGTTGCCTTCGACGAGACGGCGCCACTCCAATCGGCGGCAACGGGCGCGCTCGGGACGCCCGCTGCGGTGTCCAGCACACAGACCCGGCGAGCGAGACGTGGATCGGCGTAGTAGCGGATCTTGGTCGCCCGGATCGGCGGCGCGCCGGCCACCAGGACGACGGCTTCGTGCGGCGGCAGCTGCATGACCTCGCCGGGCGTGAGCAGCGGACGCGCGGTTTCCTAGCGCGAGACCATCAGGTGTCCAAGCCAGGGAGATAGCCGATGGCCCGCATAATTGGCCATCGCCCTCATCTCCGTCGCGGTGCCCAGCGTGTCGCTGATCCGGCGCGCGGTGCGCTCGTCGTTGGTCGCGAACGCCACGCGGACGTGACGATTATCCAAGATCGAATGGTTGGGCCCGTATGCGCGCTCAATCTGGTAAAATGAGCCGATGCGGGCCATGATGTTCGTCCTTCTGGTCTGGGGCCGCGCCTATCGCGACCTCGATGGCGACCCGAAGACCGGGGACAGGTGAAGGACGGCAGGCCGCGCCAGCGGGCCCGAAGCGCCAGCGCAGGACCGTGGGCGGCGGCTTTGTTGCATCGCGAGGAAGGGGCAAAGCCCCGGGGAAGAAAGCCGCCGCCAAGGTTGCCAAACAGCGCCGCCTCGGTCCGGGATCAAGCCCAAGAGGCCGCGTAGGACGCGCCCCAAACAGAACGACACGCCAGGCCCGCCCACGGCGCTTCATCGCCGCATGCGACGGACCACACGACCACTAGCCAAGACAATGCGCGCGGACCGCGCGTCGCCTTCCAACGCCTCAGCGCCCTGCCTAAGACTCAAACTTTCTGGCGGCATTTTGCGAGGCGGACATAAGCGCCTTGACGCAATGTCACGGACAAAGGTGCAGCCCCTCTGTCGTTCGCCAATAACGATTCCAGCCGCCGGCTTCGGTTAAGCCCGGCGCTTTCCCTCCGGCGCGGCATCGATCTGTTGCAGTCGAGCCCGCCTACAAGGGCGAGACCGAAGGGCCGTAGCCCTCCGATGTAAAAGACGAGGTTCGAGCCTCGCCTCTCATGTCCCCGCCGCCCGGCGGCGGGGACGCCCTTTCCTGTAAAAAATGCGCACGGCCTCCGCGAAAATGGCCAAAGCCAGAACCGCGAAGCGACCGCGCCGGCCTGAATCTCGTCCTCCGCCATCGCCGACGCCTCGGCGGTGTCAAGGGTCACCCCTCATAAATCACAAGCCCGCGCGCGCCTTGAATTGACGCCGAACGACTCGGTGGCGGAGGGGTTACGCAGCGGATGCGGTGTCCATGGACCCCGGTTCGATCCTGGGCCGGGCCTCCATCTCCCCTCCCCCGAAGCCAGCAGCTTGCGGTGGCCAATGCGCCGCTCCCCGCTAACGCCTGATAGGTTCGAGCTTGGCCTCGCCTCCCTGCGCCATCTCAACGCCACAACATCGAGAACGCCGGGACCTCGGCATTTGCTTCCCTACGGCTCTGGGCCGGACGCAAGGACGATCACCCGCGCCGAAACCTCAAAGCCCCACCCGGCGCCTGTTCAGAGATGTCCTTAGCGATTCAACGTCATCGCGAGGGTCGCTCCGCCCATCAACGGCAGAACCGAAACAGACCTTGGCCCTCTAACGCGCCTTGCCTTTGGGCGCCTTGCCCGATTTATTCGAGGGCCGGACGCGGCAGGACAAGATCGCCTTGCCCTTTTGCCGTGGCCTCGCCATCCTGCCCGCCAACGGAGCCTCAAGATGGGCGCCGACTTGGGAGGAGGCTCACGATCTTGGAGCTCCCCATGCCCCTGCTGGCCATCCTGGTTATCGTCGCGCTATTGCTGCTTCTCGTTTGGCCTAGCGCAGAAAAAGAACTGCGCCGATTCCTCAAGCGGGATCGGAAACATCGGTATTTTCGGGACTAATTAGCGCCAAACGGCCCCCGATGGTTCAACGGCGGCATCCCGCTTGCGCAGGCACACGCAGTATCGTCTATTCAGAATAAGGGCCGGGAAACGCGCCCAGAGGAAACGCATGGCTGGCCGCCCCGATCAGATACCGCACTCGACTCGTCGCTCACAAGATCTTCGATGGCTTCCTGCGATCGCGATAACTGGTGCGGTATGGCTTGCCCTGTGCGTGGTTGCGGCGGTCTTGAAGCTGAGTTTCTTTTGAACGCCCTTCAGGCGGGACAACCCGGCTGACGGCCAAGGTGCGCCGCCACGCGAAGATGGACCAGGTGGTTAGGTTCGCAAGGTGAGCAGCAGGATTGTCGTCGTCCTCGCTTGAACACTTTTGATGGTGTCCAACGTGTTGACACGGTCAAGGCCTTCGACCTCGCCCTCAAGCACCTGAATCACGCCTGCGGGGAGTTGGACGTTTTCGCCGACCTTCAGGATCCATTGCTCGATCCGTGTGGTGGCCGTGGTCGCCAATACCTTGCGCACGGCATGGCCCCGATCCCGGCCGCTAGCGATCGAGCGACCGTCGCGCTTAAGGCCATCGACGAGGGCTTTGACCGCCTGGCTGGCGTCGCGATGACAGACCAGGATGGCGTCGGGCTCCGCCACCACGACGACGTCCGAAAGACCGATGACACCGACGAAGGGACCGGTCGAGCGGGCCAGGACGCGCTCACAGTCGATCAGGGTGACGTCGCCGGAGACGGCATTGTCGCTGTCGGTCTTGGGGAAAGCCTCCCAGATCGCGTCCCAGGCCCCAAGGTCGGACCACGAAAACGCTGCGGGGACCACGGCGGCCTTTTTCGTGCGCTCCATAACCGCATAGTCGAGCGAGATCTTGGCGGCCCCAGAGAAGGCGGCCTTGTCCAACCGGCCAACGCCATCGGTGATCTTCAGAGCAGCCACGCAGGCGCGAGCGGCGGCGGAAACGCTAGGCTCAAAGGCGTCGAGCTCGCCCAACAGCATGCCGGCCTTAAAAGCGAAATTGCCACTGTTCCAGAGATATCCATCGGCGACGTAGGTCTCGGCGGTGGCGCGGTCGGGCTTCTCGACAAAGGCGGCGACGGCGCTGACGCTGCCATCCAGCAAAGCATCGCCGGGCCGGATGTAGCCAAATCCGGTAGCGGGAGCCGTCGGCTTGACCCCGAACGTGACGATCCAGCCCTCGGCGGCAGCCTTGGCGGCAGTCACGGCGGCCAGGCCGAAGACGTCCGGCTCGGCGATATAGTGGTCAGCGGCCAACATCAGGGCGACACCCTGCGGATCGCGCGACTGGACATAGGCGGCGGCTGCAGCGACGGCCGGGGCGGAGTCGCGGGCCTCGGGCTCGACCAGAACGGTGACCTCAACGCCGATCTGCGCGGTCTGCTCCAGCACGAACTCGACCATGGCTGCGCCGGTGACGATGACGATTTCCGCGCGGTCCGGCAGCGTGGCCACACGCAGCACGGTATCCTGGAAGCTGGAATGGTCCCCAATGAGTTGCAGGAACTGCTTGGGCTGGTCGGCTCGCGAAGCTGGCCAAAGGCGCGTGCCCGAACCGCCGCAAAGAATGACAGGATAGATCGCGTTCACGAAGACCCCAGGTTGTACCTCGCATCCGAGGCTCAATTGACCAGTAGCACGCGGCTAGCAAATTCTGTCCAACGGGCGCTTGCTGTGACGTGAATTTTTCTTAAACCGCCGCGCTGGCGGGCAGCCGCATAGGTTTCATGTCATCCGAAAGCCGTGGAAACCGAAATTCGAAGTGAGCACCTCGACCAGCGACACCAACAACCGGCAACCATGCAGGTTGGGCATCCGCTGATAAAATGCCAAATCTGTTCGCCCTGCTTATTGGAATGCTAAACTGCGTTTCTGCAGCGCATGAGCAGAATTGATCCCCCGCTGCCGCTGCGCGCCGACGACGGCCAACAGATCGCCGCCCGCGCGGAGCGCGCCCGATCGGTCGGCCTGACGAGCATCCGGTTCGACGAAGATATCTGTCCGGCGAAAGTTTGGGCGATCGAGCGGGCGATCCTGAGGCTGGCCAGCATCCGGCCCTACAGACGCGTCTGTGCGCGGCCGTCAAGCGCGCCGGCCACCCTGCCGCAGGTGATCCACAGCGCCGTCACCGCGCCGGCACGACTATCCTGAGCCAAAGCGGCAATCTTCGCGTGGCCCAGCAGCTACTGCTGCCATGCCGATATTCAGCCGGCCATGCGCTAGAGGCGGATCTTCGGGCCGCAGTGGACAGTCGTGTGGCTTTGCCGGGGGCTGAGTTCGCCCCCCCCCCCCCGATGATGAGGCCGGTCAAGTCGCGCCGCCCGTGACGATCGCGGCGGCGAGCCGTAGAATAGCGCAAGACGACCTAGGTTGAAGGACTTGGCGTCGAACGAATGCCCGACACACGTGCCGCAGCATGCGTCGCAAATGTTAGCAGGCGGGCGTGGCCCCTCGCCCGAGACCCGAAACCAGGCGGTACGGAGGCTTTGCGGTCATGTTTCCCTTGCGCAATTCGTATAGGCCCCTAAGCGTGCCATCTTTAGCTAATCAACGATAAATGCCGCCGTTCGGGAGGATGCGCTCTTATCTGGAGCTGACCATGCCCGCGCTCGCCGTGCTCGTTATCCTTGGCCTATTGCTGCTTTTCGCTTGGCCGAGCCTTGAGGGCGTCGTGCGCCGAATGCTCAAGCGAGACAGAAAGCACCGGTACTTCCGCGACTGATCTGCCGCGCGCCGCGGAATGGACCTCCCACGTCACATCCGCGCGCAACGATAGGGTTTGATCGACGCACGTCAGATCTCTTCGCACGGACGCGGACACGGATTTGCCACCGGCGCGTTCCATGGTGTCCCCGAAGTGAGCCTTGCCATGTCTCGATTGAAAGCGCTTGGCCGTCCGGTCCTTGTCGCAATCTTCGCCGTAGTCGCGATCGAAATGACGCTTCCCGACGCTGCGGCCGCTTCGGCGCGTACGGTGGCGCTGGTCGATCGTGTGACCTGGGGGCGAACATCGCAAGCCGTCGAAAACGCCGAGCATCTTGGGGATGAGCGTTGGCTGAGCGCGCAATTGCGCCCTTCAAATCCGGCGACGTTACCCGACAGCGTTCAAGCTCAGATCGACCAGATGCGCATCACCACTGAGCCCATGGAGAAGCTGGCTGTCGCCATGGACGCTCAAAACAGAGCCGCCAATCAAATCAAGGAACCGGCGGAGCGCCAGGCCGCGCAACAGGCCTACGGTCGCGTTATGGCCGACCTCAAGCGCCAAACCACCTCGCGATCGCTTCTTCGCGATCTCTACTCGCCCAACCAACTGCAAGAGCAGATGACCTGGTTCTGGGTCAATCACTTCAACGTCCAGGCCGACAAGCGCGACATCCGCGCGCTGATCGCCGACTACGAAGACCAAGCCATCAGACCGCATGCTCTTGGGCGTTTCCGAGATCTGCTCGAGGCGGCGGCTCTCCACCCGGCCATGCTGCGCTATCTCGACAATGATCAAAATGCGGTTGGCCGGCTCAATGAGAATTATGGCCGAGAAATTCTCGAGCTGCACACCTTGAGCGTGGGCTCCGGCTATACGCAGAAGGACGTCGAGGCGATGACCCGCATCCTGACCGGTGTCGGCGTCAGCCTATCGAGCGACGCGCCGAAGCTCAAGCCCGAGCAGCAGGCGCAATACGTGCGGCTTGGGCTCTTCGAGTTCAATCCGGCCCGGCACGACTTCGCCGACAAGATCCTCCTAGGCCATCCGATCAAGGGCTCGGGCCTTAGCGAACTGGATCAAGCCCTCGACATTTTGGCCCGCGACCCAGCGACCGCCCGCCACGTCTCCACGAAGCTGGCGCTGTTCTTCATGGGTCAGGCCCCGCCTAAACTCGTCGATCAAATGACCAAGGCGTTCCTGCGGAGCGACGGCGACATCGCCGTCGTGCTCAAGACGCTCTTCCGCGCCTCGGACTTCAAGGCGTCCTTGGGCGGCAAGACCAAGGATCCGATGCATTTCACGGTATCAGCCGTGCGGCTGGCCTATGACGGGCGGCCGATCGCCAATACGGCCCCGATCGAAAACTGGCTGAGCCGGATGGGTCAAAGCCTCTATGGCCGGGAGACCCCCGATGGCTATTCCCTGGAAGACTCCGCTTGGACCGGCCCTGGGCAATTGACGACGATGTTCGACGTCGCCCGGCAAATTGGCTCGAGCTCTTCAGGCCTCTTCAAACCCAACACGCCCGACGCGGTCGATGCGCCGGCGTTTCCGCAACTGCAGAACCGGCTCTATTTCTCCAACTCCGAAGCCGCCCTTGGTCCTTCGACCAAAGCAGCTTTGGCTCAGGCCAAATCGTCGGCCGAATGGAACGCCCTATTCCTGTCCTCCCCAGAGTTCCTCCGCAGGTGAGCCCATGGATCGCCGAGCTTTTCTGACCTCCAGCCTGGCGACCGCGGCCCTCGGCGTCGCGGGTCGGGCGTGGAGCGCGCCGGCCAGCGACCAGCGTCTGCTGGTGCTGTTTCTGCGCGGCGGCTACGACGCCTTGAACGTGGTGATCCCGACCAGCAGCGACTTCTACCACGAAGCCAGGCCCAACCTGCGGATCGCCCGCCCCGCCGCAGGCGACGCTGCGGCCGCTTTGGCCCTGGACGTCGACTGGAGCCTGCATCCAGCGCTGAAGGACTCCATCTATCCGCTATGGCAAAAGCGACAGATCGCCTTCGTGCCCTTCGCCGGATCCGACGATCTTTCCAGGAGTCACTTCGAGACCCAGGACACGATCGAGTTGGGTCAACCCGTCGGCGGATCGCGCAGCTACCGGTCCGGCTTCATGGAGCGGCTTAGCCAACAGCTTACAGGCTCGCGTTCGATCGCCTTCACCGCTCAACCGCCTCTGGCGTTCCAGGGCGAGCGGGTGGTTCCGAACATCGCCATCGGCTCGGTGTCCAAGTCGGGGATCGATGAAAGGCAGGCGCGACTGATCGAAGAGATGTATCGCGGCCATAGCCTATCGGACGCGGTCAGCCAGGGCTTCACCGTCCGCGACAAGGCCTATGACGCTATCAGCGGGGAAATGATCGCCGCCAACCGCAACACCGTCTCGCCGAGCGGCTTCGAGCTCGCCACCCGCCGCGTCGCGACGCTGATGCGCAACGACTACAATCTGGCCTTTCTCGACGTCGGCGGATGGGACACCCACGTCAACCAAGGCGCGGCGACCGGCGTGCTCGCCGACAGACTGGGGCAGCTCGGACGCGGTTTGACCGGCCTCACCGAAGGTCTCGGCGATGAGGTCTGGGCGAAGACGACGGTGATCGTGATCTCGGAATTTGGCCGAACCTTTCGCGAGAATGGCGACAAGGGTACAGATCACGGCCGGGGCAGTACCTATTGGGTGCTCGGCGGATCCGTCAAAGGCGGCCGCATCGCCGGCGACCAAGTCGCCCTGAACCCTAAAACACTCAACGAGGGGCGCGACCTGCCGGTGCTGACCGACTACCGCGCCATGATTGGCGGTCTAACGATGCGCCTTTACGGACTAGGCGACGCGCGTCTGTCGGCGGTGTTTCCGGGCGCCAATGCCGTAGATTTGGGGATGCTCTGATGACTGCCACGTCGGCCTTCTTCATCCACGAGATCCGCTTCGAGCGGGCATTATCTAGGCAGAAGTGGCATTTCGACAATCGATGTCATGTGAGAACGCTAGCGGCTAGGCCCCTCACCGGCCGAAGCTACGCTTTCAACCTAAATGCGAACCTAGATATGCTCCGCGCCCGATCTAATCGGGTTCGCAAATTATGACCGCTGCACAAAGCTTCTTTTACGGACGCATAAAATCAATCAAACGAGCGTTAAGAAACGCAGCGCAATCCAATGGGAAAGTTAACCAGACTGTGATGTTAGACACAGCCGCAGGTGTTCCATTCTGGTGTAAAAATAATCAAGCCGACCCTGGGAGGCGACGCATCTGCCATCTCGTTATGGGGTGGCGCAAGATTTGCTTCCGCCTGATCGGCTGCTCAGCTACTGAGCACATGTGTGTGGGCCTGGATTGGGCCGTGGGGACTTAAGGGGATACCATGAGTGTAGCCAGCAATGGCAAGGTCGCGCTGATAACGGGCGTGACCGGTCAGGACGGGGCGTACCTGTCCGAACTTCTGCTTTCCAAGGGCTACACGGTGCACGGCGTGAAGCGCCGCTCCTCGTCCTTCAATACCGGCCGTATCGAGAACCTGTACCAGGATCCTCACGAGAAGGATCAGCGGTTCATTCTCCACTACGGCGACCTGACCGACAGCACGAACCTGATCCGGATCGTGCAGCAGACCCAGCCGGACGAAATCTACAACCTCGCGGCCCAGAGCCACGTGGCGGTCAGCTTCGAGACCCCGGAATACACCAGCAATGCCGACGGCACGGGTACGCTGCGCCTGCTTGAGGCCATCCGCATTCTCGGCCTGGAAAAGAAGACCAAGTTCTATCAGGCCTCGACCTCGGAGCTTTACGGCCTGGTGCAGGAAGTGCCCCAGAGCGAAAAGACCCCGTTCTACCCGCGCAGCCCCTACGCCGCCGCCAAGCTCTATGCTTATTGGATCGTGGTGAACTATCGCGAGGCCTACGGCATCCACGCCAGCAACGGCATCCTGTTCAACCACGAAAGCCCGCTGCGCGGCGAAACCTTCGTGACCCGCAAGATCACTCGCGCGGTCTCGGCCATCAAGCAGGGCTATCAGGACAAGCTCTATCTCGGCAACCTCGACGCCAAGCGCGACTGGGGCCACGCCCGCGAATACGTCCGCGGCATGTGGTTGATGCTGCAGCAGGAAGTCGCTGACGACTACGTTCTCGCAACCGGCGAGACGACCCTCGTTCGCGACTTCGTGACGAAGGCCTTCTCCGAGACCGGCGTAACCATCAACTGGTCGGGCACGGGCGTCGAAGAAAAGGGCACCTGCGCCGAAACCGGCAAGGTGCTCGTCGAGGTCGACCCGCGCTACTTCCGCCCGACCGAAGTTGAGTTGCTGATCGGCGATCCGACCAAGGCCAAGGAAAAGCTCGGCTGGGTCCACGACACCAAGTGGGAGCAGCTCTGCGCCGAGATGGTCGCCGCCGACATGATCAATGTCGCTCGGGAGCAACGTCGCAATGCCGAATGAGGTGATCTTTCCGCTTGCCGGGAAGCGCGTCTGGGTGGCCGGCCATCGCGGGATGGTCGGCTCCGCCATCGTGCGGCGGCTGGCTTCAGAAGGCTGCGAAGTGATCACGGCTGGACGCGAGGTCGTCGATCTCAAGCGTCAGGACCAGGTCCAGGCCTGGATGGCAAAGGAAAAGCCGGACGCCATCTTCCTGGCGGCGGCGAAGGTCGGCGGCATTCTGGCCAACGACAGCTTTCCGGCCGACTTCCTCTATGACAACCTGATGATCGAGGCCAACATTATCGAGGCCGCGCACCGCGAGGGTGTGGCCAAGTTGCTGTTCCTCGGTTCGTCCTGCATCTATCCGAAGTTCGCCGAGCAACCGATCCGCGAGGACTCACTACTAACGGGCGCGCTTGAGCCAACCAATGAATGGTACGCGATCGCCAAAATCGCGGGCATCAAGCTGGCGCAAGCCTATCGCAAGCAGCACGGCAGCGACTTCATCAGCGCCATGCCGACCAACCTGTATGGCCCCGGCGACAACTTCGACCTGAACACTAGCCACGTCCTCCCAGCCCTAATCCGAAAGGCGCACGAGGCAATGATCGCGGGCGTGGACCACATAACCATCTGGGGCACAGGGACACCTCGGCGCGAATTCCTGCACGCTGACGATTGTGCGGATGCGTGTGTCTTCCTGATGCAGCGCTACTCGGATTTCGAACACGTCAACGTTGGTTCGGGCGAAGATGTAGCAATAATCGATTTGGCCAGACTCATTTGCGAGGTAGTCGGTTTTGATGGGGACATCCGCACCGACACCACAAAGCCCGATGGCACGCTTCGTAAGCTGATGAGTGGCGACAAACTGCGCGGAATGAATTGGCACCCATGCGTTGAATTGCGGAGGGGCATATCTGAAGTTTATCGAGAGTTTTCACTCGCGTGAAGCTGATGCGCCTCAGATTTAGCCCTCTGGGCGTAGTGCACACTAACATCGCTCTGTTGGTGAGTGCTTTCGCCGTCGGCCAAGGAACGATGTTCTGCGTCCAGACATATTTATTGTCGGAAGGTAATGCAGCATTTCTAGGAACTGCTGGGGTTGCCTACTACACCGCCGTTTTAGTGTATTTGATTGCGGACTGGGGCGGGGTGCTGACCCTTACTCGCATCGCTGCAAGTACGCCTGAAACCGATCCAGATTCGACCATTTCTCAAGCTTACTGGTCTCTCAGCTTAGTCAGGCTAGGCCTAACCGCAATTGCAATCCTAGCTCTTGCCATCACGGCCTCTAAAATTCGGTTTGGATTTGAGCTCGCATTCGCAGCTACCGCGTCGGCTGGACTGCCGGCGCACGCATTCAACGCGAACGGCGTCTTAGATGGGCGTCGCCGAAGCGGCATTGCGGGCGTCTTAGCAACCCTTCCAGTTCTCCTTTTTGCTGGAACACTGGCACCCGCAGCTAAACTATCACCGCCAATCGCGGGCTGTCTACTTGGCGGAAGCTATTCGATTGGCGTTATACTTTCCACGATTATCCAGATCGTCATAATTCGACGCAACGGAGTCAAAATAGAAGGCATTGCATTCAACTCCCACATCGCCCTCAAGAGTTTTTACTCTGGAACCACATACCTAGCCGCAATTATGCCTGGCCAGCTCTTCTTCCGAGGTCAACTGTGGCTCGCTCATCACTTCCTAGGCCCGTCGGGGACGGGCATTTTGGTATACGCAAAGCAACTACTAAACGCGGCAATGCAACTGCTCCAATTCGTTCGTCGCGCTGAATTCCCGCAACTTGTGGCCGCAGTCACTAGCGGAATTGACCTGAGGGCAGCCACATACGCTGCGCAAAAAACAGGTCTGGTTCTTTCGATATTGGCCTGCGTGGCCATTGTAGTTTTTGCGTGGGGCTTGTCGCATATAGTTGAAGGAACGGGGGCGGCTACCTACCTAATCGCCGCCTTCGCGCCTATCGTTGTGACGGGAAACGTGTATCTCGGCTTGCAGCAAGGCTATGCAGCCGCCGATCGACTATTGATGACCGTTCCAGTGACCTGGACGTACGTCTGCATATCTCTCGTCCTAACTTTCTTCCTTTTGAAACCACTTTCACAATACGCCTTTCCCCTTGCCGAAGGCATCAGCCAGATACTAGCTGCTGGCGCGCTGCTGGCTATGATGCGACGGGCGCCGCGCCTCACTAGGCAGCTCCAAGAAGTAGATGGGAAGCCCCACTCGGGCAATTTCAAATGACCCTTGCGCTTATTGTTACGCTCACCGGCATCATTGTCATGTTTACGTACGGGATTGGACCGCGCCGCCCCGGACTAGCATTGATTGCTTTCTTCCTAGGTGCGTCACATCTGTGCCCCATTCTCTTTGCTTGGATAGCAAATTATACTCCCGGCATGACCACGGCCCGCGCCTACGATCAATCAACACTCTCCGCCCTAAACATCGCCGCCGTATCTACTCTTGCCCTCGCATTTGGGTATGGCGCCGCAAAGTCCACACTTCCGAGCAACCCCGGAACCAAAACGCTAGAACCTTCGCAAGAACTGCGCGCCTCATACTTGGCGCCCTTTCCAGGAACGGTGCAAGTAGTTCACTTGATTAGCACCGTTCTGGTCTCAGCCTTAATCATACTTCAACCACTCGGAGCTCTTGGTTTCGCCAAGATGGCGATGACCCGGGTTCCAGTCGAAGGATTTATTTATTCGATAATATATGTTTCCGCTTGCGTAAATGCATTGACCTGTTGCGCTTTGATGATTGTGAGAATGCGCATGGGGAAGTCGGTTCCTTGGTTTTCAATCATACTTTCGACACTTATATTCTTCGCTCTCGGAGGACGCGTTCAACTCGCCATCACTGCGCTCGGTTACATTCTTGCGTACTCCGCGCATAGGCATGTTAGCACGACCTCTCTGGTTGTGCTGGGCATCGCGCTTGTTGTCCTTTTCAACGTGACTTTACTTATACGGCTTACGCTGCAGGGAGGCCAAGGGCTTAGCTACGGGGACATGCTGCTTATGAACGTTGCGCAAGGCTCAGCGATTGAAGGTTACGTATTCGCCGAACGCTTCGTCAGAGAAATGGGCCACAAGCCGCTCCTCTATATAGATAGCCTCCGAATACTAACGCCAAGATTTCTCGATCCAGACAAGCCAGAGCAGCTTGCTCGGATGATGCGCTTAATGGTGTCACGCGACAGACTCGGCGGCCTCACCAACGGCGTGTTTGGAGAGCTATATGTCATCGGCGGTTACTATGTCGTGGCTATCGGCAGCTTTGCTTACGGGGCGCTACTGAGCCTACTTGATTGGGCTTATCAGCGAGCAAGATCGCTGCCTTACCTTACGGCAGCACTTGTTTTCATAATGGTTCCGATCCTGACCCTCTACGTCACCCGCGGCGGTCTTGACGTCGCCATCTTCCGTATAGCGACCGTTCTAGTATCAGTTGTCCTCGGCGCAGCGCTGCTGAGACTTCTGCACTCAACCAGCATCAAGGCGCGAACCGCCGCCGGGCCAGGGCGATTGGATAGGCCGTTGGGTGCCGAGGTACGCAAATGACGGAGCGAATGCATCGGGAGGACATCCAAGGCCTACGCGGGATCGCGGTCCTCAGTGTCGTCATCTATCATGCAGCAAGCGGCGAAATACTTGCGGGTGGTTTTCTTGGGGTCGACATATTTTTCGTACTATCAGGGTTCTTGATCACTAAAATCATTCTCAGCGAACTCAACCGCGGCACCTACTCGATATCAAAATTTTACGAGCGCCGAGCGCGTCGTTTAATGCCGGCATTGTCGATTATATTGCTCTCGGTCCTCATCGCTGGCTTTTTTGCTCTCAGTCCACCAACATACGTTAAGGCTGCGCAAAGTGTGGCTGCCACTCTGCTATTTTCGTCAAACATGTTGTTTATGTTTGGGTCCGGTTACTTTGATGACGTTTCACACTTAAAGCCACTCCTCCACACATGGTCACTTTCGGTGGAGGAGCAATTCTACCTAGTCTACCCGCTAATGTTGGCGTTTTTGTTTCGCGTACAGAAAAGCTTACTTCTACCCGCTATACTTACCTGCCTAGCGCTCTCGTTTCTTATCCAGCTAATACTTCTACGCTACTATCCTTCGGCAGCGTTTTTTTTCGCGCCGGCGCGCGCCTATGAACTCCTCACTGGAGCTGTGATCGCCGTTTGCAAGCCATCAAGCGAAATCATATCGCCCAAATTTCGCGGCGCACTTTCGACTTCGGCCGTGGCAGCAATTGCGCTTTTCTTGCTCCTCCTTAAGTCAAACAGCTCATTTCCAGGCCTGCCGGCCTTGATTGTATCCGGCCTGACGGCCACCACACTTTGGTGTCAGGCGCCCAACGGAAGCCTTGCGGGTAGGATGCTATCTTGGCGCCCGCTCACATGGTTTGGCGACATCTCATATTCCCTATATCTTTGGCATTGGCCGCTTTTGGTCTTCGGTAGGCACTGGGCGCTTGGGGAGCTCAATCTATTAACATCATCGCTATTGATGTTGGTCGCAACAGGAATTTCCTGGATCTCCTATCGATATATTGAACGGCCATTTATTCGAAAATCACCTGCTGTTACCATACCTGTGTTTAAATACACGGCGGTTGGCATAGCTGTAATTTTGACGGCTGCGACATGTGTCATCTTGACCAATGGATTCAGCGCGAAACTTGGCGAGCAATCACGTTCACTTTTGAGCGCCCGCGATGACTACCATCCAATGAGATCCCGCTGCCATGCGGACGGGGCCGTGATGCTTACGGCTCAATCTGCATGCGTGTTTGGCGACCGCTCGCATCCAGCGGACATTGCGGTATGGGGAGACAGTCATGCCGCAGAGTTTTCCTTCGAGCTTGGCGAAGTAGCGGGGCAAAGCTCCCATTCCGTAGTTCAATTCTCTGCGTCGGCGTGCCCGCCTGCCATCGGCTATGTGTCATCGCGACGACCACACTGTCGACAGCGGAACGATAACATCGCTAAGATTTTAGCCTCCATGCCGGACATTCATGTGGTCTACCTTGTAATGAATTTCACCGGTTATGCGACGTCAGATAGTCGTAGCATTTTAGCTGGGTTCGAAAAATCAGTGAAGTATTTGCTGGCAAATGGAAAGCAGGTGGTAGTAATCGCACCTATACCTATAATGCCCTATGATGCCCCTTCCGCTATGCAACTTCTCAATGATCGGGGCTCAGATTTCCGAGACTGGGGTGTTCTTCGTAGTGATTTCGACGCCGCTAACGAGCCTTACTTGGATCTTATCGCTAAGTTAAAAGGTCTAAATCATGTTAAAGTGATTGACTCAAGCGCTATACTTTGTAGCGACATAAAGTGTCCGGCATATATGCCGGAGGTCGGCGTACTATATTTTAATGCAGATCACCTTAGCCTTAAAGGCGCCCGGCTGGTGGCTCGGGTGGCTATGAGCGGAACAGACCCAAACTTTGCCGCCCCGCCGCAGGCGGCCAGCATAGTGAAGGCGCATTGAGCGATGGGAATTTATCAACAACCTTGTTCAGGTACAGAGGGGGCGGCCACATGGCCGGCCGAACAGGCGCGATTATTGAGCGGCGACTCCCCCGCCAGATTGAGCATCATTTACGCGGGGCGAGTAGCGGGGCTGAGCTACAAGTTGGCAGTGCTGCGGTCGTTGATCCGGAGTCGCTCAGGGAGCGCGACAGCTCCCCCCTTAAACTGCAAGCGTGGGGCCGCGCGGATCCTCAAACTGTACCTGCCGAAAGGATACTCCCGGTGACAAGCTTGGAAGCGCTTACTGGAATGCGTGGGGCTTTATGGACTCAGTGGGCCCTCGACAGCGAGGCAGCAGTGGAGGGGCGACCTGCACGTTTAACGACCGTAGCAAAACCCTCCAGCGACCAGCGTGGGGCGGAACTCTGTGATGCATAACACCTCGAAAATGCCTCCATTAAAGCTGCTCCACATTATTCGATCCGTTAATCCCGTTGGTGGCGGCCCGATTGAAGGCATTCTTAGACAAGCGGAGGTGACTGCATCGCAGGTTACTCGCGAGATTTTATGTCTCGACCCGAGCGATGCGGAACACCTGAGCAACTTTCCGTTGCGAGTCCATGCGCTCGGCAGCAAGGCGCAGCGCCATGGTTTTTTGAAGCGATATGGCTATGCGCCGGAGTTTGTTCCCTGGCTCCAGCGGCATTCAAAGAACTATGACGCAATTATCGTAAACGGATTATGGAACTACGCTAGCTTCGGTGCTTCAAGAGTTCTCCCGAATTCAGACACGCCTTACTTTGTCTTTCCTCATGGGATGATGGATCCCTGGTTCAAACGGTCCTATCCACTTAAGCATTTTGGGAAGCAAGTTTCCTGGCTTATTGGAGAGGGACGTCTCTTGGCCAAGGCGCAACGCGTACTTTTTACAAGCGAAGAGGAAAAGATATCAGCTCGTAGCGTGTTTCTTTGCCACCCCTATAAGGAGGAGGTCGTACCTTACGGAACTGCGCGCCCTCAAGAAGGGGAAAATCTATCTCTGAAACCCCTTTCACATTTCATTCCGACGCTTCGCGATCGCCCTTACATCCTATTCATGAGTCGCATCCACCCCAAGAAGGGCTGCGACCTATTGGTCAAAGCTTTCGCCAAGATCGTTACTCAGGATCCTGATCTGCAGCTCGTGGTAGCGGGTCCTGATGAAAGTGGATCGGTAGCTGGCTTGCAGCAGCTCGCCAAAGACCTCGGGGTTGGTGAAAGAATTCATTGGCCAGGAATGCTCCAGGGAGCAGAAAAGCTAAGTGCGCTTCATGGTGCCAGCGCGTTTATTTTACCGTCGCATCAAGAGAATTTCGGAATCGTCGTCGCGGAAAGCCTAGCGTGCGCGGTCCCCGTATTGATCAGCAATAAAGTTAATATTTGGCGTGAGGTACAGGCTGCTGAAGCGGGATTTGTCGCCAATGACACGCTGCAAGGCGTGGAGGAACTTCTTCACAAGTGGACCTCGCTAGAAGCGCGCGACCGTGAGAGGTTATCAAAGAACGCTTCTAGCCTCTTTCTTAGTAAGTTCGATGTGAAGACTACGGGTCCCGGATTAGTCGAGCGGATGAAGACTTGGATATGAAGGTCTCAATGTCGAAAGGTAGGGTAAGTAGGTCGTTCACTGAGGTGGGGGGCGACATTCTCAATGCGGAGGACACGCGCCCTTCGGAAGGCGGGCCCAGCTTCCCCATTCGGCACCGAGCATATAGAGCGTTGTGGCAAATCGTGTGGAGTGTCTCTGGACGTTGGACGCCAGTGCCCTTTCATGCTTGGAGGCGGTTCCTTTTGCGTTCATTCGGCGCGAGAATAGATCGAAAAGCAAAGGTCTACCCCGGCGTCGATGTCTGGTACCCAGCAAATCTTGAGATGGGTCCTTTTTCGACTATGGGAGCTGGCGTCACTTGCTATTGCATGGCACCGATTACGCTAATGCCGCACGCTTTGGTCTCGCAGCGAGCTCACTTATGCGCAGGTACGCATGATATAGACGACCCGCATTTTCAATTGCAGGCCCGTCCGATAACGATTGAATCTTGGGCTTGGATTGCTGCAGAAGCTTTTGTCGGCCCTGGTGTTGTTGTCGGCGAAGGATCTGTATTGGGCGCACGTGGCGTAGCTGCTAAGAGTCTTGATCCGTGGACTGTTTATGCCGGCAATCCTGCCCGGATTATTAGGCAGCGAACGATCAGATCGAAATCCGTTGGGGCTGACGCCCCGTTAGAACCTTGAGCGGGGCGAGTATGTCTAAGAGAATTTTGGTCACCGGAGGCGCAGGCTTTGTGGGTTCGCACCTGTGCGAACGGCTCCTCGAGAGGGGCAATGAAGTATTGTGCGTGGATAATTATTATACAGGAAGCCGTCGCAACGTAGCTCACCTACTAAGCAATCCAGCTTTTGAACTTATGCGTCACGACGTTACATTTCCACTGTTTGCAGAGGTTGACGAAATCTATAATTTGGCCTGCCCTGCCTCCCCCGTGCACTATCAATACGACCCAGTTCAAACAACGAAGACTAGCGTGCATGGCGCGATTAATATGCTTGGCTTAGCCAAAAGGCGTAAAGCCAAAATTTTTCAAGCTTCCACTAGCGAAGTTTATGGCGATCCCTCTGTTCACCCCCAGCCGGAGGAGTATTGGGGGAATGTTAACCCCATCGGCATCCGATCGTGCTATGATGAGGGAAAGCGATGTGCAGAAACTCTGTTCTTTGATTATCATCGGCAGCACGGGTTGCAGATCAAAGTCGCGCGCATATTCAATACTTACGGGCCGCGTATGCACCCGAACGACGGTCGAGTGGTGTCGAATTTTATAGTTCAGGCCCTAAAAGGCGATGATATCACATTGTATGGAGATGGTGATCAGACCCGATCATTTTGCTTCGTAGATGATTTGGTTGAGGGCTTCCTAAGATTGATGGCCACGGACGACTCGGTCACTGGGCCGATAAATCTAGGAAATCCTGGGGAGTTTACCATGAAGGCGCTGGCACAAAAGGTGGTCGAGCTCACAGGATCTAAATCCAAGCTCGTTCATCGGCCATTACCTGCTGACGATCCCCGGCAACGGAAACCGGACATTACAAAAGCCAAGGCACTACTGAGCTGGGAACCAACGGTCGCTTTGGATGAGGGTCTCTCGAAGACTATCTCGTACTTCGACGAGCTGTTGAAGAGCCGAGCAGACTAAGTCGGGCTCACGCTGCGTAGTTCTGGGCTACGCAGCGGCTGCCTGGGGTTATTCAGTGAAGACTGATCTTCCCCCGAGAAAGTGGACGGGGTTAAGCCGCTCTGCGTTCCATCTCGGCTGGGCTGATATAGCCCAGAGCCGAATGCAGGCGACGTGAATTGTAGAAGCCCTCGATATAGCCGAACAGATCGCGCCGGGCCTCGGCGCGGGTGGCGTAGATCCGATGATGGACCCGTTCTGTCTTGAGGGTGTGGAGCCACAGGCCGGCGAAGCCAACAAGCTTTCCATTGGCGCGTTGTCCCAGCAGTCGCCCTTGCGGCTCATGGACGGGGTGATCCCTGACCGGGCCAGGGCTGAACGGTAGGTCTCGGCCGCCTTGAATGCCGCGATCGGAGTGATGAACATGCCCTGGCGCGGGTTTTTGGCGCT
The DNA here is from genome assembly GCF_058681035.1 of Caulobacter sp. FV2ps19. Taxonomy (NCBI): domain Bacteria; kingdom Pseudomonadati; phylum Pseudomonadota; class Alphaproteobacteria; order Caulobacterales; family Caulobacteraceae; genus Caulobacter; species Caulobacter sp. FV2ps19. The sequence continues at coordinate 2,247,901 of NZ_CM178729.1, read as the reverse complement.
CGATGGCCATGGTCAGGGCGTCCAAGGCGATCTGGGGCTTCTACGGCGCGCTAAAACTGAATATCCCTCAATGGAAGTTCTTGTTCGAGACGCTCGAGACCGGTACCCATCCGGTGAGTACTGCGGTCAGCGAGATACGCGCGGCTTGCGAGCCCAACTTCCGACGAGGCGTTGGATTGCGTCGTATCGATCCGTGGTGGGGTCTGCGATCGGATTGAACCTCGTCCCGAGGATGTCGAGGGCGTCGAGATGGCTCTCGTGAGCGGGGTCAGTGTAGGCTTGGACGAGATCGGCGTAGCCGAACGGCCCGCCGCAGTCTTCCGGCGGACATGGCCCCTTGGCGTAGGCCAGGAACGTCGCGTCGAGGCCGGCTGGAAGGGTCTCGAACCGATCGAGCTTGACCGTGTGGCTCCAACCATCTCCGAAGTCGTAGAGGTAGGTGAACCGCTTGGCGCCTGTCTGGGCCAGCGCCTGTTCCACCTGGTCAGCAAGCTTTACGAGCGCACCTCGGTGATCATCACCACCAACCTGACCTTCGGAGAATGGCCCACGGTCTTCGGCGACGCCAAGATGACCACGGCGCTGCTCGACCGCCTGACCCACCACTGCGACATCGTCGAGACCGGCAACGACAGCTGGCGGCTCAGGAACCGCGCCTGACCGGCACGCCCCGCTTCATCCACAACTTGTTCAACCTCCCCCCAGACCCCCCTCCGGGCAGCTGATCGATCAGTGGCTCACCCCGCGGCGATGCTCTGCGCTGGCTGAGAGCTACGCGCATCGCCGCTCGAACTCGGAAAGGGGGTCCCCATTTGGCGCCGATAGGGGGGCCCGATTGCGTGCCGTTTGACAGCGTTGTTGCTGAGGCAGACGCGACCGTCGTCCTGGAAGCGGGTGAACGAAGGCCAGCGGCGCTTCAGATAGTTGATTGCCTTGACGATGTGATGGCTGCTGGTGAGCTGCTGGCGGGTCTCGTCCATCCAGGCTTCCAACTCGGCGATGATCGGGGCGCTTTGCTGGCGGCGGACGGCCAGGCGCTCGTCTGGGCTCGCGCCATTGATCTGCCGCTCGACGGCGAACAGGGCGTCGATCAGGCGCACCGCCTCCAGGGCCTTGGGGTAGACAGCCTTGGGCTTCTCGCCTCGGGCCTTCTTGCGTTCGGCGGTCTCGATGGTACCCCTCCGCCGTGGGCCGCCTTGCTGAGGGGGAGCCTAGCCGGGATGCTGCGCTCGTAAGGAGACCTTATGAGCGCTCATAGCTGTGCAGCATGGCCCATGTGACGTTGATCTCGGGCCCCGAGCGGCGTCGGCGGTGGAGCGTGAGCGAACAGCGCGAGATCCTGATGGCCGCGTTCTCGCCTGGCGCCGTGGTGGCCGACGTGGCGCGGAAGTACGAGGTGGCGACCAGCCTGATCTATAAGTGGCAGCTCAACGACGATGGCTGGATCCAGGCTCCCAGCCGGACCAGGGGCCGCGCCACTATCGACGACAACCGCCGGGACAAAGCCGCTCTCGTCCCGCGCGGCCAAGACGTTGCGCCGCCAAGTGTAGAGCAAGCCCGTCGAAATCTCATGGCGTCGCGCGACCTCGGCCACGACGGCGCTACCCCCGAACGCCTCGTCCAGAATCGCCAGCTTCTGCTCATCGGTCCACGTCCGGCGGCGCTCGCCGGTCAACAACGTGATCTGGCTCATCCAGCGCTCTTACGCCCGCTCATACGACCGGCCATATGACCAGACTTAAGAGCCAAGCATCGCCAACCACCTCAGGCCGACAAGGCGGCCCTCACCGGAGGGATACCGAGACCGCAGGCCTGCTGGCGACCATACTCAGCAACTGCACCGAGCCGGATGGAACGCCGATCTACGGTGAGCTGCCGCCCAACGTGCCGCGTCAAGCCGTCGCTGACACTTGGCGCGTGATCCCTGACGTCGTTATCGCCATCAAGATCGCATGCGCCACTCGGCGCGCGCTCAGCGAAGATCTGGCCTTCGCAAAATAAGCCAGGGCTCATACCGCCGTGGGGTTCTCGCGCCGGTTACGTTGTGGCTCAGGCAGATACGATTAGTTTCGACGGAGTGCGTGAAGCCGCTCAGCGCTTGAGCATGTAGTTGAGAGCTCGTGGTGGGTTGTGCCAACCTGGGGGGCGCTGCTCGCGAGTCCGAATCTCCATCTCGGCGACCAAGAGGCGCTCCGCCAGGGGCCGCCCTGCATGCTAGCCGTTAACCCACCGCTCGATCTCGATTAGCCGTCAATCCGCTGGTCCAAGAACGGGCGATCGGCGAGACTACCGCTGGCAACCTGCCGCGAGCGGTACCCCTCCAGTGAGGTCAGCCCTCACCAGAGGGGAAGCTTTCACGTATGCCTAACTGGCGAGAGCTTTACTCAGGACAACCTACGCTCGTATATTTTTGCATCAACCAAAAGCCTAAACCACAAACCTTGTAGGCTGTGATAAATAAACCCCCGCACACCATCAAGCATGCCGAGCTTTAAAACATATCTGTAAATGAAGTATGCGATCGCCCGCCAGAACAACGGGGCCCGATAGTATAGTCCCTTATAGTATCTCTTCTTTTGTATTTCAGATCCTTGGAGGTCAGGAACGATTTGCGGACCGGAGGCGGCCGCGCTTTCGATCTCCTCGCTTTCCATATCTGACCAGCGGTTATGCCGTCGCGTCCACTCAGCCAAGGTGTCTTCTTGATGATCCAGCATAAAGCCCTTCAGCAGAGTGACCTCTCCAGTGCACAGGAAGTGCTGATCGTAAAGTCGGTCTTCGCAGCGCCCAAAGCCCGCTCGAAATAGCCGACAATGCCAAGTCTTGTTGATGCCGCCAAAGCGCAAGACCTTCCCCATGAAGACGATCTTCCGGCCAATCAGGAAACCGTCAAATTTGGATGCCCGCAGATCGATTTTGGAAATGAGCGATCTAAGGTCCGGCTCCAGTTCTTCGTCGGCGTCAACGTGAAGCTGCCAGGGAGCTTCGATCGGGAGGTTGTCGATCGCCCAGTTGCGCTGGTCTGAATAGTTCAGGAACGGTCGCTGCACGATCTTGCAGCCATACGCCTCACAGATCTCTAGGGTGCGATCTGTACTAAACGAGTCCACCACATGGATCTCGTCCGACAGCGCCTTCACCGAACGTAGAGTGCGGGCAATGGATTTTTCGGAATTGAAGGTCAGCAATACGACCGCAATGTCTTTGGATCCGGTCATGCGATTTTCCCGCCAGGCTTTGCAGTTAGGTCTTTGATCTCAATCTCGAAGGCGTCGATGATGGCGCTCTTCCGCCATCGCGTTTCGGCGCGTTCCCGTGCGACCAACCCCAGCTTCCGGCGCCGGTCACCATCAGACGCCAAGGTCAGTATGGCCGTGGCCATGCTGTCGGCATCGGGCTGAACGACCATGCCGCAGCCCTCGACTTCCGAGGCCAACGCCGTGCCAGGCATAGCCATTGCGACCACAGGGCGGCCGGAAGCTAGCATGCCGGCCAGCTTGGACGGCAAGACCAAGTCAGCCGCCTCCGGCCTCTGGGGCAGGAGATGGATATCAGCGGTGCCGAGAAGTTCCGGGAGACGATCGAGCGGCTGGAGCGGCAGGAAACGAACGTTGTCTAGGCCTACGCAAGAGGCTTCCAGATCCGCTCTTCCCGGTCCGGCCCCGCAAAGCAGTAGGGTTACAGGCGCGTTTGCTTTCTTGAGCTGAACCGCCACCTCGGCAAGAGCCTCCAGCCCTTGCTTGCCGGCCATATTGCCCGAATAGAGCGCCACAACTCGCGCTGGATCGAGCCCGAGCGTTCGCCGAAAATCAGTATTGGAACTTGGGAATACGCGGGTGGTGTCGACATCGACCCAGTTGCGCAGCTCAATGGCGCGTTCCACACCTTTGTCGCCCAGCAATCGAACCATGGCTGGCGAAATGCTAGAAACCCGATCGAAGCCACCAAATATAAGCCGTTCGAAATTCAGTGCTATTCGCCGCGCCAGAGGCCCTTTTAGAAGGCCTAGATCAAAAGCCGCGTCGACTTCGAAATCCTGAACGTGCAACCAACTGACGGCCTTTGCCGACGCTGCAGCTGCAAGCGCGGCGCCGGTCGAGGTTAGGGCGGGCGCAATGGAGAAGACGAGGTCAGGCCGAAACCTTCGCGCCACTGCAATGGCGGTCGGCAAGGCGCTGAGGCCGAACGACGCCAAGTGGAGCAATCGTTTTACACCCGATGGTCGCGCGGGAATGTAGAGCGGAGCCCGGTGTACGATAACACCACCAATTGCCTCCTTGCTCCACCGCGCACCTGAATACCCATCGCCGATAACCCAGTCGGGATAGTAGGGCGGAGCGGTCACGACCTCCACTTGATGGCCGCGCGCCACAAGGGCTTCAGCCAATTCTGTCGTGTACTTCGCGCACCCCACCAGATCCGGCGCATAATTCAAAGCGACGATCAGAACGCGCAAAGCTCTTGTCGACGCGCCTCTCGAGACCGGGGCCTCTAGGTTCACCATCCGCGGCTACGCCCTGCCGATCGACGCGTAAGTAAAGCCGTGTTTGACCATCTCGCTAGGCTTGTAGACATTGCGCAGATCGACGACGACTGGCGCGGCCATGGCCGTCTTCAGGCGCTCCAGATCCAGAGCCCGGAACTGGTCCCATTCGGTCAGGATCACCAGGGCGTCGGCGCCCTGAGCGGCCTCATATGGCCCGGCCTTGAACTCCACGCCCGGCAGCATGTGGGCCGCCTCCTTGGCGCCTTCCGGATCGTAGGCCTGAACCGTCGCGCCCATGGCCTGCAGCGCCGGCAGGATGTCGAGGCTGGGGGCGTCGCGCATGTCGTCGGTGTTGGGTTTGAAGGTCACACCCAGCACGCCGATCGTCTTGCCGGTCAGGTCGGTCGTGCCGATGGCGTCGGCGACCTTGGTCGCCATCGCCTTCTTGCGGGCGTCGTTCACGGCCACCGTGGTCTCGATCAGCTTGACCGGCGCGCCGTATTGCTGGGCGGTGCGAACGAGGGCGATGGTGTCCTTCGGGAAGCACGATCCGCCATAGCCGGGACCGGCGTTGAGGAACTTGCCGCCGATACGCTTGTCCAGGCCGATGCCCTTGGCCACCTGCTGGACGTCGGCCCCGACCTTCTCGCAGAGGTCGGCCATCTCGTTGATGAAGGTGATCTTCATCGCCAGGAACGCGTTGGCCGCGTACTTGATCAGCTCACTGGTCTTGCGACCGGTGAACACGATCGGCGTCTCGTTCAGGCTCAGCGGGCGATAGAGCTCGCGCATCACCGCCTGGGCGCGCTCGTCCTCGGTGCCGACCACCACGCGGTCGGGACGCTTGAAGTCCTCGATGGCTGCGCCTTCGCGCAGGAACTCGGGATTCGACACCACGGCGAACTGGGCGTCGGGCCGCACGCGCTGGATGATCGCCTCGACCTCGTCGCCGGTGCCGACCGGCACGGTCGACTTGGTGACGATGACGGTGAAGCCGTCGATCAGGCCGGCGATCTCCTCTGCGGCGGCATAGACATAGGACAGGTCGGCATGGCCGTCGCCGCGGCGGGTCGGGGTGCCGACGGCGATGAACACCGCGTCGGCCTCCTTGATCGCCTGGGCGCCTTCGAGGGTGAAGAACAACCGGCCTTCGCGAACGTTGCGGGCGACCAGGTCATCGAGCCCCGGCTCGAAGATCGGGATCTCGCCCTGCTCCAGACGCAGGATCTTGCTCGGATCCTTGTCGATGCAGGTCACCACGTGACCGAAATCGGCGAAACACGCCCCGGACACCAGGCCCACATAACCCGTGCCAATCATCGCTACGCGCATAAATCCCCCATCGGTGCGCCCCCGCCCAAACTGGCGGGACAAATCAGTTCAGACAGTCAATCACTCAAAGACTAAGTTAATGCAACTAGGAACTTTCATTAACCATTTTTCAGTCTAGAGAAAGCTCCCGCACCACAGATGAGCGCAGTACAAGCGCCTGAACACTCCACATCTCGACCCACGTGTAGAAACAGACCACTAGCCTGCGCTCGAAATATTTGACGCGGCTAATAAGCGTTTTCCGCCATTATCAGGTGTGGGACAGTCAGAAGCATAATCTTAATATCTCGGCCAAAAGACCAAGTTTCGATATATTCGACGTCGATCTTGACCCGTTCGGCCATGGCCGCAACATCACTCGTTCCGCCACGGAGCCCTTTGATCTGAGCAAAACCCGTCAGGCCCGGTCGGGCCTGGGATCGTAGCTGATAGCTCGGAATTAGCGCACCATACTGGGCATCATGGGCCTGCGCATGAGGCCGAGGCCCCACGAGGGACATATCGCCCTTCAAAACGTTCAACAATTGCGGCAACTCGTCGACACTCGCTTTACGGATGAATCGTCCGATCCGAGTAATGCGATCATCATCACGCAAGGCTTGCACGACGCTCGCGCCATTCTCCTGGCAGCGCATCGAACGGAATTTGTAGATCGTGAAGACCCGGCCATTCAGCCCGCCTCGAGCCTGTCGGAACAGGATCGGACCCGGTGATTCCAGATGGATTAGCCATGCAACCAGCAATAACAGCGGCGCAAAAAAAACGAGCATGACCGCGGCGACAATAATGTCGAATGCCCGCTTATAAGGATCCAACGCTACGCGCGGCATGATTTTACCCACAAGCGATAGATCCGCTGGCGGATTAGAAGCGACGCTAACCATGTCCCCACCATATTTCGCATGAAACAAGCCCCGCGAGACTTAACGAAGCCTTTACCAAACACCACCCTACGCCACAACCATGCGGCGGAAAATGTGCGCGATGTCACAAAACGCTGACGGAAAATGCCCCACTCGATGACGAATTCGGCAAACCGGCCGCCGGAGTCTCCCCAGGGTTGCGCTGCTCACAGCGCGGGCTTGACTGATGACCTTGCGGGAATGACCGAAACAGAGAAGCAGGGCCGCTGCAGTGGAGGCCTAATCGAAATGGATCCGCGGATGGTCTATCCTTCTCGAGGCCCGCTCATCCGCCGTCCCCGGGGCCGGCTTCGCCGCAACGAACAAGGCACATGAAGGGCGCCAGCCGGCGGTTTAGAGCCGTCGCGTGATAAGCAATGTTGCGGCGGTCGTCGCTTGAACCGACCTAACGAACTCAAGCGTCGCCAGCACGCTCACGCCCTCGACCACGCCCTCCAGCACCTGAACCGAACCGATAGGCAGCTCTGCAGTTTCCCCAGCCTTCAATCTCCACTGCTCAATCTGGACGCCGGCGGTAAGGCTCAACACACGCCGCACATCCCCTTCGCGCTCGCGACCGCTAGCGATTGAGCGGCCCTTGCGCTGTAGGTCGTCGACTAGGGTCTTGACCGACTGGCTGGCGTCGCGGTGGCAGACCAGTACAGCGTCGGGCTCTGCATCCACAACGATGTCTTCAAGACCAATGACGGCGACGAAGGGACCGGTCGAGCGGACCAGGACGCGCTCGCAGTCGATCAAGGTGACGTCGCCAGAAACGGCATTGTCGCCTTCGGCCTTGGGAGAGGCGTCCCAGATGGTGTCCCACGCCCCAAGGTCGGACCAGGAAAAGGCTGCGGGGACTACGGCGGCCTTCTTGGTGCGCTCCATCACCGCATAATCGAGCGAGATCTTGGCGGCACCGGAGAAGGCGGCCTTATCCAGCAGAGCGACACCGCCTTCGATCGTCAGGGCGGCGATACAGGCGCGTGCGGCGTCGGAGATGCTGGGCTCAAAGGCATCCAGCTCGCCTAGCAGCATGTCGGCCTTGAAAGCGAAATTGCCGCTGTTCCACAGATAGCCATCTACGACGTAACCTTCGGCCGTAACGCGGTCGGGCTTCTCGATGAAGGCGGCCACGCCCATGACGCCGTTCAGCAGCGCCTCACCCGGCCGAATGTAGCCAAACCCGGTGGCCGGAGCTGTCGGTTTCACGCCAAAGGTGACAATCCAGTCCTCAGCGGCGGCCCTGGCGGCGATCACGACTGCTTCACCAAAAATCTCGGGCTCACCAATATAGTGGTCGGCGGCCAGCATGAGGACGACACCTTCAGGATCACGCGACTGCACATAGGCCGCCGCCGCGGCGACCGCAGGCGCGGAATTGCGGGCTTCAGGTTCGACCAGAACGGTGACCGGAACACCGATCTCCGCGGTCTGCGCGAGCACGAAGTCGACCATGTCGCCACCAGTGACGACGACGATCTCGGCCCGACCGGGCAAGGTGGCCACGCGCAGCACGGTGTCCTGAAAGCTGGAATAGTCCCCGATCAGTTTCAGAAACTGTTTGGGCTGGTCAGCCCGCGAGGCGGGCCAAAGACGCGTGCCAGAACCACCGCACAGGATCACCGGATAGATCGTCGTCACAAAGCCCTCAAGGTTCTAGCCCCGCAGAGGGCCTTGAACCCCGCGTAACACGGGAGTTGCAATCATGCACGGCGCAGAACCTCGATGATGAACTCTCCATCGTCCGATCTGAAAGCTAGCTCGGGCTTTCCTTCAAGGGCAGCGCGGAAGCGTTCACCCCTGGCCATGGGCAAAGCTCAGCAACCTGCAGCCTTCGCCCAATCCTCCATGAGCCCCCGCCGCTTTTCGAAAAGATCTCCCCTGCGATAGGCGGCCTCGACCTTGTTGGCGATGGTGTGGGCCAGGGCCATCTCGACCAATTCGCTGGGATAGTGCGTCACCTCAGCCGCCCAGTCCCGAAAGGTGCTGCGAAAGCCGTGACTGGTCAGATCGCTGCGGCCCATGCGCCGCAGCACCGCCAGCATGGCCATGTTGCTCAACGCCTTGCCGGCCAGCAGGCCTGTGAACACGGGACCGATCGGCCCCTGCCCCTCCCCGACTGTCTTTCTGTAACGCCTCGCCTCGGCCTCGCCCCAGACCTCGCGCTGATGCTCGAGGATCTCGATAGCCGCCTCGCTCAGCGGCACGCGATGCTCCCGGCCCGCCTTCATCCGCGACGCGGGAACAATCCAGACCTTGCGCTCCAGGTCGATCTCACTCCAGTCGGCGCCGAGCACCTCTCCCGTGCGGGCGGCGGTCAGGATGGTGAACCGCAGCGCCAGCACGCCCACGCCGGCCTGCAGACGCAGATCCGCCATGAAACCCGGCAACGCCTCATAGTCGAGCGCAGCGTGATGCTTGACCTTTCGGACCCTGGACTTGGCCGGGAGGATCATCTGCAGATGGCCGTTCCAGCGCGCCGGGTTTTCGCCCGTCCGGAAACCCTGGACGGTTCCCCAACTCAGCACGGCCTCGATCCGGCCTCGTAGCCGACTGGCGGTTTCAGCCTTGGTCAACCAGATCGGCTTGAGGGCCGCCAGAACATCGGCGGTTTCGATGGCAGCCAGCGGCTTGTCGCCAAAGTGAGGCGCGGCGTAGGTCTCCAGCGTGGTGCGCCACTGCTGAACATGCTTGTCGCTGCGCCAGGCCGCCTTATTGGTGTCGATATAGGCGACCATTGCATCCCTGAAGGTGACACCCGTCGGCGGATCCTCTTTCGGGGTCTCGGCCCTGCGCGCCCTGCGCCGACTGGGCCGCACTTCAATGGGGTCGTGCCCTTCATAAAGCTGCTTTCGCGCTTCACGGGCCAGCTCTCGCGCCTGCGACAGACTAACGAACTCGATAGGGCCCAGCCCCATCTGCCGCTCTCGCCGATCGATGGCGTAGCGGAAGATCCACGACTTGCCGCCGCTGGGGGTGACCTGAAGATAGAGGCCGCCGCCATCGTGATAGCGACCAGGGCCGGCAAGATGGCGCACCGTCATGGCTGTGAGTCGATCAACTAGCTTGGCCATGAGAACCTCTCCCAACACCCAATCCAACCCACACGGGATCGAACCCCCGTTTCCACCCCCTTCGACCAGAGCGATAGGAGCGGCTGAATCTGGACGCGTCCAGACACGAATCTGAGAGAAAAGCGTGATGAATCAAAGCCATCCCCGACAGGGGTGGACACGCTTGGACAGCACTGGATCGGGGTGGTGGCGGAGACGGAGGGATTCGAACCCTCGATACCCTTTTGGGGTATGCCGCTTTAGCAAAGCGGTGCCTTCAGCCTCTCGGCCACGTCTCCTCCTGAGAGGAGCGGCTGGATAGCCTGTTCGTGGCGACATGACAATCAGCGAGAATGGAAAATCGCAGCGTTAACGCGAAGCTCAGACGGCGGCGCTAGATTTTACATAGTTTTCCCGGTTCAGAGCCCATGCCGCCCGTCATCACACGTGATCCTGAGCTGCCGATAGAAGCGAACCGAGGTTCTGAGGCTGAGGCGGCGACGCCTCGCCCAAAGAGGCCGGCGCATGCTTCTCCGTCTCGCGGCCGACGCGGCCCGTTTCGTCCAGAACACCTGACACCGGCGCGAATCCGGATCGAGGCGAGAATACTGGCGCGCGCCTTTCGCGCCATCGATGCGACCGCCACCCTAGCCGCCTGCGTCGCCATCTTCGCGCTTCTACCCCGCGGCTCGGCAGATACTGCGTTCAACACCCGCGCCGGGATGGCGCTATCAGCCGGCGCTGTAGTACTGCTCTTGGCCTTGCGCGCGCTCGAGGCCTACGTCTTCGCGCGTAGGGAGCCCCTGCCCCGCCATCTTTTGCGCGTGCTGGCCGCCTCCGGCGCCGCTGCCACGACGGTACTGGCGATCAACATGATCTGGCCGGCCGGTCCTCCGGATGCGACCTCGCCGCTCCTGGCGTTTATGAGCCTCGCCCCGCTCATGCTGGGACTGCACGCACTCTGGTGGGGCTTGATCGCGCGCGGGCGTCGCCAAGGTCGGCTCACCCCGAATGTCGTGGTGGTCGGCGCCACAGCAAATGCGCAACATCTGATCGCCGCGGCGATGCGCACGGGCGATGTCAATGTCTTGGGGATTTTCGACGATCGGTTGGATCGCGCGCCCGAAAATGTTCTGGGCGTCCCGGTTCTGGGCGATACCTCGGCCCTGATCGACCACCGCGTGATGCCTTATGTGGATCGGATCATCATCGCCGTCACCTCCGAGGCCCGCGGCCGCGTACGGCAACTGGTCGACAAGCTGGAGGTTCTGCCCAACCCGATAAGCCTGTTCATCGATGTGGGCCGCGACGCCGATAGCGACGCCGCCGTGTCCCGCATCGCCGACGCCGCCCTTGCGGACCTGACCAGCTCACCGACCGACGCACGCAAGGCCTTCGTCAAGCGGCTGCAAGATCTGGCGGTGTGCCTGTGCGGCCTGGTGATCGCCGCGCCGGTCATGGCGATCGTCGCGGTCGCCGTGCGCCTCGACAGTCCCGGGCCGATCTTCTTCCGCCAGCGCCGACACGGCTTCAACAATGAAGAGATCCTGGTCTGGAAGTTCCGCTCCATGCGTCATGAAATGGCCGACGCCCGCGCGGCGCGCCAAATCAGCGCCAATGACGACCGGGTCACCCGGGTTGGCAAATTCATCCGCAGGACCAGCCTTGACGAACTGCCGCAGCTTTTCAACGTGCTGGTGGGCGAGATGTCGATTGTCGGTCCCCGCCCCCATGCCGTCGGCATGAAGACTGGCGACGTGGAATCTTCCAAGCTGGTCGAGCAATATGCCCATCGTCACCGCATGAAGCCTGGCGTCACGGGCTGGGCGGCCATCAACGGCTCGCGCGGCCCCGTCGACACTCCGGAACTTGTCCGCGAACGCGTGGCCCTGGATGTCGACTATATCGAACGGCAGTCTTTCTGGCTGGACGTCTACATCATCGCCATGACCATTCCCTGCTTGCTCGGCGATCGGTCTACGGTGCGTTAGCCGGGATGTTCTGGCGCGGCGTCCTTGGGTATCTACCGGTCAATATCGCCCAGGGCGTTGTTGGCTTGCTGACGATTGTCCTGTTCACCCGCGTGCTATCGCCGGAAGAATACGGCGCTTATGCCCTGGCCTTCTCGGCCTTGAGCCTGACCCAGACGTTCCTGTTGACCTGGACCGAAGCGGCAATGGCCCGCTTTTACGCCAAGCGCGCGGAAGACGGCCGCCTGCTCGACCATTTCGCCACCCTCTATCGGCTCTGGGGGGCCGCCGCTGTAGCGGTCCCCGTCGTCGCTGCGATCGTTCTGCACTTCCTGCCTCTCGCGGGACCGATGAAGGTCGCGTTGGCGGCGGCGTTCGCCACCGTTCTGGTCAAGAGCCTGACCAAACTGTCCCAAGAGCGGCGACGCGCCGCTGGCGAGGTGTCCGGAGCCGCCTCGCTCGATATCATCCAGACCATCGGAGGTTTTGCCCTGGGTCTGGTCCTGGCGCTTGTTGGTCTGGGTGGCGCTGCGCCGCTGATGGGCATGGGCGCGATCTCACTGCTGTGCCTGGTGTTTGTCCTACCCAGAGACCTGGCGCGCATGGGCGGCGGCCATTTCGACAGGGTCATGGCCCGCGACTATGCCGCCTATGGACTGCCGGTGGCGCTGTCGCTGATCCTGGCCCTGATCCTGTCGACCACCGACCGATTTCTGCTGGCCGCCTATCTGGGCGAAGCGACGGTCGGCGCCTATCACGCCGGTTATTCCGTGGGCAGCCGCACCCTGGATGTGATGTTCATCTGGCTGGGCATGGCCGGCGGCCCGGCCCTGGTCGCCGCGCTCGAGCGCGGCGGCCCGGCGGCTCTCAAAACAGCGGCTCGCGAGCAAGCCGCGTTCATGATCCTGCTGACCTTGCCCGCCGCTGTGGGCCTGGCGCTAGTGGCCTCTCCCCTGGTCGATCTGATGGTGGGCGAGGCCCTGCGGGCCGGCGCGGCTCACGTCACCCCCTGGATCGCGGCCAGCGGTTGGCTATCCGGCGTTACGACCTATTATCTGCTGCAGGCCTTCACCCTGGGTCGGCGCACGCCCCTGCTGATCGCCAGCATGTCCGCCCCCGCCCTGGTCAACCTCACCCTGAACCTTGTGCTGATCCCGAGGTTTGGTCTGGACGGCGCGCTCTGGGCGACCACCGCCAGCTATGGCGTGGGCGCCATCGCAGCCTGGGCGCTGGGGCGAAGCGCCCAGCCCCTGCCCATTCCGTGGGACATCTTGGCCAAGGCCGGGGGAGCCTGCTTTCTGATGGCCGCCGTGCTGATCGCCCTGCCCTCGCCGGGCGGCCTCGTCGAACTGATCCTGAAAGCCAGCGTCGGCGCGGCGGTCTATAGCGGCGTGGTCCTGGGACTCAATATAGACGGGCTTCGCGGCAAGCTTTCCGGTCTTGTCCGACGAAGGGCTCGTCCAGCATGATCTCCACCGCGACAGAGAGCGTCTTCGACAACGCCGCCTGGACCGACGCCCGGCCGCGCCTTTCCGTGTTGATTCCAAACTATCGCGACGATCCCTCAGCCTTGCTCAAGGCGCTGGACGATCCGACGGCACGTGCGGAAATCATCGTTCTGGATGACGGCGGTGCGGACAAGGCGCTGGCCGACCGGCTCACGCGCCGTATCGAACGCCTCCGCCTGCCCGCCCGCTTCGTGCGGTTGTCCGCCAACGAAGGCCGCGCGAAGGGCCGCAACCGACTGGCCAGCCATGCCCGCGCCGGCCACTTCCTGTTCCTCGACGCCGACATGCTGCCCGACCCGAAGGATTTCCTGCCACGCTGGACAGCTTTGGCTGAGCGCGACAATGCTCCCATTGCCTTTGGGGGCTTTACCCTCAACCAGACCCCCGATCGGCCGGAGCACGCTTTGCACCGGGCCATGGCGCTGAAGAGCGACTGCACCCCCGCCCCGGAACGCGCTCGATCGCCAGAGAAGCACGTGTTCACCTCGAACCTGCTGGTCCGGCGCGACGTCTTCGATACCGTCGCCTTTGACGAAGGCTTCACCGGCTGGGGCTGGGAAGACGTCGAATGGGCCATGCGTGTGGGCCGCGAGCACCCAATCCTGCACATCGACAATTCGGCCAGCCATCTGGGGCTCGACACCGCGCCCGCGATGGCCGCCAAATACGAGCAGTCCGCCGCCAACTTCGCGCGCGTCGTCGCCGCCCACCGTGACATCGTCGGCGCCTATCCCAGCTATAAAGTCGCCCGAGCGCTCAAGTCCCTGCCTGCGCGCGAAGTCTGGCGACCGTTGTTGAAGACCTTCGCTTTGAACGAGGCCGCGCCCATCGCCATGCGCGCCTTCGCCCTGAGGCTCTACCGGGCCGCCCTCTATTGTGAGGCCGTCTGATGCAGGTTTCCCACGAAAAGGTCGACGCCTACGAGCCTGACCGCACCCTGAAGGGCAAGCTGCGCCGACGCCTGATCCGGCTGGCGCATCGTCGTCCGGCGCGGGTAAGGCTGGAGCGGCCTATGGTGTCGTTCAGCTTCGACGATGCGCCGGCGACGGCCTGCGACGCGGGCGCTCGGGTCCTGGAGGCCCGTGGCTTGCGGGGCACCTACTATTTTGCCGCCGGCCTGACCGGTCGCGACGGCCCCATGGGTCGGTTTGCGACGGGCGAGGACGCTGCGCGCCTGCACGCCGCCGGCCATGAGATCGGCTGCCACACCTTCTCCCACCTCGATTGTGGTCAGGCGTCGCGCGAAACAACCCTGGCCGATATCGACCAGAACGCCCGGGCCCTCGCATCATGGGGCGCTGGCGCGCCTGTGAGCTTCGCCTATCCATACGGCGACGTCGGCGCCGCCGCAAAAATGCTGCTGGCGGGCCGCTTCAAGACCGTCCGCGCCCTGCACCATGGCCTGATCGCCAATGGAGCCGACCTGAACCAGGCGCCCGCCGTCGGGATCGAGGGGGAAGATGGCGAGGCCACGGCCTTGAAATGGCTGGATCGCGCCCATGCGCGCAAGGCTTGGCTGATCCTCTATACCCACGACGTGGCGCCCGCTCCGTCGCAATGGGGCTGCTCGGTCCAAACCCTGGAACGACTGGTCGATGGCGCGATAAATGCCGGCTTCGACGTGGTCACCGTCGCCGAGGGCTCACGCAGGATCGGGCTTTAGGCCTCCGGCGCATTCCGCTTCGAAAAGCCGGGAAAATTGGACTCCGGCCCGTCATTGCGGCCGCCGAAGAAGCCTATCCAGAAGTGACAATAGTCACGCACCATGTCGCGCGGAACAAACAAGCCCTGCTGGTAGGGCGTATCCACACCGATCGCGAGCGAGGCGTCGCCATCGCCGTACCAGGTTCCAAACAGGCGATCCCAGAGGGGAACCGACGAGAAATGACCGGTCGGCCGACTCATGTCGAGCTTATGGTGAAGGCGATGGTGATTGGGCGACTGGATCAGCCAACGCCCGATCCAGCCCCAGTTTGAGTCAATCTTCGAGTGGATCAGAAAGCCAATGCTGACCACGAGAACGTTCACATAGATCATCACGTCGACCGGTGCGCCCAGGACGGCCATAGGCAGATTGACGATAAAGAGCCCCGTAAAGGCCGCAGGATGCTGACGCGCCGCCGTGATAACGCCGAAGTCCTCCGCCGAGTGGTGATAGCGGTGCAGCGGCCAGAACAAGCGCGAGTGGTCGAGGCGATGCGTCCAGTACTCAAAGAACGAATAGAGCAGGAAATACAGGACGACCTGTACCGGCGCAGGCAACGGCTCGGGGCCGATCGCCAAGCCGGTCACCCCTTCGAGCCAATCGTGAATCCAGGCCCCCGAGATCATCGTGGCCCCCAACATCATCAAACGGCCCATGATGTCCGTCACACGAGCCTGACCGAGGAAGAAACACGCCAGATCGGTCTTCAGCGACGCCGTGGGCGCCAAAATCAATTGTCGAGCCGAGCTCTTGGGCCACCCCACCACGACGGCCTCAATCCACAAAGCCGCGGGCAGCAGGAGGAAGATCATCGCCACGTTATTGATGTGCTCGTGGGCCGAGTCCGTATCAAGCGTCCGTCCCAGCAGGGTGACGGACACGTGGGTTGGAACGACCTTCAAAGCCACCCACCAAGCCGCGCCCATGAAGGCCACATAGGCCAGAAACCCCAGGATCACCGCCGAGCGCGCCAAGATCTGGCGCGTGCTGATCGGGGTTCGCGGCGATGCGAAAGCGCCGGAGAACTCGTCCGCGTCGGCCTGAAGTGCGGCAGGTTTCACCAAGACATACTCCGGCATCCGTCCCCCATTTTGAGGGCAGCGAGCCAAGCCTTAGCCTGTAGGCACTAAAAACTTCGTTCGACGACGCGGTTAACCGAGATCCTGCTGGCGATCCGAAAAGGCCAATTTCGCTGCAAAGGCCACAAACAGCGCCCAACGAAAGTCATTATAGACCACAGCGATGCTCTCGGTCAGTGAGACGAGACTGAATACGACCAGGAACGGGAAAGCCAACAATGCGCCACGCTCGCGAAACACCGCGATCAGAGCCAAGGCCAGGGTCTGCAGGTAGAACAGGACCCAAGCCGTCAGGCCCAGAATGCCCATACCCAGCCACTGCTCGAGCCAAGAGTTGTGCGCATGATGCGCCTGGAAGCCCGCTTCCTTGCTGATCCAGGTAAACGGGCCCCAGCCGGACTTGTTGTCCCAAACCGCCGCGTATCCGTAACCAAGCCAGGGCCTTTCCTCGATCTGCCGCATAACCGCGCTCCAGATCTGTGTGCGGCCCGTCAGGGTGGCGTCCTTGCCCAGGATGGCGAAGAACACATCTGACGCCACCAGCAGGAACCCCGCCAGAAGCACCACGGCCGTCACGCCTGTCCAGGTAATCGCCGCGCTCGCGGCGGGGCTGCGCCGAGCAATCAGCACGAACACAAGAGCCCCTGCCCCGACGATCAACGACGCCAAAGAGGTCTTGGACGTCGACATCAGGACCAGCACCAGGGCCAAGCCCGCGAACGGCCACCATAAACGCGCGCGTTGCGGATTGAGCAGAGCCGCAGCGGACAGGAGGCAGAAGCCCAGAGCCATCATACCGCCCAGCGCATTCTTTTCCAGCCACAGGCCGCGCCAAGCGCCGGGAAAGAGCTCGGTCATGACGCCGATCGACGGCACGGCCAGGCTGACGACAAAACTGGCGACGATCAGGACGATGAAGGTGGCCCCGACGACTTCGGCCAGTTCCGCCCACTTGAAGCGTGCGGCCAAGACAAGCCCGCCAAGCGTCGTGCAAATCACCGCAAAGGCGCGTCGCGTCGTCACATCCGGCGCGATCGACCACATCGTTGAGCCAGCGACGATCAGCATCAGAACGATCAGCAAGGGCTGTCGCACAGAGACCCTGATCATGTTCCAGGGGTTCAGCGCGATCAGCAGGAAGCCCGCGGCATAGGCCGGCAAATAGGCGATCCTCATGATACCGGAGACGGATTCGCCGGCGTTCTCGCCGAACAGCGGGAGTTCCCAACCGCCGCTGTAGATCAGCAGCATGCCTACCGAGACGCAGAAGATGGCGATCTGCGGCAGGAGGAGCCAGGTCCTCCTCGGAGGAGTCACGGCAGGATCGCCCGAAGAAACGCTGGCGGCTGCACCGAGACCTGATTGAAGAAGACGCCTGCGCACCGGCCACCGGCCGAGGCCAGGGCGTCGCGAAGCTGGGCTGGCGGCTTCACATCGGCCTGCTGGGCCGAGACGACAAGCACGGATTGATCCATGTGCTGCGCCACGGTCAGGGCGGCCTGAGATCGATCCACAGAAGGACTGTCGACGATGATCACCTCGGCGTGACGGCGAAGCGCCTGCCAATACTCCGCCCCCGGAATGACGTGCACCTTCTGAGGCCCTCGGAGGGCTTCGCGATTGAAGCGCGTGACCCAGAGGCGCGCACCACCGACGCTGTAGGCGGCCAGATACTTGGCGTCGGGCCACACGCCACCGTCCGGACGGGGCGCCGGAGGCTGGACCGTGAAGAAGGCCGAGCCGTCCGGAGAGGCGGCTACGGCTGGTCCCAGAACACCAAAACGCTCGGGGTTTGCAGAGAGCGTTTGGAATTGTGAGGCGTTGGCCAGGTCCATATCGACCAGCCAGGTCTTGCGACCGGCGCGCGCGGCCGTGAAACGGGCCAGTTCTCGAGCGACGGTCGAGACCCCTTCGCCGCGCCGAGCGGCGACCACCTGGATGACGTGAGGGCGCCCGGGCGCTGGCGCGCCCAGGGAACTCCACAACTCCGCCATCTCGGCGTTCAAATCCACCATCCGTCGAATCGCCGCGTGTTCAAGGCTTACAAACTAGCGCCATTCCCCCGGCACGCGAAAGGCGGCCAAAGCGCTCACCGTCAAGGCCTCAATATTTGAAATCGGCAGTGGCCAGCACTGGAAGATTCAAGGTGCGGGCGGCCGAGGCCGGCGTCTGGAGTCCCGGACGCAAGAACATGCGGACTAGGCCCGCGCAGACCGCCGTGAACGCCGCGAACATGAGGGACAGAGCCAAGATCGGCTTCTTGAGGCTTTTCCCCTGAGATGGCGCGACAGCGCGTTGAACAATGCGAATATTGTCACTGCTCTGCGACGACATCCGGCGTTGGGCCTCATCCTGCTGCTCTTTGACGGTGAAATCGCGAACATTGGACGTCAGCACGTCCCGATCCAGGGTCAATTGGTTGAATTGCGGTTCCAGTTGCGCGAGGCGCAGCAGGCGCTGATTGACATCCATGACCTGTTGGCTGGCCGTCGCCTGAGATTCTCGCAGGGCCGCCACTTCGGCGCTAAGGTCATTGCGAGAGGTCTGCAGGGTCTGCCAGATCGGATTTGGGCCGCTGCGGCGCGCCCCTTCGCCCGTCATGCGCCCTGCGGCGATGCCGTGTTCGAGTTGAGCAATCTGGGCGTCGATATCGCGCACGGGGCTCGCGTCAGGACGATAGCGAGAGAGCAGACCCTCACGATCCAGCCTCAATTGATTGAGCTTGGCGGCCGCCGACATGTCGACGTCGCGGTAGAGGACGGCTTCAGCGGGGGTGCGCGCCAGTTCGGCTTCAACGGCGGCCAGCCGGGCCACGCGATCCTGAAGCTGAGCCTCGATCGAATATTTCTGTTGCTCGACCTGACTCTGAAGCTGGGTCAACGTGGTCTTCTGTGAGGTGAAATCACCGATGTCGTTCGTCGTCAGGAAGGACTGATAGCTGGCGTCAGTCTCCTCCAGCTTCTGCTCGAAGATGCTCTTCTGGCGCTGCAACACGCGATCGTCGCCGCCGATCAGCAGACTGCGGCGGTAGATGAGATATTCTTCGAGCAAGGTGTTGAGAACCTTCTCCGCCAGATCGGGGTGTGCGTTCTTGTACGACAGACGGATGATCGAGTTGTCCGGCGCCGTTTCGATCTTCAGGCTGCGCGCAATGGAGTCCCGTCCCAAGGCGATCATCCGGCGTTTGCCCTCAGGCGTCGCGGCGGCGTATTTTCGGGCTTGAGCGGGAAAAACGTTGGCGAAGCCAATCTTGCGGATCACACGTTCGCGCAGTTCGCCGCTGCCCAAAATCTCGGCCTCGGACTGAATGACCTGATCGACATTCGGCACGGCGCCACGACCCGCGTCTCCGGCCCGCGGCTCGTAGACATACTCCTGACCCAGGCGGACGAAGAGACTGGATTCAGCGGTGTAGTTCTTCTTCAGAGTCACCGAGAAGGCGACGCCCAACAGCGCGATGACCAGGAAAACCCCCAGCATCAGAAAGCGTTCGCGCCATAGCAGGGTGATGAAGTCGGTCGGCGCATAGCGCGCACGCGTCGCCCAGTCGCGTTGCGACGGGGGGTCATGCGGCACGCTGGTCCAGGCGCTCGTCGTCGACATTCGAATCCGAAGGGTTCAATCCTGAGCCCAAACTGGTCCGCCCGCTCTTAAGGCTTCGTTACCCATTCCTGTTAAGACTTGCCGCATGCAAAGGCGCACGCACCTCTCCACGGCTTTGGCGATCCTGCTTCTGGCCAGCGGCATGACCGCTTGTAGTCACGTGGACGGTGAACCCCTGACCCCTGCCCCGCGCCCAACGGCGAATTTCCCCAATATCGGCTATGCTGACTGGACCGAGCAGGAGCCCTCCTATCGCTTCTATCCGGGCGATGAGGTCGAGGTGACCGTGGCCTCGGCCACCGAGCTCAACAAATCAGCGATCGTCCAGCCGGACGGGCGCATTGTCTTGCCCTTGCTGGGTCCGGTCATGGCGGCTGACCGGACGATCTATGAGTTGGAAGATGCGGTCACCGAGGCTTATGGCAGCCAATTGCTGCGCCCTCAGGTCCAGGTGTCGGTCAAGGCGACCGCGCCCCTGAAAGTTTTCGTCGGCGGTGAAGTCGGCAATCCGGGCGTCTATGACATGCCCGGCGATGTGGACGCCTTACGCGCCGTCATCCAGGCGGGCGGCTTCAAGGCCTCATCCAAGCGCAGTCAGGTCGTGATCATTCGTCGCGGCCCCGACGGTCGCGCCATGATGCGCACGGCGGATCTTCTGAAGGGGTTGACGAACCCTGGAAGCGGCGTGGACCTGATCCCTCTACGCCGGTTCGACGTGGTCTACGTGCCGCGCAGCGGCGCGGCCGAGACGGGACTGTTCATGCAGCAGTATTTCCGTGACCTGCTGCCGGTGAGTTTCAGCTATGCGGTCAACGGCGTCGGCCAATAGGCTCAGCCGGCAAACGATGGGCCGCTGAACCCGGGAAGCCGGGTTCAGCCGTGGGCCAGCCATTCGCGCGCGGCGCGCTGGGCTTCGGCGACGTCTTCGCTGGCCATCTCCTGCGAGAGTTCCTTGCGATAGACCTTGGCCTCGACCGAACCGCGCATAGCAGCCAGGTTGAACAGCATGTGCGCCGACACGTAGTCGACAGGCGCGCCGCCCTGACCGGTCGAATACATAAGACCCATTCGGAACAGATCGTCGCTCGACGACTCCGGGGTCGGCAGCGGCAGCACGTGAGCGGCTGGGGGTTCAATGCTCATCATCATGGCTTCATTTCCTCGTCCTGACCTATCCCGACGTTCTGTGGGATCACCGGTCTGAATGCAGAAAAGTCCACAGCCGCTGAATATATAGTTAAGCGCGGCGACATCATGAATTTTAGAACGAATACATGTATCGTTCACGGGTGTTACTGAGCGTAAACGCCCATATACAGAGCGTTAACGCAGACGCCACCCGAAGAGATTCTCTTTAGATCTCGCACACTGCATTTCGCCCAAAATAGCCCCATACGCCCCATTTTCGGGTTCTCGGACGGTCATGAAGGATCGCGCCGCTTTCCAGGCCGCGCAACCCCGAACCTTCAGCGACATTCACGACGGACAATTGGCCGCAGATAGAAGTCTGGCCAGTAAGCAGCCGAGAAGGAAGTCCATTCCGCCTGACCAAGTCATTCAGGCGCGGTTCAGCCCAATGGGCCGAGCATCACATTCAGGTCGAGGGATTTGGCGGCGTTAAACCCGCCTGACCACAAGGAGTGGACGAGATGAAACGTCTATTGCTCACTATCGCTGCGGCCGCTTCGGTGGCCGGCCCCATAGCCCTGACGGCTTCTGACGCCTCAGCCCAGGATCGGGGTCGGTGGGATCGTCGCGATCATCACCGTGAACACCGGCGAGATCACGGTGATTCACGGAGTCGCTGGGATAGCGGCCGCCACAATGGCTATTACTACGGCAGCCGGTTCCATTACGGCGCGCCGCCGCCCAGCTATTACGGCCGCCCTGGCTACAGGCCCGGCTATGAGACCTGGCGTCGCGGGTCCTATCTGCCGCGCTATTATCGCGGCGGGACCTATGTCGTGCGAGACTATGGTCGCTATCGTCTGCGGCCGCCGCCCCGCGGCTACTACTGGTATCGCACGGGCAACGACTATGTCCTGGCGGCCATCGCCACGGGCTTGATCTTCGACGTGATCACCAACGGCTATTAGCCAAAGCGCCCCGGAGGCAGCCTCCGGGGCGTGCTGGCCTAAAGGCCCAGCTTGGCCTTCAGCAGGTCATTGACGGTGGCCGGATTGGCCTTGCCGCCCGTTTCCTTCATGACCTGACCGACGAACCAGCCGATGGCCTGAGGCTTTTCCTTCACAGCCGCAGCCTTGTCGGGGTTGCCCGCGATCAACGTATCGATGGCCGCCTCGATGGCGCCGGTGTCGTTGATCTGCACAAGACCGCGCTTCTCGACGATTTCGGCGGGACGTCCCTCGCCGGCCCACATGTGCTCGAAGACCTCCTTGGCGATCTTGGAGCTGATGGTGCCGTTCTCGATCAGCTCGACCAGCTGGGCGATGTCCGACGCCGGCAGCGGCGAGGCGGCGATCTCGTGGCCGTGGGCCGACAGACGGGCCAGCAGCTCATTGGTCACCCAGTTGGCCACCAGCTTGGCGTCGCGGCCCTTGGCGGCGGCCTCGAAATAGTCGGCGCGGTCGCTCTCGATGATCAGCACGCCGGCGTCATAGGCCGACAGGCCATACTGGCTCTGCAGCCGCGCCTTCTTGGCGTCCGGCAGTTCCGGCAGGTTGGCCTCCAGGTCCTTGACCCATTCGGAGTCGAGGATCAGCGGCAGCAGGTCCGGATCGGGGAAGTAGCGATAGTCGTGCGCCTCTTCCTTGGACCGCATCGAGCGGGTCTCGACCTTGGTCGGATCAAACAGGCGGGTCTCCTGATCGATCGTCCCGCCGTCTTCCAGGATCTCGATCTGGCGACGGGCCTCGTACTCGATGGCCTGCTGGATATAGCGATACGAGTTGACGTTCTTGATCTCGCAGCGCGTACCCAAATGGCTGAAGCTGCCGGTCTCGCGGAACTTCTCATAGGCGCCGGGGCGGCAGACCGAGACATTGACGTCGGCGCGCAGGTTGCCCTTGTCCATGTCGCCGTCGCAGGTGCCCAGATAGACGAGGATCGTACGGATCTTCTTCACATAGGCGGCCGCCTCTTCCGAGGTGCGCATGTGGGGCTTGGAGACGATCTCCATCAGCGCCGTGCCGGCCCGGTTCAGGTCGACATAGGTGGCGTTGGGGTCCAGATCGTGGATCGACTTGCCGGCGTCCTGCTCCAGGTGCAGGCGCTCGACGCCGACGTCGAAGCTCGTGCCGTCATCGCGCTCAACGGTGACGACCCCCTCGCCGACGATCGGCTGGTCGAACTGGCTGATCTGATAGCCCTGCGGCAGATCGGGATAGAAGTAGTTCTTGCGGTCGAAACGGCTCTTCAGATTGATCTTGGCCTTCAGACCCAGACCCGTCTTGACCGCCTGCTCGACGCAGAAGCCGTTCAGCACCGGAAGCATGCCGGGCATGGCCGCGTCCACCAGACTGACCTGCTCATTAGGCCCCGCGCCAAAGCCCACGGCGGCGCCGGAGAACAGCTTGGACGTGCTGGCGACCTGGGCGTGGATCTCCAAGCCTAGAACGATTTCCCACGGGCCGGTGCGACCTTGGATGGTTTTGGAATCTTGCGTCATGCGCTTCTCTTACACCGCCCGCCCCCTGGCGGAAAAGCCTTAGGCGGCGGGCGTCGCGGGCCTTTTCTTCGGGAGGCGAACACCGGGCCGGCGGTTCGAGCCTGCAAGACCTTGCGCGCCAAGGACAGTCTAATTTATCCATCACAGGTCCCCACCAGCAGCCAAAGCAAATAAGGCGCCTTCTTGTTGAAATATGTGTCGTTGTGTGTTCAGCGGAACTAGCGCATCACACGATGGTTACCTCCTCGAGACTAGAATTGAGGAGCACAACATGCCCGCCTACAATCAAGTTCTGAATTTCGACGCCCCTGAACCGCGCGTTACGGCGACTTCCGATGCGTCCGCCCTGTTCGCCGCCGCTCCGATCTATGCCCGCCCGTCCAGCCGGCGCTCGTCGAGCAACCTGCCTTTGCTGATCGGCGCGCCGATCGTGCTGTTCGCCGCCGGGGCTCTGGCCTGGACAATGATGCCCAGCGCGACCTCGCCGTCTCAAGCCGCGGCGCCCCAGGCCCAGATGGCGATCACCGATACAGCGCCACTAACCCCGCCCTTGGCGCCGGCCGAGGCGGCGCCCGCTCCGAGCCAGATCGCCGTGAACGATACTTTTCCGCCCACGCCCGCCGTCGCGCCCACTCAACCCGCGACACGGGTAGCCGTCGCTCGCAAAGCGGCCGCGCCGAAAGCCGTCACGGCGCCTGACGCGACCACCGCCGCGTCGGACGTGAGCGCCACGGTTGCGGCCCCGACCGCCCCGGCCGTGTCCATCCCCGAGCCGCCTCCCCTGATGATTCCGGCCCCCATCGCCACGCCAGCAGCACCGGCGGCGATGTCGCCAGCTGAACCCCAATAGCGAAAAAGGGCGGCTCCTCGCGGAGCCGCCCTTTCTATTTCACCACCAGCGGGCGGCCTTGGCGGTAAAGCCGGCCGCCTTTTCCATGGCCCCTGCCACCGAGAACACCGTCCCCTCGTCCAGAGGCTTGCCGATGATCTGCAGGCCCAGCGGCAGGCCGTTGGCGTCAAGACCCGCCGGCAGCGACAGACCTGGCAGGCCCGCCAGGTTGGTCGTCACCGTGAAGACGTCGTTCAGATACATGGCGATCGGGTCGTTGCTGTTCTCGCCCAGCCCGAACGCCGCCGACGGCGCGGTCGGGGTCAGGATGGCGTCGCAGCGCTCCCAGGCCTTGTCGAAGTCCTCGGCGATGCGGCGGCGCACCTTCAGGGCCTTCAGATAGTAGGCGTCGTAATAGCCGGCCGAGAGCACATAGGTGCCGATCATGATCCGGCGCTTGACCTCGTCGCCGAAGCCTTCGGCCCGGGTGTTTTCGTAGATCTCGGTCAGGTTGGCGCCCTGCGCCCGATGGCCGTAGCGCATGCCGTCATAGCGGGCCAGGTTCGAGGAGGCCTCGGCCGGGGCGACGATGTAATAGGCCGGCAGGGCGTATTTGGTGTGCGGCAGGCTGATCTCGACGATCTCGCACCCAGCTTCTTTCAACCATTCAATGCCGTCGGCCCACAGCTTCTCGATCTCGGCGGGCATGTTGTCGACGCGGTATTCCTTGGGAATGCCGATCCGCAGACCCTTGATCGACTTGCCGACATACAGGCTGAAGTCGGGCACTTCGACGTCGAGGCTGGTCGAATCCTTGGGGTCGTGACCGCACATCGAGGTCAGCAGGATGGCGGCGTCCTCGACCGTCTTGGCGATCGGTCCGGCCTGGTCCAGCGAGCTGGCGAAGGCCACGACGCCCCAGCGCGAGCAGCGACCATAGGTGGGCTTGATGCCGACCGTGCCGGTGAAGGCGGCAGGCTGGCGGATCGAGCCGCCGGTGTCGGTGGCGGTCGCCCCCAGGCACAGGTCGGCGGCCACGGCCGCGGCGCTGCCGCCCGACGAACCGCCGGGGGTCAGGGGCTTGTTGCTGGCCGACGAGCGCCAGGGATTGGTCACCGGGCCAAAGGCGCTGGTCTCGTTGGACGAGCCCATGGCGAACTGATCCAGGTTCAGCTTGCCCAGCATCACCGCCCCGTCACGCCACAGCTGGCTGGTGACGGTGGATTCGTACTGCGGAATGAAGTTGCCCAGGATGTTCGAGCAGGCCGTGGTGCGGATGTCCTTGGTGCAGAACAGGTCCTTCACACCCAGCGGCGCGCCGTCCAGCGGCCCCCGCAGGTCCAGCGCCCGGCGGGCGTCCGAAGCGGCGGCCATCGACAGGGCGTGCTCGGGCGTCTCCAGGACGAAGGCGTTCAGCGGCCGCGCGGCCTCGATCGCCTCGATATGGGCCGTGGTCAGCTCCACCGAAGTGAAGTCGCCGGCGTTGAGGCCGTCGAGGGCGCCCTTCAGGGTCAGGGACGTGAGCGCACTCATTATTCGACCACCTTGGGCACGACGAAGAAGCCGTCGACAGACTTGGGCGCGTTGAAGGTGATCATCCCGGCGTCACCGCCCATGGTGACCACATCCTCGCGCAGCGGCGCGCCGGCGCCGACCACGCTGGTCAGCGGTTCGACGCCGTCGGTGTTCACCTCGGCCAGCTGCTCGATCCACGTCATGATGCCGTTGAGTTCCTGGGCCAGCCCTTCCAGGCGTTCCTCGGGTTCCGCGATCCGCGCGAGCCGCGCGACCTTGCGCACTGTGGCGACGTCAATGGCCATGGGGGCCTCCTGAATTCCAAGCGCGTGGGTTAGCCGTCAGAGGGGCGCTTTGACAAGTCGTTCCCCGTGATAAGAGGGGCAATGCCTGTACTCGACATCGAAGAATTCGCCGCCGCCATCCCCGACTACCTGCCGATCGTCGGGCTGGATCCGGGCGAGAAGACCATCGGCGTGGCCGTGTCCGACGTCACCCTGACGGTCGCCAGCCCCCTGGCCCTGATCCGCAAGACCAAGTTCAGCGAGGACGCCGCCACCCTGTTCCAGCTGATGGGCAGCCGCAAGGCGGCCGGCATCGTCATCGGCCTGCCGATGAACATGGACGGCACCGAAGGCGTCCGCTGCCAGTCCAACCGGGCCCTGGGTCGCAACCTGCTGCGCCTGCAGCCGCACGTGCCGATCACCTTCTGGGACGAGCGGCTGTCGACCGCCGCGGTCACCCGGGTGCTGATCGAGGAGCACGACGTCAACCGCAAGCGCCGCGCCGAGGTCGTCGACAAGATGGCCGCCGGCTGGATCCTGCAGGGCGCGCTGGAGCGCATGCGGGGGATGCGCGAGGCGGCGGGGAAGGTTTAGGCGGTTCGTCATCACGGGTTCCCTCGGCCGGGGTCTGTCCCCGTCCACTGCCCCCCTCCGCGCTGCGCGCTCCGCCCCCGGAGGGGGAAGACGATCGCGACAGCGGTCCGTAGGGGGCAAGTGTCATCGGCCTCACGCGATCTCTCGCTGAAGGGATGGAAAGGGCTGCGGAGCGTCCGGACGACGTCCGGATGAGTTAGACAAAATACCGTTTCGACGAAGCCAGACGCTCCGCGCGATCGTTTTCCCTCAGGCCGGGCAGCTTGGGCCTTCTCAGCCCTCCACCCCGCACGGTCATCCCTGTCCCTGGGCCTTGGCCGGCGCATCCTTATGGACCGCCGCCGGTCTCCAGTCGTCCGGCGCCGCATTAACCTTCGGGCGGTCGGGCCTTCCAGCGTGAAGGTCCCCGGCGGGCAAGTTTAAGATCCTCGCCCACTGTTTCATGTGACCCGGCGACGAAGGCCTCCTTCTGAGACCTCCACTTTCCAGCATCGGAGCAACCCGCCCCGCGCCGCCTTCGACTCCCGCTCGATCGCCCCCCGCCGCCGCAATGGTCGCTGGCCTTGCGCCCTTCCCGTGCGACGAGGTGGGTTTAGAATACGGCAGGTCTGAACGCGTCTGATTGGGGAGATCGTTTTATTTGCAGAGCGTTGATAAGGATTAGGTTTTTGTGGAATTGGACGGGGATAAACTGCGCTCTATCCCCGCCCTTGCCCCCTACGGACCGCTGTAGCGGTCGTCTTCCCCCGGAGGGGGAAGATGAAGGGCGCGGATCTCATCTTCCCCTTCCAGGGGGAAGACGACCGCGACAGCGGGCCGTAGGGGGCCTGCGGCGTCGGCCAACTATCCCCATCCAGCGCACCCGCCGGCCTTCCCTCCCCCGGCAAAGCCGCCTATGACACCGTTTCATGACGGCCACCGCCCATGATCCCGCCCGCGTCGCGCTCGACGCGATCCGCAAGCGCGCCTTTGCGTTCCCCAAACGCCATTTCCTGTCCGCCGGCGACCTGAATGCGCCCCAGGCGGCCGACCTGCTGGACCTGGCCGAGGCCTTCGTGGCCTTCAACCGCCAGACCTCCAAGTCGCTGGACATCCTCAAGGGTCGCACCTTGATGAACCTGTTCTTCGAGAACAGCACCCGCACCCAGTCCAGCTTCGAGATCGCCGGCAAGCGCCTGGGCGCCGACGTGGTCAATATGAGCCCGCGCACCTCGTCGATCACCAAGGGCGAGACCCTGATCGACACCGCCGTGACCCTCAACGCCATGCGCCCCGACCTTCTGGTGGTGCGCCACGCCTCGTCGGGCGCGGCCAGCTTGCTGAGCCAGAAGGTCAGCGGCCACGTGATCAACGCCGGCGACGGCCAGCATGAGCATCCCACCCAGGCGGTCTTGGACGCCCTGTCGATCCGCCGCGCCTTTGGTCGGGTCTCGGGCCTGACCGTGGCCATCTGCGGCGACGTGCTGCACAGCCGCGTGGCGCGCTCGAACGTCGCCCTGCTGCATACCCTGGGGGCCAGCGTGCGGCTGGTGGGCCCCGCCACCCTGATCCCGGCCCAGGCCGAGCGCTGGGGCGTCACCGTCCACAACGACATGAAATCGGGCCTGGCCGGGGCCGATGTGGTGATGATGCTGCGCCTGCAGCTGGAACGGATGCAGGGCGCCTTCGTGCCCTCGACCCGCGAATATTTCCGCTTCTACGGCCTGGATCGCGAAAAGCTGTCCCGCGCCGCGCCGGGGGCCAGGGTCATGCACCCGGGGCCGATGAACCGGGGTGTCGAGATTGATTCCGACGTCGCCGACGATCCCGAGATCAGCCTGATCCAGGACCAGGTCGAAATGGGCGTCGCCGCCCGGATGGCGGTGCTGACCAGCCTGGCCGCGCGGATCGGGGAGGCGGGGCGATGAACCGCCCTGCGTCCTTCGAGGCTCACCTGCGGTTCGCACCTCAGGATGAGGTTTTCAGCAACACAATTCCTCTTCCTGAGGCGCCCGCCCCCTCTTTGCCTAAGGGGCGGGCCTCGAAGGACGCACGGCGCAAGCCCGAGTTTCGATCATGAACGCTCCCCAGCCCATAGCCTTCACCAACGCCCGCCTCGTTGACCCTGAAAGCGGCTATGACGGTCCCGGCGGCGTCATCGTTTCCGAAGGCGTCATCGCCGACGTGGCCAAGGGTCGCGCGTTCGGCAAGCTGGGCAAGGGCGTCCGCATCGTCGACTGCGGCGGCGCGATGCTGGCGCCGGGCCTGATCGACCTGCGCGTCAAGACCGGCGAGCCCGGCGCCGAAACCAAGGAAACCCTGGCCTCGGCCGCCCGCGCCGCCGCGGCTGGCGGCGTGACCTCGATCGTCGTCCAGCCCGACACCGATCCGGCCGTCGATGATCCCAGCGTGGTGGACTTCATTCTGCGCCGCGCCCGCGACATCGACAGCGCCCGCATCCTGTGCGCCGGCGCGGCGACCAAGGGCCTGAAGGGCGAGCGGATGGCCGAGATCGGCCTGATGCGTGAAGCGGGCTGCGTCTATATCACCGACGCCGACCACCCGATCGTCGACAGCAAGGTCTTCCAGCGCATCCTGACCTACGCCAAGGGCTTCGACACCCTTCTGGCTCATCGGCCGATGGATCTGTGGCTGGCCCAGGGCGGCGCGGCGATCGGCGGCGAGTTCGCCGGCCGCATGGGCCTGCCCTCGATCTCGCCGATGGCCGAGCGGATCATGCTGGAACGCGACATCGCCCTGCTGGAAGCCTCCGGCGGCCGCCTGCTGGTCGACCAGATCACCAGCGCCGGCGCCCTGGAGACCCTGGCGCGGGGCAAGGCCAAGGGGCTGCGCCTGCACGCCAGCGTGTCGATCAACCACCTGTCGTTCAATGAACTGGACGTCGGCGACTATCGCACCTTCGCCAAGCTCTCACCGCCCCTGCGCGGCGAGGACGACCGCCAGGCCCTGATCGAGGCCCTGGCGTCAGGGCTGATCGACATCGTCGTCTCGGCCCACGCCCCGGCGCCCGCCGAGGACAAGCGTCTGCCGTTCGATGAGGCCGCGCCCGGCGCCGTGGGTCTGGAGACCCTGCTGCCGGCCCTGCTGAACCTCTATCACGACGAGCGGCTGCCGCTGGTCGACCTGATCCGCGCGGTGACCCTGGCCCCGGCCGAGCTGCTGGGCCTGCGCGGCGGACGGATCGCGCCGGGGGCCCCCGCCGATCTGGTGCTGTGCGACATCGACGCCCCGATCATTGTCGACGCCGCCAAGCTGCTGTCAAAGTCCAAGAACTCGCCGTTCGACGGACGACGGCTGCAGGGTCAGGTCTTGATGACGCTGGTGGATGGGCGCATCGTTCACCACGCCGAAGGGTAGGCAAACCGATCACCGCAGGGGTGAAATGGCCGGATCTCGATCGTCCTCCGCCTGGGCCTATGCCCTGGTCTTCGCCCTGATCGCGTCGAGTGTCAGCACCCTGGCCGTGCTCGCCGTGGCCACGCTCAGCGCGATGGCCCCTTCGGCGCGCTATGACCTCGGCCTGCCTGGCGTGCTCGCCAACCCGGTCATGCTGGTCTTCAGCTGGGCCTACGGCCTGATGCCGGCCGGCCTGACGGGTCTGGCCGCGTCGATCGCCCGCCGCGGCGGGACCCGTTTTCGCTTCAGGCTGATCTGCGCGATGGTGGGCGGCGCGACCTCAGCGCTGTTCTGCCTGCCCTGGGGCCTTTCGATCGAGACGGCGATCACCGGGGCCGCCTATGGCGGGGCCGGCGCCCTGGTCGCCGCCATCCTGACCAGCCGACTGATCCGGCGGCGCGTAGCGTCGGCGTGAGGAGTCCGAGAACGTCTCCTCGGCGGGGCGCGATCGAGATTTTGCCCCTCGCCCGACTCTGCTGCTACACCATGCCCACTCGCAATCCTTGCGCAGCGATTGAAATCGCGCGCAACTCGCCTTAGAGTCGAACTGTGCAAGATCTCGCCCAAGCCGTCTATCTCACACTCGCGATCACGGTCGTCGGAGGCTATCTCCTCGGCTCGATCCCGTTTGGCCTGATCGCCACGCGGCTGGGCGGCGCGGGCGACATCCGCCAGATCGGCTCGGGCAATATCGGCGCGACCAATGTGCTGCGCTCGGGGCGCAAGGACCTGGCGGCCATCACCCTGATCGGCGACGCCGGCAAGGGCGCCCTGGCCGTGCTGCTGGCCCGCTGGCTGACCCACGACAGCGCCGCCATCGTCGCCCTGGCCGGCGGGGCCGCGTTCCTGGGCCACCTGTTCCCCATCTGGCTGAAGTTCAAGGGCGGCAAGGGCGTGGCCACCTTCTACGGCGTGCTGCTGGCCGCCTGCTGGCCGGTGGGCGTGCTGGCGGCGATCACCTGGCTGGCCATGGCGGCCCTGTTCCGCATCAGCTCGCTGGCCGCCCTGACCGCCGCCGCCCTGGCCGGCCCGTTCGTGCTGGCCACCGACCAGCCCTATCCGATGCTCAGCCTGGCCCTGTTCATGGCGGTGCTGATCTTCATCCGCCACCGCGAGAACATCGCCCGCCTGCTGAAGGGCGAAGAGCCCCGGATCGGCCAGAAGAAGACGGTGGAGACGCCGCCGCCGGCCGCGTGACCCCTTTTTTCGCATGACTTTGGGTCGCCTCTCGGACCTTCAGCGCCTGGCCTGGCTAAGGCTGGCGCGCACCGAGACGGTCGGCCCCGTCGCCTTCGACCATCTGCTGGCCCGCTTCGGCACGCCCGAACGCGCGCTGTCCGCCCTGCCCGACCTGTCGCGCCGCGGCGGCCGCGCCACGCCCCTGAACCTCCCCCTGCGCGAGACGATCGAGCGCGAGCTGGAGGCCGGCGCGGCCCTGGGCGCACGCTTGATCTGCGGCTGCGAACCCGACTTCCCGGCCCGTCTGGCGGCTCTGGATCCGCCGCCGCCGGTGCTGTGGGCCCTGGGCCGCGCCGAGCTCTTGCCCCAGCCCTGCATCGCCATCGTCGGCGCGCGCATCGCCTCGGCCGCCGGCCAGCGCTTCGCGCGCCAGTTGGCCGTCGAACTGGGCGAAGCCGGCCATGTGATCGTCAGCGGCATGGCGCGCGGCGTCGATGGCGCGGCCCATGAGGGGAGCCTGCGCACCGGCTCGATCGCCGTGCTGGGCGGCGGGGTCGGCGACATCTATCCGCCCGAGCATCACACGCTGCACGCCCGCCTCGCCGCCGAGGGCTGCGTGGTCAGCGAAAGCGCCCCCGACCGCCGGGCCCAGGCCAAGGACTTCCCGCGCCGCAACCGCATCATCTCGGGCCTGTCGCTGGGGGTGGTGGTGGTCGAGGCCGAGCTGAAATCCGGCTCGCTGATCACCGCCCGCCTGGCCGCCGAACAGGGCCGCGACGTCTTCGCCGTGCCTGGTTCGCCGCTGGACCCCCGCGCCCGGGGAACCAACGACCTGATCCGCCAGGGCGCGATCCTGTGCGAAGGGGCCGAGGACGTCCTGCGCTCGCTGTCGGGCCAGAGCCATCTGCGCGAGCGCGAACGCGACTACCAGGGCGAGCCGGACGCCGAGCTCGATCTGGACGCCCTGCGCGAGCGTCTCGCCGCCCTGCTCTCGCCCACGGCCGTATCGCGCGACGAGCTGGTCCGGGCGACGGGCGCCCCGACCTCGGCGGTGATGGCGGCCCTGGTCGAACTGGCCCTGGCCGACCGGGCGGAGTTTCTGACCGGCGGGATGGTGGCGACAGGCTCAGGCCCAGCCTGACGAATCTCAATCAGACGGTGTAGTCTGCATCGCCGCTCTCAAGGATCACCGCATTGGACCAGTCCTCCGTCACCGACCTGTTCGATCGCGCGGTCGAGGCCAGCGGCGCGGGCCTCCGCCAGGAGGCCGAGGCCGGCTTCCGCGCCGTGCTGGACGCGGACCCGGATCACGCCGAAGCGCAGTTTGGCCTGGGCCTGACCCTGATGGCCGCGGGGCGATATGCTGAAGCCCTCCCGTCCCTGCAGAGCGCCGCGGAGTCCCGGCGGGCCGAGCCGGTCTGGCTGGTCTGTCTGGGCCAGGTTCGCTATCTGACGGGCGACTTCGCCGGCGCCATCGAGGCTTTCGACCGCGCCCGGAGTCTGGGCGACCTGCCCGCCAACGCCGGGCGGGTGCGCGCCAGGGCCGCGGCCATGAGGGCTATGCTCAATGGCGTTCTGATCGACGACGCCCTGTCGCTGTTCGGCGGCGACGCCGAGGAGACGGCGGCCCTGGCCCGCGAGGCCTTCGCCACCTTCTCGAGCTCAAATCACTTGAAAGCCGCCAGCGCCGTCGAGGCCTGGCTGGCGCGGAACACGCCCCAGGCGTGAAGGTCTGAAAGGCTGAACGACGCGTCCGGGACGCGCGAGATCTAGGGTCAAAACTCAATTAGAACTCAAACTCCTACCCGTCTCCCCGGCGAAGGCTGGGGCCCAGATTCATCCTGAGCGTTTGGGGATGATGCGCCCTCAAAAGCGCCAAACCGACCCAGTCTCTGGGCTCGATCTGGATCCCGGCATTCGCCGGGAAGACGGAAACATGGGGTAGCTTGTCGAGCAGTTGAGCGCGAGATCTAGATCGAAAGGTCGACCAGCAAACCCGTGCCCTGGGCCGGCGCGGCGCGGATGGCCTGCTTCAGCTGGTCGGCGATCTGGGCGCGCTCAGCGTTCGACGTCACCGGGCGCACGGGCTGGATGGGCGAAACATACCCTTCAGTCGCGATCCTGTTGACGGTCAGATCCAAGGCGGGTTCCAGGCAAAAGTCAGGTCTTGAGCCTGGAACAAAGCATACCCCCCCTTAACAATCGGCTACCAAATCGCGGGAAACGACGCCGTTTCAACAGCCCGCGTTGACAGACACCCCATCGCGCCCCCACTTTCCGCCGCTCGCCTCCGAGGCGATCCTTCTGCCAAGGTCCAAGAGTCCTAATGAACGTCGTCGTCGTCGAGAGCCCGGCCAAGGCCAAGACCATCAACAAGTATCTCGGGTCCGACTATACGGTTCTCGCCTCGTACGGTCACATCCGTGACCTGCCGTCGAAGGATGGCTCGGTGGAGCCCGACAACGACTTCGCGATGAGCTGGGAGATCGACGCCAAGTCGTCCAAGCGCGTCTCCGACATCATCGACGCGATGAAGGGGGCCGACCGCCTGATCCTGGCCACCGACCCCGACCGCGAAGGGGAAGCGATCAGCTGGCACATCCTGGAAGTCCTTCAGAAGAAGAAGGCGGTCAAGGGCATGACCGTCCAGCGCGTGACGTTCAACGCCATCACCAAGGCCTCGGTTCTGGAGGCCATGGCCAATCCGCGCGACATCGACATGGAGCTGGTCGAGGCCTATCTGGCCCGCCGCGCGCTGGACTATCTGGTCGGCTTCACCCTCTCGCCGGTCCTGTGGCGCAAGCTGCCGGGCAGCCGCTCGGCCGGCCGCGTGCAATCGGTCTGCCTGCGCCTGATCGTCGAGCGCGAGATGGAGATCGAGCGCTTCAAGACCCAGGAATACTGGAGCGTCGACGCCGACGTCTCGGCCGGCGCCGATCCGTTCCTGGCCCGCCTGGTCAAGCACGAGGGCAAGCGCCTCACCAAGTTCGACCTGGGCAACGAGGGCTCGGCCCTGGCCGCCAAGGCGGCCGTCGAAAAGGCGGTGTTCAAGATCGCCGCCGTCGAGAAGAAGCCGGGCAAGCGCTCGCCCGCCCCGCCCTTCACCACCTCGACCCTGCAGCAGGAAGCCTCGCGCAAACTGGGCTTCTCGGCCCAGCGCACCATGCAGGCGGCGCAGAAGCTGTATGAAGGCATCGACATCGGCGGCGAGACCGTCGGCCTGATCACCTATATGCGAACCGACGGCGTGGCGGTGGGTCCTGAAGGGATCGCCGAGGCCCGCGAGGTGATCGGCAATGTCTATGGCAAGGACTACGTCCCCGAGACGCCGCGCTACTACAAGGTCAAGGCCAAGAACGCCCAGGAGGCGCACGAAGCCATCCGGCCGACCAGCCTGGGCCGCAATCCCGGCTCGCTGCGTCTGGAGCCCGATCTGGGCCGCCTGTACGAGCTGATCTGGAAGCGGATGATCGCCTCGCAGATGGAAAGCGCCCGCATCGAGCGCACCACGGTCGACATCGAAAGCCACGACGGCCAGACCGGCCTGCGGGCCACCGGCCAGGTCGTGCTCTTCCCCGGCTATCTGACCGTCTACGAAGAAGGCCGCGATGATGACGGCGACGAGGACAGCGCCCGCCTGCCGATGATCACCGAAGGCGCCGCCGCCAAGGTGATCGACGCCCGCGCCGACCAGCACTTCACCGAACCGCCCCCGCGCTATTCGGAAGCCAGCCTGGTCAAGAAGATGGAAGAGCTGGGGATCGGCCGTCCGTCGACCTACGCCTCGGTCCTGACCGTGCTGCGCGACCGCGAATATGTGAAGATGGAGAAGAACCGCTTCATCCCCGAGGACAAGGGCCGCCTGGTCACAGCGTTCCTGGAGCAGTTCTTCCGCCGCTACGTGGAATACGACTTCACCGCCGGCCTCGAGGAACAGCTGGACCTGGTGTCGGACGGCAAGCTGGACTGGAAGCAGTTCCTGCGCGACTTCTGGAAGGAATTCCACGCCGCCGTCGGCGAGATCGCAGAACTGCGCGTCACCAATGTGCTGGACGCTCTGAACGACGCGCTTGGCCCGCACATCTTCCCCGACAAGGGCGACGGTTCCAACCCGCGTCTCTGCCCCACCTGCGGCACGGGCATGTTGTCGCTGAAGGTCGGCAAGTTCGGCGCCTTCATCGGCTGTTCCAACTATCCGGAATGCCGCTTCACCCGCCAGCTGGCCACCGCCGAAGGCGAAGGCGAGGCCGAGGCCGCCGACAAGGAGCTGGGCATCAATCCGGCCACCGGTCGCGCCGTGTGGCTGAAGAACGGCCGCTTTGGCCCCTATGTCGAAGAGCCGGCCGCTGTCGATAGCGGCGACAAGCCCAAACGCTCCAGCCTGCCCAAGGGCTGGCTGCCCGGCGCCGTGGATCTGGAAAAGGCCCTGCGCCTGCTGGCCCTGCCGCGCGAGGTGGGCCTGCACCCCGACGACGGCAAGAAGATCACCGCCGGCCTCGGCCGGTTCGGGCCCTTCGTGCTGCACGAAGGCACCTACGCCAATCTGGAGAACCCCGAAGAGGTGTTCGACATCGGCCTGAACCGCGCGGTCGCCCTGCTGGCCGACAAGCGGGCCGGCGGCGGACGTCCGCAACGCGGTCAGGCCGCGGCCTTGGCCGATCTGGGCGTCCACCCCGAGGACGGCAAGCCGGTGAAGGTGCTGTCGGGCCGCTTTGGGCCCTATATCAAGCACGGCGACACCAACGCCAATGTGCCCAAGGGCGCCGATCCGGCCGCCCTGACCCTGGACGAGGCCGTGGTGCTGCTGGCCGAACGCGTCGCCAAGGGCGGCGGCAAGAAGCCGGCCAAGAAGGCCGCCGCGAAAAAGGCTCCTGCCAAGACCACCGCCAAGGCCAAGGCTGTCGCGACGGACGGCGCCGCGCCGGCCAAGAAGGCTGCGGCCAAGAAACCCGCCGCCAAGAAGGCCGCCGCCAAGAAACCGGCAGCCAAGAAGCCGACCAAGGCGGAGGCCTGAGCCCTACCCATGAACACGGTCCGGGTTTAGATTGCGCCCATGACGACGCTTGAACGGCCCCTTTCGCTCAATCTCGTGGTCGCCGGCCTGGTCGTGGCCAGCGTCCTGGGCTTCGCCATGGGCCTGACCAATGCGCTTAAGGGCAGCAAGTCGAACGCCATCGCCTCGACCGCCCCCCTGGCGGAAGTCTCGGGCGTGCCGGTCCGCGACGCCGCCCCGGCCCCGCTCTATGTGCCGCCGCCGCCCGAAAAGCCCAAGGTCAAGGCCGTCGAGGTCAAGACCCCCGAGGCCGAGGCGCCGCCCACCGTGATCGAGGCCCCGCCCGCCGCGCCCGCGCAGAGCGAGAAAAAGCCGGAAGCCGCTCCCGCCGCGCCGGTGCGGATCGAGGACCTGTACTAGCGGCTGCGAACGTCAGGATTTCGACGACGCTTCCCACCTGTATCGCCGTCATTCCCGCCCCGAGGGCGGGAACAACGGATGAAAAAGGGGCGAGGGGCGGACTGTCGATCGCCCCCCTACTTGACGATGCCGTCCACCGTCTGCCGCGTCACGGCGTGGTACAGTGGTCGGGTCTTGGCGTAGTGCGCCTTGGCGATCGGCTGGCCCCAGTCGCCCTGGGCCATCAGGTCCTTGAACAGCGGCGCGACGAACTTGCGGCGGCCTTGCTCGGTGAGGAAGGCCTCCAGCGACGGCACGGCCGGCGCGTAGCGATTGGCGACAGCCAGCTCCAGCCAGACAAAGCGGATCTCGCTGTTGCCCTGGGCCGACAGGCCGAAGGCCTTGTCCAGCGCCGCCAGGCGTTCCGTCGACAGCTGACGCGGCAGGCTCGAGATGAAGCGAGTGCGCTCGGGCGTGCTCCAGGCCGCCCATTGGGCGGACGGGGCGGGCCCGCCCTGGGCATAACCGGCCGCCAGGGCGTCCACCGCCGGGAAGGCGGCCGACTGGATGTGCACGGCGTTGGCCGGCAGACCCGCCTCATAGACCCATTGATCGATGCCGATCGCCGCTTCCAGCTTGGGATCGCCCTTGATCAGGTTGGCGCGCAGATCGGTGACGAAGCCGGCCGTGGTCTGCGACTGGAAGGCGTGGCGGGCGAAATAGGCCTTCAGGTAGGCGTCCCAGCGGTCGCGGCCGACGGCCTTCTCGATGGTGCGCAGGAAGGTCGCGCCCTTCTGGTAGGCGATATCGGTCATGCCGTCGTCGGGATCGCGGCCAGCAAGGTCCAAGTGCAGCCTGGTGTCGGCGCCGGTCGGGCCGCCGGCGTCCTGGATCGCCGCCTGCAGGTCGCTCCAGCCCAGATCAGCCAGCATGTCGGCGCGCGGCTTGCCGTAGAGTTTCTCCATGATCCGGTTTTCGAAATAGTCGGTGAAGCCCTCGTTCAGCCAGAAGTCCGACCATGTGGCGTTGTTCACGAGGTTGCCCGACCACGAGTGGGCCAGCTCATGGGCCACCAGGCTGACCAGCGAGCGGTCGCCTGCGATGATGGTCGGGGTGGCGAAGGTCAGGCGCGGGTTCTCCATGCCGCCGAACGGGAACGACGGCGGCAGCACCAGCAGGTCGTAACGGCCCCAGGCATAGGGCCCGTAGAGCCCCTCGGCCGCCTCGACCATCTTCTCGACATCGACCAGTTCGTTGGCGGTCTTCTTCATCACCGACGGCTCGGTATAGACGCCGGTGCGCTGGCCCAGAGGCTGGAACGCCAGATCGCCGATGGCCAGGGCGATCAGGTAGGAGGCGACGGGCTTGTCCATCCTGAAGCGATAGGCGCGAGCGCCGCCGGCGCCCATTTCACCCGTCAAAGTTTCGCCGTCAGGGGTCAGCATCTCGGCGCTCATCACCGCCTTGAGGCCGGCGGGCGCGACGATGCGGGCGGTCCAGGTCTGGCGGATGCCGGGGCTGTCCTGGGTGGGGATCCAGCTGCGGTTGAGGATCGCCTCGCCCTGGCTGAACAGATAGGGCTTGGTCTTGCCGGCCGTCTGGGCGGGGTCCAGCCACTGCAGGGCCGCGCCGTCGGGCGCGCTGTCATAGGCGATGACAATGCGCCGGGCGCCGTTGAGC
The DNA here is from genome assembly GCF_058681035.1 of Caulobacter sp. FV2ps19. Classification (NCBI taxonomy): domain Bacteria; kingdom Pseudomonadati; phylum Pseudomonadota; class Alphaproteobacteria; order Caulobacterales; family Caulobacteraceae; genus Caulobacter; species Caulobacter sp. FV2ps19. The sequence goes on along the minus strand of NZ_CM178729.1, from coordinate 2,209,763 downwards.
GTGACGGTCAGGGGCGCGCCCAGAATCGGATCGGCCGCGCCCAGGGTCCACGGTAAGGCCTGGCCCTTGGCGTCGGTGATCCCGTGGATCACCAGGCCCTTGCTGTCGAGCACCACCTGCTTGGCGTCCGGCGCGGCGGCGATGTCGAGGGCGGCCGTGCCGGTCATCTTCTGGCCGACGAAATCGGCGGTCAGGTCCAGATCGATATGGGTGACCCGCGCCACCAGCGGCTGGGCGTAGGAGTGGATGTCCCGCGCCTCGGCCGTCGCCAGGATGGCCGGGACCGCCTGGGATGTCTGGGCCAGGGCGGGCGCGGCGACTCCGCAGAGCAGCAGCGAAAGCAGGACGGCGCGGCCGCGGGCGTTCAAGGTCATGGATCGTTCCTGTGCGACGGGCAAGGCCAGGGGCCGCGCGATAATCGACCGCAAAGGTGGCCGAGCGGAGGCAAAGACCTATCGCCCCCAAAGCGGTCTGCCAACAGGCGCCAAGTCAGGGTCAGAGCGGTTCTTGAGCGTTTCCCTTGGCCTTCCGCCCCGCTCGCGGGTTATTGCAGGACATGGCTAAACCGCGCTCGCCCAAATCATCGAAATTCCCCGCCGCTTCCAAGCCGCCCGCCGGCTTGCCGGATCGCGACACCCTGCTGGCCTTCCTGCGCAGCGCCGGGGAAGCGGGCAAGGCCGACATCGCCCGCCACTTTGGGCTCAAGGGCGTCGATCGCCGGGCCCTGCGCGAAATGCTGCGCGAGCTGGAAGCCTCGGGCGACCTGGGCAAGCGGGGCCGCAAGGGCTTCGCCGAGGCCGGGTCGCTGCCGCCGGTGGGCGTGGTCGATGTGGTCGAGCGCGACACAGACGGCGACATGTTCGTCAAGCTGACCAAGTCGGGCGACGACGCGCCCCTGGTGCGGCTGTCGCCGGCCCGCAACGAGGCCGCCGGCGGCGCGCCCGGCATGGGCGACCGCCTGCTGGTGCGCTTCGAGCGCCTCGAAAACGGCGAGATGGAAGCCCGGCTGATCAAGAAGCTGGGCCAGAGCGCTCACAAGATCCTGGGCGTGATCCGCAAGCATCGCCGCGAGATCCGCGTCGAGCCGGTGGACCGCAAGTCCAAGGAAAGCCTGATCCTCAACGAGCAGGAAGCCAAGGACCTGAAAGAGGGCGATCTGGTCATCGCCCAGGTCGGCACGGCCGCCGGTCGCTATGGTCCCAAACAGGGCAAGGTGCTGGAAGTGGTGGGCCAGGAGGACGATCCCCGCGCCGCCTCGCTGATCGCCATCCACAGCCACGGCATCCCGACCGGCTTCTCGGAAGAGGCAGAGGCCGAAGCGGCGAACGCCAAGCCGCCCACCCTGGAAGGGCGCGATGATCTGCGCGACCTGCCGTTCATCACCATCGACCCGGTCGACGCCCGCGACCACGACGACGCCGTCTATGCCCATCCCGACCCCGACGCCGGCAATCCGGACGGCTGGATCGTCTGGGTGGCCATCGCCGACGTCGCCGCCTATGTCCGCCCCGGCTCGGCCCTGGACAAGGAAGCCCGCGAGAAGGGCAACAGCGTCTATTTCCCCGACCGGGTGGAGCCGATGCTGCCCGAGGTGCTGTCCAACGGCCTGTGCTCCCTGCGCGAGAACGAGAACCGCGCCACCCTGGCGGTGCGGATGGTGTTCGACTCCAACGGCCGCAAGAAGAGCCACCGCTTCGTGCGCGGCCTGATGCGCAGCGCCGCCAAGCTGTCCTATGAGCAGGCCCAGGCCGCGATCGACGGCGTGGTCCCGCCCGACGGCCAGGACGGCGACAAGGCCGGCCCGCTGCTGGACCCGGTGCTCAAGCCGCTGTGGACCGCCTTCCGCCTGATGGGCAAGGGCCGCGAGATCCGCTCGCCCCTGGCCATCGAGAGCGACGAGCGCAAGATCGTCATCACCCGCGAGGGCGAGATCGCCTCGATCAACCGCCGCCCCAGCCTTGAGGCCCACAAGCTGATCGAGGAGATGATGATCCAGGCCAATGTCTCGGCCGCCGAGAGCCTGGAAGCCAAGCGCACGCCGCTGATCTATCGCGTTCACGACACGCCCAGCCAGGAGAAGGTGCAGAACCTGGCCGAGTTCCTGGCGACCCTGGAGATCAAGTGGAGCAAGGGCGAGGCGCCCCAGACCCACCGCTTCAACAAGCTGCTGGACGAGACCCGCGACGGGCCGCACGCCGCCATCGTCAATGAGGTGGTGCTGCGCACCCAGATGCAGGCCCATTACAGCTCGGACAATCTGGGCCATTTCGGCCTGAACCTGGCCAAATACGCCCACTTCACCAGCCCGATCCGCCGCTATGCCGACCTGATCGTCCACCGGGCCCTGATCCGCGCGCTGGGGCTGGGATCGGACGGCCTGACCGATCAGGACATCAGCCAGATCAAGGACACCGCCGAGGTCATCACCTTCGCCGAGCGCCGGGCCATGGCCGCCGAGCGCGACGCCACCGACCGCTATATCGCCGCCTTCCTGTCCGACCGGGTGGGGGCGACATTCAACGGCCGCATCACCGGCGTCACCCGTTTTGGTCTGTTCGTGAAGCTGGACGAGACCGGCGCCGACGGCCTGGTCCCGGTCTCGACCTTGGGCCAGGAGTTCTTCGTCCACGACGAACGCATGCACGCCCTGGTCGGCGATCGCACCGGCAAGCGCTGGCCGCTGGGCCTGCAGGTCGAGGTCAAGCTGGTCGAGGCCACCCCGGTGACCGGCGGCCTGCTGTTCGAGATGCTGACCCCGCCCCTGCCGGCCGACCCGAAGGCCCCGCTGCCCCGCCTGGGGGCGAGGCGTCAGGCGGGGGTGAAACCGCGCGGCGGCCTGCCCAAGGGCGTGCGGCGCGGCAAGCGGCGGTAGGCTGCTCCCGCTGTCACGGCAGGGCTATGGCTTATCAATAACCGGCAGAAAGACTAGCCTTCCTGGGCCTTGCGCCCAGGATCCATGGCGCCGTCGATGCGAGTTTGGGTCTGTGTTCTGGGCTGTTCAGCCGTGAATGAGGCCGAAATCACAACCTGCCTCAAACATGGGTCCTGGGCACAAGGCCCAGGAAGGCGGGCTATACTTAGCGGCTCCACGCGTCCGGCAAGCTGTTGATCGCCGCTTCCAGCCGGTCGGCCATCAGGATCTGATCCGACACCGAAGGATGCCCGTGGCAGCCGGTCTTGGCCATGCCGGTGATCCGCACGGGCGTGACAAGCCCGGGCGCAACGGCGTCGATCTGGCGCGCCACCTGCGCCACGTCGTCGGCGAACAGGTCGCCGGCGATCAGCAGGAAGCGGGCTTGCGGCTGGCGCGCGGCCACGGCGTGGAGGAAGGCGACATAGCCGTCGCGATAGGCCGCCCGCAAAGCCGCCTGATCAGCCCAGGCCTCGCCCGGCTTGACCGGCGTCGAGAAGTCGTTGGTCCCCAGCCCGACCACGATCAACTGCGGCTTCCACGGGTCACCGTCCGCGACGCGCGGGGTCGCCTCGCCCGGGATCAGGCGATCATAGAGGGCCGGCAAGGGCTCGCCCGGTACAATGCCGGCATAGTTGCGCACCACGCCCCGGCCCGAGAAGGCGACGATCCGATAGTCGGCGTCCAGCCGGCGGGCCAGCACGGGGCCAAAAGCCAGGCTGGTGTCGGTCAGGTCGTGAACTTCGGCTTCCGTGCACGCCAGCGCCGTCGAGCGCACGCCATAGCCGACCGTGTGGGAGTCGCCGATGAACTCGATACGCCGACCGCGACCGACCTCGGGCAAGCCATGAGCCTTAGGGCCGGCGAAAAAGCCCAGGAAGCGAGACGAACCACTCTGGCTCTCGGTCAGCTTGTCCAGGCGAACCACATGAGCGCCGGGGCCCAGCCCGCTGAAGCTGAGCCGCGCCGGACCCGGCTTGCTCAGCTCCGCCCGGCGCTGTCCGTCGATGGACACCGCCAGATGGTCCTGCGCGGCGTCGACGGCGACCTCGACCGAGGGCCCTTCGAAGCGGCTCTCGACATAGACGCCCGGCCAGCCGAAGCGCAGGGCGCCATCAGGCTCGGCCACGACACGGCCTCCGACGTGAACCGGCAGGCGCTCGCCGGCCAAGGACGGCGCCCCGCCCAGCGAAAGACTGACGGCGACGGCGAGGACGGCAAGCTTGACGGTCGAGATCATGCCGAAGTCTTGCCATGGGCCGAGGCGCGACGCCACAGGCGCCGCCTCTTGGGCGCGGCTGCGAATGCCGCTAACAGAATAGGCCATGCGCCCCGACCTCGACCCGTTCCACGCCATCGCCATCAGCCGCCTGGCCCACCAGCTGAAGGCCGAAGGGCGTTCGGTCATCCACATGGAGTTCGGCCAGCCCTCGACCGGCGCGCCCAAGGCCGCCATAGCGCGAACTCACGCGGTGCTGGACAGCGACGGCCTGGGCTATTGGGAGAGCCCCGCCCTGAAGGCCCGCATCGCCCAGCTCTATGACGACCGGCACGGCGTCACGGTCGATCCCGAACAGATCATCCTGACCTGCGGCGCGTCGCCGGCCCTGGTCATGGCCCTGGCCTCCAGCTTCGAGGCCGGCGATCGCGTCGCCCTGGCCCGCCCTGGCTATGTCGCCTATCGCAATACGCTGAAGGCGCTGAACCTGATCCCGGTCGAGATCGCCTGCGGACCGCAGGATCGCTACCAACTGACCGCCGCTCACCTAGAGGCGCTGGATCCTCCCCCGGCCGGCGTCATCGTCGCCAGCCCGGCCAATCCGACCGGCACCATCATCACCGACGACGAGATGGCCGCCATCGCCGCCGTCTGCCGCGCGCGCGGGATCCGCATCGTCAGCGACGAGATCTATCACGGCCTCAGCTATGTCGGACCGGTGCGCTCGATGCTGGAGTTCGAGCCCAGGGCCTTGATCGTCAACAGCTTCTCGAAATATTTCAGCATGGTCGGCTGGCGGCTGGGCTGGCTGCTGTCGCCGCTGGCCCACGTCCACCGGGCCCGCGCCTATATGGGCAATCTGTTCCTCACCGCCCCCTCGCTGAGCCAGCACGCCGGTCTGGTCGCCATGGACTGCACAGGCGAGCTGGAAGGCCATGTCGAGGTCTATCGCGCCAACCGCCAGTTGCTGCTCGATGCCCTGCCCGCCCTGGGCCTGGCGAGGATCGCGCCGCCGGACGGGGCCTTCTACATCTGGGCCGATATCGGCCACCTGACCGACAACTCCATGGCCTTCTGCAAGCAGCTGTTGGTCGATACTGGCGTCGCGACGGCCCCGGGGATCGACTTCGACCCCGTCGAGGGCCACCGCTTCATGCGCTTCAGTTTCGCGGTGTCGACGGCGGAGGTGAAGGAAGCGCTGTCGCGTCTGGTTCCGTGGTTTGCGGCGCGAAGCGCCAGTCCAGCCGCATCGCCAGGAAAGTGAAGGATCCCGACCAGCCGATCAGGATCAGGCCGGCCAGGGGCTCAAGGCTGGCGATCAGGCGCAGCGGGCCGACCGGATAGACATCGCCCACGCCTTGGGTGGTGAAGGCCTCCATCGAGAAATAGAACAGTTGGCTGGCGCTGATCCTTGAGGCGCCGACAAAGCTGCCCAGGTGCAGGATGTGCTCGCCCAGCGCGTAGCCGCCCGCGAACACCGCCGCTTCAAAGACGTGGGCGATGATGAGGCCGAAGATCACCAGCAGAATCTTCAGTCGCCCCGACACCATCAGCCGGTCTTGGCCGCGCGACAGAGCCCGCAGCGCCTGGAAGTGGATCGCCACCGCGACCGAGATCAGCGCCAAAGCCAGGGCGAAGGCGTAGAAGTCCGCCATGATCTGTTCCTTCACACACGCGACGCGGTCGTTCGCGAAAGCCTATGTGGGCGCCAATCGGGCCCAATTATGATCGCGGGGCGGCGGACGGTGCAGGTCTTTTAGCGGACGGCAAACACCCCTTGCCCCCTCCGGGCCGCTTCGCGCCCGTCCTCCCCCTCCGGGGGAGGAGCGCCGCAGGCGCGGAGGGGGCAAGTCCGTAGGCCTACTTCCGCTCCAGATAGTCCAACGCCATGAACACCTCGGCCTTCACGCCGGTCTCGAACACGTCCTCGTCGACATCGAAATAGGGTGAGTGGTTGGCCGGCGCGCCGGCGGCGGGGACGCCCTTGGGCCGTCCGCCCAGTTGCACGAACACCCCAGGGACCTTCAGGGCGTAGAGCGAGAAGTCCTCAGCCCCCGTCACCAACGCGCCCTGGTCATCCACCTTGCCGGGTGAGGCCTTGAGCAAGCTGGCCTTCACGAAGCTCGACAGCTCGGGATTGTTGTAGGTCACCGGATAGGGCTGGCTGAACACCGCCGTGGCCTTGGCGCCGTAGCGGTCGCCGACGGCGGCGACGGCCTTGGTGACCTTGTCGATCAGCTCGGCCTTCCGCTCGGGCGTGAAGGTGCGCATCGTCCCTTCCATCTTCAGGTCTTCGGGGATGATGTTGCTGCGCAGGCCCATATTGATCATGGCGATGGTGACCACCGAGGGCGACACACCCACATCCACCTGACGAGCGGCGATCTGGTTGATGGCCTGAACGATGTCGGCGGCGATGCTGGACATGTCGATGCCGGCCCAGGGCCGCGCGCCGTGGGTCTGCTTGCCCTTGACGGTGATGGTCAGGCGATCAGCCCCGGCATAGAAGCCGCCGGCGCGATAGTTCAGCAGATGGGCGTCGGCCGGGCCGATATGCAGGCCGAAGATCGCGTCGACCTTGGGCTGGTCCAGCGCCCCGTCCTGGATCATCAGCTTGGCGCCGCCCTCTTCGCCGGCCTGAGGGCCTTCCTCGGCGGGCTGGAAGATCAGCACCACCGTGCCCTTGATGTCAGCCTTCATGCCGGCCAGCACCGTGGCGGCGCCCAGCAGCATGGCCACGTGGGTGTCATGGCCGCAGGCGTGCATCACCGGGACCGTCCGGCCCTCCCAGGTGGCGGTGGCCTTGGAGGCGAACGGCTGGCCGGTCTTTTCCGCGACCGGCAGGGCGTCCATGTCGGCGCGCAGGGCCACGACCTTGCCGGGTTTACCGCCCTTGAGGATCCCGACCACGCCGGTCTTGCCCACGCCTTCGCGCACCTCGAAACCCAGGGCCCTCAGCTCCTTGGCGATGATCGCGGCGGTGCGGACCTCCTGATTGCCCAGTTCGGGATGCTCGTGGATGTCGCGGCGCCAGGCGATGACCTTGGGCTGAACCGCCTTGGCCGCCGCCTCGATCTTGGCCGTGGAGGGCGCCGCCAGAGCCGGCGCGCCGAAAGCCAGGCCGGCCATGATCGCCAGCGTCGAAACCCGTACAGACATGACTCATCCCCTTGAACGCGGATCAGAGATTGGGACGCAGGCCGGCAAGCGGTCAAGGTGACGCAAGGGTCGGCTTGGCGAAGGACGCAAACGGGCTAAGCTTGCCCCATGGATGAGCCGATCGACGCCAAATTCGACACGATCCACGACGCCGCCGTGCGCGAGCCGGGGACCGGCGTGCTGCGCCCGCGCCACGCCGCCACCCTGATCATTGTCCGCACCGACGCCGCCAAGCCCCGCCTGCTGATGGGTCGACGGGCCGGCGGCCACGCCTTCATGCCCGACAAGTGGGTGTTTCCCGGCGGCCGCGTCGATCGCGGCGACTATCGCGCGCCCGCCGCCTCGGAACTGAGCCCCGAGACCGCGGCGCGGCTGACCCACCAGCCGCGCCACCCGTCCCCGGCCGCCCTGGCCCGCGCCCTGGCGCTGGCGGCGGTGCGAGAGACCTTCGAGGAGACTGGACTGCTGATGGCCAAGCCCGCGCCTCCACGGCCTGCTGCGGGCCCCTGGAGGCCCTTCCTGGCTCAAGGCGCCCTGCCCGACCTTGCGCCGCTGGCCTTCGTGGCCCGCGCCATCACCCCGCCCTATCGCACCCGCCGTTTCGACGCCCGATTCTTCATGGCCCCGGCCGAGGCGCTGCTGAGCCTGGAGCGCCAGCCCGACTGCGGCGAGCTGGACGAGATCGCCTGGGTCGATTTCGACGAGGCCCTGGCCCTGGACCTGCCCAACATCACCCGCTTCGTGGTCGGCGAGATCGGCCAGAGGCTACGCGACGCTGGACGACCGGCCCCCTTCATGCGTTTCCTGAACGGCGCGCGGAACCTGACCTACGTCTGAGCCACGCTGTCTCGGAGATGGATATGATCGGCCTGATCCTCGCCGCCGGCGTCCTCGTCAGCTCGCCAGCGAGCGGCCCTCCGGCCGAAGAGGTGCTCAGCGGCATGCTCGCCGGTTGCTGGGAACAGGTCGCTGCAAACGGCCGCACGACAGAACAGTGGATCGCCACCGACGGCGGAATGATGATGGGGCTCAGCCGCCGCGTTCGCGACGGCGTGGCGCGCGACTATGAATTCCTCAGAATCGATCGAGGCGACGACGGCCAACTCCGGTATGTCGCCCTCCCCTCGGGTCAGGCCGAGACGAGCTTCACCTTCAAGGGCTTCGTCAACGAAACAGCGGTGTTCGAGAACCCGCAACACGATTTTCCCCAGCGTATTCTGTATCGTCGGGTGGATGAGCGGACCTTGATCGCCCGTATCGAGGGTCAGGTCGGTGGCCGTGCCAAAGCCGTCGACTTCCCTTACACACGCTGCCCTATCGGCAATTGACTTTGGCCGGGTGATGAGTATGTTCCGCGCCTCTCATTTCCAGCGCGCGGGAACCCTGCGCGATACCGCAGGGATTCGACCATGGCCAAACCGGCTTCAATCAAGATCCGCCTGAACTCCACGGCGGATACCGGCTTCTTCTACGTGACCAAGAAGAACGCCCGCACCAAGACCGAGAAGATGGTGCTGAAGAAGTACGATCCGGTCATCCGCAAGCACGTCGAATTCAAGGAAGGCAAGATCAAGTAAGATCTGCCCGACTGGCACGACACACGAAAACGCCCGGCTAGCGATAGCCGGGCGTTTTTGATTCTGGGCTCGGAAACTCGCCCCCTCCGCGCCTACGGCGCTCCTCCCCCGGAGGGGGAAGATGGGAGCATCTTCCCCCTCCGGGGGAGGACGACCGCGAAGCGGTCAGGAGGGGGCCTGTGAGCTAGCAGTCGTGCCCGGACCCCAGCGGCCGGCAGCGACCGTCGATGTCGGCCGGGGGCGTGACGCCGGTCACCGCCGCGATGGTCGGGGCGATGTCGACGGTGTCCAGCGGCAGGATGCGTTCGCGCGGCGCGCCGCCCTTCCACCAGAACAGGATCGGCACCCGGCGGTCATAGTCCCAGGGACTGCCGTGGCCGGAGACATAGGTCGCCCCCGGGGTCGAGGGCACGATGTCGGGCTTGAAGGCGACCAGGATGTCACCCGTACGACCGGGATAGGCGCTGCGGCGCATGCGCTCCATGACCGAGATTTCCTCGGGCGAGGCGTCGGCCGGGGCCGCTTCCGCGGTCAGCAGGGTATTGGCGTCGAAGGCGCCGGCGACCTCGGGCAGGCGGGAGATCAGAGCCAGGGCGTCGGCGACGATCCGGGCGCGGTCGGTGATCGAGGGCGCCTTGCGATCGGGCCCCACGGCGTAGATCTGGTCGATGCCGCCGTCCGCCATCAGCGGATCCCAGGACAGACCCAGATCAGCCCGCACCTGGGCGTTCAACTTGGCCAGCCACGGCTTGGCGATCACCCGTTCGACATCATAGCCCTCGCCGTTCAGCCGCTCGGCCATGTCGGCGCCGCCGTGGTCGGCGGTCAGCACCACCAGCACGCCGCCCTTGGCCTTGCCGACGCTCTTCAAGAACGCGCCGAGCCCCTCATCCAGACGCGCCATCTGATCGCACATCTCCGGACCGCGCGTGCCGTAGCGGTGGCCGATATAGTCGGTGGCCGACAGGCTGACGGTCAGAACATCCACCTGCGGGCCGTCGCCCAGGCCATAGGTGTCGCGGAGCTGAGCGGCCAGTTCCAGCGAGACCTGGTCGATATAGGGGCTGGAGCCCAGGTCGCGCAGCTTGCCCGCCGCGTCCGGCGCGACCGGAATCGGCAGGGCGGCGCGCCACTTGCGGCCGCCGGTCACATAGTCGGCCTCCAGGGCCTTGCAGCGCTTGGCCGAACCGCCGGTCAGGGCGTCCATCGGGCGCTTGTCATAGTCCCACACGAACGGGTGCTTCTTGAGGTCGGTGGCGATCCTGGCGTTGAACGCCGCCACGGGCTTCAGCCGGGCCTCGGCGGTGTCGCCAGGGGGCACGAAGGTGGTGAAGCCATAGCCGGGCACATACCAGAAGGCGCCGTCGGCATGGTGGCCGGACATGGTGATCGCGCCGCGATCCTTGCCCGAAACGCCAAACACCCGGCTGCTCGGGGAAACGGCCTTCAGCCAGTCACCATAGGTGGTGGCGACCAGGTTCCGTGGGCTGACCGGACGCGCGTCGGGGTCATGAGCCAGGGGGCTGCTGGGATCGCCGAGGCAATAGACCGACTTGCCGGTCTCCCGATCATACCAGTCGTTGGCGCTGATGCCGGTCTTGTTGGGATGCTTGCCGGTCAGCAGGGTCGAGTGCCCGGGACAGGTCTCGGTGAAGGCGTGGGACTGATAGCCGTTGGGATAGACGATCCCCTCCTCCGCCAGGGTCGCCAGGCCGCCGGTGAACTGCGACCGGTACTGGGCGAACAGATTGGCGCTGAACTGGTCGACCGAGATGACCACGACCAGCTTGGGGGCAGGCTTGGCGACGGGCTCGGCCAGGGCGGGCGCGCCGAGCGCGAGGGCGGCGCAAGCCAGGGCGCCGAAAGTCAGAAGCTTCTTCATTGATGCAAATTGCCCAATCGATTGCTGCATGCAACCGCCTAAGCGGCCACGATGTCAGGAAAGCGACAGTGGCTTGAAAAGCCGTCAGGCGACGCGGCCGACCACGGCGTTGCGGCCAGAAGCCTTGGCTTCATAGACGCCCTCATCCGCCCGCTTGAGAAGAGCTTCGGGGGTGTCGGTCTCGCCCAGGGTGGCCGAGACGCCGATCGAGATGGTCACCGTCAGCAGTTCCTTGCCCTGCGCCACCCGGAAGGGCGAGCCGGCGACATGCATGCGGATGCGCTCGGCGATGCGCATCGCGTCGGCCAGCTGGGTGTCGGGCATGATCACCGTGAACTCCTCGCCGCCATAGCGGCAAGGCAGGTCGATGGCCCGGACATTGGAGGCCAGACGCACGGCGAACTCGCGCAGCACCTCGTCGCCGACGTCATGACCGAAGGTGTCGTTGATCTTCTTGAAGTGATCGATGTCGATCAGCAGCGCCGCCACCGGATCGCCGCCCAGCACCGAGCGCTGGACCAGGGAGTCGAGCTGGCCGGTCATGTAGCGACGGTTGTGCAGGCCGGTCAGTTGGTCGGTGACGGCCAGTTCCAGGCTGTGGTCGAGATTGTTGCGCAGATAGTCCGTGTACCGCTTGCGCTGGATCTGGGTCTTGACCCGGGCCGCCAGCTCCTGCGGATCGACCGGACGCGGCAGGATGTCGTTGACGCCGATTTCCAGCGCCTTGACCATCCGCTGACGCTCGTCGGGATCAACCATGGCCAGAACGGGCAGATGGCGGGTGCGCTCGTTGGAGCGCAAGGAGGCCGCGAAGCGCAGGCCATCGAAACTTTTGGCGGCGGCGTTGATGATCACCAGGTCCACCGGCCCACCAGCGCTGATCCGCGCCTTTTCCGGATCGGACTCGACCACGGGGCGATGCTCGACGCTGAGCTCGGCGGCGATGCGCTGGGCCTGGCGTTCGTTGTCGTCGACGATCAGCACCCGGCCGCCCAGGCCGTCGAGCCGCGAGGCGGCGCCGGCGATCACGCCCATGCGGCGGCCCGAGGCCTCGCGCTGGCGCAGTTCGTCGATGACCAGCTTCAGGCGCGTCAGGCTCCGCACGCGGGCGAACAGCATGACGTCGTCGATCGGCTTGGTCAGAAAGTCCGAAGCCCCCGCCTCCAGCCCCTGGATGCGGTCCGCGCGGCCATCCAGAGCGGTCACCAGCACCACAGGAATATGGCGTGTAGCGACGTCTTCCTTCAGGCGCTTGCAGACGGTGAAACCGTCCATGCCGGGCATCATGACGTCCAGCAGGATGATGTCGGGCAGGTCGCTGGCCGCCATCGCCAGGGCCGTGGGCCCGTCCGACGCGGTGGAGACCTGATAATATTCGGCCGAAAGCTTGGCCTCGAGCAGGCGCACATTGGCCTCGATGTCATCGACGACGAGGATGCGCGCGCTCATGCCGGAGCCTTGTCCAGCAAGCGTTTGATGGTGTCCAGGAAGTGGGCCACCGAGATCGGCTTGGAGATGTAGGCTTCGCAGCCGCCCTCCCTGATCCGCTCCTCGTCGCCCTTCATGGCGAAGGCCGTGACGGCCACGACGGGGATATGCGCCAGATCCTCGTCCTCCTTGAGCCACTTGGTGACCTCGAGCCCCGAGATCTCCGGCAGCTGGATATCCATGAGGATCAGATCAGGGCGACTATCCCGGGCAATGGATAGCGCCTGCAAACCCTCGCGGGTCTGCAGGGTCTCATAACCCTGGGCTTCGAGCAGATCATGAAAGAGCTTCATGTTCAGCTCATTATCCTCCACGATGAGGACCTTCTTCGTCATCCTGACCCCGACCATACGGTCCGTGGCGACGCCTGAGAGATTCGCGCGGCCTTCTGTGTCCAGATCGCACGAATATCCTTAAGCCCCCGCTAATCGCGTTAACACCGGCCAATCGCAGATCATGGAACCTAGTTACTCCGACATCGAAGCCTGCGCCATCGATCCCGCCGCGCCGCTGGTGATCGTCGATGTCGATGAGGTCCTCGCCCAGTTCATGCGCGGGTTCGGGGCCTTCATCGGCCGGCACGGCTTTGAGCTGCGCGTTGACCGTTTCGCCCTGTTCCAGAACATCTATCGGCCCGGCGAAACCGAGCATCTGGACCTGATCGCAGGCAAGGCCCTGTTCGACGATTTCTTCCGCGACGGGGCCGATGACCTGCCGCCCGCCGAGGGCGCCGCTGACGCCCTGGCCAACCTGTCCACCCGCTCCGGAGTCATTATCCTGACCAACGCCCCCGAACATGGCCGCCTGGCCCGCGCCCAGTGGCTGAAGACTCATGGCTTCGACTACCCGCTGATCATCAACAGCGGCCCCAAGGGACCTGCGGCGGCGGAACTGAGCGCGCGGACGTCAGGCTCATCGGTCTTTATCGACGACCTCCTCCCCCAGCTGGAATCGGTCGCGGCCAGCGCCCCGCAGGTGACCCGCTTCCAGATGGTCAGCGACGAACGTCTGCGGCCGCTGGCGCCCAGCGCGCCCGACCGCCATGCGCGGATCGACCATTGGCCCCACCTGCAGACCGCGATCGAGGCGCGCCTGTTCGCATGATCCGTTTCGGCGTCGATTTCGGCGGCACCAAGATTGAAGTCGCCGCCCTGGATGGCGATGGCCAGTTCGTCGCCCGCGTCCGCAAGCCCAATCCCGGCAATTATGACGAGGCCCTGAGCGTCATCGCCGAACTTCTGGTCGACGCCGAGTGCATGGCCGGCGCCAAGGCGGCGCGGCTGGGCGTCGGCGTCCCCGGCTCGATCTCGCCGCGCACCGGCCTGATCCGCAACGCCAACAGCGTCTATCTGAACGGCCGTCCGTTCGAACAAGACCTGGCGAGGGCGCTTGAGCGTCCCGTGCGCCTGACCAACGACGCCAACTGCCTGGCCTTGTCGGAAGCCGCCGACGGCGCCGGCGCCGGAGAGGGTGTCGTGTTCGCCGCCATCGTCGGCACCGGCTGCGGCGGCGGCGTCGTGGTCGATGGACGGATCATCGAAGGCCGCAACGGCGTCGCCGGCGAATGGGGACACACGCCCCTGCCCTGGCCCCGCCCCGAGGAATATCCCGGTCCCGCCTGCTGGTGCGGCCGCCGGGGCTGTCTCGAGACCTGGATCGCCGGCCCGGCCTTCGCCCGCGACGCCGGACACCCGACCGGACAGGCCGTCATGGCGGCCATTGAGGCCGGCGACGCGGCGGCCGCAGCGGCGCTGGATCGCTATGTCGATCGCCTGGCGCGGTCCCTGGCGGCGATGTGCGACCTGCTCGACCCGGACGTCATCGTGCTGGGCGGCGGCATGTCGAACGTCGAGGCGCTGTACGCGCGGCTGCCGGCCGCGATCGCGCCACACGTCTTCTCCGACACCTTTGAAACGCCGGTGCGCAAGGCCGTGCATGGCGACAGCTCCGGCGTCCGGGGCGCGGTCTGGCTTTGGCCGCTCCAGGACTCCTAAAAAGGGACGAGCGATGAAGGCCCTCTGCCGCGACTGCGACTGGACGGGCGAGGCGAAGGCCTCGCGCTGCCCGTCCTGTGGTTCGCCGCGCACGATCTTCCATGAGGAGCTGGCCACGCTGTCGATGGCGCACCTGGACTGCGACGCCTTCTATGCCTCGGTCGAGAAGCGCGACGATCCCTCGATCCGCGACCAGCCGGTGATCATCGGCGGCGGCAAACGGGGCGTGGTCACCACCGCCTGCTACATCGCCCGCATGAGCGGCGCGCGCTCGGCCATGCCGATGTACAAGGCGCTAAAGCTGTGTCCGGACGCCGTGGTGATCAAGCCCAACTTCGCCAAGTACCGCGAAGAGAGCCGGCGGATCATGGCCAAGCTGGACGCCCTGACGCCGCTGGTACAGCCCCTGTCGCTGGACGAGGCCTGGATCGACCTGTCGGGCACAGAGCGCTTGCATGGCGCCTCTCCGGCCGTGATGCTGACCCGGCTGCAGCGCGAGATCGAGGCCGAGATCCAGCTGACGGTCTCAATCGGCCTGGCGCCCAACAAGTTTCTGGCCAAAATCGCCTCGGAGCTGGACAAGCCGCGTGGCTTCTCGGTGATCGGGGCCGCCGAGGCCCAGACCTTTCTGGCCGACAAGCCCGTCTCGATCCTGCCGGGGGTGGGCCCCGCCACGGTCAGCGCCCTGGCCTCCGAAGGCTTTCGCACGGTCGGCGATATCGCGGCCGCCGATCTCAAGCATCTGGCGGCCACGCTGGGATCCGGCGGCCTGCGTCTGCACCGCCTGGCCCAAGGCCAGGACGCGCGGTCGGTTGATCCCGATCAGGTGCGCAAGACCATCAGCGCCGAAACCACCTTCAATGACGACCTGTTCAAGGCTGAGGATCTGGAGGACGAACTCTGGCCCCTGTGCGAACGGGTCGCCAAACAGGCGCGGGCCGAAGGCGTCGCCGGGCGGGTGGCGACGCTGAAGCTGCGCACACCCGACTTCAAGATCCACACCCGCCGCCGCACCCTACCCGTGCCGATCCAGACGGCGCGCACGCTGTTTCAGGTGACGCGCGAGCTTCTCGCGAGCGAGCCCGGCGGAACCTATTATCGCCTGATCGGTGCGGGCCTGACCGAGTTCGTCCCCGCCGAGGGCGCGGCCGACGATTTCTTCGCGGCCGACGAGCGGCGAACCCTAAAGAATGAGCAGACCATCGACGCCCTGCGCGGCAAGTTCGGCGCCGGCGCGGTGATGACGGGACGCGCCCTCAAAAGCCGCTGAAGGTTGTTCGCTTGTAGCGTTGCTCTATCAAGGATCGACGTTATCCAAGGAGCCTGCATGCCGTCCACGCCATTCATCGCGCTCGCTGTGCTGACCAGTCTGATCTCGGCGCCAATCGCCGCCACCCAGACCAACCCGCCATCATCGTCGTCCGGAGCCGCCGCCATGATCCATCACGCCAAGGGCCCCTTCGAGGTGAAGATGGCGCCGCAGGAACAGGACACCGCAGAAGGTTCGATCCTGGGCCGGATGTCGCTGGACAAGACCTTTCATGGCGACCTGGAGGCGACAGGCAAGGGCCAGATGCTGACCGCCGGAACCGATACGCCCGGCTCGGCAGTCTATGTGGCCATCGAACGCGTCACTGGGACGCTACAAGGCAAGGCCGGCAGCTTTGCGCTGGTTCACCAGGGCTTGATGCGCGGCGCCGACCGTAGGCTGACGGTGGAGATCGTCCCCGACTCCGGCGCGGGGGCGCTGAAGGGTATCGCCGGACAGCTGACGATCGAGATTGTCGACGGCCAGCACCTGTATGATCTGGAATACACCCTGCCCCTCTCATAGCGCTCGGACGCGCCGCGTTAACGCCGTCCCCTTGCGCGCTGCATCGCCGCGCCCCATTTTGGATCCTCGCCCAGGAAACCGTCGTCGTACGGCCTCCCCTCTCCCAATCGTGAAGCCCTTTTGCAGGGCGCCCCTGTGTTAAAGCGGCGCACCGAGGCAACTGGCCCTTCCAAAGCCGCTGCGTTTCCATATCTAATCCAGAAAGGCGGGCGCTTTTGACCCGCCAGGAGAAAACGGTCGATGGCCGAGCGAAAGCAAGGCGGACAGAATAACGGTTCCGGATCGTCGGTCGTCACTGAGGTGAAGCCGAAGGTTCAAAAGCCGTCGCTTTATCGAGTATTGATTCTCAACGACGATTACACGCCGATGGAATTTGTCGTGTACGTCCTTGAGCGCTTCTTCAACAAGTCGCGCGAAGACGCGACGCGTATCATGCTGCTCGTGCACCAGCACGGCGTCGGCGTATGCGGCGTTTATACTTACGAAGTTGCTGAAACGAAGGTTGCGCAAGTCATAGACTCGGCGCGTCGTCATCAGCATCCCCTGCAGTGCACCATGGAAAAAGACTGAGGAGCCTCCCCCCTTGCCCTCGTTTTCTCGCCCCCTCGAAGAATCTCTCCACCGCGCCGTCGCCTACGCCAATCAGCGAAAGCACGAATACGCGACCCTGGAGCATTTGCTCCTCTCCCTCACCGACGACGATGACGCCGCCGGGGTGATGCGGGCCTGCGACGTCGATCTCGTCGCCCTGAAAAAGAGCCTGGCCAACTATCTCGACGTCGAACTGGCCTCGCTGGTCGTCGACGATGAAGAAGACGCCAAGCCGACCGCCGGCTTCCAGCGCGTGATCCAGCGCGCGGTGATCCACGTCCAGTCCTCCGGCCGCGAAGAAGTCACCGGCGCCAATGTGCTGGTGGCCATCTTCTCGGAACGCGAAAGCCATGCCGCCTACTTCCTGCAAGAGCAGGACATGACGCGCTATGACGCGGTGAACTTCATCGCCCATGGCATTGCCAAGAAGGCCGGCGCCTCCGAGCCCAAGGCCGTCAAGGGCGCCAACAGCAGCACGACGGAAGAAGACACCGACAAGCCCAACGCCAAGACCGGCGGCGAGGCGCTCGAGGCCTATTGCGTCAACCTCAATGAGAAGGCCCGCCAGGGCAAGGTCGACCCGCTGATCGGCCGCGCGAACGAAGTGGAACGCGCGATCCAGATCCTGTGCCGTCGCACCAAGAACAACCCCCTGCTGGTGGGCGAGCCGGGCGTCGGCAAGACCGCCATCGCCGAGGGCCTGGCCCGCAAGATCATCACCCATCAGGTCCCCGAGGTCCTGGCGGAAGCCACCATCTTCTCGCTCGACATGGGCGCGCTGCTGGCCGGCACCCGCTATCGCGGCGACTTTGAGGAACGCGTCAAGCAGGTGGTCAAGGAACTCGAGAACCACCCCAATGCGGTGCTGTTCATCGACGAGATCCACACGGTGATCGGCGCCGGCGCCACCAGCGGCGGGGCGATGGACGCTTCAAACCTGCTCAAGCCGGCTCTGGCCTCGGGCAGCCTGCGCTGCATGGGCTCGACCACCTACAAGGAGTTCCGTCAGCACTTCGAGAAGGATCGGGCCCTGGTCCGGCGCTTCCAGAAGATCGACGTCAACGAGCCGACGGTGGAAGACACCATCAAGATCCTCAAGGGGCTCAAGAGCTACTACGAGGACTTCCACAAGCTGAAATACACCAACGAGGCCATCAAAGTGGCGGTCGAGCTGGCGGCCAAGTACATCACCGACCGCAAGCTGCCCGACAAGGCGATCGACGTGATCGACGAGGCAGGCGCCGGCCAGATGCTGCTGCCCGAGAACCGTCGCAAGAAGGTTCTCGGCGTCAAGGAGATCGAAGCCGTCGTGGCCAAGATCGCCCGCATCCCGCCCAAGTCGGTTTCGAAGTCGGACACCGAGGCGCTGAAGGAACTGGAATCGGATCTGAAGCGCGCCGTGTTCGGTCAGGACCCCGCGATCGATCAGTTGTCGTCGGCCATGAAGCTGGCCCGCGCCGGTCTTCGCGACGCGGACAAGCCGATCGGCTCGTTCCTGTTCAGCGGCCCCACGGGCGTTGGCAAGACCGAAGCCGCCAAGCAGCTGGCCTCGACGCTTGGCATCGAGATGATCCGCTTCGACATGTCCGAATACATGGAACGCCATACCGTGAGCCGCCTGATCGGCGCCCCTCCCGGCTATGTCGGCTATGACCAGGGCGGCCAGCTGACCGACGCCGTCGACCAGCACCCGCACGCCGTGGTGCTGCTGGACGAAATCGAGAAGGCTCACCAGGACGTCTACAACATCCTGCTGCAGGTCATGGACCACGGGGTTCTCACCGACTCCAACGGCAAGAAGGTCGATTTCCGCAACGTGATCCTCATCATGACGACCAATGCGGGCGCTTCGGACGCCCAGCGGCAGTCGATCGGGTTTGGTCGCGACAAGGTGGTTGGCGAGGAAGAGGCCGCCCTCAAGCGCCTGTTCACGCCGGAATTCCGCAACCGCCTCGACGCGGTCGTGGCCTTCAAGCCGCTGACGCCGGAGATCATCCGCCAGGTCGTGCAGAAGTTCGTCATGCAGATGGAGGCCCAGTTGGCCGACCGGAACGTGACGATCGAACTGACCGACGACGCGGCCGACTGGCTGGCCAAGAACGGCTTCGACGAGCTCTACGGCGCTCGGCCCCTGGGCCGGGTCATCCAGGAGCACATCAAGAAGCCGCTGGCCGATGACATCCTGTTTGGACGCCTCGTTCGCGGCGGCCACGTCAAGATCATCCTCAAGGACAGCAAGATCGACTTCGAGATCGAAAGCACCCCGGAAAAGCCCGGAAAGTCCCAGGCCTCGGACAAGAGCGACGCCGAACCGGCGCTGGTCGAATAGATCCAGCACCATCGAGAGGCCCGGAGCGATCCGGGCCTCTTTCGATTCCGGCTCGCGCGAGGCGATAGATAAAACGGGAGCAAACGGGTAGATTGATTACATGCCCGCGACCTTCGACACACTCAGCGCTTCAAAACGCCTCCGCGATGCGGGCGTCGAGGAACCCGCCGCCGACGCGATTGTCGAGTTGATGCGCTACGCGACCAACTTTCCGGACATCAGCGGCCTGGCGACCAAGGCAGACATCGCCGATGTGGCGACGAAGGCCGATATCACGATATCGGAACACCGCATTCGCGCCGAGCTTCACGATCAGCTCCGCGTCCAGGGCTTCGCCCTCGTGGGCGCCATGACGGCCGTCGTCGGTCTGGCCACCGCCATCATCAAACTCTTCCCCTGATCAGGGCAGCGCCACCTTCATCAGCGTCGCGCGGCTAAACGCGGCCCCGTCATAGCGATTGTTTTCGCTCTCTCATGAGCGCCACCTCCCGCCAGATGCGGAAGAGGTACTCAACGGTCGCGGCCGTTCCAAAGAAGCTGATCGTATAGGCCAAGGCGTGAGCACCGTTCGAGAACAGCTGGGCGATCGAACCTTGGTCGGCAACAGCCATGGCATTCTGTTGGAGCCACAGTGCATGCAATCCGCCGACGACATCGCCGCACAGGTGCAATAGGCCTGCGGCAACGATAAGCCGGGTCACGGGATGCAGGCGACGAAGAAAGGCTGACGAGCGGTCGGCTGGCGCGGCGTACTGATCAGGCATGCGCCTTCTCCCCCAGTGTCTGTGCGTTCAGGTGTTGCAGGCGGCCATAAACCCGAACAAGCGCCTCGATCCAGAAGGCCATGCCCACCAGAAGAGTTGTTTGAGCGAGCTCACGAAGATTCCAGGCCATCGGCTCAGTAATGGCGCCGAGCACGAAAGATGCCTCTTCCGACCGCATGCCGTCGGTCTCGAGATAGACGACCGAGGCTACGAGGCTCGCGAGCGTTATGGCCAGGACGCCGAGCTTCAGCATCACGCCCATAATCATCAGCCAGGTCACTGGATGCAGCCGCATGCGAATCCCCCTCCGCACGCCACCTTAACGCGAATGCCTTGGTTGCAAATCCCTACAGCGCCGCCGTGATCTTCTCGGCCAGGGCCTTCAGCTCCTCGACATCGGCCATGCCCTCGCCATGCCGGCCCAGCGCCTCTCCCTCATAGCGGGGGATGACGTGGAAATGCAGGTGGAACACGGTCTGGCCTGCCGGGGCGCCGTTGAACTGCGAGATCATCACGCCGTCGGGCTTCAGGGCCGCCGTCACGGCGGCGGCGGCTTTCTGGGTGGCGCCGATCAGTCGGCCCAGGGTCTTGGCCTCCGCGTCGAGCAGGTTGCGGGCCTTGGAGGTCTTGGAGATCACCAGCATGTGGCCGCGCGACTGCGGGAACACGTCCATGAAGGCCAGGACCTGATCGTCCTCAAACACCTTCACCGCCGGCATGTCGCCGCGGATGATCTTGGCGAAGATGTTGTCGGGGTCGTAGGTTCCGTTAAGGCTCATGGCCGTCTCCTGCAGAGCATGACAGCTGAAAGTGGACGCCGGCTTCAGCGTCCGTCATGCTCTCATCGAAAGTGTGGCGATGGTCGTAGCAAACCAGCCGGAGCGCGCAAGCATGGCGACCAAGTCCGTTGACGGTCCAGAGCACCTCACCGAGGCCCAAAAGAAGTGGTTCGCATCAGTTCAGGCCGGGCTGGAGCGAGAAACTGGCAAAACCCTTGCGCAGTGGGTCGAGATCGTCCGCCGGGACTGCCCGGAAACCAAACCCCGCGCCCGCACCGAGTGGCTCAAGACCCATCACGGGATCGGCCAGAACCGCGCGGCGCCGATCCTGGCGCAGGCCTTTCCGTCAGAGATGGGCTGGGACGACGCCGCCGGCTTGCGCGCCGCCCTGTGGATAGACCCCGCCTCGACGGCGATCCTCGAAGCGATAGAGACGGCGGTCGCAGACTTCGACGGACTGGTCACCGGCCAGCGAAAGGCCTTCACCGCCTGGTCACGCAAGGTGCAGTTCGCCGCCGCAAAGCCGGCCAAAGGCGGAACGATCGTGCTGGGTTTGGCCGTAACGCCCGACGCGTCCCCTCGCCTGCAGGAACCCCGAAACGAAGGGTGGTCGGATCGCCTCAAGGCCAAGCTCGTCCTGAGCTCCCCGACCGAGATCGATGACGAGATCCGGTCGCTGCTCGGAGCGGCCTGGGAGCGGGCCTAGCGCTCCTCCTTGAACGGCGAATATTCGTCGTTGAGCATCCGCATGTCGCTCTCGACGGCCTCGCGCTCGCGTTCCAGATAGCGAGCCACCGGCTCGCGCAGCATCGGGTCGGCGATCCAGTGGGCCGAATAGACCGGGCTGGGCAGGTAGCCGCGGGCGATCTTGTGCTGCCCCTGGGCCCCGGCCTCGACGCGCGGCAGGCCCAGCCGGATCGCATGCTCGATGGCCTGATAGTAGCAGAGCTCGAAATGCAGGAACGGCACGTCCTCGGCGCAGCCCCAGTGACGGCCATACAGGCAGTCGCGGCCCAGCAGGTTCAGGGCGCCGGCGATCCACGGCCCGCCCGGACGGCGCGCCATCACCAGGATCACCTTGTCGGCCATCCGCTCACCCAGCAGCGAATAGAACGACCGGTTCAGATAGGGCCGGCCCCATTTTCGACTGCCAGTGTCCATGTAGAAGCCGAAGAAGGCGTCCCAGTGCTCTTCGGTCAGCGCATCGCCGGTCAGGGCTACGATCTCCAGCCCGTCCTGGGCGTCGCGGCGCTCGCGACGGATGGTCTTGCGGCGATTGGACGACAGGGCCGCCAGGAAGTCGTCGAAGGTGGCGTAGCCGGCGTTTTCCCAGTGATATTGCTGGTCCTGGCGCAGGAGCAAGCCACGCTCGCCCATCCAGGCCCATTCGTCGGCGTTCGGGAAGGTCACGTGCAGAGACGAGGCCCCCATGCGCTCGCACAGGGTCAGGGCGCCGCCCAGCAGCGCCGAGCGTCCTTCGTCCACATCGACATCAGGCCGGACGATCAGGCGTGAGCCTGTCACCGGCGAGAACGGTGATGAGCACTGCAGCTTGGGATAATAACGCCCCCCTGCCCGCTCATAGGCGTCGGCCCAGGCATGGTCGAAGACGTATTCGCCCTGGCTGTGGGACTTCAGATAAAGCGGCATGACCCCGGCCACGCCACCCGTTTCGTCCTCGACCGACAGGTGCTGCGGGGCCCAGCCTGTGCGGGAGCCGACGCAGCCGCTCTCCTCCAGGATCGACAGGAAATCATAGCTGACGAACGGATCACCGGTCGGCGCGGCGCAAGCGTCCCAGGCCTCGCGCCCGATCTCGGCGATCTCGCGATGCACGCGAACCGCCGCCTTCACACCGATCACGCCTCGAAACCCTCGAAGATCAGATTGTCGCAATGGTCGCTGACTGTGTCCCACTGCTCGGGCGAGCGCACTGTCCAAGCGACCACCGGCATGCCCTTGTCGCGGTAGAGGTCCGCGCGCGCGCTAGGCAGCATGTCCAGACCCAGCGACAGGAAGTCGGGCCTGGCAATCTCGACCTGTTCCAGCGCCGCCAGCGACTTGCGCATCTCCGGCGCCAGCTTTCGGGCGCCGTCGTCGTTCCAGCCATAGGAATTGAGGCCGCGCAGGATCTGCGGATGATGGTCGGCGAACCAGGCGTGGGAATAGGGGTTGAAACCGATCACCGCGATCGGACCATTGTGGTCGATCAGGATTTCGGAGACCACCTTTTCAAGGGGGCCAACCTCGCCGAACGGGGTCTTCAGCTCGATATAGACCATGGCCCGGTGGCCAATCATCGTCAAAGTGTCGGCCAGGGTCGGGATGGTTTCGTCCGTCCCCAGCAGCGTCATCACGCCGAGCTCGGCGGCGGTATGATCGCGCAAGCGGCCTTCGACGCCGGTCAGGCGCTCCAGCCTCTCATCATGGAAGACCACCGCATGGCCATCGGCGGTAAGCTGCACATCAAGCTCGACCGCGTAGCCACGCAAACAGGCGGCCTGAAAGGCGGCCAGCGAATTTTCCGGAGCGCCGCCGGGCGTCCACAGACCGCGGTGGGCGATGGCGGGCTCGGACAGACGCTCCCAGGCCTCGCCAAACACCTCAGTCGATGGACGCTCGCGACTGGGCATCAAGCGATCTCCACCACCGCATCGACCTCGACCGCAAAGCCCAGCGGCAGCCGATAGACGCCGACCGCCGAGCGGGCGTGGCGACCGCTGTCGCCCAACACATCGACCATCAGGTCCGAACACCCGTTGATGACCTTGGGAATGTCGATGAAGTCGGGCCCCGCCTGGACAAAGCCGCCCAGCTTGACCACCCGCACCACCCGATCGAGGTCCCCGTCGCAGGCCACCTTCATCTGGGCCAGCAGGTTGATCCCGCACAGACGCGCCGCCTTTTGAGCGGTCTCCAGATCGACATCCACGCCGACCGTGCCCTTGATCCCGCCCCCGGCGTCCAGAGAGATCTGGCCCGAGATGTGGACGAGGTTGCCCGACCGCACGAACGGCACATAGTTGGCGACTGGCGCCACGGGCTGGGGCAGCACCACGCCAAGCTGGTTCAGACGGTCTTCAATCCTGGACATCACGCACTCCGTTCACGAGCCGCAATGCTTAACCTCGCCAAGGGCGGGTACAAGAAAAAAGGCCCAAGCCGTCACCGGCTTGGGCCTTTCTTCAAGCTGTAGACGCCGGCGCCGTGCGCCGACCTCGCGGTCGCCCTAGCGCGCGGCCTGGAACTTTTCGACAGCGGCGCTGACCCGTTCGTTCAGGGGCTTCATCGAGTCCTTGATCGAAGCCGAGACGATCTCCGAAGCCTTGCTCATCTGAGCGACATAGGCTTCCAGAGCCGACTTGGCCCAGGTCGTCTGCAGTTCCATGGCTTCCTGAACGCTCTTGGCGGCGGCCAGCGACTTGGCGGCGGCGACCTGATCTTCGGCGGCCTTCTTCGAATAGGCGAAGGCCTCGGCGCCCAGGGCTTCAGCGCCCTTGGTGGCGGCGGTCACCGAAGCCACGACGGCCTCAAGGTTCTTCTTGGAATGGGTGTTGGCTTCCGCCAGGGCGGACAGGGACTTTTCCACGCCGTCCTTGAACGCTTGGTTCGAGGCGGTGCTGAATTGCTCGACGGTCTTCTTCATCGTTTCGGCGGCGGCCATGGGGAGTCTCCTGGAAATGGGCGGGGCATGGCGAAGCTGCGCGAACAGCCCCATGCATTTGGGACAACGTCGATTTGCCATGTTGCAGTGCAGCAGTCAAGAAATTTGTGCAGCGCACCATGACCCTAGGGCAAGCTGCAGCGGACGGGCAACGCGCATGATTTTTCCGCAATCGCGACAAGATCGCTCACCGGTTGTTTACTTTGGCTAAAGGCGGGTCAGGTCATGCTAGGATCACGCGTGTGGCGGTGCGGAACCGCTCAGTTCAAACATGACGGACGCACATTCATGTTCGCCAAGCTTCGATCCGCCCGTCCCTTGCTCGTCGCCCTCGGTCTCGCGCTGTCGTCTCTCGCCGGTATCGCGCCCAGTACCGCGGCGGCCCAGGTGCCGTATCTGCAACTGAACACGACCGAGCCCAAATACGCGGCCATCGTGATCGACGCCAATTCGGGCGAAGTCCTTTACGACAAAAGGGCTGACAGCCCCCGCTACCCTGCCTCGGTGACCAAGGTCATGACGCTCTATCTTGCCTTTGAGGCATTGAGCGAAGGCCGGATGAAGCTGACCGACCGTGTCGTCATGTCCCCCCGCGCCGCCGCCCAGACGCCAACCAAGCTGGGCCTTCCGGCTGGTGACAGCCTGTCTGTGGACGAGGCGATCCGCTCCATCACGGTGAAGTCCGCCAATGACGTCGCGGTCGCCCTGGCCGAAAAGCTGGGCGGCAGCGAGCAGCGATTCGCCGCCCTGATGACCCTGCGCGGCCAGGAACTGGGCATGCGCAACAGCCGGTTCGTGAACGCCTCGGGTCTGCCCGACAGCCGTCAGATCAGCACCGCTCGGGATCTGGCCATCCTGTCGCGCGCGACGATGCGCGACTTCCCGCAGTACTACAGCTATTTCAGCATCAAGGGCTTCACCTTCCGCGGCAACTATGTCCGGGGCCACAACCGTCTGCTCGACAGCATGGACGGTTTTGACGGCCTGAAGACGGGCTACACCAATGCCTCGGGCTACAACCTCGCCGGCTCGGCCGTGCGCGACGGTCGGCGCCTGATCGCCGTGGTCCTGGGCGGCTCGTCGACCGCCTGGCGCGACAACAATATGGAAGACCTGCTGCTGACGGGCTTTGAGGTGATGAAGCGCCGTTCGCATGGCGACCGCACCACCATCGCCGCCAATCTGTATGAAGACGAGCCGAGCGGACAGATCATGCGCCCGTCGATTGAACAGGGCGATGGCGATCAGGCGGGTCTGCAGATCGTCCTTACCGACAAGCCCAACCCCGCGCCGGTCAAGGTCTCGCCCACCCTCAAAGCCGCCCAGGCCAAGGCCAGGAAGCCCAAGGGCGAGTGGTCCGTGCAGGTCGGCGCCTTCAAGTCCAAGGGGTTGGCCACCAAACAACTGTCGATCGTTCGCGGCCGTTTCGCCAAGTTCGTGAGCGACGCCGAAGGCGCGGTCGAGGGCGCCGCCGGCGGCGCCTTCCGCGCCCAGTTCCAGGGCCTGACGGCGGAAGCCGCCCGCAGCGCCTGCGCCGCGATCACCGCCAAGCGCCAGCCCTGCATGGTGCTGTCGCCGCGCTAACCGCAGCGCGTCTCAAGAGTTCGGATCGAGCCCGGGGCGTACGGCGCCCCGGGCTTTTTCTTACTCTAGGCTTTTGTTTTCGCATCGTTTTTTCGGAAAATCGGCGTCCACTTTTCCGCACGATACTTTAGCGCTTCAGCAGCCGATCACGCGCCGCATTGAGTTGGGCCGCCAAACCCGTCGTGCCGCCCTTGTCGGGATGAGCCAGGCGAATCAGGCGCGCATGGGCCGACCGGATCTCGTCGGCCGTGGCCTCGGGGCCGACACCCAGGATCGAGCGCGCCTCAGTCATGCTGGGTCCAGAGACGGATGGCGTGGCGGCGTTGCGCGTTCCATCCCGACGGCGCGCCTCGGAAGCGCTCCATAAGCCCACGACGCCCAGGACAATGCCAGCGCCCCAACCGCCACGAAGCGTGGTGTAGGCGGCGCCTGCAAACGCGGCCAAGGCCACGACGCCGGCGCCGACACGCCAGCCTTCGCCCTTCACGAGCGGACGCTTTCCGCCCCAGAACACCAGGGCCAGAACGGCCGCGCCAAGCAACAGATAGATCATCGCGTTTCCGGAAGCGCCCGAAGGTCCCGGAGAGGACCCTATTGGGCGGCGAGCAGAGTTTCCCCGGAATAGGCCGAAAGACCAAGCGAATGCATCAGGGCGCGTAGCTCCTGACGCGCCGCCAGATGCTGGAGCGAGACCGGCACGGGACGAACCTGGGGCGACAGGTCGGCGATGGTCAGGCCGAACGGGAACAGTTCGCGATAGATCACGCGGTCGCGCAGACCCGGGCCCATGCGGAAGCCAACACGCTTGGCCAGCGCGGTGAGGCGATCTTCCAGGCGCTTGCGGTTACGGGCTTCGGTGGTGGCCAGGCGGTTGCGCAGCACCACCCAGTCCAGAGCCTGGCGCTGGCCGCTCATGGCCCGCGCCTTGCGGGCTTCCCAGACGGCCTGCGAATAGAGGCTGGGCGTCGTCAGCTCCATGGTCACGGGATCGACGTGACCCAGCATGTCGAAGTCGACGAAGCTGTCGTTCATCGGCGTGACAATCAGGTCGGCCCTGCCATGGGCCAGGCGCGAGATGGCGGTGTCACCGCCGGGCGTGTCGATCAGGACGAAGTCTGCCTCTTCAAGACCCCGGGCGAAGGCCCGCTCGAAGTGCTCGACCTGCTCAGCGTCCGACGCCGTGGCCAGAGCGATATCGTCCTCGCTCAGGCGAAGTTGCAGCGGCTCCGGCAAGGACAGCTTCTTGCCCTCCAGCCAGGCGCGGCGGTTCTCGAAGAAGCGCATGGAGGTGCACTGACGCAGGTCGAGGTCAATGACCGCAACCTTGGCGCCACCGTAAAGCAGGGCCGTAACGAGGTGCACAGCGATGGTGGACTTACCCGCCCCGCCCTTCTCGTTGCCGACCACGATCACGCGCGTTTCAGCCATGTGCTCGCTCCATCTCACACCGCGACTCGCACGGTCACTGAAAAGTTAACACGACGGAGATAACCGCGCCGAGCGGTCATCGCTTTGTTCCACAGGCCGTTTTGTCGCAGGGGGCAAAGATCATCCGCACCCTGGCGGCGCGGTGGACGTCGCCGCGCCGCTCAGCCATAAGCCACGCCTGTTTGTACAAGAGGCCGCCGATGCCCCAAGCTTCCCCCGTCATCGTCCGCACCGTCGCCGATCTGCGCGCCCAGGTCGCCGCCTGGAAAGCCGCCGGAGACTCCGTCGCCCTGATCCCCACCATGGGCGCGCTGCACGCCGGACACCTGACCCTGATCAAGCTGGGCCAGGGCAGAGCGCGGCGCACCGTGGCCAGCGTCTTCGTCAATCCCACCCAGTTCGCGCCGCATGAGGATTTCGACGCCTATCCGCGCGGCGAGGCCATCGACGCCGAAGCGCTGGCCTCCGTGGGCTGCGACCTGATGTTCGCACCCTCAGTCGACGAAATGTATGCGCCGGGCTTCTCGACCGCGATCACGGTTTCTGGCGTGTCCGCCCCTCTGGAAGGCGAGGCCAGGCCCCGGTTCTTCAGCGGCGTCGCCACCGTGGTCGCCAAGCTGCTGATCCAGAGCCAGGCGGACTACGCCGTGTTCGGCGAAAAGGACTATCAGCAACTGCAGGTCATCCAGCGCCTTGTGCGCGACCTGGACCTGCCGGTGGAGATCATCGCCGCACCCACGGCGCGCGCGGAGGACGGTCTGGCTCTCTCCTCGCGCAACGCCTATCTGAGCAGCGACGAGCGCGCCCGAGCTGTCGCCCTGCCCGAGGCCCTGCGCACGGCGGCACGGGCCGTGGCAAATGGCGGCCGGATCGACGAGGCCGAGGCCGCCGGCAAGGCCGCCCTGAGCGCAGCCGGCTTTGGTCAGATCGACTATCTGGAGGTGCGCGAGGCGTCAGACCTGTCGAAGCTGGGCCCTGGTCCGATCGGCGCCGCCCAGGGTCGCATCCTGGTCGCCGCCTGGCTCGGCAAGACCCGGCTGATCGACAACATGGCCGTCTAGCTTACCAGGCCCCAAGTTCGCGCAGCTGTCGGGCCAGATCCTGCGGCATCTCGGCCGCCTCGCTTTCGGTCAGGTCGGCCGGGGCGTCTTCGGCCGGCAGATAGCGCCAGCCCTGGAAGGCCCGGCGCGGCTGCGGAACCACGCGGATGATCGGCGGATCGACCGTCACCTCGCAGCGCTTGGCCGCGCCCTCGCCGACGGTGTCGATCGCCAGGATCTTCTGGCGACACAGAACCTGCCCTTTGAACACCCGATACAGCGAGCCGCCGTCCAGCACCTCGTCGATGCGCTTGGGCGTCATGCGGGTATGCATGATCCAGGGCTCGCCGGCCGTGTGCCAGGCCAGCAGGTCGTCGATCGTGTCGCAGCCGACAACCAGCTTGATGATGTGCAGAGCCATGGGCCGTCCTTAGCCGGACCGCCGCCTTGGGGAAAGAGCCTGGCGTTCCGACCCAATGACAGCGTTGCCAATGCCGGTTGCCACGCTTTCGGCGCCCATGTTACTCGAGTTGCAAAATGGGTGGGGAAAACATCGTGCACGCGGCGATGAGTACGTCTGAAGTCTTTCTGATCGCGATGCTGATCATTTTCGCCGCACCCTACCTGGTATGGCGGCTGTTTCGCACCGAATATTACGCCCCGCTGGTGGTCGTGCAGATCATCGGCGGCATCATTCTTGGTCCGGGGGTTCTGGGCGCGGCCTTTCCCGACTATTACGCCTTCGTCTTCAGCCAACCGGTGATCGGCGCCCTCAATGGCGTCGCCTGGTGGGCGGTGATGCTGTTCGTCTGGGTGGCGGGTATCGAGCTTGACCTGAAACAGGCCTGGCAGTTTCGCCGGGAGACCGGCGTCACGGCCGGCCTGGCCCTGCTGGTTCCCCTGACCCTCGGCAGCCTCGCGGCCTTGGTGATGCTGCAGTTCAAGGGCTGGATCGGCCCTGACGGCGCGCCGTGGCAGGTGGTGCTGGGCATCGGCATGGCCTGCGCGGTCACCGCCCTGCCCATCCTGGTGCTGTTCATGGAAAAGCTGGAGATCCTGCGCCAGCCGCTGGGCCAGCGGATCCTGCGCTATGCCAGCCTCGACGACGTGGCCATCTGGGGCGTCCTGGCCCTGATCCTGCTGGACTGGAACCGGGTGGGTCGGCAAGCCGGGTTCCTGGTCGCCTTCGCGCTGGCCAGTTTCCTGCTGCGCAAGCTGATGGCCCGCATTCCCGAAAGGGACCGCTGGTACGTCGGGCTGATCTGGCTGGCGGCCTGCGGCTTCGCGGCTGACTGGGCCGGGTTGCACTTCATGGTCGGCGCGTTCCTGTCGGGCGCGGTGCTCGACTCGTGCTGGTTTGACCGCAAGCAGATGGACCTGTTCCGCAATCACATCCTGCTGGCGATCATGCCGGTGTTCTTCCTCAGCACCGGCCTGCGCACGCAATGGGACGTGGGCGGACTGGCGGTGTTTGGCGCCGCGGCCCTGCTGCTGGCGGCCTCGGTCGCCGGCAAGCTGGGCGGGGTCCACCTGGCCGGCAAGATTCTCAAATGGAACAAGGGCGAGGCCTCGATCATCGGCTGGCTGTTGCAGACCAAGGCCCTGATCATGATCATCTTCGCCAATATCCTGCTGGATAAGCAGATCATCACCCAAGAAACCTTCACAGTTCTGCTGTTGATGGCGGTCGGCAGCACGATGTTGACCATTCCCCTGGTCACACCCAAGCTGAAGAGACTTGCGAGCCTGACGTCCAAGGCCCGCTAGCGTTCGGGGAGCCGGCGGTTCAGGCCGCCGGCTCCAGCCGCGCCAGCACCACGCCCTCGCTGACCTGACCGCCGGCCACGGCCGAAAGTTCAGACACCACGCCGTCGAACGGCGCGGCCAGGGCGTGCTCCATCTTCATGGCCTCGAGGGTCAACAGGGTCTGGCCCCTGACCACCGCCTGGCCGGCCTCCACCGCCACCGAGACGATCTTGCCCGGCATCGGCGACAGGATCGCGCCGTCCGACGTCGCAGTGTGGGCGCCGCCGGCCTGGTAGATAAAATCGAAGACCTGCACGTCGCCGCCCTCGAAGACCCGCAGCGGCTCCTCGCCATGCACGCCGGGCAGCACATCGACATCGTCCAGCGCCCGGCCGTCCTCGACCGTGATATCCCACGACCAGTCCTCGGCCCCGGCGCCGACCAGGGCGACCCGAAGCGGGACCTTCTGGCCGTCGACCCGCATCGGCAAGTCCATGACCGCGCGCGGGGCGTTCAGGCGGAAGCCCAACAGCCGTGACGGCGCGCTCGCGAACGGATCGGCCTTGGGCTGGTCGGCCTCCATGAAGGCCTCCAGGCGCTGGCCGATGGCGGCCAGGGTCGGGGCGTCTGAAAAGGTGCGCTCGACCAGCTCATCCAGCCGCGCTTCGATGAAGCCGGTGTCGATCCGGCCTTCGACGAAGTCCGGATGGCTGGCGCATTTGGCCAGGAAAGCGGCGTTGGTTTTGACCGGCCACACCTCGACCAGGCCGCAGGCCTCGGCCAGACGGGCGGCGGCGTCTTCGCGGTCAGCGCCGTGGGCGATCAGCTTGGCGATCATCGGGTCGTAGAAGGCCGTGACCTCGCCGCCCTCCTCCACCGCGCTGTCGACGCGCACATCGCCCTCGGGCAGGCGGAAGTGCTTCAGCTTGCCGGTGCTGGGCAGGAAGCCGGTGACCGGGTTCTCGGCATAGAGGCGCGCCTCCATGGCCCAGCCGTCCAGTTCGATCTCGTCCTGCTCCAGCGGCAGGGGTTCGCCCGAAGCCACCCGCAGCTGCCACTCGACCAGATCCTGGCCGGTGACCATCTCGGTGACGGGATGTTCGACCTGCAGCCGGGTGTTCATCTCCATGAACCAGATGCGATCGGCGCGCAGGCCCTCGCTGGCGTCGGCGATGAACTCCACCGTGCCGGCCCCGACATAGTTCACGGCCTTGGCCGCCTTGACGGCGGCGGCGCAGACGGCCTGACGTGTGGCCTCGTCCATGCCGGGGGCGGGCGCCTCCTCGATCACCTTTTGATGGCGACGCTGCAGCGAACAGTCGCGCTCGAACAGGTGAACTACATTGCCCAAGCTGTCGCCGAACACCTGAACTTCGATGTGGCGCGGACGGGTGACGTACTTTTCCAGCAAGACCAAATCATTGCCGAAGCTGGCCGAAGCCTCGCGCCGGCACGAGGCCATGGCCTCGGCGAAGTCCGCCGCCTTGTCGACCCTGCGCATGCCCTTGCCGCCGCCGCCCGCCACGGCCTTGATCAGCACGGGGTAGCCTATGGCGGCCGCTTCCTGGGTCAGGCGTTCGACCGACTGGTCCTCGCCCAGATAGCCCGGGGTGGTCGGTACGCCGGCCGCGATCATCAGCTTTTTGGCCGCGTCCTTCAGACCCATGGCGCGGATCGCCGAGGGCGGCGGGCCGATCCAGACCAGACCTGCGTCCAGCACTGCCTGGGCGAAGTCAGCGTTTTCCGACAGGAAGCCGTAACCGGGGTGGATGGCGGCCGCTCCCATCTGCCTGGCGGCCGCCAGGATCTTCTCCGGAACCAGATAGCTCTCCCGGGCCGGGGCCGCGCCGATCAGGATGGCGGCGTCGGCTTCCATCACGAACGGCGCATCGGCGTCGGCCTCGGAATAGACCGCGATGGTCCGCACGCCCAACGCCTTGGCGGTGCGGATGATCCTGCGGGCGATTTCACCCCGGTTGGCGATGAGAACGGAGGAGATCAAGGGCTGGGCCTACATTTGGGAAAGAGTGAAAACCATCAAGCCGACCACCAGCATCCCGAAGGCCATGGCGCTCATGATCCAGACGATGAGGGTCTTGAGCAGCGCGCCAAAAATGCTGGAGCCGTAACCGCCGCGCAGGGTCTGGAAGAGATTGATCGGCACCCACAGCGACACGATGCCGAAATAGCCCGCCTGCACGGCGTGTGGCAGAATCAGGCCCAAGGCGTTTGCCAGGAACGAGAACGACAGCAG
Source organism: Caulobacter sp. FV2ps19 (assembly GCF_058681035.1). Lineage (NCBI taxonomy): Bacteria > Pseudomonadati > Pseudomonadota > Alphaproteobacteria > Caulobacterales > Caulobacteraceae > Caulobacter > Caulobacter sp. FV2ps19. The sequence goes on along the minus strand of NZ_CM178729.1, from coordinate 2,177,520 downwards.
GTTGGTGGCCACCAGCAGGTGGTCATAGATGAAGTACTGGCGCTTGTTCAGATAAACAAACGCCAGGCTCAGGCCGATGATCGGCAGCAGCAGCACCGCCAGGCGGTGGGCCCAGCCGAACATCACCAGCAGATAGTAGTCCGGATTCTCGATGGCCTTGGCCGTGCGCTCCTTGAACCAGTTGCCGCTGACCACCGAGCTCTGGAAATTGACGGTGGTGTTGGAGTGCGCCTTGGTTTCGGAATAGGTCACGGAGGGCTTGGTTACTGGTCTGCCGTGCGGACTGTCTTCGGCCATGGCCTGGGCCTGGGCTCCCAAGGCGTCGGGCCCGTCCTCAAATGACAAGCTGCGGATCTTGTCGGCGGCCGCCTTGCCCGTCAGCTTGTGCCCGAGTTCCTGCGCGACCTTGGGATCCTTTTCGATAGCGTCGGCCCTGGCGAGCTTCGCCGCATAGCGGTCACGGATCTTCTGGACATCCTCGGCATAGCTCGCGGCCACCTCGGCCTTGTCTTGATCGGGATCCTTCAGCGCTTCGTCACGCTCGCTCGCGGCCTCCTTCAAGGACTCGTCGCGCACTTCGACCGCCTCGGCGCGCCGTATACCGGCTTCCTTGGCGCGGCCCTCAGGCGTGGCCAACTCGGCGGCGCGGTGCTCGGCCTCGATCTCCTGGTGGTGCTTGATCTTATGGATCGCGTGCTCGGCAGCGAAGATGAACAGCAGCAGGGCCACCAGGAAGGTGCGAAACGGCGGCACGTGCCGCGCGATCCGGCCTTCCATATAGTCCTTGGCCAGCACACCGGGCTTGAACAGCAGAAGGGGCAGGGTCTTGGCCAAGCGGCCATCGAGGTGGAACATCCCCTCGATGGCTTCCCAGATCAGGTGCAGGATCGAGCGGTGATGCGTGTCGGCGTTCTGACCGCACGAATGGCAGTACCAGCCCTCCAGCGGCGTGCCGCAGTTGGCGCAGGGCTGGCCCGGCTTGTCGAAAGGCTTCTTCCTTCTGGGCCGGAAGACTCCCGTGATGGAGTCCGCCGCCGCCGCTTCGAGTTCACCCGTCATACCGCCCCCGGCCCCTGAATTCGTGTCGTGAATCGCTTTAGATCGACCAGGCGGGTTTACGACGCGCGAGGAAAGCGCGCACGCCTTCTTGGCCTTCAGCGGACACACGGCGGCGCGCGATACGCTTTGCGGTCTCTTCGATCAGGCCGCGATCGATTTTCTCGCTGGCGAAGTCGTTGACCAGGGCCTTGGCGTCGCCGATCGCGCCAGGCGCGCAGGCGACCATTTCCTCGATCAGCGCGTCCCGAGCCACTTCAAGACCGGCGACATCATCGAACACCTCGTCGACCAGGCCGTAGCTCCAGGCGGCGTCGGCGTCGAACACCCGGCCGGTGGCGAACAGCAGCTTGGCCGTGCGCGGACCCAGGGCCGCGATGACATAGGGGCTGATCGTCGCCGGGGTGAGACCCAGCTTGACCTCGGAGAAGCTGAACGTCGCGTCGGCCGTCGCCAGGGCGTGATCGCAGGCGGCGACCAGACCGGCGCCGCCGCCGAACGCGCCGCCCTCGACCAGGGCCACGGTCAGGGCCGGCACGTCGTGCAGGGCCTTGAGCATGTGGGCCAGCTCCAGGGCGTCCGCCCGATTATCATCCTCACCGGCGTCCACCGCGCTGGCCATCCATTCCAGGTCGGCGCCGGCGCTGAACCCTCCGCCCACGCCGCGCAGGAACACCACGCGCACGCCCTCGGCGCCGTGGAGGGTTTCGAAAGCCTGACGCAGGGCGGCGATGGTCTCGGCGTCGAAGGCGTTCTTCTTTTCCGGACGGTTGATCCACACGGTCACCGCGCCCTCGGGCGTGCTGTCCATATGAACCAGCGGGCTCATGGTCTCGGTGTCGGGAACTTCGACGAGCGGGTCGGCGATCGGATTGGTCATTGGGGTTGGCCTTCTTGAACTCTGGAGCAACAGTACATCACATGCGGTCGTAGCGGATGGTCGTCAGCCAAGCCCGGATGATCGAAATCTCGGTTCTCGTCGCGGGTAAAATCCAGACGCCGCATCACCGCCTGGGATCGAACGTTCGAGCGCGCCGTAAAGGCCAATATCTCGCCGATCGGCAAGCGCGCAAAGCCGTCCGTGAGGATTGAGGGCATGACGCCGGACACTAGCCCCCGCCCCACGGCGTCCGAACGCAGCCGCCACATCGCCTCGACGCCTTCGAAACCCAGGGCGCCGTCCAGGGCATGCAGCCCCGCCGCGCCCACGGGCTCTCCGACCTCATCCAACACCGCCCAAACGCCCCAGCCGTTGTCTGTCAGCCCCGAAGCCACGCGATCGAAAGTTTCCCGACTTTGCGCGCGGCTCATCGCGCCGCCCAGCCAATGGACGACCAGCGGATCCTGGTTCAGCGCCTCCCAGGCCGGGAAAAGCGCCTCGGTCCAGGGCAACAGACGAGGATGCGGCGGCGTCAGCATGGTTACATCCGGAAGACGCCGAACGTCGTCTCCGGAATCGGGGCGTTCAGGCTGGCTGATATGGCCAGACCCAGGACATCCCGGGTTTGCGCCGGATCAATGACCCCGTCATCCCACAGTCGCGCGGTGGCGTGGTAGGGGTTGCCCTCGTCCTCGTACTTCTGGCGGATCGGCGCCTTGAAGGCCTCGGCCTCCGCTTCGCTCCAGGAGGCGGCGTCGCGGTGGACCGTCGCCAGCACGCTGGCCGCCTGCTCGCCGCCCATCACCGAGATGCGGCTGTTGGGCCAGGTGAACAGAAAGCGCGGGCTGTAGGCGCGGCCGCACATGCCGTAGTTGCCGGCCCCGAAGCTGCCGCCGATCAGCACGGTGAACTTGGGCACCTCGGCCGAGGCGACCGCCGTGACCAGCTTGGCGCCGTCCTTGGCGATGCCGCCGGCCTCGTATTTTCCGCCGACCATGAAGCCCGAGATATTCTGCAAAAAGATCAAGGGAATCTTGCGCTTGCAGGCCAGTTCTATGAAGTGCGCGCCCTTCACGGCGCTCTCGGAAAACAGCACGCCGTTATTGGCCAGGATCGCCACCGGCATGCCCCAGATGCGGGCGAAGCCACAGACCAGGGTCGTGCCGTACAGCGCCTTGAACTCATCGAACGCGCTGTCGTCGACGATGCGGGCGATGACCTCGCGCACGTCATAGGGTGCGCGCACATCGCTCGGCACGATACCGTACAGCTCTTCGGCGTCGAACAGCGGGGGCTTGGAGTCGGTGACCACAAGTTCGGCGGGTTTGGTGGTGTTGAGGTTGGCGACGATCGACCGGACGATCTCCAGCGCGTGCTCGTCGTCATTGGCCACGTGATCGACCACGCCTGATCGGCGACCATGGGTGTCGGCGCCGCCCAGTTCCTCGGCGGAGATGATCTCGCCCGTGGCGGCCTTCACCAGCGGCGGACCGGCCAGAAAAATGGTGCCCTGATCGCGAACGATGACGGTCTCGTCACTCATCGCCGGCACATAGGCGCCGCCGGCGGTGCACGAGCCCATGACGCAGGCGATCTGGGCGATGCCCGCCGCGCTCATCCGGGCCTGGTTGAAGAAGATGCGGCCAAAGTGATCGCGGTCTGGGAAGACCTCGGCCTGATGCGGCAGGTTCGCGCCGCCGCTATCGACCAGATAGACGCACGGCAGGCGGTTCTGGGCCGCGATTTCCTGGGCTCGCAGGTGCTTCTTTACCGTCATCGGGAAATAGGCGCCGCCTTTCACGGTGGCGTCATTGGCGACGATCATCACCTCGCGACCTGAAACCCGGCCAATGCCGGTGATCACGCCCGCGCCCGGCGCTTCGCCACTATAGAGATCGCAGGCGGCCAACTGGCCGATCTCCAGGAACGGCGAACCCGGATCCAGCAGCCGCTCGACCCGTTCGCGCGGCAACAGCTTGCCGCGCGCCACATGGCGCTGACGGGTGGATTCCGAACCGCCGAGCGCGGCCTGAGCGACCTTCTCGCGCAATTCCTCGACGAGGGCGCGATTGCGGACGGCGTTGCGGACGAAGGTCTCGCTGGAGGGATCAATAACGGATTTCAGCTTCGGCATTGGCGAGGCATAACCTTTTCCATTCAAACCTGAAAGACGGGTATTTCCGCCCGCATCCTAGCAAAAACTTGCGAAAAACCGCCACAAACCCAGCTTCCAGCAAGGGGTAATCGGACCGATCCGGGGCTGGTGGTCAAGCCTTGGCATTCACGCTAGCGTCCCACTGTGGGAATGACTCAACACCCCTTCGACGACTCGGCCCTGGCGCGCCTTTTCGCCCAAGAGCGCCGTGATGGAACGGCCGCCTGGTTCTCGCTGCCTGGCGGCGCCACGCTCTATGCGCCCGGCGAGGACGCAGAGCATCTGTATTTTCTACATACCGGTCGCCTGGGCGCCTTCCGCCGCGATGAAGGCCAAGAGCCGCAGTTTCTGGGCGTAATCCGGCCGGGCGAGCCCGCTGGTGAGATGGCTATGATCGGTGGCACGCCCCACTCGGCCAACGTCGTCGCCCTGCGCGACAGCGAGTTGCTCTCCCTGCCCCGCGCCCAATTTCTGGCCGCCGCCGAACGCGATCCGACGGTCATGCTGGAACTGTCGCGGTTGATGATCCGGCGCGCACGCCAGGCCCAGACCCATGCGGCGCTGGGAGATCCCTCAGTCTTCGGATTCATCGCCGTGGAACCGGGTCCGGCGATCCGCCCAGTCGTCGAACGCCTAGCCCATTGCATGGAGACCCTGGGCTACTCGGTCACGGTCGAAGGCGGCGAATCCCTGCTGGCGCCCACGGAGTGGTTCACCAACGTTGAACGCGCCCATGACTTCATCCTGTATGTCGCCGAAGCCGACGAGACGAGTTGGAAGCATGTGGTAGGGCGTCAGGTCGATCGCCTGTTCCGGATGGGCCGGGGCGAGCGCACGCCGCCGGCGGTTATTCCCTCCTATGCTTCGGGACCCTTGCAGGCCCAGCGACTTGTGGACCTGATCCTGCTGCAGTCGGCCAACCTGAAACAACCCCAGGGTTCTGACGCCTGGATGACCGCCACCCGCGCGGCGCGACTGTTCCATCTGCGCGAGAACGGCATGGCCGACATCGAACGCCTGGCGCGGGTGCTGACCGGCCAATCGGTGGGCCTGGTCCTGTCCGGCGGCGGCGCCCGGGCCTATGCCCACGTCGGCGCGATCGAGGCGATGCGGGAACGCGGCATTCCGATCGACTTCGTCGGCGGCGCCTCGATGGGCGCCGTGGTCGCCGCCGGCCTGGCCATGGGCTGGGACGACGGTGAAATGGAGGTCCGTATTCGCAAGGCCTTTGTCGACTCCAGCCCGCTGGACGACATCGCCTTTCCGATGGTGGCCATGACCCGCGGCGACAAGGTCAAGGCGCGGCTACAGGAGCATTTTGGCGACATCCAGATCAACGACCTTTGGCTGCCGTTCTTCTGCGTGTCCTCGAACCTGACATCCGGCGCCTATCACCTGCATCGCGGCGGCGCCCTGCATGACGCCCTGCGCGCTTCGATCTCTCTGCCCGGCGTGCTGCCGCCGGTTTGTCTGGACGGCGCGGTTCTGGTGGACGGGGCCGTGATGAAGAACTTTCCGGCCGACGTCATGCGCGCCTTCCAGCTGGGCCCGATCGTCGGGGTGGATGTCACGCGCGGCCGCAGCATCACCGACGAGGATGTCGTTCCGCCGCCGTCACTCTGGCGATGGTTCTGGTCTGGCGAATGGCGCAAGGGGCCGCCGATCGTCGCCTTGCTCATGCGGGCCGCCACGGTGTCGACAGGACGCGATCTGACCGCAAGCCGCGAGGCGACCGACGTCCTGATCACGCCGAAGCTGGACAAGATCGATATCCGCGACTGGCGGGCTTTCACGCCGGCCGTTCACGCCGGCAAGATCGCCGCCGCCATCGCCCTGGATGGTCTGGACCGGCCGGTGACCGACCTGCGCCGCCGCCCCAGCCTGGCCGAACGCGCCCGCGCTGCTCTCAGCCCCGCCGCGCGATCAAGAACATCCGGCTGAACGGAAACAGCGTCACGCCGTCGGACCGTCGCGGATAGTCCCGCGCCAGTCGCTCGCGCCAGGCCTCAAGAAACGCCGTCCGCTCCGACGCATCCTCCAGGGCCTCCAGAAATGGCCGCAGGGTGGTTCCCATGGTCCAGTCGACGATCGGATCCTGGCCGTAGAGCGCGTGCAGATAGGTGGTCGTCCAGATATCGATCTCGGGACAGAGCGGCGCCAGCCAGTCGTAATAGTCGCGCGCATCATGGGTCGGTCGAACGCCTTCAACCGCAGCGAGTCGTCGGGCCCAGGGCCCCGTCGCAACGATTTCGCTCAAACTCCTGCGCCAGGCCGCGTCGGCGACGACCGGCATTTGACAGGCCAGAACGCCGCGCGGCGCCAGGGCTTCGACCAGACCCGGAAACAGGGCCGGGTGATCATCGACCCATTGCAGAGCGGCGTTTGTGTACAGCAGATCAACGGGTCGATCCGGCGAGAAGCTGGCGATCTCCCCCAAAATCCAGTCCACGGGCGCGCCCAGTCCCCTGGCGCGCTCAAGCATCTCCGGACTGGAATCAAGGCCGTGCACCTTCGCCTGCGGATGACGCGCCGCCAGCAGCGCCGCCTGTTCGCCCAGCCCGCAGCCCAGATCCCAGATTTCGCGCGGCGCCAAATCCCGCGGTAGCGCGGTCAGGAGATCGAGCGCAGGCCGCTCTCTGTAGGTGCGATACAGCGCATAAAGGTCGGGATCCCAAACCGGCATGACTTCACCTCGACCCCGGCGCCACACTTGGCGTTTGACGGGCCGAAGCCCGTTGAAACAACGCTCTTTATTAAACTGCGATTCACCCTACAGTTAAGTCAGGTTTCCGTCAGAGAGGCCTTTAGGGAAGGACGCTTGCCCATGGCTCGGCCCGCCAAGTTTACGGTGGTCGTTGATCGACACGACGATGCGGCCGATATGTTGCCGCCCCCCTCCTACAGACTCGACCTGCCTCGCCCGATGATGATCGCGGCGACAATGCTGATCTGGGCGGTCGTTCTGACGGGAATCCGGCTTCTGGCGTCCTGAAAACAGGCAAACACGCTGCGACAAGCCGTCGCGCGAATAGCGCTTCCCTGATCGCCAAATTCGCGCTCATACTCTCCTTGTGTTGTTCAACATCTGAAAGGAGGTGACCAGTGTCTCATTGTCTCCAACCGAGGTCGCGCATCGTGACCTGGAGCCTGAAGATCGAGGTATCCGCCTAGAGGCGTTGAATCGCTTGAGGTTCTAGTCACCCGCGCACCGCGGCTACGACGATGGAGGGCCGTTCCGGGAAACCGGAACGGCCCTTTTTCATGCCTGAAGACTCGGCGTGAAGATCTAGCCGCCGACCAGTTCGCGGCCGATCAGAAAGCGGCGGATTTCGTTGGTGCCGGCGCCGATGTCATAGAGCTTGGCGTCGCGCAGGAAGCGCTCGACCGGCCACTCCTTGGTGTAGCCCGCGCCGCCCAGGGCCTGGATGGCCTCAAGGCAGGTGTTCACCGCGTTCTCGGAAGCCAGCAGGATCGCGCCCGCCGCATCGAACCGCGTGGTCTTGCCCGCGTCGCAGGCCCGCGCCACCGCGTAGACATAGGCCCGAGCCGAGTTGAGGGCCACGTACATGTCGGCCACCTTGCCCTGCATCAACTGGAACGAGCCAATGGCTTGGCCGAACTGCTTGCGCTCGCGAACATAGGGCAAGACCACGTCCAGGCAGGCCTGCATCAGACCCAGCGGACCGGCGCTGAGCACCGCGCGCTCATAGTCCAGCCCGCTCATCAGCACCCCGACCCCGCCGCCGACGGGGCCCATGACGTTCTCTTCGGGAACCTCGCAGTCCTCGAAGACCAGCTCGGCGGTGTCGGACCCGCGCATGCCCATCTTGTCCAGCTTCTTGCTGACGCTGAAGCCCTTCATGCCCTTCTCGATCAGGAAGGCGGTGATGCCCCGATCACTGGTCTTGGCATAGACCACCAGGGTGTCGGCATGGGGGGCGTTGGTGATCCAGAACTTCGTGCCGTTCAGCACATAGCGGTCGCCCTTCAACTCGGCCCGGAGCTTCATCGAAACCACGTCCGAGCCCGAACCGGCCTCGCTCATGGCCAGCGAGCCGACATGCTCGCCGCTGATCAGCTTGGGCAGATAGCGCTGCTTCTGCTCCGGGCTGCCCCAGCGCCGGATCTGGTTGACGCAGAGATTGGAGTGCGCGCCGTACGACAACCCCACGGAGGCGGAGGCCCGGGAGATCTCCTCCATCGCGATGACGTGTTCCAGATAGCCCAGACCCAGCCCGCCGAACTCTTCCTCCACGGTAATGCCATGCAGGCCAAGGTCGCCCATCGGGATCCAGAGCTCGCGAGGGAAGGTATTGGTTTCATCGATGTGCGCCGCGATCGGCGCGATCTTGTCCGCCGCAAAGCGGGCTGTGGTGTCGCGGATCGCGTCGGCTGTTTCGCCCAACGCGAAGTCCATCGAGGGTGCGGAATTTGTCATCATGCCCATCCGCATAGCACAAACGCCCGCGGGTCAACGAGACCTGCGGGCGTTCATGCTCTTACCGCTTCGTGGGCGGAGATTAGTCTTCGTCGTCGACGTCCGGGCCGGCCAGCTTGCGCAGCAGGAGATAGGCCGAAACCACGAAACAGATCGCCCCAACCATGCTGGCGCCGTAGCCGAACATCTTGATCTGCGAGAAGCCCGGGCCCGAGGCCACGGTGAGGATCCAAAGAACGCCACCCCCGAACATCGCCAGACCCAGCACGCCCAGGCTGACCAGAAGGCTGAGATTGCCGAAACGCGGCGCTTCAGGCTCAGCGAACGGCACGTCCATGGCGCTGAGCGCCACATCTTCGCTGGTCGAGAAGCCATCCAGGTTGAACACCGAGGGCGACGTGCGCGTGGTGGTCTCAAACAGGGTAGGCTCGGCGGCGGCAGCCGGCGGCGCAAACGCCTCGACCTCGGTCACCGGCGGCGGCGCGATCGAGAAATCGGCTTCCGGGGTCAGCTTGAACGGCGTCGGCGCCGCCGGCGCTTCGGGCTCCTCATAGAGGACCGCAGCAGGCGGTGCGGCGGCGGGGACCGGCGGCTCAGGAAGCCCAAGATCGTCGCGGCTGACGGGCTGAGCCCTGGGCTCCGGCGTCGCCATCGGCGCGGCCGGGGCGTCAGGCAATATGGCTTCCAGACGCGCACCGACAGCGGCGGCGGCCTGTTCGCTGGCGGTCGGTTCCTCTTCGTCGGGAACCACCACGGCCAGGGGCGCGGCGTCTTCGCGTTCCACCACCGCCCGATCGCCCTCGAACCTTGCGGTGACGGCGGCGGGCGTTTGCTTGGGCACGGCGCAACTGGCGTCGTAGTCGACCTTGGGACGCAGGATCGGGCTGGGTGAGGCGATCCACACGCCGTCGGCCGGGGTCAGGAACAAGGCCTTCTCGGCGGAGCGACGGCGAACCAGGGCGTCGATGACGATCCGCTCGCCTTCGAAGTCGGCCTTGCGCCACATCTCCATCGCGCAGGCGGCCTGCAACAGCGAGCCTTCATTGATCCGGCGCAGAACGCCAGAACGCGAGAAGTTCTCCAGGCCGATATTGAAGGCGAAACAGACCAGCGCATCGAACTGATTTTGATTCAGCGGCGCGTAGGTCTGCTCGTTGACCGCATGGGCCACCGAGATGAGATCGTAGAGCAGAAGCGCCTCGGCGTCCTTTTCCGAGACAGTCGCCCCCCCGCGGGCGGTGAGCGTATGGCCGTAGCCGATTGTCCAGCGACCATCGGGCAGCTGAGCAGCCTTCATTCGGTAGCCTTCGAATCTCTTGATGAGATCGACGGCGGCGCGGGAGACCTGATGACGCGGTTTCATCGCCTACAATGACCCAGTTTGAGACAGACGCGGATGCGTTGCTCTACCTCTCCGCAAGATAGGGGCCGCTTTGGTTGTTCCCGTGACGGGAGAACCGTTTTTCTACTGGAGCAGCAGGGCCGCGATCAGCAGGACCGCGAAAAACCCCGTAAAATCCGTCAGGAAGGTGACAAAGATCGAGGACGAGACTGCAGGATCACGTCCCATCTTTTCCAGGGCCAGCGGGGCCAGTATGCCCCCGACGGCCGCCGTGACGATGTTGGTGACCAGGGCCAAGCTCACAATGATCGCGAGTTTGCCATGATGATCCTCGGGACCGAAGATCAAGTAGGTGGCCCCGCCCATCACCAACGCAAGCGTCAGGCCATTGACCAGGCCCACTGACAGTTCGCGCAAAATGATGCGGCGGGCATTGGCCGTGGTCAGCTCCTTGCTGGCCAGGGCGCGCACGGCCACGGCCAGGGTCTGGGTGCCGGCATTGCCGCCCAGCGACGAGACGATCGGCATCAGGATGGCCAGGGCCACCAGCTTGGCGATCTCGGCCTGGAACACCGCCACGCCGCTGACCGCGACCGTGGCGGTGACAAGGTTGAGCAGCAGCCACGGCAGACGCGCCTTGACGATGTCCACCACGCTGGCGTCACGCCCCGCGTCCGACACGCCGGCGAGGGCCAGGATGTCGGCCTCCGCCTCGTCACGAATGACCTCAACGATGTCATCCACCGTGATCTGGCCCACCAACCGGCCGCCGGACTCGACGACGGGGGCGCTGATCAGGTGATATTTGTCGAAGATGTAGGCGACCTCGCCCTGCCCCATCTCGACCGGGATTTCGGTGACGGCTTCCATCAGGTCGCTCAGCGGCGTCTCACGACGGCTGCGCAGCAACAGGCTGACCGGGATGGCGCCGACGGGCTTGTAGGTGGGATCCACCACATAGACGTCGAAAAACAGCTCGGGCAGGGAGTCGCCGGCCTCGCGCACGTGGTCGATGGTGTGGCCGACGCTCCAGAATTCCGGCGCCGCCAGGAACTCACGCTGCATCAGGCGGCCGGCGGTTTCGTCTTCGTAAGAAAGGGTGGTCTCGATGGCCGCGCGGTCGATCTCGCCCATGGCCGCCAGCACCTGATAGCGCTTGGCGTCGTCGAGGTCGTCGATGACGTCGGCGGCGTCGTCGGTGTCGAGCTCTTCCAGAGCCCGCGCCAGAGCGACCGACGGCGTGGCCTCCAGCACCTCTTCGCGGAGATTCTCGTCAAGCTCGGCGAGAATTTCGCCCAGGGCCTCGGGGTCGAGAAGCGGGATCACCTCCTCGCGATAGGCCGAGGACAGAAAGCCCATCAGGTCGGCGACGTCGGCGGGATCAAGCGCCCCGACCAGCTCGCGCAGGCGCTCGGTCTTGCCGCTGTCGGCGGCGTCGATGACCATCTCGACATATTCAGGATTGAGCGCGTAGTCGTCGCCCAGGGCGAGGTCTTCGAGATCCTCGGGAATGGTCGGCATAGGGATCGAAACGTCGTCCAGCGCTTCATCGGTCAGTTCGGCGATGTCCCGGGTCATGGGGGCCTCCTGAGCTTCGAGAGCGTGTCGTCGCGGCGTTCGTCCGATCGGCGGCGGGCTTGCTCTCCAGAAGGAAAACAAGGCCTGAAACGATTAGAGCGCGTCCAGCGAGTCGGAAACCGATTTCGCCAAACGCGCTCTAGTCCTAGGTCTCACCTGGTGCGGTCGAGAAGACTCGAACTTCCACGCCCTTTCGGGCACAGCGACCTCAACGCTGCGCGTCTACCAATTCCGCCACGACCGCACGTGGTGAGGCGCGGCAGGTAGCAAACTGAATCTGGTTTGGGAAGAGCAGAGTTTGAACTCAGCCTTTAATGCGACGACGCGCCCGGACTCATCGGGCCTTGGCGCGTCGCAGGCGAAGCAGTTCGGGCGGCGCGTCGCCGATTTTGAGCATCACGCCCCGTCTCACAAATCGCCCGGTGACGGAAATTGGCTCAGCTCCGGCCACGCCACTCTGTGAGAACCAACGAGAAATGTAGGTGAAGCGAAGGGTGTCACCCTCGATCGTGGCTGAGAAAACCTCGGAACCGTTGCACCAGCCTTCGCACAATTCGAAATCGACGGTCGGGCTCGAGCCGTCGCGGACGTCCAGGCGAACACCGATATAATCGTCGGCTTCCTCAATGTAGCGAAGATTGTCGTAAAAGCCGGACCGATCCAACTTTGCCGAAAACGACGCGGATGGCGCTAACCCAAGAAGGATGGCGAGGAAAAACAGCCTGATCATAGCTCAGATTTAGCCACAACGCGGCTGCGAGCGACTAGGTCTAAACGCCGCCGGCCATGTAGTCATAGACATCGGCGGCGCGAGTCACCTGGATGGCGATGCGGTCGTCGGTGATCTGGATCTCGCCGCGGGCGATGGGGTGATTGTTGGCCAGGATCCAGACCTCGTCATTGGTCTTGGCGTCCAGCGGGATCACCGCGCCGCGTCCCATGCGCAGCAATTGCTGCATGGGTAGAATCGAGCGCCCCAAAAGAACAGAGATCTCGACATTGACGGCGTTGACCTGGCTCACGAACTAAGGCCCCTGAATCGACACTCGACCATTCTTGGTCGCGCCATCGAGTTTGCAAGAATAGGGCCGTATGCTTGATCGCCCGTTAAGCCTTGAAAATAAACAGAACCCGCTTCTGGGGCGCGGCGACGACACGCCTGTTCAGTGGGCGGTTTCGACCGGTTACGTCCCCTACCCGGCAGCCGTTGCCGCCATGGAGGCCCGCGCCGCCGCCATCGCCGAAGGAACGGCGGGAGAGCTTGTCTGGCTGCTGGAGCATCCGCCACTCTATACCGCCGGGGTTTCGGCCAAGGGGGCGGACCTGATCGAGCCCGATCGGTTCCCGGTCTTCGAGAGCGGCCGCGGCGGCCAGTACACCTATCATGGCCCCGGCCAGCGGGTGGCCTATGTGATGCTGGACCTGACACAGCGCGGTCGCGACGTGCGAGCGTTCGTGGAGGCGCTCGAAGCCTGGATCATCGACGCCCTGGCGGCCTTCAACGTCGTCGGCGAAATGCGTGAAGGCCGGGTCGGCGTCTGGGTCGAGCGCAAGGGCGCCGGTTGGTCGCGTGAGGACAAGATCGCCGCCATCGGCGTCAAGCTGCGTAAATGGGTCAGCTTCCACGGCATCAGCCTGAACGTGGAGCCCGACCTGGGCCACTTCTCGGGCATCGTGCCCTGTGGCCAGACCGAGCATGGCGTCACCAGCCTGGTCGACTTGGGACTGCCTGTGACGATGGACGAGGCTGACGCGGCGTTGCGAGCGAGCTTCCAGCGGGTGTTCGGGCCGGTCGTGGATGCGCCGACGCCGGTTTAGCGTCCTCCTCCCCCAGGGGGAGCAGAAAGATCAGATCGAGATCGTCTTCAACGGGTTGGGGCCATAACGATTGGCGCCCTGCTCGCCGCCCATCACGCCCAGTTCCACGATCGCCCAAAGGATGACGATCGAAAACACGAAGTCGAGGAAGTGCTCCGGCTGCGGCCACACAGCCACGACGGCGATCAGGATCAGGGCGGCGAACCAGCCCGAGCGGCCGCGGTCGTGCAGGCGCTTGGACAGCAGGCAGGCGCCGGAGAACAGCAGGATCGGATAGACGAACCAACCCGTCAGCCAGTGGAGCGTGAAGTTGGCCAAGGCCTCATAGAAGGTGGCGAAGCCGATAAGCACCGCGCTGGCGATCAGGAACGGCGTCCGCGACAGCCGTCCGTTCGACGACAGAAACAGCTCCGCCCATTCCGTCTGACCGTTCATGCGTAGGGGCTCCAGCGACTCTCGCGGCCGAACCTAAGCCTCAAGCACGCCAAGTGAAAGTCGCCAAGCCGCAACAGCCTGGGCGAATTCGCCCTACGTGCTACGCGAACTCCACCAGCACCTCGTCGGCCGCCACCGGATCGCCGCCCTTGGCGTTCACGGCCTTGACCAGGCCGTCGCGCTCGGCGCGGATGATGTTCTGCATCTTCATCGCCTCAAGCACGCAGACCACCTCGCCTTCACGCACCTGCTGGCCGGCGGCGACGTCCATGCTGACCACCAGGCCCGGCATCGGCGAGAGCACCAGCTTGGAGGTGTCGGCCGGCTTGCGCTCTGGCAGCCGGTCGTGCAGCTCGGCCGAGCGCGGCGTCAGCACCAGCACCCGGGCCTTGGCGGCGCGGTGGCGGATGGTGAAGCCCTCGGCGGCGGGCGCGACCTGGACGGTAAAGGCCACGCCGTCGAGTTCGCCCCGGAAGGTCGGCTGACCCGGGCGCCAGTCGATAGCGGTCAGGGTCAGGGTGCGGTTCTCGTCGAGCAGGTCGACCGACAGCGAGCGCTCACCCGAGAGCTTCACGCGGTGCTTGGCATGACCCACGGCCACCACCCACTCGTCACGCACCGGACCATTGGAGATCGCAGCGTTACCACGGGCGCGGGCGGCGTAGACCCGCTGCATGGCGGCGGCCGTCACCGTGAGGATGTCGATCTGCAGGCCCGAGGGCTCGGTCCCGGCGAAGCCCTCGGGGAACTCGTCCTTGATGTAGTTGGTCGACAGCTGGCCTGAGCGAAACCGCTCCTGGTCCATCACCGCGTTCAGGAACGGGATGTTGTGGCCCAGGCCTTCGATGTGGAAGTCCTCCAGCGCTCGGCCCATGCCGTCGACGGCCGCGATGCGGGTCGGGGCCCAGGTGCACAGCTTGGAGATCATCGGGTCATAGAACATCGAGATCTCGTCGCCCTCGCGGACCCCGGCGTCGTTGCGGACGGTATAACCGTCATGCTGTCCCTCTTGCGGCGGGTCGTAACGAACCAGGCGGCCGATGCTGGGCAGGAACTTGCGATAAGGGTCCTCGGCATAGATCCGGCTCTCGATGGCCCAGCCGTTGATCTTCAGGTCCTTCTGCTCAAACGTCAGGGCCTCGCCGGCGGCGCTGCGGATCATCTGCTCGACCAGGTCCAGACCGGTGATCAACTCGGTGACCGGGTGTTCGACCTGCAGGCGGGTGTTCATCTCGAGGAAGTAAAAGCTCTTGTCCTGGCCGGCCACGAACTCGACCGTGCCGGCTGAGTCGTAGTTCACGGCCTTGGACAGGGCTACGGCCTGAGCCCCCATCGCGGCGCGGGTGGCCTCATCGAGCAGCGGGCTCGGGGCCTCCTCGATGACCTTCTGGTTGCGACGCTGGATCGAGCATTCGCGCTCGAACAGATGGACCACGTGGCCGTGCTTGTCGCCCAGCACCTGGATCTCGATATGGCGCGGCGAGACGATGAACTTCTCAATGAAGATGCGGTCGTCGCCGAAACTGGCCTTGGCCTCGGCGCGGACGGCCGGGAAGCCTTCCTCGACGTCCTGCTGGGTCCAGGCGACGCGGATGCCCTTGCCGCCGCCGCCGGCCGACGCCTTGATCATCACCGGATAGCCGATCTCCTCGGAGATCTTGATGGCGTGGGCGGTGTCGTCGATCTCGCCGATATGGCCGGGCACGCAGGAGACGCCGGCGGCCTGGGCGAACTTCTTGCTTTCGATCTTGTCGCCCATGGCCGAGATGGCGCCGGGGTTGGGCCCGATGAAGGCGATGCCCTCGTCGGCGCAGCGCTGGGCGAAGGAGGCGTTCTCGGACAGGAAGCCGAAGCCCGGATGCACGGCCTGGGCGCCGGTCTGCTTGCAGGCCGCAATGATCTTGTCAGCGACGAGATAGCTCTGGTTGGCCGGCGACGGGCCGATATGCACCGTCTCGTCGGCCATCTCGACAGCCAGGCTGCCCGCATCGGCGTCGGAATAGACCACCACCGTCGCGATCCCCATTCGACGACAGGTTTTGATGACCCGAACCGCGATCTCGCCACGGTTGGCGATCAGGATCTTGCTGAACATGCGAACTTCCCTGCAGGCTTATTGTCTTGTTGGACATCGGTTAGCAGGCCCGCGCCTGTTTGCAACCTTGCCCCTAGGGCGCTAAACCGGGTTTAGGGCATGACACCGGTTACCAAAAACAATGCCCAAGACATGTTCAAGGGAGAAGCGTTCATGACCAAGGCATTGTTTCTAGGCTCCGCCTGTCTGTCGATTCTGGCGGGGGCGGCGAACGCCGCCGAAGAGCCGGGACTCCTGTTCCATCTTTCGGGCGACAAGGGCCTAGTCGCGGACGTCGCCAAAGGCGATCCCATCCCTAACTTCGCCGACAAGGTGACTCCGATCGCCGAGGGCGCGTTCGGCAAGGGTGTGCACGCCGAGGACACCGGCGTCGTCTCCTGGAACGCGCCCGGCAATATCCAGGCCCAGCGCGGCTCGCTGGCCTTCTTCTGGCGCTCGGGCTATCCGGTCGGCGTCGCCCCGTTCGTGATCTTCCGCGTCGGCTATGCCGACCATTCCAGCTGGGACATGGCGTTCCTGCGCATCGACTGGAACGGCCACGGCTTCGACGCCTTCGTCACTGACAACGGCCTGGCCCGCACCCGCGTCTCGTTCAAGCTGGACAAGCCGCCGGCCGCCGACGCCTGGACCCATCTGGCCTTCACCTGGGACGAAACCCAGGGCGTTCAGCTGTTCGTCGACGGCAAGCTGGCCAAGAAGAACCAGACCAAGGCCGTCTATGACGCCGGGCTCGACCAGTTCGGCATCGCCGGCCGGGTCATCGCGCCCCACCAGGTGCAGAGCCGCTACAACTTCACGCGCGGCGGCGAACTGGACGAGGTGAAGGTCTATGATCGCGCGCTGGACCCCGCCGCCGTCGCCAGGCTCGCCCGGAACGAACCGGCGCAACTTGAGCCCACCGTCGTCACGCTGGACGACCCTGCGGGCCATGCCGCCTGGCGCCTGCGCTATGGCTGGAACCGCAAGAACGACGCCCCGCCCTATCTGTCCGCGCCCGCGACCACGATCCGCAAGGTCGAGTTCACCGACGCCAAGGATCTGAAACAATGGATGTGGCGGGCCAATGACGGCATCCAGGAGACCACCTGGCCCGGCGTCTACAACCGCTCGCGGCTCGAGGGCCGCAACGACTATTTCCAGCTGCCCGACTGGAACGTCTATGCCGAAGGCGGCAAGGCGCTGAAGCTGTCCCTGCCCAACGAACCGATCAACCGCCTGGAGATCCAGGGTCCTGCCTATGGCGAGCTGACCTGGGCCCCCGCCGACGGCGCCGCGACCAAGGTCGGATCACGCGCCAAGGACCAGGCCCGCACCTTCACCACCCTGGCCCAGCCGCTGAAGGGCGGCGTCCTGACCTTCACCAACACCGACCAGGAAACCCCGATCCAGGAACTCTGGGCCTATAACGTCACCGCCGGCGCCGAGCCGAAAGACGCGTTCAAGATGAGCTACACGGTCCGCGCCGAGGCTGCGCCGGACTATCTGAACCTCTCAGATCTGAACGCCTATATCGCCGGACGTCATCCCGCGGGCGAAAGGGCCACCGTCGTGGCGCTGCCCGACAGCGCGCCGATGCGCAAACGGCCCGCCGACGCTCTGGACGCCAAGGGCCTGCCGATCGTCCATGTGCTGATCCCCTCGGGCTTCGGCGACGCACCGCCCGCCCAACCCCTGGCTCGCAACTGGGCCTATGGCTGGGAGAATGCCCGCGACGGCCTGGACGGCATCGCCATCGACATCCCCGCCCTGCCCGCCCCCACCTTTTCCACATTGGCGGACGGCGCGCTGATCCCGCTGAATATCCAGGTCAAGGATCCGATCTGGCCCGGGCGCAACATGATCGACGTCAGCGTCTCGGTGAAGCCGGGCGAGGCCCGCACCGTCTGGCTGGACCTGCGCGACCGCATCCTGACGCCCGACAGCCTCTATCTGACGATCGCCGCCGACAGCACGACTT
This sequence comes from Caulobacter sp. FV2ps19, assembly GCF_058681035.1. NCBI lineage: Bacteria > Pseudomonadati > Pseudomonadota > Alphaproteobacteria > Caulobacterales > Caulobacteraceae > Caulobacter > Caulobacter sp. FV2ps19. The sequence continues at coordinate 2,159,766 of NZ_CM178729.1, read as the reverse complement.
TCGGCCCCAAGGCGCTGGACGGCGCCAAGATCCGTCTCGTCTTCAAGGACCGCGAGGCCGCCAAGGCCGAACACATCGCCGATCGCCTCAACCAGGTGAAGGACAACTGGGCCTTCCTGGTCGAGGAACACACCACTTCCAAGCGTCAGGGCCTCTATCGTCGCCTCTATGCCGACATTTCCGACCTGCTGCGGGTGGACCCCGACAACCAGATCGGCCGCGAATACTGGGGCGACATCACCTTTGGCAGCCAGGGCTGGCCGGCCTTCGACCAGCCCAAGCCAACGGACGACACCCCGCTCTGGGCCTTCCGCCAGGTCGAAGACCTGAAGCTGGTCTCCAAGTTCATCAACTGGTGGATCGACGAGCGGCAGGTCGAGTATGGCGACTTCGGCGGCGGCATCTCCGACGACAGCGATCTCACCCAGCAATGGCCCGGCGTGGCCCTGATGGGCGTCGAACCCGACAAGATCAAAGCCTCGCTCAACAGCCTGGCCGACGCCGCCTACAAGAACGGCATGTTCACCGACGGCCTGTCGACCATCGTGACCGACGAACTGCACGCCTACGAAGAGGGCATCAATTCCAACAGCGAAGCGATGTATCTCGACTATGGCGACCCGCTGGCGGTCGAGCGGCTGTTCACCACCGTCAAGGCTCTGCCCCGGATCATCGACAAGAACCCGGCCGGCCATGTCCACTTCAACACCAACTGGTACAGCGGCGCGATCTCGTATCGTGAGGGTCCCTGGGAGTGGCAAAAGCCCTATTCGTTCGGCGTCACCCACCCGGCGATCCTGATTGGCGACTACAACAATGATCCGACCGCGCGGAGCCTGGTGACCGGCCTGGCCGACGGCTACATGGCCCATGTCGCCAAGGACGGCTCCTATCCCAACGAGATCAACTGGCGCACCGACGCCGAGCGCGGCGGCACCGTGCTCCAGGGCTCGGGCTCAGGCGGTCCCTTCCAGGTGTTCTGGTCGGCCTGGAAGCTGACGGGCGACGACAAGTATCTGAAGCCGATCCAATGGCGGGTCTCCAAGAACGGCCTCAAGTCGCTGCAGGACATCAATGAGAACGCCCTGGCCGCGCTGAAGCTGGACACCGCCAACAAGGACGCCATCCTCAAGCTGGCCGCCAAGGGCGGCTCCCTGGAGCGCTACGCCGCCTGGACGCTGACCGGCGACAAGGCCTATCTCGAAGACCTCTATGCCGACGAGATCCAGTGGGCGGCGCAGCATATGTACATGCATACCGAAGGCCACTGGTGGTCCGACCGGGTGGAGATCCCCAGCGACATTCTGCAACGCTCGCGGCTCGGCGGCATCGCCAACAAGCGGGCCCAGATGACGCCCGGGCACACGGTCAGCTGGCGGTTTGAGGGCGACGCCAAGGGCGAGGACGTGGCGATCCTGGTCAAGGGCTCCGATCCCACGGCCTTCAAGGTCATCGCCTATAACCTGACCGACAAGCCGGTGGTCGCCAGCATGACCGGCTGGGGCGTCGCGCCGGGCGAGTGGAGCCTGACGCAAGGTCTCGACGCCAATGGCGACGACGCCATTGACGCCCCCGGCGAAAGCCGGTCGGTCGCGTTCGAGCGCACCAAGTCGGTGACCCTGACCCTGGCCCCGCGCCAGACCACCGTCGTCGACATGGCCCTGACAACGCCTGGCGATGATCCGGCCAAGCGCGCGGATCTGGGCGTCGGTCGCGGCGACGTCACGGTTAAGGGTTCGACCCTCACCGCCAAGGTCCACAGCCTGGGCGCTCAGGACACCAAGCCGGCCAAGCTCGAACTGGTTGACGCGACCGACAAGGTGCTGGCCTCAGCGCCGGTCCCCGCCCTGAAGGCTCCGACCGATCTGCTGCCCAAGATCGCCAGCGTGAGGCTGAAGATCCCGGCGGGCGTCAAGACGCTCGGCCTGCGCGTGCGTCTGGTGTCCGACCAGCCGCAAAACACCGCACTCAATGACGAGGTCGTGCTGCCATGATCCGCTTCAAGGAGGCCGTCGCGATGAATAAGACCTCCGCCGCGATCCTTTTCCTGCTGGCCCTGGGCGTAAGCGCCCCGGCCTCCGCTCAAACCGCTCCGGCGACTGTGCCCAAAGCCCTTGCCTATGGACGTTCCATCACCTTGGACGAAGCCAAGACCGCCGTGGCCGCTGCTGAAGCCGAGGCCCGCAAGAACGGTTGGTCCATGGTCCTCACCGTCGTCGAGCCGAACGGCGCCCTAGTCTTGAGTGAAAAGATGGATGGTACGCAGTACGGATCCACCGACGTCGCGCGCCGCAAAGCCGAGACCGCCGCCCATTTCCGCCGGCCCACCCTATATTTTCAGGACTCGGTGAAGGGCGGAAACCTCAACGCGATTTCCACCGGCGCCCTGGCGATTGAAGGCGGAGAACCTCTGATCATCGACGGCCGTATCGTCGGCGCGATCGGTGCGTCGGGCGGATCCCCTCCGCAAGATGGCCAGGTCGCGCGCGCAGCCGTCGCCGCCCTGGCTAGATGAGCGATTTCAGATAGGCCCTGAAGTCCGGCATGGTCATCAGACGGGCGGGGTCCGCCAGAGCCCCGCCGGGATCATTCTTGCGGGTCGGCGCGACCTCGTCATGACCAAACACCCGATCCAGACTGAAGGTGGCCGGAAAGGTCTTGGCCAGATAGAGGCACAGATTGGTCAGGGCCTCGAACTGATCAAAGCTGTAGGGCAGATAGATGCCGGCCTTGATGTTGTCGCTGGCCGCGACTCTGCGCACCGCCGAGGCGGGATACCATTCTTCGCTGGCTGACTTTCGGGTGCAACGACCGCGCGCGTCCAGCACCACCGCGCCCGCTGCGTTGCGTACAGAGTTGAACCAAGGACAGAAGACCCCGTCTTCCTGGGCCTCGTAGAGTTGTCCCGGATTGTTCATCTCGAAGCCGACATAGTAACGCGAAACGCCGGTTCGACCGGTCACCGGGCATTTGCTGACCCCGGCGTGCGACCCCCATTCGCCCCATTCAAAGCCCTCGGGCAGGAAGATCTTCCCGGTTCGACTGATCTCTCCGTAGTGATAGCCGTTGGCCTGGCCTGACCGCATCATGTCCAGGGACCGGCGGTCTGAATCCTCAGCCCCGTTGCCCGCGGCCTTGGTGCGATAGGCGTCGAAGTGGACGATCAGCCCCTCAAGGCCGCCGAGGCGTTTGCCCTGAGCGACATGGCGGACGCCTGTCACGGTCTGAAAGACCGGCGGCGCATAGTCACCATGCTGCTGGCGGTTAGGACGATCGCCGTCGCTGTCGACCACAGGACGCTTGAAATCCCGACAGCCGCCGGCCCAGACGAAGCGACCGCCGTCGATTTCGAACCACTGTCCGACGCCCGAGACGATCTCACCGGTCAGCGAGCCCTTCACGGCGAAACGGACCCCTGCCTCGATCATGCCCGCCTTGGCCGCCGAAGTTCGCGGCTTCCCCGCGCGAATGTTCAGGCGACCAGCGGCCTCGACCGTACCGGGCCCAACAGGAAACGGATCCGCCATCACTTCCCCCAACCTGATCGCGCCGGGCGGCGTAATCTTTTGAGGACGATAACACGGAGCCGTCTGAATTCAATTCAGACGGGAACTTTGAATTCAGATCGCGCCAGGCGTGGGAAATTCCTGAGCGAACAACCCCTCATAGGCCGTGATGCTGGCTTGAGCCTCCGGCGCGATCAGCCGCGCCAAAGCGGCTGCGAAGCTCACGGGGGCCAAGCCCGAGGCCGTGACGATCTTGCCAGAGGTTACGGCGCGAGGCTGATCGACATAGCCGTCGGCGCCCGCATAGCCTGGAACCTCACCCTCCAGCCAGGCCAGGCTGTTGGAGGTGTGGGGACGCCCCTCAAGAAGCCGCGCCCGCGCCAAAGCGACCGTGGCGCCGCAGATCGCGCCGACGATCTTGCCGTCGGCCACGGCCTGACGGAGCAAGCCGAACACCGCTTCATCGCGATAGTCGCTCCAGGCGTCAGAGCCGATCAGCAGATAGACATCGGCGTCCGACAGAACAGGATCATCAAAGCGATAGTCGGCCGCGACCAGCAGGCCGCCGATCGAGGTCTGGGGCTCGCCGTCCGGCGTCACCACCTCGATCTGAACGCCAAAGTCCCGCCGCAGCAGGGCCAGAACCGGGCCAGCCTCCCAGTCGGCCCAACCGGGTTGCAGAAAGACGGCGGCGACGGTCATGGGTCTTCTCCTGGGACGGATTCGCGGCGGTCACGGCGATCTTGGCAAGACGTCTACCCGATTGCCTCCGCCCACCCTACATTGGTCGTCATGACAGACACCGCCACCCGATCAACCGCCGGCTTCGACCTGACCCCTCCCAATGAGGCCGAGCGCGAGCACCTGGAAGCCGACATCACCACAGAGGAGGCCCGGGTCCTTTTGCAGCACGGCACCGAGGCGCCGTTCTGCGGCGGCCTGCTGGGCGAGAAAAGCCCGGGCGTCTATGCCTGCCGGCTCTGCGGCCTGCCGCTGTTTCGGCATCAGACCAAGTTCGAAAGCGGCACCGGCTGGCCCAGCTTCTACGCACCGTTCGCCGAGGATCATGTTCGGGCGATCACGGACAGCTCGTATGGCATGACGCGGATCGAGACCCGGTGCGCGCGCTGCGACAGTCATCAGGGCCATGTCTTCCCCGATGGTCCGCCGCCGACGCGGCTGCGCTACTGCATCAATTCGGTGTCGCTGCAGTTTGTGAAGGCTGGCGATCCCCTGCCCGATCCGCTGCATCGCGGCGATCCGACCGTGGATTGATCCAGGATGGTCGGCTGAAAAGCCAAGACCAGATGGTGCGGGCGGCCGGGGTCGAACCGGCACTCCTTTCGGAACTGGATTTTGAGTCCAGCGCGTCTACCAATTCCACCACGCCCGCAGACTTCGCTCGTCGCGAAGGGCCGCTTCTCTAGCAGGGGTCTGCAGCGAATTCCAGTGGAGAGACGGTGGGTTTAGGGTCTTCGCGCACAGGAGATTCTCGCATGCCGCATCCAGGTCCTCGCAATCTGATCACCGATGTTCCCGGCCTGACCGTGGGCAACGCCCAGGACGAGGGGGTTCGGACCGGTGTGACGGTCATTCTGTGTCCCGAGGGCTGGAGCGCGGCGGTCGACGTCCGCGGCGGCGGACCGGGCGTGCGCGAGACCGAGACCCTGTCGCCGGAGAACAGCTTTAGCCGCGCCCACGCCCTCTGCCTGTCCGGCGGGTCAGTGTTCGGCCTCGCCGCAGCCGACGGTGTCGTCTGCGCCTTGTCCGCAAGCGATGTTGGCCTGCGTCTGGCCGCCGGTTCACCAGCGATTCCCATCGTACCGGGCGCGGTGCTGCACGATCTGGGCAATGGCGGCGACAAGGCCTGGGGTCTTGACCCGCCCTACCGCGCCCTGGGCATGGCCGCCGTCGCGGCGGCGGACGAGGATTTCGCCCTGGGCGCGGTCGGCGCCGGTCGCGGCGCGATGGCGGGCCTGATCAAGGGCGGCCTGGGCTCGGCCTCGATAGACCTGGGCGGCGGCCTGATCGTGGGCGCCCTCGTCGCAGCCAATCCTGTGGGCTCAGTGTTCATGCCGGACGGCGAAACCTTCTGGGCCTGGCCGTTTGAGATCGACGGCGAATATGGCGGCCGTGTTCCCTCCGGACCGGTCTCGGCGACGGACCCCCTGCCCGAAGAGTCCAAGCTCGGCGCGGCCGGTCGCCTGCGGGCAGGCGCCAACACCACCCTGGCCGTGATCGCGGTCACTGCGGATCTCTCGACGGCCGAGGCCAAGCGCGTGGCGATGATGGCCCATGACGGCATGGGACGCGCGGTGCGCCCCGCCCACACCACCTTCGACGGAGACGTGGTGTTCACCCTGGCGTCAGGCGAGGTCGCGCTGGGCGCAGCTCCAACGAGGCCCGTCGACATCTCCCGCCTCGGCGCGGCGGCGGCCGACTGCCTGGCCCGGGCTATCGCCCGAGCGGTCTACGAGGCGCGGGGTTTCAGGGGGTTATAGTCTCGCCGCCGGCCAGTTGCGTAGCGGTGGCTTCGAGCCGGCCCAGCAAACGCTTGAGGGTCACCACCTCGCTGGGGGCGAGCCCCGACAGCAGGGCCGCCTCATAGGCCAGGGCCAAGGGCGCGATCTCCGCGAACAGGCGACGCCCCGCGGCGGTCAACTCCAGACGGTGAGACCGACGATCGGCGCGCACGGTCGTGCGGTTGACCAGGCGGCGCTCGACCAGATCCTGAGCCGCACGACTGACACGGACCTTGTCCATGGCGGTGCGGGTCACAGCCGCATGCGGGGTCAGCCCTCCCTCGGCCAGGACGGACATCAGCCGCCATTGAGGGATGGTCAGGCCAAAGCGGTCCTCATAGGCGCGCGCGATCAACCGGCTGACCGCATTGGCGGCCGTCGACAAACGGTACGGCACATAGTCGGCCAGACTGAGTGCGTCCTGGGGCCCCTCCGGCAACGCCGTCGTAAGGGGAGAGACCGTTGCGGTCATAGCCCGTTCCTTCCGTCCTCCCGGGGCGCGATCGCCATTTGGGAGACGATCTTTCGCCGATCCTCTAGGTCGTCAAGGCATACCGGCCCTGGCCGGCCATGCCATGCGCCTGCTCATGTGGCGCTGGGCCAATGACGGTCTCAACCATCCCGCTCCGCAACGCCGCGAAAAATCGATTTTCGCTCATGGGTTGTGCAGGCCATGCAGTCCGCGCCCGTAGGAAGGCGCCTGTCCTGTATCAGTGCTCACTATGCCCTTTCGGCTTTTCCAGCTTCTTGGTTTCGGTCAGCGCAGCCTGACAAAGCTCAAGCTCCTTAAGGCAGTCGCCACGGTTCCAGAAGTCCGAGAAGGCGACGACCGCCATGCGAACCTGCATGGAAAAATCCTTGTGGCCCAAGACCTTGGGCTCTTCGTGTGCATCATGGGGATCATGCGCGTCGTGGTGAGGATCCACAGCCTTTGCGGGATTGGCGATCACCACCGTCTGATCGCCAATTCTGGGACCCAGAATCGCAAAACCCGGCGCGGCCGCCTCCACGACCAGGGCGACGCAGCGCTCGCACCGGCAGTTGGCCTCATGACCGGCCGCCAATACGGGGGCGCCATGCCCTCCAGCGCCAGGAGGGTGACCTTTGCCATGGTCCTTTCCATGATCCTTGCCATGGCCCTTGCCGTGGTCCTTTCCGGGCTCCTCGGCCGGCGGTTCGCCTTTCAAAGCCTCGGATAGTCCTTTGAGCGCCTTGGCGCAGGGGCCGCCGAACCCCAGGATGGGACCGATGCGACCCATGACCTCCTCGACCAGTTCGTGAGCCTTTTTCTCCAGCTCCCCGGACGTGGCGCTGGTCGCCGCGACGCATTTGGCCCGGATCGCTTCGTGAATGATCTTCGGCGTCTCTTTGAAGAGCTCGCTCTTGTCCTTGCGGCCCCATTGGCGACCTGCGGCAAAGGCGATCGCCGCGATCACCAGAATCGCCAGAGCCAGACCAATCAACAGGGTCGGATCCAGGATGGGAACGGGCTGATCGACCGGAAACTCTGACTGGTACACCGACCCCTCCCCGACACTGCGCCGTCAGGATGATGGCGCGACATATGGTTAACGCAACACAAGACCACTTGCACGGCGAAGGTTGTCATCCCTTGCGGGAAATCACGCCGCGCACGCGGGCGCCCTGATCGTATCGCGACGCACCACCATAGACCGCCACCTCGCACAGAATGTCGCCGCCAGGATCCGTCGCCCAGAGATAGTTGCGCTCGACCTCAACATCGCGGCCCGCCGGCGAGACGCCCTCGAAGGTGTCGCCCCAGGGAATCACCTTGGACAGATCGCGCCAGGTCAGGGTCATGCCGCGCGACAGCTCGTCCTGGGCCATGGCTTCCAGATCCGGATCGTTCATCGGCGCGCTCCGGGGATCAGGCTCGTGGCGTTCATGGTGCGACTCCATTTGTTTGCCCCGACCGCTCGCCTCGACAACCCGCAAGGCGCAATATAGGCCGCTGGTGCGCAGGAGACGATGATGGGCATTCCCAAGGGCAAGCGAGACTTTCGCGACGAAGACCGGCTGGACCCGCGCGAGCGTCACCAGCTCGAATACTGGATGAAACGCTGGGGCGTGACCAAGGACCAGATGATCGCCGCCCACCGCAAGGTTGGCAATTCGATCAAGGACATCGGCGCCGAGCTCGGAAAGAAGCGCTAACGCTTGTCGCGTTGGAACGCCTTGGCCTCAGCGCCCAGCGCCGACAGCGCGGGATCGGTCTCTTCAGGTTCCGGGAAGAACGGCAGGGTTCCGGCCACGCCGCGCAGGGCCAGCCATAACGGATGACTGAAATGGCCCAGGATCCGCAAAGGCCGGCGCTTGTCGTCGGTAACGTCCCAGCCTTCCCGCTCGAACTGATCAGCCTGGTCGCGCGGCGACCTGATATCGATCCCGTCCCAGCCTTCCGGATCGGGAATCGCCGCAGCCTCGTCAGCCGTGAGACCGAAGGTGTCGCGCGCCAGCTGGTCGATCTCCGGAAACTCCAGGCGCGCTTCAGGATCGGCGAAGGCCGGCTTCAGCAGCGCCCGGTGCTCCAGATCGGCAAAGCCGGGCAGATCGATCAGGCGACGAAGCGGCGCGGCCATATCGATCAGGCTTCGGTTTCGGCGGTGTCGCGGAAATAGGGCACGACCTCGCCCTGCAGCTTGATGGTCATGGGATTGCCCTTGCGGTCCATCGTCTTGCCGGCGGTCACGCGCACCCAGCCTTCGCTGACGCAATATTCGTCGACATTGGTTTTCTCGACGCCCTTGAAGCGGATGCCCACGCCGCGCTCGAGAAGTTCGGCGTTGTAATAGGGGCTGTCGGGGTGGGTGGCGAGGCGGTCGGGAGGAGTATCGCTCATGGGATCGGCTTTCGAAGTTCGGCAGGCCTGGGCCTTTGAGACGGGGTGATAGCCACCCGCCGCCTGAAATCCAAGCGCCGCGACGTCACAACGCCGCCTTGGCGGCTCTTGAGACAATAGAAACCCAGCCTTGATCATCTAGGAGGACAAGGCGCGCGTCCCCTGATAGCAAGCAGGCGTCAAATGCTTGGAGCTCGCATGCTGCGTCGACTGTACGACTGGGTCATGGGATTGGCCGCATCGCGCCATGCTTCGACCAGCCTGTTCGCCATCTCGTTCGCCGAGAGCTCGTTCTTCCCGATACCGCCTGACGTCATGCTGGCGCCGATGGTGCTGGCGCGACCCGATCGCGCCTGGCGCTACGCCACACTGTGCACCCTTGCCTCGGTCCTGGGCGGCGCCCTCGGCTATGCGATCGGCTATTTCCTGCAAGACTTCGGCATCTGGATGATGACGGTTACCGGCCACGCTGGCGGGCTAGCTGAATTCCAGTGCTGGTATGGCAAGTATGGCGCCTGGGTGATCCTGGCCAAGGGCGTGACGCCCATCCCTTACAAGCTGGTGACCATCGCCTCCGGCCTGGCCGCTTTCAGCTTCCCGGTCTTCATCATCGCTTCGGTCATCACCCGCTCGGCGCGCTTCTTCCTGGTCGCTTATGTGGTCAAACGTTTCGGCCCGGCTCTGCTGCCGGTGATCGAGCGTCGTCTGGCGCTGTTCGCCGGCGGTTTGATCCTGCTTCTTGTCATTGGACTCACGGCGAGCCATTTCTTGGGGGGAAGCAGCGGAGGCGCCTGCGTCGTATGACCCGCGACATCAACGACCCTCAAGCAGTCAATGCCGGTCCGGCGCTCGGCGAAACGACTGCCGCCGCGCCAGTGCGGGGCCCTGCCGTCTCTGACGCTGCGGCCCCCGCAAAAGCGGCGATCATTCCCTTTGTTCTGGAAAATTGGCCGCTCTTCGCCTTGCTGGCCAGCGCCGCCATGCTGGCGACAGCGCACGCCTTCGAGACCTTCGGCCATCTGGCGCCCTGCCATCTGTGCCTGAAACAGCGTGAGGTCTATTGGGTCGCCGGGACCCTCGCCCTGATCGCCATCCTAACCGCTCGCACGCCCTGGGCGGCGCGGGCTCGTCAGCCCTTCAACCTGCTCCTGGCCGCGATCTTCCTCTATGGCGCGGGTCTCGCGGCCTTCCATGCCGGCGTCGAATGGAAGTGGTGGCCCGGCCCGACCACCTGCACCGGCGGCGGATCCGTCGCGAGCGGCGATCTGGTCGCCATGCTCAAGGGTGGCAAGGTCTCGCCTCCGCAGTGCGACAAGGCCGCGTGGGTCTTCCTGGGCCTTTCCATGGCGGGCTGGAACGCCCTGGCTTCGCTCGGCCTCGCCTCTGTGTCCCTGATGGCTGGCTTGCGCAAACCCGAGTCCACTCAATGACCAGCGCCGCACCTCGCCGCCCCGGAGCCGGCTCCGCCCGGGCGCGGTTGGCCGAGATTCTGCGCGTCGATCAGGCTGGCGAACTGGCCGCCGTGCACATCTATCGCGGCCAGGCGGCGGTCATGGGGGCCAGCCCCGGTCGCGAACGCCTGGCCGCGCAGCTCAAGGACATGGAAGGCCACGAGCAGGTCCACCTGTCGCGCTTCGATGAACTGCTAACGGAACATGGGGTGCGTCCGACCCTGATGTCGCCGCTGTGGCGCGCCGCAGCCTTCGCCCTGGGGGCCGGCACAGCTCTGCTGGGCGACAAGGCCGCGCACGCCTGTACCGAGGCGGTCGAGAGCGTCATCGAGAAACACTATGCTGGCCAGATCACGGAACTGCACGACCGCGATCCCGATCTTGCCGCAGAGCTCACCCAGTTCCGAGAAGACGAACTGGGGCATCGCGACCTTGCGATCGAGGAAGGCGCGCACGAGGCCGTCGCCTATCCGCTGCTGACGGCGGTCATTCAGGCCGGTTGCCGGGCCGCGATCAAGATCAGCGAGAAGATCTGAGGTTCTTGGCGATCGCGCCCTGGGGGCCTACGAAAGGCGATCCCAACCGCGTCCTCGAGAGTCCAGCTTGCCCCGTTCGTCCAATCTCGTCGTCTCCGCCTGCATGGCCGCGCTGCTGGCCCTTGGTGGCGGTCAGGCCCTGGCTGACGCCAAACCGGCTGAGACCACCGCCCTGACGCTCAGCACGGGCGGCGTTGTGCCGGCCGAACAGCGCCTCATGTCACTCGAGCACGTTGATCTGCGGATCAAGGTCATCCCGGCCCGCAAGGCCATTGAAGGCGACGCCACCCTGACCATTCAGGCCCTGGCCCCCCTGTCGAAACTGGTGCTGGACCTGGATCGCAATCTGCCGGTCAGCACCCTGACCATCGACGGCGCACCGCTGGCGGCGACGGCGTGGAGCAATCCGGAAGGGCGACTGTCGATCAGTTTGCCCAAGCCGCTGGCGCAGGGCCAACAGGTCGCCGTTCGCATCGTCTATTCCGGCGTGCCGCATCAGGCCAAGCGCGCCCCTTGGGATGGCGGCTTCGTGTGGAGCAAAACCAAGACCGGCGAGCCCTGGATCGCCACCGCCGTTCAGGGCGATGGCTGCGATCTGTTCTGGCCGTGCATCGACCAGCCGATGGGAGAGCCCAAGCTGGTCGACCTGCACATCGTCGTTCCCGCCCCCCTGGTCGCCCCGGCCAATGGCGTGTTTGTCAGCATGGAGGAGAAGGACGGCTGGCGGACCTACAACTGGCGCGCCAAGCATCCCAATACCTACGCCATCGCCCTGGATGTCGGCCCCTATGTCGAGCTAAGCGACACCTATAAGAGCCGATACGGCGACAGCTTCCCGATCAAGTTCTGGCACCTGAAAGGACGCGAGACCGAGGCCAAGGCGCTGTTCGCCGAATTCGCGCCGATGCTCGATTTCTACGAGGCGATGATCGGCCCCTACCCTTTCCGTGATGAGAAGATGGGCGTGGTCGAGACCCCGCACCTGGGCATGGAACACCAGACCATCAACGCCTACGGCAATGGATACGCCAAGGACGTCTATGGCTATGACTGGCTGCTGCAACACGAACTGGCGCACGAATGGTTCGGCAACCAGGTGACCAATGTCGACTGGGACGACATGTGGCTGCACGAAGGCCTGGGCACCTACATGCAGCCGCTCTATTCCCAGTGGCTGCATGGCGACATGGAATATATGGCGCGCCTCAACACCCAGCGCACGACCCTGCAAAACAAGTTCCCGATCGTCACCGGCCACGTGATGTCAGAGGATCTTGTCTATGACTCCAAGGTCGGCCCCGGCAACGACATCTACTACAAGGGCTCCAACGCCCTGCACACGCTGCGGACTCTGATCGGCGACGAGGCGTTCTTCAAGGCGATCCGGCTGATCGTCTATGGTCGCGTCGATCCCAAGCCGGGAAATTTCGCGCCCCGCTATGCCGACACCAAGGACTTCATCCGGGCCGTCAACGACCTGACCGGCAAGGATTATGGCTGGTTCTTCGACGTCTACTTCTACGAGGCCGCCCTGCCCGAACTGCTGGAAAGCCGCGAGGGCGACGATCTGGTGCTTCAGTGGAAGACAGCCAAGAACAAGCCGTTCCCGATGCCGGTTGAGGTGAAGGTCGGCGACCGGCTGGTCACCCTGTCGATGACTGAAGGATCCGGTCGCGTAAGGGTTGGCTCAACGGCGCCTGTCATTGTCGATCCCGCCTCAAAAATCCTGCGTCGCCAGCCCTATGTCGAGGCTTACCAGGCCTGGAAAAAGGCCAAGGATGACGCCGCCAAGGCTGAGGCGGACGCCAAAAAGAAGGCCGGGGACGCCGCCAAGGCCAAACCCAGGAAGAAGGCCGCGAAACGCTAGAGGCTTGAACGAGCCGACGCCGGGTCGAGAATTCATGCTTGGTTGACCGTGTTCTTTCACGGAATGGCGGCTGGGTGTTGGTTATGGGAAAAGCTCATTCGAGAGCTTTCCCATGCTGACGCCCAACCATGTCGTAGTCGCCGCGCGCGCCGTGCTTCTGCTGGGAGCCCTGACCGTAGCGATCCTGACCTTGGGCCCGTTCCAGGGCGCTGAGCATATTTTTGGCCTCACGGACAAGAGCGCCCACGCCATCGCCTTCGGGGCGCTGACGGCGGTGTCCTTCGCCGCCTTTCCGCGCATGCGGCGAGCAGATCTCGCCCGCGCCGCCCTCATCTTGGGCGGAGGCATGGAAGTCGCTCAACTGTTTGGCGGCCGCAGCGCCAGCATCATGGACTGGGCCGCCGACGCTGTCGGCATCGGCGCAGTCTACGGTTCAAGCCTCATTGAGAGCGCCCGCAAGATGGCGCGGGACCACGGTGACCTCCCGCTCTCCAAAGTCATGGCCATGAACCGCCGGCGGCGGAGAAGGACGAACATAGTCATCCCGACATCATCTTCGGAGCAAAACAACGGGGCGGCCGGGCGTTTCGCCGACCGGGCCTCGCGGCGGTTTCCACGTCGCACCGCCTGACGCGAGACGCGGACCTATTTCTAGAGCAAGGCGCGTGAAATCGGATTCACGCGCCTTGCTCTAGGCTTTTGTTTTCGCATCGTTTTTGCGGAAAACCGGCGTCCACTTTTCCGCACGATGCCCTAGACTTTTGTTTTAACGCATTTTCTGACGACGAACCGGTATCCACTTCGTCGGAAAATGCTCTAGGACGCCCCCCCGCCAATCGCCGCGAGCTCGGCCACGCCCTCGGGTGTGATCTTCCAACCGACCCGATCGCGTTGCGCGAAACCTAAATCCGTGAGCGCGCGTGCGTCGCTGATATTGATCCAGTCGACGTCATCGCCGGCCTGTTTGCGGGCAAGGTTTTTGAGCGCCAGAAGCTGACCGTCGGACAGCGCCATCTACTGCGCGTCCAAAGCAGGCTCAGCGGTTTCCACGCTGCCTGGGTCGGGACGCGCGGCCTCGCAGAGCTTGCGCAGCTGTTTCAGCATCGAGGGGCCGCTGATCTGGCTGGGTGCATCCGAGAACCCCTCCTGCTTCAGCTGGCGTCGGATGTCGGAGATCGTCGGGTATTCGCCGGAACGCGCAAGTTGGAAGGCGCGCTCGAGGGTCGTCGGTCGATTGCTCATGCGGCGATTGTACAGGAGACCGCGCCCAACAGCGAGGCGTTGTTCGGCCGGAACAAGCGTCACGGGCAAACGTTGATCATGCTCACCAAGAGGATGTGACTATGACGGACATTACCGCAAAGCATGACGGCTCAAGCCCAGGCGTGCTGGGCGACGAGTCCCAAGCCCAGGACCTGGGCCAACCGGGTCATCCCGAAAACCGGGTCACCGAGGCCGACGTCAAGGAAGCCTTCCAAACGGAAGACACCCCAGCCACGCGCCCGGCCGCCCCTGTCGCCGAAGGCGAAAAACACGATCAACTCTCGGGCCGCCTCGACGAGGCTGAAGACCGGCAAGAGGCGCTGATCGATGAAAGCCTGGAAGAGAGCTTCCCGGCCAGCGATCCGCCCAGCGCCAAGCACATTACCTGACACCAGGCCGCTTCTCGCCGCCTACGCCTCCAGCTCGATGTCCCAATAGAGGTAGTCGAGCCAGCTGGCGTGGAGATGTCCCGGCGGGAAGCGGCGCCCCCGATCCTGCAGCTCGTGCATGCTGGGTCGGCGCGCCGTGTGAAACGGGTGCATGCCCGCCTCGCGCGGCGTGCGACCGCCCTTCCTCAGATTACAGGGCGCGCAGGCGGTGATGATGTTCTCCCAGGTTGTCCGCCCGCCGCGAGAGCGAGGGATCACATGGTCGAAGGTCAGCTCATCGGGCGAGGAACAATACTGGCAGGTGAACGAGTCACGCAGAAACAGATTGAAGCGCGTGAAGGCGGGCGGGCGGTCCTGAGGCACATACTGCTTGAGCGACACGACGCTGGGCAGCTTCATCTCAAAAGACGGTGAATGGACCACGTGATCATAGGTCGAGACGACCTCGACGCGGTCAAGGAACACCGCCTTGATCACCTCCTGCCAAGGCCAGAGGGACAGCGGATAGTAGCTGAGAGGCCGATAGTCGGCGTTCAGCACCAGAGCCGGCATGCCGGACGGCGGTCGGGAGAGAACCTGCATCAGGATCTCCCTTTGGGCCCAGACGGGACCCTATGAAGCGGATACGCGATCGGACTGAAGACGGGCCTCCTTCCTACGCATTCAATGGGAATCGCCATTCATCCCCGAACGCCTCGGAAGGATGAGCCAACTCCGCGACGGAACCAAGACATCTCGCGCCTTGAAATCAGAATGGCGGAATTTCGCCTCGCTTGACCCCACCGTAGCAGCACCAGAGCAGATGGGCTGCGACCCCTCGATAGGGCTTCCAGACTTCAGCGCGAACATAGACTTGCTTCTCGGTCGGCCGGCTCTCAGCGCGATCGACCCAGCGCACGGCTTCCTGGAGCGCCACATCGCCACCGGGAAACACATCCAGCCGCCCTTCGCAGAACATCAGGTAGGTTTCGGCTGTCCACCGGCCAATGCCCTTGACCGCCATAAGGGCCGCGGAGGCTTCATTATCGCTCATCTGACGCAGGGCGTTCAGATCGCAGAGGCCAGACACCTGTGCTTCGGCGATGGCGCGGGCATAGCGAACCTTGGGGCGAGACAGACCCAGCCCCTGCAGCGCGATGTTTTCGAGCCCAAGGACGGCCTCTGGTGTGACGTCGCCCAGACCCGCTTCGACCCGGCTCCAGATGGCCGTGGCCGAGGCCAGGGATACCTGCTGATAGACGATCAGCTTCAGAAGGCCGGCAAAACCGGGCTCGGCGGCCCGCCATTGGAATACAGGCGTTATCGCCTCGATCACCGCCAGGGCGGGATCTGTGGCGGCAAGATGAGCGCGGGCGGCGCGGATCTGGTCGGCGGTGGGCGAGCGGTCTGAGGTCACGGCGCAACCTGACCATCGCCGCGCAAACGGGGCAACCTGATCCTTGCTCAGTCGATGCCGACGATCTCGACCTCGCCGCCGGCGACCATAGCGGTGTCGCCGAGCGTCTTGCCCAGCAGGGCCCGCGCCAGGGGCGAAACGTAAGACACCGAACCGCTGGCGGGATCGGCCTCGTCCTCGCCGACGATGCGGTAGGTCTGGCGGCGACCATCCTCGCGATCAAAGGTGACGGTCTGCCCGAAATGAACCACATCGGCGGGCCCTGCCGGTTCGGTCAGTTGGGCGCTGGCCCGCCGCGCCGCATAGTAGCGAAGATCGCGCGTGGCGCGCGCCATGGCGGTGCGGTCCTCGGCCACGCCCCCCGTAGCCTGGGCGGCGCTATAGGCGGCCCGCGCCTCGTTCAGCGCAGCCTCAAGCCGGGCAAGACCGCTGGCCGTGACGAGGTTGGGATTGGTGGAAATCGGCCGATCGAGTAGGTCGGCGGCGAACGCTTCGCTGTCGCCTTCCTTGGTGAAGGCGACGCTCATCGTCGGGCGGGCGGAGCTGAAAAGGTCATGGACTGGAAATCCGGAAGGCGACGGGACGTTCCCGGCGCGGGTCTCGGTTCCCAGGAGCGTCTGCGTTCCGTGCTAGCCCCCGACGCCTAACGTTTCAAGGGCGGCGGATCCGGCGGAGGCCCGAACGCGACGGCGAGAGTGCGCTCATAGCGCCCTTCCCACCGTTCGCGGACAAATCAATCTTACAGAGCGATCCCGGCGACAGCGCCCGCCAGAGCGAGGGCCAACACAAGGAAATAGACGCCGGCCATACGGTCAAAGGCGGCTTCAAAAGCAGAAAGCGAACGGAACATGGTGGAAATCCCTCTTCTATCGTCGACCTCGCCGGATGACCCGGCCAAGTAGCTGCCCCATCTGGACGATGCTTAGATATCACCAATCTGAACGCCGTCAAGATAATCTTTACAGCGCTTGGATGGATTTTTTTAAAGGAGGGGTTACAGTATGGCGAATGACCAGCGCAGCGCCCGAAACCCGTCCGTATCACCATGGCGATCTCAGCCGGGCGCTCGTCGACGCCGCGCGGCGTATTCTGGAGCGCGAAGGCCCTGCGGCGCTGTCGCTGCGCGCCGTAGCGCGCGAAGCCGGCGTTAGCCCCGCCGCGCCCTATCACCACTTCAAGGACAAGAACGAACTGCTCGAAGCCGTCGCACACGAAGGCTGGGTGGCGCTGGACGCCGCCTTACTGACCGCGCGATCCTCGGCCGCCGACGCTCGCGATCGCATGACGGGCTTGGGTGTGGCCTATGTCCAGTTCGCCCGCGACAACCCGGCCCTCTATCGCGTGATGTACGACCGCTCGCGCGACAAGGACTCCCTCCCTGAACGAATGAAGGAGGAAGGCGCCTATTGCCAGGTGCGCAACACCATCTCCGAACAGACGAGCGGCGGCGTCACCGATATTGATCTGGAACTGGCCACCATCGCCGCCTGGTGCGCAGGCCACGGTCTGGCTGAGATGATCAGCTTCAAGCAGTTCCAGCCCCTGAAGGAATTGCTGGGCGGCGAAGACGCTTTTCTGCGCGCCGTCTTCGAGCATCTGGGCATGTTCTCGAAGTACGACCGGGGCTAGGCCTTGGCCTTCGCCACCCGGTTCGCACCGTCGCCGACAGGCCTTCTGCACCGCGGCCACGCCTTCTCCGCCCTGACGGCGTTTCAGGCCGCCCGCGCCGCGGGAGGGCGCTTCATCCTGCGGATCGAGGACATCGACGCCACCCGCAGCCGCCCCGAGTATGAAGCAGCGATCCTTGAGGATCTGGCCTGGCTGGGCCTGGACTGGGAACAGCCGGTGCGGCGCCAGTCGGAGCATCTGGCCGACTATCACGCGGCGATCGAGGTCCTGCGGCGACAAGGTCTGGTCTATCGGTGCTTCAGGACGCGGAAAGAGCTCGACATCGGCCGCGCGCCGCATGAACCACAGACGCCTTTCGTGGGCGGCCCCCTGTCACCCGACAAGGAAGCCGAACGCCAGGCGCGCGGCGAGGCTTTCGCCTGGCGTCTGTCGCTGGCGGCGGCGAGGAACGCCCTCGGCGATAAAGCCGATTTGACCTTCCTGGAAGAAGGCTCGGGTCCCGGCGGCGAGACGGGCCGGATCACCGCCCGCCCCGAAACGGCCGGCGATATCGTGCTGGCGCGCAAGGACGTCGGCGTGGCCTACCACCTGGCCGTCGTGCTCGACGACGCCCTGCAAGGCGTCACCCACGTCATCCGGGGCGAAGACCTATTCGAGGCGGCCCACGTCCAGCGCCTGCTACAAGCCCTGCTGGGCCTGCCGACGCCGACCTATCGTCACCATCGCCTGCTGACCGGACCGGACGGCCGACGCTACGCCAAGCGCGACAAGGCCCAGACCCTGCGTGACCTCCGCGCCGAAGGTCTGACGCTGGAAGCCCTGCGCGCCGAGCTGGGCTTCGCCTAAAGCATCGTGCGGAAAAGTGGACGCCGGTTTTCCGCAAAAACGATGCGAAAACAAAAACCTAGAGCAAGGCGCGTGAGTCCGATTTCACGCGCCTTGCTCTAGACTTTTTCCCAGTAACGATAGGTGTAGGCCGCTCTGAAGCCTTCGCGTTCATAAAGTGCGATGGCCGGCGCGTTGTCGGCCTCGACCTGCAGATAGGCGCGCGAGGCGCCCAGCCCGCCAGCCTCGGCCAACAGCGTCTGGAGGATGCGACCCGCCAGACCTTTTCGACGATGTTCGGGCGACGTTCGCATGCCGAAAATCCCGACCCACGCCCCCTCGACGGCGGACGCGCCGATCGCCGCAGGGTCACCCTCGATATCAAGCCGGGCAAAACGCGCGGGCGGCGGAATGCGAGCCAAGGTCTCCAGCCGCTCGCGGGCATCCGCGACATTGCCGCCGGCCGACGCCGTGAACACGGCTCCGAAGGCGGCGTCTGGCGCGGCCAAGAGTGTGATGTCCGGATCGGCTTTCGCCGACGCGGCTCCGACCATCACCAGCGTCTTCTTGACGCCTGCATAGCCACGCCCGGCCAAGCGCTCGGCCAAGTCATCCGGTGCGGTAGCGCCATCGGTCAGCTTGAAGCGCGGCGGCAGGCCCCGCGCCGCAAGCCAAGCCTCCGCCGCATCGATCGCCGCACCGACCTCGCGATCGGGCGTGGTCAGCGGCCAGCAGGCGTTCGAGCGCATCGACCAGCCGTCGGCGGCGTTCAGCCGCCAGCCGCCCAGGGCCCCGCGCTCCCGCGCCGGCCAGGCCCGATCGGCGATCGGCTCCAGAACCGAGGGATCAACCTCCATGGCTCAGCGTTCGGCGAGCAGCTTCTCGACCAGGCCGCGCGCCTCGGGACTGGACCAGTCGGCGTCGCCCGCCAGCCGGGCCCGCTCGCGGCCCTGACGGTCATAGATCACTGTGGTCGGATAACCGGCGGCGCGCGGTTCCAGGTCGAACGACAGCTTGTAGGACGGATCGCGATAGACCTTCAGCGGCGCATTGGCCGCCATTTCGGCCTGGACGAGGTTGAGGTCCGAATCCCGATCGACGCTGATCGGCAGCACCTTCAGGGGCTGGGTCGCATAAAGCGCCTGCAGCTTGGCCAGGGTGGGCATCTCTTTCTTGCAGGGCGCGCACCATGTGGCCCACAGGTTCATCACCACGACCTGCCCCTTGAAATCGGCAAGGGTCATCGGCTTTCCGGCCTCGTCGAAGAAGGTTGTGCCCGGCGCGGCGCGCGGCGTAGCGGGCAGATCGAGCTTGGCCAGCGAGGCGCGCTTGAATTCGTCGAGATTGGCCGGTCCAGAGGGTTTGATGGATGAGGCGACGATGACATATAGAACCGCCGCGACGCCGACGATCATCGCGGCGCCGATCGCCCATTTCAGCGGATTGCGCTTGCTGGCGCCCGATCCGTTATCGCCCGACTGGATTTCGCTCATATGACCGACAACGCCTCCAAGAAACCCGACGCCGCAAAAGGCGGAGAGGGTCAAGCCATGTGGGGCGGCAGGTTCTCGGCCAAACCGGCGGAACTGATGCAGGCGATCAATGTCAGCATCAGCTTCGACAAGCGCCTTTGGGCGCAGGATCTGGCGGGCTCCCGCGCCCACGCCAGGATGTTGATCAGCCAAGGCGTCATTGCAAGCAGCGACGGCGAAGAAATCCTCGAAGGCCTCGCCCGCGTCGAAGATGAACTGCTGACCGGGACGTTCCCGTTCCGCGACGAGTACGAAGACATCCACATGAATATCGAGGCGCGGCTGCGCGAGCTGATCGGCCCGGTGGCCGGTCGCCTGCACACCGCGCGGTCGCGCAACGATCAGGTGGCGCTGGACTTCCGCCTCTGGGTTCGCGAGGCCTGCGACCGCTCGGCCGCCCAGCTCGATGCCCTGCAGCGCGCCCTGCTGGCCCAGGCCGAAACCTATGCCGACGCCCTGATGCCCGGCTTCACCCATCTGCAGCCCGCCCAGCCGGTGACCTTCGGCCACCACCTGATGGCCTATGTCGAGATGTTCGGCCGCGACGCCGGCCGCTTCCGCGACGCCCGCGCCCGGATGAACGAGTGCCCGCTGGGCGCCGCCGCCCTGGCGGGATCGCCCTTCCCGATCGATCGGAACGCCACGGCAGCGGCCCTGGGCTTCGACCGCCCCACCGCAAACTCCCTGGACAGTGTCTCGGCCCGCGACTTCGCGCTGGAAGCCCTGTCGGCCGCCTCGATCACCGCGACACACCTGTCGCGCCTGGCCGAAGAAATCGTTCTTTGGACGACGCCGATGTTCGGCTTCATCAAGCTGACGGACGCCTTCACGACCGGCAGTTCGATCATGCCGCAGAAGAAGAATCCGGACGCCGCCGAGCTGATCCGCGCCAAGGTGGGCCGGATTCTCGGCTCGCTAACCACCCTGACCGTGGTCATGAAGGGCCTGCCGCTGGCCTATTCCAAGGACATGCAGGAAGACAAGGTCCCGACCTTCGAAGCCTTCGACGCCCTGGAACTCTCCCTCCTGGCCATGGCCGGCATGATCGCCGACCTGACGCCCAACACCGACAAGATGGCCGCCGCTGCCGGCGCGGGCTTCTCGACCGCCACCGATCTGGCCGATTGGCTGGTGCGAACGCTGAACATGCCTTTCCGCGACGCCCACCACGTGACAGGTTCCGCGGTGAAGCTGGCCGAAGGTTTGGGCGTGGACCTCGCGGATCTGTCCCTGGAACAATTCCAGGCGATCGAGCCGCAGATCAATGTCGAGGTCTATGCTGTCCTCACCCCAGCCGCTTCGGCGGCCAGTCGCATCAGCTATGGCGGGACCGCTCCCGCCCAGGTCCGCGCCCAGATCGCGCGTTGGAAGGAACTGCTCGGATGACCCTGCGTCCCATCGCGCTTCTGACCGTGGCGGCCCTCGCCCTGTCCAGCGCCGGCCTGTCCGCCTGCGGCAAACAGGCCGAACTCGAACGCCCGGCCCCGATGTGGGATCCAGCTAAAAAGGCAGCATGGGAGGCTGAGCGTCGCGCGGCGTCCAGCCATGCCAATCAGCCGGCCCGCGTCGGCGGCACACAGGAAATCATGGATCCGGCGTCCAGCAACCGAACGGTCCGCTCAGCGCCGCTGGCCGGTACGGCGCCCAATCCGTTCGGCGGCCCCTCCGCTGCGGGCTTCCCCGGCGCGACCCCCAATTAGGCTTTGACGTGAACCACTTCGAGTACGGCCCCGAGGGCCTGGCCTGCGAGGGCGTCCCTCTGGCGCGCATCGCGGCGCAGGTCGGCACACCGGTCTATGTCTATTCCCGGGCCACGCTGGAGCGCCACTTCACGGTGTTTCGCGACGCGCTGGAACTGGCGGGCGTCGCTGATCCGCTGATCGCCTATGCGGTCAAGGCCAACTCCAATGTCGCGGTGCTGAAGGTGCTGGGCGATCTGGGGGCCGGCGCCGACACGGTATCCGAAGGCGAGGTCCGCCGCGCGCTGGCCGCCGGCATTCCCGGCGACCGCATCGTCTTCTCCGGCGTCGGCAAGACCCGGCGCGAAATCACGTTCGCCCTGCAGGTCGGCGTGGCCGAGATCAATGTCGAGTCCGAGCCCGAGATGAACCTTGTGGCTTCCGTGGCCGCCAGTCTGGGCGTGCGGGCCAAGATCGCCTTCCGCGTCAATCCGGACGTCGCCGCCGGCGGGCACGCCAAGATCGCCACCGGCAAGGCCGAGAACAAGTTCGGCGTCTCGTTCGCCGAAGCCGCGCGCCTCTACGCCAACGCCAGCAACAACGCCGCGCTGGAGCCCATCGGCGTGGCGTGCCACATCGGCAGCCAGATCACCGACCTGGCCCCGATGCGCGAAGCGTTCGCCAAGATGCGCGGTCTCGTCGAACAGCTGCTGGGCGAAGGCCTGTCGGTCGAGCGTCTGGACCTGGGCGGCGGCCTGGGCGTGCCCTATTTCAACATGCCCGAACCGCCCTCGCCCGCCGACTTCGCGGCGATGGTCGGCGAGGTGATGAAGGGTCTGCCCGTCAAGCTGGCCTTCGAGCCCGGCCGCGTCATCGCCGCCAATGCCGGCGTGCTGGTCAGCGAGGTCATCCATGTCCACGAGCGCCCCGAGGGTCGCAAGTTCCTGGTCATCGACGCGGCCATGAACGATCTGCTGCGCCCGGCGATGTATGACGCCTTTCACGATATCCGCCCGGTGATGAAGCGAGAGGGTGAGGCTACGCCCTATGATGTGGTGGGCCCGATCTGCGAGACCGGCGACACCTTCACCCGCGACCGCCCCTTGCCGCCGCTGGCGGCCGGCGATCTGTTGACCTTCATGTCGGCGGGCGCCTATGGCGCGGCCATGGCCAGCGAATACAACACACGGCCACTTGTGCCCGAGGTTCTGGTCGACGGCGATCGCTACGCCGTGATCCGCGCAAGGCCTTCCTACGAGGAAATGCTGGCTCGCGACCTCATCCCCGACTGGGTTTAGGTATTCATACGGAGGCCTCCCAGGGTCACCAAAATGAGCTTGCTCACCGCCCATTAACCGCCGCAATGAAATCTGCGTCTGACGAGAGCGCAGTCGATCAGGCATGCGCTCAGGTGAGAGCCAGAGCGTACAATGATCGAGTTTGACAGCATTGAGGCCCAGCGGCGCATCGGTGGGCAACTGGTCCGGCTTTGTGTGGCGGCGATGGCGGCGATTGTGCCTGCCGCCTGTCTCTTCACCGGCCGCCCCTTCATGACCCTGACCCTTGGCGCGGCGCTTTTCGCCGGCCTGGCCTGGGGCGGATACGCGATCTGGCGAGACAGCGCCGCGCAGCGGATTTCGACGGCTGTGACCCTGGTCGGTCAGGTCAGCCTGTTCATCGCCGCCTTTTCCGGTCACCCCTGGCAGGGCGACGCCCGCATGGCCTATCTGGCCGCCCTGGCCCTGCTGGTCGCCTATGGCGACTGGCGCGTGGTCGCGGTGGGCGCGATCAGCGTCGTCGCCGCCGATGTCGGGGCCAGTGTCCTGGCGCCGCATCTGCTGCTGCCCGGCGAGGTTTCGCCCCTTCGGATCGCGTTCAACGCCGGCGTGATCCTGACGGCGGCCTGGTCGCTAATCTGGCTTACGGCCGGTGTCTCCCGGCTTTTCGTCACCGTAACGGCCCGCACAGACAAGGCGCTTGAGGCCGCCGCCCGGGCCGACGCCGCCAACGCGGCGACCGCGGCGGAACGCGCCGCCCATGATGCGGAAACCGCCGCCCAGACCGAACAGAAGGCGGCGCTGGAAGCCGAGCAGACCCACGTCGTGCATCAACTCGCCGACGCCCTCACCCGGCTTTCGGGCGGGGACCTGACCTGGCGGCTGAACAACCCCTTCGCCCACCGCTATGAAACCCTGCGCGCCGACTTCAACGACGCCATGAGCCGTCTGCAAGCGGCGATGCGCGAGATTTCAGGCAACGCCTCCAGCATGTCTGCGGGCGTCGCGGACATGAGCCGCGCCTCCGACGAACTGGCGCGCCGGACCGAGCATCAGGCCGCCGCCCTGGTCGAAACCGCCACGGCGCTCGATCAGATCACCGCCGCCGTCAACCAGACCGCCGAGAGCGCCCGCCAGGCCAACGCCGCCGCCGCCGGCGCGCGGCAGGAAGCCGAACGCTCCGACCCCGTCGTCTCCGAGGCGGTCGAGGCGATGACCCTGATCGAGACCTCCTCAGGCCAGATCGGCAAGATCATCGGCGTCATCGACGAAATCGCCTTCCAGACCAACCTGCTGGCCCTCAACGCCGGGGTCGAGGCGGCGCGCGCCGGCGATGCCGGTCGCGGCTTCGCCGTGGTGGCCCAGGAGGTCCGGGCGCTGGCGCAGCGATCCGCCGACGCCGCGCGCGAGATCAAGGATCTGATCAACATTTCCGGCCAGCAGGTCGGGGCGGGAGTCGAACGCGTCGGCCGGACGCGGGAGGCGCTGCAGCGCATCGTCGCCCGCGTGGCCGAGATCGACTCCAGGGTCACCGCCATCGCGGCGTCGGCCCGCGAACAGGCCCAGGGCCTGGGCGAGGTCAACACCACGATGGGCGAGATGGACAGGGTCGTGCAGCAGAACGCGGCCATGGTCGAGGAGACCACGGCCGCCGCTCATGCGCTCAAGTCTGAATCCGAAGAACTGACCTCGCGGGTCGATCTCTTCGACATCGGTCGGAAGGCGCCGTTCGCCGACAGGACCAAGCAGGCCGCCTGAGCCGGGATTTAGTCCATGGCGCCGATATAGGGCAGGCCGCGCGACTTGCCCTCATCGTCCAGGCCATAGCCGACCAGATACCGCGACGGGGCTTCCCAGGCGACGAAGTCGGGCTCCATGCCGCGCTTGGTCGGCCAGGGCTTGCGCGCGAAGACGGCAGTCAGCACTTCGCTGGCGCCGGCGTCCTTGACCAGACGCGAGGCTTCGCTGAGCGACAGACCGGAGTCGAACACGTCATCCACTACCAGGGCGCGGCGGCCGACCAGAGGACGCTGCAGATCGGCGCGAACCTCGCAACGGCCCGAGCTCTTGCGCTCATCATGGTAGGAGGCCAGCCACAGGGCGTCGAAACGGACGTTGCGGCCCGCCTTCCAGAGCGCCCGGGTCAAATCGGCGGCGAACCACAGGCCGCCGGTCAGCAAGCAGACGGCGACGGTGTCATCGTCGATGCGGGGAGCGATGGCGTCAGCGAGGGCCTGAACGCGTGTGGCGATCTCGGCTTCCGAAATCAGGACTTCGGGTTGGTCGGTCTTATTCATGATGCGCGGGTTCGTGAGAGTCTGAGGGAGGCCCTCCGGTCTCATGTCCCGAGGGTTCGTGTCCAGCCGCTTCTCCCTCGGACGCCACATCCTGGGCGCCGCGCAGGGCCAGTTCAGGTTCGGCCTCCGGCTTGGCGGGGGTTTTCAGAGCCGCCTTCACGGCCTTGGCCGCGCCGGGTTCGACCGCGAAGTCGATGACCAGATCCTTGGCCGTGCGGGGCGGATCGAGAATGGTGATCGCGAAGTGACGGACTTCACTGGGCGGGATCTTCGGATCGGCGGCGGCGGCGATGCGGCCGGCCACCCGCTTGTCCTTGGCGTTGCGCAGCTCGACCCGCAAAGGCGGCGAGACCACTTCATGATCGGTGATGTTGCGCATCACCCCGGTGATGATCACGGCGGCGTGGCCGTCTTCCAGCGAGGGCTCGGCCTTGATGTTCTCGATCACCAGCCCGACGGTGTTCACCGGCAGTCCGACACTGGCGTATGCGCCGGCCGAGGTGGGCCACAGGCGCACCACGTCGATACGGAAAATCAGCGCTGCAACGATCGTCACCGCCATGGCGGCGGCCATGCCAGCCCAGACTACGCCGGTGGTGGTCGCCTCGCGGAGGCGGCGCTCGGCGTCAGCCCGAGCCCGGAAGACCTTGGGCAGTTCTTCGCCCGGCAAGGCGCTGACCGGCGGCTCAGGTTCTGCTCCCGTGGACTCGCCAGCCGCCGCGCTCGCAGCCGCTGCCGCGTTGAGCGCCTCCTGCTCCGCTTCGCTTCGCTCAGCGGCCTCGGCGGGCTCGTCGAAAAGATCGTTGGCGTCTTCGTTACGCGCGGTCCAGCGATGGCCGCACGAGGCGCAACGCACGACACGACCAGCCGCACCGACCTTGGCGTCGTCGACGAAATAGCGGCTGGCGCACTCCGGACAGGTCAGTATCATGGCCGCGAATCGTACGCTCCCCGCATTAATAAATGGGGTCGCCGATTTTGACCCTGATGTCCAGAAAGCCCGGCGGCACCTTCTTGAGGATTGACGCAGACCAAGGCGACGACGCCCTTCCGGTGGTTCGTTTCGAGGGCGTCTCGATGCGGTATGGCCGCGCGCCGGAAACGCTGAGGGATATTGGCTTTTCCCTGATGCCCGGGTCCTTTCATTTCCTGACCGGCGCCTCGGGGGCCGGCAAGAGTTCCCTGCTCAAATTGATCTATCTGGCCCATCGTGCGTCACGGGGTCGCGTAGAGTTGTTCGGCCGCGATGTGAGCCTGCTGCCGGCCGGCGACCTCCCCTTCCTGCGCCGCCGGATCGGGGTGGTTTTCCAGGAATTCCGGCTGCTGGAGCACCTGTCGGTGTTCGACAACGCCGCCCTGCCGCTGCGCATCCTGAAGCGCAAGCCGGCGACCTACCGCGATGACGTCGCCGAACTGCTGACCTGGGTGGGACTTGGCGAGCGCATGCACGCCCTGCCCGCCACCCTGTCGGGCGGCGAAAAGCAGCGCCTGGCCATCGCCCGAGCCGTGGTTGATCGCCCCGATGTGCTGCTGGCCGACGAGCCGACGGGCAATGTCGATCCCGCCATGTCGCTGCGGCTGCTGCGACTGTTCGTCGAGCTCAACCGCCTGGGCACCACGGTGTTGATCGCCACGCACGACGAGGACCTCGTCGCCCGGGCCGGTCGTCCGACCCTGCATCTGGAACACGGTCGCCTCTATGATGGAGGGGATGGCCCATGAGCGAGATCTTCCAGGTCAATCGCTGGCGGCCCGGACCGCTTCTGCCGCCGCGCGATGTCCGGGACGGGTCCCTGGTCTTCGTGGTCGCGGTGCTTTGTTTCCTGGCTTGCCTCACAGCCCTGGCCGCCCTGGCCGCCAATCGCGCCGCCGGGGGGTGGAGCAGCCAGTTGACCGGTTCGGCCACGGTGGTGGTTCGCGCCCGCTCCGGCGAAACACCCGACTCCGCCGCCGCCCGCGCCGCCGAAGCCCTGTCCGGTGTTCGCGGCGTGCTCGAAGCCCGCGCCCTGGCCCGGGACAAGGCCGAGGCGCTTCTGGAGCCCTGGATCGGCAAGGACGCCCTGATCGAGGATTTGCCCACCCCGCGGCTGGTGACCCTGGACCTCGACCCAAAAGCGCCCGCCACCGCCGCCGCCCTCGAAAAGGCGCTGAAGACCGCCGGTCTGGACGCCATCGTCGATGACCACAGCCGCTGGATCGCCGATATCGAGCGTGGCGCGGCCCTGGCCCGCTGGGCCGCGCTGGGCGTCTTCGCCCTGATCGCCGCTGCGGCGACATCGGTCATCGCTTTCGCCACCCGGGCCGGCCTGGCGGCGAGGTCCGACGTGATCGAGGTGCTGCACCTGTCCGGGGCGGAGGCGGGCTTCATCGCGGGTCTGTTCCAGACACGGTTCGCGGTCATGGCCGCGATCGCGGGCTTGCTGGGCGGCTCGGGCGCGGCCATCATCGGCGCGGCGATCCGGACCCTGGGCGGCGGGTCGGGTCTGGCGCCGATCCTGCCTCTGGCCTGGATTGATCTGCTGGCGCCCTTGCCCTGCCCGCTGATCGCCGCCCTGGTCGCGGGCTTCACCGCGCGTTTCGCCGCCCTGCGACTTCTAAGGAGCATGCCGTGAAGAGCCTCGCCGCCCTGTTGATCGCGCTGATAGTCTGGGCCGTCGGTCTTCTGGCCTTTTCCAGTCGGGTCGAACTGTCCACCCCCGCCCAGGAGCCGCCCGTCGCCGACGGCGTGGTGGTGCTGACCGGCGCCTCCAACATCCGTCTGGAAGCGGCCACCAAGCTGCTCGAAGCCGGCAAGGGCCAGCGCCTGCTGATCTCCGGCGTCAATCGCGAGGCCACCCGCGACGATGTGCAGGGCGTCACCAAGGCCGTGAAGCCGATCTATGACTGCTGCGTGGACCTGGGTTTCGCGGCCGCCAACACCGTCGGCAACGCCCGGGAAACCGAGGAATGGGCCAAGGCCAAGGGCTATAAGAGCCTGATCGTGGTGACCGCCGACTATCATATGCCGCGCGCCATGCTGGAACTGCGCGCCGCCCTGCCAAGCACCAAGCTCTATGCCTATCCGGTGGAGACCGAGAGTCTGAACGCCCATCGCTGGTGGAACAAGAGCTCCAGCGCCCGTCGGATGATCATCGAATACTGCAAGTACCTGGCGATCCTGGGCCGTGAGGCGTTCCTCAGCCTGGGCCCGAAAGACAAGGCCGATGCGCCGGTGGAGAAGGCCTCTTGATCTATCTGCGTTCGTTTCTGTTCCAGCTGTATTTCTGGATCTGGTCGGCCTTCACCGCGATCTGGATGGTGCTGCTTCTGCCCTTGCCCCGCCGGCTCAACACCCTGGCCCTGAACTTCTGGGCCCATGGCATTTTCTTTGGCCTGCGCTGGATCGCCGACATCAAGGTTGAGGTGCGCGGCCGGGAATATCTGCCCACCGGCCCGGCCCTGGTCGCCGCCAAGCACCAGTCGATGTTCGACGTGTTCAGCCAGTTTGGCCTGCTGCCCGACGCCTGTTTCGTGATGAAGAAGGAGCTGCTGAACGTTCCGCTGTTCGGCTGGCACGGCCTGAAGGCCGGCATGGTCGTGGTGGATCGGGCGGGCCACTCGGCGGCCCTGAAGAAGCTGGTGCGCGACACGCTGGAGAAGATGAAGGAGGTCCGCCAGGTGGTGATCTTCCCCGAAGGCACCCGCGGCGCGGTCGGGGTTCCCGGCGACTACAAGCCCGGCATCGCTGCCCTCTATCGCGAGCTCGACCTGCCGGTGACGCCCCTGGCCCTCAACTGCGGCGCCCACTGGGGCAAGGGCTTCCTGTGCAAGCCGGGCGTGATCGTCTTCCACTATCTGCCGCCGATCCCGGCCGGCCTGAAGCGCGGCGAGTTCATGCGCGAACTGCAGACCCGCATCGACACCGCGACCAGGGCGCTGGAGGACGAGGGGGTTTAACGATCCCTCTCTCTTAGAGAGAGGGAGGGGCCCGCCGCGAAGCGGTGGGAGGGTGAGAGGTTTCGGACTAGCAGGATGAAGCGCTGTCAGCTTTCGAGCAGTTGCCGACTTTCAGGGAATGAGTCTTCATGGCCGTCATGGATCTGGAAAGTGCAGCGCGCGGCCTCGTAGCCGCAGGCCAACTTGCAAAGTTGTCCCCGCAAACCCAGGCTCGGATGACCGAGTGGGATCCAGATAGCGTTGAGCCTAGCCTCTGGGCCAATGCAGCATTTCGGCAGATCGGACGGGCGATTGCTTCGAAGCGAAGTCCAATCGCCGACAAGGATTTGAAGCGCCTGTTCGCAGAGATCGAGCGGCTTCTCCGCTCCCCCGATGAGCATGTTTCAAATGCGCTGGCGACTGACCTGTTGGAGGAAATCTGGCGAGCGACGCACCATAGTGGTTTTGATTTCTCAACGGTGAACCCGCATCTGGGTGGTGAAGCTCGACGCTATCTCCTCCGTTGGGACGACTTCAATCGTACAACGACGCCGGGCCTAAAGGCGAAATAGAGGTCCGACACTCACCCATTCCGGCCGATCAGCAGGAATCGAGATTCTCCCGCCAACGGTGAAACCTCTCACCCTCCCACCGCCTGCGGCGGCGGGCCCCTCCCTCTCTCTTAGAGAGAGGGAATCTAAGCCGCCCCCTCCCGCGCCTCGACCAGTTTCAGCAGTTTCTCCATCGCATGGTCGCGCACGCCGTCCTCGCGCAGATGGCCGACCAGATCGCTGAGATAGTCGATGTTGCGCCCCGACAGTCCGCTCGCCCCGACGATCAGTTCGGCCTGACGCTCCAGGCTCAAGGCGCCGGCCCACTGAGGATGCTTGACGTCCGACAGGAAGACCAGCGCCGGCGCCTTACCGAGCTCGCCGGCCAGCTTCACATCGGCCCAGGCCTCGAAATAGGTCTCGGTCGGCTGTTCGCGTTCACGCAGATAGGCATAGACGCTCTCCCAGTCGGCCGCCGCCACGCGATAGCCGGCGCCCCGCACTGAACCGCCCGGCGCCAGGCCCAGAACCAGTCCCGGCCGCTCGTAGGTGCCGCGGTGATGGACCGAATAGATGCAGAAGGCGCGTCGGCGGCCATGGAGCGTAGCGCGTCTTCGCTCTACAAAAGGGAACCCGGGACGCCACATGAGCGATCCATATCCGAACACCCAACGCTCGCCGCTCTCGCTGCTCATCACTTTTCCCGACTGGACGCGCCCTTCCATGACCCATACCGACGCCGCCCCGCCCCGGAAAGCCCGCCGTCGCGGCCTGGTGACGCCTTTCATCATCGCCCTGGCCTTTGCCTCCGCCTGGTGCGTCGGCTGGTTCTGGCTGCGCGGTCAGGCCGAGCAGAACATGGATGCGACGGCAGCCTCGCTGAAATCACGCGGCTATGACCTGTCCTGGAGCGCCCGCACCTTCTCCGGTTTTCCGTTCCGCCTCGACATCACCCTGGCCGACGCCCGGCTCGCCGAGCCCTCGGGCTGGGCGCTGCACATTCCCGAACTGAAGACCGAGGCGATGATCTACGGCCTCGACCATTGGGTGGCGACCGCGCCACGCGGCGTGGTTCTGACCCGCCCCAATGGCGAAGGCGATGTCGCCATCGCCGGCGAGGCCCTGCGCGCCAGCCTGGCGGGGCTGAACGGCTATCCGCCCAGGATCTCGATCGAGGGCGCCAAGCTGCTGTTCTCCACCGCGCCCGAAGCCCAGCCCTTCGCCCTGAGATCGGCCGACACCATGCAGCTGCATCTGCGCCCCGGTCCCGACGACCAGGCGGCGATCCTGTTCAAGGCCGACGGGGCCCGCGTCAATTTCACCGGCCTGCTGGGCCGCATCGCCCAGGCCAATACCGCCGACATGATCCTGGACGCCCGCCTGAGCCGGGTCTCGGCCCTGCGCGGCCGCAACTGGGCCGATGCGGTGCGGCTCTGGAGCGTCGCCGGCGGCGCCATCACCATGCACGACGCCCGCATCACCGCCGGCGAAGCGGAAGGCACGGCCAAGTCCGGCGCCTTGACCGTCGACGCCAACGGCCGCCTGCAGGGTGAGCTGGAGGTCGCGCTCACCGAGCGGATCGATCCGAAGGCCGCCATCACGACGCCCGAGCAGGCCCTCGCCGCCGCCAGCCAGGCCCTGGGCCGCGAGCCGGTCATCCAGGCCGGCCTGGTGTTCGAAAACGGCCGCACCCGCCTGGGAACCATCGACACGGGCCCGTCGCCGCGCGTCTACTGAGCCTCGGCCCCGCGCGCCTCCGGCGAGGGGGCGCGCACGTTTCTTGCCGCGAACGCCAGCTATTGCGCCCACGGCGGCAAGGACTATGGTCCGGCCTCCAATTTTGGGGATAAACATGGGTAGCGACGCGGCTGACGCGCCTCCGTCTCTGGACGAGGTCCGATGGCGACTGGACGCCATAGACGGTGAACTTCTCAAGCTGCTGGACGAGCGCGCCGCCCTGGCCCGTTCCGTCGCGGCGGCCAAACGCGCGGCGGGCGATGAGGGCTTTGGCCTGCGTCCCGGCCGCGAGGCCCAGATCATCCGCAAGCAGCTGGCCGCCCCGCGCCAGGCCGCCAGCGACGCCCTGGTCATCCGCATCTGGCGCGAGGTGATGAGCGACAGCCTGGCGCGCCAGGGTCCCTATCATCTGGCCGTCTGGGGCGGGAAGGACGTCGCCCGCTCGGTCGAACTGACCCGCCTGCGGTTTGGAACCGCGCCCCGTCTGCAGGTTCTGGCGGAGGCCAAGGACGTGCTGGCCGCCGCCAAGACGCCCTGGGGCGTCGGGGTTCTGGGCCTGACGCCCGACAATGCCTGGTGGGGCCGCCTGCTGGCCGAGCCGAAACTGAAGGTCTTCGCCGCCCTGCCCTGTCTCAGCGCCTGGGGCGAGCAGGCCACCCTGGCCATCGCCGAGGTCGAGGTCGAGCCCACCGGCGATGACCAGACCTTCTGGGTCACCGACAGCGCCAAAAGCGCCGCCGCCATCGTCGAGGCCCTGAGCCTGGACGGCGTCGCCGCCGAGCTGCTGGCCCAGGCCAACGGCCTGAAGCTGTTTTCGCTGTCGGGCTTCTTCATGCCCGGCGACGAACGTCTGGCCCGCGCGCCAGGCCAGTTGACCGGCGTCATCGGGGCTGCGCCGACCCCCTTTGACGTGTAAGACGACCGCCTGTTCGACCAGAGTATTCCGATGACCGCTCCCGCCTCCGATCGCTTCGCCGCGCCGCGCCCCATGCCCAAGCCGGGCCTGATGGACATCCACGCCTATGTCGGCGGCAAGTCGAAGATCGAGGGCGTCGCCCATCCGGTGAAGCTGTCGAGCAATGAGAACGTTCTGGGCTGCAGCGAGGCGGCCAAGGCCGCCTATCGCGACGCCGTCGATCGCCTGCACCTCTATCCCGACGGCAAGGCCAATGGCCTGCGTGAGGCGGTCGCCGCCCACTATGGTCTGGAGCCCGAGCGCCTGACCTTCGGCGATGGCAGCGACGAGATCTTCGCCCTGCTGTGCCAAGTCTATCTGGAGCCCGGCGACAATATCGTCCAGGGCGAGCACGGCTTCGCCGCCTACGCTATCGGGGCCCGCGCCTGTCAGGGCGAGGTGCGGATGGCCCGCGAGCCCAAACAGCGCATCGACGCCGACGAGGTGCTCAAGTGCGTCGACGAGCGGACCCGGCTGGTGTTCATCGCCAACCCCGCCAATCCCACCGGCACCTGGCTGACCGGCGAGGAGATCCGCGCCCTGCACGCCGCCCTGCCGCCGTCGGTGATCCTGGTGCTGGACGGCGCCTATGCCGAGTTCGCCACCGATCCGCGCTTCGAGGACGGGCTGGACCTGGCCCGCACCGCCGAAAACGTCATCGTCACTCGCACCTTTTCCAAGATCCACGGCCTGGCCGCCCTGCGGGTCGGCTGGGGCTATGGCCCCGCCGGGATCATCGCGCCGATCGAGCGCATCCGGCCGCCGTTCAACACCTCGATCCCCGGTCAGGACGCCGCCATCGCCGCCCTGGCCGATGTCGAGTTCCAGGCCCGGTCGGTGGCGCTGGTCGAGCAATGGCGGCCGTTCCTGACCCAGCAGCTGGGCGGGCTGGGCCTCGAGGTCACCCCCTCGGCGGCCAACTTTGTCTTGGTCAACTTCCCGAATGTCCCGGGCAAGACCGCGATCGAGGCCGAGGCCTTCCTGGCCAGCAAGGGCTATCTGGTTCGCGCCGTCGCCAACTACGGCCTGCCCGACGCCATCCGCATCACCATCGGCAAGGAAGCGGACAACCGGGCGATCGTGGACCTGCTGGCCGAGTTTCTCCGCTGATGCCCCCTCTCTCCGTCTATCCCCGCGAAAGCGGGGACCCAAGCCGAGCTTGGGATTTCGCGCCTCATCCCACCGGCCCATCCTGCTTGGGTCCCCGCTTTCGCGGGGATGATCGGGGTTGGGGCATGTGCTCAATGAAGATCAGCCCCCATGCGTAATCCCGGCGTGCTCTATCCCAAGATGACCGTGATCGGCTGCGGCCTGATCGGCGGGTCGGTGATCCGCGCGGCCCGCGCCCAGGGCGTGGTCAGCGAAATCACCGTGGCCGACGCCAGCGAGGCCAACCGGGCCCGCGTGGTCGAGCTGGGCATCGCCGACCATGTCACGGGCGATATCGCCGAGGCGGTGAAGGACGCCGACCTGGTGGTGATCGCCACGCCGGTGCTGTCGATCGGCGACGTCGCCGCCCTGATCGCTCCGACCCTGAAGGCCGGCGCCACCTTGACCGATGTCGGCTCGACCAAGGGCAATGTCGGCGAGGCCTTCCGCGCCCAGCCCCTGGACCATGTGTTCGTCATCCCCGGCCACCCGATCGCCGGCACCGAGCAGTCGGGGCCCGACGCCGGCTTCGCCGAGCTGTTCGAGAACCGCTGGACCATCCTGACCCCGGCCGAGAGCGACGACGAGGCCTATGCCGCCGCCGTCGCCAAGCTCAGCGCCTTCTGGAGGTCCTTCGGGGCCCAGGTCGAGCTGATGGACGAGAAGCACCATGACCTCGTTCTGGCCGTGGTCAGCCATCTGCCCCACCTGATCGCCTACACCATCGTCGGCAGCGCCGCCGATCTGGAGAACGTCACCGAAAGCGAGGTGATCAAGTTCTCGGCTTCCGGCTTCCGCGACTTCACCCGCATCGCCGCCAGCGACCCGACCATGTGGCGCGACATCTTCGTGGCCAACAAGGAGGCGGTGCTGGAAATGCTGGGCCGCTTCACCGAGGACCTGCAGGCCATGAGCCGCGCCATCCGCTGGGGCGACGCCGACACCCTGCACAGCCACTTCACCCGCACCCGCGCCATCCGCCGCGGCATCGTCGCCGCCGGCCAGGAAAGCGCCGAACCCAACTTCGGACGTGACCGCGGCAAGCACTAGGGGCGGAGGACTTGCCCCTCCGCGCCTTCGGCGCTCCTCCCCTGGAGGGGGAAGATGAGTTCGCCGCGTTGCATCTTCCCCCTCCGGGGGAAGACGATCGCGAAGCGATCCGTAGGCGGCAAGTGTCATCAACCTCACGCGGATCACCGCTGAAGGGATGGGAAGGGCTGCGGAGCGTCCGGGCCTCGCCCGGATGTGAGTGTTTTTAAGTACCGTTTCGACGAAGACGAACGCTCCGCGTGATCGTTATCCCTCTGGCCGGGGCGCGCGGGTCTTGTTCAACCCTTCACCCCCATCCGGGCTTCTCCCTCCTCGCGACGGACCCAGCCCTGAAGCTGCAAGCCACGCCGATTCCGGAGGACCCGGAACTCACCTTCGGACGGGCGGGGGCCTTGGCCTTCCCCCGATAGGCGGATTTACGTCCCCCGCCCTCTGATTAAGCCTGCCGGCCCCGCTCTCGCGACTCCCACAGACCCCGCTCGATCACCCCTGACAGCCGTCGCTGGTCGCCGGCCGGACGCCCTTCCCGTGCTGTCAGGTGAGATTGATTATGCGGGTGGTTTCAACGCCGGGGATAAGTTCGCGCGAGAAAGTTGTAAGGCGTTGAAATAGCGGATCTCTGCCTTGCCAACGCCGGGGATGGAGCGGCGTCTATCCCCATTGTCGCAGCCCGCCGCTCGCCGCAATATCGCTGTAATGATCACGACAAATCACGCCTTCACCGGCAAACCCTCCGGAAAAGGAACCGCTCCATGCGCCGCCCCCTCATCGCCGCCGCCCTCGCCTCGATCGTCGCCCTGGCCGGCGGTGCGGCCATGGCCCAGATGCCGTCGCCTGAACGGATCATCAAGGCCTGGGACAAGAACGCCGACGGCGTGGTCGACAAGGCCGAATGGATCGCGGCCGGCCGCCCCGAAGCCCGCTTCGCCCTGGCCGATACCGACAGCGACGGCAAGATCACCGTCGAGGAACTGAAAGCCGGCATGGCCAAGCGCAAGGCCGCGCAGGCGGAGCACTAGGGTCGGCGCCGCCCTCCCCCAAAGTCTAAAGGCGATCGCATCTTGGAGATTGGCGACTTCAAGCCTGGAAGGGGCTCAAAAATTCGCCTTCCTGGGCCTTGTGCCCAGGACCCATGTTTGAGGCAGGCTCTGATTGCGCGCCTATTTTTCGGCTGAACGACCCTGAACCAAGACCCAAACTCGCATCTGCGTCGCCATGGATCCTGGGCACAAGGCCCAGGAAGGCGGAGTCTTTTTGCGCCTAAACCATAGGCGTTCACCCCTACCCCAGCACCCGCGTCCGCAGCATCGCCAGCGGCGTGGCGCCCTGGACCAGGGCCGCGTCGTGGAAGGTCTTGAGGTTAAAGCGCGCGCCCTGCGACGCACGGGCGGCGGCGCGCAGGCGAACCAGCTCCAGCCAGGCCAGTCCCTGCCCCGCCACGCCGCCGGGGCTGAGGGCGGCGCGTTCGACGTCCTGGGCGATGGGAGCGAACACCGGCGGCGGGCCCTGCAGGTCGGCGAACACCGCTTCGGCCTTCTGGTGGGTCCAGCCCTGGCTGTGCATTCCCGTGTCGATCAGCAGGCGGCCGACGCGGAACAGCATCCATTGCACGTAACCCAGCTCGGCGAGCGGATCGCCGGCGAAGGCGCCCTGCTCGTCGGCCAGTTGTTCGGCATAGATGGCCCAGCCCTCGACGAAGCCGGGACAGGCCAGACGGGTCCGCAGCGGATGGGCGCCCGACGCCGCCTCCAGCGGGATCTGCACCATGTGGCCCGGGTCGGTCTCATGGTGGACGACGCTCGGGAGGGTCCAGCTGGGCCGCGCGCGGATGGCCTTGAGGTCCACATAATAGACGCCCGGCATTGAGCCGTCGAAGGCCGGGGCCTCGCGATAGCCCTGACGGCCGGCGGCCTCGTCGGCCGGCGACATGCGGCTGATGCGGACCTTGCGCGAGCCCGGCGCCAGGGTGGCGAAGGCGGTCGGCAGGCGGGTGACGGCCCTGTCGAGCCACAGGTTCATGTCGGCCACGGCGCGGTCGCGGCCGGCGCCGTCATCACTGTAGAGCCAGCGTTCGTCGCGGCTGAGGGCGCTCAGCCGCGCGCCGACCGAGCCCTTCGTCAGGCCCTGCGTCTTCAGCAGGACGTCGGCGCGGGCGGTCAGGGCCCGGGCGGTGTCCACGGCTCGGGCGTGGGCCTCTTTGGGCGTAATCGCCATGCCCAGGTTCAGCTGCAGCAGCAGGCCGTAATAGGCCTCGCCGTCCTTGAACCGGCAGACACCGGCGGCCTTGCCGGCCTTGGCGCGAACGCGGATCAGGGCGTCATGCTGGCGCCCCAGGGCGGCGGCGATCTCGGGCGCGGCCGTGAGGTCGAGGGCGCTCTGGCCGGCCAGGACCTTATCGATCACGAAGGCCGGCGGAATGACCCCCTGCCCCGCATCGGCGGCGATCTGGGCGGTCTCGGCGTCGAGACGCCTGACGAGCGCGGTAGCGCGGTCGCCACCCGCCTTTGCCGCCTCCGCCGCCTTCAGCCAGGCGCCGGACCGGGTGGTGACGACATAGGGCGCGCCGGCCCCGGTTCCGAAGGGAAAGCGGCGGACGATCTCGGCTTCGGTCTCGATCGACTGCAGCACGGCGGCGTAGTCGAGTTGCGAGGCGGGCGACAGGTCGACGGGCGCAAAGCCGCGCAGCAGGTCCAGACGCGGGTCGGCCGGGCCGCCCCTGGCGATCTGGTCCAGCACGGCCTTCAGGGCGGCGTCGTTCGAGGCCTGCGCCATCGCCCCGCCGGCGGTCAGCAGCGCCGCGCCGGTCAGGACACCGCCCATCACCTCCCGTCGGCTGATCATCGCGTTTCTCCCTGACGTTTCTTGCCTCCGTCTTAGGTGGAAATGACACCGGTGTCCAAGCAGAGCCGCGCTTGATCGTTCGCCAGCGGCCTCTAGGGTGGAGCCGAACGCTTGTTTGATCTCTGGAGACCCCATGGCCGAAGCCTTCATCTGCGACGCCGTTCGCACCCCGATCGGCCGCTATGCCGGGGCGCTGTCGTCGGTGCGGGCCGACGATCTGGCGGCGATCCCGCTCAGAGCCCTGGCCGCCCGCAATCCCGGCCTCGACTGGAGTTTGGTGGACGATGTGGTGCTGGGCTGCGCCAACCAGGCCGGCGAGGACAACCGCAATGTGGCCCGTATGGCCGCCCTGCTGGCGGGCCTGCCCACCGAGGCTTCGGGCTCGACGATCAACCGCCTGTGCGGCTCGGGTCTGGACGCCGTGGGCGTCGCCGCCCGCGCGATCAAGTCCGGCGAGGCCCAGCTGATGATCGCCGGCGGCGTCGAGAGCATGAGCCGCGCGCCGTTCGTGATGGGCAAGGCCGAAAGCGCCTTTTCCCGCAACGCCGAGATCTTCGACACCACCATCGGCTGGCGGTTCGTCAATCCGGCCATGCGCAAGGCGTACGGCGTCGACTCCATGCCCGAGACCGCCGAGAACGTCGCCGACGAGCACGGGATCAGCCGCGCTGATCAGGACGCCTTCGCCCTGCGCAGCCAGGCCCGCGCCGCCGCCGCCCAGGTCAGCGGCCGCTTCGACGCCGAGATCGTTCCGGTGACCCTCCCGCAGCGCAAGGGCGACCCGGTGGTGGTCTCTCGGGACGAACATCCCCGCGCCACGACGATCGAGGCGCTATCGGCCCTGAAGCCGATCGTCCGCCCAGACGGTACGATCACCGCCGGCAACGCCTCGGGCGTCAATGACGGCGCAGCGGCGCTGATCATCGCCTCGGAAGAGGCCATCAAGCGCCACGGCCTGACACCCCGCGCGCGGATCGTCGGCTCCGCCGCCGCCGGGGTGGCGCCCCGCGTCATGGGCTTTGGTCCGGCGCCCTCAACCCAGAAGCTGCTGGCGCGGCTGGGAATGACCATCGGCCAGATGGACGTGATCGAGCTGAACGAGGCCTTCGCCGCCCAAGGGCTAGCGGTGCTGCGCGCCCTGGGCCTGCCCGACGACGGCGAGCATGTGAACCCCAATGGCGGGGCCATCGCCCTGGGCCACCCGCTGGGCATGAGCGGCGCCCGTCTGGCCCTGACGGCGGTCGAGGAACTGCAGCGCCGCAAGACCCGCTATGGCCTGGCGACCATGTGCATCGGCGTGGGCCAGGGGATCTCGATGGTGGTCGAGCGGGTCTAGGACCGCGCGACTCTTTTACCGACGACAACGCTGTCAGCTTGCCGCTAACCTGCCGCCCAAGGCGCGCGATCGATGCGCCGGGTTGCGGGACGCGCATATGAAACTCAGCTTGCCGATGACGGCGATGGCCCTTGTCCTGATCCTCTGCGGACCTGTCGCCGCCGAGGAGCCCGCGCGGCCGATCCATCTGAATCAGCTGGGCGTCGAGGCCGCCGGGCCCAAGCGCGCCATGCTGGCCGATCCCTCGACCACACCCCTGACCTGGACCCTGAGCGACGCTGCGGGCGCGGTCGTGGCCCGGGGCCAGACCCGGGTGTTCGGCGACGACGCCGCCTCGGGCGAGCATGTGCACCAGATCGACTTC
The DNA here is from genome assembly GCF_058681035.1 of Caulobacter sp. FV2ps19. NCBI lineage: Bacteria > Pseudomonadati > Pseudomonadota > Alphaproteobacteria > Caulobacterales > Caulobacteraceae > Caulobacter > Caulobacter sp. FV2ps19. The sequence goes on along the minus strand of NZ_CM178729.1, from coordinate 2,120,839 downwards.
ACCCGCTTCCAGGGGGCCGGCGACGGCTATCGCCTGAAGGCCGGCGCCCGCGAAAGCCGCCCCTTCCGGATCAGCGACGCCCCGCTCTACGGCGCGCTGAAGGCCGACGCCCTGGGCTTCTTCTATCAGAACCGCGCCTCCATCCCGATCGAGGCCCGCTTCGTGCAGCGCCCTGACCTGGCCCGCCCCGCCGGCCACGCCCCCGACAGGGCGACCTGCTTTGACAAGGCCGATCAGCGCGGCCAGGTCTGGACGGGCTGCGCCTACACCCTGGACGCCAGCCGCGGCTGGTACGACGCCGGCGACCAGGGCAAGTATGTGGTCAATGGCGGGATCGCGGTGTGGACGCTGCAGAACGCCTATGAGCGCGCCGTCGTGCTGGGCAAGGCCTCGACCCTGGCCGCCTTCGCCGACGGAACCGGCAGGATCCCCGAAGACGCCAATGGGGTCTCCGACCTGCTGGACGAAGCCCGCTGGGAGATGGACTTCCTGCTGGCCATGCAGGTCCCGGCCGGAACGACCATGGCCCTGCCGGTCGGCCCGCAGCGCCCTGGTCCGAACGGGCGGCTGGTCCTGACCCCGGTCGACGCCTCGGGCATGGCCCATCAGCGTCTGGCCGACGAACACTGGACGCCCCTGCCCACGGCGCCGGCCGACGACAAGGAGACCCGCTACCTCTATCACCCGACCACCGCCGCGACGCTGAACCTGGCGGCGACGGCCGCCCAGGCCGCGCGGCTGTGGAAGACCCTCGACCCGGCCTTCGCGGCGCACTGCCTGGAGGTCGCGGAGCGCGCCTTCGCCGCCGCGCGTCGCAATCCCGAGATCTACGCCCTGGGCGCCTTTACCGGCAGCGGCGGCTATGGCGACGAGCATCTGGAGGATGAGCTCTACTGGGCCGCCGCCGAGCTCTATGTCACCACCGGCGCCGCTCCGTACGAGACCGTCCTGCGCGCCTCGCCGCTGTTCCTGTCAGGACCGTCGGCGGGGACCAGGCCGACCGGCGACCTCGGCTGGCCGTCCACCGGCGCGGCCGGCACGATCACCCTGGCCCTGGTCCCCAACGGCCTCAAGCCCGCCGAGATCGCCAAGGCCCGCGCCAATCTGGTCGCCAGCGCCGACCGCGCCCTGGCCGACGACGCCCGTCAAGGCTACGGCCTGCCCTATGCCGCTCCCGGCTATCCCTGGGGCTCCAATTCCGCGGTTCTGAACCGCGCCATCGTGCTGGGCCTGGCCGCCGACTTCACCGGCAAGTCCGCCTATCGCGACGGCGCGGTCGACGCGATGGATTACATCCTGGGTCGCAACCCGCTGGATCGCTCGTATGTGACCGGCCACGGCGCGCGGCCGATGCGTAACCCGCACCACCGCTTCTGGGCGCATCAGGCCGACGCCCGCTATCCCTACCCGCCGCCCGGCGTGATCTCGGGCGGGCCCAACTCGACCAGCATGGGCGACCCGGTCGCCAGGTCGATGAAGGGCCATTGCGCGCCCCAGACCTGCTGGACAGACGACTACCGCGCTTTCACCCAGAACGAGGTGGCCATCAACTGGAACGCCCCGCTGTTCTGGGTGGCGACCTGGCTGGACGAACCCGCGACCTGATGATCACCGCGCGCGGGCCAAGCTACGCGGCAATTTGCCGCTGACCCGAAAGTCGTCTCATTCATCCTAACGGCTCTAAGAGTACGCGGATTGTATGTCGGGCACGGGAACAATGCGTTTAGGAGCAGCCGCGGAGGTATCGACAGAGGCCGCCATCCAGCGCGCCCTTCTCGGACACGCCCACCGCAACAGCCCGGCGACCATGATGGTTCAGGCCTGCGCCGCGACCGGCGTCTGCCTTATCGCCCAGCCCCTCGAGCGGCCCTTCTATCTGGGCTGGCTGGTTGTGGTCTTGACCCTGCTGGCGGCCCGCCTGGCCGGGGATCGTCTGCTGGGCGCGGCGCTCAAGGGCCGGTTCATGGCCGACCGCCTCAAGCAGCTTTCGCAAGCCCACAATCTGGGCCTGATCCTGAGCGCGGGACTTTGGGCCCTGCTCGCCGTTGTGCGCATTCCAGCGGACGACCCGGCCACCCGCTACGCGCTGATCATCGTGTTGTCGGCCCTGGCCGGCGGGGCGGTCGGCGTCCTGTCGCCGCTGAAATGGACGGGTCGGATCTATGTGACCCTGATCCTTCTGCCGGCCTCCCTGACCCTGATCGCCGACGGCGCCGCCGACGCGATCGTTGGCTTTCTGGGCGTGATCTTCTGGATCGTGATGCTGGTGGGACACCGCAATAATCACACGCTGCTGGTGGAATCCCTGCGGCTGCGCGACGAGAACCGCGACCTGCTCGAGAACCTCGAGCAGCACAGCCAGGATGTGCTCCGCCTGAACCACGAGCTGGAAGACCGGGTTCGGGCCCGGACCCGGGAGCTTGAATGCGTTTCCGAACAGGCCCAGGTCGCCAACCGCGCCAAGTCGCAGTTCCTGGCCACGGTCAGCCACGAGCTGCGCACGCCCCTCAACGCCATTCTGGGCGAAGGACAGTTGCTGGCCCGCGAGTCGCTGACGCCCCCGCAGCAGGAGCGCCTGGGCGTGATCACCACGGCGTCCCGCGTCATGCGGCAATTGATCGACGATGTTCTCGACATTTCGCAGATCGAGGCCGGCGGCGTGCAACTGCGCCTGGAGGTCTTCTCGCTTGAGACCCTGGTGCGGGAAATCCGCGAGCTTTATCAGCCCCTGGCCCGCGACCATGGTCTGACCCTGGCCATCGCCCTGCCGCCCAGCCTGGCGATGTATCGCCGGGGGGATGAGGATCGACTGCGGCAGGTGGTCGGCAATCTGGTGTCCAACGCCCTGAAGTTCACCCTGGTCGGCGGCGTCACCGTCAAGATCAGCGGCGATGATGAACGGCTGCAGATCTCGGTGATCGATACCGGCGTGGGCATCGATGCGAAGGATCAGGAGGCCATCTTCCAGCGCTTCGTGCAGGTCGACAGTTCCTCGACCCGTAAGGTCGGCGGGGTCGGCCTGGGCCTGGCCATCAGCCGCGAAGTCACCGAGCAGATGGGCGGCACGCTGACCGTGACGTCCGCGCGAGGCATCGGCGCGCGGTTCGACTTCACCGCCCCCCTGCCCGCGGTCGTGGCCTCGGAAGCGCCGGCCGAAGAGCTTGCGGTCGAGGCCACGGGTGGCGCGCCCGGCTCGCTTCTGGTGGTGGACGACAATCCGGTCAATCGCCGCATCCTGGCCGCCCTGGTCGAGCCGTTCGGAGTCGCCTGCGGCTTTGCGACCACGGGCAAGGAAGCCGTCGAGGCCTGGCGAAGCCAGTCCTGGGACGCGATCTTCATGGATGTGCACATGCCCGAAATGGACGGGGTCGAAGCCACCCGCGCCATCCGGGCGCAGGAAAGCGCCCAGGGCCTGGCCCGCACGCCGATCATCGCCGTGACCGCCAGCGTGCTCAATCACGAAGTCCAGAGCTATCGCGAGGCCGGCATGGACGACATCCTGCCCAAGCCCATCGAGGCCACAGCCCTGGCCGCCATGCTGTCGCGCTGCGCCGCCGCGGCCCATGAACACGCCGAGCTCACCCCCGCGCCTTGACGAGCCAAACGTCCAAGAGGGTCTGGCAGGGTTGTAGTTTGATCAAACCGCGCCTCAAATCCGGCTCGCACTGAAAACCGCCGGAGTCAGAAATGACCGTTTGCCTTGCCGCCCTCCAGGACGACGCCGTAGCGGTCGGCGGGGCGACTCTAATCGTCGTGGGGCTTGGATGAGCCGCGCCTTCGACGCCATCATCATCGGCGCGGGCCAGGCCGGCCCTCCCCTGGCCGGCCGGCTGACGGCGGCGGGGCGGACCGTGGCCCTGATCGAGCGCAAGCTGTTCGGAGGCACCTGCGTCAACACCGGCTGCATGCCGACCAAGACCCTGGTGGCCAGCGCCTATGCCGCCCACCTGGCCCGGCGCGCCGCTGAATACGGCGTCACCTTCGACGGCCCCGTCGGCGTCGACATGAAACGCGTCAAGGACCGCCAGCAGACGGTGGTTCACAACGCCCGCAACGGCGTCGAGACCTGGTTGAAGGGCATGGAGGGCTGCACCACATTCGAGGGCCACGCCCGCTTCGAATCCGCCGACACCGTGCGGGTCGGCGATGATCTGCTGAGCGCCTCGCAGATCTTCATCAATGTCGGCGGCCGCGCCAACATTCCCGACATGCCCGGGCTGGATCAGGTGGCTTACCTGACCAACACCGACATGATGCAGATCGACACCCTGCCCCGACATCTGGTGATCATCGGCGGCAGCTATATCGGTCTGGAATTCGCCCAGATGTATCGCCGCTTCGGCGCAGAGGTGACGGTGGTGGAGATGGGACCCCGGCTGATTGGGCGTGAGGATCCGGAGGTCTCGCAGGCGGTTCAGGAGATTCTCGAGGCCGAGGGGATCCACGTGCGCCTGAACGCCGAGTGCATCAGCTTCACCCCCTGTGAGGCGGGCGTCTGCGTCCATGTCACTTGCGAGGCCGGGGCGCCGCAAGTCACGGGCTCGCACGTGCTGCTGGCCGTCGGTCGCAAACCCAACACCGACGACCTGGGGCTTGAGATGGCCGGGATCGCGGTCGACAAGCGCGGCTACATCACGGTCGATGACCAGCTCCGCACCACTGTTCCGGGCGTCTGGGCCCTGGGCGACTGCAACGGCAAGGGCGCCTTCACCCACACAGCCTATAACGACTTCGAGATCGTCGCCGCCAACCTGCTGGACCATGACCCGCGCCGGGTGAGCGACCGGATCAGCGCCTATGCCCTCTATATCGACCCGCCGCTGGGCCGCGTGGGGATGACCGAGGCCGAGGTCCGCGCCACAGGTCGACCGGCGCTGGTGGGCAAACGACCGATGAGCCGCGTCGGTCGTGCGGTCGAAAAGGGCGAGACCCAGGGCTTGATGCAGGTGATGGTCGACGCCGAGACCCAGATGATCCTCGGCGCGGCGATCCTGGGCGTCGCCGGCGACGAGGCCATCCATGGCCTCCTCGACATCATGTACGCCAGGGCACCTTACACCACCGTGCAGCGGGCCGTGCATATCCATCCTACGGTGTCGGAACTGATCCCGACGATGTTGGGGGAACTCAAGCCGCTCTAGGCTCCAGACTCATTGGGCCCACCATATGATGATGGCGGCGATGAAGACGGCGCTGGCAAAGATGGCGGCGAGCTTGTCGTATCGGGTGGCGACACGCCGCCAGTCCTTGAGCCTGCAGAACATCCGCTCGACCAGATTGCGCTGCTTGTAGGCCTCCGGATCGAAGGGCTGCATGCGTTTTCGGGTCGGGTTGTTGGGGATGACCGGGGTAGTTCCCCGTTCGATCAGGAAATTGCGCAACTTGTCGGCGTCATAGGCGGTGTCGGCCAGGCAGAGGCGCGCACTGGGAAGCGGCTCAAGCAATGACCGGGCGAAGGGGGCGTCGCCGCGCTGCCCGGCGGCTATTTCAAAGGCGATGAGGCGGCCTTTGCCGTCGACGACGGCGTGGATCTTGGTCGTGCGGCCGCCGCGCGAACGGCCGATCGCCTGGATTTCGGCCCCCCTTTTCCGCCACCCGCCGAGCGGTGGGCCTTGGCGCTGGTGGAGTCGATCATGTGCACGTCGTCGGGGCTGAACGCCACCAGGGCCGCGAACAGCCGCCGCCAGACACCCTTGATCGTCCAGCGCCGGAACCGGTTGTAGATGGTCGTTGGCGGGCCATAGACTGCGGGACAGTCTTGCCACCGGCAACCCACCTTCAGCACATGGATGATACCGCTGATGACGCGCCGGTCATCGACCCGATGCGCGCCCGACTGGTTTTTCGGCAGCAACGGATCGATCACCGCCCACTGCCGATCCGACAACCAGAACTCTCCAGCCATGATTCAACCTCCGTTTCGGAGATTGAAGCACAACAAGAATATATCATTCAAGTGTTTGATCGGGTTTCGACCCTAGACCAAAGCCTTGGCGCGTTCGCCCAGCCGCTCAATTGTTTCGGTCCAGCGGCCCATGGAGTCGCTGAAGAAGAACTCCGCTGAGGGATACCAGGTCGATCTTTCCTCCCCGCGACCCCACCGCCAGTCGGTGTCAATCCGGGTGAGCAGCAACCAGACCATCTTGCCCATCCCTCCCGCCAGATGGGCAATGGCCGTGTCGACGGTGACGACGAGATCGAGACCTTCGATGATGTCCGCAGTATCGGCGAAGTCCTTCCCGCCCGTGGCGGCATAATCCAGGCCGATCGTCGCGCCGAGGGCCGCGCTGAGCTTCAGACCCTCGGCCTCACCGAGCGATCGAAACGCGTCATTACCGTGGGCGGCGCTACCCGCCGTGACCAGACCGATGCGCGCGGAAGACGCGACCTTTTCAGCGGCGTTCAGGTAGGGCGCGCCTGGGACGGTCTGCAGCGTATAGTCCATCAGGCCCACGAGATCGGGACCCATGACATAGAAATCCGTATCTGGAATCTCCACTCGGCCACTGGCTGCGTAGATTTCCACCCCCGGCAGCGACCTGCGAAACAAGCTCGCCGCCTGTGGGCGGCAGACCAGCCTGACGGTCACGCCGCGCGCCGCCAGGATCGGCGCAAACCTGGCATACTGAAGTTCGTCGCCGTACCCCTGCTCAGGCCAGATCAACAGCGAGCGGCCGGCGAGATCTTCGCCGTTCCATTCCGGACACTGAAAAAAGTCGGGCTTGTTGGTCTTGCATTCCGGGACAGCGTGACGCTGGCGAAAATACGGAAGCGCCTCGCTGTATCGACCCTGCATCATGATGACCTGGCTCAGCGCATAGTGAGTGGGCGCTGAACTTGGATCGATCGCCAGCGCACGCCGATAGGCCTTCTCGGCCTCAGGCAATCGATTGAGCTTCGACAGCACGCCGCCCAGATTGTGCCATGTCGCCATATGGCGAGGGTTCAGACGCGCCGCCGATCTGAATAGGCGCTCCGCTTCCTCGAAATCAAGCGCAGACTCGGCGCGCTGCGCCTTGTCAAAGAGCTTTCGCACGCTGCGCTCCTCCCAAGGGGCTTGGAGCGGGCGATGGGAATCGAACCCACGACATTCTGCTTGGGAAGCAGACGCTCTACCTCTGAGCTACGCCCGCGAGGCGTGCCGTTCGTCTAGCGAGTCTCGCGGGGGTTCTCAAGGGTCGGGCGCCAGAAAGCGCCCCTCCCCCTCAGGCCTCGACCAGGCCCTTGCCCAGCAGGGCGGCGAAGTGGGCGATGGTCTTGGCCAGGCCCTCCTTCAGCTGGGTCTTCGGCGCCCAGTCCAGAGCCGACTTGGCCAGGGTGATGTCGGGCTGGCGCTGGCGGGGATCGTCCTGGGGCAGAGGCTTGCGTTCGATCACCGAGCTGGAGCCGATCTGGGCGATGGTCTGCTGGGCCAGCTCCAGGATCGTGAACTCATTGGGATTGCCGATATTGACCGGACCGGTGAAGCCGGCGGGCGTGGCCATCATCCGGATCAGACCTTCGACCAGATCGTCGACATAGCAGAAGCTGCGGGTCTGCTGGCCTTCGCCATAGATGGTGATCGGCTGGTTGGTCAGGGCCTGGACCACGAAATTGCTGACCACCCGGCCGTCATTGATCGCCATGCGCGGGCCGTAGGTGTTGAAGATCCGCACGACCTTGATGTCGATATTGTCCTGCCGGAAGCTGTCGAAGAACAGGGTCTCGGCGCAGCGCTTGCCCTCGTCATAGCAGGCGCGCGGGCCGATCGGATTGACCCTGCCCCAATAGGTCTCGACCTGAGGGTGGATCTCGGGATCGCCATAAACCTCACTGGTCGAGGCCTGCAGCACGCGGGCCCCGGTGCGCTTGGCCAGGTCCAGCATGTTGATCGCACCCATCACATTGGTGCGGACCGTCATGACCGGATCGTACTGGTAATGGATCGGCGAGGCCGGACAGGCCAGGTTGTAGATCTGGTCCACCGGAATGAAGATCGGGTGGTTCACATCGTGGTGCACGAACTCGAAGTTCGGGTGCCCCAGCAGATGGGCGATATTGTCCTTGCTGCCGGTGAACAGGTTGTCGACGCAGATGACCTGGTCGCCGCGGGCGATCAGTCGGTCGCAGAGGTGCGAGCCGACAAAGCCCGCCCCGCCCGTGACGAGGATGCGAAGCGCGGTGTGTTTTTTGGCGGAGACTTGAGCGGACATCGACGATCCCTGCGGCGCGGACTTCACCGTGGCCTGATTTGCCTAACGGGTCTCGCGCCCCGGCTCAACCGTCCCTCGTGTTGACGGATGCGACCGACCGGCGCACCCTTGTTCAAACGGACGTTCGGGAGAGACGCCATGGCAGACGGGGAAGATCATCCACGCGCCCAGTTCCACGCCATGGTCGACGGCACCGCCGAAGACTGGGGCATCATCGCCAACGCCTCCATGGAGTTTGGCCGCGACCTGCCCAAGCGGCTGGTCGATCACCTGATGCTATTGCGCGGCGACTGCGGCGGCTTCGCCATCGACCGGCTGGAACACAGCCTGCAGACCGCCACCAAGGCCCATCAGGACGGCCGGGACGAGGAATATGTCGTCTGCGCCCTGCTGCACGACATCGGCGACATTCTGGGCCCGCGCAATCACGCCGACATCGCCGCCGCGATCGTCCAGCCCTTCGTGTCGGAGCGGAACCACTGGATGGTGGCCAACCACGCCATCTTCCAGGGCTATTACTTCTTCCACCATCTGGGCCTGGACCGCGACATGCGCGAGCAGTTCCGGGGCCATCCTGATTTCGAATATACGGCGCAGTTCGGCCACCTGTACGATCAGGAGGCCTTCGACCCGAACTTCGTCTCGATGCCGCTGGAGGCCTTCGTGCCGATGCTGCACCGGGTGATGAGCACGCCCAAGCGCTCGATCTATCTGCGCAAGCCAGAGATCGAGGCGGCCGAATAGACCGCCTCGACGCTTGGGCCTATCTGACGATTTCCGCCTTGACGCCCAGCTTGGCCAGCTGGACCTGCAGGCTGTCGGGCCCGACCAGGTGCCCCGCCCCGACGGCGACGAAGCTGACGCCCGAACCATCGAGCTTGGTCTTCAACTGCCGCGCCCAGTCCTGGTTGCGGTCAGCCAGCAGCACGCCGTAGACGTCGGGATAGTCGGTCTTCATCGCGGTGACGAACTGGTCCTCAAGCGTCTTCAGATCGCCGGACGCCCAGGCCGTCACCATGGTGTCGATCTTGGCGGGACCGTCTTCGGCCTCATCAAGGGTGGATTGCAGCATCTCGACCTCGACCGGCGTCGACATGTCGGCGAAGAAGCGGACCTGCTGCTCGGCGGTTTCCAGCGACGCGGCCGGCTTTCCCTCGGCCTTCATCTGCGCCAGCAGGACCTGATCCACGCCGCTCTTGGGATCATAGCCCGCCTTGATCACCGGCAGCATGGCCAGGGACAGCGAGGCCAACCAGGGCCGCATCAGTTCCAGGGTCTGGGGCGGAACGCCGGCCGCCTGGGCCAGGGTCTGGGCGCGCTTGAGAACCTCGGGTGACAGCTTGCTCGACAGCGGCGTCGTACGATCCAGGCCGTATTTCAGCACCAGGGGCTGCATCAGGGCCGGATCGTCGGCGCCCAGCACTTCGACCGTCAGATCGCCGCTGGCCTTCAGGGCTTTGTCGATCCGGGGCGAGCGCCACGCGGTCTGGGGCTTGAGCACGTGGATGGTGCCGAACAGATAGATGGTCGAATCCTTGTCCCGGATCGCCCAAAGCGTCGGCTCCGCCGAGGCCGGCGCGGCCAGGCCCAGGACGAGGGTGGAAACCAGGCCCACCAGGGCGCGGCGAACGGATGGCAAGGCGATGCGGAACATAGGGTTTCCCTGTTTTGACCGTACAAGTTGAGACTGTCGCAGCGTCGGGCGCAAGGACGCCCGGCCAAGGCGGCTAGAGCATCGTGCGGAAAAGTGGACGCCGGTTTTCCGCAAAAACGATGCGAAAACAAAAACCCGGAGCAAGGCGCGTGAGTCCGATTTCTCGCGCCTTGCTCTAGTTGAGGAACTGCTCCACCGCGGCGACGAAAGCGGCCGGCTGGTCGAGCATGATGAAGTGATAGGCGCCGTCGACGCGCTGCAGCCTGACCTTGGGCAGGGCCGCATAGGCGCCGGCATAGGTCTGGTCGATCGTAGCCGAGGGCGCGCCCATGACCGGATCATAGGGATAGAGCAGCGTGGTCGGGGTGGTCACGGCGGCCAGTTCGCCGCGCATGTCGGTGGTCAGCAGGTCGTACAGGGCGCGGGCCACCACCGATTGTGACGACGTTATGGACCACTCCAGCACGGCCTTCAGACCCTCGGGCGACTTGACCAGGCGCGGCAGGGTCATGGCCTGCTGGGCGGCGTAGGTTTCGGCGGACATGGCGATCATGCCGTCGCGCATAGCGGTCGCCTGAGGCTTGATGGTGTCCACCGTCGCCGCCGGCGAGAACACGACCGGATAGAACGGCAGGCTGTCGACGATCATCAGGCGGCTGAGATCCTCAGGGTGACGACGCGCCAGGATCAGGCCGGTCAGGCCGCCCATCGAGTGGCCGATCACGGCCGGCGATTTCAGCCTGGCGGACTTGATATAGGCGTCAACCGCCTCGACCACCGGGTCCAGGACCGGCCCCTGGGCGTTGCCGGCTTCGGCCGCGCCGGCGAACCCGGCCACCTGGACCACATGGACGCGATAGCGACCGGACAGTTGCTTGACGGTGTCGTCCCAGACCGCGCCGGACGCGGCCAGGCCGGGGATCAGCACCACGTCGGGGCCCTGCCCTGTTACCGTGACAGCGATACGGTCCGAGCCGGCCAGCGGGGCCGAGTGGGCATGGTGGCCGCCGAACACGCCGATGGCGGCGAGGATGGCGACTAGGCAGGCGAAGGCGCGAGCCTTGAGTGGGCTTTCAAACATCATGAAATCCTCGGAAATGCAGGTGGGTGGCGACCGGGTCTCGACCGCGCTGGCTGGAAGAGCCCTCAGGCCTCGTCCTGGAAAATGGTTTCGATGGATTGGCCGAAGAGACGGGCGATCTTGAAGGCCAGCGGCAGGCTGGGATCGTACTTGCCCGTCTCCAGGGCGTTGATGGTCTGGCGCGAGACCTCCAGGCGTTCGGCGAGGTCGGCCTGGCTCCAGTCGCGTTCGGCCCGCAGCACCTTGAGCCGGTTCTTCAACGGTATCTCCGCCGAATGAAGGGCTGAGCCAGGCCCAGCGCGGCGCAGAACAGCGGAAAAGCCAGGAAGAGTGGCGGCGGCGGAGCAGCTCCGGCATTGGCCAGGAAAGCCCAGGCCGTGGAGACCGCCAGCACGGCCCCGGTTCCCCAAAGCGTCGCCTCGACATGGATCGCGCGCTCCAGTTCGTCGGGCTCCTCGCGCAGATAGAGGCCCATCACCGCGATGACCCAGATGACGGGTGCGGCGGGCGCCCCGGCGACCAGCCACAACATCGGCCCTGAGGGCTCATGGTCCCCGCGTAGCCAGACGATCGACCCCAGCAGCACCACGCCATAGGTCGACATCGCCATCAGCAGGCGACGGCGATAGCGTTGCTGGGCTGACCGCAGGGTCTCGGTCGCCAGGGCGGCGCTGCCGACAAAAGCAATGCCGACAAAGGCGAAGAACCACGCCCCCACCCCGATGACGGCCGCCACGCCATGAAGCTGGCGCACCGGCCACAAGGCGGCCAGCGACAGGGCGAGCGCGACGCCAAACAGCGTCAGCCGCGTTCTCCAGGGCAGAGATCGCAAAAAGTCCATGACGAGCACCCTTTCCAATATGACAAGGAAGCTTGTCTAATGAAAGCGATGCTATGTCAAGGAAACTTGTCATCAGCCCGACAGGGTGCGACGAACCTAAGCCGCCTCGCGCTGCAGAAAGGGATTGCGCGCCTCGCCGCCCAGGACACCGCGCCAGTGGATCGCCTCGACCGTCTGGCGATGAAAGGTTCGGCCCAGCAGGCCCGTGCTTGGGCGAGCCCGCATTTCCCAGCCGTAGTGCGAGAAGCGGTCGCCGAAATCGGACCAGCGCATCACGCGGCCAGAGAAATCCTGGCGCCAGATGGCCTTGTCGCAACCCGGAATGCGGGGGCAGGATTCCCAAGCCTGGACGCGCTTGGAGAGGACGGCGAAGGGATCAGGATGCGATCGGGCCAAGACGGGTACTCCAGCGGAACGGGCCAACTCGGCGCTCAAGGTGAGCCTCCAGCCCGCCGCCCCTCATAACTACCACTTGAGCTTGGCTAGAAAAGAGACACCAGATGTAGTGTGACGCCGTGCCGCGCGGCATCGGATGCGACACCGATGCGTCCTCAAAACATCTTTACAGCCGCGCGGAATCCCGCACCGCCGGGAGCCGTATCAGCGCCACGCCTTGAAATGTTTGGAGAGTTTCAGTCCCTGGCGCTGGTAGTGCGAACCGCCCTCTCCGTACAGGCGCACCGGCCGGTCGGTCAGGGGTTCATAGACCAGGCGCGCGACGGTCTGGCCGTCTTCCAGAAGGAACGGCGTTTCGTGGCTGCGCACTTCCAGCACGCCCTTGGAACCGACAGCCAGGGCCTCCTCGGTGCCAAAGCCGGGATCGAAGAAGCCGGCATAGTGGACCCGGAACTCGCCCACCGACGGATCGATCGGCATCATCTCGGCCGCTTCCATGACCGGGATCTCGATATCGTCCTTGGAGGCCAGGATGTAGAATTCGCCCGGATCCAGCAACAGCTCGCCATGGCGGGTTTCCAGCGGCTCCCAGAAGTCGCGCGGATCGTGGCCGTCCTCGTGGTCCAGATCGATCACTCCGGCGTGGCGACGACCGCGGAAGCCGACAATCCCGCCCATGCCGGGCGACAGATCCACCCCGACGCTGCGGATGGAGAGCTTGGCGGGCTCGCCGCGCTTCAGGCGCAGTTGGTTCAGGCGCGTGCCGGTGCGCACCAGCACCGAGAAGGTCTGGGGCGCGATCTCCATATAGAGCGGACCTTCATAGCCGGCGGCGACGTCATCGAAGGCGCGGCTGTGATCGGTCAGAAGACGCACGAACACGTCGACCCGGCCCGTCGAGCTCTTGGGATTGCCCCGCGCCGAGATATTGCCCGGCAGGGCCAGACTTTCCTGCAGCTCGGCGATATAGACGCAGCCCTTCTCCAGCACCGCGCCCCTGGTCAGGTCCAGCTCGTGCATGGCCACGTCCTTGAGACGCTGGCTGACGCGACGGCCCAGCCCCGGCAGGAACGAGGCGCGGACCCGCCAGGCGCGCGCGCCCAGCCGCAGATCCAGGCTGGCGGGCTGCACCTGATCGACGTCGAACGGCGTCTGTGAGGTGATCGCCTCCTGGGCGATGAGGTCTTCGATGGTCTGGCAGGGCAGAATCCCTGCGGCGTGGGCGTCGGTCATTGGCGCGACAGTCGCTAAAGCTCGCCTGGAAGGCAAGGCTGGAGCGACGCTGGCTCGCCTCAAGCAATTCTGATGTTGAAATCAGGCCGCATCGCCTTGACCCTGAACCCCTCTGAACCCCTTATGCCGGCCTTTTCCGCGCCGAAGAAGGAACGCCCCGTGGCCGAGGACCCGAAGGACTGGGACATCGCGACCAAGCTCATCCGTGGGGGGCTTTCGCGTTCGCATCATATGGAGACCGCCGAGGCGCTCTATCTGACCCAGGGCTTCACCTATGACAGCGCCGAGGGCGCCGATCGCCGCTTCTCCGGCGAGGACCCAGGCTTTGTCTATACGCGGTTCAACAACCCGACCGTGAAGATGTTCGAGGACCGCCTGGCTCTGCTGGAAGGCGCAGAAGTCTGCCGCGCCCAGGCCACGGGCATGGCCTCGATCAACGCCTCGCTGATGGGCCTGGTTCGCGCCGGCGATCACGTCGTGGCCGGCCGCGCCCTGTTCGGCTCGTGCCGCTGGCTGATCGCCGAATGGCTGCCGCGCTTCGGGGTCGAGACCACCTTTGTCGACGCCACCGACCCCAAGGCCTGGGAAGCGGCCATGCGGCCCAACACCAAGGCCGTGCTGATCGAGACGCCCTCCAACCCGGTGCTCGAGATCACCGACATCCGCGCCGTCTCCGAAATGGCCCATGCGGTGGGGGCCAAGGTTATCGTCGACAACGTCTTCGCCACGCCGATCTTCCAGCAGCCGCTGAAGCTGGGCGCCGACATCGTGGTCTATTCGGCCACCAAGCACATCGACGGCCAGGGCCGGGTGCTGGGCGGGGCTATCCTGACCAGCGAGGCCATCGCCGAGGAATGCTATCGCGACATGCTGCGCCACACCGGCCCGTCGCTGTCGCCGTTCAACGCCTGGGTCCTGGTCAAGGGCCTGGAAACCCTGGACCTGCGCGTGCGGCGTCAGGCCGACAGCGCCTTGGCCCTGGCCAATGTCATCGGCGAGCACAAGAAGGTGCAGTCGGTGCTCTACCCCTTCCGCCACGACCATCCGGGCCACAATGTCGCCAAGTCGCAGATGAGCGGCGGCGGCACGGTGGTGGCGCTGGATCTCGGATCTCGAGAAGCGGCGTTCAAGTTCCTGAATGCGCTGGAGATTGTCGATATCTCCAACAATCTGGGCGACGCCAAGTCGATGGCCACCCACCCGCCGACCACCACCCACCGCTCGGTGCCCGAAGCCGAACGCCCTCTGCTGGGCGTCACCGAAGGCGGCGTGCGCCTGTCGGTCGGTCTCGAAAGCCTTGCTGATCTGACGCGAGATGTGACCCGTGCGCTCGACCAGGCGTGAAAACACCCTGCCGCTACAGCGGATCCGTCGGCGCCGCGGCGCCGACACGGGCATCTATGAAGCCCGCACGCGCGACATCCTGGTGCGCGTGGCCCCGGCGTATCTGCCCGAGGAGTCCTCGCCGGACGACGGTCTTTATCTGTGGTCCTACACCGTCGAGATCGAGAACCACGGCGCCGAGACCGTGCACCTGGTCGCCCGTCGCTGGGCAATCACCGACGGCCTCAATCGCTGCAACGAGGTCGAGGGCTCCGGCGTGGTCGGCGAGCAGCCCGAGCTGAAGTCGCGCGAAGCCTTCCGCTATGTCTCCAACTGCCCGCTGCCGACCCCTTCTGGGGCCATGCGCGGCAGCTATCAGATGATGACCGAGGGCGGCGAAGTGTTCGACGCCGAGATCCCTGAGTTCTCGCTGCACCTGCCGGGCGCCGCGCGGCGGTTTAACTGAGACGCCGCGCCCTCAGAATCGGCGCGGACCCGCCTGTTCGCGCCGACATCGCTTGACAATCTTAGATTGCAGTCCTCCAGATAGTCGCCCTGTCACAATGTCAGGCGCGCTGGGGGAGGATGCGATGGCGACCTATACGATCAGGATCGAGAACAGGACACCGGCTCAAGGCGACCACCTCGTCTTCCAGGCTGCGCCTGCGTCCAGTTTCAACCAGGGCTCGCTTGGCGTCTTCGCCACCGCCTGGGCCGCGTATCAGCCCGGCGCCGAGACCCGCCTGCCGGCCTTCATGGCGTGGAGCGACACAGGCCCGGACCAGGACCGTCTATTCTCCAGCGCGCCTACCCCGATGACCAACATCGTGTTCGGCCCGACCGGCGACAACAGCTCGCCGAACCTGACCCTTATCCCCGGTTTTGACGCCCCAGCCGACCGGTCCGGCAAGACGCTGCCCGAGATGGAGCTCTACCGCACCGCCCCCTTGCGCGAGGGCGATCTGATCCTGAACTTCTCGAAAGCGCGGAATGAGGCGAACACCATTGGCGTCGACGGCAAACCGCAAGCCGATGCGACCCTCATCCAGACACCCGACGACGCGCTCCCGATCACTGACCGCTGATCACTGACCGCTGACCGCGTTCGTCCAGGCCCCTCTCCGCTTCAGCCCACCGCTTCCGGATCCAGCGCATAGACCCGCGAGCAATATTCGCAGGTGACATGGATCTTGCCGTCGGGCTCGACCATCTCGGCCTTTTCGGCGTCGGTGAACGACTGGATGACCACAGCGATGCGATCGTCCGAACAGCGACAGAAGGCGCGCAGGGGCTTTTCCTCGATCAGGCGCACGCCGTCCTCGTTGAACAGCCGCCACAGCAGGGTCGGCGAGTCGATCGTCGGATCGATCAGCTCATCCTCACCCGTGGTCTCGAAGAAGGCCTGGGCGTGGTTCCAGGCTTCCTTGGTTTCGCCGCGCGTCTCGTCGCCGGCGATCGACTGGATCAGGATGCCGCCGGCCCGCCACTTGAGCCCCTCGCCGGTGTCGGCCTGGCCGACGGCCAGGCGCACGCGGGTGGGGGTCTGTTCCGACTGCTGGAAATACTGCTCGGCGCACAGGGCCAGGGTCTCGCCCTCGATCGGCGTGACGCCCTGATAGCGATCCATGTCCGCGCCCTGGTCCAGGGTCATGATGAACACGCCACCGCCCAGCAGGGTCTTGGCGCCCGGCCGCACGAACCCGTCCGAGACCTGGGCCACTTCCTCGGGGTCGAACCGGCAATAGCCGCGCAGGCCGCCGCTGGTGTCGTAGTCGACCACGACATAGCGCACCGGGCCGTCGCCCTGGGCCTGGATGATCAGCCGCCCCTCGAACTTCAGACTCGCCCCGACCAGGGCGGCCAGGGCGCAGGCCTCGCCCAGCAGGTTGGCGACGGGCTCGGGATAGTCGTGGCGGGTCAGCACCTCGTCGACGGCGGCGCCCAGGCGCACGATGCGGCCGCGCACGGGCAGGCCCTCGATCTGGAAGGCGGAAACGACGTCGTCGAGGGCGGGGATGGCGGTGGTGTCGGTCATGGGGCGGTTAGATAGGGGGTGACGGCGGGAAATGCGAGGGGGCGCGCGCACCGACCAGATCCTCCCCTATTGGGGCAGGGCTATCGCATATGGATCTGGCGCTAAAAGACCCAGCCTTCCTGGGCCTTGTGCCCAGGACCCATGGCGCCGCGGATGCGGACTTGGGTCGGTGTTACGGGCCGTTCAGCCGCGAGTAGCGCCCAAATCAAAGCCTGCCTCAAACATGGGTCCTGGGCACAAGGCCCAGGAAGGCAAGATTTTTGAGTTTGTTAAAGGCTTGGGTCCGTCAGCCACCCATATGCGATAGCCCTCCCCCATTGGGGGAGGTGGCCCAGAGGGCCGGAGGGGGCTAGCTCGGCATTCGCCGCGAAGGCCCCCTCAGGCGCTCCGCGACAGCTCCCCCAGAGGGGGAGCATCCAGACCCCGTCAGTCCTTGAACGGCTTCTCAATCTCATAGACCGCGTCTTCAAGCTTGGCGCGGAACAGGGTCTGGGCGTCCGAGACCCCCTGATTATAATAGTACGGCCCCATCTCCTCGGAGATGAAGTCGAGCAAGAAGCCAGCCTGCAGCGGGCTGGCCTCGCAGTCGAGTTCCCGGTCCAGATAGCGGGTCAGCTTGGACAGCAGCGCGTCGCGCTTGGTCTTGTTGAACTCGATCTTCGACATCGGCCCTAGCCGATCGCGCCGAAGGCCCAGGCCAGGACCGACTTCTGGGCGTGGATGCGGTTCTCGGCCTCGTCCCAGGCCAGGGAGCGCGGACCGTCCAGCACGGCGTCGGTGACCTCCTCGCCGCGGTGGGCCGGCAGGCAGTGCAGGAACACGCCGTCGGACTTGGTCATGTCCATCAGGGCGTCGTCGACCTGATAGGGCTCAAGGGCAGCCAGGCGCTGGTCATGGTCGGTGTCGCCCATCGACACCCAGGTGTCGGCCACAACGACATCGGCGCCGCGCACGGCCTCCTTGGGGTCGTCGGTCATGGTCACCTGACCCTGCAGGTCCTGGGCGCGGGCCAGATCGACCAGGTCGGGGTGATAGATGGCCGGACAGGCGATCTTCAGCTTGAAGCCCAGCAGCGGGGCGGCGTGGATGAAGCTGGAGCAGACATTGTTGCCGTCGCCGACCCAGGCGATGGTCTTGCCGCCGACATCGCCGCGATGCTCTTCGATGGTCAGCAGGTCGGCCATGATCTGGCACGGGTGGCTCTTGTCGGTCAGGCCGTTGATCACCGGCACGGTCGAGACCTGGGCGAAGCGCTCCACGTCGGCGTGGCTGTTGGCGCGGATCATCACCGCGTCGACCATGCGCGACAGCACCCTGGCGGTGTCCTCGATGGTCTCGCCGCGGCCCAGCTGCATGTCGTTGGAGGTCGAGATGATCCCCGAACCGCCCAGTTGGCGGATCGCCGCATCGAACGAGAAGCGGGTGCGGGTCGAGTTCTTCTGGAAGATCATCGCCAGAACGCGGCCGTTGGCCGGCGCGTCGGCGTCGACCTTGCCCTTGGGCCAGCCGGCGCGGGCCGTCTTGCGGACCTTGGCGTCCTCCAGCATCAGGCGCAGCGTTGCGCCGTCCAGCTTCCAGAGATCGATGAAGTGCCTGGGGGTGGTCATCTGGGGCCACGTTTCGAAATGCCGCCCTCGTCCTTCGACGGGCTCAGGATGAGGGCGAATGACAGTCCAAATTTCCTCACCCTGAGCTTGTCGAAGGGCGAGGAAACGGTTGATCGGATCTAAGCGGCCGCCATCTTCGAGCGCGCAGCCTCGCAGGCCTTCTCCAGCTTGGAGATCGCCTCGCTGGCCTCTTCGATGGTCAGGTTCAGGGGCGGCAGCAGGCGCACGCAATTGTCGCCGCCGCCGGCCACCAGCAGCTTCTCGTCGCGCGCCAGAACCATGAACTCGCGGTTATTGGGGATCAGCTTGATGCCGATCAGGAAGCCCTTGCCGCGGATGTCGACGATGACGTCCGGGAAGCGATCCTTCAGGCCGTTCAACTGCTGGACGAAGTAGCCGGCCACCTGTTTGACGTTGTCGAGGATCTCGTCGGTGTTGATGGTGTCGAACGCCGCCTTGCCCACGGCCATGGCCAGGGGGTTGCCGCCGAAGGTCGAGCCGTGGACGCCCACGGTCATGCCCTTGGCCGCCTCAGTGGTGGCCAGGCACGCGCCGACCGGGAAGCCGCCGCCCAGGGCCTTGGCCACGGCCATGATGTGCGGTTCGCCGCCGGGAGCCCATTCGTAGGCGAACAGCTTGCCGGTCCGGCCCATGCCGCACTGCACTTCGTCATAGATCAGCAGGACGCCGTGCTCGTCGCACAGCGAGCGCAGGCTGACCAGGCAGTGCTCGGGGATCGAGCGGGCGCCGCCCTCGCCCTGCACCGGCTCGACGATGATCGCCGCCGTGGTCGGCAGGGCGATCGCGGCCTTCAGGGCGTCGTGATCGCCAAATTTCAGCTGGCTGTAGCCCGGCAGGCGGGGGCCGAAGCCCTCGACATAGCTGGGATTGCCCGAGGCGTTGACGGCGGCATAGGAGCGGCCGTGGAACGAGCCGTCGAAGCCGAAAATCTCGGTGCGCTCCGGCTGACCATTGGCCGTGTGGTACTTGCGAGCCGTCTTCAGGGCGCACTCGATCGCCTCGGTGCCCGAATTGGTGAAGAACAC
Organism: Caulobacter sp. FV2ps19; assembly: GCF_058681035.1. Taxonomy (NCBI): domain Bacteria; kingdom Pseudomonadati; phylum Pseudomonadota; class Alphaproteobacteria; order Caulobacterales; family Caulobacteraceae; genus Caulobacter; species Caulobacter sp. FV2ps19. The sequence goes on along the minus strand of NZ_CM178729.1, from coordinate 2,101,431 downwards.
CACGTCGGCGAAGCTGTGGGCGCACAGCCGGTCGGCCAGCTCTTCCTGTTCAGGGATCCGGTAGATGTTGGAGACATGCCAGAGCTTCTCGCCCTGGGTCTTCAGCGCCTCGACCAGAACGGGGTGGGCGTGGCCCAGACCGTCGGTGGCGATTCCGGCCACGCAGTCCAGATACTCATCGCCATCGGTCGAGAACAGTCGCGCGCCTCGGCCGTGATCGAACGCCAGCGGAGCGCGGTTATAGACGCCCATGATGTGGTGTTGCGAGGGGGTCGACGACGTCGGATTGCTCAAGACAGCCTCCCTAAAAGGCAAGAGGCCCCCGCGCTATTCGCACGGGGACCGGAAGGCCGCAGGTTGTCGCCTTGGAACGCCGCTCTGTCAATGAAACGGCCGTGAAATTGCTGGCTTGTGGCGCAGCGGTCACCCCGTCAGGTCTTGAGGCGATAGCCGGTGCGGAACAGATGCCAGCACCACAGGAAAAGCCCCAGCGTCAAGCCCGCCGTGGTCAGGACGCCAACCAGGATCGAGCTGTCGGCGTGGTCGATGAAGCCGTAGCGGAAGCCGTCGATCAGATAGAAGAACGGGTTGTAGTGGCTGGCCGAGCGGAAGGGCTCGGGCAGCTTGTCGACCAGATAGAAGGTGCCCGACAGGAAGGTCATCGGCATGATCAGGAAGTTGGTCACCGCGGCCAGCTGGTCAAACTTCTCGGCCCACAGCCCCGCCAGAATACCGGCGAAGCCCAGGATCAGCGACGCGCCGACGCCGAAATACAGTACCGACCACAGGTGGGCGACGCTGAGCCCCGCGCCCGGCAGGACACCGATCACGATGGCCGTGACGGCGCCGACCACCACGCCGCGGGTCGCCGCGCCCAGGGCGAAGGCCAGCACCTGCTCCAGGGGCGACAGCGGCGGGGTTAGAAAGTCGGGCGTCAGGCCCATCATCTTGGCCTGGATCAGCGACGAGGACGCATTGGCGAAGGCGTTGTTGAGGATGGCCATCATGATCAGGCCGGGAGCCACGAAATGGCCGAAGCTCACCCCGTCCACGGCCTGGCGGGCAGGTCCGACCGCGACCACGAACACCAGCATATAGAGCAGCGTGGTCACCACCGGCGCCGCCACGGTCTGGGTGCCGACCTTCCAGAACCGGCGGATCTCGCGCTGATAGAGGGTGAAAAAGCCGCTCCAGTTCCAGCCGTGATAGTCGCGCGGCTGCGGCGGAACGACGCTGTCTGTCCTGTCTCTCATCAGCTCGGATCCCTTCAACACCTTGGCCATGTGCGCTTTGAGGCCTCCGGACGCAAGTCCGCCGCCTCCCGAATCAATATCTAGTTTCTGTGGACAGACCACCGGGCGCCCATTGTGTGTTTTAACGTTTTCTTTACGATATGTTGTAGGACGACCGCCGGCGGGGCGGTCGAAACACCAGATATAGGGCCTGAAGCTTGGGGAAGCTTCGGTTCCTGTTAGTGGCGGGAGACGGGTATGAGCTGGACCGACGATCGGGTCACGACCTTGAAGAAACTCTGGCTCGACGGGCTTTCCGCCAGTCAGATCGCCAAGCAATTGGGCGGCGTCACACGGAACGCCGTGATCGGCAAGGTGCACCGCCTGGGCCTTTCGGGCCGCGCCGCGCCCTCGCAACCGGCCCGTCCGGCCTTCAAGGCCCCGCGCCCCGCGCGTCCCGCCGCCCAGACCATGCCGTCCGCGCCGCGCCGGGTGGTCACCGAGCAGACCCCGGTAGCCGCCGCGACCACGTCGGTCTCGGCCGGCGTCGCGCCGCCGACCCTGCCGGTGTTCCGCGATGAGCAACCCGGTTCGGCCACTGTCCTGACCCTGGGCGCGCACATGTGCAAGTGGCCGATCGGCGATCCCTCGTCGGACGGCTTCACCTTCTGCGGCCGCCGCTCGTCGGATGGCCCCTACTGCAACGAGCATGCTCGGGTGGCCTATCAGCCCCAGCAATCCAAGAAGAAGGCCGGCCCGACCGAGCTGGCCCGCTCGCTGCGCCGCTACATCTAGCGGAGCGTGACAGCCGAAAGTGGACACCGGTTTCGGCGCCCGTCACGCGACCACTAAGACCGACCCATAAGAACAAGTCTCTCATGCGGCCCTCCCCGTTCGTCGGGGAGGGCCTTATGCTGTGCGGATGACCGACGTCGCCGCCCCTGATTCCAACGCGCCCGCCTATTCCGTTTCGGAACTGGCCTTCGCGCTGAAACGCACCCTGGAAGACCGCTACGGCTTCGTGCGGCTGCGCGGGGAACTGTCCAAGGTCACCCACCACGGCAATGGCCATGTCTATCTGACCATCAAGGACGACAAGGCGGCCATCGACGGTGTCGTGTGGAAGGGCTCTGTGCGCGGCCTGGGCGTGCGGCCCGAGCACGGCCTGGAAGTTATCGTCACCGGCAAGATCACCACCTATCCGGCCGGCTCGCGCTACCAGATCGTCATCGACAGCATGGAGGCTGCGGGGGTCGGCGCCCTTCTGGCCCAGCTTGAGCGGCTGAAGGCCAAGCTGGCCGGCGAGGGCCTGTTCGAGGCCAGCCGAAAACGCGCGCTTCCGACCATGCCGGCGGTGGTTGGCGTCATCACCAGCCCGACCGGCGCGGTGATCCGTGACATTCTTCACCGCATCCGCGAGCGCTGGCCCTGCCATGTGCTGGTCTGGCCGGTGGTGGTGCAGGGTGACCAGGCCGCCGTGCAGGTGGCCGGCGCCATTCGCGGCTTCAACGCCATCGCTTCGGGCGGGCCGATCCCCCGACCCGACATCCTGATCGTCGCCCGCGGCGGTGGGTCGGTGGAGGATCTGTGGGCCTTCAATGACGAGACCCTGGCCCGCACCGTGGCGACCAGCGACATCCCACTGATCTCGGCCGTCGGCCACGAGACCGACACCACGCTGATCGACTTCGTCTCCGACCGCCGCGCGCCCACCCCGACCGCCGCCGCCGAGATCGCCACGCCGGTACTGGGCGAGCTGCGGGCCCTGGTGTCGGACTATGACCGCCGCCTGAACCGCAGCGGCGCCCGGCTGATCGAGGATCGCCGCACGCGCCTGATCAGCGCCGCCCGCGCCCTACCCCGTCCGGCCGACCTGCTGGCCCTGGCCCAGCAGCGGTTCGACATCGCCGCCGGCCGGCTGGACGCGGCCCTGGGCCGCAACACCGCCGTCCACGCCCAGGCCCTGCTTCGGGTAACGGCCCGTCTGTCGCCCGAGGCCCTGGGTCGTCAGCGCCAGGCCAAGGCCGACCGACTTGGCGACCTGAGCCGCCGCCTGGACCTGGCCGCGCGCCGCGCCCCGGAACGGGCGGCCGAGCACGCCCGCCTCCCCGCCCTCTGGACCCGCCTGAACGCCGCCGGCGAGCGACGGCTGCGACGCGACGAAGACCGCCTGACAAGCCTGGAAAAGCTGCGCCAGTCGCTCAATCCCCGGCGCCCGCTGGACATGGGCTTTGCCCTGGTGCGCAAGGCGGATCGCTCGATCGTCCGCTCCGCCGCCAGCCTTGGGCCGGGCGACTGGGTGAGCTTGCAGTTCGGGGATGGCGACCGCAACGCGGTCATCGACGGCGGCGAAGCGCCTGTTTTGGCTGCGCCTCCACCGCCAAAACCAGCGCGCCCGAAGCCGACTACACCAAAACCTGATCAGGGCGACCTGTTCTAGAGGCCTACTCTGGCGTAGAAGGGGGTCATGAACGCTTACGATCGCGACCTTGGAAAACCCGACGGCTTGGCCATGCTGCACTATGGCGACGGCGAATTCGCCGTGATGTCCCCGGGCCGTTATGTGCTTTGCGGCGTCACCGGCGCCAAGATCGCGCTGGAGGCCCTGCGCTACTGGAGCCCTGAGCTGCAGGAAGCCTACGCCACCCCGGCCGACGCCCTCAAGCGCTGGCAAGAGAAGATCGCCTGAACCGTCGCGCCCTCCTCGCGGGCCTCGCCGCCAGCGGCCTGACCAGCATGGCGAGCGCCGCCGCGCCGGGCCTCAACCTGACAGGTCGCTTCGTCCAAGGCGGCTACGCCATCGGTCGCACCGCCCCGCGCGCTGTGATTGACCTCGATGGCGAGGTGATCGGTCCGGCTTCGGCCCAGGGCTGGTTCGTGGTCGGCTTCGATCGCGACGCGCCGCCCGTTGTACATATTAACATCACGACACCCGACGGCTCGGCCACCCACGAGGCGCAGATCGCCCCAGGCGACTTTGATATCCAGCGGATCAATGGCTTGCCCGCCAATCAGGTCGCGCCGGCCGATCCCGTCCTGCTGGCCCGCATCGCCGCTGAAAGCGAGCGCAAGTCGGCCGGCTTCGCCAGCCTCGCCGATCTGGACGCTTTTCGCAGCGGCTTCATTCTTCCGGTCGAGGGGGCCCGGCGCTCGGCCCGCTTTGGTGGCCAGCGCATCCTCAATGGCGAGCCTCGTCGTCCCCATTATGGGGTCGATCTGGCGGCGCCCGTCGGGACGCCCGTGCGAGCGCCGGCCGCCGGCGTGGTGGCCTTCTCGGAGACGGGGCTACATTTCGAAGGCGGCCTGATCCTCATCGATCACGGCCAGGGCCTGATCACGGCCTACCTGCATCTATCAAAAGCCCTTGTAAAGGCTGGAGATTCTGTAGCTCAAGGTCAAGTGATCGGCGCTGTCGGCAAGGAGGGGCGGGCCACAGGTCCTCATCTCTGCTGGCGGATGAAGTGGCATGGCCGCAACCTCGATCCATCGCTCATGGTCGGCGCAGAAGCCCCTCGCCTGCGGCCCTAGTTCGAGCTGCGAGCGCATCGATCGGACTATCCAACGTCGGGATCGCGTGCTTATTCGCCGGCGTTAGTAAGCGTGATGAGGAGACTTCCACCGTATGTCTGCGGAGCTAGCCAACCTGCGCTTTCTGCTGGTGGACGATAACCACCACATGCGCGCCATTGTCGGCGCTATCCTTCACGGCCTGGGCGTCAGGCATATGCGCGAGGCCGTCGACGGCGCCGAGGCGTTTGCCGCCTTGCGCGCGACGCCCATCGACATCGCCATTGTCGATTTCAGAATGTCGCCCCTTGATGGCGTGCAGTTCACCAAGCTGGTCCGCAACTCGCCAGACAGCACCGATCCATTCCTGCCCATCATCATGCTCACCGGTTTCGCCGAACGGCACCGCGTCTTCGAGGCGCGCGACGCCGGCGTCACGGAGATCGTGGCCAAGCCCATAGTCGCGCGCTCCCTGCTGGATCGGATCAACACGGTGATCTTCAAGCCGCGGCCGTTCATTCGTTCAGGCGACTATTTCGGCCCGTGCCGCCGACGCCGCGACGAAGTCAGATACGCCGGACCGTTCCGACGGGCCAGCGACCCCCAGCACCACGACGCCCTCGAAATCTAGACTTCGTCTTCCTGAGCGGCCAGGGCGGCATAGACCTCGTTGGGCCATCGACGATGCACCCAGAACCACTCGGCCGGTCGCTCGCGGATGCGCTCTTCCATAAAGGCGTTGATCATCCGAACGCCGGTCTCGATATCCGCCGAGCGGTCACCCGTGTTTGGCGGCACGATCGGGTCGTGGACCACAGCCCGGAACCGGGCGCCCTTGATCCGCTGCACCGACATGGGCTGCAGCACCGTGCCAAAGCGAATGGCCAATCGCGTCGGTCCCGGCGCAGTGCGCGCGTCGTGGCCGAAGAACGGGGCCGCCACGCCGCTATTGAATTTCTGGTCGTTCATCAGGGCGACTGACCGCCCCTCCTTCATCCCTTTCAGGAGCTCACGCGAGCCGTCGCCCCCCTTGGGCGCGAAGAGGCGCACGCCGTAGCGGAAGCGGCTGTCCTTGATGCGCTTGTCGACATAGGGATTGTTGGCGGCGCGATAGGTCATCTCGCAGCTGACGCCGGAATCGACGATGGCGGCGGGCATGACCTCCCAGTTCGACAGGTGACCCGAAACAAACACCACCGGGATCCGCTTCTCGGCGATCTCGGCCAATCTCTCCTTGTTGACCACCTCGACCCGGCCGGTGGAGGGAAGGATCTTGTCCATCAGCGGGAATTCGGCGAATGACCGGCCCAGGCCGTCCCATTGCTCAACCAGGGCCTGGGCGCGCCAGGCGGCGTCCTTTTCCGGGAACGCCAGCTTCAGATTGCGCTCGGCGACCTTGTGCGCCCCGCTCAGCGGACCGAAGGTTCGGCCCAGCCAACCGCCTAGGTTCGACGCCGCGTCCACGCCCAAAAGGCGAAACAGGCCGATGAAAAGGTCAAAGCCCAGCGCTTCTAGGCGCCAAAAGAGATCCTGGGCCCAAGGCCGACGTTTATCCGACATGCCTCTTTAGTAGGCTGGCTTACACGCCGCGCGCAACGCCGCTTCGCCCGGCACGCGACTTGCGGCTGTCAGATCGGACCGTTCCGTTTCGGGACGCTCGATACTAGCGGGGGAGGCTTGGCTTCCATGGGGAACGACATCGACGTGCATCTGGGCAAGCGTCTTCGCCGTCGCCGCCGGCTTCTGGGTCTGACCCAGCAGCAACTGGCCGGCGCGGTGGGCGTGCGATTCCAGCAGATCCAAAAGTATGAATGCGGCGCCAATCGCATCTCGGCCGCGCGCCTCTGGCAGCTGTCCGAGGCGCTGGAAGTGCCGGTTGGCTATTTCTATGACGGCCTTTCCGACCAGGTTCGTCGCGAAGCGGCGGGTGAGGCCGAAGGCGGTGAGATGTTCGCACGCAAGGAGACGCTGGATCTGATCCGCGCGTACTACCTGCTGGGTGAGCGTCCGCGTCGCCGCCTGCTGGACCTGGCCAAGTCTCTGAACGGCGGCGAACACGCCGACGCTTAGTCCACCGCTGAGTTTGGCGCGTAGTCTAAGGTAGCGTACGTGCGGCGGGGGCGTTACACCCCGCCCATGACGCTTTCCGCTGACCAATTCGCGGCGCTCGACGCCTTTGTCATCGACCTGAACCGGATTTCGTCCGACGTGATCCTGCCCCTGTTTCGGGCGGATCACGGGCTAGAGGACAAGGGCGCCGGCAAAAACCTGCCGCGCACGACCCACGCCGGCTTTGATCCGGTCACGGAAGCCGACCGCGGCGCCGAGGCGGCGATTCGGCGACGGATCACCGAGCGCTATCCCGAGCACGGCGTGATCGGCGAGGAATACGGCGAAGACCGCCCCGACGCCGAGTTCGTCTGGGTGCTCGATCCCATCGATGGTACGCGCGCCTTCATCACCGGCCTGCCCCTGTGGACCACCCTGATCGGTCTGCGCCATCAGGGACGTCCCGTTCTGGGCTCCATCGGCCAGCCCTATATGGGCGAGATCTTCATCGGACATGCCGGCGGCTCGCGCCTGGTCTCGCGCGGCCACAGCCAGCCGATCAAGGTCCGCGAATGCGCCGACCTGACCGACGCCGTCATCTCCACCACCGATCCCGACGCCTGTTTCGACGGCGCCGAGCGCGCCGCCTGGCTGCAAGTGCGCGCCGCCGCCAAACTGGCCCGTCTGGGCTGCGACGCCTATGCCTACGCCATGGTGGCCATGGGCAAGATGGACATGGTGATCGAGGCCGGCCTGCAGTCCTGGGACATCGAGGCGGCCATCCCCGTGGTCGAGGGAGCCGGCGGCCTCGTCACCAACTGGCGCGGCGAGCCGATCGGCCAGCATGGCGGCCAGATGGTGATCTCGGGCGACCGTCGACCGCTGGACGAGGCGCTGGTTAGCCTGCGACGGTCGGCGAAGTAGTCAGACGCGGCGCGACTGGGTTCACCGTCTGATCAAACGCCGTCCAGAACTGCGCCCGCAGGTCATCCCGCTCGATCAGGATCTCGTGGAACGCGCCTTCGACCTCCAGATACCGCCCCTGGGGGATACGGCTGGCGATCGACTTGAGGTCGGCGTTCAGCACGCGGGTGTCGAGGCCGGCCGCGACGATGGTCACCGGGATCGTGATACCCTCGACGCGCGGGCTGCGGCGCAGCCAGGCGCAGGCCGAGAAGGCGAAATCCACCCAGCCCCAGGTGACACCGCCCAGGGCCAGATCGCGGCAGGCCAGAATCTGGGCGCGGTAACGCTCGTAGCGCGCCCGGTCATGGGTCAGGGCGTCGGTGGCGAAGCTGTCGGCGAACGGGTCGCTGACCTCTCCAAGGGTATAGTCGCCGGCGAACCCGGCGCGGGCCATGATCCAGGCCAGGGCGCGCGACGCGCGGGGCGGCCGTCGACCAGTGTCGACACCCAGCATCGGGGCCGACAGCACACAGGCCGCGAAACGTCCCTCGCCCCGCGCCAGAGCCAGGGTGGTCAGGCAACCGCCCATGGAGTGTCCCAGAGCGATCCAGGGTTTGGGAAAACGGTCTTCGAACGCATCCAGCAGCGCGGCGTAGTCCGCGAGGAACGGCTTGAAGCCGGTGGCGTGCCCTTTCAGGCGGTCGGGCAAGGCGCGGGCTGACAGTCCCTGCCCTCGCCAGTCATGGGCCAGCACGGCAAAGCCCCGCGCCAGAAGGTCCTGAACGACCTCGTAATATTTCTCGATGGGCTCGGTCCGGCCGGGACTGACGATCACCGAGCCGCGCGGCTTGCCCTCGGGGAAAAAGCAAGCGGCGCGGAGGGTCACCCCATCCGCGCCGACAAACCATTCCGCCGTTCCGTGGTCGGGAACCGGCGCCTCAGGGATCGAAACCAGAGGCGCGCCGCCCGACACGGTATTTAACGCATCTTGCCGAAGAGGGCCGCCATCTTGGCCTGCAGCGCCATCGCCACGCCCATGTCCGACAGTTTCAGCTTGCCGGTCATCACCGCCATGGTGGGATCCAGCGAGCCGGCGCCGATGGCCAGCAGATCGTCCATGCTCAGGGTCATGACCAGATCGGCGGGCTTGTCTTCATTGGTGACGGAACCGCCGTCGATGTGCACGACGCCGGCGTCCTTCAGGTCGAACTTCAGGCTCTTGCCCAGGCCGCTGTCGTCGCCTACGGCGCCTTTGATACGATCGGTGATTTCTTGCAACGTGGCCATGAGTGCTTTCTCCCTCAGTGTTTCGCGTAGTGGTTGACGATAGCTAGACCGGGCGACGACGGTATGTAAACACCGTTCAGAACCGCTCTGGCCTATTTCTTTCGATCGTAGAACCCGACCTTAGTCGGGCTTTTTGTCAACTTTACCCTTGCGGCGCCCTTGAAGTCCTCCGGACGAAAATACGGGGTTTCCTTGATCAGGGGCAGAGGTTGCGTGCGGCCATCGGCGAAGACGGCGACGCCGCTTCCAGCCTGGACAAAGGCGATGCCGGTCATTTTCGGGGCCATCAGGCTCAGTGGTCCCGCCACCTTGCCGATCACCGTATTGGCTTGGACCACGGTGGCCTCGAGATCCCGCGCCTCATACTCGGTCGCCGGGTTCAGTTGCGTCGCAAAGTTCAGGCTCGTGCCGACCTTCGCATCCTCTGGCAGATCGAGCGACAGCAGGGCCCCGCCCTCAAGCTGGGCCAGGGTTGGCAGGCGCTCAAAGCCCCCCGCGCCATTCACCGGCAGAGGCGTCCGCGCGCCGCTCGCCTCGACCAGGGTCGCCTTGAGGTTCGCCAGCGGCTTGTTGTCCCGGCTCAGCGTATAGCCCAGGCGCACCCGGGCGCGTTCGGCCGCGGGCAGTTTCAGGAAGCGCTCAAGATAGGGAAAGGCCTTGGCGGCAGGGCCAACCTTTTCCGCCAGGGCGGGCGTGGCGATCGCGGCGATCAGGGCCACGGCGACCAAGCCGGTCTTGAGGGCGCTCATTTGGGCTTCATGAACTTGAGGGTCATGCGGTCGCTCTCGCCGATGGCGTCGTACTTGGCATGGTCAAAATCCGGCTCTGCGGGCTCGCCCCGCGGCGCTGAAAGGCGGGTGGGCGGCAAGGTCCAGACGCCGAACGGATGATCCTTGGTGTCCTTGGGATTGGCATTGATTTCACTGGAGTCCACCAGAATGAAGCCCGCCTCCTTGGCCAGTTGCACCACATAGGCTTCCTGGACATAGCCATCGGCCGCCAGCACGTCCTGAATGCGCCCGACTTCGCCGCGATGCTCCTCGACCCCCAGGATACCGCCAGGCTTCAGCGCCGCCAGCGCGTCCTTGAAAGCCTTCTCGGCGATGCCCCCCGCCATCCAGTTGTGGACGTTGCGCAAGAACAGCACCAGATCGGCCGAACCGGCCGGTGCGACCGGCCCACTGGTGGGGCCAAACGCCGTGATCTCCATCTTGCCGTAAAGCTTGGGAGTCTCGGAAACCTTGCGCCGATACTCTTCAACGATCGCCGAGGCCGACGGATCGTTTGGGTCGACCTGCAAGGTAGCCGCATAGAGTTTGCCGCCCGTGGCGCCCAGGAACGGCGCCAGAATATCCGTGTACCAGCCTGCCCCCGGCCAGAACTCCACAACAGTCTGCCCCGGCTTGAGGTCCCAGAACTTCAGGGTCTCGACCGGATGACGCCAGATGTCGCGGGCGCGATCGGCAGATGAGCGCCCACCGCCCGCCACAGCGCCCTCAATCGTGTTGGCGCCGCCCTTGGTTGGCGCCTTGGGAGCCTGGACCGCCTTCTTCTGTTCGCAGGCGACAAGGCCCGTCGCCGTCATGCCGGCGATCAGTCCGCGCCTGGACCAGTGGATATCCGGAAGCATCATTCCCCCTTAGGAAGCCGTCAGACTAGTTCGCGACCTTGGCAAAAAAGCGCCGGATCACGACGGCTTGCGAAAGCGCAGGGTCATCCGGTCGCTCTCGCCGATCGCGTCATACTTGGCGCGATCGAAGGTCGGGTCCGCAGGCTGCCCCCCTGGCGCGGTGCGCTTGACCGGCGGCAGGGTCCAGACCCCGAAGGGATGGTCCTTGGTGTCCTTGGGATTGGCGTTGATCTCCGACGTGGCGTCCAGCTTGAAGCCCGCCTTCTCGGCCAGGGCCACAACCGTCGCCGTGGACAGATAGCCATCGGCGCCGGCGCTGTTTTCAGGCTTCGGATCGGCCCGGTGGTCCTCGACGGCCAGGATGCCACCCGGCTTCAGCACCGCATAGAAATCGGCGAAGATCTTGTCGGCGACACCGGGCTGGACGGTCCAATTGTGGACGTTGCGCGCGGTGAGCACCAGATCAGCCGAACCCGCCTCGCCCAACGGCCCCGACGAGGCCCCGAAATTCGCGTAAGAGACCTTGCCGTAGCGGGTCTGGTCCGCAAAACGGGCTTCGAACGCCGCACGCCCTTTACGCGCGCCCTCCGACAACCCGGGATTGGTCAGATCGGCGACGCCGGCGATGTAGGTCCCGCCGGTGGCTTTGGCGTAAGGCGCGAGGATTTCGGTCCAGTAGCCGTTGCCAGGCGAAACCTCGATCACGGTCAGGTCCGGTTTCAAGCCCCAGAACGTCAGGCTTTCGTAAGGATGGCGGGCGCCGTCGCGCGCCACATCGGCGGCGGGCCGGTGCGGAGCGGCGACGGCGGCCTTGAGCGCCGCATCGGCGGCGAAGGCGGCGGGCGCTGTCAGGGTCAGAGCGGCCACTAGGATCAATACATGGCGACGGTGGGTCATTTTCAGGTCTCTTCCGCGTCAGGTGCGGGCGACCTTAACCACGGTCGGCGGGCGATCAAGCGATTAGCGACCGGCGTGCAATTCAACCCCTTGAAGTCGAAATCCCGCTTTCCCACCTGTCTATTCGAAGGCGCTGGTTATCCGGGCCTTCCGGACCACAGGCGATGCCGGTTTCGGGTCGCCAACGGTACGAAAATCAACACGACCTTGCTTGATAAGAAGGATGTGACCATGCGTACGATCGACCTTTCCCCCCTGTATCGCTCCGTTGTCGGCTTTGACCGGCTGGCCGCCATGATGGACGCCGCCGCGACCAATGAGGCCGCCTCGGGCTATCCCCCCTACAATATCGAACGCACCGACGAGAACGCCTATCGGATCGAGATCGCCGTCGCCGGCTTCAAGTCCGAAGAGCTGTCGATCGAGGTGAAGGAAAACCTGCTCACCGTCACCGGCCGCAAGGCCGCCAATGACGAGGCCAAGCGTTACCTGCATCGCGGTCTGGCCGAGCGTAATTTCGACCGCCGCTTCCAGCTGGCCGACTATGTGGTCGTGACCGACGCGGCCCTGGCCGATGGCCTGCTCTCCATCGCCCTCAAGCGCGAGCTGCCTGAAGCGCTGAAGCCGCGCACGATCGACATCAAGTCGGGCCCCGCGCCCCTTATCGAAGGCGAAAAGGCCGCCTAAGCCACGGCGTTCGGCCTGCGTTTGAGACCCCCCCCGACCTTGGCGGCGCAGCAATGCGCCGCCATTTTCGTTTGGGGCCATGCAGACATCGGCGCCATCGCCGCCGCCCAGATCAGAAGCGGCTATATGGCGTCGTCAAGGCCTCTCGTGCCCTGGCGAATGGCGCCCGTGAGGTCGACTTCCTTGAGAAGGGCGTTGGTGAAGTTGGCCCGCGAGAGGTCCGCACCGCTGAGGCAGGCCTGCCTCAGGTCGGCCCGGGCCAGATCCGCATTGGTCAGCAGCGCCCCTGTCAGATCGCTGGGCAATAGTCGGTCGCGCCCGATCAGCAGCGGCCCCAGTTGAGCGTCGCGAAGATCGGAGCCCGAGAGTTTGGCGCCTTTCAGGCGCGCCCCGCGCAGGTCTGCGTTGCGAAGATTGCAGGCGCGCAGGTCCGCGCCCTCAAGCTGGGCGCCCTGAAGCTGCACGCCCTCCATGTCGAGGCCATAGAACACCGCGCCCTTGGCCGAAAGGGCGGTCAGGTTGAACCCCCGAACGGACTTCAGATTGCGAAGATCGGCCTTGTCGAAGGCTGACGGCTTGCCCTCGGCGCCGCCGGTCTCGCACCAGCGCGCATGGTCGGCGATCATCTGCTCATAAGGCAGGTCACTGACGCTGGTGCCCGACGGCTTGTCGGTCAGAGCGCCTTCCATATTGGTGTCGTTGACGTTCCACGACTGGGTCTTGGCGCCGACCAGCACGGTGTTGCGCAAGTCCGCGCCCGCCAGATTGGCCCCTGACAGGTCAGCCCCCGCCAGATTGGCGCCGTTGAAATTGGCCTGTTTGAGATTGGCCCGGATCAGCTTGGCGTCCTTGAGGATGGCGTCACTGAAGTCGGCCTTGGAGGCCATGATGCCCGACAGACGTGAACGCTCGAGATTGGCGCCGGCCAGAATGGCCCCGGTCGCATAGGCCTCCCGATGCGTCGGCTCGAGCATCTTGTAGCCTTCCTTGCGATCAGCCGAGGCGATCGCACCTTCGCGAAGATCCGCCTCGAACAGGTCGGCCCCGGTCAGGTTGGCGCCGCGGAGGCTGGACCCGCGCAGATCGACACGGCGCATGGACGCGTCGGTCAGATTGGCGCCCTGCAAGTCCGCGCCGTACATGTTGGCGTTGTCCAGCTTGGCCTTGCGAAGGTCGCAACCGGCAAGCACGGCGCCGGTGAAATCGGCGTCGCACAGATTGCGGCCTGTCACCGACAGGCCCGACAGGTCGCAGAAGGCAAAGACCGCGCGCGCGCCGCCCAGCCGCGCCGACCACAGCCGGTCATGCTTGGCGCAGATGACATCCACGTCATATTGCGTCAGCCGACGGTACTCCTGGCTTGACGCTACGGGGGCGGTCATAATGCTCGCATCAATCCTGTACAGTAGAACCCGGGATCATGCGGGCCGGGCCTTAACGCCTTGTTCCCAATGACCAAGTGCGTCAACCGACCGCAGGTAGCGGCTGCGCGCGGCTTTCGTCCAGATAGCGTGCGGAAACCGGCTTGAGGCCCGCGTCCAAATCGATCACCAGCGGGTTGCCGGTGGGAATTTCCACATGGACGATTTTGTCATCCGGCACATTGAAAAGGTGTTTGACGATCGCCCGCAGCGAATTTCCATGCGCCGCGACCAGGATCGTCTCGCCGGCCGACAGCTTCGGCGCGATCTCGGCTTCCCAGTAGGGCAGCACCCGGACCAGGGTGGTGGCCAAGCTTTCGGTGGTCGGCAGCTCCTTACCGGCGTAGCGGCGGTCCTTGCTGAAGTCGTATTCGCCGCCCGGCGCCAGTTCCGGCGGCGGAATGTCATAGGACCGGCGCCAGATATTGACCTGGGCTTCGCCGTGCTTCTCGGCGGTCTCGGCCTTGTTGAGCCCGGTCAGGCCGCCATAGTGGCGCTCGTTCAGACGCCAGTCCTTGGTCACCGGCACAAAGCTCTGCCCGGCCGAGTCGAGCGCCAGGTTGCAGGTGCGAATCGCCCGGGTCTGGACCGAGGTGAAAGCGTCATCGATCTCCAGGCCCGCGGCCTTGATCAGTTCGCCGCCCTTGCGCGCCTGGGCCTCGCCTTCGGCGGTCAGATCAACATCCACCCAGCCGGTGAAACGGTTCTCGAGATTCCACTGGCTTTGGCCGTGGCGGAGCAGAACGAGGACGGGCATGGGGCCTCCTTGAGAATGTCACCGGCGGGCTAGGCCCCGACGCGCTTCCCGTCAAGCGCCCCCTCCCCGTCGTCACGCGGCATGCTATAGGCTGCTGCATGTCTGATCGCTTCTTCATGCCGCTCATGGCGCTGATCGCCCTGGCCCTGATTGCTCTGGCCATGGTCTGGCCGCAGGGCTATGGCGCGCGCTCTCCGGACCCCTTCGGCTCTACGCCGATCCAGCAGACGCCGGAAATGCGCGCCAAGATCGACCGCGAGAAAGACGGCGCACGCCGCCGCGCCGAAGAAGCGGTTCGCGCCGTCAAGGCCGCCGGCGGGACCGAGAAGTGAGCGCTTTCGACGCCGTCACCGTCGGTCAACGGGTCATACTGGGCGAGGCCGAAGCGCTGCGCACGCTGTCGGACACCCTGTCGGCGAGCTTTGCCCGCGCCGTCGAAACCCTGTTCGACGCCAAGGGGCGGGTGGTCTGCACCGGTATCGGCAAGTCTGGGCACGTTGCGCGCAAGATCGCCGCGACCATGGCCTCGACCGGCGCCCCGGCGATGTTCGTGCACGCAGCCGAAGCCAGCCATGGCGATCTGGGCATGATCGGCCAGGACGACGTCGTGCTGGCCTTGTCCAAGTCGGGCGAGGCGCGCGAGCTCTCCGACACCCTGGCCTATGCCAAGCGCTTCTCGATTCCGCTGATCGCCATCACCGCCGTGGCCGACAGCCAGCTGGGCCGCGCCGCCGATATCCTTCTGTTGTTGCCCGATGCGCCGGAAGCCACGGCGGAGGTCAATGCGCCGACCACCTCCACGACCCTGCAGATGGCCCTGGGCGACGCCCTGGCCGTGGCCTTGCTGGAGCGGCGCGGCTTCACGGCCAGCGATTTCCGGGTCTTCCATCCCGGCGGCAAGCTGGGATCGATGCTGCGCACCGTCGGCGACCTGATGCATGGCGATCAGGAACTGCCCCTGGTCGCCGCCGACGCCGCCATGCCCGACGCCCTGCTGGTGATGAGCGAGAAGCGGTTCGGCGCAGCCGGTGTGCTGGATGCGACGGGTCGATTGATCGGCCTGATCACCGACGGCGATCTGCGTCGTCACATGGACGGCCTGCTGGACCATCGCGCCGACGAGGTGATGACCCGCGCGCCCCTGACCATCGCCCCCCAGGCCCTGGCCGGCGAGGCGCTGAAGATCATGAACGAGCGCCGCATCACCGTGCTGTTCGTGGTCGAGGGTGATCGTCCGGTTGGCATACTGCATGTTCACGACCTGCTACGGGCGGGCGTGATCTAGGCGAAAACCACCTTTCGGCGATCTCTGTCATACGACAACGCTAGCGGCGGCCTGGCGGGGCGGCTAAAGCCCCCTCACAGCCTTTGAAGCGAGCCCCGATGTTCTCTGTTCCCCGCTCTGACCTCGTTCCCAACACCGCCGCCTATGAGAACGAGCCGCTGGTCAAGGCCACGGGCTTTCGGGAATATGACGCGCGCTGGCTGTTTGGGCCCGACATCAACCTGCTGGGCATCCAGGCTCTGGGCCTTGGGCTAGGCACCTATATCCAGGAACTGGGCCTGTCGAAGATCGTGGTCGGCCACGACTTCCGCTCCTATTCCAGCTCGATCAAGAACGCGCTGATCCTGGGCCTGATCAGCGCCGGCTGCGAGGTCCACGACATCGGCCTGGCCCTGTCGCCCACCGCCTATTTCGCCCAGTTCGATCTGGACATTCCCTGCGTGGCCATGGTCACCGCCAGCCATAACGAAAACGGCTGGACCGGCGTGAAGATGGGCGCCCAACGTCCCCTCACCTTCGGTCCCGACGAGATGGGCCGCCTGCGCGACATCGTGCTGGGCGGAGGCTTCGTCGAGCGCGACGGCGGCAAACTGATCCGCGTCGAGGGCGAGGCCGAGCGCTTCATCGCCGACGTCGCCAAGCGCGCCAGCATCACCCGTCCCCTGAAGGTGATCGCCGCCTGCGGCAACGGCACGGCCGGCGCCTTCGCCGTCGACGCCCTGCAGCGCATGGGCGTCAGCGATGTCATCGGCATGGATGTCGAGCTCGACTACACCTTCCCCAAATACAATCCCAACCCCGAAGACGTCGAGATGCTGCACTCGATGGCCGCCGCCGTGCGGGAGCATGGCGCGGACCTGGCCTTCGGCTTTGACGGCGACGGCGACCGCTGCGGCGTGGTCGATGACGAGGGCGAGGAGATCTTCGCCGACAAGATCGGCCTGATGCTGGCCCGGGATCTGGCCCCGCTGAACCCCGGCGCGACCTTCGTGGTCGATGTGAAGTCGACGGGCCTCTACGCCACCGACCCGATCCTGGCCGCCCACGGCTGCAAGGTGATCTACTGGAAGACCGGCCACAGCTATATCAAGCGCAAGAGCGCCGAGGTGGGGGCCCTGGCCGGCTTCGAGAAGAGCGGCCACTTCTTCATGAACGGCGATCTGGGCTACGGCTATGACTGCGGCCTGACCGCCGCCGCCGCCGTCCTGGCCATGCTCGACCGCAATCCTGGCCAGAAGCTGTCGGACATGCGCAAGTCCCTGCCCGTCGCCTTTACCTCCCTGACCATGAGCCCGCACTGCGGCGACGAGGTGAAGTACGGCGTCGTGGCCGACGTGGTGAAGGAATACCAGGACCTGTTCGCCGCCGGCGGCTCGATCCTGGGCCGCAAGATCACCGAGGTCATCACCGTCAACGGCGTGCGCGTCCACTTGGACGACGGCTCGTGGGTGCTGGTCCGCGCCTCATCCAACAAGCCCGAGATCGTGGTGGTGGTCGAGAGCACCAGCTCCGAAGACGACATGCGCGCCCTCTTCCGCCAGGAAGTGAAGCCGCGCCTGGGCGACCGGGTCGGGAAGTACAATCAGGAAATCTAGGCGCGTCGGGACCGCGCCAGGTCCGGGTTGCTCGGCGCGCACCAAACCCCTAGGCTGGCGATACGCTCGCCGAGATGATCGGCGCGCTCGACTCCAGGAGAATGCCTTTGCTCACCGCCTCTGCCTTGGACCGCTCCAGCGGCCGGCGTTGTTGCGCGTGCGCGTGATCCTGCGCTGACCGCTCGCGAAGCGATGAACCGACGTCTTTGACGTCACGTCATTTCATTCGAGAGCCATCATGATCCTGGAAACAAACGAAGACGACTATGCACGCCTGATCCGGGGGCAAGCCCCGCGCGATCTGCGCCTGGCCGACACGCCGATCGCACCGCCTGAAGTCCTGGAGATGCTTTTGGGAGTCGCCAAGCAGGTGAGCGAGACCTTCTCGCCGGCCTCCTGGCTGATCGTGGAGGATGGCGAGGTCGTGGGGCTATGCTCCATCAATCGCCCGCCTGAGAACGGCGCTCTGGAGCTCGGCTATGGCGTCGCGCCCAGCCGCCAGGGCCTGGGCTTCGCATGCCGCGCAGTCGCCGACATCGTGACCTGGGCCAGCGCCCAGCCCCACGTCTTGGCGATCACCGCTGAAACCGCGACCACCAACCCGGCGTCCCAGGCCGTTCTGCAACGCAATGCGTTCATCCAGACCAGAGAGCGGATCGATGAGGAAGATGGCCCGCTGATCTGCTGGAGGCGCTCAACCCGCTAGGGATCGTCTCGGAGCGGGCGCGGAGGCACATCTTCGCGCCCGCCAACCGCAGTGGAGCATGGCGGTGTCCATCACCGCCTCGGAGCATTCCGCTTGCATGACGGCCCAAACCCGGGCGATCTCGACGCAATGCGCCAGATGACGTCCATCGCCTTGATTTCAGCCCTCGGGCTCGCCGGACCGGCCCTGGCCGCCGATCCGGGCACGACCCAGCGCGGCGACACCCTGCGCGACGCGGTCACCGCGCCGCTGGAGGACCTGAACCTCAGGCAGAAGGACATTCCGCCGGTGCTTATCCGCGCGGTCGCCGATCCCTATGACGTCACGGGTCTGACGCGCTGTGAGCCCATTGCGGCCGAAATCGGCCGGCTCGATGCAGCGCTGGGGCCAGATCTTGATGAGGCGCCGCCACCCGACACGCGCTCGCGCGGCAAGAAGGTCGCCGACGGCGCCTGGACAGCCGGCGTCGCCGAGGTGCGTGACCAGACCCAGCACACCCTGCCCTTTCGCGGCTGGATCCGTCGCCTGACCGGCGCGGCCAAACACGACCGGGCCGTTCAGGAGGCCATTCGCTCGGGCGGCGTCCGACGCGGCTATCTGAAGGGCGTGGGCATGGGCATGAACTGCGCCCCGCCGGCCGCGCCCAGCTGGTTCGAGCCGGCGCCGCCTCCACCGCCGCCGCGCGCGGCCGTAGCCGAAACTCCTATCGAACGCCTCTTCGCCCTTTGGGAAAACTTCCTGTCCTGGGTCAAAGGCCTACTGGGCTAAACGAACGACCACGTTCGTCGAGAACGCAATCAGCGCGTGCCGAACGTCCGGTCGCCCGCGTCGCCAAGGCCCGGGACGATATAACCATGATCGTTCAGCTCGGCGTCGATGGCGGCGGTCCAGATCGGCACGTCGGGATGGGCGGCGCGCAGGTTGTCGATGCCGACCTGGGCGGCCAGCAGGCAGACAAAGCGCAGGTCGGTGACCCCCGCCGCCTTCAGGCGCGAGACCGCCGCGATGGCCGAATGGCCGGTGGCCAGCATCGGATCGACCACGATCACCAGACGGCCGGCGATGTCCTGCGGCGCCTTGAAGTAATACTCGACCGCCTCCAGCGATTCCGGATCGCGATAGAGGCCGACATGGGCGACACGAGCCGAAGGCACCAAGTCCAGCATGCCATCTGCCATGCCCAGGCCGGCCCGCAGGATGGGCGCGAAGACCAGCTTCTTGCCGGCGATCTCATGGGCCGTGGTCGGAGCGACCGGCGTCTCGATCTGCACCTCGTCCATCGGCAGGTCGCGGGTGACCTCGTAGCAGATCAGGGTCGCCGTCTCGCGCATCAGGGCGCGAAAGGTTTTCGTCGAGGTGGTCTTGTCCCGCATCTTGGTCAGCTTGTGCTGGACCAGCGGGTGGCTGACGACGGTGACCTGGGACATGACAAGACCTTGCTGGGAGCGGCCTTCCGCTCCTAGAGCGTGATAGCCGAAAGTGTACGCGGTTTCGGCGGCCATCACGCTCTAAATGTTTGATTTAGAGCCTTTTTAGACGCCTCACATGATTCCATGTGAGGCTAAAAGGCTCTAGCAGGCGGACACGCATCAAGCCAGTTGATCACCGATCGGCAGGGACCGGATCCGCCTGCCCGTCGCCGCGAAGATGGCGTTGCACAGAGCCGGCGGAGCGGGCGGATAGGCCGGCTCGCCCAGGCCCGTGGGCCGGTTGTCACTGAGCTTGAAATAGACCTCAACGGGCGGCGCTTCGGCCATCCGCAGCAGCGGGAAGTCGCCAAAGTTGGTTTGGGTGGTCGCCCCGTTCTCGAAGGTGACTTCCTGGTGCAGGGTGGCGCCGATGGCGTCGAGGATCGAGCCCTGAACCTGTTGCTCGGCCCCGCTGGGATTGACGATCTGCGAGCCCACATCGACGGCGGCCCAGACCTTGTGGATCTTCAGCTCGCCCTTCGCGACCGAGACCTCCATCACCACCGCCACATAGCCCAGGTGGCTGTAGTGACAGGCGAGGCCCAGGCCGGTTCCCTTGGGAACCTTGCGGCCCCAGCCGGACTTTTCGGCCGCCAGATCCAGCACGCCGCGCATGCGGCCGGTGTCGAAGGCGTCATTCTGCCCCGCCTCGCCCAGCAGACGCGGCGCACCCAGCAACTTGCGGCGGAACGCCAGCGGATCCCGGTTGGACGCCACGGCCAGTTCGTCGGTAAAGC
Source organism: Caulobacter sp. FV2ps19 (assembly GCF_058681035.1). Lineage (NCBI taxonomy): Bacteria > Pseudomonadati > Pseudomonadota > Alphaproteobacteria > Caulobacterales > Caulobacteraceae > Caulobacter > Caulobacter sp. FV2ps19. The sequence goes on along the minus strand of NZ_CM178729.1, from coordinate 2,081,266 downwards.
TCTGCAAGACAAAGCCAAAGGCGTTGTTGCCCGGCGCCCGCAGATAGCCGGTGGGAACGCCCAGCGGCATGACCGAGATGTCGAGCCTGTAGTTGTCCACGGCCCGGCAGGGGAACTGGGTCGCGTTCATACCCGAGGAGGTCGCGAACTGGTCGCCCTCGCCAAAGGTGATGAAGTGGTCGCGCCAGGCGACCAGATCGCCCTGGTCGTTCAGCCCGGCCGTGAAATTGTGCCAGGCGCCGGGACGATAGAAGTCGTGCTGGATGTCGTCCTCGCGAGACCAGAGCAGCTTCACCGGCGCGCCGGCCATCTTGGAAATGACCGCCGCCTCGACCATGTAGTCGTTCATCAGACGCCGGCCAAAACCGCCGCCGATCCGCATCATGTGGATGGTGATGTCGGCCTCGGCGATCCCCAGGGCCGCGGCCACCAGCTTGCGGCCTGGCTCAGGGTTCTGGCTCGGGGCCCAGATCTCGACCTTGCCGTCCTTGAAGCTGGCCGTGCAGTTCTGCGGCTCCAGATTGGCGTGGGCCAGGAACGGATAGGCATAGGCGGCGGTGACGACCTTGGCCGCCCCCTTCAGGGCCGCATCGACATCCCCGTCGGACCGCGCCGTACGATGCGGCGGGGCCTTGGCCAGTTCGGCCGCCTTGAGGGCGAAGCCGGCTGTGCTCTGAGACGCCGTGGGATGCTCCGCCCACTTGATGTCCAGCGCATTGCGGCCCTTGCGCGCCTGCCACCAGCTGTCGGCCACCACCGCAACGCCGGGCTGAAGGCTCTGAAGATTGGTCCCGCCCTCGATCACGAAGACGTCCCTGACGCCCTTGACGGCCTTGGCCGGCGCCAGATCGACGCTGGCCACCCTGGCCCCGAAGGTCGGGGCCTTGGCGAAGGTGGCGTACAGCATGCCCGGCAGGCGCATGTCGATGCCGAACAGCGGCCGGCCCGTGGTGATCCTGTCCAGATCCTGGCCCGCATGAGGCTTGCCGACGATGCGGAAGGCTCCGGGATCTTTCAGCGTCAGGCTCTTGGGATCGGGCGGGGTCAGCAAGGCTGCGGCCGCCGCAAGGTCTCCATAGGCCAGTCGACGCTGGCTGCCGGCGTGAACGACAAAGCCCGGCTCTGTGGCGCAACTGTCGGCGCTCACGCCCCAGCGTGCGGCGGCGACGGCGATCAGCAGGGCCCGTCCCGTTGCGCCAACGCAGCGCAGGCCGTCATATTCGATCGTGGTGGCCATGCTGCCGCCGGCCACCTGACGGCCAAAGACCTTGGTGTCGGCAATGGCCTGCTCGACGGTGACCGCCGACCAGTCGACGTCCAGCTCCTCGGCGATCAGCATCGGCAGCGAGGTCTTGATGCCCTGCCCCACCTCCGGAACCTTGGACATGATCGTCACCGCCCCATCGGGGGCGATGCGGACATAGGCGTTCAACTGGCCATCGCCGGCCGCCTGGCCGACGCCCGACAGGCTGAACGACAGCAGCAGGCCGCCACCCAAGGCGGCGCCGGTCTGCAGAACCAGGCGGCGGGTCGGATCGCGGAGAATCTCGCCGTCCATGCTCACGCCTCCACCTGGCCGGAGGCCGTCCTGATGGCCTTCTTGATACGGATATAGGTCGCGCAACGGCACAGATTGCCGTTCATCGCCGCGTCGATCGCGGCGTCGTCAGGCTTGGGATTGGCGGTCAGCAACGCGGTCGCCGACATGATCTGGCCGGCTTGGCAGTAGCCGCACTGCGGCACGTCGATGGCCTTCCAGGCGTCCTGAACCCTGGCCCCGATCGGGCTCTGGCCGACGCCCTCGATGGTGACGATCGCCTTGTCGCCGACTCTGCGCACCGGGGTGACGCAGGCGCGAATGGGAACGCCATCCAGGTGCACCGTGCAGGCCCCGCACTGGGCCGCGCCGCAACCGAACTTGGTTCCGACCAGGCCGAGCGTATCGCGCAGCACCCAGAGCAAAGGCGTGTCGCCCTCAACATCGACCGAGCGGGTTTCCCCATTGATGGTGAGCGTGAACGCCATGACCAACTCCAGACCCCAAGTTTCCAGACAGATACTGCCTCAAACCGGCTTCGCCGACGAGGGGCTGGATCGACCATCATGATCAGAGCGACCGATTGTGCTCTCAGCCTCCGCCGGCAGTGGGAATTTTATCCGCTTACGGATTTTTTTTCCTCGCGAGCATGCTACGTTTTGACGCCGATATTACCGCTCCGCTCGCGCCGACTCACGCGACAATGTGCGCTAGTTTCAGCATCGGCGGGCCTCGGCGCTTCAAGGCGTGAGCAAGAATATGATCACCACTGAACCGCGCCGTCGACGACGGGTCAGGGTCTTGGGTTTTGGATGACGTGACGGATACGGCAGTCAAGCAGAGCGGCGGCCAGGGCAAGGGCAAGACCGGCGGCAAGCGACGTCAGGTCGCGGCCCTGCCTTGGCGTGGCCAGGGCCCGGATCTGCAGATCCTGCTCGTCTCTTCCCGGGAGACCCGCCGTTGGGTGATCCCCAAGGGCTGGCCGATGAAGGGCAAATCCGACTGTCGCGCCGCCGCCCAGGAAGCCTATGAAGAGGCTGGACTGGACGGGGTCATCCTCGAGCACGCCATCGGCGAGTACGAATATCTCAAGCGCATGCGCAGCGGCGCGGCGCGTCAGGTCAAGGTGGACGTCTATCCGCTCAAGGTGACCGGCGAACATCCCACCTGGCCCGAAAAGGGCCAACGCACCTTGCAGTGGATGAGTCCCGTCGAGGCCGCCCTCGCCGTCCAGGAACCGCAGTTGCGCGCGCTGATCAGCGACTTCGCCGGTGTCGAACTTCCGCAAGAGGAACGCCCCGCTCCCGCCCAGGCGCCGACCCCGGTCCGTGTTGCCCTTCAGCGCCTGCGGCGACGCGTGACCGCGCTGTGGAGCCGCACGCCGCACTAGTCACAGCCTGTGGACAAACCGAAGCGCCCCGCATAATGTTCTCATTATGTTCCGGAGCGCTATCCCATGCAACTGTCCCTCGGCCTCTCCCGGTCACCTCTTGAAAGCCTGCGCGACGCCCTGCTGTGCGAGTTTGGCCCGCAACGGCCGGTGGCGCGGATGGACCCCATTTCGCAATTGGTGAAGTCGTCGATCAGCGGCCGCACGCCCGACGCGGTCTCATGGGCGGCCTTCCTGCGTCTGCGGGCCGCGTTCAAGTGCTGGGAGGATCTGGCCCAGACCACCGAGGCCCATCTTCTGGAGGTCATCCACGACGTCACCCATCCGCAGGACAAAGCGCGCCGTTTGCCGATGGCGCTGCGGATGATCCAGGACCGGATCGGCTGGCTGTCACTGAGCCACCTGAAAACCCTCTCCGTCGACGCGGCCCGCCACGAGCTTCAGAGCCTGCCGGGTGTCGGGGTCAAGGTGGCGGCCAGTGTGCTGAACTTCAGCGACCTGGCCATGCGCTCCATGGTGGTCGACACCCATGTCGACCGCGTCGCAAAACGCATCGGCCTGGTCGGTCCGGGGGATACGACCCACACCTATCATGCGCTGATGACCCTGGCGCCGAACGCCTGGACCGCCGACGATCTGTTCGAGCTTCACTGGCTGATGAAGCGAGGCCTGGGCCAGATGCTGTGTCCGCACGACGCCCCCAAGTGCGGGGCCTGCCCTCTGAAGCACGATTGCGCCAAGCTCGGCGTAGGCCACACCGCCGACGTTCTGCCCTGGCGACCGCGCGCCGCGTGACTATCGGCCGGCGGCGGCCAGCTGCGTGAAGGTCTGGGTTCCTATGCCGTAGCGGCGCCAGTCCCTGTAATCGAAGTGCCACCACTCCTCGGGATAGACCTCGAAGCCTTCGGCGACCATCGCGTCGCGCAGGACCTGACGCGCCGCGCGCTGGGCCGTGGTTCCGCCGACGAAGTCGGCATGGGCGCGCAGGGAGAACTCGTCATAGCGGCTGGGCATGTCGACGGGCTGACCGGTCTTCAGGTCATATAGCGTCAGGTCCACCGCGCAGCCGCGATTGTGTCGCGAGCCGTTGGCGGGATTGGCGACAAACGCATGCTCCGACGGCGGGGTCGCTTCCCAGAACATCCAGGTGACGAACCAGGGCCGGTAGGCGTCGTGGATCAGCAGGCCATAGCCCTTCGCTTCCAGCGTCCGGCTGACCCGCCCCAGGGCCTGGGCCGCCGGGCGCTGAAGATAGGCCGCCGGGCGCTCATAGAGCTTGAGGCCCATGAAGTTGTTGCGCGTCGCATAGCGGATGTCGAAGCGGATCGCCGGATCGATCGTCGCCAGATTGACGAGGTCGGCGGGCCGGAGACCGGCCGTCTCCACCGGCGGGGTCGCGGCCAGGGCGCGGGCTCGCAGGGTGGCGGGATCGGCCCGCACCGCCTTGCGGATGCCGGCCTGGACCTCGGCCCCGAAATCGCGCCGGCGCAGCAGCGCGCCGTCCAGCCGAACCCCGCGTCTGACGGCCTTCAGATCACCACCGCCCTCAATGCCATAGCGCCCCTCGCCTTCCGGCGTCAGGCGCGCGGCCGACCGCCCCGCCCCGTCGAGAAACAGCGCGCCGTCGCGTTCGAACAGGGTCAGCGGCGCGCTCGCCTCGCCATACTGCCCCACCAGGGTCAGGTCGGCCGATCGGGGCGCGGCCAGGACGGCGGTGGACGCCGCCAGGCCCATGCCGATCACGACAATGACAGGGGAGGCTCTGCTAATCATCGTGCTTCTCCCCTGCCCCCGCGCCTATTGCATGGTCGGGATAACGAAGGCGCTGTCCTCGGTCTCGCCCTCGGGCCAGCGGGCCGTGATGGTCTTGACCTTGGTGTAGAACTTCACGCCTTCAACGCCGTGCTGATTGGTGTCGCCGAAGGCCGACCGCTTCCAGCCCCCGAAGGTGTGATAGGCCACCGGCACCGGGATCGGCACATTGATGCCGACCATGCCGACATTGACTCGGGCCGCGAACTCGCGCGCCGCCCGGCCGTTGCGGGTGAAGATCGCGACGCCGTTGCCGTACGGATGCTCGGACGGCAGGCTGAGGGCCTCCTCGAAGCTTTCGGCGCGGACGATCTGCAGGACCGGACCGAAGATCTCTTCCTGATAGGTCTTCATGCCCTTCTTGACCCCGTCAAACAGCGAGGGGCCGATGAAGAAACCCTTCTCGAAGCCCTGCAGGGCAAAGTCGCGACCATCGACGACCAGCTCGGCGCCTTCGTCGACGCCGATGCGGATATAGTCGGCGATCTTGGCGCGATGGGCGGCGCTGACCACGGGGCCATAGTGCGCCGCCGGGTCGGAGGAGACGCCGACCTGCAGGGTCTCGATCTCGGCCACCATCCGCTCGCGCAGGTCATCGGCCGTCTTCTTGCCGACCGGCACCACCACCGGCAAGGCCATGCAGCGCTCGCCGGCCGAGCCGAACGCGGCGCCCGACAGATCCTTGACCACCTGATCCAGGTCCGCGTCGGGCAGGACGATGCCGTGGTTCTTGGCCCCGCCCATGGCCTGGACGCGTTTCCCGTGGGCCGCGCCGGTCTGATAGACATAGTGGGCGATGTCCGAGCTGCCGACAAAGCTGACCGCGCGGATCAAAGGATGGGTCAGGATGGCGTCGACGGTGACCTTGTCGCCGTGCACGACGTTCAGCACCCCGGCGGGCGCGCCGGCCTCCATCATCAGTTCGGCCAGCTTCACCGGCACGGTCGGATCCTTCTCCGACGGCTTGAGGATAAAGCTGTTGCCCACCGCGATCGCGATGCCGAACATCCACATCGGGATCATGGCCGGGAAGTTGAACGGCGTGATCCCCGCGCAGACACCCAGCGGCTGACGCATCGAATAGACATCGATGCCGGGGCCCGCGCCCTCGGTGTATTCGCCCTTGAGGATATGCGGGATGCCGCAGGCAAACTCGATCACCTCAAGGCCGCGCTGGAGGTCGCCCTTGGAGTCGGCGATGACCTTGCCGTGCTCGGACGACAGGATCTCGGCCAGGCTGTTCATGTCGCGCTCGAGCAGGCGCTTGAACTCGAACATCACCCGGGCGCGGCGCTGGGGATTGGTGGCGGCCCAGCCGATCTGGGCCTTGGCGGCGGCCTGGACGGCGGCGTCCAGCTCATCGGCCGTCGCCAGTTGCACGCGCGCCTGCACCTCGCCGGTGTTGGGATTGAAGACGTCGCCGAACCGCCCGGAGGCGCCCACGAAGGTCTGACCGTTCACGAAATGGGCGATGTCTCGCATGAAGCGCTCCCTGATCTTGTTTTGCGCGTCAGTAGCATTCCAAGGTTCACGCCGTATCGCGAAAAACCCGCCAGCTACTCCGCGTCGACGTGAACCCGCCGAAACCGGCCCTGCAGATAGACCAGCGGCTCGTGATCGGGATCGTAGCGCAGCTTCACCACACGTCCGACATAGATGCGATGATCGCCCGCGTCGAACACCTGATGGGTCTCGCACTCGAAATTGGCCATGCAGTCCGGCAGGATCGGAACCCCGGTGCGCCAGGTCTCGGTCTCAAGGCCCGCGAACCGGTCGACGTCCTTGCGCACGAAGTTGCTGGCCAGGGCCTGCTGCTCGGCGGGCAGGACATTGACAGCGAACACGCCGGCGGCGTCCAGCCACGGCAGGCTGCTGGATTTCAGGTCGACGCAGATCAGCGCCAGGGGCGGATCCAGCGACACCGAGGTGAAGGAGTTGGCCGTCAGCCCCACCTTGCGCCCGTCCGCGCAGACGGTGGTCACCACCGTCACCCCTGTCGTGAAACACCCGAAGGCGTCGCGCAATGCGCGAGCGTCGTGTTCGGCGCCCTCGCCCAATTCAATCGTGACGGCCTGACTCATCATCGTGTTCTGCGATGAAGCGGGCGCGGCGGCAAGCTTTAGGCGTTGGCTTGCTCGACCAGAACGCCCGGCCTGCCCGCATCAAGACCGAAGGTGACCGGCAAGTGACGCACATGCGGCGTCTGCAGATTCAGCGCCTTGGCGCCGCGCGCGACGGCCAGCTTGCCCAGAGCCGCGGGCCCAAACCCGCTCTGGATCCGCGGCCGGGCGCCCAGCCGGCGACGCAGCACGCCGTTGGCGTAGATGACATTGGCCCGCATCAGGGCCGGCGGGGTCATGAACTCGATCGACAGGGACACGTTCAGCATCGGACCGTTCTCGATCCGGTGCGGGGCGTTCTGCTTCCAGGTGACCATCGTCCCCGGGGTCAGGTCATAGGCGCTGGCGCCGGCGTCCCAGGCCGGATCGAAGGCGAACTGCTCGGCGGTCTCGCGCAGCACGATCTTTTCCAGATCGCGTTCGCTGACATAGGGATCGGCCACCGGATAAACCCAGACCTTCTTCTGGCCCCGCAGTTGCCACAGCGACACCAGCGGCACGTCCAGGTGATAAAAGACCTGGGCGTTGGCCGAGCTGATCAGCATGCCCAGGTCGCGCTTGAAGGTGCGCAGGCCGGGAACCTGGGCTTCCTTCTCGGCGAAGATCTCGTCGCCCAGGGCGGCATATTCGGGCACGTGGTCGTTGGTGTGACGCAGGTTCAGCCAGATGCGGCCGCTCTTGGCGGCGTCCAGCAACTGGTCCCCGGTCAGACGGCCCGCCGCGCCCCGGCGCCAGGTGGTCCAGGCCTTGGGGTCCTCGCCCATGGTGAAGACACCCAGCTGTTCGCGCGGATAGAGATCCAGCAAACGGGCCAGCCCCTCGTCATCGAACATCGGCCGCTCGTGCAGCCCGTGCTGGAAGGCCAGGTTCTCGTGGCCAAAGGCCCTGGCCTTTTCCGGCGTCCAGTCGCGGATGATGCTCATGCGGTCCGTCCGTAGAATTGGATCTTGAAAGGGCCCCACCACAAGGTCTTGCCCAGGCCGCGCGCGGCCTTGTCGAGCCAGTCGGCCCGGTCGCTGGACCGGGTCAGCCACTTGAGCCCCGCCACGGCGCCGAACACGACGGCCTGGGCGACGCCGATCACCATCCATCGGGCCACCCCGATCCGGTCGGGCGGACTGGCCGCCGCGCAATGCGCCGAAGGGCCCTGGCCGTAGGCGAAAGCGCGGGCGATCGTGTAATTCAAGGTCAGGCGATCGGGCACGGGGTCTTCCCAGACCCAGGCCGCCGGCTCCCAGGCGAAGATCGCGCCGGCCGCCTGCATCTGGCCAAACAGCATGTCGTCCTCGCCGCCGATCTGGTTGCGCTCGGCGGCGAAGGGCGAAACAGGATCGGGCAAGGCGGCGCGGCGCAGAAGACTGTCGCCGCAGCCGTAATAGTGGTCGATGACGCCCGGCTCGACCGGGCCGAGGCGCGAGAAAAAACGTTCCAGATAGGCGCGATGCTCGGCGATCCGTTCGGGCGCGCGCGCCCTGACCGGCCCGAACACGACGTCGGCGTCATAGCGGACCTGGGCTGACAGCAAAGCCGCCAGCCAGCCCTCGGGCGCTTCCTCGTCATCATCCAGAAAGGCGACGAACTGACCCGACGCCCGGGCCATGCCAGCGTTGCGGGCATTGGCCACGCCCGCACGCGGCTCGTGCACGTAGTGAACCGGGCAGACAGCGCCGCCAGCCAGGGCCTCAATGGTCGCCTGAGCCGAAGGGGTCTGATCATTGTCGACGACGACGATCTCCAGCCCAGCGAAATCCACACCTTGCTGGGCCAGGACCGAGCGAACCGCGACGGTCAGACCGCCGAGCCGTCTCTGGGTCGGGATCATCACCGTCACGTACGCCATCAGCCGCCCTCGTGGGCGCCGTTGCGGCGACGCGACTGGCCGGCCACCGCGTCGACCAGGCCGCGCACGCGGCCGCCGACGGTCAGCTCGACACTGGCGATGGCGTCCATGCGCCGCCGCAGCTTGCCGACCACACCGGGCCCGCGCGCCCCCGCCAGCGTCCAGGCCCCTTCGACCGAACTGGCCACCCTGCCCGCGACGCTCGACGCCGTGACGGCGCCGTCCAGGGCCGCGACCTGGGTCAGGGCATAGGTGCGCTTGTAGTGATCGTGCGCAGGGCCAAGATCATAACGGGTCAATCCCAGCTCAGGCATGGCCGCGATGGCGCGGGGGAAGAACAGCTGCCCCGGCGACCAGGCGCCGTAGGCCGGATTGGTCGAGGCGATCCACGGATGGTAGACGCTGCCCGACCGCACGCCAAAATGGCCGGCGACCAGTTCATCACCGGCATAGAGCCCGATCATCAGGCCCTGGAAATCGCCGCTGCGGCGCTCGAACAGGTCGACCAGCAGGCCGTTGGTCCAGGCCGGACGCAGGAAGTCGTGCAGACCCGTCCGCTGCAGCTGTTCGCGCTTCCAGGCGATCAGCAGGTCGAACGCCTCGCGCGAGCTGTCAGGCCCGACCAGCCGCACCTCGCCCATTTCACGCCCCAGCTTGTGGTCCAGCCGGCGATAATTCTTGATCTTCTTGGGACTGGCGACCCGCACGGCCTCCAGATAGTCGTCCGCCGACCCTTGCGGCGCGATCACGAACGCCGACTGAGCCTCGCCGACGTCGCCGAACACGCCGAATGGATCGATCAGGCCGGTATAGCGGAACACGCTCAGATCAGCGGCCCGCAGAACGTCCTCAGCCCTGAACCCCGGATCGCGGCGCGAAATGATCGCATGATAGTCTGACAGCGGAGACCCGATGGCGCGCGCCATTCCACCGAGGCGGCGATGATGCGGCAAAAACCCCAAGGTCTCCCCCGCCCGCCGGATGATCGCCACGCGCGCATCCTCGCGCACGCGACCGACAGCCTGGGTGAAGTCGGGGGTCAGCAACGGGCTCGAAAAGGCGGGCTCGGACGCGGCCATGCCCCGCCACAATGCGATGTCGGCGGGGGCCAGTCGGCTCGGGTGGAGGGTTTCGACGTCCAGCATGATCCATCCGTCCTATACCGAAGCGGTTAGGGAAGAATGGAGAGCCTGGGTGCAACCCGCAGGCCGGTCTGGCCGCCGGATCAGCCGTCCGATCAGCCAAATGTGGACTTCAGAACCCGTTCAAGGCCCGCCTGGTCAATTTCATCGAAGGCGGCCGGGCGATCGGAATCGACGTCGAACACGCCCAGCAGCATCCCACTCGCGTCGAATACAGGGACGACAATCTCGCTCTGCGAGCGGCTGTCGCAGGCGATGTGACCGGGAAAGGCATGGACGTCAGCCACCAACTGGGTCTGACCCGTTTCCGCCGCCGCGCCGCACACGCCGCGACCAAAGGCGATCCGCAGACAGCCGAGGGTGCCCTGATAGGGCCCCACCACCAGCTCTCGCGGCTTGTCGGGATCGACGACATAGAAGCCGGTCCAGAAATAGTGGTCGAAACTGCTGGCCAACATCGAAGCCACGGTCGCCATGCGCGCCGTCAGATTAGGCTCGCCGTCAAGCACCGAGGCGATCTCGTCGGCGACTTCGGCGTAACGGGTGGCCTTGTCCTGGTTCAGGAAACCGGGGGCGAGGGTCTTGTCGTTGAAAGCTTCAGCCATGGCGGGGGATATAGCGCTTTCGGAGGCGATTGCGAGGGGACGTCGCGGACACGGCTTCGCCGCCTCGCGCGGAAGCCGCCGAGGGGGATGGGAAGGGTCGCGGAGCGTCCGGGCCTCGCCCGGAGGATTGAGTGTTTAAGTACCGTTTCGACGAAGACAGACGCTCCGCGCAGCCGTTATTCGGGAGCATCGCCGGGATTGGCGGGGTTTTAACCCGCTCCGGTAGCTAGGCCCCCGACGGGCAGGGTGTTGGCGCACCCTGGACCGCATGGGCGATTTCAGCCCATGCCTGTTGCGTCTGCCGATCCCTCGCCGCTGGGTTTTCGTCCCGATGTTTCAGGGAACCCGTCCAGTCCGACACGAGGGCTGTCATTGAAGACCAAGGCGGGCGCTCCCCGCTCGACCCCCCCTGCCAGCCGCAACGGTCGCCGTACGTGCGCCCTTCCCGTGCTGTCAGGTGAGATTGATTATGCGGGCGGTTTGAACGCGGAGCATTGGCGCGCTCGTTTTATTTTCAGAGCGTTGAATGGGTTGAGGTTTTCACGGACTTCGACGGGGATAAACTGCGCCCAATCCCCATACTTGCCCCCTACGGGCTGCGGAGCTTGTCCTCGGGCGCGCTTCACGCGACCCGGGGGCAGCCGTCTTCCCCCGGCGGGGGAAGATGAAGGGCGCGGATCTCATCTTCCCCCTTTCAGGGGGAGGACGACCTGCGCAGCAGGTCAGGAGGGGGCCAGCGGCGCTGGCCGGGTAAGCGCCTCCCTCCGCGCCGCCGAAGGGAGCCATCCTTACATCTCACGGCGAGACGATCGCCGGTCTGGACAGGTTGCTCAAGGACGACGCTCTCGCGTCGCCGCAGAGCGGCGGCCCGCAGGGCCGTCCTTGACCAACCTGTCCAGACCGGCACGCTACAGCCTCCAAGAGATGTAAGGCTTGGCGCGACGCGAGGCGTCGGCTTTCGGGACGGAAGCCAAGGCGTGCTTTCGACCCTAGTCGCACGTTCGCAACGTCCGCTATCGGCGCACGGGTCTACGGATTGGAAGAAGCCAGCACGGACCGCTGGACCGGCTGATCCTGAACTGCGGTCGGCAGGACAAAATCCACGCGGTAAAGGCCGCGCGCCTGCAATTGGCTCAGAAGGCAAGTGACTTGCTCGTAGGAGTGCTCGGAGGAAGGCTCAAGCTTCACTCGATTGTTGTCCCCGATTGCCAGCCACGCAGCGGGAACCCGACAGGCCTGGGCGGCCGAGATCAGCCGATCTTCGACTGGCGACGCGGCGGGCGTACCGGCCAACGCGACGGCCACGATAAAGCTGAGCAAAAGGTTTCTCCACCAGCTAAGGGCGAACTGTTGCGCTTATGCCATTTCTCGAGGAGCCCCCCACCGATGTCAACATCCGAAGCGCTTCTCAACGATGCACGTTTCGGCAGTCCACCCCGAACAGACGATGGGAACGTCCCCTTCCGGCGCCCGCCGCCCTCTCCTCTCCTCTCCGCCCAGCCCTAACCTACTCCCACGCCCCCGGCCGGGCCGCCGGTGCGACCTTGAGGGCGTTGGCGCCCTGCACATAGCGCTGGCGGAAGCTTTCGCGGGACGGGGCGGCGGTCGGGCGCGGCGCGGGACGCGTCGGCGCGTGGGGCCGCAGTTCATGGATCTCGGCGCCGACCTGGAAGCGCGCCACCAGCCGCTCCAGCTCTTCGGCTTCGCCGGCCAGGGCGTGGCTGGCGGCGGTGGATTGTTCGACCATGGCGGCGTTCTGCTGCGTCACCTGATCCATCTGGTGAACCGCCTGATTGACCTCGGCCAGCCCCGTGGCCTGCTCCTTGGACGAGGCGGCGATCTCGCCGACCAGATCATTGATCTCGGCGACCTGCACCAGGATCTGGTCGAGGGTTTCGCCGGTCTCGCCCACCAGCCGCACCCCCTTGCCGACCTGGTCGGTGGAGGTGCGGATCAGGGTCTTGATCTGCTTGGCGGCGTCGGCCGAACGTTGGGCCAGAGCCCGGACTTCCTGGGCCACCACGGCGAAGCCGCGACCCGCGTCGCCGGCCCGGGCCGCCTCGACCCCGGCGTTCAGGGCCAGAAGATTGGTCTGGAAAGCGATCTCGTCGATCACGCCGATGATATTGGTGATCTCGTGCGACGACCGCTCGATCCCACCCATGGCCGCGACGGCCTCCTTGACCACCGCGCCGCTGCGTTCGGCATTGGCCTTGGCGCTCAGGGTCACCTGGCGGGCCCGCTCGGCGCCCTCCGAGCTACGCCTCACGGTCGAGGTGATCTGCCCCAGAGCGGCTGCCGTCTGCTCCAGACTCGCGGCCTGCCGCTCGGTGCGCTGCGAAAGGTCATCGGAGGCGTTGCTGATCTCGGCGCAGCCCGAACGAATGCTGCGCGCGGCGGTCAGGATGCCGGCCATGGTCGCCTGCAGGCTTTCAACGGCGGTGTTGAAGTCGCGCGGCATGTTGCGGGCTTCGGCGGCGAACTGATCCTCGCGCATGCGCCAGATCAGGTCGCCGTCGGCCAGCTTTTCCATCCCCTCGCCCAGGGCCGCGACAGCGTTGGCTTGAGCTTGCGCGAAGGCTTCAGCTTCCTTTTCGTGGCGCTGGCGTTCGAGCTCGGCCAGCGCGCGCTCGGCGTCCTGCTCCGTCCGACGGCGCTCACCGTCGGCGAGGTCGTGACGAAACCCGTCGAGAGCGCGGGCGATCACGCCGATCTCGTCGCCACCGGTGACGCCCGAAACCGGCTGGTCATACCGGCCGGCGCTCAGCGCCTCGAGCGAGCGGGTCAGCCCCGCCAAGGGCGCGCGAACCATGGCGGCGCTGGCCAGGAACAGAGCGACCAGAACCGCCAGGGTGATCACGATCCCGCCGATCAGCAGAACATGGGCCAGATCGTCAGCCGGACCGGTAATCGCCGCGACCGGCACGTCCATGACCAGAGCCCACGTCGTATTCAGCGCGGGCATGGCGATGGGGCGGACGATCCGCAGCATGGGAACATCGCCCGCCGTGACGCCCTGAATTTCCACGGCTTCACCGCCGCCGAGCACCCCCCGGACCTTCTCGGCGCCCTCATCGGCATAGGTCTGCATGCGCAAGGCCGGGTCGGGATGCGCCAGCCACTTTCCCCCTGCCGACACCAGCATCACACGACCGCCCTCAAGCGGATGCAACGCGCCCAGGGCCCTGGAGAGATTGTCCAGCGACAGGTCCAGGCCGGCGACGCCGATCAGCGCACTCCCCGAATACACCGGCATGGCGACCGACGTCATGGCGACCTGGGCGCCGCCCACGGCGTCGAAATAGGGTTCGGTCAGGGCCGGCTTTCCGGAGCGAATGGCGTCTGTGTAATAGCTTTCAGCAAAGTCCGAGCCATCCGACTGGGCCTCCAGCATTGGCGCGCCGTTCCTGTTGACCCAATAGACCGAGAAGCGACCGTCCTTGTTGGAGGCCATGGCGGCGTTGTCGACGAACTCGGCGTCCTTGCCGTCCAGCGCATTGGGCTGAGCCATGAACCAGGCGCCCATGACGCTGCTGGTGGCCAGGGCGTTCGGCTTGACGATGGCCATGAATTTGTCGCGATCGACCAGTCCGGCCTCATGCGACGAAGCCAGCGCGCCGCGCATCGCGCCGGTCGCGGCGGCGGCTGAATTGACGTCCGCCCGAACCTGCTCGATCGCCTCGTCGGCCACCGCGCCCGCATATTGATTGGTCAGACCCGAAACGATGGCGCTGGTGTGGGACGACACAGCAAAGGCCGCCGCGATCAGGAGCAGCCCGATGGCCAGACCGGCGACCAGGATCAGTTTCCAGGCGATCGTCAAGCGACGGAAGGCGGACATGAGAACAGGCGACTCCGGGAAGCGGTCAGACCTGCCAGTCATCGACCCAGATTCGTAAACCCCGCATTAACCACGTTGGAGCGCGGCGCTTTTGACCCGCCGCTTCGCTCTGAAGAAGCGCTTGAGGGAAATGCCCCATTAAGGTTGTTGCGGGATGCTCCTGCGCGACTTTGGAGAGCCCCGATGGTTATGACGCCCAAGCCCTTGAAGGCGCTGCTTGTGATGACGGCCGCTGCGGTCGTGCTGAGCGCCTGCGCCAGCGCCGACGACGTTCGGGCGCTTCGGCAACCGGCCATGCCGCCGGTGGCCGTCGCAAAGGCTTCACTGCACAAGCCTTTCTTTCAGAATGTCTCGGTCCAGGAAGTCGAGGGCGCGCCGGAATTTCGCTGGTTCGACGGCGGCGCGATCATCACCACGCGGCCCACCCGGGTACAGGTGGTCGAGACCCTGACCCGGCATCTGGACCGCGCCGACATGCTGGCCCGCAGCCGGCTGGACGGCGAATATATGCTTTACGTGAAGTTCGATGAGCTTCGCGGCCCCAATGTCTGGCTGGGAACCGACAAGCTGGCCTCGGCCCGCGTCACCTTCAGCCTCGTGCGCTGGCGCACCGGTGAACTGGTCAAGCAATCCACCATCGAGACCAGCTATCGCGCGGCGTGGACCGGCTTCACCCCCGAAATGACCCGCGCCGCCCTGGCCGGACCGATCGGCGCGTCGAAGGACGCCGTCCTGGCCCCGACCGGCGGCGCGCTGCTGGGTGTGGCCCTGGGCTATTATGTGAACCAGAACCTGGTGGTTTCGATCGCCGACGCTCCCTATGCCGGCCTGGTCGGCGCGAATGAAGCCGGGAAGATCGGGGGTCCCAACCGCGCGCCGGCGGGCTTTGCGTCCGCCTTCGCCACGGCGGTCGCGGTCGGCGGGGCCAGCGGCCGCTTCACCGATCTTGAAGCCATGCTGGCCGGAGGCGTGATCACCGCAGCCGGCGCCGCGGCAGGCCCTGTTGCGGCCGCACGGCCGATCTCGGCCAGCGGTGAAGTGACCACCGCCTTTGCGGGCCGCGCCCGTCGTCTGGCGGCCACCCGCGGCCTGCTGGATCTGGCCTTTGACCAGTTCATGGCCGAACTCAGCACGGACGGATCGGTCATTTACAAGACCGCCGTCTCCTGCTCGGCCCTGAACGGCGACAGCGGCAGAGGTCCCTATCTGCGGCAGACGGGTTCATCCTATGCGGTGGACTGCCCGGGCGCACGCTATAACGAAAGCAAGATCCAGCAGGTCTATCCGTCCCGCACCGCCAAGGTCACACCTTGATCTGCATCGCCTTCATAAACCGCATGATCTCCAGCGGCGACATGGCGGCGGTGTCGACATCGATCAGCACCCGGGAAATCTTGCCCTGGAACGGGTTGGGGCCTTCGTAGGCGCGCGAGACCCGGGCGCCCTGGTCAGACCCGACGCAGAATCCGTCATAGCCCGGCGCGAACAGCACCCGTTCGAACCTGTGCTCGGCGACCTTGCGACCGTTCACGTAGAGCGCTCCACGCCCCTCGAACGGGCGTGAGGTCATGGTCTGCTCGTACTTCACCTTGACGGGGCCGCGCGGCAGGCGGTCGGGCGAGGTGATGACCTCGCTCCAGGGCACAAGACTGCTCTCATAGATCAGCCGCCCCTTGTCGACATACAGGACGTAGCCCGCCGGTTGCGAGCCATGCGCGACCAGCACCCCGTCCTCATCGCCCCGGGGGCGCGACAGCTCCACCTCGATCGAATGCGACAGCCCGCAGACGATCGGCGCGACATCGGTCGAGATCTCGTCAACGGGCGGCCGGATGTCCCAGCGCTTGCGCAGCTTGCCGCCGCGCTGCTGCACCAGCTTCAGCAGCAGGGGTCGGTCGTCCAGCGGCAGCACGTCATAGGCCACAGCGGCCTTGTCCCATTTGTCGCGCAGCCGCGCGGCGACATCCGGGTGGTCGGCCGACACGTCGCGCAGTTCATTGGGATCACGGGCGGTGTCGTAGAGCCCCCAGTGATCGTCCTCAAACGACTTGCCCCGCTGATGCTGGGCGACCAGGCGCCAGGTTCCCTCCTCGAAGGCCCGAAAGCCGCCCAACTCGTAATACTGCTCGGTGCGGGTCTGCGCCTTGGACGAGGCGAAGGTCTTGGCGACGCTGGCGCCTTCCAGCGGCTTCTGCGGTTCGCCGCGATAGAGGTCGGGACGCTGCACCCCGCAGGCTTCCAGCACGGTGGGATACAGATCCACCACATGGACGAACTGCTTTCGCACGCCGCCCTTGTCCGCCACGCCCTTGGGCCAGGACACGATCAGCGGATCAGCGACGCCGCCCAGCGCGGTGTACTGCTTGTAGAGCCGGTATGGCGTGTTGGAGGCGTTGGTCCAGCCGATCGGATAGTGCGGAAACGTGCCGTCCTCGCCCATCTTGTCATACAGGGCCAGGGCTTCGGCTTCCGAGGCCGGGCGGCCAAAGGCCGGTCCAAAGACGTTGGGCGTACCGGTCTCGGTGCCCTCGGCCGAGGCGCCGTTGTCCGAGAACACGACGACCAGGGTGTTGTCGCGCAGACCCATGGTCTCCAGCTCGGCCATGACCCGGCCGATGGCCCGGTCAGCCCCGGTGACCATACCGCCGAAGACCTCCATATAGCGGGCATAGAGGCGCTTCTGATCGGCCGTCAGCTCAGCCCAGGGCTTGGCGCCCGGCGACAGGGGCGGCAGCGGGGTTTCGGCCGGCATCACGCCCAGGCTCTTCTGACGCTCCAGCCTTTGCTTGCGGATCTCGTCCCAGCCGGCTTCGAACTTGCCCTTATAAAGATCGCGATCGGCCGCCTTGGCCTGCAGCGGCGAGTGCGCGGCCCCGAAGGCCAGTTGCATGAAGAACGGCTTGTCGGGCGCCATGGCCTTCTGGGTGTGCAGATAGGCGACGGCGCGCTCGGCCAGATCGTCGGAGAGGTAATAGTCGTCGCCGCTGGTCTCGACCCGCGCCGTGCCTTCGTACAAGGCGCCCGGGTGGAAGTGGTCGCTGGAATGGCCCTGATACCAGTAGGCGCGCTCGAAGCCGCGATGGGTCGGCCAGTTGTGGTAGGGGCCGGTCGGGCCGCCATGCTCGGCGTTGTTGACGTGCCACTTGCCCAGCAGGAAGGTCGACCAGCCGGCCTCGACCAGCACCTCGGCCAGGGTGGCGTTCTGGCGGGTCAGGTCGCCGCGATAGCCCGGATAGCCGGAATCGATGTCCGCCAGCCAGCCCATGCCGGCCGAGTGATGGTTCAGCCCGGTCAGCAGGGCGGCGCGGGTGCACGAGCACATCGCCGTAGTGCGGAAGTTGGTGTAGCGCAGCCCCGCCCCGGCCAGGGCGTCCAGCGACGGCGTAATCAATTCGCCGCCATAGCAGCCCAGATCGGCGAACCCGACATCGTCGAGAACGATGACCACCACATTGGGCGCGCCGGCGGGAGCCTTGATCTCCTCGGCCTGGGCCGGTCGGGAGTCCTTGAACGAGGTCGCGATCTTGGCGGGCTTGCCCTTGCCCACGGCCTTGGGTGTGGCGATCGAACTGGTGGCGGACTTGATCGCCACACCGCCGGCCGCGACCGCCGCCGCGCCGCCCAGGCCCACGCCTGCGCCCAGCAGCAGCGAGCGCCTGTCGATTTTGGGCTTGTTGTCGTCGGTCATGGATCATCTCCGAAAGCGGACGCGCAGTAGGCGGGCGACGGTGGGCCTGTTCAGGCGGGGGCGCGGGCCAGGGTGCGGCGGCCCAGGATCAGGATCGCCAGCAGGACGGCCTCGACGACCATCGGCTGGATCAGGGCGGGCGATGGACCGGTGATGGCCAGGGACACCACGCGACCGGTCAGGGCGACGCCGATCAGCATCAGGGGCGCCAACAAGAGGTCGCCGCGATTGCGCACGGCCGCCAGCAGGGCCAGAGCGCCGGCCGCGCCGAAGAAGCCGCCCAGATCGGCTCTAAGCGACGCAAGCCCCAGATCGCCGATCGGCTGAAGGCCCAGCTTGTCGCCCAGCTCTGTCGGCCGGATCCAGAAGCCAACCGCCATCAGCAGCGCCAGAAGGCCCGCTGCCCCCACGAGGACTCGCGCTAGTCTCTGCATGTTCCCACCCAAATTCCATTATTGTGGCATCTTAACTGCCACTTCTGTCGGAAGGCAAGATGGACGGCGTCGATTTACGCGATATAGTCGCACTCAGAGTGTCACTATATAATCAGAACGCCTAGAGCCCTTTCCGACCTGACGGCTTCATCAGGGTCGGGCGAAAAGGGCTCTAAATCAAAAGTTTAGAGCATTTTTCGATCCGATAACCGTTTCACACTTATCGGAAAATGCTCTAGTGGGAGAGACCGCGATGACCCTGGCCTATGACCTCTACTGGTCGTTCCGCTCGCCCTATTCCTACATGATCACCCATCGCCTGACGGCGTTGGAGCGCGACTTCGACGTCGTGGGAAACATCCGTCCGGTCTACCCGCTGGCGGTGCGGACGCCGGAGTTCTTCGAAACCCGCGATCCGCTGTGGTTCAGCTATTTCATGCAGGACATCTATCGCGAGGCGGCGTTTCTGGGCCTGCCGTTCCGCTGGCCGATCCCCGATCCGGTGAAGATGGATTTCGCCACCCGCACCTATCCCAAGGAGCAGCCACACATCCATCGTCTGACCCATATGGGCGTGGCGGCGGCCGAGCTTGGGCGCGGCCTGCCCTTCATCACGGAAGTCAGCAAGGTGATCTGGAGCGGCGAGGTCGATGACTGGCACGAAGGCGACCACCTGGCCCGCGCCACCGAGCGCGCCGGTCTGGATTGGGCTGAATTGACCAAGATCGTCGGCACCCAGACCGAGAGTCTGGCCGCCGTGGTCGAGGAAAGCCAGACGGCCCAACGCGCCGCGGGCCACTACGGCGTGCCGATGATCGCCTTCAACGGCGAGGCCTTCTTTGGCCAGGACCGGTTTGATCAGTTCAAATGGCGACTGGACCAGCAGGGGCTGACACGCCTAACCGGATGAGCGCGCCGCACACTATCGACACTCTGAGTGCCATTATGTAACCTCGCCCTCAACGACGGGCGAAAAGTCCGCCGATCTGGCGGGGAGACACGCATGCGAGTTTTGAAGTGGACGGGCATCGTTCTGGCGGTCCTGGCGGCGGCGCTGACCGGCGCCTGGTTCAGCCGCGAGTTCATCATCCTGCACATCGGCGCCTGGATGGCGCCCAAGGTGGCGGCCAACCGGCCCGTGCCGTGGCAGGCCGGCCCTCCGGCCGGCGCCCTGCCCCCGGGCCAGCGCCCGCCCAACATCATCTTCATCCTGGCCGACGACCTGGGCTATAACGACGTCAGCCTCAATGGCGGCGGCATCGCCGGTGGCGTGGTCCAGACCCCCAATATCGACGCCATCGCCCAGGGCGGCGTCGACCTGACCAACGGCTATGCCGGCAACGCCACCTGCGCCCCGTCGCGCGCGGCCCTGATGACCGGCCGCTACCCCACCCGCTTCGGCTTCGAGTTCACGCCGACTCCGGTGGCCTTCTCGCGTCTGGTCGGCACCTTCCGGTCGCCGGGCGCGCTGCACCCGCCGCACTTCTCGCGTGAACTGGCCAAGGATGTGCCGCCGATGGACGAACTGAACGTCCCGGCCTCCGAAGTCACCATCGCCGAGGTCCTGAAGACGCGCGGCTATCACACCGTTCATCTGGGCAAGTGGCATCTGGGCGGCACCAAGGGATCACGCCCCGAGGATCAGGGGTTCGACGAAAGCCTGGGCTTCATTTCCGGCGCCTCGATGTTCCTGCCGGCCAAGGATCCCGGCGTCGTCAATTCCAGGCAGGACTTCGACCCGATCGACAAGTTCCTGTGGGCCAACCTGCCCTACAGCGTGCAGTACAATGGCCAGCCGGCCTTCAAGCCGAACGCCTATATGACCGACTATCTGTCGGATCAGGCCATCGCTTCGATCAAGGCCAACAGGAACCAGCCGTTTTTCATGTACCTGGCCTATAATGCGCCGCACACGCCGCTGCAGGCCACCCAGGCCGACTATGACGCCCTGCCCCAGATCAAGGATCATCGCCAGCGGGTGTATGGCGCCATGGTGCGCAACCTGGACCGCAATATCGGCCGGGTGATGCAGACGCTGAAGGACCAGGGTCTGGACGACAACACCCTGGTGATCTTCACCAGCGACAACGGCGGCGCCCACTATATCGGCCTGCCCGAGATCAACCGTCCCTATCGCGGCTGGAAGGCCACCTTCTTCGAGGGCGGCGTCCATGTGCCCTTCTACATGCGCTGGCCGGCGGTGCTGCCGGCGGGCGCCCGCTACGCCAATGCAGTCAGCCATATCGACATGTTCGCCACGGCGGCCGGCGCTGCGGGGGCCGAGGTTCCGAAGGATCGACCCATCGACGGGGTGAACCTGACGCCCTTCATGACCGGCCAGGCCAAGGGGCGACCCCATGAGGTGCTGTTCTGGCGCTCCGGCGACTATCGCATGGTGCGGGCCGGTGACTGGAAGCTGCAGGTGCTGGAAAACCCCGACAAGGTCTGGCTGTTCGACCTGGCCGCCGACCCGACCGAGCGCAACAACCTGGCCGCCGCCAACCCGGCCAAGGTCGCCGAACTGCGGGCCCTGCTGGCCCAGCAGGACACGCGCAACCTCAAGCCCAAATGGCCGTCTCTGCTGCGAGGCGCCATCGCCATCGACCATCCGCTGAGCGTGCCCGACAAAGAGACCGACGAGTACATTCTGTGGAATAACTAGGGCTTAGCGCCAGATTTTCTAGAGTCCCTCTTCCAAAGGGAGAGGGAGGGGCCCGCCGCGAAGCGGTGGGAGGGTGAGGGGTTACGAGGCTGGACGGCTTTCCGGCACTCCGTCTGACACTGTAACTCCTCTATCCAGCCCTCTCCCTAAGGAGAGGGGGCACGGGGGGACGCCCCCCATCTCGGACGTTGATAAGGTCTGCTTGTCAGATCGAACTGGCCCATCTTAGGGTCACCTTATGGAAATGGTGATCCTAGTTGCGGTTCTAATCGACGTGCTCGCCATCGCCGCGTCTACTGAAGCCTTTCGGCATCGGTTAGCCAACTTTAGGCGGCCTCAGGCGACCCAGCCCGAATATCCGCTAATGCGGCCCCGATCGCCGCCGGATGAGTACCCGTTCTCATCATCACGGTCGTCGATCATGTTCGGATTGTTAGTCGTATGGACCGGTGAACATCGCGATTACCGAGATCGACGGTTGACCCGCTATGCATGGATAGCGCGTTTGACCATGCTGGGATTAGCCGCCAGCATTATACTGTCTGCGATGGTGCGCTGACGTCTGCTCGCCACCCAGGCCGTGTGGAAAAGCGCCTTCCAAGCCATTTAGCACAAGGCTGGGTGAGCCTTTGGAGCCGACGCTCACAGTGCTACCCCCTTTTTTCACCCTGATGCGGAAACCAGACGCGCCCCGGGCGGACATGGCGATCGGAGCCGAACGGCGGGCGAAAATCGGTTGGCGTCTTACCCCCTCACCCTCCCACCGCTTCGCGGCGGGCCCCTCCCTCTCCCTTTGGGAGAGGGACTCTATCGCCCCCCGCCCTAGAACCCTTCCTTGGTGCGGATGTTCAGTTGCCCGGCGAGGCCTGCGATACGGTGATGCTCGATGGCGTGCATTTCCGGCGACTGGGTCATGGCCTTGAAAGACGCCAGAGACGGATATTCGACCAGGGCCACCATGTCCCACAGGTCCTCGACCTCGCCGATCAGCAGGCCGGTCACCGGGGCGCTGAAGCGCATGCGCCCGCCCAAACCCTCGACCAGTTTGCTGACACCCGCCCCATAGAGCAGGTAGGCCTGCTGGCCCGTCAGATCTGAAGCCGAACCATCCGGATATTCCGCCTTGGGCTTGAACTTCAGCAGATTGACCATCACGAAAGGCCCGTCCTCCTCGGCGCCGAAGAAGGCCATGGCCTGCTCACCGGGGGGATAGACCGCGTTCTTGACCTGCATGGCTTGCTCCTTCAGGCGTGGGCGCGACGGACCAGGCCGTCGATCAGATCGGTGAGTGCGTCGGGGCAGTCTTCCTGCAGGAAGTGGCCGCCCGGGACGATGACGTGAGGCTGTCCGGCCGCGCCGGGCACCCGGTCCTGGAAGATCGCCTCGCCGCCCTTGGTCACCGCATCGCCGTCGCTGAAGGTGGTGAGGAACGGCTTGTCGAAGGCCGACAGAACCGCCCACGCCGCCTTGTTCTCCGCGACCGAGCCATGCTCGGGCGTCACAGGCACCAGCACCGGGAACTGCCGCGCGCCTTCCTTGAAGGTCTCGTCCGGGAACGGCGCGTCATAAGCGGCGATCTCGGCTTCGCTCAGTTCGCGGCCCGTGCCCATATTGACGATCAGGCCAATGGGCATGATCGGCGTGTTCTGGCTGAACTCCAGCCAGGCCTTGAAGCCTTCGGTCAGGCCCGTGCCGATCGGCAGGCCGGTATTGCCCGCGGCGACGGCGGCGAACCGTTCGGGGAAGGCCGCCACCAACCGCAGACCGATCAGCCCGCCCCAGTCCTGGCAGAACAGGGTGACATCCTTCAGATCCAGCCGGGTAAGCCAGGCGCTCATCCAGGCGACATGGCGCTCATAGGTGTAGTCTGTCCGCGCCGCCGGCTTGTCGGAACGGCCAAAGCCGATCAGGTCGGGCGCGACCACGCGATAGCCCCGCGCCACCAGGCCGGCGATCATCTTGCGGTACAGATAGGCCCAGGACGGCTCGCCGTGCATCAGCAGAACCGTCGGCGCATCGCGCGGCCCCTCGTCCACATAGTGCAGGCGCAGCGCGGTTCCGTCGGCGTCGGTGATCGTCAAATAGTGTGGCGCGAACGGCCAATCGGCCAACCCCGCGAACCGCTCGTCCGGTGTTCTCAGAACCTGCATTCCCACGCCTCCCGTTGACACATCGCCGCATTGCGCGACATATATTGACAATATGCGTGTCACTACATTGAGGCGGGGTCAAGCCCGTCCGGGCGGGAGGATTGAACATGCGGATCAGGACAGCGGTGGGATTGGCAGCGCTGGGCGTCGCGGTCCTGGTGGGACTGGGCGGCTGGCTGGCGCGCGGCAGGATCGCCGTGCCGGTCATGGAAAAGCTGTATGTGAAGGCCTTGGGCCAGGCGCCCGATCAGGGCCTCCCCGACGGCCTGCATGTGGGCCTGTGCGGCGCGGGCGGCCCCCTGCCCGATCCCAAGCGCGCGGGACCCTGCACGGCGGTTCTGGCCGGCAAACGGCTGTTCATCATCGACGCCGGCGCGGGGACCAGCCGCAATCTGGCCCTGATGAACCTGCCGCCGGCCCGGGTCGAGGCCGTGTTCCTGACCCACTATCATTCCGACCATATCGACGGTCTGGGCGAACTGATGCTGCAACGCTGGGCCGGCAGCGGATCGGCCAAGCCCGTCCCCGTTCACGGCCCTGTCGGGGTGGAACAGGTCGTCGCGGGCTTCATGTCGGCCTATCGGATGGACCAGGGCTATCGCACCGCCCACCACGGCGCGGGCGTCGTGCCGCCCGCGGGCTTCGGCGGCCAGGCCCTGACCTTCACCGCCGCCGCCGACCAGCCCGACCTGCTGCTGATCGATGAGCCCGACCTGAAGGTCACCGCCTTCCCGGTGCGACATGATCCCGTCAGTCCGGCCGTCGGTTACGCCTTCACCTATAAGGGTCGGCGGGTGGTGATCAGCGGCGACACCGCCCCGTCCGCCCGGGTCGAGGCCGCCGCCAAGGGCGCCGACCTGCTGGTGCACGAGGCGCTGGCCCCCAATCTGGTGGCCGTCCAGGCCCGCGCCGCCAAGAGCGCCGGCCGCGACCGGGTCGCCAAGATCTTCGGCGACATCCCTGGCTATCACACCAGCCCGGAACAGGCGGCCGAGATCGCCCAGCGCGACAATGTGCGTTTCCTGCTGCTGACCCACATCACCCCGGCCCTGCCGCTGGGCGCGCTGGAGGGGCCTTTCCTGGGGTCGTCGAAAAAGATCTTCACCGGGCCCATCAAGGTGGGCCGCGACGGCGACTTCATCAGCCTGCCGGCCGGTTCCGACGCGGTCGAGGTCAGCGACCGCCTGAAGATGATCCGCTAGGCGTCGCGGGAGCCCCTCATGACCGATCCCATCGCCCTCAGCGGCGCGCCCGGCTCGCCCTATACCCGCAAGATGCTGGCCCTGCTGCGCTATCGCCGCATCGCCTACCGCTTCCTGCCCAGTTCCGGGCCGGCGCTGGAGGGTCTGCCCCGGCCCAAGGTGCAACTGCTGCCGACCTTCTATCTGCCGGGTCCGGACGGCGCGCTGGAGGCGGTTGTCGACTCATCGCCGATCATCCGCCGGCTGGAGGCGGAGCACACAGGCCGGTCGGTGATCCCGCCCGACCCGGCCCTGGCCTTCATCGACCAGTTGATCGAGGACTATGCCGACGAGTGGCTGACCAAGGCGATGTTCCACTATCGCTGGAGCTATCCGGCCGACATCGCCCGCGCCGCCGCCATCCTGCCCTGCTGGCGAGGGGCCGCCATCCCCGACGCCGAACTGGCCGAGCGCGGCGCGCAGTTCAGCCAGAGGCAGATCGACCGCCTCTATGTGGTGGGCTCCAACCCCACGACCGCCCCGGTGATCGAGGCCAGCTATCGGCGGTTCCTGCAGGCCTTCGAGGCCCATCTGACCGTCCAGCCGTTCCTGCTGGGCGCACGACCCGCCGCCTGCGACTTCGCCGTTCACGGCCAGCTGACCCAGCTGGCCCAGTTCGACCCCACCCCGATGGCCCTGACCCTGGAGATCGCCCCCCGCGTCTTCGCCTGGGTCAGCCAGATGGAGGACCTGTCGGGCCTGGAGCCGCGCGACGACGACTGGATCATGCTGGACGCCCCGCCCCCGACCCTGCTGGCGCTGCTGGCCCAGATCGGCCGGGTCTATCCGCCCGTCATGCTGGCCAACGCCCAGGCGGTGATGACCGGCGCGGCGGCGGTGGAGGCGGTGGTCGATGGCCTGCCCTGGACACAGCCGCCTTTCCCCTATCAGGCCAAGTGCCTGGGCTGGCTGCGAGACGCGCGGGACGATCTGCCCGAACCAGAGCGGGTTCTGGTGGATGACCTGCTGGAATCGACCGGCTGCGCCCCGCTATTCGCTTGATGACTGGCGTCCCGCCCCGCCGCGCCCTATGGGAACCGCAGGGAATCGGTCAGGCGGGATTGCGTGGCGCAAGAAGCAAGCAAGGCGATGAGTGAACCGGTGGAAGAGGCCGATGGCCGCCGTCGCCGCGGGCAGAACAATCGCGCCCGGATCGTGACCGCGATGCTGGAGATCATCCGCACCGGCGACATGTCGCCCAGCGCCGAACAGGTGGCCGCCCGCGCCGATGTGGGTCTGCGCACGGTGTTCCGGCACTTCAAGGACATGGACAGCCTCTACAGCGAAATGTCCGTGGTCATCGAGGACGAGCTGCGCGCCGTGGTCGGCACCCCGTTCAAGTCGACCGACTGGAAGGACCGCGTGCTCGAACTGGTCGACCGCCGGGCCTACGCCTTCGAGAAGATCGCGCCGTTCAAGCACGCCTCCGAAGCCTATCGCCACCGCTCGCGTTTCCTGAGCGAAGACAGCGGCAAGCTGGTCTCGGCCCTGCGCAAGATCCTGGAACGCCAACTTCCGCCCGCCCTGCTGGAAGCGCCGCTGAAGGTCGAGGCCCTGGACCTCCTTCTGAGCTTCGAGGCCTGGTCGCGGTTGCGCCGCGAACAGGGCCTGTCGATCGAGACCGCCGCCGGGGTCCTGCGCGCCGCCGTCCGCCGCCTGCTCGAGGACGACCGCTGAGATGACCGACACCCCGCCCCACGCCACCCTGCGCGCCGCCAACCTGGCCCGTCAGGCCGAGTGGGACACCGACGGCCAGATCACCCTGTCCTATCGCGGCAACGAACTGGCCGGCGAGGTGGGCGAGGCCTGCAACCTGATCAAGAAGCTGGAACGCGAGCGCATGGGCATCCGGGGCTCGCGCGCCAGCCTGGCCGACCTGGCCGAGGAACTGGCCGACGTCATCATCTGCGCCGACCTGATCGCCATGCAGCTGGGCATCGATCTTGACCGCGCGGTGGCCGAGAAGTTCAACAAGACCTCGGAAAAGGTCGGGCTGGCGACGCGGATGGCGGAGCCGGGGACGAGCCAAGACTGCACTTTCGCCTAAGGGAAGATGGATGCGCGGGGTGAATCTCGCCCCGTCCGATGACACACCCGCGAGCCATCGGCTGGCCTTCGACGCGCCAGACGGCCATAGCCTGACACAGCGCCCTTCACCCGATGCGTATCCCGCATCGGTGCAGCAGCCTGAAGACGCCCCTAAAATGTTCTCGGGATCTCAACCCCTTTGAGAGCAGGGCTATCGCATATGGGTTGCTGACGGACCCAAGCCTTTAACAAACTCAAAAATCTTGCCTTCCTGGGCCTTGTGCCCAGGACCCATGTTTGAGGCAGGCTTTGATTTGGGCGCTATTCGCGGCTGAACGGCCCGTAACACCGACCCAAGTCCGCATCTGCGGCGCCATGGGTCCTGGGCACAAGGCCCAGGAAGGCTGGGTCTTTTAGCGCCAGATCCATATGCGATAGCCCTGCCTTTGAGAGGGAGTTTGGTAGGCCCGGAGGGACTCGAACCCCCAACCAGACCGTTATGAGCGGTCGGCTCTAACCATTGAGCTACAGGCCCCCAGGGAACGCGCATGGCGTTCGGAGGAAGGGCGCATTAGCATGGGCCGAACGCCGCTTAAAGCTCCCGTTCAGGTTCAATCTTCCATCAGGGAACCATAGCGGGTCGGCAGAGCTTTCCAGACCAACCCGCCAGGAGACCTGTCATGACGTCCATACCCGCCCGTATCGCTTCCGCCGCCCTCTTCGTTCCCGCGATCCTGGGCGGCGCTGTGGCCCTCAGCGCCGCGCCGGCCATGGCCCAGAGCGCCGACGCCGTCTTCCGCGCCACCACCTTCAGCCTGGCGGCGTCCGGCGAAACCAATGTCGCGCCGGACATGGCGACCCTCTCGCTGGGCGTCCAGACAGACGCCCCCACCGCCGCCGAGGCCCTGAAGGCCAACAGCGTCCGGATGAACCAGGTGATGGCCGCCCTGCGCAAGGCGGGCGTCGCCGAGCGCGACATCCAGACCTCGGGCCTGAACATCAATCCGCAGTATATCTATGAGCAGAACCAGCCGCCCAAGCTGAACGGCTATCAGGTCAGCAACCAGGTCAGCGTCACGGTTCGCGACCTGAACCGGCTGGGCCAGACCGTCGACGCCACGGTGACCGCCGGCGCCAACACCACGGGCGGCATCAGCTTTGGTCTGCAAAACCCGCAGGCCGCCGAGGACGCGGCGCGGCTGGATGCGGTCAAGGCGCTGCAGGCCAAGGCCGACCTCTATGCCCGGGCTACGGGCTACAAGATCGTGCGACTGGTCAATCTGGGCGAAGGCGGCGGCTATACGCCCGCTCCGCCGATGCCGGTGTTCGCCATGGCCAAGCGGGAAATGGCCGACTCCACCCCGGTGGCCAGCGGCGAGCTGAAGGTGCGGATCGAGGTTTCGGCGACCTATGAGGTCGCGCGCTAGATCCATTTTCCCCGTTGTAGCCCCCGTCGCGGCCGTGCGCCGCGGCGGGGGCCTTGTGGTTTAGAGGCCGGCGCGCGCGAAGGCGCGCTCGACCCGGGCCTGGATCTCGCGGCCCGGCAGGGCGCGCTCCCCCTCCATCACCGCCACATAGGTCAGATCGCGCTGCGGCTTGCCCTCACCGGTCGGGACGGGGCCTATGGCCCAGCCGACCGTATTGGCGCCGCCGGCGACGCTGGGACAGCTGGCGGTGCGGCCGGGCTTGCCGATCGACGCCTTCAGCACGGCCTCGGCCGTGACCGGGTCGCCCCCGGCGCAGGTGGGCAGGTTGCGGGCGCAGGTGATATAGCCCCCTGCCTTCCAGACCACCGCGCCCGAGGCGTCGGCGATCACCACGCAGGTCGAGGGCGAGCCGATGCCGCGGCCGACCAGCTCGGTCAGCCCACTCTCATCGACATCCGCGGGCAGTTTGGGCGCGCAGCCGGCCAGCAGGCCGGCGACGAGGGCGAGACCGGCCAGGCGACGCATCTAGGCGGCCTTCTTGATCAGGTTGCCCTCGTCCAGCAGCACCACGGTGGGGGCATAGTTGCGCGCCTCCTCGGCGGGCAGCTGGCAATAGGTGACGATGATGACGGTGTCGTTCTTCTGCACCAGACGCGCCGCGGCGCCGTTGACGCCGATCACCCTGGAGCCGCGCGGGGCCTCGATCGCGTAGGTGGTGAAGCGCGCGCCGTTGGTGATGTTGAGCACGTCGACCTGCTCATTGGGCAGGATGCCCGAGGCGTCCAGCAGATCGCGGTCGATGGCGATCGAGCCTTCATAGTCGAGGTCGGCCTGGGTGACCGTGGCGCGGTGGAGCTTGGCCTTGAGCATCGTAAGCAGCATGACGAGACCTTATCCCCCTGAGAACTATGGACTTTATTGGAACCGCCGCACGCAGGGTCCCTCGCGTTGAGGCCATATAGACACGAACCCGCAGCGGTTCAATCTTCGCCCCACCGGTGAAGGGATTAACACTTCGCCAGATCCGCGCTAGGGTTTGGAGAACGGGGTTATGCGGTGGGGACCATGCGTAACGGACAGTGGATCGTGGCGGCGATTATCGTCGTCGCGACAGTGGGGATCGGGGTGACGATCTCCTCGCGGGTCACCGCGCAAACACGGGTGGATCCGGCGACCGGCGCGCCGATCGCGCCCGCACGACCGTCGACCCTGACCCGGGCGCCGGCGGCGACCGTGGCGCCCCGCCCGCGCGGCAAGGTGGACTGGCAGGGCGCCGTGGGCGGCCTGCGTCAGAGCGGCGGCGCGTCGGACGCCCTGGCGACGAACCTCAACAGGGCCCAAGTCGACGCGACCCGCGTCCCGATCCTGCTGCCCAACGACCCCAAGCTGACGGCCGGGGCCCGCCTCTACAGCTTTGGCGACTACTATACGATCACCGCCGACGCGCCCGGGGCGGGGATATCGCTGAGCGGCACGACGGCGATCATCGCCCTGCCCGCCGCCAAGCCGTTGAAGATCGATCCGGTCGGGCCCGAGGCGCTGACCGTGCAACGCACCGTGGACGGCCAGCTGGCCAGCTTCGTGCGGTATGGCGTGCTCTACACCGTCGAGATCCGCTGCGATCGGGCCGGCGACGCGCGCTGCGCCGACGACAACTACGTTCTGGGCCTGGTCGGCAAGACCACCACCGTGGTGCTGGGCGCGGCGGCCCGCGCCGAAGCCGGCCTGGGAGGCTGAGACGATGAGCAACGCCACCGCGCCGTTTCCGCTGGCCCTGGCCGTCATGGCCGCCGCCCTGGCCCTGACGGCCTGCGATCCCAAGACCCCCGCCCCCACCGATGGGCCGCCCAAGCCGCCCTCGGCCGATCCCGGCCCGCCCAAGGCCGAGGACGAACCCGCTGACGGCGGCGCCGAGCAGGAGGCGTCCGAGCCCCTGCCCCCCAGCCCCGGCGAGCCGGTGCAGCCCGCCGAGCCGCCTGCGCCCTCTCCGGCCACGTTCGAGCACAATCCGCCCGGCCAGCTGCCCGCCGGACAGGGCTCGGGCTATCTGGACCGAACGGTGTGGTCGCCGAGCATGTGCTGGCCGCTGCTGGAGGCCGGCTTCGCCAATTCCCAGGTCTATGGCCCCGGCGGCGGCATGGGTCCGGCGGGCCATCCCAGCCAGTGCGACAGCCTCAACTACAGCCTGCCCTGGCGGGACAATTTCTGCGAAGCGCGGTCACGCACCAGCCCGCTGTGCGGGTCCGGAACCGGACACCAGGGGCAGGATATCCGCCCGGCCACCTGCAAGAAGAACGAGCACTGGGCCGTCGCGACCGAAGCCGGGACGATCACAGATATCGGAACCTACACCGTGACCCTGGTGGCCCAGGCCCAGCCGCACTACACCTACCGCTATCTGCACATGCAGATGTCGACCCTGGCGGTGGCTGAAGGCGCAAGTGTCGTGGCCGGCCAGAAGCTGGGCAAGGTCTCCAACGACTTTGGCGGCACGCCGACGACGATCCACCTGCATTTCGAGATGCGGGCCGGTCTGGCCGGGGTGACGAGCGACGGCAAGCCGGTGGCGCTGAACACCTTTATCCCGCCCTATCTGAGCCTGGCCGAGGCCTATCAACGCAAGCTGAACGGCGGGACCTGCGGCTAGCGCCGACAGGATCGCGGCTGTTGCGCGTCAGCGCGACTCGACCAGCTTGCCGATGGCGTCGAGATACAGACCAAAGGCGGTGCGGCCGCTTTGCGTCAGGGCGACCCGGGTCAGGGGTTTGCGGCCCACAAAGCTTTTCTCGATCGCCACATAGCCGGCGTCCTCCAGCTTGCGCAGGTGGACCGAGAGGTTGCCGTCGGTGACCGAGAGCTTGGCCTTCAGCGCGTTGAAATCCGCGACCTCGGCGCCCGACAGATAGGCCATGACCCCCAGACGCACGC
The DNA here is from genome assembly GCF_058681035.1 of Caulobacter sp. FV2ps19. Lineage (NCBI taxonomy): Bacteria > Pseudomonadati > Pseudomonadota > Alphaproteobacteria > Caulobacterales > Caulobacteraceae > Caulobacter > Caulobacter sp. FV2ps19. The sequence goes on along the minus strand of NZ_CM178729.1, from coordinate 2,050,421 downwards.
GCCCATGAATGACCTCGTCGATATGATCGATCTCGAAAGCGTTCATGCGCGAATGCCTAGACGATGTCCGAGGGTTCTTGGCGCATCAATATCAGGCCTGGAACCATGGCCAGCAGATAGAGGGCGGCGGCATAGGCCAGCCAGATCCAGGGGTTGCCCATCAGTCCCGCCATGATGACCGCACCGGTAAAGGAGGCCACCGCAACGAATTTCAGCCAGGTCGCGCGAGACACCGCCGCGGCGACAGACCAGGCCGCGCCGTAGAGCGCCAGAATGATCGACGGCGAGAAGTTGATCAGGTTGAGGTCACGGGTCTTCCAGCTGGCCACGCCCAGCGCGAAAAAGATGACGAAACACCCCCACCCCACGCCCATCCACACATTGCTCATCGCCCGATTGCCCGAGGATTGCGCGCCCGGCTTGGTGCGCATGCCCCGCTTCAGCACGACGATCATGATGAGGTGGAGCAAGACCGCGATGGACCACACGACCATCAGCGTCACCGGCGCCGCGCGCAGGACCTGGGCCAGGATCGCCCACTGCAGCAGGCTTGCCGTTCCGTAGATGGCGCCGGCGGCGACGAGTATGGGGCCGCCCAGCAGCGGCGCCTGACGCCCCTCTTCGGCCAAGGCCCGCATGAACGCGATATCATCGCGAATGGCCTTCATCTCTTCCGTCACGACGCCAGATCCCTTCATTCGACAGGAATGAGGTAGCGACTTAACTTTGAAATGTAAAGTGCTTTTTAGAGCCTGAACCCGCCGGCGAGGATCTTGGCGTGGATGGCCTTGGTGATCTTCACATAGCCCTTTGCGGAACTGCGAAAGTACAGCGGATCCTTGACCTGGGCCGGATCGAAACCTTCCGCAACCAGATCGACCTTGCGATATTTGAAGGTCCCGGTCGTCTCGATCGCGCCTTGCAGCCGCACGAAGATCGGGCGGGCATAGGCCGGAAGCTCACGATCGACCAGTTCGGCCAGCGCCTTGATGTCAAAGCCGGGCTCGACGACCAACGACGCCATGCCCGCCTTGCCGTCGAGGTCGCCGACCTTGACGCCATAGACATTGACCTCAAGCACCCCCGGCACGGAGGCCAGGCGCTCGGAAACCTCACTGGTGGCGACGTTCTCACCCTTCCAGCGGAAGGTGTCGCCGATGCGGTCAATGAAATAGATGTAGCCGTCGCTGTCGGTGCGCATCAGGTCGCCGGTCCGGAACCAGGCGTCGCCCTTGGCGAACACGTCACGCAGAATCTTCTTCTCCGTCGCGGCCTTGTCGGCGTAGCCGGTGAAATTGGAGCGGGCGTCGTTGGCGATCTGGCCGATGCATTCGCCGATATCGCCGGGCTCGCACTCAATGCAACATCCGTCGGGACCGCGAACCGGCGCTTCGGCTTCGAGGTCGAACTTGACGATGCGGCTGTTGAACTTGTTCTTCAGGTAGCCCGGTATCCGTCCGATGGCCCCGCGGCGACCATCGAAATTGAACATCGAGACATTGCCTTCGGTCGCGCCGTAGAACTCCAGAACCCCGCCGACCTTGAAGCGGTCCAGCATGTCGTCCCAGACGTCGGGACGCAGGCCGTTGCCGAAGATCAGGCGGATCTTGTGGGCATGCTCGTTCGGCGTTTCAGGATGGTTGGCCAGATAGCGGCAAAGCTCGCCGATATAGACGAACATCGTGCAGCGCTCGGCCACGACGTCATCCCAGAACTGGCTGACCGAGAATTTCTTCTTCAGCACGATGGACCCGCCGGTCAGCAGACCCGCCCCCATGGCGCAGAGGCCGCCGGTGGCGTGATAGAGCGGCAGGGTCACATAGATGCGGTCGGACGGTCGGGCGTCGGTGGAACCGGCGAAGCCGCGCATATAGAGCTGAGCGCGCATGTGATTGATGCGCGCGGCCTTGGGCAGGCCGGTCGTGCCGCTGGTGAAGATGTAGAGTGCGGTGTCCTTGGCGGTCAGGCCACCGCGCGCCGTGTCGCGATCGGGACGCAACTGGCTGCAGCTCTTCAGAGCATTGACCAGATCACGCTGTTCGCCATGCGCCGGGCCCAGGACCCATTGCTGGACATGACGGCCAAGGCTGTCCTTCACCTGTTCGAAACACGGCGAGGTCTCGGAATCGACGATACAATGCAGGGCCTGGGAGATGTTCAGGCAATGGGCCAGGGCCGGGCCGGTCAGTTGATTGTTGATCAGCGCCGTCGCGACGCCGATCTTGGACAGACCGTACCAGATCGCCAGATATTCCAGACGGTTGGGCATGAACAGCGCCACGGTCTGTCCGCGCGTGATGCTCTGTCCCTTGGCCCAGTGGGCGTAGCGGTTGGCGATCGCATCCAGCTCGGCATAGGTGACCGTCTTGCCCTCAAAGGTGATCGCTGGGCTGCTCGACCAGCGGTCAACCGCCGCTTCCAGGTCATCGCAGATCAGGTTTTCGCTGTCGGGCGAGATCGACTTCACGCGCTTGAGGGTCCGCAGCAGCCCCTTGAGGAACTTCCACTCACGCTTCAACCTAGACTGCAACCGCATAAGCGCCCTCCATTCAAACAACCATTGGAGAGCGCCGCGCGACGGGTCAAGCCGCCGCCGGCAGTCTTTCGTTCAGAGCCCGGAGCCAGGCACGGCGCTCCTTTGCGTACCGATGCCAAACCCACCCCATTGCGAACCGACGCGAAACCGCACCTCGCCCCGCCGGACATCCAAGGCCACATGTTCGAAATGCTGCAGGATATCCGAACCAATCAGAATCGCGGGTTCATCGTTGATGCCCCAGAATTCGAACGTGTGGACGGTCCCTATCACCAGCGGAACATTGCGGAGGATCATCTTACCAAGCGTCAGGCTATTCAGAACGGCGAGGCGTCCAGGAAGGGTCTGACCGGTGACACTGCGTAGCTCGATGTCCATCGCGCTACCCCGGATAGCCTTGTGCTTTAGGGCAGCGTTCAAAAGAGCCGGATTGCCAATAGTCGTAGTGGAACCGCTGTCTATGAACGCCCGCAGCGCCTGTCCGGGCATATGGGCGTCGATCAGAGTCAGACCGCTTTTGCGCGTTTTGGCCTTGACGATGACTGTACGATCGTTCGCGAGCGGTAGAGCTGCTCCAACCCGCATTCTGCGACCTTGATAGTCCAGCAGCAAACTACTGTCGCCCAGCCAGTCCAGACCTAGAATGCCTGCGGACCCGAGATTGGCGCCATCAAGCACCGCGAGGGCGACGCCGTGCTTGCTCCGATGCCCCACCCGCAGGCTATCGACAACCACCCTATCAACCATCTGAACGCCGGCGATCCCGTGGAGCTCGACGCGCCCTTTGGACATGAGGCCAAGACGTCTTGCGACCTCGTCTGAGACCACAGAGCTGTTAGCGCCCGTGTCTACAAGGAAACGAAAAGGCCCCTGCTCGTTGATCATGACCTCCACCGTCAGGCGACGCAGGGGATCAAGATAGCGAAGATCATCGGAAGACGGCGGGGATGCCACAGTCGAATCTAGCGACGGCATCCTGCTCGACGCCAGCGCGCTACGCGAAGCCATCGCCAATACCGCCAAACCCACCAAAGACCTGCGGGCTATCGGATCAACCATCGCCTGCTCCCCATCTGAGGTTGAACTGTTTACGCGCTCGCTTGCCAACGCGAGTCTAGCACAGTCGGCGTCTCTAATCGGAACTCACCGGGAGACATCAGCCCTGCCAAGGCACTGAGGTGCGCCACAAGCCAAGGCCGCTAACCCATCGTTGGATTTTAACAAGGAACAATCAACCCAAGCCTTTCAGACAGGACCGGAGAGTCTGAACCGCACTTCGCCGCGCCTGAAATCCAGCGCCACCGTCTCGAACTGTTGCAGAATGTCGGAACCGATCAGGATGGTCGGCTTGTCGTCCATGCCCCAGTACTTGAAGGTGTGCACGTCGCCGATCACCATCGGCACGTTGCGCAAGGTCAGGCCGCCCAGGGTCAAGCGACGGAGCGTGACCGGACGGCCCTCCAGCACCTGCCCCGTCGCGCTGGACAGGTCGATGTCAGCTTCGCTTCCGACGATCGCCTGACTGCGTCTTGCGGCGGCCAGGAGCGCCAGGTTGCCCACCGTGGTGGTCGAGCCGCTGTCGAGAAACGCCTGTAGCCGCGAGCCCGGCATGGTGGCGTCAATCAGGGTCAGTCCGCCGGCCTGGGTATAGGCCTTGACCACCACCGTCTGGGCGTCGGGCGCCGCCAGCGCCAGGCCGACATGCATGGACCGCGCCTTGTAGTCGAGCGTCAGGCTGTTTTTGCCCAACCACTCCAGACCCAGGAGACCGGCCGCGCCAATATCGTCAGCGGCGACCACTGACATCACCATGTCACTGTGCATGCGCCGGCCGACCCGCAGGGTGTCAATACTGACGGTGTCAACGGTCTGAGACCCGGCGAGGCCATGCACTCGAACCGTTCCCTGTCGTCTCAAGCTCAACCGATCGGCCAACCCGCTCGATATGGCCGAACCGCTGGCCCCCGTGTCCACCAGGAACGGGAAAGGACCTTGATCATTGACCATGGCCTGAACGGTCAGACGGCGGGATTCATCAAGATAGCGAAGCGCGTCCGACGTTGTCGTCGTCTGCGGATCGACCGCCCAGGCGCGCGCCAGAGGGGGCGCGGCCAAAAGCATGGCCAGGCCCAGCAGTCCTCTGCGAGCGATGGTTGAACCCATCATATCGCTTACCTCCTCCACTAAAGGAGGAGGCTACACCCATAAGCTTAGATGACGTTACTGTGACAAATCATCCCGCCGCGAGGCGGCGCTGATCCTCGCGCGAGGATTTCAGCTTCTCCGCCACCAGGAAGGCCAGTTCCAGAGCCTGCTCGCCGTTCAAGCGCGGATCACAGTGGGTGTGGTAACGATCGGCCAGATCGGTTTCAGACACCGACCGCGCGCCGCCCAGGCACTCGGTGACGTTCTGGCCGGTCATCTCCAGATGCACGCCACCGGGGTGCACGCCCTCTGCGTGAGCGATTTCCACAAACGACTTCACTTCCGCCAGGATCCGGTCGAACGGCCGGGTCTTGTAGCCGGTCGAAGCCTTCAGCGTGTTGCCGTGCATCGGATCCGTCGCCCAGACCACCGAACGGCCGGCGGCCTTGGTCGCCTTCATCAGGCGCGGCAGACGGTCGGCGATCTTATCCGACCCGAAACGGCCGTACAGGGTCAGGCGGCCGGGCTCGTTTTGCGGATTGAGGACGTCGATCAGGCGCAACAGGTCGTCGCCTTCCATGGTCGGACCGCACTTCAGGCCGATCGGGTTCTTCACGCCGCGCATGAACTCGATATGCGCGCCGTCCAGCTGACGGGTGCGCTCGCCGATCCACAGCAGGTGGGCGCTGGTGTCGTACCAGTCGCCCGAGGTGGAATCGACGCGGGTCATGGCTTCCTCGAAACCCAGCAGCAGGGCTTCGTGGCTCGTGAAGAACTCCACCTGGTGCAAACCGGGATGGCTCTCGGGGGTCACGCCGATCGCGGCCATGAAGGCCAGGCTTTCGCTGATCTTCTCGGTCAGCTCGCGGTATCGCGCGCCCTGCGGGCTGTCGCCCACGAAGCCCAGCGTCCAGCGGTGAATGTTGTGCAGGTCGGCATAGCCACCATTGGCGAAAGCGCGCAGCAGGTTCAGGGTCGAGGCCGATTGGCTGTAGGCCTTCAGCAGACGGTCCGGATCGGGCTGGCGCTCGTCATTGGTGAACTCCATGCCGTTGATGTTGTCGCCCCGATAGGACGGCAACGTCACGCCATCGATCGTCTCGATCGGCTCCGAGCGCGGCTTGGCGAACTGGCCGGCGATGCGGCCCACCTTCACCACCGGCTTGCCGCCGGCGAAGGTCAGCACCACCGCCATCTGCAGGATCAGGCGGAAGGTGTCGCGGATGTTGTCGGCGTGGAACTCCTTGAAGCTCTCGGCGCAGTCGCCGCCCTGCAGCAGGAACGCGCGGCCCTCGGCCACATCGCCCAGCAGACTCTTGAGACGGCGCGCCTCGCCCGCAAAAACCAGCGGCGGCATCTGGCGAAGCGTCTGCTCGACCCGATCCACAGCGCCCGCATCCGGATAATCGGACGGGATGTGCTTGGCGGGTTTTGCTCTCCAGGTGGCGGGGGTCCAACGCGTGGTCATGACAGGCTCAACAGCTTCAAAGGGAGCGGCTTTTAACCTAGCCGCGGAGAAAAGGCAAAATCATGCGACCAAGGCCTTCTTTCGGCAAGGTCGGGGAAAGTTCATCCTAACGACCGCAGGATGCCGAGTTCAATCCTTGCGTGAGATATCGCAGGCGATGAAGGTCAGAGCGCCGAGGGCCAGCCACCATTCCTGCCAGACCCCGAAGCTCAAGCCGCCGATCACCAGATAGGTGACCAGGGCCCCGGCCGCTATGGCGCCCTCTTCCCGGGACTCGCCGGTCAAGGTCACGATGCGGTAAGCGACCCAGCTAAAGAAGATCCCGCCCAGGGCCGCGCCCACCGCTCCCAGCTCAAGCCACAACTGCATGGCGGCGTTATGTGTGTGCAGCGGTATGGCCGCGCCAAAGGTGCGGCTCGCGTCCAGGCCCCAGCCACGGATCGCATGATCCTGAATGCGATCGGACGTGAAGGCCCAGATGTCGAGGCGGGCGTCCCAGGACCGCGGCACGTGCCGATGCAGCGCGGCGATCAAGCCCGAATGAACACCCCACAGCATCAACACCGGACCCAGCACGAAGGGCGCCGCGACCACGGCCACCAGCCACCGCGCCGCGACCTTGCCAAACAGCCGCACCGCGCCGAAAGCGATGAAGCCGAAGACCAGAGCGGCCCAGGTGGCGTCGGCGCTGAGCGCCACCGCCGCCAAGATCGTCGAGAACAGAAGCACGAAGGCGGCGGGCGTCCAGCCGCGTCCGCTCATGATCCGCGCCGTCGGCCAGAACAGCAGCGCCAAGGCATAGGTGGCCAAGGACACCTTCACAACCGCCAGGTCCGGACGAATGGGATCGTGGATTAGCATCCTCAGCCATTGATAGAAGGCCGCGCCGCTGATCCCATCCAGCGCCACAAGAATGGACAGAGCCAGAGCGCCGACCACCAGCACCGTGGCGGCCCGGCGCGTGGCGAGTTCGGGCAGTTCGCGCAGCGACACGATCGCCGCGCCATACAGCGCCAGTTGGAACAGCAACTTCAGCCCGGTGAAGGTTTCAAGCTCGCTGCTGTCCTTGAGATCAGCGAGCTTGGGCGCGGCCGGGCTCCAGTGCAGGCTGATCAAGCCCCAGACCACCAGCACGAACAGCGCCATGGCCGGCGGCGACGCCAGTCTTGCCCGCGCCAAACCTGGCGCGGCCAACAACCCGCACAGCGCCAGCAAGGGTGCGAAACCCAGCGGCGCGAGATAGCCCACGAACGGAACCAGTGCGATGGTGAACACCGCGACAGCCCCTAGCCACTTCGTGGAAATCTCCTCGCCAACGAAGAGCCTCATCCGGCTCCGCCCACGTCCGCCGGCATATATTTCTCTCGCAGGGTCACAAGTTCCTCGGCCAGGGTCGGGTGGACCGCACAGGTCGAGTCCCACTGGGACTTGGTGACGCCCATCTTCACGGCGATGGCGGCCATCTGGATGATTTCAGGCGAGTCCGGGCCCACGACATGGACGCCGACCACCGTATCGTCATCCTGCTTGACCACCAGTTTGATCAAACACCGGTCCTGGCCGCCGTAGAACGTGACCTTCATCGGCCGGAAGATCGAGCGATAGATATCAACCTTGCCAAAGGCGTGCCGGGCCTCGGCCTCGCTCATGCCGACGACGCCGACCGGGGGCTGTGAGAACACCGCCGACGCCACGAGGTCATGATCAAAGCTGGTCGGGTTGTTGTAGAACTCCGTCTGGGCGAAGGCCGCGCCCTCGCGGATCGCCACCGGCGTCAGGTTGATCCGGTCGGTGACATCGCCCACCGCCCAGATGCTGTCGACATTGGTCCTGGAGTGCTTGTCCACGGCGATCGCGCCGCGGTCATTCAGCTTCACCCCAGCCGCTTCAAGGCCCAGCCCCTCGACATAGGGCTCGCGACCGGTGGCGAACATCACTGCATCGGTCTCAAAGGTCAGGTCGTTGTTGAGGGTGCTGAGCAAGCCATGCTCAGTCTTTTCAAGACTGGTGTGCGAGCAGCCCAGCACCACCTTGATCCCGCGCTTCTCCAGCTCATCGGCCAGATGCGAGCGCACATCGTCATCAAAGCCGCGCAGGATGTTGGCCCCGCGATACAGCAGCGTCGTCTCGACACCCAGGCCATTGTAGATGCCGGCGAACTCGACGGCGATATAGCCGCCGCCCACCACCAGCACCCGCTTGGGCAGGGTGGGCAGATGGAAGGCCTCGTCGGAGGTGATGCCAAGCTCCGCCCCGGGGAACTCCGGGCGAACAGGTCGGCCGCCCGTGGCGATCAGGATCTTGCGCGCCGTGTAGCGCCCGCCGTCCTTGCTGCCCTCCTTGGGCAAGACCTCGACGGTGTGGGCGTCAATGACCCGCGCCTTGCCGTGCAACAGATGCGCGCCGGCCTTCTGCAGGTTGGTGACATAGATGCCCGACAGGCGAGCGATCTCGACGTCCTTGTCGTGCAGGAAGGCCTTCCAGTCGAAGGACCGCTCGCCGATGGTCCAGCCGAAGCCTTCAGCGGTCTTCAGCTGGGCCGAGACCTCGCTGGCATAGACCATGAACTTCTTGGGCACGCAGCCGCGGATCACGCAGGCGCCGCCGACACGGTATTCCTCGGCCACGGCGACCTTGGCGCCCGAGAGCGAGGCCAGTCGCGCCGCGCGCACCCCGCCGGATCCGGCGCCGATGACGAAGAGGTCGAAATCATAGTCAGCCATCGAAGGCTCCAGGAAAACGGGGAACGGTTGGCGCTCTATCTAGGAACTCAAGGCGTCAGGCGCACCACGCCAGTGTCGGTTCCCAGCAAGGCCTCGTCCGCCAGATCCAGAAACAGACCATGATCCACCACCCCGGTCACGGCCTTCAAGGCCGAGGCCAGCGCCGCCGGCTCCTCGATCTTGCCCGAGGCCATGTCGTAGATCAGGTTGCCGCCGTCGGTGACCACCACGCCGCGATCGGCCATCCGCAGGCGCGGCGGCGGCAGGTCGAACTCGGCGGCGATGTCGGCCAGGCGCTGTCCGGTATGGACATGGCCAAAGCGCACGACCTCGATCGGCAGCGGAAACTTGCCCAGGATCTTCACGGACTTGGCGGCGTCAGCGATGACCACGCAACGCTTGGAGGCCTCCCAGACCAGCTTCTCGCGCAGCAGGGCCGCGCCGCCGCCCTTGATCAGGCTCAGGCCCGGACCGATCTCGTCGGCGCCGTCGACCGTCAGGTCCAGGGCCTTGACGTCATCCAGGGCGACCAGGGCGATGCCCAGCTCCCGCGCCAGGTTGGCGGTGGCGTCCGAGGTCGGCACGCCGCGGATATCCAGCTTGCGCGCCGCCAGGGCTTTCACGAACCAGGCGGCGGTCGAGCCGGTGCCCAGGCCCACGACCATGCCGTTCTCGACCAGCTCCGCGGCGGCTTCGCCCGACAGGCGCTTTTGATCGTCTGCGCTCATTTCTTGTCCTTTTTGGCCTGTTTGAGGGCGCGGAACCTGGCCGCCCAGCCCGGTTTGTTGTGCTGCGGCGCGCGCGCCAGCGCCAGGGCGCCCGCCTCCACGTCCTGGGTGATCACCGAGCCCGAGCCGGTCATGGCGCCCTCGCCGATGCGCACGGGCGCGACCAGGGCGCTGTTGGAGCCGATAAAGGCCCCGGCGCCCACATGGGTCTCGAACTTGTCGAAGCCGTCATAGTTGCAGAAGATCGTGCCGGCTCCGATATTGGCCTTCTCGCCCACCGAGCCGTCGCCCAGATAGCTGAGATGGTTGGCCTTGGCGCCGGCCCCGACCTTGACCTTCTTGACCTCGACGAAGTTGCCGATGTGGGCCTCAGCGCCGATCTCGGCGCCAGGACGAAGCCGCGCGTAGGGGCCGATCAAGGCGCCCTCCCCTACGATCGCCCCTTCCAGGTGACTGAAGGCCTTGATCACCGCGCCTGAGGCGACGCTGACGCCGGGCCCGAAGACCACATTGGGCTCGACCGTGACGCCGGCGGCGATCTGGGTGTCCCAGGCCAGGTGCACGGTGTCGGGGGCCGACAGGGTGACGCCGTCGACCATCAGGGCATGGCGGCGGCGCTTTTGCCAGACAGCCTCGGCGGCGGCCAGCTCGACCTGGGAATTGACCCCCTGCACCGAGGCCTCGGCCGCGAAGGTCGCGCGGGTCGACAGCTCGCGGCCATGGGCGATGCCGACCACGTCGGTCAGGTAGTATTCGCCATTGGCGTTGTCGTTGCCGACCTGGCTCAGAATATCAAACAGCAGGGCCCGGTCGGCGGCCAGCACGCCCGAATTGCAGTGCTTGACCTGCTTGGCGGCCTCGTCGGCGTCCTTGGCCTCGACGATCCGCAGCAGCACATGGCCGGGCGCCAGAATCAACCGGCCATAGGCTCCCGGATCGGCGGCCTCAAAGCCCAGCACCGCCACGTCGGCGCCGGCGGCGCGCAGATCGAACAGCGGCGTGATCACCGGCGCGGTCAAAAGCGGGCAGTCGGCGAAGGTCACCACGACATCGCCGTCAAAGTCGGCCAGAGCCTCACGAGCGGCCAGCACCGCGTGACCGGTGCCCAACGGCGGATCCTGAATGACCACCGATGTCTCACCCAGCCGGTTGCGAGCATGGGCGCCGACGGCGGGGCTGTGGGTTCCGACCACAACGATGATCCGCGCGCACCCCAGCGCTTCAGCGGCGTCGATGGCGTGATCCAGAAGGGCCCGCCCGGCGATCCTGTGCAGCACCTTGGGGGTCGGCGACTTCATCCGCGTGCCTTGGCCGGCGGCGAGGATCACGGCGGCGCGGGGACGGATCGGGGCTGGGCTGGTCATGGTCCTGACGACTCTCTTGGGCGAACCAAAGTTGCATTAGTCGGCCGTTTAGCCGAAAGGCCAGATCAATGCATGAGCTTCAAGCCCTGAACGGCGCCACGATCGCCTTTGACCTCGACGGGACCCTCGTCGACACCGCGCCAGACCTGGTCGGCGCGCTCAACACAATCCTGGGCGAAGAGGGCCTGCCGCCCCTGCCCTTCGCCGAGGTACGGCTGATGGTCGGACGCGGCGCCCGCGCCCTGCTGGAGCGCGGTTTCGCCGCCGCCGGCGCGCCGCTCGACGCCCAAACCGCCCCCAAGCTGGTTGAGCGTTTCATCGCCGTCTATCTGGAGCGCATCGCCCAGGAGAGCGCGCCCTTTCCCGGGGTGGTCGAGGTTCTGGCTGACCTGCGCAACGCTGGGGCAAAATTGGTGGTCTGCACCAACAAGCTGACCCGGCTGTCGGTCGCCCTGCTCGACGCCCTGAGCCTGACCGCCGCCTTCGACGCCGTGGTCGGCGCGGATTCCGCCCCGGCCGCCAAGCCCGATCCCAGCCATGTCCTGGCCGCCATCGCGGCGGTCGGCGGCGATCCGCAACGCGCGGTGATGGTCGGCGACAGCATCAATGACGCCCTGGCCGCCGTGCGCGCCAAGGTCCCGGCCCTGCTGGTCAGCTTCGGCTACACCGAGGAGCCGGTGGAGACCCTGGGCGGCGATCGGATCATCCACAGCTTTTTAGACGTGCCCCAGGCCTGTATCGACCTGCTGGCCTCTTGCCCCCGGCCAAACGCCGGGCTATAGGCCCGTCCCTCTCGCGGATCGGTCCCGAAACGGCCCGGTCCCACACGGCGGATGCGTAGCTCAGCGGGAGAGCACCTCGTTCACACCGAGGGGGTCACAGGTTCAATCCCTGTCGCATCCACCATTCCTTTCCTACATCTCCGCGGATGCGCCAGCTCAGCCTGGCCAAGCCCTCGCGCCGTCGGCTAAGGCCTTCCCTCTTTGCGCTTTCGCGGCGACACTTCCCCTTTCTTCCCTGTCATTGCGAGGATCGGCCATGTGCGACGACGACATCCATCAGGGCCTGACCCACGACCCCACCGTCTCGCGCCGCGCCTTTGGTCTGATGACCATGCTGGCCGCCGGGATCGGCGGCGTCGCCCATGCGGGCGCGCCGGTCGTGGAAAAGGACGTCGAGATCAAGACGCCGGACGGCGTCGCCGACGCCGCGCTCTACTATCCTGAAGGCAAGGGCGCCTGGCCGGCCGTTGTGGTCTGGCCCGACGTGATCAGCCTGCGGCCGGCGTTTCGCGAGATGGGGCGCCGCCTGGCGTCTTCCGGCTATGTGGTGCTGGTCCCCAACCTCTATTACCGGGTCAAGAAGGCCCCGGTCGTCGAAAGCGGCTTCAATTTCGGCAATCCCGACGATCGCGCCAAGATCGCGCCGTTGCGGGCCACCGTGACGCCGGAAGGGACCGATCGCGACGCGCTCGCCTATATCGCCTTCCTCGACGCCCAGCCGCAGACTGACAAGACGAAGAAGGTCGGAACCCAGGGCTACTGCATGGGCGGCCCCCTGGCCTTTCGCACGGCGGGTGTTTCACCCGCCCGGGTGGGCGCCGTGGCCAGTTTCCACGGCGGCGGCCTGGTCACGGACGCGCCGACAAGCCCTCACCTCACCCTGCCGCAGAGCCGCTCTGAGTACCTGATCGCCATCGCCGACAACGATGACAAGCAGGACCCGACCGTGAAGGATAAATTGAAAGTCGCGCTGGACGCCGCCCATCGCCCCAGCAAGATCGAGGTCTATACCGGCTCGGCCCACGGCTGGACCGTGAAAGGCAGCCAAGTCTATGACGAGGCCGCCGCCGAAAAGGCCTGGGCTGAACTGCTGGCGCTATACGCCCGCGCCCTGACCTAGACTTTGAGGCCGCGCCGGTGACCGGCGCGGCCTGTCGGCTTTTAGAGAGAAACCTCGACGGTCTTGTCAGCGTAATCTTTTTTGGGATCAGACCCCAACAGGATCTTCACGCCCGCCAGCAGGCTGGTCTCGTTCAGCCAGATCTGGGCGCTGTCGGCGTCGAAGCGCAACAGCTGCAAATTGGGATCATCCTTCCCGCCTTCGTACCAGGCCGCCACAAAGGGATTCCACAGGCGGTCGATCGCTGCGCGGTCATTGTCGGCTGTGAGCTGACCCGTCACCGCCGCGAACACTTCATGCCCTTTGGCGGCGAAGTTGATCACGCCGCGATGGCTGCGCCCCATGGCCTTGACCAGATCGGTGTCCTTGGCCGTGAAAAACCAGATCGGTCCCTGGTTGTCGTCACCCTCGATCTGGGCGGTCATGGGTTGGCAGCGCCCGTCGTCAACGCCCGTCAGGCCCAGCATGGCGGTGCGGTCGGATTTGAGCGCCTTCCAGAACTTGGCTTCAATATCGGCTTGTTTGGTCATCGGTGTGTCTCCCTTTGTCGGTCTCGAAACGGGGGAGCCGACCGCCTTGTTCCCAAGCGGATCGCCGCGATCACAAGCGTGACCTTCCGCGAAGCCCGCCACGGGCCGGGTCCGCGCGCGCGCAGTCAGTCGTTGCCGGACTCGGCCACGTGCTCCGGTTTTCCCTTGCGTGGGGTCGATGCCATTTTCTCCAGTTCACTCTCGCTCATCGACATCATCGACTGCGCGGCGCCCTTCAGATCGGCCTTCGGCGTGTCGCCACGTTTGGCCGACAGAGCGAGGCCTGCGGCCTTCTGTTGAGCAGCGGATTTGGCGGGCATGGCGGGATCTCCTCTGGCGACCCAGGAAGAACGCGCCCGCCGCCCAGGCGTTCGCCGCATTAGTTATCTGACCTATTTTACCGCTGGTCTGACCTAGACACGCCCGCTCTGGCGCGCCACCTTGCGCCGCGTCGAGGCCGGGGCGGGAGAAAGCCCCCATGACACGCCCGATGGGAGAGAAACGATGAGCACCGCCCAGTCTGGCCGCCCCTCATGAAAACGCCAAAGATCAAGGCGCTGCGCTGGTGGATGATCGGCCTGATCATGCTGGGCGCGATGATCAACTATCTGACCCGCTCCACCCTGGGCGTCGCGGCGCCCACGGTTCTGGCGGATCTGAACATCCACGAGCGGGAATATGGCTGGATCACCGGCGCCTTCCAGCTGGGCGTGATGATGCAGCCGGTGTGCGGCTATGTGCTGGATGTCATTGGATTGAAGGCGGGCTTCGCCATCTTCGCCACGGCCTGGTCGCTAATCACCATGGCCCACGGCCTGGCCGCGAACTGGCCGATGCTGGCGGGCCTGCGCGGCCTGCTGGGCCTGGCCGAGGGCTCGGCCAACCCCGCCGGGATGAAGGCGGTGTCGGAGTGGTTTCCCGCCAAGGAGCGCGGCCATGCCGGCGGGATCTACAATATCGGGGCCTCGTTCGGCTCGATGCTGGCCCCGCCCCTGGTCGCCTGGGCGATCATCGCCTGGAACTGGCGCGCCGCCTTCGTGCTGGCCGGCGCCCTGGGCCTGGTCTGGGTGGCCCTGTGGCTGAAGTTCTACCAGTCGCCCGACAAGCATCCCGCCCTGTCCGAAACCGAGCGGGACTATATCGCCGCCGGGCAGGAAACCCATCTGGTCAGCGACGGGACCAAGCCGTCGATCCTGGGGATCCTGCGCCAGCGCAATTTCTGGGGCATCGCCGTGCCCCGGTTCCTGGCCGACCCCACCTGGGGAACCCTGGCCTTCTGGGTGCCGCTGTACCTGACCACCGTGCGTGGCTTTGACCTCAAGCAGATCGCCATGTTCGCCTGGCTGCCGTTCGTGGCCGCCGACCTGGGGTGCCTGTTCGGCCCGACGATCGCCGCGTTCCTGCAACGGCGCGGCGTCAGCCTGCTCAACGCCCGGCGCGGCGCCTTCACGGTGGGCGCGCTGATGATGACCGGCATGGCCTTTGTGGGCCGGGTGGAGAGCCCCTATGCCGCCATCGCCCTGCTGTGCCTGGGCGGCTTCGCCCACCAGACCCTGTCGGTGACAGTGATCACCCTGTCGTCAGACCTGTTCCGCCGCAACGAAGTCGCCACCGTGGCCGGCATGGCCGGGACCATGGGCAATCTGGGCGTGCTGATCTTTTCGCTGATGATCGGCGGACTGGTCGCCACGGTCGGCTATGATCCGTTCTTCCTGGCCCTGGGCGTGCTCGACCTGGTGGGGGCCGTGCTGCTCTGGACCCTGGTGCGCGACCACCACGTCTCAACGCGGACCGCCGCCCCACCCATCACGGTATAGATTCGATGATCCGCAATCCGATCCTGCCGGGCTTCAACCCGGACCCTTCCATCGTCAGGGTTGGCGAGGACTATTACATCGCCACCTCGACCTTCGAGTGGTTTCCGGGCGTGCAGATCCACCACTCGCGCGATCTGGTGAACTGGAGGCTGATCACCCGCCCCCTGAACCGCCCCAGCCAGCTGAACATGCTGGGCGCGCCGGACTCGTGCGGGGTGTGGGCGCCCTGCCTGACCTATAGCGACGGCCTGTTTCACCTGATCTATACCGACGTGAAACGCTATGGCCGCACCACCGTCGGCGGGGCGTCGGGCGCCTCCCTGCGCGACTTCCACAACTATCTGGTCACCAGCGAGACCATTGACGGCGACTGGTCCGACCCGGTCTTTCTGAACAGCAGCGGCTTTGACCCCTCGCTGTTCCATGACGACGACGGCCGCAAATATCTGCTCAACATGCTGTGGGACCACCGCCCGGGCCACGGCCGCTTCGCCGGCATCGTGCTGCAGGAATATTCGCCCGCCCGGCAGGCCCTGATCGGCGAGCGCAAGGTGATCTTCGAAGGCACGCCGCTGGGCCTGACCGAGGCGCCGCATCTCTACAAGCGCGACGGCTGGTACTATCTGCTGACCGCCGAGGGCGGCACGGGCTGGAACCATGCAGCCACCATGGCCCGGTCCCGCGACATCGGCGGCCCCTATGCGCTGCACCCTGACACCCATATCCTCAGTTCCCGCGACCGGCCCGATGCGCCGCTGCAGCGCGCCGGCCACGCCGATCTGGTGGACACGCCAGACGGTCAGACCTGGGCGGTCTATCTGTGCGGCCGTCCCCTGCCCAACCGTGGCCGCTGCGTGATGGGCCGTGAGACGGCGATCCAGCCGATGGTCTGGGGTGAGGACGGCTGGCTGCGCACCCTCGACGGCCAGGGGTTGCCCAGCCTGACCGCCGAGGCGCCGGATCTGCCCGCGCATCCGTTCCCGGTCACGCCGGTCCGCGCCAATTTCGACACAGCGCAATTGCCCATCGACTTCCAGTGGCTGCGCTCGCCCTGGCCTGACGAGCTGTTCAGCCTGGCCGAACGTCCCGGCTGGCTGCGGCTGTTCGGCCGCGAGACGATCGGCGGCCAGTTTCGCCAGGCGCTGGTCGCCCGACGGCAACAGGCCTTCTGCTACAGCGCCTCGACCCTGATGGATTTCGAGCCCCAGCACTTCCAGCAGGCGGCGGGACTGGTCTGCTACTATGGCGGGAACAAGTTCCACTATCTGCACGTGACCCACGACGAGACCCACGGGCGTCATCTCCGGGTAATGTCGGCCCTGCCGGACTCGCCCCAGGCCGACGCCTTCACCGATACGGTGGCGTTGCCGCCCGGTCCCCTCCATCTGCGGGTCGAGGTCGATTTCGAACGGCTGCGCTTCGCCTGGAGCCTGGATGGCCGGAACTGGCGCTGGCTGCCGCAGATCTTCGACGCCAGCATCTTGTCGGACGAGGCCACCGCGCCGGGTCTGCCCAACTTCACCGGCGCCTTCGTCGGCATGGCCTGCCAGGACATGGCCGGAACCCGGCGCCCGGCCGATTTCGACTGGTTCGACTATCGCGAGCGCGACTACCAGCCAGACCCGACCCTAACGGAGCCCAAATGACCGCCATCACCCGTCGGACGCTTGGCCTCGCGGCCGCCCTGGCCCTGAGCCTGAACGTCGCCGCCTACGCCGGCGAACAGACCCGCTGGATCGGCTCCTGGGCCAGCGCCCAGCAGGTCCCGGAGGAGCGCAACGCTCTCCCCGCCGACGCCTTGAACGACGCCACCCTGCGCCAGATCGTCCGGTTGACGGCGGGCGGCGAGCGCCTGCGGGTCCGGATCTCCAACGCCTTCGGGACGACGCCGCTGCGCGTCACCGCGACCCATATCGCCCGCCCGCTGTCGAACAGCGGGGCGGCGATCGATCCCGCCACTGACCGCGCCGTCACCTTCTCGGGCCGGGGCGAGGTCATCGTGCCCGCCGGCGCGGAGTATCTGTCAGACCCGGTCGCCTTCAGCGCGCCGCCCCTGTCGGATCTCGCCATCACGATCCATGTCGACAAGGCCCCCGCCGTTCAGACCAGCCACCCCGGCTCTCGGGCGACGTCCTATATCGCGGCGGGCGACAAGGTTGCGGCCGCCGACCTGCCCGACGCCAGGACGGTCGATCACTGGTTCCAGCTGTCCGGCGTCGAGGTCCTGGCCGGCAAGAAGGCCGGCGCCGTCGCCCTGGTCGGCGACTCGATCACCGACGGCTATGGCGTCAAGCCCAACACCAACCTGCGCTGGCCCGACGCCTTCGCGGCGCGGCTGCAGGCCAACCCCAAGACGCGGGGCCTGGGGGTCCTGAACCTGGGCATCGGCGGCAATCGCATCCTGCTCGACGGCCTGGGGCCCAACGCCGCCGCGCGGTTCAATCGCGACGTGCTGATGCAGGCCGGCGTGACCCACATGCTGATCCTGGAAGGCGTCAACGATCTGGGCGGCCTGACCCGCGAGGCGCCGGCCACGCCGCAAGCCCATGCCGAGATGGTGGCCGGGATCACCACCGCCTACGCCCAGATGGTCCAGAAGGCCCGGGCGCGAGGGATCAAGGTCATCGGCGCGACGATCATGCCCTATGGCGCCTCGGCCTATTATCATCCCGACGCCGTCAACGAGCAGGACCGCCAGGCCATCAACGCCTGGATCCGCGCGCCAGGAAACTTTGACGCGGTCGTCGACATGGACAAGATCATGCGCGACCCCGCCAATCCCACCCGCATGTTGCCGGCCTATGATTCCGGTGACGGCCTGCACCCCTCGATGGCCGGCTATCGGTTCATGGCCGAGTCCATTCCGCTGGAGCTGTTCGCACGATGAAAACCTGCGCCCTTCTCCTGGCCGCCCTGATCGCGACGCCCGTCGCCGCCGGAGCGTCCGAGATCCGCATGGCGATCACGGTCGATGACCTGCCGGCCCACAGCGCCCTGCCGGCCGGCGAGACGCGGGTGCAGATCGCCGCCGATTTCCTGGCCGCCCTCAAGGCGGTCAAGGCGCCGCCCGTCTATGGCTTCATCAACGGCGTCCAGACCGAGCGCGAACCGGCCTCGAGCGACGTGCTGACACTGTGGCGCGCCGCCGGCCATCCGCTGGGCAATCACGGCTGGGCGCACCTGGATCTGGCCCACATCGACGTGGCGAGCTTCGAGGCCGAACTGACCCGCAATGAACCCCTGCTGACCCGCCTGGCGGCGGGATCCGACTGGCGCTGGTTCCGTTTTCCGTTTCTCAGCGAGGGCGACACCCCGGCCAAGCGCACAGCCGTCCGCGACCTGCTGAAGGCGCGCGACTATCACATCGCCAGCGTGACCACGAGTTTCGGCGACTATGCCTGGAACGAGCCCTATGCCCGCTGCCTGAACAAGGGCGACCAGAGAGCCATCGCCGAGCTTGAAACGGGCTATCTGAGCGCCGCCCAGCAGAGCCTGGCCTATTCTCGCGGCCTGTCGGCGACGCTGTATGGCCAGGACATCCCCTATGTGCTGCTCATGCACCTGGGCGCCTTCGACGCCCGCATGGCGCCGCGCCTGCTGGCGCTCTACCAGTCCCTGGGCGTGACCCTGGTGACGCTGGAAGAGGCCCAGAGCGACCCGTTCTATGCGGCGGATCTCAACGCCGCCGCGGCGCCGGCCCCGGTCACCCTGGAAAGCGCCATGACGGCCCGGGGGCTGCCTGTCCCCAAGTCGCCTCTCAACCTGGCGGCGCTGGACGCCGTTTGCCGCTAGACGCCAACCTTCCTGTCTGCGGAATGGCGACAGACGTTCCATCCGCCGCGTTGCGTGGCATCATGGCGGTCCAAGTCGCGTCGAGTTTGAGTCACCATGAGCAAGACGTCTTTTGACGGCATGATCGCCCTGCCCGGCGGGACGTTTCGGATGGGCTCGGACGAGCACTATCCCGAGGAGGCCCCGGCCCATCCCGTGGCGGTGGATCCGTTCTGGATCGACGAGACCCCGGTCACCAACGCCCAGTTCGCACGGTTTGTCGCTGAAACCGGCCACGTGACCCTGGCCGAGATCGCGCCGGATCCGAAACTCTATCCCGGCATGGACCCCGCCTTCGCCCACCCCGCCTCGGCGGTGTTCGTCCGTCCCGATCGCCCGGTCGATCCACGGGCGGGCGGCGGCGATTGGTGGCGCCTGATCCTCGACGCCGATTGGAGCAAACCCTTTGGCCTGGGCAGCTCGATCGCCGGGATCGAGAACCATCCCGTGATCCATGTCGGCTATGACGACGCCGCCGCCTATGCCGCCTGGGCCGGCAAGGCCCTGCCCACCGAGGCGGAGTGGGAGTTTGCGGCCCGAGGCGGCCTGGACGGCGCGGCCTATGCCTGGGGCGAGGATCTGGCGCCCGGCGGCGCCATGCTGGCCAATTACTGGCAAGGCGCCTTTCCCAGCCAGAACCTGCTGACCGACGGCTATGAACGCACCTCGCCCGTGCGCAGCTACCCGGCCAATGGCTATGGCCTCTACGACATGATCGGCAATGTCTGGGAGTGGACGTCGGACTGGTGGGCCGACCGCCACCCCGACGCCCCGACCAAGGCCTGTTGCGCGCCGCGCAACCCGCGCGGCCCCGACCAGAGCGGCAGTCATGACCCCGCACAGCCCGGTCTGGCCATTCCCCGCCGGGTGCTCAAGGGCGGCTCGCACCTGTGCGCCGAGAACTATTGCCACCGCTATCGACCGGCCGCCCGGCATCCGCAGGCGATCGACACCACCACCAGCCACATCGGCTTTCGCTGCGTGGTGAGAGGCGTCTAGAGCAAGGCGCGTGAAATCAGACTCACGCGCCTTGCTCCAGGTTTCTGTTTTCGCATCGGTTTGGCGGAAAACCGGCGTCCACTTTTCCGCACGATGCTTTAGGCCGCCTCGCGCAGCCGCCACGGATGGGCCGGATAGAAACGGTCCATCATCCGCTCGACATAGGCCACGAGGTTGTCGTGGCGCTCGGCCTCACGACGCAGGGGCGAGTCGAAGAACGAGGTCAGGATCCCCGCCAGCACCCCGAACGCGATGGCGTCGACGCCCGTCGGATGGTCGGCCATCAGGAAGGCCTTCTCGCCCAGGATCTCGTCCAGGGCCCGCAGCGACAGCGTACCCAGCCAGACGATCTCGTCCTGACTGTGCCGCCCCACGCCGACCGCCCGGATATTGGCCGATACGGCGTCGAGCAGACCCTTGCGCAGGGTGTCGCGCATCTCCTCGGGCGCGCCGTCAAACCAGTGGGCCGGCCCCTTGGCGAAGTTGGCCGGGTCGAGGAAGCGGAAATAGCCCGACGTCCAGCCGAGATGGTTCTCGATCATCCGCTCGATGGCCCAGGCCTCGGCGCGGTCGCGGGACGACAGGCCTGCGTCCAGGTCAATGTCGTATTTCCGCTCGATGTGAGCGCGGATGAAGGTGGAGTCGCCAATCCGCTCACCGGCGTCGTCGATCCACGGCATCTGCCCCTTGGGTGCGGTCTCGCGGCTGCCGGGTTGCTTCCGATAGTCCAGACCCGCCATCATCAGCTGGATCTCGGTCTTGGTGACGTAAGGGCTCAGCTCCGGCAGGCCAAAACCTGCGCCCAGGGCGTAAAGGGTGATCATCTCGCGTCTCCGTCCAGCAGCGTTCGATGGGGACTTGCTACCGCCACCCTGCTGCCAGCATGCTGTCAGCATAGCTGAGCCATAGTGTTCCCATGAGACGCGCCGAACGCCTTTTCCAGATCATCCAGATCCTGCGCCGCAGCCACGCGCCGGTCACCGCCGACGCCATCGCCGTGGAACTCGAGACCTCCAAGCGCAGCGTCTATCGCGACATCGCCGCCCTGATCGGCCAGCGCGCGCCGATCCGCGGCGAGGCCGGCGTCGGCTATGTGCTGGAGGCAGGCTTCGACATGCCGCCGCTGATGCTGACCCCCGACGAGATCGAAGCCGCCGTGCTGGGCGCCCAGTGGGTGGCGGGGCGCGGCGACCCCGTGCTGGCCAAGGCCGCCCGCGATCTGGTCAGCAAGATCGCCTCCGCCGTGCCCGAGCGCTTGCGGCCCTATGTGCTGGAACCCGCCACGGGCGCGCCGCCGGCCTGGAACGCCGCGCCCGACGGCCTCGACATGGCCCAGACCCGGGCCTGGATCCATGCCGGGCGCAAGATCCGCCTCGACTATCGCGACGAGCAGGGCGCGGTCAGTCAGCGGGTGATCTGGCCCGTCACCGTCGGTTACCGCGAGACCGTCCGCATCCTGATCGGCTGGTGCGAACTGCGCGAAGCGTTCCGCACCTTCCGCACCGATCGTGTGGTCGACGCCGCCTTCCTGGAGGATCGCCACGGGCAGCGACCGGGCCAGCTTCGCGTGCGCTGGCAAAAACACCTGGACGCCGAGCGCGCCGCCTGGCGGTGTCAGACGCCGTGACGCCTGGCGAAGGTCTCGAACAGCACCGGCCAGGCCGCGACCGGCTTGTCCTTGGTGAAGCGCAGGCCAAAGCCGTGACCGCCCTCCTCGAAGACATGCATCTCGGTCGGGATGGCTTTGGCCTTCAGGGCGCTGAACATCGCCAGGGTGTTCTCGACCGGCACCGACTTGTCGTCGGCCGCGTGCAGCAGGAAGGTCGGCGGCAGGTCGCCAGCGACCTGCTTTTCGGGTGAATAGAGCGCGATCTGCTGGGCGGTTGGGCTGGGCCCCAGAAGCTGCTTGCGCGAGCCGGCATGCATGAAGGCCGGGTCCATGGTGATCACCGGATAGACCAGGGCCGAAAGGTCGGGACGCGCCGGGAGATCATCCGCCGCATCGACCCGGTCATAGACCTTGGCGGCGAACCGCGTGGTCAGACTGCCGGCGACGTGTCCACCGGCCGAAAAGCCCATGATCGCCACCCGATCCGGGCTGAAGCCCATGGCGCTCGCCCGTGACCGGATCAGGCGGATGCCGCGCTGGGCGTCTTGCAGGGGTGTGTCAGGCCCCGCCGCCCAACCATCGCCCGGCAGGCGATAGAACAGCACGAAGGCCGTGTAGCCGCGATCCGTGAGCCAGCGGGCTGTCTCATAGCCTTCCTTGTCCAGCACCACCCGCTCATAGCCGCCGCCGGGCATCAGCAGAACGGCCGCGCCGTTGGACGTCCTGGGCCGGAACACCACCAGCTTGGGCTGGCGCGTATGGACCAGGGCGCGGTCCCGCAGACCGTTGGGATCGCCGCGCTCGAGGACGGCCTCCGTCGCCGTGACGGCCGCGCCGCCGGGCGCGCCGGCCGGCCAAAGGTCGATCGTCTCGGTGGGATCTGCCATGGGCATGGACTCAGCGCTGGCCCGGCGCGCCAGACCGGCAGCGAACAGACCGGTCACTAGCGAGGCCAGGGTTCCGCGACGGCTGAGCATGGACCAAACCTTGATGGGCGAACTGACGGGTGTCGACATCGACCTTAAAGCCCACGTCGCGATTCAGGAAACCGGTTTCCTAGGACTGCGCGAACCGCAGGTGGTGCAGGACCACGCCGCTGGTGGTGGCCACATTCAGAGAGTCAAAGCCGCCCGCCATCGGAATGCCTATCGGCCGCGCGCGGGCCATCAGGGCGGCGGACAGGCCCGGGCCTTCGGCGCCGAGGAGCACCGCCGAGCGCTCCGGCGGCTTCAGCCTGGCCAGGATTTCGGTGGCCGCCGGCGACAGGGCCAGGGCTTCGAATCCATGCCGCTCCAGCAGGGCGGCGGGGTCTTCGTCGCGGGCCAGCCAGGCGGTGGGCACGCTGAGGGTCGCGCCAACCGAAACCCGGATGGCCTTGCGATACAGCGGATCGCAACAGTCGCTGTCGAGGATCACGCCATCGACGCCGAAGGCGGCGGCGTTGCGAAAGATGCCGCCGATATTGTCGTGGTTGGCGATGCCGCACAGCACCAGCACCACCGCCCGGCCGCTCAACGACGCCAGCAGGGCCTCGGCAGGCAAGGGATCGGGCTTGCGGCCCACGGCCAGAACGCCGCGATGCAGGTGGAAGCCCGCCACGGCGTCCAGCACCGCCTGCTCGGTGAGATAGACCGGGGTGTCGTCGGGAAGACCGGCGAACATCGCGTCCAGCTTGTCGCGCCGTTTGGGATCGATCAGCAGCGACATCACCCGCTGCGGGGCGTCACGGACCAAGGCCCGCAGGACGGTCTCGCCCTCGGCGATGAACAGGCCCTGGCGGCCGACCAGATCCCGTTCGCGAATGTCGCGATACGGCGCCACGCGCGGATCGTCAGGATCGGTGACGGTGATGAACTGGGGCAAAGGCGGCGGCGCTCTCGAAAGCTTACCGCACGCCTCGTATCGGCAGGATGGCCAGAGCGCCAGCCATGGCGAGAGCGGCGGCCACGATGAAGAAGGCGCGAAAATCCGTATGGCTGGGCCCAAGCGATATGAAGGCCAGCATCGGCGCCAGGGCCTGAGGCAGGGTGTTGGCGAGATTGAGAATGCCCAGATCCTTGCCCGCATTGCGCTGCGACGGCAGCACCTGGGTGACCAGGGCGATGTCGACGGCGTAGAAACATCCCGAGCCGCATCCCAGCAGGACATAGGCGCCCAGCATGACCGCCCAGCTGGGCGTCAGCGAGAAGATCAAAATGGCCAGGCCCATGGTCAGGGCTGCGCCGGCGGCGAACAACTTCCGTCGCTGCAGCCGGTCGGAGAGGATCCCCCCCAGCAAGGCGCAGGTGACATTGGAGAGGGTCGAGACCGTCGTCAGGACCGCCAACCCTTCTTCGGCCCTGTGCCCCGGGAACAGCCGCGAATAGCCGATGGCGTCCTGCAGGAAGTACAGCATGTAGCCCTGCACCAGGCTCAGGGCGACCAGCACCATGAACCGCCCCAGCCAGGCGAGGGCGAAATCGGGGTGCTGGCGCGGATCGACCCACAGATCGGCGATGAACTGACCCAGCTTGAACGGCGGCCGGGCGTCGCGAGCCAGAGGCTGGTCTTTGAGCTTCAACGCGAACGGCGCCAGCGTCAGCAGCAACACCAACGAAATGGCGCCATAGCGCGTGACCTCCGTCACCAGAAGTCCGCCGATCAGAACCGCGCCGGCCATGGTGCCGATCGGATTGCCGAGACTGAGAAAGGCGGCCACCCGCCCCTTCTGGCTGTCCGGAACGCGATCGGGCATCACCGCCACAAGTGCCGAGAACATCAGATTGAAGGTCAGCTGAAAGAGCGCGATCCCACCGATCAGGGCCAGCGGCGTGCGCGCGGACATGATCACCAGATAGGCGGCGGCCGCGCCAAGAGCGCCGACCACCATCCAGGGCCGGCGGCGTCCAAAGCGAGAGGTTGTGCGGTCGCTGATGGCGCCGGCCAGCAGGTTGGCGATGCTGGCCACCAAGGCCCCGGAGAAGGCGACCTGGCTGAGCAGAAGCGCCTTGCCTGCAGGGTCGATGGCTTCGGCCTTCAGGGGCAGCAACACCTGAAACAGCGGCATGAAGCTGACGAAGGCGCCGATCTGGGCCAGGGTGTAGGCAGCGATAAAACCGGGCTTGACCAGCGTAGCCGGCCGGGTTTCGTCGCTTGGCGACATTATCGCTCCCCCCGCGCGGTCTACGCCGCGGCCGTCGCCAGACTGACCTTCCGGACGAACCTGCACCAGCCCGCCCGCCTGCGACAAGGCAATCCGTGCGTTGCCCGTCGGTTTTTCCTGTTGAAACGTCGCTTGTCCGTGGAGAAATGCTCTAGGTTGGCGCCATGGGATTGAGTCTCAGTCGAAATAGCTTGGCGGTTCCATGGCTGCGGTAACGATCTATGATGTCGCCGCGCGGGCCGGTGTCTCCATAAAAACCGTTTCCCGGGTCATGAACAATGAACCCAATGTCCGGCCGGCCATGCGCGAGCGCGTGCTCGAAGCGGCCAACGCCCTGGACTACAGCCCCAATCTGTCCGCGCGCAGCCTGGCCGGATCGCGATCCTTCGTCATCGCCGTGTTCGTCGATGCGGCCCTGACCATCGACCACTGGCGCAGCGAACGCGGCGCCGACTATCTCAGCCGGATCCAGCTGGGCGCCACCCTGCAGTGCCGGGACGCCGGCTATCACTTGCTGATCGAATTGATCGATCACGACGCGCCCAGGATCCGTCAGGAGGTCGGCGCCCTGCTCGCCGCCCTCAAGCCCGACGGCGTGATCCTCACCCCGCCCAGCTCGGACAACGAGATCGTTCTGGAGCTCCTCGACAAGGCCAATACGCCCTTTGTACGCCTGGGGCCTGAACGCGCAGACGGCCTTGGCCCGCGCGTGCACATGGACGACTTCGCCGCTGCCCGGGAGGTGACCGAACACCTGGCCAGCCTGGGCCATCGCAGGATCGGCTTCATCGTTGGGGAACCGCGCTACGGCGCCAGCCAAGCGCGGCGGGCGGGCTATCTGGACGCCATGAAGGGGCTGAACCTGCCGGTGTCGGACGACTGGGTCCGACAGGGCGACTTCACGTTCCAGTCGGGCCTGGAAGAGGCCAAGGTCCTGCTGGCCTTGCCCGAACGGCCCACGGCCATCTTCGCCAGCAATGACGACATGGCGCTGGGCTGCCTGGCCGCAGCGGCCGAAGCCGGCGTCTCCGTGCCTGGCGACCTTTCCGTCGCCGGTTTCGACGACAGTCCCAGCGCGCGCTTCAGCCGCCCGCAATTGACGACGGTGCGCCAGCCGGTGGTGGAGATGGCTTCGCTCGCAACGCGGCTGCTGATCTCCGGCGCGATCAAGGGCTCTGCGTCAACAGAACAGTTCGTGGACGAACTGCTGCCCTTCGAACTCATTCACCGGACCTCCACGGCCCCGCCGCCAACCCTCTAGATCAGCGCCCCGGCCGGGCGAAGGCCGCGACCCGGGCCCGGGCTGCGTGAACCGGATTCTCCGACGGTTCCGCCGTGATCTGGACCGCAGCGCCGACCCGGAAGGCGCCGATGCGATTGGCCAGGTCGGCCGTCTCAACGCGAAGGGATTGGGTGGACTCGCTGGACTGCTGCACCATCGCCGCGTTGCGCTGAGTGACCTGGTCGAGCTGATTGACCGCTGTGTTGACTTGCCCCAAGGCCGTAGCCTGCTGGTTGGCCGAGGCGGCGATCTCGTTGATCAGGCTGTCGATGCCGCCGACCTTCTCGACAATTCCGCGAAGGGCGGCGCCGGTTTGACCGACCAGATCGACGCCCTCCCCCACCTGGCGGCTGGATTCGGCGATCAGGGTCTTGATCTCCTTGGCGGCGTCGGCCGAGCGCTGGGCCAGGGCCCGAACTTCCTGCGCCACGACCGCGAAGCCGCGTCCCGCGTCGCCTGCGCGCGCGGCTTCCACGCCCGCATTCAGGGCGAGGAGATTGGTCTGGAAGGCGATCTCATCGATCACGCCCAGGATCTGGGAGACCTGATTGGAGGATCCCTCAATCTTGGTCATCGCCTCCGCAGCCCGGCTCACCACCGCGCCGGAACGCTCAGCCTCGGCGCTGGCTTCGCCGACGCGAGCGGAAACCTCGCGAGCGCTTTGGGCGGTCTTGTTGACGGTCGCGGTCAGCTCGTCGACGGCGGCGGCAGTCTGCTCCAGAGTCGCGGCCTGCTGTTCCGTGCGGCGGGCCAGATCATCGGCGTTGCGGGCGATGTCGTCGACGCCCGTGCGAATGCCGCCGGTGGCGTGTTCCACGCCGCGCATGGCATCGCCCAGAGCGATGGCGGCCTTGTCGAAATCGACTTTCAGGGACTGGAATTCCGGCGCCAGGGTGTCGTCGACGCGCGTGGACAGGTCGCCGGCGGCGAGCCGGGCCAAGGCTTCGCCGACCGCTTTCATGGCCTGGGCCTGGCGCCGTTCAGCAGCCTCGCGCTCCTCTTGCAGCGCCAGACGCTCTTCCTCCAACTTGCTCAGATAGCTGGAGATCGCCAATTCCATATCAAGGAACGCGGCCTTGTTGAGCGCCACGAGGCCATCAGCCAGGTCGTTGTCGGATTTTATGCTGGAGAACAGACCCTTGGCGCGCTTGGCGATCACCGCGCGGACCAGCTCTTCGGCGACGACGGCGTAGCCGCCGATGTACCAGCGGGGCTCAAGGCCAACGTCCGCATGGGCCCGACCAATGCGTTCGACGTCACCAACATAGTCAGCGCCGTAGTCAGCCGTCGAAATACGACGCCAATGATTGGCCTGGGCGCGCTCGGCGGCGGCGATATGGGTCTCGTCGCGGAACTTCCCGCGTGTTTCCGGAAAGGCGCGAACCTGACCGTAGAAATGTCCCAGCGCGGCGGAAATCTCGGCGTCAATGACGGGCTTCAGGGCCCGCAGCGCGGTCCGGTCTCGCTCGTTGAACCGCATGAACGACATGCGACTATCAAGCTTGGGGTTCGCACTCATGCCGTCGACTCCGAGTCGTAGAAAACCTACGACGACACGTCTGGGCGCAATTCGTTAACCAAGATTGAAACGGCGGCACATCCTGTCCGCGCGGATTGTCGCTGCTTTCAGAGCGCAAAATTGACCGGCCACAAAAGCGGTCAGAGGGTGGCTAGCGCAGGAAGATGACCGCACCTATCTGAAGTCTCGCAACAAGCTGCGCCTTGGCGCGTTTGGGGCTGGTCAGGTCCTTTGCTAGGCTTGAGCGCTCTGACAAGGACCCATACGATTCCATGGCCGTTCCAGCCGACTTCACTTTCGACGAGACGGACGGGCGCAAAACCGTAGCCTTGTCGGGAGACTGGACCGCGCGCGGTCTGTTCGACGCCGGCGCCCGGCTGGCGGACGCCCTGATGGGATCCGATGGCGTCAGCCTCAACCTGGATCAGGTCAACCGTTGCGATACAGCCGGCGCCTTCGCCATCATCAAGGCCGCCGACGGCCGCAAGTCGGCCGGAGCCATCAAGGCCCGCAAGGATATCCTTCGCCTGCTCGAACTGGTGGGTAATGCGATCCAGGTCGAGCCGGAAGTTGCGGCCCGCCCGCATGGCGTCCAGGCGCTGCTCGAGCGCATCGGCCGCGGCATGTTCGGTCTGGCCGATGACGGCTACGGCACCCTGGTGTTTTTGGGTCATCTGCTGACGGCCATCGGGCGCTGCATCATTGACCCCCGTCGCATCCGCTGGGCCCCGATCGTCTCGCTCGCCGAACGCGCAGGCCTCGACGCCATACCGATCGTCATCACCACGACCTTCTTTATCGGCGCCGTGGTGGCGCTGCTCGGCGCCAATATGCTGATAGACTTCGGCGCCCAGGTCTATTCTGTCGAGCTGATCGGCATCTCGGTGCTGCGCGAGTTCAACATTCTCATCACCGCCATCCTGCTGGCCGGCCGGTCGGCGTCGAGTTTCGCGGCGGAACTGGGCTCGATGAAAATGAACCAGGAAATCGACGCCATGCAGGTGATGGGCGTGGATCCCTATGAAGCGCTGGTCCTGCCGCGGTTCGCCGCACTGCTACTGACAATCCCGTTGCTCACCTTCATCGCCACCCTGGCGGGTTTGGCCGGAGGCATGGTCGTGGTCTGGTTCGTGCTGGACCTGTCGCCGGGGTTCTTCCTGCAGCGGATCGTTGAGAATGTCGGGGTCACCCATTTCTGGATTGGGATGTCCAAGGCTCCGGTGATGGCGGCGGTGATCGCGGCCATTGGCTGCCGCCAGGGCATGGAAGTCGGCAACGACGTAGAGTCTCTGGGTCGCAGGGTGACCGCCGCCGTAGTCCACGCCATCTTCGCGATCATCCTGATCGATGCGATCTTCGCGCTGCTCTATATGAAGCTCGACATATGACCCGCCCGCAGACCGAGCAGATCGCGTCCCAGCCGAACGACCAGGCCCACCCGATCGAGGTCAAGGGCCTGGTGTCGCGATTTGGCGAAACGGTGGTTCATGACGGCCTGGACCTGACGGTCCGGCGGGGCGAGGTGCTGGGGGTTGTCGGCGGCTCAGGCTCGGGCAAGTCGGTCTTGCTCAACACCATCATCGGCCTGAAAGCGCCCGACGGCGGGACCGTGAAACTGTTTGGCCATGACATGCGCACGGCGGATCGCCGGCGCTGGTCCTCGGTCGAACGCCGCTGGGGCGTTCTGTTCCAGCAGGGCGCGCTGTTCTCGAACCTGACCGTGCGCGAGAACGTCTCAGCGCCTCTTTTCGAGCACACCCGATTGCCCAAGCGGGAGGTCGAGGAACTGGCCGATCTGAAAATCGCACTCTCCGGCCTGCCGGCCCGCGCCGCGACCCTGAAGCCGGCCGAGCTTTCCGGTGGGATGCGCAAGCGCGCCGCCCTGGCCCGCGCCCTGGCGCTCGATCCGGAACTGCTGTTCCTGGACGAGCCCACAGCGGGTCTTGATCCCATCGGCGCGGCGGACTTTGACGAGCTGATCAAGGACCTGTCCGACAGCCTGGATCTGACGGTGTTCATGATCACCCACGACCTCGACAGCCTGTATGCAATCACTGACCGCGTCGCTGTCATCGCCGACAAGAAGGTGGTGGCTGTGGCGCCGGTGCGGGAACTCGAGAGTCCCGACCAGCCGTGGATGACCGATCATCCATGGATAAAAGAATATTTCCTGGGACCGCGCGGTCGCGCGGCGAGCAGCATGACGACTTCGACCCAGACGATTGCGGCAAGGACCACCTGATGGAAAGAAACGCCAACTACGCCCTGGTCGGCGCGGTCACCTTGGCCCTGTTCATGGGACTGGTGGTTTTCGCGATCTGGCTGGCCAAACTCAGCTTCAATCAGGAATATGATGTCTACGACATCCTGTTCGTGGGTCCCGTCCGTGGCCTGTCTGAAGGTGGTGAAGTCCATTTCAACGGCATCAAGGTCGGCGAGGTCACCAAGATCGCGCTCGACAAGAGTGATCCCAATCGGGTCATCGCGAGAGCCAGAGTCACCTCGGACGTCCCGATCAAGACCGATAGCTTCGCCACGCTGGAGCCGCAGGGCATCACCGGCGTGAACTATGTCCAGATCACCGCCGGCTCGCCCGCCAAGCCGCTGCTGAAGGAAACCGTGAA
Source organism: Caulobacter sp. FV2ps19 (assembly GCF_058681035.1). Taxonomy (NCBI): domain Bacteria; kingdom Pseudomonadati; phylum Pseudomonadota; class Alphaproteobacteria; order Caulobacterales; family Caulobacteraceae; genus Caulobacter; species Caulobacter sp. FV2ps19. The sequence goes on along the minus strand of NZ_CM178729.1, from coordinate 2,020,202 downwards.
AAGCGGCAATATCCCGGTGATCCGCAGCCAGCGCAGCGCATTGTCTGATCTGCTGGAGGGCGGTGGCACCGTGCTGACCCGCACCATCGAAGCCCTGGACCGGATCAATCGCGTTCTGTCCGATGACAACGTCAAGACCTTCAGCGCCGCGCTCAGCGACGTCCAGGCGATCACCGCCGAGGCGCGTGAACGCAAGGCGATCATCGCCGACGCCCAAAAGGCTCTGCAGAGTGTCGACGCCACGGCCCAATCGATCGCCGAGCTTTCCAAGTCGACCGAGAACCTCGTCAACGGCGACGGCAAGCGCTCCCTCAGTGAGCTCGCGGACGCCGCGTCGGAGATGAAGGCCGCCGCCAAGGATGCGCGCGGTATGATTTCGAAGCTTGAAGGCCCGACGACCGACTTCGCCAGCACGGGCCTGCCGCAGCTTTCGGCGGCCATCGTCACCCTGCAATCCGCAGCTGAATCTCTGGATCGTCTGGTCAGCGACGTCGAACAAAACCCGCGTGGCGTGATCGGCAAGCCGCCCGCCAAGCAACTGGAGGTCAAGCCGTGAAGTCGCTCCGCCTTATTCCGCGCCTCCTCGCTGTCGCGACGGCCTCTATCGCTCTGGTTGGCTGCGTGAGCCTGCTCCCCAAGACCGATCCCGTCGGCCTCTATCGCTTTGGCGCCAACCCGCCCGCCTCAGCCGAGGGAGCGCCCGGCGCACCGTTTGGTGTGTTCAAGACGGCAACGATCTTCACCCGCGCCGCGGCCGGAGATGGCATGCTCACCTTCACGCGCGGCGAGGCCGCCTACATCGCCGGAGCGCGTTGGGTGTCGCCCGCCAGCATCCTGTTCGATGAAGCCGTCGCCCGCGCCTTCGAAGCGGACTCCGGTCGCGCCCGCCTGATCGGTCGCGGCGAAGTGGCCAAGGCGGATATGATGCTTCGCCTGGAAGTCCGCTCGTTCGAAGTCGACTACGTCAACGGCCCCAAGGCGGCGCCCGAAGTGTTTGTCCAGGTCCGCGCGGTGACCAACCGCAGCCATGATCGGGCTCTGGTGGGGGACCGGATCTTCGAAGCGCGCGTCAAGGCCTCTTCCAATCGTGTGGGCCCCATTGTCGAGGCCTATGACGAGGCGACGAGCCAGACCCTGGCCCAGGTCACCGCCTGGGTCAGCGCGGCAGGCGAAGGCCTCGCCAAGTAGGGACGCGTGGGCGATGGGCCGAGGGGTTAGAGCGCCGAAAGCGGTTCGATGACGTCGCCATAGCCGGCGTGTGGCTGAATCCTCAGCCCCACGCCCTCAACCCAGGGCTCCACCGCGATCAGGGGGCGGGCCAGGGATCGTGCGATCGCCTCGGCGGGACTGGCGCTTTCAGCCAGCAACTGCAGATTCATCCGGGTCGGAAAGATCACCTTCCGCATCCCGGCCGCGGCCATCGTCAGCGCTTCCGCCGGCGCGATCCATTCGGCGTCCACCGCCTCATGTCCGTCGCAGATCGCCTGCTGCGCGCTCGGCGCATGGGCGGCGTAGAACCAGGTGTCGAAACGCTTGGGCATCAGCTTGGGCGTGATCCAGCGCGCGAAGATCGTCAGAGCCGCCAGGTCCAGCTTCAGGCCAAGCTCTTCCACCACATCGATGAACGGCAAACGATCCTCCGCCACGGCGGCCCGGATCTCGACGGCGGCCTCGCCCTGATAGAAGGCGCCGCCAGAGTCCCGCGCAAGCAGGACCCCTGCCTCCTCATAGGCTTCACGAATGGCGGCGATGCGCAGGGCCGCGCCATCCTCCCCCACCGCTTCCCATCCGGTCGCCAGATCGCGCCAGCGCGGATCTTCATCGCCGCCATGGCTCTTGCCGCCCGGAAACACCAGCGCGCCGGCCGCGAAGTCGATCTGATGGTGCCGCTTGACCATCAGCACTTCGAAAGCCGGAACGTCTCGAAGCAGCAGTACGGTGGCCGCCGGACGGATCAAATCGTGAGAAGACTCTGACATCGCGTGAGATTGACCCGGTTCCGCGACCTTGCCCAGACAAGATTCGAACAAGCGTTCACCTCAGGGCGCTGATGCTCAGCCCGTGGCGGCCTGGTTCTGGCGCGCCAGGTGATCGATGCGCTCGAGAAGGTAGTCCGAATCCTCCCGCGAGATCGATTGGGGCGAGGTCAGGAAGCGCTGGATCATGTGCTCCTGAAAGCGTCCGCGATCCTGCGGCCGCCCGTCGAACTCCATGGCGTGGAAGGCGTCGACCCCGACGCGATAGGCCGCATACAGTCGGGTCGGCAGACCGGCGCGCTCGCAGATCGCCTTCAGCCCCAGGGGCCCGGCGTCATGGATCATCAGCCAGGTGCGGTGATGCGGCACACCCGCCAATTCGGCGACGGCCCACTCAAAGAAGCTCATATGGCCGTGGGCCAGGGCCCGCAGCAGCAGCGATGGGGTCAGCCGATCGACACGATTGAGGTGCGCGACGAAGGCCTTGGGATCGGCGGTTCGGCCGGCCTGGTCGACCAGATCGATCGTCGCCCGCTCCTTGGCGCCGACCACCAGTTCCAGCACCCGCTCGGGCGACAGGGCGTGATGGCTGAGAATGTGGTCACGCAGCTGGTCGCCGACCATGTCGATCAGGCGCTCGGTCACCGCCAAAGGCAGGGCCGAGCGATAGGCGACGGCCTGCAGGACCTGCTCGGACTTCGAGAACCGATCCAACGCCTTTTGCAGGGCGAGGTCGGAGAACCGGGCGTTGTCGTTGGCGCAGGCCACCGCCACGGCTTCTTCCGTTCCCGACTCGACCAGAACAGCGGTGACCCGGGTGGAAAGCTTGGGACGTCTGGCGACGGCCATCTGCCGCGCCGCGCCGCCCATACGCACGATCTCGGCCAGGTCGTTGTCGCTGAACACCGGGGAGAAGGTGATGATGGGCAGCGAGATGCTCTCGATGTCACGCGCCAGGCGGTTGGCGACATCGGGCGGCAGGCTGGGCGAGTTCTTCAGCGTCACGGCCATGGCGCGACGCACCAGTTCGGCCGCGTCGGTGGCCATCACCCGGAGGATGTCGTGCGCGACCTGGCGTTCGTCATCGGCCAGCTCAGCACGGTCAATGGTCCGACACAGCTTGTGCGCGGCCAGGGCGCGCTCGTCCGCTGTCGCGCCCTTCACGAGCATCCGAATATCGTTGTTGGTCAGGGCTGCGCGGGTGGTGGCCATGGAGGTTCGCCGAACCAGAGGAAGTCGAGTCAGCCTCTATCATCTCCTGTTAGGCTTAATGATTGTTTGAGCCGCAAACCTGTGGATTAACGATACCCCGTAACCTGGCGAAAACCGTGATGCTCTAGATTGCCCCCTCAACAGCTGAGGAATGCGACCCTTGTTCGCTGAGCGCCGTCAATCTGAGTCTCTGACCCGCGGCGCGAACCTCGCTATGGCGCTCGACGCCCAAACCGCGCTGTTGCCTTACGCGCTTGGGGTTTTCGCGGTCAGTCTGCCGATCTTTATCTGGGTGGGATCGTTCGCCGACAACGCACTCTGGATCGTCGCCAGTCTGGCCGTTTTCGCCATCAACTGGGGGGCCTTCTACGCCGCCGTCAGTTGGCTGCGCGGCGAAACAGCGCAAGACCTTAACCGACGCGCCCGGGTTCAGCTCCTGGGTGGGCTGTTATGGGCGGTCACCGTCATCCAACTGTCGATCTTCGCCAACGCCGCGGGGCCGGTGCGGGAAACCCTGTTGTTGTTGGCCACGGCGGCCGGGGTGATGTGCATCTTCTTCTCCGCCACCTCGCTTCCGGCTTTGCTGGTGACGTCCCCGATCGCCGCCGCGGGGCCGCTGATCGCCCTGTTCTCGCGCGAAGAGAGCCGGCACGCCGGCGTGATGGCTTGGGGCGCGGTCGCCCTGGCCCTGGCCCTGGCCCTGGTGCTCAATCGCATGATCCGGCGGCAGCACGCCCTGGCGGAGGCGCATGATCAGCTGATCGAGGAACGTCTCGCCGTCCTTGACGCGGCCGAACGCACCGCGCGATCGAAATCCGACATTGTCGCCACCCTCAGCCACGAGATCCGCAACGGCCTGACCGGCGTGACCCACGTCCTGGCCGCCGCCGCCGGCAAGGGCGGCCGAGCTGCGCCGTCCCGGGAACAACTGAACGCCGCGCTCGACGCCGCCCACGACCTGATCGCGGTTCTGAACGCCACGCTGGACTCCGAGATCGCGGAGTCTGGCCGTCTCGCCGTCGACACCCTGCCGTTCGAGCCCGTCCGCCTGTTGCGCGACCTCGCCTTGCTGGAGCGCCCGCACGCCATCGCCAAGGGCCTGGAACTGACTGTTCACGTCGACCCCATGCTGGAAGGTCGCGCCGCCGGGGCGGTGCTGGCGGACGCCATGCGAACCCGCCAGATCGTCGCGAACCTGCTGGGCAACGCGGTAAAATACACTGTCCGTGGCCGTATCGAAGTTCGCGTGGAGCGTCGTGGCGACGTGGTGGCCATCGAGGTCGCCGACACCGGTCCGGGTCTCTCCGCCGACGAACTCGATCAGGCCTTTGAGCCCTTCCGCCGGGTGGAGCGCACGGGAGCGGGCGTCAATGGGGCAGGCCTTGGCCTGTCGCTGTCACGGCAACTGGCCCATCTGATGGGCGGGGCGATCGAAGCCAGCAGTGCGGTCGGCGTGGGCAGTTGCTTCACCCTCACCCTGCCGTTCGATGAAACCCTGACCTGCGAGCCGGAAACCGCCGAAGACGCCGCCCAGGGGGCCGAGCCGCCGAGCGCGCCGCGGAGCTTGCGGGTTCTGATCGCCGAAGACGACGCCCTCAACGCCGCCATGCTGCGCGCCATCCTGGAACAACTGGGCCATCAGGTTGTCCACGCCCAGAACGGCCGGCGGGCCGCGGATCTGGCCCGGATCGCCGAGTTCGACCTGCTGATGCTGGACGGCCGCATGCCGATCCTGGATGGCCCCGGCGCGGCCGCCGCCGTGCGGGCGCTGGAAGGCAATAACCGCAACATGCCGATCATCGCCGTGATCGACGGCGACGCCGAAGAAGCCCGGGAATGCATGGACGCCGGCGTCGACATCGTTCTGCGCAAGCCCGTGTCGGTAGCCGGCGTCGCGCGCGCCGTGGCCGACGCGTCGGCCCTGGGTCGCCTGACCGCCTCCGGCCGGGCGGCCGCCTGACTACTCGACCTCAGCCTCCCCCAGGGTAAGCCTTTCAACGGCGCCCCACTTCGCCCACACTCCGCGCAACAAGAAGAATGCGGGAGGATGCGATGCTGGAAGGTCTCCGGGTCGTTGAGCTGGCCACCTATATCGCCGCGCCGGGCGCCGCCGGGATCATGGCCGACTGGGGCGCCGACGTGATCAAGGTGGAGTCCCCCGAAGGCGATCCGATGCGGCGGTTCTTCGACACCATCGCCTCACAGCAGGACGCCAACCCGGTCTTCGAGCTCGACAACCGGGGCAAGCGGGCCGTGGTCCTCGACATCCGCTCCGACGTCGGTCGCGAAGCGCTGAAGGCCCTGGCGGCCACCGCTGATGTCTTCCTGACCAATGTCCGCCCCGGCGCCCTGGCCCGCGCAGGCGTGGACCACGAGACGCTGAGAGCGCTCAATCCGCGCCTGATCTATTGCAGCCTCACGGGCTACGGCCTCCAGGGCCCCGACGCCGACAAGGCCGGCATGGACGTCGCCGCCTTCTGGTCGCGGGCCGGCGTGGGATCGATCACCGCGCCGAAGGGGGCCGAGCCCTTCCCGATCCGCACCGGGATGGGCGACCACGTGACCTCGCTGGCCACCGTCTCGGCGATCCTGGCGGCGGTGTTTGAGCGCCAGACCACCGGCGTCGGACGCCTGGTCGAGACCTCGCTGCTGCGCTCGGGCGTCTATGCCATCGGCGCGGACATGGCCATCCAGCTGCGGTTTGGAAAACTGGCCTCCACCCGTGGTCGGCGCGAGGCGATCCAGCCCCTGGCCAATTTCTTCAAGACCCGGGACGGTCGCTGGATCTGCCTGTTGCCCCGACAGGGCGCGACCGACTGGGCGCGCATCGCCGCCGCCGCCGGCAAGCCCGAACTGGTCGACGATCCGCGTTTCACCTCGGCCAAGTCGCGGCGCGAGCACACTGCCGCCCTGGTCGACCTGCTCGACGCCGGCTTCGGCGCCATGGACTATGACGATGTCGCCGAGGCCCTGGACGCGGGTGACCTGACCTGGGCGCCCTACCAAACCCCGCGCGACCTTGTGGGGGATCCACAGGCCGAAGCGGCCGGTTGCTTCGTCGACACCCCCGACGGCGAGGGTGGGACCTTCAAGGCGCCCGCAGCCCCGGCGCGGTTTCCCGGCGCGCAGGACGGCCCGCGCGGCCCTGCGCCAAGGCTTGGCGCAGACACGGCGGCGGTGTTCCGGGAGTTGGGCTGGTCTGAGGATCGCATTGCGACCCTGACGGCCCCAGAGCAAGGCGGGTGAAATCGGACCTACGCGCGTTGCTCTAGGTTTTTGTTTTCGCATCGTTTTTGCGGAAAACCCGCGTCCACTTTCCGGCACGGTGCTTTAGCGGTTGATCTTGCCGTCCTTGGCCTCGGCCAGGACGCGCAGCATTTCGCTGGAGAACATGGAACTGGCCAGGCGCTGACCCGAACCCGCGCCTGAGCCCCCCCTTGAACCGAACGTGCTGTCGGCGTCCTGCGAGCCGCGCAGGATCAGTTCGACCACGGCTTCCTGTTGGTGCAGGCGCTCCAGGCGACGGCCGCTGGCGTACTGAATGAAGCCTTGATCAACGTCCGCGCCCCGGGACGGCTCCATCGCCCGGCTGGCGCCGCCGGTCTTGGTGAGATTGGCATAGACCTCACCGACGGTGGCCGCACGGCCGCCACGATAGAAGATCGAGCGATTAGCCTGGGCGGCGTCGGGAAACATCGCGGCGGCGCTGGCGCCCGGCGTTTTATTGGCGGCCTCGATCAGGCGCGCCGAGCCCTGCGGACCCAGAAAGTGGGCGGCGTAGAGTTCGCCTGAGGTTGGGGCCCTCCCCACCCTGCCCCGCAGATAGGAGGCATGATCGGAGGCCAGCTCGCCGGCCATCAGGGATGACGCGTGAGGATCCATCTTCAGGGCCAGAACCGCCTTGCGCGCTTCATCGCCCTGGACGTGAAAGCGACCGTCAGCCCCTTGAGAGATCAGATCGGCATAGCGGGCGTAGCCGTACTTGGCGCCGTGCTTCTTCAGCGTCCCCAGCCACGTCTGGTCGACGAACTGGAACAGGCCCGAGGCCGAAGAGGTTCTCGCCTGGGCCGACGGATTATAGCCGCTCTCACGCTTGGCCGTGCCCATCAGAAACGTGAAATCGACCCCCGTCGCGTTGGACGCGCGCTGGATCGCCGACTCGACGACGCTGCGGATGGATTGAACGGCCATGCCCACATGCCTGAACGATCATGGTTAACCAGGTCTTAATCGCACTCGCGCGGGGCTGCCCAGGCTCAACATGTCGCACCCGCCCCCACAGATGAAATTACAGGCGTACAAATTATCGTCGATAGATTACGATTGTCAATTTACAAGCGGCAATGCTCGTGATGCTCTGAACTTACAAACGTAATTGTGAGAAGGGAGATCATCATGGCCATCGCGCTCAATCCCCAAAACCTGGGCCTTCCAGGGCTGAAAGCCGCGCCCCGCAAACTCTCGCGGGTCCTTGCCGGGGCGCTCGGCGCCTCGGCGGCCATCCATGTCGCGCTGATCGCCTATCTGGCCTACACGACCTACGTCACCCCCTTGGCCGTCGCACACGATGAGCCTGTAATCACTCTCGAAAACCCGTGGGTGGAGCCGCCTCCGCCGCCGCCGCCGCCACAAGCGTCGGAACGGCCGCCCTCCAACCCCATCCCGCTGCATCCGCCGGTGTCGACACCCTTCACGCCCCCCGAGATCCTGCCGATCGCGCCGCCTGAAACACCCGCGCAGACGGGGCTGCCCACCGCCCAGACCCTCACCGCCGATCCGCCGTTCTTCGGTCCCCCGGCCCGGCCCACAGCCAAGGTGATCACCCACGCCAACTGGCTGCGCAAACCCTCGGGCGATGACATGGCGCGCTACTATCCCGATGGCGCGGTGCGCCGGGGGATCAGCGGCAGCGCCACGATAAGCTGCGCGGTGGCGGTCAATGGCTCGGTGCGCAACTGCATGATCGTGGATGAGGCGCCGCTGGGCGAAGGCTTTGGCGACGCCGCCCTGAAGCTGTCGCGCTTCTTCCGCATGAGTCCGCAAACCGAAAACGGTCAGGCCATAGATGGCGCGACGGTGCGCATTCCGATCCGCTTTAGCCTGTAGTCGGCTCTCCTTCGCTCAGGCTGGACTTGAAGCGCTGGCCGGGCCCCGCCACGGGACCCGGCCCTTCTTCAGTAACTCTTGGGCAGACCCAGAACGCGTTCGGCGATGAAGTTGAGGATCATCTCGCGGCTGATCGGCGCGATGCGGGCGATCATCGCCTCGCGGAAATAGCGCTCGACGTCGTATTCCTTGGCGTAGCCCATGCCGCCATGGGCCAGCACCGCATTTTCGCAGGCAGTAAAGCCAGCTTCGGCGCCCAGATATTTCGAGGCGTTGGCTTCAGCCCCGCAATCCTGGCCCAGGTCGTAGAGGGCCGCCGCCTTGAAGGCCAGGAGGTTGGCGGCCTCCAGCTCGGCCCAAGACCGCGCCAGGGGGTGGGCCACGCCCTGGTTCTGACCGATCGGCCGGCCGAACACCACGCGTTCCTTGGCGTAGGTCGTGGCCTTGGCCAGGGCCGCGCGGCCCAGACCGATGGCCTCGACAGCGAACAGCACCCGTTCGGGGTTCAGGCCGTGCAGCAGATAGGCAAAGCCCTTGCCCTCCTCGCCGACCAGATCGTCGGCCGGCACGAACAGGTCCTCGATGAAGAGCATGTTACATTCGACGGCCTTGCGGCCCATCTTCGGGATCGGCTTGGCCTCGATCTTTTCGCGATCGGTATAGAACAGGCTCAGACCCTGGGTCGGCTTGGCGCACTGATCCTTGGGCGTGGTCCGGGCGATGATCAGGATCTTGTTGGCGCGCTGGGCGCCGGTCGTCCAGATCTTGCGGCCATTCAGCCGATAGCCGCCATCGACCTTCTCGGCCCGGGTCTCGAGGCTGGAGGTGTCCAGGCCCGAATTGGGCTCGGTCACCGCGAAACACATCTTGTCCTCGCCCGAGATCAGGCGCGGCAGGTGCCTGGCGCGCTGCGCGTCGGTGCCGAATTTCACGATCGGCATCGGGCCAAAGATGTTCAGGTGGATGGCCGAGGCGCCGGAAAAGCCCGCGCCCGACTGCGCCACGGCCTGCATCATCACAGCCGCTTCGGTAAGACCCAGGCCCGCGCCGCCGACCGACTCCGGCATGGCCACACCCAGCCAGCCGCCCTCGGCGATGGCGGCGACAAACTCTTCGGGGAAGATCCCCGTCTCATCGGTGCGGCGCCAGTAGTCATCGTCGAAGCCCGCGCAAAGCTTGGTCACGCCCTCGCGGATCGCTTCCTGTTCCTCGGTCAGCCAAAATCCCGACATCTGTGTTCCCCTGCGCCTGTTATGCCTCGGGCTCTCGATCGAAGCGGCGCGCGTCGAGGCGCGCCGCGTCCGGGCCCGGGTCCTTGTCCGTCAGATAAGCCGCAACCATATCCGCCACAAGCGGAGCCAATAGCCAGCCGTTACGTCGCGCGCCGACCGCCAGCATCACGCCGGGCCGGGCGCTCCAGCCGACCAGCGGCAGCCCATCGGCCGTCGAGGCGCGCACGCCGACCTCGATCCTGGACGCCGCCGCAGCCAGTTCAGGCCGCAAGGCCGTCGCCGCCTTCAACAGGGGCGCCGTCTTGTCGGGTTCCGGGCGCAGGTCGTCCCGGCCCGGTTCCATCGTCGCCCCCACTGCCGGCGAGGCGCCCGGGCAGAGATAGACGCCGGCGCCGCGCACCACGGGTCCGGCGACCTCGCCGCGATCCAGACGCAGGATCTGGCCCTTGATCGGCGTCAGGGCGGCCGTTTCCGGCGCCAGCGCGCCTTCCCGCGCCCCAGCTCCCGTGGCGACCACCAGATCGTCGAATGGCTCGCTCCGGCCGTCAGACAGGGTCAGGGCGCCAGGGCGGAAGTCCTCGACCGAGACCGTTTCGAAGCGCACGCCCAGTCCGACCGCCGCCTTGCGCAGTCGCGCCAGGCTGTCGCGGGCGTCCAGGCGCCAGTCCTCGCCCAGGACGATGGCCCCATCCGGATCGCGCCCCCCGGACTGCCCCAGGGCGCGCCACCGCGCCTCGATCTCGGCCAGCCAGCCCCCGTCCCCCTCAATGCGAACGCCATCCTTCAGGATCTCGATAGCCAGCCCCTCGACAAAGGCCGGCCAGAGATCGCGCGCTCGTCGCAGCAGGGGCAGATGGGGCGCTGAAATCGGGTCGAAAAGGGCTTCACTGGCCGGGGCCAGCATGCCGGCCGCAACGCCAGAGGCGTTGTCCCCGGGCGCTGCGGGGTCGAAGACCGTCACCGACAAGCCGGCGCGCGCCAGAGCCAGAGCGGTCGCCGAGCCGAAGGCGCCGGCGCCGGCCACCGCGATGCGCACGCCTGACAAAGTTCCCATGCGGCGCAAACACCTCCCGAGCCCCCAAAGGTCAAGCCCCTTAAGGAACGGAAGTCGGGCGAGGGCTTTTCAGTATGCCGCCCATTAACGCAGCATGGCGTCGCGAAGGTGACTATAACGTCATGTTTGGGCTATCTTGGCTTGTCCAGCTTCGCCGCTCTCCCTTAAGGAGGCATGGTCCGCGTTGCCGGAAGGAATGATTAGGCATGAATGACAAGCCCGCCATCGACCCGACTCACCCTGTTGATTTGTACGTCGGCGCTCGCCTGAGAATTCGGCGGAAAGTCATGGGGCTGAGCCAGACGCAAGTGGCCGACGCCTTGGGCATCACGTTCCAGCAAATTCAGAAGTACGAGCGCGGCGCGAACAGAATCAGCGCGTCGAAGCTGTACGACGCCGCGCGCCTTCTGCAGGCGCCGGTCTCCTATTTCTTCGAAGGCCTCGATGAGACCGATGGCGGCAACGAAGATGGTTTCGCCCAGCGCATGACCGAATTTGTCTCGACCCCCGAAGGCCTGGAACTGGCCGCTCTGTTTCCCCGGATTGATGACCGACGCGTCCGCCGGCGGGTTGTCGACCTTGTTCGGGCCATGGTCGACGACGAGCCGAGCTGACCCGATCCTGCCGCGCCGGTCCTGGCGCCTTAGTCGAACGCCATGCGCAGCCCGAGTCGCGCCGTTCGAGGGCTGGCGAAACCCACCACGCCGGTGGCTGTGCTTGAGACGGCGACCTCCGCGTTGAACAGGTTATCGGCGGCGAGATAGGCGGTCAGCCCCCGTCTCAGACGCCAATCGACGCGGGTTGCAACCGTCACGCCCGCCTCCAGCACCCGGCTGTTGAGGTCATCCTCGAACCGCTTGCTCTCCCAGGTCAGATTGGCGTCGAGACTCAGGCGATCGGAGACCCGCCATCGCGCGCCGGCGGTCGCGCTCCAGATCGGCGCCTGCGCAGGGCGCTTCCCCGTCAGTTGGGGCGCCGACGTCCCGCCGTCGACGCGGGCGTCCGTGCCCGACACCGCCAGTTGCAGGTCGACCGTCGATCCCAGCTTGCGGGTCGCGCGCGCCTCCAGACCACGGGCGTTGATCCTTCCGGTATTGCGCCGTTCGCGCAATACGCCCCCGGCCGGCACGAAGCCGGCGCGCGGAAAAGTCCCCGGTCCAACGCCGATCGTGACATTGGCGATCGGATCCTCGATGCGGTTCCAGAAGATCGTGGCCTCGACGAGATGGGCTGCGCCCTGGCTGGACAGGCCCGTCTCGATTCCGAAGAGCCGCTCGGGCCGCAGGGCGGCGTTGGCCTCGGTGATGTCATTGCCCACGCGAAAGGGTCGATGCAGCTCGTTCAGCGTGGGCGGCCGAAAGCCGCTATAGGTCGCCAGTCTCAGGGCGCGGCCGGCGCCAAGATCGCGGCGCGCGCCAAACCGGCCGGTCACCACCTGGCCATCGCGATCGACCGGCCGATCCTCCAGCAGCACCGCCCCCGAAGCGAGATCGCGCTCCAGCCGCAACCCGCCGCTCGACGTCCAGCGATCCAGCCTCAAGCCCCCGGTCAGCAACCACGGGTCAGACGTCCAGGCGCCTTCAACATAGGCGCCCGCCACAGAGGTTTCCCCGCCGGCGCGACGATCGCGGGTGAAGGCGTTGGCCATGTAGCGGAAATGCTCGCGCACCTCGCCGTCAGCGAAACGGGCGTCGACACCGACCTCGCCCTCAAACCTCGGCGAGGCCCAGCGCAGGGCCGCATTGACCCCCTTGCCGGTTGCGGGCGTAGCGTACTGTTCATTGGCCGGGGTCGTCGTCTGGCGATCAGCAGCGACGGCGGCGGACGTGTTGGAGAGATCGCTCTCGCGCCGCCAGGCCTGCAGCCGCCAGCCCAGGCCCGTCTCCGTCGGGGAGCGGGCCAGGGTGGCGCTGATCGAGGATCCCGTCGCCTGGGACCGGGCCCCCTCCAGGCCAGACCCCCGCGCGTCGCGATAGCCGCCCACGCGCAGGGACAGATCAGCGTCGCCGAGGGGCGCGTCGAGACGCAGGCTGGCCGCGCGCGTATCCAGATCGATCGGCTGATCCGCCGCGCCTCGCGCCGCGCCGCGCACCGGGGTGTAGCCATCGCCGCGCTCATAGACCCCGCTGGCGAAAAGCCGCGCGCGACCGATCTGGGTTCCCCCTGCGGCCGAGGCGCGCGTCGTGGCGAACGTCCCGATCGAGAGGTCAGCGGCGGCGCCCTCATCGCGTTCTCGCAGGGCGATGACCCCCGTCAGCGCGCCCGCGCCATAGGGGCCCGCGCCCGCGCCGCGCACGATGTCCGCGCCGTCCAGGGCTTCGGGCGCCAACTGCGACCAGATCACCCAGCCGCCGAAGGGGTCATTCAACGGCGCGCCATCCAGTAGAACCAGGGTCCGGCCGGCGCCCGAGGGCGCAATGGCCCGCAGGCTGATTCCCTGGGTCGTCGGATTGGCTGACAGGCTGGAGGTGCGGCGAAACAGCGAGACGCCCGGCGTCCGGCTCAGCACCTCGTCGACCCGCGTTGCGCCGGCCAGATCGGCCTGGGTCAGCCGTACGATCGAGAAGGCGGCCTCTCCCCGCAAAGGCGGAAGGCGGGCCGCCGTCACCAAGATCGGAGCGACGGCAACAGGGGGCGCGGGGGGAACGTCAGGCGGCATTACGGCAAGGTCTCGCGGCGATTTACAGGTTCAAGAGTCGCAACGTCGCTGACCCTAGAGAGGTTCGGCGGAGCCTACGACCTGATGCGCGACTTAAAGCCTCCCAGAACGCGGAACCGGGACCCCGTGAGCGCGGTTTGAGTCCGGGGCCCGATTTCCGGGCCCGATTTGGGACAAACCGGTCATGCGTATCGCTCAGGTCTCACCCCTCTATGAGGCTGTCCCCCCCAAGCTCTATGGCGGCACAGAACGCGTTGTCGCTCATCTGACTGACGCCCTCGTTGAACTGGGCCATGACGTCACCCTTTTCGCCAGCGCCGAAGCCCAGACCAAGGCCAAGCTGGTTGCGGTCAGGGACCAGGCCATTCGGCTGGACCCCGCCCCTTTGAAGTCCGACCTGGCGGCGCACATGACCCTGCTGCTGGAAGTGCGGGATCGGGCTGACGATTTCGACATCCTCCATTTCCACACCGACATGCTGCATTTCGGCCTGTTCTCCGACATGGCCGACAAGACCCTGACCACCCTGCACGGCCGGTTGGACCTGAAGGACCTGGCCGGCCTTTATCGCCGCTATCCGGAGTTTGGCCTGATCTCGATCTCGGATTCCCAGCGCCGCCCCCTGCCCTACGCCAACTGGGTCGGCACAGTGCTGCATGGCATCCACGCCGACAGCCGGGTGCATCGTCCCGAAGGCGAAGGTTATCTGGCCTTCCTGGGTCGCATCTCGCCGGAAAAAGGTCCCGAGCGGGCCATCGCCATCGCGCGCAAGGTCGGCCGCCGCCTGAAAATCGCCGCCAAGGTCGACCAGGCCGACATCGCCTACTTCCACGAGGTGGTCGAACCCCTGTTGTCGGATCCTCTGGTCGAGTTCGTGGGAGAGATCGGCGACCAGGACAAGGCCCGGTTCCTGGGAGGGGCAGACGCCCTGCTGTTCCCGATCGATTGGCCCGAACCCTTCGGCCTGGTGATGATCGAGGCCATGGCGGCCGGCGCGCCTGTCATCGCCTATGATCGCGGCTCGGTGCGGGAGGTCATCGAAGACGGTCTGACGGGCTTCATCGTCAATAGCGAGGACGAAGCCGCAGAGGCCATCGGCCGCCTGCCCAGCCTCAACCGCCGCGCAATCCGCGACAGGTTCGATCTGAAGTTCTCCGCCACCGCCATGGCCCAACGCTATCTGAGCATCTACCAGCAGATGATCGAGACGAACCCTGCAGATCTAGACCTCGCGCGGAGCGCCTGATCCCTGCAATGCAAATGATGGACAACGCCGCGCCTGTTCCTGCCGCTCTGGCGGATCCTGAGAAGCCGGGTGAACCTCGCCCGCCCTCTCCGCTCTACGCGCTGAAGGACTACGACACCTTTCTTGTCGCCGACGCCTTTGGCGATATCGGCGGCGTCGGCGACGGTTTCTTCCGCGACGACACCCGGGTTCTCTCGCGCTTCAGGTTGACCCTGGGCGGCGAGGCGCCGTCGCATCTGAGCTCGTCGGTGTCGCAGGACAACGTCTTCTTCAATTGCCACGCCACCAACCAGAACCTTCCGCTTTTGGGGGCCGCCGCCGCACCGCACGGAACCATCCATCTGGAGCGCAAACGTTTCCTTTGGGACCAGCGCTGCTACGAGCGCATGACCTTCAAGAACTACAGTCGCGACCTGGTTATCCTGCCGGTCAGTCTGGAGTTCGAGGCCGACTTCAACGACATGTTCGAGGTGCGAGGCAGCAAGCGCGGCGCCCGCGGCGTGCGCAAGACCCCCGTGGCGGAAGGGCGCTCGGTTGTCTTCAGCTATACCGGCCTGGACGAAGTCGAGCGCAGCGGCGTCATCAGCTTCTCCGAACCGCCTGGACGCCTGTCGCCGTCGCGGGCTGATTTCCTGTTCATGCTGGCCGCAGACGATTGTTTCGAGCTGTATATCGAGATCGGCCCGACCCTGGCCCATCCGCCCACCCGCGAGCGCTGGCGAAGCGCGGCGGCGCGGGCCAAGCTCAGCATGCGCCAGCGCATACGGCGCGGCGCGCGGCTGCACAGCTCTGGCCGGCTGTTCAATGAATGGCTGCAGAAGTCCCGCGCCGACCTCGCCCTGCTGACCACCGAGCTCGATACCGGCCCCTACCCCTATGCCGGTATCCCGTGGTTTTCGACGCCGTTTGGCCGCGACGCCATCATCACCGCCTGGCAGGTGTTGTGGATCCAGCCTGATCTGGCGCGCGGGGTTTTGGCCTATCTGGCCAAGTATCAGGCTTTCGAAGTCTCGGCCTTCCAGGACAGCGAGCCGGGCAAGATCATGCACGAAACCCGCCGCGGCGAGATGACCGCCCTGGGTGAACTTCCATTTGGCCGCTACTACGGCGGCGTCGACACCACACCGCTGTTTGTCGGCTTGGCTTGCGCCTATGCCGAACGCACGGGCGATATGGCCTTTGTCGACGCCCTCTGGCCCAACCTGACCAAGGCGATCGACTGGATCGAGCAGTTCGGCGACAGCGACGGGGACGGGCTGATCGACTATGCGCGGGGCGCGGCGAGCGGTCTGTCGAACCAGAACTGGAAGGACAGCGAAGACAGCGTCTTTCATGCCGATGGCAAGTTTCCGACCGGGCCGATCGCCGTCGTTGAGGTGCAGGGTTACGCCTATGCCGCGTTCAAGGGCATGGCCGACCTGGCCAAGCGTCGCGGCGACGCCGCCAGCGCCTTGCGCTGGCGCAAGCGCGCCAGGACCTTGCGCCAGACTGTCGAGGATCGCTTCTGGATGGAGGATCAAGGTTTCTACGCCATGGCCATCGACGGCGCGGGCAAGCCTTGTCGCGTCAAGGGCAGCAATCCCGGCCACCTGCTCTTTTCAGGCCTGCCCAGCCCGGAGCGCGCCCAGCGCGTCACCGAGACCCTGCTGGGCTCCTCCTTCAACGCAGGCTGGGGTCTCAGAACCTTGGCCGTCGGCGAGCCGCGCTTCAATCCGATGTCCTACCACAACGGCTCGATCTGGCCGCATGACACGGGCCTCTGCGTCCTGGGCATGGCGCGCTATGGCGAACGGCACGGCGTCGTCCGGATGCTGGCGGGACTGTTCGAAACGGCGACCCATTTCCAGATGCGCCTGCCCGAACTGTTTTGCGGCTTTTCGCGGGCCGTCGGCGAGCCGCCGGTGGCCTATCCGGTGGCATGCCTGCCTCAGGCCTGGGCCGCCGGTTCCGTGTTCATGATGCTGCAGGCGTGCCTGGGCGTCACGATCAATGGCTGGAAGGGTCGCATCCAGCTTGCCGATCCGCGCCTGCCGATCGGCGTTGACCGTCTGGACATCGACAGCATCGTGCTAGGCGACAAGATCATCGACATCCGACTGACCCGTTCAGGCTTGAAGACCCGCGCCCGAATCGACACCAACGCCGCGCCGCGTGGCGGCCGCTCCCGTGCGCCGCTCTAGAGCCGGGGCCCAGCGCGAAAAACGTCTCGCGGGTTAAGGGCAGGCGCGGCAATGAGACGCGATCAAGCGCGGTAAAAATGGTTCTGGACTGACCCAACGTCGCCGGACGTCTGATCCGTTCGCCAGTCGCCTCGACGCGCTTGGTTGAACACGTCTGGAGGACGCTCAATGCCCGAAGCTCTCATCATCGACGCCTGCCGCACGCCGCGCGGCATAGGCAAGGTCGGCAAGGGCGCGCTTGCCGATTTCCATCCCCAGCATCTGGCCGCCACGGTGCTGCGCGCCCTGGCCGATCGCAACGGGATCAATACCGCCCAGGTCGACGACATCATCTGGGGCACCAGCACCCAGCGCGGCAAGCAGGGCGGCGATCTGGGCCGCATGGCGGCCCTGGACGCGGGCTATGACGTCAAGGCCAGCGGCATGACCCTGGACCGCTTCTGTGGCTCGGGGATCACCACCGTGAGCCTCGCCGCCGCCTCGATCATGTCGGGCATGGAAGACCTGGTGATCGCGGGCGGGACCGAGATGATGTCCTACACCGCCGCCACCGCCGATCGCACGTCGATTGGCCTGCTCGATTCCGGCAATGAACGACTTCGAGCGCGTCACCCCCAGACCCACCAGGGCGTCTGCGCCGACGCGATCGCCACCCTGGAAGGCATCTCGCGCCAGGCCCTCGACGAACTGGCCGTGGTCAGCCAGCAGCGGGCCGACCAGGCTATCCGCGAGGGCCGGTTCGACCGCGCTCTGGTGCCGGTGCTCCGTGACGACGGGTCGGTGGCGCTGGACCGCGAAGAGTTCCCCCGTCCCCAGACGACGCTGGAGAGCCTGTCGCAACTGAAGGCCTCGTTCGAGATGATGGCCGGCGTGCCGATCGACGACAGCGGCATGACCCTGGGTGGCCTGATCAACCAGGTCTATCCGGATCTGAAGATCAATCACGTGCACCATGCCGGCAACTCCTCTGGCGTCGTCGATGGCGCTGCGGCGGTGCTGCTGGCCTCCCCCGCCTATGCGGCGGCCCATGGCCTGAAGCCGCGGGCGCGGGTGGTGGCCATGGCCAATATGGGCGACAGCCCGACCCTGATGCTCAACGCACCGGTTCCGGCGGCGCGCAAGGTGCTGGCCAAGGCCGGACTGACGGTCGACGACATCGACCTTTGGGAGATCAATGAGGCCTTCGCGGTCGTGGCCGAGAAGTTCATCCGCGACCTCAAACTGGACCGCGACAAGGTCAATGTGAACGGCGGCGCCATGGCCCTGGGCCACCCCATCGGCGCGACGGGCTCCATCCTGATCGGCACCCTGCTCGACGAACTGGAACGCCGCGACCTGAGGCGTGGGTTGGTGACCATGTGCGCGGCCGGCGGCATGGCGCCGGCGATCATCATTGAACGGCTCTGATCTCGACAGGATCGCGACAGCGGCGCAACGAAAAGGGCCCGGCTTTCGCCGGGCCCTTTTTAGTCTCTAACGATGGTACCGCCTCTCAGGCTTGAACTGAGGACCTCCGGTTCCACAAACCGGCGCTCTAACCAACTGAGCTAAGGCGGCGCATCGCGAGGGAGTGTCTTTAGTCGGACGCGCGAGCCGGATCAAGCATCGAAACACGCCCTTTGCACAGGAAAACGCCCCGGAGCGTAAACTCCAGGGCGTTCCTGACTTTTCCGGTCGATCCAGGTCCTAACGCGGAACCTGGAAGACGATCGGGATCGTGATGGCGCCGCCATCGATGGGCGCGCCATCGAGGGTTTTCGGCTTCATCCGGAAGAGGCGCGACAGCTTCAGAGCCGCATCGCCAAAACCGTAGTCGGCAGGGTTCTCGGAGACCACAGAGCAGCCTTCCAGCGTCCCTTTGGCCGTCACCGAGCAGGAGATCGTCGCCCTGCCGTTGACTTCCATCCGTTGCGCACGGTCCGGGTAGTACCGGGCCATGTCGTCCCCATTGGGCTTGCGGGCCCAGTCAGGACGGGTGATCACCGAGGCCCGGGCCGGCGGGTTCGTAGGAACCGGCGGTACGGGGGAGATCACCGGCGGCGCCGTCGATTCAATCCGCTTTTCAACGGGCGGGATCGGCAGCGGCGGCGGCGGCGCGATGTCCGGCGGCGGCGCGATAGGCGGACGCGGCTGGACCACTGCCGGCGGAGGCGGAGGCTCATTGGTCGGAGGCGGCGGCGGAGGAGGCGGCGGCGGCGGCGGCGGCGGGGGCGGAAGCTCCACGTCCACTGCGTCGTCCGAATACTCCCTCAGCACCGACTCGAATTTCTGCTTCGCCAGATACGCAAACAGAAGTCCGTGAAAACCAGCCACGACGATCAGGGCGATACCAAAAGTACCAACACCCTTCTTGCGCCGCGGTCCATCGGAGGTGAGCGGATCGTAGTGGCGATGCTCAGGCGTTTGTTGTTCAGCCATGCACCACCCCTAGCTATTCGCGTCCTTGCCAATCAGAGCAACACTGTAGAAGCCGTTATCCTGGAGGGTGTTCATAACCTCCATGAAAGCTCCGTATCGTGTCTTCTCATCGGCTCGGATGTAGATGCGCTCCTTGGTTGGATCGCGTCTGCCAATCGACCTCGTGATATCCTGTCCCATTTCGTCAACCGTTGTCGGGTTGTCGCCAATGAAGACCTGACCAGAAGCCTTAATCGAAATGTACACCGGCTTTGGCGGGCTGGTCGATGGAATCGCGACCGCCGGCGGCAGGTTCACTTCGACCGACACAGAGGCGAGCGGAGCCGCCACCATGAAGATGATCAGGAGAACCAGCATGACGTCCACGAAGGGCGTTACATTGATCTCGCTGTTCTGTTCGACGTTAAACCTGTCGCCCCCACCGCCTGAGAGTTTGGCGGCCATTGATCTTACGCCCCTTTGTCGAGCTGACGCGAGATGGCGTTCAACAGTTCAGCAACGAAGCCTTCCGAACGCGTGCCGTAGCCGGAGATGCGGGTCTGGAAGTAGTTGTAGAAGATAACGGCCGGGATAGCGGCGAACAGACCGATACCGGTGGCGAGCAGCGCTTCGGCGATACCGGGAGCGACGACGGCCAGGTTGGTCGTGTTGGTGTTCGCGATGTTGATGAACGAGGTCATGATCCCGTAAACGGTGCCGAACAGACCGATAAACGGACCGGCCGAACCGACCGAGGCCAGGAACACCATGCCGCCGGCCAAACGCTTGGCCAGCGAGGCTTGCACCGCGTTGATCGCGTAGGTCGCCCGGCTGATGGTCGAGTCACGGTGCTCGCCGGTGACGGCCAGACCAGCTTGACGCGACAGCTCGACTTCTTGCGACGCCGCGGCGGCCATATCGGCCAGCGGGTTGCCTTCGAACTCTTCCGACGAGCTGATGCGCAGGATGTCAGCGATCGAGCGAGCGCCCCGGAAGGCTTCCAGGAACTTGTCCGATTGCTTGTTCAGCGCGCCAAACTCAAACAGCTTGGTGAGCAGCAGAACCCACGAGAACACGGACGAGAGGATCAGGCCGATCATCACGACCTTAACGACCGCGCCGGCGGCGAGGAACATGCCGACCGGGGTCAGCGAGTGGGACTTCATCTTTTCGGTGGCTTCAACACCGGCGTCCACGGGCTCAGCAGCCGGGGCCGGGGCGGCAGCGGCGTCAGCCGGAGCAGCAGCGCTTTCAGCAGCAGCCGGGGCGGGAGCCGCGGCGTCCTGAGCGAAAGCGGGAGCGCTTACCATCAGCGCCATGGCGCCAACGAGAGCGATGAGGGGGGTCTTCCGTTTAATGTCGAGCATCTGTCGCCAGTTCCTGATTGGTCTAGCACGTTTGGACCGAGGGTCGTCGCGCGAGAGCGTGTCTACCCTAACTCTGAATAGTCCCCCAAGGAGGTCGATTTCTCTTCCCACCCGGCGGACCCGCTTCGCTGCGCTCGACCCGTTACGCCCCTCACGAGGACCAAGCCCTCCAGAAGGATCGTTTCGAAGCGCGTATGACCAAAGCCTCCGAAGACGCTTTGATCTTACCGCAATGTTAGAATTGCGGCAGGGGTCCTTTGGCAACCCCTTTTCGTACCGTCAAGGGGTTCTTCTGGGCATAAAACCACTGTCACAAAGTCGACATCGCCCTCGCTGCCGCAACGCACAAAAGGAAAATAAGGAATTAGGGGCCGTTTTTCCCTATCAACGGGAACAATCATGCTGCACTGCAGCATAAAAACAAAACATCGGTTGGTGAGCAGGAGGCGCCGGAGCGATCAAGGATAGTCATTAAAGGCGACCAAAACCGACACATAAGCGTCACCGTGAACGCGCGTCGGAGACCTATCCAAACCTCGGCCTAGCCGAAGGACGAGACGTCACGCTGATCGGATGAAAAGACCTGAAGAACAGGAAAAAGTGGTGCCTGGAGGCGGATTCGAACCACCGACACGCGGATTTTCAATCCGCTGCTCTACCAGCTGAGCTATCCAGGCCTTTGGCTAAACGGTCCGAAAACCGCTTCAGCGCCCGCCTTGCAGCGGGGAGCCGCGTCTATAGGCGAGGCCGATTTGGATGTCCAGCGCCCTAATCGTCATTCCTGTTGATCTCTTCCAACAGGGGATTTTCGTCGTCCTCGTCGGTTGCCGCGACGACGTATCGACCTGACAGCCAGCGCTGCAGATCCAGATCGGCGCACCGCTTGGAACAGAAGGGTCGGGCGACAGGATCTACCGGCTTGCCGCACATGGGGCACTTGCTGCTCATGATACGGACACCTCCAGGCGATCGACCGCCCAATCCGGAATACCCTCAACAGAGAATCGACGACCCAGACGATCGGCCACGCCGGCGTCGAGCACGGCGAAGGCCTCGGCCACGGCCGGCGCGCAGCGGGCCAGCAACCGCCCGCCGGGGTCGGCGCGGCCTTCGCGCTCCAGCGCGCGGGCCAGACGGCGGGCGACGGCGGCGGGCCGGGCCCGGCCCTCATCATCCAGCAGCCGATCCAGAATGGATCGACCGCGTCGAGGAATAGTCATCTCCAGCGTGCCGAAACGGCTGATCGCGCCGATGGCCACAGCCGGATTGTCCGCCGCGAAGGCGTTGCGCGCCGCGGTGACCATGGCCTGGCCGTCATGACCGCGCCCGACCAGGTCGAAGACGACGATGCCGCCCAGCCCCTTCAGACGCAGGACCCGCGCCGCGAGGCTCAGGGCGGCCATATTGGCCTGACGGGCGGCGCGTTTGGCGTCGAGGCCTTCGCGCGCGCCCAGATCAACATCGATCGCCACCAGGGCCCGGGTGGGCTCGACGCTGATGTCGCCGCCGCCCGGGAGGGCGAAGACCGTTTCGAGCGCCTCGGCCTCGGCGGCCTCGACGGCGGCAAGCGCCGCCTCGCCCATGGTCGGTGATCCCGACTTCACCAGCAGGCGCAGCTGTTGTTCGACAGTGAAGGCGGGCTCGAGCACGCGCGGCTCGCCCTCCCCTTCCCCGATGAAGCGGGCCACGGCCGCCTTGTCGCGGCGCGACGGGGTGCGGATCTCGATCTCGACCAGACCGCCCTCGACCAGCTTGGGCATGTCGGGGCGCAGGGGCAGCAGCACGTCCTGACCGCCCGGCAGTTGCACAAAGGCCGAAGCGAAGGCCTTTTCGATCTTGCGGATGCGGGCGACGCCGCGGACGCCCTCGACGTCCAGCGGATCATCGCCATCCCAGGTCGCGATGATCCGTTCGGGATGGCCATCCAGGGTGACGACGCCGACGGTCTCACCCACGCCCTTGTAGAGATAGGCCCTGCGCTCACTCATTGGCCGGTCCAGCCCAGGCCGCGCAGCAGATTCAGCGTCTCGTACAGCGGCAAGCCGACGACGCCGGTATAGGAGCCATGCAGGTCGATGATGAAACCGCCCGCCACGCCCTGGACGGCGTAGCCGCCCGCCTTGCCGCGCCATTCGCCACCGGCCAGATAGGCCGCGCGCTCGGCGTCGGACAGAACCTTGACCTGGACGCGGGTCTCGACCAGCCGCGAGGCCGTCCGGCCGTCGGGGGCCACGACGGCGACCGCGGTCAGAACCTTGTGATTGCGGCCCGACAGCAGGGCCAGGCACTTGATCGCCTGATCCTCGGTCTCGGCCTTGGGAAGGATGCGACGCCCGACCGCGACCACCGTATCGGCGGCCAGCACGAAGTCGCCGCGCGCCCTCTGGGCCACGACCGCCGCCTTGGCCGAGGCCAAGCGAAGGGCGTGGCGACGCGGGGTCTCGTCGCGCAGCGGGGTTTCATCGATGTCGGCGGGATCGATCCGGTCGGGCTTGACGCCGACCTGCGCCAGCAGGTCGAGGCGCCGGGGGCTCGCGCTGGCCAGAACCAGCGACGGCTGGACGGCCATCGGAGAGGCCATCAGCCCTACTTGAACCGGTAAGTGATACGGCCCTTGGTCAGATCGTAGGGCGTCATCTCGACCAGCACCTTGTCGCCGGCCAGCACGCGGATGCGGTTCTTGCGCATCTTGCCGGCGGTGTGGGCGATGATCTCGTGATCGTTTTCCAGCGTCACGCGAAAGGTCGCGTTGGGCAGCAGTTCGCTGACCGTACCGGGAAACTCGAGAAGTTCTTCCTTAGCCATCAGGCCTCTCAATTAGAGCAAACAGATAGCCGCGCGGACACGCCCGACCTGTGGGTCGAGACGCGGTCCGCCGCAGCGAGGCGCCTCTATAGCGCATTCACCCCCCAAACGTCGATGGCGCGCCGAAACGTCTCTTGATGGCCTCAGTGAGCGCGTCCCGGACCTCGCGATAGGCCTCCACCCGGGCCTCGCGCGAGCCGTCCTGAAGGGTGGGGTCGTGGGTCGGCCAGTACTCGATATCCACCGCCCGGTCCCGCGCCAGCTCGACGGCGCGGTGCTGGGCCTCGGGTGTCAGGGAGATGACGACGTCGAAACTCTCGTCCTCCAGCTGGGCGAAGCTCTTGGGTTTGTGGCCCGAGACGTCCACCCCGATCTCGTCCATCACCGCCACCACGAAGGGGTCTATCCCCTCCCCGTCCGGGTCGCCGCGCAGCCCGCACGAATCAGTAAAGGCCCGGGTGCCGTAGAAGCGCTTGAACAGCGCCTCGGCCATGGGCGAACGCACCCGGTTATAGTTGCAGGCGAACAAGACGGCGTCCGGCAACTCAGGCACGCGCCCTAGCCTCGCCAGTGCAGGGCGCAGATCAGGGTGAAAAGCCGCCGTGCGGTGTCCAGGTCGGTCTTGACCTTGCCCTCAAGCCGCTCGCGCAGCAGGGACGAGCCCTCGTTGTGCAGACCGCGCCGGCCCATGTCCAAGGCTTCGATCTGCTGCGGCGTCGAATTGCGGATCGCCGAGTAGTAGCTGTCGCAGATCATGAAGTAGTCCTTGATCACCCCCCGGAAGGGCGACAGGGACAGCAGGTGCCGGCGCTCCCATCTCTGATCTTCGGGGCCCGGCCCGGCGATATCAAACGCCAGCCGGTTCTCGATCAGCGACAGCTTCAGATCATACGGACCGCCCGTGGAGTCCGCTGGCTCGAAATAGTTGCTGTCCAGCAGATCGAAGATGGCGACCTGCCGCTCCTGCTCCTGGTCGCGCGAGGCGGCGGCGAGGCTGTCGTCGTCGATGACGATCGACTTCAGGTGCTGGGTGGCGAGGGCGTCGGTCATGTGTCGCCGGAGAGTTGCGCGTCAGTCGGCGGAAGGCAACCGAATCGACGCCGAAAGGGCGTGGGCCGGCAGGCCCTCGGCGGTGGCCAGGGCGGCGGTGTGCGGACCCAGGATCCCGAACGCGGCCGCGTCGCACTTCACGATCGAGGTGCGCTTGAGGAAGTCATAGATCGACAGGCCCGACTGGAAGCGCGCCGCGCGGCTGGTAGGCAGCACGTGGTTGGAGCCGGCCACATAGTCGCCGATCGCTTCCGGGGTCAGACGGCCCAGGAAGATCGCCCCGGCGTGGCGCACGCGATCCGACAGACGCTCGGGCTCGTCCAGGGCGAACTCGACGTGCTCGGGGGCGATGGCGTCGACCAGGGCCGGGCTTTCGTCCAGCGGGGCGATGATCACCGCGCCGTGGTCGCGCCATGAGGCGGCGGCGTCCTCGCCGGTGGCCAGGGTCTTCAGGCGTTCGACGACGGCGGCCTCGACCAGGGCGGCGAAGGCCGGATCGTCGGTGATCAGGATCGACTGGGCGGCCGGGTCGTGCTCGGCCTGGCTCAGCAGGTCGGCGGCGATCCAGTCAGGATTGTTCTGGTTGTCGGCGACCACCACGATCTCGGAGGGACCGGCCAGGGCGTCGATGCCGACCACGCCATACAGGCGGCGCTTGGCGGCGGTGACATAGGCGTTGCCCGGGCCGACGATCTTGTCGACCGGCAGGATCGGTCCGGCGCCATAGGCCAGGGCGGCGACGGCCTGGGCCCCGCCGATGCGCCAGATCTCGGTGACGCCGGCCTCCTTGGCGGCGGCCAGCACGGCGGGCTGCAGCTTGCCGGGCGGGGTGACCATGGCGATGCGGTCGACGCCGGCCACCTGGGCGGGCACGGCGTTCATCAGCACGGTCGAGGGATAGGCCGCGCGGCCGCCGGGCACATAGACACCCACGGCCTCGATCGGCGTCCAGCGCCAGCCCAGCTGAACCCCGGCCTCGTCGGTCCAGGCCTGGTCGGCCGGCCGCTGGCGGGCGTGATAGGCGCGGATGCGCCTCGCGGCGAAGGCGATGGCGGCGCGCACGTCGGCGGGCGTATCGGCCGCGCCGGCCTCAATCTCCTCGGCGGTGACCCGAACGGTCTGTTCGGTCAGGTCGACCCGGTCGAACTTGCGGGTCAGGTCCAGCACGGCCTGCAGGCCGCCGGTCCTGACCGCCTCGAGCACATCGCGCGCCGAGGCGTCGACATCGTCGGGCGAGCCGCGACGCTCATCGAGGAACGCCTTGAAAGCGGCGGCGAAATCGGGGGCGGAAAAATCGAAGCGGCGCATGGGCGTGTAGATGCGGTTTTTTGCCGACGACACAAGAGGCTTTGGCCGCGCGCGCCTCTTCGCCCGCGCGGCCAGCACAGATCTAGCTGGCCAAAGCCACTTTGCGACGTCTGTCGGCCAAAGCGGTCAGCGCCAGATAGCTGAGCGCCGCGATCACGGTCCCGACGAACCAGGCATAGGCATAGATCCCGCGCCACGGCTCGCCGATCCCCGCGAACAGGTGGGGCGCGGCGGCCGCCAGGAAGCCCGGCAGGTTGGGTGCGACGCCACAGGCCAGGGCGCCGACCGCCGCCAGGTTCCAGCCCCCGGCATAGGTGTAGACGCCGTCCTTGCGATAAAGATCATCGACCGCCAGATGCGCGCGTCGCACCAGCCAGTAGTCGCTGATCATGATCCCCGCGATCGGCCCCAGCAGGGCGCCGTAGCCGGTGAGCCAGACGAAGATATAGCCCTGGGTGCTCTCCATCAGCTTCCACGGCATGATCAGCGCGCCGATCCCGGCGGTGATGTAGCCGCCGGTGCGATAGGTGATCTTCTCGGGCCACAGGGCGGCGAAATCATAGGCCGGCCCGACCAGATTGGCGGCGATGTTGCACGAGACGGTGTCGAGGCTGATCACCAGCAGACCGACCAGAACGGCGATCCCGCCGATGTCGCCGGCCAGGGCCACCGGATCCCAGATCGCCTTGCCAAAGATCAGCACCGTGGCCGAAGTGGTGATCACGCTCATGGTCGCCATCAGCGCCATGGGCCCAGGCAGACCCAAGACCTGGCCCAGGATCTGATCCTTCTGGGTGCGAGCGAACCGGGTGAAGTCGGGAATGTTCAGGGCCAGGGTGCCCCAATAGCCGGTCATGGCGGTGACGATGGGCCCAAACTCCAGCCAGAACCGCCCTGCGCGGGCCCCGCCCGGATCATAGGCCGACGGTTCGTGCATCAGCGGACCCAGTCCGCCGGCCTTGGACAGCGCCCACCAGACCAGCGCCACGCACACCAGAACCTTGACCGGCGCGGTCCAGGTTTCCAGCTTGCGCACCGCCTCCAGCCCCTTGGTGACAAACAGCAGCTGCATCAGCCAGAAGGCCGCGAAGGCCAGAAGTTGCCCCAGCCCGATGCCCAGCAAGGGCACGGGCGGTCCGACCAGGCTCCTGCCGAACAGCACGCCCAGCAGGGTCAGGAGCGCGCCGCCGCCGATCCAGGTCTGGATGCCGTACCAGCCACAGGCCACCAGGGCCCGGGCCAGGGCGGGCAAGCGCGCCCCTTTCCATCCAAACGAAGCCCGGACCAGCACAGCGAACGGCACGCCATAGCGCGCGCCGGCGTGCCCGATCAGCAGCATAGGCCCCAGAATAATGAGATTGCCCAGCAAGACGGCCCAGACCGCCTGCGTCGCCGACAGGCCCTGATCGATAAGACCGCCCGCCAGCATGTAGGCGGGTACGGCGATGACCATGCCCAGCCATAAGGCCGCGAAATGCCACCATCGCCAGGTTCGTTGCGCGGTGCTCGTCGGAGCGAGATCTTCGTTCCACAGATCGCTGGCGGGCGCGCCCATGCCGTACTGTCCTGAGGGCGCGAAAAACGCAGCGCGCGCCCTGCCCCCGCTTGCGGCGCGAAAGGCCAACCTTAAGGACGTCGAAGCGATCGTGACAATTCTTTAGCGCCTGTTCGACAGGCGAAGACTGCGGAAGGTCCGCAAGCCGACACGGGGCGCCGTGCGGCGAGCACCGCACGGCGCCCAATCGGGTCTCGGATCAGCTCAGGCCCGCATAGGCCAAGGTCGCCATGCCCGCGCCGAGCACCAGGAACAGCCCCACCAAAGTCAGGCGTCCCCAGTCAAGGCAGGGCCCGCCATGCCGCAAGACGGCAGGATCAGGCTTGTTGATGTCGCACTTACTGAAAAAAGCCGACTGGGTTTCCCCAGCCGCATAGGATTTCCTGGCCATGACGGCCTCCCTGACGATGCTCGCGCCTCTGACGGGCGCGTGGCGTTAACCTAACACCATTCCCGCCTCAGGCGACTTCGCCAGCGATCACTAGCGCGTGGGACGAATCCTCGGCGCCACGCCTGCCCGGCCTTTGAGCACTTTTGCGACATGCTCAAAAATGAAACAGGGCGCCTAATCAACGCGCTCGGGCCGGCGCGGCGTGGCCCACGGCTCGGAAACCTCGGCCAGATCAAGGGCGACGTGAACAAACACGTTCTCGCCCCGGAACCGCTCCGGGCCTCGCGGAACGCTGTGACGCAGGTTAGCTTGTCAAGGCCGCCCCGGTGGACCTAGCCTTTCGGCCGCGACGTCCGGGCTTTGAAGACAAGGGTTGGACATGACCGACGACAAGGAACTTCCCGAAACCGGCGGCAAGCCGGGGGTATGGTCGCGGTGGAACGCCATAACCCTGTGGAAGCGGGTGATGCTGGGCCTGTTGCTCGGTTCTGTCGTGGGGCTAGGCCTGCACTATGGCCTCGGCGGCGAGGCGGCCGGCGCCTTCACCGGGGCCTGGCTGAGCCCGCTGGGAGAAGCCTTCGTCCAGCTCATCCGGATGTTGGTGGTTCCGTTGATCTTCACCAGTCTGGCGTCGGGCGTGATGGCGATGGGCGATCCGGCCAAGCTGGGCTCGGTCGGCTTGAAGTCGGTGGCGCTCTATATGCTCACCACCCTGTTCGCCGTCAGCATCGGCATGGTCCTTGGCTATGTCCTGCAGCCCGGCGCGGACGTGGATTTCGCCGGGGTGACACCTGGTGAACTGCAGAGCGAGGCGCCATCCATCGCGCAGCGCCTGATCGCGATCATACCCTCCAACCCCTTCCAGGCCCTGGCCTCAGGCGACATCCTGGCGGTGATCTTCTTCGCCATCCTGCTGGGGGCGGCCGTGCTGGTCATGGGGGAAAAGGCCAGGCCGATCGGCGCGGTGCTCGAGGCGGGCGCCGAGGTGACGACGAAGATCACCCAATGGGTCATGGAGCTGGCTCCTTTCGGCGTCTTCTTCCTGATCGCCACCGTCACCGGCGAGAAGGGGCTTTCGACCTTCACCTCCGTGGCGCTGCTGGCGCTGTGCGTCTATCTCGGCTGCTTCCTGCAGATCGTACTGGTCTATTTCGGCGCTATCGGCGGAATCCTGAGGCTACCGCTGCCGCGGTTCTGGCGCGGGGTTCTGGACGCCCAGGCGGTGGCCTATTCCACCTCCTCCTCCTCGGCGACGATGCCGGTCACGCTGTCGTGCACGCGTTTCAATCTGGGGGTCAGCAAGGCTGTCGCCTCCTCGGTCATCCCCCTGGGCGCGACCATCAACATGGACGGCACCTCGCTCTATCTTGGGGTCCTCGCGCTCTTCGCGGCGCAGGCGTTCGGCATCCCCCTGTCCGGCGGCGACTATCTGGTGATCGCGGCCACCGCGGTTTTGGCCTCGATCGGGACGGCCGGCATCCCCTCGGCGTCGCTGTTCCTGCTGGCCACGGTGCTGGGCGCCATCGGCGCCACCGGAGAACAGATCGCCCTGATGGTCGGGTTCCTGCTCCCCTTCGACCGCCTCATGGACATGATGCGGACGCTGACCAATGTAACGGGGGACATCACCGTCGCCGTGGTGGTGGCCAAGAGCGAGGGCGAGCTGGATGAGGTGGTGTTCCGCAGCGAGGCTGTGGTCTAAGCCTCGCCGCAGGCAGGTCTGCCTTCAAAGACCTGCAAGGTCCTGTCGACATTTAGCGCAGCCAGATGATGGGGCGGCGAGGCGAATGAACCCTGGCGCGTGGGACGAATCGTCATCACCGCGCCTGCGCGGCCTATGAGCACCTTGCGCCATGCCAAAAATCTGGCGAGCGCCTAATCCCGGTGCCCCGGACGTCGGGGCGTGCTCCAGGGCTCGGAGACATCGGCCAGCACCACGTCCAGGCAATCGACGCTCACCCGCAGATCGCCGCCGCCGGCGAAGGTCAGCATCACGGTACCGGCCGGCGCCTCGCCGGGCTCGAAGCTGATCGCCAGCAATTCGACGATTGCGGCCTTGGCGTCGCGCCGCAGATTGCGGGCCTGGACGCCGGTGACGTCACCTAGTTGCAGGGCCGACCGCACCCGCTCGCCGGTTTTCTTGCCGGCCACTTCCCAGCGGAAGCGATTGCAGGACAGGGTGAGGGTCCGCCCATGGGCGTCCCAATGGATGTCGCCGATCTTGGCCACGGCGTCCTGCAGGGCGGCGGAGATCACCGCCAGGTCGTCAGCGTCCTGGGCCAGAAGGCGAAGGGCGGATGGGGCGCCGGTCATGTCAGAGTTCCGCCTCGCCCTCGTCCTTGATGCGGCGCACCTGCGCCCCACAGGCGGTGAGCTTTTCTTCCAAACGCTCGAAGCCGCGATCCAGATGGTAGATGCGCGACACAATCGTCTCGCCGCGCGCGACAAGGCCGGCGATCACCAGGCTGACCGACGCTCGCAGATCGGTGGCCATCACCTCGGCGCCTTCCAGCTGCGCCACGCCCCGCACACGCGCCTCGCCGCCCGACACCGAAATGTCGGCGCCCAGACGCATCAGCTCCGGGGCGTGCATGAAACGGTTCTCGAAGATGGTCTCGCGGATGTGGCTCTCGCCGTCGGCCACGGTCATCAGGGCCATGAACTGGGCCTGCAGGTCGGTGGCGAAACCCGGATAGGGCGCGGTCTCCAGATCGACAGCCTTCAGCCGCGCGCCATGGCGCCGGATGATGACGCCGTCGCTGGTGCGCTCGACGCCGCAACCCGCCTCTTCCAGCTTGTCGAGCAGGCTATCGATCAGGTGCGGACGCGTGTTGGTCAGGCGAACCTCGCCGCCGGCCATGGCCGCGGCGACGGCATAGGTGCCCATCTCGATCCGGTCGGGGATCACCGCATGGGTCGCGCCGTGCAGACGCGCGACGCCGGTGATGGTCACGGTCGGCGTCCCCGCCCCCTCGACCTTGGCGCCCATGGCGTTGAGGCATTCCTGCAGATCGACCAGTTCAGGCTCACAGGCCGCGTTGTGCAGAACCGTGACGCCGTGAGCCAGGACCGCGGCCAGCATGGCGTGCTCGGTCGCGCCCACCGACACGAACGGGAAGGTGATCTCCGCACCCTTCAGGCCGCGCGGGGCCTGGGCGTACACATAGCCCTCATGCAGATCGATCTTGGCGCCCAGAGCCTCCAGGGCCTGCAGGTGCAGGTCCACGGGCCGCGCGCCGATGGTGCAGCCGCCGGGCAGCGAGACCTTGGCCTGGCCGGTGCGGGCGATCAGCGGGCCCAGAACGTTGAACGAGGCGCGCATCTGGCGAACCAGATCATAGGGCGCAAAGCCGCTGGTGATCTCGGTCGCATGCAGGATCGTCTGCTGGCCGTCGGGGCCGTCGCTTTCGGTGACGCTGACGCCCAGGCGCGACAACAGCTTGCCCAGAAACCGGGTGTCGGCCAGGCGCGGCATATTGGTCAGGCGCAGCGGCTCTTCGGTGAGCAGGCTGGCCGCCATCAGCTTGATGGCCGAGTTCTTGGCGCCGCTGATCGGAATGGTTCCGTTCAGCTGCGCGCCGCCGATGATGGCGATACGATCCAAATCACGTCCCTCGATCGCGCAGCGGAGACTTGGTCGCCGCGCGGCTCACATGTGAGGGGCGGGTTCTATCGGTTGCAAGGGGGCTTGCAAGGGCTGCGGGTCAAATGGCGGCCGAAAGGTCGTAGGAACGCCCGTCTGGCCAACGCAGGTCGTGGGTGGCGACGGCCAGATCGAGCGCCACCTGGGCCAGATCCAGGGCGCGCTTCATCGCCTGCAGCCCGTCGACGCCAAAAACCGCCTTGCCGTACGCGGTGTCGAACTGGCCGCCATCGCCGATCAGACGCACGGCGCAGCAGACGTCGTCGGAGTCCGGCGCCGCATAGGGCGCGGAGATTTCCAGGACCAGAGCGACTCGCGCCCCATCGCGATGGGCCACGCCCTCAAGCCGGCGCACGAGGCTGTAGGGACACGGCGCGGCGCGCGCCGCCTCGATCGCCCGCCCGCTGTCGTCGCTGGACGGCCGCGCCGCCGCCTTTCGCCTGCGCAGGTTGGTCCGCAGAGCCTCTGCGAGCCGGGCTTCACGAAGGGATTGGTCGTCGCGGATGGTCATGAACGAGGGGTGCGGCGACGAAGTCTGTGGGTCAAGTCGCATTTAGGCTTTGCATTCGCGATTTGGCTCGCTATACGCCCCTCCTCTTCGCCGCGGTAGCTCAGTGGTAGAGCGCATCCTTGGTAAGGCTGAGGTCCTGGGTTCGAGTCCCAGTCGTGGCACCATCGGGACCCAAAGCAATTCAACGCTTTGGGTCCCGACCATTCCCATCGAAGTCGCGAACATAATCGCAGCGTAGTAAGCAAACGTCCGTTTGAGACGTTCTTCCGTATCGTCGCGCTTTGGGCCTACGCCCTTATAGCCAAGGTAACTTTCACCCCGCCCGCGCCATTAGTTGGGAAGTGGATACGACCGCTTAGCGCCACAAGCTGCCGCAAGGTCACCTCCAGAAACTGGACATTCAGCGCTGGAGTGGCTGCAGAACAGAAAGTCACACGCTGGAGATGCGCACATGTCCAGCTAATGCAATTCCGCTGCGGGCGGGATGTCGATCCCGCCACCCAGCGCGCGATAGAGCTTCGCTGCTTCGACGGCCTGCTCCTGGCGAAGCAGGATCAATGCCTGGTCGGCGGCATAGAGGCTTCGTTGTGCATCGAGCAGCTCCAGACGGCTGTCCAAGCCGCTTTTGAAGCGTAGCGACGACAGTCTTGCCCGCGTCCGCGCCGTCGCCACGACGGCTTCCTGGGCCTGGACCTGGCGGCCGAAGGTCTCACGCCCCGCCAGGCCGTCATTCACCTCGCGAAACGCCGTCTGGACGGCCTTCTCGTAGGCCGCCACGGCGCTCTCCCCTCGCACCTTGGCCAGGTCGTATTGCCCCTTCAGGCGTCCGCCCTGGAAGATGGGCTGGGTGATCTGGGGCGTGAACGACCAGATGCTGGTCCCGCCCTTGAACAGCTGGCCTAGATCGGGCGAGGCCAGACCCAAGGCGCCCGTCAGGCTGAGACGCGGGAAAAACGCGGCCCGCGCGGCCTGGACGTCGGCCTGAGCCGCCATCAGCCGCCTTTCGGCCTGAAGCAGATCGGGCCGGCGCTGCAGAAGATCCGAAGGCAGACCCGCCGGCAGCGCCGTCACGACCGGTCCGTCGGCCAGGGCCATCGGCGCGGGCAGGTTCGCTGCCGGCGGCCCGCCCACCGCCAGGGTCAGCGCATTGACCCCCAGGGCGAGGGCGCGTTCGGCCGCCGCCAGGTCGGCCTGAGCGCCTTGGACCTGGGCCTCGGCCTGGGCGATATCCAGGGCGCTGGCCTGCCCCGCGAACTTCAGCCGCCGGGTCAGGTGCAGCTGGGCATTCCAGTCGGCCAGGGTCGTCTGGACCAGCGCCAGGCGTTCGGCGGCGGCGCGCTCGGCCAGATAGGCCTCGGCGACGGTGGCGATCAGGGTGATGCGGGCCGCCCGCGCCCCCTCCTTCGCCGCCAGGTAGCTGTCCATGGCGCTCTTGGACTGGGCGCGCAGACGTCCGAACAGGTCCAGCTCAAACGCGGTCAGGGACAGGCCGCCGGCGGCCTGGTCGACGGTCCCCGCTGCGGCCGTCCGGGAGCGGGCGTTCTCGACGCCGGCCTGGACCTGGGGGAAGCGATCGGCGTTCTGCATGCCTAGCTGAGCACGGGCGGCCTGGGCGTCCAGCAGGGCCGAGCGCAGGTCGCGGCTCTGGACCAGCGCCTGCTCGACCAAGGCCTGAAGGCGAGGATCGCGCAGCACGGTCTTCCAGGCCAGGTCGGCGCCGTTGGCGCGGTCGGTCGCCCGGGCGTGATCGTGGCGCTCGGGAACGATGGTCCAGTCGGGCTCGTAGGTCGGCGACGAAGCGCAGGCGGAAACCGTCAGTCCCAGGGCCAGGGCGATGATCAGAGGGGGTCGGGTCATGCTCAAGCCTCCTGGCTCGACGCCGTGGCGCCGCGCGGGCGACGGATGCGATCGACCAGCTTCTCCACGCCCGTCAGGACGAAGACGAAGAAGACCGGAACGAAGAAGATCGCCAGGAAGGTCGCGGCGATCATGCCTCCGAAGACGCCCGTGCCGATCGAGTGCTGGGTGGCCGCGCTGGCGCCCCGGGCGACAACCAGCGGCACGACGCCCAGGGTGAAGGCCAGCGACGTCATGATGATCGGGCGCAGGCGAAGGCGCGCGGCCATGACCGTCGCCTCCAGCAGCCCCTGCCCCTGTTCGCGCAGCATCTTGGCGAACTCCACGATCAGGATAGCGTTCTTGGCCGACAGGCCGATGATGGTGATCAGTCCCACATTGAAGAACACGTCGTTGGGCAGGCCGCGCAGCAGGGTCGCCGCCACCGCGCCGATCACGCCAAGGGGCACGGCCAGCATGACCGACAGCGGGATCGACCAACTCTCATAGAGGGCGGCCAGGACCAGGAAGACGACCAGCATCGACAACGCCAGCAGCATCGGCGCCTGGGCGCCGCTCTGGCGTTCTTCCATCGACTGGCCGGTCCAGACCACCGAGAACCCCGGCGGCAGTTGAGCGGCCAGCCGCTCCATCTCGGCCATGGCCACGCCGCTGGACACGCCCGGGGCGGCCGAGCCCGCGATCCGCACCGCCGGATAGCCATTGTAGCGGACCATCTGCAGCGAGACCTGGGCCCATTGCGGCGTGACGAAGGTCGACAGCCGGACCATATCGCCCGCCCGGCCGCGGACATAGAGCCCCAGCACGTCGTCGATCTGCATCCGCGCCTTGGGGTCGGCCTGGACGATCACCTGCTGCAGGCGCCCCTCGTTGGGGAAGTCGTTGACGTAGGACGAGCCCATGGCGGCGCTCAGGGTGTTGTTGATCTCCTCGAACGAGACGCCCATCGCTTCGGCCTTCTGGCGATCGATCTTCAGATCGATGCTGGCGCCGTCGGGCAGGCCGTCGGCATAGACGCCAACCACCTTGGTGCTGGCGGCCGCCAGCTTCAGCAGCTTGGCCTGCGCGGCCGCCAGGGCGGCGGGTCCTTGGTTGCGGATGTCTTGCAGGCGCATGGCGAAGCCCGAGGTCGAGTCCAGGTCCTCCATGGCCGGCGGATTCAGGGCCATGACGGTCCCGTCCTTGACCTTGGCCATCGCGCCGTTAGCGGCCTCCAGCTCCTGCTGGACGGTCGCGCCCTTTCGTTCTTTCCAGTCGACCAGGTTGGTGAAGGCCATGGCCGCGTTCTGGCCGGAACCGCTGAAGCCGAAGCCGATGATCGAGGTATTGTCCAGGATGCCCGGGCGCGATTTCAAGTGCGCCTCGAAGCCATCCAGCACGGCCTGGGTCCGCTCGACCGTCGCGTCGGCCGGCAAGGTGACCATGGTCATGAAGCTACCCTGGTCCTCGTCGGGCAGGAACGCGCTTGGCAGGCGCACGAACAGCACCGCCAGCAGGGCGAGCACGACGGCGAAAACCGCCATCGTCCGTCCCGTGCGCCGCACCAGCTTTCCGACCCAGCCGGCATAGCCCTCGGTGAAGCGCTCGAAGCGGCGATTGAACCAGCCGAAGACGCCGCCCTTCTGATGGCGCCCCGGGTCGACGGGTTTGAGCAGGGTCGCGCACAGGGCCGGCGTCAGCGACAGGGCCAGCAGGGCCGAGAACAGGATCGACACCGCCATGGCCAGGCTGAACTGGCGATAGATGCCGCCGACCACGCCCGTCGCGAACGCCATCGGAATGAACACCGCCGCCAGCACCAGGGTTATGGCGATCACCGCGCCGGTGATCTCCTTCATCGCCTTCTGGGTCGCGGCCTTGGGCGAGAGCCCCTCGGTCGCCATGATCCGCTCGACGTTCTCGACCACGACGATGGCGTCGTCGACGATGATGCCGATCGCCAGCACCATGCCGAACATGGTCAGGACGTTGATCGAGAAGCCGGCGACCAGCATGACCGCCAGCGTGCCCAGAAGCGCGATCGGCGCGACGATGGCCGGGATCAGCGTGTAGCGAACGTTCTGTAGGAAGACGAACATCACCAGGAACACCAGCACCATGGCCTCGACCAGGGTGTGCAGCACCTTTTCAATCGACACCTTCACGAACGGCGCGGTGTCGTAGGCGACGATCGGCTTCACGCCAGACGGCAGGCTCGCCTGCAACTCGGCCAGGCGCTTGCGCACGCCGTCGGCGGTGGCCACGGCGTTGGCGCCGGGCGCCAGCTGGATCGCCGCCAGCGCGGCGGGTTTGCCGTTGAACAGCGACTTGGACGAATAGCTCTGCTGACCCAATTCGACGCGGGCGACATCGCCCAGCGTCAGGCGCGATCCGTCGGCATTGGCGCGCAGTGTGACGGCGGCGAATTCCTCGGCGCTCTGGAGCTGGCCCGAGGCGGTCAGGGGCACGGTGACCATCTGGCCCTTGATCGCGGGCTGATCGCCCAGGCGGCCCGGCGCAATCGGCGTGTTCTGGACGGCGATGGCCGCAGCGACCTCGGCCATGCTGACATTGAAGGCGCTCAGCTTCTGGGGATCGATCCAGACGCGCATGGCGCGCTCGGCCGAGAAGTTCTGCACGCGGCCGACGCCCGGCGCGCGCTTGAGCTCCTCGACGAGGTTGCGGGCCATGACGTCGCCCAGCTCGGCCTCGTCGTGCCCGCCGCTATCCGACACCAGGCCGACGATCTGCAGGAAGCCGGCCGAAGAGGACTCGACGTCCACGCCCGCCTGGCGAACGGCCTGAGGCAGTCGCGGCTCGATCGCCTTTAGGCGGTTCTGCACGTCCACCTGCGCCATGTCGGTGCGCGTCCCCGAGCGGAAGGTGGCGGTGATGCTCGCCGATCCGGAGGTGTCGGCCGAGCTCTCGAAATAGAGCAGGTTCTTGACGCTGGAGAGCTCGCGCTCGATCGGCGCGATGACGCTGTCGGTCAGGGTCTGGGTGGTCGCGCCCGGATAGCTGGCCATGATCGAGACGCTGGGCGGCCCGACAGACGGAAAGCGGGCGATCGGCAGGCGTGGCAGGGCCAAGAGGCCGGCCAGGATGATGAAGAGCGCCAGGACCCAGGCAAAGACCGGGCGCTGGATGAAGAACTGGGGCATCGAAGATCCTCTTGATCAGCGCGCGGCGGCGGGGCGCGCCCAAGCCGTGGCCTTCACGGCCTGGCCGGGCATGACGCGGTCACGACCTTCGACGACGACCGACTGACCTCGGGCGAGGCCGCTGGTGACCACGTAATGGCCATCGATAACGGGACCGACGGTGACCGGGCGGAGCGCGGCGGCGCCGCTGGGGTCGATCACCAAGACCTGCGCCCGCCCGTCCGCGAAGGCGACCGCCTGTTGCGGGACGCGCGCCATGATCCGTTCGGGCCCCCGCGGCAGGCGCACGCGCACGAACAGCCCCGGCAGCAGCCTCTTGGCGGGATTGTCGACCAGCACCCGGACCCGGACATCGCCGGTGCCGGAGTCGACCAGCAGTTCAGAGAACAGCACGCGTCCGCTCAAGCCCATCGGCGCGCCGTCGCTGTTCAGGATTTCGACCCGCGCCGGGCCGGCCGCCTGCAGGGCTTGCTGGCGCTCAACAGGCAGTCGGACATCGACATGCACCTGATCCAACTGTTGGACGACCGCCAGGGCCGTGGCGTCACCGGCGCTGACCAGCGCGCCCTCGGTGATCGCCGCCGCCCCGATACGGCCGGCGATCGGCGCGCGGATGGTGGCGAAGTCCAGGTCAAGGCGTCGGCGAGCAAGCGCCGCGCGGGCGGCGGCGACATCGGCCTCGGCCTGGCGAAGCCCTGCCACGGCGTTGTCGTAGGTCTGACGGCTGACGGCGTCGACATCGATCAGTGGCTTCAGACGCTCGGCCTGGACCCGGGCCTGATCGCGGGTCGCCTCGGCGCGTTGCATGACGGCCCGGGCGCTGTCGGCGTCGGCGCGGAACGGCGCCGGGTTGATCTGGAATAGCGGCTGGCCAGCCCTCACCTCCCCGCCCTCGGTGAAAAGACGGCGCAGGACGATGCCGCCCACCTGCGGACGGATCTCGGCGGTGCGCACCGCCAGTACCCGGCCCGGCAGGTCGTCGGTCAGACTCACCGGTCCCATGACCACCGGCGCGACGGCGACCTCGGGTCGTGATCCGACCTGATCGGCCTCCCCGACCTTACCGCCGCACGCCGACAGCGTGGCCGCGACGCCAGCTGCAACAAGGATCCGTAGGGACGACGACATTCGACTCTCCACTGCACGCGCGCCGGTCCAGACGCGAAGCAGCGGCTCTTCACACGCTCCTGCGGACGCGGGATCGCGATAGCGTGGAGGCGGCGTGTGGAAATGGAGCCACGATGGAGGTTGTGTGTAGGCGCCGTTCAGGCCGGCGGCGGGCGGTTGGCTCGTGGCCAAAACCGCCTAAGCTCGCCGACATGAACGAACTGGTTCTCATCGCCGAGGATGATCGCGACATCGCCGAGATCCTCGACGGCTATTTCAAACGCGAGGCCTTCCGCACGGTCTGGGCCGCCGACGGCGTGACGGCCCTGGAACTGCACGCGGCGCTCAAGCCCGACGTCGTGATCCTTGACGTCACCATGCCTCGCCTCGACGGCTGGTCGGTGCTGCGGGAGCTGCGCTCGCGCGGCGCGACGCCGGTGATCATGGTGACGGCGCTAGACCAGGACCTCGACAAGATCCAGGCCCTGCGCTCCGGCGCCGACGACTATGTCATCAAGCCGTTCAATCCGGTCGAGGTGGTGGCGCGGACCCACGCGGTCCTGCGGCGTACGGCCGGTCGCGGCGACGACAAGATCCTGCGGGTCGGTCCGCTGGAGATCGATCCCCAGGACTACACGGTGACGATAACGGCCGCGGGCCTCAGGCGACCGCTCGACGTGACGCTGACGGAGTTCCGGCTACTGTCGTTCATGGCCCGCCAGCCCTCGCGGGTATTTACGCGCGCTGACCTGCTGGACGCCTGCCTGACCGGCGACAACGTGCTGGAGCGGACCATCGACAGCCACCTGAGCAAACTGCGCAAGAAGTTGGCGGACGCAGGTGCGGACGGCCTTGTGCAGGGCGTGCGCGGCGTCGGCTACAAGCTGATGACCAGCCGATGAGCAAGCCCACGGGTCTCCAGCGCAAGGTCATGCTCTATATGAGCCTGGTCGGACTGGGTGGCCTAGCCATCTCGGTGATTGGCTGGGTGGTGGTCTATGCCCTGTTCGTCACCGCCGACGCGCAGAAACAGCAGCAAGACGGCGCCTTCCTGCCGATCGATTACGCGGCGATGGTCGTGTTCGGCGCCTGCAGCGTCGTGCTGGCGGCCGGCGCGGCGCGCAGCCTCAGCCGTCGCCTGGTCGCGCCGATCACCGCCGTGTCCGCCGCCGCGCGTCGCATCTCCGCAGGCGAACAGTCCGCCCGCGCCAACGTCGAAGCCAATACCCCAACCGAGCTGGTCAGTCTGGCCGACGATTTCAACGCCATGGCCGAACGGCTTCAACTGGCGGCCGACGACGAGCGGTTCTGGAACGCGGCCATCGCCCACGAGCTGCGAACCCCGGTCACCGTCCTGCGCGGCCGCCTTCAGGGGGCCATGGACGGCGTCTTCAGCCTGGACGACCGCCTGCTGTCGGCCCTCATGACTCAGGTCGATGCCCTGGCCAAGCTAATCGAGGACCTGCGTGTTGTCAGCCTGGCCGAGAGCGGCCACCTGATGATCGAGCATGCGCCCCTCGATCTGGCTCAGGTGGTCGATACCGTGCGCCTGAGCATGGACGCGCCGCTCCGCGACGCCGGCTTTGCGCCCGAATGGACGACTTCCAGCACCATGGTCCGGGCCGATCCGGCCCGGCTGCACCAGGCGCTGCTGGCCCTCCTGGACAACGCCCGGCGACACGCCTCGCGCGGGCCGCTCGTCTGCCAAGCCGCGACCGACGGCGACGTGGCGGTGCTGCGTGTCACGGACGTCGGGCCTGGTGTGGATCCCGAGTTGGCCACCAAGATCTTCGACCGATTCCGACGCGCTTCGACCAACACGCTCGGTTCGGGGCTGGGCTTGGCCGTGGTCAAGGCGATCGCCGAAGCCCATGGCGGCGAAGCGCGTTGCAGGCCTGCGCCAAATATCGGCTCCATCTTCGAGATCGCCCTGCCCTTGCTGGTTCCGCTCTCGCTCACGTCCCAGGGTTCATCCGGCGACGCGATGTAGAAAAGCCACGCCCCCTTTGCCTCGGCCCCCCGCCAACAACCTGATCGCACTGACGCTGGTCACCATCCTGATGAAGAGGTCCGCATCGACGAACAGCCCAAGGCCTGCGTCACGCTTCACGCCCTCACCGGCGCCGAACGGGGGCGCTTCAAGGCGGATTTGCAGGCGACCTTCTCATCGGCCGCTGTCGACGCGTTCGGCGAAATTGGCGATCCTATTCCGTCTGACGACGACATCGCGCGGTCTCTCGACGCGCCTGGCGCGGTGGCCCTGGATATTCTCGCCGATGGAAGGTTGGTTGGCGGAGCGATCGTGGCCATTGATGAGGTGACAGGTCGCAACAGCCTCGATTTCCTGTTCGTCCTCGCGCGCGAGCACTCGCGCGGGATAGGGCAACAGGCCTGGCAAGCCATCGAGCGGCGCTACCCCAAGACGCGCCTATGGGAGACCCGCACGCCATACTTCGAACGGCGGAATATCCACTTCTACGTGAACCGGTGCGGCTTCAAGATTGTCGAGTTTTACAACATGCGGCATCCCGATCCGCATGACCCTCATGACGAACCCGACGCCGAAGACGCGGGAATGTTCCGGCTCGAAAAAGTGATGTGAATCGGCACGAGGAGCCAATGTGGTGGCGTGGAAGCGCCAGGAGCTGACCTTGGCGCGACTCCAGGAACGCGACCTTCGGCCGAAGGCGCGCCCCACTATCGGGCCGCCTCAACAGCTGTTGGGCTGATAGGCTAAAGGTCGATCTGTTCACACATCGCCAGCGCGCCATCGGCCTCAATGCCAAGGTGTCGGACCGTGCTGTCGGCTTTCTTTGTCCGAGTGGCGGTGGGGATGCGCGTGATTGCCCCTTTAAGCCGCCAGGCGCTCTAGGGCCTTCAGCATCGACCCCATGGCCTCGTGCACCGGCAGTCCGTCGCGGTCGTAGTCGCCGGTCTCGAAGATGCGGACGAGGTCGGAGCGGGCGCGGCTGACGCGGCTCTTGACCGTGCCGACGGCGACGCCGATCACCTCCGCCGCCTCTTCGTAGCTGAAGCCTCCGGCTCCGATCAAGATCAGCGCTTCCCGCTGGTTTTCGGGGAGCATCATCATCGCCTGGCGCAGGTCGTCCAGGGCAATGCTGCTGTCGAAATTGGTGTTGGCCACCAGGGTCCGCTCGGCGGTCTCCTGGTCCAGACCTACCGCGCGCCAGCTGCGGCGCTTCTCGGAATAGAACTGGTTTCGCAGGATCATAAAGGTCCAGGCCTTCATGTTGGTGCCCATCGTGAAGCTGCCGCGGCTGGCCCAGGCCTTGGCTACGGCGTCCTGCGCCAGGTCGTCGGCGGCGGTCGCGTCGCCGCACAGCGAGCGGGCGAAGGCGCGCAAGTGCGGGATCAGGGCGATCAGGTCGCGTTCGAAGGTCTTCTTGTCGTGATCGTCCATGACGTCCCCCCTGGGAAAAACACTCAAGCTTAGAACAACGCTGGAGGCTTT
Source organism: Caulobacter sp. FV2ps19 (assembly GCF_058681035.1). Taxonomy (NCBI): domain Bacteria; kingdom Pseudomonadati; phylum Pseudomonadota; class Alphaproteobacteria; order Caulobacterales; family Caulobacteraceae; genus Caulobacter; species Caulobacter sp. FV2ps19. Next base: position 1,978,934 of record NZ_CM178729.1, on the reverse strand, counting down.
TGGTTGCCGTCGAGCTTGCCGTAACGCGCCACGTCGCTGAGAGGGCGTGTCGTCAAGGCCAGGCCATGAGCTTGGATGCCGCCGGGCGACCTCCATCGTCACGTGGGATCACAGCGCAGCTTTCTCGGACGTCAAACGCGGATCCAAGTTTGCGAACGACACTGTTGGCCACGCCTTGACCGCCCCGAACGCGCGACAGGCCCCGCTTTCTTCGTCCGTTCGCGCGTTTGGCCGTCATGCCCTTGGACACATCAATCAGCAGTTTCTCGATGTCCGCCCGGGTAATGCCTTCCGCCTTCCGATTACCCAGGAGCGGCTTGACGTGATTGTCGAAGGCGGAGCGCGCCGCTTCGACGGAGGTCGGCTTCTTCGTCGCCAAACCCACGGAAACGTACAGGTCGCACAACTCCGCGACGGTCAGACCGGATCGACGCTCGGTCTTCTCGCTCTGTACATCAACACTACTCGCTACCGCGCCGAGAAGCTTTTTGGCTTCGGTCCTGGCGGTGTCAGGCGTCCACGGCGATCCGTGCGGGCCGATCGTGTATCGGCGACTGCGCCCTTCGTGCCGATACTGCAGGACGTAGCTCTTATGGCCGCCCACGCTGACCTTGATGCCGAAGCCGACGACCTCGCTGTCCCAGGCGAAATGGTCCTTCTTTTGCGGCACAAGCCCCTTGACAAAGCGAAGGGTCAATTTCGTACGATCACGCATTTTCATGCCCTTTCCTGAGAAAAAGGCCCGCCGCGGAGAAGCCTACCAGAGAAGGCTGGGTCGCGACGCGTAAGCGCGGAATAAGCGACGACAAAGAATTTATGGAAACATGCAGGAACGTATGGGAAGAATTCCAAATCTAATTTTTCAATAAAATCAATGAATATGAAACATAGTACAAAATTGTCAAAGTATAAATGGCTTATTGTTAAGGCTGAGATCCAGGGTTCGAGTCCCTGTCGTGGCACCATCGGTCCCAAACCCTTAAAGGGGTTTGGGACCGACCTACGCCCATCCCATCGATTTTAGTAAGACGACTGGCCGCCTTGAGGTCTCGATCTCGGACGCGCCCGTCGCCCTTATCAGTGTCGCGACCGGCTGAGTTTGCTAGAGCTTGGGGGATTTCGACGCCGGCCCTAGCTTCTTTCAGCGCCGCCGGTATTTTCGCCTGGTTTCAGAGACCCCAACACGATCGACCGGAACCATGGCCTACTACAGCAACGTCAATCCCGAGCTTCTCAGGGCCATTCCGCTGGATCGTAAGCGGGTGCTGGAGGCCGGTTGTGGAACGGGCCGGTTCGCCGAGGCCTATCTGGCCCGCAATCCGGACGCCCGCTATTTCGGCCTGGAATTGTTCGAGGACGCGGCGCGCGACGCAGCCAAGGTCATGGACCAGGTCATCGTCGGGGATATCGAGCAGGACACGGTCAGGGCCGCGCTGGATGCCGCCAGGGCCGATGAGACCTTCGACGCCCTGATCTTCGGCGACGTCCTGGAACATCTGCGCGAGCCTTGGACCGTACTGTCGGATCTGCGCGCGCGCACCAGCCCCGGCGGGGTTTGCGTGACCTGTATTCCCAATGTCTCGCACTGGTCCTTGCTCGTGCAGCAGGTGCAGGGGCAGTGGACCTATGCCGACCAGGGCTTGCTGGACCGGACCCACCTGCGATTCTTCACACGCGCGTCGGCCATCGACATGTTCCAAAAGGCCGGCTGGACCGTCCTGGACGCAACGCCGCGTGTCCTGTGGCCCGACAAGACAGACGCCGCCATCAAGGCCTTTGGGCCCATCGCCGAAACCCTGGGCGTATCCCCCGAAAATCTGCGGCGCGACCTGTCGGCGTTCCAGTGGATCATCAAGGCGATCAACGGCCCGGCGCCTGAGGCCACCACGGTGGTCGGCTTGGGCATGAAGAAGATCGCCGGCGTCACCGAGGCGCGGGTCGATCACCCGCTGACCGCGCTCGCCAGCATGCCAGGCGCCCGCGTCTCCTGGGGCGAGGGATCCGTCTCGATGCCCCGCGCCTGGCCGCCCGGCGTCTTCATGTTGCATCGCCAGTTCCTCAATGGCGGGCCGATGAATACCCTGGTCGACAGCCTGATCGACCGCGGATGGACGATCACCTCGGACATTGATGATGATCCGCATCACTGGCCGCAGTTCGTCAAGTCCAACTTCAATGCCTATCGTGGCGTACATGCGGTGACGGTCAGCACCGAGCCTCTGGCGGCCATGATCCGTCAGTGGAACCCCAATGTGGCGGTCTTTCCCAACGCCATCGCCGAACTGCCTTGGATCGAACCGGCCACGCCGAAGTCCGGTAAGCGTCTCAAGGTGTTTTTCGGCGCGCTCAATCGCGGCAAGGACTGGGCCGGGCTGTCAGAGGCGATCATCTCGGCCGCCAAGTCGCTGGCCAAGACCATCGAGTTCGTGGTGGTTCACGACGAAGCCTTCTACAAGGCCCTGCCCGGGCACGTGAAGAAGGTGTTCCATCCGACGCTGCCCCACGCGGCCTATATGGAGGCCCTGGCCGGTTGTGATGTGGCCTTGCTGCCCTTGGCCGATACGCCCTTCAACCGGCTGAAATCGGATCTCAAGTTCATCGAGTGCTGCGCGGCCGGCGTCGTGCCGATCTGTTCCCCCGTCGTCTATGCCGACGCGCCCGAACATCTCGACATCGGGGTGTTCGCCAACACCCCCGACGAATGGAAAAAGGCCCTGCTCGATCTGGCCGGGGATCACGACCAGGTGCGAGCCCGCCGCGAGCGCGGTCTCGACTATGTAAAGTCCAGCCGCATGCACGCGCATCAGATCCCTTTGCGCCAGGCCTATTACCGAGACCTGATGGCGCAACGTCCGGAGCTGGAAGCGCAGCGCAAGGCTCGCATCGCGGCGCTGGCGCCGGCCTAAGGCAAGGCGCGTGAAATCGGACTCACGCGCCTTGCTCTAGATTTTTGTTTTCGCATCGTTCTTGCGGAAAACCGGCGCCCACTTTTCCGCACGATGCTTTAGCGTTAGGCTCTGGAGCCAGGTCGCCCTGCATCCCGAGGGCCGCTATTCGACAGCCAGGATGACGTCGGACGGTTCGATGACCGCGGTGATGCTCTGACCGATTGATAGCCTCAGGGCGTCGGCCTCCTTCCGGGTCAAGGTGGCGACCAGGGTCTTGCCGGCGCTCAGGGTGAGGCCGATCTCGCTGGTCGCCTCGCCATCCTCGCGCTCGGCGACGACAGCGCGCAGCCGATTTGGCGTAGAGGCGAAATCGCCCGCCAGGCTGACGAAGCTGGACTTGATCAGGGCGATGGCCGGCTTGCCCACCGTCAGGTTCAGCGCCTCGGCGCTATGTCGGGTGATGATCGAGACAATCTCGACGCCGTCGCCCAAGGATAGCGCGATCTCGACTGTCACAGCCCCCTCCCCGATCCGCGCCACCGTGCCGCGCAGGGCGTTGCGAGCGCTGGTCCGCAGGCCCAGACTCCAGAAGAGATCGCCCAGCCCCTGTTCCGGAGCCAGAGCCAGTCCCGCCTCGAGCCGCGAAAGGGCGGCGCCGATCTCGCGCTCGACCGCCCTGAAAGCCTTGATCACCGCATGACCGCGGGGGGTGACCGTTGCGACGCCGCCCGCCTTGCCGCCGGCGCTGGCGGCGATCAGCGGCCCGTCGAACAGATTGTTCAGCGCCTGAACAGCGTCCCAAGCGCCCTTGTAGCTGAGCCCCAGGGCCTTGGCGGCGGCGGTGATCGAGCCCTGCTCGCCCACCGCTTCCAGAAGGGCGATGCGCTCCAGCCCGACCCGGGCCAGGGCGCCCCGGCGCAGAACGAGAGAGGCGCTGAGTTCGCCGTCTAGGGACATGGGCGCTCCGGATCAGACGGGACAGCGTTATGTAGTCTTGCTACATAACGCTGGTTCATCATCGACTCCAAGTCGGAAGGTCTCGCATGTTCGCTCGCCGCGCCCTGATCACCGCCATCGCTTTGTGGTGGCTCGGAGTCGGCCCGGCCCTGGCGGGCGAGACCCGGGTGGCGGTCGCCGCCAACTTCACCGAACCGGCCAAGGTGATCGCCGCACGCTTCGAGGCCCGGACCGGCCACAAGGCGATCCTCAGCTTCGGCGCCTCGGGCCAGTTCTACACCCAGATCGCCAACGGCGCGCCGTTCGAGGTGTTCCTGTCGGCCGACGCCGAGCGCCCTGAAAAGGCGGAGGCCGAAGGTTTGGCGGTGGCGGGCGCGCGCTTCACCTACGCCACGGGCCGGCTTGTGCTGTGGAGCAGGACGCCCGGCCTGGTCGACGCCAAGGGCGCGGTTTTGGCCAAGGGCGGGTTTGAGAAGCTGGCGATCGCCGATCCCCGCTCCGCGCCCTATGGCCAGGCCGCCGTTGAGACGTTGAGCAAGCGAAACCTCTATGACGGCCTCAAGGCCAGGATCGTCACCGGCGCGTCGATCACCCAGGCCTATCAGTATGTGCAGACTGGTGCGGCCGAGCTGGGCTTCGTGGCCCTGTCGCAGGTGATCCACGAACCCGGCGGCTCGCGCTGGGTGGTTCCCGCCACGGATCACACCCCGATCGACCAGCAGGCCGTGCTGCTGAAGTCCGGCGCCGCAAACCCCGCCGCCAGGGCCTTTATGACCTTCCTGAAAAGCCCGGAGGCCAAGGCCGTCATCCGGGACTACGGCTACGCGGCGCCTTGACCATGCTGTCGGTGCTGTGGCTGACCCTTAAGCTGGCCGGGATCACCACGATCCTGCTGCTGCTGCTCGCCACCCCCCTGGCCTGGTGGCTGGCCCGCAGTCCCTCGCGCTGGAAGCCGGTGGTGGGGGCGATCGTGGCCCTGCCGATCGTGCTGCCGCCGACGGTGCTGGGCTTCTATCTGCTGATCGCCCTTGGCCCCCACAGCGTGCTGATGGCGCCGCTACAGGCGTTCGGCGTCCGCACCCTGGCCTTCACCTTCCAGGGCCTGGTGATCGGCTCTCTGATCTATTCCCTGCCCTTCGCCGTTCAGCCTCTGCGCAACGCCTTCATCGCCCTGGGCGACGAACCGCTGGAGGCCGCCGCCACCCTGGGCGCTTCGCGGTGGGAAAGCTTTCTGCGCGTAGCGCTGCCCCTGGCCCTGCCAGGCTACGCCGTCGCCGCCATCCTGGCCTTCGCCCATACGGTCGGTGAATTTGGCGTGGTGATGATGCTGGGCGGCGGCATTCCGGGCCAGACCCAGGTGCTGTCGGTCGAGATCTTCCAGTTGGTCGAGCAACTGCGCTGGAACGAAGCGCACCGCCTGTCCGCCCTGCTGCTGGTCTTCGGGTTCCTGGTGGCGCTGACGCTGCTGTTGTTGGAGAAGCGGGCGACCAGGGGATCCTAGTCACGCCTCCTACGGATCGCTGCGCGATCGTCTTTCCCCCGGGGCAGAGGCTATCGTATAGGATCAAAACGGCTGTCATCCCTGACGAGCGCGCAGCGCGAAGATCCGGGACCGACGCCTGAGCGCCGCGTTCCGGGTCGGTCCCGGATCGGCGCCCGGCTTCGCCAGGCTTGTCCGGGATGACAAATCTTCTGGAAGCAAACCCATTGGCGATACATCCTGCTCCCTGTGGGCAGGCGCGCGTCAGCGCGGAGATGGCTAGCCTTTGCCTATTTCGAGAGCGCCGCCAAGCTTACCGCCAGCCCCCGGGCCGCCGCCTCGACCTGGCGCCAGGTCACCTCAAAGCCCGCCGCATTGCCATAGTACGGATCGGCGACGGCCTGACCTTCCAGACCCTCGGCATGGTCGAGCAACAGACCCAGTTCGGCCGCGCCGTTCACGGGCCGCAGGCCGCGCAGGCTCTTCAGATTGTCGTGGTCCAGGGCCAGGATGTGGGTGAAGCGGCGGAAGTCCTCGGCCGTGACCTTCCGGGCCCGCAGGCCGCTGATATCGACGCCGTGCTGGCGCGCCACGGCGATGGCGCGGCGGTCGGGCGGATGGCCCTTGTGCCAGCCGCCGGTGCCGGCGGAGTCGATCTCGACCTCCAGCCCTATGCGCTGCGCCTCTGCGCGAAAGGCGGCCTCGGCCAGGGGCGAGCGACAGATGTTGCCCAGGCAGACGAACAGAACTGAAAACCGACTCACGCTTGGCCCCAACCCCCGCCGCCGGGCGTTTCGATGATGATGGCGTCGCCGGCCCCGACCTCGACCAGATCGGTGGCCGCCAGGCGCTGGACCGTCCCGTCCGCCCGCTCCACCCGCGCCTTGCCCAGAGCGCCCGTCATGCCGCCCTCAAGCCCAAACGGCGGCACACGGCGGCGATTGGACAGCAGGGTGGCCGTCATGGGTTCGCGGAAGCGGATCTTGCGCACCACGCCGTCGCCGCCGTGATGCAGGCCTGCACCGCCCGAACCGCGCCGGATCGAGAAGGCCTCAACCAGCACCGGATAGCGAGTCTCCAGCACCTCTGGATCGGTCAGGCGACTGTTGGTCATGTGGGTCTGGACGGCGTCGGTTCCGTCAAAATCGGGGCCCGCGCCCGAGCCGCCGCAGATGGTCTCGTAATATTGCCGCCGCTCGTCCCCGAAGGTGAAGTTGTTCATCGTACCCTGCGCGCCGGCCATGACGCCGAGCGCGCCGTAAAGGGCGTCGACCACGACCTGGCTGGTCTCGACATTGCCCGCCACCACCGCCGCCGGATAGCGCGGCCGCAGCATCGAGCCCTCGGGAATGACCAACTGCACGGGTCGCAGGCAACCGTCATTCATCGGGATCTCGTCGTCGACCAGGGTGCGGAACACATACAGCGCCGCCGCCCGGCAGATCGAGGCCGGAGCGTTGAAATTGGTCGGGACCTGATCGCTGGAGCCCGTGAAGTCGACGCGGGCGGTGCGGGCCTCACGATCAACGGTGATCGCCACCTTCACCACGCTGCCGTCGTCCAGTTCATAGGCGAAGGCGCCGTCGCTCAGCGTCGCCAGCACGCGGCGGACGGCCTCTTCGGCATTGTCCTGCACATGGGCCATATAGGCCTCGACCACGTCCTGGCCGAACTCGGCGACCAAACCTGTCAGGCTTTCGGTCCCGCGCGCGCAGGCGGCGATCTGGGCCTTGAGGTCGCCGATGTTCTGGTCGGGATTGCGGGCCGGCCATTTACCCGAGGCCAGCAGGGTGCGGGTCTCGGCCTCCAGGAACCGCCCGCCCTCAACGAGCAGGAAATTCTCGATCAGAACCCCCTCCTCCTCGACCGTGCGGCTATTGGGCGGCATCGAGCCGGGCGTGATCCCGCCGATGTCGCCCTGGTGCCCGCGCGCGGCGACGTAGAAGAGCAGGGCTCCCGCCGCGTCGAACACCGGCATGACCACGGTGACGTCCGGCAGGTGGGTGCCGCCCTTGTAGGGCGCGTTGAGCATATAGACGTCGCCCGGCTTCATGCCGCGTCCATCGCTCTGCCGCGCCTCGCGGATCGCCCGCACGCTGTCGCCCATCGAGCCCAGATGCACCGGCATGTGCGGGGCGTTGGCGATCAGGTTTCCGTCGCGATCGAACAGGGCGCAGGAGAAGTCCAGCCGCTCCTTGATGTTGACCGAATAGGCGGTGTTCTGCAGCGCGAAGCCCATCTCCTCGGCCACGGCCATGAACAGGTTATTGAACACCTCCAGCATCACCGGATCGGCCTTTGTGCCGATGGCGCGGCGGGCCGGCAGGGCCTCGATGCGGTCGAGGATCAGGTTCAGGTGAGGATCGACGGCGGCGCGCCAACCGGGCTCGACCACCGTTGTCCCCGTGGCCTCGCGAATGATAGCGGGACCTTTGACTTCGGCGCCGACAGCCAGGGCCTCGCGGTCAAACACCAGCGTCGCTCTGGCCTGCCCGGCCATGCGAACCTCGACCGTGCTCAGCGCCTCCGGCTCGCCCGACGCACCGGCGCCCAGATCCGGCGCCGCGCCGGCGTCCGCATGGCCGATGGCCTCCACCGACAGCGTCTCGACCACCAGGGCCGTGCTGGGTGAGGTGAAGCCAAAGCGCCGCTGGTGCATCGCCTCGAACGTCGCGCGCACGCCGCCCTCGTCGGCCAGGGGCACGACCAGCGGCGTATCCGTCCCGGCATATTTCACGCGCAGGGTCGCCACGGTCTCGACCGAGGCGACCGGCACGGCCTGAGCGCGGAGGGCGCGCTCAGCTTCGACGGACAGGGCCGTGGCCTGGTGGACGAGATCCGCGGCCGCCTCCGTCAGCGGCCGCTCGACCGTCGCCTCACGGATCAGCCGCAGATCCGCCAGACCCATGCCGTAGGCGCTGAGCACCCCGGCGAAGGGGTGGATCATCACCTTGGTCATGCCCAAAGCGTCGGCCACCAGGCAGGCGTGCTGTCCGCCCGCGCCGCCGAAACAGGCCAGCACATAGCGGGTGACGTCATAGCCGCGCTGGATTGAGATCTGCCGCACGGCCTTGGCCATGTTCTCGACGGCGATGGTGAGGAAGCCCTCGGCGATCGCTTCGGAGCTCATGGCCTCGCCGGTCGCCGCCAGGATTTCGGCGGCCAGGGTGTCGAAGCCGTGAACCACCGCCTCGGTATCGAGGGGCAGGTCCGCGCCAGGGCCAAACACCGCGGGGAAGAATTCCGGCCTCAACTTGCCCAGCATGACATTGCAGTCGGTGACCGTCAGCGGGCCGCCCCGCCGATAGGCGGCGGGCCCGGGCACAGCGCCGGCCGAGGCCGGTCCCACCCGCAGGCGCGCGCCGTCGAAGCTGCAGATCGAGCCGCCGCCAGCGGCGACGGTGTGGATGTTCATCATCGGCGCGCGCATCCGCACGCCCGCCACCACGGTCTCGAAGGCCCGCTCGTACTCGCCGGCATAGTGGCAGACATCGGTGGAGGTGCCGCCCATGTCGAAGCCGATCACGCGCTCGAACCCGGCCTGGGCCGCCGTCCGCGCCATGCCCACGACGCCCCCGGCCGGCCCGGAGAGGATGGCGTCCTTGCCCCGGAAGGCCCGCGCATCGGTCAGGCCGCCATTGGACTGCATGAACAGCAGCCGAGTATCGTCGCCCAACTCGCCGGCCACCCGGTCGACATAGCGGCGCAGGATCGGCGACAGATAGGCGTCGACCACCGTGGTGTCGCCGCGTCCGACCAGCTTCATCAGCGGGCTGACCTCGTGGCTGACCGAGACCTGGGAGAAGCCGATCTCGCGGGCGATGGCGGCGACGCGGGCCTCGTGATCGGTAAAGCGAAAGCCGTGCAGCAGCACGATCGCCACGGCCCGGAAGCCGGCGTCGAAGGCGGCCTGCAGCCCCGCCCGCGCGGCGACTTCATCCAGAGGACGCAGCACCTGCCCCTCGACACTGACCCGCTCGTCGATCTCGACAACGCGGTCATAGAGGGCTTCGGGCTTGACGATATGGCGGTCGAACAGCCTGGGCCGGGCCTGATAGCCGATGCGCAAGGCGTCGGCATGACCGGCGGTGATCGCCAGCACGGTCGGCTCGCCCTTGCGCTCCAGCAGGGCGTTGGTGGCCACCGTGGTGCCCATCTTGACCGCGTCGATGCTCGCGCCTGCCGGCAGCAGGGCGCGTAAGCCGGCCACGGCGGCATCGGCATAGTGCTCGGGATTTTCCGACAGCAGCTTGTGGGTCAGCAGTGCGCCATCGGGACGCCGCGCGACGATATCTGTGAAGGTGCCGCCGCGATCGATCCAGAATTCCCAGCCGCGCAGGTTCGGATCGTCGGAAGTCATGAAAGGGCGCGGCTCCTTGCGTGTTCCTGTCATAGCGCCTCGAAAAACCTTGTCATCCCGGAAGCCTCGCAGAGGCTCTCCGGGACCCAGGGGCCGGCGCAAAGCGATGCCCCCTGGGTCCCGGCTCTCGGCTTCGCTGCGGCCGGGATGACAAGGTTTTTGACGACTATTTCAACAGGCCGGACGCCTCGACCGCCGCCCAGACGCCCAGCCCCAAGAATATCACCGCAGCGCCGATACGGACATATTTCAGCGGCACGACCTTGGTCGCCGCCTCGCCCAGATAGACCGCCGGGATGTTGGCCAGCATCATGCCCAGGGTGGTGCCGGCGGCGACCCAGAAGATGCTGTGGAACTTGGCGCCCAGGGCCACCGTGGCGATCTGGGTCTTGTCGCCCATCTCCACCAGGAAGAAAGCGATGGTGGTGGTCAGGAACACGCCATAACGGCCTGCGCCCGAACCCTCCTCGTCATCGGCCTTGTCGGGGATCAGCGCCCAGGCGGCCATGGCGATGAACGAGAGGGCGATGGCCCACTGGAACCACTTGCCGCTCAAGAAATCAGACACCCAGTAGCCGGCCGTCGCCGCCAGGGCGTGATTGGCCAGAGTGGCGACCAGAATGCCCAGGATGATCGGCACGGGCTTCTTGAACCGCGTGGCCAGGATAATGGCCAAAAGCTGGGTCTTGTCGCCGATCTCGGCGATGGCGACGACCAGGGCCGAAACGAGGAGAGCTTCCATCAGTGCTGATAACCTTCCGGGCCGGGCGCATGCCAATAGCGTCGACGTCCCACCCAGCCCGGGAGGATATCGGCGCCATTGGTCTCGCCATGGAAGCGTATGATAGCTTCCCTCCCCGCGCCATGGATCCGGAGATCCAAGTGTGTTGACGGCGGGGCCCGCTGATCGGTGCGGGCGGCTACTCCCCAAAGGTGGGGTGCGTTTAGCGGCTTGGGATGTCTGGGTCAATTCCTCCTCCCCCGTGAAACGGGGGAGGTGTCGCGGCGCGGATACGCGACGTGACGGAGGGGGCCTCGCGGCTCCGGAACGCCCCCTCCACCACTTCGTGGTCCCCCTCCCCCGTTTCACGGGGGAGGAAAAAGCTAAACCCCCGCCGGCGCATCAAACCGCAGCAGGTGGATCGCCACCCGGACCTTGCCGCCGGTGAAGCTGCCACCCGCCGAGGTCAGCAGCACCGGCGTATCGGCGTAGTAAGCCGTCGGTCCGATCACCCCGATGTTGCTGCTGTTCCTAGCCGCGCCCAGCGAACCGCCGAACTTGCTGGCGTCGCCCGCCACACCGCAATTGTAGGACGTGGCCCCCGTCACCGCGACAGTCGTCCGGGTCGAGACCGCCAGCACGATGGACCGCGCCGGGATGACGATCGCCGTCGAGGTGGTCGCGCCCGCCAGCGTGGTTTCCTCCTCGCGGATCTCGAGCCGGGTATTGGCCAAGCCCGGCGAGGCGGCGGCGGTGAGGCTCTTGAAGGTGGTCGACAGGAGCGTCCAGACGAGGCCGTCATGGGCGACCATCTGGTTCTCGTCCTTGACCCAGGCCAGGACGCCCTCGGCCGGGACCAGGGCCTCCCAGACGCCAGCCTCGAACCGCATCAGGGTTCCGGCCGCCTGCCCGGCCCAGACCGCGCCGGTCGCGCCGGCGGGCAGGATCCAGACGCCGCCGGCGACCGGACTAGCGGGCTGTGCGGCCACCGCACGGCTCTCGACCGCCAGTTGGACCAGACCGTCCAGCCGGGCGAGGCTTTCATTGATGGGGATGTGCTTCTGGGCCTGGGCGGCGACCACATAGGGCAAGCCCAGGCGCGGGGTGGTTTCGTCGAACATCGGGGAACCTCAAGGACGTTGAACTCGTCCTAGGATCGCCCGGCTGTCAGAGCCGGGGACCGACCGTGGTCGATCCCCGTCCCGTCCCCGCTCCAGCGTGTCGCTACTCGGCCGCGAAGGCCAGATGGTGGCCCGAAGTCAGCGCCGTCTTGGCGGCCAGTTCGGCCTTGGCTTGCTCGTACTCTTGCGAGAGCTTGGCGACGAGTTCGCCGGCGCTGAGCACCGCATCGATGGCGCCGATGCCCTGGCCGCAGCCCCAGATGTCGCGCCAGGCCTTGGCTTCCTGGTTGCCGCCCGACCCGAAATTCATCGCCGACGGGTCGCTGACCGGCAGGTTCTCGGGGTCCATGCCGGCCTTGACCACCGAGGGCCGCAGATAGTTGCCGTGCACGCCGGTGAACAGGTTGGAATAGAGGATGTCGTCGGCATGGCTGTCGACGATCATCTCCTTGTAGGCCTGGGCCGCATTGGCTTCGGTCGTGGCGATAAAGGCCGAGCCGATATAGGCCAGATCGGCGCCCATGGCCTGGGCGGCCAGGATCGAGCGGCCCGAGGCGATCGAACCCGACAGGGCCACCGGCCCGTCGAACCACTGGCGGATTTCCTGGATCAGGGCGAAGGGCGACAGCGTGCCGGCATGGCCGCCCGCGCCGGCCGCGACCGGGATCAGGCCGTCGGCCCCCTTCTCGATCGCCTTGTGGGCGTGCTTGTCGTTGATGACGTCATGCATCGTGATGCCGCCATAGGAATGGATCGCGGCGTTGAGGTCTTCGCGCGCACCCAGCGAGGTGATTACGATCGGCGCCTTGTGTTTCACGCACAGCTCGACGTCTTCCTCGAGCCGGTTGTTGGTCCGGTGGACGATCTGGTTGACGGCGAACGGGGCCGACGGCGCGTCGGGGTTTGCGCGGTCGTAGGCGGCCAGTTCCTCGGTGATGCGGTGCAGCCACTCGTCCAGTTGCGAGATGGGGCGGGCGTTCAGCGACGGGAACGAGCCGACAATACCCGCCTTGCACTGGGCGATCACCAGGTCGGGATTGCTGATGATGAAGAGCGGAGAAGCGATGACCGGCAGGCGAAGACGGTCACGCAGGATCGGCGGCAAGGCCATGGAAAGACGGCTCCCTCAGGGCGGCGTTCAGCGCCGCGCATGTAAACGGCGTTAGCTTAAACGCGCGTTCGCATCCGGCGCAAGGCTTGACGGCCCTAACGGCAGGGGCGCATCACCGTCGAAAACCAAAAATGCTGCACCGCAGGAGAGAGACGCCTTGACCCAGGCCCTGACGCCTTTGGCCGATGATTTTCCGGTCCAGGACGATGCGACGGTTCGGGCCCGTTGGTCGGCGCTGGTCGAGAAGACCCTGAAAGGCCAGAGCTTCGACGAGGCGCTGACCGTCACGACGCCCGACGGCCTGACGATCCAGCCGCTCTACACCGCCGCGGACGGCGTCGCCGTCGCCCGCGACCTGCGCCCGCGCGACGCCGACCGCCCCTGGGACCTGCGCATGCGCGCCGCCCATCCTGATCCGAGCCGCGCGGCGAGCGATATTCTGGTCGACCTGGAGAACGGCGCGGCCTCGGTGCTGCTGGCGGTCGATCCGGCGGGCGTGACGGGCGTGGCGATCGGCTCGGCCGATGATATGGCCAGGGCGCTGGACAAGGTGCTGATCGACCTGGCCCCGGTCGCCCTGGACGCCGGCTATCTGGGGCCCAAGGCCGCCGACTGGCTGGGCGCCCTGGCCAAGGCCGCGCCCAATGCGCCGATGGCCTTTCACATGGATCCCCTGACCGTCTTCGCCCAGACCGGCGTCAGCCCGGGCCCGATCGAGAGCCACGTCTTCAACGCTGCCACGGTGGGCGCCCGCCTGGCGACCACTTACGCCAAAGCCAGCCTGTTTTTGGCCACCGGCCGCGCCGCGCACGAGGCCGGCGGTTCGAATGTCGACGAACTGGCGCTGATGACGGCCAGCGCCCTGGCCTATGCCAAGGCCCTGGTGCGCTCGGGCCTGTCGATGGACGAGGCGTTCGGGCGCATCGTGCTGGGCGTCAGCCTGGACGGCGAATATTTCACCGGCGTCGCCAAGGTCCGCGCCGCGCGGGCCCTGTGGGCGCGACTGACCCAGGCCTGCGGGGTCAGCGTTGCGGCCAGCATCGAGGCCCGCTCCTCGGGCCGGATGCTGACCACAAAGGACGCCTGGACCAATCTGCTGCGCCTGACCTCGGCCGGGTTCGCCGGGGCCGTCGGCAGCGCGGACGTCGTGGTGCTGGGCGCCTTTACCGACGCCATCGGCCTGCCGACCACCTTCGCCCGCCGCCAGGCCCGCAACACCCAGCTGGTGCTGATGGAAGAGAGCCATCTGGGCCGCGTCGCCGATCCGGCCGGCGGGTCCTGGTATCTGGATAGCCTGACCGACCAGATCGCTCACGCGGCCTGGAAGGCCTTCCAGGCCATTGAGGCCGCTGGGGGCGTGATCAAGGCGTTGGAGTTGAGCCAGATCGCCGGCGCGGTGGCCATCAGCCGCGCTGCGCAAGAGGCCGCCTTCGCCGACAAAAGCCGCAAGATCCTGGGCGTGACCGTCTTCCCCAACGCCGACGACAAAGCCGCCGAGGTCGAGCGAGTCGATCCGTCGGCCTTCGCTGTGGAGGGCCCAGACCCGCGCCTGCCGGGACCCGACAGCCATTGCCCGTCCCTGCCCGCCATCCGTTTCGCCGCCGCCTTTGAGGGAGCCTGAGCCATGACCAAGTTCCCGGACTTCACCACCCTCGACTTCACCGAAGTCGCCACAGCCGCCGCGCCGGATGGCGAGGCCTGGCACACGCCCGAAGGCGTCGATGTCGCTCCGGCCTTCACCGCCGACGATGTCGAGGGCCTGGACTTCACCGGCGGCTATCCGGGCGTCGCGCCCTATGTGCGCGGCCCCTACCCGACCATGTACGTCACCAATCCTTGGACCGTGCGGCAGTATGCCGGCTTCTCCACCGCCGAGGACTCCAACGCCTTCTACCGGCGAAACCTGGCGGCCGGCCAGATGGGCCTGTCGGTGGCCTTCGACCTGGCCACCCACCGGGGCTATGACAGCGACCACGAGCGGGTGAAGGGCGATGTCGGCATGGCGGGCGTCGCCATCGACTCGATCCTGGACATGCGCACCCTCTTCTCGGGTATCCCGCTGGACAAGATGAGCGTGTCGATGACCATGAACGGCGCGGTGCTGCCGATCCTGGCGCTCTATATTGTCGCCGCCGAGGAACAGGGCGTTTCCCCCGACAAGCTGTCGGGCACGATCCAGAACGACATCCTCAAAGAATTCATGGTGCGCAACACCTACATCTATCCGCCCGCGCCCTCGATGCGGATCATTTCCGACATCTTTTCATACACTTCGACCAACATGCCGAAGTTCAACTCGATCTCGATCAGCGGCTATCACATGCAGGAGGCCGGGGCGACGGCCGACCTGGAGCTGGCCTATACCCTGGCCGACGGCATCGAATATGCCCGGGCCGGCGTCGCGGCGGGCATGAGCATCGATGTCTTCGCGCCGCGCCTGTCGTTCTTCTGGGCGATCGGCATGAACTACTTCATGGAAGTCGCGAAAATGCGCGCCGCCCGCCTGCTCTGGGCGCGGCTGATGAAGCGGGAGTTCGAGCCCAAGGACGATCGCTCGCTCTCCCTGCGCACCCACAGCCAGACCTCTGGCTGGTCGCTGGCGGCGCAGGACGTGTTCAACAACGTCTCGCGCACCTGCGTCGAAGCCATGGCGGCCGTGAACGGCCAGACCCAGAGCCTGCACACCAACGCCCTGGATGAAGCCCTGGCCCTGCCGACCGACTTCTCGGCCCGTATCGCCCGCAACACCCAGCTCTTCCTGCAGATGGAGAGCGGCACGACCCGCGTCGCCGACCCCTGGGGCGGAAGCTACTATGTCGAGCGCCTGACCTATGATCTGGCCCAGAAGGCCCTGGCCCATATCGAAGAGGTTGAGGCCGCCGGCGGCATGGCCAAGGCCATCGAGCGCGGCATCCCCAAGCTGCGCATCGAAGAGGCCGCCGCCAAGACCCAGGCCCGCATCGACGCCAATCGCCAGAGCGTGGTGGGCGTCAATCGCTACAAGCCCGACGTCGAGGACGTCATTCCAATGCTGAAGGTCGACAACAGTTCGGTCCGCACCCAGCAGCTGGAGAAATTGGCCCGCCTGAAGGCCGAGCGCGATCCGGCCGCCACGGCGGCGGCGCTGCAGGCGCTGGAAGACGGCGCGCGCGGCGACGGCAACCTGCTGGCCCTGGCCGTCGACGCCGCCCGGGCCAAGGCCACGGTCGGCGAGATCAGCCTGGCGATGGAGAACGTCTTTGGTCGCCACCGCGCGGTGATCCAGACCATCGAAGGCGTCTATGGCAAGGAATCCGGGGCCGACCCCAAGGCCGCCCGCGCCCGCGCCATGGTCGCCGCGTTCAAGGAGGCCCATGGCGGACCGCCGCGCATCATGGTCGCCAAGATGGGCCAGGACGGCCATGATCGCGGCCAGAAGGTGATCTCCAGCGCCTTCAGCGACCTGGGCTTCAAGGTCGAGATCGGCCCGCTGTTCCAGACGCCGGCCGAAGCCGCCGAGGCGGCGATCAAGGCCGGGGTGCACGTGGTGGGCGCCTCGTCCCTGGCGGCCGGTCACCTGACCCTGGCGCCGGAACTGAAGGCCGAACTGGCCAAGCAGGGCGGCGAGGACATCATCATGGTCGTCGGCGGGGTGATCCCGCCTCAGGACTTCCAGGCCCTGCTCGACGCCGGCGCCGCCAGCATCTTCCCGCCCGGCACGGTGATCGCCGAGGCGGCCATCGAGGTGCTGGAAAAACTGAACGTCCAGCTGGGCTACACCCAAGGGGCGGCGGCTTAGCCCCCTCGCCAATCCGTGCTATCTTGGGCGCATGAACGCCCTGGCCCGAGCGCTGGAGACCGTGCAGCAGCATCGCTTCACGCTGGACGATGTTTTGCGCATGCAGGACGCCGGCATTCTCGATGAGAGCGCCCGCGTCGAACTGGTGGATGGAGCCCTGGTCGAGATGGCTTCCGAAGGCGCGCCGCATACCTGGGCGAAGATGCAGATCGCCAAGCACTTCATGGTGACGGCTGGCGACGCTGTGCAGGTGATCATCGACTCGACGCTGCGGCTTTCGCCCACCTACGCGCCTGATCCTGATCTCTATCTCTACGATGCCGGCCTGCCGATCGCCTCCGTGACCGGGACCAATGTCGGCCTGGTGATCGAGGTCGCGCAATCCACCGTTCGCTACGACCTGGTCTTCAAGGCGGAACTCTACGCCCAGCACGGGGTGCGCGACTATTGGGTGGTGGACGTCAATGCCGACACGCTCATCGTCCATCGCAGCCTGGCCAGCGGCGTCTATCGCGACGTCACCCACCACGCGGCGCGTGAGACCGTCACCCCGCTGGTCTTTCCGCATCTGACGCTGTGTCTGGGCGAACTGCCGAAGATCCGTTAGCCAGGGGGCGTCGCGCCCCGATGCGGTTGCGCGTGATTATGCTATCCTCAGCTCATGAACGCGCCCGTCCGCTTCCAGCAGCCGACGCCCCATCACCGCTTCACGCCGGATGAGATCCTCATCCTGCAGGCGGGCGGTCTGCTGCCGCCCGATGATGACCTGGGGCTGATCGATGGCCGTTTCGTCGATCGGACCACTGACGAACCGGTCCGTTTCACGCTTGAAGACGTCTTCCTTATGGTTGAGCTTGGCGCGCTCCATCCCGATGAGCGTGTGGAGCTGATCGACGGAGCGCTGCTCGACATGTCGCCGCAAAACGCTCCGCACATGGAAGCCAAGCGCATCCTCATAAGGCTTCTGCACCGCCATCTGTCCGACGACATCGCCATCCACGTTGAAGGAACGCTGTCGCTCGCAAAAGGCGCTAGCCCCATACCGGACATCTTCATCCATTCAACGGACACGCGCGTGGACGCGGTGCGGGGCCCCGATGTCCTGCTGCTGATCGAGGTGGCCGACAGCTCGCTGCTTTACGACCTCGGGCTCAAGGCGTCCCTCTATGCGCGTTATGGCGTGAGCGACTATTGGGTGGTCGACGCCTCTGGCCGGCGGATCCTTGTCCATCGCAAACCGGGGCCGGAGGGCTACGGCGAGATCCGGCAAGTCAATCGGGACGGCGAATTCAGGCCGCTGGCCTTTCCCGACCTGACCGTTCGTGTCGCCGACCTGCCGAGCGTCGACTAAGCCGCTCTATCGCCTGGCCTTGCCGCGCTTCGTCTTCACCCGCGCCGCCACGATATCGTCGGGCAGGCCATGCCGCGCCTCGATATCCTTCTGCAGCGCCTTGGCGGCCATCAGGTGACCGGGGAACAGGGTGTCGACCACCGAGCCGGCGAACGGCACGGCGTCGGTGGCGGTGTCCATGGCCACATAGGCCAGCATCCGCATCAGGGTGAAGATCGAAACGCCGCCCTGCAGGCCGTGGATCAGCAGCAAGCCGCCGGCGCCGATGCTGTACAGCGGTCCCACCACCGGCACCCACGACAGCACGCCGTCCAGACCCAGCCCAAACGGACCGATGCCGATGAGGCGGTCGGACAGGCGCTTGACGGTGTCCGCCGACTTCCAGGCGCGGTGCGCCCGGGCGCGGGCGCTGTCGCCTTGCGAGAGCGATGGGGCAGCTTGCAGGGTCATAGTCGCTCAACGCCTCGATTGGCAGAAGGTTGTCGGTCGTCGCGATCAGCCCAGGAAAACGACCCGGCGCTTCTCCTTGCCGGCCTGGATACGGGCCAGAAGATCGCGATATTCGGCCGTACCCTGAGCCTCCTTGCGGGAGCTCTCGAAATAGATGGTGTCGTCCATGTGCTTGGTCAGCATGTCGGCCGACCATTTGTGGCCGGTGAACAGCACGTCGGCGATCTTGCCGGCCACCGGCAGCGCGCCGGCGACGGTGTCGATCAGGATGATGGCCACGATCTGCACCACGATCATCGGGGACGAGCGCGCGCGGACGGCGTCGATGATGATCAGGCCGCCTGCGCCCAGGCTGTAGAGTTCGCCGGCGCCCGGAATCCAGGTCAGCAGACCGTCCAGACCGACGCCCAGCGGCCCGATCCCGACGACATTGTCGGACAGCTTCTTTACCCGTTCCACATTGTTTCGGATGTTGTGCAGGTCGAGGTGCGACTTGGCGAAGATCACCAGAAAACTCCGAGGCGAGAACGGGTGGTTAATCTGCCTTAAGCACGCCCCTGCAGGAAGTGGCGTCACGCCAGATTCCCCCGCCAGATGAAATCGCCGTCAGAAAGGCTCTCGTTTCAGGGGATCCCCTCGCGAACCGCGCCGTTTACCCCTAAGTTAGGGATGTTGGCGCGCGCGGCGCACAGAGGTTTATCCATGCTGATCTCGACCACGCCCTTCATCGAAGGTCGCCCGGTTCAGGACTACAAGGGTGCGATCTACGCCCAGTCGATCCTGGGCGCGAACGTGGTGTTGGACCTGATGGCGGCGATCCGCGACTTTGTCGGCGGTCACTCCAAGTCCTATGAGCGGGTTCTGGCCCGGGCCCGCGAGGACGCCATGAAGAACCTGGAAAAGGAAGCCGAGAAGCTGGGCGCCAACGCCATCCTGGCTGTCGATCTCGACTATAACACCGTCGGCCCCAACGGCTCGATGATGATGGTCTCGGTGTCGGGCACGGCGGTCGTTCTCTAGCTGTACCCCAACAGCGCCCTCAGGCCGGGCGCGTGGAAATCCACCACCCGCTTGTGAACGTCCGAAAGCGTCTTGGGCAGATCCGCCGTGACGCTGAGATTCTCGCTGGCCGTGCGGCTTTCGCGACGGTCGGCGCCGGTCTCGACCCGATCGCGCCAGTCGGCGGGCAGGTCCAGGCCGCAATCGGCGAGCAGCTTGCCGAAGAAACCCTCGGCGCGCCTGGAGCCCAGATCCTTGAGGCTGTCGACGATATCCTCATAGCGCACCAGCACCGCATCAGAGCCCATCCAGGCCACGGCGTTCATGCTGAAGATATCCTTCAGGTCGGGCACGCGGCCGTGCGCGCCCAGGATCATCATCATGATCACGTCCTCGGCCGAGGCGCCGCCGTTCTTGATGTGGTTCAGGTTGCCCTGGAATTCATCGGACAGATAGAAGCGGGCGCGGGCCAGGACCCAGTCATAAGGGTCGCGCACCAGCACGATGTGGCGCACGTCGCGCAGGGCCACCGCCGACTCGTCCGAGAACAGCATATGCCCCCAGCTGATCATCGGCCTGGACTTTGAAAACGCCTCCGGCCCGTACTGCCGCAGGATGGCGTGCTGGATATATTCGCGCCGCCAGTGCTGATCGGGCGCGACGAACATCCGCATGATGTTGCGCATCAGGTGGGTGCCGGCCTTGGGCACACTGTTGAGATAGACCGGGGTGGTCAGGGCCGCGCGGTCGAAGCGTTGGCCGATCTCGTCCAGATTGTCGGGCTTGCCCCGGATGATGGCGTTCACGCGACGGCGCTCCCCAAGACAACACTCGATACAAAAACGGCGGCGGGTCACCCCGCCGCCGTCCATGTTAGCGCATCAGTCTGAGACTAGAAGCGCGCCGTGATGTTCATGAACACGCGACGGCCGAGATAGTCGTATTGCGACGCCAGGACCGACGAGCCGACGGTGTTGTAGTTGCCACGGCCCTGCGAAACAGCCGGGGGCGCTTCGTTGAACAGGTTGGCCACACCACCCAACAGGGTCCAGTCATCAAACTTCTTCTGAAGCGAAACGCTGTGATACGCCGTGAACTCAGTGTGGATCTTGTAGAACGTCGTGCCATCCGCGCTGACATCGGCATAGTCCTCGGCGTCAGACGCCTTGCCGATCATGTCGATGCCCCAGTAGCCGGTCCAGTCGCCACGCTCAAAGCGGAAGCTGAGCTGCCCCGACCAATCGGGGTCGCCCACGAAACCGTTGTCGTCCACGACTGTGTCCGCGAACAGGGCGGTGGTGTCCTCCAACTGCCATGTCGATTGCAGATCGACGGTCAGCTTGGTGTCCCATGGCAGCTCCTGGCCATAGCGAACGGTCAGGTCGATGCCGCGGTTCGCCTGCTCGGCAACGTTGAGGTAGTTATTGGTGATGGCGGTGATCAGGTGCGAGCCGGGATTGCGCTCGAACAGATTACACAACGGCTCCGTCGCGAAGGTCAGCGAACGATAGCAACCCTTGACGATGTTGCCAGCACCAAGCTGACGGATCTCGTTGTTGACGTCGATCTCGAAGTAATCGACCGCCACATTGAGGTTGGCGAAGCTGGGCGTCCAGATCAGGCCATAGGTGACGGCCTTTGAGGTTTCGGCCTCCAGCATCCCCTTGCCGCCAGCCGAGGTGACCACTGCGGTTGCGCCATTACCGGAGTAGTCTCCAGGAACGCCGGCTGCCGCACAGTTATCGGCGACGTATTGATCCAGGTTGCCCTGATCCAGGTTCTGCTGCCAGCGGATGCAGGGGTCGACCGTGCGCTGCGAGGCGAAAGCCGTCTCTGCGTTCTTGTACAGCTCGAACAGGGCCGGAGCGCGGAACGAGGTGCCTTTGGTCGCGCGCAGGCGTAGCGACGGCACGATCTGCCAGTTCAGGCCGATCTTGTAGGTGTCGTCCTTGCCATAGCTGTTGACCTTCGTGTGGCGGCCCGACAGCGACAGACTGACGTCTTCGGCGAAAGGCAGCCCCTTCAGCAGCGGAACGCTCAACTCGCCGAAAAACTCGCGCGCCAGATCGTCACCCTTGGTAATGCCGGCGGTGGACAGGCCCCAAACGTTACCGGCCAGGGTAACGGCGCCTGGAACGTCGTTGATCTCGTCCTTGCGATAGTGGAAGCCGAGCGCGGCGCCCACAGGACCAGCCGGCAGTGTGAACAGATTGCCCGAGACCGATCCCTCCAACACCAGTTGGTTGTAGGTGGTCTGCCCCTCTTCGCTGTCGAACAGGAAGGCTTCCTCGGCGGCGGTGTACTTTCCGGCCAGGAAGTCCGGCGTGACCCAGCTGACGTCAACGCAGGGCTTGTTGCTGACGGGGGTAACCTGGCCCACGCAGGAACCGGTGCGGAATGCGCCGATGTCGACAGCGTCCTTCAGGATCACGTCCTGCGAATAGGTCCCCTTGGAATGGCTGTACTGCGTGAAGACATCCCAGTCCCATCCCTTCAGGAAATCAATCTGGCCGAAGTCGCCGCGCAGGCCGCCGACATAGCGTTGGTAATCAACGCGCTGGGCCGAACGGTAGCGGTTGGTGACAGGGGTCGGTGAGAGGATGAAGTCGCCGGTGAAGCCGGCCGAGAAGGGGTCGTAATCGCCAGTATAGAAGTAGCTCCAGAACTGGCGGTAGTTGTTGGTCTTGGTCGCGCGGCGGTTCAACAGCATCTCGCCATAGGCTTCGACGCTACCATTGATGTCGAACGCCCCCTGAGCGAAAACCGTCGAGCGCTCGGTCCGCGGGCTCAGCGACGCGGCCAGGTTGAACGGACTGTTGTAGTCCAGCACGCCGTTGTCGGCCGCCTGCGGGTTATCCCGAGTGTAGCCCACGGTGTAGAACCCTGCCGGCATGCCAGGATAGTCGGCCTCCTGGCCCGGGGGCAGTTGCGGGATCAGGCCGCCCAACTTGCCGCTGTAGTCATATTGCAGCTTGCCGTCCAAGCCCGCGAAACTGAAATCGTACAGCCAGATTTGATCGTACAGGACATCGCGGCACTGAACGCTACCCGTGCGAGGATCAATGGTGTCCTTGCGACTGCCGCTGGCGTCGGTGATGTACTGGCGACCACAGTTCGTGTAGCTGCGCTGTCCGTTCGTCTGCTCGGCGCTCTTGGCGTAGTCGTACGAGGCGTTGAAGTAGCCGCGTTCAAAGGTCTTGCCCCAGGTGATGCTGCCGCGGGACTGCTGGCCACCGTGTTTCTGCGGCTGGCTGATGAAGGCGTCCAGCTCCACACCGTCAGTGTTGCGCTTCGTGATGATGTTCACGACGCCGGCGACGGCGTCAGAGCCATAGATCGATGAGGCGCCGTCCTTCAGGATATCGACGCGGTCAATCGCGGACACCGGAATGACATTGAGATCAACGGCCGACACGCCGCCGCGCACGCCGGCGGGACCGGTACGGCGACCATTGATCAGGACCAAGGTGCGGTTTGCGCCCAGGCCCCGCAGCGAAATGGTTTCGGAGCCAGGACCGCCGTCAGTGTTGAAGGCGCTCGAAATGGTAGATGTGATCTGCGGCGAACCGGACGCGATCGTCGAGCTCATCAGCAGGCCTGACGTCGACGAGATGCCCTTCAGCTTGCCCTGCTCTGCGGTGATCACCTGGATCGGATCAGGGCTGTTGAATTCGCTGCGCTTGATGCGTGAACCGGTAACCACCAGGGCCTCGACCTCGGTCGCTTCGGCCGCCGGCTTTTCGTCCGTCGTTGTCAGGGGCGCAGCCGCTTGAGCGAGCGCCACAGCCGGTGCCAGAACGCCGGCAGCCAACCCGGCGATGACCGTGGAGGCTAGAAGGTGTTTACGATGGTTCGACATTGCAGATAACGCCCCTGTGTTTTCGCATAGACCGGCAAACTCAACCGCAACGCCCAGGCAAGCGTGCGAAGAACAGCCGTTTGCATCAAATGACCCGTTCTGAGCGTATGCCGCAACGTCCCCGTCGTTTTTCTGACGCAATTCCGCAACGGTGTGACATTCGGCACGCAGTTGCACATTGGCCGGGCGTTTGTTTCTCAGATTGCAACGCTGCTGCGACGCACATGTGACGGCTTGGCGGTTTCGACATGATCGCTATGGTGGCGCCAGGATTGCGAGATGCGGTGCGTAGCGCCTCGCGACGCTAGCTGCGGAGCCGCCCATGAGACTCACCCCAACACCCTTCTTGGCGACCGTTCTTCTGGTGCTGGGTCTATCCGGCACTGCGCTTCACGCCGCGCCTCTGCCCGCCAAGATGTTCTCTGATCCGCCCGCCATCAGCGACGTCCAGATCTCGCGTGACGGCAAGCACCTCGTCGCCCTCACCTCACTCAATGGTCAGAGCCCGACCATCTCGGTGTGGCGCACCGATGCGCTCAATCAGTCGCCGGCGGTGATTTCGGCAAACCGGGTGCGAATTCTGGGTGTCAGCTTCCTGAAGAACGATCGTCTGCTGGTCCAGACGGTGCAGACCTTCACTGATGGCAGCAGGAAGGGGCACCTTTTCCGACAGTATATTTCAGACCTGGAAGGCAAGTCGTGGAAGACGATGCTTCCCGACACCCGATCGCGGTCGAGCTATGAGGACTACGCCAACAAGTTTGATGACTCGACCCTCATCAGCTTCCTGCCGACTGATCCCCGCAATGTCGTCGTGCAGGACAACCGCCTGGACACCTCGGGCGATATTCTGAAAGTCGACATCTATTCGGGAACCTCTGAGCGGCTGATGCGCGGCTCTGATCGCTTCGGCGGTTTCCAGTTGGACCTGAAAGGCCAGATCCGGGCGCGGCAGGAACTGGGCTATGAAGACGGCGCCGTCTATATCGCCCAATGGATCCGCGATCCCGAAACGGACGAATGGGTCCAGCACTTTCGCTGGTACGCCAAGGACCGCGAGCCGATGTCGATCGTCGGCTTCTCGGAAGATCCAAACCTCATCTACATCGCGTCGCCCCAGGGCCAGGATAAGACGGGCCTCTATGTCTATGACATCAAAGCGCGCAAGGTCGTGGAGCCGCTCTTCGAGCACAAGCTCTTCAACGCCAATGGTGTCCTGACCTCCACTGCGCAGGCGGACTATGGCCGGATCCTGGGCTTTGCCTATGAGGGACCGACCAACACGATCTATTGGACGGACCCGGCCTTTGCAGCCTTGAACAAGAACCTGCGCACCGCCCTGGACGTGAAGACCAGCACCGCCAACTGGACCGACCCGGCGACGGGCGCAACGGCGCGGCTTCCCGTCCCGGATGGCGCTGACGCCCATATCAGCGACTGGTCAGAAGACCTCAAGCACTTCATCGTCACAAAGCAAGGTCCTGGCAATCCGGGCGAATACTACCTTCTCGACGCCACCGGGTCGCTGATGTTGCTGGGCAAGGCCCGACCGGAGATGGACGCCTCCGCCTTGGGAACCATGCGTCTTGTGCAATATCCGGCGCGCGACGGCCTGCTGATTCCCGCCTTTCTGACGACCCCGCCGGCCGACCAATTTGGCCCCGGCCCCTACCCCACCCTGATCGAACCGCATGGCGGCCCTTGGGCGCGCGACAACCTGGACTGGGATCCGGCGGGCTGGATTCAGTATTTCGCCAGCCGCGGCTATGCGGTGCTGCAACCGCAGTTCCGCGGGTCCGAAGGTTGGGGACAAAAGCTCTGGCGGGCCGGCGACGGCGAGTGGGGCCAGAAGATGCAGGACGACAAGGACGACGGCGCACGATGGCTGATCGACCAGAAGATCGCCGCACCGGGCAAGATCGCGATGTTCGGCTATTCCTATGGCGGCTATGCCGCCCTAGTCGCCGCGATCCGCCCCAATGGCCTCTATCGCTGCGCGATTTCGGGAGCCGGGGTCGGCGACCTAGACACCATGAAGCGGGCGACCTTTGAAAACCGCATTGGTCGTGAGTTCCAGAACCCGACGATCAAGGGCCTCGACGCCCTGGATCATGCCAAGGAGGCGCAGATCCCGCTGCTCATCTATCACGGTGACCGGGACCAGATCGTCGACATCAAGGAATCGCGTAAGTTCTCCGACGCCCTCAAGGCGGCCGGAAAGCCCTATCGCTATCTGGAGATCAAGGACATGGGCCACACGCTGCCAACCATGGAACCGGCCATGATGGAGACCCAACTGGTCGAGATCGAGACCTACCTCAACACCGAGTGCGGTCCGGGCGGCATCAACGCCGCTCCCTAGACCCTGGTGGCCAGGACCGGACGCCGTATGCGGTGTCCGGTCTCAGAGGAACTGGAGCAAGGCGCGTGAAATCGGACTCACGCGCCTTGCTCCAGGTTTTTGTTTTCGCATCGTTTTTGCGGAAAACCGGCGTCCATTTTTCCGCACGATGCTTTAGGCTTTCGGAGCGGCGAAGCGTTTGGCCTGGGCCACCCAGGCGTCGCGATCAGCGCGGCCCTTCAGGCTTAGAAGCTGATCGATCGGCTGCAGGTCCTCGGCGGTCCAGGCGGCGATCTGACTGAAGCGGGTCACGCCCAGCTCCCCCAGCGAAGCGGCCAGCTTGGGACCAATCCCCACGATGCGGGTCAGGTCGTCGACACCGGCCTCGACCTGGTCTTCAAGCTCTGTCGCGGGTTCGGGCGCCGAAGCCGCGTCGGCGACCACAGCGGGCTCAGGCGTAGCGGGCTCGGGCGCGGTGGGCTCAGGCGGAACCGGTTCAGGCGCCGCGGCAAACGCGACGGGCTCAAGCACCGGCTCGACAGCTTCCACGCTCTCGATCAGCGCATCGGCCACAACCTCACCCGCGGCTTCAATAGCCTGGAGCGTCTCGACGGCGGCCTCGACGGTGATCTCGAGCGGCAGGGCCAGAACCTCGGCGGCGAGGTCCTCGGCCGGTTCAGCGACCCATTCGGGCGCGGGCTCGACCCACGCTTCGGCCGGCGGTGCGACGGGCTCCGGGGCCAGGACGCTGATCGCCTCGAGATTGACCGCCTGGCGCCAGCGCGAGGCCAACCACCACCAGGTGGCGCCGGCGGCGGCCGCGCCGCCAAACATCATCCACAGCGGCGAGGCGGCGCCGACCATCAGGTAGGGCGCCGTTTCGGGGGTGACCGGTGGGGTTTTCGCATCAGACAGGACAGGCTGGGTGGAAGCCATGGCGCTCGC
The DNA here is from genome assembly GCF_058681035.1 of Caulobacter sp. FV2ps19. Lineage (NCBI taxonomy): Bacteria > Pseudomonadati > Pseudomonadota > Alphaproteobacteria > Caulobacterales > Caulobacteraceae > Caulobacter > Caulobacter sp. FV2ps19. Next base: position 1,952,573 of record NZ_CM178729.1, on the reverse strand, counting down.
TCCGCTAACCGAGATTGTGCAATGCAGCATAACACAGTTCTCGGGCTCGCAAGTGCAAAAAGTTGCCGCGGGGTTAACCCCGTTCACGGGCCGGGCGAGCGGGACTGACCACTGCCCGTGTCACGTCCCGGCGCGCCACACCCGCGCCGCGCCGCCCTTCTGCCCCAAATGCTCGACAATCCACTCCGTGGCCGCCCGCACGGCGGGTTCGACCTCGGGCGGGGCGCCGACCAGGATCATGGCGCTGCCGTTCATCTTCATCGGGTCCAGCAAGGGGCGAAGCCTGACCTCGGCGACCAGCGCGTCATCCGTGACGTTCTCCAACGCGCGGATAAAGGCGTCAAAGGTCTCCAGATCCTTCAAGGGCGTCCAGATCGCCAGCACGGCGGCGGGGTCACGCTGAACGGCCTGACGGGTGACCTCGACAATGCGAGCATAGTCATCGGGGCGCTCGAAGGGCGGGTCGATCAGGATGAAGGGTCGCCCTCCCCGTCCGGCCTTCGCCAGAACCGTTTCGTAGCCGTCGACCCGCAAGGCCTGGGCGAAGGCGTAGGGCGCCAGGGACCGCCGCAGAAGCTCGAAATCATCTTCGCGCAGTTCGCAGGCGACGTAGCGATCCTCGCGGCGCAGGGCGCCGGCGATCAGCAGCGGCGATCCGGGATAGAGCGGCCCGTCCGCGCCCCGGTTCATGGCGCGCACCGCAGCGACCAGCGGGGCGAAGATGGACGGCGTATCGGCCTGCTGCAGAAGCCGGAAGATCCCCGCCTCGGCCTCGCCCGACCGCCGGGCCATCTCGCCGCTCAGGTCATAGCCGCCGGCCCCGGCATGGGTGTCGATCACCGAAAGACTGGGCGAGCCGGCCTTAAGCCCCTCCAGCAAGGCCAGAAGGATGGCGTGCTTCTGCAGGTCGGCGAAGTTTCCCGCGTGATAGGCGTGGCGATAGTTCATGTCTGGCGCGGGCTCCCGGAACCGGCGCCTGCTCTATCATGCGCCGCCAGGGCCCGTCGCAGTTCGTCGACCATGATCTGGCGCAGGCTGGCCGGCGAGACGATCTCGACCCCGTCGCCCCAAGTGAACAGGTGCCAGGCCAGTTCCAGCATGCCGGCGGCGCGAAAGGCGACGATCACCGAACCATCCGGCTCGGGTCGAACCGTTTGAGTGGCGTGGAAGCGCCAGCGCAACGCGTCCTCGGCGCGGTCCGGGCGGATGCGCAGAACCACATCCTCGACAGCGCCGTGATAGATGCCGAAGCTCTCATCGGCGAAGGCCTGCAGCGAAAAGTCCTCCGGCGGCGGAGCCGGCCGGTCCAGGACACGGAGGTCCGTCATCTTGTCCAGTCGCCACGAGCGGGGACGCGGGTCGTCGCCTTCCAGCGCCACCAGATAGTTGCTGCGCGCGAACAGGATGCCCAGCGGCGTCACCTCGCGGGTGCGGCCCGGCGTGCTGCCGCCGTCATAGCGGAACGCCAGGGCGCTGAGCCCCTTGATCGCCGTGCGGATGGCGGCCAGGGCGGTTTCGTCCTCATAAGGCCGGGGCCCGGCATGGACGGCGATGGTCTCGGCCTGGACCAGGGCCTCGACATCCGGGGCCACCTTGCGCCGCGCCGCGCCGCGCAGGGCCGACAGCAGCTTGCGCTCCAGCGCATACAGCGACGAGGCCCGCCCCTCGGCGCCCGAGGCCCTGTAGGAATCCGCCGCCGTGCGCAGGGCCGCCAGTTCCTCGGCGGTGGGCGTCTGGAACAGGCCGTCCAGGCCCGCGGGGATGCGAAAACGCCGGGTCGGCGGGTCCTCGACCACCTCCATCTGGGGAAAGGCGGCCCAGACCGCGTCGCGCATGCGCTCGGCCGTCCGCCGGCCGACCTCCAGCGCCCGCGCCATCTCGTCCAGGGTCATGCCCTCGGCCGAGCCGGCCAGCATGCGCGCCAGATCCAGGAGCCGTGCAGCTTTTTCGTGCCTCATACGTTCTCCATACGACCGATTTTGGCGCAGAGCACGCGCAAAAAGGATCTGTCCACACCAAGGAGACGCTCATGTCCCGTTTCGCCTGCCCCGCCTGGGCCATCGCCCCCGTCAACGCCCCGATGATCTCGGCGGTCCTGGCCTTCGCGGACATTCACCGGGATCTGGGCGCCGGACGGACCCTGATGCGCATCAGCCTCGAGCGCGCGGCGCGCGCCGATGTCATCCTGCTGCTCGGCCGCGACGCCGAGCGCGTGGTCGATCTGGGTGTGGTGTGGAATGACCGCGAGGATCAGATCATCCGAATCATCGACGACGCCGAACGCCGCGACTCGCGCCTCGCCGCCTGGGAAGACGCCTACGACCTCTTTGAATCCGAAGGGGCACAGCCCGTCGCGCATCGGCTTGTGGCCTAATTACGCCACGTCAGACCACACCGACCAAGCCGACCGAGAACTCCGTTCTGCCTAAAAATGCGGTTTCGGCGCTCCCCAAAGGGGCGCCGACGCCGTCGCGCGCCGTTGTGACGACTTCTTGCCCCCCTCCCCATTGCCGAAGTCGCAACCTTCGCTTCACGCTGAAATGGCCGGCAATGTCCGGAATAAAATCGCGTCAGTAGCAAAAACAATAAAAGGCCGGGAGATGAACGCCATGGAGGGTGAATCAATCTTGAATTGAAGAACAACACGAGGGGGCTTTTTATGAATCGGCACTTTAAAACGACTCTGCTCGCAGGCATTTCTGCGATGTGCGTTACTCTTGGATATTCAGCGACGGCCTATGCCGCAGATGCGGCAGCGGATCCCGCAGCCGAAACTGCTTCCGAACTTGACGTCCTGGTCGTTACGGCGCGCGGCAAGCCCCGCACTGTTCTGGACTCGGCGGTCCCCGTCGACTCCTTCAGCGAAAGCGACCTGAAGTCTGCGGCCTTCACCGACACCAACGATATTCTGAAGTCGCTTGTCCCGTCCTACACCCTGGCCCGTGAGCCGATCTCGGACGGCGCGACCTTCATCCGCCCCGCCAGCCTACGCGGCCTGCCCACTGACAAGACCCTGTTCATGGTCAACGGCAAGCGCCGCCACCGCTCGGCCCTGGTCAGCATCGGCGGCACCGGCTCGCAGGCGCCTGACGCCGCCACCATCCCCGCCTCGGCCCTGAAGAACGTGGTCGTCACCCGCGACGGCGCCGGCGCGCAATACGGCTCGGACGCCATCGCCGGCGTCATCGACTTCCAGCTGAAGGACAGCCCCAGCGGCGGCTCGCTGACCGCCCAGTACGGCCAGTTCTATCTGGGCGACGGCGAAGACGTGATGATCACCGGCAACCTTGGCCTGCCGATCGGCGACAAGGGCTTCGTCAACGGCACGTTCGAATATACCAGCCAAAACCAGGTCAATCGCGGCAAGCAGTACTGCAACGTCGGCATTCCCAACCAGTCTGCCGGCTTCTGCGTGACCAGCTACGCCGCCGCCAACCCGTCCTATGGCGCCCTGATCCACGACTATGTGCAAAAGTGGGGTCAGCCCGACGCCGAAGCCCTGCGCGGCGTGATCAATGCCGGCTATGACATCACCGACACAATGTCGGTCTATGCTTTCGCCAACTATTCCAAGAGCAGCGCGGTTGAGTACTTCAACTATCGTCCGCCGGTCAGCAACGCGGTCAACGCCACGCCGATCCGCCAGGCCGACGGCAGCCTCTTCCAGTTCAGCTCGATCTTCCCGGCCGGCTTCACGCCGATGTTCGGCGGCGACGTCACCGATTACAGCCTCGCCGGCGGCCTGAAGGGCAAGCTGGCCAACGGCATCACGTACGACCTCAGCGGCCGCTACGGCTATGACGAGATCGCCTATTCGATCTGGGACACGGTCAACCCGTCGATGGGCCCGGCCTCGCCCAAGAAGTTCAATGACGGCTCGCTGATCTCGACCGAGTCGGCCGCCAATGCCGACTTCGCCTATGACTGGGCTTTCGGCGGCTTGAACACCCCGATCACGATCAATTTCGGCGCCGAGTACCGCAAGGAAGGCTACGAGATCACCCCGGGCGATCTGGCGTCCTACACCGCCGGCACCTATTCTGTGCCCGATCCCTATGGGTTCTGCGACACCACCACGCATACGGCAACGGCCACGGGCGCAGCCCTGTCCGCCACGGCGGGCCTGAACTGCGCCAACTACAAGTCGGACGCCACGGACGGCTTCGCCGGCATCGACCCGGTCTATAACGCCCTCGCCGTCGGCTCGAACGGCTTCCCCGGCAACACGCCCGCCTATTCGGGCAAGCTGACGCGCGACTCCTATGCCGGCTACGCCGAAGCCTCGGCCAATGTCACCGAGGCCTGGTTCCTGGATGTGGCCGTGCGCGGCGAGAAGTTCTCGGACTTCGGCAGCACCTGGAACGGCAAGGTCGCCACCCAGTACCAGATCAACGACAGGTTCGGCGTTCGCGCCTCGGCCGGCTCGGGCTTCCGCGCGCCGACCACGGGTCAGCAGTTCACGACCAACGTCTCGACCCGCGTCGAGAACGGCGCGATCATCGCCTCGGGCCTGTTCCCGGCGACCAACCCGGTCGCCCAGTACATGGGCGCCAAGGAACTGAAGCCGGAAAAGTCGTTCAACCTGGCGGCGGGCTTCACCGCCTCGCTGTTTGACGGCCTGAACCTGACGGTCGATCTCTACAGCATCGCCATCGAGGACCAGTTCTACGCCACCAGCGCGATCACGGTGACCCCGTCGATCAAGGCCGCCCTGATCGCCGCGTCCATCCCGGGCGCGGACACCATCGGCCAGGTGCAGTTCTTCCAGAACGCCTTCGACTCCAAGACCTTCGGCGTCGACGTCGTGGCGACCTACAAGAAGAACTGGGAAAATGGTCAATCGACCAGCTTCACCGCCAGCGGCAACTGGAACAGCTTCGTCATCGACAAGGTCAACAAGCCCGCCCCGAACGCTTCGGGCGTGACCTACACCTTCTTCGACGATGAAAGCGTCTATGACTTCAAGCACGCCGCGCCGCGCTGGAGAAGCACGCTGTCGGCCACCCACGAGGTCGGCAAGTTCAGGATCCTGGGCCGCGCCAACATCTATGGCCCTTACAAGAACATGTTCAGCGTCAGCAAGCCGACCGTGATCCAAGAGTGGGATCCGGAGCTGATGTTCGACACGGAAATCTCGTACAAGGCCACCGACACCTACACCGTCTCGGTCGGCGCGCGGAACCTGTTCGCCAACTATCCCGACATCGACATGACCGGCGAGTCGGCCACCAACGGCCGCCTCTATCGCTCGGACTCGATCGTCGATTGGCAAGGCGGCTTCTGGTACGCCAAGGTCTCGGCCACCTTCTAGGATCGAGCTTCAGACCAAACGGAAGGGCCAGGCGAAAGCCTGGCCCTTTTGCGTTCTTCTTCCCCCCCCACCAAGGGCGAAGGAAAGAGCAGAAGGCCCTAAAGCGCCTTGCCCATCCGGATCAGCGGCACCTCGTAACCCGTCGAGGTCTTGGCCGTGAACGGTTCGATGTCGTGATAACCGCAGGCCCGGTAGAGCGGCTCGCCGCCCAGGGTCGCGGCCATCTCCACCCGGGAAAAACCCTCGCCCCGCGCCGCGGCTTCGCAGGCGTCCAGCACCATGCGGCCCACGCCCTTTCGGGTGTGATCGGGGTGAGTGTACATCGCCCGAACCCTGGCCGCGTCCGTGGCCGGATCCAGCAGGGCCGCGTCGCGTCCGGCCGAGTGATCGCCGCCGAACAGGGTCGCGCGCCGACTCCAGCCGCCGCAGCCGGCGATCTGGTCGCCGTCCTCGACGACGAAATAGGTGCCGTCGGTGATCAGCTGGGTGTCCAGCCCCATGACCTCATACGAGGCCTTCACCCCCTCCGGCGGCAGGAAGGCCTGCAGCAGTTCGCCGATCGCCCTATCCATAAGGGCTGACAGCACCGGCATGTCATCGTGACGTGCGAGGCGCAAGCTCAGGGCGGGCGGAGTCGAACTCATGAGGCTTCCTTCGATTAAGTGACGACGAACAGCAAGAGCCATTTCCGCCACGGCAGGCTGATCACTTTTCGCCTTTTCACCGCCCGCTCACGGTTCGCACAGGGCGCGCTTATGGCGCCCAAGCGGAGAGCATCCGGCGAGGATCTAACATGTCAGATCAAACCCCGTCCGAAATCGGTTGCGCCTCCGGCCATGAAATTTCGTGATGCAGTCGGCCTCGGCGGGGACGCGTTCGACCGGGGCGACATGCGTGTATCGTCGTCGGCGATGCGGGCGTTCAAAAAGCGTCGGGGTCTATAAAAGGCGGGCAAGTTTTCATGGATACGTATGCAGGCGCGGCGACGGGTGGCGTTCTGACCCGGCGACGGTTTTTCGAGGGCCTCGCGGCCGTCGGCGGCATTTCCCTGGCGCTTTCGGGCATGGACGCCCTGGGCTTTGGCATGGCCTCGGCCACCGAACTGCCGCCCGAGCTGACCGGTGGCGGCAAGGGGACCAAGATCGTTATCCTCGGGGCGGGCCTCGCGGGCATGACCGCTGCCTACGAACTGAGCAAGGCCGGCTATCAGGTCCAGATCCTCGAAGCCCGGTCCTTCGCCGGCGGCCGCTGCCAGACGGCGCGCAAGGGTTTCCAGCACACCGACCTGATCGGCTTCAAGCAGACCTGCGAGTTCGACGAAGGCCTCTACATCAACCACGGCCCGTGGCGGATCCCGTATCACCACCGCTCGACCCTGCACTACACCAAGCTGTTTGGCGTGCTGCTGGAGAGCTTCGTCAACGACAACGACGCGGCCTATGTCTATTTCGAAAAGGGCAAGGGCCCGCTGGCCGGCAAGCCGATCCGCAAGGGCGAGATCGCCGCCGACGCCCGCGGCTACGCCGCCGAGCTGATCGCCAAGGCCGCCAGCAAGGGCGACCTGGACGCCGCCCTGTCGCCGGCCGATCGCGAAACCTTCATCGCCTACATGATCAATGAAGGCCGCCTGTCGCCCAAGGACTTGGCCTATACCGGCACCGAAGGGCGCGGCTTCTCGGTCCATCCCGGGGCCGGCGTCGATCCGGGCCCCGGCAAGGAGCTGAAGCCCTTCGCCTTCAAGGACGTGCTCGACAGCAAGGCCTGGCGGGTTCTCAGCTCGGTCACCGGCTATGAGCAACAGCGCACCATGCTGCAACCGATCGGCGGCATGGACCAGATCGCCAAGGGCTTCGAAAAACAGGTCGGCTCGATGATCCGCTACTCGACCGTGGTCGAGAAGATCAAGCAGTCGGACAAGGGCGTGACGGTCTCGTTCAAGGACGCCGACGGCAAGACCGGCGAGGTCACCGCCGACTACTGCATCTGCACCATCCCGCTCAGCGTGCTCAAGCAGATCGATCTCGACGCCTCGGCGCCGTTCAAGGCCGCGATGGAGGGCGTCGCCTATGCGCCGGTCAACAAGATCGGCCTGCAGATGAAGACCCGCTTCTGGGAAGAGAAACACCACATCTACGGCGGCCACATCTATAACGACATGCCCGGGATCGGCACGATCACCCTGCCCTCCACCGGCTGGCAGAGCCAGAAGGGCGTGCTGCTGGGCTACTACGCCTTCGGCGGCGAAGCGGCCAGGATCAGCGCCAAGCCTCCGGCCGAACGCGCGGCCTTCGCCGTGGCCGCAGGCCAGAAGGTCTTCCCGGAATATGCCGACAGCTTCGAGACCGCCTTCTCATTCTGCTGGCACCTGGCCGAGTACAATCTGGGGGGCTGGGCCGAATGGAGCCAGGACGGTCGCAAGGACTCCTATCCCGTGCTGTGCGAGCCCGATGGTCGCCTCTATCTTGCGGGCGAACATCTCAGCTACCTTGGCGGCTGGCAGGCGGGGGCGATCGAGTCCGCCTGGCAACAGATCGGCAAGATCCACGCCCGCGTGCAACAGGCCTGAGACCAGAGGACCCGATGAGCTTTGCTACCCGTTTCACCCTGCTGTCCCTGCTCGCCGCCGCCGCGGCGCCCGCCACGGCGCTGGCGGGCCCACCGCCGCAAAGTCTGTTCATGGACAACTGCTCGGCCTGCCACCAGGCGACCGGCAAAGGGATAAAGGGGGCCTTCCCGGCCCTGGCAGGATCCCCCCTCGTCCTGGGCGACCCCACGGTCGTGACCAGCACCGTCCTCAACGGCCGGGCGGGCATGCCCGCCTTCAAGGACGACCTGAGCGACGCCGATCTGGCCGCGATCCTGACCTATATCCGCTCGTCCTGGGGCAACAAGTCCGCAGCCATTACGCCCGCTGTTGTCTCCAAGACCCGCAAGGCCCCGCCCAAGGCGCGCGGCCTGCAAGCCCACTGATCGTCCCCCTCAAGGAGAAGACCATGACCCGTTTTGCCACCCTCGCCGCCGGCCTGGCCATCGCCGCCGGTCTCGCCGGCGCCGCCTCGGCCCAGGAGATCGTCCGCAGCGGCGACCCCAAGTCGCCGCTGTCCAGCGTCGTCAGCGTGCCCTCTGGCTTCACCACCCTCTATGTCAGCGGCATGACCCCGCCGGTGATCGACGAAAAGGCCACCGGCGTCGCCAAGTTCGGCGACACCAAGACCCAGACCCTTGGCGTCCTGGGTCGCATTGAAGCCGCCCTGAAGTCGCAAGGCGCGACCCTGGGCGATGTTGTCATGATGCGCGTCCTGCTGGTCGGCGACCCGGCCAAGGACGGCAAGATGGACTTCATGGGCATGATGGAGGCCTACAAGAGCCTGTTCGGCACCGCCGAGCAGCCCAACAAGCCTTCGCGGGTCACCAGCCAGGTCGCCGCACTGGTGGCCGACGGCATGCTGGTGGAGATCGAGGTTCAGGCCGCCATCAAGCCGAAGTAAGACCTCGCGCCCGGCGGATGTCGGGTTCGAATTTTTCAAAGAGGGAGGTCGGCTCACGCCGGCCTCCCTTCTTGTTTTCAGCGACGAAGCCACTCGTGAACGATTTTTGAATGACAACGTTGTCAAGCGCTTTGGACTAAGCTATACAGAACATGCCCTTCCAGGGCGTTTCCTCCCAATGACTCGGCCGCCTTCTCCTCCTGGAGGGCGGCCGTTCTTTTGTCCGGCTTGCGCCGGCCAACGGGCTTGACTCGGAGGACGGTCCGGCCGAAACGCCCGGTCCATGATCAGCCGCTACGCCCGCCCCGAAGCCGCCGCCATCTGGTCCAGCCAGACCAAGTACAAGATCTGGTTCGAGATCGAGGCCCACGCCGCCGACGCCATGGCCGAACTGGGGGTCATCCCCAAGCTTTCCGCCCAGACGATCTGGGAAAAGGGCCGTGACGCGGTCTGGGACAGCGACCGCATCGACGAGATCGAGCGCGTCACCAAGCATGACGTCATCGCCTTCCTGACCCACGTGTCGGAAATCGTCGGCCCCGAGGCCCGCTTCCTGCATCAGGGCATGACGTCTTCTGACGTGCTGGACACCTGTTTCGCCGTGCAGCTGTCGCGCTCGACCGATCTGCTGATCGAGGGCGTCGACCTGCTGCTGGCCGCCCTGAAGCGCCGGGCCCTTGAGCACAAGATGACCGTCTGCGTCGGCCGCAGCCACGGCATCCACGCCGAACCGATCACCTTTGGTCTGAAGCTGGCCGGCTACTATGCCGAGTTCCAGCGCGCCAAGGAGCGCCTGGCGATGGCCAGGTTCGAGATCGCCACCTGCGCGATCAGCGGCGCCGTCGGCACCTTCGCCAATGTCGATCCGCGCGTCGAGGAACATGTCGCCAAGATGATGGGCCTGACCGTCGAGCCGGTCTCGACCCAGGTCATCCCGCGCGATCGCCATGCGGCCTATTTCTGCGCCCTGGGCGTGGTCGCCTCGTCGATCGAGCGCCTGGCCACCGAGATCCGCCACCTGCAGCGCACCGAGGTGCTGGAAGCCGAAGAGCCGTTCGAGGTCGGGCAAAAAGGCTCGAGCGCGATGCCCCACAAGCGCAACCCGATCCTGACCGAGAACCTGACGGGCCTGGCCCGCCTGGTCCGATCGGCCGTGACCCCGGCTCTGGAAAACGTCGCCCTCTGGCACGAGCGCGACATTAGCCACTCGTCGGTCGAGCGCGGCATCGGTCCGGACGCCACCGTCCACCTCGATTTCGCCCTGCGCCGCATGGCCAGCGTCATCGAGCGCTTCAACATCTATCCCGAGAACATGGCCAGGAACCTCGACAAGCTGGGGGGCCTGGTGTTCTCGCAGCGCGTCATGCTGGCCCTGACCCAGGAAGGCGTCTCCAGAGAAGACGCCTATGCCGCCGTGCAGGGCAATTCGATGAAGGTGTGGCGCGGTGAGGGCAAGTTTATCGACTTCCTCAAGGCCGACCCGGTGGTCTCCAAGGCCCTGTCGGACGCGGTGCTCGAGGAGCTGTTCGACTACGGCTACCACACCAAGAACGTCGACGTGATCTTCAAGCGCGTGTTCGGCGAGCAAGCCTAGGCATGGACGACGCGCCGGTCCTTCGCCTCAACCCGGCGCTGGATCCGGCGGCCTTCGCGCCGGCCTATGCCCGTGACGGTCTGGTACAGATCCCCGACGTCTTCGAGCCGCCGGTCGTCGATCGCCTGGCCGGGATCCTGGAACAGACGATCGACTGGGATGTGATCTGCTCCACCGAGACCGGCGGCGCGGACGTCCTGAGCCGTCAACGCCGCGCCGACCTGGGCCCGGACGCCGTGGCCGGCCGACTGCACGCCGCCACGCTGCGCGCCCGGACGGGCTTCGCCTATGTCTATCTCGGCTATCCGATGATCGACGCCTTCAACGAGGGTCGCGACCCCGGTCACCCGATCCACGCCCTGACCGCCTTCCTCAACAGTCCGGAAATGATCGCGTTCGGCGCGGCGGTGACCGGCGAGAGCACCATCACCAAGGTCAACGCTCAGGCTACGCTCTATCGCCCCGCCGATTTCCTGACCGTGCACGACGACACCGGCGCCGGCGAACGCCTGGCCGCCTACACGCTGGGCCTGACCCGCCAATGGCGACCCGACTGGGGCGGCCAACTTCTCTTTCACGACGCAGCCGGCGACATCGAGCGCGGCTTCGCGCCGGCCTTCAACGTGCTCACGCTGTTCAAGGTGCCGCGCAAACACTCGGTGGCCCCGGTCGCGCCCTATGCCGGCGCGGCGCGCCTGACCGTCACAGGCTGGCTGCGCAACGACCCGCCCCATGCAAGCTGAGCGAAAGCGCAGCTTTCCGCCTGTCGTCGATGAGAACACCCGTGTCCTGGTCCTCGGCAGCCTGCCCGGCGAGGCCTCGCTGGCCCTCGGCCAATACTACGGCAATCCCCGCAACGCCTTCTGGCGCTTGCTGGAGGGCGTGCTGGAAACGCCGCTGGTCGCCCTGGCCTATGAGGCGCGCCTCGCCACCCTGCAACGGCATGACCTGGGCCTTTGGGACGTGGTCGCTGAAGCGGAGCGGCCAGGCAGCCTGGACGCCGCCATCGTCAACCCGGACGCCAACGATCTGCTGGCCCTGATTGAAACCCTGCCGGCCCTGCGCGCCGTCGCCTTCAATGGCGGTACAGCGGCCAGGATGGGCTCACGCCTGCTGGCGCCGGCGACCGAGCGGATCGCGCTGATCGCCCTGCCCTCCTCCAGCCCCGCCCACGCAGCGCGCAGTTTCGCGGAGAAGGCGGCGGCGTGGGGCGTGCTGAAAGACTGGCTGGCCTGACCGTCGCTACCAGAAACGGCCAATGCCGAAGCCGTCAAAGACAGCCTCGTTGGAGACAAGAGTCATCTTCTCAAGCAGCCCCTGGGCGATCAGCAGCCGATCGAATGGATCCTTGTGAGCAATGGGCAGAGACCCGGCGCACTCGGCATGCGCCATCGTGATTGGCAGCGACAGGAAGCCCTTCTCCGCCACCGTCGCTTCGAAACGATTGGCGAGGATTTCGGCGGACGGCAGCTTGCCCAGCCGAAACTTCGTGGTCACTTCCATGGCGGACACGGCGCTAACGAACACCTCATGCGCCTCATCCTGCAGGGCGATGCGCACCGCTATGGGCAGGCTGTCAGAGCCCGCGAGAAACCAAAGCAAGGCGTGGGTGTCGAGCAGGAACCTCAAGCGTCGGCGCCTTGCCAGAGCGCCAGCTCGTCATCGGGCAGAGGCTCAAAAAACGCCTCATCGACCGCAATCTCCCCTTTCATCGACCCGAACACGCGCTTGGACGGCGTCGGCGAAACGGGAACAAGACGCCCGACCGGCGTCTTGCCGCGCGCGATGACGACTTCACCGCCGGCTTCGACCTCGGCGAGCAAACGAGACAGGTTGGTCTTGGCGTAGTGGATGGTGACAACGGTCATAGCGCACCTCGCTTAGCTAAGCAGCTTAGCTAAAACCGCCATTTCAGGCAAGGTCGCCGCTCAGCCGCACATTACGCGCTTTTCATCTGCGTTCCGCCCGCGCTTGATGCAGCATCGCGCTTTCCTGGGGAGAGACTTTCAATCATGCGCCTGATCCTGCTGGCGGCGACCTCCGCCGCCGCCCTTTGCCTGGCCGCTCCGGCCGCTTTCGCTGCGGACGCCAAGCCGATGTATGGCGCCTGGGGCGTCGATCTGACGGCGCGCGACACCTCGGTCACACCCGGAAACGATTTCAACACATACGCCAATGGCGCCTGGTCGGCCCGGACCGAGATCCCGGGCGACCAAGCCTCGGCCAGCGTCGGTTACGACGTCTTCAACCGCTCACAGGACCAACTGCGCACCCTGATCGAAACGGCCGACGCCTCGACCCAGATCGGCGGGCTTTACAAGAGCTTCACCGACGAAGCCCGCGTCGAGGCGGTGGACGACACGCCGCTGAAGGCCGACCTGGCCGCGATCGCCGCCGTCAAGACCAAGGCCGAGTTCGCGCTGGGCATGGGCCGCGCTCACGGCGGCTTTGGCGCCGATGTCTTCTCGCTGGACATCTATGCGGACGCCAAGACCCCGGAGATCAACACCCTCTATATCGGCCAGTCCGGCCTGGGCCTGCCCGACCGCGACTACTACCTGACCGACGGCTTCAAGCCACAGCTGGCGGCCTATGCGGCCTTTGTCGAGCGCGCCCTGACGATGGCCGGCCATGCCGATCCGGCCAAGGCCGCCGCCGACGTCGTCGCCTTCGAGACCGCCATCGCCAAGGTGAGCTGGGCCGTGGCCGACCGCCGCGACATCGACAAGATCTACAACCCGGTCAGCCTGGCCGAACTGAACGCCTATGCGCCCCATTTCCCGTGGTCGAACTACCTGACCGCCGCCGGCATGCCGGGCCTGACCCAGGTGGTGCTGGGCGAAAAGACCGCCGTGCGCGACATCGCCAAGGTCTATGACGACACGCCTCTGGAGACGCTGAAGGCTTGGCAAACCGCCCGCACCATCGAGGAAACCTCGCCCTACCTCTCCAAGCGCTTCGTCGACAGCCGCTTTGACTATCTGAAGGTGCTCAGCGGCCAGACGGCCCTGCGGCCCCGCTGGAAACGCGGTGTCGGCCTGGTGGATGAGAGCCTGGGCGAAGTGGTCGGTCAGACCTATGTCGCCAAATATTTCCCGCCGGCATCCAAGGCCAAGATGGTCGAGCTGATCGCCAACCTGAAGACCGCAATGTCGCAGCGGATCGACGCGGCGCCCTGGATGGCCGCCGCCACCAAGGCAGAAGCCCAGACCAAGCTGTCCAAGATGCAGGTCATGGTCGGCTATCCCGACAAGTGGCGTGACTATTCGGGCCTGAAGATCGACGTCAACGACCTCTACGGCAACGTCAAGCGCAGCCGGGCCTTCGAATGGACCTACGCCTTGAGCGACCTGGGCAAGGCGGTCGATCACAGCAAGTGGGGCATGACCCCCCAGACCGTGAACGCCTACAACGGCGGGCTGGAGAACAAGATCGTCTTCCCGGCCGGCATCCTGCAGGCGCCGTTCTTCGACCCGGCCGCCGATCCGGCCGTGAACTACGGCGCCATCGGCGCGGTGATCGGCCACGAGATCAGCCACGGCTTCGACGACCAGGGTCGCAAGATCGACGCCAAGGGCGCCCTGCGCGACTGGTGGACCGCCGAGGACGCCAAGCGGTTCGAGGCCCAGGCCGAGGTGCTGGGCAAGCAGTATGACGGCTACGAAGCCGCGCCGGGCATGTTCATCAACGGCAAGCTGACCATGGGCGAGAACATCGCCGACCTAGCCGGCCTGCAGGTGGCGATCGACGCCTATCACGCCTCGCTGGGCGGCAAGCCCGCCCCCGTGATCGACGGCATGACCGGCGACCAGCGCCTGTTCCTGGCCTTCGCCCAGGCCTGGCGCAACAAGTCGCGCGACGACTCGCTCAAGCAGCAGATGGCGTCCGACCCGCACGCGCCGTCGGCGTTCCGGGTCATCGGCCCGACGCGCAATGTCGACGCCTGGTACGACGCCTTCGACGTCAAGCCCGGCCAGACCTACTACCTCAAGCCGGACGCCCGCTCCCGGGTCTGGTAGCGTCAGCTGATCATCCGGACGGCAATGGCGGGGGCGTGGCGATCACGCCCCCGCTTTCGTTTGTCTGGAACGGCTTTCAGGGGCAGGTTCCGGCCATGACCTATGCGCGCGCCGTGGCCGGAACCACCTATGCCTTCGACGGGCTGGGCGATGTGATGGCCAAGGCCTCGCCGCTGCGCTCGGGCGACGTGCTGGCCGGCGTCGCGGCCACCTGCGCCCAGCAGAACGTCGCCGCCAAGATGGTGCTGGCCGACACGCCGCTGAAGACCTTCCTGAACGAGGCCCTGGTCCCCTACGAGACCGATGAGGTCACCCGCCTGATTCTCGACGGCCACGACGCGGCGGCCTTCGCCCCGGTCGCCAGCCTGACGGTCGGCGGCTTTCGCGACTGGCTGCTGTCGGACGTCGCCACCCCCGCCGCCCTGGCCCGCCTGGCGCCCGGACTGACGCCGGAAATGGCCGCCGCCGTCAGCAAGATCATGCGCAACCAGGACCTGATCCTGGCCGCCAGCAAGTGTCGGGTGACGACGAAGTTCCGCAACACCATCGGCCTGCCCGGAACCATGGCCGTACGCCTTCAGCCCAACCATCCCACCGACGATCCGGCCGGCGTCACCGCCTCGATGCTGGACGGGCTGCTGTATGGCTGTGGCGACGCGGTGATCGGCCTCAACCCGGCCAGCGACAACCTCTCGGTGCTGGGCGACCTGACCCGGCTGATGGACGACGTGATCCAGCGGTTCGAGATTCCCACCCAGTCCTGCGTCCTGACCCATGTCACCAGCGCCATCGCCCTGATCGAGCGCGGCGCGCCGGTGGACCTGGTGTTCCAGTCGATCGCAGGGACGCAGGCGGCCAACGCCAGTTTCGGCGTGACCCTGTCACTGCTGCAGGAAGGCCTCGATGCGGGCCGGTCGCTGAAGCGCGGCACGGTGGGCGACAATGTGATGTATTTCGAGACCGGCCAGGGCTCGGCCCTGTCGGCCGGGGCCCATCACGGGATCGACCAGCAGACGCTTGAGGCCAGAGCCTACGGCGTGGCCCGGGCGTTCGAGCCCCTGCTGGTCAATACGGTGGTCGGCTTCATCGGCCCTGAATATCTGTATGACGGCAAACAGATCATCCGGGCGGGGCTGGAGGACCACTTCTGCGGCAAGCTGCTGGGCGCGCCGCTGGGCTGCGACGTCTGCTACACCAACCACGCCGAGGCCGACCAGGACGACATGGACAGCCTGCTGACCCTGCTGGCCACGGCGGGCGTCACCTTCATCATGGGCGTGCCGGGCGCCGACGACGTGATGCTGAACTACCAGTCGACCTCGTTCCACGACGCCCTCTATGTGCGCGACCTGCTGGGCCTGAAACGCGCGCCGGAGTTCGAGGCCTGGCTGGAGCGCCTGCGGATCACCGGCCCCGATGGCCGCCTGGCCCCGTCCTCGGCGCGCCATCCGCTGCTGACGGCCAGCGCATGAGCGCGCCGCTGCCGCCCGATGTCGCGCCAGACCCCTGGACCGCCCTGCGCCGCCATACCCCGGCCCGCATCGCCCTGGGCCGCAGCGGCGCCAGCCTGCCCACCCACGAGGTGCTGGCCTTCGCCCTGGCCCACGCCCAGGCGCGCGATGCGGTGCACACGACTTTTGACGGCGAGACGATCGCCCGGGCGCTCAATGACCTTGGCCTGGCCAACCTGTCGGTCGACAGCGCCGCGCCCGATCGGACGACCTATCTGCGCCGGCCCGATCTGGGCCGACGACTATCGGACCAAAGTCGCGCCCTGCTGGAAGCCCGAGCAACCAAGCCGGCGGATCTGGCCATCATCGTCGCCGACGGCCTGTCCAGCACCGCCGTCCACGCCCACGCCGCGCCGCTGATCGCCGCCCTGCTGCCGCAGATCCGCGCCGAGGGCTGGAGCCTGGCGCCGATCGTCATCGCCAACCAGGCGCGCGTGGCCCTGGGCGACGAGGTCGGCCAGATCCTCGGCGCGCGACTGGTCCTGCTACTGGTCGGCGAGCGGCCGGGCCTGTCCTCGCCCGACAGTCTGGGAGCCTATCTGACCTTCGCCCCCAAGGTCGGCCTGACCGATGCGGCGCGCAATTGCGTCTCCAACATCCGCGGCGAAGGCCTGTCCTATGAACAGGCGGCCTTCAAGCTGGCCTGGCTGGCGCGCGAGGCCCTGCGCCTGGGCGAAAGCGGCGTGGCCCTGAAGGATGAGAGCGACACAGGCTTGCTGGCGAACGCCGCAGGCGCCGCCTTGGACAGCATCTGATCGTCGCCCAGGGCGGGAAACCCCCGCACGGCGCCGAAATCGTGAACACCGGTCTCCGAAAGATCATTTTGCCCTGTCTGGGAGTCGCGAGCCCGCCGCACCCGGCGCAACCCCAGGACACATTCTGTCACTTGGGGGAACGGAAATGAGCGAACCAACAGCGGGCGGGGGTCATCGGCGTGGCGATCTGGTTCGCGATCGGCATCGCCTATTTCGCGGTCTTCGGTCGCAAGAAGCTGGCGCCGTCGCCGGAAGAAGCCTTCGCGATCAGCGGCGGCAAGAGCGGCTACGAGACGCACTGATGGAAAAGAAAAGGGCCGCCCCGAAGGACGGCCCTTTTCGATCAGCAGCGTCTGGCCGCCAGAGCCTGATCAGACGCCGGTTTTGATCTGCTCGCGCGCCTGGGCCAGCAGTTCGTCCATCTTGCGACGCACTTCGCCCTCGGACATCGCCACGCCCGACCCCTTGAGGTCGCCGGCGATCTTGCGCAGCACATCCTCGTCGCCGGGTTGCTCGAAGTCGGCCTTGACGACCGCGCGGGCATATTCGTCCACCGTCGCCAGACCCATGAGGCCCGCGGCCCATTCACCGAGCAAACGGTTGCGGCGTGCGGTCGCCTTGAACTCAAGTTCTTCGTCCAGAACGAACTTGCGTTCGAAACCCTGTTCGCGTTCGTCGAAGGTGGTCATCAAAGCCTCGATGTCGTGTGAAGCCCGCCCCCTTCATCGAAAAGGCCCAGGCTCCATCT
The DNA here is from genome assembly GCF_058681035.1 of Caulobacter sp. FV2ps19. NCBI lineage: Bacteria > Pseudomonadati > Pseudomonadota > Alphaproteobacteria > Caulobacterales > Caulobacteraceae > Caulobacter > Caulobacter sp. FV2ps19. Next base: position 1,935,147 of record NZ_CM178729.1, on the reverse strand, counting down.
CAAATATAAGCCGCGTTTGGGCCGCCGAAAGGGTTATCCGCCAGCGGCCGTCACGTTCTGCCCGGCTGTCTATCCCGGGACGGGGGGCCCGGCAATCCGTGGAGACGTCGCAGGTCAAGCTTTAGGGCCCCGAACCTGAACGCCACCTGACCGGACGTTTGCGCGCCCGTCCTCATTCAGATAAGTTCCGGCGGACATTTTCCGTGAGCGGCCCTTGAGTCGAACGCCGCGCGCAGCTATCCGGCCGCGCGCGCTTTTCGTTTCTCCGACGAGGCGTCGCTTCGCATCCATGAAGGGCCTCGACGAGAGCCATGACCACCCGCCGCAAGAAGATCTACGAAGGCAAGGCGAAGATTCTGTACGAGGGCCCCGAGCCCGGCACCCTGATCCAGTACTTCAAGGACGACGCCACGGCGTTCAACGGCGAGAAGAAGGCTCAGCTGGAAGGCAAGGGCGTGATCAACAACCGCATCAGCGAGTACGTGATGACTCGCCTGACCGGCATCGGCGTGCAGAACCACTTCATCCGTCGGCTGAACCTGCGCGAACAGCTGATCAAGGAAGTCGAGATCATTCCGCTTGAAGTGGTGGTGCGCAACATCGCCGCCGGCTCGATCGCCACCCGCCTGGGCCTCCCCGAAGGCCAGGCTCTGCCGCGCTCGATCATCGAATTCTACTACAAGGAAGACAAGCTGAACGACCCGATGGTCTCCGAGGAGCACATCACGGCGTTCAACTGGGCCGCCACCCAGGAAATCGACGACATGATGGCTACGGCCCTGCGGGTGAACGACTATCTGTCGGGCCTGTTCAGCGGCGTCGGCATCACCCTGGTCGACTTCAAGATCGAGTTTGGCCGCATCTATGAAGGCGACTTCTCGCGGATCATCCTGGCCGACGAGATCAGCCCCGACAGCTGCCGCCTGTGGGACAGCCTGACCAACGAAAAGCTGGACAAGGACCGCTTCCGCCGCGATCTGGGCAATGTCATCGAGAGCTATACCGAGGTGGCCCGCCGCCTGGGGATCATGAAGGAAATGCCCACCGTCATCCAAGGCGGCGTGCACTAGTTGGGATTCTCCTCCCCCGTTCCACGGGGGAGGTGGCGCGGCGCGAATACGCGCCGTGACGGAGGGGGCGCAGTCGCCCGAACGCCGTGGACGGGAAGCCCCCTCCACCGCTTCGCGGTCCCCCTCCCCCGTTACACGGGTGAGGAGAAGAAGTTGAAAGCCACCGTCCAAGTGTTCCTCAAGCCCGGCGTCCTCGACGTCCAGGGCAAGGCCGTCGAAGCCGCCCTGCACGGCCTGGGCTGGAGCGATGTCGCCAATGTCCGCGTCGGCCGCACCATCGAGTTCGACGTGGCCGACGGCGACGCCGAAAAGGCCAAGGCCGACGTCAAGGCGATGTGCGACAAGCTGCTCGCCAATACCGTCATCGAAAGCTATTCTGTCAGCTTGGGCTAACGGAATGCGCCAATGGGCGAAGCGACCAACGACCTGATCTTCGAGGTCCTGAAAGCCATTCAGAACGATGTGGCTCAGGTGCGTTTGGACGTGCGCGAACTCAAGGCCGAACTGCAGGCCATGCGCGGACATATGCTGGCGACCCATCAGGACGTGGCCAATGTCTATCTGGCCCTGGATCGTCAGGACGGCCGCCTCAATCGCATCGAACGCCGGCTGGAGCTCGCCGAACCCGCCGTCTGAGCCCGGCCCTCAGGCGCTGAAACTGACCCTGAGGGTCATCAGGCTGGTCTCGCGGATCGGCTCCAGATCCAGGCCCGGATCGACCAGCATCTGTGTGCTCAGCCCTAGCAGCAGCGCCCCCACCATCAGGGCGGCCGCGTCGGCGTTGAGGCCCGCGCGGACCGAGCCGTCGGCCTGGCCGCGCAGGAACAGGGCCTCCAACCGCAGCTCGACATCCGTGTGCGCCGCCGCGAACGGCGCGCGCAGGTCCGACACCTCGGCCACCGCCCCGGCCATCAGCACGAAATAGGCCCGCGTCTCGCCGTCCTGCTGCAGATTGCGCAGATAGATGTCGACGAAGCCCAGCACCGCCTCCAGCCCGCTGGCCGACTCCAGATCGCGATCGGCCAGCAACTCATGCAGCCGCGCCTGCAACCGGGCGATCAGGGCCTCGATCAAGCCCTGCTTGGAGCCGAAGCGCTGGGTGACCAGACCCCGGCTGTAGCCCGCCCGCGCGCCGATGTTCTCGAAGGTGGCGGCCGCCATGCCGCGCTCGACGATCAGTTCGGCGGCGGCGCGCAGCAGCTCGCTCTCCGACTGCTGGCGGCGATCGGACTGGCTGCGACGGGCCGGCGGAACCTTAAGGGCGTATGTCATCTTGCGCAGGGTACTTATTTGTTGAACAACTAGCAAATAACAAAGGCGGCCGCAGAGCCGCTCCCGGAGGAGCCAGGAGTTCGCCATGACCATTCCCGTGGATATCGCCAATACCATCGTCGACCCCAAGGCCTATGCCGACGGCGACCGGATCGACCAGGCCTTCGCCCGGCTGCGCCGCGAAAGCCCGCTGGAGGTGGCCCAGCCGGACGGCTTCGACCCCTTCTGGGTGGTCACCCGCCATGCCGACATCCTGGAGGTCGAGCGCCAGAACGAGCTGTTCCACAACGGCGACCGCGCCACGATCGTCACCAATATCGAGGCCGACCGGAAGGTGCGCGCCATGATGGGCGGCTCGCCCCACCTGGTCCGCTCGCTGGTCCAGATGGACAACCCCGACCACTTCGCCTACCGCCGCGTGACCCAGGGCGCGCTATTGCCGCAGAACCTGCGGACGCTGGAGGCCCGGATCCGCGAAATCGCCCGCGGCTTCATCGACCGCATGGCCGCCCAGGGTGATCGCTGCGACTTCGCCCGCGACGTGGCCTTCCTCTATCCGCTGCACGTGATCATGGAGGTTCTGGGCGTGCCCGAGGCCGACGAGCCGCGCATGCTGAAACTGACCCAGGAGCTGTTCGGCAGCGCCGACCCGGATCTCAACCGCGACGGCAAGGTCGCGACGGACGTCAATGAAGGCATCGACAGCCTGCAGTCGGTGATCATGGACTTCATGATGTATTTCAACGCCATGACCGAGGATCGCCGGGCCAATCCGCGCGAGGACCTGGCCAGCATCATCGCCAATGGCAAGATCGACGGCCAGCCGATGGGGCACCTGGAAGCGATGAGCTACTACATCATCGCCGCCACGGCCGGCCATGACACCACCTCCTCGACCACCGCCGGCGCCCTGTGGGCCCTGGCCGAGAACCCCGACCAGTTCGCCCGCGTCAAGGCCGATCCCGGCCTGATCCCCGGCCTGGTCGAGGAATCGATCCGCTGGGTGACGCCGGTGAAGCACTTCATGCGCACCGCCACCGCCGACGCCGAACTGGCCGGCCGCAAGATCGCCAAGGGCGACTGGCTGATGCTGTCCTACCCGTCAGGCAATCGCGACGAGACGGTGTTCGAGGACCCGTTCAGCTTCCGCATCGACCGCACGCCCAACAAGCACGTGGCCTTCGGCTATGGCGCCCATGTGTGCCTGGGCCAGCACCTGGCGCGCATGGAGATGCGGGTGCTGTGGGAGGAGCTGTTCGCTCGCCTCGACAGTGTCGAGCTGGACGGCCAGCCCACCCGCATGACCGCCAATTTCGTCTGTGGCCCCAAGGCGGTGCCGATCCGCTTCAAGATGCACTGAGGCGACCATGAGCGCGCCCTTCACGGTCTGGCAGTGCCGAACCTGCGGCTACCTCTATGACGAGGCCGAGGGCGATCCGGGCGAAGGCCTGGCGCCCGGAACCCGGTGGGCGGACATCCCCGCCCACTGGGTGTGCCCCCTGTGCGGCACGCCCAAGTCGGACTTCGACATGATCGAGCTATAGCGGCGCCCCCTTGCCCTCGAAGCTTCGCCACACAATGTTCGCTGGACGATCTCCAGGGGAAAGCCATGAGCGCGACGTTCCACCTCGCCCAGGTCAACATCGGCCGCCTCCGCGCGCCGGTCGACCATCCAATGATCAGGGACTTCGTCGACAACCTCGCCCCGGTCAACGCCATCGCCGAGGCCTCGCCCGGCTTCGTCTGGCGACTGACGGGCGAAGGCGACGACGCCACCGACCTGGCCCCCTATCCCGATGACCCGCTGGTCGCCATCAACATGTCGGTCTGGACCGACATCGCCGCGCTGGGCGCCTTCGTCTATCGCGGCGACCACGTGAAGATCATGCGCCGTCGCCGCGAGTGGTTCGAGCACATGGACGTCTTCATGGTCCTGTGGTGGATCCCGGCCGGCCACCGCCCAACGGTCGACGAGGCCAAGGAAAAGCTGGCTTTGCTGGAAAGGCTCGGCCCGACGGCCCAGGCCTTCACGTTCAAGACGCCCTTCCCGGCCCCGAACGCTGTGGCTGTGGCGCCGGTTCTGGATGCGTGCGGAGCCTAGACGCCCCCTCCCCCGGCTTCGCAGGGGCTATCGCCTATGGATCAGGCGCTAAAAGGCCCGCCTTCCTGGGCCTTGTGCCCAGGACCCATGCCAGCGGCAGGCTCTGATTTCTTCAGCTGTTTGAGGCTGAAAGGCCCAGAACCCGGACCCAATTCAGCGGCTCCTGGACCACGGGTCCTGGGCACAAGGCCCAGGAAGGCAAGATTTTTGAGTTTGTTAAAGGCCTTTGTCCGCCAGCACCCCGCATCCAATAGCCCTGCCCGCTTCGCAGGAAGTGGCGCGATGCGAAGACGCATCGTGACGGAGGGGGCGTCCGGCGCTTTTGGCGGCCCCGCCCGCTGACACGCGGCGCGAACGGTGCTACAGGCCCGCGCCATGAAAGCCGCTGTCATCGTCTTCCCGGGGTCCAACTGCGACCGTGATTGCAAGGTCGCCATCGAGCGCTCGGCCGGCGCCCGCGTCGAGATGGTCTGGCACCAGGAAACGGCCCTGCCCGACGACCTGGATCTGGTCGTCCTGCCCGGCGGCTTCTCCTATGGCGACTACTTGCGCTGCGGGGCCATGGCGGCCCAGAGCCCCGTCATGAAGGAGGTCGTCAAGGCGGCCAACGACGGCATGGCCGTGGTCGGCATCTGCAACGGCTTCCAGGTGCTGTGCGAAGCGGGCCTGCTGCCCGGCGCCCTGCTGCGCAACGAGAAGCTGAAATATATCTGCAAGCCGGTCGAGCTGGACATCGTCAACGGCCAGACCCGCTTCACCGCCGAGTTCGGCGAGCAACGCGACGCGGTGATGACCGTCGGCAACGGCGAAGGCAACTTCTTCGCCGATGAAGAGACCCTGGACCGCCTCGAGGGCGAAGGCCAGGTGGTGTTCCGCTACAAGAACAACCCCAACGGCTCGGCCCGCGACATCGCCGGAATCGTCAATCCCAAGGGCAACGTCCTGGGCCTGATGCCCCACCCCGACCGGTCGTTCGACGCCGATCTGGGCTCCGAAGACGGCGCGATCCTGTTCCGCAGCATCTTCGCCAGCGCCTGATATGGACCGTCTCCCCTGCGGGAGACCCTGGCGACCGAAAGCTGGCGGCAGAGGACGCAGGGCCAGCCGGCCGCCGCAGCTACACCGGCCATAGGCAACTAACGTTACACTATAGCACTAAGCCAAAACCGCTCCTAAGGTGCGCGCCTCGTATCGGAGGGCCCCCATGAGTCTCGTTACCACCCTGCGCGCCGGCCTGCTGGCCGCCGTCGCCCTGACCGCCATCGCTTCGGTCTCTCACGCCCAGACCGCCGCCCAGACCGCCGCCATGACGCCGGACATCGACGGCAAATATGTCGCCGCCAAGGTCGGCTATGACTACGACAAGCGCGTGGTGATGATCCCGATGCGCGACGGGACCAAGCTCTACACGGTCATCGTGGTGCCCAAGGGCGGCAACAGCCTGCCGATCATGCTGACCCGCACGCCCTACAACGCCGCCAAGCGCGCCGCCCGCGCCGACAGCCCGCGCATGCTGGCAGCCATGCCGCAGGGCGACGAGCCGTTCGTGGCCGACGGCGGCTATATCCGCGTGTTCCAGGACATCCGCGGCAAGTACGGCTCGGAAGGCGACTATGTGATGACCCGGCCCCTGAAGGGCCCGCTGAACGGCTCTGAGGTCGATCACTCCACCGACGCCTATGACACCATCGACTGGCTGGTGAAGAACGTGCCCGAGACCAATGGCAAGGTCGGCATGCTGGGCAGCTCCTATGAGGGCTTCACCGTGGTGATGGCCCTGGTCCATCCCCACCCGGCCCTGAAGGTGGCCGCGCCGATGAGCCCGATGGTCGACGGCTGGATGGGCGACGACTGGTTCCAGTACGGCGCCTTCCGGCAGATCAATTTCGACTATTTCGCGCGCCAGACAACGGTGCGGGGCTCGGGCGAGGGCGTCGCGCGCCAGGGCTATGACGACTACGCCAACTTCCTGCGCGAGGGCTCGGCCGGCGACTACGCCAGGAACCACGGCCTGGACAAACTGCCGTGGATCAAGAAGCTGTTCGAACACACGGCCTATGACAGCTTCTGGAGCGAGCAGGCCCTCGACAAGACCATGGAAAAGACGCCGCTGACGGTGCCGACCATGTGGATCCAGGGGCTGTGGGACCAGGAGGACATCTGGGGCGCGGTGCACGCCTATCCGGCGCTGGAGTCGAAGGACGCCGGCAACGACAAGAACTATCTGGTGCTGGGCCCCTGGCGCCACAGCCAGGTCAATTACGACGGCTACAACCTGGGTCCGTTCAAGTGGGACGGCGACACCGCCCTGCAGTTCCGCCGCGACGTGATGAAGCCGTTCTTCGACCAGTATCTGAAGGACAGCGCGCCCAAGGCCGAGACGCCGCCGGTGCTGATCTACGACCCGGGCCAGAACAAATGGAACCGCTATGCGTCCTGGCCCCAGGGCGGGAGCGAGAGCAAGCCGGGCAAGAACCTCTATCTGGACGCCAAGGGCGGCCTCTCCTTCACGGCCCCGGCGGCGGCCAAGGGCGCGGCGGCCTATGACGAATATGTCTCCGACCCCGCCAAGCCCGTACCGTACATCCCGCGCCCGCTGCAGTTCGCCGACGGCGACCGCTGGAAGGCCTGGCTGGTCAGCGACCAGCGCCATGCCGAAAGCCGTCCGGACGTCCTGACCTATACGACCGAGCCCCTGACCGCGCCGCTGAAGATCGCCGGCGTGCCCAAGGTCAATCTGACGGCCTCGACCAGCGGAACTGACAGCGACTGGGTGGTCAAGCTGATCGACGTCTATCCCGACGAGGTCCCCAGCCAGCCTGAACTGGGCGGCTATCAACTGGCCGTGGGCATGGACATCTTCCGCGGCCGCTATCGCGAAAGCTTCAGCGACCCCAAGGCGATCAAGCCCAACACGCCGCTGAAGTACCAGTTCATCCTGCCGACCGCGAACTACACCTTCCAGCCGGGCCACCGGATCATGGTGCAGATCCAGTCCAGCTGGTTCCCGCTGTATGACCGCAACCCGCAGACCTTCACGCCCAACATCTTCTTCGCCAAGCCGGCCGACTATGTGAAGGCCACCCAGCGCGTCTTCCACGCCGGCGACACGGCCAGCTTCATCGAGCTGCCGGTGGTTGAGAAGTAGCGACCAAGAAAAAGGGCCGGCGAATGATCGCCGGCCCTTCCGCCCTCCAGCGGTGTGTCAGCGATCGCCGCGCTTGACGTTGTCAGGCTCGGCCTGACCGGCGCGATCCGCGCAGTGGGCGGGATCGCCCTGATCGTCCTGGCCGCCAGGGTTCCGGCCCGGCTGGTCGCCCTTGGGTTGGCCCTGCTGGTTTTGCTGCCCCGGGGCCGGCTTGGAGGCGGCGTTCTGCTGTTGCTCGGGTTTGCGATTCTGATCGGTCATCGACTTTTCTCCTTTGCACAGCGCGCTCATGGCGCACGATGAAAGAACGGTCGATCCGCCCTGCCGTTCCTAAGGCCCAGCTGCCTTAGTTGCGGCTTAGCTTCTGAATCTTCACGGGTTTCTCGATGATCTGCCCCTTCATATAGGGATCGTCCGCCTTGGTCACGGTCGGGGCGTCATGGATCTTGCGGACCACATCCAGGCCCTCGACCACGCGCCCGAACGCCGCGAAGCCCTGGCCGTCCCTGTTGCGCGCGCCGCCGAAATCCAGGGCCGGATTGTCGCCCAGGCAGATGAAGAACTCCGACCCCGCCGAACCGGGCGCGTCGCGGGCCATCGAGATAACCCCGTCGGTATGCAAGATCCCGGTGACCTTCGTCGTTTCGTGGGCGATGGCGGGCAGCGGGCTGTCGTCGCGGTTCAGGCCGCCCTGGATGACATTGATCGTGGCCGGGTTGTTGTCGTTCTTCGGGCTGACGGTTCGATAGAAAGCGCCGCCGTCCAGAAGACCACGGTCGGCATAGGCCAGGAAATTGGCCACGGTGATCGGCGCCTTGTCGGGATAGAGCGCGATGACGATAGGCCCCAGCTCGGTCTCCATGCGGACCCGAACAGCCCCCGGGGCGGCGGCGATCAGGGGGACGGACAGCAGGCCCAGCACCACGGCGCGGCGTCCGGCGGTCGGCAAAATGACTTGGGGCGGTTTGCGCACGGCGACTGCACTCGATGACGACTGTTGACGTTCATCAAGATGACCGCGTTCAGGCCCGGCAGCCAAGCCCGTTTTAGGGTTTGGCGGTCGCCTCATGGCGTGTGCGGTAACCCTAACGATCGCGCCGAAGGGGAGAGTGCTGGCCGGAAGCGCCCCACGCACGGCTAATCGCCCCGCAAAGACAAGCGACACATCCGGATCGCGGCATCGCGCGCGCGTCCTGGAACCCGCTGACGAAGCTGATGGAACGATTGTGATGAGCACTCCCGAACCCACGAGCGGCGTGCCGGTCTGGGCCCGCAAACGCCGCAAACCCGCCCATCCCCTGGTCAACTGGGTGATGGCGCCCCTGGCCCTGCTTGGCGTCCTGACGGCGGGTCTGGCCGTCCAGGAAAAGTCCTTCATGGCCGCCGGCGCGCGGATGGACGGCTGGGTGGCTGAGGGCCGCGCCAAGCTGGAAAGCGCCGTTGACCAATCGTCCGGCAAGCCTGCCGCCGCCAAGCCGGCGAAACCCAAACCCGCTCCCGCGCCCGTCGCCGAGCCCAAGGCGCCGGAAACGCCCGAACCGCCGATGACCGGCAAGGGCGGCGAGCGCGCCGCCTAGGGCGTTCTGGCGGTGGCGGAATCCCCAAGGGCGCGCTAGAAGGCGCCCTCATGAGCACCCCCTCCACCGCCCCCACCAAATCGATGGCCGACACGGCCCGTGAGTTCGGCCTCAACGCCGAGGAATATGCCGTCGTTCTCGACCGCCTGGGCCGCGAGCCCAACCTGGTCGAGCTGGGCGTGTTCTCGGTGATGTGGAGCGAGCACTGCTCGTACAAGTCTTCCAAGAACCAGCTGAAGAAGTTCCCCATCGACGGCCCGCGCGTCATCTGCGGTCCGGGCGAGAACGCCGGCGTCATCGATATCGGCGACGGTGACGCGATCATCTTCAAGATGGAGAGCCACAACCACCCCTCCTATATCGAGCCCTATCAGGGCGCGGCGACGGGCGTCGGCGGCATCATGCGCGACGTCTTCACGATGGGCGCGCGGCCGATCGCCCTGCTCAACGCCCTGCGCTTCGGCGATCCCAGCCATCCCAAGACCAAGCGCCTGGTCGACGGCGTGGTCGCGGGCATCGCCGGTTACGGCAACTGCGTCGGCGTGCCCACCGTGGCCGGCGAGACCAATTTCCACGCCGGCTATAACGGCAATATCCTGGTCAACGCCATGTGCGTGGGCCTGGCGGAAGCGGACAAGATCTTCTACTCGGCCGCGCCGGGCGCGGGCCTGTCGGTGGTCTATTTCGGCTCAAAGACCGGCCGCGACGGCATCCACGGCGCGACGATGTCGTCGGCCGAATTCTCGGAAGACTCCGAGGAGAAGCGCCCCACCGTCCAGGTCGGCGACCCCTTCGCCGAAAAGCTGCTGATCGAGGCGACGCTGGAGCTGATGGCCACCGGCGCTGTCGCCGCCATCCAGGACATGGGCGCGGCGGGCCTGACTTCTTCGTCGGTCGAAATGGCCGGCAAGGGCGGGGTCGGCATCGCGCTGAACATGGACATGGTCCCGCAGCGCGAAACCGGCATGAGCGCCTATGAGATGATGCTGTCGGAAAGCCAGGAGCGCATGCTGGCGGTGCTCAAGCCCGGCCGCGAGCACGAAGGCCACGCCATCTTCGAAAAGTGGGGCCTGGACGCCGCCGTGATCGGCGTCACCACCGACACCGGCCGCCTGGTGCTGGAGCATCACGGCCAGATCGTCTGCGACGTGCCGCTGGCCCCGCTGTTCGACGACGCGCCGCTGTATGATCGCCCCTGGGTGCAGCCCGCCCTGCATCCGCGCCTCGACCCGGGTCAGGTCCCCGCCCCGACCGACTGGACCGCCGCGGTGCTCAAGGTGGTCGGCTGCCCCGACATGGCCTCCAAGCGCTGGCTGTGGGAGCAATATGACCGCCACGTCATGGCCGACACCCTGGAAGACAGCGCCACCGGCTGCGACGCCGGCATCGTGCGCATCCACGGCAAGGGCAAGGCGATCGCCGTGACCAGCGACGTCACCCCGCGCTATGTCCAGAACGACCCCTATGAAGGCGGCAAGCAGGCCGTGGCCGAGGCGTGGCGCAACCTGACCGCCGCCGGCTCGCTGCCGATCGCAATCACCGACAATCTCAATTTCGGCAGCCCCGAAAAGCCCGAGACCATGGGCCAGATCGTCCGCGCCACCGACGGCATGGCCGAGGCCTGCCGCGTGCTGGACTTCCCGGTCGTGAGCGGCAATGTCAGCCTCTATAACGAGACCAACGGCGTCGCCATTCCCCCCACCCCGACCGTTGGGGCCGTGGGCCTGCTGGAAGACTATGACCTGCGCATGGGCTTCGGCAATGTCGCCGAGGGCGACACCCTGGTGCTGATCGGCGACACCCATGGCGAACTGGGCGCCTCGATCTATCTGCGCGAAATCCTGGGCCGCGAAGACGGCGCGCCGCCGCCGGTCGATCTGGCCGCCGAGCGCAAGCATGGCGACTTCGTCCGCGACCTGATCCCCACCGGCCTGGTGGCGGGCCTGCACGACCTGTCGGACGGCGGCCTGCTGATCGCTGCGGCCGACATCGCCCTGGCCAGCAAGGTCGGCATCACCCTGAACGCTTCCAGCGCCCTGAACGCCCACCCCTACCTGTTCGGCGAAGACCAGGCCCGCTACCTGATCGCCACGCCCGACCCAGACGCCGTACTGGCGGCGGCCAAGGTGGCCGGTGTTCACGCCAGCCTGGCGGGCGTGGCCGGCGGGAACGATTTCGCCTCGACGGACCTTTTCAGCATCTCGCTGGACGCCCTGCGCACGGCCCACGAGGCCTGGATGCCGGGCTTCATGGCGGTTCCGGCCTAAAGGACGTCAATGATGAAGACCTTGATCCTCGCGACCGCCGCCCTGACCCTGTCGCTGCTGACGGCCTGCGCGCCGACAGCGCCGGCGCCGGCGCCCACCGCGGAGGCTTCGGAACCGGCCTGCGTCGCGCACGGCGGGGTGATCCAGAGGGGCGGCAAGCTGCAAATGCCCACCTGCGTCACGCCCTATGCCGACGCCGGCAAGGCCTGCACCGACAAGGCCCAGTGCCAAGGCGCCTGTATCCTCGAAGGCAATATCGAGGCCGCAGGTCCGGTCACCGGCCAGTGCCAGAAGACCAGCGTACAGTTCGGCTGCTACGCCAAGGTCGTGGCCGGCAAGGCCACCGGAACGATCTGCGTCGACTAGAGCCGGTCGGGCTTGATCTCAAGCGGATCGAAATTGCCGGTTGTTTCGCATGCCACTTCCCTTAGCCTGCCGTCAGGAGGCTGGGTTTGTGGCGGTTTGACACGCGCCATAATGCGGCCATCTCTCCTGAGAGCACCAAGCCCATGCCCCCAAGTCCGCTGCGCTCGCTGGTCCTCATTGGCCTCACTCTCGGTCTAGGAGCCTGCGCCACAGCCGCGCCCGACCGGTCGGGCTTCCTGAGCGGCTATGAAGGCCTGGAGGCGCGGAAAAGCGGCGGCCGAGCCAAGGTTCGTCAGTTCAGAGACCCGGCGGCGCTGGACACGGTGCGCCGCGTCGCCCTGACCCCGGCGGTGCTGTCCGAAGGCGCCGATAGCCGCTCCCCCCTGACGCCGGAAGAGCGGCTCACCATGCTGCGCGAGGTTGACGCCCAGCTGTGTTTTGAGCTGTCCGAGCGGTTCGACATCGTCGCCGCCGATCAGGCCGACGCCCATGTGCGCGCCGCCGTCACCTGGTTCGAGCCTACCGGTCGGTTTGCATCGGCCGCTTCGGCGGCGTCGGGATTTCTGATCCCGGGTCCGATCGGCCTGCGGGCGCCCGGCACGCTGGGCGGCTTGGGCGTCGAAGCGGAGATGCGCGCGATCCCCGACCAGCGCCAGATCGCCGCCATCGCCTGGGCGCGTCGCGCCATGGCGGTCGGCACGGACGATCCCTCCCTGTCGCGCTTGGGCGACGCCCTGCAATTTGCCGAGCCCTTCGCCGATGCGGCCGCGGCCGTCATGACGCCCAAGGGGCTCAAGTCGCGCAAGATCGACGCCAAGACCGATCCTTGCCGCGCCTATGGCGACCGCTTTCAGCTTGGCGTCCGGGCGGCCGGAATGATCACCAACCTCTATATTCCCGACGCGCGCGGCGAGACCGCCCCACCCCCGGCGCAGCCCGACCGCTAATTCCCCGGGACGAGATCGCTCGCGTCCCGGGAGTAGCGCCGCTATGGGGTCAGGGCATCAGGACGGTGTCGACGACGTGGATCACGCCGTTGGACTGCATCACGTCGGCGATGGTGATCATCGACTTGCCGCCCTTGGCGTCGGTGATCGCCCAGCCCATGCCGGATTTCGACACGGTCAGGGTTTCGCCCTGCACGGTGGTCAGCACGGCCTTGCCGCCATTGGCCATGGCCTTGGCCGCGATATCGCCGGCTGTCATGCGCCCCGCCACCACGTGATAGGTCAGGATCTTGGTCAGGGTGGCCTTGTTCTCAGGCTTGACCAGGGTGTCGACCGTGCCGGCGGGCAGCTTGGCGAAGGCGGCGTTGGTGGGGGCGAACATCGTGAACGGCCCGGGCCCAGACAAGGTCTCGACCAGGCCGGCGGCCTTCACGGCGGCGACCAGAGTCGTGTGATCCTTTGAATTGACCGCGTTCTGAATAATATTCTTTGATGGATACATGGCCGCGCCACCGACCATGACAGTCTTGTCATGGTTCATCGTCGCGTGATCCATTTGCGCCATGGCCGTACCGGCGCACGACATCGACAGCACGCCAAGGCTGGCGAGCAGCAGGGACTTCTTCATGGGATTGTCTCCGGGGTTTTTACTGGTCCGTTGCTGGGACAGTCGAAGCTACGACGGCCCGACGCATCCGGATGCGCGACCTGGAAAAAAATTGGAGAACGCCGTTTTTCAGACGTGGTGGCGACCGCGCCCTCAGGTCGCCACCGCTTCGTGGTCACGCCCCGACCACCGCGCCAGGGTCTCCAGCAGCTTGGTCGGATTGATCGGCTTGCCAAGGTGATCGTCCATGCCCGCCGCCAGGCACGTCGCGATCTGTTCGGGCAGGACATTAGCGGTCAGGGCCACAATCGGAGTGCGACCGCCGGCCGACGCGTCGAAGCTGCGGATCTGTCGGGTCGCGGTGAGGCCATCCATCACCGGCATCTGCACGTCCATCAACACCAGATCATAGCGCGCCTTGCGGATCGCCTCGACGCCGGCCTCGCCGTCATTGGCGGTCTGGATATCGATGTCGAAGGGCTCGAGGATGGCCAGCAGCAGTTCGCGATTGATCGCGTTGTCCTCGACGATCAGCAGGCGCACGCCCGCTTCCGGCGTTTCGGGCGCCGGGCGCGACGCGACCGGGTCCAGCCGGCTCAGGGGCGCGACGACCTCGAACCAGAAGCGCGAGCCCTTGCCCACCTTGCTCTCGACGCCGATGCCGCCGTCCATGCGGTCGATGATGCGGCGCGAAATGGCCAGGCCCAGGCCAGTGCCGCCATACCGCCGCGACACCGTAGCGTCGGCCTGGGAGAAGCGCTCGAACACGCCATTCAGCTGGTGCGGCGCGATGCCGATGCCGGTATCGGCCACCTCGACCCGCAGTCGCGCCGAATCGCCCTCGATCGTCTGCTTCAGCGACAGGGTGATCTCCCCTTGGTCCGTGAACTTGACCGCGTTGGAGAGAAAATTCAGCAGCACCTGACTGAGACGGCTGGCGTCGGCGTTCATCGGCTCCAGGGTCTTGGGCGCACAGACGGTCAGGGTCAGGCCTCGCGCCTGGGCCTGGGCCTCGACCAGGGTCGCGCAGGTCTCGGCCATCAAGCCCGGATCGAAGGGGCGGGCCTCAATCTCCAGCGCCCCCGCCTCCAGCCGGGAAAAGTCCAGAACATCATTGATCACGCTCAGCAAAGCGCCGCTGGCGTCGCGAATGAAACCGACCTGCCGCGCGTCTCGCCGCGTGAGGCTCCTAGAGTCCTTGAGCACCTCGGCGAAGCCGATGATCGCCGTCAGCGGCGTGCGCAGTTCGTGCGTCATGTTGGCCAGAAACTCGGACTTGGCCGCCGTCGCCGCCTGGGCGGCTTCGAGCGCAGCGGTCAATTCCAGCGCCAGCATCTTGCGCTCGGTAATGTCGCGCGACGCCACGATCAGCATGTCGGGTTCGTCATCGACCAGGGCGTATTTGCTCTCCATCCAGAAGACAGAGCCGTCCTTGCGTGTGACCCGATATTCCGCCGTGCCGGGCAGCCCTCCCGGCTCCAGCCCCGCCACAACCTCGACGACCTTGGCGTAATCCGCAGGCTCGACATTGGAGCCGCCCCGCATCTGCAGATACTCCGCGACCGTGTAGCCGGTCATCGCCTCAATCGAAGGCGAGAGATAGACGGGCTTCCCCGACTTCTGCCACAGGCTCAGATTGTCCGTCAGGTTCTCGGCCAGAAGGCGGTACAGCCGATCGCTTTCCTCCAACTTCGCCAGGGCGTCCTCGGCCTCGGCGCGGCGACACTGCGCCTCGGACACCGCCGCGTCCTTGGCCGCGAGGCTGCCCGACAGGTCATCGCGCAGGCGCTGCAGGTCCATCTTCTGGCTCTCGAGCCAATAGGACAGGGGCAAGACGATCACGCCTGAGACCACCAGGGTGGCCAGCGGCGAATAGGCGGCCGGCGCATCCAGGATCAGGATGTTGAGCACATAGTCCGACAGCATGGCGATCGCGACAACCAAACCGACCAGGGGGGCGGATCTGATGATCTTGTCTCGCAACATGACGCGGGTGATCGGATGTATCCTGACTGATCGAACGCGGTTTGATCAAGCTGAGGTATAACGCTCGCTGGCCCGCGCCGCCAACCCGCGCGACGATCCGCCGCAGGTGATCTGACAGCGTTTAAAGGCGCCTAGCGGCCCTCTTCCGCGACGATCTGGTCCAGATGATCCTCCAGGGCGAGACTGGCCTGGATCACGGTCGTCACCGAACGCCTGAAAAAGTCCTGCGGGATCGTGGCGAAGTCGTCGGTGGGCTTGTGATATTCCGGATGGTCCTCGACCCCGAAATAAACCCACGGCACGCCCTTTTCCGCGAAGGCGTAGTGATCGGACTGGTCGGTCCAGTTGTTCTGTTTGCCGTCGGCGTCGGTGTCATGGCCCAGCTTGAGGCTGACCGGGGCGCTGGCCGCCACCGCGTCGAGGATCGGCTTCAGCGCCGGAAACGCCGCCGCGCCGCTGACATAGAGCTCGTTCCTGGGGTTCTTGCTCAGCATGTCGAAATTGACGTCCAGGGCGATGCTCGACAGGGGCACGGGCGGATTGGCGACGAAGGCGCGGGCGCCGCGCAGGCCGCTCTCCTCGGCGTCGACCACCGCCAGGATCACGTCGTGCCTGGGCGGGTGGGCCTTGAAGGCCTCGGCCACGGCCAGCAGCCCCGCCACGCCCGAGGCGTTGTCATCAGCGCCATTGTAGATCTCGCCGCCCCGGACACCCAGGTGGTCGTAATGGGCCGAGACCACCATGGCCTTGCCGCCCGGGACGGTTCCGGGAATGCGGGCGATCAGGTTGATCCCGTCGACCTGGATTCCGTCCCGCTTTTTGAAGACGAACGGCTGCTCGAAGCCGGCCCCGATGGGCGACAGGCCGATCTCGCCGAAGCGCTTGAGGATATGGGCCCGGGCCAGGGCCGATCCCGGCGTGCCCGGGGCCCGCCCTTGCATGGCGTCGGCCGACAGGATGCGGACATCCTCCAGGGCCCTGTCGCCCGGTGCGGCGGCGCAGGCGGAGGCTGTGGCGGCGAGCGCGAAGGCGGCAAGGATCGGGGCGAAACGATGAATACAGCGCGAGATCATGGAGGCCCTGGTTCGCTTTGAGACAACACGTGGCGTTCCCTCGACTTAAGCCCGGACAGCGGCGAAAGACAGACCGATGTCACCGCCGTATGCCCGTTCTTAAGGATTAAGGGCGATACAACCTCTTCAAGGATTGGAGTCTGCTTCCCGTGCCCATGTCCCCCGCCGACCTCGAAGCGCGTCTGCACGCGGCTTTTCCCGACGCCGAGATCGTCCTGACCGATCTGGCCGGCGACGGCGACCACTACAAGGCCCGCATCGTTTCGCCCGCCTTTCGCGGCCTGAACCGGGTCAAGCAGCACCAGATGGTCAACCGCGCCCTGGCCGATGTGCTGGGCGGAACCCTGCACGCCCTGGCCCTCGAGACCCTGGCGCCGCCCTCGGACGCGGCGGACTAGTCCATGCGTTACCGCCCCTTCGGAGCCAAGGGTGTGACGGTTTCGGCGATCTCGCTGCGGCTGGAAGATGAGCCGCGCCTGAAGGCCGGCGACTGGCGCGACCTGATCTTCGCGGCGCTGGAAAACGGCGTCAACGGCTTCGAGATCAATGGCCGCTCGCCCGCCCTGCTGGATGGCGCGGCCGAGGCCTTCGCCGCGGTCGAGCGACGGTTGCTGTTTATCGGCTGGCGGCTGGGCGCCAATGGCGAGCGCGCGCTCAACACCGAGGTCGCCCGCCTGACCCTGGTTCAGACCCTGGAGCGGCTGGGTCTGGACCATCTGGACCTGCTGACGCTCGACGACCCCGACGCCAACCCGTTCGACGCCTCCGTCGTGGCGCAGCTGGAGCGGTTCGAGGGCGAGGGCCTGACCCATCGCCTGGGCGTTCGCGGCTCAGGCTCGAAGTTCGACGCCATGGCCGCCACCGGCGCCTTCGCCGCCATCAGCACCGCCTTCAACCTCTCCTCGGGCTGGGTGGAGCGCAACCGGGTCCGCGCAGCGGTCCGCAACGAGCTGGTGGTGATCGGCGAAGACTATTGGCCAGAAGCCCTGCGCGAGGAAAAGCGCGCCTTCCTGCCCAAGCCCTCGCTGTGGAAGCGCCGCACCGACCCCCTGGCCGGGGCCGGCGGCTACGAGTTTCTGACCGACACCCCCGGCTGGAAGGCCGACGAGATCTGTTTGGCCTACGCCCTGACCGAGCCGTCCCTGGCGACGGTTCAGATCGCGCCGCACAGCCGCGCCGAGGTCGAACGCCTGGCCCAGGTCGCAGAGCGCGACCTGCCCACCGGCGCCAGCGCCCAGATCGAAATGGCGCGTTTCTCGGCCCAGGAAGCCCAGAAGGCGGGCCGCCGGGCCTGAACGACGCCCCGAACCCTTGACCGGGCCCCACGCGGCGCCTAGCTGAAGGGACTTGCAAGGATCCGCCCGCCATGACCGACGTCGCCTCTTCCCCCGCCCTCGACTTCATCGCCAAGACCGTGGCCGATCACGCCGTGGTGCTGTTCATGAAGGGCGTTCCCGATCAGCCGCGCTGCGGCTTCTCGGCGGTCAGCGTCCAGATCCTCGACCATCTGGGCGTCGAGTTCATCGGCGTCGACGTGCTGCAGGACGACGACCTGCGCCAGGGGATCAAGACCTTCACCGACTGGCCCACCATCCCCCAGCTGTATGTGAAGGGCGAATTCATCGGCGGCAGCGACATCATCCGCGAGATGTTCCAGTCGGGCGAACTGAAGACCCTGATGACCGAACAGGGCCTGATCGCGTCTTGAGCCGCCTGTTCGTCCCGCCGGGCGACGCCTTCTCCATGACCTTCACGCCCACGGCGGCGAACATCGATGGCAATGATCACGTCAATAACGTGGTCTATCTGGCCTGGGCCCAGGACCTGGCGATCGCCCACTGGGAAGCCTGGACCGCACCTGAGCAGCGGGCGCCGTGGAGCTGGGTCGCCCGTCGGCACGAGATCGACTATCGCCGCGAGCTGCGCCAGGACGAGATCGCCACCGGCTATACCTGGGTGGGCGAACTGAAGGGCCCGCGCTTCGAGCGCTATGTCCGCATCGACGGCCCCGACGGCGAAATGTGCGCCCAGAGCCGCACCGACTGGGTGCTGATCGACGTCGCCGCCAAACGCCCGGCCCGGGTGCTGGACTGGATGGTCGAGCGGTTCACGCCGAAGGGGTAGTCGGCGACTTCGACGGCCGGTAGATCTTCAATCGCCGCAAGCCGTTGCACTTCGAACAGAAGCCCAGCGTGTGCGTCTCGCCGAACGCCTTGTAGCGAATGCCGCCCGCCGCCAATAACGACTTTTGGCGGCCGCAGGTGGTGCAGCGAATCTTCCATTCAGCAGACTCGCGCGCGATGTCGGTACACAGATTCTGGACGGCTCGCTTGATCGCCTTGAACATGGCTCGAGGATGCTATTACAGCGCCGGATTGGCCACTGCGAACCGCTCGCCGCGCCTCAGGCCCAGCTCCCGATAGGTGAACGCCACATCCGTCGTCCCGACCGCGCCAGATCGACAGGTCTCCAGCCGTCGGCGCGCGAAGGCCAGCACTGCCCGCCCCGGGGTCCGGTCGAGGTAGAACACGATATCGGCCCTGTCGGTGCAGCCCCGCGAGGCCAGCCGCACGATCAGCCCCTGACGCCCCGACGTCACCCCGACGGCTTCAAGCTCCGGCCAGATATCTTCTGCCGCCACAAGACTGGGCCGCGTGGCGCAGCCGGCCGCCATCAGGGCCAGGCCAGAGACCAGAAAGGTTCGACGCGAGAACGGCATGGACGGCTGAAGGATCCCCTGGTGCAGGGTGATCCTTGGCGACAGACCGCCCGCGCGCAATGGCGTTCTTACTCCGAGCCGATCAGCTCCACGGCCCCGCCGGCTTGCCACCGCTGACCGGCACGGCCGTGCCGGCGCGGCGACCGCGCACGCCCTGCCCCACGCCCAGGGCCATGAGCGCCTCGATGCGATTATGGGTGGCCGGGTGGGTCGAGAACAGGTTGTCGGCGCCGTGGCCGTTCAGCGGGTTGATGATGAACATGTGGGCCGTGGCCGGATTGCGCTCGGCCTGATGGTTCTCATAGCCGCCGCGGGCATAGGCCTCGATCTTCGACAGCGCCCGGGCCAGGGCGGCCGGATCGCCACCGATCTGCGCGCCGATACGGTCGGCCTCATATTCGCGCGAACGGCTGATGGCCATCTGCACCAGCATCGCCGCGATCGGGGCCAGGATGGCGATGGCGATCGCGCCGATCATGCCGCCGGGACGATCCTCGTCATCGCGGCCGCCGAAGAAGAAGGCGAAATTGGCCAGGGCCGAGATCGCGCCGGCGATGGTGGCCGTCACGGTCATGGTCAGGGTGTCGCGGTTCTTCACATGGGCCAGCTCGTGGGCCATGACCCCGGCGATCTCGTCGCGGTCCAGCATGGCCAGCAGGCCCGTCGTAGCGGCCACGGCGGCGTGCTGCGGGTCGCGCCCGGTGGCGAAGGCGTTGGGCTGATCGTTCTCCATCACGCAGACGCGCGGCCGCGGCAGGCCGGCCTTGTCGGCCATGGCGTGTACGTCGATCACATAGTCGCGGATGCGGCGGTCGGCATGGCTGGGATCGACCTCGACCGCGCCATAGGTCTTGAGCACGATCTTGTCGGCGTTCCAGTACGAAAAGGCGTTCAGACCCACGGCGAAGACCAGGGCGATCAGCATGCCGGTGGGTCCGCCGATCATGAAGCCCGCGCCCATGAACAGGGCGGTCAGGCCGGCCAGCAGGATGTAGGTCTTGAGATGGTTCATGGCTTTCACGTCAATCGAAGATGTCGAACAGGTCAAAGCGTTTTTTCTTGTGGTGACCCGGGTGGCCATAGCGGCCTGGGTCGTCCTTGTAGCGGCGCGGCTCGTCGTAGCGCTGCTGGGCGTATTGCGGCTGGGGCGCGCGCTCCTGGGAACGCTGGGCCTGTGCGCCGTCCGCATGTTCGAGAGCCATCAGCTTTTCCAGCTCGCCGCGATCCAGCCAGACACCCCGGCACTTGGGGCACATGTCGAACTCGACGCCGGCGCGTTGCACGGCCTGCATGGATCCATCGCAGTTAGGGCACATCAATAGCGGCATGTTCGGGCTCCTGTCCGTTGGGACGGGTGCTCTCGACTCTAGATCCAGACCGGGGGGGGGGGGAGAACAACCGGACCCAGACATCGAGAACACCCGATGCGGTCCGACATCACGAGTGCTTGCATCACTCGCCAGAGGGGCCCGGCCCGCTCCCTAAAGCTAGGCAGGCGGCATGGGGGTTCAAGGGGAGGCGTTGAAAAAAGATGGCGCCGCTGGGCAGCGGCCATCGCACATGGGAGATTGGCCGCTTCAAGCTGGGATGGGGCTCAAAAAATCTTGCCTTCCTGGGCCTTGTGCCCAGGATCCATGTTTGAGGCAGGTCGTGAATTGGGGCGCATGCGCGGCTGAACAGCCCAGAACACAGACTCAAACTCGCGTTAGCGGCGCCATGGGTCCTGGGCGCAAGGCCCAGGAAGGCTAAATCTTTCTGGCGCCTAATCCATTTGCGATAGCCCCCCATGGGGAGCATCCCAACGAAAAAGGCCCCGGGTTTCCCCGGGGCCTTTCCGAAAGTCGTTCGAGGTTCGACGCTTACGAAGCGTAGAATTCGATAACCAGGTTGGGTTCCATCTTCACCGGGTACGGCACTTCCGACAGTTCCGGAGCGCGCACGAAGGTGGCCGACAGGCCCTTGACGTCGACGGTGACATATTCGGCGAAGTCGCGTTCGGCCGAGACAACGGCTTCCAGCACCAGGGCCATGTTGCGCGAACGCTCACGGACGGCGATGACGTCGCCGGCCTTGCAGCGGTAGGAGGCGATGTTGACGCGCTTGCCGTTCACGGTCACGTGGCCGTGGTTCACGAACTGGCGGGCGGCGAACACGGTCGGCACGAACTTGGCGCGATAGACGATGGCGTCCAGGCGCGACTCGAGCAGCGAGATCAGGTTCTCGGCGGTGTTGCCCTTGCGACGGGCGGCTTCTTCGTAGGTGCGCGAGAATTGCTTCTCGGTCAGGTTACCGTAGTAGCCCTTCAGCTTTTGCTTGGCGCGCAGCTGCAGACCGAAGTCGGAAACCTTTTGCTTGCGGCGCTGGCCGTGCTGGCCGGGGCCGTAGGACCGCTGGTTGACCGGCGACTTGGGCCGACCCCAGAGGTTTTCGCCCATACGGCGATCGATCTTGTACTTGGCGCTATGGCGCTTGGACATGTGTAGCTCTTCAGTTCGATCCGGGCCGGCGCCTCAAGAAGTAGAGGCGCGATCTCAACGGCGGCGTCGCATCAGTCCGTCATATATTTCCGCGCCACACGGCGAGCCGGCGACGGGAAGGCGCGGTTTATGACGGAGGGGCGGCGGGGAGTCAATCGGCGTGAGAGATCACGACCTCTCCAGTGGGACCGACATAACGCAGCGTGTAGGGACGCAGAAAGGTTCGCCCCAACAGAGCCTGATGCCATTGGCCGCCTATTTCCAGTTCGACGCCAGCGAACGGCTGAAACAGCATCTGCTTCAAGAGAGCCGCGCCATATGGATGTTCACGCGCGTCGCCCCGCCGATGCCACTTGCGATTCGCTGGTCGATGACCGGCAGTCGGGCCGAAACGAACCAGCAGATCCTGCGCGAGTTCGCTCTTCCCGTCCTTGAAGCCCGCCTGCGTCTCAGCCATGGGCCGGGCGGTACATCACCGAAGCCGGCAGATTGACCATCGCGGCCCCCACCTGGCGGATCAGATACGGCCCGCGCTCGAACCGCTCCACGGCCTGGGTCGCGGCGTCCTCGAACGTCTTGCAGACAGCGGCAAGCGCGCCGGAATGAAAGACGACCCATTCGCCGAAATGCTCGGCTTCCAGATCGGCCTTCATGGCGTCGAACGCGACGATATCGTTTTGCAACACGGACATGACCTGTCTTGCCTCTTGGCCATGAAACACTGAAAGGCCACGCGAGATCAACGCGAACCGCCTTTCGGAGGGCGCCCCGAGTCGCCGCGTTCGACGACAGCCCCTAAGGCCGCACCAGCGGGTTGCGCACCCGCACCTTGGCGCCGCGTTCGACGCCGTAGGCGTCTAGCGGGAAGCGCAGGTCGACGCCCTCGGCGATCAGGGCGCGGCAATTGTCGGGACGTTTGCGGGTGAAGGTGAAGGTGGCCGCGCCGTCGCGGTGGCTGCTGTCGACCGCGAAGTCGGCGGCGTTGGTGCAGCCATTGGAGGAGACCCGGATCACCAGGGCGTCCTTGTCGATCATCGCGCCGTGAATCGGCTCCAGATCGGACTTGCTGACATTGACCGACATGTCGGGATGGTCGTCGGCGTCGATGATCACGCAGGCCGAGGTGGTGAAAGCCAGCGCGATGACGGCGGCGAGTGGTGCGAATTTCATGGTGATAAGTCCCCACCGGTCGAAACTTGACCGTGGAGCCAGATGAGCGGTCGCCGCCTGAACCGTGGATGAATTACCGAAAGTTCACAACTGGGCCGCGTGCCGGATACGGATGATGGTCACCCTATCGCCCATGACCTGATAGCGGATGATGTAGGGCGAAATAATCACCAGCTCCCGTATCGTCGCTGTGACCAGACGACTCCGATCAGGGGGGGTCACAAGACTGTCCCCGGCCACCCGAAGCCTGCGAGCCATGCGCTGCGCGGCGAGAGGGCTGAACTGGCCGATATAGGCCCGGATCGCAAAAAGTCGGAAAGCGCCCGGCGCGACCAGACTACTTCAGCCACGACGCGGGCATGGGCTTTTCGTCTGGCGTACCCCAGGTCTCAAGCCAGGCCGAGACCTCGGCATGGGGTACGACCCGGCCTGCAGCGATGTCCGCCAAACCTTCGGCGTCCGCGGCATCTTCGGACGCGATATCTATTTCATCGAAGATGGAAGGCTCGGGAACCATGGTGTCATGGCTAACACAATCCACGTCAGTGACAACGGACGCCGCAAAAAATTACAATTTTTGCGCGTGCCAGGCGAGGTGCTCGCCGATGAACGAAGTGATGAAGAAGTAGCTGTGGTCGTAACCCTCCTGCCGCCGCACCGTGACCTTGCGGCCGGCTTTCGCGGCGGCGGCTTCGATCAGTTGCGGCTTCAGCTGGTTCTCCAGGAAGCTGTCGGCGAGGCCCTGTTCGATCAGGATATCGTCGAAGGCGTCCCCTGCCCCGTCCTCGATCAAGGCGCAGGCGTCGTGCGCCCGCCACAGACCGCGATCCTCGCCGAGATAGGCGGTCATCGCCTTGTCGCCCCACGGGCAGTTCAGCGGCGAGACGATGGGCGAAAAGGCGCTGACCGACCTGAAAAGGTCGGGGTTGCGCAGGGCGATCGTCAGGGCGCCATGCCCGCCCATCGAGTGGCCAAAAATCCCGCGCCGGCCTGCGTCGAGCGGGAAGGCGCCGTCGACGGCCTCCAGCAGGTCTTTCGTCACGTAGGAATACATCTGGAAGTGCGGAACCCAGGGCGCTTCAGTGGCGTCGACATAGAAGCCCGCCCCCTGCCCCAGATCATAGGCCGGATCGTCGGCCACGCCTTCACCGCGCGGCGAGGTGTCGGGCGCGACGATGGCGATCCCGAACCGGGCGGCGTGCTCATAGACGCCCGACTTGGTGGTGAAGTTGTCTTCCGTGCAGGTCAGGCCCGACAGCCAGACCAGATAGGGAAACGGCCCCTCCCCGTCCGGCGTCCACACCGTGAACTTCATCGGCGTGCCGGTGCTGGCGCTGGCGTGCCTGCAGTAGCGCAGGGCGCCGTCGTGCAGGCGGTGGGTGGCGGTGATTTCGACGGTCATGGCTTGCTCTCCTCCCTTCCCCCTGGATGGGGGAAGGGTCGGGGATGGGGGTGAACAGCGTTGGCGGGCGTCACCGCGGCAGCGCTCTATCCTGAAGCGGGGGTCCCCCCCACCCCTACCCCTCCCCCATCAAAGGGGGAGGGAGAAGGTAGACTAGAACGTCACCACCGTCCGGATGCTCTCCCCGGCATGCATCAGGTCGAACGCCTTGTTGATGTCTTCCAGCGGCAGGACGTGGGTGATCATCGGGTCGATCTGGATCTTGCCGTCCATGTACCAGTCGACGATCTTGGGCGTGTCGGTGCGACCGCGGGCGCCGCCGAAGGCCGTGCCTTTCCAGACCCGGCCGGTGACCAGCTGGAACGGACGGGTCGAGATCTCTTTCCCCGCCTCGGCCACGCCGATGATGATGCTTGTCCCCCAGCCGCGATGGCAGGCTTCCAGCGCCTGGCGCATGACCGTGGTGTTGCCGGTGGCGTCGAAGGTGTAGTCGGCGCCGCCGTCGGTCAGGGCCACCAGATGGGCCACGATGTCGCCGTCGAGGGTCTTGGGATTGACGAAATGGGTCATGCCGAACTGCCGGCCCCACGCTTCACGGTCGGGATTGATGTCGACGCCGACGATCATGTTGGCGCCGGCCAGGCGAGCGCCCTGCAGCACGTTCAGGCCAATGCCGCCCAGGCCAAAGACGATGACATTGTCGCCGGGCTTCACCTTGGCCGTATTGACCACCGCCCCGACCCCGGTGGTGACGCCGCAGCCGCAGTAGCAAGCCGACTTGAACGGCGCGTCCTTGCGGATCCGGGCCACCGCGATCTCGGGCAGCACGGTGTAGTTCGAGAAGGTCGAGCAGCCCATATAGTGGTGGATGGTCTGGCCCTTGTAGGAGAAGCGGCTGGTGCCATCGGGCATCAGACCCTTGCCCTGGGTGGCGCGAATGGCCGTGCACAGGTTGGTCTTGCCGCTGAGGCAGCTTTTGCACTGGCGACATTCGGGCGTGTAGAGCGGGATCACGTGATCGCCCACGGCCAGGCTGGTGACGCCGGGTCCGACCTCGACCACTACGCCCGCGCCCTCATGACCCAGGATCGAGGGGAACAGGCCCTCTGAGTCCAGACCGTCCAGCGTATAGGCGTCGGTATGGCAGACGCCGGTGGCCTTGATCTCGATCATCACCTCGCCGGCCTTGGGGCCTTCCAGATCGACCTCGACGATCTCCAGCGGCTGCTTGGCGGCGAAGGCGACGGCGGCGCGGGTTTTCATCGGGGGGTTCTCCGGTTCTTGAGTCGGCGGCCAATCTGCCGCCGACCGCCGTCCGGGTCGAGCCCCCCTCTAGACCTTCTCGATCGGCGCGAAGCGGAACGGGCCGTTGATCAGCTCCGACTTGGGCAGGTAGGTCCGCAGATACATCGCGAACGGACCGCTCTTGGGCGCGGGCAGCCAGTTGGCGCTGCGCTCGCCGCCGGGATCGGTGCGGCCGATCCACAGGTCCACCGAGCCGTCGCCCTTGCGCTTCAACCCCGCCGTACGGTCGCCGATCGCATAGCGGCCCAGCGGGTTTTCGGTGAAGAAAAACTGCCCGTCCGGCATGGCCTCGTACATCGACAGCGACCAGAACCCATCCAGCGGCATCTCGGCCGGCAAGGTCAGCCGATACAGGCCATCGCCGGTGAACGTCCCCGCCCCGTCATCGCCCGCCGCCTTCATGTACATGGCCTCGGCCACCGGCAGGGCGCCCAGGCCCATCAGGGCCACGATGGCGCGATAGATATAGTCCTGGCCAAAGTCGCCCAGATTGGCGCGCGGATAGGCCCAGCCGTCGGTGAAGGTCTGCTGGCCCTTGGCGAAGGTCGTGATCATCCTGGCGGTGTCGACGCCGTCGGCGGCGGCGGCGGCGTCGAACGGCCCCGCACCCAGGAAGGCCGAGGTGCGGCGCAGGATTCGCTGGTCGGTGGGCGGGGCCGGATCAGCGGCGAGCAGCTGACGGGCGGCGGCGAAGTATTCCGCCGGGGCGGCGTCCCGGCCGGCATAGACCGCCGGCGGCGGCGCGGCCGGGCCCTTCAGCCCAAAGCCGTCCTGCACCTTGTGCACGGCCGGCAGGTCCGCCTCATCGGCCACAAGAACCCGGATCAGCAGCCAGGCGTGGGCGGTGGCGATCCGCGTCGGATTGGGACCCGTCGCGGCCTGGCCGGGCCCGACCAGGGTGAAGGTTCCGCCCTGCCCGCCGATCGTCCGCGTGCCCAGAACCACGCTGTTGTTGGTGAACATGTCCATCACCGCCACCGAGTAGTAACGCGTCCCGATGGGGGGGATGGTCAGGGTGGCCGGGCCCTGGGTCAGGTCGAGGAAGGCGATCGAATAGAGGGTGTCATTGTTGGGCGTCGTCACCCGGCGGCTGGTGTGATCCGCCAGCACCCGGTTGTGATCCAGCCGATTGATCGCCGCGCCCGGCGCCTTGAGCATCCGGGTCCGCGCGGTCGCCATCTCGATCATCGGCAGGGCGTAGAGCCAGGCGTCGCGCGCCGCGGCGGCGTCGCCGCCCTCAGCGTGCGCCAGGCCGGGGGCCAGGCCCAGGACGCCGGCCAGGGCCAGCAGTTCGCGACGGTTCATGGCGTGTCTCCCAAACGCTCGTTTGAGAAAGACTAACCTCGCGAGCCCGCCCTGTCTCGCAATTTGCGACACGAAGAGTGCCACCTGTTTAGAGCAACGCCGGATGTCGTCGCCGGCTGACGCCGCCAACCTGTTCGCACGATGCTCCTAGAGCAAGACGCGTGAAATCGGATTCACGCGCCTTGCTCCAGGTTTTTGGTTTCGCATCGTTTTTGCGGAAAACCGGCGTCCACTTTTCCGCACGATGCTCCTAAGCCAGCGTCAGGATCAGCGGCCCCGAGCGGGTGGCGACCAGGGTATGCTCGTACTGCACCGTGGGCTGACCCGCCGGCGGACGCAGCGTCCAGCCGTCGTCCAGTTCGTCGACGAAATCCGCGCCCAGTGACAGGAAGGGCTCGATGGTGAAGACGAGCCCCTCCGGGATCATCCGGCGATCACGCGGCTCATACCAGGTGGGGATCTCCGCCGGGTCGTCGTGCAGCGACAGGCCCACCCCGTGACTGGCCAGATTGCGGACCAGACTATAGCCGTTCTTCTGGGCGAAGCCTTCGATGGCCCGGCCGACCTCGTTCAACCGAACGCCGGGCTTCACGGCCCGAATGCCCGCCCACATCGCCCGGCGGCCATCGCGGCAGAGGCGCTCGATGCGCGCGCGGGTGGGCGGCACCGCGAAGCTGGCGCCGGTATCGCCAAAATAGCCGTCCAGCTCGGCCGACACATCGATATTGATCAGGTCGCCGGCCTTGACGACCGTGTCGCCCGGAATGCCGTGCGCACAGTCCGGCCCCACCGAAATGCAGGTCGCGCCCGGAAAATTGTAGGTCAGTTCAGGGGCCGACCGCGCGCCTTCGGCCTCCAGCAGGGCGCGGCCATAGTCGTCCAGCTCCCGGGTGGTCATGCCGGGCTCCAGCGCCGCGCCCATCGCCGCCAGGGTGCGGGCCACCAGCCGGCCGACGGCGCGCAGCTTCTCCAGCTGGTCTTCGTTCTCGATCGTCATGGGACCGCGGCGGCGAGATCACCCCCCTCGACGCCGGCGGCCTTCAGCTCCCGCGCCAAAAGTTCCTGGAAGGTGAGACCTGGGTTCAGCTCACACAACATGCCGATCTTGATCCAGAACGCCGCCTGGGCGTTGATCGACCGATACGACGCCTTGCTGGCCCGGCGCAGCTGCTCGTGCAGCTCATCCTCGATATTGACGATGCCCATCAGGCCCTCCGGACATATACGATTCGTATATGTTTCATATATCCGGATGGGCGGCCTGGCAACGGCGCGACGGCGGCCGCCGTCAACTCGCTGGCCTCGAGGCGATGACCGCTCGCGACGCAAAGACCCTTCGTGATCCGTTCAGGCCGTTCCGTGCACTTACGCCAGAATCTGCAACCCATGCTTTTGCACGATCGCCAGCAGCTTGAGCGCGACGCCGCTGGGCTTCTTGGCGCCGGCCTCCCACTTCTCCACCGTGCTTTCGCTGGTGTTGAGATAGCGGGCGAAGACCGGCTGGCTGACGTGATGGCGCTCGCGGAGTTGCTTGATCTGCGCGGGCTCGATCATCGGCGGCACGGTCAGGCAGGTCGCGTCGAAGTCGCGCATCGTGGCCTTGTCGATCGTGCCGGCCCGATGCATCCCGGCGACGGTGTCATGGATCGCCTCGAAGGCGTCGCTCTTAAACTTGCGCTTGGTCATGACAGATCTCCACAATCACCCTGACCTGTAGCTCCCGATCAATCTCCACGTCGGTCTTTTCGGCGTAGAGGTCGGCCAGCTTGCGAAAGGCCTTCAATTCTTCGTCGTCGATATTCGCCCTGTCCTTCTTCGCGAACAGATAGGCGTACACCCAATATCTTCGACCTTTGGCCAGGATGATGCTGCGACTACGGTTCTTGTCGAGGCGCTTCTTGAACACCGCGCCATCCAGATCATCGGCCTGGCCGGCCATGGCCGCCGCAACCGCCGCGCAAAGCTCGCTGTCCTTGACCAGCGCCTTCCTGGCCGCCTTCGCAAACCAGGCCGTCTTGAAGACTCGCGCGACACCCTTGGCCTCGGTCATGAGAAATATGTAGCACTTAGTGCTACCTCGCTCAAGGGCGAGATCCTGCGCATCATGACGCCTTCAGGGACTCGACGCTGATCAGGCGGCGCTTCCCGCTCTTGGGCTACGGTGACAGCACAATCCATCGCCGCAAACGGCGTCCTCGTAATCCCCCTGGCTTCTCCCCAAAACCTCACGCGCCGGCCGGCGCCCGCGCGCCGGCCGAGCTGAAATGCGCCTTCAGTTCGCCGTTTCGCGGCGAACGGTATGGACCACGTCCTGAAGCGTCATGATCGTCGCATCGACCCACTCATGGGGGTTGGAGCCGACGACCTTTTTGGCCAGGGCTTGCGGCAGGTCTTCGCGCAGGTGGCCCAGGGCGCGCGGCGGGGCGATCAGGATCAACTGGTCGAAGGCGTGTTCGCGGGCGACGGCTTCGAGGTGGTGGGCCAGATCCTTGATGAAGGCGCGCTCGGCCTTGTCATTGGCGTCGCCGTCGTGCGGCGCCGGCTTGCGCGAATGGGCGTGGCGTTCCTTGAGGCCGTCCAGCCAGTCGGGGCGGTCGTGCAGCGGACCGTCCAGCCGCAGCTGCTCCAGCAGGCGGGCGCGGTGTCCGTCGGCGACGACGACCAGGGTTTTTGCATCGGGGATCATGGGGCGGGCTCCGTTTAAAGCTTCAGGCTTTAACGCTGCGCCCTCCCCGGTGGTTCAGCCCTGATATGGATCAATCAGCAGCCGGACGGTCGCTGACCTGACCCTCGCCCTTCGCCGCCTTGGCCTTCTCCGCCAGCTTGGCCAGCACCCGGCCCCGGCCGCGCGACAGGGCGGTGATCATGCCGCGGAAGGTGCGAACCTCCTGCTCGGTCAGACGGGCCCTCGCCAGGGGGGCGCGCAGATTGCGCACCATCGAGGGCTTCTTTTCCGGCGGGTGATAGAAGCCGGCCTTTTCCAGCTCGTCCTCCAGCTGGCCGTACAGGCCCAGCAAGGAGGACTGGTCGGCGGGGTCCTCGACGTTCTGCTGGAACTTGACCCACGGACGGTCATCGACCGTCATCTTCCACTCATAGGCGTTGATCGACACCGCCTGGGCCAGGTTGAGCGAGCGAAAGCGGGCGTCGATCGGGATGCTGATGATCGCCTGGCACAGGGCGATGTCCTGGGTTTCCAGCCCGGCCCGCTCGCCGCCGAACAGCAGGCCCACGGCCCGGCCCTGGGCCACGTCGTCCGACAGCTGGCCGGCGGCCTCGCGCGGGGTCAGCACCGGCAGGCGGGTCTCGCGCGGGCGGGCGGTGGTGGCGAACACCAGTTTCAGGTCGGCGATGGCCTCTTCCAGGGTGTCGAACACCTTGGCGTTGTCCAGCGGCCAGTCGGCGCCGGAGGCCGAGGGCCAGGCGCGCTCCTGGGGCCAGCCGTCGCGCGGCCGCACCAGACGCAGGTCCGACAGGCCGAAATTGGCCATCACGCGGGCCACGGCGCCGATGTTCTCGGCCAGTTGCGGCTCGTTGAGGATCACACACGGGGGAACGATTGTTGGGCTCATCTCGTCCCTTTGCCGCCGCCAGGCGTTGGGATGCAAGTCCTGACCCCGTCCGACGCGCGTTTCAACGCGTTTCGGCGCCCTGAGAGCCCCCCATGCTGCGACGCGCCTTCCTGGTTTCCGCCCCTGCCCTGATGGGTTTCCTGGCCGTCAGCGCGTGCCGCGAGGCGCCGATGCTGGGCCAGCTGGAGCCGGTGATCGACGACAAGGCCCTGATGGCCGATCTGCAGGCCCTGGCCGACACCGCCGCCCCCGGCGTGCTGGGCGTGGCCGTGCGCGACGCCCAGACCGGCCAGACCGTGGCCTTCAACGGCGACCGGCGCTTTCCGCTGCAGGACGTGTTCATGGCCCCGCTGGGCGCGGCGGTGCTGGCCGAGGTCGATGCGGGCAAGCTGAGCCTGGACCAGGTCGTCATGATCCGCGACATCGACCTGTCGCCGCCGTTCAGCCCGATCGCCGACGCCTGGCCCCAGCGCACCGACTATACGATCGCCGAGCTGGTCGAGCGGGCCGCCGGGTCCGGCGACAACACCGCCGCCGACGTGCTGATGAAGCGGATCGGCGGCCCCGGCGTCCTGACCGCCTGGCTGGTGCAGCACAGGATCGAGGGCTTCCGCGTCGATCGCTATGAGCGCCAGCTGCAGCCCGAGATCGCCGGGATGGGCTCGTTCCGCGCCGGCTGGAAGGGCGAAGCCGCCTATCGCGCCCAGCTACTGGCCCTGCCCGAGGCCCGGCGCCGTCAGGCGATGGCCGACTATCTGGCCGATCCGCGCGACACCGCCACGCCGGTCGCGGCGGTCGGGTTCCTGGAGGCGCTGGCGGCGGGCCGACTGATCTCCAAGGCCTCGACCCAGCGGCTGCTGACGATCCTGAGCGGCGCCCAGGGCGACCAGACCCGGCTTGAGGCCGCCCTGCCCAGCGGCGCGCGGCTGGCCCACAGGACCGGCTCGTCCCGTCCCGATCTGGGCCTGACCCCGGTCTGCAACGACATCGGGCTCTACACCCTCAAGGACGGCCGGCAGTTCGCGGTGGCGGTGTTTCTCAGCGGCGCGACGGCCCCGCCGGCCGCATGCGACGCGGTGATCGCCCAGGCGGCGCGGATCGTGCTGAAGGCGGTCAAGGCCTAGCGTCGCCGGCCCCGGATCGCGACCCGAAACCCACACGGGCGCCGATCGGCTTTTCCCCTGCCGCGCAACAGTCTATAGCCAGCCGGTCCGCGCCCGCGACCTGGCCCTGTGCGCCAGGTCGTCCCGGTGCGCCACCGCCAGAGGAAAGCCCCCGCAATGGCCAAGATCAAAGTCGCCAACCCCGTCGTCGACATGGACGGCGATGAAATGACCCGCATCATCTGGAAGCTCATCAAGGATAAGCTGATCTTCCCCTATCTCGACCTCGAGCTCGACTATTACGACCTCAGCGTCGAAAACCGCGACGCCACCAACGACCAGGTGACCATCGACGCGGCCGAAGCCACCAAGAAGCACGGCGTCGCCGTCAAGTGCGCCACCATCACCCCCGACGAAGCCCGGGTGAAGGAATTCAATCTCAAGAAGATGTGGAAGTCGCCCAACGGCACCATCCGCAACATCCTGGGCGGCGTGATCTTCCGCGAGCCGATCATCTGCCAGAACGTGCCGCGCCTGGTGCCCGGCTGGACCCAGCCGATCATCGTCGGCCGCCACGCGTTCGGCGACCAGTACAAGGCCACCGACTTCCTGTTCCCCGGCAAGGGCACGCTGACGATGAAGTTCGTCGGCGAGGACGGCGCGGTCATCGAGCACGAGATCTACAAGGCCCCGTCGGCCGGCGTGGCCATGGGCATGTACAACCTCGACGAGTCGATTCGCGACTTCGCCCACGCCAGCTTCGCCTATGGCCTGAGCCGCAACTATCCGGTCTATCTGTCGACCAAGAACACCATCCTGAAAGCCTATGACGGTCGCTTCAAGGACATCTTCGAAGAGATCTACCAGGCCGAATACGCCGACAAGTTCAAGGCCGCCGGCATCCATTACGAGCACCGCCTGATCGACGACATGGTGGCCTCGGCCCTCAAGTGGTCGGGCGGCTATGTCTGGGCCTGCAAGAACTATGACGGCGACGTGCAGTCCGACATCGTCGCCCAGGGCTTCGGCTCGCTGGGCCTGATGACCTCGGTGCTGCTGACCCCGGACGGCAAGACCGTCGAGGCCGAGGCCGCCCACGGCACCGTCACCCGCCACTATCGCCAGCATCAGAAGGGCGAGAGCACCTCGACCAACTCGATCGCCTCGATCTTCGCCTGGACCCGCGGCCTGGCCCACCGGGCCAAGCTGGACGACAACGCCGAGCTGGCGCGCTTCGCCCTGACCCTGGAAAAGGTCTGCGTCGACACCGTCGAGGCCGGCTTCATGACCAAGGACCTGGCCCTGCTGGTCGGCGACAAGCAGTCGTGGCTGACCACCGAAGGCTTCCTCGACAAGATCGACGAGAACCTGAAGAAGGCCATGGCCTAATCATCCGCCCGCTCTGGGGGAAGACGACCCACCGCCAGCGCCCCCCGGGAAACCGGGGGGCGTTTTGCGTCAGGTTTCACGAAACTGCGATTGAACCCTCAGCCCGGGCCTGCGATGGGCGAGGGATGCAAAACCCGTCCGCACCCAGACCAGCCTGGGCGGCCCTGATCCTCGCCGCCTGCCTCATCACCGGTTGCGATCGCGGCGCAAAGCCGCCCCCCGTCGATCCTGCCTCCACGCCCCAGGCGGCGGCCGAGCGGGACCGGGTGCTGGGCGAGCGCTGGCGTCAGATGTTCGCCGATCCTGACCGGGTCATCGCCGCCGCCAACGAGCTGGGCTACCCCCTGCCCGCCTGGGGGCCGGTCAAGGCGTTGCCGGGCTATGGCGCGGAAGCCACACAGCGGATCACGCGCGACCCGGCCTCGACGGTCCGCATCGAAACCCGCCTGGTCGCCTCAGGCACGGCCGACCGGGTCGAGACGATCCGGCTGCGGTTCGAGGTCGCCATCAGCGCCGCCCCCAAGACCAAGACCGATCGCGACGCGGTCAAGATCCCGCGCCAGCTGGTCAACGGCTTCCTGGGCCGCTTCAATCTGAGCCCCAATGACGAGGTCCGCGCCGCCCTGATGAACGCGACCTCGGTCAGCACCCTCCAGCATGGCGGCAAGATCGTGGTCGACAGCCAGGGCGCGCCGCAGATCGGATCGCGCTATGTCATGACCGTGACGCTCACCCCCAACTAGCCCCGGCCCCGGCCCCCGCCCAGCCGCGCGGGTCGGGCGAGACGCCAGGGCTGGCGTTCTGCGTCCAGCCGCGTTAGCAGCCCCCCATGATCCGCCTCGACAACATCTCCAAGCAGAACGGCCACCAGATCCTGTTCATCGACGCCTCGATGGGCGTCCAGAAGGGTGAAAAGGTCGGGCTGGTCGGTCCCAACGGCGCCGGCAAGACGACGCTGTTTCGCATGATCACCGGTCAGGAGCAGCCCGACGACGGTCTGGTCGCCATCGACGCCGGCATGACGATCGGCTATTTCAGCCAGGACGTCGGCGAAATGTCGGGCCAGAGCGCGGTCGCCGCGGTGATGGACGGCGTCGGCCCCGTCAGCGCCCTGGCCGCCGAAATGGCCACGCTGGAGGCGGCCATGGTCGATCCGGACCGGGCCGACGAGATGGACGCCATCCTCGAACGCTATGGCGAGGTGCTGGAACGCTTCCAGGAACTGGACGGCTATGCGCTGGACGCGCGGGCGCGCGAGGTCCTGGCCGGCCTCAGCTTCAGCCAGGAGCGCATGGACAGCGATGTCGGCCTGCTGTCCGGCGGCTGGAAGATGCGCGTGGCCCTGGCCCGCATCCTGCTGATGCGCCCCGACGGCATGCTGCTGGACGAGCCCAGCAACCACCTCGACCTGGAAAGCCTGATCTGGCTTGAGGCCTTCCTCAAGACCTATGACGGCGCCCTGCTGATGACCTCGCACGACCGCGCATTCATGAACCGCATCATCGGCAAGGTGGTGGAGATCGACGCCGGCGCCCTGATCACCTATTCGGGCGATCTGGACTTCTACGACCAGCAGCGCGCGCTCAGCGAGGCGCAGCGCCAGGCGCAGTACGAGCGCCAGCAGGCCATGCTGGCCAAGGAGATCAACTTCATCGAGAAGTTCAAGGCGCGCGCCTCGCACGCCGCCCAGGTCCAGAGCCGGGTCAAGAAGCTCGACAAGATCGACCGCGTCGAGGCGCCGCGCCGTCGCCAGTCGGTGCAGTTCGAGTTCAAGAGCCCGCCGCGATCGGGCGAGGACGTGATCAGCCTGCGCAATGTCCACAAGGGCTACGGCGCCCAACCGATCTATGAGGGCCTGGACTTCCTGGTGCGCCGCAAGGAACGCTGGTGCGTGCTGGGCGCCAACGGGGCCGGCAAGTCGACGCTGCTCAAGCTGGTGGCCGGCGACACCCAGCCCGACCAGGGCGTGGTCCATATCGGCGCCAGCGTCAGGATGGGCTATTTCGCCCAGCACTCCATGGACCTGCTGGACGGCGAGGAGACGATCTTTGAGTCTCTGGAAAACGCCTTCCCCCAGGCGGGCCAGGGCGCGCTGCGCACCCTGGCGGGGTGCTTCGGCTTCTCCGGCGACGATGTCGAAAAGCCCTGCCGCGTGCTGTCCGGCGGCGAGAAGGCCCGGCTGGTCATGGCCAGGATGCTGTTTGATCCGCCCAACCTGCTGGTGCTCGACGAGCCGACCAACCACCTGGACATGGCCACCAAGGAGACCCTGGTCGCGGCCCTGGCCGACTTTGAGGGCGCCATGCTCTTCGTCTCGCACGACCGCCATTTCCTGGCGGCCCTGTCCAACCGCGTGCTGGAACTCACCCCCGAGGGCGTCCACCAGTACGGCGGCGGCTATACGGACTATGTCACCCGCACGGGCCAGGAAGCGCCGGGGCTCCACCCGGGCGGGTAGCGGCGTTGGCGGCGCAGGTTGAGCCGGCGGGCTGCGGTCGCCACAGCCCGCCCAACGGCGAGGCCCCGCCTTAAGCCCTTGGAGGCGAGCTTGCTCTGGCGTCTGGCCGTCTCAAGGACCGCCTCTGGCGGCCGCGTCGCGGCGGCGCGACGCGCCGTCCTTGACACGGCCAGACGCCAGAGCTCCGATCCGCCAAGGGTTTAAGGCGGGGACTGCGTCCCGCTGGGGGGGTGGACGACCTACCGCCCCGCCGCCGCCCGTGCCTGATTCAGCCCAAACAGGCGCTCCAGCACCTCGTCGTCCGACAGGCCCTCGGGCCAGCCATAGGCGGCGGCCACGGCGGCGTCCAAACGCTTGTGGGCCATGTCCAGCCAGGCCGGACGCTGGTTGTAGAGGTTGGTCAGGGTGCGCTTCTTCAGCTCGACCGCGGCCTCGGGGCTGACCGGCAGGATGCGGTCGGGATAGCCGGACACGACCTCGGGCTCGATCCGCACCAGATCGGCCGGATTGAGCCAGGCCTCGCGCTTGGCGTTCAGATCGGCGGCCGCCGCGCCGATGGCGATGGCGCGCGGGTCGGCGGCATAGTCGGCGGCCGGGATGTTGGGCGTGAGGCCTTCCGGGAAGGGGAAGGTCTCGAAAGTGGTTGAGGGCGTGTAGCGGGGGTCGTTGCCGACGCCGAGAGAGGTCCCCATCCGCAGCGACCACAGTTCGTGGAAGCGGGAGTGGAGGATACCGAAAGTGGTGTCATCATCGCGGGCGATAGCGATAAGATTTTTGTCGATGCCGACCGTCGGCTCAACCCAAACAAAAACGCGGTGCTTGGACACTTCTGGCGAGGCAATAGTCCTAGAAAGAGATTGGCGAGCATTTCGCAATTCTTGGCGCGGCCTCCAAAATAGCCACCAATAAGATACTAATGAATTTCTAGCCTGTAGGTTGCTAACCTTACTTGCACGTCGCGCAGGTTCAACGTGTAATAAGGCATGTTGAAATGGAATTTCGTAACCTGATGATTCCACTTCATCTTTGCCAGTGAAATCTATGATCCACGAATCGCGTGAGCGTCGAACAACATCAATGCCATTCCAGTAGGGCCGAAGAACATCTTGGTTGCTACGTTTGTTGACGTTCAAGGGGGCCAAGAGCCAAGCTCTCGCTTGAGTGCCCTCAATTTCGAACGGTCCGGTTTTCTGGATGCCGTTGAACGCCGTTGAGCCGTTTTCAAACAACCGACTCGCCTTTGTTAAGTCCGCACTCGCAGAGGTGAGATCGGCGTGAATGCTGACAACATTGCGACCTTCAAGCCGTCGCTCCAGAAAGCCATCTCCAAATCCAAACATCGAAACGCGAACGGCGGCACCCTCCAGAATCCAGGGCTCATCCGCCCAGGCCTCCCAAAGCGCGTCTGCATCCGCTATCGGATCCAGGACCTTGCGGCTCGCACCGCCCCGGATTGAGTTAGTGGTAACGAGCCCCGCACGCCTGCCATTCGGCGATCGAACAGCCTCCCAGGCTTTCTCCACCCAATAGCTGACGAAATCAGCGCCACCCGGCACCCTTCCTTTGTAGACTCCTCGCAATTGCTCGACATAGGCCTCACCCAGATCGGGCCCCATCTTCTTGTCGCCCAAAAACGGCGGGTTGCCCACAATGACATCGACCTCCGGCCACGCCGCCTCGGTCCCGTCCGCATTCAACAGCGCATCCCGGCGCTCGATCTGATCCAGCGACGAGAGGATCGGCTCCGACAGCCCCGTATAGTTGTTCTTCGCGTTCCATTGCAGATCGCCGATCCACAGGGTCACCCGCGCCAGCTCGGCAGCATAGTCCTCGATCTCGATGCCGCGCACACAGGCCAGGCCCACGCGGGGGGCCGGAACCTCGATGCCCAGACGGGCGGCGTCGACCAGGGCGCGACGTTCGATGTCCTTCAGGGCATGCAGGGCCACATACAGGAAGTTGCCGCTGCCGCAGGCCGGGTCGAGCACGCGATAGGCGGCCAGACGTGCGAGGAACGCCTCCAGCCTATCCTTGGCCTGGCCCAGGGCGGCGTCGGCCCGCTTGGCGATGGCGGTCAGGGCCTTGCGCCGGCCCGCCTCGCCGGCCTTGGCCTTGTCGGGGTCTTGCCGCATCGCCTCGGCGGCGGCTTCCAGCACCGCCTTGCGCTCGTCCTCGGTGGCGGCGCGGGCGTCCATGGCGGCGCGGATCTCAGCCAGGGCCGCTTCCCACTCGGCCATCAGCGGCCAGGTGATCACCGGGTCGATGATCTTCAGGATCTTGGCGCGGTCGGTGTAGTGGGCGCCCAGGGCCGCCCGCTCGCGCGTGGCCTTCAGCGCCTCCTCGAACATGTTGCCGAAGACAGACGGGTCGAGTTCTGACCAGTCATGTTCGCCGGCGGTGTCGCAGATCAACTTGATGTCCGGCCGTTCCAGAGGCAGGGCCGGCTTGTCGTCGAACAGGCCGCCATTGAACCAGCGGATCACATCGGCGCCGAACATGCCGCCGGTGCGCATCATCGAAAACAGCGCGTCGAACTGGGCCGACGCCTCGGTCGGCGGGCGCATCTGCATCGACCGCGTCATGCGGGTGAACAGGCCCTCGGGCAGCAGTTTGGCGTCTTCGGCGAACATGCAAAAGACGATGCGGTTGAGGAAGTGTGCCACCTCGCGCGGATCCTGGCCGCGCTCCTGCAAACGCCGGCCCAGATCACCAAACCTCTGGGCGACCTTGGCGGTCAGTTCCTGCGGGCTGATCTTGGGCTTGAGGCTTTCCGACCCCTCGAACACCAGCCGCAGCACGGCTAGCTTTTCGGGCTCGTGCAAGTCGTCGAGCGTGAACTCGATCCTGCGGCTGATGGTGTTGGTCCAGTTGGTGTGGACCACGATGCGCTCCATGTCGGAGACGATCAGATAGGGCGGGTTTTCCAGATCCAGCGCATAGGCCTGAAGCTGGCGCAGCGCCGCGTCGAGGTTCTTGTGCTTGCCCTTATATTCCCAGCCAAAGCAGTGCTTGCGCCAGACATCGGCCCAGCCGTCGCCGCCGCCGGTCTTGGCGGCCCCGCGCTCGAAGCAGTAGCGTTCGCCCAGCGGGTCGTCTTCGGCGGGGGTGGGCTGCTCCAGCAGGTGGCACAGGTCGAGGAAATGTTCCTGCGACGCCTGCCGCTCTCGCAGGCGGCTGTCGCTCCATTTCTTGATGAACTGCGCGGGGGTCATGGGGTCTCCGACTCAACGGGCCAACCATAGCCGGACGCGCGCGGGCGCGGGTAGATGGATAAGTCCCCAGCGCCCCTGTCGGCCCGGCGCCGGCCGCGCGATAGTGGCTCCGAGAATCAGTTTCGGAGACTTGGGCCATGGGCCACGCACAGCGTGATCTCACCCCCGCCCCGCAGGGCGACCTGTTCGGCGCCGCCGAACCCAGCGGCCCGGCGCCCTATCAGGTCAAGCCGCAGCATGTGCGCAACCGGCTGATCGACATGATCGAAACGATGCAGGGCGCCCAGGCCTGGCCCTGGTCGCCCTCGCGCACCAAGCTGTTTCGGGAAACGGTGTGGCCCTATCTGCTGGGCCTATTGCCACCCGCCGAGGCGGACGACTGGCGCGAGCAGCTGGACGCTCAGGCGGCTCGACTGGACGGCTAACGTCAGCCCTTGCTTCTCCCGACAGCGCCAGCGCCCCCTCCGTCACGTCGCTTCGCGCCGCGCCACCTCCCCCGCAGGCGGGGGAGGAGAAACAGCGTCGGGGGCTCTCCTCCCCCGCCTGCGGGGGAGGTGGCGCGCTGAGGATACGCAGCGTGACGGAGGGGGCGCGCGGCGGCCGTGCCCCCAACCCACACCCCGTCCCGCGCCTAACCCCCTGAAATCCCTCGCCCGCCGCCCCGCTTATCCTCCCCTCTGCGCACGGCCCTATACTGGTGTCACTTCAGGGCGATGGGGAGGGCGCGTGGCCAGCGACCTTCGCGGCCTTGGGGGGCGGTTGAGCGGGGACAGGTCCGAGGGGGATACTCGGGCGGTCCGGGGACCTGGTTGCTGGCCAGGCCCGCCCGCCGTCGGCGTGGACGGGGACTGAACGGGTGTGTTTTTAAGTCATTTGCTTGGCTCGCCCGCCTCGACCTCCGGAACCTTCGGAAACGAGGGCTTCCGGATCCCGGTAAGGCCTGAACAGGGCCACCTGACGGGACGCGGACGGATAACGATCGCGCGAGGCGTTCGGCGTCGTCGAAACGGTACTTCTATTTTTTCATCCGGGCGTCGCCCGGGCGCCTCGCAACCCTCCCCAGACTTCGCGCCGACCGCGCGAGGCGGCGAAGCCGCGCGCCGACGCGGCGCGCTTTCGGCCGCCCCGCGCCTCGCTCGCCCCCCGTCTTCGTCACCCCCTCCGTCAACCCGCGTCTGAAGGATCGCGTCATGCCCCGCCCCCGCTCACCCCGTCCGATCGCGCGCCAGGGTCCCTGCCGCTCCACCCGCCGTCGCCAGCGCAACAGGGCCTGGCTGCGGACCCTGGTGGAAGCCCGGATCGCCGCCGTCGCCCAGTTCATCGAACTCAAGCGCGCCGAGGCGACGCTGGGCGAGACGAGCTTCGCCGGCTCCGCCGGTCCCGCCGCGCGCGAAGAGCCTTGCGACGACGGCGCGATTACCCCTTCTATGCCCCGTTAACGATCATGGGCTCGGGGCCAGGCGATGAGTGTGCAGAAACGACTGTGGGACCTGGTGGTGCTGGCGATCTTCGTGTTCGCCGCCGCCTTCGCCACGGCGCCGTGGTTCGCCTTCCGGGCCCTGAAGGCCGCCGCCCAGTATGAGGACGTGCAGGCGATCGCCGAGATCGTCGACTTCCCCGCGGTGCGGCGCAGCCTGACCGGCGCGCTGAAGCAGGACGCCCCGGTGGCGGCGGCCGAGCCGCCGTCGATCTGGCGCGATCCGCTGGGGGCCATGCGGCGGGCCATCGAGCCGATCGCCCCGCCCGAGCCCAAGGTCGACCGCTACCTGACCATCGCCGGGATCTCGGCCCTGACCCGGGGCTATGAACCGGGCAAGGCGCCGGCCGGTCCGGCCCGGCCCGACACCGTGGGCGGCAAGCTGAAGGCCGCCGTGATGGGGCCCTATCCCACCATCGCCTATTGGGATCCCAACCGCGTGCGGGTGGCGGTGCGCCGGCCCGGCGCGGCCGAGCGGGTGACGGTGTTCACCTTCCAGCGCCGGGCGCTGTTCACCTGGAAGCTGGTGCATATCCGCCTGCCGCGCGAAGAGCGCTAGGGCGATCCTCGCCGTGCTGGACCTGACCCTCGACGTGCTGTCGCGGGTGGCGCCGTTCTTCCTGCTGGTCGCGGCCGGCGTGGGGCTGGCGCGCCTGAAACTGCTGGACGCCGCCATGGCCGGCGGCCTGTCGGCCTATGTGTTCTGGATCGGCTTTCCGGCCCTGCTGATCCACAGCCTGTCGCGGATCGGCGCGCCGGGCCCGGCCCTGGCCTGGGGGCTGGCGGCCTATGCCGGCGCGGCCCTGGCGGTGATGGCGGGGCTGTGGGGGCTGGGCCTGTGGCGGGGCTGGAGCCGGGCCGAACGGGCCGGCGCGGCCCTGTCGGGCGGCCTGGGCAACAGCGCCTTCCTGGGCCTGCCGGTCGCCGCCGCCGTGCTCGGTCCCGAGGCGGCGCGGCTGGCGGCCGGGGTGGTGGCGGTGGACTTCGTGATCGTGGCCGGGCTGGGCGTGGCCTTGCTGGGCTGGGCCTCGGGGCGCTCGGCGGCGGGCTCGGCCTTGCGGGCCCTGGGCAACCCGATCGTCGCCGCCGCCCTGATCGGCGTGGTCATGGCGCTTTGCGGCCTGGCCTTGCCCGATGTGCTGGACCGGGCCGTGGCGGCGGCGGCGGTCTCGGGCAGTCCGGTGGCCCTGGTGGCCCTGGGCGCGGCCCTGGCCCTGCGCTCGGCGGGCCCGGCCGAGGCTTCGCCGTCCTGGGGGCCGGTGGCGGCGGCGGCGACGGCCAAGCTGCTCGCCCTGCCCGTCCTGACCTGGTGGGCCGTGGGCCTGACCGACGCGCCCCCGGCCTTCCGCCTGGGCGCCGCCCTGCTGGCGGCCACCCCGACGGCGGTCAATGTGTTCATCCAGACCCGCGTGCTGGGCGTGTTCGCCCGCGGCGGGGCCCGCACCGTGGCCCTGACCACGGCCCTGGCCGCCGTGACCCTGTCGGTCGCGGCGATCCTGCTGAGCCTCTAGGCCGTGAGGGCCGCCTTGATCGCGTCCAGCCCGGCCTGGGCCTTGGAGGCGTCAGGCGCGCCGCCCTGGGCGAAGTCGGCCTTGCCGCCCGCCCCCTGGCCGCCCATGGCCAACACGGCGGCCTTGGCCAGGTCGGCGGCGCTGAACCGGCCCGTCAGGTCGGCGGTGACCGCCACGGTGACAGCGGCCTTGCCGTCGCTGATCCCGACCAGGGCCACGACGCCGCCGTCGGTCAGCTGTTGCTTGAACGCCTCGGCCACGCCGCGCAGCTCCTTGCCGCCGACGCCGTCCAGCACCTTGGCGATCAGGGCCACGCCATGGACGTCCTCGGGGCCCGAGGCCGCGCCGCCGCCGCCGCCCAGGGCCAGCTGCTTCTTGGCCTCGGCCAGCTGCCGTTCCAGCGACTTGCGCTCGGCGATCAGGGCCTCGACCCGGGCGCCGACCTCCAGCACCGGAGTCTTGAACTGCTCGGCAAGGGCCTTGGCGACGCCGGCCTGGTCCAGCAGGAAGCGGCGGGCCGCCTCGCCGGTCAGGGCCTCGATGCGGCGAACGCCGGCCGCCACGCCCTGCTCGGAAACGATCTTGAACAGGGCGATGTCGCCGGTCCGGGCCACATGGGTGCCGCCGCACAGCTCGACCGAATAGGCCTTGCCGGTTTCGGTCAGCGACTGGCCCAGGGTCAGCACCCGGACGCTGTCGCCGTATTTCTCGCCAAACAGCGCCACGGCCCCGGCCTCGATGGCCTCCTGCGGGGCCATCTCTTTGGTCTCGGCCGCGACGTTTTGCCGGATCACCGCATTGACCTCGGCCTCGATGCGCTCGATCTCGTCGGGGGTCAGCGGGCCGCCATGGCTGAAGTCGAAGCGCATGCGCTCGCCATCAACCATCTGGCCCTTCTGGGCGACGTGCGGACCCAGCACATGGTGCAGGGCGGCATGAACCAGGTGGGCGGCCGAGTGATTGGCCCGCGTGGTGGCGCGCTTGGCGGCGTCAACCGAAGCCACGACGCTGTCGCCGACCTTCAGGTCGCCCGTCAGTTCGACCTTGTGAACATAGAGATCGCCGGCCTGCTTCTGGGTGTCGAGCACGCGGCTCTCGCGGCCGTTGGCCTCGATCACGCCGGTGTCGCCGGCCTGACCGCCGCTCTCGGCATAGAAGCTGGTGCGATCCAGCAGGACCTCGACCGTCTGGCCCGTTGCAGCCGATTGGACTTCCGCGCCGTCGATGACGATGGCCTGCACGACGCCGGTGGTCTCGGTAGCGCCATAGCCGACGAAGTTTGTGGCCCCGGCGCGCTCCTTGATCGCGAACCAGGCGGCGGCGGCTCCGATCTGGCCCGAACCGGACCAGTTGGCGCGGGCCATCTGGCGCTGCTTGTCCATCGCCACGTCAAAGGCGTCGGTGTCGACCGTGATGCCCTTGGCGCGCACGGCGTCCTGGGTCAGGTCGAGCGGGAAGCCGTAGGTGTCGTAAAGCTTGAAAGCGACCTCGCCGTCCAGCACGCCGCCGGTCGACAGATTGGCCGTGGCCTCGTCCAGCAGACCCATGCCGCGCCCGAGGGTGACGCGGAAACGCTCCTCCTCCTGACGCAGGGTCTCGACGATCGAGGCTTCAGCCCGACGCAGTTCCGGATAGGCCTGGCCCATCTCGGCCACCAGGGTCGGGGCCAGGCGGTGCATCAGGGGCTCCTGGGCGCCCAGCAGATAGGCGTGACGCATGGCGCGGCGCATGATGCGGCGCAACACATAGCCTCGTCCCTCGTTCGAGGGCGTGACGCCGTCGGCCAGCAGGAAGGACGATGAGCGCAGATGGTCGGCGATCACCCGGTGCGACGGCGCCTCGGCGCCTTCCGCCTTGACCCCGGTCAGCTCGACGCTGGCGGCGATCAGGGTCTTGAACAGGTCGATGTCGTAGTTGTTGTGCACGCCCTGCAGGACGGCGGTCACCCGTTCCAGGCCCATGCCGGTGTCGATCGAGGGCTTGGGCAGCGCCAGGCGCTCACCGCCGGCCAGCTGCTCGAACTGCATGAAGACCAGGTTCCAGATCTCGATGAACCGGTCGCCATCCTCGTCCGGACTGCCCGGAGGGCCACCGGGAATGCCTTCGCCGTGGTCGAAGAAGATTTCCGAACACGGACCGCACGGCCCAGTGTCGCCCATGGACCAGAAGTTATCGCTGGTCGGGATGCGGATGATGCGATCGTCGCTCAGACCGGCGATCTTCTTCCACAGATCAGCCGCCTCGTCGTCGGTGTGATACACCGTGACCAACAGCTTGTCCTTGGGCAGGGCGAAATCCCGGGTCAGCAGGGTCCAGGCGTGAGTGATCGCCTGTTCCTTGAAATAGTCGCCGAACGAGAAATTGCCCAACATCTCGAAGAAGGTGTGGTGGCGGGCGGTGTAGCCGACATTGTCCAGGTCGTTGTGCTTACCCCCGGCGCGAACGCACTTTTGCGAACTGACCGCGCGCGGATAGGCTGGCGTCTCGGCGCCGGTGAAGGCGTTCTTGAACGGCACCATACCGGCATTGACGAACAGCAGCGTCGGATCGTTCTGCGGCACCAGCGGCGCCGACGGCGTGATCGCGTGATCGGCCTTGCCGAAATAGTCGAGGAAGGTTCCGCGGATCTCGTTCAGGCTGGGCATGGGCGTCTCAAGGATCTTCAAACAGTGGTTGGCAGTCCGGCGTGGGCCGCTGCATAGCGCGGTTTTCCGCGGAGTGGAA
Organism: Caulobacter sp. FV2ps19; assembly: GCF_058681035.1. Classification (NCBI taxonomy): domain Bacteria; kingdom Pseudomonadati; phylum Pseudomonadota; class Alphaproteobacteria; order Caulobacterales; family Caulobacteraceae; genus Caulobacter; species Caulobacter sp. FV2ps19. The sequence continues at coordinate 1,890,909 of NZ_CM178729.1, read as the reverse complement.
ACCTCGTCAAACTTGGGGACGGGATGAGCACGGATAAAGGGCGACTGAACAGGCCGGGCGATGCGAGTTCACCGCCTCACGTCTTGGCCCTGGAGCCTGCCGCAGAGCGCAACGCACCCTGGCAAGGGCTGGCTTGTCGGCGCCGATCCCCAAACGAAATCGGACGCCTGGAGTGGGGTCCAGGCGTCCGGGGGATCGCGGCCGTCTCGGCGGGGAGCCACGGGCGTCATATCGAGGCGGGAGACGCCCGGGCAGGCGACGGTCGCGAAACTTAATGCCCTATTCGTCGCCCTCTTCGGGACCACCGACCAGAAGCTCTTCCTCGATCTTCTGGGAAGACTTGCGAACGGCCGCCTCGATCTCGGCGCACATATCCTTGTTGGCCTTCAGGAACTCGCGGGCATTGTCACGACCCTGGCCGATGCGCTGGCTGTTATAGGAGAACCAAGAGCCGGCCTTGTCGATCACCCCGGCCTTGACGCCCAGATCGATGATCTCGCCCAGCTTGGAAATGCCCTCGCCGTACATGATGTCGAACTCGACCTCACGGAACGGCGGGGCGACCTTGTTCTTGACCACCTTGACCCGAACATTATTGCCGATGATTTCGTCGCGCACCTTTACCGAGCCGGTGCGTCGGATATCGAGACGCACGGACGCGTAGAACTTCAGGGCGTTGCCGCCCGTCGTGGTTTCCGGGCTGCCATACATCACACCGATCTTGTGGCGAATCTGGTTGATGAAGATGACGATGGTGTTGGTCTTGTTGATCGAGCCGGTCAGCTTGCGCAGGGCCTGGCTCATCAGGCGAGCCTGAAGACCGGGCAGGCTGTCGCCCATCTCGCCCTCGATTTCCGCCTTGGGGGTCAGGGCCGCAACCGAGTCGATCACCACCACATCGACGGCGCCGGAGCGCACGAGCGTATCGGTGATCTCCAGAGCCTGCTCACCATTGTCGGGCTGCGAGACCAGCAGGTTGTCGAGATTGACCCCCAGCTTGAACGCATAGCCCGGATCCAGGGCATGCTCGGCGTCGACGAAGGCAGCGGTGCCGCCGGCCTTCTGGACCTCGGCCACCACGTGCAGGGCGAGCGTCGTCTTGCCGGAGCTTTCCGGACCGTAGATCTCGATCACCCGCCCCTTGGGCAGGCCGCCGATGCCGAGGGCGATGTCCAGACCGAGCGAGCCGGTGGAGACAGACTCCATCTCGACCTTGCCCTTATCGCCCAGCTTCATAACCGAGCCCTTGCCGAACGCCCGATCAATCTGCGCTAGCGCCGCCTCTAGGGCCCGCTGCTTGTCGCCTTCTTCCTTGCCCACGAGTCTCAAAGCCGCCTGGTTCATTGGAGATGCGCCCTTATTTCATGATTCCACCCGAGCTACCGGCCGTTCGCGCACCGCGCGCCAACACCCTGTGGAACACTTCGATTTGTACCGCCTTTGTTCCGTGTTCGCAAGATGTTCCACGCGCCTTTCGGCAGGAAAAACACCGCTTTCAGTTTTGAGGCTCTGTTTCAGGCGCGCCCTCCGACCGGCTGCGTCGAAAAGAGCCTCATTGCGCTGAGACCGCCGCAGGCGCGGCGCCGTCCCTGCCCATAAGCGCGATCGAGGATGAACATGACGCGCCTTGCAGCCAAGGAAACGACAGAAGGTCGCAGGCATTTTGCCGCGCATGGAAAGGGCTCCTTAAAGAACCCTGTGCCACGCTCGGACGCCTTGGGGGATCATCGTTTTGTCTATCGACCCGCGCCGTCTGCTTGGCCTGGCTTTCGCCAGCGCCGATCTGCTTGTCGAAATTCGCGACGGCAAGATCGATATGGCCCTTGGCGCCGCGCAACGCATCATGGGCCAGAGCGAAGCCGCGCTGATGGGCAAGGTTTGGCGCGACCTGTTCGCGACCGAAGACCAACCGCTGATCGACGCAATCCTGGCCTGCGCGGACGACGGCGCGCGCCGGGGCCCGATTGTTCTACGCCTGGCCGACCCCGTTGAACGCTATATCAGCCTGGTGATACGCGCCCTGCCCGAAAACAAGGGTCGAGTGTCTTGCGCGGTGACGCCTGGCCATCCCGCAAGCCCTCGCGGTGAGAAGTCCGGCCTGCATGCGCGCGAATCCTTCGATGATATCGCCAAAGGCTTGTTCGAGGCCGCAAGGGTCACCGGCCTGGAACTTGAACTGGCAATGATTGAATTTGCCGGTCTCGGCGACAAGCGGGCAGGCCTGCCGCAGGCCGAGGCCGAAGCCCTGGATAGTCAGGTGGCCGGCGCAGTGCGGGCCGAGTCCCATGGCGGGGGGGCCGCCACCCGCCTGTCGGACGATCGCTACGCCGTCCTGCGCGCCAAGGACGAAGATCCAGACACCCTCATGCGTCGGCTTGGTCGCGTCGTGTCGATGGACGTCGAGGCTCATATCGTGTCGCTGGAGGCGCACTCAGCGCCCTCACGCGCCCTGCGCGCGCTGCGCTACGCCCTCGACGACTTCCTGCGGGAGGGGCTTAAGGACGCGCCGCCGATGACCTTGTCCGAAGCGATGAACCGCTCGGTCAAGCGCACCCTGGCGCGGGCTGGAGCCCTGGGCGTCGCGGTCAGTCAACGGCGCTTTGACCTGGCCTTCCAGCCCGTGGTCAGCCTGGCCACCGGCCTGGCCCATCACCACGAGGTGCTGGTGCGGTTCGAGGACGGCGCCAGCCCGTTCGCCCTGATCCGCATGGCTGAGGAATTCGACCTGATCGCGGAACTGGACCACGCCATCGTCGAGAAATCGGTTCAGCGCCTGGTTCAGGATCGGACGGGTGAACTGAAACTGGCGGTCAACGTCTCAGGCCGCACCATCGTCCATGAGAGCTTCGTCGACCACGTCACGCGCACCCTGGCCCGATATGACCAGGCCAAGGGCCGCCTGATTTTCGAGATCACCGAATCCGCCGCTATCGACGACCTGCCGCGCGCCAATCGTCATATCCAGGCGCTGCGCGCCATGGGTTCGCTCGTCTGTCTGGATGATTTCGGAGCCGGCGCGACCTCGTTCGCCTATCTGCAGCAACTGAGCCTGGATATCGTCAAGATCGATGGCCGCTATGTTCGCGAACTCGCCGACAACGGCCGTGACGGCGCGATGGTCAGGCGGCTGGTTGAACTCTGCAAGGACCTGCAGGTCCGCACGGTCGCCGAGATGGTCGAGACCCTCGAGGTCGAGGAGGTGGTGCGCCAGGCCGGTGTCGACTTTGCGCAGGGCTGGCTGTTTGGAAAGCCCGCCGACCAGCCGCGACCGGCGCTGAAGCCTGGTGCGATCGTCAAGCCGCTCGCCCGCCGCGCCGGCGCGGCGGACAGCTGGGCCTAGACAAGGGCCTGCAAACCTCCTCTCCGGCGACGAAGAGGAGGCCTGTCTTGTCTGGACCTACTTCCCCGCCTTCGTCGCGGCGATGTAGTTGTCGATGACGTTGTCGAGCACGGTCAAAGGCGTCATGCCCGACAGCAGGCCCGCATCGTGGAACTTCCGGATATCGAACTTCTTGCCCAGCGCCTTCTTGGCCCGCTCGCGAGCCCGCAACCAGACGATCTTGCCGATCATGTAGCTGCAGGCCTGGCCCGGCCAAACCACGTAACGTTCGATCTCGGTGACCGTGCCGCTTTCCTCATCGCCCATGGTCTCGGCCATATACTTGATCGCCTGCTCGCGGCTCCACTTCTTGTGGTGCATGCCGCTGTCGACCACCAGGCGCACCGCGCGGAACAGGGCATCGTGCAGCATGCCGATATGGCCGCGCGGGTCGTTCTTGTAGATGCCCATTTCGACGGCGAGCTGTTCGGTATAGAGCGCCCAGCCTTCGGCGTAGCCCGAGAAGCCGACAACCTTGCGGATCAGCGGCAGACCCTGAGCCTCGTTCGACAACGATAGCTGCAGATGGTGGCCCGGGACGCCCTCGTGCACCGTCAGGGTGGTCAAGGTGTACTTGGCCTGCTCCTTGGTGTCGCGCAGGTTGATCCAATAGATGCCGGGACGTTTGCCATCCAGCGACGGCGAGTTGTAGTAGCCACCCGGCGCGCCAGCCTCGATGGCCTTGGGCACGCGGCGGATTTCCAGCGCCGCCTTGGGCAGTTGGCCAAAATAGGCCGGCAGCTGCTTCTCGATCCACTTCGCTTTGGTGTTCAGATCCGCGATCAGCTGTTCCTTGGCGGCGTCCGTGTTCTCGTAGATATCCTCGCCCAGCTTGGCCATGCGCTCGCCGACCGTGCCCTTGCTCATGCCCATGGTCTTGAAGATCTTGTCGGCCTCGGCCGAGATCGACTGCACCAGATCCAGGCCCAACTGGTGGATCTCGCCGGGCGTCATGGTTGAGGTGGTGTAGTTCTTCAGAGACACGGCGTAGTAGTCCGCCCCGTCCTTCAGGCGCCAAACCCCCGCGTCATGGGTGGCCTGAGGACGCGCCCATTCCATCAGCGCGATCTGGCGCTTGAGCGCCGGCAACACCGAGTATTCATAGACCTTGGAGGCTTCCGCCTCCCAGTCGCCGGGGATGTTCTTTTCCTTGGTCCGGCGGGTGATCGACTTGACCAGCGGCGCTTCGGCCGTCGGGGTGTCGGCGAAGGCCTTCATCTGGATCAGCGTCTTGTCGATGATGAAGTCGGGCGGGATCACACCGTCGGCCATGTCGCGCTTGGCCAGCATCGTTTCTTCATCCATGAACCGGGCGAAGCCTTCCATCCGCTGGAGGTAGGCGTCGGCGTCGGCCTTGGTCTCAATGGAATGCTGGGTATCCAGGAAGTCGGGCATGTACTGGTATGAGCCCGTCAATTGGCTCAGCACATAAGGCGCGCCCGAACCGCCGCCAGCATACCTGAACTTCTGATTGCCCTCGTCCTGCACCGCCAGAGTGAACTCGACGGTATCGTAGTTGACAGCGTCCATGCCCATCAAAGCCTTGCGATCGATGGCGCGCAAGGCGGTCAGCTGCTCGCGGGTCTGGACGACGCCCGCGGCGATGGCCTCGAACGAGCGGTCGCTGAGCAGTCCCTTGGTCCAGGCCAGCTCATCCTTGTCCAGACCCAGTCCGGTGGTCAGCTCGGGCGACTGACGCAGGCTCCTGGTCATGAAGGCGTCGAACAGGGCGTTCATCTTGGCCGCCTCGCCGCTGGCCGCCTGGCGGGCCAGGACCAGGGACGGCGCCGACGCGGCCAAGCCAGCGGCGACGGAGGACAGCAGCATTTGACGACGAGTTTGCACGGCGAGACCCCTAAAGAACGATTTGTTGGACGACTGCGTAGGCCCTGCCCGGCAAGGCCGAAAATTAATTTCTCTTAATTCGTATGGCCGCAACCGAGCGTGACGCGCAATGGGTCAGTCGCCGCGATCTAGGGTCACATAGAGTTCGCTCTCGATCACCCACTGGCCGGTGACCTTCCTCCAGGTCGCCAGATAGGTCCCTGATTGATCGGCAGCCCCCTTCCAAGACCCCACCCAATGCCCATGCTCGGCGGCCCGCAGTCCGGCGCTATCCAATGCAACTCCCTCGCCCGTGCGGACATAGGCGATAAAGTCCGGCTCGCGGAACTGGGCGTCAAAAGCGGCGATCACCTCGGCCACGCCCATCAGCACCGAACCATCTCCCGCAATCAGGACGACTTTCGGATCGAAGAACGGAGCCAGTCGCGAGGCAGTCTTTCCCGCGATCAGCCTGTTGGTCAGCTTCCGGCGAGCGGCGATGGCGTCTTGCGGCGTGGTCATGGTGGGCTCGAAATCGACAGGGTTCGGCAGGTCTCGCAAACCCGCGACAGCGGTGTAGCTTGTCGCTCCATACCGCCGCAAACAGAGTCGCCATGTTCAAAGCGTTCCCTTCCGTGATCATCACCGACCGACTGACGCTGCGAACGCCGGAGATCACCGACTTCGAGGACAGCGCGGCGATGTGGTCCGACCCCGTCGTCACGCAATTCGTGGGCGGGCGTCCCTTCACGGCTGAGGAAAGCTGGGCGCGCCTGCTGCGGGCGCGCGGGCTTTGGGCGCTGCTGGGCTATGGCTATTGGGCGGTGCGCGAGACGGCGACGGGCCGCTATGTCGGCGAGGTCGGCTTTGCCGATTTCCACCGCGACGTCGAGCCGCGCTTCCACGGCCAACCGGAAATGGGCTGGGTGCTGACGGCGTGGTCGCACGGCCAGGGCTTCGGGACCGAAGCCCTGGCCGCAGGACTGGCCTGGATCGACGAGATCCACGCGCCGCCCCGCGTGCCCTGCATCATCGACCCGGGCAACGCCGCCTCGCTGGCGCTGGCCCTGAAGATGGGTTTCAGGATCGTAACCCACACAGCCTACAAGGACTCGCCAATCCTGCTGCTGGAGCGGACCGTCTAGAGCATTTTCCGATCCAATTGGATCGCTGAAATGCTCTAGACTTTTGTTTTAACGCATTTTCTGACGACGAACCGGTATCCACTTCGTCGGAAAATGCTCTAGATATCCCCACCCACATTGGACGCCACACCCGGCGCGCGCGCGACGTGGATCCCGCACTCGGTCTTGTCCTGACCGGCCCAACGGCCGGCGCGGACATCCTGGCCGTCCTCGGCGGGCTGGGTGCAGGGCCAGCAGCCGACCGAAGGAAAGCCCTGAGCGACCAGCGGGTGGGCCGGCAGATCATATTCGGCGATATAGGCGTCGAGTTCGGCCTTGGACCAGTTGGCCAACGGATTGAACTTGGTCTTGCCGTCGGCCTCTTCCACCACCGCCAGGCGCAGGCGATCGCCGCCGTGGAAGCGTTTGCGACCCGTGATCCAGCCGTCGAAGCCGCCCAAGGCGCGGTCCAGCGGCAGCACCTTGCGGATGTGGCAGCAGCCGTCGACATCCGTGCGCCACAGGTCCGACTTGGGATCCTGGGTCGCCAGGTCCGCGAAGGCCGGGCGCAGGTCGCGCACGTCGGTCAGGCCCAGCCGAGCGCTCAGCGCCTTGCGATAGTCCAGGGTCTGGCCAAACAACATGCCGGTGTCGAGGAACAGCACCGGGATATTGGGCGCGACCCGCGAGGCCAGGTGCAGCAGCACGGCCGACTCCGCCCCGAAAGACGACACCAGCGCCAGCTTGTCGCCGAAGGTCTCATAGGCCTTGCGCAGGATAGTCAGCGGATGGGCGTCACGCAGTTCGGCGTCCAGCCGGATCGCCAGGCTGGGCGTCACCTCCGTCTGGTCATAGGCCATCATGAGCCCCTTTCCTCGAACGCGACCACGAGATCGTCGGCGGCCCGCTGATAGACATGACGGAAGCGATGGGCGGCCTTGGTCCAGACCTCGGGCGTTGCGCCGTCGGCCGGCTCGAAGGCGTCGAAGCCGCACCGCACCATGAAGCCGGCCTGCTCCTGCAGCACGTCCCCGACCGCCCTCACCTCACCGGCGAACCCGAGCCGCTCACGCAGCAGGCGCGCCGAGGTATAGGCGCGACCGTCGCGAAACTTCGGGAAAGCCAGGGCAGCCATGAACAGGCGCGGCAGATCATAGGCCAGGGCCTCGACCTCCTCATCGGACTCGATCCGCACGCCGACCTTGCGGCTGTTGGACGACAGCAGGGCGTCGCCTTCGGCCTGGAAGCGGGTCAGGGACAGGATCACGTCGCCGGCTTCGGGGATCGCGTCCTCGTCGGCGACATGGACGAAGCTGTCGTCGGCATAGGCGGCGACGCCGTTCGTGAGCTTAATCAGCTTGGGCATAGACCGCCTCCTTGAAAGGCTCGAGGCCGACGCGGCGATAGGTGTCGAGGAAGCGCTCCTCGCCGGTGCGAATACCCAGATAGGCCTCGACCAGGGTGTCGATGGCGCCAGCCACCTTGTCGGCCGGCAGCGCGGGACCGAGGATCTTGCCGATCGAGGCGTCTTCAGCCCCCGACCCACCCAGCGACAGCTGGTAGAATTCCTCGCCCTTCTTATCGACGCCCAGGATGCCGATGTGGGCCACGTGGTGGTGGCCGCAAGCATTGATGCAGCCGCTGATCTTGATCTTCAGCTCACCCACCTTTTCGGCCCGATCCTCGTCGGCGAACTTGGCTGCGATGTCCTGGGCGACGCCGATGGCGCGGGCGTTGGCCAGCGCGCAGTAGTCCAGGCCGGGGCAGGCGATGATGTCGCTGGCCAGGTCGATATTGGCGGTGGCCAGACCCGCCGCCGCCAGGGCCGCGTGGACCGCCGGAACATCGTCCAGCTTCACGTGCGGCAGGACCATGTTCTGGGCGTGGGTCACCCGCACGTCGTTGAGGCCGTAACTCTCGGCGAGGTCGGCGATCAGATCCAGCTGATCGGCCGTGGCGTCGCCCGGCGTCTGGCCCTGGGCCTTCAGCGAGATCTCGACAATGGCGTAGCCGGGCTTCTTGTGCGGCTTGATGTTGTTGCGCGCGAAGCGTTGCAGGGCCGGGCTGACGGCGCGGGCGGCCTCGAAGGCTTCCGAGCGCTCCGGCAGAACCTCGAACGGCGCCTGGGCGAAAGCGCTGCGGATGCGGGCCAGTTCGAGGTCGGGCAGGTCGGCGCGCGCGGCGTCGATCTTGGCCCATTCCTCTTCCACCTGACGGCCAAACTCCTCGGCGCCGAGGGCGGCGACCAGGATCTTGATGCGGGCCTTGTAGATGTTGTCGCGGCGGCCATGGCGATTGTAGACGCGCAGCACCGCTTCCAGATAGCTGAGCAGCCGGCTGACCGGCAGGTGCTCCTTGATGGTCGGGCCGACATAGGGCGTGCGCCCCTGACCACCGCCGACGATCACCTCAAAGCCCAGCGAACCGTCACGCGCTCGGCGCAGCATCAGGCCGATATCATGCACCTTGGCGGCCGTGCGGTCCTTCAGGGCGCCGGTGATGGCGATCTTGAACTTGCGCGGCAGATAGCTGAATTCGGGATGCAGAGTGGACCACTGGCGGATCACCTCGGCCCACACACGCGGATCGTCGATCTCCTCGGCCGTGGCGCCGGCATAGGGGTCGGAGGTGGTGTTGCGGATGCAGTTGCCGCTGGTCTGGATGGCGTGCAGATCGACCTGGGCCAGGGCGTCCAGGATGTCGGGCGTATCCTTCAGCTTCACCCAGTTGAACTGGATGTTCTGACGCGTGGTCATGTGCCCGTAGCCCTTGTCATAGGTCCGGGCGATCCAGGCCAGGCGACGCACCTGGGCGGGGTTCAGCGAGCCATAGGGAATGGCGACGCGCAGCATGTAGGCGTGCAGTTGCAGATAGAGACCGTTCATCAGCCGCAGGGGCTTGAACTGGTCCTCGGTCAGCTCGCCGGCGAGACGGCGCTGCACCTGCCCCCGAAACTCATTGGAGCGGTCCGTCAGGAACTCGCGGTCGATGATGTCGTACTGGTACATCTTACTTCCTGCGGATCAGGTCGACACGGCCAGTCGAGCGGGCCGCGCCCGCCGCGTGGCGAAGGGCGTCGATCACCTCGCCGCCTTCGGCCTGCTTGCCGTGCGTGGGCTCATTGGTCGGGCCAAGCGCCCTGATGCGTTCGCGATAGCTGACCGGGGCCCAGTGGCCCTCTGACGGCGTCAGGTCGATCGGGTAGACATCGACCACGACCTTGGGCTGGCCCTTGCCGACAGCGACGGCGGCCTCGACGGCGGGCTCGTCGTTGTCGAACAATTGGGCGTCGCCAAAACTGTCGACCCACTGGCCGGCGTTCCAGAACACGACCTCGCCATCGAGCAGGCGGTTGGCGGTGATGGCCTTCATTTGAAATTCCCGATCATCCCCGCCAAGGCGGGGACCCATGCTGAATCTTGTTTCGCGACATCGGCTTGCGCCATCGCCATGGCCTCGCCGACCATCAGCAGCGCAGGGCCCTTCAGGCCTTCAGCGGCCAGGGCCAGGTTAGACACGGTGGTCAGGATGCGGCGCTCGGCGGCCCGGCTGGCGTTCTCGACGATCAGGGCCGGGGTCGATCCCGCGCGGCCGGCGGCGATCAGGCGTTCAGCGATCAGACCGGCGGTCGAGACGCCCATATAGACCACGACCGTCTGGTTGGGACGGGCCAGCGAGGCCCAGTCCAGGTCCGGATCGCCCATGACGCCATCTTGGGGAGCCGCGTGGCCCGTGACGAAGGTCACCGCTTGGGCGCTGCCGCGATGGGTCAGGGGCGCGCCGGCGGCGGCGCTGGCGGCCAGGGCGGCGGTGATCCCGGGAACGACATGGCAGTCGACGCCGGCCTCGCGGCAGGCGGACAGTTCCTCGCCGCCGCGTCCGAACAGGAACGGATCGCCGCCCTTCAGTCTCACGACAGTCAGGCCTTCGAGGGCCAGGGCGACCAGAAGCTGATTGATGTCCTCCTGCGGCAGGGTATGGCGCGACTTGCGCTTGGCGACATTGATCCGCCGAGCCGAAGCCGGGGCCAGATCGAGGATCTCGGCCGACACCAGACCATCATGGACGATCACGTCGGCGGCCTTCAGCGCCTTCAGCGCCTTGATGGTCAGCAGGTCCGGATCGCCAGGCCCCGCCCCGACCAGATGCACAACGCCGGGCGCACGCGACGCCTCGTTCCCGCCGATAACGACGAGGTCGGACTTGCGAGAACGGGCCGAGGGCCGGGACATGGGTATCAGAACCTCTATCAACGCAGTGGGGATATAACCTAGAAACGCAAGACGGGGCCGTCCCGAAAGACGACCCCGCGCGCGCAGGCTGGTGAAAAGGGCCATTCCACCAGCGAGCCCTTGCAAACTGCTCGCGGTCGGGCCAATTCGCAAACAAGGACTTCTGCCGGGGTGTTCAGTAAAACTCATGGAAAGACAGATCGAGCGCCGACGCCTGCCGCCCCTGAACGCCCTGCGTGCGTTCGAGGCCGCCGCGCGCCATCTGAACTTCAGCCGGGCCGCTGACGAACTGTCCGTAACGCCCGGCGCGGTCAGCCAGCAGATCCAGAACCTGGAAGACTATGTCGGGGCGGCCCTGTTCAAGCGCACGCCCAAGGGCCTGCTGCTGACCGACGCCGCGCAGACCGCTCTGCCCGCCCTGCGCGAGGCCTTCGACCGGCTGGCTGAAGCCGCGTCCCTGCTGACCGCCGCCGTCGACGGCCGCCGCCTGACCCTGACCGCGGCCCCGTCCTTCGCCGCCAAGTGGCTAGTGCCCCGCCTGGGCAAGTTCGAACAGGCCCAGCCCCAGGTCGATGTCTGGCTATCGGCCGGCATGGAGGTGGTGGATTTCGCGGCCGGCGAAGTCGACCTGGCGATTCGCTACGGCTCGGGTCGCTATCCGGGCCTGGAGGTTGTTCGCCTGCTCAGCGAGACCGTTGTGCCGGTGGTCAGCCCCGCCCTACTGGCCGAAAACCCGCTGGCCTCGCCCGAGGACCTCTCGCATCACATCCTGCTGCACGACGGCTCGCCCGACGCCGATGACAGCTGCCCCGACTGGGCCATGTGGCTGGCGGCGCGCGGCCTGCGCACGGTCGACGGCTCGCGCGGTCCGCGCTTCAACCAGTCCAGCATGGTGATCGAAGCCGCCGCCAACGGCCGCGGCGTCGCCCTGGCCAAGCGCACCCTGGCCCAGGCCGATCTCGACGCCGGACGTCTGGTGATCCCCTTCGAGATGGCCACGGCCGTCGACTTTGCCTATTACGTCGTCCATCCCAAAACCAAGGGACGACTGCCTCAGGTCAAGGCGTTCGTCGCCTGGCTCAAGGACGAGGCCGCCGCGCATGAAGCGGCGCTCCTCACGATGGACAACGGCGCGGGTATCTAGGATTTCATGATCAAGACGATGATTGAGGTCGGCGAACGGCTGGTTCCCGGCGACTGCCAAACCATGGCTGACGTACGCCAGGGCGTGGACGCCCTGGACCGCGCCCTGGTGGCCTTGCTGGCCGAGCGTCAGGGCTACATGGGCGCCGCAGCCCGCATCAAGGCTGACCGTTCCAAGGTCTTCGACCGTCCGCGCATCGAGGACGTGGTGACCAAGGTCAAGGCCACCGCCCGCGAAGCGGGTCTGTCGGAAGCCATTGCCGAGCCGGTCTGGCGGACGCTGATCGACCGCTGCATCGCCTATGAGTACGACAGCTGGGATAGGACGCGGGGCTAAGGCCCCTCCCCTCTTCCGCAAAGAGAGGGGAGCGCCACCGCTACCGGTTACCGCCGATCAGATCCCCGATCTCGCCCAGAATCGAGCCCTCCCCGCGGTTCTGACCGCCGCCGCCGGCGACCGACATCATCCGGCCCGCCAGGCGCGAGAACGGCATCGACTGGATCCAGACCTTTCCCGGTCCCCTTAACCGGGCAAAGAACAGCCCTTCGCCGCCGAACAGCACGCTCTTGACGCCGCCGGCCATCACCAGATCGAAATCGATGCTGGGCGTGTAGGCCGCCAGACAGCCCGTATCGATGTGCAGTTCCTCGCCGGCCTTGAGCTCGCGCTCGACCAGGGCGCCGCCCATCTGCACGAAGACCCAGCCGTCGCCTTCCAGCTTCTGCATGATGAAGCCTTCGCCGCCGAACAGGCCGGTCATCACCCGCTTCTGGAAGAAGACGCCGATCGACACGCCGCGCGCCGCCGCCAGAAAGCTGTCCTTTTGGCAGATCAGCTGGCCGCCCAACTGGCCCAGGTTCAACGGCAGGATCGAACCGGGTGTGGGCGAGGCAAAGGCCACCCGCGCCTTGCCCTGGCCGGTATGGGTGAAGACGGTGGTGAACAGGCTTTCGCCGGTGATCAGCCGCTTGCCCGCGCCCAGCAACTTGCCCATCACACCGGCGCCGGCGCTGCTGGAGCCGTCGCCGAACACGGTGGTCATCTGGACGCTGGCGTCCTTCCAGACAAAAGCGCCGGCCTCGGCCACGGCGCTCTCGCCGGGATCCAGCTCGATTTCCAGGAACTGCAGCTCCTGCCCCTTGATCTCAAAGTCCACGTCGTCGGCGACGCTGGGATTGCGCGTGTGATGCCAAGGGCTGGGAGGCGACATGGGAGGCTCCTGTTGAAGTGCGAGTATGCTAGCGGGAGTGCCTGCTCCTCGCTAATTACACATCCTTTATTCTGCCGCCGCCGTGAGGCGTTGACCCAAGTCCCGGTTCGCGCACCATCCGCCTCATGATCCGCGCGCTCCTCCCCTGGGCCCTGCTGCTGGCCGTCGGAACCTTCGTGCTGCAATGGCTGCAGTATCGCTACCTTGTCCACGTCCTGCCCCCGGAGCTCTATATCGGCGTGATCGGTACGGCGTTCGCCGTGGGCGGCGCGTGGGTGGGCTGGAGGCTGGCGGCCCGGTCGAGCCCTGCGGTTGATTTCCAGCGCAATGATCTGGCGTTGAAATCGCTGGGTCTGACCGGTCAGGAGATCAAGGTGCTGGAGCGCCTGGCGGGCGGCCTGTCCAACAAGGAGATCGCCAAAGCACTGGGGTTGTCGCCCAACACCGTGAAGACCCACATCGCCAACCTGTTCGGCAAGCTTCAGGTCACGCGCCGCACCCAGGCGGTGAACAGGGCCCGTGAGCTTCAGCTGATCCCATGATCACCTCCCCCAAATGTCCCGAACGGGCGATCTCACCCTTTCGGGCGATACTGTGGACGGGGCTGGCGCCGCACGCTGGGGTCTTCTTTCCAGGCGTCGCATAAGGAGCCAACGCCATGACCCGCACTATCCTCGTCTACGGCCTGATTTCGGGCCTGGTGATCATCCTTGGGATTATCGCCACGACCGTCTCTTCCGGCGGCGACGCGCCGCATTCCAGTGTCTGGTTGGGCTACCTGATCATGCTGATGGCGTTGTCTTCGATCCTTGTCGGTGTCAGGCAGCACCGCGACCAGGTTCTGGGCGGGGTAATCAAGTTCCGCACCGCAGCGCTGCTGGGCTTGGGCATCGCGCTGGTTGCGGCCATCGTCTACGTGCTGGTCTGGGAGGTCTATCTGGCGATGACCCACTACGCTTTCATGGACAAGTACGTCGCCCAGACCCTGGCGGCCAAGCGCGCCGCAGGCTTGACGGGCGACGCCTACCGTCAACTGGCGGCCGAGCTTGAAGACATGCGGATCGCCTATAAGAACCCGCTGTATCGCATGCCGATGACCTTTGCAGAGATCTTCCCGGTTGGACTTCTGGTGGCGCTGGTCAGCGCGGGCCTGCTGCGCAATCCCCGTTTCCTGCCCGCGCGGTCGCTGCAGTCACTATCCTAGGCCTTCAGGGATTTCAGCATCTGCTCGTGGGCGTAGGCCGCGATATCCATCAGGGCGGCGTCTAGCGCCGTCCTGACCCCTTCCAGGCTCTCCTGCCCCGCCTCGCAGCGCTCGCAGACATCGCCCAGCGGAAAGGCCCCCACGCCCCGCGCCGCGCCCTTGACGGTGTGCACCGCGTCGCGCCAGCCGGCATGGGTCGGGTCCAGCATGGGCGTCCAGAGCGCCGCCTGTTCGCGGAACAACGCCAGCACCTCGTCGATGACGCCAGAATCCCCCGCCGCGAACCCTTCAAGATAGGCGAAATCGACCGCGCCGCTGATGTCTCGTCTAGCCAAAAAATAGCCCCTTGCGTTCCAGGATTCTTTGCGTATGTTCCGCGCCTCGCCGCCGGGGCAGTCAAGTGCTTCGGACCGAGCGGGCGCATAGCTCAGTTGGTAGAGCAGCTGACTCTTAATCAGCGGGTCGTAGGTTCGAATCCTACTGCGCCCACCACTTCCCTCACAAAAACAACGATCTAAAAACACCCCTCCGGGGTCCCGAATCCTTGGCGTCGATCTCGGCGCCGGGCCGATGATCGCATGGCTTCGTCCCAAAAAAGAAGGCCCGACCTTGCGGCCGGGCCAGTCATTAGGGAGGAAACGCCCAGGAAGGGCAGAAACGCGCTCGGCGCGTCTCACACCCCGTTAGTTAAGCTCCCGCGCGCGCCATTCAAGAGGGCGGAATGACGCACTGCATCATTTTGTGATCAAGCCGTTCGGCTTTCGCGAGATGGGGTCGCGATCTCAACCGATGAAGCTAAGCTGCCCAAGAGAAGCGGGCCGATCGAGGCGCGCCAGAGATTCGCGCGAGACCATAGCCATGAGCCAAGCCCAGGACGTTTTGGCCGATCCTGAGATCATCAAGGCCCTGCGTGACACCGTGCGGGCCCTGTGCCGTGACTTCCCTCCCAGCTACTGGCGCGGTCTGGATCGCAACAAGGCCTACCCCACCGACTTCGTCCAGGCGATGACCCAGGCCGGCCTGCTGGGCGTGCTGCTTCCGGAGGAATATGGCGGCAGCGGCCTGGGCCTGACGGCGGCGGCGGCGATTCTGGAGGAGGTGCACGCCAGCGGCGGCAACGCCGCCGCCCTGCACGCCCAGATGTACACCATGGGCACCGTGCTGCGGCACGGCTCCCCAGCGCAAAAGCAACAATGGCTGCCGGCGGTGGCCAATGGCTCGATCCGCCTGCAGGCCTTCGGCGTGACCGAACCCACCGCCGGCACCGACACCACCTCGATCTCGACCTTCGCGCGGCGCGAGGGCGACACCTATGTCGTCAAGGGCCAGAAGGTCTGGACCAGCCGCGCCGAGCACTCCGACCTGATGGTGCTCCTGGCCCGCACCACGCCCAAAGATCAGGTGACAAAAAAGAGCGACGGCCTGTCAGTGTTTCTCGTCGACATGCGGGCGGCCAAGGGGAACGGCCTGACCATCAAGCCGATCGCCACGATGCTCAACCACGCCACGACCGAACTCTTCTTTGACGACCTGGTGATCCCGGCCGACAGCCTGATCGGCGAAGAAGGCAGGGGCTTCAAATATATTCTCGACGGCATGAACGCCGAGCGCATCCTGATCGCGGCCGAATGCCTGGGCGACAGCGCCTGGTTGATCGGCAAGGCCCGCGACTACGCCAATGCGCGCCGGGTGTTCAACCGTCCGATCGGCCAGAACCAGGGCGTTCAGTTCCCCATCGCCCGGGCCTATGCCCAGGCCCACGCCGCGCGCCTGACGGTCTATGACGCCTGCGCCCGCTACGAGGCCGGCCTGCCCTGCGGAGAGCACGCCAACATCGCCAAGCTGCTGGCCTCCGAAGCCAGCTGGGCGGCGGCCGACATGTGCCTGCAGACCCATGGCGGCTTCGGCTTCGCCGAGGAATATGACGTCGAACGCAAGTTCCGAGAGACCAGGCTCTATCAGGTGGCGCCGATCTCCACGAACATGATCCTGGCCTATGTGGCCGAGCACGTCCTGGGCTTGCCGAGGTCGTACTGATGGGCGAGCGAATCGAGGACTGGATCGGTCGCGAGCGTCGCCGGGTCGAGGTGCTGGCGCCCGGGGACCTGGCGCGCCTGGCCGCTGTGCTGGACCGCCCTGAGCCGCCTCTGGAGGCGCCTGCGGCCTGGCACTGGGCCTGCGCGACAGAGACGCCACGGCAGTCGCTGATCGGCCCTGATGGTCATCCCCGGCGCGGCGGGTTCATGCCGCCGATCCAAGCACCGCGCCGGATGTTCGCCACCTCTGACATGCGGCTTGAGGCGCCGCTGCTAGCCGGCGTCGAGACCGAATGGATCGAGCGCATCGCCTCGATCATCGAAAAGCCCGGCCGCAGCGGCCCCCTGACCTTCGTCGAGGTCGAACGCCGCATCTCGCAGAGCGGGCGCCTGTGCGTGGCCGAAACCCAGACCCTGGTCTATCGCCAGCCGCCAGCGCCGGACGAGCCCGCGCCCTCCCCCATCGCCGCGCCCGATGACGCTGACTGGCGCACGACGATCACGCCGGACGCGGCCCTGCTGATGCGGTTCTCGGCGGCGACCTTCAACGCCCACCGCATCCACTACGATCGGGACTATGCGGTGGACGTTGAGGGCTATCTTGGACTGGTGGTCCACGGACCACTGATCGCGCTCAGCCTGCTGGAGGCGATGCCCGCGGGGCGTGCGGTGACCCGCTTTTCGTTCAAGGCCTTACGGCCGCTGTTCGACGGCGCGCCGTTCGAGGTCTGCGGCAAGCTGGTGGAGGACGGGGCTGAGCTGTGGGCGCGGTCGGCCGAAGGTTGGCTGGCCATGACGGCGCGGGTTGGATTTGCCCAATAGCTCAAAAAAAGCTTGTCATCCCGGAAGCCTCGCAGAAGCTGTCCGGGACCCGGGGGCAGGCGCATTGCGGTTGCCCCCGGGTCCTGGCTCTCCGCTTCGCTGCGGCCGGGATGACAAGTTTTGGTTGGCCTAGGCTTCCGCCCTCAACATTACGCTAGCCCCCTTCAGCCCCTTCGCCGAAGCCGTCACCCGCACATCCCCGGCAGACCCACGCCGCGTGCGCAGGATGGCCTGACACAGCCCGTTGAACGCCCGGCGCTGGCTGGCGACATCCGGCTCGTGGCTGGTGGGATTGCCATTGCCGACGCCGATCACGTCTCCCGGACCCGAGACCTCAAACACCACCAGATCATCAGCCCTCGGCACGGGGCGGCCCTTGGCGTCCAGCACCTCGACCTTAAAGATCGCGACGTCCTGACCGTCGGCCTCAAGACGTGAACGGTCGGCGGTCAGCCGCAGGGCGGCGGCGGGGCCGGCGGTCTCGCGGCGTTCGCGCAGAATGACCTTGCCGTTTCTGTAACCATGGGCCTCGATCACGCCCGGCGCATAGGGCACGGTCCATTCGACGTGATGGTTGGGAACAACGTCGCGCAGGCCCTGGCTTTTGCCGTTCAGGAACAGTTCGACCTTGTCGCAATTGCTATGGGCCCAGACCGCGATGGGCTGGCCTTCGCGACCTTCCCAGTTCCAGTGCGGCAACAGGTGCAGCAGAGGCTCGGACCGCCACCAGGCGCGGTAATAGTAATAGTTGTCCTTCGGGAAGCCGCAGGTGTCCAAAGCCCCGAAGTGCGAGCTGATGCTGGGCCAGCGGTTGAAGGGCGTCGGCTCGCCGCGATAGTCGAAGCCGGTCCAGATGAAGCCGCCGGCCATCCAGGGACGATCCGCCGCGTGGCTCCACCACTTCTCGGCCGTGGTCGCCCACCAGGGGTGCTCGGTGTCATAGGCCGGCACATAGGACTTGGCCTCATCGCGGGCGTATTCGCCGCGCGTGGTGACGACGCTGGCGCTCTCGCTGCCGATGATCGGCAGCTTCGGGAAGCGGGCGTGGAAGTCGTCCATCTTCTCGTGGCGATAGTTGAAGCCGATGACGTCCAGGACTTCGGTGATGCCTTCGCCAAAGCCGGAGTCCATGGCGGCTGTGACCAGGCGGGTCGGATCGAGACGATTGACCAGGCGCTTCATCGTGCGCGCAACCTTGGCGCCGCGCGCCGTGCCCTGCTGGGGCTCTTCATTGCCGATCGACCACAGGACCACCGATGGATGGTTGCGGTCGCGACGGACAAGGCGTTCCAGCTCGTCCAGAGACGTGGGGTCGCTGGACATCCGGCGGGTCTCGTCGATCACGACCATGCCCAGGCGGTCGCAGGCGTCCAACAGTTCGGGCGTCGGGGGGGTGTGCGCGGCGCGATAGGCGTTGCAACCCATCGACTTCAGCTGCTGAACCCGCCAGACTTGCAGCGCGTCGGGAATGGCCGCGCCGACCCCGGCATGGTCCTGATGGTTGCAGGTTCCTTTCAGCTTCACCGATTGGCCATTGAGCAGAAAGCCCTTGTCGGCGTCGAAGATCACCGACCGAACGCCAAAGCGCGTGACAAAGCGGTCGACGACCGCACCGCCGACTTTCACCTCGGTGAGCAGCGCATACAGATACGGATTTTCCAGCGACCACAGCACTGGGCTGGACAGTTGCACGGTCATTGCAAGCGACTGGCGCTCCCAGGCCGGCAGACGGCCTGACACCGGCGCGAGAGCCAGAACCGGCTTGCCCTGCGCGTCGAGCACCGTGTGCTGCAGCTCGAACTCAGCGCGCTCCTCGCCCTCGTTGATCAGGTCGGTATCGATCGAGACGGTTCCGTCGACCTTGGCGCGCACGAAGACGCCCCATTGCGGGACGTGAGCCGGAGCGGTCTTGACCAGCCAGACGTGGCGATAGAGGCCCGCGCCCTCGTAGAACCAGCCCTCGCCGAGGGACGCGTCGACGCGCACCACCAGACTGTTGTCACCGCCAATCTTGGCGATGTCGGTGATATCGATCCGGAAGGGGCTGTAGCCGCTGTCCTCCCGCTCCAGGATATAGCCGTTGACGATCACCGTCGCGTCGCGGAACGCGCCGTCGAACTCGATCGACAGGCGCTTGCCTGCGTCGGCGGCAGGCAGGGCGAAGGTCTTGCGGTACCAGCCGATGCTGGTTTCAGGAAACTCACGCCCCAGCGGCTTGTAGCCGTGCGCCGCGCGAAGGTCTTCGTCGTCGGGCTTGCCGGACGGCTTGTAGTCGGGGTTGTCGACGAACGGCAGTTCGACGGCCCAGTCGTGGGGCAGCGTCACCGGGGCCCAGGCGCTGTCGTCGAAGTCCGACTGGGCGGCCGCGGCGACCCACCAGTTCGGCGCGCTCGCGCCGGCCTTGGCGTAGGTGCGCTGGTTGGCGCCGAACCCGAAGTCGCGGGCCGGATCCTGGTCGTGACCCAGCTTGAACTTCCAGTCGAAATCCAGGGACAGCCGTTCGCGCGGCGAGAGGTCGATGGCGGGCGCGACGGTGGCCGGCGCGACGGGCTTGACGGCCGCGACAGCGGACGAGGCGGCGCCAAGGGCGGCGACGCCGGCGGTGGCGGCCAGGGCTTGGCGGCGGCTGAGTTCGACCATGGGAACCTCACGCTAAAATCAAAAAAAGGGGAGGAAGCACGAGGCTTCCTCCCCAGTCGCAGGATCATCGGGGAGGAGTGATGAATCCCAGAAATGGCGGGCGAACCCGCCGCCGTCACGCCTCGCAGGAGGAGATGACGGAAAGGGTCAGAACTTCACCGTCACATCCATCAGGAAGCGGCGGCCATAGACGTCATAACGGCCGATCCGGTTGGGATCGTTGTCGCGGTACATGCGCAGGGCCTCGTTGGTCAGGTTGTTGACCTGAACGCGCACGCCGACGTGATCGTTGACCTGATAGGACGAACTGAAGTCGAGGGTCTTCTCCGACTCCAGGGTCTGCAGATCCGCGCCGCTCCAGCCATAAATCACGGTCATCGCGCTGTGGTACTTGTAGCCCAGGCGCGCTTCGATCGGGCCGTGGGCGTACCACAGGTCGACCGTGGCGGTGTTCTTGGCCAAGCCGGTCATGTCCAGCGGGTTATTGGCCGGCGAGAACTCCTTCAGGTCGGAGTCAACATAGGCGTAGTTCGAATAGATGCCGAAATTGGCCAGCGGACCTGGCAGGAAGAAGAACGGGGTCTGGAAGGTCAGCTCCAGGCCCTGGATATAGCCGCTGCCGCCATTGGTGGGGCTGGACACGGCATAGGTCTGGCCATTGTAGTCTACGGCGCTCTGATGCCAGCCGATATAGGAGCTGACGTCCTTGTAATAGTAGGACGCCGCCAACAGGGCTTCGGGGCGGAAATAGTATTCGGCCGAGGCGTCCAGCTGCCAGGCCTTGAACGGTGCGAGGTCCGGGTTGCCGGCGCTGCCGGTCCAGGGCGCCCAATTGTTCAGGGTGCGGCTGGCGCGCAGCTCATCCAGAGGCGGCCGCGCAATGACCTTGGCCACGCCCAGACGCACCACCTTGCCGTCACCGAAGTCGAACTTGGCGTTCGCCGACGGCAGGATGTCGGTGTAGTCGTTGCCTTCGGTCACGGCGGTATAGCTGCTGTCGGTGCCCTGCTGCAGACCTTCGCTGGTGGTCTTGGTATGCACCACGCGAGCGCCGATATTGCCCGTCAGCCAGGAGCCGCCGAAGCTGTCCGCGGCGAAGTTCAGCTTGCCGTAGCCTTCATAGACCTTCTCGTGGACGGTCCAGCGCTCGCCCAGTTCCTCGGCGGCGTTCGACACGTCGAAAGCGTTGGCGCCGTAGGCGAGCGCCGCAATGGCGTCGATGTCGCCGGTCAGGATGGCGGGCACGTTCGCGCCTTCACCGAGCGTATAGGCGGTCAGCATGCTGGTCGGGATCGTCACGCCGGTCGCGGTCGGCGCAAAGCTGAAGCTGCTGTGGCTCTTGACGCGATCGGACACCCGTCCGCCGAACTGCGCGCTCTTCCAGAAGCCCTCGCCAAAGTCGCGGGTGAAGTCCAGCGCCGCGGCCTTCAGTTCGTCGTTCAGATATTCCGGACCGTCATACGAGCCGGCGAGATCCGCCGTCTGGGTGAGGCTCAGACTGTCTTCACTGGTGGTGATCGTGGGGGTCTTCCCCGCCCGGGTGTCGAAGCTGGTCCAGGTCGGATACGATTCAAACCGTACGGCCTTCCAGGAATTGGAGCGCTTGGCCTTGGAGTAGGACACGTCCCCGGCCACGGTCCAAAGGTCGCCGGTCCACTTGCCGTTCAGACCGCCGGCGAACAGATCCTTGTCTTCGGAATACTTGGCCAGCACGGTCTGAACCGAGCTGTACGGCGTGGTGGCGGCGACTACGGTGTTGTTGAGCAGGGTATAGGATGAACCCGGGCCGTTGTAGGCCGAGTCATTCCAGCCGACGTTCGAGCCGTCGCCCATGTTCCAGTTGCCCCAATTGTTGGCGCCCCAGACGGTCTGGTCCTGAACCTCGGTGATCTTGATCTTCGAATAGAGAGCGTCGGCCTTCAGTTCGAAATGGTCGGTGGGCTTCCATTGCAGGCCGCCAGAGACGCCGTTGCGCTTCTGATCAATGCGGCTGGCGGACATCTGGGCGCCCCAAGGGGTGGCGTCCAGCTTGCCGTCGCCATTCAGGTCGCTGCTGTAGTCGCTGGCGCCGGCCGGCGGGCGGGCGTTGGAATCATTGTAGCCCCAGCCCGTGAACGAGCCGTAGCCGTTCTTCTGCTGCTGGCTGGTCAGGCCCAGCACCACGGCCAGGTCGTCGTTGAATTTGTGCACGAACGAGCCGCTGGCCCGGTAGCCGGTGGTGTCGTAGTTGGGGATGTCCTTGCCGCCGTCATAATAGACCGGGCCGGCGCGCAGCACGACGCTGGGGCCGCGATAGTCCAGCGGCGCGATCGTATCGATATTGATCGTGGCGGCCACGCCGCCGGCGATCAGGTCGGCCGATTGCGACTTGTAGACCTGCACGCCGGAAACGACTTCCGAGGGATAGATTTCCCAGCGGACGTTGCGGTCCGGCTCGCTCGATGCGACTTCGCGGTTATTAATGGTGCCCAGCACTAGGCGCGCGCCCAGGCCGCGCACAACGGCCTGACTGTCATTACCCCGATCGCGCGTAGCGTTGACGCCCGGGAGGCGGGCGATCGACTCGGCGATGGTCACGTCGGGAAGAACGCCGATGTCCTTGGCCGAGATCGCCTCGACCACCTTGTCGGAGCCGCGCTTCACGTCCAGCGCTTCGCGCATGCTTTTGCGCACGCCTGTGACGACGACTTCCTCGACCTGGGCGGTTTCGGAGGCGGGCGCGGCAGTCTGGGCGTGGGCGCCTGTCGCGACCAGAAGCGTCAGGCCGCTGGCGGCGGCGAGCAGAATGGATTGGCGAGTCATGGTTTCCCCCAAAATTTTGCGGACACGCGCGCCTCTTTGGGCGCAGCGACTTTGTGGCTCTGACGATGGACCAGCGCGGACACCCGCTGGATCAGTCGGACGCGGGCAACCGCGCCAAAGATGAAGCCGCGCCTCTGACGGGCGCTCCCAGCGAGCCAGAGCCCGACCGGAAGCGTTAATTATCATATCAATCACATATGGCAAGCGTCAGGACGTTGGCGCCAGCGGGATCACAGTTGCGCCCTTGCCGACCTCGGCCTCAAGAGCCGGCGCGTCGGCGACGGCTTGAGCGGTCTCGGCGGAGCCAACCGTGACCTTGGCCCCAGGCATCAGGCGTGTGCGATATGTCCAGAACGCGCCGTCTCGCATCATGGCCTGCGGACCAACGCCGCCCAGGAAGTCGCCATCGATGAAGCGCGCGGCCTCGCCCTTTTTCAGCGGCGCCCGGAACTCGACATCGACAGGATGGACATACGACGCGCTTAGCCAGTCTGCGCCCTCGAGCGCCTGGCCCTTGAAGTCGAACAGGGCGGCGTTCTCCCAGTTGGACCCCTGGCCCCAGCGCGTCTTGCACTTTGTGGAAACCCACGAAGGCTCCCAATAGACAACACCCACACCGCCGCTGGCGAACACCAATTGGGTCAGGTCGGTCAGGTACTTTTTCTGCCCCGCCGGCGTCGCCGGATAGCCTGGGATCAGCGAATCCTCGCCCAGGAGATTCGGCGAGGAATCCGCGTTCTGGGTCGTGAAGGGATAGGCGGTTTCGACCACGAGGACGTCGGCCGAATAGAGATGGCGCACGCGATTGATGGTCTGGCCCAGTTGCGCCATCGTCCGCTTTGACCACTTGCTGTAATAGCTGATCCCGATCAGATCGAAGTCGGTCACCCCCGCCTTGGCGGCCGCCGCGAACCATGGCTCGACATTCTCGGGCTGGGCGATGTGCAACATGACGCGGGGTTTGATCTTCGCCTCCGCCCCGGCGTCGCGGACGGCCTTGATCCCAGCGTTGAACAATAGCGCGTTGCGGGTCCAATCGATCGGATCCTTGGCGCGAGCCAGGCTGCTGACAATCTCGCCGTTGGTCTCGTTACCCACCTGCACCAGATCAGGCATCAGGCCTTCTCGATCCAGGGCGATCAGGGTGTCATGGGTGAAAGCGTAGAGCGCCTTGGCCTGATCCGGGGTCGAAAGTCGGGCCCAGGCCTTGGGCGCCAGTTGCTTGTCCCCATCGGCCCAATCGTCGGAATAGTGGAAATCAAGCAGCACCTGCAGACCCGCGGCGCGGGCCCGGGCGATGCTTTTCTTGACATCGGCGAGGTTCGAATAGGCCGTCCAGTCCGGATCATTCCACAGCCGGATCCGCGCCACATTGGCGCCTGCCGACTTGAAGAAGGCGTATTGATCCACTGAAGCGTCGCCCGCGCGATAGACCGCGCCGCAGTCGTCCATCTCGTTGGCATAGGAGATGTCAACACCCAGATAGGACAGCGGCTCCGCGGCCCGCGCCTGACCGCTCAACAGAGCCGCACAGGCCAAAAGGCTTGCGCCAACAAAACGGGTCATGGTCATGCTCCAGGGTCAGCCGCGCGGTAAAGTCGCGTCGATCTTATGGGCACAATTGTAGTATCAATCAATTGCCTTGCGGGCGGTGCGCTTAGTCCGCGCCAGGCCCCAGCACCCGCGGATCGTTCTCCAGGCTCGATGTGTCAAAGCCATGATAGAGCGACAGGAACCGGAACGGGTGTTCCTGATAGCTCCCGAACATCACGTTGTTGATGTCGCTGGTCGTGTCGAAACAGCCCAGCACCGCGTCCGGCGCATGGCGCATCAGATGATGACGGCCCAACAGCAGAGCGACCTGGTCTATCCAGCGCGTGACTGTCTCGCGGCCCAGCCGATCATCCAGATAGGCCCGCAGATAGTTGAACAACGAGGCCGCGTTAGGCGTCGGATTGACCAGCAGCAGGTTGGCGGTAAGCCGCGAACCGGCGGCGAAGTTGTTCCAGTTCTCGTTGAAGACCACGTCTGCGCCGGCCCATTGCTCCAGCAAGTCGCTGACCCCGCGCTGCAGGAGCAGGTCGATGTCGGAGACGAAGATCGGCCGGCCCAGCGTCTCCAGCAGGCCGCCGAGGCGCTGGAAGCGCACCGACTGGAAATGCGCCACCGGCAGGGCGATCAGACCTTTGGGCGGCGCATCATAGCAGCGGGTGGTCACCGCCGAGGCGTCGAAATCGTCACCGACGAAGACCAGTCGCTCGTCCTGAACGCCCACCGCCGCCACGGCCTGGGCCAGACGTTCGGCCCCGCCGATCACGTGGATGATCACCAGGCTGGAGACGTCGCTGTGGCGCAGCACCGACAGGGCGTACCAACGCCCGTACTGGTCGACATATTTTTCATCCGCTGCGGCGAAGAACACCGCTGCGACGCCGAGGCGATCAGCATGGGCCCTGAGCCCGTCCGCATCGAGCGGTTCACCTTTTGCAGTCAAATAGCGAGCCGGCGCATCGGAGGGCCCTGGCGGATTAGGCGCTGTGATGGAGGCCACATCCAGAGACCCCAGCAGCGAGCGGTAGTGCCAGACCCAGTCCGACCAATCGGGGTCCGACAGCAGGTCGCCCAGGGCCACGTCTGGAACCGCCGCAGCCAGCCGCGAAAGCAGGTGAAGGTCCGCCTCCGACACCGGTCGGCACAGCAGAAGGCTCATCGACTCGTGGAAGTCTCGCAGACGCACCAGCGGGTGGATGGCGGTATCGGGCGAAAGCGCCAGCACGGCGCGGTGGCGCAGTTCTGTCTCGGTGTCGCGCTCGGCCCGCGCCCGGTCGGCCAGAACGGTCAACGCCCCGACATGACCCGGATCCAGAAGGACCAACCGTCGCGCAAAGCCCAGCGCCTCGTCCAGGCGCCCCAGGGCCTGGTTGCAGCCCATGGCCGCCCCGATCATCTGGATCCCACCCGGCATCAGGTCGGCCATCACCGCCGCATAGGGCTCGGCCAGCGCAACCTCGCCACGGGCAAGGTGTTCATTGAAAAGGTTCGAACCCTGGGAGGACTGCTCCTGGATCAGCGGCCATAGCCCGGGGATATCCTGGGTCAGGGCCTTGGCCTTCACCAACGCTCGCAGCGCCTCCAGCACCCGCCCTGCCGCCGAATGACTTCGCGAAACCCCGATCCAGGCGGCAAGCGGTTCGCGCGAGCCACCCGTCAGGTGCTCAAACAACACCAGCGCGTCGTCCGGACGCCCCTCCCCGAGGAGCCGCTCGGCCAGAGCCTTGACATCGGCTTCACGCGCACTGGGGACCGGCGCGTCAGGACGGCGCAATCGGTCGCCGCGCTCGAAAAGCACGTCGATCTGCAGGACGGCGTTGTCGTGCAACCCCGGCATACGATTGAATTCCGTGACGTCGGCGCATCGGAAACCCATCTGCGCCATCTTGGCAAAGACGTCTTCGGCCCTGGCGCCGCCGATATTGTCGTCGACCAGGGACACTGCGATGAGGATGTAGTCGGCCTTCGCCAACACAGCCTGCCCCCCCGACAGCACATCCAGTTCCGAACCCTGGGTGCCGATCTTGACGAAGTCGAAGTGTCGGTCCCGTAGAAGATCGTCGATGCGGACCTTGTCGACCTCAAGCCGCAGAACCGTCTCATCATCAAAATGGTCGGTGTTTTCCCGATAGAGAGAACTGCCTGTCGACTGCAGCCCGTCCTTGCTGAGAAAAAACTCCCCCTTGCCGGCGACATTCGAGGCTGCGGTCTCGTATCGTTCGAACGGAAGGCTCGCCAGCGCGTCCCTGCAGTGCGGATTGGGCTCGATCAGGGTTGGCGCGCTGGCGGGGAAGACCTGCAGGAATTTCCGCGTGAAATCACCGACATGGGCCCCAACGTCCAGCATTGTCCTGGGCGCATAGCCCTCGCGCCGGAGGGCTTCAAAGTGTCGGCGGCTCATTGGAGAGCTCTCATGCGTCTCGGCCGTCAGCCGCAGCGGCGTCTTCGTTGGTCCAGCAACGGCCGTCCGGACGCAGCGGACGGGCTTGATGCCGCAGGGTCAAGGCTGTCTTGTAGAGCGCGTCGAACCCAGGCTCCGTCAGCATCTCGCGATGATCGGAGTCCAGCGCGACGCCGATCTCCAGATAGTCGTCCAGATTGGCCATGTCCGGCGTCGGGCGCTGGCCGGCCTGATGCTCGGCGGCCATGTCGTGCAGCAGATCCTCGACGCTGCGGACCAACAGGTCCATGTCGAACAGCACGCAGGTTGAACGACTGGCCTCGAGCCGCTCGCGCAGGGCCCGCGTCGCGTCGCGATCATGGCCCAGCGCTACGGCCCGCTCGACATAGTCCTCCGCCGTTTCGCAGACCAGTTCGGGCGCTCCAGCCGAACGCACTAGGCTGCCACACACCCGCGAGGCGAAACTGCGGCCCGACAGGGTCAGGACCGGCACGCTCATCCACAAGGCGTCCGACGCCGTGGTGTGGGCGCCGTAGGGCGCGGTGTCGAGAAACAGGTCCGCCAACGGATAGCGGGCCAGGTGAACAGCATTGGGCTGCTTGGGCGCGAACACCAGCCGCTCGCTGTCGACGCCGCGCGCGCGCGCTTGCTCGCGCAACAGCACGACGGTCTCGGGCTGGGCCTCCAGAAGCCACAAGACGCTGCCCGGCGTTCGCTTGAGGATCTCCATCCAGCGATCGAACGTAAAGGGCGTGATCTTCTGAGGTCCGTTGAAGCAGCAGAAAACGAAGGCGTCCTCCGGCAGCCCCGCATCAGCTCGCGTCGGCCGGGCGTCGGCCACGACCCGCTTGCGGTCATTGGGCTGGTAGCTGGGGATGCGTCGCACGGCTTCGGAATAGAAGCGCTCGTGTTCGGGCGGGATGATCCACGGGTCACCGATCACATAGTGATGGTACGGGCTGCCCATCGTTCCGGGATAACCCAGCCAATTGACCAGGATCGGCGCCGGGCGGCGGGCGAAGACCGCCGTGCGCGAGTCGCGTGTGTGGCCGTTCACATCGATCAGGATGTCGATCTGGTCGTCCGCGATCCTGCGAGCGGCCTCGTCGTCGGTCATGCCGCGAATATCGGCATAGTGTTCCACAGCCGCCTGGGTGCGGGCGTTCAGTTCGCCGGTCGCCGGCGGACCGCAATAATAGGCGAACACCTCCACGCGTTCGCGGTCATGCAGCTCGAAGAGCTCGGCCATCAGATAGCCCACGGCGTGATCGCGCAGGTCTGACGACACATAGCCGACCCGTAGTCGACGACCGCTCAGGTCGATGGGCGCGTCGCGACGCTCGGCGATGATGGCCTCAGGCGCGCAGCTCCCTTCACGGGCGACGAAGCGTGCGGCGGCGCCCAGTTGCAGGAAGGGATCATCAGAATAGGCCGCCACCGACAGCGGATTGGCGCCCAGCAGCAAAGCGCGTCGATCTACCCGCTCCCACGGCTGCAGAGGCGGCCACTTGCACTGGCCCAGGCGCGCGGCGACCAACTGGCCGATGGTGTCCTTCTGGCTCGGATCCAGATCGGCGCAACGCCACAGAGCGGCTTCAGCGCGACTGATCTGCTGCGCTTCCAGCAGGGCGCGCGCGATCTGCTTGTAGGCGGCAAAGACGTAGTGGGCGTTGGAACCGGTAACGGGCAGCGGTCGGGTGGCGCCGGCGTTCCAGGTGGCAATCGCTGTTTCCAGCCCCCCTGCCCGCTCCTGCAGGCCGCCCAGATTGATATAAGCCGGCAGGAAGTCCGGGTTCAGGCTGATCGCCCGCTCCAGACTGGCGATCGCCGTTGCTGCCCCGCCAAGGCTCGAGTGCAACGTCGCAAAGTTGAAGAGCGCGACAAAGAGTTGCGGGTGGTCCGGATTGAACTGGATCCAGATCCGGTAGATCTGCTCCGCCATGTCGGGACTGCCCGCCGCGGTCAATCGGCCGACGGCGTTGATCATGTCGCCAAGCGACAGTCCTTCGGTGGTGATCTTCTGGATTACGGCGAGAGCGTCGGTTGCAGCCATGGTCATCTCAAGCGCACGGGCCGAGCCGGAGCGGGCCCGACTCGTTTCGCCAAATGTTTGCACGTTGGGCGAACGTCACCAATCGCCACCGATCCGGATCGCCGACGCCGTGGAGCGAACCCCACAAGCGCCGGTGACCCGAGAATCTTAGCTGACGCCCAGATAAGCGATGATCTGCGGATCCGAGAGGCTCTGAACCTGGGTGGAGGTCAGGGCCGCAGCCTGGGTGCTGGTCAGGGCTGCGATGTTGGTCTCGGTCAGGTAGTCCAGTTGGGTCGTGGTCAGGCTGGCGAGCTGGGTGGCCAGCAGCGAACCCACCTGGGTCGTGGACAAATCGGCGATCACCGTGGTGGACAAGGCCGCGACCTGGCCGGTGGTCAGGGCCGCGATCTGGGTGTCGAAGAGTTCGCTGACGTCGGTGCTCGTCAGGCCCTTGATCTGGGACGTCGTCAGGCCCTTGACCTGGGTCGTGCTCAGAGCCGCAGACTGAGTAGCGTCCAGAGCCGAGATATTGGTGGCGCTCAGCGACGCCAGTTGCACCGTCGACAGGGCGGCGATCTGGGTGTCGGCCAATTCGCCGATGTCGGTCTCAGTCAAAGCCTTCAGTTGTGCGGCTGTGACGCCCTTGATCTGGGTCTCGTTCAGCGCCGCGATCTGGGTGCTCGCCAGGGCGGAGAAATTGGTCGCCGTCAGAGCGCCAAGTTGTAGGGCGCTCAGGGCGCCGACCTGGGTCTCACTCAAGGCCTGCAGATTGGTGGTGTCCAGCGCCCCGATCTGCCCCGTGGTCAAAGCGCC
Organism: Caulobacter sp. FV2ps19; assembly: GCF_058681035.1. Classification (NCBI taxonomy): domain Bacteria; kingdom Pseudomonadati; phylum Pseudomonadota; class Alphaproteobacteria; order Caulobacterales; family Caulobacteraceae; genus Caulobacter; species Caulobacter sp. FV2ps19. Next base: position 1,861,692 of record NZ_CM178729.1, on the reverse strand, counting down.
CACCTGGGTTTCCGAAAGCTCACCAATATCGGTGGCGTCCAGCCCCTTCAGTTGCGTCGCCGTCAGCGCCTTGATCTGGCTGGTGCTCAGGGCCGCCACCTGGGTATCGACCAGGGCCGAGATGTTGGTGGCGCTCAGCACTGCCAGCTGCGCCGTCGACAGGGCCGCGATCTGGGTGTCCGCCAGTTCGCCGATGTCGGTGGTCGTCAGTTCCTTCAGCTGCGTCGCGGTCAGGCCCTTGATCTGGGTCGTCGTCAGGGCCGCCACCTGGGTGTCGACCAGGGTCGAGAAGTTCGTGGCGCTCAGAGCGCCGATCTGGGCCGCGGACAAGGCGGCCAGCTGGGTGCTGGCCAGTTCGCCGACGTCAGTCTCGGTCAGAGCTTTCAGCTGCGCGACAGTGACGCCCTTGATCTGGGTCTCGTTCAGCGCCGCGATCTGGGTGTCGACCAAGGCCGAGAAGTTGGTCGCCGACAGGGCGCCGATCTGCGCGGCGCTCAGGGCGCCCACCTGGGTGGTCGAAAGGGCCTGCAGGTTGGTGGCGTCCAGCGCTCCAATCTGCGCCGTGGTCAAAGCGCCCACCTGGGTCTCCGAAAGCTCACCAATATCGGTGGCGTCCAGCCCCTTCAGTTGCGTCGCCGTCAGCGCCTTGATCTGGCTGGCGCTCAGGGCCGCCACCTGGGTGTCGACCAGGGCCGAGATATTGGTGGCGCTCAGCGCCACCAGTTGCGCCGTCGACAGGGCGCCCACCTGGGTCTCCGACAGCTCACCGATATCGGTGGTCGTCAGCTCCTTCAGCTGGGTCGCGCTCAGGCCCTTGATCTGGGTCGTCGTCAGGGCCGCCGCCTGGGTGTCGACCAGGGCCGAGATGTTGGTGCCGCTCAGCGATGTCAGCTGAGCTGCGGACAAGGCGGCCACCTGGGTGCCGGCCAGCTCGCCGATGTCGGTGGTCGTCAAGCCCTTCAGTTGGCTGGCCGTCAGGCCCTTAATCTGGGTCGTCGTCAGGGCTGCGACCTGGGTGTCGACCAGGGCCGAGATATTCGTCGCGCTCAGGGCGCCGATCTGGACCGCCGACAGCGCGCCGATCTGGGTGTCGGCCAGGGCCGCCACATTGGTCTCGGTCAGTTGCTTGAGCTGGGCGACCGTCAGGCCCTTGATCTGGGTCTCGTTCAGGGCCGCGAACTGGGTGTCGGCCAGCAGCGGGATATTGGTCGTCGCGACAGCGCCGATCTGCGCCGCGCTCAGGGCGCCGACCTGGGTTTCACTCAGGGCCTGCAGGTTGGTGGTGTCCAGCGCCGCAATCTGCAACGTGGTCAGCGCGCCCACCTGGGTCTCCGACAGCTCACCAATATCGGTGGCGTCCAGCCCCTTCAGTTGCGTCGCCGTCAACCCCTTGATCTGGCTGGCGCTCAGGGCCGCCACCTGGGTGTCGACCAGGGCCGAGATGTTGGTGGCGCTCAGCGCCGCCAGCTGCACCGTCGACAGGGCGGCGATCTGGGTGTCGGCCAGTTCGCCGATGTCGGTGGTCGTCAGCTCCTTCAGCTGGGTCGCGGTCAGACCCTTGATCTGGGTCGTCGTCAGGGCCGCCACCTGGGTATCGACCAGGGCCGAGAAGTTCGTGGCGCTCAGCGATGTCAGCTGAGCTGCGGACAAGGCGGCCACCTGGGTGCCGGTCAGCTCGCCGATGTCGGTGGTCGTCAAACCCTTCAGTTGGCTGGCCGTCAGGCCCTTGATCTGGGTCTCGGTCAGGGCCGCGACCTGGGTGTCGACCAGGGCCGAGAAGCTCGTTGCGCTCAGCGCGCCAAGCTGGGCGGCGCTCAAGGCCGCAACCTGGGTGTCAGCGAGGCTGGCGACGTTCGTTTCGGTCAGCACCTTCAGCTGAGCGACCGTCAGGCCCTTGATCTGGGTCTCGTTCAGGGCCGCGAACTGCGTATCGGCCAGCAGAGGGATATTCGTTGTCGCCACAGCGCCGATCTGTGTCGCGCTCAGGGCGCCGACCTGGGTCTCACTCAAGGCCTGCAGATTGGTGGTGTCCAGCGCCGCGATCTGACCCGTGGTCAGAGCCCCCACCTGGGTCTCCGACAGCTCACCAATATCGGTGGCGTTCAGCCCCTTCAGTTGCGTCGCCGTCAGCACCTTGATCTGGCTGGCGCTCAGGGCCGCCACCTGGGTGTCGACCAGGGCCGAGATGTTGGTGGCGCTCAGCGCCACCAGTTGCGCCGTGGACAGGGCGCCCACCTGGGTCTCCGACAGCTCACCAATATCGGTGGTCGTCAGCTCCTTTAGCTGATTGGCGGTCAGGCCCTTGATCTGGGTCTCCGTGAGGGCCGCGATCTGGGTGTCGACCAGGGCCGAAACGTTCGTGGCGCTCAGAGCGCCGATCTGGGCCGCAGACAAGGCGGCCACTTGAGTGCTGGCCAGTTCGCCGATGTCGGTCTCGGTCAGAGCCTTCAGCTGCGCGACTGTGACGCCCTTGATCTGGGTCTCGGTCAGCGCCGCGATCTGGGTGTCGGCCAGGGCCGAGAAGTTGGTCGCCGACAGCGCGCCGATCTGGCTGGCGCTCAGGGCGCCGACCTGGGTGGTCGACAGAGCCTGCAGGTTGGTGGCGTCCAGCGCCGCGATCTGACCCGTGGTCAGAGCGCCCACCTGGGTCTCCGACAGCTCACCAATATCGGTGGCGTCCAGACCCTTCAGTTGCGTTGCCGTCAGCGCCTTGATCTGGCTGGCGCTCAGAGCCGCCACCTGGGTGTCGACCAGGGCCGAGATGTTGGTGGCGCTCAGCGCCGCCAGCTGCACCGTCGACAGGGCCGCGATCTGGGTGTCGGCCAGTTCGCCAATGTCGGTGGTCGTCAGTTCCTTCAGCTGGGTCGCGGTCAGACCCTTGATCTGGGTCGTGGTCAGGGCCGCCACCTGGGTGTCGACCAGGGCCGAGATATTGGTGGCGCTCAGCGACGTCAGCTGAGCTGCAGTCAAGGCAGCCACTTGGGTGTCGGCCAGTTCACCGATATCGGTGGTCGACAAACCCTTCAATTGGTTGGCCGTCAGGCCCTTGATCTGAGTCTCGGTCAGGGCTGCGACCTGGGTGTCGGCCAGGGCCGAGATATTCGTCGCACTCAGGGCGCCAAGCTGGACCGCCGACAACGCGCCGATCTGGGTGTCGGCCAGGGCCGCCACATTGGTCTCGGTCAGTTGCTTGAGCTGAGCAACCGTCAGGCCCTTGATCTGGGTCTCGTTCAGGGCCGCGAACTGGGTATCGGCCAGCAGCGGGATATTCGTTGTCGCCACAGCGCCGATCTGTGTCGCGCTCAGGGCGCCGACCTGGGTCTCACTCAAGGCCTGCAGATTGGTGGTGTCCAGCGCCCCGATCTGCCCCGTGGTCAAAGCGCCCACCTGGGTTTCCGAAAGCTCACCAATATCGGTGGCGTCCAGCCCCTTCAGTTGCGTCGCCGTCAGCGCCTTGATCTGGCTGGTGCTCAGGGCCGCCACCTGGGTATCGACCAGGGCCGAGATGTTGGTGGCGCTCAGCACTGCCAGCTGCGCCGTCGACAGGGCCGCGATCTGGGTGTCCGCCAGTTCGCCGATGTCGGTGGTCGTCAGTTCCTTCAGCTGCGTCGCGGTCAGGCCCTTGATCTGGGTCGTCGTCAGGGCCGCCACCTGGGTGTCGACCAGGGCCGAGAAGTTCGTGGCGCTCAGAGCGCCGATCTGGGCCGCGGACAGGGCGGCCAGCTGGGTGCTGGCCAGTTCGCCGACGTCGGTTTCGGTCAGAGCCTTCAGCTGCGCGACTGTGACGCCCTTGATCTGGGTCTCGTTCAGCGCCGCGATCTGCGTGTCGGCCAGGGCCGAGAAGTTGGTCGCCGACAGGGCGCCGATCTGCGCGGCGCTCAGGGCGCCCACCTGGGTGGTCGACAGGGCCTGCAGGTTGGTGGCGTCCAGCGCTCCAATCTGCGCCGTGGTCAGAGCGCCCACCTGGGTCTCCGACAGCTCACCAATATCGGTGGCGTCCAGACCCTTCAGTTGCGTGGTCGTCAGCGCCTTGATCTGGCTGGCGCTCAGGGCCGCCACCTGGGTGTCGACCAGGGCCGAGATATTGGTGGCGCTCAGCGCCACCAGTTGCGCCGTCGACAGGGCGCCCACCTGGGTCTCCGACAGCTCACCGATATCGGTGGTCGTCAGCTCCTTCAGCTGGGTCGCGCTCAGGCCCTTGATCTGGGTCGTCGTCAGGGCCGCCGCCTGGGTGTCGACCAGGGCCGAGATGTTGGTGCCGCTCAGCGATGTCAGCTGAGCTGCGGACAAGGCGGCCACCTGGGTGCCGGCCAGCTCGCCGATGTCGGTGGTCGTCAAGCCCTTCAGTTGGCTGGCCGTCAGGCCCTTAATCTGGGTCGTCGTCAGGGCTGCGACCTGGGTGTCGACCAGGGCCGAGATATTCGTCGCGCTCAGGGCGCCGATCTGGACCGCCGACAGCGCGCCGATCTGGGTGTCGGCCAGGGCCGCCACATTGGTCTCGGTCAGTTGCTTGAGCTGGGCGACCGTCAGGCCCTTGATCTGGGTCTCGTTCAGGGCCGCGAACTGGGTGTCGGCCAGCAGCGGGATATTGGTCGTCGCGACAGCGCCGATCTGCGCCGCGCTCAGGGCGCCGACCTGGGTTTCACTCAGGGCCTGCAGGTTGGTGGTGTCCAGCGCCGCAATCTGCAACGTGGTCAGCGCGCCCACCTGGGTCTCCGACAGCTCACCAATATCGGTGGCGTCCAGCCCCTTCAGTTGCGTCGCCGTCAACCCCTTGATCTGGCTGGCGCTCAGGGCCGCCACCTGGGTGTCGACCAGGGCCGAGATGTTGGTGGCGCTCAGCGCCGCCAGCTGCACCGTCGACAGGGCGGCGATCTGGGTGTCGGCCAGTTCGCCAATGTCGGTGGTCGTCAGCTCCTTCAGCTGGGTCGCGCTCAGACCCTTGATCTGGGTCGTCGTCAGGGCCGCCACCTGGGTGTCGACCAGCGCCGAGACGTTGGTGGCGCTCAGCGACGTCAGTTGCGCTGCGGACAAGGCGGCCACCTGGGTGCCGGTCAGCTCGCCGATGTCGGTGGTCGTCAAGCCCTTCAGTTGGCTGGCCGTCAGGCCCTTAATCTGGGTCGTCGTCAGGGCTGCGACCTGGGTGTCGACCAGGGCCGAGATATTCGTTGCGCTCAGGGCGCCAAGCTGGACCGCCGACAACGCGCTGATCTGGGTGTCGGCCAGGGCCGCCACATTGGTCTCGGTCAGTTGCTTGAGCTGAGCGACCGTCAGGCCCTTGATCTGGGTCTCGTTCAGGGCCGCGAACTGCGTATCGGCCAGCAGAGGGACATTGGTCGCCGCGACGGCGGCGATCTGTGTCGCGCTCAGGGCGCCGACCTGGGTGGTCGACAGAGCCTGCAGGTTGGTGGTGTCCAGCGCCGCGATCTGACCCGTGGTCAGAGCGCCCACCTGGGTTTCCGACAGCTCACCAATATCGGTGGCGTTCAGTCCCTTCAGTTGCGTCGCTGTCAGCGCCTTGATCTGGCTGGCGCTCAGGGCCGCCACCTGGGTGTCGGCCAGGGCGGAGATGTTGGTGGCGCTCAACACCGCCAGCTGCGCCGTCGACAGGGCGGCGATCTGGGTGTCGGCCAGCTCGGCGACAGCCGAAGTCGTCAGGTCTTTCAGCTGAGTCGTGGTCAGACCCTTGATCTGGGTCGTCGTCAGGGCCGCCATCTGGGTGTCGACCAGAGCCGAGATGTTCGTGGCGCTCAGAGCGCCGATCTGGGCCGCGGAAAAGGCGGCCACCTGAGTGCTGGCCAGTTCACCGATATCGGTGGTCGTCAAACCCTTCAATTGGTTGGCCGTCAGGCCCTTGATCTGGGTCTCCGTCAGGGCTGCGACCTGGGTGTCGGCCAGCGCCGAAATGTTCGTCGCGCTCAAAGAGCCGATCTGGACCGCCGACAGCGCGCCGATTTGGGTGTCGGCCAGGGCCGCCACATTGGTCTCGGTCAGTTGCTTGAGCTGGGCGACCGTCAGGCCCTTGATCTGGGTCTCGTTCAGCGCCGCGAACTGCGTATCGGCCAGCAGCGGGACATTGGTCGCCGAAAGGGCGCCGATCTGACTGGTGCTCAGGGCGCCGATCTGGGTGGTGGAGAGTCCTTGCAGATTGGTCGTCGTCAGGGCCGCGATCTGGCCAGTGCTCAGCGCACCGATCTGGGTCGCCGACAGCTCGCCAATATCGGTGGTCGTCAGGGCCTTGAGCTGCGTCGTGCTCAAAGCCTGGACCTGGGTATTAGCCAAGGCGGCGATCTGGGTGTCGACAAGCGCGGAGATATTCGTTTCCGACAGCGCCTTGAGCTGGTCGACCTTGAGTGCGCCGATCTGCGTGGCCGACAGTTCGGCGACGTCTGTTGTCGACAATCCCTTGATCTGAGTGGTGGTCAGGCCCTTGATCTGGGTCTCCGTCAGAGCCGCCACCTGCGTGTCGACCAGGGCCGAGATATTCGTCGCGCTCAGAGCGCCGATCTGGGCCGCGGACAAGGCGGCCACCTGGGTATCGGCCAAGTTGCCGATATTGGTGGTGTTCAGCCCCTTCAATTGGCCCGCCGTCAGACCCTTGATCTGGGTTGCGCTCAGGGCTGCGACCTGGGTGTCGGCGAAGGCCGAGAAATTGGTGGCGCTGAGCGCCGCGATCTGGCTGGCTTCAAGAGCACCGACCTGGGTGTCTGACAGCTCGGCGATATCGGTGGTCGTCAGGCCGGCCAACTGCGCCGTCTTCAGACCCTTGATCTGCGTGGTCGACAGGGCTGCAACCTGGGTATCGACCAAGGCCGAGAAATTGGTCGCCGACAGCGCACCCACCTGAGAGGCGCTCAGCGCCTCAACCTGTGTGGTGGAGAGGGTCTGCAGATTTGTGGCGTCGAGCACCGCGACCTGAGCCACCGTCAGAGCGCCCACCTGGGTGGCCGAAAGCTCGGTGATGTCGGTGGTGCTCAGCCCCTTGATCTGGGTGGCCGTCAGGGTCTTGATCTGCGCTACACTGAGCGCCGCGGTCTGGGTCGCGTCGAGCGAGGAGACATTGGTGGCCGACAAGGCGGTCAATTGCACCGTCGTCAGAGCGCCCACCTGGGTGTCGGCCAGCTTGGCGATATCGGTCGTCGACAGACTCTTGATCTGAGCGGTCGTGATGCCCCGGACCTGGGTCACGCTCAGCGCCGCGACCTGGGTGTCGGCCAGGGCCGAGACCTGGGTTCCAGCCAGAGCGCCGATCTGCGCGGTCGATAGCGCGCCCACCTGGGTCTCCGACAGCTCACCAATATCGGTGGTCGACAGCCCCTTGAGCTGCAGCGCCGTCAGACCCTTGATCTGGGTCGTCGACAGCGCCGCCACCTGGGTGACGTCGAAGGCCGAAACCTGTGTTCCAGACAGCGAAGCCAGTTGGATGACGGACAGGCCGGCGAGTTGGGTGTCACCCAACTCGCCGATGTCGGTGGCGGTCAGACCCTTCAGCTGAGTAGCGGTTACGCCCTTGATCTGGGTGGTGGACAGAGCCCCGATCTGGGTGTCGACGAGGCTGGAGAAATTGGTGGCTGAAAGGACGCCAATCTGCGCCGAGCTCAGGGCTCCGATATGAGACGTATCCAGGGCGGCCAGCTGGGTGGACGTCAGGGCCGAGACCTGCTGACCGCTGAGCGTGGTCAGTTGGCTGACGTCGAAGACGACATTCGGCGCGAACCTGGGGATCTGGGTGGCCGTGAGCGCCTTGATCTGGGTCGCGCTGAGCGCCGCGACCTGGGTGTCGGCAAGGACCTCGATGCCGCTGGCGTTGATCGCCCCGATCTGGGAGGCGCTGAGGGCCTGAATGTCTGTCGTCGTAAGCGCCTGGATCGCGCTTGCCGGGAGGGCCGAGATTTGAGCGGCGGAGAGGCTCGAGATCGACATTCAAGTGTCCTAAGCGGGGTCCGTGCAGGGAGCACGCACACTTAACTCTTCGGTAGATGCGCTCTACACACGCGTGTGACGACTCAGCCCCATTAAGGGTTGAATTCCGGTAACCTTATTTTCTTTCTAATAGGTTTCAACGGGACATGCGGACGCAGCATACAAATCTCGAAGAACGCGCCGCCAGGCGAAGACGACCTTTGCCAAATCTTCTTTAAGTGCCTGTAATTTCAAATCTTTGCATCTCGCCGCAAAGCGAGGCGCGTCACGCCCTTGGGCGCTCCCTAGAGGTTACAGCCCCGAAATCACCGCAGTGAGCCCCCTCGCCTAGCCAGCCCCACACAGGGTGAAGGCCAAGACCTGATTCGCCGAATCGCCAGGATCTGGGCGAAATTCTGACCGTGAACGAACCAATCAAGGCCAGCCAGATCGCGCAGAACGCGTCCTTTGGCTTGCCCTGCCCAGCGCGCAGCCGACATCGTTGAAACGGGCGGCAGCCCTGCCCCTAACCCGCCAGAAGTTCAAACTGCGCCGTCAGTCCGTCGATCGACGAATGGGCCACCCAGACATCGAACAGACCCGGCTCCGCGCGCCAATGGTCGTCGTCGCCGATGAACATCAGGTTCTCGCGCTTCAGCTCAAAGCGCACCTCATGGCTGGCGCCCGGCGCGAGCGCGACGCGCTGGAAGCCCTTCAGCTCGCGAACCGGTCGGGTGCGACTGGCGACCCGGTCACGGATATAGAGCTGGACGACATGCTCGCCATGGGCCTGACCTGTATTGGTGAGCTTGGCGGTCAGGTGGAGCGTGTCGTTCCAGGCCAGGCGTGTGGCGCTGAGTTTCAGATCGCTGAGCGCGAAGCTGCTGTAACCGAGGCCAAAGCCAAACGGGTACAGCGCCTCGTTGCGGATCGACCGCCAGCGTGACTTGTATTCCTGGCTGTTGGGATCAGCCGGCGCCGGGCGCCCTGTGGCGCGGCCATTGTAGAAGAACGGCTCCTGGCCACTCTCCTGCGGGAAACTCACCGGCAGGCGCGCCGAAGGATTGACCTTACCGAACAGCACATCGGCGACGGCGTTGCCCATCTCGCTGCCGAGGAACCAGGTCGCCAGAATGGCCCGGGCGTCGCGAACCACCCCTTCCAGGGCGATGGCGCGGCCATGACGCAGCAGTATGACGACGGGCTTGCCGGTCGCAGCAATGGCCTCGGCCAGGCGCTGCTGGACGGCCGGAATGCGGATGTCGGTGCGCGACTTGGCCTCGCCCGTCATGTCCTGGCTCTCGCCAATGGCCAGAAGCACGATGTCGGCGGCCTGCGCAGCGGCCACGGCGCGCTCGAAACCACCGGCCAGCGTGGTCTCCACCTCGCAGCCGCGCTCCACGATCAATGCGCCCGGATTGTCGAGAGCGGCGCGAATGCCGGTGGCCAAATCGACATTCAGGCGCCGATCGGCAAAAAAGCCGCCCCACGCGCCCAGCACATTGTCGCGGTCCTCGGCGAACGGTCCGATCAGCGCCAGGCGCTTGCCCGCCGTCGGCAGCGGCAGGATCGCGCCCTCATTGCGCAACAGAACGATCGAACGCCCGCCGGCTTCGCGACTGAGTTGGCGCAAGGTCGGCGTCGCCGTGCGCATGGCCTCGACCTTGGCGTTGATCGATCGATAGGGATTGTCGAAGAGACCAATGGCCTCCTTCAGCGCCAGAACCCGGCGCACCGAGGCGTCCACCACCGCCAGAGGCACAGCGCCCGACGCGACCAGTTCCGGCAGATAGCGCAGATAGAGGCCGCTCTGCATGCTGATATCGACGCCCGCCAGTATGGCCAGGCGCGCAGCGTCGCGATCATCCTGGGCATAGCCGTGGGCGACCAGTTCCTGGTCGGCGGTGTAGTCAGAGATCACCACGCCCTTGAAGCCCCATTCGCCGCGCAGGAGGTCGGTGAGCAGGCGCTTGTTGGCGCTGGCGGGCACGCCGTTGATGTCATTGAAAGCCGACATCGTGGTCATCGCCCCGGCGGCGAATGCGGCCTGGAACGGCGGCAGATGCACTTCGCGAAGGGTCGCTTCGGAAATCTCGACCGAATTGTACTCCAGCCCCGCCGTCACCGCGCCATAGGCGGCGAAGTGCTTGGGCGTGGCCAGCAGACTGTCTTCGGCCTTCAGATCCTTGCCCTGGAAGCCGCGCACCCGGGCGGCGGCCATGACCTCGCCCAGATAGACGTCCTCGCCGGCGCCCTCGGCTACCCGGCCCCAGCGCTGGTCACGGGCCACATCGACCATCGGAGCGAAGGTCCAGTGCAGCCCGGAGGCGCTGGCCTCGGAGGCTGCGCCGCGCGCGGTGCGCTCAGCCAGCCGCGGATCGAAACTGCCTGACTCCGCCAGAGGGATCGGGAACACCGTGCGGAAACCGTGAACCACGTCGGCGGCGAACAGCAGCGGGATCTTCAGACGCGAGCCCTCGACCGCCGCCTTCTGGGCCTGCAGCGCCCCGGCCGTGCCGACGCCGTTCATCAGCACACCGATGCGGCCAGCCTGAATCTCGGCCATCAGGGTCTGGGCGTTGCGGATATTGACCAGCGGATTCATGTCGGCGATCGGCGGCCGGATCATGTCGGCGAAACAGCTGAGCTGCCCGGCCTTTTCCTCGAGGGTCATCTGGGCCAGCAGCGCTTCGACGCGCTCGGAACCGCTGGCGACCGCGCGCTTGGGAGCAATAACGGCAAACCCGGCAAAGGCCGCCGCGCTGGCGAGCATGGACCGACGGCTCGGCCCGGAGCGGCCGCCTTCACTCGCCTTCGACACCATCGATTCCCTTTATCCGCCTGACGGCGGCAAACTCGCCGCTAAAGGCCAAAGGCGCAACCGCGCTCGCCTGTGTGGTTCATCGCGATGGGGTCTCGCGCCCTTCCAGCGCCTCTCGGCTTTTCCCGGCGAAGGCCAGGCCCAGGATCGAACCCCGAGAATCTGGTCCTCCTGACGAGCTCGGCAGGCGCATCATTTCCAGATACTCAGGCGGGATCCTGGTCCCGGCTTTCCGGAGAGACCCGAGACTATTCCGCCGCTGTCGCCAGAGCATCCGAGGGGTTGTGGCCCGCATTATAGACCTCCAGATCCAAGATCCCCTCCTGCTTGGCCACCAGGGTCGGGACCAGGGCCTGGCCGGCGACGTTCACCGCCGTGCGGCCCATGTCGAGGATGGGGTCAATGGCCAGCAGCAGCCCAACGCCCTCCAGCGGCAGGCCCAGGGTGGACAGGGTCAGGGTCAGCATCACCACCGCGCCGGTCAGGCCCGCGGTGGCGGCCGAGCCGATCACCGAGACGAAAACGATCAGGAAGTAGTCTGACAGACCCAGGTGCAGGCCAAAGAACTGGGCCACGAAAATCGCTGAGATCGCCGGATAGATGGCCGCGCAGCCGTCCATCTTGGTGGTCGCGGCCAGGGGCACGGCGAAGGCCGCATAGGCGTGCGGCACGCCCAGGCTCTGCTCGGCCGCAGCCTGGGTCACCGGCAGGGTTCCCACCGAGGAGCGCGACACGAAGCCCAGCTGGATCGCGGGCCAGGCGCCGGCGAAAAACTTCAGGGGATTGAGGCCGTTCAGGGCCAGAAGGCTCGGATAAACCACCAGCAAAACCAGGGCCAGGCCGATATAGATCGCGCCCGTAAAGGCCCCCAGCTGGCCCAGGGTGGTCCAGCCATACTGCGCCACCGCAGTTCCCAGCAGGCCGATGGTGCCGATCGGCGTCAACCGGATCACCCAGGACAGCACCTTGCGCACCACCACCAGGGCCGAGGCGTTGAGAGCCAGGAAGCCCTTGGCCGCCTCGCCGGCCTTCAGGGCCGCGACGCCGGTGACCAGGGCGATGACCAGGATCTGGAGGACGTTGAAGGACAGCGTGGTCTTGGCCGCGCCGGTAGCGTCAATCGTGGTCCCGGCGGTCAGGCCCAGGACATTGGAGGGAACGAACCCCGTGAGAAAATCGAGCCAAGAACCGGTGGTCTTGGGCGCATGCGCCTGGGCTGCGGCGACCGTGGTGTGCAGACCCGGCTGCAGGACCAGGCCCAGGGTGATGCCAATCAGCACGGCGATCAGAGCTGTGAGGGCAAACCAGAAGAGGGTGCGCCAGACGAGGCGCGCGGCGTTCTGCAATTGCGCCAGATTGGCGATGCTGGCGACGATGGCCGTGAACACCAGCGGCGGCACCAGGGTGCGCAGCAGTTGCACGAAGATCGAGCCGACCTGCCGCAGGATCTCGGCCAGGACATAACCCGCCTGCCCCTTGTCCGGTCCCAGCTCCCGGGCCAGCAGACCCAGGCCCAGACCGATGACCATAGCGGCCAGCACCTGGAAGCCGAAGCCGCTGATGAAGCGGGTCTTGGTGGGAGCGGCGGCCATGATCATTCCTGAAACTGCATCTAGACGCCAATGTCGTGCTTTCAGGTGGGAAGTTCCAGCAAGCTTTTCCCGAGGTGGGGTATAGCAAAACTAATCGCCTACCCTTGCGCGACGAGGCTGCAAGATCATCGCGCCGGCCAAGAAAAAACCCACCGGAGCAAGAGCGCCGGCGGGTCTTCTGGTTCTTGGAACCGATGCGTGGCCGCTAGTGGCCGCCGGCGACCGCTTCAGTGATCTCGTGGGTCGGGGCCTTCTTTGCCGCGAACGAGAACCACAGGACATAGACGTAGCAGAGCAGCGGCGCCGCGAAGGCCAAGGCCTTGGAGCCCGTCGCCTGCTCGATCGAGGCGAAAACCAGCGGCAGGAAGGCGCCGCCAACGATCGCCATGCACAGCAGGCCCGAGGTCGCCGACGTCGGGGCGGTGGAGCGCTGCAGGGTCAGGGTGAAGATGGTTGGGAACATGATCGAGTTGAAAAGGCCGATCAGCAAAGCTGCAAAGGCCGGGATCAGGCCGCTGGTCAGCGGAGCCTGGGCAATCAGCAGGTTCAGCACGCCCGTATGCGTCGACGGGCTCATGTCCTTGGTGAGGATCACGACCAGGCACAGGGCGATTGCGCCCAGAGCCACGACCGTCAGCAGCACGTAGTCCTTCACGCTCTTCAGCAGGGCCGAACCACCGAAGCGGCCGATCATGGCGAACAGCATGTAGAAGGTGGTCAGCTTGCCGGCCTGTTCGGCCGGGATGTTCAGAACGTGCGATTGCTCGATGAACAGCAGCAGGTTCAGCGAGATCGCCACCTCGGCGCCGACATAGAGGAAGATGCCGATCGCGCCCAGATTGGCCCATTTCGACGTCAGGGCCGAGAACGGGCTGACCAGATGACCGGTCTTGGGCGCCGCCTCGGTGATCTTGTGGCGGACCATATAGATCGCGACGATAAACAGGGCCAGGCCCACGCCGATGGCCAGATAGACGTTGGAAACGAAGCCCAGAGCCTGTTCGCGCAGGGCGTCGGTGATCACGACCTCAGGCTTGAAGATGTCGCCCTTGAGCAGGAAGTTGGCGCCGAACCACAGTCCGCAGGCCGCGCCCAGCGAGTTGAAGGCCTGGGACAGGTTCAGGCGGAAGGACGAATCCTCCGGCTTGCCCATCGAGGCGATCAGGGGATTGGCGGCGACTTGCAGCAGGGTGACGCCCGAGGCCATCACGAACAGCCCCACCAGGAAAACACCGAAGGTGTGCAGCTTGGCGGCGGCGATGGCGATGAAGCAGCCGGCGACAATACCGCCCAGGCCGACCATGACCGACTTGGCATAGCCGAGTTTGGACAGGAACGCCGCCGAGGGCAGCGACATCACGCCATAGGCGATGAAGAAGGCGAAACCGGTCAGGTTGGCTTCGACGGGGGTCAGTGTGAAGACCGTCTTCATGGTCTTCAGCAGGGGATCGAGCAGGTTGGTGACCAGGGCCCAGATGAAGAACAGGCAGGTCACATAGACCACGGCCAGTCCAAAGCCGCCGGCCTTCTTGGTGGGGATCGCGGTGTCGACCATCGATCAGCCCTCGTTCCGCTGCGACCGGCGACCCGCCAGCCCGTTTACAGACGCGTCCACCCCGGGCGCGCCGATACCCTTGCCTGTCATTCTTTCACTCCCTGTCCGTCTTCGCGGGCCCCGTCTTCACCGAAGCGAGCGCATTCCTTCGATGCGTGACAACGTTGTCAAGACTTGGCGTGACAATGCGTCGCGCCAGAGCGCTACCAGACAGGAACCAAAGCCGTTCTTCCACGCTTATTTTGCGCTGTGGGAGAACTCCAATGACACCCGTTATCGTCCTGATTTCCGGACTTTTCGCTTTGCTGGCCACCATCGGCCTGATCGACCTGTTCGTGCACATGGTGTGCTGGAGCGCCCGATCGCTCCGAACCCCCTTAGCGATGAGCGATCGTCGAGACGAGGTCGCTCAGGGCTCGGCGCAGGGTATCACGGCGTAGCGATCGGTCGCGACTCCGCTCGCGCCGTCCGGTCCAACCAGAATGGCGGTAAACGGCGCCGGCGAGCTCCAATCAACGGCCTTTAGCGCAGGATCCAGGCGCGTAGCCCCGAACTGCGGCCATACGATCCAAGCCGGCGCATCCTTCGCCGCACAGAACGGGGCCAAACTGTCCGGCGTCGGCAAACCGGGCAAGGATGTCGAGGCCGTCAGGGGATCCAGCCAGTCAGCCCCCACCAGACCGATAGCCATCAGCCGGTCCACCCTGGCCCTCAACGACATTGACAGGCTGCGCGAAAAGACAACGCCCGAACTCTGGATCTTGCTGGCCCAGCTTGGGCGTCCGGTCAGGACCCAGGGCTCCATGTCGCCCGAGAGCCAAAGCACGTCGCCTTGGCGTGACGCCATGATGGCCTTCAGGTGCGCATCAGGCCCTCTGTCGCGAAATTTCACATAGTCGGTGCGGTCATCCCACAACGCCGTCGCAAACCCCGTCAGGATCAGCGTTGCGACCAGCGCCGCGGCGGGGCGCACTGGACCCCAGTCCCTTGCCCGCCATAGTCCAACGCCAAGCGCGATCATCACGCCCGGCGCACCGCTTTTCCACACAAGGCCCATGCTGAACGGGCTCGACGGGGGCAAGGCGGCCAATAGCCCCGCGAAGGCCGCGCCGCACATAGCCAGATAGATCACCAGGGCCACGCCAATCAGCGCCAAGGCCCCTTGCGAGACCCGATCCGGGCGGCTGAGCGTCACCCGGTCGCGGAGACCGCTCATGACCACAGCGACAAGCGCCGTGAAAAAGCTGACCGCGCCCAAGTTGATGAACAGCCAGCCCCAGATCAGCACCGCAAGGGTCGCAAGCCCCCATGCGCCGCGCCTGGGCAGTTCGATCACCGCCAGAGCCAGGCAACAGCAGGCCAACAAGGCCATGCCGTCCAGCATCCGCCAGGTCTGCAATTGCAGCACCAGAACCCGCGACAGCCCGTCACCCAGCCCGGCGGTGACGACCACGCCAAACACGCCGGCGATCAGAGCGCCCAGCACCAGCCATCGCGCCCTCCCCTGAAGCAGACCGGCGCCGACGATCAGGGTGGCCAGTTGTACGGCCAGGCGAGCCCAGGCCTCCGCCGGCCAACGCTCGACAAACACGATCGGGCTGCGGGTCTTCACAAGACTCAGCCACTCGGGGTCCATCGCCACCAACAGACGATCGGCGACGGGCAGCTTCAGCAGAGCCGCCAGCAACACCACCGTCGCGCCGGCGCCGCCCAGCCAAAGCCAGCGACGGTCCTCCAAGCATAGCGCGAAATAGACCACCGCCAGGCCGCAAAGACCCATGATGGGATGGAAGACCATGCCCAGCGCATACAGGGCGAAGGCCAGAAGACGGCGATTGACCAGATAGGCCGCCATGCCGGCCATGCCGGCCGCCTCGGCCAGGATGCGCGGCGTAACGAAGGGTTCGCCAAAGCTGAGCGCGCTCAAGGGTCCATAGTAAGGCGGCAGGACGATCGCGAAGATCATCACCGCCCAGCGGATGGCGGGCGGCCGATCCGCAACCAGCCGCTCGACCAACAGCGCCAGCGCCGCGAACCACAGGCAGAGGCTCACGGCGACGACCATCATTGAAGCGTTCGACAGGCCCATCGCCGCGATCAGGCGGCTGAGCAGCGGCGTATAGAGGCTGAAGCCAAACTGACCGTCATGGGCGAACATCAGATCGCGGCCGATGCCGCCCGGATCCAGCTTGGCCAGCGCGTCGCCGACATACAGCCGACCGTCATGCCGCACGCCCTGATAGGGGCGGCTGAGCATGAACAGACTGAAGGCCGCCAGCAACCCCAGCCAGCGACCGGAAAGTCGCTGCAGCGCCTTCATGACGCGCTTGTGGGCGCACGAAACAGCAGCGCGCGCCTGACAAGGAAATTGAACCCGAACACCAGACCCGCCGTCGGGATCTTGGCCAGACTCGGAGCCATGTGCAGGCGCTCGACCCACAGAGCCATCAGCACCTGGGTCAGCGCCAGACCGGCGATCCCGACCGCCAGAAAGCCGGCGAACTCCCGCCGCCGATCAGCGATCGCGCGGTTGCGGAACACCACCGAGACGCTCAGGCCATAGGTCACGGCGATGCCGGCGGTAAAGCCGATGGCCGTGGCGATCCTATAGTCCAGGCCCGCGCCGGTCAGGGCCAGCAGCAGGCCCCAGTCCACCGCCAGGGCGGCGGCGCTGGCCAGGCCGTAGAGGCCCAGCTCGCGCAGGCCCGCCGGCAGGCGTTCCCGGAGCCGAACCCAAAGCCGAACCGGGGTCGACATCCTAGGCGGCGACCTTCTGCGGCACAGCGCGTTCGCTGCGCAGGGCCTCGCGGGCCCCCGAGACGCCGGCCTCGCCATATTCGGCGTCTTCATTGACGTCCCAGACGTCGTGAAGGGTCTCGCCGGCGATGATGTTCTCGGCCGTCAGCAGGCCGGTCATCATGGCGTGGTCCTGATTGTTGTATTTGTGCATGCCGTTGCGGCCCACCAGGTGCAGGCCCGGGAAGTGCATCTTCAGGTCCAGGCGGATCATCTTGATGTGCTCGGCATAGGCGTCGTCATAGACGGGATAGGCCTTGTGCTGGCGCACCACGCAGGCGTCATAGACCTCGTCGGGGTTCATCAGGCCGATCTTGGCGATCTCCTGCTTGGCCTGGGCGACCAGATCCTCATCTCTGGACGTCCACAAGCCGTCGCCCTCGAAGCAGAAATATTCCAGACCCAGGCAGGTCGAGACGCCGTCGGGGATCATCTCGGGCGACCACGAGCGGAAGTTCTGCACCCGGCCCACCTTCACCGACGGATCGTGGATATAGATCCAGTTGTCGGGCAGTTCCTTCTGCGGCTTGCCGATCAGCACCACGGTGATGAAGTCGCGATACATCAGCTCGCCGGCGTGGAACAGGCTGATCGGAGCGGGGGAAATCGCGCTCATCAGCTCGCGGATCGGGGCCGAGGAGACCACGTCGTCGGCGGTATAGATCTCGGCCTTGCCGTCGGCGGTCGTGACGCTGACGGTCCAGAGCTTGGCGATCTTGTCATAGTGCAGGCCGTCGACCTTGCGGCCCATCAGCACTTCGCCGCCCTGCTCGGCGACCTTGGCCGCGCAGGCCTCCCACATCATGCCGGGGCCCTTGCGGGGATAGCGGAAGCTCTCGATCAGGGTCTTGGGCGCGCCCTCCGCACCGGCCTTGGGACGGATCCCCAGCGAGCGCTTGACGCCGTCGAGGATGGCGGCGGCCAGGTCCAGGCCCTTGATGCGCTGACTGGCCCAGTCGGCCGAGATCTCGTCGCAGCTCATGCCCCACACCTTCTCGGTGTAGGTCTTGAAGAAGATCGAGAACAGCTTTTCGCCGAACTGGTTGCGCACCCACTGGTGGAAGGTGGTCGGGCTTTCGATCGGGTTCAGCTTGGCCCAGCCGAACGAGGCCATGCACTTGGTCGCGGTCCAGACGCCCAGATTGGCCAGGGCCTCGAAGGCCTTCAGCGGATAGGCGTAGAACTTTTCGCGATAATAGATGCGCGACAGGCGCGGCCGGTCGATGAAGTCGTCGGGCAGGATCTCGTTCCAGAGATCGACCACCTCTTTGCTCTTCGAGAAGAAGCGGTGGCCGCCGATGTCGAACTTGAAGCCCTTGTAGTCGACCGTGCGGCTGATGCCGCCGACATAGACCGGGTCCATCTCCAGCACCGTCACGCCCCGCCCGGCCTTGGCCAGGGTGTAAGCGGTGGTGAGGCCCGCGGGGCCTGCGCCGATCACCAGGGTTTCGACGTGCTGCGCCATGACTGCTTCCCATCCCGTTTCGAGACAAGAATGCAGGCCCTTGGTTAAGGCCGGGTCGCGAGGCGTGGTGAATCCCTGTTAATTGTGAACGGGGGCGATGGGGCGCAGCCGAGAGCGGGTGAACCGCCCCTCCCTGGACGCGTTCCCTCACAGAGGGAGCTTGGGATGAACGGCGCGCTGTTTAGCAATTGGAGCGATATCGGCCGGGTGCTGGTCATCGGCGCCGCGGCCTATGTCGCGCTTGTGGTGCTGCTGAGGGTGTCGGGTAAGCGGACGCTGTCCAAGCTGAACGCATTCGATTTTGTCATCACCATCGCGCTGGGCTCCACCTTCGCCTCTATTCTCACCTCCAAGGACGTCAGTCTCGCAGAGGGGGTCGTCGCCCTGGCTCTGCTGGTCGGCCTGCAACTGGCGGTCACCTGGACATCGGTCCGGAGCGAACCGTTCGACCGTCTGATGAAGTCGGAGCCCTCGCTCCTGCTCAGGGACGGCGCCTTGCTGCACGAGGTCATGAAACGCGAGCGCATCACGCCAGATGAGGTGATGTCGGCGATCCGCGACGCCGGCGGCTCGGAATTCGCCCGCGCCTCGGCCGTCATTCTGGAGTCGGACGGCACCCTGACGGCGCTCCTGCGGGAGCGATGATCCGCCCGCCTTGGCCGCGAGGCGGAATGGGCGGCCGGATCGTCGGCGCGGCCTACCCCTCCCCCGCCAAGGCTTCGGCTTCCCACTGCAGATAGTCCGGCGTCTCCAGCAGTCGCTCGCAATAGGCCCCCGCCGCGCCGGCGTCGCCATAGTCGGACAGCTTGATCCCGTAGGTACGGAAGCGCGTCGCCACGGGCGTGTAGAACGCGTCAGCGATCGACCACTCGCCCACCAGGAACGGTCCGCCGGAGCGCTCCAGCAGCTGGTTCCAGCGCTCGACGATCTTGCCGATGTCCTTTCGGGCCGCCTCGGACAGGTCGATGACCTTGTCGCGGGTTTCCAGCGCCATCGGGCATTCGGTGCGCAGGGCGCCGAAGCCCGAATGCATCTCGGCCGCCGCCGAGCGGCCCAGGGCGCGCAGGGCCTTGTCCTTCGGCCACAACCCGGCGTCTGGATAGACCTCGGCCAGATATTCGCAGATCGCCAGCGAGTCCCACAGCACCAGGTCGCCGTCCTTCAGCACCGGCACCAGCTTGCTGGGCGAGTGCTTGCCGATCTCTTCCGACAGCCCGACCTGGCGCAGCTGGATCAGGGTTTCGGTGAACGGGGCGCCGGTGCGCTTCAGCGCCAGCCAGGGGCGCATCGACCAGCTTGACCATTTCCGGGTGCCGATAACGATTTCCATGACGCGTTTTCCCTAGGGGCAGATGGCGGGTAGCCATTCCGATTAGCCTGCGTCTAAGGTGGCGACAATAATTAGAACAACTGTTCGAGGGAGCGCGTCCATGGCGGAAACGGCCACACCGTCGCCGGTTATCAACCCCGTCTCGACCGGCTATCGCCGCTACGCCCTCTGGGTGCTGCTGATCATCTACACCCTGAACTTCCTGGACCGGCAGGTGGTCAATATCCTGGCCGAGCCGATCAAGCGCGACCTCGGTTTGGCCGACTGGCAGCTGGGCATGATGACCGGGCTGGCCTTCGCGATCTTCTACACCGTGCTGGGCATTCCGATCGCCCGTCTGGCCGAAACCAAGAACCGGCCGATGATCATCGGCGTGTCGGTGGCGGTGTGGAGCGGCTTCACGGTGCTGTGCGGCTTCACCCAGAACTTCTGGCAGTTGATCCTGGCGCGCATCGGCGTGGGGGTCGGCGAGGCCGGCTGCACGCCGCCCGCCCACTCGCTGATCACCGACTATGTGCCCAAGGAAAAGCGGGCCAGCGCCATCGCCTTCTATTCGATCGGCACGCCGCTGGGCACCCTGGTCGGCATGGCCATGGGTGGCCTCGTCGCCGACGCCCATGGCTGGCGGGTGGCCTTCATGGTGGCCGGCGCGCCGGGGGTGATCTTCGCCCTGATCGCCGCCTTCACCCTGATCGAACCGCGGCGCCAGCTGGCCGCCGACATCGCCGCGCGCGCCGCCTCGCAGATCAGTTTCGCCGCCGCCCTGGCGGTGCTGGCCACCAAGAAGACCTTCTGGCTGGTGGCCCTGGCGGCCTCGATCAAGGCCTTTATCGGCTATGGCTACGCGCCGTTCATCGCCTCGTTCTTCTTCCGCAATCACGGACCGGAGCTCGCCCAGCTGGCCGCGAACTTTGGCCTGAAGTCGGCCGGTTTCCTGGGCCTGGCCCTGGGCCTGATCGGCGGCACGGCCGGGGTGGTCGGGGCCTGGCTGGGCGGGCTGCTGGCTGACCGGCTGGGCGCGCGAGACCTACGGGCCTATGTGACCGTGCCGGCCATCGCTTCGCTGCTCACCATTCCGATCTTCATCACCGCTGTGAGCCTGGACGCCCCGATGGCCGCCATCGGTTTGCTGGCGATCAACGCCCTGCTCGCCACGCTCTGGTACGGCCCGGTCTACGCCACGGCCCAGAGCATCGTCGAACCCCACATGCGGGCCACGGCCTCGGCGGTGCTGCTACTGACCATCAACCTGATCGGCCTGGGCATCGGCCCCGTGGCCGTGGGCCTGCTCAGCGACGTGCTGGCCGGGCCCGGCGGACTGGGCGAGGCCGAGGGCGTGCGCTGGGCGCTGATCCTGTCGGCCTCGCTGGGCGTGGTGGCGTTCGGCCTGTTCTGGACCGCCCGCAAGACCATCCGCGAGGAGATGGTGGGGTAGCCTATCCCCGCGAACGAACGGGGATTGGCTGCGCAAATCCTCCCCCTGAAGGGCAGGGTTATCGCCTATGGGTTGCTGACGGACACAAGCCTTTAACAAACTCAAAAATCTTGCCTTCCTGGGCCTTTTAGCGCCAGATCCATAGGCGATAGCCCTCCCCCCGGAGGGCAGGGCTATCGCATATGGCCGAGTAGGGAGAAGAGGAAGGTGTCGTCCCAGCCGGCGCGCTTGATCTTTCCCTTTATGGAGCCCTTGTCGGGGTGCTGCCTGAGGGTGTTGAGAGCGAGTTTTCGCAGGAGGGCGAGGTTCTGGGGGGCATGGTCCTTTCGGCTTCGGGAGGCGTCTTCATCGAGGGCGACATCGAGGACCCAGTGGAGTTGGTTCTCGATGGTCCAGTGGGCTCGGGCGACCTGCAGCACCCTTTGGGGGGACAGTGGAGTCGAGAGCAGGAACCAGCGTACGATGGTATCCTGAGGCTGATCAGTTGGCTTTCGGCGGGTCTCGACGCGAGCGACAGCGGCCAGGCCAGGAAAGTCCATATCTGTCGCCGCAACGACGATGGCGGTGCGGCCCTCAAGCCGGTCGTGGGCGCGTTCAGGCCCATCGACGGCGCCGCAAGCGGCGTCGGCGGCCTGGGTCAGGACTTGAGCCTGGGCCAGCAGCTTGGGCTGGTTGGCCTTCAGCGCCAGGGCATAGTCGGCGCCAGCGTCGAGGATGGCCTGAGCGGTGTCCCTGCGGCAATGCAGGGCGTCGGCGGTGACGATGCAGCCCTGAAGATCCAACAGGGCCAGGGCCTGCTGGGCTCCCAGCACCTCGTTACGGCCCGGCGCCAGGCGCTGGCCGATGACCAGTCGAGCTTCGACGGCCCAGACATTGACCAGATGCAGTGGCGTGGCCTTGCGCCCGCGCTCATAGGCCCCGCGCAGCGCCTTGCCGTCGATGGCCACCACGCCCTTCAGAGCCCCGGCGAAGGCGGCCGTGAACTTGGCGAAGGCCGCCTCGAAGGGTTCGGGCTCAAGGTGGCGGAACACCCGACTGAAGGTGTCGTGGCTGGGCGGACCATGCTCCAGCTTCAGAACCTGACGCAGGCAATCAAGCTTGGCGCGCGCGAACAAGGCCATGTCGGTGCAGTCCTCGGCTCCGCACAGCAGCGCCGCCAGCGACACGAACATCAGCTCCAGCAGATCGTGCCGGGCATTGCCCGCCCGAGGATCTTCAACTTCCGAAAAAAAGCTCGAAAACGTCTCCACCGCGCCGTCTCCACACAACAGAAGACGCCCTTCAGAATCCGCTTCGACCTAAAAAATCGACTCCAAATCCATATGCGATAGCCCTGCCCCCGAAGGGGGGAGATCACGAGCCCTCGCATACAAGTCCCGGGATGACGGGCTTTTTTGAGCGTCACGCTCCTGGGCGCCGACACGGGCGTCCAGACAATCGACGCAGCCCCCTGAAAACCTGGCGCATAATGCTCCCACCTCGCCGCACGGGAAGGGCGCAAGGCCAGCGACCATTGCGGCGGCGGGGGGTGATCGAGCGGGCAGCTCAATCGATGGCGGGAGGAGGGCTTTGCGCTCCGGGCCGTCAACCTCGTGGTCTCTGGCGGCGGTCGGCCCTGGAACACAGAAACGACGTGGCCACGAGGGTCGAGCGAGCGGCAGGCGGGCTGAAAGGTTCGCGGTCCAGGTGGGAGTCGCTCTCCCGCCTGCCCGTCGGAGGCGTGGATGAGGAGGCGCTAATATCGCCGAGTCGGAAGCGCTTTCGGATAACGGTCACGCGGAGCGGACGGCTTCGTCGAAACGGTATTCTCTATCTCTCATCCGGACGTGGTCCGGACGCTCCGCGACCCTTTCCATCCCTTCGGCGGCTCCCGCGCGAGGCCGCCAGGCCGTGTCCGACGCAGCCTCGAAGGACGCCTCAAAATCCCCTCTGGCCTTCCGACTTCCCTTACGTCTACAGTCGCCTCAAGAATTAGAACAAATGTTTGAAGGGAGTGACAGGATGGTCGACGCGACGGCGTCCGGCGGTGTGAAGCCGCTATATTCAAATGGCTACAAGGCCGGCGTACTGGGCCTTTTGCTGGCCACCTACACCTTCAATTTCATCGACCGGACAATCATCGCCACCATCGGTCAGGCCATCAAGGTCGACCTGCAGCTGACCGACACCCAGCTGGGTTTGCTGGGCGGCCTCTATTTCGCCCTGCTCTATACGTTGCTGGGCATCCCCATCGCCCGTATGGCCGAGCGCTGGAACCGGGTGACGATCATCTCGGTGTCGCTGGTGGTCTGGTCGGGCTTCACGGCGCTTTGCGGCTCGGCCGCCAGCTTCGCCCAGTTGGCCCTGTATCGTTTCGGGGTCGGGGTCGGCGAGGCCGGCTGCTCGCCGCCCAGCCACTCGCTGATCAGCGACTACTACGCCCCCAAGCAGCGCGCCTCGGCCCTGTCGATCTATTCGTTCGGCATCCCGCTGGGCACCATGTTCGGCGCCATCGCCGGCGGCTGGCTGGCCCAGGAGTTCAGCTGGCGCGTGGCCTTCGTCATTGTCGGCCTGCCCGGCATCCTGCTGGCCGTCATCGTCAAGCTGGTGATCAAGGAGCCGCCGCGCGGCCATTCCGAAGCCAAGGAACACCCGCTGGAAGCCGAGGACCTCGTCGTCCCGCCGGCCCCAGCCTTTTCACTCGCCACCGAGTTCAGGGAAATCGGCGCGGTGATGAAGACGCTGTTTGGCAAGTGGCCGGTGCTGCACATGATGATCGGGGTGACCATCGCCTCGTTCGGCTCCTATGGCTCTAACGCCTTCGTGCCCTCGTTCTTCGTGCGCAATTTCGACCTCGGCTATGCCCAGGTGGGCCTGATCACCGGGGTCGTGGCCGGCTTCTCGGCCGGTATCGGCACGCTGGTCGGCGGATTTCTGGGCGACTGGGCCGGCAAGAAGAGCGCCAAATGGTACGCCCTGACGCCCGCCATAGGCCTGGCGATCTGCACGCCGATCTACATCCTGGCCTATCTGCAGACCACCTGGCAGACCATGGCGCTGATCCTGCTGATCCCGGGGATCTTCCACTACACCTATCTGGCCCCGACTTTCGGCGTGGTGCAGAACTCGGTGGCGCCGCATCGCCGGGCCACGGCCACGGCCCTGCTGTTCTTCTTCCTCAACCTGATCGCCCTGGGCGGCGGGCCGGTGTTCACCGGCTGGCTGATCGACCATCTGGCCCAGTACAATTTCAACACCGCCAACAGCGGCGGCATCGTCTCCAGCCTAATCGGGTCGTTTGGACTGCCCGACACCGCCGCCAGCTTCGCCGCCAGCTGCCCGGGCGGGGTCGCGCCCAAGGGCTCGCCGGCAGAACTGGCCGACCACTGCCGCCTGGTCCTGGCCCATTCCAGCCAGCAGGGGATCATCATCTCGATCTGCTTCTACGCCTGGGCCGCCCTGCACTACGCCCTGGCCGCCATCGGCATGGTCAAGCACATGAAGGAGCGGGCGGTGGCCCAGGCTTGAAGCGCTCCTAAATCTTGTCATCCCGGAAGCCTCGCAGAGGCTGTCCGGGACCCAGGGGCCGGCGCATCGCGGTCGCCCCTGGGTCCCGGCGCTCCGCTTCGCTGCGGCCGGGATGACAAGTTTTAAAGCGTCACCACCCGCCCGTCGCTCACAGCCACCGGCCACGGCGTCAGGCCGCGCCCCACGCAGGGACCGCCGACGCAGGTCCCTGTCTCCGGCGCGAACAGCGCCCCATGCCAGGAACAGGCGATCAGCGCCCGGTCCTGCGTCATGTACTGATCCAGCGTCTGGGCCAGCGGCAGGCCGGCATGCGGGCAACGGTCGACATAGCCGAACACCGCCTCCCCTCGCCGGACCACGAAGCCGTGGAAGCGGTTCTCGCCGACCTGCAGGACGTAATTGCGAGCCTTGCCGTCGGCGATCAGGTCCAGCGGGCCAAGACCGATCCCGGCCCGCGTGGCCCAGACCCGTCCTGCCGGCTCGACCGGATCGCCGTCCAGACTCAAACCCGCTCGACCGTCTGTTCGATGGCCCCGAAGATCGAATGGCCCTTGGCGTCCTTCATCTCGATCCGCACGGTGTCCCCCGCCAGCAGAAACGGGGTCTTGGCGGCGCCGTGCAGGATCGTCTCGACCGTGCGCAGCTCGGCCAGGCACGAATAGCCCAGCCCGCCGGCGCTGATCGGCTTGCCCGGCCCGCCGTCGGCGCCCCGGTTGCTGACCGTGCCCGACCCGATGATCGTGCCGGCCGACAGCGGACGGGTCTTGGCGGCATGGGCCACCAGGGTCCCGAAATCGAAGGTCATGTCGACCCCGGCGTCGGCCTTGCCAAAATCGTCGCCGTCCAGCGACACCAGCAGGGCGCCGTGCAGCTTGCCGTCCTTCCAGGACTCGCCCAGCAGGGCCGGGGTCACGGCGACCGGCGAAAAGGCGCTGGCCGGCTTGGACTGCACGAAGCCGAAACCCTTGGCCAGTTCGGCCGGGATCAGGTTGCGCAGGGACACGTCATTGCACAGCATCACCAGCTGGATCGCCGCCAGGGCCTCCTCGCGGGTGGCGCCCAGCGGCACGTCGCCGACGATCACCGCCACCTCCGCTTCCAGGTCGCAGCCCCAGGCGGCGTCGGCCAGGGGGATGTCCTCGCGCGGCGCCAGGAAGCCGTCCGACGCGCCCTGGTACATCAGGGGATCGGTCCAGAAGGTCTCGGGCATTTCAGCCCCGCGCGCCTGCCGCACCAGCTGCACGTGGTTCACATAGGCGCTGCCGTCCAGCCACTGATAGGCGCGGGGCAACGGGCTCAGGGCCTCGTGCTCATGAAAGCGCTCCTTGGGGACCCCGCCATGCTCCAGGCTTTCGGCCAGGCCGCGCAGAAGCGCCTCACAGCGTCCCCAGTCATCCAGCGCCGCCTGCAGGGTCGGGGCGATGGTCGCCGCGTCGGTGAACCAGGCCAGGTCGTTGGAGACCACCACCAGCCGGCCGTCACGGCCGCCTTTGAGAGACGCGAGCTTCATGGGCGCTTCCTCTTTTGTCGTTATGGTTTTGGCAGGACGGCCTTGGGAAAGCCCGACCAGCAGGCGTCATAGTCCGCCTGAAGCGACGAATGCTCCAGCGCCAATTGCGTGGGCCGGATCACCCAGCGGCTTTCGAACATGAAGGCCAGGGTATTCTCGATCTTGTGCGGCTTCAGCTCGGCCGCCACCGCGCCCTGATAACTGGCCAGATCGGGGCCGTGATCGCTCATGGCGTTGTGCAGGGACGCCCCGCCGGGCGAGAAGCCGCCGGCCTTGGCGTCATAGGCGCCGTGGATCAGGCCCATGAACTCGCTCATCACGTTGCGGTGGAACCACGGCGGCCGGAAGGTGTGCTCGGCCACCATCCAGCGCGGCGGAAAGATCACGAAGTCGCAATTGGCCGTGCCGGGCATCTCGCTGGGCGAGGTCAGCACCGTGAAGATCGACGGGTCGGGATGGTCGAAACTGACCGTGCCGATCGTGTTGAAGCGGGCCAGGTCGTATTTGCAGGGCGCGAAATTGCCGTGCCAGGCCACAACGTCCAGCGGGCTGTGATCCCACGGCGAGGCCCACAGGCCGCCCTGGAACTTCTGGATCACCTCCGTCGGCGCCTCGACATCCTCGAAGGCCGCGACGGGGGTCAGGAAATCGCGCGGATTGGCCAGGCCGTTCGAGCCGATCGGCCCCAGCTCCGGCAGCCTGAACGCCGCGCCGTAATTCTCGCAGACATAGCCGCGCGACGGGCCCTCGACTTCGACCCGGAAGCGCACGCCGCGCGGGATCAGGGCGATCTCGCCCGGGCCGGCGGTCAGGACGCCCAGCTCGGTGACCAGGGTCAGCACGCCCTGCTGCGGCACGATCAACAGCTCGCCGTCGGCGTTCTGGAACACCCGGTTCCGCATCGAGGCGTTGGCGAGATAGAGGTAAACGCCGATCCCGGCCTGGGTCGCCACATCGCCATTGCCGGCCAGGGTCAGCAGGCCGTCGACGAAGTCGGTGGGGACGGTCGGGACCTCGATCGGATCCCAGCGCAAGCGATTGGGCGTTACCGGGCCTTCGAACGGACCGCCGGCCAGACGCGGCTGGGCATAGGGCTCATAGCGGCCATGGCCGGCGCTGGGCCGCAGGCGGTAGAGCCAGCTGCGGCGGTTCTCGGACCGGGGCGCGGTGAAGGCCGTCCCCGACAGCTGCTCGGCATAGAGCCCGAACGGAACCTGCTGCGGCGCGTTCTGGCCCACCGGCAGGGCGCCGGGGACGGCCTCGGTGGCGAAGTGATTGCCGAAGCCGGATTGGTATTGGAGGTCCATGGTTGGGTCCCTGGCTCGTTTTCTCGGAGACACCCTAACGCTGTCATCCGGGACAAGCGAAGCGCGCTTGTCCCGGATGACAACCGTGGTGGATCAGGCCTCGACCGTGATCACGCCGCGGCGGATCTGGTCCAGTTCGATGCTCTCGAACAGGGCCTGGAAATTGCCGTTGCCGAAGCCCTCGTTGCCCTTGCGCTGGATGATCTCGAAGAAGATCGGGCCAAACAGGTTCTCGGTGAAGATCTGTAGCAAGAGGCCCTCCTCGCCGACATTGCCGTCCAGCAGGATGCGGTTCTTGCGCAGGCGTTCCAGGTCCTCGCCATGGCCGGGCACGCGCTTGTCGACCAGCTCGTAATAGGTCTCGATGGTGTCCTGCAGCTTGACGCCCCGGGCCCGCAGCTTTTCGACGGTCTCGTAGATGTCGGGCGTGGTCAGGGCCAGATGCTGGATGCCCTCGCCATTATACTGGCGGATGAACTCCTCGATCTGGCTCTTGTCGTCCTGGCTTTCGTTCAGCGGGATGCGGATGGCCTTGTCGGGGGCGATCATCGCCTGGCTGAACAGACCGGTGGCCTGGCCCTTGATGTCGAAATACTTCTGCTCCTCGAAACCGAAGACGTCGCGATAGAAGGTCGACCAGGCGCCCATCTGGCCACGCTTGACGTTGTGGGTCAGGTGGTCAAGCAGATCCAGGCCGACATTGTTCTTGGCCTCGGCCAGGGCCGCGCCCGGAACCTGGTCCCAGCCGTCATAGATCGTGCCCAGATCGCCATGGCGCTCGACCAGATAGAGCATCGAGCCGCCGATGCCTTCCAGCACCCGCGCGCCCTCGCCCAGCACGGTCGGGCCGGGATCGGCGGCGATCGCGCCACGCTTGAGGGCCTCGGCGTAGGCGGACTCGACGTTCTCGACCCGGAAGGCCATGCCGTTGGCCGACGGGCCATGGGCGGCGCGGAAGTCGGCGGCCTGACCCGCGGGCTCGTCATTGACCAGCAGGTTGATGCGGCCCTGTTTGTAGCGGGTCACGGCCTTGGTCGGATGGGTGCTGGCGGCGACGAAGCCCAGCTGCTCGAACAGCACCTTCATGGCGGCCGGATCGGGACTGGTGAACTCGACAAATTCGAAGCCGTCGAGACCCAAGGGGTTATGGGGCGGGTTTTGCGGTGTCATGGACATGGCGGCGTCTCCCAGACTTAGCGTGCGAGCGCGGCCGGCAAGGCTGCGATCAGGCGGTCATTGTCGGCCGGACGGCCAATGGTGATGCGGACCCAGCCGCCGGCCACCGGGGTCGGACGGATGATCAGCCCTTCGCGCAGCAAACGCTCAGCTGTCGCTTCCGGACCCGCCGGCGTGCGCAGGAACACGAAATTGGCCTGGCTGGCGGTGTGCTCGATCCCCAGGGCGACCAGCGCCGCCTCGACCCGGCCACGCTCGGCGATCGTCAGGGCGACGGTGCGCTCCAGGTGTTCGACATCGGCCAGGGCGGCCAGGGCCGCCGCTTGTGAGATGGCGGTGACGTTGAAGGGCGGCCGCAGGCGGTCCAGATAGCCGACCAGCTCGGCCGACGAGGCGACGCCATAACCCACCCGCATCCCGGCCAGGCCATAGGCCTTAGAGAAGGTACGGGCCGACACCCAGGGCCCGCCCCAGGCTTCCAGCAGGGCGAAGGTGTCCAACACCTCGTGATATTCGCGGTAAGCCTCGTCGACGAACACCAGGGTCGAGCGCGGGGTCACCGCCAGGATCTCGCCGATATCGACGCCGGTCAGGGCGTTGCCGGTGGGATTGTTGGGCGTGCACAGCACCAGGAGCTTGGGGCCTTTAGCCGCCTCGACCTTGAAGGCCTCGACGTCCAGATCGAAATTCGCCAGGCGCGGCACGTCGATGATGGTCGCTTCAGCGCATGTGGCAAAGATCTCGTAGGCCGGGAAGGTCGGGGTGGACATCAGGATCGAGTCGCCCGGGGCCATCACGGCGCGGAACAGATAGTCGATCAGGGCTTCGGAGCCCGGCGAGACCACAACGCGGGCCGGATCAACGGCCAGATGCGCGCCCAGGGCGCCGCGCAGCGTCTCGCAATAGGGGTCGGGATAGATCTCCGGATGAGCCATGGCCGCCATCACGGCGTCGGCGACCATCGGGCTGGGGCCCAGCAGGTTCTCGTTGCTGGCCAGTTTCGACAGGTCATGCCGACCCGCGCGGCGACCGGCCTCGGCCAGAGTCATGCCGGACTTGTACGCCTGAACGGTTTCCAGAGCGGCGCGCACGGGCGACGGCGTGGCCGAGGCCAGCGGCTTTTGATCGACAACCAGCATGACGTTCGTTCCTCCCAGGATCGGCGGTCAGGATAGGACGACAGGCAAGGTGACGTGTGGCGATGTGGACTAAGATACCAATAGCGAAGGTCACATAATGCTAACATACATCCACATTGCGGCACGACAGCCCAGCCTTCGAGAAGGCCGGGCCCGCGATCCGTCCGCTAGGCCGAGCCGGGGCGACGGCAGCGAGGCCAGGAAGCAAACGTTCCGAGCGGCGCTCGAGTGTGGCGAGCGGTCACCACCTTGCGTCCTTCGAGGCTCGGCTTCGCCTCGCACCTCAGGATGAGGACTGCAATGGAATATCCCACCTCATCCTGAGGCGCCCGCGCAGCGGGCCTCAAAGGACGCACTGCGTTACCGCCCGCTAGGGGCTGGCGTCGCCTCACTTTAACGGCAGATGCAGCTCCGCCGCCGTGCCCTGCTCCGGCTCATCCAGGAAGAAGCGTTGGCAGTAGATGGGAAAGTCGCGCATCTCCTCGCCGCTGGCCGGCAACCAGTCGCGATACAGATAGGTGGCGGCGGGCTCCAGATTATGGGTGTCGCCGGTCACGCGCAGGATGGCGCAACGGCCGCCGGGGATTTCGCCGACCCTGACGCCCTCGTCACGGGCGTCGATCGGCTGATCGGGGCCGATCCCGACACAGAGATCCATGCGGTAGTCGGCGGGGTCGGCCGGGCGCCGCTCGGAATGCCAGATGTTGAAAGTCGGGTGGGTCTTGGGCGACATCCCGGCGGCTTTGCGCCAGGCGATGAACCGCTGGATGGTGACGTCGAGGGTCTCGGGATCGCCCCGATGCTCGAACATCGCCACGCGGGTCGGGGCGACGTCACGGATCATGACCTTGTCGGGGGTGAAGGGGGTCTGCATGAGCTTGCTCCTGGCTGCGTTGAGCGGCCCGAAGGCCGCGAGCCACGGCTCCCAGTCGGGAGATTTCCGAAACCGCGACGGCGACTGGCCAAACCTTTGCCGAAAGGCGCGGGCGAAGGCGTCGGGCGTCTCGTAGCCGGCATCCAGGGCGATATCGGTGACGCTGGGCCCCGCGCCGTCCGCCAGCCGGTATGAGGCGCGCCTCATCCGAGCCAACTGGACATAGCGGTGCACGGACACCCCGAAGGTCGCCGTGAACTGCCGGTGGAAATGGAACTTCGAGAACGCGGCGACATCGCTCAGGGCGTCCAGGTCCAGATCGCCGTCGAGATGCCGATCGATGTGATCCAGCACCCGCTGCATCCGGGCAAGGTAGGGGTTGAGCGCGATGGTCATCGTCCTCTTGTTCCTCGTGACGATCTCAGCTTGGCCCGCACGGGCCTGCGGCGCTCGACCGATCTTGCGGTGTTGAGGGCGGTCGCGACCTAATCCAGATAGTCGAGCGGCAGGGCCGTATCGTCCTTGATGGTCTCGAGCACAAAGCTGGAGCGGATGTCCTTGACCGCCGGCATCTTCAAGAGACGCTTCATGGTGAACTCGGCATAGGCGTCCAGATTGGGGGCCACGACCCGCAGCAGGTAGTCATAGCCGCCGGTCATGGCGTGGCAGCCCACCACCATCGGCTCGCGGCGCACGGCCTCGGCGAAGGCGTCGGCGGCGGTTTCGCTATGGCGGTCGACCTGGACCTCGACATAAGCCAGCAGATCCAGCCGCGCCTTGCGGCGGTCCAGCAGGGCCACATAGCCGGCGATCAGGCCCGAGGCCTCCAGTTGCTTGACCCGCCGCAGGCACGGACTGGGCGACAGGCCCACCCGCTCGGCCAGTTCGACATTGGTGACCGCGCTGTCCTGCTGAAGGATCTCGAGAATCTTGCGATCGGCGCGGGTGAGCTTCATCGTGACCGGTTTTGGCGAAGGGCTGGCAGGATGTGACGAGCTTATAGCAGTTGCGCCCTAGCGCCACTGCCCCCCTCCGGATACTGCGCATCCTCCTCCCGGAGGGGGAAGATGAAACGCGCGGACCTCATCTTCCCCCTCCGGGGGAATACGGCTGCGCAGCAGCCCGTAGGGGGCCAGTGCGGCCGCCAAACAGTAAAACGCCCGGGGCTTTCACCCCGGGCGCCTGAAGTTCAAACCGTGATCGAACCGATCAGTTGGCCAGGCGACGCAGGAAGGACGGAATCTCCAGGTCCTCGCCTTCGTCCATCTGGGGCGTCTCGATCGGCTGCAGAACCGGGCGGGCGCCGGTGTTGGCGCGCGCCTGCGGCTGTTGGGTCTGCTGCGGCGCGGGTTGCTGATCATAGCGCTGACGACCGCCGCCAAACAGGCTCATCCAGCCGGACTTCTGCGGTTGAGCCTCGGCATAGCGGGGCTCGGCATAGAGCGGCGTTTCCGCAGTGTCCTCGACCATCGGATCGACGACTCGCGACACATTGCGCGGGGCCGGCGTGGTGATGCGGGGCTCGGGCGCTTCCGCGATCGCGGGCTCGTCAAAATACAGGTCCGCCTGGGACGTATCGGCCTCCGGCTCGGGCTCGGGCGCGTAGGCCGGCTCCGGCGCATAGGCGGTCGACTGGGCCGTAGGACGTTCGAACGGGCGAGCTTCGTAGCGCGAGGTCGCGCGGACAGGCTCGGGCTGCGGCGCCGGGACCGGCGCGGCGCGGCCGGTGTCGGCGATCAGCGGCGCGGTCGTGGTGTTGCGCGTCACGGGCTTGGGTTCGATCTGGGCGATCGAGGCGCCGTCCATGCCGGTGGCGACCACCGAAACGCGGATCACGCCTTCCAGCGACGGATCGAAGGCCGCGCCGAAGATGATGTTGGCTTCCGGATCCACCTGGTCGGAGATGGCGTTGGCCGCCTCGTCGACTTCCAGCAGGGTCATGTCCATGCCGCCGGTGACGTTGACCAGCACGGCCTTGGCGCCCTTCAGCGACACTTCGTCCAGCAACGGGTTGGCGATGGCGTTCTGGGCGGCCATCAGGGCGCGGTCTTCGCCCGAGCCCTCGCCGGTGCCCATCATCGCCTTGCCCATTTCGGTCATGACGGTGCGGACGTCGGCGAAGTCGAGATTGATCAGGCCCGGCAGCACCATCAGGTCGGTAATCGAGCGGACGCCCGAGTGCAGCACCTGGTCGGCCATGCCGAAGGCTTCGGCGAAGGTGGTCCGCTCATTGGCGACGCGGAACAGGTTCTGGTTGGGGATGACGATCAGGGTGTCGACATAGCGTTGCAGCTCACCGATGCCGGCGTCGGCCAGACGCATGCGGTGACGGCCTTCGAAGTGGAAGGGCTTGGTGACCACGCCGACGGTCAGGATGCCGCGCTCGCGGGCGCACTTGGCGATGATCGGGGCCGCGCCGGTGCCCGTGCCGCCGCCCATGCCGGCGGTGATGAACACCATGTGGGCGCCGTCGAGGTGCTCGCCGATCTCGGGGAAGCTTTCCTCAGCCGCGCTCATGCCCACTTCGGGATGGGCGCCGGCGCCCAGGCCCTGGGTGACCTGCACGCCAAGCTGGATGCGGCGGTCGGTCTTGGCGAATTGCAGTTGCTGGGCGTCCGTATTGGCCACCACGAACTCAACACCCTCGAGACCCGCCTCGATCATGTTGTTGACAGCATTGCCGCCCGCGCCACCGACACCAAACACGACGATACGTGGCTTCAGTTCAGTGGTGCGCGGCGCCGAAAGTGAAATAGCCATGGAAACCCTCGCGACCTTACGCCGAAATCGTCAAACAGGACCCCAGCGGTTCAATCGCCGGGAACGCCTCGACGATCGGGTTAACAAAACAACCACCATCGTTAATCGGCGGTTAACTGCATAATATGAGTCGGGGTCCCGTCGAGCGCTCAGGCGTCACAAAACCCCCTCCATCAACAGAATCTCTTGGCAGTCCAAGGGTTCGGCGCGGCGTGATCAAATGAATGCGACGGAACGCCGCGACCTATAATTTTTACGGCGTGTACAGCTTGGCCGCAGAACTTAAGCGTCGCCTTTGGCGCAACGCTAGAGGTTGTCCCGCAACCAGGCGGCGGCCTTGGCCATCGGGCTGGCGTTAGGATCGATCGGGCGCTTGCGCAGGGCGGCCGTCGCCAGGGCCTTGGGCGAGACCACTTCGCGCGGGCCGAAGGCCGAGCGATGCAGCACCCCGGCGGCGGCGCAGAAGGCCGGGCCCGAGGCGGCGTCGGCCAGATGCGGCACCCGGCGGGGACGGCCCAGACGCACCGGACGGTCGAACACCCGCACCGCGACTTCACGAACGCCGGCCAGCTGGCTGGCGCCGCCGGTCAGCACGATGCCGGCGCCCGGCTCGACCGGCGCGCCCGAGGCCTTTAGGCGCTCGCGCAGCAGTTCCAGCGTCTCTTCGACGCGCGGCTGGATGATGCCCTTGAGCAGGGACCGCGGCGCGATGACCGGACCGGCGCCCGGATCGTCGCCGCGCGGCGGGGCCTCGATCATCTCGCGGTCCTCATTGGCCGAGGCGATCGCCGAGCCGTGCAGGGTCTTGATGCGTTCGGCGCCGGCGATCGAGGTCTGCAGGCCGCGGGCGATGTCCTGGGTGACGTGACCGCCGCCGACAGCCAGGCTGTCGACGTGGCAAAGGGCGCCGTTGTTGAAGACGGCCACGGAGGTCGAGCCGCCACCCATGTCAATACAGACGGCGCCCAGGTCCATCTCGTCCTCTTCCAGGGCCGCCAGGGCCGAGGCGAAGGGGGCGGCGACGACGCCCTCGAACGACAGGTGGGCGCGCTCAACGCAGTGGGCCAGGGTATGGAAGATGTTCTCGTTGATCGAGACCACCAGCAGCTCCAGACCCAGCGAGCGGCCGAACATGGCGCGCGGGTCGCGAATGCCCTTCTGGCCGTCGACCGACCAGGCGATGGGCAGCAGGTGGATGGGCTTGCGGCCCGGCAGGCGCACCTGGGCCAGGGCCGAACCGATGGCGCGGCTCAGATCGCCGTCGGCGATCGGCCGGGCGCCCAGAGAAACCTGCGTGGTGACGCGATGGCTGGCCAGTTGGCCGCCGGCCGTGCAGACGCTGACGCCCTGGACATTGACGCCGGCCACGGTCTCGGCCCGCTCGACGGCCTGGGCGATGGCCTGGGCGGCCTCGTCCAGATTGACGATCGCCCCGCCGCGCACGCCGCGCGACTGCACATAGCCGACGCCGGCCGTGGTCAGGGTGCGGTTATCCCGATGGATCCCGTCCGCCTTCATGATGAAGCAGGTGACCTTGGAGGCGCCCAGATCGACAGCGGCGACGGCGGGCTGACGCACAAGCGTCGCCTTCAAGCCGTCCCGGGCCTGTTTCCGATCTTCCAAACGCGACATCGCTATCGTCACCTCAAAACCATCACTTTACGCCCCGCCTGCCGCAGTCTGCCCAGGCAGAGCCGCGTCGCGGGGTCTCACGGCCACCATCTCGGGGTCACGCAGATCGATACGCGCAAACCCCAGATCGAGGATTCTTTGTCTTTGGTCCAACTGATCCAGCTGGATCAGGGCGGATTCTTCGTCGATCGCCGGAAGTTGGATCAGCGATCCGTCCTTCAGGCGAAGATCCCAGCGGCGATCATCGACGCGCACCAGCGCTTCGAGACGATCGCGCAGCCGGGGACGGGCGGCGACAGCGGGCAGGATGGCGCCGGCGGCCTGATCAGCGCCCTGCCCCACCACCAGCGGCAATTGCGGGAACCGCGCGGCGTCGGCCTCGGAGATCACCCGGCCTTCGCCGTCGATCACCCGCATGCGGCCGCCGCTCTGCCAGACGGCCAGGGCGGGGCGTTCCTTGACGCCGATGACCACGGTGTCGGGCAGCAGGCGAACGACCTTGGCCTCCTGGACCCAGCCCACCGTCTCCACGCGTCGGCGGATTTCGGCCAGATCCATGCCCAGGGTCGGTTGGTCGAGATAGAGGCCGGAGGCCCGTCGGATGTCGGCGTCCGCCTCGGCGGAAGCGCCTTGAACCCGCACGGTCTTGAGCTTGAAACCGGCGGCCGCGAACTCGCTCGCCACGCCCTGGCGCGCGGCCATGACGAGGCGCTCGGCCCGATGGCCGGTCGCAAGCATCACCACAAGCCCAAGGCCAAGGGCCGCGCCGGCGACCCCCAGGGCCAACGTGGGCGACAAACCCACGCCCCGAGCGGCGCGCAACTTCGCGGCCGGCTGCGCGGCGTTGCGCGGAGCCGAACGAGCCTTGTTTGGACTTGCGGGCGCTTCGGCCCGAGGGCGCCTAGGCTTAGGCGGTCCCCCCCGCACTACAGCGGGCATAAGCGTCCTCCACCATCCAGAGTCCGGGTTGATAAGTCCAAATCCCGACCTGATCGGCTTGCTCGAGGACGAGCGCGGTCGGTGTCATCTCGGGTTTGGTATTGACCTCCAGTAAGGCCCTGAAGGTCGTTAATGTGGTGATAACGAACAGCCGCCCGAGTCAGGCCTTGGCAACCAAGAGCTGTATGGTCGAGCTTCCTTTGACGCGGGGCTCCGCCCTTGCCGCGTCAGGGATTGCACCTTTGGAAGGGAGATCGCGCCCCTCCCGCGATCGGGATGTCGCGATGATAAAAACCTGTGGACGCCTAGATATTGCGCACCGCCCGGGTCGGGGGCCGTCTGGCCGGACCCGTTCTGCGGGTCCGGAAAAGGTGGAGGCAGGTCAGCCCTCCGCCACGTCATCGGGACGTGACGGAGGGTCGCAGGCCTTAGTGGGCCGGAGCGGCCGGCGCGGCGGCCTTCAGGGCCCGGAAGTCGATGTCGCTGTCGGCCACCAGATAGACGAAGCTGGTCCAGGCCGCGACGTTCTGGGCCAGTTGCACCGGATCCACCTTGTTGAGGGTGTCGTCGGCGGTGTGGTGGTAGTCGAAGTAGCGGCTGGCGTCCTGCGACAGGCCAAACGACGGCACGCCGGCCTCTTCCAGACCTTCGATGTCGGCGCCGCCATGGCTATTGGGCGTGCGGTCCACATAGATCTTCAGCGGGGCCAGCACGCCGGCGGCGGTCTTGATCAGCGGGTGGGCGCCAGCCCCGGCCGGCAGGCGCAGCGAATAGATGCGGTCGGCGCCGCTGTCGCTTTCGCCGGTCATGACGATCTTGGGAACCTCAGCCTTGTGGGCCTCGATATAGGCTTCCGACGAGCCGCCGCTTTCTTCCGACCCGAACATCACCACGCGGATGGTGCGCTTGGGATGCTTGGGCAGGTCGCCGATAAGCTTGGCCGCCGCCGTGGTGATGGCGATGCCCGTGGCGTCGTCCAGGGCGCCGGTGCCGACGTCCCAGCTGTCGAGGTGGCCGCCGATGACGATCACTTCGTCAGGCTTTTCCGAGCCCTTGATGTCGCCCGAGATGTTCCAGGCCACGGCCTTGGGATCGGTGGTCGAGGCCAGCTTGATCTTGATGCGCAGCGGACCCTTAGCGGCCAGGCGCTCCAGCTGCTCGGCCTCGGGCACGCCGATGGCGGCCGAGGGGATGGTGTTGACGCCCTCGCCGAAGGCGGTGACGCCGGTGTGGGGCACGGTGGAGTCCGAGGTCGAGATCGAGCGGATCAGCACCGCCACGGCGCCGCGCTTGGCGGCCTCGACCGGACCCGACCGGCGCGAGATGCCGGCCACGCCATAGCCGGTCCCTTCCTGGGTCTTGACCATCGGCTGGGTGATGACGACGATCTTGCCCTTCACGGCGCCCTCGGGGGCGGCGATCAGATCGGCATAGGTCTTGAACAGGGCCACATCAGCTTCGACACCGCCGGCCGGGGTGGGCGGCGTACGGCCCAGGCCGACAATGTCCAGTTTCATCGGATAGGGAGCGACCAGCTGCGCGCTCTCCTCGCCGCGCGTCCAGGATGGCTTGGAAAACTCCTCGACCTTGATGTTGGTGAAGCCCAGCGCCTTGAACTTGGCGACGCCCCAGTCCTTGGCGCGGGCCATGGCCGGCGAGCCCACCAGACGCGGGCCGATATTGGTGGTCAGGTCCTCGGTGATGTCCCAGGCCAGATAGTCGCGCAGCGCCTTGTCGCGCAGGGCTTCGGCGATCTTGACGTCTTGGGCCCAAGCCAAAGAGGGAGCGGCGGTCCCGGCGAGCAGGGCGGAAACGGCGGCGGCGGTCAGCAGGGAACGGAACATAGGCGAAGACTCTCCAGGGTTTGGCTAGTCATAGCACTGACGCTTGCCGGGAAAAGTCAGCAATGCGCTGAAGTGTGGCGGCGGCTTGGAAAACAAGATCCCCCCTCTGGGGAGGCTATCGCCTAAGGATTGGGCGCTAAAAGACCCAGCCTTCCTGGGCCCTGCGCCCAGGACCCATGGCGCCGCCGATGCGGGTTTGGGTCAGTGTTCCGGGACGTTCAGCCACGAAGGGGCCGAAATCGAAGCGTGCCGCAAACATGGATCCTGGGCACGAGGCCCAGGAAGGCAGGACCTCGATCGAGGCTTGCCCCCATATGCGACAGCGCCCCTCCGGGGGAGCATCTCTGGACTTAAGCCCGCCCGATCCGCTTGATTTCCCAGTCCAGCTGGATCCCCGTCTTGGCCAGCACGTCGGCGCGAACCGTATCGCCCAGGCCTTCCAGATCGGCGGCCGTGGCTTCGCCGGTATTGATCAGGAAGTTCGAATGCAGCGGCGAGAACATCGCCCCGCCAAACGGTTTGCCGCGCCAGCCGGCCTCGTCGACCAGCTTCCACGAGGAATGGCCCGGCGGGTTCTTGAAGGTCGAGCCGCCGGTCTTTTCGCGGATCGGCTGGGTGGTTTCGCGGCGGGCGGTGATTTCGGCCATCCGGTCGCGGACATCGGCCGGATCATCGGGGGTTCCCCGAAACATCGCCTGCACCCAGAACATGCTGTTGGCTGGGACTTCGGTGTGGCGATAGGTGAAGCCGAAGTCTTCGTTGTTCCAGACCCGCATTTCGCCGGAGCGGTCATAGCCCCAGGCGCTGACCAGGATGTCCTTGGTCTCGCGGCCATAGCAGCCGGCGTTCATGGTCAGGGCGCCGCCGACGGTGCCGGGGATGCCGACATAGAATTCCAGCCCGCCCAGCCCGGCCCTCGCCGCCGCCCGGGCCACCGAGGCGTCCAGCGCCGCGGGACCGGCGATGATCAGGTTCTCGTCGAGATCGACCGTGACCTCGCCAAACGCCCGCCCGGCGCAGCGGATGACCACGCCCTCGACGCCGCCGTCGCGGATGATGACATTGGAGCCCACGCCCAGCGCCTGGACCGGAACCTCCGGCGGCAGGGCCTTGAGGAAGGCCTGCAGATCCTCGGCGTCGGCCGGCAGGAACAGCACCTCGGCCGGACCGCCGACCCGGAACCAGGTGAACGGGCCCAGGGGCTCGTCAAACAGCAGCTTGCCGCGAACGGCGGGGAGATGGGTTTTCCAGGTCATCAATGGCTCTCCCCTTCTCCCCTTGCGGGAGAAGGTGTCAGCCGCAGGCTGACGGATGAGGGGTTTCTCGGCGCCGCCGTGCGACCCCTCATCCGGCCGCTGCGCGGCCACCTTCTCCCGCAGGGGGAGAAGGGAGGGATGGCGGCGGATCTCACTTCGCCAGCGCTTCCAGTTGCCCCGGCAGCGCATAGGCCCAGGTGGTGATGTCGCCGGCCCCCAGCAGCACGACGAGGTCGCCGCTGACGGCTTCGGCGGCGATCAGGCGCGGCAGGGCCGTGGGGCTTTCCAGCGCCAGGGCGCGGCGGTGGCCAAACTTCTTGAGGCCGTCGACCAGGGCGTCGCGGTCGATGCCCTCGATCGGCGCCTCGCCGGCCGTATAGACGTCGGCGACGATCACCGTGTCGGCGTCGTTGAAGCACGAGCTGAACTCGGTCATCAGGTCGCGCAGCCGGGTGAAGCGGTGCGGCTGGACCACGGCGATCACCTTGCCGTTGGGGGTCACGGCGCGGGCGGCCTTGAGCACGGCGGCGATCTCGACCGGGTGGTGGCCATAGTCGTCGACCACGCGGATGCCGCCCGCCACGCCCGTCGTCGTGAAGCGGCGCTTGACCCCGCCGAAGCTGGCCAGGCCGGCGCGGATGGCGTCGGGGCCGATGCTCAGCTCGCGGGCCACGGCCACGGCGGCGGTGGCGTTGAGCACATTGTGGTGCCCGGCCATCGGCATCTTCAGGCCTTCATAGCGCACCGGCTCGCCGTTCAGGGGCGAGACGATGATGTCGAAGGTCGAGCCGTCGGGGCCCATCTCGATATTGGAAACCCGCACCTCGGCCTGGGGATTGACGCCATAGGTCACCAGCCGCCGGTTCTCGATCCGCGCGGTCAGGGCCTGGACCTCGGGATGGTCGGTGCAGACCGCCGCGAAGCCATAGAAGGGGATGTTCTCGATGAAGTCCTGGAAGCCCTTCTTGACCGCGTCGAACGTGCCCCAGTGGTCCAGGTGCTCGGCGTCGATATTGGTGACGATGGCCACGGTCGACTTCAGCTTCAGGAACGAGCCGTCGCTCTCGTCGGCCTCGACGACGATCCAGTCGCCCTCGCCGACCTTGGCGTTGGTGCCATAGGCGTTGATGATGCCGCCATTGACCACGGTCGGGTCCAGGTCGCCGGCGTCCAGCAGGGCGGCGACCATCGAGGTGGTCGTCGTCTTGCCGTGGGTGCCGCCCACGGCGATCGAGAACTGCAGCCGCATCAGCTCGGCCAGCATCTCGGCCCGCCTGACGAGGGGAAGGCGCTTGTCGCGGCCGGCGACCATTTCGGGATTGTCGCCCTTGACCGCCGTCGAATAGACGATGGCCGAGGCGCCCTCCACATGGGCCGCGTCATGGCCCACGAAGATCCGCGCGCCCAACTTTTCCAGCCGCTCGGTATTGGCGCTGGCCTTGGCGTCGCTGCCCTGAACGGTGTAGCCGATACGGATCATGATCTCGGCGATGCCGGACATGCCAATGCCGCCGATGCCGATGAAGTGCACGGGGCCGAGTTCGAAGGGTACGGGGCGTCGACGCTGGATCATGAAAAGCCGATTAGACCATTTGCGCACGCCGCGAAACGCCCTGTTGGCGTTGATGTTGTGGATCAGCCCCGCCCTGGCCCAGGTCGAGCCCCCTGCCCCGCCGCCCGCCCAGCCCCAAGCCCAGCTTGAGCTGCGCCTGGCCGATGTGGGCCGCTTCGCCAGCTTCGTGGACCTGACCAGCGCCCGGCCCGAGGGCGAGGCGGTCGCGATCCGGGTGCTGCAGGTGGCCGAGGCCGACTTCCAGGCGGCCGGCGAGGCCTATTGGGGCGGCTGGCGTCACGAGATCCTCGACTGCCAAGCCCGCACCCTGGCCCATGCCGGCTTTTCCAGCCTGCGCGCCACCGGCCGCGAAGGCCCGCTGATGGGCGACCGCCGCCCCGCCATCGTTCCGGCCGCCGGCGGGACCGACGAGGCGGTGCTGAAGGTGGTCTGCGACGGCTGGAAGCCCTTCACCGGCGTCCCGGTCGCCGCCAGCCTCGAACAGGCGGTGGCGATCGGCCGACCGCTGATCGAGACCGGGGCGGAGCCTTGAGGACCCCAAGGCTGTCATCCCGGACAAGGCCCGCAGGGCCGCAGATCCGGGACCGCCGGAAGCGCGGCGCTCAGGCGTCGGTCCCGGATCTTCGCCGTGCCGGCTCGTCCGGGATGACAGCGAAGATTTGAGCGCGCACGGGTTCGCACCCTCGCCGGCTTTCACCGGCGAGTGGGGAGGCGGCGGAGCGTCCGGGCCAGGCCCGGATGAGTTTAGATGGAGTACCGTTTCGGCCGTGGCCGGAGCGCTCCGCGTGATCGTTCTTCGGGAGCATCGCCGGGATTGGCGGGGTGTTAATCCGCTCCGGTAGCTAGGCCCCCGGCGGGCGGAAGGGATAGCGACCCTTCCGGACCGCGCGGGCGATTTCAGCCCGCGCCTGGCGCGCCTTGCCGGGCGTCGCAGAAGGGAGCTCCCGGCGGTCCGGGCCTGGCCTCGACACGGGACGATCCTCGAGGGGTGTTCCCGCTCCGCCAGACCCCGCCGGGCCTTCGACGACGGCCGACGGGC
The DNA here is from genome assembly GCF_058681035.1 of Caulobacter sp. FV2ps19. NCBI lineage: Bacteria > Pseudomonadati > Pseudomonadota > Alphaproteobacteria > Caulobacterales > Caulobacteraceae > Caulobacter > Caulobacter sp. FV2ps19. Next base: position 1,820,240 of record NZ_CM178729.1, on the reverse strand, counting down.
GCTACCCGCTCGACCACCCCCATCGCACGTCAGGTCGCCAGCTGAACGCCCTCCCCCGCGATGGGGCGAGGAGAAGAATACGGCCGTTCTGGAGGGTGATGCGTCGATTTCCCATCGTCACGCTGGCTCGCGGGGTTAGGGCGTTGAATTTGCTGGGGCGGCGGGGTGTGGGTGCTCGTGGCGGGATGGGGATTGGGGCGTTGAGCCAGCCTCAACGCCCCACCGCCCAGTGGAGCTCGTAGACAAAGCATTGCCGAGCATCTGCGTGGGCCTACAACCTTGGAAACTGTCCCGACACGTGCCAATTGATTAGATGAAAAATTTCGGGGGGTTCAGTGGCGGTTCCACAAGCTAACAAGAATAGCATCAGCACGGTATCGAGCGATATCGACGCCGAGGCCATTATCAAAGCAAGCCGATCGAATGAGGTTTTCTTCGCAGTAGTAGGACCGGTCGGCGCTGGCGGATCGCGGGTTATGGCCGCGCTAGCGAGAGCCTTAAAGGCGGCTGCATATGAGCCAATCCACATCAAAGCCAGTACATGCATCCGCGCTTGGGCAACTGGGAATGAAATAGATTTGCCCGACGGGGACCAGAAGGTTCTGACGACGGTTTCAAGGATGCAGGACCTCGGTGACAAGATGCGCGAGGCGGACAAAGCAGCTGTGGCAATAGCCGTGATCCAAAAGATAGCGGAGGCCAGAGCAACTGCAATGTCCATCGATTATTCCCCAGGAACCATCATCGAACCAGACAATAAGAAGCGCGCCTACCTTATCGACTCTATTCGCCATCCCGCAGAAATAGAGCTTCTACGTCGCACCTATGGACATGCGTTCGCCTTGATTGGCGTTGTCTGCCAGGAAGAGAATAGAAAAAGTCGCGTTTTAGATAAATATTTTACAACTCCAGAGAAAAAAAAGCCCGAAAATATTAAGCGTGTAGATGAATTCATCCAGAGAGATGCCGATGATCCAAATAACAAGCATGGACAACACGTCAGCGATGCTTTCCATCAAGCCGATTTTTTTGTCGATAATACGCGATCAGACGAGCAGGATGAAAACCACTTCCTAGACGATCCTCTTGGTCGGTTGATCAACATCGTTACCCACAACGAAATTGTTCGTCCGAAGATCGAAGAAACAGCAATGCACCATGCCCACTCCGCGCGAGTGCGCAGCGCATGCCTTTCGCGCCAAGTCGGCGCTGCACTAATAGACCCCAACGGAACAGTCGTCGCGACGGGCACGAACGAGGTCCCCCGTGCTGGAGGGGGCGTATATGGGGAGCATTTCACCTCGGCCTTCCCGCCTCACGACGAACGTTGCGCCTTTCGGCCGACGAAATATTGCAGCAGCAATCGAGAGCAGAACGCAATAATAGATGAGCTGATCAATCATTTGCCCGAGCTTGCGAGCTCCACAGATCGAGCCGCGCTCGCAAAGCGAATACGCGAAACGCGCTTGGGTGGCCTAATCGAGTTCAGCCGCGCTGTTCACGCCGAAATGGATGCGATCCTCTCGGCGGGTCGCCTTGGCGTTTCAACAGTGGGAGCTCGCCTCTTTGTCACAACATTTCCTTGCCACTACTGTGCGAGACATATCGTCAGCGCCGGAGTCTATGAGGTTCAATATATTGAACCCTACCCCAAAAGCCGCGCCCTAAACCTTCACAGCGATGCCATCTCGGTGGTCCCGGAAGCTTGGATTCCGCCGGAGGTGATCTCGATTGCAGCTGAAAAACGTATGAAGGCACCAGCGAACGAAGGGCGGGTCCTCTTTCGCCCATTTGAGGGCGTAGCTCCTCGCCTCTATGAGCGGGCCTTCGAAAAAACCTGGGGATTGAAAGACAAAGTGACCGGCGAGTTCAAGATGACCGCACCGGGCTGGGGTGACGGCTGGGCACCTTTCACTGTAGGCTATCCGGAAATTGAAGCGAAATTGACCCAAACGTGAGCCCCCCTCGCCTCTATATCGTGCCGAATAGCAGCCCTCCTTCCGGACGTGATGGGTCGGAGCTAGGGCTGCCTATTAGGGATGAGCGAGCGGATGGGGATGACGCTCCGAGTCAACGGCAGAAAATCAAAGCCACAGCAACACCTCGCGACTGGCAACTTCCACTTCCTTTTGACGACACTCGGATTGGCCCGACCGTTGTAATCGTTCCGATGGTGACGATGAATGGGTCCACCCTACGCGGTTTAATTAATGAACGACGGCCAAACTCTGCTGTCGATCTAAGGGAATTGATCCGGTTTGATCTTCCAGGCACGAGTCGGGAAGATGTGTTTAGGACCCTGCAGACGCATCACACTTACTACGTTAAAGACCCTCTACCTTGGCACAGGTTAGATGCACGGACTTTTGCGATGCTGGACGGACCGGTATCCAACAAACTCGTTCATGAAATCGCTGAACAGAAGGCTGCATGCATATTTGTTCTAGTCTACAAGCACGATGAAGCTCGGTCTATTGCGTCGCACCTGACCAAGGTCCTATCCGAGCGCATGACAGGTCCTTGGCACATTGAGGAAGCCGTTTAAGCCTCAGCTCAAATACGCAGATAGAAGCCGCCTCCGAAAAAGTCTCAGCGCGTGCCCCCTCACCCCGCCATCACCCGCGCCTCATAGATCACCACCGCCGCCTCGCCGGCCTCGATCCGCACGCGGGCCGGGGCGGCGCCGGGCGGCAGGGGCAGGTCGAGGGTGAAGAAGCCGTCCCGTTTGGCGCTGGGGGTCTGGAACAGACCGATGACGGCGCCGTCGGCGCGGACCGTGGCGGTCTGGCCGGCGTCCTGGCCCCAATAGATCAGCTGCAGGGTCAGGGGGCCGGGGCGGCGGGCCAGGGTCATGTCCAGCCGGCCGCCGGGGCGCAGCTTGCGGCTGCTGCGGCCATTGACCTGGACGATCTCGCCGTTCTCCACCCGAACCTGATGGTCGACCTCCGGCTGCTGCTCGCCCAGATAGACCGTGTCGACCGTGCGGGCGGCGGTCGCGATCAGCGCCTGTTCGGCCGCCAGGAAGGCCGGGCCCTCCGCCGTCCAGCGGGCGGGCGTGAACACCGGCGCATAGACGGCCGTGCGGCGGTCATACTGGGCGTAGAACGGCGAGAAGGTCGCCGTGCCGCCCTGGGCCATGGCGGCGGAGAAGACGTGGGGCCGGCCCGCCGCCGGTTGCAGCAAGGCCTCCGCCGCGCCTGCGCCCACCAGGGCCGGGACCGGCTGCTCGAACGGGCGCTCTGCGGGACCCAGGTCGGCGGCCAGCACCAGCGGGCCGCTGAGGAAGGCCACCGCGTTGGGATCGTCGGGCGTCGGCTCGGCCCGCACGCGCATCGGCAACAGCAGGGTGACGCGGTCGCCGGCACTCCAGCGGCGCGACAGGCGGGCATAGCCGTCGCCCCGGGTCTGGGTGGACGCAGGCGCGCCATTGACCGACAGCCGCGGCGCCGCGCACCAGGCCGGCAGGCGCAAGGCGATCTCGCGCGCCGCGCGCGGGGCCCTCGTCACGGTCAGGTCGACCTGGCCCGACTGCGGGAAGGCGGTATCCAGATCTATGGCGAAGTCGTCGCCGGGCAGGTCCAGCCGCGAGGCGATGAACAGGTTCAGATACAGGGTGTCGCCGCCCCGCCACCAGATGGAGTCGGCGTGCTTGGCGTGGCTTTCCATGCCTGAGCCGACGCAGCACCAGAAGCTGTCCTCGCGGGTGGAATAGCTGCGCCGTCCGCCCGCCGCCATCGGCATGAAATAGACGAACATCCCGTCGCTGGGCCGCTGGTGGGCCATGATGTGGTTGAGCTGGGTGCGCTCGTAATCATCAAACAGCGCCCCGTCCGGCGCCCAGCTCCACAGGCGCCGGGTCAGTTTGAGCATGTTGTAGCTGTTGCAGGCCTCGCAGGTGGTCTCGGTCAGGTGGGCGGCGATGACGCCGGGCTGGCCGAAATGCTCGCGGTCGGAATTGCCGCCGATCACATAGCTGTGGCGGCCGGTGACGGTCTGGTGGAAGAACCGCGCCGTGCGCGCCTCGCCCGGATCGCCGGCCACCTCATACAGCCGCGCCAGGCCGATGATCTTGGGGATCTGGGTGTTGGCGTGCAGACCGGCCAGGGCATCGCGCCCCTCGGCCAGCGGCTCGACCACGGCCCGGTGGCGCAGGCGGCGGGCGATCTTCAGCCAGCGTTGATCGCCGGTCAGGGCGTAGGTCTCGGCATAGGCCTCGTTGAGCCCGCCGTGCTCCGCCACGAGGATCGCCTGCACCTGGTCGTCGCTCAGCCCCTCGAGAATGGTCCCCAGATAGCCGGCCAGGCCCAGGGCGACGTCCAGCGCGCCCGGCGTCGCCGCCAGGCGGTGGGCGTCCAGCAGGCCGGCATGGACCTTGTGCCAGGTGTAGATCGGCACCCAGCCGTCATTGAGGCTGAAGCGCGTGGCGCGGATGTCGCCGCGCCGCAGCTCCTCGAACACCGCCTTGCCGCCGGCCGGGTCGGCCTGGCCCCAGCGGGTCGTGCCGGCGGCGTAGCCGTCGCCGTGGGCGGCCTGCACCCGGGCGAGCTCTGCCACCGTATAGGTCAGGCGATCGGTCAGGACCGGGTCGCCGTCATGGGCCACCTGCAAGGCGCAGGCGGTCAGATAGTGGCCCAGGGTGTGGCCGGCGATGCTCTGGGCCTCCCAGCCGCCATAGACCGGCCCCTTGACCGGCAGGCCCGCGCCCAGGTGGAAATTGTGCAACAGCCTGTCGGGCTCCAGCGACGCCAGATAGGCGCGGTTGGCGCTCTGGGCCTGGGCGAAGATCGAGGGCTTGAGGCTGACATGGCGGGCCGGGACAGGCTCGGCCAGCACTCGGCCGCTGGCCGCCGGCTCAGCGAACGCCGCCGTGGCCCCGGCCAGGCCCAGGGCGCTCGAGGCCAGCAGGATCGTCCGACGGGTCAGGCCCGCCGCGGCTGCTTGCTGTTCCATGGTCCCGCCCCGCCTTTTGTCTGACAATTGGCGACAAAAGAGCATGGGTCTCGAGGCCGTTCAAGACCGGCCTTGCCGCGCGGTCGCGGGCCGCTCCTCAGCCCCCGGAGGCGTCGACCACGATCGCCACGGTCTTGCCGCGCGAGGCCGGGTCCCAGCCCGCCGCGATGGCCGAGGTGATGGCGTTGGTCACCAGGATCGGCGCGATCTGGGCGGGCTTGAGCAGCGGCGCGCCGTATTTGGGCTCGGGGCCGGGCGGAAACTCGACCACAGCCTCGCGCTGCCAGTCCTTGTGGCGCACGGCGATGGCCATGCCGTGGCGCTGTCCGTTGTCGCTGGACCAGCCGGGCTGGCGGTGCAGCCGCCAGACATAGGTCTCGCCGTCGACCACGATCTCGAACCCGGGAACTTGCTTGTTTCTCGCCATCTCAGGGTGTTAGCCCAGCGCGCCGCCCCAGACCACCCCGCCCGGTCCCTCCCCGCCCAGGCCTCCCCGCCCTTACTCGCCCGCGCGACCCATGGCATAAGGCCGCGTCGCGTGCTTGGGGGGCTTGAGATGAGGAAGCGGTTGAAGGGATCGGCGCCGGAGCGCCCCCGGGGCGCGCCCGCCCGGGCGGCCGAGACCGAGCTGGTCTGTTATGTGCGCGAGGGCTGGGCCCCGCGCGTGGCGCCGGCCTCGCCCAAGCGCGACTGGATGACCGACACCCCCGAGAGCTTCGCCTATCGCTGCCTGCCCCTGGCCATCGCCAACACCCATGGCTGGGAGATGCTGAGCCCCTGCGGCTTCTCGGCCCGCTGGACCGGCGAGGTCGGCCCCGGCTCGGTCGAGATCGTGCTGGACAAGGGGGCCGACCCGCAAAAGGCCCCGGTCTCGCTGTTTGGCAGCGGCACGCTGACCTTCCACGTCGAAGGCATTCTGCGCACCTCCGAGGGCTGGAACCTGTGGGTGGGCGGTCCGCCCAACGCCATGAAGGACGGTATCGCCCCGATGGGCGGGGTGATCGAGACCGACTGGTCGCCCTACACCTTTACGATGAACTGGCGCTTCACCCGGCCCGACCACTGGATCCGGTTCGAGGAGAACGAGCCGTTCTGCTTCTTCTTCCCCACCCCGCGCGGGGTGCTGGACCGGCTGAAGCCCGAGCTGCGGCCCATGGAGGACCAGCCCGAGCTGCTGCAGTCCTTCGACGCCTGGAGCGCCTCGCGCGCCGCCTTCCAGGCCTGGGTGCAGGAGAACCAGCCCAAGACCCCGGCCGATCAATGGCAGAAGCTCTATTATCGCGGCCTGCACCCGGAGGGCCATGCCGGCGCGGCCGACCACGAGTCCAAGCTGCGGCTGTCGCCGTTCCGCCAGACCGGCTCGCGACGCGTGTGCCCCGTCAAGAAGCACGACTGACGGCGTAACCTTTAGCGCGCCGTGAACTCGACCAGATCGGCCAGGTCCTCGGCGGCCTTGGGTCGGGCGACGCTGCGGGCCCCGGCGGCCATGCGGCCCAGGCGTTCGGGGTCCTTGAGCAGGGCGTTCAGCGCCCCGGCCATGGCGTCGACGGTCAGCTCGTCCTCCAGGCACACCGCCGCCGCCCCGGCCTCTTCCAGCTGGCGGGCGTTGAAGCGCTGGTGGTCGTCGGCGGCGATCTTCAGCGGGATCAGGATCGACGGCCGGCCGGCCACCGCCAGCTCGGTGCAGGTCGAGGCGCCCGAGCGGCCGATCACCAGGTGCGACTGGCGCAGATAGCCGGCCATGTCGCGGAAGAACGGGGCCACCTCGCACTCGACCATGGCGTTGCGATAGACCTTGCGGGCGTGCTCCAGGCTCTCGGCCCGGGCCTGCTGGAACACCTTGAGCCGGCCACGAATATCCTCGGGCAGCTTGGCGACCGCCTCGGGGATCAGCTCGGACAGCAGGCGCGCGCCCTGGCTGCCGCCGGTGACCATGATGCGCAGCTGCACCTCGGGCGACAGATAGGGCACCTCGAACAGGGCCTGAACCGGCGGGCGCACGGGGTTGCCCACCACATGGGCGCGGGCCTTGACCTTGGGCGTGGCCTTTTCCAGGATCGGGAAGGCGCAGGCCACCGCATTGACCTTGGGGGCCAGGAAGCGGTTGACCCGGCCCAGCACCGCGTTCTGCTCGTGGATCACCGTCTTGCGGCCCTGGGTCAGGGCGCCCAGCAGGGCCGGCAGGGCGGGATAGCCGCCGAAGCCCACCACCACGGCCGGGTCCAGGCGCTTGAAGGCGGCTCTAGCCTGCAGCACGCCCTGGGCGACGACGAAACCGGCCTTGATCATGCCGATCGGGTCGCCGGCCCTGGCGGTGGCGGCCGACAGCTCCAGGCGCTCCTCGGCGGGGAACTTGTCGGCATAGATCGCGCCGCGCTCATCGGTGGCCAGCACGACGCGCCAGCCGCGGCTGGTCAGAACCTGGGCCAGGGCCTGGGCGGGGAACATGTGGCCGCCGGTTCCCCCGGCGGCGACGACAGCCAGCTTGCTCATCTCAGTCGAACGCGTGGTCAGGCAGGAACTCGCCCGAGGCGTCATAGGCGCCGGGGCGTTTGCGCAGCAGCGCCAGGGCCAGGCCCAGCGTCAATCCCATCGCGATCATCGATGATCCCCCGTAGCTGATGAATGGCAGCGTCATGCCCTTGGTCGGGATCATGTTCAAGTTCACCGCCACATTGATCATCGCCTGCTGGCCCACCAGCACGAACAATCCGGCCGCCGCAACCTGCTCGAAGCTGTCGGAAAGCTTCATGGCCTTCATCAGGCCGCGCACCACAACAAAGGCGAACAGGCTGATCAGGGCCAGGGAGAACACCAGGCCATATTCCTCGGCGGCCACCGAATAGATGAAGTCGGTGTGCAGGTCGGGCACGTGGCGCTTCATGACGCCCTCGCCCGGTCCGCGCCCGAACAGGCCGCCGGCGTGGATGGCCTCGGCGGCGCGGGTGATCTGGTGGGTGTCGGCGCGGTCGGGGCTGAGGAACTTCTGCACCCGGGCATGGACGTGGTCGAACAGGAAATAGGTCGACATCAGTCCGGCCACGGCCACGCCGCCCAGCCCCATGATCCAGCTGATCGGCACCCCCGCCATCCAGAACGCCGCCCCGAAGGCCACGGTGATCAGCACCGTCTGGCCCACATCGGGCTGAACCAGCAGCAGGCCCACGGCGATGAAATACAGCAGGAAGGCGATCGACACGCCCGGCACGCCCTCGCCCTTCTGGCCCTCGGCGAACATCCACGAGACCAGCACGATCAGGGCCGGCTTCATGAATTCCGACGGCTGCAGGGTGAAGCCGGCGAACTGCAGCCAGCGGGTGGCGCCCTTGGCGTTGTGGCCGATGAACGGCAGGGCGATCATCACGCCGATGGCCGCCACATAGACAAAGAACGCCGTGCGTCGCACGCCCTTGGGCGATAGCATCGACACCGCCAGCATCACCCCTGTCGAGATGGTGGCGAAGAAGCACATGCGGACCGCGAAATGGAACTGGTCGTCGATGCCGATCCGCGCCGCCGCCGCCGGGCTGGAGGCGAACGACAGCAGCACCCCCAGCGTGACCAAGAGCGCGGTGGCGCCAAGCAGCCAGCGATCGGTGGTCCACCACCAGATGCCCAGCGCGGTGCGGTCGGTTCTGGCGAAGGCGTGGGTCGTCTGGGTGGCCATGTCCGGAGAGTCGGACCGCAGGGTTAATCGATCGTTGCCGTGAAGCTCGTCATCGGTGGGCATTCAGCGAAAGCTTGCGGGAAACGAGCATGGATGGGCGCTTTCCCATCGATTGCGGCCATGGGCCTGCTTGAACCCCTTGAGCCGGCCGTCGCCAAGAACGCCGACGCCCTTGCCAGCGGACACTAGACCGCCCTTCTAACCTTGCGGGAGAAGGATCGGATGTTTCGGGTAATCGTCATGCGGCCGATCCCCGCGCTCGACCGCCCACCCCGCCGTCATTCCCGCCCTTGTGGCGGGAACCCCTGGTTCAGCTGACGCGTGAGACGCCAGCGAAGGGCGCGCGCCCTTCGCCCCCACTGCGCCTGCAACGGATAGAGGGGTTCCCGCCACAAGGGCGGGAATGACGGTTGATAGGGTTGAGCTTCGCTAGAACGGCCCAAGCGGCCAGGCCGCGCCCTGAAGCCCTTGGAGGCGAGCTTGCTCTGGCTGACGGCCTCGTCAAGGACGACGCTCTCGCGTCGCCGCGAGGCGGCGGCCCCGCAGGGGCCGTCCTTGACGAGGCCGTCAGCCAGAGCTCCAATTCCACCAAGGGTTTTAGGACGGGCTGCACCCGCGTTGGCGAGTGAGGCCGTCAAAAATGGGCAATGTTCACGTTGGCTAGGTCGACCAGCGGATCAATCACTTACCTTCGCGGCGCGCTATCCGGCGTCGCTTGTTGTCCTCAATCTGACCCGGGATCGTATAGAGCGTCTCTAGCAGCACCACCGTGAAATCACGAAGGTCCTCCGCTTCCATTTTATCTATTCCTGCAAGGTCGTGCGCCGCATCGTTGCCGTCCTCTCGAACGCAGGTCGCCAGATCGCGAAGATGTTCGGGCAACCTCCCTCGATCCAAGAGCCACGCCAAGCGCAATCCAAGGTCTTTGCGGACTTTCCAGGCAATGAACGTTGGATCGCTCGTGTCACTGGGCTGTTCTGGCAATAAATCTCGGGTAGCTGCGTCCAGAACCTTACGAAACATAGCTCCGCTTGCATCGTAGCACTGCACCGCCAGGCAGCGCGTCGCCTCATTGAAGAGTCTCTCGAGCTCAATTGGAGAATGTAGCGGACAGGATTCGACATTCGGCACTACAACAACGACATCCCGAATACCGTAACACCCCTCTACAAAGTCTCCCTGAAGATCAGAGAATTGAGGCGCGTTACGAATTTCCTGCTCGACGCGAAACATAGATGGTTTGAAGCATTTTCTGCATCGCCCGAATACTTCCCAGGTTGCGGAGGGAGAATCGTAATCTTGGACATGCGCCATCAACTCGAAGGTCACCAAGTTGTTGGCACAGCGCGGACAGGTAGCGATGAAATGAGGGTATTCGTTGGAGGGCATGAGGAGAATCCGCGAGGACGACCACTCACCATAGCCCTCCTCCGTCTACCCCTCGCAACGTAATCGTTGGATGTGACCTGCGGCCCTACCCCCGCGCCGCCTTAGCCCCGATCTTCCCCAGCCCCTCGACCGCCGCGCGGAACGCCTCGCCGCGCGCTTCGAAGTCCGGGAACTGGTCGAACGAGGCGCAAGCCGGTGAGAGCAGGACGATGGCGTCCTCGCCGCTGTCCAGAGCGTCGGCATAGGCGGCCGCCGTGGCGACCTCGATCGAGCCGCACATCCGCACCGGGGCCTTGCCCTCGAGGCTGACGGCGAAGGCCTCGGCGGCCTCGCCGATCAGATAGGCCTTGGCCACGCGGGGGAACAGGTCGGACAGGCCGCCGATGCCGCCGGCCTTGGGCACGCCGCCGGCGATCCAGTAGAACTTGGGATAGCTGCTCATCGCCTGACGGGCGGCGTCGGCGTTGGTGGCCTTGCTGTCATTGACGAAGCTGACCTTGCCGATCTTGCCGACGGTCTCCATCCGGTGGGCCAGACCCGGGAAGGTCAGCAGGCCCTCGACCACGTCATGGGTCGGGATGCCGATGGCGATGGCGGCGGCATAGGCGGCGCAGGCGTTCTGCCAGTTGTGGCGGCCCGGCAAGCTGCGGGCGCGCAGCAGGTCGGCCATCTCGGTGACCCGCTCGCCCGTGGCGTCGTACAGCACGCCCTGCAGGGCGTACACGCCACGGCCCATGGCCTTGCCGGCGCTGATCGGCCAGATGGTGCGGCGGTTGGCGGCGGTGATCTCGGTGCAGATCTGCTGGCACCAGGCGTCATCGACGCCGATGATGGCGGTGTCGCCCTTGCCCTGGTTGAGGAAGATCCGGCGCTTGGCGGCGATATAGCCTTCCATGCCGCCGTGACGGTCCAGATGGTCGGGCGAGATGTTCAGCAGCACCGTGGCGTCGGCCTTCAGGCTGCTGGTCAGGTCCAGCTGGTAGGACGACAGTTCCAGCACATAGACGGCGCCGCCATGCATGTCGTCCAGGCCCAGGACGCCGGTTCCGATATTGCCGCCCACCCGGGTGTCGCGCCCGGCGGAGGCGCACAGGTGACCGATCAGGGCCGTGGTCGTCGACTTGCCGTTGGTGCCGGTGATGGCGATGATCTTGGGCCGCTTGTGCGGCGGGGCGGAGTTGACCGTGCGGGCGAACAGCTCGATGTCGCCCAGGATCTCGACCCCGGCCTCCTTGGCCTTCTTCACCGTCCAGTGCGGCTGCGGATGGGTCAGGGGCACGCCGGGCGACAGCATCAGGGCCGAGAACTGGCTCCAGTCGGCCGAGCGCAGATCGACGATCGTGAAGCCCTCGGCCTTGGCGGCTTCGCGGGTGAAGATCTTCTCGTCCCACGCCGCCACATGGGCGCCGCCCGCGACGAGGGCGCGCGCGGCCGTCAGGCCGGTTCGGCCCAGGCCGAACACCGCGACAGTCTTGCCCTCGAAACCTCGGACGGGGATCATGATACGGCGCTCCCTATCTCAGCTTCAGGGTGGCGAGGCCGACGAAGGACAGCATCATCGCCACGATCCAGAAGCGGATCACGACGGTGGATTCAGCCCAGCCCAGCTTCTCGAAATGGTGGTGGATCGGGGCCATCAGGAAGACCCGCTTGCCGGTCTTCTTGAAGTAGCCGACCTGGATGATGACGCTGAGCGCCTCGGCCACGAACAGGCCGCCGACGATGCCCAGCACCAGCTCGTGCTTGGCGCAGACGGCGATGGCGCCCAGGGCCCCGCCCAGGGCCAGGGAGCCCGTGTCGCCCATGAAGATCTTGGCGGGGGGCGCGTTGTACCAGAGGAAGCCCATGCCGCCGCCGATGATCGCGCCGCACAGCACGGCCAGCTCGCCGACGCCCGGCGCGAAGTGCAGGTTCAGATATTCGGCGAACTTGTAGTTGCCGACCAGATAGGTGATCAGGCCAAAGGTCGAGGCGGCGATCATCACCGGCACGATGGCCAGGCCGTCCAGGCCGTCGGTCAGGTTCACGGCGTTGGAGAAGCCGGCGATCGTGACCGCCGCGAACATCACGTAGAACCAGCCCAGATTGATCACCAGGGCCTTGAAGATCGGGAAGACCAGGCTGGTCTCCATGCCCGGCGTCATCGGCGACTTGGGCGCGAACAGGATCAGCAGCACGGTGGCGGCGATGGCCACCACGAACTGGGCCACCAGCTTCTGGCCGCTGGAGAGGCCGGCCGTGGTCTGCTTGGTGACCTTGGCATAGTCGTCCATGAAGCCCAGCACGCCGTAACTGCCAGTGATCAGCAGCACCACCCAGACATGGATGTTGCGCAGGTCGGCCCACAACAGGGCGCCGGCGAACAGGCCGGCCAGGATCATGAAGCCGCCCATGGTGGGCGTGCCGGCCTTTTCGGTGATGTGGCGGGCGATGCCGTCGGTGCGGATCGGCTGGCCCTTGCCCTGCTTGCTCTTCATCCAGCGGATGAAGCGCGAGCCCATGGCGACGGCGACCACATAGGCGGTCAGCATCGACATGCCGGTCCTGAAGGTCAGGTACTTCAGCAGATTCAGCGCGGGAACGTGCTCTTGCGAGCGCGCCAGCCACTCATACAGAAAATACAGCATCAGCCCCGTCCCCCGAGATCCATCGCCGCCAGAGCCTGGGCGACCGCCCCTGCTCTGGAGCCGTTAGACCCCTTCACCATCACAACGTCGCCCGGCGCGATCTCCGCAGCCAGCAGCGGCGTTAACCTTTCGGTAACTTCCGCGTAGCCGCCCTGCCGAGTCGGCGGAAGCGCCTCCCACAGCGATTTCATGTGGACGCCTGCAAGAAAAACACGATCGATGTTCGCGGCGGCGATCGGGCCTGCCAGTTCGGCGTGAAAACGGGCGCTGCCCTCGCCCAGTTCGAGCATGTCGGTCAGCACGACGATGCGCTTGCCGGCCACCTTGCGGGCGCCCAGCGTCGTCAGCGCCGCCTGCATCGAGACCGGATTGGCGTTGTAGCTCTCGTCGACCAGGGTGAAGGCGCCGCCCTCGATGCGGACGGTCTTCTCGGCGCCACGCCCCTCGATGGGCTCGAAGGTCGCCAGAGCCTGCAGGGCGATCTCGCGCGACACGCCCAGGGCCTCCAGCATCAGCAGCACGCACAGGCTGTTGGGGCCCCAGTGGACGCCGGTCTGCAGGATCGGGAAGCGGATCTCTTCGCCGCGCAGCGTGACCGAAACGGTCGCGCCGCCGGGCTGAACCTCGAAGCCGGTCAGTTGGGCCGTGCAGTCTGCCGACAGCCCAAAGCTCCACACCGCCGCGCCGGCCTTCTCGGCCTCGGCCTTCAGCAGGCCAAACCAGGGATTGTCGGCGTTCAGCACCGCCACGCCATTGGGCTCCAGACCGGCGAAGATCTCGGCCTTGGCGCGGGCCACGCCTTCTTCGCCGCTGGGGAAGTTCTCCAGATGCACCGGGCCCACCGTGGTGATGGCCACCGCATGCGGGCGGATGAAGCGCGACAGCGGGGTGATCTCGTCGGCGTGGTTCATGCCGACCTCGAACACGGCGCGCTCGGTGTCGCGCGGCATGCGGGCCAGGGTCAGGGGGACGCCGATATGGTTGTTGTACGACTTGACCGAGGCGTGGGCCTTGCCGGCCAGGCGCAGGCCGGCCTCGACGGCGCGGGTGACGCTGGTCTTGCCGACCGAGCCGGTAATCGCGCCGCGACGGGCCTGGGTCGCGCGCATTCGGGCCGCTTCGCCCAGACGCTCCAGGCCCCGGAAGGTGTCTTCCACCAGCACGGCGGGCACGGGCACCGGCTTGGAGACGAGCGCGCCCGCCGCGCCCTTGTCATTGGTCTGAACAACGAACTCGTGGCCGTCCCGCGCGCCGGTCAGGGCCACGAACAGGTCGCCGGGTTCGATGCTGCGGCTGTCGATCGAGACGCCGGTGGCGGCGAACGGCGCCAGCGCCTCACCGCCCGTGGCGGCGGCGATCTCATCACTGGTCCAGAGCGGCTCAGACATCGGCCTGCTCCAGCGCGGCCAGGGTCTCGGTCACATCGTCGAAGGGGTGGTTGACGCCGGCCACCATCTGGCCCTGCTCGTGACCCTTGCCGGCCACGACCAACACGTCACCTTCGGACATCTGGGCGGCGGCCGCGCGGATGGCGGCGCGGCGGTCGCCGATCTCGCTCGCGCCCGGCGCGGCGGCCAGGATGGCGGCGCGGATCGAGCCGGGCTCTTCGGAGCGCGGATTGTCGTCGGTGACGATGGCGACATCGGCCAGCCGCGCGGCGATCTCGCCCATCAAGGGTCGCTTGCCGCGATCGCGGTCGCCGCCCGCGCCGAACACCACGATCAGCTTGCCGGCCGTGTGCGGACGCAGGGCTTCCAGCACGGTCTCCAGGCCGTCCGGCGTATGGGCGTAGTCGACATAGGCCTCGCCGCCCCGGGCGCCGCGTCCGACGCGCTGAAGACGTCCGGCCGCGCCTTCAAGACTCTCCAGCGCCTTGAGCACGGCGGTGGCGTCCTCGCCGGTGGCGATGCACAGCCCGGCCGCGACCAGCACATTGCTGGCCTGGAAGGCGCCCGCCAGCGGCAGGGCGATCTCGTGCGTCGCGCCGGCGACCTCGACCACCAGGGTCTGGCCCTGCGGCGTCGGCGTGCGACTGACCAGCTTCAGCCCCTGCCCGCCCTCACCCACCGAACAGACGCTCTGGCCCGAGGTCACGGCCTGAGCGGCGAACACCTCGAAGGCGTCGCTGTCGGCGTTGAGCACAGCGGTCGCGCCCATCGGCAGCAGGGCGTCGAACAGGCGCAGCTTGGCGTCGCGATAGCTCTCCATCGAGCCGTGATAGTCCAGGTGATCCTGGGTGAAGTTGGTGAAGCCGGCGGCCTTCAGGCTCACCCCGTCCAGGCGGCGCTGGTCGACGCCGTGCGACGAGGCCTCGACCGCCAGATGGGTGACGCCCATCCCCGCCAGCTTGGCCATCATCTCCGCCACGTCGGCGGCGTCGGGGGTGGTCAGGCCCGGAGGGGTCAATTGCTGGTCCGTCAGGCCGGGACCACTGACCACAACGCCCAGGGTTCCCATGCTGGCGGCCTTGTGGCCCAACTTGGCGAAGATCTGACGACAGAAGCCGGCCACCGAGGTCTTGCCGTTGGTGCCGGTCACCGCGATGCAGGTCGCCGGCTGGGCGCCCCAGAAGGCGGCCGAGGCCAGGGCGTAGGCGCGACGCGGATCCTCGACCTTGACGGTGGGGACCGGGAAGGTTTCCAGGCTGAGCGGCCCCAGAACGGCGGCCGCCCCGGCGGCGATGGCGCCCGGCGCGAACTGGGCGCCGTCGACCTTGGTCCCGGGCAGGGCCGCGAACAGGGTTCCGGGCCCGACCTTGCGGCTGTCGGCGGTGACGCCGGTGATCACCGGATCGGCGTCAAGCTTCAGGTTCAGCAGTTGGGAAAGCGTCGTACTCACAGGCCCGTCCCCGGATCAGTGTTGGTGGTGTTGGAGACGGTGATGATCTCGGCGCGGCGACGCACGCCCAGGAACGGGGCGATGCGGGCGATCACCCGGCCGGCCGCCGGCGCGGCGACCCAGCCGCCGGTCGAATAGCCATGGGTCGCGGCGTTGCCCTTGGGCTCGTCCAGCAGGATCAGCACGAAATAGCGGTCGGCCTCCAAGGCGCCTTCGGTCGGAAACACCGCCGCGAAGGAAGAGACCTGACGTTGATGGTTATAGCCCTTGATCGCCGGGTCATATTTCTCGCCGGTGCCGGTCTTGCCGCCCACCGACAGACCGGGCACGTCGGCCTTGCCGCCGCTGCCGCCCTCGCCGGGGATCACATTGGCCCGCATGATGCGCAACATCTGCTGCGAGGTCTCTTCGGAGACCACGCGCGGGGCCTCGGGACGTACGCCGGCAGGCATCTTCAGGATGGTCAGCGGCGGATGGGTTCCCCCGTTCAGCAACGAGCCCATGGCGCCGGCCAGGGCCAACGGACTGACATTCATGCCGTGACCGAACGAGGTGGAGGCCACAGCGTCCATGTCCCACTTGCGCGGCACCAGGGGGCGCGCCGATTCCAGCAGTTCGACCTGGGCCGGCTCGGTCAGGCCCAGCTTGGCGAAATACTGGCTCAGCCGCGTCGCGCCGACGCTCTCGGCCAGCTTGGCGGTGCCGATGTTGGACGAGTGCTTGAAGACCTGAACCAGGGTCAGGATCGCCTTGGCGGCGTGGTAGTCGTGGATCGTCCGATAGCCCAGTTTGAACGGTTCGCGAGCGTCGAAGGTCGAGGCCGGGGTGGCGACCCCGGTGTCCAGACCGATGGCCACGGTGAAGGCCTTGAAGGTCGAGCCCATCTCATAGACCGCCGCCGCCGCGCGGTTCAGCCGCTGCTCGTCGGACGCGGTCCCGGCCTTGTTGGCGTCAAAGTCGGGATAGCTGGCCAGGCCCAGGATCTCGCCGGTATGGACATTGGTGACCACGCCCACCGCGCCCTTGGGCTGGAACTCCAGGGCGGCCTTGCGCACCTCGTCCTCGAGGGCGGCCTGCACGCGGATGTCGATCGACAGCACGGTCGGAGCGCCGCTGCCCGCCGCCTTGCGGATCGGCTTGTCCAGGGCCCGCTCGGCGCCGGCCAGCCCCTTGCCGCCGCTGTCGACGAAACCGACCAGATGCGCCGCCGTGGCCCCCAGCGGATAGATGCGCTGGCCCTGCTCCTCGAACGAGACGCCCGGAAGGCCCAGATCGAAAATGGCGTCCTTCTGCGCTGGCGTCAGGCCGCCCACCACGAAGGTGCGGTGATCGCCGAACACCACCTTGTCCAACCGCTTGGCCGCGACTTCAGGCAGGGCCTTGCCCAGGACGCGGCGCGCCTCGACCTTGTCCCAGACGTCCCGGGGGTCGACATAGAGGGCGTAGTGGGTCAGGTCGACGGCCAGCAGGCGGCCGTCACGATCCACCAGGTCGCCGCGCGCGCCCTCGGTCGAGGCCAGATAGCCGGCGCCCCGGCTGGGGTCCTTGAACACCGCCGCGATGGTCGCGCCCACGCCCAGCACCACGAAACACACGGCGAAGAAGGCCATGACGAAAAAGATGCGGATGCGGGTGTCATCTTCGGGCTTGGCCGCGGCGCGCGAGCGCTCGAAGGCGTGCTCCAGGCGCCAGACGCGCTCGATCAGCCAGCGCCAGGCGCCGGGCTGGAACCCGGAAGGACCCAGATTGGCCAGGCTCATTGGTGCGGCTCCGGCGGCGCGTCGTCATCCGGCGTCGGCTCGGGCGCGTCGGCGGCCAGGACCGAGGGGTCTTCGGGCGGCCTGCGCAGCTCGACCGGCGCGGCGAGTTCATGGTGACGGGCCACGTCGACCAGGGCGTCCTCGGTGGTCTCGCGATTGGCCGCGATCGGCTGCAGACCCATGGCCACAGCCAGGGCCTCGATGCGGCGCGGCTGTTCCAGGAAGGCGACCTCGGCCTCGAGCAGGCGCTTGCGGGCCTTCTCGTCCTCGATCTGCTGCTCGATCTGGGCGATCTCGTTGCGTTCGCGGCCGGCCACGGTCTTGGCCAGATAGACGCCCGTGACCAGGGTCAGCAGCAGGCCCATGCCGACCACCTCGACCACGCGAAAGCCGCGCATCCGGCGATTGAACAGGCCCGAGACGCTCACGGCGTCGCCTCCCAGATCGGGGCGGTCGTGCGGACAGCGGCGCGCAGCTTGGAGGAGCGGGCGCGCGGATTGACGGCCAGCTCGGCCTCGCCCGGGGCGATGGCCTTGTTGGCGATCAGCTGGAAACTGGCCGGCGCGCCGGCGGGCGCCTGCGGCAGGTGGCGCGAGCCGCCCGGCGTGCGCCCGGCCCGCTCGGCCAGGAAATTCTTGACGATGCGGTCTTCCAGCGAGTGGAAGGTCACCACCGCCAGGCGGCCGCCCGGCTTGAGGATCTGCTCGGCGGCGGCGAGACCCGCCTCCAGCTCGGCCAGCTCTTCATTGACCGCGATGCGCAGCCCCTGGAACGAGCGCGTGGCCGGATGCACCTTGGCGCCCTTGCGGCCACCCAGGGCCCGCTCGATCACATGGGCCAGATCCAGGGTGCGCTCGAACGGCCGCTCTTCGCGACGCCGGACGATGAAACTGGCGATGCGGCGCGAGGCGTGCTCCTCGCCATACACATAAAGGATGCGGGCCAGTTCCACCTGATCCAGCCCATTGACCAGATCGGCGGCCGTCGGCCCGGTGTCGCTCATCCGCATGTCCAGCGGGCCGTCGCGCATGAACGAAAAGCCGCGCTCAGCCTCGTCGATCTGCATCGACGACACGCCGATATCCAGCACCACGCCATCGACCGACTGGGGCTCGAAATGCTCGGCCATCCGCGAGAAGCGGTCCTGGACCAGGCGGAAGCGGTCGGCCGGCAGACCCTCGGCGAAGCGGGCCACGGTGGGGTCACGGTCGAAGGCCACGACGGTCGCGCCGGTCGCCAGGATGGCGCGGCTATAGCCGCCCGCCCCGAAGGTGCCGTCCAGAATGGTCTCGCCCGGGGCCGCGCCCAAGGCCTGGACCACCTCGGCCAGCAGGACGGAGATATGCGCCGGGGCGTCAATCTCGGCGGGAGCCTCGGTCATGCCCCGGCTCCCAAACCTGGGCCCAGCCGCGCCGTGCGCTGCTGCGTGCGCAGGGCGGCCAGACCGTCGCGGGCCAGCTCGCGTTGCGCCGCGCGATGGGCCTGGAAGGCCTCGCGCGACCAGATCTGAAAACGCTCACCCATACCCACGACAGTCACCCAATCACTCAGCCCGAACATGTCGCACAGGTGATCGGGCAAGGTAATGCGACCAGCTGTATCAAAAGACAGTTTGGCCATGCCGCCCAGCACAGTGGTCTCCAGGGCGGTGCGCACGGGATCGCCGAACGGCATCTCCTCCATCACGCCCAGATAACGGTCGAACAGGGCTTTTCCGCCCCCCTCCAGGCAATCGGCCTCGATGGAGGGGAAACAGAACACGCCGTCAAAGGGGCCCGAGACCGCCGCGCGGAAGTCCTGCGGCACAACGATGCGCCGCTTGCTGTCCACCTGCTTCTCGAACGTCGAGAGGAACACCCCGCCCTACCCTTGCCAGACCCGCCCCGCGCGCGAAATCCGATCGCCGCTGACCAAACTGGGTTAACATGGGATGAATTGGGAAACAATGACACTAACCGCCGTTTCGCCGCGAAAACAAAGATGTCGCACCGCTTCGTGACTAGAAGCCACAAGCTATCAACAGAACATACACAGAACTGTTAAGTGTTGAGGGTCAGGCTAGGCAGTGCGCAGCGAGCGGTCTGGATTCTTGATGAT
Organism: Caulobacter sp. FV2ps19; assembly: GCF_058681035.1. Classification (NCBI taxonomy): domain Bacteria; kingdom Pseudomonadati; phylum Pseudomonadota; class Alphaproteobacteria; order Caulobacterales; family Caulobacteraceae; genus Caulobacter; species Caulobacter sp. FV2ps19. The sequence goes on along the minus strand of NZ_CM178729.1, from coordinate 1,800,912 downwards.
GTTGAATTGGAGGTCAGCGCCCTCTCCCCGCTCCCCCTCTTGAGGGAACGGGGAAGGAGACGGACCAGACGGTCTATAAGCCGGGTTCTGTGCCACCCTCTTGCGAGGATGCGACGATCATTCCTCTGGACCGCCCATTGCTGGACGGTTCTCGCGACCTACCCGAACCCTACTCAGCCAGTGACGGCCTAGTCGACGCGAGGCCGACGCGGGGTCCCTATTCGGTCTTGCTCCAGGCGGGGCTTGCCATGCCGTCCCTGTCGCCAGGTCCGCGGTGGGCTCTTACCCCACCCTTTCACCCTTCCCGCCCCGTAGGGAGGAGGTTTGCTTTCTGTGGCGCTATCCCTGGGATCGCTCCCGGCGGGCGTTACCCGCCGCCTTGTCACCGTGGAGCCCGGACTTTCCTCGACCCTCTTGCGAGGACCGCGACCGCCCGACCGTCTGGTCCGGGACGGTGTTTGACGGGGGATGGGGCGGAGGTCAACTTTTCATCCGCCAAAAGCGGCCCTCGGAACCCCTCTCTCATAGAGAGAGGGAGGGGCCCGCCGCGAAGCGGTGGGAGGGTGAGAGGTTACAAACTCTCAGAACGGAGCTCCGGTGAAGACGGCGCGTGGTGAAGGCCCTGCCAAGAGATGGATTCTAGAGTTCACTCTTGAGCGCTGCGGAAGGGTCAGGGATTTTCCGGCAGAGGGTGAAACCTCTCACCCTCCCATGCTGCGCATGGGCCCCTCCCTCTCTCTATGAGAGAGGGGTTCCTTTGCCCCGCATCATCTTCGCCAGTGGATGCCGCCCCAGCCCCTTGGCCGCGCCCAGCCGGTCCGCCGCGTTCTTGTTCTGCGACAGCTTGAAGGTCCCCTCCAGACGGTCGACGAACAGCCGGCCGCCGAGGATGCCGCGCAGCAGGGCGTCGAACTTGCCGGGCGCCATCTTGTGGCGGGTCCACAGCGGCTTGGGCAGCAGGCGGGCTTCTTCCTGCGCCGAAAGATCATCGAGCTGGGCGACCAGTTCGGCCTCGCTGAGCACGGCGACCGAGCCCTCGGCCTCGACCGACAGATAGTTCCAGGTCGGCACCTGGTCGGCGCTCTCGTACCAGTCGGGGCTGACATAGGCGTCGGGACCGGTCGCCAGCATTACGGCGCGGAAACCCTGCACCAGGTGCGGCGCCAGGATGTTGCCGCGCGACAGGTGGAAGTCGATGACCAGCTCATCGCCCAAAGCCCGCACCACCGCCGGGGCCTGGGCGATCATCGGACGGCGGCCGACGCCGGCGGCGATCGTCACGAACGGATGGGCGCGCAGGAAGGCGGTCAGCGCGTCGCGATCCTCGACCCTGAACGGACGGGCCGGATGCATCAGTCGCCGGCCCGCAGCAGACCCACCAGCCGGGCGCGGGTTTCCCCGTCGGCGATGCCGTCAAAGCGGCTCTGCAGCCAGTGGCGCTGGAAGGCCGAGACGATGGTGGTGGTCCATTCGTCGTACTTGCCCGACGGCGGACAGTTATAGCCCAGCCGGGTCAGGCCAGCCTGCAGGGCGAAGACGCCCGTGCCCTCCTCGCCCTGGCCCAGCGGCGCGCCGGGCGACGGCGGCGGCTCGATCCACAGGCCGTGGCCGCTCTCGGCGAGGCGCTTCCAGGGGAACAGCTCGCCCGGATCGATCTTGCGGGCCGGCGCGATGTCGGAATGGCCCAGGATCCGGCTGTCGGAGATCATCCAGCGGGTGCGCACATCGGCCAGCAAGTTGATCACCGAGGCGATCTGGGCGTCGGGGAAAGGGCGATAGCCGAACTCGTGGCCGGGATTGACGATCTCGATGCCGATGGAGGCCGAGTTGATGTCCTTGACGCCCTTCCAGAAGGCGGCCCCGGCATGCCAGGCGCGGCGCTCCTCGGGCACCAGGGCGAAGATCCGGCCGTCTTCCTCGACCACATAGTGGGCCGAGACCTTGGCCTCCGGATCGCGCAGCCGCGCGATCGCGCCCTCGCCGGTTTCCATGCCGGTATAGTGCAGGATCACACTGTCGGGCACGGCCTTGCGGGCGTCGAAATTGGGCGATGGGGCCTCGATCAGCGACAGGCTCATTGAATACGGTTCCGGAGAGACATCAGCAGCGGCATCACCTGGTTCTTGCGCAGCGCGATGATCAGCACGCCCAGCAGGGCCAGGGTGGCGCCGACGCCCATGCGCAGGTCGAAATGATCGTGGGTGATCAGCACGCCCAGGCCGATGGTCATCAGCGGGGTCATCAAGGTCAAGGGCGCGATCAGATTGGCTTCATAGCGCTGGATCAGGCCGTAATAGGCCGTGTGGCCCACCACCGACACCACCAGGGCCGAGAACAGCACCGCCGCCACGAACGGCCAGCCGGCGTGCAGGGCCGCCGTGGCCGCGCCCGGTTCGGTCACCGCGCTCAGCAGGACCAGGGGCCAGACCGAGCAGAAGCCGACCCAGGCCTGGAACTGCAGCGGCTTCACGCCCGCGATCTGTTTCATCATCACCGCGCCCAGCGAGCCGGTCAGGGCGGCGGCGGCCACCAGCCACAGCCCGGCCGACAGCTGCAGGCCATGCGGGCTCCACATCACCACCACCGCCCCCGACAGGGTGAGCGCAATGCCCAGGCCGCGCTTCCAGCGCACGCGCTCGCCCAGCATGAACATCGACAGGAGGGTGGTGAACGGCACGCCCAGCTGGATGATCACCGAAGCGGCCGACGGCGAGGCGGTCTTGAAGCCCATGAACAGCAGCGCGAAATTGCCCGCGCCCATCAGCAGCGCCACCGCGATGATCCGCCAGGTCGGGCGCGGGGCCGGCAGCAGCCACGGCAAGGTGGCCAGGGCGACCAGCGCAAACCGCACCGAGGCATAGAACAGCGGCGGCACGCCCCAGTGGGCGACCACGATCTTGGAGATGATGTTGTTGCCGGCCCAGACCAGGCAAATCAGGATCAGGACACCGAAATCGCGAAGGGACATGATCCTCGCATACGCGGGACACCGAAGGGCGCCAAACAAAAACCATCACCCCGCCCCGTCGCGACGGTTGACGCTGGGTTCAAACGATCGTTTGTTGCTGAACACTGATCAGATACAGACGCGTCCGGGACCGCCGGACCGATCCATCGGGGACGAAACGGCATGGCGACCGAGCATTTCGACGTTCTGATCGTGGGGGCCGGCCTGTCAGGCGTCGGGGCGGGCTATCACCTGCAAACCCACTGCCCGGGCAAGACCTACGCCATCCTCGAAGGCCGTGCGGCCATGGGCGGCACCTGGGACCTGTTCCGCTATCCCGGCATTCGGTCCGACAGCGACATGTACACCCTGGGCTATTCGTTCAAGCCGTGGCGCCAGGCCAAGGCCATCGCCGACGGCCCCTCGATCCTGAACTATGTGCGCGAGACCGCCGCGGAATACGGCATCGACCGCAAGATCCGCTACGGCCACCAGGTCAAACGGGCGTCCTGGTCTTCCGAGACCGCGACCTGGACCGTCGAGGCCGAGCACGACGGCAAGCTGGTCAAGGTCAGCTGCCATTTCCTCTATATGTGCGCCGGCTACTACAACTATGCGGCCGGCTATACGCCCGACTTCGCCGGGGTCGAGACCTTCGGCGGCCGCATCGTCCACCCCCAGCACTGGCCCGCCGATCTCGACTATGCCGGCAAGACGGTCGTGGTGATCGGCAGCGGCGCCACCGCCGTGACCCTGGTGCCGGAAATGGCCAAGACCGCCAGCCACGTCACCATGCTGCAGCGCTCGCCGACCTATGTGGTGTCGCGTCCGGCCGAAGACCCCATCGCCAACTGGCTGCGGGCCAAGCTGCCGGCCATGACCGCCTACGGGATCACGCGCTGGAAGAACGTGCTGATGCAGATGCTGTTCTTCAACATCGCCCGCAAGAAGCCGGAAAAGACCAAGGCGCAGCTGATCGATCTGGTGCGCGGCCATCTGGGGCCGGACTACGACGTCGAGACCCACTTCACCCCGCGCTACAATCCCTGGGACCAGCGCCTGTGCCTGGTGCCCGACGCCGACCTGTTCGACGCGCTCAAGTCGGGCGCCGCCTCGGTGGTCACCGACCATATCGACACCTTCACGAAGACCGGCCTGACCCTGAAGTCCGGCCAGACCCTGGACGCCGATATCGTGGTCACCGCCACCGGCCTGAACATGCAGCTGTTCAGCGGCATGGAGGTGGTGGTCGACGGCCAAGTCGCCGATCTCTCCAAGTCGATGAGCTACAAGGGCATGATGTTCAGCGACGTGCCCAACCTGGCCTCGGCGTTCGGCTACACCAACGCCTCATGGACGCTGAAGGCCGACCTGACCTCGGAATATGTCTGCAAGCTGATCAACCACATGGACCGCCACGGTCTGGCCTATTGCGTCCCGCGCCTGGATGACGCCGGCATGGAGGCCGAACCCTGGCTGGACTTCTCGTCCGGCTACGTCCAGCGGGCGATGGAGAAATTCCCCAAACAGGGCAGCAAGAAGCCGTGGAAGGCCTATCAGAACTACGCCCTGGACCTGATGGCCCTGCGGATGGGCAAGGTGGACGACGGGGCGATGACGTTCAGCAAGAAGAAGGCGAAGGAAGCGGCGTGAGCCCACTCCGGCCCTAGGCCGCCTCGACCGCCCGCTCGCCCAGCACCACCGCGAAACTGCCGGTGAGGATCAGCAGGCCGCCGGCGCACAGGGCCAGGGTCAGGTGGTCGCCGAACAGCATCACGCCGATCACCGCGCCCATCAGCGGCTCGATATTGATGAACACCCCGGCGCTGGCGGCGCCGACGCGGGCCGAACCATATTGCCAGGCGGCGGTGGCCAGCAGGGTGGACAGCACGCCCAGTCCCAGCACCCCGGCCCACGCCGTCGCGCTCAGATCCAGCCGTGGCGGTCCCTGGAAAAAGGCGACGGGCAGGACGGTGATCGCCGCCACGATCATGGTCACCGCCGGAATGGCCATGGCGGACTGGGTCTTGGGCGCGCGACGCATCACGGTCAGCCAGGCCAGAAAGATCAGCAGCGAACCCAGGGACAGGGCCACGCCCAGAGGCGATCCCGCGCCGTCCGGCTTTCCAGCGATCAGGGCCGCGCCCACGGTGGCGGCGATCACGCCCGCCCACGAGGCGCGGCTGACCGGCTCGCCCAGCAGCTTGGCTGTGACCGCGATCAGGGCCGGCATGGCGCCGACCAGCAGCGCCGCCAGGGTGACGCTGACATGGGCCAGCCCCTCGAACTGCACCAGGAACGCCACGCCGTACAGCACCCCGGCCAGCAGGATCACTGGCGAGCGGAACAGCGCCCGCGCCTCGGCCCGCATCAGGGCGAACGGCGCGGCCACGATCGCCGCCACCGCGAACCGCAGCATCACCATGGTGGCGGCGTCGGTCTCGCGCAGCACCAGCTTGCCCAACGGAAAGCCCAGCCCCCAGGAGAGACCTGCGACGACGAGGGCGAGAAGGGCCAGACGGTTCATGGGCGGCTCTTGCCGCATTCAGTGAAGCTTGGCGAGGGGCTTGAAGACTCAGACCTCGTCGTCAAACTCCGCGGCCGGCTCGACGGACTTGGCCGCCGCCGGCGCGCCAGCCTTGCGCTTGACGAACCGCAGGGCGGAGTGGGTCTTGGAGAACGAACAGACCTTGGTGTCGACCAGGCCGTGACCGCGCGCGGCGGCCAGGATCTCGACATCCTTCAGCGGCGCGCCCTTGCCCTTCTGGGCCACGATCCAGATTGCGCCCTTGGGCCCCAGGCCGCCGACCAGGTCTTCCAGCTGATCGAAATCAGCCAGATCCTCGACGCCCAGGAACAGCAGGTCGATGTCCTCGAAGGCCTCGACCGGCTCGACACGGCTCGACAGCTCCTCCAGGAACTCCGGATCGTCCAGACCCTCGACCACCACGGTCTGGCCGGGCTTGACGCCCAGCTTGTCCAGGCGGCCGGGCGGGTTGAGGATGGCGTGCAGCCACTTGTCGGCCTGGCCGGGCGGCAGGGTGAAGCGCGTGCCGTCGCTGAGCACCAGGTCCTCGCCCTCGGCGCGGACGCCCCGCAGGGCGTGGCCCTGATAGATGCCGCGATAGGCCCCGCGGAAGATCAGCTTGGGATGCTCCCACAGAAGCTTGCCCTCGCTCTCGCCGTCCGCGAGTTGGCCCCAGACGCCACTGGCTTCCTTGCCCATCCCTATGCGCCCTTGAACGCGGGCGCGCGCTTTTCGAGAATCGCGTCGACGCCTTCCATATGGTCCTCGGTGTGGTGGGCGATGGCCTGGGCCGCGGCGCTCATCTCCATGATGGTGTCGAAGCTGGCGGTCGTTCCGTGCCGGAGCAGGCTCTTGGCCATGCGCAGGGCGTGGGGCGGCTGGGCGGTGATGCGCGTGGCCAGGGCCAGGGCCTCGTCCATCAGCGTGTCGGCGGGAACGGCCTTGCTGATCAGGCCCCACTCGGCGGCCTTGGCGGCGTCGATGACGTCGCCGGTGAACAGCAGCTCGGCGGCGCGGCTCATGCCGATGGTGCGGGGCATTAGCCAGGCCCCCCCGTCGCCGGGGATCAGACCCAGCTTCAGGAAGGTGACGCCGAACTTGGCGGTGTCGGCCCCGATGCGGATGTCGGTCATGCAGGCCACGTCGCAGCCCAGGCCGATGGCCGCGCCATTGACGGCGGCGATCGCGGGGACTTCCAGGCCATAGATGGCGCGGACGATGCGGTGGATGTTCTTGCGATAGCCGTCGCGGATCTTGACGCCGCTGCCGCCGAACGCGCCCTCGCGGGCCTTCATCGCCTTGACGTCGCCACCGGCCGAGAAGGCCCGGCCCGCGCCGGTCAGGATCACGCAGCGGATATCCTGATCGTCATTGATCGCCTCGCAGGCGGCGGCCACCTGATCGCCGTCGCCGGGCGCCCCCAGGGCGTTCATGGCGTCGGGACGGTTGAGGGTGAGGATGGCGATGTGACCGCGCTTTTCGGTCAGGATCAGGGGGGTGTCTTGCGACATGGGCGGACGCTCCTGCGGGCTTTTTCGCCTGCATAGCGCGGATTGCCCCAGGTCGTCGCCTTAAGAGGGCGTCGCGGGATCGCCGAACCGAAAAGAATCGTCCTCAATTCCGGTACGGTCGTCGGAGCATTTGCTGGCCCGATGCAGCGGCGGCGAATGCTCTACCAACTCGAGATCGCAAGCAATGGTCGGGCGAAGCCTCACCGCTCAAAAATCGCCTGAAAACCGGTGAACGTTACATTGTTTACAATTGGATCGACAAATGGCGGCTGGTTTTCCGCCGAATCTTACGCGAATTGAGTATGTGAGCATCTGCAGCATCACGAAAACGCGACTAGCCTGAGGCAGTATGTCAGCGCTGAAATCATCAGGGGACGAAAAAGAAGGCGGCGGCGAATGACCGTGCACATGAAGACCCGACACGCGCTGATTATCGAGGATGAGATCCTGATCGCCTTCGAAGTGGAGGCCTTGCTGGCTGAACAGGGCTTCACAAGCTTTGACATCGCCGACTGTCCGGAAGACGCCCTCGCCCTGGCCACCGCCCGCCGCCCCGACCTGATCACCGCCGACTACCGCATTATCGGCGGCACGGGCGTCGAGGCTGTCGAAGCCATACACCAGCGCCTGGGGGCGATCCCGGTGGTCTATGTCACCGGCAATTCCGAACTTCTGATGGGTCGCGAGCCGCCGGTGGTGGGCAAGCCGATCTCGCCGATGCGCCTGGCCGAGGCCTGCGCCCGCGCGATCGCGAGCTGACACACCAACCTCTTTCGCCCTCGCGCCCCGCCGCCTAAGCTTGGCGGCGCCAAGCGGAGGGACCGATGACCACGATCGACAACCTGCAAGATCTGGAAGCCCTTTACGACGCCGCGCCGGCAGCCGCGTCGATGGTCAAGGTTTCCGACCACATCACGCCGCACTATCGCGCCCTCATCGAGGCCTCCCCCTTCGTCGCCCTGGCCACGATCGGTCCGGAAGGCCTGGACTGCAGCCCGCGCGGCGACAAGCCCGGCTTCGTCCGGATCGCCGATCCCAGGACCCTGATCCTGCCCGATCGACGCGGCAACAACCGCATCGACAGCCTGCGCAATGTGGTGCGTGACCCGCGCGTGGCGCTGCTGTTCCTGATCCCGGGCTCGGGCACGACCTTCCGGGTCAATGGCCGCGCCGTGATCAGCGCCGATCCGGATCTGCTGGACAGCTTCGCCATCGACGGCAAGGCGCCGCGCACGGCGATGGTGATCACCGTCGAGGAAGCCTATTTCCAGTGCGCGCGGGCCATCGTCCGCTCAGGGCTGTGGAAGGCCGAGAGCCAGGCTGCTGCGGCCAGTTTGCCCACGCCCGGCGCCATCCTGGCGGCGGTCACGGCCGGCGCGGTCGGCGGCGAGTCCTATGACCGCGAGTGGCCCGAACGCGCCGCCAAGACGATGTGGTGAGCGGCGGAGCGGACTTTCTCAGCGTCCGCCCAGGCTCGGAAACGGAAATCAGGCCGTCGCCCGAAGCCTGACATTGACCGCCTGGCCCGCCAGCAGACATCGCGACGGGTCGCGCCGGCTCGCAAACAAGAACGGCCCCGAACTCGCGCTCGGGGCCGCCTCAAAACAGGTGGGCCGCAAGCGCGCCCTAGTCGTCGCGGTGCACGCGTTCGCGGCGCTCGTGACGTTCCTGGGCTTCCAGGCTCAAGGTCGCCGTAGGGCGCGCCTCAAGCCGGGCCAGGCCGATGGGTTCGCCGGTTTCCTCGCAATAGCCGTAGGAACCGTCCTCGACGCGGCGCAGGGCCTGGTCGATCTTGGAGATCAGTTTCCGTTGGCGGTCGCGGGTGCGCAATTCAAGCGCCCGGTCAGTTTCCGAGGACGCGCGATCGGCGAGATCGGCGTGATTCTCGGTTTCCTTCTGGAGGTGAGTGATCGTTTCGCGAGATTCGCGAAGGATCTCCTCCTTCCACTCGTTAAGCTTGCCTTTGAAATACTCAAGCTGCCGTTCATTCATGAACGGCTCGCTATCGGAAGGACGATAGTTACTCGTATCGCCTAGAACAGTGGCCGTTTGCATTAACGCCTCACGCCCCAATGAACTCCGCCTTGGTCAGGCTGGGTGCTTATACCAAAAGAATAGCCGTGTTCAATGAACCTCGCGTGAGTGGCGCGTTCAGGGACGCGCCACTCGCCTGGTTCGCTGTAAATACGACCTGCGACAGATTTACAAACGCAACGGCGCACCGCGCGCAACACCTTGAATTCGCTAAAGGCGTGATCGTGAGCACAAGCCATGATCGCCGCCCGGTGCATCAGGCGCCCCGCGCCTGTTCGAGCTTGGCCTTCTCGACGGCGGCCCGGGTTTCGATCTCGTTGAGCACGCCTTCGAGCCGGGGATCGTCGGTCGATTCGCGTTGCTCACGGATCGCCCGGGTCAGCCGGTCCAGGGTGGCCGTGGACACCTCCCCGTCGAGCAGAGCGATCTTCACCTCGCCCAGAATGTCGAGAAGGCCGTCGGCGCGCTTCACGGCCCGCCTCTTCCGCTCCAGCGGATCGCCCATGGCCTGCAGCGCCAAAAGCGCATCCAGCGAGCCGACGCCCGCAACGCCGCCGGCCTGGGCCACACTGGCCGCGCCGCTGGCCGCGTTGACCGAAGGCAGGGCAAAGCCGCCGCCACCGCCTGATGGCTTGGCCCGTGACGCGCCGCTCGCGCCTACGCCCCCCGTGCTCGAAACCTTCATGACGCACGCGCTCCAATAGACCTTGGGGCGAGTCATTGCCTCGCCACCGCTGCATAATCAACCGGCCCGCTTGCGGTATGGTTAATGCCGGGCAGAATCTGCCGAAGGGCGCCGGCCGGACCGGTCCCGCCGCCGCAACCCCTTATGACTCAAGCCTTTGAGTTTGGCCCACTTCTGGCAAGGGGCGGGCTGGGGACGGTTCCCCAAAGCAGGATAGCCATGTCGCGTTTACGTCTAAGCACCGTTCTCGCCGTCGCCCTGACGGCCTGCGCGCTGATCTCGACCCCGGCTTTCGCCAAGTCGCGGATCAAGGACATCGTCGCCTTCGAGGGCGTGCGCGACAACCAGCTGATCGGTTACGGCATCGTCGTGGGCCTGAACGGTTCGGGCGACAGCCTGCGCAACGCGCCCATGACCAAGCAGAGCCTCGAGGCGATGCTGGAGCGTCAGGGCGTCAATGTCCGCGACGGCAATCTCAACACCAAGAACGTCGCGGCCGTCATGGTCACCGCCAATCTGCCGCCGTTCTCGGCGGCCGGCGCGCGGCTGGATGTCTCGGTCTCCACCCTGGGCGACGCCAAGAGCCTCTTGGGCGGCACCCTGCTGGTCACCGGCCTGCAAGGCGCTGACGGCCAGACCTACGCCGTGGCGCAAGGCAGCGTGCAGACCGGATCGATCTCGGCCGGCGGCGCCTCGGGCAGTTCGGTCACCAAGGGCGTTCCGACCGCGGGCCGGATCGCCGCCGGCGGCATCATCGAAAGGGAAACCGGCTTTCAGATGGTGAATATGGGCGAGCTGCGCATGACCCTGCGCAACCCCGACTTCACCACCTCGCGCCGCATCGCCGACGTGATCAACAGCAAGTTCCCCCACTGCGCCCAGGCCCAGAACCCGACCATCGTCGCCGTTCGTCCCCCGGCCGGCATGGACATGATCAGCTTCATCACCAACATCGAGAACCTGGAAGTCGAGCCCGACGGTCCGGCCAAGGTGATCATCGACGAGGTGGCCGGCGTCATCGTCATGGGCGATGACGTTCGCATCAGCCAGGTGGCCATCGCCCAGGGCAACCTGACCATCTCGGTCCAGGAAAGCCCGGCGGTCAGCCAGCCCGCCCCGTTCAGCCAGGGCCAGACGGCCGTGGTGCCGCAATCAAACGTTACCGTCGACGAGGAGAAGGGCAAGCAACTGATCACCCTCAGCTCCGGCGCGTCGCTCAAGACCCTGGTCGGCGGCCTCAACGCCCTGGGCGTCACACCGCGCGACATGATCTCGATCCTGCAGGCGGTGAAGGCCGCCGGCGCCCTGCAAGCCGAAATCGAGGTGATGTGATGAGCGCCCTCTCCGCCTTCGCCGCGCCGATCGACACGCTGTCGGGCGCCGTCAACGCCACCTCCGCCAAGGATCTGGCCAAGCGCGGCCAGATCAAGGACACGGCCCAGAAGTTCGAGGCCTCGTTCCTGTCGGTGATGATGCAGTCGATGTTCCAGGGCGTGAAAACCTCCGAACCGTTCGGCGGCGGCCAGGCCGAGGAACAGTTCAGATCGCTGCTCACCGAGGCCATGGCCAAGGAAGTCACCCAGGCCGGCGGCATCGGCCTGGCCGGCAGCGTGCAGCGCGAAATGCTCAAGCTTCAAGGATTGAAAGACTAGTCATGGCCCTCGCCGCAACAGATCCCAACGACCGCGTCGACCAACTGGTCATCCTGACCGAGCGCCTGACCGACCTGATCGCCAAGGAGGCCACGGCCTTCGAGACCCGCCGCCCCCAGGACGCCGCGCAATATATCGAGGAGACGGCCAGGCTGGCCAATCTCTACCGCCACGAGTCCACCCGCGTCCGCGCCAATATCGCCCTCATCTCCGGCGCGGATCAGGCCCTGCGCCAGCGGCTGATCCGCGCCACCGAGGCCTTTGACGCCGTCCTCGCCCGCCAGGCCCGCGCCCTGAACGCCGCCAAGACGGTCACCGAAGGTCTGGTCAAGGCCGTGGCCGAAGAGATCGCCGCCCAGCGCGCGCCCGCGGCGGGCTATGGCGCCGGCGCCATGATGAACAATCCGCTGTCCAGCGCCACGGCGATCACGGTGAACAAGAAGGCCTAGCGGGTCGCTTCGATCCAGCGGGCGATCAGACCTGAGATCGCCTCGCGCCTGGCCTCAATCTCGGCCAGATCCTTCAACGTGATCACGCCGCGATCCGGCGCCGGCCACTTGGCCAGCCTGGCGTCGTCGACAAAGTGAAAGCCGGCGGCGTCCAGCGCCTGGGCTCCCCGATGCAGCACGATCCGAAAGCCGCCCTTGGGGTTCAGGTTCAGGGTCACGCGATCCCGGCCCTGATGGGCGAAGCTTGGCGCGTTCCACTTGATCGCCTCGGTCAGACCGGGAGATCCGTTCAACACCAAGGCTCGCAAGGCGTCGACGGCCGTCCGGAGGGCGGGATCCAGAGTGGCGAGGTAGGTTTCAACGGATGGGGCCTTCGTCACGCCTAACCTCATTGCGCCGCTGGTTGACGAGCGACCCTAAAACTGATCGTCAAGACGGCCAAGCCGCCGCCGAAACCCAGGGAGACGCCCGTGCTTGACGAGGCCCTTGTCGCGGAGATCGCCGAGCTCCATTCCGGCCCCGATCGCGGCTATCACGGCTGGAGCCATCCGTTGGCCCTGCTAGGTCTCTTTACCGAGACAGAAGACGCGCTGAACGATCCGCTGGCGGTCTACTGCGCGATACTCCTGCACGACGTCATCTACGAACCGCGCCAGTCGGACAACGAGGCCCGCAGCGCGGCGCTGGCCGCGACAATGCTGACGGGCGTCATTCCGGACGACAGCCTGAGCCGGGTCATCCGCCTGATCGAAGCCACGGCGCGACACGCCATCCCGACAGGCCTGCCGAAAGACGAAACCGCCGACATAGCGCACTTCCTCGACATGGACCTTTCGATCCTCGCAGCGCCCGTCGACATCTTCGACGCCTACGAGGCCGGCGTCCGACACGAGTATCGCGACGTCCCGGAAGACGCCTTCCGCCAGGGCCGCGCCGCGATACTCGAGGGCTTCCTGTCGCGGGAAGCCCTCTACATGTCCGACTGGGGGCGAACGCGCTTCGAGGCCAAGGCTCGCGAGAACCTCAAGCGCTCGATCGCGCAACTCCGAAGCTAGGCGCTAACCGCCGCGCGCTCTTCCAGCACCGGATAATCGGTGTAGCCCTTGCCGTCGCCGCCATAGAAGGTCGTCGAGTCCGGCGCGTTGAGCTCGGCTCCGATGCGTAGGCGCTTCACCAGATCCGGGTTGGCGATGAAGGCCTTGCCAAAGGCGATGGCGTCGTACTGGCCGGTTTCCACGGCGGTCTTGGCTGCCTCGGGTGCGAACTTCTCATTGGCGATATAGACGCCGCCGAAGGCCTTCTTCAGCGTCTCTCCCAGACTGTCGTCGCCCTGATATTCGCGGGCGCAGATGAAGGCCACGCCACGCTTGCCCAGCTCGGCCGCCACATAGCCGAAGGTGGCCGCGAGATCGCTGTCGCCCATGCTGTGGGAGTCGGCGCGCGGCGCCAGGTGCACGCCGACGCGGCCCGGACCAAACACCGAGATCGCCGCGTCGGTGGCTTCCAGCAACAGGCGGGCGCGATTTTCGATCGAACCGCCGTAGTCATCGGTGCGCTGGTTGGAGCCGTCCTGCAGGAACTGGTCGAGCAGATAGCCATTGGCGCCGTGCAGTTCGACGCCGTCAAAGCCGGCCGCCTTGGCGTTTTCCGCGCCCTTGCGGAAGTCCTCGACCACGCCCTTGACCTCTTCGGTGCTCAGGGCGCGCGGCGTGGGATAGGGGCGTTGGGGGCGCAGCAGGCTGACATGGCCCGTCGCGGCGATGGCGCTGGGGCCAACCGGCGTCTCGCCGTTCAGCAGCGACGGATCGGAGATCCGGCCGACATGCCAGATCTGCATGAAGATGCGGCCGCCTTCGGCGTGGACGGCGCGGGTGACCAGCTTCCAGCCCTCCACCTGCTCCTGCGACCAGATGCCGGGCACGCCGGCATAGCCGACGCCCTGGGGCGAGACCGGCACGCCTTCACTGATGATCAGGCCTGCCGTGGCGCGCTGGCGATAATATTCGGCCATGGTCGCATTGGGGATCTGGGTCGGGCCGGCGCGCAGGCGGGTCAGCGGCGCCATGATCACCCGGTTGGGCAGGTCCAGGTCGCCAAGGCGAAGGGGGTCAAAAAGCGTGGGCATGCAAGCCATCCTCGAAGGGGTTCGCCGCGGGGCGGCGCTTGCGTCTGATGTGGCGCCGCGCTGCAGCAAAACAACCGTCAAGGTCTCGCAGTTCCGCTGAAAGCGCCCCGGTCAAAATCTGCGGCCCAGCTCGATCCGCCGCTCCACGCCCACCGCGTCGAGGAAGTCTTCATCGTGGCTGACGACCAGCAGCGCCCCATCGTAACCGACCAGCGCCGCCTCGATGGCGGCGATCGAGGCCAGATCCAGATGGTTGGTCGGCTCGTCCAGGATCAGCAACTGCGGCGGCGCAGCGGCGCACAGCACGCAGGCCAGGGCCGCGCGCAACCGCTCGCCGCCGCTCAGCGTTCCGGCGCGCTGATGGGCGGCCGCGTTGCGAAACAGGAACCGGGCCAGGGCGGCGTGGGCGTCATTGACCGAGGCGTCGGGATTGAGCCGTCGGAAATTCTCCAGGATGGTCTGATCGTCGTCCAGCAACGCCGCCCGCTGATCGAGGAGGGTCGCGGGGACGCCCGGCCGAACCGCGCCGGCCGTGGGCGCCAGATCACCGGTCGCCAGCCGGATCAGGGTGGTCTTGCCCGAGCCGTTGGCCCCGACCGCCGCCACACGCTCGGGGCCGAGGATCTGGAACGACAGATCGCTCAGCACGCTCGCGCCGCCGGGCCAGGTCAGGGACACGGCGTCGAACGCCAGCACGGTCTTGCCCGCCGGCAGGCCGCTGGGCGGCAGGTCGAAGGCCAGAGTCTTGAGCCGCTCGACCCGGGTCTCGGCCTCGGCCTTGGCCGAAGCGGCGTCAGCGGCCAGACGCTGGGCCAGCCTGCCCTCGCGCGCGCCGCTGAGCTCGGCCCGCTGCGCCATCGCCCCCAGCACGATCTTCGGCGCGCCGCCCTTGGCCGCCGCGCGCTTGCCGGCCACGTCGCGACGGTCCTTGCGCTCACGGGCCACCTGGATCTCGCGGGCCACGCGCCGGGTCTCCCGCTCGGCCTGATCCAGATCGCGTTCGGCGGCGGCGGCCTCCTCGGCCTTGCGGGCGACATAGAGGTCATAGCCGCCGCCATAGGACCGCGCGCCCAGCGACGACAGTTCGACGATGCGGTCCATGCCGCGCAGCAGGGCCCGGTCGTGGCTGACCACCACCGCCCCACCCTTCCAGCGCGACAGCACCCGGGCGACCAGGGCGCGAGCCGGAGCGTCCAGATTGTTGGTCGGCTCGTCCAGCAACAGCACGTCGGGCGACGCGATCAGCAGACGGGCCAGTCCGGCGCGGGTCGCCTGGCCGCCCGACAGCGACCGGGCCGGCCGCTCGGGGTCCAGTTCCCCAAGACCGACATCGGCCAGGGCCTGGACGATCCGGCCCGGCAGGTCCCAGTCGGCTTCGGACAGATCGGCTTCATCGCCCTGCCCGGCCTCGATACGGTTCAGGCGGTCCCAGTCCCGCGCGACGCCCAGCAAGGCGGCCAGTCGGTCGTCGGTCGACAGGTCGGGCGTCTGGTCCAGCCAGCCGACCGCGCCGGCGCGGGTCAGGGCTCCGGACGCAGGCGGTTGCAGGCCGGCCAGGATCGCCAGCAGGCTGGACTTGCCCACGCCGTTGCGACCGACCAGGCCGATGCGCTCGGCCCCGATCGACAGGGTCAGGTTTTCGAAGAGGCGGCGGCCGTCAGGCGTGGCGGCGGCGACGGAGTCCAGTGTGATGAAGGCGGACATGGGCGCTCAGGGTCAGGGAAACGGGAAGGGCGAACCGGTCTTCCGTCACGCTGATCATGAGAGCCTCCATCAAGGGTTTGAGGGCCGCGATGTACGCCGCCGAACGGCGTTTCGCAAGTCTGGGTCACCGCAAGGATCGGGTGTCGCCGCGCCTTCGACGGGATCAAACCCGCTCCAGCAAAGGAGTTTCCCATGACCTTCACCGTCTCCAGCCTGCCCCTCGAACCGTTCCAGGCGCTGTTTGATCTGGATGACGCCGCCCTCGCCGCGCGCGGGATGATGCGGGTGGTGGCCGATACCGCCTTTGCCTTCCCGTGCCGCGTCAGTCTGGCCGACGCCGAGCTGGGCGAGCGCCTGATCCTGCTGAACTATGAGCATCAGCCGGCGGCGTCGCCGTTCCGGGCCAGTCACGCCATCTATGTCCGCGAGACCGCGACCCCGGCCACGACGACGGACGAACTGCCGCCCGCCCTGCGCCGCCGCCTTCTCTCACTGCGGGGTTTCGACGATCAGGGTCTGCTGCGCGACGCGGATGTGGTTCAGGGCTCCGAGGCGGGCGCGGTGATCGAAAGGCTGCTGGCCGATCCGGACGTCGCCTATCTGCACGCCCACTACGCCAAGCCCGGCTGCTATGCCGCACGCATCGATCGCGCCTAGTTGGGAACCATCGTGAGGACGACATAGATCAAGGAGCCCACGCCGCAGACAAAGACCCAGAAGTCCTTCTCGGGCGAACGCGGCTTGTGGCCATTGGCGTCGCGAAGCGCCTGCCGGGCCAGGGCCTGTTTGTCGACTTTTCCGGGCTTGGCCGCATTGCTCATCACACTCTCCGTTCCCGCCCATTCAAGGCGAGCGTGCTGAACGGCGAGCTTCGAAGCAGGGTTAAGCGCCCCTAACCCTGTGGCGGACGCGGCCAGAGGGACCGAAAATGCAGCCAAAAAGGCCGAAAATTGCAAAAAACCCCTCAGATCCGACCGCGCTGACGGCGCAAGGTGCGGCGCTAGGCCGCGGTGTCCCGCCGCCCCGCGCCCCCGCCTTGCGCACGGCGGCGCCCGTT
Source organism: Caulobacter sp. FV2ps19 (assembly GCF_058681035.1). Classification (NCBI taxonomy): domain Bacteria; kingdom Pseudomonadati; phylum Pseudomonadota; class Alphaproteobacteria; order Caulobacterales; family Caulobacteraceae; genus Caulobacter; species Caulobacter sp. FV2ps19. Next base: position 1,784,221 of record NZ_CM178729.1, on the reverse strand, counting down.
CAGGCGAAGGGCGGCGGACGGATCCTGGGGGCAGGACGCTTTTGGAGGGGTTCTGCTGACACCTCCTGTCAGCAGAACCCCTCGCAGCAACACCGCGACATTTGTTCGCATCTTGTTCTTGTGTTAATTCCCGGATCGAGCCCTACATATAGCCGTCGCGTTGCATCCTCCCGGCAGCGCCCAGATGCGACCCAAGCGTTCCGGAAAACATGGCCGAACAACTGAACTTCATCCGCGTGCGTGGCGCGCGTGAGCACAATCTGAAGAATGTCAGCGTCGACATTCCGCGCGGCGAACTGGTGGTGCTGACCGGCCTGTCGGGCTCGGGCAAGAGCTCGCTGGCGTTCGATACGATCTATGCCGAGGGTCAGCGGCGCTATGTCGAGAGCCTTTCGGCCTATGCGCGCCAGTTCCTGGAGCTGATGAGCAAGCCCGACGTCGACCTGATCGAGGGTCTGTCGCCGGCCATCTCGATCGAGCAGAAGACCACCTCGCGCAATCCGCGTTCGACGGTCGGCACGGTCACCGAGATCCACGACTATATGCGCCTGCTGTGGGCGCGGGTCGGCATCCCCTATTCGCCGGCCACCGGCCTGCCGATCGAGAGCCAGACCATCAGCCAGATGGTCGACAAGATCACCGTCCTGCCCGAGGGCACGCGCCTCTATCTGCTGGCCCCCGTCGTGCGCGACCGCAAGGGCGAGTACAAGAAAGAGATCGCCGAGTGGCAGAAGGCCGGCTTCCAGCGGCTGAAGATCGACGGCGAATATTATCCGATCGAGGACGCGCCCGCCCTCGACAAGAAGTTCAAGCACGACATCGACGTGGTCGTGGACCGCGTCGTCACCAAGCCCGACATGGAACAGCGCCTGGCCGACTCCATCGAACAGGCGCTTCGTCTCGCTGATGGCCTCGCTGTCGCCGAGTGGGCGACGATCGACGAGGGCGAGAAAGAGCCCAAGCGGCTGCTGTTCTCGGAACGCTTCGCCTGTCCGGTCAGCGGTTTCACGATCGCCGAGATCGAGCCGCGTCTGTTCTCGTTCAACAATCCGGCGGGCGCTTGCCCGGCCTGCGACGGCCTGGGCGCCAAGCTGGCCTTCGACGCCGACCGCGTCGTTCCCGACAAGGACAAGGCCCTGCACAAGGGGGCCATCGCGCCCTGGGCGAAAGGGCCTTCGCCGCTCTACACCCAGACCCTGCAGGCCCTGGCCCGCCACTACGGCTTCTCGATGGACGAGCCGTGGCACAAGCTGCCGCAGACCGCCCGCGATGTGGTGCTGCACGGCTCGGGCGGCACCAAGATCAAGTTCGTCTATGACGACAACGCCCGCAAATACGAGGTCGACAAGCCGTTCGAGGGCGTGATGCCAAACCTCGAACGCCGCTGGCGCGAGACGGACTCCTCGTGGGTGCGCGAAGAGCTGGCCCGCTACCAGTCCGACACCCCCTGCGAGGTCTGTCACGGCAAGCGCCTGAAGCCCGAGGCCCTGGCGGTGAAGATCGCCGGCATGGACATCGCGGAAGTCTCGATGCTGGCCATCCGGCCGGCCAAGGACTGGTTCGCCGGCCTGGAAGCCCAGTTCAGCGACAAGCAGATGGAGATCGCCCGGCGGATCCTGAAGGAGATCAATGATCGCCTTCGGTTCCTGGTCGATGTGGGCCTGGACTATCTGAACCTCTCGCGCGGCTCGGGCACCCTGTCGGGCGGCGAGAGCCAGCGCATCCGTCTGGCCAGCCAGATCGGTTCGGGCCTGACCGGCGTTCTGTATGTGCTGGACGAGCCGTCGATCGGCCTGCACCAGCGCGACAACACCCGGCTTTTGACCTCGCTGCAGGGCCTGCGGGACCTGGGCAATTCGGTGCTGGTGGTCGAGCATGACGAAGAAGCCATCCTCACCGCAGACTATGTGATCGACATGGGCCCGGCGGCGGGCGTGCACGGCGGCGAGATCATCGCCGAGGGCAAGCCGGCCGACATCATGGCCAATCCCGCCAGCATCACCGGCCAGTACCTGACCGGCGTGCGCGAGATCGCCGTGCCCGAGGACCGCCGCCCGATCAACAGGAAGAAGATGCTGCGGGTCATCGGCGCCACCGGCAACAACCTGAAAAACGTCACCGGCGAGATCCCCGTCGGGACCTTTACCTGCATCACCGGGGTTTCCGGTGGCGGCAAGTCGACCTTCACGATCGAGACCCTCTACAAGGCCGCCGCCCGTCGCCTGAACAACGCCAGCGACGCCCCGGCCCAGCATGAGCGGATCGAGGGGCTGGAGAATTTCGACAAGGTCATCGATATCGACCAGTCGCCCATCGGCCGCACCCCGCGTTCGAACCCGGCCACCTATACCGGCGCCTTTGGCCCGATCCGCGACTGGTTCGCCCAACTGCCGGAAAGCAAGGTGCGCGGCTATGGCCCCGGCCGGTTCAGCTTCAACGTCAAGGGCGGCCGCTGCGAGGCCTGCCAGGGCGACGGCCTGATCAAGATCGAGATGCACTTCCTGCCCGACGTCTACGTCACCTGCGACGTCTGCAAGGGCAAGCGCTACAATCGCGAAACCCTTGAGGTGCTGTTCAAGGGCAAGACCATCGCCGACGTGCTGGACATGACGGTGGAAGAGGCCGCCGACTTCTTCAAGGCCGTGCCGCCGATCCGCGACAAGATGGAGACGCTGAAGCGCGTGGGCCTGACCTATGTGAAGGTCGGCCAGTCGGCCACCACCCTGTCGGGCGGCGAGGCCCAGCGCGTGAAACTGTCCAAGGAACTGTCAAAGCGCGCCACCGGCCGCACGCTCTACATCCTCGATGAGCCCACCACCGGCCTGCACTTCGAGGACACCAAGAAGCTCTTGGACGTGCTGCATGAGCTGGTCGACCAGGGCAATACCGTGGTGGTCATCGAGCACAATCTGGATGTGGTGAAGACCGCCGACTGGCTGCTGGACTTTGGTCCTGAAGGCGGCGACGGCGGCGGCGAGATCGTCGCCGTGGGCTCGCCCCAGGACGTGGCCAAGGTCGAGGCCTCGTGGACCGGGCGCTATCTGAAGGACGTGCTGGACCGCCACGAAGAGCGCCGCAAGGCGCGGGTGGCCGAGCTGAAGAAGGCAAAGAAGAGCGCCTGATCTCCCTTCCCCCTCGATGGGGGAAGGGCCTTTGATCAGATGCCGGCGCCGCCCACCGACTCCGACGCGCCGCCGTTTTTCAGGATCTGATAGATGGTGGGCGCCGGCGAAAACATGATCAGCGAGGTCAGCACCGAGATCACGCCCGCAAACACCGCGCGGGCTATGCCGATCGGGGTAAAGAAAGTCGACAGCGAGGTCATGTCCGGCTCGAACAGTCCCGACAGGCCGGTGATCCCGCCCGAGACGATGGCGCCCACGGCCGCCACGATGGTCATGATCAAGAAATAGACGATCACCGCCATCACCGCGGCCAGCAGATAGGCGCCCAGCAATGACCCGACATGGCCCTTCGTCTGGGCCCAGGAGGCGCGGACCGACACCTTGCCGGTGTCGAAGGTGATCGCCGAGGCGAAGGACAACCGCACCGCCACATAGATCATCAGGCAGGCCACGGCGATGAAGGTGATCAGGCCGACCAAACCGGCCATCGCGCCGCCGCCGCCGCTGGCCGCGACGGTCACGCCCAAGAGGACGGCCATCACCAGAACGGCGACGATATAGACGCCCAGCATGAACAGATTGACCAGCACCAACGTTCCGGCCTGACGCAGTTCGTCCGCGCCCAGACGCAGATAGGCCGAGCGGCTGTCGGCGGGTCGCAGGACCATGCGGTTGACGGCCGCCAGCATCACCGAATAGAGCGCCAGGCTATAGACCAGCGAGACGCCCATCAGCGGCAGCAGGCCGCCCATCGCCGCCATCATCTCGTCGGGCGAGGCGGTCTTTTCGGCGCTCATGGCCATGAAGGCGGTCAGCTGCGGACCGGCCACAGCGATGGTCAAGCTGCTGGTGATCAGCGACAACACCGTCATCGCCACCGCCCAGACCGCGATCGTCCGGGGATGCTCGCGAACCAGCCGAAACCCGACGAAGGCCGCGTCGGAGGCGGAGAACTTGGACATGAAACCCTCAGGCTACGAGATGAAGCGCCCCCTAGGCCTAACAAGGTTTGCGCCCTTTCGACAGGGCGCGGACGGCAAAATCGTCCTTCAGGTGAATGCGGCTTGTCCGCCGGGCAGCCCGATCCTAACATCTGTTTGAAAGCGGCCGATAGCGCTGCGGGAGGACGATTGATGAAGCTCTATGGCGAAGCCAATCCCGCGCCCAATCCGCGCCGGGTGCGCATCTTCCTGGCCGAGAAGGGCGTCGACCTGCCGGAGATCAGGATCGGCATGCGCCAGGGCGGGCACAAGTCGCCCGAGCACAGGGCCCGCAACAGCCTGGGCCAGGTGCCGACCCTGGAGCTCGACGACGGCACGATGATCAGCGAGAGCGTCTCGATCTGTCGCTATCTTGAAGCCCTCCATCCCGAACCGCCGATGTTCGGGACCACGCCGCTGGAACAGGCCCAGATCGACATGTGGCTGCGGCGGGTGGAGTTCCAGCTGCTGATCCCGATCGGCATGTTCTGGCGCCACGCCCATCCCCTGACCGCCGCCCTGCTGACCCAGCACAAGGATTTTGGCGAATCCAACCGCCAGACCGTGGCCAAGGCGATGACGTGGCTGGACCGCGAACTGGCCGACGGCCGGTCGTTCATCGCCGGCGAGACCTATTCGATCGCCGACATCGTGGCCCAGACCACGCTCGACTTCGGCGGTTTCATCGGGCTGGAGGCTCCCGCCGACACCCCGCACCTGACCGCCTGGCGCGAGCGGGTCGGGTCGCGGCCCAGCGCGGCGGCGTAGGTTTCCTCAAGTTCAAGCTCAAATAGCTTGTCATCCCGGCCGCAACGAAGCGGAGCGCCGGGACCCAGGGCAAACGCAATGCGCCGGCCCCTGGGTCCCGGAGAGCCTCTGCGAGGCTTCCGGGATGACAAGATTATAGGACTTCAATCTTTAGGCGGCCTAACCTTCAGCCTTGATCAGCTGCCCGAACGCCGCCGCCGGGGCCGCTGTGACGATCACCGCTTGCAAGGTCAGGAACACCGGCGCCAGCAGCAGATTGGCCAGCAGGGCCAGGATCAGACGCGGATGGCTGGCGGCCGCTCCGCCGGCGATGGGGTCTTCCAGTCCGCCGGCGATGATCGCGCCGACGATGCTGGAGATCGTCGTACCCACGATCGAGACGATCAGGCAGGTGACGATGACGATGACGATCATTCCCAGCAGCCGCAGGAACTGGCCATGGGTCAGCAGCCAGGCGGCGCGCGGGTCGATGTGTCCGCTCATGAAGGCGTGGGGCGCCAGCAGCGACAGGCGCACAGCCACCCAGGTCGACAGGCCGATCACCGTCAACCCGCCTAGAAAGCCGAACCAGCCGGCGGCCGGGGACTCGCCCAGCAGCGCCGTGCCCAGGGCGACGACGCCGCCCGGGATCACCGCCACCATCAGGGCGGCCGCCCAGTGGATCAGGGCCACCACCAGCAGCCGCAGGTCCTCACGGCCGATGCGCAGATAGGCCCAGCGGCGCTCCTGCGGCCGCAGCACCGAGCGCATGATCGCCGCCGACAGGATGGCGCCCAGCACCAGGGCCAGCAGGATCAGCAGCACCATCACCCCGCCCAGTTGCGAGACGAAGTCGAGGATCTCGCGCGGGTCGGCCGACGACGAGCGCAGGGCCAGATTGGCCCGGTCCTGCTCGCCCAGCACCAGCTTGGCCAGCAGCCCCAGCAGCGGCAGCATGACCAGCGAAAATCCGGCCCAGGCCAGCACGGCGACGGGATGGCGGCGCATGATCCGCAGGCCTTCGAACGCGGCGGCGGCGGGTGAAAGCAAGGTCATCTAGACATCCCGCAAAGGCGACGCCGCCAGCATATGTCGGCGTCGGTACACATAAACCAGGGCCCCGGTCCACACCGGCGCCAGATAGCCATAGGCGAAGATCGCGCCCAGAACGGCCAGGGAAAGCTGGAGGTTCGCTCCACCCCAACGGGCGACCAGGCTGGACAGCGCCGCCAGCCCCGCCACCGGCGCCGCCAGCACCAACCCCGCCCCCAGGATGGGCAGAACCACGCCGCGCGTCAGCGGAAAGGCGCTCAGCACCTTGATCCCCCCCTGCTCCACCGTGGCCGCCGCCGCCAGGGACAGCCGCGCGCCCAGCCAGACCAGCAGGGCCAGGCCCAGCAGCGGCGCGGCGCCGGCGACGATCGCGCCGGGACCCGAATGGGCCATGGCGACGCGCCAGGCCTGAGCCGAGGTGGCGTCGAAATCCGGCGCATTGGCCCGCGCCACGCCCAGAGCGATCGCGCCGACCACCGTGGCCAGCACCGTTCCCACCACAATGAACACCACGGCGATCAGCGCCTGGGCGCCGAGCAGCCGCCACTCGTCCTGGCCCCAGCGCAGGCCGGCCAGTCCCGACGGACGGCCAAAGGCGCGGCGATACAGCGCGCCCCAGGCGATGATCACGGCCGTCAGCTCCAGCGGGATCGCCAGGCCGCGGGCGCCCAGCGGCAGGCTTTGGGAGACCGCACTGATCAGCACAGCGGCCAGCAGCGCCGCCCAGCAGGCGCGCACCGACGGCGCCAGGCCTGAAACGCCCGCGCGAACGGTCGCGCCGATCGCGACCGGTCCATCGGTCATGCTGGCTCCCCTTGGTTCAAAGTCGTTTCGGCGCGAGTCACGCCGATGGACCGACAGGCTACGACGCCGACCCCGGGCTTGGCGACGCGTCACGGCCGTGTCCCGACGAATTTCCCGCCGGCGTTGCCGCCACGCCGCGGCCCGCTCAGCGCTCCGAGGTCAGGGCCTTGTAGGCCGCCGCCCAGGGCGCGCAGAGCACCGTGAACACGATCGCCGCCACGACAGACCAGATCAGGCTGAAACCGGCGATCCACGGCCAGAACATCTGCAGCAGCACCATCGGCGACTTTTCGAACAGCGCCAGGACCTGCTCGGGATTGGCCCGGGCCAGATGGGGACCGCCCAGCAGGAACAGCGCCCCGAAGCTCACCCCCTCGACCAGCAGCTCGATCAGGACCACGAGAACCACGACCAGGGCCGCGACGCCCAGCAGGGCCCAGGCCTTGCCCTTCGTCAGGCTCCAGGACTCGAACAGCCGGAAGGTCCTGTCGGCGAAGGTCATCGGCCCGGCCATCGATAGGCGCAGGGCCACCCAGATCAGGGTGACGGGCAAGGCCACGATCGGGATCACGGCAAGGATCCGGATCGCGATCTCGCCCCCGCCCCCGACCTTGCCGGCGATCACGAACAGCAGCGCCGCCAGCAGACCCGCCAGCAGTATCCCCAGGGCCAAGACGATCATCGCCAGCACGGCCTGCACCAGAAACAGCAGGGCCAGCCACAGCTCCTGCCCCCCCAGCCGCAGATAGCCGAACGCGCTCTGGCCCGGGTTGAGCACGGCGCGGAACACCGCCGCGCAGATCACCGCCTTGACCCCGGCCGACCAGAACCAGCTGATCAGTTGCACGCCGATCACGCCGGACTGCAGGGCCATGATCTTCTGGAACATGGCCGGAGACATCTCATCGCCGGCCTGGCCCTGGGTTTTGGCCATCTGGATAAAGTCCTGCATGATCGGCAGCATCTGGCTCATCAGGGCCAGCAACGGGATCAGCAGCAGCACCAGCAGCGCCAGCCCCCAGATCGCCACGGCCCACGGCTTGCGGGCGATCAGCCCAAGACCCGCCGTCGCCGTGCTCGTCACCGATAGTTTAGCCATGGTCCCCACCTTTGCCTGCCGTGATAACGGCGTTCAGCGATGGGCGGACCCTACACCTTCGGCCGACCTCGCCAAGGGGGCGCCCCTGAGGCGTGCGCGCGAGGTTTCCCGACGCGCCCGGCGGGGTTATGAGAGCGCCATGAACACCAAGACCTCCTCGCTCGCCCCCATCCACGTCATAGGCGGCGGCCTCGCCGGTTCCGAAGCCGCCTGGCAGATCGCCCAGGCCGGTGTGCCGGTGATCCTCCATGAAATGCGGCGCGACGAGCCCTCAAGCAGCGAAGCGGTAGGGCAGACGGGAACGCCCTCGATCAGCGAAGCGGTAGGGCAGACGGGAACGCCCTCAAGCAGCGAAGCGCTAGGGCAAACAAAAAAGATCCGCACCGAGGCGCACCACACCGACGGCTTGGCCGAGATGGTCTGCTCCAACTCGTTCCGCTCGGACGACTGGCAGTTCAACGCCGTGGGCCTGCTGCACGCCGAGATGCGCCGCTGCGACAGCGTGATCCTGTCGGCCGCCGACCAGCACCAAGTGCCCGCCGGCGGGGCCCTGGCCGTCGATCGCGACGGCTTCTCCGCCGAGGTCACCCGCCGCCTTGAGGCCCACCCGCTGGTGACCATCGTGCGTGAGGAAATCGCCGGCCTGCCGCCCGAAGATTGGGACAGCGTGGTCGTCGCCACCGGCCCCCTCACCTCGCCGGCCCTGGCCGACGCGATCCTGGACCTGTCGGGCGAGGGCCAGCTGAGCTTCTTCGACGCCATCGCCCCGATCATCCATCTTGAGTCGATCAATATGGACGTCGCCTGGCGCCAGTCGCGCTACGACAAGGAAGGCCCCGGCGGCGACGCGGCGGCCTACATCAACCTGCCCATGGACAAGGCCCAGTACGAGGCCTTCGTCGACGCCCTGATCACCGGGCCCAAGGCCGAGTTCAAGGAGTGGGAGCACGTCCCCTATTTCGACGGCTGCCTGCCGATCGAGGTGATGGCCGAGCGGGGCCGCGAGACCCTGCGCCATGGCCCGATGAAGCCGGTGGGCCTGACCAATCCGCGCGATCCGCTGGTCAAGGCCTACGCCATTGTCCAGCTGCGCCAGGACAACGCCCTGGGCACGCTGTGGAACATGGTCGGCTTCCAGACCAAGCTGAAGCACGGCGCCCAAGCCGAGGTGTTCCGGATGATCCCGGGCCTGGAAGAGGCCCAGTTCGCCCGGCTGGGCGGCCTGCACCGCAACACCTTCATCAACAGTCCGCGCCTGCTGGACCGCAATCTGCGCATGAAGGTCGCGCCCCGCCTGCGCTTCGCCGGCCAGATGACTGGGGTCGAGGGCTATGTCGAAAGCGCCGCCACCGGCCTGCTGGCCGGCCGCTTCGCCGCCGCCGAGCGCCTGGGCCGGACGCTTGACGCCCCGCCCGCCACCACCGCGCTTGGAGCCCTGGTCGACCATGTCACCGGCGGCCACATCGAAGGCGCGGTCGAGCCGGGCAAGACCAGCTTCCAGCCGATGAACATCAATTATGGCCTGCTGCCGCCGATGGAGACCCCCAAGACCGGCGAAGACGGCGTGAAGATCCCGCTGAAGGAACGCGGCCGGGCCAAGAAGCGGCTGATGAGCGTGCGGGCCCTGGCCGATCTGGACGCCTGGCTGGAGGCCAGCCAGGCCGAGCTGTCCTAATCTTCACTTGCCCATGGGTTCGGTTAACAGCGATAGCTGAGCCTGGTCTTCGCCTCTGGCGTGAAGACCATCGGCCCAGGGGCGCGCTTGCCCTAAGGTCGAGCTTGGGTCTGGGAGCGTTTGACGGGCATGTCTGACCACGAACACCAACCGGCGCCGCCGCCCGGGGCCGCTGATCTGCCAAACCGCACGGCGCCCTCGGCGACGCCGCCGCTCCGCTCGGGCCCCTATCGGGCGCCTGACGGCATCCTGACGCCGATCCAGGACAGCGAATATTTCTCGCACGACCCCGCCGCCACCGAGAAGGTCTCGGCCCATATCGACGAGTATTTCAACCAGCCGCTGGACATCTTTCCGTTCTGGGAAACCGACGGCAAGCCCGACCGCTTCCACGTGCTGTACGCCCGCCAGATCGAGGAGCGGTTTCCCAACGACGCCGACATCCGCGGCGACATCTACGCCTATGGCCGCGGGATTTTCGACGCCCTGCGGGTCCACGTCATCATCAAGCGGGTCAGCCAGACCCTGGCCCTGATCGGCCTGGCGGTCCTGGCCCTGCTGGGGCCGATCTGGTTCAGCCGCTGGACGGGCTCGGAGCTCTACGGCGCCGCCCTGGCCGCCGCCGCGATGCTGGCGGTGTTTGGTCTCTATTGGGCGTCGCAGGCCATCCTGTTCACCCAGTACCGCTTCAAGCTGGAAAACGACTCCTACCAGCTGTCGCGCTCGGTGGTGCAGCGCACCCGCGAGCTGCAGAACCTGTTCACCAGCGGCCGGGCCATGGCCGACCAGGCCGAGACCGAATACCAGCAGGACGGCAAGGGCTGGGGCCAGCGCGCCCTGTACCTGACCCGCCTGACCATGTGGCTGGGCGCGCGCATGGAATATCTGGAAAAGTACGTGCAGATGGAGCTGTGGCGCGTGCGCCGCGAACGCTACTGGATGCGCTGGTTCTCGCGCTTCATGACGCCGCTGGTGCTGCTGGTCTGGCTGGGCGCGTTCCTGGTCGCGCCCGCGCCGCAGGGCCATCAGGCGGCCTTCCGCGGTCTGCAGGCCCTGGCCGTGATCATCGGCTGCGCGGTGACCTTCTTGTCCTATTTCCGCTGGCAGACCCCGACCTCGGCCGTGCAGGACAAGCTGGGGGTCGAGAACTGGGTCCGCTACGCCTCGCTGGACGTCGACAACGCCGTCGCCGACCAGGTGCGGCGCGACAAGGAACGTCTGGTCGAGTACCGCGCCCTGACGCGCGGCGGGCGCTAGGCCTTCCGGGCAGCGCGCGGATCGGGATAGAGGCGCAGGCCCTTCAGGGCCAGCTTCAGCGCCTCCCAGACGATGGCGGCCATCACCCCGATGACCTGCCAGGGATGGCCCAGCACGGCGCGAAGCAGGGCTGCGTCGGTCAGCTCGCGCCGCTCGCCATGGAAACTGGTGGTCATCACCAGACCCTGAGTGTCGAACACATCGACTCCGACATGGACCGTCTCGGCCGGGGCCGCCACCTCGAAAGCGTAGCGCAGATCCATCGGCATGAACGGCGAGACGTGGAAGGCCTTGTCGCAGCCCTGCTCCACCCAGCCGTCGCGCTCGCGCCGCACCGGCAGCACATAGTCGTGGCGCTGGCCAAAGGTGTTGCGCACCGCATAGACGATCGCCCCCAGGGGCCCCTGCCGCTCGCGACAGAAATAGACGCTGAGCGGATTGAAGCCATGACCCAGCACCCGGGGCATGCACAGCAGGGCGATGCCGGGATCGTCCAGCCGGATGTCATGGGCCGCCAGCTTGGCCAGCACCGACTCGCGGATCGAGCCGCTCCCGTCCACGACATGGTCGCGGTCGGCCAGCGACAGCAGGTTGAAGCGGTTCAGCGAGAACAGCTTCAAGCGCTTGTCCAGCGCCTCCAGCTCGTCCAGATCCAGCAGCAGCATGAAGAGGCGATAGCGCAGCCGGTGACGCTTGGGCCGCGCCCGCTCATGGACCACCGCCCCATCATACAGCGTTGAGCCCCAGGTCACGCCACCAGCTCAAGCGCCTCGTCGGGCGCGGGCGCGGCGTCCACGAAGATCCGGCCGGAGGGATCGGGAGTCAGCCAGGGCCGCAGGCCGCCGCCCAACTGCTCGGCCACGGCCAGACCAGCCTGCAGACCGTCCTCATGAAAGCCCGAGCCGAAATAGGCCCCGCAGAACCACACCCGGTCGCGGCCCTGCAACGACCATAGCCGGCGCTGGGCCAGCATGGCCGGGCCGTCGAACAGCGGATGCTCATAGACCTGATCGTGCAGCACCGCCTGGGCGCGCGGCGAGGCCTGCGGGTTCAGCGACAGGAAGAACGGGGCGTTGGTGTCCAGCGGCTGGAGCCTGTTCATCCAGTAGGTCACCCCGCCCTCGCCGCCCTCGGCCCGGCGGCCCACATGGTTCCAGCTGGCCCAGGCGGCGGGGCGTTTGGGCATCAGGGCCTTGTCCCGGTGCAGCACCGCGCGGTTGCGGCTGTAGCGGAAGGCGCCCAGCACTTCGGTCTCCTGGGCGGTCGGGGCGGCCAGCATGCGCAGCGCCTGGTCGGCATGGGCGCCGATCACCACCTGGTCGAAGCGGCGGGTCTGGCCGGTCATGTCCTCGACCGAAACGCCGTCGGCGGTCCGTACGATCTGGCGCACGGGCCGGCCGGCCAGGATCTCGCCGTCGAAATCGGACGCCAGCCGCGACACATAGGCCTGGCTGCCGCCCACCACCGTGCGCCAGATCGGACGCTTGTCGATCGGCAGCATCAGGCCATGGTTGTCGAAGAACCGCAGCAGGGCGGCGGCGGGGAATTCGCGGATGTCGCGCATCGAGGCCGACCAGATGGCGGCGGCCTGCGGCAGCAGGTGATCTTCGGCAAAGGCCTGGCCGAAACCCTGCTGGCGCAGATAGTCGTCCAGCCGGCACAGCCCGCCCTTCTCCAGATCGGCTATGTCGCGGGTCCCGGTCTTGTAGAAGCGGGTGACGTCCAGCAGCATCTTCAGGAAGCGCGGGTTCAAGGCGTTGCGCTTCTGGGCCAGCAGGTTGTTGCTGCTGTATTCCAGCGCGCCATCGTCCAGCGAGACGCCGAACGACATGTCGCTGTCCACCGTCTCGACGCCCAGATGCTCAAACAGCGCCACCAGGTTGGGATAGTTGGGCTCGTTGTAGACGATGAACCCGGTGTCGACCGCCACCCCCTCGACCCGCACCGTGTTGGCGTGACCGCCCAGCCGGTCGTCGGCTTCGTACAGGGTGACGTCGTGTTGCTTTGACAGAAGCCAGGCGGCCGACAGGCCGGCGATGCCGGATCCGATCACGGCGATGCTCAGGCGGGGCGTTGGGCGAGACACGGACAAAAAGGCGATCCCCTCGGGCGCGTCACGGCGACGCTTGATGTCTCAACTACGGTGCACGGGGGGATTTGGACGCGTCCGCATCCGAAAAGCCCGCTCACGCGTATAGTCTAACGCGCAACAGGGAGCGGCGGGATGAAACGGATCGTTTTTGGGTTTCTGGCGACGGGCGGCGTCATGCTGGTCCTGGATCTGGTCTGGCTGACCCTGATGGCCCCGCGCCTTTATCGGCCGCGCATCGGCGAGCTGATGGCCGACACCGCCGCTTTGGCCCCGGCCGCGGCCTTCTATGTGATCTATCTGGCCGGGGTGATGCTGCTGGCCGTGCTGCCGGCCGACCGCGAGAACAGCTGGAGCCGCCTGCTGTTCAACGCCGCCGTGTTCGGCTTCTGCGCCTACGCCACCTATGACCTGACCAACCAGGCGACGCTGAAGACCTGGTCGACGACCATCACCCTGGTCGACATGGCCTGGGGCACGTTCCTGACCACCGTCGCCGCCTCGGCGGGCTTCGCGGCGTTGCGGGCGGTGAGGTAGGGCGGCGGAAGCGGACAGTCCGCAGCGCCCCCGCCAGCCCATTGCCTCAGCCAAGTCCCCATGTCACCGTTGCGCGACAATGCACCGCGGGAACGCCTGATCGATGGATGCCGACACGAACCGCGCCTTGCTTTCGCGCGCCATCGCCCGGGTCGCCAACCGGGACTCCGACGCCCTCAAATATGTGTACCGCCACACCTCGGCGAAACTGTTTGGGGTCTGCCTCCGTATCTTGAATGACCGCGAGGAGGCGGAAGACGTGTTGCAGGATGTCTATCTCAACGTCTGGAACAAGGCCGACCGCTTTGATCCGGAAAAGGCCAGCCCGATCACCTGGCTGGTCGCCATGGCGCGCAACCGCTCGATCGACAAGCTGCGCGCGCGCGGCGGTCGGGTGATGGCCGGCGTCGAGGAGGCCGAATCCCTCGCCGACTCCGCGCCCCTGGCCTCGAGCGTGGTCGAGACCGACGAGGAGCGCCTGCGCCTCAACGGCTGTATCGATCAGCTGGACCCCAAGCACGCCGGCGCGGTGCGCACCGCCTTCTTCGAAGGCGTCACCTATGACGCCTTGGCCCAGATGATCGGCGTGCCGCTGGGCACGATGAAAAGCTGGATCCGGCGCAGCCTGATCAGCCTTCGCGCGTGTCTCGAAGCATGACCGACGCCGCGCCCCCGATGACCGAAGACGAGCGTCCCCTGGCCGGCGAATATGTGCTGGGCGTGCTGGACGCCGACGAGCGCGCCCAGGTCAAGGCCCGCATCGCCGCCGAACCCGCCTTCGCCCGCGCCGTGCAGTGGTGGGAAACCCATCTGACGCCGCTGATCGCCGACCTCCGCCCGGTCGAGCCGTCGGCCGGCCTGTGGCCGCGCATCGCCAACCTGATCGGCGACGTCAGCAAGCCCACCCTGTGGAACAACACCGGCGTCTGGCGCGGCGTCTCGGCCGGCGCCCTGGCCCTGGCCGCCGCCAGCCTCGCCGTGCTGGTGCTGAGCCCGCGTCCGGCCCCGCCGCCCGTGGTCGCGCCCGCCGCCCCGGCGCCCGCAGAAGTCGCGCTGATCAACGACCCGGGCTCCAAGCAGCCGGCCCTGATCGCCACCCTGGACCATGGCGCCGACAAGCTGATCCTGACCCCCGTGGCGATGACGATGCCGGCGGGACGCGAGCCGGAACTGTGGATCATTCCCGAGGGACAGAAGGCCATCTCGCTGGGGGTGATCCCCACCGATACGCCGATCCAGATCGCCCTGCCCGCCGGCCTGCATGGCGCGGCGACCTATACCGCCGTCCTGGCCATCACCGACGAACCGCCCGGCGGCGCCCCGACGGGCGTGGCCACCGGTTCGGTGCGGGCGATCGGCAAGTTCGTGAAGAGCTGAGCCGACGGCCCCTCGCCCGCGCTAAGTAAGTGGTTTATGACTTATTCGCGGGCGCCGGCCGCTGGGGCTGGCGCATGTCGAGGCATTGGCGGACCGATCCGGTCGCGCCAGGGCCTGGAACCCCCCGCGCCACAGCGCAGCCTGCTATCAAGGCGGCCAGGGGCGGCGGGGACGCGATCGGAGCCAGGACGGGGTGAGCGAGTTGGAGATCGGCGCGAGGGCCAAGGCCCGCTGCGACCTGCTGGGGCGACCGCCCTATAGCGAGGTCGACGGCCAGCTGACGCGTCGTTTCCTCACCCCGGCCCACGCCGCCGCCCTCGAGCAACTCACGGTCTGGATGATCGAGGCCGGCATGGCCGTGCGCGTCGACGCCGCCGGCAGTCTGGTCGGCCGCTACGAGGGCGACGCGCCCGGCGCACCCGCCCTGCTGATCGGCTCGCACATCGACAGCGTCCGCAACGGCGGACGCTATGACGGTCCGCTGGGGATCATGCTGGGCATCGACGTGGTCGAGGCCCAGCGCGACGCCGGCCGTCGCCTGCCCTTCGCGCTCGAGGTCATCGCCTTCGGCGACGAGGAGGGCTCGCGCTTCTCGGCCTCGATGAGCTGCAGCCGCGCCATCGCCGGGACGCTGGATCCAGCCGCCGTGCTCGACATGGTCGACGCCGACGGGGTGAGCCTGGCCGACGCCTTCACCACCTTCGGCCTGAACCCGGCCAGGATCACCGAGGCGGTCCGCCGGCCCGCCGACATCCTCGCCTTTCTGGAAGCTCATATCGAGCAGGGGCCCGTGCTCGAAGCCGAGGGCCTGGCCCTGGGCGTGGTCACCGCCATCGCCGCCCAGAAGCGGCTGATGGTGCGCTTCACCGGCATGGCCGGCCATGCGGGCACGACGCCGATGAGTCTGCGCAAGGATCCGGGGCCTGCCGCCGCCGAGGCCATGCTGGCCCTGGAGCGGATCTGCGCGGCGGGGACCGACAATCTGGTCGGCACCGTCGGCCGCATGACCGCCCTGCCCGGCGCCTTCAACGTCATTCCCGGCGCGGTCGAGTTCTCGATGGACATCCGCGCCGAGACCTCGGCCACGCGCGACGCCGCCGCCTCGGCCGTCACCGCCGAAATCCACGCCATCGCCGCCCGGCGCGGCCTGACCGCCTCGGTCACCCTGATGCAGACCCTGGACGAGAGCCCCTGCGATCCCGGCCTCACCGCCCTGCTGGAAGCCGCCGTCGGCGATCTGGGCCCGCCCGCCCGCCGCCTGCCCAGCGGCGCAGGCCACGACGCCATGGTGATGGCGGCCCTGTGCCCCACCGCCATGCTGTTCATCCGCTGCGAAGGCGGGATCAGCCACAACCCGGCCGAGTCCGTGACGCAGGCCGACTGCGCCCTGGCGGCGCGGGCGATGCTGGGGTTTGTTGAGAAGCTGGCGGCCATCCCCTTGCGTCCTTCGAGGCCGCTACGCGGCGCCTCAGGATGAGGAAATCAATGCAGCCACCAACCTACCTCATCCTGAGGTGCGAACCGAAGGTGAGCCTCGAAGGACGCACGGCGCTCCCCGGACCCAAGACAACGATATGACCGAAACCTTCAAAGAACTCGACCACCCGCCCCGCCTGCTGATGGGCCCCGGCCCGATCAATGTGCATCCGCGCGTGCTGCGGGCCATGTCCGTGCAGCTGCTGGGCCAGTTCGACCCGGAGTTCACGGGCTATATGAACGAGACCATGGCCCTGTACCGCCAGGTCTTCCAGACCCAGAACCACTGGACCTTCCTAGTCGACGGCACCTCGCGCGCCGGCATCGAGGCGGCCCTGGTGTCGGTCCTGGCGCCGGGCGATGACGTGGTGGTGCTCAACGCCGGCCGCTTTGGCCTGCTGCTGTCCGAGATCGCCGAGCGCTGCGGCGCCAAGGTCACCCTGGTCGAGGGCGAATGGGGCCAGGTCATCGACCCGCAGGCCGTCGAGGACGCGGTGGCCCGCGTCAAGCCGCGCCTGGTGGCCTGCGTGCATGGCGACACCTCCACCACCATGGCCCAGCCGCTCGGGGCGATCGGCGAGATCTGCCGCCGCCATGACGCCCTGTTGTATGTCGACGCCACGGCAACGCTGGCGGGCATGCCCTGCCCCGTCGACGCCTGGCAGGCCGACATCGTCACCGCCGGTCTGCAAAAGTGCCTGGGCGGTCCCTCCGGCTCGGCCCCGATCACCATCAGCGACCGCGCCGCCCACCACATCGCCGGCCGCAGGCATGTGGAGCGCGGCATCGCCACGGCCAGCACGGCGTCCGGCCATGGCCACCGTATCGCGTCGAACTATTTCGACCTGGCGATGATCATGGACTACTGGTCCGACAAGCGCCTGAACCACCACACCGAGGCGGCCAGCATGCTGTACGCCGCCCGTGAATGCGCTCGCGTGACGCTGGAGGAAGGCCTGCAGAATCGCTTCGCCCGCCACGCCTCGGCCGGCGCGGCCGTGGTCGCGGGCGTCGAGGCGATGGGCCTGCAGGTCTATGGCGACAAGGCCTACAAGATGACCAACGTCACGGGCGTCTGGATCCCGGCCGGCGTCGACGGCGACCGCGTGCGCGCCCGCATGCGCACCGAGTTCGAGATCGAGATCGGCACCGCCTTTGGTCCCCTGACCGGCAAGATCTGGCGGATCGGGGCGATGGGGGTCAATGCCCGCAAGCACGCGGTGCTCACCACCCTGGCCGCGCTGGAGGCGGTGCTGCGGTGGGAAGGCTTCTCGACGACGCCGGGGGCGGGCGTGGATGCGGCGGCGGGGATGTTTTCGTGATGGGCGGGGCAAGCTTCATCTTCCCCCTACGGGGGAGGAGCGCCGCAGGCGCGGAGGGGGCCAGTCGTGGCGACCACTCGCCCCCACCTGACCGCGGAGCCTGTCCTCGGGCGCGCGCTTCGCGCGACCCGGGGGCGGTCGTCCGCCCCCGTAGGGGGCAGATGAGATGACGCCCTACCCCCGCGATCTCATCGGCTACGGCGCCGCCCCGCCGCACGCCGCCTGGCCCAACGGCGCCCGCATCGCGGTGCAGTTCGTCCTCAACTACGAGGAAGGCGCCGAGCGTTCCGTGCTGCATGGCGACCCCGTCAGCGAGTTCTTCCTGTCGGAGATGGTCGGCGCGCAGCCCATCGAGGGCATGCGCCACATGTCGATGGAGAGCCTCTACGAATACGGCTCCCGCGCCGGGTTCTGGCGCATCCGGCGGCTGTTCGACGAGCTGGGCTTGCCCCTGACGGTGTTCGGCGTCGCCCAGGCCATGGAGCGCCATCCCGACGCGGTCGAGGCGATGATGGAGTCCGGCTGGGAGATCGCCAGCCACGGCTATCGCTGGATCGACTATCAGCACTTCACGCCCGACCAGGAGCTGGAGCACATCCAGAAGGCCATCGAGATTCAGGCCCGCCTGACCGGCCAGCGGCCGCTGGGCTGGTACCAGGGCCGCACCAGCCCCAACACCGCGCGGCTGATCAGCGAGGAAGGCGGCTTTGTCTATGACGCCGACAGCTATGCCGACGACCTGCCCTATTATGACGACCAGCACGGCCGCCCGCAGCTGATCGTGCCCTATACGCTGGACGCCAATGACATGCGCTTCACCGCGGCCCAGGGCTTCAACACCGGCGAGCACTTCTTCACCTATCTGCGCGACGCCTTTGACGCCCTATATGCCGAGGGCGACACGGCGCCCAAGATGATGAGCATCGGCCTGCACTGCCGCGTGGTCGGCAAGCCCGGCCGGATCCAGGGCCTCAAGCGCTTCCTCGAACACGTGATGCGCCACGACAAGGTCTGGGTGGCGCGGCGCATCGACATCGCCCGGCACTGGCTGGCGACGCATCCGTATGGGGGGAAAGCGACATGATCGCTTCCGCGATTTCCCCGTCATCCCGCGCCTTGTGCGCGGGACCCATGGTTCAGCTTCCACGTGAGAGCGAGATCATCCCTGCACCTGCGACGGACAAATGGGTCCCGCGCACAAGGCGCGGGATGACGGAAATTGGGGAGATCAAAACATGAGCTCAGCCCCGCCCCTGTCGCTGAAACTGCTCAACAGCATGAACCAGACCGGCTTCACCACCGCCCTGGGCTTTGCCTTCGAGCTGTCGCCCTGGGTGGTGGAGCGCGCTTGGGACGCACGGCCGTTCACCAGCATCGAGCAGATGCACGCGGCGATGATGAAGGTGCTGGACGCCTCGACCACCGCCGACAAGCTGGCCCTGATCCGCGCCCACCCCGAACTGGCCGGCAAGGCCGCCATCGCCAAGACCCTGACCGCCGAGAGCACCGCCGAACAGGCCAGCGCCGGCCTCGACACCCTGACGCCGGAAGAGTTCGAGCGCTTCCATCAGCTGAACGCCGCCTATGCCGCGCGGTTCGGCTTCCCGTTCATCATCGCCGTGCGGCTGAACGACAAGACCTCGATCCTGGCGGCCATGCAGGCGCGGCTGGCCAACGATGACGCCGCCGAGATCGCCGAGGCGATCGCCCAGATCGGCCACATCTCCCGACTACGCCTTCTCGACGCAGTGAGCGCCTGATGGACTATGATTTCGCCGCCTGGGCCGGCCTCTGCCTTCGCTGGCTGCATGTGATCGCCGGCGTCGCCTGGATCGGGGCGTCGTTCTATTTCGTCTGGCTGGACAACAATCTGCGCGAACCGCACCCGCCCAAAGAGGGCGTGAAGGGCGAGCTGTGGGCCGTGCACGGCGGCGGCTTCTATCACTCGCAGAAGTACATGACGGCCCCGGCCCACATGCCCGACCACCTGCACTGGTTCAAATGGGAGGCCTACACGACCTGGCTGTCGGGCTTCGGGCTGCTGACCGTGCTCTACTACGTCCAGGCGCCGATCTATCTGATCGATGCGGCCAAGCACGCCTTCACGCAGCCGCAGGCCATCGCTACCGGGCTGGCCTTCATCTTCGGCGGCCTGCTGGTCTATGAGGCCCTGTGCCGCTCGCCCCTGGGCCAGCGGCCGCGCGCGTTTGGGATCGTCTGGTTCCTGACCCTGACGGCGGCGACCTGGGTGCTGACCCAGCTGTTCACCGACCGGGGCGCCTTTATCCATGTGGGGGCGATCATCGGCACCTGCATGGTCGGCAACGTGTTCCTGATCATCATCCCCAACCAGCGCAAGATCGTCGCCGACATGCTGGCCGGACGGCCCGTGGATCCGCGCCTGGGGGCGATGGGCAAGCAGCGCTCGGTGCACAACACCCACATGACCCTGCCGGTCATCTTCATCATGATCAGCAACCACTACGCCATGGTCACCGGCCATCCGCTGGCCTGGCTGCTGCTGGCGATGATCAGCGCCGGCGGGGTGTCGATCCGCTATTTCTTCGTCCTCAAGCACCATGGGACCATCCGCCACGACTTCCTGTTCTATGGCGCGATGCTGATCTTCGCCGTCAGCGTGATCGCCAGCGGCAAGCCCAAGACCGACGCCGCAGCGATGTCGCCCGTGCCCTTCACCACCGCCCAGGCCATCGTCAACAAGCACTGCGTGATGTGCCACAGCGCCTCGCCGACCCATGCGGGCATTCCTGCCCCGCCGCTGGGCGCGAGCTTCGACACCCCTGCCCATATCCAGACCTATGCGCCGAAAATCTATGAGCGCGCGGTGGCCACCGACTCTATGCCCCTTGGCAACGAGACCAGCATGACCGATGAGGAGCGCGCCCAACTGGGCGCCTGGATCAAACAGGGAGCCAAGATCCCGTGACCGACGCCCTCGTGCTGTCTGCCGCCTCCGAGACCGAAACCCGGCCCGCGCCGCGCAAGCGCGACCCCGAGCGCACCCGCAAGGCGATCATGGCCGCCGCGCTGAAGGAGTTCTCGCAGGCCGGCTTCGCCGGGGCCCGCATCGAGCGGATCGTCAAGGCCGCCAAGTGCAATATCCGCATGCTCTACCACTATTTCGGCGACAAGAAGGGCCTCTACATGGCCGTTCTGGAGTCGGCCTATGTGGACCTGCGGGCCCGCGAGGCCGAGCTGAAGATCGATGTCGACAAGCCGCTGGAGGGCCTGCTGGAGCTGCAGCGCTTCACCTTCGACTACTTCGAGAAGAACCCGAAGTTCGAGGGCCTTCTGCGCAACGAGAACCTGATGCACGGCAAGTTCGCGGCCCAGTCGCGCGTCGTCACCGAGACCGCCTTCCCCCTGCGCCGCACCATCGAGCGACTGATCGACAGCGGCCAGCGCCAGGGCCTGTTCGGCCCGGACCTCGACCCGGTGCAGATCTACGTGACCATGGCGGCCATGAGCCGTTTCCACCTGGCCAACGGCTATTCGCTGTCAGCCACCCTGGACACCGACATGACCACCACCGCCTGGCGCCGCGCGCGACTGGCTCATGCCCTGGCCCTGATGCAGGGTTATCTGACGGCGGGCGCCGACAAGACCCAATCATAGGATAAATGGGCTGGCGCCGAGGGCGGGCGCCGTGCGACCTTATGGGAGCGCTACCAAGCTCCATCCCACAAGAGAGTTCGCATGTCCTTTCCGCTATCCCGTCGCGCGACGTTGAAGGGTCTGACCGGCGTGACGTTGGCGGCCCTGCCGGCGACCGTCCTCTCCCCCGCGCCCGCCAGGGCGGCTGGCGCGCCCTATCGCTGGCGCAATGTGAAGGTCGGTGGCGGCGGCTTCATTCCCAGCGTGGTGTTCAGCCGGGTCGAGAAGGGCCTGGCCTATCTGCGCTCCGACATGGGCGGCGCCTATCGCTGGGAGGCAGAGGCCGAACGCTGGATCCCCCTGCTCGACAACCAGGCCAACGGAAGCTGGCAGGGCGTGGAGAGCGTCGCGCCCGATCCGGTCAACGCCGATGTCGTCTATTTGGCTTGCGGCATGGGCCGAAGCGCCCCGGCGGCGATCCTGCGCTCGGACAATCGCGGCACGGACTGGTCGGTGTTCGACGTCCCCTTCCGCATGGGCGGCAACGAGGACGGCCGGGGGCTGGGCGAGCGACTGGCCGTCGACCCTCACGACACCCGCATCCTCTATTTCGGTTCACGCCATGACGGCCTGCAGCGCAGCACCGATCGCGGCGCGACCTGGAAGACGGTCGCCGGCTTTCCCCTGCCCGGCCTGGGCCTGAACGCCTATCCGCAACCGACCCATGGCGGGGTGTCGTTCGTGGTCTTCGATCCGCGCAGCGGCACGCCTGGCCACAGCTCGCGCACCCTGTTCGTCGGCGTCGCCGATCCGGCCCCGCATCGCCTGTGGCGCTCAGATGACGCCGGTCAGAGCTGGGCCCCCATCCCCGCCCCGCACGCGCTCCTCCCCTGCAAGGCCGAGCTCGATGGCGAGGGGCGGCTGTACGTCACCTACAGTAACGGCATAGGCCCCAACGGCGTAACCGACGGCGCGGTCTGGCGGCTCGACACCGCGACCAACGCCTGGACCGACATCACCCCGGTCAAGCCCCAGGCCGAGCGCGGCGGCGGCTTCATGGGCGTCAGCGTCGATCGCCAGCGGCCGGACGTCGTGGCCGTGACCAGCCTCAACCGCTGGAGCCCCCGCGACACCGTCTGGCGCTCGACCGACGCCGGCGCGCATTGGACCAGTCTCGAAACCACCGCCCATCGCGATGTCTCGGCCACGCCGTTCCTCCATTGGGGCAAGCCCGAAGCCGACCTGGGCTGGTGGATGGCAGGCCTGGCCATCGATCCGTTCGACAGTGAGTTCGCCTGCTACACGACCGGCGCGACCATCTATGCGACGCGGGAATTCTCCAAGGTCTCGGCCGGACAATCCAACACCTGGTTTCCGTGGGTGGAGGGGATCGAGCAGACGGCGATCATCACCCTGACCAGCCTGCCCGAAGGCCCCTCGCTGCTCAGCGGTTTCGGCGACATCTCCGGCTTCGTCCACGACGACCTCGACGTTTCGCCCAGCATCCAGTTCACCACGCCGGTGTTCGGCAACACCAACACCATCGACTATGCCGGCCTGGCCCCGAACATCGTGGTCCGCAGCGGCACGCCGCATCAGCGCGAAGGCGGCCCGACCCTGGCCTGGTCCGCCGACCATGGACGCACCTGGAAACCCCTGGTCGCGCCGCGCCTTCCCGACGCCTCACCGCCGATCGGGCCGGGTCGGCGCGGCAAGGATCCGCACGACGACGCCGCGATCGTCGTCAGCGCCGACGGCGGGACCTTCATGGTGATGACCGCCACGCCCCAGATCACCCGCGATCGCGGCGCGACCTGGACGCTCTGCCGGGGTCTGCCGTCCGGGGCGCGCCCCGTGCCCGACCGCGCCGACCCCAAGCGGTTCTACGCGTTGAACTTCGCCACCGGCGCGCTGTTGGTCAGCCAGGACGGCGGCGCCAGCTTCGCCCCGCGCCCGACGCACGGCCTGCCCGACATCTCGGCCGACCATAAAACCTGGCGCGAGGACGCCTGGCCCTTGCAGGCGGTTCCCGGTCCGGCGGGCGCGCTGTGGTTCGTCTCGAAACACGGCCTGTACCGGTCGCGTGACGGTGGAACACGCTTCGACAAGGTCGGAAGCGATGTGGTCGTTGAGGTCCTGGCGCTGGGCGCCCCGCCGCCCGGCCGCAGCCATCCGGCGCTATACGCCATCGGCCGGCGCGGCGATCTGCGCGCCATCTGGCGCTCGGACGACGAGGGCCGGTCGTGGACGCGGATCAACGACGGCCGCCACGAATACGGCCGTCGCTTCCGTTGCCTGGCCGCCGACCAGCGGGTGTTCGGCCGCGTCTATGTCGGAACCGACGGACGCGGGATCGTGGTCGGCGATTTGGCGTCCTAAGAAGCCGGCGGCGCGGCCGCCAGCGGCGGGCCGCTGAACTCGGCCTCGATCGCCACGGTCACCGCGTCGCCGACGCCCAGGGTCGTGCCGGGCGCGGGGACGCCGTAGGCCATGCCAAAGTCGGAACGGTTGAACGTTCCGGTCGCCGAGAAGCCGATGCGGGCGTGCGGATCCATCGGATGCCCCGCATAGCCGCCGTTGAACTTGGCCTGCAGCACCACCGGCTTGGTCACCCCGTGCAGGCTGAGGTCGCCGGTGATGCTGGCGGTGTCGGGCCCCGTCACCTCAACCTTGGTCGATTTGAAGGTGATCGCCGAATATTGCCTGGCGTCCAGCCACTGCGGCCCCGTCAACTCGGCCTGAAAGCCGGCCGGCGGACTGGGCAGGGTCAGCGAGCGGGGGTCGATGGTGACCTCAACCACGCTGGCCTCCGGCTTGGCCGGGTCGAAGGTCAGCCTGGCGTCGAAATCGGCAAAGGCCGCCGTGTAGTTCGAAAAGCCCAGATGGCTGAGCTTGAACACCAGCGAGGCGTGCGACTTGTCCAGGGTGTAGGCGCCGGCGGGTACATTGACCAGCGCGGGCGCGGCGGCCGCAGGCGGCGGCGGCGGGGCCTTCTTGACCTCTGCAGCCGGCGAGCAGCCGGCCACGCTCAACAGCGCCGCAGCGACGATCATCTTGTTCATGGCGTTTCCCTCCGGTGGCGCTCTTTCAAGGACGATCCCGCGCACTCGCCGCCGACACCAGCCCTAAAATAAAACCCCTTTCTCCAGCATGCCGTGCACGCCCTTCTCGCCGTTGACCGTCTGGGTGACGCGGAAGTCCACGGCCAGGGAGCAGAACTGGTAGGCCTGGACGCGGGTCAGGTTGGAGCGGGCGGTGATGAAGTCGATCATGCCGCGCAGGGCCTGTTTCATCGCCAGGTCGAGATCTTCGTTGAAGCCCATGATGATGTAGTGGGTCTGGGTCTCGGCGCGCGGCCAGGTCGCCACACCCACATCCGCCGCCTTGTGGAGGATGAAGCTGAAGGTTCCCGTCAGGCCCATCTCCAGCGCGTTGACGCAGACCTCGCCGTCGCCCTGGCGGCCATGGCCGTCGCCGACGCTGAAATTGGCGCCCGGGACCCAGACCGGCAGGAACAGGGTCGCGCCGGCCCCCAGCTCCTTGTTGTCCATATTGCCGCCGTGCTCGCGCGGCTCCTTGCTGGACAGCCGGCCGTAGCGGGCCGGCGGAGCCACGCCCATGGTGCCGAAGAACGGCCGCAGCGGCAGGGTCGGCCCCCAGCTGGGCTTGCAGGTCCCGGCTGCGCGATCGACGGCGATATGGCTGACATAGCGCTCGGGAAAGTCTTCGGGCAGGGTCCCGGCCAGGGGGCGCACGGCGCAATAGCCCCAGTCGTTGTTGGGCTCGACCGTCTCGATCCGCACCTCCAGCGTATCGCCGGGTTCCGCGCCGGCGATGGCCACCGGGCCGGTCAGGATGTGCGGGCCGATCCGTTCGGGCTTGGCGTCGTGGATGGCCTGCAGGTCCGGCGGGATCACCAGGCCGCTCTCGGGCCCCGGCATCACCTCGACCCCGCCCGACACGCACGCGAAGGTCACGCTGTCGCCCGACGCGATGGTCAGCACGGGATCGAAGGCGGCGTCGAACATGCCAAAGCGGATGGTCTCGGGCGTCGAGGCGAGATGGTGGCGCATCAAGTAAGCCTTTTATTACGAGTGGGCATCAGAACGCCTATCCGGCCCTGGCTGCAGGGTCCAGCGCCGCGCGCAGGGCCGATTGGTCTCAGGCGCCCGCCAGAAAGGCGTTTTGGCGCGAGCCTGTCCGCGCGGCGAGCGCAAACGGTCGCGGGCGCGCGCAAACGCCGCCCCACTAGCGCGGCCATGCAGCGCCGGTATAGGAATAAAATTCTTACTTATGGAGATGCGCCCGCATGGCGATCGACACGGCGACCAAGGCCTTTCTCGACCTGACCGACGGCGATGTCGCGGCCTATGCCCACACTCGCGCCGAGGCGATCGGCCTGAGCCTGCCCCAAGCGACCGTGGCCGGCGTGCGCGACAACCTGGCCCTGCTGCGCACCCAGACCGCCCTGTTCCTCGCCGCCCTGGGCGAGCGCGCCGGCGAGGCCCCCGAGACGTTCCAACCGTGAGCTTTCCAAGCCTGGTTGAGATCGCCTGCGAGATCCGCGAGGGCCGCGTCACGGCCCGCGCCGTCACCGAGGCCACCCTGTCGCGCATCGCCCGTCGCGACGGCGCGATCAAAGCCTTCACCGCCATCCTGGCCGAGCGGGCCCTCGCCCGCGCCGAAGCCGTCGACGCCGCCCTGGCCGCCGGCGCGCCGGTGGGGCCGCTCGCCGGCGTGCCCTTCGCGGTCAAGAACCTGTTCGACATTGAAAACCTGCCCACGCTCGCCGGTTCGAAGATCCGTCGCCAGGCTACCCCGCCTCGCCGCGACGCCACGCTGATCCAGCGGCTGGAGGCGGCCGGGGCCATCCTGGTGGGCGCGCTGAACATGGACGAGTTCGCCTATGGCTTCGTCACCGAGAACGCCCATGACGGCCCCACCCACAATCCCCATGACCTGAGCCGGATCGCCGGCGGTTCGTCGGGCGGCTCGGCGGCGGCGGTGGCGGCAGGCCTGGTTCCCCTGACCCTGGGCTCGGACACCAATGGCTCGATCCGCATCCCGGCCAGCCTGTGCGGGGTATTTGGCCTCAAGCCCACCTATGGCCGGCTGTCGCGCCAGGGGGTGTTTCCGTTCGTGGAGAGCCTGGACCATGCCGGGGCCTTCGCCCGCAGCGTCGAGGACCTGGCCCTGGCCTATGACCTGATGCAGGGGCCCGATGTCGCGGGCGACGCGATCTGCAGCCGCGCCGCCGAACCGGTCTCCGATCGCCTGGCCGCCCTGGCCGATGGTCCGCTGCGCGTCGGTGTGCTGGGCGGCTGGTTCGCGCAGGGCGCCTTTCCCGAGGTGCTGGAGGCGCTCGACATCGTCGCCCAGGCTCTGGAGGCCCGTGACCGCGTGATCCTGCCCGGCGCCCAGGCCGCCCGCGCCGCCGCCTTCTGCCTGACCCCCGTCGAGGCGGCGCACTTGCATCTGGATGACCTGAAGACCTCGGCGATGGACTATGACCCCGCCGTCCGCGACCGCCTGCTGGCCGGCGCCCTGCTGCCCGACGGCGTGGCCCAGGCCGCCCGGCGCTATCGCACGATCTTCCGCGATGAGGTCCGCCGCGCGTTCGAACAGTTCGACATCCTGCTGGCCCCGGCCTCGGTCTGTCCGGCGCCGGAGATCGGCCAGACCGACATGGACATGGGCGGCCAGCGGGTGTCGGTGCGCAAGAACCTGGGCGCCTTCACCCAGCCGATCAGCTATGTGGGCCTGCCGGTGCTGGCCGCGCCGGTCAACCGGCCAGGCCAACTGCCGATCGGCGTGCAAATCATCGCCCCGGCCTGGCGTGAGGACCTGGCCCTGGCGGCCGGCCTGAAGCTGCAGCGCCTGGGCGTCGTCGCCGCCCACGCTCCGGAGGCCGCCCGATGATCCTCAACGATCCGGCCGTGCTGGCCCAGGTCACCGACGCCGTCGACGCCTATGAGGCGGCCCTGATGGCCAATGACGTCGCGGCCCTGGACGGCGCCTTCTGGAACTCGCCGCACACCGTGAGGCTGGGCGTAGCCGAGAACCTCTACGGCTTTGGCGAGATCGCCGCCTTCCGACTGGGTCGGGCCGGCGGCTCGCCGCCCCGCACCCGCCTACGCACCGAAATCACCACCTTTGGCGCCGACTTCGCCATCGCCAATGTCGAGTTCCGGCGCGACGGCGGTGGCAAGATCGGCCGCCAGAGCCAGACCTGGATCCGCACGCCCGACGGCTGGAAGGTCGCCAGCGCCCACGTCTCCCTGATGCAGGCCGGCGCCGACCAGCGCCTCGCCTCCGACGCCAAAAACGGCTAGAGCCCCGCCCATGACCGCCCCCACCAAGATCATTTTCGACACCGATCCCGGCATCGACGACGCCATGGCGCTGCTGTTCATCCAGGCCAGCCCGGCCCTGGATCTGCTGGCCGTGACCACCGTGTTCGGCAATGCCGACATCGAGACCACCACCCGCAACGCCCTCTATTTGAAGCACCGGTTCGGGCTGTCAGCCCCAGTGTATCAGGGCACGGACAAGCCGCTGACCCGGCCGCGCAACCCCTCGCCCACCTTCGTGCATGGCGAGAACGGCCTGGGCGATGTGGACATCAGCGACCACGTTCCGCGCCAGCCCGAGGCCAAGCCGGCCCATCAGGCGATCATCGACCTGGCCCGCCAGCATCCGGGCGAAGTGGTGCTGTGCGCCGTCGGCCCGCTGACCAATCTGGCCCTGGCCCTGCAGGCCGATCCTGAAGTCGCGACCTTGCTGAAATCCGTCGTCATCATGGGCGGCGCGTTCGGCGTGGCCGGCAAGCCGGGCAATGTGACCCCCGTGGCCGAAGCCAATATCTGGAACGATCCCGAGGCCGCCGACCTGGTCTTCACCGCCCCCTGGGCCCTGACCGCCGTCAGCCTGGACGTCACCACCCAGGTGGTGATGTCGCCGGCCTATATGGACGCGCTGGAGGCTTCGTCCGGCGAGGCCGGCGCGTTCCTCAACGCCATCTCCAAGCCCTATGCCGCCTTCTATGGCGGTCGTGACGGCATCGAGGGTTGCTGCGTCCACGACGCCGCCGCCGTGGCCTTCGTGATCGACCCGTCGCTGTTCAAGCTGCGTCGCGGTTCGGTGCGCGTCGTCACCGACGGCGTGGCCCTGGGCCAGACCTGCCAGAAGGTCGAGGGCGAACTGTTCGGCCCCTCGGCCTGGGACGACCAACCGATCCAGGCGGCGACAGTGGCGGTGGATGGAGCGGGGTTGCTGAAGCTGTACGCCGAGACGATGGCGGTCGGCTGAGTTCTGCCTTCCCCCTTGATGGGGGAAGGGTCGGGGTTGGGGGTGACGCGGCGGTGGATGACGGGCGCGGCGCTTTGCGGCCAGCTCAGCAATCACCCCCATCCCCAGCCCTTCCCCCATCAAGGAGGAAGGGAGCCTCTACCGCCGATGCCTCACCACCCCGGCCAGATAGGTCCGTTCGACCACGCGGTCGTCGGCCAGCACGGTCAGGGCGAACAGGCGGTTTTCCAGGCTGCGATCTCCCGCCAAACGCCGGGCCAGCAACGGCGTGGCGGTCAGGTCGAGCAGCAGGAAGTCGGCTTCCTTGCCGGGCGCCAGATTGCCGATCCGGTCGCCCAGATCCAGGGCCCGCGCCCCGCCCAGGGTGGCGAGATACAGCGCGTGGAATGGATCCAGCGCGGCGCCGCGCAGTTGGCCCACCTTGTAGGC
The DNA here is from genome assembly GCF_058681035.1 of Caulobacter sp. FV2ps19. Lineage (NCBI taxonomy): Bacteria > Pseudomonadati > Pseudomonadota > Alphaproteobacteria > Caulobacterales > Caulobacteraceae > Caulobacter > Caulobacter sp. FV2ps19. The sequence continues at coordinate 1,755,328 of NZ_CM178729.1, read as the reverse complement.
CTCGCCCAGGGTGTGGAGGATCGAGAAGCTGGTCCCCGCCCCCACATCCGTGCCGATCCCGACCTTGACGCCATGGGCGCAAGCCTCGTCCAGCGGGAACAGGCCCGAGCCGAGAAACAGGTTCGAGGTCGGACAAAAGGCGATCCCTGAACCCGCCGCCGCCAGCCGCTGAAACGCCTCGCCCCGCAGGTGGACGCAGTGGGCGAACACCGAGCGCGGGCCCACCAGGCCAAAACGCTCATAGACGTCCAGATAGTCGGCGGCGTCGGGAAACAGCGCGGCGGTCTCCTCGATCTCGCGGGGATTTTCCGACAGGTGGGTCTGCATCCAGACGCCGGGATTCTGCGCCAGAACCTCCCCGGCCATGGCCAGCTGGGCGTCGCTGCAACTGATCGCGAAGCGCGGCGTGACCGCGTAGCCCAGTCGCCCCTTGCCGTGCCAGTCGGCGATCAGGCTCTCCATGTCGGCGCGGCCGGTCTCGACCGTATCGGTCAATCCCGCCGGGGCGTTGCGGTCCATCAGGACCTTGCCGGCGATCAACCGCATGTCGCGGGTCAGGGCTTCGCGAAACAGGGCTTCGACCGAGCCCTTGTGCACCGAGCCGAACACCAGGGCCGTGGTCGTGCCGTTGCGAAGCAACTCGTCGAGGAAGAAAGCCGCCGCCTCGGCCGCATGGGCCGAATCAGCAAAAGCCGCCTCGGCCGGAAAGGTGTGCTGCTCCAGCCAGTCCAGCAGTTGCGCGCCATGGGCGGCGATGATGTCGACCTGCGGGAAGTGGACATGGGTGTCGATGAAGCCGGGCGTGATCAGCTTGCCGCTCAGGTCTTCCACCGGCGTATCGGCCACGAGATCGCGCAGGGCCGCGTAGTCGCCGCAGGCGACCACATGGCCGTCTTCGACCAGCAACAGGCCGTCGTCGTGGAAGGCGACCGCCCCCGCGTCTTTGGTCGGATCCTCCAGCAGGTGGAGGATCGACGCCCTATAGGCTTGCAAGGTCGGCGTCCTCGTCGTTGGAAATCCGGGCCGCTTCCAGCCGCATCAGCAGGTCGGCGGCCACCGAGACGGCGATGATCTCGGGGGCCTTGCTCTTCAGGGCCGGCAGGCCGATCGGACAGGTCAAGCGGGTCAGGGCGGCTTCGGAGAAGCCGTCTTCGCGCAGCCGGCTCATGAACCGGGCCCGCTTGGTCTTCGAGCCGATCAAACCCAGATAGGCGAAGCCGCCGCCGGCCAGTCCGGCCGAGGCGAGGGCATAGTCCAGGCCGTGGTCATGGGTGAAGATCAGGCCATAGGCCTCGCCGCCCGCGCCCATGGCGGCCGCCGCCATCTCGGCCGGCTCGGCCACCGTGACGCCGGGGATGTCGGCGGTCTCGGGGCGGCTGTCGTACCAGCAGAGCTTGAAGGGCAGCGGCGCGAAGGCCTTGGCGACAGCCTGCCCCACATGGCCGGCGCCGAACACCAGCAGCGGCGGACGCGGGGCGTCATTGCGCTCGACCAGCTCGTCGCCCAGCTCGGGCCGAGCGCCGCGCGCGCTGGCCGCAGCGCCGGCCAGGGTCACCGGCGGGGCGTCGGACAGGGCGCTGATGGGCACGATGGTCTTGCTCAGCAGGCCCGGATCAAAGCGGGTGCGGACCTCGAACGGCTGGTCGGCGTCCATCCGCCGGGCGGCGTCGGTCAGCCAGTCTCGGCTGGCGGCCTCGACCCGCTCGATCAGCAGTCGCACGCGACCGCCGCAGCACTGGGCCAGCAGCGGTCCCAGCGGATAGTCCTGGATGGCGAAATGGGCCTGAGAGCCGGTCAACATGCGGCGCGCCTGAGTGGTCGCCTGATGCTCCAGATTGCCCCCGCCGATGGTGCCCGACTGACCGCCGCCCCAGACCACCATCTTGGTCCCCGCCTCACGCGGCGCCGAGCCCTCGGTGGCCAGCACGGTGACCAGGGCGGCGGTGTCGTTGTCCGCAAGACGCGCCAGGGCGGCGCGGGCCCAGTTCACAGTCCCTCTCCCAAAGGGAGAGGGAGGGGCCCATGCGCAGCATGGGAGGGTGAGGGGTTAAGGTGGCTGACGGCGCGCCGGCACGCCGGTTGAGGGCGTAACCCCTCACCCTCCCACGCCTGCGGCGCGGGCCCCTCCCTCTCCCTCTGGGAGAGGGAACTAAACACTGGCCCTCGCCTTCACGTCCTCGACCGCCATCAGGATCGCCTCGGGCGTGGCCGGGGCGTTCAGGTGCGGCATGACCTTGTGATCGCCCACACTGGCCACCGCCCGAGTAATGGCTGAGAAGACCGAGATGGCCAGCATCAGCGGCGGCTCGCCCACGGCCTTGGAGCGATGCACGGTGGCCTCGACATTGCGGCCGGCCGCCCACAGCTTGATATCCAGATGGGCCGGCCGGTCGCCGATGGTCGGGATCTTGTAGGTCGACGGCGCGTGGGTTCGCAGGCGCCCCGCCGCGTCGAACACCAGCTCCTCGGTGGTCAGCCAGCCCATGCCCTGGATGAAGCCGCCCTCGATCTGGCCCAGGTCGATGGCCGGATTCAGCGACTTGCCGACGTCATGCAGGATGTCGACGCGGGTGACCTTCATCTCGCCGCTCAGGGTGTCGATCAGCACCTCGGACGCCGCCGCGCCATAGGCGAAATAATAGAACGGCCGGCCGCTGTGGGTGGCGCGGTCATAGTGGATCTTGGGCGTGGCGTAGAAGCCGGTGGCCGACAACGAGATCCGACCCAGATGCGCCTGGCGGCACAGGTCGCTGAACGGGATCAGCGCCTGGCCGACCCTCAGCCCCTCGGGCGTGAAAGCCACATCCGCCTCGGGGCAGCCCCACTCCTGGGCCGCGAAAGACACCAGCCGGGCCTTGATCGTGTTGGCCGCGTTCAGGGCCGCCATGCCGTTGAGGTCCGTGCCCGACGACGCCGCGGTGGCCGAGGTGTTGGGCACCTTGTCGGTGACGGTGGCCGTCGCCTTGACCCTTGCGATGTCGACCTGGAAGGCCTCGGCGACGATCTGCGCGACCTTGGTGAACAGCCCCTGCCCCATCTCGGTCCCGCCATGGTTCAGCAGGATCGAGCCGTCTGCATAGAGGTGGATCAGGGCCCCGGCCTGGTTGAGATGCGTGGTGGTGAACGAGATGCCGAACTTGACCGGCGTCAGGGCCAGGCCCTTCTTCAGGATCGGACTGCGCGCGTTGAAAGCGTCGATCTGGGCCTGGCGCGCCTCGTAGTCGCAGGACGCGGCCAGCTCGGACAGCAGTTGCGGCGCGACATTGTCCTCAACGGTCTGGTGATAGGGCGTCTGGTCGCGACCGGCGCCGCCATAAAGATTACGCTGACGCACCGCCAACGGATCCAGCCCCGTGGCCTGAGCCACCGCGTCCAGCACCCGCTCGATGGCCAGCATGCCCTGCGGTCCGCCAAATCCCCGGAAAGCGGTGTTGGAGACGGTATGGGTGCGGAACCGATGCGACAGGATCTCGACCGCCGGCAGGAAATAGCAGTTGTCGGCGTGGAACATCGCGCGGTCGTTGATGGCCAGCGACAGGTCGGCGGTCGCGCCGCAGCGCGAGGCCAGCTCCAGGGCGATCCCGGTCAAGACGCCGTCATCGTCGAAGCCGACATCATAGGCGATCTCGAAGTCATGCCTTTTGCCGGTCATGATCATGTCTTCGTCCCGGTCTGGCCGGCACTTGGCGGCGCGGCCGGTCTTGACGGCGACCAGGGCGGCGGCGGCGGCGAACAGCGAGGCCTGCGTCTCCTTGCCGCCAAAGCCCCCGCCCATTCGGCGCACCTCGACGATGACGGCGGTGTGGGGGCGATCCAGCACCCGGGCGATCAGGTGCTGCACCTCGCTGGGGTGCTGTGTGGACGACCAGACATGGACGTCGCCATCCTCGCCCGGAACGGCCAGGGCGACCTGGCCTTCCAGATAGAAATGGTCCTGGCCGCCGATTGCGAACTGGCCTTGCAGGCGCCGGGGCGACGCGGCCAGGGCGGCGGCCGCGTCGCCGCGCGCCATGTGCTGGCTTTTTTCCAGGGTCAGGCCGGCGGCGCGGGCGGCGGCGATGTCGATGGCGACCGGCAGGTCGTCATAGGTCACCACGGCCCTGGCCGCAGCGGCGCGGGCGGCGGCGATCGAGGTGGCCGCCACCGCGAACAGGCTCTGGCCGACATAGGTCACGGTGTCGGTGGCGAACAGCTTGTCGTCATGGATCACCGGGCTGACGTCGTTCTCGCCGGGAATGTCGTCGGCGGTCAGCACCAGCACCACGCCCGGCGCGGCGCGGACGGCCGACAGGTCCAGCTTGACGAGCCGCGCGTGGGCTTTGGCGCTCAGTCCGAAATGGACGTGCAGCATCCCCGCCGGCTCGGGCATGTCGTCGATATAGACCGCCGAGCCCGAGACATGACGGGCGGCGCTATCATGCGGCAGCGAAGCATGGACGCCCTGAAAAGCGTCGAGGGCGGCCGGGACGGCGGCGTCAGCCATGAGCGCTCTCCGGCTCAACGCGGGCGATATGGTCCGGCTGGAGGGTCTCGATGAACGCCCTGCGCAACATGTTCCGCGCGGCCAGCGACCGATAGGCCGCCGAGGCGCGCATGTCGCTGAGCGGCGTGAAGTCGGTGTCGAGCGCGGCCATGGCGGCCACCACAGTGGGCTCGGTCCAGGGCTGTCCCACCAGAGCCGTCTCGCAGGCGGCCGCCCGCTTGGGCGTTCCGGCCATGCCCCCGAACGCGATCCGCGCCGAGGCGACGACGCCGTCCTTCAGCGTCAGCGCGAAGGCGCCGCAGACCGCCGAAATGTCCTGATCAAAGCGCTTGGACAGCTTGAAGACCTTGTAGATCAGGTCGGATTTCGGTGAGGGCACGATCACCGCCTCGACAAATTCGCCGGGCCGGCGGTCCTGCTTGCCATAGTCGATGAAGAAGGCCTCCAGCGGCGTCTGCCGCCGCTCGCCGCCCCGGTTCAGCACCAGGGTCGCACCCGCCGCGATCAGGGCCGGCGGCATGTCGCCGATCGGCGAGCCGTTGGCGATATTGCCGCCGATCGTGCCGCTGTTGCGCACCTGAGTCGAGCCCAGCCGCCGCATCATCGCGCCCAAATCCGGATAGAGCCCGGACAGGGTCGCCATCGCATCGACATAACGGACGCCCGCGCCGATCCGCACGCCGCCCTCGACCGTCTCGATCCGCTTGAGCTCTGTGACCTGGCCGATGTCGATCAGGGCCGTCAGCGGCTTGCGCAGCTTGGTGACCCAAAGGCCGACATCGGTGGCCCCGGCAACGAGGGTGGCGTCCGGATTCTCGACATAGGCCTTGGCCAGTTGATCCAGCGACCGCGGCGCCAGCCAGCGGCGGGTGACGCCCCGCACCGGATCCTCGTGCGTCAGGTCCAGCATCGCGCCGTCATCCAGAGCCGCCATAGCCGCCGCCACATCGGGCGCGGAATCGGCTTCGACGGTCCTGGCCACCTCGATGATCGGGCCATAGCCGGTGCAGCGACACAGATTGCCCGCCAGCATTTCGGCCGGCGGCGCATCGGTCCCCTTGGCCGCCACCGCCTTGGCGTAGAGCGACATGACAATGCCCGGCGTGCAGAAGCCGCACTGCGAGCCGTGCTTGTCGACCATGGCCTGTTGCACCGGATGCAGCGCGCCGTCCCTGGCCAGGCTCTCCACCGTCATCAGCGCCTTGCCGTGCAGCATCGGCAGGAACTGGATGCAGCTGTTGACCGCCCGCCAGTTGACGCCCTCGCCGTCGGCTTCGCCGACCAGAACGGTGCACGAGCCGCAGTCGCCCTCGGCGCAGCCTTCCTTGGTCCCCGTCCGGCGCAGATCACCACGCAGGTGCTCCAGCAGGGTGCGGGTCGGATCCACGCCGCGCGCCTCATGCGTCTGGCCGTCCAGCAAAAAGCGGATCGTCTCCCCCATCAGCTGCCCCGGTAGGTCGAATAGCCGTAGGGCGAGACCAGCAGCGGCACGTGATAGTGCTGGCTGACGTCGGCCACGGAAAAGTCGATGACCACCCCGTCCAGGAACGGCGGATCGGTCACCGCCGCGCCGGTGGCCTCGAAATGCGCGCCGATCGAGAACTCCAGCCGATATCCGCCGACCTGAAGGTCCTCGCCCGCGATCAGCCGCGCGCGTCCGTCGGCGTCGGTTCGCAGCACTGCCAGGACCGAGACCGCTTCGCCCTCGCGCCGCGACACACGCACCAGAACCCCCGTCGCGGGCCGCCCGAGCGCCTGGTCGAGGATATGGGTCGTCAGTCCGCTCATGTCCCGTCCTTCAATACGCGTTCGACCGATGCTCGACCTGCCCGCACGCCCTGTCCAGCGCCTTGCGTCGTAGAGGGGCATGCCGATCCCGGTCGCCGCCGAACGCAGCGACCGGCGCCTGCCGGTCAGGCATATATAATAGATTTATTACTTACCAGAGCCCGGATTGGTCCATGCGCATGTGACCGCTACCACAAGAAATATCCCTATCTGGCGCATAGGGTTGGCAATGACCCGCCAACCCCGGTAGCTAGACGTCGGCGGCTCGCAAACCAGACGGACCGCAAAGCCCGCGCAGACGCTACAGAGGACCGATCGATGGACGAGGATTTCCGCAAAGCCGCTCTGGACTATCACCGTCTGCCGCGGCCCGGAAAACTGGCGATCGAAGCCACCAAGCGCATGGCCACCCAGCGGGACCTGGGTCTGGCCTATTCGCCCGGCGTCGCCGCCCCCTGCGAGGCCATCGCCGCAGATCCCGACACGGCCCGCGACTACACGGCGCGCGGCAATCTGGTGGCGGTGATCTCCAACGGCACCGCCGTGCTGGGCCTGGGCAATATCGGCCCGCTGGCGTCCAAGCCGGTGATGGAGGGCAAGGCGGTCCTGTTCAAGAAGTTCGCCGGCATCGATGTCTTCGACATCGAGGTCGACGCCGAGGACCCTGACAAGTTCATCGAGGTGGTGGCCGCGCTGGAGCCGACTTTCGGCGGCATCAATCTGGAGGACATCAAGGCCCCCGAATGCTTCATCATCGAGCGCACCCTGCGCGAGCGGATGAAGATCCCGGTCTTTCACGATGACCAGCACGGCACGGCCATCGTCTGCGCCGCCGCCGTCCGCAACGCCCTGGTCGTCCAGGGCAAGACCCTCAAGGACGTCAAGCTGGTCACCTCGGGGGCCGGCGCGGCCGCCCTGGCCTGCGTCGATTTGCTGGTCTCGATGGGCCTGCCGGTCGAGAACGTCACGCTGACCGACATCAAGGGCGTCGTCTATGCCGGCCGCGACGACGACATGCTCGACAACATGGCGCGCTATGCCCGCAAGACCGACGCGCGCACGCTGTCTGAAGTGCTGTCCGGGGCCGACATCTTCCTGGGCTTGTCGGCGCCGCGCGTCTTCAAGGCCGAGTGGCTGCCGCTGCTGGCCCCCAATCCGCTGATCCTGGCCATGGCCAATCCCGAGCCGGAGATCCTGCCGGCCCTGGTGACCGCCGCCCGCCCCGACGCCATCATGGCCACCGGCCGCAGCGACTATCCCAATCAGGTCAACAACGTCCTGTGTTTCCCGTTCATCTTCCGCGGGGCCCTGGATGTCGGGGCCAGCGAGATCAACGAGGCCATGAAGGTGGCGGCCGTCGAGGCGATCGCCGAACTGGCCCGCGCCGAGGCCAGCGAAGTGGTAGCCAGCGCCTATGGCGGCATCGCACCGATGTTCGGCCCGCAATACATCATCCCCAAGCCCTTCGATCCCCGCCTGATCCTGCAGATCGCGCCGGCCGTGGCCAAGGCGGCCATGGACAGCGGCGTCGCCACCCGGCCGATCGCCGATTTTGACGCCTATCGCCAGGAACTGGAGCTGTTCGTCTATCGCTCGGGTCAGTTGATGCGCCCCCTGTTCGAGCAGGCCCGCAAGGCCGCCAAGGCCTCCCCGATTCGCGTGGCCTATGCCGAGGGCGAGGACGAGCGCGTGCTGCGCGCTGTCCAGACCGTGGTCGACGAAGGCCTGGCCCAGCCGGTGCTGATCGGTCGCCGCGAGACGATCATCGCCAAGGTCGCCGAGATGGGCCTGCGCCTGGATCTTGGCGGCCAGGTCGAGATCCTCGATCCGGGCGCTGATACGGCGCTCTTCGCCCCGATGATCGAGCGCTATCAGGGCCTGGTCAGCCGCCGGGGCGTTCCGCCGGCGGCGGCGGCGCGGCGGGTGACAAACCGGCGGACGGTGTCAGCCTCGATGCTGCTGCAGGCCGGCCATGTCGACGCCGCCCTGGTGGGCGGCAACCGCGACTGGTGGCAGCATATGACCTATGTGCTGCCGGTGATCCCCAAGCGCGACAGCGTTGATCGGGTCTATGCCCTGTCCGCCCTGATCCTCGACAACGGCACGCTGTTTTTCTGCGACACCCACGTCAATGTCGACCCGACCGCCGAACAGGTGGCCGAGATGACGCTGCTGGCGGCGGATTCGGTGCGGCGGTTTGGCCTCGTCCCGAAGGCGGCCCTGCTATCGCACTCCAGTTTCGGGGCCTCCAACTCGCCGACCGCCCGCAAGATGCGCGACGCCCTGGCGATCGTGCGCGAACAGGCGCCGGACCTGGAGGTCGATGGCGAAATGCACGCCGACGCCGCCCTGTCCCAGGCCCTGCGCGATCGTCTTGTGCATGACAGCGCCCTGAAAGGCTCGGCCAATCTGCTGGTCATGCCCACCCTGGACGCGGCCAATATCGCCCTGACCCTGCTCACCGCCGCTACCGAGGGCCTGCTGGTCGGCCCGATCCTGCTGGGCATGAGCCAGCCCCTGCACGTGCTGACGCCCAGCGTCACCGCCCGCGGCATCGTCAACATGACCGCCCTGGCGGTGAACCAGGTCGCCAACGAGCGAGCCCAAAAGGCCTAGATCCAGACGCAGAAAAGCCCCGCGCGAAGCCGCCCACCGCCCGAAGGGACGGAAGCGGTTCCTCGCGGGGCCTGATCAGCGGAGTCTGAGGCGGCGGTCGCGCGAAAGCGATCGCCGCCTCAAAAATCCTTAGAGGATGCGCAGATTGCCGGCCGAGGTCTTGCCCGAGCGGCGGTCCTGCTCCAGCTCGTAACCGACCTGCTGGCCTTCGTTCAGGCCGCGCAGACCGGCGCGTTCAACGGCCGAGATGTGCACGAAGATGTCGCCGCCACCGTTGTCGGGCTGGATGAAACCAAAGCCCTTGGTGGTGTTGAACCACTTCACGACGCCCGTGCCGGCTTCGCCGCCGCCGCCGCCGCTGTCATAGCCGCCGCCACGCGGGGCGTCATAGCCACCGCCACGGGGAGCATCAAAGCCGCGCGAGGGCGGACGACGCGTCGAGGTCGGGGCGGCGCCCTGGCCCGTCACGCGCAGATTGCCGGCCGAGGTCTTGCCCGAGCGACGATCTTCTTCCATTTCGTAGGCGACTTGATCGCCTTCGTTCAGGCCCGACAAACCCGAGCGCTCGACAGCTGCGATATGGACGAAGACGTCCTCGCCGCCGTTATCGGGCTGAATGAAACCAAAGCCCTTGGCCGGGTTGAACCACTTAACGACACCGTTAGCCATCTTATCCTCAAAAACCTATTCCGTGGGTCAATTGCCGACCCGCGCCTTCCATAGCTTTCTCATGACGCAAATCAAACGATCGCGCCATGGGCTTTGAAGGTAGATTCTCGAAGAACGATGACAGAAATGCAGAAAATATCGCTTCCGGGGCGATCAAGCGCCGGTTGCGCAGGTCATTTGCTGAATCAGGATGCTCTATTCGCGCCGCGAAACAAGCCACATCAACAGGATCTTGGGTGCGGGGACAGGATTTGAACCTGTGACCTTCAGGTTATGAGCCTGACGAGCTACCGGGCTGCTCCACCCCGCGGCAGAGTGAGGATTGTGTTGGTAGGGTTGGACTTTGAAGGGACTTGAAGACGTATCCTTTTAGCGGACCTGGCGGCGACCTACTCTCCCGCGCCTTGAGACGAAGTACCATTGGCCCAGGGGGACTTAACGACCGAGTTCGGAATGGGATCGGGTGGGGAACCCCCGGCATAGCCACCAGGTCAGCAAAAAGGATGCGTGCAGAACGTTCTGAGGCGTTCTGGTTATCAAGTCGAAGAAGACATCGTATGTCTGATTGCTACAAAGAGCATTTGCATAGGTTTGGCTGAAGAACGATCAAGCCTATCGAGCTATTAGTACCAGTAAGCTACACGCCTCACAGCGCTTCCACACCTGGCCTATCAACGTGGTGGTCTTCCACGGCTCTCAGCGAGACCTTGTTTTGAGGTTAGTTTCCCGCTTAGATGCTTTCAGCGGTTATCTAGTCCACACTTAGCTACCCTGCTGCACAGCTGGCGCCATGACAGGTCCACCAGAGGTGTGTCCATCCCGGTCCTCTCGTACTAGGGACAGATCCTCTCAAGTCTCGTACACCCACGGCAGATAGGGACCAAACTGTCTCACGACGTTCTGAACCCAGCTCACGTACCACTTTAATCGGCGAACAGCCGAACCCTTGGGACCTGCTCCAGCCCCAGGATGTGATGAGCCGACATCGAGGTGCCAAACTTTGCCGTCGATATGGACTCTTGGGCAAAATCAGCCTGTTATCCCTAGAGTACCTTTTATTCGTTGAGCGATGGCCCTTCCACGCAGGACCACCGGATCACTATGGCCGACTTTCGTCTCTGCTCGACTTGTCAGTCTCGCAGTCAGGCGGGCTTATGCCATTGCACTCGACGACCGATTTCCGACCGGTCTGAGCCCACCATCGCGCGCCTCCGTTACACTTTGGGAGGCGACCGCCCCAGTCAAACTGCCCGCCACGCCATGTCCCGGACCCGGATAACGGGCCGCGGTTAGACGTCAACAACAATAAGGGTGGTATTTCAAGGATGGCTCCACTCGAACTGGCGCCCGAGTTTCATAGCCTCCCACCTATCCTACACATGTTGTTGCTAACGCCAAGGCGAAGCTGCAGTAAAGGTTCATAGGGTCTTTCCGTCTGACCGCGGGAACCCCGCATCTTCACGGGGAATTCAATTTCGCTGAGCCCATGCTGGAGACAGTGGGGAAGTCGTTACGCCATTCGTGCAGGTCGGAACTTACCCGACAAGGAATTTCGCTACCTTAGGACCGTTATAGTTACGGCCGCCGTTTACCTGGGCTTCAGTTCGCTGCTTGCACAACTCCCTTTAACCTTCAGGCACCGGGCAGGCGTCAGACCCTATACGTCGCCTTACGGCTTCGCAGAGCCCTGTGTTTTTGATAAACAGTCGCTACCCCCTGGCCTGTGCCACTCTACTCTGGTTGCCCAAAGCAGAGTCACGCTTATCCCGAAGTTACGCGTGCAATTTGCCGAGTTCCTTCAGCATGGTTCTCTCAAGCGCCTTGGTATACTCTACCTGCCCACCTGTGTCGGTTTCGGGTACGGTCTCCGTTGGAGTTATTTCCAGGGACCTGTTCACTGCCCAGAGCAATCCAATAAGCCTAGACAATTTACCAGATCCGTCACTTCCAACTGGTTCAGGAATATTCACCTGATTCCCATCGACTACGCCTTTCGGCCTCGCCTTAGGGGCCGACTAACCCTGCGCAGATTAGCTTTACGCAGGAACCCTTGGGCTTTCGGCGAGAGTGTCTCTCACACTCTTTATCGCTACTCATGTCAGCATTCTCACTTCCGATACCTCCAGCCAGGCTCACGCCTGACCTTCAACGGCTTACGGAACGCTCCGCTACCGCGTGCAGTAAACTGCACACCCATACCTTCGGCGTCTGGCTTGAGCCCCGTTACATTTTCCGCGCAGGTTCGCTTGACCAGTGAGCTGTTACGCTTTCTTTAAATGATGGCTGCTTCTAAGCCAACATCCTGGTTGTCAAAGCAAACCCACATCGTTTCCCACTTAGCCAGAACTTGGGGGCCTTAGATGATGGTTAGGGTTGTTTCCCTTTTCACGACGGACGTTAGCACCCGCCGTGTGTCTCCCGGATAGTTCTCTTGGGTATTCGGAGTTTGATTAGAATTGGTAGAGATCGCTCCCCCCGCATCCATTCAGTGCTCTACCCCCCAAGGAATACGTCCGAGGCACTACCTAAATAGTTTTCGCGGAGAACCAGCTATGTCCAGGTTTGATTGGCCTTTCACCCCTATCCACAAGTCATCCGAGAATTTTTCAACATTCACCGGTTCGGTCCTCCAGTAAGTGTTACCTTACCTTCAACCTGCTCATGGATAGATCACCTGGTTTCGGGTCGTCATGCGACGTACTTATTCGCCCTATTCAGACTCGCTTTCGCTGCGCCTACACCTAACGGCTTAAGCTTGCACGGCACATGAAGTCGCTGACCCATTATACAAAAGGTACGCCGTCACCACGCGCGGTGGCTCCGACTGCTTGTAGGCTTCCGATTTCAGGATCTGTTTCACTCCCCTTGTCGGGGTGCTTTTCACCTTTCCCTCACGGTACTTGTTCACTATCGGTCATTGAGGAGTACTTAGGCTTGGAGGGTGGTCCCCCCATGTTCAGACAGGATTTCACGTGTCCCGCCCTACTCGAGTCTGTCGCTATTTGACGCTTACGGGGCTATCACCCACTATGGCCGACCTTTCCAAGTCGTTCAGCTTTATGTCACGACAGCACTGGCCTGGTCCCGGTTCGCTCGCCACTACTACGGGAGTCTCGGTTGATGTCCTTTCCTCCGGGTACTGAGATGTTTCAGTTCCCCGGGTTTGCTTAATGGAGCCTATGTATTCAGCCCATTATACCTCTTCTGACCAACCCACTACGCATCCGGCCGAAGCCGGAAACAAGTGGAGTGACCATAAAGGTGGGTTTCCCCATTCGGAAATAGCCGGATCAAAGGGTGCTCGCGCCTCCCCGGCTCTTATCGCAGCGTGCCACGTCCTTCATCGCCTCTCAATGCCAAGGCATCCGTCAGAAGCCCTTATGCGCTTGATCGTTCTCAGCAAAACCCATGCGCTTACCGTCTAGGGACGGCTCGCATGCGCTTTGTATTAGTCAGACATTTGATGTCTTCTTCAAAGTCCGCCCTAAAACCTCGACCATCCCCAAGGGGAGATGATGTCGGCGGGTGAACCCTACCTTCACAATGTCATTTCGTAGCTGGCGCTAAGCGCACGGCTACAAACTTGATCATTCCTCGATCGCGTTACCAACCTCTCCGGATGAGAGGATGGTGGAGCCAGACGGATTCGAACCGACGACATCCTGCTTGCAAAGCAGGCGCTCTACCAACTGAGCTATGGCCCCTCACCAACGGTGAGTTGCTTTGCCCAGGAGAGCCTGGTCGGTACGTGTCCGCGGTTCAGGGTGGAGAGTGGTAGGCCCGACAAGATTTGAACTTGTGACCTCACGCTTATCAAGCGTGCGCTCTAACCAACTGAGCTACGGGCCCATAGGCCGCATAGACCAAATCCCACTCCGAAGAATGAGACCCGTTCCTGGGCTCGCGATCGCCTCGATAACCTGATCGGTCATCAAGGAGTGGAAAGAGAAACGAAGACGGCGGCGATCCGCTCATCTGTATTTTATAGACGTCTCAATAAGGCCGAAACCTTGGAGAGACAGTCCTTAGAAAGGAGGTGATCCAGCCGCAGGTTCCCCTACGGCTACCTTGTTACGACTTCACCCCAGTCGCTGACCCTACCGTGGTCGCCTGCCCCCTTGCGGTTAGCGCAGCGCCTTCGGGTAGAGCCAACTCCCATGGTGTGACGGGCGGTGTGTACAAGGCCCGGGAACGTATTCACCGCGGCATGCTGATCCGCGATTACTAGCGATTCCAACTTCATGCACTCGAGTTGCAGAGTGCAATCCGAACTGAGACGACTTTTAGGGATTGGCTCCCCCTCGCGGGATTGCAGCCCTCTGTAGTCGCCATTGTAGCACGTGTGTAGCCCACCTTGTAAGGGCCATGAGGACTTGACGTCATCCCCACCTTCCTCCGGCTTACCACCGGCGGTCCTATTAGAGTGCCCAGCCAAACCTGATGGCAACTAATAGCGAGGGTTGCGCTCGTTGCGGGACTTAACCCAACATCTCACGACACGAGCTGACGACAGCCATGCAGCACCTGTGTCCCAGTCCCCGAAGGGAAAACCACATCTCTGTGGCGGTCCGGGCATGTCAAAAGGTGGTAAGGTTCTGCGCGTTGCTTCGAATTAAACCACATGCTCCACCGCTTGTGCGGGCCCCCGTCAATTCCTTTGAGTTTTAATCTTGCGACCGTACTCCCCAGGCGGAGTGCTTAATGCGTTAGCTGCGTCACCGACATGCATGCATGCCGACAACTAGCACTCATCGTTTACAGCGTGGACTACCAGGGTATCTAATCCTGTTTGCTCCCCACGCTTTCGAGCCTCAGCGTCAGTAACGGACCAGTATGTCGCCTTCGCCACTGGTGTTCTTCCGAATATCTACGAATTTCACCTCTACACTCGGAGTTCCACATACCTCTTCCGTACTCAAGATAGCCAGTATCAAAGGCAATTCCAAGGTTGAGCCCTGGGCTTTCACCTCTGACTAAACTATCCGCCTACGCTCCCTTTACGCCCAGTAATTCCGAGCAACGCTAGCCCCCTTCGTATTACCGCGGCTGCTGGCACGAAGTTAGCCGGGGCTTCTTCTCCGAGTACCGTCATTATCGTCCTCGGTGAAAGAATTTTACAATCCTAAGACCTTCATCATTCACGCGGCATGGCTGCGTCAGGCTTTCGCCCATTGCGCAAGATTCCCCACTGCTGCCTCCCGTAGGAGTTTGGGCCGTGTCTCAGTCCCAATGTGGCTGATCATCCTCTCAGACCAGCTAAGGATCGTAGCCTTGGTGGGCCTTTACCCCACCAACTAGCTAATCCTACGCGGGCCGCTCTAATGGCGATAAATCTTTCCCTCGAAAGGCTTATCCGGTATTAGCTCAAGTTTCCCTGAGTTGTTCCGAACCAAAAGGCACGTTCCCACGTGTTACTCACCCGTCCGCCACTAATCCCGAAGGATCCGTTCGACTTGCATGTGTTAGGCCTGCCGCCAGCGTTCGCTCTGAGCCAGGATCAAACTCTCAGGTTGAGTTGACCGCTAACACAGACTTCAATTCCAAGGGGAAAACCGAGGAATTGGTTCTGGTTTGCATAGTATCTTGACGAGTTCCCAATCACATCGATGGATTGAAGACCGAAGCCTTCAGTCCATGATATTCATGGTGTCTTCAAGAGACCGCATTTGTCAGCGTTCGAGATGAACCTTTTCAGTCCATCGCCAGAGCGCCGCCGCCTGCGTTTCTCTTTCCAAATCAACAATGTCAAAGACCCAGAGCCGAAGCTCCCAGAACCGCCTCTCAGCAGCACCACCGTTTAGCGCCCAGTGTCGGCGGAGGCGGCTATCTATCCAACCTCGAATTCCGTGTCAAATCGTTTTTTTCAAAACCATCTGACTTTCTCAACTTGATCAACCCGAAGGCAGATCCGGAAGAGTTGGCAGCTTCTAGAGAAGCGGGCCAATCTAGTCAAGCTATTATTTGGAAGAAATCTTCGAAACAATCACTAACTAGACTTTCGAAATACTTGGAAGCTCTTGCGAACATCTTCCGTATTTCTCAAGGAGGGCGGCTTCTAACGAAACCAAAACTCCTTGTCAACCGATCGTTCTGAACTTGTTTTCCAGTCCGGCGAGCGCCGTATCCAGAGACAAGACCGGTGCAGACAGCGCGCCCTAAAGCGCGCCTACCGTTACCGTGACCGGGTCGATTGAAGCCGCGGAAACTAACGACATGTCTTCCGAAACGCAAGGCCTGAAAGCCAGGATTTCGTCCGACCGGCGGGAACCCCGGGGCGAGGGGCGGCTTCTAGAGATCGCCCCCCGGAGTCGCAAGCGCCGAATCCGGGAAATATCCCCAAATGGCCATTCGCCTGTGCACGGATGCTTGCACGCCGCCTTATCCTCCCCCAGAAGTCGGGATTAGAGGAGCACCCGCGTTCATGTTGTCCCAAAAGGCGCGCTACGCCTTGCGCGCGATGATCGAATTGGCGCGCGAGGACGGTCAGGTCACGGCCGGCGAACTCTCGATCCGGGCCGATGCGCCGCGAAAGTTCCTGGAAGCCATACTTCTGACCCTGGCGCGCGACGGTCTGGTGATCAGCCGCCGGGGCAAGTTCGGCGGCTATCTGCTGGGCCGCCCCGCCGCCGACATCAGCTTCGCAGCCGTCATCCGCCTGGTCGACGGCCCCCTGGCCCTGGCCCCCTGCGTCAGCCGCACCGCCTTCCGTCGCTGCGAAGACTGCCGCGACCTGGCGACCTGCGCCCTGCGCGAGGCGCTCCTCAAGGCCCGCGACGCCACCGCCGCCGTGCTTGACGCCTACAGCCTGGCCGACGCCGTCGCCGGCCACGGCGCCGAACTGCTGGGCGGATAGATCCTCGGCTCTATATACAAGCTTCGGGCCAACCGGCGTCGGTTCGCCCGAAGCCGCGCCCTACCCTGCCGCGATATAGGCCTTCAGCCCCTCGGCCTCGGCCTGGGCTTCGTTGATCTTGTACTTCACCAGATCGCCGATCGAGATGATGCCGGCCAGCCGCCCGTCGCGCACCACCGGCAAGTGGCGAATGCGGCGGTCGGTCATGCGCTCGAGCAGGGCTTCGACCGTCTCCTCGGGATAGGCGAAGACCACATCGGCGCTCATACAGGCGGCGATCGGCCGGGTCAGGGCGGGCGCCCCTTCCTTGGCGATCATTCGCACGATGTCGCGCTCCGACAGAATGCCGACGATCGCCTCTTCGGCGTCAACCACCACCATCGCTCCTACCCGGCGGGTGTGGAGCAAGGCCGCGGCCGCGCCCACCGTCTCCTGGGGCGAGGCCGTGAACACCAGATCGCCCTTGTCTTTCAGAATCTGAGAAACCAGCACTGCGCATCTCCCTTTTATCGTTGTTGTTTAAGGAGGGTCTCGCAAAGCGGCCTGGGGATCAATGGGTCTGTGCACTCGCGCGCAATCGAGCGATGGGTGCAATGAGCAGCGCCCCGGCCGCGAAGCCGAACAGATGCGCCTCCCAGGCCACCGGCCCGGTCCCCATGCCAGGAAAGCCGCCGAACACCGCCATGACCAGATTGACGATCAGCCAGGCGGCGCCCAGCGACAGAACACGCGGCGCGAACAGGCCGCTCAGGTCTCCGGGACGATCCATCAGCCGCCCCGCGGCGCCCATCAGACCCGCCACAGCGCCCGAGGCGCCGATAACCAGTTGCGTCGATTGCGCGTGGATGGCGGCGTAGCCCAGCCCGGCCATCACGCCGCACAGTATATAGAAGAGAATGAACAGGGCCCCGCCCCTGACGCCCAATCCCAAAAGCCGGGCCACCGGCGCGCCGAACGCCAGGGCGAAGACGGCGTTCATGCCGGCGTGAAGCCAGCCAGCGTGCACAATGAGCGAGGTGACCAACCCGGTGACCTCGCCGCGCCACACCCGCGCGGGCTCCAGGGCGAGGTCATAGATCGTCTGGTCGCTCGCCCCCGAGAGAAGGAGTGTGGACAGCAGGATGCTGGCGGTCGCCAGCAAGGCCGGCCAAGGCGCATTGAATACGGGTTCGGGGAATACGGGTTCGGGGCGGTCCTGGCGCATGACGCTCTCATTCCATCGGCGACTCTATATGGGGTGTCAGGATTCGACGTCGCGTCTCCCGGCTTAACCATTTTGCGAGACCTTGGCGCTAGACCTGAGCCGGTATGAATTTGGCACGAGGGTTGCTTGCTCCCCCGCGTCGACAGTCGCGGAGCCTTTTCATGGCCAGGCATCGGAAGAACAGCATCGGCGTTGGCGCGGGCCTGACCGCCGCTGTCCTGGGCCTGGGCGCGCTTGGCGTCGCCGGCGCCCAGACCATGTCGACCAACTCCGCCGACTTCAACGCGGGCTACGGCCGCGTCGCCGGCCAGGAAAACCGGATGGTCGAATATTCCACCCGCGACGCCAACGGCAACCGTATCGTCGTCGACGGGGTGATGCTGACCGGCGCGGACCAGAGCGTCTATTCGTCCAGCAATTCGTCGGGTTCGCTCGACGCCTATTCGGGTGTCGGCGGACGCGGCTACAGCAGCTCCACCGCCATCGGCAACAATCTGACGGTCATCACCCAGGGCAACAACAATACGGTGATCATCAATTCCACCCAGACCAACACCGGCAATATTTCGGCGGGATCTTCGGTCAAGAGCGGATCCAATGCCCAGTAAGCGTCTCTCTCTTCTCATAACGGCTCTGGCCTGCACCGCCCTGACGGGGTGCGGCACGCGCATGCCGAAGGTGTCGACGGCAGGCAACTACGCCAAGCCGATCGGCAGCGCCCCGGTCACCGCCAATCCCACCGACTATTCGGCCGCCCTGGTCTGCCTTAATCAATACGCCAAACAGAACCGCATCGCCGCGCCGCGCGTCGCGATCGGCCGTATCGCCGACTATACCGGCAAGGAAGAGTCCGACGGCTCGGGCCGCAAGGTCACCCAAGGCGCCTCCCTTCTGGCCATGACCGCCTTCGCCAAGGCCGGCATGCCCATGGTCGAGCGCTTCGACACCTCGGTGTCGGAGTTCGAGCTGAAATACGCCAACAACAAGCTGATCTCCGATCGCCCCAATCCCGGCGCCGACACGCCGGTGGACTATCGCCGCATCCTGGCCGGCCAGGTGCCGGGCTCGGACTTCTATGTGGTCGGCGGCATCACCGAGCTGAACTACAACATCCGCTCGGCCGGCGTGGACGCCTATGTCGGCGACAAGGACACCGACGGCCTGAAGGGCAACTTCAAGCGTCGGGTATTTGTGATGAACATCGCCCTGGACCTGCGCCTGGTGAACACCCGCACCCTGGAGGTGGTCGACGTCGTCGCCTATCAGAAACAGGTCGTCGGCCGCGAGATCAGCCTGGGCGTCTTCGACTTCCTCAATGGCAACATCTTCGACATCTCTGGCGGCCGTGGCGCGCTGGAGCCGATCCAGCTGGCGGTGCGCGCCCTGATCGAGCGCTCGGTCGTCGAGTTCAGCGCCAATCTCTATGGCATGCCCGGACCGCAAAGCTGCCTGCGCTACGATCCGATGGGCGACGCCACCGTCGGGCAAACGGGCGCCTTCACGCCCGCCTACAACAATCTGGGAACCAACAATGCGCAGACCCGCGAAGACCCGTCTCGCTGGAACGCTCGCAGCGATCCCGATATGCGCGATGCTAAGCGGGGTCGCTACTAGCCAGACCACGTCCGGCCAGGTTCTGAACAACCAGATCAATCTGGGCGATGTGTTCGCCCAGCAGACCCTGAACGTCGAAACCGTCACCGACGGCTTCTCCGCCACGACCACCGCCCCGGCCAACGGGGCGTTCGTGTCGGTGCAGAACACCGACGCGACGATGACCTCCAACCAGGAGAACTATGGCCAGGTCCAGGCTTATGGCGTGGTCAATGTCGCGACCGACGGCGGCGCCGCCAGCGCCGTCACCACGACGGCGGTCGGCAACAGCGGCACGGCGGCGGCGGACAACGGCACGCTGACCGGCGTCACCACCCAGCTGAACACCGGCCCCGTCACCGCCCGCAGCCAGATCGAGGCGGACAACGCCACGCTGGGCGACGTCTCGATCAGCACCCTGGCCCAGGGCAACACCCAGGGCCTGACCCTGATCAATGGCGCGATGGGCGCGCGGGTCAGCCAGAGCAATCAAGGCGACGTCCTGGCCGATGGCGGGGCAGAGGCCGGCGCCATCACCGGCACGGCCGCCGTCTCCGGCCTGGCGACAGGCAACAACATCACGCTTTCGGGGAGCGAGCAGTCGGCCGCTCGCGTGATCACCCAGCAGTCGAACGCCGGGCTCACCCAGGCCAGCCAGTTCACGACCTATGGCGGCAGCTATCTGACCAGCACGGCGGCGACCGCCAGCGGCAACAATCTGTCGGCGACTAATGAAGGCCCGCTGCTGGATGTCACCTCGACCCAGGACAATACGGCCTATGTCCGGGCCCAGGCCGAGGCCAGTTCCTATCAGTTCAGCGCGGCCCAGGTGACCGCCCAGGGCGTCGGTAACTCGGTCCTGGCAGGCAATACCGGTCAGGAGATCGTTCTGGACAACATCCAGAGCAATGCCGGCGGCGGCGTCGAGGTCATCGCCAGCTTCACCGGCGCCGACGGCTATGACGCCGTGACCTCGGCCACGGCCATGGGCAACGCCGTTACCGGCTATGCCTGTTCGCAGTGCAGCGGCGGCATGACGGTCAGCAATAATCAGGTCAACAGCGCCGAGATCGGCGCCCGGACAACCACGGTCTTTGGTTCTGGCCGTTCGGTAACCAGCGTCGCCACAGCCACCGGCAACAACGCCAGCTTCTACGTCAGCTCGCCCGGTAACTGAGCCGCGCCTCCCGCGTTTCGGCGTCAAAGGGACAGCCGATCTGTCGCAACTGCGCCGACATCCGGATTTTCGCGGTTCTTCGCGCCTATCCCTGATATAGGCCGCATCCTTCGCGACCCGTCGACCCTTTCAAGTACGAGCATCTTATGGCTTCCCCCGCCCGCGCGCCTATTCTCGCCCTCAAGGACGTCCGCCTGGCCGACGGGGCCAAGCCCTTGTTCGACGGCGTCGACCTGGCGCTGGAACCCCGTATCCGCGCCTGTCTGGTTGGCCGCAACGGCGCGGGCAAGAGCACGCTGCTGAAGATCCTCGCCGCCCAGGGGGCCGAAGCCGACAGCGGCGAGCGCGTGGTGCAGCCCGGGGCGCGCATCGTCTTCGTCAGCCAAGAGCCCGAGATCACCGGCGCCACCCTGCTGGACTACGCCACAGCGGGCGGGGCCGAAGACTATGAAGCCCAGGCCACCCTGGCCGACTTTGGCCTGGATCCGGAAAAGGGCACGGAAGGCCTGTCGGGCGGCGAAAAGCGCCGCGCCGCCCTGGCCCGCGCCTTCGCCGAGCAGCCCGACGTGCTGCTGCTGGACGAGCCGACCAACCACATGGACATCTTCGCGATCCAGACGCTGGAAGAAGAACTGGCGGCCAGTAAATGCGCCGCCTTGATCGTCAGCCACGATCGGGCCTTCCTCAATCGCGTCACGCAGCGGACCTTCTGGCTGGAGCACCGCAAGGTGCGCCGCCTGGACAAGGGCTTCCAGGAGTTCGAGACTTGGAGCGAAGCGGTGATGGCCGCTGACGCAGACGAGGCGCGCCGCCTGAACAAGGCGCTGGAGCGTGAGAACGCCTGGCTGGCCCGCGGCGTTCAGGGCCGCAGGGCCCGCAACGAAGGCCGCCGCCGCGCCCTGATGGACCTGCGCGCCGCCAAGAAGGATCGCCAGAGCGACATGCGCGGCAGCATGTATCTGGCCGTGGAAACTGCGGCGACATCAGGCAAGAAGGTCGCCGAAGCCAAGAACGTCACCAAGAAGTTCGGCGAGCGCGTGATCGTCGAGGACTTCTCGACCCGTATTCTGCGCGGTGACCGGGTGGCCCTGGTCGGCCCCAACGGCGCGGGCAAGACCACCTTGGTCAAGCTGCTGTTGGGTGAACTTCCGGTCGATTCCGGCACGGTCACCCTGGGGACCAATCTGGAGATCTCCTATGTCGACCAGGCCCGCATGGCCCTGTCGGACAAGATCACCGTCTGGGACTTCCTGACCCCCGGCGGCGGCGACTCCATTCTGGTGCGCGGCCTGCCCAAGCACGTGGCCGGCTACGCCAAGGACTTCCTGTTCACCGAGGCCCAGCTGCGCCAGCCGGTGACCAGCCTGTCGGGCGGGGAGCGCAACCGCCTGCTTTTGGCCCGCGCCCTGGCCACGCCGACCAATCTGATGGTCCTGGATGAGCCGACCAACGACCTGGACATGGACACCCTGGACCTGCTGGAGGACCTGCTGGCCGACTTCGAGGGCACCCTGATCCTGGTCAGCCACGATCGTGACTTCATCGACCGGCTCGCCACCTCGACCATCGCCATGAACGGCCATGGCCATGTCATCGAGACCCCGGGCGGCTGGTCCGACCTGATCGATCAGAACCCGGACTTCTTCAAGGGCGCGCGCGGCGCCGGCGGCGGCGACTTCGCCACCGGCGCTACGGCGGCCAAGACCGCCCCCGTCGCGCCGACCCCGGCCAAGAAAACCGTCAAGCTGTCCTACAAGGACCAGCGCCGCCTCGAGGAATGCGAGGCTCTGGTCGCAGCCAGCCCCAAGATCATCGGCGACCTGGAGGCCCAACTGGCCGACCCTGGCTTCTACGCCAAGGACCCGACCGGTTTCGCCAAGATCATGAAGGCGCTGGACAAGGCGCGGGCTGACCTGGCGCAAGCCGAGGAGGACTGGCTGGCCCTGGAGGAGAAGCGGGAGACCCTCGCCAACTGAGGCGGGCCGCCCCGCCGCGACGCTGGACCGCCTGTGCTTGAAACCCGCCGCGCCTTATGCATTCTCGTACCGCTGCCGAGCTCCGCCTTGGCGGGACGAAGCTGATCCCGAGCTCAGGGCGTCGATAACGCCCGATCCGCGACATAGCGCCACAGCAGCAAATTGCGCGGCGCCCGTCAAAGATCGCGGGCGTACTGATGCTGGGGGACGAGACACGCATGGAACCAAAGCTGAAACATCGGGAGCAAAGGCGTCAGAATACGCTTTGTCTGACTCTCGCGACGATGATCGTCGCGAGCCTGATCTTCAGTGAGTTCCTCACCCGCACCCCCCTGGGCATCGCCTCCTTCTGGCCGGCAAACGGACTGCTCGCCGTCGGTCTGATGGCGTTGAACCCGCCCCAACGCATCGCCCTGACCACGGTCGCGATCGTTTTTCATCTCATCATCGGGCTCCTGGTCGGCGACCCCCTCGCCAAGGCTATGATCCTGGCCGGCATTGACACACTCGAGTCCTACGCAGTGTGGGTGGTGACGCGGCGCGCCATGGGCGGCATGCCGCGCGTCCGGACGATGCGCCAGCTCGCCCTGCTGGTCGCCGTGGGCGCGCCGATCGCGGTGACCGCGGCCCTGGTCGGGGCCTCCGCCATGAAGTTGTGGTCAGAAGCGTCCTTCCTGACCTTGGCCTGGGCCTGGTTCGCGCGCAGCGGTCTGGGTCTGGCGGTCATCGCGCCCGCCGCCCTGGTGCTTCTGGACGCCGAGCATCGCCGGGGATTTCACCGTTCCAATGGCGAGCGAATTACGCTTTTCGCGACGATCGCCCTGGTGACGGCCCTGTGCTTTCATCCCAATGGCTTTCCCGCCCCCTTCCTGATCATGCCCCTGACCATGTTGGCGGCGTTTCGGCTGGGCGCGCGCGGCGCGGCGCAGAGCTCGCTGATCGTGGCGTGCGTGGCCATTCCGCTGATGGTCCCCAACGGGGCCGCGCAGACGGGCGTGCGCTGGGGGGAAGCCGACCCGACCCGTCTCGCCCAGGTCTTTGTCGCCCTGCTCTTCGGCACCAATCTGGCCACCGGTCTGGCCCTGGCCCAGCAGGAGCGTTTGAAGCGACTGCTGGTCCGACGCGAGCAACTGACCCGCGCCGCGCGGGCCCGCGCCCTGGCGGCGACCGAGGCCAAGACCGAGTTCCTGGCCACCATGAGTCATGAGATCCGCACGCCTCTGAACAGCGTGCTGGGATTTGCCCAATTGCTGTCGATGCGCAACGACCTGCCGCCCGACGCCCGACGCCAGGTCAATCTGATCGACTCCGCCGGCGGCGCCCTGCTGACGGTGGTCAACGATATTCTCGATTTCTCGCGGGTCGAGGCGGGTCAGATCGAGTTGACGCCGCAGCCGATCTCGGCCTCCACCCTCCTGCGCGAGACCGCCGCCATCCTGACGCCCGAGGCGCGCGCCAAGGGGCTGTCGCTCCATGTCGAAGTCGTGGACCCTGTCGAAGGCCTTCACGAACTGGACGATGCGCGCCTGCGTCAGGTGTTGCTGAACCTGCTCAACAACGCCGTGAAGTTCACGGAACGGGGCGAGATCAATGCGCGTCTGATTGTCGAACCGGGCGACGCCGAGGATCGGTTGCGCTTCGAGATCATCGACACGGGCGTTGGCGTCGCTGTCGACAAGCAGCCCCTGCTCTTTCAGCGCTTCTCCCAGGTCGACAGTTCGGTCAGCCGCACCTATGGCGGCGCGGGCCTTGGCCTGGCGATCAGCCGCGCCCTCGTCGAACGGATGGGCGGCAAGATCGGTGTCGACAGTGTGCCGGGCCGCGGCTCCTGCTTCTGGATTGAGGTCATCGCGCCCGTCGTCGAGCCCCTGGCGCCGCAAGAACGTCCCAAACCGGCGACCGCCGGCGCCGGTCGGATCCTGGTCGTCGATGACCACCCGATGAACCGTGAAATCGGGGTCTCCCTGCTGACCCTGGCCGGCTGGCATGTCGACACGGCGGAGGACGGCCAGCAGGCCGTTGAAGCGGCTGAAACGGGCCGATACGACTTGATCCTGATGGATATACACATGCCGGTGATGGACGGCCTGGCCGCCACCCGCGCCATCCGCGCCCTACGCTCTGAGGCCAGCAAGGTCCCGATCATCGCGATGAGCGCCGACGCCCTGCCCCAGCAGGTCAAGCGCTGCTACGCCGCTGGCATGGTTGATCACATCGCCAAGCCGATCCAGCGCGATACGCTCTACGCCAAGGTCGAACGCTGGATGCCGGCGCCCGCCCTGGACGCGTAGGCGGACGAACGCCGTTCTCCCTTGGAAGACGCCGCGGGGACGCCTAGTCTCCGGCAGCGTTGTCTGGAGGACTTCATGGGTTTTCGTCGCTTGGTCGCTCTCGCCCTGTGCGGGTTGATCGCCGCGTGCTCTCCCGCCGCCAACAAACCCGCCGAGGCGCCGGGCCGCACCGCCCTGAAGCTGGCGACCGACTGGCGAGCCGAGGCGGAGCTGGGCGGCTACTATCAGGCCCTGGCCACCGGCGAATACGCCAAGCGCGGCCTCGACGTCACCCTGATCCAGGGCGGACCGGCGGTGAACGTGCCGCAATTGCTGGCCACCGGCGCCGTCGATCTGGGCGTTGGATCCAACAGCTTCATCGTCATGAACCTGGCCAAGGAAAAGGCCCCGGTGAAGGCCGTCGCCGCCTTCATGCAGAAGGATCCTCAGGTCCTGATCGGGCATCCTGACCAGGGGCTGAAGTCCATAGCCGACCTCAAGGGCCGTCCGATCCTGCTGTCGGACGCCTCGATCACCGGCTTCTGGGTGTGGCTGAAGGCCAAGTACGGCTTCACCGACGACCAGGTGCGCAAATATAACTACAGCGCCGCGCCGTTCCTGGCGGACAAGCGCGTCGTCCAGCAAGGCTATGTCACCAGCGAGCCCTACCTCATCGAGAAGGAGGGCAAGATCAAGCCCGCGCTCTTCCTGCTGGCCGACAACGGCTATCCCGGCTACGCCTCCATGGCCCTGGCCACCGATAGCCTGATCGCGAAAAATCCGGCGGCGGTGCAGGCCTTTGTCGAGGCGACGACGGCGGGCTGGACGTCCTATCTCTATGGCGATCCCAAGCCCGGCGACGCAGCGATCCTGAAGGACAATCCGGAGATGTCCCAGGACGTGCTGGACCAGGCCCGGGACAAGATGCGCGCTTTCGGAATCGTCGGCGCCCAGGGCGCCAATGGTCAAGGTGCGGGCATCGGCGCCATGACCGACGCCCGCTGGGCGGAATTCTTCCAGGTCGCCGCCGACCAGGGCGTTTATCCCAAGGATCTGGACTACAAGAGCGCCTACACGCTGCAGTTCGTCCCGAAGGGGCAATGACGCCTTCCATCGCCGCCCTTTCCGCCGTCGAGGTCGACTACCCCCTGCGCGGTCGCGCGCTAGGGCCGGTCGATCTTGACCTGCGCTCGGGCGAGGTCGTCGCCCTGGTCGGACCCTCCGGCTGCGGCAAGTCCACGGCGCTGCGACTTCTGGCGGGCCTCGAAAAGCCGACAAGAGGGACCGTGACCCGCGCCACAGGCAAGGGCGAAACCGCCGTCGTGTTCCAGGCGCCGACCCTCGCCCCCTGGCTCGACGCCCAGGCCAATGTGTCCCTGCCGCTGGAGTTGGCGGGCGAGGATCAGGCCCTGGCCAGGGCGGCGGCCGGCCAGGCCCTGGCCCGCGTGGGCCTGGGCGACGCCCTCACGGCGCGCCCCGCCCAGCTGTCCGGCGGCATGGCCATGCGCGTCTCCCTGGCCCGCGCCCTGGTCACCAGCCCGCGCCTGCTGCTGCTGGACGAGCCCTTCGCGGCCCTTGATGAGATCACCCGACGGGCGCTGGCCGACGACGTCCTGGCCCTGGCGGCCACGCTGTCGCCGGCCCTGGTCTTTGTCACCCACAATGTCGAGGAGGCGGTCTATATGGCGGGCCGGGTCGTGGTCATGAGCCCAGGCCCCGGTCAGATCGTCGGCGAGGTGGCCGTGAGTGGTCCGCTAATCCGGCCGTCTGGCTTTCGCACCACCGAGCCCTTCCGCCTGGCCGTCGAAGCGGTGTCAGATCTGCTGGCTCACAGCGGAGCGCGCGCCGCGTGAAGAGGCTTTCCCCCCTGGTCTCGCCTCTGATCCTGATCGGCCTGCTGCTGGCCGGATGGGAGATGGCCTGCGCGCACTGGTCGATCCCGCCCTATCTGCTGCCGCCGCCCAGCGCGATCTGGAGCGCCCTGCTGGAAGGCTGGCCGCTGTTGCTGGCCTCGGCCTGGGGCACCCTGTCGACCGCCTTGCTGGCCCTGGTCATGGCCAGCGTCCTGGCCTGCACCCTGGCCTTCCTGGTCAGCCTCAGCCCGCTGATGGAGGATGCCGTCCGGCCGATCGCCGTCACCCTGCAGGTCACGCCGCTGGTGGCCATTGCGCCGCTGGTGACCATCTGGTCGGGCATCGATCATCCCGAGCGCGCCGTCATCGGACTGGCCGCCGTGGTTGCTTTCTTTCCGATCTTTTCGGGCGCCCTGAGCGGGCTGAAGGCCGTGGATCCGGATCTGACCCGCCTGTTCGACCTCTATGGCGCGACGCGGGCCCAGCGGCTGTGGCGACTGCGCCTGCCCTCGGCCGTTCCGGCCCTGCTGGAGGGACACAAGGTCGCCTCGGGCCTGGCGGTGATCGGCGCCGTCGTGGCCGAGTTCGTGGCCGGCTCCGGCGGCGCCCAGGGCCTGGCCTGGCGTATTCTCGAAGCCTACAACCGCCTGCAGACCGCCCGGGTTTTCGCCGCCCTCCTGACCCTGGCGGTCATGGGCGTGGCGCTACACGCGTTGATGGAGTTGGCCGAACGCAAGCTTCTGGCGCTTTGGCGCGGGCGTTAGGCCCAGATTAAGCGGCGAGGGTTAAGGCTAAGGGCTCGGAGTCTCCGTCAGGTCGCCCTATGCGTTCCATGGTTCTCATCGCCGCCCTCGTCTGCGTCGCCAACGGGGCGCGCGCTGAGGAAGCGCGCGAGAGCCGCTACGGGCCTCGACCTGACCGTCGCACCGCCGCCCTGACCGCCGCCTCGGGCTATGCAGGCCCCGTCCTGGGGTGGGCCGGAAAATCGAACACCGTCGCGCCATCCTCCCGTCAGACCTTCCAGCCTGTCGCATCTGCCTGGGGTCCGATGAGCACAAGGCCGCAATCCCCGGTCCCGGCGGACCATGCGGTCGCTCCGCCACAGCTGCCGGCCGCCTACCCCGCGCCAGCCATGGCGCCCAGTCTGTCACGCACCTATTCGGTCGGCCGTCAGTACGGCCAGCAGCCCGACGCTTTGCCGCCGCTGCAGCCCAACGGCATGGTGTTCATCGCCCCCTCCGAAGACGCTCCCCGTCCGAAGGATGAAGAGCCGCGCCACGGCTCGGCCGACTGGCTGGCTGAAGGCGCCCGCGGCGACGAAGCCCGTCGCGACGGCGGCAACGACGGATCCCTCTGATGCAGTCCAAGCTTCACGATCTGATTGCCCTGGCCGACGAGCCCTCCAGCGCCAAGCGCCGCGAGTTGCTGCGCGGCGTGACGGACCTGTTCTTTACCGGCGACAATCACGACCCGGTTCAGATGGGTCTGTTCGACGACGTCATGAGCCAGTTGGCCGGCGAGATGGAAGAGGCCGTCAAGGTCGAGCTGGCCGAACGCCTGAGCCAGGCGCCCACACCGCCGCGCGGCCTCAGCCGGGCCCTGGCCCTGGACAGCATCGCCGTCGCCCAGCCTATCCTGCAGGGCTCGTCGAGCCTGTCGGAAGACGACCTGTTGGAAGTGGCCCGCACCCGCGGCCAGGACCACCTGCGCGCCATCTCCCAACGGACCAACGTGCCCAGCGCCGTGTCGGACGCCATTGTCGAGCGCGGCGACGACGACACTCTGGGCGTCCTGCTGCGCAACGAGGGCGCAGTGCTGTCACGCGAGGCGCATGAGACGGTCGTCGATCGCGCCGCCGCCAATCCCAGCCTGCACGAGGCCGTGGTCGACCGCCACAGCCTGCCGGTGGATTTGCTCAACGAGATGTACTTCATCGTCGAAGCCAAGCTTCGCGATCGGATCATGGAAAAGAACGCCGACATGGACCCGGCCACGCTGGAGGCGGCGCTCAATGCCGGCCGCAAGCGGGTCGCCGCCCAGGATGGCGCCCTTCCGTCCGACTATCCCAAGGCCGAGCAAGAGTTCCTGGCCATGAAGGCCAAGGGCGGAGCCTCGCCCCAGACCCTGGCCAGCCTGCTTCGCGCCAAGAAGAACACGCTGTTCCTGATCGTTCTGGCCGACATGGCCGACATCGACTTCCATACCGCCCGCAAGATCCTGGAACGCCGCGAACTGGACGCTCTGGCCGTGGTCTGCAAGGCCGCCGACATCGACCGCGCCCTGTTCCTGACCTTTGCGTTCCTGATCCTGGACCCGTCCGACGATGTGATGGGCAAGGCCAAGGCCTATGGGGAACTGTACGGCGCCCTGCCCCGCGACTCGGCGCTGCGGACTGTCCGCTTCTGGCGCCTTCGCCGCCAGACCGGCGACGTCGCCGCCGCCTGATCGCGGCTTTCGCGAGGCGACTGACGCCTTGCTTGCGCCTTCACCCCCAGCCAAGGTGGCGCTCCTGAATGTCCACCCCAACCTTGGGTAGAATATGATTCGCGCTTCGCGCCTGACACTACTTGCCGCCGCCGGCCTGTCTCTGACCGCCTGCTCGGCGCTGCCCAAGCTTCCCATGCCCTCGCTTGGCGCAAACCCGCCCTTCGCGGAGTCCGTCCGGCCAACAGGGCCGACCCTGGCCGAGCTGAAGCCAGGCCAATGGGCGCACGAAATCTCTGATGTCGCGCCGGACCCGCGCGTGCGCTTCGGCGTCCTGCCCAACGGCATGCGCTACGCCCTGGAGAAGAACGCCACCCCGCCGGGTCAGGCCGCCCTGCGCCTGTGGTTCGACACGGGATCGATGATGGAGGCCGACGACCAGCAGGGTCTGGCCCACTTCCTCGAGCACATGGCCTTCAACGGCAGCACCAACGTGCCTGAAGGCGAGATGATCAAGATCCTGGAGCGCCACGGCCTGGCCTTCGGCGCCGACACCAACGCCTCCACCGGCCTGGATGAAACCGTCTATCAGCTGGACCTGCCCAAGACCGACGACCCGACGGTCGACACCTCGCTGATGCTGCTACGCGAAGTGGCCGGCGAACTGACGATCTCGCCCGAGGCGGTGGACCGCGAGCGCGGCGTCGTCCTGTCCGAAGA
This sequence comes from Caulobacter sp. FV2ps19, assembly GCF_058681035.1. NCBI lineage: Bacteria > Pseudomonadati > Pseudomonadota > Alphaproteobacteria > Caulobacterales > Caulobacteraceae > Caulobacter > Caulobacter sp. FV2ps19. Next base: position 1,725,702 of record NZ_CM178729.1, on the reverse strand, counting down.
GCGCACGCGCGACAGTCCCAGCTATCGGGCGCTGATCAAGTCCATGGACTTCCAGATGGAAGGCCAGCTGCCGCCCAAGCGCATTCCCATCGGCAAGACCGAAATCCTGAAAACGGCGCCGGCCCAGAAGATCCGTGACTACTACGAGGCCTATTATCGTCCCGAACGGGCCGTGGTCGTAGCGGTCGGCGACTTCGACCTCGACGTCATGGAAGCCAAGATCAAGGCGCGCTTCAGCGACTGGAAAGCCAAGGGGCCGGCCGGCGCCGATCCCGATGTCGGCAAGGTGGCCAAGCGCGGCGAGACCGCCAAGGTCGTCTTCGAACCCGGCGTCTCGTTGGCGGTTCAGATGTCCTGGGCCGCCACGCCCGACGGCCTGATCGAGACCAAGGCCGTCGACGCCCGCGATACGCTGAGGAATCTGGGCTTCGCGGTGCTGAACCGTCGCATGCAGGCGCTGAGCCGCGCGGCCGATCCACCCTTTATCGCTGCCGGCGCCTTCACCGGCGATCAGTACGGCGCCGTGCGGCTGACCACCCTGGGCGCGACCGCCCAGCCCGGGCGCTGGCGCGAAGCCCTGGTCGCCCTGGACCGGGAACAGCGCCGCGCCCTGCAATATGGCGTACGGCAGGACGAACTGGATCGCGAGATCGCCGACATGCGCTCCAAGCTCGTGGCTGCGGCCACCGGCGAGGCCACCCAGCGCACCACCAGCCTGGCCGGCGCCCTTGTCGGGACCCTGGGCGACGGCGAGACCGTCACCAGCCCCAGCCAGAACCTCGCGGCCTTCGACGAGATCGTGAAGGGCCTGACCGCCGACCGCGTCAGCGCGGCGCTAAGGGCCGCCTTCGCGGGGTCGGGCCCGCTGATCCTGATCCCCACGCCCACGGCGATCGAGGGCGGCGAAAAGACGGTGCTGACCGCCTATGACGACGCCCGCAAGGTCGCCGTAACACCCCCCGCCGCGCCCAGCACCACGGCCTGGCCCTATTCCAGCTTCGGGCCGATCGGCAAGGTCGTCGAGCAGACGGACATCGCCGACCTTGACGCCGTCATGGTGCGCTTCGAGAACGGCGTGCGCCTGACGGTCAAGCCGACCAAATTCCGCGACGACCAGATCCTGATCAAGGCCCGCATCGGCCATGGTCTGCTGGACCTGCCGTCCGACACCCAGAATCCCCTGTGGTCCGGATCGGCCTTCATCGAGGGGGGCCTCAAGCAGATCAGCGCCCAGGACATGGAGCAGGTGCTGACCGGCAAGATCTGGAACGCCAGTCTCGGCGTCGAAGACGAAGCCTTCACCCTCAGTGGCCGCACCCGCCCTGAAGACATCGAGACGGAGCTGCAGGTTCTGGCCGGTTTCGCGACCGAGCCAGGCTGGCGCCCTGAAGCCTTCTCGCGGATCAAGACCTACTACGGCACGATCCACGATCAGCTGGAAACCACCACCGGCGGCGTGCTGGGCCGGGATCTGGGCGGCCTGCTGCACAACGGCGACAAGCGCTGGACCTTCCCGTCGCGCGCCGACATCGCCTCGGCCTCGATCGACGGTCTCAAGGCGGCGGTCACCGATCCGCTCGGCAAGGGCGAGATCGAAGTTCTGGTGGTCGGCGACATCACCGTCGACAAGGCGATCGCCGCCGTGGCCGGGACCTTCGGCGCCCTTCCGCCGCGTCCGGGCGTGACGGACCTTTCCCGCGCGCACCAGATCGCCTTGCCCGCACCCTCTCCAAAGCCGGTGGTGCTGACCCACAAGGGCCGGCCCGATCAGGCGCAACTGGTCATGATCTGGCCGACAGACGACCTGTTCTCCGACCTGCAACGCTCGCGCGACACGTCGGTCCTGGCCCAGGTGATGCAACTGCGGCTGACCGACGAACTGCGCGAAAAGCAGGGCGCCACCTATTCGCCCTCGGCCTCGGCGACCCACAGCGTGACCTTCAACGACTGGGGCTATCTGTCGGTCAGCGTCGAGGTTCCGCCGGAAAAGCTGGACGCGGTGATCGCGTCCATCCGTCAGATCGCCGCCGACCTGCGCGACAAGCCCGTCACCGCAGACGAGCTGGACCGGGCCAAGAAGCCTCGGATCGATCAGATCGAAAAGGCGCGCGCCACCAACGAGTACTGGCTGACCAATCTGGCCGGCGCCCAGACCGATCCGCGGGTCCTGAACGCCACGCGCTCGGTGATCGCCGGGCTGGAACGGGTGTCGCCCGCCGATGTCCAGAAAGCGGCCAGGACCTTCCTGGGCGACGACAAGGCCTGGACCCTGCTGGTCAAACCGGAAGGGAAGTAGACCCCGCCGCTCTCAGGGACGAGAGATCGCAAATACGAAAAGGCCCTCTCGCCTTGCTGGCGAGAGGGCCTGATTTTTGCCTGGCAGGCTGGCCCTAGAGCCTTTTAGCCTCACATGGAATCATGTGAGGCGTCTAAAAAGGCTCTAAATCAAACATTTAGAGCGTGATAACCGCCGAAACCGCGTACACTTTCGGCTATCACGCTCTAGGCTCCAGACTCATTGGGCCCACCATATGATGATGGCGGCGATGAAGACGGCGCTGGCAAAGATGGCGGCGAGCTTGTCGTATCGGGTGGCGACACGCCGCCAGTCCTTGAGCCTGCAGAACATCCGCTCGACCAGATTGCGCTGCTTGTAGGCCTCCGGATCGAAGGGCTGCATGCGTTTTCGGGTCGGGTTGTTGGGGATGACCGGGGTAGTTCCCCGTTCGATCAGGAAATTGCGCAACTTGTCGGCGTCATAGGCGGTGTCGGCCAGGCAGAGGCGCGCACTGGGAAGCGGCTCAAGCAATGACCGGGCGAAGGGGGCGTCGCCGCGCTGCCCGGCGGCTATTTCAAAGGCGATGAGGCGGCCTTTGCCGTCGACGACGGCGTGGATCTTGGTCGTGCGGCCGCCGCGCGAACGGCCGATCGCCTGGATTTCGGCCCCCCTTTTCCGCCACCCGCCGAGCGGTGGGCCTTGGCGCTGGTGGAGTCGATCATGTGCACGTCGTCGGGGCTGAACGCCACCAGGGCCGCGAACAGCCGCCGCCAGACACCCTTGATCGTCCAGCGCCGGAACCGGTTGTAGATGGTCGTTGGCGGGCCATAGACTGCGGGACAGTCTTGCCACCGGCAACCCACCTTCAGCACATGGATGATACCGCTGATGACGCGCCGGTCATCGACCCGATGCGCGCCCGACTGGTTTTTCGGCAGCAACGGATCGATCACCGCCCACTGCCGATCCGACAACCAGAACTCTCCAGCCATGATTCAACCTCCGTTTCGGAGATTGAATCACAACAAGAATATATCATTCAAGTGTTTGATCGGGTTTCGACCCTAGGGCAAGGCGCGAGAAATCGGACTCACGCGCCTTGCTCCAGGTTTTTGCTTTCGCATCGTTTCTGCGGAAAACCGGCGTCCACTTTTCCGCACGATGCTTTAGTAGACCACGCCGCCGACGCCGCCATCGAGGCTGAAGCTCATCGACGTGGTGCTGCGCTCTTGGACCATTTCCTCGCGATAGGCCGTGTAGGTCTCGCTGGTCAGGATGGTCAGGACCTTGATGCCCGCGCCGAAGCGGCGCAGCAGCGACCGCTCGTTACAGTCGCGGGCGGGGCGTTGCGGGCGGCAGGTCACCGTGCCCGCCTGGCCGGCGCCCGGCGTATGATACAGGGCGTCGTTCTTGGCGCAGATATAGGTCTGGGCGCCCTTGCCGCCGTTGCTGATATCGATGCCGCTCTCATAGTCGCCGATCATGTACTGCATGCGCGCACCGGCGATGCAGCGATACAGCTCCCCGTCATACTGGTCGTCGATGTCGCGATCGGGGGTGACCTGCGAGGCCGGGTGCGGCACGTCGCGATCGTCCAGACAGACAGCGCGGATGACCACACGACGCAGCTTGGTGCGGGTGGCCTCATACGACGCGCGGCGACGCTGCTCGCCGCCCTCGACATTGAGGCCCTGGATATAGCCGGTGGCCATGGGCCCCGAATAGTAGCCGCCGTGCGTGCCGCCACCGTAATAGACGGTGCTGCTGGCTCCCGCGCTGGCGCCCGCCCCCGCGCCTGAGGCGGCGCCGGCCGAAGCGCTGGCGCTGGCATTGGCGTTGACGATCACGGTGGCGCCGACATTGATGTTGACGCCGGGGATATTGACGTTGTGACCGGGCGTGCAGCACGGGGTGCTGGGCGGCCTCGGCGGCTTGGGCGGCGGGCTCGGCGCCGTGCAGCAGGTCGGGGTCGTCGGGCAACCCGTGGTGCAACCGGCGGCATAGGCCGCTCCGCCCAGCAGCAGGCCTCCCAGCAAGGCGCCAAAGCCCCACATCAGCCCGCGCATCGATCGTTTCGGCGCCTTCATGGCGTTTCCCTTCGCACGATGTCGTCCGACCCTTCAGCCAGCAAGAATCGGGCCGCGCCCCGCCACCCGCCCGGCTTGCGCCATAACGGGACAGTCGGGGCTTGGCCCGGATCTCCTAGCAAGCCTTGTGCGGCGCAAAACGGCCGCGGCAGGACCCGCCAGGGGACGACGATGTTCCATCCAAGCACGGAACGATTGATAGACTATTGGCGTGATCGGAAAGTCGACGCCGCCGCGCCGGCGCGCGCCGACATCAATCCGGGCGATTTCAACGACCTTCTGACCCAGGTCTTCATCGTCGGGCGCGAGCATCTGGGCCAGATGCCCTTCCGCCTGACCGGCGGCTTCGTCGCCGATCTGCACGCCCGCGACCTGCGCGGCCAGGACCTGCTGAGCCTGTGGGCCCTGTCCCACCGGCTGGAGCTGAAATCCTCACTGGAAGTGGCGCGTCGCCGCCGTCAGCCGGTGGTGGTCACCGCCGACATCCGCGCCAAGGGCGTCCCCTCGGTCGGCATGGAGGTGCTGTTTGCGCCCCTGCGCGGCGCCACTGGCGAGACCGACCGGTTCCTCGGCTTCTATCAGCCCATCGCCATGATGCAGCGGCTGATGGGGCGCCCGGCCCAGGAACTGGCCGTCCGCCAGATCCAGCCCCTGGGCCTGGACAATGCGGACGGCCCGCAACTGCGCCTGGCCACCCTGCACGGCCGCCGCATCGCCTAAAGCATCGTGCGGAAAAGTGGACGCCGGCTTTCCGCAAAAACGATGCGAAAGCAAAAACCTAGAGCAAGGCGCGCGAGTCCGATTTCACGCGCCTTGCTCTAGGCTGGCGGCGCGGCGAGAACAGCCTTTAAGCCGCGACGGCCCGGCCATCCTCGAACACCGGCGCGTCGACCGGCAGCAGGGTCGCGCGGCCGCGCAGCAGGTCGGCCGCCCGCTCGGCGATCATGATGGTCGGGGCATTGGTGTTGCCGCCCACCAGGGTGGGCATGACCGAGGCGTCGATGACCCGCAGACCGGCCACGCCCTGCACGCGGAGCTGATCGTCGACCACCGCCATCGCGTCCCCGGCCACACCCATGCGGCAGGTGCCAACCGGGTGATAGATGGTTTCGGACTTGGCGCGGATCCAGGCGTCGAGGTCGGCGTCGGTCCGCACGTCGGCGCCTGGCGCGTATTCGGCGTCGCGATAGGGATCCAGCGCCGCCTGGGCCACCACCTCGCGCGCCATGCGAACGCCTTCGCGCAGGGCCCGGCGATCCTCGTCGGCGGCCAGATAGTTGGCCAGGATGGTCGGATCGTCGAACGGATCGGCCGAGCGCAGCCCCACCTTGCCCCGGCTTTCGGGACGCAGCTGGCAGACGTGCAGGGTGAAGCCGTCCTTCTCGATCAGGGTCTTGCCGTGGTCCTGCATGATGGCCAGCACGCCGTGGATCTGCAGGTCCGGACGATCCAGATCGGGCCGCGACTTCAGGAAGGCGCCCGACTCCAGGAACTGCTGCCGGCCCAGCCCCTTGCCCATCAGCATGTAGGACAGGCCGGTGCCCAGCTTCTTGAGACCCTTGTTGGCCGAATAGGCGCTGACCAGATTCTTGCTGGTGTAGGACACGCACATGTCCAGATGGTCCTGCAGATTGCCGCCGACCCCCTTTGACTCCTGAACCACCGCCACGCCGTGGGCCTTGAGCTGGTCGGGATCGCCGATACCCGACAGTTGCAGGATCTGCGGCGACTGCACCGCGCCGGCGCTCAGCAGCACTTCGGCGTCTGCATGGGCCGTGTGCGCCTCGCCACGCTTGCCGACCACATAGTCCACGCCGACGGCGCGCCCCTTTTCGATCAGGATCTTCGTGGTGCGCGCCTCGGTGACGCAGGTCAGGTTCGGGCGGGACAGGGCCACGGCCAGATAGGCCGCCGCCGCGCTCCAGCGCTGGCCATCACGGATCGTCAGGTCATAGGGACCAAAGCCTTCCTGCTGGAAGCCGTTGAAGTCCCGCGTGGTCTTGTAGCCCGCCTGACGGCCGGCCTCGACAAGGGCGGGATAGAACGGACTGGCGGACTCGCCCTTCGACACGTGCAGCGGCCCCTGGCCGCCGTGATAGGCGTCGCCGCCGCCGTGATGGGTTTCCGAGCGCTTGAAATAGGGCAGCACCTCGGAATACGACCAGCCCGACAGACCCATCTGCCGCCACTGGTCATAGTCACGCGCGTGGCCGCGGATATAGACCATCCCATTGATCGCCGAGCTGCCGCCCAGGCCCCTGCCCCGCGGCCACCACAGCTTGCGGCCATCCAGGTGCGGTTCAGCCTCGGTCCAGAAGCCCCAGTTCTGCTCGCCCTTGGCCTTGATCAGCTCGCCGACGCCGGCCGGCATCTTGACCAGGATGGAGCTGTTCTTGCCGCCGGCCTCCAGCAGCAGGACCTTGATGTCCGGGTCTTCCGTCAACCGCGCCGCCAGCACGCACCCGGCCGAGCCAGCGCCGATGATGATATAATCGTAGCGTTCGCTGCCCATGATCCTGACGCCTTCCCTGAATGTTATCGTTGTTAAGACAACAGTGCAGCGGGTTTTGGCGGGACGCAAGCGCTGACAGCGTATGTGTCGGGACCACTTAGAATTGTCCCGGATACAAGCTAGAATTGTCAATAATGCGAGGTAGTCGCAATGTTGCCCAGCACTGAGCGCTTGGTCGACCGTGCGCCAAGAGCGGACCTTGATGACGCTCCAGGAACACGACCTTCGTAAATCTGGCGCGCTACGCCATCGCGCATCGCTGGCTTCGTAGTTCTCAGGTTCGCGAGCTACAGGTCGATCTGCTCTGACATCTCGAGAGCAGCTTCGACCTCGATGACACGGGTCATTTAGACGTATGCGACCGCCCCGTTGCGCTATGCTGGACCGGAAGGATTCGGCGAGATGGATCAACCCGCGACAAGTCCAAGCGCATCGGGCCCGGCGGGAGCCGCACATCGAGGCGAAGATCCCGTACAAGAACATGATATGACATTCGCCGGCTCTCCCTGCGCATATCCATGGAAGCACCTGAACCTGCGCGCCTAAACTCTCGGAAACCGCTTGCTTCTGGTCGGGTGTCCACACACCGACCGTGTCCAGGGTTGGACCAAGGCCAAACTAGCGCCTATCGCCGGCCGCCGCCGCACGGGCTGCCAAAACGATCGCCCCCAGCACACCGGAATTTTCGCCCAAGGCCGGCGGCGCAATATAGGCTTGCAAGGCCTGCGGCGAACTGAGCTCGGGCAAATAGTCACCCAGCCAGGATCTCAGCCGGACGCGCACCTGCTCCTGAAGGTGGTCCGCCTGGCCAACACCACCGCCGAGCACGATCCGGCGCGGCGCAACGGTGTAGGTGAGCATGGCCACCATCTGGGCCAGATAGTCGGCGATCAAGTCCCACACCGGATCATCGACCAAAAGCGTTTCACCGGGACGCCCCAGACGGGCGGCGAGCGCCGGGCCGCTGACAAGTCCTTCAAGACAGTCGCCATGAAACGGGCACACGCCGGCAAAGGGATCGCGTTGCGGGTCGCGCCTGACCGGCAGATGGCCCGCTTCAGGGTGCAATGCGCCGCGCACAGGTGCGCCGTTGACCACAACGCCAACGCCAACGCCGGTTCCAATGGTCACATAGGCATAGTCGTCAAGACCCGCGCAGCACCCCCAACGCCCCTCGCCCATCGCCGCGCCGGTCACATCGGTCTCCAGTCCGATGGGAAGACCTAGACCCTCCAACGCCCCGATAAGGTCGGCGCCTGACCAGCCCGGCTTTGGCGTGGAGAGTATGTGGCCATAGTCGCTCGCCGTCGGGTCCAGCCGCACGGGCCCGAATGTCGCCACACCGATTGCGTCCAGACCGTGTGACTCAAGACGCGAGTCCAACAGACGCCTGATCGCCCCCAGCGTCTCATCTGGCGTCGTTGTGGGGATGCGAATGCGATCGCTCAAATCGTCCGGCCCACTGCCGAATGCGACCACGACCTTGGTGCCGCCAATTTCAACGCCTGCGAACCGGTTCATTGATCACCCACCCACCACAGCACTTCGTAAGCCGCCAATTGCAGGCGCTTGGCGTCAAGACGCTCGCCCGTCAGAAGATCATATCCTGGGCCGTCCAGCCCGCTGGGGCGGTCAGAACAGACAGGGCTTTGAGAGAGATTGGCCAGGCACAAGAACGGCCTCCCGTCCTGGCGCGCAAAGGCCAGAACCGACGGCGCATCGAGCGCGATCGGCATGGCGCGGCCAGACACACCCAGCGCATTCAAGCCCCGGGCTGCGGTCCCGAAACGACGCAACGCCAGGGAAAGGCGCCCGCTCGTCCCTTCCCCATCCAGGCCAAGCTTGGCCTGCGCCCAATCCATCTGGGGTCGGTGAAGCCACCGCCCCTCTGCTTTGGTTTGCGGATTGACGAGGTAGGACTCGTCGTTACCCAGGCCAATCTCATCGCCCATATAGATCAACGGCCAGCCGTCGAGCGCGTGAATGACCCCGTAGAGGAGCAATAGCCTCGCCTGCGCCGCAGCCTGATCAACGTCCGGTTTGCCTAGCCCGACCAGCGCCGACGCCATGCCATTGGTCGAAGGCGCCCCGCCCGGCGCGGTCTGAAATCGCCGACCGCCGGAGAAACCCTCACCATCATAGAATTTTGACCATCGCGCCAGGTCGGCCGGCTCGGCGTAGGCGGACAGCGCATTCCAGATCAGATCGTCATGACAACGGACATAGTTGAGCCATGCCGCATGATCGGGTCGCGCGGACGCCGCCGCCATGACCCTGCGCACAATGCCAGCGTCCTGATCGGCCAGTCCGCCCCAGAGCGCGGTCATGACGCCATTGTTGTAGGCCAGATCGCAGCCGTCGGCGTCGCGTCCAAAAAAGGGAAGCACATCGTCCAGACTCTCGATCGCTTCGGCCAGCAGCACGACGCTAGGCGCCGCCAAGGTCAGCGCGGCGCGAAATGCCTCGATAATCGCATAGGTCTGGGGCTGGTTACGTCCATTTGTGCCCGGCCCCTTCCAGAGATAGGGCGCACTATCGAGCCGAAAGCCCTGAACGCCCCGGTTGGCCAGGAACAGCAAGACATCCAGCATCTCCAGAAAGACATCAGGATTGGCGTAGTTCAGATCCCACTGGAAGGGGTAGAAGGTCGTCCAGACCCATCCGCCCATGTCGGGGTCATAGGTGAAACTTCCCGGGGCTGTGTCGGGGAACACGTCAACGAGGGTCTCTTCCCAGCGGTCGACATCAGCCTTGTCCTTGATGACACAGTAGTAGGCTCGATATTTTGGATCACCCGCTCGGGCGCGCTGGGCCCAGACATGCTCGCTGGCGGTATGGTTGCAGACAACATCCAGGAGCAAGCCCATGTCGCGTTCGCGCGCGGCCTCGGCCAGGCGCTCCAAGCCCGCCATATCGCCAAGCGCAGGCTCAACCTGGCGATAGTCCGCCACGGCGAACCCGCCATCGCTGTCGCCTTCGCGCGCCTTGAGCAGCGGCAGCGGATGCAGCCAGCGCACACCCAGGGCCTTGAGATAGTCCAGTCGCTCCGCCACGCCATCAAGCGTGCCGGCGAACTTGTCGACATAGAAGGTGTAGACCGTCTCGCCCGAGCGGCTCGTCCAGTTCGGCTGGGCGCTGCGCTGCTGATCCAGCGCCTTGAGACTGTCGGGGCGCTCGGCGTCTGCCGCCTCGACAAGTCTCCGCACGCGCTCGACCAGCGCGTCGGCGCGGTCGCCATAGAGATCAGTGAGGCTTTGGCCGATCCGGCGCCAGACGGTTTCATGTGACCCAGACGACGCCTGCTCAACGTCCAAAGGAGTCACTTGCACGTCTTCCAACATGCCGAACCGACGCAACCGGTGGTGAATGAACTCAAGGATTTTACCCCATAGGCTGGTGAACAAAGGCGCGGACAGTCCGCCTGCCGTCATGCGATCGACGCGCGCTCCTCGGCGTCGGGATCGATCGCGAGGCGAGACTCGGTGTCGAAGATCATTGTCGCCGCGGCCCGCGAGCTGACCGGCGACCATGGCGCGAGCCCTGCGTGATTGGGATCTCCCGTGCGCGCGAAGGCGATAAAGGCGTCAGCGACCTGGCCGCCCAGCATCCGGGCGACATCACCCCCGCCGGTCATGGAATCGCAGCGATCGGTGTTGGCGAAAGCGAAGGGAATATCCAGGCAATGAAAAGCGCGCGGCCGGTGATCCAACACCGGGGTTTGCCAATTGAACCAGTAGAGATAGGCCGGGGCGCGCGCCAAAGCCGCCTTCGCAACAGCCTGGTCGACCGCAGCCTGGCGGATTGGCGCCGTGGCGATACGGGACCACAGATCGAACGGCGCGGCCCCGGGTGTGCGCAGCCGAAAAGCCTTCACCACCGCCGCGCCCCGCCCAGGCAGGAACGCCTCCGCGCGAGCCGCCAGGTCGGCCTCGGTCATGGCTTCAAACTGGGGCTGGTTGATTCCTGTTACAAACTCATTGAGCGTCGATCCGATGATCATCGGCACGTCCGCGGAGATCGAGGGCGCATGGGAATGAAAGGGCGAGGCCGGCAACACCGCGCCATCGACGACAGGACCAAAGTTCATATTGTCGGGGATCCGGCGCACGTCGACAAAGCCATCAAACGGCTTGTTCACGCGCGCCAGGACAGCTTCGCTGGCCGACTTCAGACGGGCATAGGACATCGTCTGAAGCTGATCGATCTGTCCTGGTTCCAAGCCGAGCTCGGCCAGCAACAGATCTGAAAGCGCGCGCGCCTTGTCTTTGGACGTGGCCAGACTGAACGAACCGCACATCACGACGGCGCGATGAAAAAGTCCCTTTGCGGCCGGCATGCCCATCAGCATGGAGACCTTCGCCCCGCCCCCCGACTGGCCGAAGATCAACACACGCTCGGGATCCCCGCCAAACTGGCTGATATTGTCCCGCACCCATTGCAGGGCCGCGATGATGTCGAGCATGCCGACATTGCCCGATTGAGCAAACCGCGGATCAAGGTGCGATAGATCCAGATAGCCCAGGAGATTGAGGCGATGATTGAGGGTCACGACGACGACATCGCCGCGCCGCGCCAGATTCTCGCCGTCAAAAGCAGGCAGATCATGACCCGAGCCCGCCGCGAACCCGCCGCCATGCAGCCAGACCATCACCGGCCGCTTGCCTTGGTCGGCCAGACCTGGGGTCCAAACATTGAGCCGCAGACAGTCTTCACTCGCGACGGCGTCGTTCCATTGGAAAATGAACGCTTCTTCGTCGTTGAAGCGCCCGGTTCCCTGATCTTGTGGACAGATAGGGCCGTACTGGCGAGAACTGCGAACCCCCGACCAGGGCTCGGGCGGCTGGGGCGGCAAGAAGCGGTTGGCGCCCGCCGTGGAGGCGCCATAGGGCACGCCCTTGAAGGTCGAAATCCCATTGCGAACATAGCCGGCGACCCGCCCGGCCGTCGTCAACGCCTCAGCTTGTCCGGCTCCCGCCTTTAGCCCCGACATCGCCGCGCCTCGCCCACGCGGCTTGGGAACGGCGGCGCTCGCTGAGCCCGCAATAAGAGGCGCGCCAACCGCAAGAGCCGCGCCTCTGAGAAGAGATCGTCGGCCAAGACCAGGCTTTGGCCTATCGTCAAAAGCTCGGGTCATGACGCACGTCATCCTTCGCTGTCGTCGCCGACAACCGTAGAGAGCGCACGCTGGCGCTCCAAAAAAGGAAACGCAGAACGAGCACAAGCAGGAGTCGCTCGTTCTGCGCGGGGCCAAGGCGCTCCATGTGATCGCCTCGAAGACGCAGGGCTATCAAGCCGCCGGCCCCTGAGTGGGGAGGAATGGGCGGTGAGACCCCTCAGGCCTCACCGCCCGCCGGGCGATTAGTTCAGGTCGAAACTAAAGCCGACACCGATGGTCCGCGGACGGGGGCCGGCCAACAGGGTCGGGCCGTTGGCGGCGGTGGGGCCGCGCTCGTCGGAGAGATTGTCGCCAAAGAGCTTGATCTCATAACGGTCCATGCGAAGCCCAATATTGGCGCGATACAGTTGATAGGGATCCAGAGTGTCAACAGTGGCGTCGCTGTTGCGCGCCCGGCCCACCGCCGTTGCCGAGGCATTGGCGAAGAGATCGTATCGGCCGATGCTCTTCTTGTAGTTCGCATCCAGGCGCCAATTGTAGGGCGGGGTGTTGAACAGCCGCTGACCGTTGGCGTTGCGCGGGTTGGCCGCAGCGAAGGCTTCGACGACGTTGGTGAATTCAGAGGTGTTCACATTGCCGACCACGGTCAGGTTGAGGCCGGTGAGCGGGGTGTCCCACGACGCCTCGATATCGATCCCCTGGGTCTTGGCGTCGCCGAGATTGGCGAAGGCCGAGAGCCCGATCGAGGTGTTAAAGGCGGCCTGAAGATTGGTGTATTTGATGTCGTAGGCGCTGATCGACAGCCGAAGCTTGTCGTCGAACAGCTTGCCCTTCGCGCCAATTTCAATATTGCGCAGCTTGTCAGGCGTCAGCGACAGACTGCTGGGCACACCGTCAGCGATCACGGCGTCGGCCTGGGCCTGGGACTGCAAAATGCCACTTCTAAAGCCGGTGCCGGCATTGAAAAACAGCATCCACGTCTCGGACGGATAGTAGGCGAGATTGGCGCGCCAGGTCAGGGCGTCGGGCTTGGCCTGGCTGGTGACCAGGGCGCCGTTCGTCACAGATTCAGACGATCGTTTGTCGGCAAAGTAGCGAAGGCCGACCAGCGGTACGAGTTTACCGCCAAGCAGGTCATAGCTCACCTCGGAGAACACCGAAGCGTTTTCGGTCCGGGTGATGGTGCTGCCGCCCAGTTGCAAGGTCGGGAAATCAAGGCTGAACTCGTAGACGCCTTTGGCCTTCTGATAGAAGGCGCCGCCAACCCAGTGCAGCGGACCGTCACCCGAGGTGGACAGACGGAACTCGTTGACGAAGCTGTTGGCGTTTCCACCGTTGATCAGAGTGCCGATACCCAGCGGCGCGCCCAGGTTCAGGGCCACGCCGAAGCCGCCCGGCAGGGACTTCTGATAGGACGTGGCGTTGGTCAGGGTCAGGCCATCGAACTCGTAGGTGACCGTGCTCGAATAATAGTTGGCGCGACGGCGGTCATAGCCCTCGACCGTGCCCTGGTAAGCCGCGTAGGGCGGATCGACCGAGTTCATGACATTGAGGTAGTCCTGGTCGGTGCTGAACCGCCAGGCGCGCAGCCGGACCGTAGTGCGAGCGGTCGGCTCCCACAAAAGGACGGCCTGAATGTTCTTGGAGACGATGCCGTTCGCGTCGGTCTTGTCGGGCGTTCCGACCGGAGCGCCGCTATAGATATCATTGTAACCCGCGCGCTTGTCATATCCGCCGCTGATCCGCAGACCCAGCTTGTCGTCGATCAACGGGATAGAGACTGCGCCGGCCACGCGGTAGTTGGGATCGCCCGCGCCCTTGGTGCCCGACAGCTCGCTTTCGCCCGTGAACCCGACCCGGTTCAAGCTCGGATTCTTCGTGTGATAGATGATGGCGCCGCCCATCGAGCCGGAGCCATAAAGCGTGCCTTGCGGACCGCGAAGCACCTCAACATGATCGATGTCGAAATACTGCAAGGGCGGCGCGGCCTGGTTGTTGGGAACCCCAAACGGCGTATCATCCAGGTAGTAGCCGATCATGCCGTCACCGACCGGACCGCCGGCGCCCGAGCCGCGGAACGAGAAAATGCGATAGCCCGCCCCGATCTCCTGAGCCTGCGAAGCGCCCGGGATCAGTTCAATGAGATCGGCGCCATCGCGAACGCCGCGCTGCGCCAGAACTCTGTCGGAAAAGGCCTGGATCGCGACAGGGGCTCGCGCAGCGACCTGCGAGCCTGACTTCAGCGCGGTCACAACGACCTCATCCAAGGCCTCTGCGCTGGCGCGGTCACCTTGAGGCTGCTGCGCCAAGGCTGGCGTACACGTGGCGAAGGACGCCCCCAGGAGCGCGGCGAAACTGCCGCCCCGCCACAGAGCTGCACGCCAGAACGCGCGAGATGACGACTTGCTCATTGCTTATCTTCCCCATTTTCGTTGCTTTACGCAATCGATTGTCAGTTAGAATTATAGATGTAACTATAGATTTCAAGGGCCGACTTCAGCACTCATGGCCCCCGTGTATTCAGTGACGGACCGCCCTTGCCTAGGCTGCGGAGAACGCCGCCCCTAGTCCACTTTTCCAGGCCGCCGTGAACTCTTTAGACACCCGCGCTTGAGGGGCGATAAAGTCGAAGCCATGATAGGCGCCGGGTGTCAGGTGAAATTGGGTTGGCACGCCGGCAGCCACCAGCCGCCGGGCATAGTTGAGATCCTCGTCGACAAAGAGATCGATGGCGCCGACGCCGATAAAGGCCGGCGCCAACCCCCGGAGGTCCTCAAGGCGCGCGGGCACGGCGCCATACGGCGCGGTCGCGCCCCCGGCGGCTGCGCCCAGAAAGCTGCTCCAACCAAACCGGTTGCCCGCCTCGTTCCATCCGATGACGCCAATGAACGGCGGCACGCGTCGACTGCTGCCGGTGCGGTCGTCGAGCATGGGATAGATCAGAACCTGATAGCAGAGACGAACCTCTCCGCGATCACGCGCCATGATCGCCACCATCGCGGCCAGGCCGCCACCGGCGCTCTCCCCCATCACGGCGATCCGCGTCCGATCAACGCCCAGCGCTTCAGCGTTCCGATGCAGCCAGACCAAGGCCGCGTAGCAGTCCTCAACGGGCCCGGGAAAAGGCGTCTCCGGCGAAAGCCGATAGTCGACATTGACCACGACGCAATCGCGCTCGGACGATATCGTCTGGCACATCGGGGTAACATCCTCGACGCGACCCAGGATAAAGCCGCCGCCATGGATGTGCAGCAAAGCCGGGCGCAACGCCCCAGCCGCCCCGGCGCCAATCAGTTGAACCTTGACGTCAGGCTGACCCGCAGATCCGGGAACCGTGCGCAGCTCGACCTTAGGGGCGGGCGCGGGCAGAGGCGGCGACGCAGGCGGTATCTTGGCGCGGATCGCCACGACCGCTTCGCGCGACCAGGCCGGCAAGGGGCTAGCCATGACCCGCAACGCGCCCTCGCGCAATTCCGGATCAACCCGCCGCAACATATCGGGCTGTTCAGCCTCAGCGGCGAAGGCAAGCTCCGGGCCCATGCCTATCGCAAAAGCGGATCCCAGAAGAGCCGCATGCAGATCGCGTCGTGATAGGGTCAAGGGTCGCCTCCCGCTTTTTTTGGAACACTACGATTCCTTTGAGACAGTGGTCACCCAAAAAACAATCGATTGCAATAGGGGTGACGCTTCGCTTGCAAACGATTGCGTAGCGCGGCTTAGTGCTAACTTCAAAATGGCGCTGCAGGTGTCGATCTAGACCCTGACGACGCGCCGACCTGGGAGGAGTCAAGGATGAGACGATCGCCACGGCGTTGGATCCACGTTGCGCGCAGCGCACTTGTCGCAGCCTGCGCGCTTATGGCCGGGGCGACCACCGCTCTGGCGCAGGGGCCAGGAGCGCCCAAGGTCGGCATTGATCCGGACGGCACGGTGCACGCGCCGGCCATGAGCGTGCCGGTCTCCAGCCTTCTGAGCCCGCAAGCCCAGGCCTATGTCGCCGAGCACCTTCGCCAGATGCAGCAACCTGAAATGCTGGGTGAAAAAGACGGCGTGCCGATCTTCATGCAACCCTATCTGGCTCGCCAGCGGGTTCTGTTCCCGCACGACAAGGTCGACACTCAGCTGGGCGGCGTGCACGTCTACGACTACACGCCCAAGGCCGGCGTCGCCCCGGAAAACAGCGATCGGGTGCTGATCAACCTGCATGGCGGCGGGTTCATGGCCTGCTTCCCGGGTTGCGCCGAGCTGGAATCAATCCCCCTGACGGCGCTGGGTCGCATCCGCGTTGTCGCCGTCGACTATCGGCAAGGCCCCAAGCATCGCTTCCCCGCGGCCAGCGAGGACGTGGCGGCGGTCTATCGCGAGCTGCTAAGGACCTACCGCCCTCAGAACATCGGCATCTATGGTTGCTCCGCCGGCGGCATGCTGACGGGTATGTCCGTCGCCTGGTTCCAGGCCCACGGCCTGCCGCGCCCTGGCGCCATCGGTATCTTCTGCGCGGGCTCGACTGTGTCGAGCTCGGGCTTTGGAGGCGACGCAGACTTCGTTGCCGGCCCGATCGGCGACGCCCGCCCGCCGGCGCCCTGGCCGCCCGCGCAGCCTGGCGCCCAGGGGTCCGCCCTGCCCTATCTGGCTGGAACAGACCCCAAGGACCCCCTGGTGGCGCCCGCGGCCTCTGACGCGGTGCTTGGCCAGTTCCCGCCGACCTTAATCATCACCGGCACCCGAGGCTTTGAGCTCAGCTCGGCGGTCTATACCCACACCCAACTGGTGCGGCTTGGCGTCGATGCCGACCTGCACGTCTGGGAAGGCCTGTTCCACGGGTTCTTCTACAATCCCGATGTTCCAGAATCGCGCCAAGCCTATGACGTGATGTGGAAGTTCTTCGACAAGCGCCTCGCGCGTTAGTCAAAGCCCCCTTGAGCTGACGCCACGCCCCGCTTTGGCGCGGCGTCAGCGCCCGGGTCAGGATTTCGTGATGCCGAATACAACCGTGGACGCTTTGCCCGAAGGCTGGGAGCGCCTGGCCGCGCCCTCCGGGCGCGGCCAGCTCTACGTCTATCGCCGCCTTGCCTCGCGTCACCTGCCGTCGCGCGACCTCTATGTCTGGGTTCCAGACGGTGTCGCAAAAGGCCAGCCCCTGCCGGTGCTCTACATGCAGGATGGCCAGAACCTGTTCGATGCCAGGCTGGTGCCCTTCGGCATAGCCTGGGAGGCCGACGCCAGCGTCTCCAGACTGGTGGACGCCGGACGCATCGCGCCGACCATCATCGTCGGCGTGGCCTGCACCGAGGATCGCTTCGCCGAATATGCGCCGGAAATGATCCTGGATCGCCTCACCGCCTCCGCCCTTGGGGCCGTCAAAGCGGCCTGGCCGGGGGCGCCGCGATCGGCCGCCTACGGGCGCTTGCTGGTCGAAGACATCAAGCCTTTCATCGACAGAACCTTCCCCACCCTGCCCGGCCGCCAGAGCACCCATATCGCCGGCGCCTCGATGGGCGCGGTGATCGCCGCCGAACTCCTGTCGCGCTATCCTGACGTTTTCGCTGGCGCGGCCCTCTTGTCAGCCCATTTCAGCCTGCTGCCGGTCACAGAAACCGAGGTGCTGCCGCCAGCCTTCCGCCAGGATGTCGCGCAAGCTGTTGGCCAGTTCGCGTCCAACCAGATGCCGCAGGCGGGGAAGCACCGCCTCTGGCTCGACCGCAGCACACTGAGCATCGACCGCTTCTACGGTCCATCGCATGACGCCTTTGTCGCCGCCCTGCTGGCGCGAGGCTACTGCAAGGGGCTGGATCTGAGCGTGCAGGTCTATCCAGGCGTCGGCCACGACGAAGGTGCGTGGCGCCAGCGCCTGGACGACGCACTCGGATTCCTGCTCGCCCCCTCTTGAAGCATGAAAGCCCAAAAGGGTGAGCCGTTTGGGCCTCAGCCACGCTTCAACGTGAGATCTCCAAGAGGGCTCCAGAGTCCTGCGCCGCCCTCAGGCCCGCACGCGAACGCGCGCACGGGCCTGGCGTGTCGTCAGCTTGTAGCCAAGCTTTTCTGAGGCATGCCTGGCCGCCCACCGGCCCAAAGCGCGCAGACCGCGGCGGCCGCCATCAGAACGCCGCTGAGCATCAACACGCGACGGGCGTCTCCGCCGAGCAAGCTGTCGAAATAGAACGGCATGGTCAGGGCGTTGAGCAACATGGGTATGACGATCATCATGTTGAAGATGCCCATATAGACGCCGGTGCGCTCGGGCGGGATGCTTTCAGACAGGATGATATAGGGGTTGCCCATGATGCTGGCCCAGCCGAGGCCGACGCCGATCGCGGGCAGAAACAGCCAGGCCTTCTGGGTTATATGCGGGATGGTGAACATCCCGATTCCCGCGGCCAGTAGACAAGCCGCGTGCATGACGGCCGCGCCGTATCGACGGGTGAACGGCACCAGGGCAAAGGCCGCAACAAAGGCTACGCCGTTGTAGAAGCCGCCGACCTCGCCATTGTCCAGCACCGCCCGCCGGAAATTCTCCGACACCGGATTGGCTTCGCCATAGACCGAGCGACTGATCGAATAGATCACGTAGTTCCAGTAGGCGAACATCGCATACCACTGAAAGAGGCTCATCAGGGCCAGCTTGCGCATGGTGATGGGCATGGTGATGATGGCGTCCCAGATCTCCAGGAGCGTCGATGTCACCGTTATCGGCAAGGCCTTTAGCCTATCCCGCTCGGCCTGGCTGAGCGGCAATTCGGGCACCCGCAGGATCGACCACAGGATCGTCGTCAGTGACAGAACCGCCCCCACGGTGAAGGCCACGCGGGTAATGACCGGGATGTTGTGGGCATCCACCGCATTGATATTGAAACCAAGCATGTTGACCATAAAGGACGGCGCCAGATAGGCCAGCATTTGGCCAAGGCCCGTGAAGGCGCTTTGAGACAGAAAGCCAAACCGCCGCTGCTCGTTGGACAGTCGATCGCTGACATAGGCCCGATAGGGCTCCATGGTGATGTTGTTGCCCGCGTCGAGAATCCACAGCAGGCTGACAGCCGCCAGGATCGTCGGGCTCAGCGGCATGAAAAACAGGCCGATCGCACACAGCACTGCCCCGACAATGAAATAGGGCGTGCGTCGTCCCCACCGCGATGAGGTCCGGTCGCTCATTGCGCCGATGATCGGCTGCACCAGCAACCCTGTCAGGGGGCCGGCCAATTGCAAGAGCGGGATATTGGCTTCGGAGGCGCCCAGATAGGAATAGATCGGAGCCATATTGGACTGCTGAAGGCCAAAGCTGAACTGCAGCCCCAGGAAGCCGAGGTTCATCTCCACGATCCGCAACAGCGGCAGCCTCGGCTTGGCGATTTGGTCCATTCCTGATCCTTCCCTGGGGCGCGCTCGCCGCGCCTCGCTTATAAGATTACGCGCGCAAACAGGGTCGCCGAGACGACCACCTTTGCGCGCTTTGAGCTCTATCGATCACAAGCCCCAAAGGGGCCTTAGCCGCCGGCCGTCGCAGCAAAGCGGCGTTGCAACCAAAGATCGAAGATCGAAAGCCACTGACCGTCCGGAGCGTTGGGCGAGCCCAGGCCAAAGCCGTGCCCTCCCTCTTCCACAAGGTGCGCCTCGGCTGCGACACGCGCCTCGCGCAAAGCCGCAAGCATCATCAGGCTGTTTTCAGGAGGGACGGCGGTATCGTCCAGGGCATGGACCAGAAAGGTCGGCGGCGTCTGGGCCGTAACATGGCCCTGCGGCGAACGCCTGACGACCAGATCCCGATCGGGCGCAGCGCCCAGCAGAGACAGTCGGGTCTGCGGATTTGTGTAGGGCGGCTCAAGCGTAATGACCGGATAGATCAGACCCACCGCCGAAGGGCGCGCATCAAGCGCATCGGCGGCGTCACGCGCCACATAGAGCGGCTCTGCATAGCCGGTGGCCAGCGAGGCGATCAGGTGACCACCTGCCGAAAATCCCAGCGCCGCAACCTGATCGGTCTGCAAGCCAAACCGCTGGGCGTTGGCGCGGATGAGCCGGATCGCCCGCTGGGCATCCTGCAACGGCACGTCCCAGCGCTCGTTCCAACCTTCACCCGGCAAGCGATAGACCAGCACAAAGACGGTATAGCCGCGCTGGGCCAAGGCCTCCGCGACGGCCGCGCCCTCATGTGTGCCGACGACAAAGCTGTACGCACCGCCGGGCGCCACCAGCACGGCCGCGCCATTCCCATGCTCGGGCCTGAAGACGTGCATGGCCGGCTCGGCGACATTGCGCAAAAAACCCGGCGGAGAGTCGGCAGGAACCGGCTGCGCCGTGAAGCCGCCATTCGGCGGGGCGCCCGTCCAAAGCGGCATGACCTCTGCCCGGGTCCAACTGGCCGGCAACGGCCCCAAGGCCGGCGGCGGGACCAATGCAGGGCGCTGCTGGGCCATGGCTTGCCCGCCGCATGCCACTGCGAACCCCGACAAAAGCAGCAACCGTCGCGACATCGCCCCGACGCTCAACACCGGCTCCATAGGCTCTCCTGCGGTAAGAGGACTGACGCGCCGCCTGGACATCAGGCCACCAGGGCGGCCTTAAGGGCCGCCTTCCATGCTGCTGTGAAGGCGCGAGAGACGCGCGCCTGCGGCGCGACGAAGTCAAACGCGTGAAAAGCGCCGGGAACGACCACGAGCTGGGTCGGGACGCCTGCGTTCACCAGGCGACGCGCATAGTCGATGTCCTCATCGACGAACAGATCGATCGCGCCGACACCGATGAAGGCGGGCGGCAAGCGCGTCAGGTCGGCCACCCGCGCCGGCACAGCGCCGCGCGGGACGCGGGAAGATCCCCCCGGGACACCCAGGAAGCTGCTCCAGCCGAACTGGTTGGCGGCGGCCGTCCAGCCGATGGTCCCGATTTGCGCCGGCACGGGTCGAGTGACGCCGGTGCGATCGTCAAGCATCGGATAGAGCAGAAGTTGAAACCGCACAGGGACCTCGCCGCGATCACGCGCCACGATCGCCAGGATCGCGGCGTGCCCGCCCCCCGCGCTCTCGCCCATCACCACGATCCGCGCGGGGTCCACGCCCAGCGCGCCGGCATTGCGATAGAGCCATCTGAGGGCGGCGTAGTTGTCCTCAACCGGCCCTGGATAGGCGGTTTCGGGCGACAGACGATAGTCGACATTGACCACAACGGCGTCAAATTCGGTCGAGAGCTGCTGGCAGAACGACGTCATGTTCCGGGCGCGTCCAGAGACGAACCCGCCGCCATGAATATGCAAGATCGCAGGGCGCAGGGGGCCGTCCGGTCGCGCGCCGATCACCTCCACCGGCAGGTCTGGATCGCCGGTCCGGCCCGCTATCATCCGCACGTCCACCGGCGGCGACGGCGCTACTGGCGGGGGAACCCAAAGCGACCGCACCTTGGGCAAGGTCGCGGAGGTCAAGGGGGGAGAGGGCTGGGCCAGAACCTCGGCCGCGCCGGCCCGCAGATCGGGATCGACATGCGCCAGATCCAGATCGCTCGCCGCTTGCTTGGCCCAAACAGCTCCCGGCGCCAAGACCGTGGTCAACAACGCCAGTTGCACGGCGCGCCGCGTGCCATCCATGTTCGCTTCCCCTCGGCGGACACCGCCACGCACCTGAACGATGCAATCGTTTGCCTTGATCGTATTGATACGGCAAGGCCGATAGGGGCGCAATGCGGCTTTGACAACCGGGCCCATGAAGATCGATCGCGCAGGGCCTCAGACGCAGCGTGATCCATCTTGTGAGACTCAACGCCGCCTCAGGGACGGGCCGTTAAAGGAAAAAGCCCGCCGCATACGCGGCGGGCTTGACCTAGGCAGACGTGATTGTCGCTTCGACGCCGCGGCAACGAGCGCAAAGCGACGACGTCAAAGCCTATTGGGAGGTGACGCGCAGACGCAGGCCCAGAGTTCGAGGCGTCGGGCCAGACCCCGACAGCGGGCCAGTGGTGCCAACGAAGGTCGGGCCACGCTCATCGGCGAGGTTGTTGCCGACGAACGCCACTTCCCAGTTTCCGCGCCGCACGCCGATCGTGGTGCTCAGCTGATCATAGGGCCGCGAGGTCACACCATTGGTCTGGATACGGTCTCCGCTGTGGCTCAGCGCCACGTTGCCGAAGCCCTCCAGATCGTTGGCGAAGTATCGGCTGTAATTGACGTCGAAGCGGTAGTTCTGGTCCAGCGTATTCAGCAACCGCGAACCTGGCCGGAGCAGAGGCTGCGCCGCCGCCACGACATCATTGACCGTGTCGTATTTGCTGTCGTTGAAATTGGCGACGAACCCAAGACCAAGCCCCTTGACCGGTGTGCGCCAGTGAACTTCGACGTCAACCCCCTTGGTGGTCGCATCGCCGAAATTGGCGAAACCATTCACGCCGTCAATACCGCCCGTAACGGAGGTTTGAAGGTTCGTATATTCAAGCTGATAGAGATTCAGCCCAACGGTCCAGGCTCTGTCATCATCACGCCACTTGACGCCGAACTCGTAGTTCTTTGATTCTTCAGGCTCGAGAGCAACGGTGGCGGGGACGCCGGCCAAACTCAGAGATTCGACCTGCACGCGAGATTGAACAATCCCCGGACGGAAGCCCGTAGCAGCGGAGACGAACATGGTCAGGTTGTCGCTAGGCAAATAGGCCAGATTGAGCCGCCAGGTGTTGACATCCGCCTTGGTGGGCACCGTCGAGCTATCGTCCGCGAACGAACGGTCGTCGTGATAGGTTCGCAAGCCCACCAGCGGCACAAGCTTGCCGCCGAACAGATCGTAACTGACCTCGCCAAAGAACGCGTAGTTCTTGGTGAGCGTGTTGTTGCTGGCGTTAATGTTCAAGCCGGGCCGGACGAGCGCATTGACCTGAGGCCCCTTCCCGTCCTGATAGGACGCGCCCGCAACCCAGTGCAACGGGCCGGCGGTCGTGGAATTGACGCGAATTTCCTGCGCGAACATCTTGGGCAAGAAACGGCTCGAGAAGGATCCCGCCGGCGACAGGGGAATATTGATCCCGAAGTCACCCTCCAGATTGCTGGTCGCACTCGTGACCGAGAAGCCGTCAAAGTCGACTTTTGCCGCCAAGCTCCAGAGCTTGAAATCGCCGTTCGAAAAGCCTTGCTGGCCCGCTGTATTTTGGAAATAGGGCGGCTTCACTGACGCCGTGAAACCCGTGAAATCCTGGCGCGGCTGGAAGTGCCAGTATTGCGCCCGGATCTCGACATTGTCGCGAGGACGGAACAGGGCCACGAGACGAATGTCGTCATTCTTGGCTTTGTTGACGCCCTTTTCGTCGGGCGTGCCGTCATAGGCGCCATAGTAGGCGTCGGCCCATCCGGCGTCGCGGGACGACCCGCCGCTGATCCGCACCGCCAGGCGATCCTTGACGAGCGGAATCGAAATCGCGCCCGAGACGCCATAGTTCAAACCGTCAGCGCCGACCGTATCGGACGCTTCGGTTTCGATGGCGTACTGCATTTCATTGAGGTCTGGATCGCGCGTGTGAAAAATGAACACGCCGCCGGAAGACCCTTGGCCGTAAAGTGTTCCTTGGGGGCCCCGCAGAACTTCAACGCGGTCCATGTCGATAAACCGCACCGGCGGCGCAATACCGAAGTTGGTGACGATGAAGGGCACGTCGTCAAGATAGTAGCCCAGCGGCGAGTCGCCATTCTGGGTGACACTGCCGCGAAGATTGTAGAAGCGGGAGCCCACCGACTGGCGGAACCCTTCAAAGGCGCCTGGAATGGTCGAGACCAGGTCACCGACACTGCCAATATTGCGGGCCTTCAACTCTTCGCCCGAAAAGGCCTGTATCGCCATCGGCACGGTTTGGAGCGTCTGCCCCCCCGTTTTCGAGGCGGTGACAACCACTTCCTGAACGGTGCCGCCTGAGCGTTCAGAAGCCTGCCCGGCCTCATTCTTCGCGCTTGCGGTTTCCTGGGCCTGCGCAACGCCATAAGACGCGCACATAGCCAAGGCCGCGGCGCTCACCGCGAGCCATTTCTGACTTTGCATTCTTCTACCTCCCCTAACGTCTGAGCGCGTTGCGTCGCTCCTCCCCCGCTCTTGTTGTTGGCGGGAGTTACGCCTCAGCCATTTCGATGTTTGCTTGCTGGCGACGATCGACAGTGGCCTGCAAACGATTGCGCGTCAACCCGGACTTGGCGGCAGGGCGAGCCCCCACCCCTTTTGTCAGGCTTTTGGGCGGCTGACGCCCGTAGGAGCGGAGGAAGGCGCTCCTGCAACCTCAAGCCTGGACCGCTTCCCGTGCTGATCGACAATCGATTGCTAGTTGTTAAGGCAGGCCTTTGTCCTGCCGGCCGTGGCAGGGCAAGCCAGACTGGCCGCCGCCCAACCGCGCTAAGGCAGTTGGGCCTCGCTGGCCGTCGAGGCCCTGTTGGTGAGCGTGGGTGTCAGCAGGACCGAAGCGATCGCTTCATCGCGCATCAAAGCAAAGAGCGTCTCGACAAGCGCCTGAGCGCCCTTTGCCAGGTCTTGTCGGATCGACGTGAGCGGCGGCAGGGTATGGCGTGCGATATCCAGGTCATCAAAACCGACAACCTTGACATCCCCGGGCACCGATCGGCCGTGGTCGGCCAAGGCTTGAATGGTCATCATGGCAATGGTGTCGGAAGCGGCAAAAATGCCATCGACCCGATCGGCGATGCCCAGATAGTCGGAGATGGTCGCCAAAGCCATTTCGGGAACGAAGTGAACTGGCAGAAGCGCGCCGGCCACGCCGTCGCCTGCAGCCTTGATCGCGTCGCGGAAACCGCCCAGGCGCTCTTCGACCTCAGGCACCGTGGGGTCGCCGAAAAAGGCCAGTTTGCGACAGCCTTGCTGAAGCAGGTGTTCGGTCGCCAGACGGCCGCCCAAGCGATTGTCGCTTCCCACCGTGAGATAGGCGTGTCCGTCGATCTGAGCGCCCCAAACCACCATGGGCTTGTAGCTTCGGGCGATCTGATCAAGGACCTGCGCCTGATCGGACTGCCCGATGACAATGATTCCATCCACCCGACCGGACTGGGCGATGCGATCGAGCCATTCAACATCACTGGGCACAACCCGGCTCAGCAGAACATCGTAGCCATGATCGGCCAAAAGATCGGCTACATGGCTGATCAGCGTCATGAAGAAGGGGTCAGAGAGATGCTGGGTCCGCTCATGCCCCAGGGGCACCACAACGCCGATCGCGCCGGTCCGTCCGATCCTCAGATTGCGCGCTGTGGTGCTGGGCTTGAACTGAAGATCGGCGGCCAGTTTTTGAATGCGTTCACGGGTCGCTGACGACAGATGGCCGGCGCCCGTCAGGGCGCGCGAAACCGTCGCTGTCGACACGCCAGCGATCTTGGCCAGTTCTTGAATATTCTGAGGTCGGGCGCCGTTCGGTTTGGACGCGGGCCGAATCTTGGGGGGCAAGGCAACCTCAATGAAAGAAGCATAGGCGGATCAGCGGACGCCAATGATGCCTTTTCGTCAAGGTCGCCACGCCAAACCCGCCCCTAATGGCTAGTTCGATTCAGCCGCCTGTTCCAGATCGAGCAAGCCCTCGATGATTGCGGTTTCCGCACACCCCGACTTTAACCTGGAAGAAACCACCTCGAAGGTGTTCTGGCCAAAAGCCTCATCGTGGGGGATGTAGCCAGACGGCGCCATGCCATTGGTCAGCGTCGCCATCATCGTGCGGCTCGATCCGCTCCTGGCCTTGAAGCGCTGGGCGATCGGATTGAATACCTCTGCGTTGACGCCGCCGATCTCAATGTTGCCGATCTTCAGCAAGCTCAAGCGGATCGGCACATCGGGCCCGTCGGAATAGACGCCGGGATAGCCGGCGCGGCCCTTGTCCGTGCGTACCCGGCCGGGGCATGTCACCGTCTTGGAGGCGCCGAAGATGCGTGGATTGGCCTCGGGTCTATCCAGAACGTCGCGGCCAACGCGCAGGACCTCTTCGCCGAGCATCTGCCCCATGGACTCGACCATCTGGCGCTGTTGGGTCATCAGTCGCGCGACCTGAGGATCTTGCTTGTTGAGGCCTTGACCGCCAGGCGGCATCGCATTGCTGATGTTTTCCCCGCGCTTGGCGTAGTCGGCGATGCGGATGTTGCGCAGGTCATAGGTCTGCTGGAAGAAGATCGGGTTTTGATCGCCCGCAGCGCCTTCACCCCAGATCGCAACCGCATCCTCGCCCAGAGACGCTTCGATATAGCGCGAAGCCGCCCCGGGAATGTCGCCGCTGACCTGATCGAGTTGCCCGTTCACGACCGCGTGGACGGCGTAGTTGTAATAGACCGCGATCGGTTGACCGGATGTCGAGGTGATATTGACGACAGCGACGGTCTTGTCGGAGGGGCCCTCATAGTTTGGCCCCTCCCACCAACGATGGGTTTTTGGATCGACGATGTTACGGTTGATGTTGATGTAGGAGACACCCTGGCCATAGGCGATCGTCGCCGGCTGCAGCTTTGCCGCCGCCTGGCGCAGGGCCGCCACGATCTTTTCGTCAAGCTGCGGAACCACCCACGGAACGCTGTGGGAATGCGTGGCGGTCAGCATCAGGTTCGTCGATGCAATGCCCAAGCCTTGCGCGCCCTGGACGACGGCAGCCCAGGTGGAGTCAGGCATGGCGCCGATGTCCACGGTCACCAGGGCCGCCCTCTGGCCGGCGTTCTCAAGCACCGCGGCGCGCACATGGATAGCGTCATTGACCCCTTCATAACCCTTTGGCAGTTGGGCCTTGGAGGGCGTGATCTCGACCCTCGCCGCCCCCGCACGAAGCGAAGTCGCCACCGGCTCGCTGAGCGCGGGGGCCGAGTGCAGAGCCATCAACGATGCTGTTATCGCCAGAACAGGGTAGTTCACGGTTTCTCTCCCATAATTTTTTGTTGTTAGTAGTACCGAACTGACAATCGATTGCAACGCGCTGCCAGACCATCGAGGCGACCGGGGTCCCGCGCTCAGAGGACGCGAGCCTGGCGAGAAGAGTCGCGATCAAACTGACGCCCGGATCGGCGCCCTTGGAAACTGACGGCCGCGTCGCGATCTAGGCCTCGAGTTCAGCCCGATCATCCGCCAGACGCAGGCGGAGCGTCGGCGCGAAGGTGGCGCCGAAATGGCGGGGGCCTTGCGCGTCTCTTCCCCGTCCCCAGTCATCGACAAAACTGGTCACGGAAAGATCTGGAAGCACCAGCCAGCTATAGGCCTGGCGCGGCGCAGCCGGCGGATTTGCGAAGACCAATCCCGTACCGTTTAGCGGTCGCCAACCGCCGGCAAGGCTGCTGGAGACCATGCCATAAAGGCCCGTGGGCGCGTGACCCAGCTCTGGAGCAAAGACATGGGTCTGGGTTGACCAGAATAGATAGTAGAGACCGCCCTGTGAGACGACATGGGGCCGCTCCAGTTCATTATTGACGCCGGTGGCGTCGACCAGAGGCGGCACGAGACGCCAATCGTCCGCCGCGCCAGATAGCGACACGGCCGCACCGATCACGCCGTTGAACGGCGAACGTGCTTTGGCCGCAGAGCCCGCAAAGAACAGGTAGTGGCGGCCGTCCTGAGGATCCTGGAAATAGGCCGGATCGCGGAAGGCCTTGATCGTCCCAAGGACGCCCACGCCGCCGTCGCTGGCCATATAGTGGGCCGGATCGCGCGCGACGACCTCCCGCAGGTCCCGCCAATCTGAAAACAGCATATCTTCACCGGAACGCTGCAGGGTGGCGCGTGCGCTGAACAGCCTTTGCTCGAACGTCAGCGCTGCCTCCCCCCTTTGTCCGGTGGCGGTAAAGTAAAGAGTCAGGGCGCGCTGATCATCATCAAGCACCGCCGACCCAGACCATTCCCGGCTGCCGGGCGAAAAGCCTTGCGGCATAAGCGGACCAAGATGGCGCCAGCCTGAGGCGTCATGCTTGAGAAGATGAATGCGCGCATGCCCGTGCCGATCGTCGGGGTTGTCAAATCGAGGCGCCCCCAGGGCCATCCACAAGGTCACGCCTTGGCCAAACGCGACCGGCGCGCCGGCCCTGGTCTGGACAGGCCACGCGTCCCAGATGTCCAGATCAGGCGCGATACGGACAAAATCGGCCTGGGCAATCAACGGCGCAGCGCGGATGTCGCCGCTGACGATCTGCGCCACATGCGCGGCCTCCCAGCGATCCGAAGACGCGCGGCCATCGGCGACTGCCGAGAAAGATAGACTGGACATGCGTTCTCCTGGCCGGACGTGAAGCAGACCTGCCCCAACCCGGC
This sequence comes from Caulobacter sp. FV2ps19, assembly GCF_058681035.1. Lineage (NCBI taxonomy): Bacteria > Pseudomonadati > Pseudomonadota > Alphaproteobacteria > Caulobacterales > Caulobacteraceae > Caulobacter > Caulobacter sp. FV2ps19. The sequence continues at coordinate 1,697,483 of NZ_CM178729.1, read as the reverse complement.
GGGTGTAGAAGAAACAGATTGATGTGGCAAACGATTGCCACATCAATCTTGGAGGCTATTTCTCAAGTTGCAAGGGCGTAAAGCCGCTAGGGTTGGATCGTTGACGGCGCACGGCAGGCAATCAGCTCATCAACGACGGCAGGATCAGCAAGGGTTGAGGTGTCGCCCAGGTTTGCAAGATCATTGTCGGCGATCTTGCGCAGGATGCGTCGCATGATCTTGCCCGACCGGGTCTTTGGAAGACTTGGCGCGAACTGGAGGGCGTCAGGACTCGCCAGAGGGCCAATCTCTCGGCGCACCCACAAAACCAAGTCTCGGTTCAAGGCTTCTGAGGGCTCAACACCAACATTGAGGGTGACGTAGCAATAGATCCCCTGCCCTTTTAGATCATGCGCCATGCCCACGACGGCCGCCTCAGCGACGGCGGGGTGCGCCACAAGAGCGGATTCGATCTCGGCCGTGCCCAAGCGATGGCCTGAGACATTGATGACATCGTCCAGGCGTCCCGTAATCCAGTAGTCGCCATCGGCGTCGCGACGGCACCCATCGCCGGTGAAATAGGTTCCGGGGTATGTCGAGAAGTAGGTCTGGAAAAACCGCCCGTGGTCTCCGTAGAGACTGCGCATTTGGCCCGGCCAACTGTCGGCAATGCACAGCGCGCCTTCTGCAGCGCCCTCCAACACCTTGCCGGCAGCGTCCATCAAACAGGGTTGAACGCCGGGCATGGGCTTGGTGGCCGACCCCGGCTTGAGGGGCGTCGCCCCCGGAAGGGGCGCAATCAGGACCCCTCCGGTCTCGGTTTGCCACCAGGTGTCAATGACGGGGCATCGGCCTTCTCCAACGACGCGATGGTACCAGTGCCAGGCTTCCGGATTGATCGGCTCACCAACCGTGCCCAAGAGCTGAAGAGAGGCGCGCGAGGTCGCCTGAACCGGGCCCTCTCCCTCGCGCATCAGGGCGCGAATGGCCGTCGGGGCGGTGTAGAGAATATTGACCTGATGCTTGTCGGTGATGCGCCACAAGCGCGATGCATCGGGGTATGTGGGCGTCCCCTCAAACATCACCGTCGTCGCGCCGTTGGCCAGGGGGCCGTAGACGACATAGCTGTGCCCGGTCACCCAACCGATATCGGCCGTGCAGAAATAGATCTGGCCGGGGCGGTAGTCGAAGACCGCTTCATGCGTATAGGCCGCCCAGACCAAATAGCCTCCCGTCGTATGCAGCACGCCCTTGGGTTTGCCCGTTGAGCCGGAGGTATAGAGGATGAAAAGCGGGTCCTCAGCGCCCATCGGCTCGGGCGGGCAGTCGGGACCGACCTTGGTCCGCTCCACGTCATAGGCGAAGTCACGCCCGGGCTGCATCGGAACGGGCGCCCCGGTGCGGCTCGTGACAATCACCGCCCTTACCTCGGGACAGTGCGCAAGCGCTTGGTCGACATTGGCCTTGAGCGGCGTTCGACGGCCGCCGCGGACGCCTTCGTCGGTGGTGATCACCACCTGGGATCCGCAATCCTGAATGCGGCTGGCCAGGCTTTCAGGGGAGAAGCCTCCGAACACGACCGAATGGACCGCGCCGATGCGAGAGCAAGCCAGCATGGCGAAGGCCGCCTCCGGGACCATCGGCATGTAGAGTGTGACCCGGTCGCCCTTCTTGACGCCATGCGCCTTGAGGACGTTGGCGAAGCGGCAAACCTCGGCGTGGGCCTGCGCGTAGGTGATCAGGGTCTGCTGGTCGGGTTCGTCACCCTCATAGATAATTGCAACATCGTCCGCTCTGTGCGGCAGGTGCCTGTCCAGGCAATTGGCCGAGACGTTCAGCACGCCGTCGGCAAACCAACGGATACGGAAATCCGCCTGGTGGAACGACACGTCCTTGATCTGGGTCGGAGCCTTGATCCAACTGAGCCGCCGCGACATTTGCTCCCAGTAGAGGCTGGGATCCTGACGGGCGTGCTGGATTGCAGCCTCATAACCCGCCGCATCAATATGGGCGCCTTGCGCCCAGTCATGCCGTACGGCGAACTTGTTTCCTGGCACATTCTACTCCGGATCAGGACATCGCGTGGGGTCCTGCAAAAGGCCTCCCGCGAAGATCACCTGCGTGATCTTCGCGGGAGCAGTCGCCTTGCAGGTCAGGCGATCGGTTGGCGCTGCGGCGACGCACACATTGTCGTGCGCGCATCGAGCGTTGTTGAGGATTGGGGACCCTTGCCGTGGCTAGGCCCACGACGGGTTGGTGAGTTGCAGCGCCCTCTAGCGGCTGAAGTGGACAAGATCGATTGCGGCGCCCATGGCCTGGTTTCCTGCATCGTTGGGATGGATGTGGTCGCCTGGATCGAAGTCGGCGCGAAGCCGCATTGGCTGAGCCGGATCGCGCACCGCCGCATCAAAGTCGGTGACCGCGTCGAACCGCCCACTGGTCCTGATCCAGTGATTGACGGCTTGGCGCATCGCTTCGCCTTCCGGCGTGTGCAGCCACACGCCCTCCGTGGGCATGATGGTCAGGCCCATCACCTTGATGCCATGCAGGTGGGCCTTCTCGATGAACTGGTTGTAGCCATCGATGATCTGCTCGGCGGTCGTGTGCTCGGCGAGCGGCGATCCGGGCATCACTGTCATGTTGATGTCGTTGACCCCCTCAAGCAGAACGATCCACCGCACGCCCGGCCGGCTCAACACATCACGATCAAACCGGGCCATCGCGCTGGCGCCCGCGCCGTCCCGTCGAAGGCGATTGCCTGAAATGCCGACATTGATGACGCCCCACCCTTGAGTTTGGGAATCGGCGCGCAGTCTTCGCCCCAGGACTTCGGGCCATGTCGCGTGCGCGCCCGGCGTCGTGGCGAAGCCGTCGGTGATCGAGTCGCCGAACGCCACGATAACGCCCCGGGGGTTGTCGGCCAGGACCTCCACACCCGCGAGCCAGAAGTAGGACCGCACGACATTGGGCGCCTCTAGCGTCGTCGCACCAGTCGTGTCGCCGCTTGTGATGTAGGTGGGATTTAGGCCGACGGGATGGACCGTCAGGCCTTCGGTCTGGGCCGGAACATAGAGCGACACCGCCAGTTCCTGCCCCGCCGACACGGGCAGAGCTATGGCGTCGCTGACGATCATCGCCCCCGGCGGAATCGTCACAGTCGCCTTGCCGCCAAAGCTGACGACGCGGTCGGAACTGGGGACGATCGCGGCGTCCTGGGCTCGGATCGCGATATGCGCGGCGGCGATGATCAAAGGGGAGCGCCCCTGGGCGTTGGAAAGCTGTATGCGGACGGCTTTTCCGCCCAGGCTTGTCTGCAGGATCATGCGGACGGTTTGGTCGGCCAACCTATCGGGATAGGGAAGGATTGGCCGCGGCATGGACGCCATGGCCTTGAAGACGCTGGGGGGCGGCCGAGGCGTATTAAGGACAGGTGGCGGGGTAAGCTCCAGGGCCGTTCCCCATGAACTGACCCAGCGCTCACCGGTCTGTGGCGCGGCGGCTACCGGTTTGTCGTTCGTCGTCTCGGCGGCGTTGCCAACAGCCCCGCAAAGAAGACCGCCAACAAAGGCGGCTGTGATGAATGACTTCCACATGTCTTGCACCAGGCTGTCAAATTAATGAGAAAGCGTCTTGTCGAAGAAGTCCGCGATGACGTCGTAGGCCTCGCGAGATTCCGGCAATTGACTATTGTAGAGAAAGGCATGGGCCAGACCGTCCCAAACGTGCAGCCGCGCATCGACCTTGGCCTTGACCAACTGGTTGTGGGAATAGGTCGCCGCGCTCAGTTCCATGGACCGGGTTCCGGTGATCAGCAGCGTTGGCGGAAAGCTCGCCAGCAGCGCCGGCGACATCTCGGGATAGGCGCGCGGGTCATCGTCGGCGACGTCGGCGAGATAGGCGAAGGTCATGCCGCCGTGGGGTCGCCCCTGCACGGGCGCCGGCGGCGGCGCAGGAAAGCCGTTGAGCGGGCCGGCCAGATAGGCGGAGTCGCCGCTGACCAATTTGCCCAGCGACGCGCAGAGGACGCCGATAGCCCCTGGGCGAGGCAGATCGTTGGCCTGGAACCACCCGATCGCCTGCCCCGCCAACATGCCGCCCGCCGAGCATCCATAGATACCGATCTGAGATGGCTGGTAGGTCTTGAGCATTTCAGCATAGACGGCCGCGATGTCCTCGGACGCGGCGGGGAACTTGACCTCGGGGCTCATGCGATAATCGACGCTGACCACCTTGATGCCCATCGTGGCCGCGATCGGGATGGATTCGACGAGCGCCGCGCTGTGGGCCCCCGATAGAAAGCCGCCGCCGTGGATGTTGATCAGCACACGATGGGCATTGTCCGGCGCCACGCCATGGGCCGGCGTGACGACGTCGGTGAGCACCCCGCCGATGCGCCGCGCCTCGACATTGACGGCGTAACGCGCTCGGATCGGCGTGAGGAAGGTCTCCATGATCTCATCTTGCCGACGGCGATATCCGGCGATGTCCGCAGTGGCGCTGGGGCCGCCGGCGAAGGGGCGATCAACAAGAATGTGACGGACATAGGCCTGCGCCTCGGGACTGGTGCGGTCTGACAGCGGCACAGTCAGACCATTGATAGTCACCGCGCCTTGAGCGCTGACATCAAGGCCGGCCGCGTGAGCGGCCTCTTGGGTCAAGCTCAGAGCCATCATCGTCGCGATCGCGACAGCTCCCAACCCGACCATCGATCGGATCGCCTTTTTTCGATCCAGACCGCGGAGACGATGCCGCCGGCCTTCAAATCCCGGACCAGGGATCGGCTGAGTGGCCGCAGGGTTCTGACCGATCGCTCCGGTTCCACGACCTTGCACGGCGATTATAGGCAATCGATTTTTCACCCAGACCTCCCCCTAGATTGTCGTTGGCAGGCGGCGGATCCCTCTGCGGGGAGCCTTCCGCCTCGAATCCTTTAGGCCTATTCCCAGGCTTAAAGCAATCGTTTGCTCATTCGCACTTCGTCGCGCTACATCTCTTGAAAAGAACAGGGAGGCCCGTTCATGAGCGACACACGCATGGACCCCAGAGTTTTGGATAGAGTGCTCGACGACCCCGAGTTTCAAAGGCTGGTGGCGCGACGCGGCCGCCTGCGTTGGGTTTTGACGGTTGCGATGCTGGTGGCCTATTTTGGCTATATTGGCGTGATCGCTTTCGACAAATCGATCATGGCCCACAAGGTCGGAGCCGGCGCGATGTCCATCGGCATTCCGGTGGGCCTGGCGCTGATCGCCTTCACCGTGCTGATCACCGGTGTCTACGTCGTGCGCGCCAATGGTGAGTTCGACCGACTGACCCGCCAGATCGTCGAAAGGGCTTCGCGATGAGCCGTTGGCGCCCCCTCGCCTGGATGGTCGCCCTGACCAGCCTGCCGCTCGCAAGCGTCGCCTCGGCCGCCGGTCTGGACGGCCAAGCCCAACGTCAGCCGCTCAACTGGACCGCCATCGCCATCTTCGCAGCCTTCGTGGCGCTCACCCTGTGGATCACCCGCTGGGCCGCGGGTCGGACCAAGACCGCGTCGGATTTTTACACCGCCGGAGGCAAGGTTACGGGCTTCCAGAACGGATTGGCCATCGCCGGCGACTTCATGTCAGCCGCCTCATTCCTGGGTATTTCGGCCCAGATTTTCACCGATGGCTATGACGGGCTGATCTATTCGATCGGCTTCCTGGTCGGCTGGCCCATCCTGATGTTTCTGATGGCCGAAAAACTGCGCAATCTGGGCCGCTTCACCTTCGGTGACGTCGCGTCCTATCGCTTCGCCCAGGCGCCGGTGAGAACCTTCGCCGCGTCCAGCACCCTGATTGTCGTGATTTTCTACCTGATCGCTCAGATGGTCGGGGCGGGGCAACTGATCCAGCTGCTGTTTGGCCTGCCCTATCGCTACGCCGTGGGCGTGGTTGGCGTCCTGATGATCCTCTATGTGCTGTTTGGCGGCATGACCGCCACAACCTGGGTGCAGATCACCAAGGCCGTACTGCTGCTGGGCGGCGCGAGTTTCATGGCCTTCATGGTGATGGCCTCGGTCGGCTTTTCGCCAGATGCGCTCTTCGCCCAGGCGATTGAGGTGAAGACTCAACTGGCCGCCAAGGCGGGCGCCAATCCGCAAGAGGCCGCGCGGTTGGGCGACGCAATCATGGGCCCGGGCGGCTTCCTGAAGGATCCGATCTCGGCCATTTCCTTTGGAATGGCGCTGATGTTCGGCACAGCCGGCCTGCCGCATATCCTGATGCGCTTTTTCACGGTTCCCGACGCGCGCGAAGCCCGCAAGTCCATTCTGTGGGCGACGACCTGGATCGGCTATTTCTACGTCCTGACCTTTATCATCGGCTTTGGCGCTATCGTTCTTGTCGCCAGCAATCCAGCGTTTCTGACGCTCGAAGGCGGCTTGAGAGGGGGCGGAAACATGGCCGCGATCCACCTGGCGCAGGCGGTCGGGGGCAACATCTTCCTCGGCTTCATCTCCGCCGTGGCCTTCGCCACCATTTTGGCCGTGGTCGCAGGCCTGGCGCTGTCGGGCGCTTCGGCGATTTCCCATGATCTCTATGCGACGGTGTTCAAGCACGGCGCGGCCACGTCTCGTGACGAGCTGCGCGTGTCACGCGCGACCACCGTGGTCCTGGGCCTGATCGCGGTCGTGATGGGCATCCTGTTCGAGAAGCAGAACGTGGCCTTCATGGTCTCCCTGGCCTTCGCCCTTGCGGCGTCGGGCAACTTTCCCGTCCTCCTGCTGGGTTTGTTATGGAAAGGCTGCACGACCCGCGGCGCCGTCATTGGCGGTTTCCTGGGCCTGACCACCGCCCTGGTGCTGATGATCCTCTCGCCATCGATCTGGGTGACAGCCTTGGGGCACGACAAGGCGATATTTCCTTTCACCTCACCCGCCCTGTTCTCCATGACGGCCGGGTTCTTGGGCATATGGCTCTTCTCCGTCCTTGACCGGAGCCCAAGGTCGGTCGTGGATCGCGACGGCTTCAGCGAACAGTTGGTTCGGTCCGAAACGGGTATTGGCGTCAGCGCCACCGTGGATCACTAGCCAACGTCCATCGACAGGAACGGCGCCGGCGGGGCTATCCCCCGACCGGCGCCTCGGCCTCCGCACAGGGGCCGATGAGCCACTTGTCGCGCCCGCGATCGCGGGCGCTTCAGCTACCGCCGGCTCTACGACACCCTGCGCTTTTCAAGTTTCCGCGCCAGCGTCCGCCGATGCATGCCCAGGCGCCGGGCGGTTTCGGAGATGTTGAAGTCGGTCTCCACCAGGGTCTGGTGGATACGCTCCCATTCCAGGGTCTTGATCGACGTCGCACGTTCGACGATCGGCGCACTTGCATCCCCGCTCGAGGCCTTGTCGAACGCGGCCAGGATGTCGTCGGTATTGGAGGGCTTGGCGAGGTAGTGGCAGGCGCCCAGCTTGATGGCCTCGACCGCCGTGGCGATGCTGGCGAAGCCGGTCAGGACGACGATCAGCATCTCCGGATCATGGGCATGCAGCGCCCGGACACAGGCCAGGCCCGATTCACCCGCAAGCTTGAGGTCGACCACGGCGTACCGGGGCGAGAAATCCGCCAGCAGATCGCGCGCGGTTTCGAGGCCCTGGGCGTGGACAACGGCGAAACCCCGCCGCTCGAAAGAACGCTTCAGCGCCCCCGCGAACTTGGCGTCATCCTCGATGAGGATCAGGCGACGGTCATCGCTCATTTTGACGCCTCGATCCGCAAGGAGGCCAAAGGGAGGGTCAAGGTCACGCGCGCGCCGCCGCTCGAGCGGTTGGCCGCCTTGGCCGCGCCCCCCAGCTTGCGGACGACGTTGACGACAAGAAACAGGCCCAGTCCGCCGCCGGCCCTGCCCTTGGACGAGTTGTAGGGCTTGCCGAAATCAGACAGGGCGGTCGGCTCGAAACCCGGCCCTTCGTCCTCCACGAGGATGATGAGGTCGCCACCCTCGACCCGCGCCCCGATCTTCGCTCCGTTGGGCGAGGCTTCGGCGGCGTTGTCGAGCACGTTGTGGATCACCTGCTTGAGTGCGGAATCCGAGACGATCGAGACCCCGGACGGCAGGTCGGCCTCATAGGCCAGGCCGTCGCCGGCGCGGCTGTTTCGCCAGTCGCCGACCACTTCGTCCATGAAACCGCTCAGCGTCGTCACGTGCTGTTCGCCGCCCCGCGCTTCGCCCGCCGACAGCAGCACGCCCGTGACGATGGTCTTGCACCGCAGAACCTCGGCCCGCATGTCCTCCAGTTCCTGGGCCAGTTCGGGGTCGGCGGCGAATACCGGCATGCGTCGCCAGTCGCTGAGGATCACGTCCAGCGTGGCCAGGGGCGTGCCCAGTTCGTGCGCGGCGCCGGAGGCCAGCAGACCCATGCGGACGATGTGATCCTCTTCGGCGGCGCGCTGGCGCAGATCGGCCAGGCGATCGTCGCGCCCCCTGAGATTGGCGTTGATGCGCCCGATGAAGACCACCAGCAGGATGGCGTCGATGACGAAACCGATCACCAGGCCCAGAATGAACAGGCGGAAAAAGTCCCGGTCCGCCAGGCCGGGCGCCGAGATCGGCCGATAGAGATTGGTCAGGCCCAGGAAGCACAGGCTGGTCAGCCCCACGATCGCCCAGGTCGCCCAAGCCTCCAGCAACACCGCGCCCAGGATGACGTGCAAGAGGTAGAGCAGCGTGAAGGGATTGGTCACGCCGCCGCTCAAGGAGAGCTGGGCGGTCAGGGCCAGGGCGTCGAAGGCCAGGGCCAGGAACAGGGCGTTGCGGCCCAGGGGCTGAGGGCGCTTCAAGCGTTGCAGGCTGAGCAGGTTCAAGGCCACCAGGGCGGCCAGGACGCCCACCATGGCGCCCAGCGGCAGAGCAAAGCCGAACCCGTAGTGGACGAGCAGGATCGTCGCGACCTGGCCGGCCACCGCGATCCAGCGCAGGTGGATCAGCTGCAGCATGTTCTGCCGCGCCGTGGCGTCGGCCGGGGCCGTGGCGTTGGTCGCCGCCCGAACGCCCGACAGCCACGACGCCGTTCCGTCCAGGATCAACCGCGCTGTGGATTGCATCATCAGGCTTCTAGCACGGCGCGCCGCGCGCGGCGCTCATCGATGACCAGATAGGCGCCCGCCGCCGCCGTCATCAGGGCCAGACCAAACCAGGTGAAGGCATAGACGAGATGGCTGTTTGGGAAGCGGATGACTGTCAGACCGCCCAACGGCCAGCCGCCGGGATTGGGCGTAGCGTCCGCATCGACGAAATAGGGCGCGACGTTCGCCCGCCTGCGCATCGTGGCCACCGAGGACTTCGGCGCGATGTTCGAAAGCCGCGAGCTGCGTCCGGTCTCGGTGATCCAGCTGATGCGCGCCGAGGGCGGCAATGTGCTGATCGGCGCCTTCGCCCCCCTGGCCACCTTCGCCATGTTCCATCTGGTGACGGTGTTCCCGCTGTCATGGGTCGCGCTGTACACAGACGAGCAGGTGGTGAACTTCCTGCGGATCGAGATGGTCGGCGCCTGTGTCGGCATCCTGGGCATCATGGCGTCAGGCTGGATCGCCGACCGGATCAATCGTCGCAACCAACTGGCGCTGAGCGCCCTGCTGATCGGCGCCTTCAGCCTGCTGGCCCCGCGCCTGCTGGCCGGCGGTCCGACCGGAGAAGCCATCTACCTGCTGGTGGGCTTCGCCATTCTGGGCCTGTCGTTTGGCCAGGCCGCAGGGTCGGTGAGTTCGAACTTTTCCAAACGCTATCGCTATACCGGCGCCGCCGTGACCTCCGACCTGTCATGGCTGATCGGGGCCGGCTTTGCGCCGCTGGCGGCGCTGGGCCTGGCCAGCCGCTTTGGCCTGCCGGCGATCGGGTTCTACCTCGCCTCGGGCGCGCTCTGCACGCTGGTGGCCCTGACGATCAACCGGCGTCTGCATTTGAACGATTGACCCTGAGCGCCTGACAAGCCTGGCGATCCCTCACCGAGGAGCTGCTTCCGCTTCTCCGTTTTGCGCGCCGCGCCTGGCTTGGCTTGATTTGACCGAGCCCCTAAAGAGGCGGGATGGGGCGACGTACACGACTTGTGCTTTCTTTGCTGGCCGCCTGCGCGCCCGCCTTGGCTCGGGCCCAGGAGGTCGAGGCGGTCTCGGTCTGGGGCAAGCGCGCCAATGAGCTTGGCCGCGCCGTTTCGGCCAGCGAGGGTCGGGTGGCCTTTGCCGACTTCGCCGTGCGACCGCTGCTGCGTCCCGGCGAACTGATCGAAGTCGTGCCCGGCCTGGCGGCGACCCAGCACTCCGGCGCCGGCAAGGCCAATCAGTACTTCCTGCGCGGCTTCAACCTGGATCACGGGACAGACCTCGCCGCCTCGCTCGACGGCGTACCGCTGAACCTGCCCTCGCACGGCCATGGTCAGGGCTATCTGGACCTCAACATGCTGACGCCGGAGTTCGTCCACGACGTCGCCTTCAAGAAGGGGCCCTACTCGGCCGAGAACGGCGATTTCGCCACGGCCGCCGCCGTGGCCTTCGAGACCGCCGACCACTTGCATGGCGACGGCCTGCAGGCCTGGACCGGCGAGAACGCCTATTTTCGCGGTGTGGGCTCCAAGGCCCTGAGCCCGAACGTCATGGTCGCCGCAGACGTCTCCAGCGCTCAGGGTCCATGGTCTGCGCCCGAAGATCTGCGCAAGGCCAACCTCATGGGCCGGGCTGTCGTCGGCGGCTGGTCCCTGACCGCCCTCGCCTACGGAGCCGACTGGAACGCTACCGACCAGATCCCCCGTCGTGCGGTCGAGAGCGGGCAGCTGGACCGGCTGGACGCGGTGGATGCAACCGACGGCGGCGAAACCTCGCGCTATCTTCTTTCGGCGCGCCGGCGTGACCTTCTCAAGGGCCTGGACACCGTGGTGTATGTCCAGCGCTACAAGCTGGATCTGTTTTCAAACTTTACCTACTTCCTCGACGACCCGGTCAACGGCGACCAGTTCGAACAGCTCGACGAGCGCTGGATTTACGGCGGTTCGCTGACCAAGCGCTGGCGCCTCGGCCAGGGCTGGAGCGCCCGAACCGGCGTTTCGGCCCGGATCGACGACATCGGCAAGGTCGGCCTCTACCGGACGACCGCCCGGGCGCGCCGCGAGGTCGTCCGCCAGGATTCCCTGACCGAATGGTCGACCGCGATGTGGGGCGAGGCCAGCAAGCGTTTCGGCAAGCTCGACGCCACCCTGGGTCTGCGCGCCGACGCCATGGGCGCGGACGTCCAGGCCGGAGATCCGCGCAACGCCGGCGCGGTCAGTGATGTGCTGCTCAGCCCCAAGCTGGCCCTGGCCTGGCGGGCTTCAGAGCGTTTCGAACTCTATGCCGACGCCGGTCGCGGCTTCCATTCCAACGACGCCCGAGGGGCGGTGATCACCGTTGACCCCGTCACCGGTGACCCGGCTCAGCCCGCCCCGCTGCTGTCGCCGTCGGACGGCGCGGAACTGGGACTGCGCTGGAAGGTCGAGGGTCTCACCCTGACGGCGGCGGCCTGGGCGCTGCACGTCGATTCCGAACTCGTCTATGTCGGCGACGCCGGATTCACCGAAGCGAGCGGCGCGACCCGGCGCAAGGGCGTGGAGCTTCTGGCCGACTGGCGGCCGACCGCGCGCCTGAACGTCACCGCCTCCTACGCCGGGACCCACGCCCGGTTCACCAATGGCGACCATATCCCCAATGCGGTCGGTTCCGTGCTGAGCGGCGGCGCCAGCTGGATGCTGGGCGAGGCCTCGACCCTGTCGCTCACCTATCGCCGCCTCGGCGCCGCACCGCTGATCGAGGACAATTCGGTGCGCTCAAGGCCGACAAGCCTGGTCAATGCGCTATTCGTCCAAGGCTTCGGGTCGGTCAGCCTGATGGTCGAGGTGCTCAACCTGACCAACAGCCAACGCGACGACATCGCCTATGTCTACGCCTCGCGCCTGCCGTCCGAGCCGACCGGCGGGATCGACGACATCCACTTCCATCCGGTCGAACCTCGCGCTCTGAGGGCGGGATTGAAGATCAATTTCTGACCTTTCACGACAGAAATGGGGTGATTTTCCCTTCATCTATGGCCAAGTTCCCCCTGGGGTTTCATCCGGGTTCTGTGTCCGAGGGGATTTTTGCACTTGTCTAAGCGTTCCATTCGCTACGCCGTGGCCGGCGTCATCGCAGCCGCGCTCGCCGCATCATTTGTTTCCGGCGCGCAGGCTGACGCCATCAAGCAAACCAAGGCGCCGTTCGACGACAAGTTCCGCCAGTTGGAAGGTGAAGACTGGCCCGCCCCCAGCGACTATCGCAACGCCTCAGGCGCGCCCGGCTATCGCTACTGGCAGCAGAAGGTCGACTACGACGTCGCCGTTCGGCTGGACGAAGACAGCAAGCTGCTCACCGGTCAGGCAACGATCACCTATCGCAACAACTCGCCCGACAGCCTGCCCTATCTGTGGCTGCTGCTGGACCAGGACTACAAGCGCGACTCGATCAGCAGGCTGACCGAGACCGTCTCGGGCGACAGCATCAGCCTGGGCCAGGTGCGCCGCATCCAGCGCCTCAAGGACTGGGAAGGCGGCTTCACCATCAAATCGGTGAAGGACGCCCAGGGCCGCGCGCTGAAGTTCACCGTGGTCGACACGCTCCTGCGCGTCGATCTGCCGACGGCGGTTCGCGCCAATGGCGGCGAGACCAAGCTCACGATCGAATGGTCGCTGCCGATGGTCGAGAACAAGGTCGTCGGCGGCCGCAGCGGTTATGAGTGCTTCACCGGCAAGGGCGAGGACGGCAACTGCATCTATGAGGGGGCCCAGTGGTTCCCGCGCCTGGCCGTCTATTCGGACTATGAGGGCTGGCACAACAAGGCCTTCCTCGGCGCCGGCGAATTCACCCTGGAGTTTGGCGACTACCGCGTCGCCCTGACGGCGCCGTCCGACCACGTGGTCTCGGCCACCGGCGTCCTGCAAAATCCGGGCTCCGTGCTGAGCGCCGCCCAGCGCGACCGCCTGGCCAAGGCCCGCACCGCCAGCGAGCCGGTCTATGTCGTCACGCCCGACGAGGCCGCGGCGGCCGAAAAGGGCAAGGCCACCACCCAGAAGACCTGGATCTTCCAGGCCAGCAATGTGCGTGACTTTGGCTGGGCCAGCTCGCGCAAGTTCGTCTGGGACGCCCTGGGCGTGAAACAGGAAGGCGACGCCGCCTATCCCGTGGTCATGGCGATGTCGTTCTTCCCCAAGGAAGCGCGCCCGCTTTGGGACGCCTATTCGACCAAGTCGATCGCCCACACCCTGAAGGTCTATTCGGACTTCACCTTCGCCTACCCCTATCCGGTGGCCCAGTCGGTCAACGGCCCGGTCGGGGGGATGGAATATCCGATGATCAGCTTCAACGGCCCCCGGCCGGTGAAGGACAAGAAGACCGGCGCCCTCACCTATACCGAACGCGCCAAGTACGGGCTGATCGGCGTGGTCATCCACGAGGTCGGCCACAACTATTTCCCGATGATCGTCAATTCCGACGAGCGCCAGTGGACCTGGATGGACGAGGGCCTCAACAGCTTCTTGGAGTTCCAGGCCGAGGTGCAGTGGGACAAGAAGTTCCCCTCACGGCGCGGCGAACCCAAGGACATCGTCGAGTACATGGTCAGCCAGGACCAGGTGCCGCTGATGACCCAGTCGGACTCGGTGATCCAGTTTGGCCCCAATGGCTATTCCAAGCCGGCGACCGCCCTGGTGATCCTGCGCGAGACGATCATGGGCCGCGAGCTGTTCGACCGGGCCTTCAAGGAATATTCCAACCGCTGGCGCTTCAAGCACCCCACGCCATACGACTTCTTCCGCACCATGGAAGAGTCATCCGGCGTTGATCTGGACTGGTTCTGGCGCGGCTGGTTCTACTCGACCGACCACGTCGACATCGCCCTGGACAAGATCGTCAAGGCGCGCATCGACAGCGGCGATCCCGACCTTGAAGCCGGCGTCCGCAAGACGGAGAGCGACACGGAACCGAAGTCGCTCACCGCCGCCAACAACAAGCAGCCGACCGTCATCGAGCGAGACCCCAAGGTCCGCGATTTCTACGATGAGACCGACGAGTTCTCGGTGTTCGACAGCGCCCGCAAGAAGGCCAAGACCGCGCGCGAGGACCTCACGCCCGAGGAACAGGCGGCCCAGGACCTGAAGGACAACCTCTATCGCTTCACCTTCCGCAACATCGGCGGCCTGGTGATGCCGGTCATCCTGAAAATGGACTTCGCGGACGGCACGAGCGAAACCGTGCGCATCCCGGCCGAAATCTGGCGCAAGAGCGCCAAGCAGGTCACGTGGCAATATGTTTCGACCAAGGACCTGAAGGCCGCCCAGATCGATCCGCTGTGGGAGACCGCCGACGCCGATCGCGGCAACAACGTCTATACGGGAACCATCACCCCCACGACGCTGAAGATCCAGAAGCCGCGGGAGACGACGAACCGCATGAAGGACGCCAATCTCAAGGTCGAGCCCGGCGGCCTGGGGACCCTCGAGGCTCCCGCGCCCAAGAAGGACGAAGACTCCAAGTGATCGCCCGCGCGGCCGCCATCCTCTTAGCGGCGAGCCTTGGGCTCGCGCCGCTCCCGGCGGCCGCGCATCGCGGCCACGGCGCGCTGAGCGTCGTGGAGTTGGACGCCAAGACTGGCGCGATCAAGGTCAGCCACCGGATCTCGACGCACGACGCCGAGCCGGCCCTGGCCCTGATCGCGCCGGACGCCCAGACCAGCCTCGACGACCCCGACGCCGTGGACGCCCTGAAGGCGTATATGCTGCAGACCTTCAGCGTCAGCGTGAACAGCCACACGATCGATCTGACCTTGACGGACATGACCCTGGGCGCGGACGAGGTGCGGTTTGAGTACGCAGGGAAGGCGCCCCCGGACGACGTGCGCGCCGCCATCGAGGTGCGCGCAACCATGTTTGGCGACGTCTATGGCGACGAGGTCAACCAGGTGAACATCCGCCGCCTGGGCGTAACCCGCACCCTGGTGTTTCAGGGCGCTGACGCAGGCTGGCCCCAGACCCTGGGCCCCGTTGAGCCCAAGGGCGACTGACCCGGAATCGCGACCTTAACGCCCTTCGCCCTCCTGCATTGCCCGCAGGCCCGGGGGGCCACCCTTTTGGGTGATAGCCTCCCTACTCTCTTGGCGCATGCTGCAGCGCAGAATACCCCTCATCCTACCGCTTCAATCTGATCGTTTTCGCCGCGACGCATCACCGTCCGTGTTGAAAACCGCCGTCACTCGGCTCGCACGGTCTGTCGAGCTGACAGAGGAGTGGGCCATGGCGTATCTTGAGAAAAGCGAACACTCAGACGCCCGGGTCGACCATGCCGCTCTTGAGCATTTGCTCAATAGCGCCCTGTCCACCTTCGAGCGGGATGGGGCATCGGCTCGCAGATGCATCGAGCAGGCCTACTCGCTGATCGCCGTGGCCCATCGCAAGCCCCGGACCGATCGCGGCGGCCTGGCCACCTGGCAGGCGAAGCGCGTGGACAACTATATCCGCGCCAACCTGTCCGAAAGTCTGCGGATCGACGACGCCGCAAAGCAGGCCCAACTCAGCGCCAGCTACTTCTCGCGGGCGTTCAAGCTGACCTTTGGCCAGACCTTCTCCCAATATGTCATTCACTGCCGCGTGGAGCGGGCCAAGCACCTTCTAACGTCGACAAACTTGCAGATCGCCGAAATCTCCATCGATTGCGGCCTGGCGGATCAACCTCACCTTACCCGACTGTTCAACCGTCTGGTCGGGGCGCCGCCAAACGCCTGGCGACGTCGCCACCGGCCAGCCGATAGTCAGGGGCAAGCCTGAGGGATCCAGCCGTTCCGGATCCTCACAAATCGATGATCCCTCGACGCGCGGCGACCGTCACGGCGCGGGTGCGGTCAGTGACCTCAAGCTTGGCGAAGATGTTCTTCAGGTGCGCCTTGACGGTCTGTTCCGATATCTCGAGCCGCCGCGCGACGCCCTTGTTGGCCTCGCCGGTCGCCACCAGCCGCAGCACTTCCAGCTCCCGCTCGCTGAGAAGTTCGGAGGAAAGGTGGGCGAAGATTTCATCGGCGATGGCTGAAGGCACATAGCGTCGTCCGGCGTGAACCGTCCGGATGGCGTCCAGCAACTCCCGATGCAAGGCGCTCTTGAGCATGAACCCCACGGCGCCGGCCTTGAGCGCCCGGTAGGCATGCGCGTCGCCGCCATAGGTCGTCAGCACCAGGATGCGATGGTTGGGACGCTCCTTGCGGATCAGGCCGATGGTCTCAAGACCGCCCAGACCGGGCATCTGCAAATCCATCAGCGTCACGTCAGGCCGCAGGGGCCCGATCAGGGCCAGGGCTTCCTCTCCCGACGTCGCCTGGCCGACCAGTTCCATGTCCGGTTCGATCCCGAGCACGGCGGCGATCCCCTCCCGTAGCAGGGGATGGTCGTCCACGACCAAGACGCGGATGCGATTGTCGCGACCTGCGGTGTCTGAGATCATCCGTTTCCAAGCCCCAGAATTCCGCCCAGCAGAGGGCCTCGCCGAAACAATCCATGACCGACATAGGCGAGTTTGGCCGGAACGGTCACGGTCACCTCGGTGCCGAGGCCCTTTCCGCTGGCCAAGGTCAGGACGCCGCCGATGCGCTCGGCGCGCTCCCGCATGCCGCGGACGCCAAAATGCCCCTCCCGTCCCTCGGCCTCGAGAATCTCCGGCGCGATGCCCTTGCCGTCATCGAAGATCCGCAAGGTCATCAACCGCGACCCGAAATTGACACCCACCTCGATCGTACGGGCCTGGGCATGCTTGAAGGCGTTACAAAGCGCCTCCTCGCCGATGCGCGCCAGTTCGTCCGCGACCAGGGGATGCAGCTGACGCGCCCTGCCTTCGCTCAGAACCCGCACCTTGCTGGGGTGATCCGGCGCCAGCCGCTCGGCCGTCAGCGCGAAGAAGCCCGCCAGATCAGGCGCCGCCCGCGGCGTTCGCAGATCCTGCACACGCTCGCGCCCCTCCACCAGGGCCTCCTCGGCCCGCAACAGAGACGTGTCCATTTCGCGCCGCAGGACATCGTCCTGCGGAAGACGGCCGGCCACGGCGCGAAACCGCAGCATGAGCCCCTGAATGCTCTGCAGCAACGTGTCATGCAGCTCCCGAGCGATACGTTCGCGCTCCATCAGCCGGGCTTCGATCCGGCTGCGAATGCGATCGGAAAGATACTGGATGCGCAGGCGATAGATCGCCCACCCGAACAGGGACACCAGGGCGATGCAAAGACCGTAGAACCAGGGCGTCTGGAAAAAGGTCGCCGCGATGGTGAATTGGGTTTCCGCGCCCGTCCTGTTCCAGACCCCGTCGCCGTTCGAGGCAATGACGTGGAACCTGTACGGGCCCGGGCCGAGCTTGGTGTAGAAGGCCTCGCGACGACTGCCGGGATTGATCCAGTCTTTGTCGATCCCGTCCAGACGGTACCGGAACTGATTGCGTTCCGGATTGGCCAGGCTGAGCGCGGTGAAATTGATCTGTATCGCCGAGGTTCCGGCCGGCAGTCGGGCTCCGGCGCCATAGGTCTTGCCGCCCGCGATCACGGCCGAAATCACCACCGGCGGCGCCAGGGTGTTTCCCTTGATACGGGACCGGTCAATCCAGCCGATCCCCTGATTGGTCAGGAGCAGAAGGCGACGGTCGGGAACTTCAACAAGCGTGCTGACATTTGAATTCTGCTGACCCGGTCCCGGCAGTCCATCACGGACGTCCAGAACCTCATAGGCTGGGGCTGCCCCCCCACCCATGGCGCGATAGAGCGCCTGGGTGTTCACACGGACCACGCCCCGTATGCCGTTTAGCCAGGTCTCTCCATCGTCGGTCTGGGCAATCCCGGTCACCCGATCGAGTTCAGGAATACGCTCGCTGCCCAAGCTGCGCATGGTGTGGCCGTCGAAATAGGCCAGACCCAGATCACCGCCGATGAGGGCGCCCTTATCGTTGGGAACCAGGATCTGTATGTCGCCGACATTCAGTCCGTCGGCGGCCGTGAACACACGGACCGCACCGTCCCGGCGCCGCCAAACGACGACGCCCTTTTCATACACGATCCAGACACCGCCAGCGCGGTCCGACGTCACCTGGGTGACCTCCGCGCCGGCCAAGGCAGGGGGAAGCGGGACGGCGGTCCAACCGCTCTGATCGCGCCGAAAGAGCCCGCGGCGCTTGACCACAATCCAAAGCGCGCCCTGCAGATCTTCGGTGCTCGACAGCACCACACCGTTTCGCGCGCCAACCGGCAGGGTTACGTGGCGCAGCCCAGCCTGGCTATAGCGCTGGAGGCCGGCCTCGGTGCCCGCCCAGACCGCGCCATCCTGCCCGACGATCAAGGTCTTGAGCATGTCGGAAACCTTGAACAGAGGCTGCAAGGCCTTGCCAGGCTCAAGCCGATACACCTGCCGGCCTGCGGTAATATAGAGTGTCCGGTCCGGGCCGACGGCGGCCAGATAGCCCTCCGGCGATGTGTCGGTGATCGCGGTTTCCGGCACGATCTTGGCGGGCCTGAACCGGTCGAGCCCCTGATTGGTGCCGATCCAGATATTCCCCTCGCGGTCTTCCAGCACCGAGGCCGCGATGTCCGAGGAAAGCCCGTCCCGACGTCCGAAATGCTCGACCAGCGACGGACCGCCCATTCGGCCATCCGCCGACGGCTGAGGCCGGATGTAGAAGACCCCCTTGCCCCTTTTTGTCCCCCACAACGAACCCGAGCCGTCGAAAACCATCCGTTGAAGGGGCTGCATCGGCAGCCCCTGGGGCGCGGCTTCCAGCGGATAGAGGCCGCCCTTGTCCGTGGAAACCCAGGTCTTGCCGTCGGGCGCCCGGGCGAAGGTGCGCGGAGAGTTCGCGCCGCTCTTTGGCGACTGGAAACGCGATGCGCCGCGTTTCAGGTACATCAGCCGTGAGTTGCTGAACTTGCCCAGCGACGTGGACGCCGCCGCGATCCACAGCGTTCCATCGTCCGTCACGGCCAGCGCATAGACCGGAACGCGGGGGAAGCCCATCGATGCGCCGACCTCGCGCCATCGCCCACCGGCGAACCTGGCCAGTCCGCCGCTATAGGTGCCCGCCCACAGAACCCCGTCGAGATCCTGGACAATCTGGGTGGTGGCCCCGTTGGGAAATCCTTCCTGATAGTGCGTGAAAGAGCCGTCCCTGAGAAGGGTGGCGCCCCCGCCCATGTAGCCGATCCAGAGGTCACCGCTGGGGAGCGCCAACAAAGCGGTGACATCGCCGCTCTGAACCTCCGCCCGAGGCAGGGCGATCTTCTCGAACTGGATGCCGTCAAATCGGTAGAGGCCGGCGCCGGTCCCCAGCCAAAGATAACCGTCCTTCGATTGGGCCAGCGCCCAGACATCCGGCGGCGCGCCCTGGCGTAGCGACCAGGATGTATGGTCATAGTGGCTGAGAGCTCGGATTTTGTCCTGCGCCAGGGCCGGCGTGGCGATGATCGAGAGGAGAACAAGAAGTCTGGCGGCGGCGCGCAAAGGCGCCGCACCGGCGGCGACCGGTCTGGACTGTCTGCAAGACGGACTTTGAGATTGAACCGACATCGCGCGAGACCACCTCATCCATGACGCCGCACCCGCCGTCACCCCCATTCGGGTGAGGGCAGTATAGCCCAGTTAGGGGTGGCCGCAGGACTGTCGGCGGTTGACGGTCTTCGCGTGATCGATCTTTTCCTTGTCTTTCCTGCGGGCCTTTCAGGGGTCGCGCTCCTGTTGCTGCGGATTTCCGCCGCGCTGCTTCTTGTCGTCGCCGCGCTTGTTCTGGGACCGGTGTCCTGGTGGGTTTGGGGCCTGATCGCTGCGACGGTCCTGTCGCTGCTGATGGGCGCCATGACGCGTTTCAGCGCCGGGCTGGCCTGCATGGCCGCCATCGGCTCGGCCATTCTCTCGGCAAAGGGTCTGGACATGCTGTTCGCGCTGCACGCCCTGAACGCCGCCGCCCTGTGCGTTCTGGGGCCTGGCGCGTTTTCAGTCGACGCCCGGATCTACGGCCGCCGCATCATCAATATCGACGAATAGCGCCCCGTTGGCGCGACGGGCGAACGGATCAGCCCTCAGCCCTTTTCAGGACCGGGTCGGGTAGCGAGCCTTCAGGGCCTCAAACATGTAGGCCAGCAGCCCGCCGGCCACGGCCAGGTTCTTCAGGAATTCCTTCCGCGCCATCACGGCGGCGGCGTCTGACAGGGCCCAGAAGTCGAAATAGAAGACGTTGACCGTGATCGTATAGACGGCCAGCGCCAACAAGGCTGGAGCCAGAGCGAAATTGGCCAGCAGGGCCGCGCTGCCGACCAGTTCGATCACCATGGCCATCAACAGGGCAAGACTGGGCAGGGGAATATGGTGCGCGGCCACCTCGGCCTGATAGTTCGACCAGTGGAGCAGCTTGTCGACGCCGCTCTCAAGGAACATCGCCGCCATCAGGAACCGCACGAACCAGAGCTTGGGATCAAAGCGCTCGATCAGTCGCTCGGTGACAAGGTTCAGCGTGGAAAGCAGCGGCCTAAACACTGATCATGCCTCCAACAAGAAAACCAACCGTCATTGCGACGACGAGAAGCGCCCCGACGAACTTGGGCGGGGCCGGCAACGGCAGGTCGAAGAAGCGGCAAACGCCGCCAATCGTGAGGCCCAGAAGGATTCCAACAATCGCGGGGATCATTCTGCGTCCCTCGCCGGCGGCGTTCCGACCGGTCCGCCGCAAAGCGGCTCACTGTCCTTCGGGCGATGGCTGAAAAGCCGGTCGACCAGGGTCCAGCCCGTGGTCATGGCCAGAACCAGGAGAGCTCCGATCAGCGCCGTCGGCGCAGGGCTGGGAATGTCCGCCAGTCGGCAGCCAACCCCGATCGAGAAGCCGAGCAGAAGGCCCAGGCCCACCTTGAGAGATTGCGATGTCGCCATGGTTTCAGCGCGCTCCGGCCACCCGGGTTTCAGTGATCCACAGGACGGCGGCGATCACCGCCGCCACGAAAAGGCAGCCATAGCCCAGCCGATCGACCAGCACGGCCGCCAGGGCGCAGCCCAGGACGAAGTTCAGGATCATCAGCAGGGTGCTCACCTCGCCCCGCTTGGGCTCCCCGGCGGTAGGATCAAGCCAGCGCCGGGTGATCTGCGAGAGCGTGTTGGTCACCGTCCCGGTCATCACCGTCGTCATGGCGCCAGGACTGAAGGGGTGCAGGCCGTTCTGCATGCCCATGGCGAACACCACCACCAGGGTCACCGCGATCGCGGCGCCGGGCGCCCATACGCCAAGGCCGGCCGCGGCGGCGAGCGACAGAGCGATCAGACCCAGGACGCGGACCAAACCCCGGTCCCGCCCCTTGCCCGCCGGCGCTTTCCTGGCATCGGCGGTGACATAGATCGCGGTCGCGACCACCACGGCGACCATGAACACCGGCATGGTCGCCAGCTTCAGATAGTCCTGCGGCTTCAAGCCTCGCGCCACGGCCGCGGCGAACAGGACGAAGTTCCCGGTGACGTGGGCTGAGAAGACCCCGCCCATCTTCACAAAGGTGGCGGTGTCGCAGTACCCGGCCAGAAAGGTCAGGGCCAGACGCGTGGCGGGGCGCATGGTCACGCCCAGCACGCGCAGCCCAGCACGCCCCAGAAGTCGCGCAGGGACGCCACCGGCACGTCAGCGCTGTAGGCCTGACCATGGGCGTGACCATGGACCTGGCAGGCGCTGGAGCAACCGCAGGACTGCAGGGCGAGGCGATTGAGGCCCTGGCTGGGCTTGGCGTGCTGATAGCCGCCGAAACGCCGGACCGGCGACCAGTCGGGGCTGACCGGCAAGGTCGGCGGCGCCAGGGCCCCGAAATCGGCGGCCGCGTGGACCACCTTGCCGCCGACAATCGTCAGGATGGAAGCGAGATCCTTGATCTCGTCCTCGGCCACCGAAAACAGGTCGGCGCTGGGCACGATCACGTCGGCATATTGCCCGACCTTCAGCGCCCCCTTCTTGCCGTCCTCGGTCGAGAACCAGGCCGAGCCTTCGGTATAGAGGCGCAGGGCGGTTTCACGGTCCAACCGGTTCTGCGGCGGATACATCCGCATACCCGCGACGGTCTTGCCGGTCACCAGCCAGTAGAGGCCGATCCACGGATTGTAGCTGGCGACGCGTGTGGCGTCGGTGCCCATGCCCACCGGCAGGCCGGCGTCCAGCATCCTGCGCACCGGCGGTGTCTGTTCCAGCGCCTTATGGCCGTAGCGCTCCGCGAAGGCCTCGCCCTGATAGGCCATCCGATGCTGCACGGCGATGCCGCCGCCCAGGGCCGCGATGCGGTCGAGACTACGCGGCGTGACGGTCTCGGCGTGATCGATGATCCAGTGCAAGCCGTCGAACGGAACCTCGCGATTGACCCGCTCGAAGACATCCAGAAAGCGCGAGATCGACTGGTCGTAGGTGCCGTGGATCCGGAACGGCCAGCGGTTCTCGGCCAGGTGTTTCACCACGGCATAGAGCTCATCCTCCATGCTGTCGGGGAGATCGGGACGCGGCTCGCGGAAATCCTCGAAATCGGCGGCCGAGAACACCAGCATCTCGCCGCCGCCATTGTGGCGGAACATGGCGTCGCCGGCCCCGGGCTTGATCAGACGGCTCCAGGACTGGAAGTCCTCCAGTTCCCTGCCGCGGTTCTGGGTGAACAGGTTGTAGGCGATCCGGACCGTCAGCAGCCCCGCCTGGGAGAGACGCTCGATGATCTGATAGTCGTCCGGATAGTTCTGAAAGCCACCGCCGGCGTCGATCACCGAGGTGATTCCCAGGCGGTTCAGTTCGCGCATGAAATGACGGGTGGAAATGATCTGATCCGCCGGATCCAGTTTCGGCCCTTTGGCGAGGGTCGCATAAAGGATCATGGCGTTGGGCCGCGCGATCAGCAGGCCCGTGGGATCGCCCGCCGCATCGCGCTGGATCTCGCCGCCGGGGGGATCGGGCGTGTTGCGGTCATAGCCGCAGGCCCGCAGCGCGGCGCGGTTCATCAGGGCGCGGTCATAGAGATGCAGGATGAACACCGGCGTCTCGGGCGCGATGGCGTTGATCTCGTCGAGGGTCGGCAGCCGCTTCTCGGCGAACTGATATTCGGTGAAGCCGCCGACCACACGCACCCACTGCGGGGCCGGCGTTACGGCGACTTGCGCCTTGAGCATGTCGAGCGCGTCGGCGACCGAGGTCACACCGTCCCAGCGCAGTTCCAGCAGATAGTTCAGCCCGCCCCGGATCAGATGGGTGTGGCTGTCGTTCAGCCCCGGAAGCAAACGCCGCCCGGCGAGGTCGATCACCTGGGTCTGGGGACCGTGATGGGCCATGACCTCGGCGTCCGGGCCTACCGCCGCGATCAGCCCGTCCTTGACCGCCAGAGCCGTCGCGCGCGGATTTTCCGGATCAAGCGTAGTCAGCTTGCCATTGAACAGGATCAGATCGGAGGACATGCGACACCCGGGAAACGCCGCCGACGGCGCGCTTGCGCGTCACCGTCGGCGATCTGTGAAACGTGGGAAGCAGAACAGGCGACCTAGCCGTGCGGGACGGCGCCCTCGACCTTGTGCGGGAAGGCCGCGCGTTGCGGCGCCTTGTGGACCATGGTGTAGGCGTAATCGACGCCCATGCCGTAAGCGCCGAAGTGCTCGCGAACGATCTCCATCACGCCGTTGTAGGTGTCGCGAAGCGCCCAGTCGCGCTGCAGCTCCAGCAGCACCGTCACAGCCGTCATCGACTTGGCGCCGGCCTGTTCCATCCGCCGCACCGCCGCGTTGTGGCTTTCCTCGGAGGTGCCGCCCGAGGCGTCGGTGACGATATAGACCTCATAGCCTTCTTCGAGGGCGCACAGGGTCGGGAACAGCAGGCAGGCCTCGGTCCAGAGGGCGGCGATGACGATCTTCTTGCGGCCGGTGGCCCGGACCGCCTCGACCAGAGCCTCGGCGTCCCAGCTGTTCATCGACGACCGTTCGATCGGCGTCTGCTGCACGACGTCGAGAAGCTCCGGCCAGATGTAGCCGGAGAAGGCCTCGCTTTCGACGGCCGTCAGGATGATCGGCGCGCCGAACAGCTTGGCGGTCTTGGCCAGGGCGACGGTGTTGTTCTTCAGTTGCTGGCGGTCGATGCTGACGACGCCAAACGCCATCTGCGGCTGGTGGTCGACAAAGATGAAGACCGTCTCGTCCGGATGGATCAGGCCTTTTGCGCGATAGGTCATTTCGAAGTCCATGGAGGGCTGGAAAGAAGACAGTCAGATCCGGTGCGGACGATCACGCCGTGTAGAGGTGCGCCTCGAGCAGCCAGAGCTGCTTGTCGATTTCCCGGGAGATCTGGGTGAAGATGTCGCCGGTGTCGGCGTCGCCCGCCTGGGTGGCCAGATCGATATCGGCCCGCACAAGCTTGGCGAATTGCCCGACCGAGGCGGCCAGCGCGCGCAGATGGGCTTCGCCGCCCGCGGCGGCCAGCGGATATTCGTTCAGCCCCGTGGCGGCGGCGGTCGACTGGACGCGTCCGTCAGCGATATGGCCCAGCGTCGTGATGCGCTCGGCGATCAGGTCGACAAAGCCCTCGACCTCTTCATGAACGGCGTCGAACAGCTGATGCAGTTGCAGGAAGTGCATGCCCTTGACGTTCCAGTGGGCCTGCTTGGTTTGGGCCTCAAGGTCCAGGGCGTCCGAAAGACGGGCCTGGAGCAAGGCGACGGCCTGCTTGCGGACGTGGTCGGACAGGTCAAGTCTCGATGAGTAGGTCATGGCTAAGCGCCTCAAAGCGACAGGCCGTCGCGACTGAAAAAGAAGACTGCAGAACACCGACGCGGCGAAGAGCATGAACCCGCCTGGGCGGATCCATGCTCTTCGGGCGTTCGGCCTCGAGCCGGATCAGGCCTTGATGAAGGCCAGGATGTCGGGATTGATCACGTCGGCGTGGGTGGTGGCCATGCCGTGCGGCAAGCCCGGATAGGTCTTCAGCGTGCCCTTCTTCAACAGCTTGATCCCCAGCAGGGCGCTGTCGGCGATCGGCACGATCTGGTCGTCCTCGCCGTGCATCAGCAGAACCGGCACATCGATCGCCTTCATGTCTTCGGTGAAGTCGGTTTCCGAGAAGGCCTTGATGCAGTCGTAATGGGCCTTGGTGCCGCCCATCATGCCCTGACGCCACCAGTTCTCGACCGTCGCCGGCGACACCTTCGCGCCGGGACGGTTGAAGCCGTAGAACGGACCCGCCGCGACATCGTGGAAGAACTGCGCGCGGTTGGCCAGTTGGGCCGCCCGGAAGCCGTCGAACACCTCCATCGGCAGGCCGCCCGGATTGGCGGCTGTCTTGAGCATGATCGGCGGCACGGCCCCGATCAGCACGGCCTTGGCGACGCGGCCCGGCTTGGCGCGGGCGACATAGCGGGCGACCTCGCCGCCGCCGGTCGAGTGGCCGATGTGGACAGCGTTCTTCAGGTCCAGATGGTCGGTCAGGGCCGCGACGTCGGCGGCGTAGGTGTCCATCTCGTTGCCGGTGTCGGTCTGGGTCGAACGGCCGTGACCACGACGGTCATGGGCGATGACGCGATAGCCGTTCAGCAGGAAGAACATCATCTGGGCGTCCCAGTCATCGGCGGACAGCGGCCAGCCGTGATGGAAGACGATGGGTTGGGCGGTCTTGGGACCCCAGTCCTTGTAGAAGATTTCGGTCCCGTCCTTGGTCTTGATGGTCGTCATGTGGGGTTTCCCGTGCTCGGATGATGGGAGGCCGGCGGCAAGGGCCGTGGCAGGCAGTCCTGCCGCCACAACGAGGCCGGTGACGGCGGTCAGAACGTCGCGTCGCGACGCTCCGTCTTGGGTCGAATGCGCGGTCAAGGCCGAGACTCCATGCTGTCGTAACGACCGCAGTCTCGTTCAGGTCAGACCGTGTGGATTGCAGAATGCCGCCCAGAGTTGGATCAATCCGCCCTGATGGCGCGCGCCTCCGCCTCCCGGCCCTTTGCCAGGGCGGTGGCGGTTTCGGCCCTGATCGTCGATCGTGGCGATGTTCACAGTGCCGAGCCGGCGCGCATCGTCCGGCTGACATCGGTCGCCAAACGAGGCCTCATGCCGAAGGACAGGATATCTTTCGTTTTATATTGTAATCGATCCCGCCGGCGTCATATGTGTCACACAATCAAGCTGAGCCGATACTTTTGTCCTACCATTGACGATGGACCGGCCAGAAGGCAACCTGTTGGAACCTATACCGAAAGCCGCGCCGCGCAGCCGCGATTCGGCGATGGAGATGCGTTCAATGGCGGATGGTTCCGGTAGGGTGACGCGCGATACGTCCGAACGCCGACGTGAGATCACGGCCATGCTCCGGACACGCGGCAGCGTCCAGGTCGCGCCCCTGTCCGAATTGTTCAGCGTGTCCATGCAGACCATCCGCAAGGATCTGCACTATCTTGAAGAACACGGCGTCGCGACGCGGGCCTATGGCGGCGCCATCTGCTCGGAGGTGGTCAACGCCCATGTCGAGCCGGCCATCGAGACCAAACGCATCATCCATACCGAGGCCAAGGAGCGGATCGGCAAGCTGGCCGCCGGGATGGTCAAGCCCGGCGACTCCATCATGCTCGACTCGGGCACGACCACCTTGCAGATCGCGCGGTTCCTGCCGGACGAGGAAGACATCACCGTCGTCACCAACGATTTCGATGTGTTGGGCGTCCTGAACCAGAAGCGAAAGATCAAGATCGTCATGCTGGGCGGCGAACTGCGCCGCCGGAACATGGCCTTCTATGGCGCCCAGACCGTGGCCGCGCTGGACGACCTGCTGCTGGACAAGCTGTTTCTGGGCGTGGACGGCTTCGACGTCGAGCGCGGCATCACCACGCATCACGAACCCGAGGCGCAACTGAACCGCAAGATGGTCGAGACGGCGCGCGAGGTCATCGCGGTCACCGACGCCTCCAAGTTCGGCAAGGTCTGCCTGAACCGGATCATCGATGTGGCCGATCTCGACAGCCTGGTCACCGACGCCGCCGCTCCGCCCTATATCGACGAAGCGGCCGAGCGTCTTGGGGTCAGGCTCTACAAGGCCTGACGCCGTCAGCGGCGCAGAGCCGCGTCTCCCCAGGTGACGACCAGAGGCCGGTCGCTGGTCAAGGTTTCCGATCGCGCGACGATCTCGACAAGGCCGACGCCCCGGATGTCGGCGACGAGCGCCCGGGGGGCCTCGCCAAAGCCAACAGGCGGGCTCTGGACCAGCAGCCTGCCGTCGCCATAGACAGCGAAGCGCACCTTGTCCTTGGTATTGCGCGTGGAATCGTCCACCCCGACCTGGGCCTCGAAGCGGCTATGTCCGGCGTTGCGGACCTCCAGGCGGGAGTTGGTCAACACCCCGATGCCGGTGTCAAAGCCCTGACCGCCGATGCGGAGCGCTTCGTCATAAGGCGTGGCGTCGGCCCGGGCGCCGCCCCAGCCGGCATAGGTCGGGCGCTCGCCCGAGCCCCGCGTCTCGCCCCAGGCGTTGCGCATGCGGTGGATGACCGGATCGGCCTCAGGCGCCGTCACGCCGTCAACCGCCACGTTCAGCGCGCCGGGAATTTC
The DNA here is from genome assembly GCF_058681035.1 of Caulobacter sp. FV2ps19. Lineage (NCBI taxonomy): Bacteria > Pseudomonadati > Pseudomonadota > Alphaproteobacteria > Caulobacterales > Caulobacteraceae > Caulobacter > Caulobacter sp. FV2ps19. The sequence goes on along the minus strand of NZ_CM178729.1, from coordinate 1,669,918 downwards.
AGACAGATAGACACCGTCCTTCAGTTGACGCGCGCCCGAGGCTTCGAAGATCAGGGTCTGACGCGGCTCCAGCGTGAAGGTGGTCTCGCCGGTGAACGGCGTCGGCGCGGTCTTGTCCCACAGGTTTAGAAGCTGGATCGGCGCGTCGTCGGCGAATTTCAGCTGGGCCGCCGTGAGGGTCACATCGGTCCTGGCCAGACCGCGGTTGAACAGGGCCACGGCCTTCTTGCCGCTGGACAGGGTCTTGACCAGGATCTGCACGTCGTCCGAGGCGTAGGCGATGACGGCCTGATGGCCACCGGGATCCTGGTTGACCCGCACGATGTGGGCATTGCCCCAGATGTCCATCAGGCTCTGCGGCGCCTGGCGCAGGTCGTAGCTGATCAGCAGCGGCGCATTGATCATGGCCCATAGCGCGAAGTGCGACCGCGCCTCGGTCAGGTGGTTCTGATCGAAATCGCCCTGGCCGATGAACAGGATGTCGGGATCATTCCACGCGCCCGGCTTGGCGTAGAGGGCGCGGGTCGAGGCGCTGTCGAAATTGTGCAGCATGCGCGTCCAGGTCGGCGTGATGTCGCCGCTGGTGCGCCACATGTGGCCGATGTTCTTGCCCCAGGACCTGACGTCGGCCGAGCCCCAGTTGCAGATCGCCAGGATGTAGTCGCCGTCCGGATTGTGGGCCTTCAGCGCCTCGGCGACCCTGGCGTACAGGGCCTGCACGGCGGGGACGTCGGTGCGGTTGATCGACGCCTGGTCGATCAGGGGCGGCACGGCGGCATAGGCGTATTTGTGGACCAGCTCGGTCTGCGGCCCATAGACATTGATGCCGCAGGCGTCGACCTTGATGTAGTCAAAGCCCCAGTCCTGGAAATACAGGCCGATGTCCTGATCGACATGGCCAAGAAGCCCGACCTCGCGTTCGGCCGTCGTCCCTTCGGGCAGGTTGGGGGAATGCAGGTCGTAGGCCTGCGAGCAGGCGTTGCGGCCGATGTCGGTATAGATGCCGGCCTTCAGCCCCATCCTGTGCAGCCGGTCGGTATAGGGCCGGAAGCTGGTGTCCTGGCCCTTGCCCTTGGCTGACGGGAAGATGGCGGTGCGGATCTCCAGCCGCCCGTCCGACTGCCGGCGCTTGAGCCACCAGCCATCGTCGATATTGACATAGGTGTAGCCGAGCTTGGACAGGCCGCTGTCGACCAGGACCTGCGCCGCGCGCAACACCTTGGCTTCGTCGACCTCGGTGCGGAAGGCGTTCCACGAGTTCCAGCCCATGGGCGGCGTGCGCGCCTGGGACCGCTCGGGGATGGACCACTTGCCGGTGGCCGCCAGAGGGTCGGTTTGGGCCAGGGCGGGCGCGGACAGGGCCAGCAGACTGGCGGCGGCCACGCAGGCCATCAGGGAACGGACGGTCATGGAGCCCCTCTAGATTAGCGTTCGGTCAGTGTCAGTGCTTGGCGAAGAATACGCGCCTGGCGTTGGCGTAATAGATCTTGTCGATCACCGACTTGGGCAGGGCCAGGCCACGGGCGTCGGCGTCGATGTCGTCGACGCGCTGAGATTCGGCCGTGGCCAGATATTTCCAGTCCGACAGCCAGTAGTCGTGCGCCACCTGCTTGAAGTCCTGCACGTTGTCGCCGGGATTGAGCGTCAGGTCCGTCCCGTAGAGAATGCGGTCCTGATACGTGATGAAGAAGTCGCGGACCTTCTGATAGTCGCGAACCGACTGGTACTGGATCTGCGCCATGCGGGCGGCGGTTTCGATCACCGCGTTCGGGTGGGCGTCGAGGAACTTCGCCGCCTCATCGACGCTCCATTCCAGGCTGGCCATGTGGGCGCCGACGAAGCGCAGCTTGGGGTGATGGGCGACCATGGCGTCGCGCTTGGCCATCAGGGTTTCGTAGCTGGGCATCTCCGGGTGGAGATACATGTGGTACTCCGGATGCTCGCTGAAATAGGTCTTGTCGTTCTTGGTCGTCATCTGATCGACCGGCAGCCAGCAGTTGCGCGGCTCGCCCTGGTGCGCGATCAGCGGGATGGTCTTCGCCGCCAGATGATCGAAGACCGGATCGAAGCCCTTGTCGTCGATGAAGATCAGCTGACCCGCGGCGTCGCGCTCGACCATGCCGACATTCTTCCACACCTTGACGGCCAGGGCGCCCTGCTGGAATTCGGAGTCGAGGGCGGCGTTGGTCTTTTGCGCCCAGCCCTCTGCGCCGAACCCCTTCATCGAGAAGGTGGCGGCGTAGTGGAAATGGGCCGGGTCCGCCTTGACGAAGTGATGGGCGGCGTCGGCCTGAAGGGCGATCGACGGAAAGGCCGGATAGTCGACATTGATCGACAGGATCTCGAAATTGTCGGCCACCGCCTGATCCAGAAACGCCGGATCCCTGACGTTGACGTGGACGTGGGCGTCGAACTTCCGGACACCGGCATAGTCGGCCAGGCCATAGGTCTCGGCTTTCGGCGCGCTGTGAGCCGACATCGGGGCGCCGGCTAGGAGCGCCAGAGGCGCGACAAGACCGAGCAGCGAACGCCTGTTGAGCCTCATGACCCCCTCCAACTTTTCGAATTGCGCCCCGAAACAACGAAAGCGAAACATATTGTTTCGTTTGTGTGTCTTTTTGTTTGCCTTTTAAAAACGGCTTCTGCAAGATCCTTTTTACACACACGGAGGCGGCGCATGACGACAGAACCCCATGTGCACAGACGCGGCGTTCTAACCCTTTTGGGGAGCACCGTTCTGGCCACCGGAGCGCTTGGCGCCAGCCGGGCCTGGGCCGCGGTGGCCGTAGCCCGTGCGGGCGACAAGGCCCTGACCATCGAGTTCGACGCCGGCCTGAACAGCCGCCTGATCTCCGGCCTCTCCGGACAAGCCGTCCCCCTGACCGATTTCGCCGCGTCCGAAACGCTGACGCTCAAGGGCGGGACGGTGGTGGATCGCTTCAACTTCATCGAACACCGCCAGGTCCCCGTCAGCGACGCCCATGGCAAGGGGGTGCGCCACACGGTGCGCGGCGCCTCGGCCGAGGGGCTGGAAAAGACCGTCAACCTGACCTTCTATGACCGCTATCCCGGCTTTCCGCTGATGCAGGTCACCTGGCGGCGCGCGCTGGGCGCCCCCCTTGATGTCGAAAGCTACCGGATCGGCGCGCACAGGCTGAAGGCCTCCGGCGCGGGTTTCTGGTCGTGGTCCGGTTCCACCCATGAAGACCGGCGCGACTGGGTGCAGCCGATGAAGGATGGCTTCGAGCAGGCCAACTTCATGGGCATGAACGCCTCCGACTACGGTTCAGGCACGCCGATCGCCGATGTCTGGCGACCGGACGCCGGCATCGCCGTGGGCCATATCGAACTGACGCCCAAACTGATCTCGCTGCCGATCGTCACCTCACCGAACGGCGCGTCCGTGGCGCTGGAAGAAGCCCGCGCGGTGACCCTGAAGGCCGGCGACAGCCTCACCGCGCTCGACGCGTTCGTCACCGTGCACCAGCGCGACTACTATGCGACGCTCGACGCCTACCGGCGCGTCATGGCCGACCGCGGCCTGGCGGCGCCCAAGGCGCCGGACGGGTCCTATGAGGCCATCTGGTGCGCCTGGGGCTATGAGCGCGACTTCAACATCGCCGAGATCGAAGGCACTTACAGCAAGGTCAAGGAGCTGGGCTTCAAATGGGCCGTGCTCGACGACGGCTGGCAGACCAACGAGGGCGACTGGGCGCTGAATCCGCGCAAGTTCCGCACCGACGCGGACATGGTGTCCTTCGTGAAAACGATCCGGGCCGCCGGCCTGAAACCCAAGCTGTGGCTGGCCCCTCTGGCCGTCGATCCGGGCTCGGACCTGCTGCACGATCACACCGACATGCTGCTGCTGGACGCCAACGGCGCGGCGCAGGACGTGACCTGGTGGAACGCCTTCTATCTCTGCCCGGCCTATCAGCCGACGCGGGACTACACGCAGAAGCTGGTCAGGAAGATCATCGGCGAGTGGGGCTATGAGGGCCTGAAGCTGGACGGCCAGCACATGAACGGCGTCGCGCCCTGCTACAATCCGGCCCACAACCATGCGCGCCCGGAAGAGTCCGTCGAGAAACTCCAGGACTTCTGGAAGCTGGTCTATGACACGGCGCTGGAGGCCAATCCCGAGGCCGTGGTCGAGTTCTGCCCCTGCGGCACGTCTTACGCCTTCCACAACCTGCCCTACGTCAACCAGGTTCCGGCCTCGGATCCGCTGTCTTCCTGGCAGGTGCGCCTGAAAGGCAAGTCGCTGAAGGCCCTGATGGGGCGTGACGCGGCCTATGCCGGCGACCATGTCGAACTGAGCGACGGCGGCAATGACTTCGCCTCCAGCGTCGGCATCGGCGCGGTCATCTCGACCAAGTTCACCTGGCCCAATGAGGGCCGGGGCAAGGACGCCAATTTCCGCCTGACGCCCGAGCGCGAAGGGGTGTGGCGCAAATGGGCCGACCTCTACAACGCCAAGATGTTGCCCAGGGGCCAGTATCTGGGCGAGCTGTACGACATCGGCTTCGACAAGCCTGAAGCCCATGCGATCGAGAAGGACGGCCGGCTCTATTACGCCTTCTACGCCCCACAGTGGGATGGACCGGTCGAGCTGCGCGGTCTGGGCAAGGGCGCCTACCGCCTCACCGACTATTACAACGGGACGGATCTGGGGACGGTGACGGCGAGCAGCGCGCACATCCCCGCTAGGTTCGAAAGGTTCCTGCTGATCGAAGCGATCCCTGAACAAGGCGGCCACGCATGACCGATACTTCCGTGGCGACGCCCGCCGCCCCGGCCTCGGGGTCGCGGCGCTGGCTGCTTTTCGCCCTTCTGACCGTGGGCCTGTGGGGCGTGTGGGGTGCGTTCGCCGGCATTTCCGCCCAGCGCGGCTTTCCCGAAACGCTCGTCTATTGCGTCTGGGCGATCACCATGATCGTGCCGGCGGTCATCGTCATGCAGCGGGAAAAATGGAAGCTTGATCGCGATCCGAAGTCGATCCTGTACGGCCTGCTGATCGGCCTGACCGGGGCCGGCGGCCAGATGATCCTCTTCTATGCCGTGACGCGGGGCCCGGCCTATCTGATCTTCCCGATTATCTCACTGTCTCCGCTGGTCACCATCCTGATGTCGTTCGCCCTGCTGAAGGAACGCACCACAAGGTTTGGCGCCCTGGGCGTGGTGCTGGCGCTGGTCGCCCTGCCCCTGTTCGACTTTTCGCCGCAGGGCTTCTCCTTCGCGCAGGGCTCGTCCTGGTTCCCCCTGGCCCTGATCATCATGATGTGCTGGGGCGTGCAGGCCTATTTCATGAAGCTGGCCAATGCGCGCATGAGCGCCGAAAGCATCTTCTTCTACATGATGCTGACCGGCCTGCTGCTCGTGCCGGTGGCTATCGGGATGACCGACTTTTCCAAGCCGATCAACTGGCGCTGGGACGGCCCGTGGCTGGCGGCCGCCATCCAGATGCTCAACGCCATAGGCGCGCTGTCACTGGTCTATGCCTTTCGTTACGGCAAGGCCATCGTGGTGGCGCCGCTCACCAATGCCGGCGGGCCCCTGATCACGGCGGTGATTTCACTGCTCATCGCCGGCGTCGTGCCCGGCGAACTCAAGATGATCGGCCTGGCGCTGGCCGTCATCGCCTCGGCCCTTCTGGCTCTGGCGCCGTAGAGCGCCGCTTTTCCTCCCCGGACTTGGGCGGTCGTTCCTGCGGCGACCGCTCTTTTTTCCCGCTGAGACGGGCCAACGCGTAGAGCAAAACGAAATCCAAGAGTTTCGTTTTCATTGTTTTAATTGCGTTAGAATGCCGATCGCGTTAGAATCGACGCCCGATCCCCGAAAGGTTCCCTCATGAAGGCCATGCTTGATCTGGTCGCCCGGCATAAGTCGGGTCAGGCGTGCGGCATCTATTCCGTCTGCTCGGCCCACCCGCTGGTCGTCGAAGCGGCCTTCGTCCATGCGCTGAAGACCGGCGTCGACGTGGTGCTGATCGAGGCGACGTGCAACCAGGTCAATCAGGACGGCGGCTATACCGGCATGACGCCGGAGATGTTCCGCGACTTCGTCCACGCCATCGCCGACAAGGTCGGCCTGCCGCGCGAGCGCGTCCTGCTGGGCGGCGACCATCTGGGGCCAAACCCGTGGACCAGCCTCAGCGCCGAAGAGGCGATGCAAAAGGCGGATGTGCTGATCGCGCAATATGTGGCCGCCGGCTTCCGCAAGATCCACGCTGACTGTTCGATGTCGTGCGCCGGCGATCCGACGCCCCTGCCCGAAGACACCATCGCCCGCCGCGCCGCCCGCCTGATCCGGATCGCTGAAGACACCCAGCACCGCGTCGGCGGCGAGTCCTGCGTCTATGTCATCGGAACCGAGGTGCCGGTGCCCGGCGGCGCGTCCGAGGACCTGCCCGAGCTGGAGGTCACCACGCCCGAGGCGGCGCTGGCGACCATCGAGGCTCACCGGGTCATCTTCGCGGCCGAGGGGCTGTCAGACGCCTGGCCGCGCGTCATCGCCACGGTCGTGCAGCCGGGCGTCGAATTCGACCACCACAAGGTCATCGACTATGACCGCGCCAAGGCGGCTGAGCTGAGCCGCGCGCTCGACAACCAGCCGCACATCGTCTTCGAGGCCCATTCGACCGACTACCAGACGCCCAAGGCGTTGAAGGCCCTGGTCGAGGACCATTTCGCCATCCTCAAGGTCGGGCCGGGCGTCACCTTCGCCCTGCGCGAGGCCTTCTGGGCGCTGGACGCCATCGAGCGGGAATGGATCGGCGAGGACGGCGCGTCGCGCTTCCGCCAGATCGCCATCGAGCGCATGAACGCCGACCCGCGCAACTGGGCCAAATACTACCACGCCACCGGGGCGGCCCTGCAGTTCGACCTGCAATACAGCCTCTCGGACCGGATCCGCTATTACTGGCCTGACCCGCAGATCACGGCGGCGCAGGCGACGATGTTCGACAACCTGACCAACAAGCCGCCGCCCCTGGCGCTGATCAGCCAGTATCTGCCGGAGGCCTATGCCGCCGTGCGCAATACCGCCCTGACGCCCAGCCCGGCCAACCTGGTGATCGCCCATATCGGCGCGACCCTGGAGGCCTATCGCGCCGCTTGCACCCCCGAGCCGGAGCCTGCTCATGCCTGACCTCACTCATCTGGGCCTCGAAGAGTCCGAGCTGGACCGCCTGGGCGGTCTGTGGACCGCGCGCGAGATCGCGCAACAGCCGGCCATGCTGCGCGAGACCCAGGCGCTGCTGATGGCGCGCCGCGTCGAGATCGAGGCCTTTCTAGAGCCGCTTCTGAGCTCGCCTGCCCTGCGCATCATCCTGACCGGCGCGGGGACCTCGGCCTTTATCGGCGAATGCCTGGCGCCGGTCTTGTCCGCCCGCTTGGGGCGCCGGGTCGAGGCGATCCCGACGACCGATCTGGTCTGCGCGCCGCACCTCTATTTCGAAGCCGACACGCCCACCGTGCTCGTCTCGTTCGGCCGGTCCGGCAACAGTCCGGAAAGCGTCGCGGCCGTCGAGCTGGCCGACCGCCTGGTCAAGACCCTGCATCATCTGGTCATCACCTGTAACGCCGAAGGCGCCCTGGCCGCCTATGCGCAAGGGTCGCGCGGCCTGACCGTGCAGCTTCCCGAAGCGACCCACGACCGCAGCTTCGCCATGACCTCGAGCTTCTCGTGCATGGCCTATGCGGCGCTGGCGCTGTTCAGCGGCGTTGCGGGCATGAACGATCGCGTCGACGCCATTGCGCGGGCGACCGAAAGCGTCATCGCCCACTACACCACCGTCATGCAGACCCTGGCCGCCGAAGGCTATGAGCGCGTTGTCTATCTGGGCAGCCACATCTTCCAGGGGCTGGCGCGCGAGTCGGGGCTCAAGCTTCTGGAGCTGACTAACGGCGCCCTGGTGACCATGTTCGATTCACCGCTCGGCTTCCGGCATGGCCCAAAGACCATCGTCAATGACCGCACGCTGATCGTCGTCTTCTTCTCCAACAACGCCTATACGCGCAGCTACGATATCGATCTTCTGGACGAGCTGCGCCGCGACAACGACGCCGCCCGCGTCATCGCCATAACGGCGCAGGACGGGGTGGGCTTGCCCAGGACCGACGAGATCCGCATCGAGGGCCTCGAGATGGCCGACGACGCCGATCTGCTGTTCCCCTATATCGTCGCGCCGCAGATCTTCGCCTTCTTCGAGTGTCTGCGCCTGGGGCTGAGGCCGGACAAACCCAACACCTCGGGCACGGTCAACCGCGTGGTGCAGGGCGTACGCATCCACGAGCTGAGCTGATGACCGACAAAGCGACGCTGTCCGAAGGCTGTTTTCTGGGCGTCGACGGCGGCGGCACGAAGACCGCCTTCGTCCTGACCGACCACAACGGCCTTGAGCTGGCTCGCCATGACGGCGGCTCCAGCTACCATATCCAGATCGGCTTCGAGAACCTTCACGCCCTGCTCGACGAAGGCGTGCATGCCGTGCTGAACAAGGCGGGGGCGTCGCCGAAGGATGTCACCTTCGCCTTCTTCGGCCTGCCCGCCCACGGCGAGGACTCGCAGATCCAGCCTTTTCTCGATGTGATCCCCGAGGCGGTGCTGGGTCATCATCGCTACGCCTGCGGCAACGACATGATCTGCGGCTGGGCCGGCTCGCTCGCCGGCCAGGACGGCATCAACATCGTCGCCGGCACGGGCTCGATCGGCTACGGCGAGCGTCAGGGCCTGTCGGCGCGCGGCGGCGGATGGGGCGAGGTGTTCTCCGACGAAGGCTCGGCCTACTGGATCGCCGTGCAGGGCCTCAACGCCTTTTCGCGCATGGCCGACGGGCGCCTGCCCCGCGGCCCCCTGCATGATCTGCTGATGCAAGAGCTCGAACTGAAAAGCGATCTCGACATCTGCGCCTATGTCTACGCCAAGTCCGCGCCCCAGCGCGACCGGATCGCCGCCCTGTCGCGCCTTGTCGCCCGGGCGGCGGAACAGGGCGATGACGCCGCCCGCCGCATCTTCGCCGACGCCGGCCGGGAACTGGCGGCGATCGTGGAGGCCATCCGCCAGCGCCTTGACTATCAACCCGGCGAGCCGGTGGACCTGTCCTATTCGGGCGGGGTGTTTCAGGGCGGCGAGCTCATTCTGCAGCCTTTCCGCCAGCAGCTTTCGGCCTATTCGCCGGACTATCGCCTCGTGACGCCGCGCTACAGCCCGGCCATTGGCGCGGCCCTCTATGCGGCGCGCCTGAGCGGACACGCCGTGAGACTTCCGGTCGATGCCTGACCGCTCGAGGCTGGAGACCAGGCGTTTGCCGCCCGAACGTCTTGAAGCCTTGCTGTTCGACATGGACGGCACGCTCAGCGACACCGATCCGGTCCACCGCCTGGCCATGAACGACACGCTGACCGCCCATGGGGTCGCGCTGAGCGACGACGACTTTCAGCGCCATGTCTCCGGCCAGTCCAACCCGGCGATCTTCGCGCACTTCTTTCCCGCCCTCTCGGGAGAGGCGCGCCAGGGTCTGGCGGACGAAAAGGAAGCGCTGTTCCGCCGCCTGACCCCGCAGATGACGCCGATGCCGGGGCTTCTGAAACTGATCGGCTGGGCGAAGGCGAACGGCGTGGCCTGCGCGCTGGTCACCAACGGCCCCCGGCCGAACGTCGAGCACACCCTGAAGGCGCTAGGCCTGACCGGCAGCTTCGACTGCCTTGTGCTCGGCGAGGACCTGCCGCGCGCCAAGCCCGATCCCCTCCCCTATCTGGAAGCCCTGCGGCGACTTGGCGTCGACGCCGGCTGCGCCATGGCCTTCGAGGACTCCGAGGCGGGCGCGGCGGCCGCGCTGGCGGCGGGCGTCTTCACCGTCGAGATCACCGGGCCGTCACGGCGAGCCGGGCTTCACGCCGGGGCCGATCTGAGCGTCGCCGATTTCAGCGCGCCGGCGCTCTGGGCCCGCCTGACGGCGGCGGAGGTCTGCGCCGCGCCTGATCCAAGAATCCTTTACCTGACCTAACGGAAGGGTTTCCGAGACCCGTTGGCTATATTTCGACCTTTCTGCAACGAAAGCGTTTTTGAAACGAACTTTCGTTAAGTGTCGATTTGACAGTTTTGCGAAACCATAGTTACCCTTTGTACGATAATTTGGCTGCAGACCGAAACTTCGGAATGTTGCGCCGTCGATCAAGCGAGAAAAAGGGGTTCGCTATGTCACGTCGTCCATCTCACCGGGGCGCCATTCTGGCTTCCGCAGGAATTGCCGCGCTGCTCTCGGCCGGCGCCGCCATGGCGCAGACGCCCGCCAGCACGGCTGAAGACGCCACCGTCGAGGAAGTCGTCGTCGTGGGCGTGCGCGCCAGCGTCGCCCGGGCCGTCAAGCTGAAGCGCGACGCCAGCACCGTGCAGGACTCGATCAGCGCCCTGGAACTGGGCATGTTCCCGGACGACAACGTCGCGGACTCGCTCAGCCACATCACCGGCGTGTCGATTTCGCGCACGGCCGGCGGCGAGGGGCAGAAGGTCAGCATCCGCGGCCTGGGTCCTGAATATACCCTGTCGACCTTCAACGGACGTATCCTGGCCACCGACGGGGCGGGCCGCGATTTCGCCTACGACGTGCTGCCGTCAGACGTCATCAGCGGCGCCGACGTCATCAAGGGCGCGGAAGCCGCCAACACCGAAGGCGCCATCGGCGGCCTGATCAACCTGCGCTCGGCCAGCCCCTTCGACCGGCGCGGCCAGCAGGGCATCATCCGCCTGGAGGGCGATCGCAACCGGATGTCCGAACTGGACGGCCGCAAGCTTTCGGCGGTGTACAGCAACACCTTCGCCGACGACACGATCGGCGTCCTGTTCGGCGTGGTCGTCGAAAAGCGCGACGACCGCACCGACGTGGCCGGCAATGACGGCGGCTGGACGCGCAATCCCGACCCGACCGACGAAAGCTGGCTGTGGGGCAACGCCTGGGGCGGCAATATCGACCCGAACGGCAATGGCGAGCTGGATCCCGAGGAATACGGACTGATCGCTCCGGGCCAGTTCCGCGTCGGCTCCATCCTGGAGAAGAAGAAGCGCAACGCCTTTACGGCAAAGGTCGAATGGCGACCGAACGACAATTTCCGCCTGGTCGTCGACGGACTGTCGACCAAGCTCGACTCCCCGCAGGTCGGTTACCAGCAGTCCTTCTACCCGCTGTACGCGCCCGGTCGCTGGTCGAACATCGTGGTCAAGGACGGCATCGTCACCAGCTTCGACATGAACAATCCCGATCCGGAAATGCGCCTCAATCCGGAGCTGCTCAACCAGACCTCGTTCCGCGTCGTTGAAACCCAGCTGTATGGGGCCAACGCCGAATGGAAAGTGTCCGACAGCCTGACGGTGACCGGCGACATCTACCGCTCGACATCCAAGCGGCACTCCGGGGGCCAGGACAGCTATGTTGTTCTGCGCATGAACCAGGCGAACACGGCCCATATCGAGCTGGGCGGCGCGCGCGTTCCCAACGTCACGGTCAATTTCGACGACGGCCGCGACCTGGCCAGCGGCCTGGCCAGCGGCGCGTTCAGCGACTCCGATTTCAACACGCACTACTTCTCGCTCGAGGGCGACAATATCGATGACAAGATCAGCGGTGCGTCGTTCAAGGGCCGTTGGGCCACCGCGTACGGCTGGCTCGACAACGTCCAGTTCGGCGCCACCTACACCGACCGCACCAAGTCGCGTGACCTGATCAACAACTCCCTGACCGGCGGGGCCGACTACTATTCCGGCGACAATGCGATCAATGTCGGCGCCCTCGGCGGCAACGTGATTTCACAAAGCTTCAACCTGCCCAACTTCATGAGCGAGGTTGACGCCCAGTTCCCGCGCACCTTCCTGGCCTTCGACATCGCCAGCTATCAAAAGGCGCTGGCGGGATATGACGGCCAAGCGCGGCCGGGCGGCGGCGTCTACGACTATTCCGCCGCAGCGCCGGTGTGGAACCCGCTGCAAAGCTACCGCGTGGCCGAGAAGACCTGGGCCGGCTTCATGCAGGCCAATCTGGAGGGCCAGCGCTGGAGCGGCAATGTCGGCGTCCGCGTCGTGCACACCACGACCAACGCCCAGGCCTGGGACGCCAAGATCCTGGAAATCATCGAAAACGGCGCCTTCAACTACACGGCGGTGTATGACGATCCGACGTCCATCAATCAGGACAACGACTACACCTACGTGCTGCCGTCGTTCAACTTCAACTACAAGATCACCGAAGAACTGCGTCTGCGTCTGGGCGCGGCCAAGACCATGGCGCGGCCGTCGGTCGAGACCCTGGCGCCGACCAACACCACCGAAAGCGTGTCTTGGGGCGAGTTCACCCAGATCTACAGCGGCAATGCGGCGCTGAAGCCCTATTCGGCCGATCAGTACGATGCGTCTCTGGAATACTATTTCGCGCAAAACTCCATCTTCAACGTCGCGGTGTTCAAGAAGGACATCAAGGACCAGATCACCACCAGCTGGGAGCCCAACCAGGACATCGGCGTACCGGGCTACACCTTCAACGTCAGTCGTCCGATCAACGGCGACTACGCCAAGGTCAAAGGCGTCGAGATCGGCCTGCAGCACTTCATGAACAACGGCTTTGGCATCCGGGCGCAATATACGCGCAACTGGGCCAAGAGCTGGGTCGGAGACCAGGAGCGGCCGCTGGAGGGCATCGCGCCGTCGGTCTATTCGCTGGGCGTCTTCTATGAGCGCGGCCCGGTGTCGCTGAGCCTTTCGGGCGACCACACCGAGGGCTTTGCCACGGCCGTGAACGTGCTCGGCGAAGGCTATAACGAAGAGGCGGACCCCATTACCTGGGTCACGGCGCACGCGTCGTACAAGTTCAACGACAGGATGGACATCTCGCTGGAAGGTCAAAACCTTCTGGACGAGGCCAATACCTACAGCATCAACGGAAACCCGCTGCTGCCGCAGGGCTACTACCGCTATGGCGCCTCTTACAAGCTGGGCGTGAGCTACCGGTTCTAGAGCAAGACGCGTGAAATCGGACTCACGCGCCTTGCTCTAGGTTTTTGTTTTCGCATCGTTTTTGCGGGAAACCGGCGTCCACTTTTCCGCACGATGCTTTGGAACGCCGCCGCCGCCGGTCCCGCCCTTCAGGCGGAACCGGCGGCGGATCGTCGCCAACCCGGATTGAACACAGGCCAGATTGAACACAGGGCGCAATATCATGGCTTCATGGGCGCCGATGAATGAACGGCTCAGAGGCGTGCGATCGGCTCTTCTGTCCGTCGCCTTGCTGGCCGCAGCATCCCTTCCGGTCCAGGCCCAGCCCGCTGCGTCGGGCGCCGCCAGCGCCGATTTCCGCCTCACCGATGCGGACTTCGCCAATCCGGAACGCGGCTTCTATCGGGCCGCCGAGACCGACCTCGACGCCCTGAGCGCCGCCTTCGTGGCCCAGACCTACGCCGAGGGCCACCGCCTGATCTATGCGCGGATCAACCTCGAGCCCTACCGCGCTACCGACCTGCCCCCGGCGTTTCTCGACAGGCTCGACGCCGCGTTCGACACCGCGCGCCAGGGCGGCGTGAAGCTGATCGTCCGCGCGACCTACAACTATCCAAGGGGCGAGACCCAGTACCGCGATGCGCAGGACGCCGCCCTGCCGCAGGTGCCGGCGCACCTGACCCAGCTCAAACCGCTGCTCCACCGCAATGAAGACGTGATCGGCTTCGTGCAGGCCGGCTTTATCGGCGCCTGGGGCGAGTGGCATACCTCATCAAACGACCTCACGACGCCGGCCAGCCGCACCCGGATCAAGGACGCCCTGCTTGAGGCGACGCCGGTCACGCGCTTCATCCAGTTTCGCTATCCGCCCTATATGCAGGACTGGACGCCAAGGCTGCCCGAGCTGGGCGCGGCGCTGGATGGCGGCTTCCGCATCGGGTTTCACAATGACTGCTTCCTGGCCAGCGACACCGATGTCGGCACCTATGACGACGATGCCGACCTGCGCGAGCGCCAGCGGCGCTACAGCGACGACCAGGGCGACCTGGCGCCCTTCGGCGGGGAGACCTGCAACCCGGCTGATGATCCCGATCCCCTGCCCCGCACGGCCTGCGCCGACATTCTGGGCGAAGGGGCGCGCTATAACCTGACCTATCTGAACGACGACTATTACCGTCGACTGTTCCATGACGCCTGGCGCAAGCAGGGGTGCATGGACGAGGTGCGCCGCCGCATGGGCTATCGCTTCGCCCTGGTCAGCGTCAGCCATCCGGCCACCCTCGCGCGCGGCGGTGAGCTTTCGGTGTCCTTCGTGGTCCGGAATTCGGGCTGGGCGCGGCTTTACAATCCACGGCCGGTGGAGATCCTGCTGCGCGACCGCAAGTCCGGCGTCGTCCGCCGGCTGGCGGCGCGCGGCGCCGATCCTCGCCGCTGGCTGCCGGGGGCGGAGGCCCGCGGAACGCTCACCGTAGCCCTGCCCGATGACGTGCTGGGCGCCCAGGAGGTCTGGCTGGCCCTGCCGGACGCCGGTCTGCGCCTCAAGGCTGATCCCCGCTTCGCCATTCGCCCGGCCAATGCGGACGACGGCGCCAAAGGTCAGAGATGGGACAGCCAGCTGGGCGCCTTTGCGGTCGGGACCACCGTCGTCGTCCTATAGCCACCCGTCGGCGGTCGGGAAAGGCCGTTGGGGCTAGGCGCCGATCTTTGCCGGCCCGACGCGGAGCCCGGCGCGTCTAGCCGACAGGGCGTCTGGATGATCGAGACCTGAGGGACGCCAAAACCTCCAGGCCCTGCGAGGCGGCTCGGGGTCGAGGTGCGCCAGGGCGCTGGACAGCTTCGAGAACAGGATGTGGAAGGGTCCATCCGCCGTGATCTCGCCGGCCGCATCCAGGGCCCGGATCATCCGGCGCGCCTGGTGGCGATAGGCGACGCCGCAGGCGTCGGGGTGGGGTTCAGGGGCCACACAGTCGGAGAAGTCGGGCGCCAGGCCGGTGGCGGCGGCGATCGTGGCGCTGATCTCACGCCCATAGGCCTGGTCGGCGCCCAGCCGGTCGACGTCGATCACCAGATCGGCCTGGGCCAGGGCCTTCAGATAGGACAGCACATAGACCGCGATGAAGGCCGCGAACGACACATCGGCCGGCGCGCGCTTGAGGCGTCGCCGCAGCGCCGCAACCCGCGCCTTCAGCGCGCCGGACACCCGGGGCGCGCCCAGCAGGGCCGCCGCCGGGGCGCCGCCCGGCGCCTCGGACAGGATCAGGTACTGGCACTGCTCGAAATAGGTGGGCCTGGGCCGCTTGCGCAGCGAATAGAACGACAGCCACTGCTGCACCGGATCGCGGATCAGCACGATGTGAAAGCCGCCGGCCTGGGCCCGCAGCCACCCGACCTTGCCCAGGGTGCGGCAACAGGCCAGCACCGGGACGCGCCCCCGGGCCTGGGCCGCTCCGACCAGCCGCTGCACATAGGCCGCCTGGTCGGGATCATCGACTTGGGGATCGAGGAAATAGTCGTCCAGGGCGAAGCGCGACTGATAGCCGTCCACGCCGCCGCCGGGGGCCAGCAGGTCCGCGAACTCGGCCAGATAGGGCTGGGCGCCGCCAGGATGGCGCAGGCCGCTGGCCTGGGGCGTATGGCTGGCTATGGCGTCGGGCGTCAGGTCGGCCAGGGCCTCGTGCCAGGGCTCGTAATAGGCCCGGGTGGTCGGCAGGGCCCGAAACCGGCTCCAGACATAGGTGCTGGAACATCGCCATCCGCTATGGATGAACACGCAATCCCTCACGCTCTGATCTCCGTCCGCCATCGGGACGGACAGCGTGATCAGAGGACGTGGCGCGCGGATTTCGACGTTATGCGGCCCCGACAACTGGCGCGACGGCGGCGCGACGTGGCCGATACAAAAGCGAGACGCTTCAGACGGCCTGCGGACGCCCCGTCAGCGGCCTATTCGGCGGCCTGCATCAGCGGGGGCGACGGGGGGCCCATCCGTTCGCTTCGGGCCACCGGCAACCGCACCTGAACCCGCAGGCCGCCGCCCGGCAGGTCCAGCCGGATATCGCCGCCGTGGGCGCGGACGATCGAGCGCGCCGTGGACAGGCCCAGGCCGACGCCCTGCTTGCTGGAGGTGCGGGCCTCGACGCTGCGATAGAACGGGGTGAACACCCGCTCCAGCTCCTCGGGCGGCAGGCCAGGACCCTGGTCGACAATCTCGGTGACCGCCTCGTCGCCCTCGACATACAGCCGCACCCGGGCCCGATCGCCATACTTCACGGCGTTGTCGACCAGGTTGGCGAACACCCTCTGCAGGCCCAGCACCGAAACCTCGACCTCGGCGGCCTCGCCAGGCTCCAGTTCGACCGCCGCGCCGGTGACTTCGGCCTCGTCGATCACGCATTCCAGCAGCGAGCGCAGATCCACCCGTCGCCGAATGCCGGCCTCGGCGTCGTCGCGCATGAAGGCCAGGACCGAACTGATCATCGCCTCCATCTGGTCGATATCCTGGCTGATCTCGCGGCGCAGGGCGGGCGAGGCTCGTTCCAGGCGGAACCGCATGCGGGCCAGCGGCGTGCGAAGGTCGTGCGAGATGGCCCCGATCATCGCCGTGCGATCAGAGATGTAGCGGGTCAAACGGGCCTGCATGGCGTTGAAGGCCCGGGCGGCGCGCCCGACCTCGGCCGGACCTTCGCTGACCATCACCGGCGAGGACGGGTCGCGGCCCAGACGCTCGGCGGCCGAGGCGAAACCCGCCAGCGGCGCGGCCAGGCGGCGGGCGAAGATCCAGCCCAGCGGCGCGACCACGGCCAGGGACAGGGCGAACCACATCAACACCCGGCGCTGCCAGCTGTTGGGAAAGCCCTCGGGCTTGGGCCGCAGGGTCGCCCAGCGCCCTTCGCCGACCTTCAGGGCGGCGACGAAATCGCCTTCGATATAGGGGGCGGGCGCCAGGCCAAAGAGGTTGCGCGCCACGGGCGGGGCCAGGGTGCGGCCGGCGACGGCGCTATCTGGCTCGACGGGAACCGCCCGCGCGGTCGGCCCCGGTGCGGGGGCCGGCGCTTCGACCGCCGCCAAGGCGGGAGGCGGCGTCGGGCGGGTGACGGACACAGGGGGCGTGATGACCGCGGGCGCCCGCGCCGCCGCGTCGGCGACCGGATCCAGAACCAGGGGTTCGGCGGGATCGTCCTGCGTCGGCGCCGGGGTCACGACACGGAACGGGGCGCTGAACAGGGGATCGGTATAGGTGCGGGCCGACCTTAGAACCGATCGGCCAGGTCCCAGGTCCCCGACCGCGGGCCTTACAAAGCCAGACGCCCCGCCAGAGGCGGGGCGGACAGGAAAGCGGGGCCGGACCATGTCGCGGTCAGGACGCATATTGGCAGACGCCCCCGGCAGCCCGCCGGGCGGAAAGGGCAAGCCGCGAGGCGGCGCCGCCCCGACTCCGGGCGGCCTGACACCCGGTCCACCTGCCCCGATCCGTCCGCCGAACGGGCCGGGCGGCGGCCCTCCCGGTCCCGGAGCAGCCGGTTGGGCATTGGCTGTCGAGGTCACCAGGCCTGACAGGACCGACGCCCGGTGGGCGCCCCGCCGCTCCTCTGTGCCGGCGAAGGGCGGCGGCGCATAGAACAGCACGCGGACGTTGCGCGGATCGACCTTGAGCAGCCCAGCCAGGTCGCTGCGGGCCTGGTCCGACGCCACCCAGCCGGGGCTTTGCAGGCTGGGCGGCTCGGCCTCGAGCGTGCGGACCAACGGGCGATCGCTTTCAGCATTATGGTCGGGGGGGGAGCCGCGCAATCCGGCCGCGATGTCGGCCAGGCTGTGCTGCGCGGCGGGCGGCGGCGGCAGCAGGACGGTAAGGACCAGGGTGGCGGTCTGGGCGGCGACCAGGCCAACCAGCAGCAGGGCCAGGATGTGAAAGGCGATCGGCGGGCTGGGCCACCGGCGCGTGATGCGAGCCAGGGCGCTCATTCCACCGTGACCTTGGCGTCGAGCATGTAGCCCATGCCGCGATAGGTCCGGATCAGCTCCTGATCGGACTGTGACTCGATCTTGCGACGCAGCCGGCTGATATGCAGGTCCACCCGCCGACCGAAGGTTTCAACCGCCTCGCCGGCGACGATACCCATCAGCGCATCGCGCGACACCACCGAGCGGGCGTGCTCGACCAGGGTCAAGAGGATGATGAACTCACCGGGCGTCAGCAACAGCAGGACGCCGTTGGGCGCGGTCAACTGCCGGGCGGCGACGTCCAGCCGGAAGCCGGCAAACACCTGCGCGGCGGGCTTGCCGCTCTTGACGCCCTGGGTGCGACGACGAAGCAGCGCCTTGACCCGGGCCAGCAGTTCGCGGGGCGGGATCGGCTTGACGACATAGTCGTCGGCCCCCAGCTCCAGCCCGACGATGCGGTCCACCGGATCGCCCAGGGCGCTGAGCAGGAGGATGGCCGGCCCGTCGGTTCCGGCGATCTGGCGGCACAGGGACAGGCCGCTTTCGCCGGGCAGATTGACGTCCAGCACCAGCACATCGACCGTTCGACTGTCCAGAACCTCGCGCGCTGCGACGACATTGGCGGCCTCGCGCACGACATAGCCCTGGGCGGTCAGATAGGCGCCCATCTCCTGGCGCAGGACCTCGTCGTCCTCGACCAGCAAAACGGTGGCGGTGTCGGCAATGTCGGGCGCGATCATGGTGGCGATTTATGACACAGAGGTCAGGGCCGAACCATGGCGGCGGCGCTGTGTTTCAGGATTCGAGCCGGCGAATTGTCGCATCGGCCAAGCTTTCAACCTCCGGCGCCCCATCCCCAAACAGCAGGAGGTCCTCGGCGGTCGCGTCGGCGAACAGATCCTGAGCCTGCTGTGAGCCTGCAAGCAGGGCGATGGCCGCCTCGGCCTCGGCCGGGGGCCAGCGCTCAAGATCCGCCCCCAGGGCGCTGAGATTGGCTTTCAGTTGGGCGATGTCCATGGCTACAGATCTTCTTCTGTCTCTGGAGAATTGTTTTCAGCGCCTGCCGCCCCCGTTTGAGGAGCGACCGCACCGCCTGTTCCGAACAGTCCATGAGGTCAGCAATTCTACTAACCTCGGACTCCTCGAAATAGAACAGCTTCAGGGCCTGGGCCTGGCTGGCCGGAAGGCGATCCAGGGCCAGCCGCAGGCCCTGGGCGCTTTCCAGCCGCTCCAGGCGACCCTGTGCGTCTTCCGGCGCCGGCGCGCGGGCATCGGCGTCGGCGAGACGGGTCATGACGTCCTGCGGTTCCGGCGAGGACCGCAGCGACCGCCGCCGGTCGATGGCCTTGTTGATGGCGATCCGGTGCAGCCAGGTCGAGAACCGGGCTTCGGGCCGCCAGTCGATCCGCGCCTTCCAAACCGAGACGAAGACATCCTGGGCGACGTCCTCGGCCTCATGCAGGTCGCCCAGCACGTTCAGCGCCAGACGGCGCACCATCCGCAGGTGGCGATCGACCAGCAGGCGAAAGGCCCCCGGCTCATCGGCCGCGCACGCCATGAACAGAGCTTCGTCGGAACGCGTGTCAGCAACATCAGCGGTCATCGAACCTGGCATTGTCTCAGTCCAATTCAAAGTATCCCTGAAACAGACTAAGGCAAACGACGTGCCACATTACGAATTGATGCAGATAAAAAATACGCAGTTATTTATCCGCAATCTTTCCAATACTCATCATTTCACTCTTAGTGATTTGCAGAACGGATGTAACAATTCAAGCGACTTTTGATACGAAGGTGACGCGTTGCTGCGACGAGAGGCATCAGTCAGCGCCTCCAGCAAGAAAAGGTAGAACCGCCGCAGCATTGCGCCGTCTGGTCCGGCGGCCTGAAAATCCAGATGCGTCGACAGCACCGTCAGGATCCGGGTCGCGCGCGCGGCGTCGCGGCACATTTGATCCAGCACTCCGGCCTCATGGGCCGATTTTGCCGAGGCGATCGCCCGATAGAGCTCGTCATGCACCGCCGAGAGCACCTCGCGCCCGCTCAGGTTCAGGCGGCCGGCGGCGGCGTAGGCCCCGAACGCCTGGCTGTTAGTTGCTGCTGTCATCGCTGCTGGCTCCTAGGATGGATTTGATCTGTTCTTGAAGGGTTTGGGCCGCGTACAGCTCGGTCTCCATGGCCGCGTATTTGGCGACCAGGCGGGTCCGATATTGCTCGGCGGCGGTGCGGATTTCGTCAGCCTTGGTGGTCAGGCTGGAG
Organism: Caulobacter sp. FV2ps19; assembly: GCF_058681035.1. Taxonomy (NCBI): domain Bacteria; kingdom Pseudomonadati; phylum Pseudomonadota; class Alphaproteobacteria; order Caulobacterales; family Caulobacteraceae; genus Caulobacter; species Caulobacter sp. FV2ps19. Next base: position 1,649,737 of record NZ_CM178729.1, on the reverse strand, counting down.
TCGATCTCTTCCAGGCTGTCGATCTGGATCTGGATCTTGCCCGTCGAAGCGTCGGTGAAGGCGCCCAGAACGCTGGTGATCTTGTTGGCGAAGCCCTGGTCGATCGTCACGGCGATCGAGCCGCTGGTCGCCGAGGCCAGGGCGAAGGACAGCCCCTCATAGATCGAGCCCTTGACGCCGGTGATCAAACTGCCCGTGACCGTGAACAGGCTGTCGTCGCCGTTCACGGAGACGCCGCTGATCACGCCGTCCGTCGCCGTCACATCCAGAGTGAAGTCGAACGACACGGCCGTGTCGTTCTTCATCAGCTTCAGATTGGCGTTGTCGGTCTGGTAGTTGCTCTCGAAGAAGCTGGCGATGCTGGACAGATTGGTCAGCAGCAGGTTGTCGAGGGTGGTTTCGTCCGACAGCGTCAGCTGGTTGTCGTCGGTGAAGGTGATGCCCAGGTCGGAGAGGCTGGTCACGTCGCCGCCGGCTGAGCTGGACGAGCCCGACAGCACGGAATTCAGCTGACGCACCACGTCGCGCAGAATGCTGTCGGCGAACAGCACGGCGTCTTCTGACACGCTGCCGTCCGATCCCACCGTCTGGTTGGTGATCACGAAGGACCGCAGTTCGTTATAGGCGCTGATGAAATCGGTGATCGACGTCTTGATGTCGTCGTAGTTGGCCTCGATGTCGAGGGTGACGCTCTGGTCGGCGGTCGTGGCCTGCAGCAACGAGATCGACAGCCCCGGCACGACGTCCGTCAGTTCATTGCTGTCGCTGGTGATCGTCAGACCGTCAATGACGACGATCGACGGCTGGGCGCTCTGCAACACCGTGGCGAAATCGCCGCTGGCGTCGGTCAGCCCAATGCCCAGACCAATGTCGTCGCCCGATACGGTCGACAGGGTGATCTGCTGGTTGGCGTCGGTCGTCGACATCACCAGCTGGGCCGTCCCGCTGCTGGTGACCACCGTGGCCGAGACGCCGCTGTCGGTAGTCGTGGCGTTGATGGCGGCGGCCAGATCGCTCAGCGTCATATCGGCGGTGACGGTGATTTCGACCGCCGTTCCGCCGCTGACGCCCAGCGACATCACGCCGTCCAGCGCCAGCCCGGCGGTGGCGCTCTGGCTGGACGAAGCGACCTTCATGGCCTTGGCCAACTGCGTGACTGAAATCTCGTAGGAGGCGGCGACCGCGTCGCTGTCGGCGCTGACCGCAATAATGTCTGTGGCGTCGCTGCCGTCCGAAGCGGTCAGATAGGCCTGCTTCTCGTCGAAGGCGTTGGTGGCGGTCGACAGCGCGCTGAAGGTCGTGGAGGCCAGGGTGGACATCGAGTCCGACACGGCCTCCAGCAGGGACTGCAGGCTCTCATAGGCCGTCACCGTGGTTTTGTTGGCGGTGACCTTGGCGTCGATGGTGTCGGCGCGCTGGGTCTTCTGCGCCACCGCCGCTTCGATCAGCGCATCGGTGTCGAGGCCCGAGATCGTGCCCGTCACATAGCTGGACGAGCCAGAGGTGGAGACGGAGCTGGTGGAGCTGGTGCTGGTCATGACTGCCTCGAAGGATCACCGGAAAAGGCGGCGGGAGGACCAGAGCCCCCCCGCCAGATCCGTGAACGCCGGCGCCGAAACGCCAGCGTTCGCCGCAGGATCGACTACTGCAGCAACTTCAGAAGCGACTGGCTCATCGAGTTCGCTTGCCCGAGGGCGGCGATCGCTGCGCTGGTCAGAGTCTGTGCGTTGGTGAAGTTGGTCTGTTCCGCAGCGATATCCACGTCGGAGATCGCCGACTTTGCCGACTGCAGGTTCTCGAGAGACGTGGAGATCACGTCGCCCCGATACTCGAAGCGCGACAGGGTGGCGCCGACCTCGGCCCGCGACTTCGACACCGCCGTGATCGCCGTATCGATCGCGTCCATGGCAGTGGCGGCCGTTTCAGCGCTGGTGATCTCGGTAGCGTCGATGCCAAGGCTCGCCGTGTCAGTGGCCGAGAGCTTGATACTGATCGTATCATTGCTGCTCGTGCCGACCAGGAAGGCGACGCCGTCGGTCGACGTGTAGTCACTGGTTCCCAGCAGCTCGTTCCCGTTGAAGTTGGTCGTCGACGCGATGTCGTCGATTTCCTCCATCAGCTGGGAATACTCAGCATTGATATAGCTGAGGTCATCGTCGCTGGAGCTGCCCGACTGCGCCTGAGCCGTCAGCGACTTCATCCGTTGCAGGATGTCGGCGATGTTGGACAGGGCGCCGTCGGCCGTATTCAGCACGGACGTACCGCTGGTGACATTGGTGGCGGCTTGGTTGAGCACGGTGATGTCAGCGTTCATGGACGTTGCGATGGCTAGGCCGGACGCATCGTCCTTGGCGCTCACAATCCGCGAGCCGCTCGACAGCTTGGCAAGGGACTCGCTCTGCGCGGTGGAGTTGTTGTTGAGGTAGCGCAGGGCGGTATTGGCCGCTGTGTTGGTTGAGATAACAGGCATTTTCTAATCCGGTTCTCTGCTTGAGGCCGCAGCCGGAACGCCCGGAGCGGGAAACCACCCGCCGTTCTGCGCGGCCTGGCTTCGAACTTTGAACGGGCCCTGTGCGGCAGATGGGGCGGTTTTTCTTTTCAGCCTCTCGGCCCGGCGGCGGCCGCGAAAAAAACACCGCCCCATCCGCCGCCCCGCCCCCGTTGAACCCTTTGATCGGCGCCGCCTGGCGTCACCGGAGGGTTTCCAATGACCGCCATCACGTCCGCCACGGCCGCCGCCACGACCACGACGACCTCGTCGACCAGCTCGTCTCTGGCCCTGGGCACGACCGACTTCCTGAACCTGCTGATGACCCAGCTGGAGAACCAGAACCCGCTGGATCCGGAGGACCCGACCGAGTTCACCAACCAGTTGGCGACCTATTCGGGCCTCGAGCAGCAGATCAGCATGAACGACAAACTGACGGATATGTCGTCGAGCCTGACGACGATGTCAGACAGCCTGTCGTCGCTGCTGACCCAGGTCCAGCTGCTCGCCTCGGCCTCGGAATAGAGCCGCGCCATGAGCCTTTCCTCCGCCCTCTCCACCGCGGTGTCGGGCCTGACCGCCCAGAGCCTGGCCCTGTCGGCCATCTCCGAGAACATCGCCAATTCGGCCACCACCGCCTACAAGACCAAGGAGGTCAGCTTCCAGTCCCTGGTCAGCGGCGCCTCCGGGTCGGCCACCTCGACCAGCTCGGTCCTGGCCCTGACCAATCAGGCGCTGTCGGTAGGCGGGGTGATCTCGACCACCTCGGTCTCGACCAATGTCGCCATCGACGGGGCCGGCTTCTTCGTGGTCTCCTCCGATCCCGACGCCGCGGCCACCGACCTGTCCTACAGCCGCAACGGCAGCTTCACGACCGACGCCGACGGCTATCTGGTCAATAGCGAAGGCTACTATCTGAAGGGTCTGGCGACCGACGCCGACGGCAATGTCCTGGCCTCCAACGCCAGCGACCTGTCGGCCCTGGAGACCATCAACTTCAACTCGATCGGCGGCACGGCCAAGGCGACGGCCAATGTCACCATGGAAGCCAATCTGCCGGCGGATGCGACGATCGACCAGGAATTCTCCACCAGCATGGAGATCATCGACTCACTGGGCGTCAGCCACACGGTGGGCCAGACCTGGACCAAGACCGCCGACAACACCTGGTCTCTGACCCTGTCCGACCCGACCCTGACCTCGGACACCACGACGACCTCGGGCGCCATTTCGCCCACGACGGTCACCGTCACCTTCAACACCGACGGCAGCCTGGCCTCGACCAACCCCTCGCCGGTGGTGCTCAGCCTATCCGGCTTCACAACCGGGGCGGCGACCAGTTCGATCACCCTGGATCTCGGCGCGGCCGGCGGCACGGACGGCCTGACCCAGTTCGCCTCGACCTCCTCGATCCTGTCGATCACCCCGACCTTCGAACAGGACGGCGCCAACTATGGCGAGCTGTCCGGGATCGAAATCGACGCCAACGGCCTGGTCACCGCCAATTTCGACAACGGGGTCAGCCTGGCGATCTACCAGATCCCCGTCGCCACCTTCAGCAATCCCGGCGGCCTGACCCATGTTTCGGGCACGGTCTATGATGAGAACACCAATGCCGGCCAGGTGCATGTCAACCTGCCCGGCGACGGCAGCTCCGGCACGCTGGTGGCCCAGGCCCTGGAAGGCTCGACCACCGACACCGCCACCGAGTTCAACAAGATGATCATCGCCCAGCAGGCCTATTCGGCCGCCTCGCAGGTGATCAGCACCACCAGCGACATGTTCGACACCCTGATCCAGGCGATGCGGTGAGCGAGATGGGCGTCATCGAAACCCTGCGCCTGCGCGCCGAACGCTCTCGCCGCTTGGGCCACGAGGCTCCGCTGGTCTCCACGGTCGAGGAGGCTCGCGCCCTGGCCCAGAGCGTGGCCGACGGCCTGGCGGCGGCCACGGATCAGGACCGCCTGCTGCTGCTGTCCAGCCTGCACGACGTCCAGGCGGCGCTGTCGTCGCGGCTCTCGCGACTGGACGGCGAAATGAGCGAGGCCCGCGCCCGGATCACCGCCGTCAATCGCGGCCTGTCGGCCCACGCCGGCTATCGCCCGCGCGGCGGCGGCAAGGGCTGATCGCCATGTCGCTGAGCTCGATCATCAATGCGGCGGGCTCGGCGCTGACGGCGTCCCAGGTCCGGATCGCCGTCGCCAACACCAATGTCGCCAACGCCGACGACCTGACCTACACGCGCAAGACGGTCAGCTCATCGCCGACGTCCGCGACTTCGACGGTGTCGAATGAGACGGTGCAGCGGGCCAGCGACACGTATCTGAGCAAGACCGTCCTGAAGACGGCGGCGGCCGCCGGCCGCGACTCCACGATCGACACCTATATGCAGTCGTACGACGCCGCCCTGGGCTCGACCACCAGCGGCGACGACATCTCCAGCCTGCTCTCGGCGTTCTCGACCGCCCTGTCGGGGCTGGCGTCCAACCCCAGTGACACCACCAAGGCCCAGCTGGTCTCCGACGCCTCGGCCCTGGCCCAAAGCGTCAAGACCCTGTCGAGCGATATCCAGAGCCTGCGCACCCAGGCCAACGACCAGATCGACGCCACGGTCGACAGCGTCAACCAGTCGCTCCAGGCCCTGGCCTCGCTGAACAGCCAGATCGCCACCGTCACCGCCCAGGGCGGCGACATCACATCACTGCAAGACCAGCGCGACGCTGAGCTGACCACCTTGTCGGGCCTGATCGGCGTCAGCAGCTATCTGACCTCCGACAACCAGCTGCGCATCTACACCACCGGCGGCGACGCCCTGCTGGGCACCACCGCGGCGACGCTGAGCTACACCGCCTCCGGACAGCTGGGCGCCAGCGCGACCTATCCGGGCTCGATCGCGGGGATCACCCTGAACGGCAAGGATGTCACCGCCAGCCTCAGCGACGGTGAGCTGGGCGCCCTGATCACCCTGCGCGACACCACCTTGCCCGCCGAACAGGACAAGCTGGACGCCCTGGCCACAACCCTGATCACCCAGGTCAATGCGGTGACCAACAGCGGCTCGCCCGTTCCGGCCCCGGTCACCCTCACCAGCGCCGACACCGTCAGCGCCACCGACGCCTTCTCGGCCACGGGCAGCCTGCAAGTGGCCGTGGTCGACGCCAACGGCGGGGTGGTCTCGACCCAGACGCTGGACCTTTCGGGGATGTCGACCGTCAGCGACCTGATCACGGCGCTGAACGGCGTCAGCGGCGTGTCGGCCAGCATCGACGCCGACGGCAAACTGTCGATCACCTCCACCAACAGCGCCAACGGCGTCGCCCTGGCCGATATCGGCGCATCGGTGGGCGCCGCCGGCAGCGGCGTCTCGGACTATTTCGGGTTCAACGACCTGTTCTCGGGCAGCAACGCCACCGACATCGGCGTGGACGATAGTCTGTCCAGCAACATGTCAGGCTTGGCGACCGCGACCCTGTCGGCGACGGGCAGCCTGGCGGTGGCCGACAGCACGGTCGCCGACGCCCTGTCGAAGCTGTTGACCACCAGCACGACCTTCGCCGCCACCGGCTCCCAGTCCGCCAAGATCAGCAACCTGTCAGCCTATGCGACCAGCTTCGTGGCCGGTGCGGCGACGATGGTCTCCAGCGCCGCCAGCCAGAGCGAGACCTCCAGCGCCGCCTACGACGCGGCGACCTCGCGGCTGCAGAACCTCACCGCCGTCAATATCGATGAGGAGCTGGCCTTGCTGACCGACTACCAGACCCAGTACCAGGCCAACGCCCAGATGATCACCATGGCCAAGGAGCTGTTCGACACCCTGATCAGCATGGTCAGCTGATGAGCACCCGCATTTCCAGCTTCGGCCACAGCAGCGCCATGCTGGCCGCCAGCCTCAAGGTCCAGGCCAAGCTGGCCGACCAGCAGACCCAGACGGCCTCGGGCGTCAAATCCCAGACCTATGGCGGCATGGCGGGCAGTACGGCCAGCGTGCTGACCCTGACCAACCAGAGCGCCCGCCTGACGGCCGACAACAACGCCGCCAGCACGGCGGCGGCCTATGTCCAGGCGGCCTATTCGGCGGTGGGTTCGATCGCCGACCTGGCCACCACCATCAAGACCCAGCTGGCCTCGATGATGAGCAGCTCCACCCAGGATGAGGCCACCATCACCCAGTACGCCGCCGACTGGCTAAGCGACCTGGGGGCCCTGCTCAACAGCAAGCAGGGCGACACCTATCTGTTTTCGGGCCAGTCGGTCGGCGTTTCGCCGGTCGACTTCACCGACGCCGACTACGATCCTTCGGCCGGCGCGGACACCAGCTATTATCAGGGGGCCTCGACCAGCCGAACCTATTCAGGTTCCGATGGCAAGACGATGAACCTGTCGATTTCAGCCGACGCCGAGCCCTTTGAAGCCCTGGCGCGGGCCATCGCCACCGTCGCCGCCGATCCAACCGACGCCACCGCGATCGCCTCGGCCTACGCCCTGGCGGGAACCGCCCTGACCGGGATCGGGACCCTGCAGGAGAAGGTCGCCATCCAGGCCTCGTCCCTGGAGGCGGTAACGGAGCGCAACACCGCCACGATCGACGCCCTCGACGGCCTGGTCTCGGACCTGAAGGACGCCGACCTGACCCAGGCGGCGGTGCTGACCACCCAGTACCAGACCCAGCTGGAGGCGTTGTTCTCGATGATCAGCACGCTCTCATCGATGAGTCTGACGAAATATCTGTAGAGCTCGGCGCCAAGGCGCGATGAGCCCCCTCCTTCCGTCTTCCCGGCGAATGCCGGGGAAACGGGTAGGGGTTTGAGAGGCTTGAGTTCGACTTGGGTCTGGGCCCTGGGTTCCGGCGCGTCGATCAGTCGGCCAGAACGCGGTCGACGCGCGACGAGAAGATATAGCCGACATGACGCACGGTGCGGATCATCTGACCGCCGCCGGCCGCTTCGTCGAGCTTGCTGCGCAGGCGGCTGACCGCCACGTTGACCTGCTGCGGCGCTGAGCGGAAATGGGCGTCGGGCGGACCCTGGCGCAGTTCATCGCGCGTCAACACCGCATTGGGCCGGTCCACCAGGGCCCAGAGCACCAGGAACTCGGCCGTCGACAGCGCCACCGGGCGACCATAGGGGTCGTACAGTTCCTGGGTCGTGGGATTGAAGCGCCAGCCCTCGAAGCGATAGACGAACGCCCCGTTCGACGCCGGCTCGTCGCCCCGCGTATCCTCACTGCGGCGCAGCACGGCCTTAACCCGGGCCAGCAGTTCGCGCGGCCGGTACGGCTTGACCACATAGTCATCGGCCCCGATCTCCAGGCCCACCACAACGTCGCATTCGTCGCCCGACTCGCTGACCACCATGATGGCCGGCGGCGAGGGCAGGTTCAGCAGCCGGGTGCAGACCGAAAGGCCCGAGGCGTCGGGCAGAACCAGATCCAGCATGACCAGATTGACCGGCGTCTCGCGCAGGATCTGGTCCATCTCGTGGGCGGTGCCCGCGCCGATGGTCTGCAGGCCGTAGCCGGTCAGGAGGGCTCCGATAGCCTGACGCGCGGTAGCGTCGCCGTCGAGGATGAGGATGCGCTTTTCCAAGGTCTAGAACATCGCTCGCCCGACCAGACGGGCCGTGTATTTGGTCTGTTTGCGCGAGGCCTCCACCCCGCCCTCGAGGGCCAGATAGGACATGGCCGAGCCGCTGCGGAGGGCAAGATCCAGCGTAACCGCGCCCTGCTTGTCGGCGCTCGAGGCCAGGGTGAACAGCGAGCCGCCGGAGAAGCTGGCGACCGTATCGCCCATCTTGCCGGCCAGGGTCTGGCGGTAGCCGACCCGCACCTCGGGCCGCACCCAGACATCGGTTCCGTACTGGGTCCCCAGCACCAGGCCCAGGTCACCGCTCAGATTGCTGGCCTTGCGGGCCGCCACGGTCAGGTCGAAGCCCTCGCCGCCGCCGTGCTCGTGGCGCTCGTCTTCCCACAGCCACACATAGTCCAGCCGGCCCTCGGGGCGCAGATAGACCCGGCCCAGCTTGGCCTCATAGGCGACGCCGGCGAAGGCGCTGGCGATCGCGCCGTTCCAGGCGGCGGTGTTGGTGAGCAGCACATCGGCCGTGCCGTCGGCGTCGACATCCTCGCTGATGAAGCTGCGATCACCGTTGAAGCGGCTGTAGCCCAGACCGCCACCGAGGTTGAAGCGCCAGCCGCCGGTCGAACGCCGCCAATAGACGCCCCCCTGGACGACGGAGGCCGTCGTCTTTTCGCCGACCTTGGCGACGGTGTCGTGCTCTTCCAGGCTGACCAGTGCCAGGGTGACGCCCAGTGCGCCGCCGGCGTCGCCCATGACCTCATAGCCGACCACGGCGCCCATCGCCTGGGTGTCGGAGCCCTGGGTGTCGCCATCCTCGCGCCGGACCAGGGTGTTGATCTCCTGCACCCAGACGCTGTCTGGGCCATAGCGCTCGGCGCCGTCCGGCCGAATGGCCGTCGCGGCCGAGATCTGCTGCTGCACGGTCTGCCAGGCCGAGAACAGGCCCTCGCCCTGGCTGGGCAGCATCTGGTCGTACAGATTGAAGAAGCCGTCGCGCGTGTTTTGATTGAGGAAGGCGCCGGCGATGCTGGTGTCGTTCGAGAGGGCCGCAAACACCGCGTCATAGGCGCTGGTCTCGCTGCGCGACATTGAGGCCTCGGCCGCCGTGCGGCGACGCACGTCGATCAGCACATTGTCGCCCTCGGCATAGCCCTTGGCGACGTAAAGATAGGCGACGTTGCCCAGCAGGTCCTGGTCGATGTCGCCGGCCGTCAGGCTGCCGGCCTGGATCACCGTATAGGTGGTCGGGGACGTCAGCAGGCTCTGCAGGCTCAGGCCCAGAGACGCGCCTGAAGTGATGTTGGCGGTGTCGACCACCAGTTTGGTCTGGGTTCCGGCGGCGGGATCGGCGGTGAAGACCAGGGTGCTGTCGGCGCCGAGGGTCAGGCTGGTCGCCTTGATCGTCTCATCGTTGGAAATATACAGCTTGCCGTCGCCGATGCTGATGTCCAGCAGGCCGTCGCTGTCGGTCAACGCCCCGATGGCGTAGGCGCCGCCGTCCAGGGTGAACTTGTCCGCGCCGTCGCCAAAGGCGATGTCGCCGATCAGGCCGCCGTTCAACAGAGACAGGCTGTCGGCGCCCGAGCCGAACAGCACCGAGCCGCGGATCAGGGGCTCGTCAGCATCGTCCACGCCGTCGCCGTCGGTATCGGTGTCGGCGACGTCATCATCGCCGTCGTCGCCGTCATTGACCCCTGACTGGACGATGGTCACGCCGGTGGTGTTGCGGCTGACATCAATGGCGATCGCCTGGCCGGTGACGGTCTCGTTGGTGGCTTTGGTGTCGGTGTCGTCGGTGTCGTATTCGTCGTCGGTGGCATAGACATAGGCGGCGATCGTACCGGTGTTGGTGATCGAGCTGAGGGTCCCGGACGCGTCGTTGATCGCATAGGCCGAGCCGCCCTCGCCGGCCACCGTGGCGCCGATGGCCCCGGCGTTGATGAGGCTGGTCATCGTGGCGCCGGAGGCGATGCTCAGGGCCGTGGCGGTCACGGCGGTGTCGCCGGTGATCGAGGCGCTGAGCGAGCCGGTGTTCCACAAGGTCTGGGCCACGGCCCCGGCATTCAGCTTCAAGCCGACCGCGTCGGCCTCGTAGGCGCTGGCCGTGATCGAGCCGTCCAGCCGCACGCCGCCGGTGATCAGGGTGGTCTGACCGGTGTCGCCGCCCAGCTGCACGCCGGTGGCGGTGATCCCGTCATGGATGCCGGCGGCGGTCACCGAGCCCTTGATGATCAGGCCGTAGGCGTCATCCCCGGTTCCCACCGCGCCCACCGTCACAGCGCGGCTGTCCGAGCCGATCAGAAGGGCCGGGGCCGAGCCATAGGCGACGATCGAGGCCGTGCCTTCGCTGCTGTCGGTGACGTCGTCGCCGTCCTCGTCGTCGCTCGTGTCATCATTGGTGTCGGTGGGCGGCGCATCCAGCAGCACACCGCCGGCCACATTGGCCGTCACCCGCACGCCGCCGCCGCCCTGCAACAGGTCGTCGGCGTCCAGAAGGGCCTCGTCGTCCGGGTCACTGTAGCGGCTGGTGATCCGATAGCCGGTGGAATAGACCGAGCCCTGAAGCTTGAGGACCCCCGCGACGTCGCCGTCGACCGCCACCCCGACGCTGCCTGCGCCCAGCACGCTGATCGAGCCGGTGCTGGTCAGGTCGCCGCTGATGGTCCCGGTGTTGCGCACCCCATAGCCGCGATCGCCGGTAACGCTGATCGAGCCTTCATTGAGCAGCGAGCCCGTCAGGGCCGACTCGAGGCTGATGCCCGCCGAGTCATTGCCCTCGAGGGTGATCGAACCCGAGGAATCGTTGGTGATGGTTCCGACGAACGGGCTGTCGCCGGTCAGCCGGACGCCGTAGCGCCCGGTCCCCTTGGCGAACAGGCCGTCATAGTCGCCGTCGTCGTCATCGTCGCTATAGTCATAGTCCTCGAGCAGGCTGATGGTGGCGCTGTTGAGGACCGTGCCGGTATGGCCGCCCAGCACCAGCACGCCGACGGAATCAGACACGTTATTGGTCGAGAGCGCGCCGTTGTTGGTCAGGGTGTTGTCGCTGTCGACCGTGGCGACCGCGCCCGAGACGGTGGGCTTGATCACCCCGTCCGAGGTGATCTTCACGTCGTCGGCCGCCCCGGCGTTTGCCGTGGAGGTGGCGATCGGCGTGGTCCGCGAACTGCTGGTGACCTCGGTTTCGGCGCGCGCGCCGCCGGCCAGAAACAGCAGAGGCGCGAGGGCGACCGTGGTGAAGAGGTAGCGGGACATGAAGGACCTGTGTGGCGTGCCCGCCTTCGCTAGATCCTGGGGATGGCTGTGGCATGACCCGCACGTATCGCCGTTGATAAGCTTGCCCGTCGGACCTGGAACATTGTTGCAGGTTTGCGGCGAAACCCGCTGTTCGACGGCCGCGTCTTTGCACCACCCTATCGGGCGGCCACGCCGATAGGGCCCGTCATGCGCTGCCGATGTCGCTTTTTAGGCCTTGCCCCAAGGTCTTGACCCGAGCCTGGCGGGCATAGCCTTTCGCTCCCTATGAGAGCGGCCGCGTCACTTGCGCTTGGGCGTATAGGGCTTCTGGGCGCGCCAGGCTTCGGCGAACTTTTCCAGGTCCGAATCGATCGCATCCGGCAGGGTCAGCATCAGCCGCGCCAGCAGGTCGCCGCGCTTGCCGCGGGCGTCGACCAGGCCCCTTCCCTTCAAGCGAAGCGTGGCGCCGCTGTTGGAGCCCTTGGGCACGGCCAGCATCACCGTACCGTCGGGGGTAGGGGCCTCGACCTTGCCGCCCAGCACCGCGTCGGGGATCGACACCGGCAGGTCCATGACCAGGGTGTCGCCCTCACGGCGATAGATCGGGTGCGGCTTGATGGCCAGCTCGATCAGGGCGTCGCCGGGACCGCCGCGGCCGGGACTGCCCTGGCCCTTCAGACGCAGGGTCTGGCCTTCCTGGGCGCCGGCCGGAATGGTGACATCGATGGTGCGGCCGTCCGAGAACGCCACGCGCTTCTTGCCGCCGCGAATGGCCTCTTCCAGGTCGATGTCCAGGCGGGCCCGCACATCAGAGCCGCGCGGCGTGAAACCGCCCTGCCCGCCGCCAAAGCCGCCGCCGCCCCGCGCATTGCGCCCCAGGATGTCGCCGAACAGGTCGCCCAGGTCGATCTCTGGACCTTCGCCGCCGCGCGAAAAGCCGCCGCCGCTGCTGCGGCTGAAACCGCCGCCGCCGAACGGATTGCCGGCCCCGCCGCCGGTGAAGCCGCGCTGCACCTCGCGGCCGTCGGCGTCGATCTCGCCGGCGTCGAACTTCTTCTTCTTGGCCGCGTCGCCCAGGATGTCGAAGGCGGCGCTGACCTGCTTGAAGCGGTCCTCGGCGGCCTTGTTGTCAGGATTGGTGTCGGGGTGAAACTGCTTGGCCAGTTTGCGGAAGGCCTTGCGGATCTCGTCCGTCGTCGCGGTGCGGGAAACGCCAAGTTCCAGATAGGGGTCGCGCGCCAAGGAAGGTCCTCGAGACTTAAAAAGCAGAAAGATCGGATAGCCCGACCTCACTTAGGCCATTCGTGGCGACGCACAAGTCAAATGTTGCATTATTATCACAGCAACAGAGTCGTTGACGCGCCCCAGCCCACCGCCGCCGAGCCTTGCGCCACCGCGACGCTCAGGCTTCCGGCGGTCCCCGCCGCCAGGTCGGCGGCGCGCATCGCGGCGGTGTGGACGAAGGCCGGCGCGGTCAGGATCACCTCCCGCACCACCGCTACGCCATTGAGAACGCGCAGCCGCCAGGTTTCGTTCGCCTCGCTGAGCGGGATCTCACCCTCCCAGACATCGCCGCCCAGCCGGTCGCGGCGGATCCAGCTCAGCTGGCGGTCACCGCCGACGGTCTGCGCCCGCAGATGGGCCGGGGCCAGGGGCGTCAGGGCCCGGCCGCGCCAGGTCAGGGCGGCCTCGCTCATCGCCGCCCCGGCGGGCGGCCCCCCGGCCGGGGCGGCGCGGACGATCAGCGGCGCGCCGCGCTCGAAGGCCGCGACCTCCAGCCGGGCCACGGCCTCGTCCAGCAGCACGACCGACGCCCCGGCCGGGATCACCGCCTCGCCGGCCACGCCGTCGCCCTGACCGCGCAGCAGGCCCGACAGCGTCCAGACATCCTCGGCCACGGCCTGCGCCGTGGTGAAACCGATCATCTCCCAGTCGCCCGAAGCCCCCTGCACCGCCAGGGCGTTGTCGCCGGCCAGCACCGCCGCCAGCGACCGGCTGGACGCCGCGACGCCCTCCAGCCGTACGGTCAGCCGCCCCGCCGGGTCCAGCCGATGGGGCGAGGCCGGCGGCAGGTCGCTCAAGGTCTGGCCCACCGTGGCGGGCGCGGCGATGCGGGCGCGGACCTTCAGGCTGTCGAGATCGCCGCCGGCATGAACCTCGAACGGCCGCCACGGCTCAGCGGCCACCGCTGCCCACGGCCGGGCGTCGTCGCTGGACGCGGGCAGGTCCAGCAGCAGCAGCGCCGGCGGTCCCACCGGCTCGCGCGGCGGGGCGGGGCTCCAGTCGAGGCCGCCGTCGACGCTGGCCCCTTCGGGCGTCGGCGCCAGGGTGACGCGCGGCCGCTCGTCCAGATCCACCCGCAGCACCCGCCAGGTCTCGCCCTGGAACTCGACCCGGTCGCCGGCCTCCAGCCGCAGGGCGGCCAGGGGCGACAGGTGGACGGTCGTCTCGCGCCGCGCCGCCGCCGCCCCGGCCAGCATGCGCCGCGCCACCGCCTCGGCCTCGGCCGCCGCCAGCACGATCGGCGCATCGGCGTCGGCGCTGCCCTCCCCCGTCTCGCGGCGGACGATCAGGGCCCCGGTCTGGTAGTCGCGGGCGGCGTCGATGAAGCGCAGCCGCAGGGCCTGGGCGGGCGCGGCCAGGGTGCGCGTCGCTGAAACGGCGGCGGGACGATCCTCGGGCCAGGCCAGGTCGGCCTCGTCCAGCACGGCCGTCGCCAGGCCGGTCTGGGCCGCCAGCCGCACCTGATCGCCGCGCTCGACCGCGTCCAGACCAAAGGCTGTGGTCAGGGGCGACAGGGCGTCGCGCAGTCGCATCGGCCGGTCGACCACATAGCCCACCACCGCCCCGCCGGCCTCGCCCGGATCCAGGGTCACGCCCGCCCGCGCCGCCAGGGCCTGGACCAGCTGAGCCAGGGGCGCGACGCCGGTGCGGCCGTTCAGCCAGTGGCCCAGCGCCCAGTTGGGCCCGTCGCTCCAGACCTCGGTTCGCGCGGGGAAGTCGGGAAACGGCCGGGCGTCCCAGCACCAGGCGCTGGCCGCCGCGATCATAGGTCCGCCATAGACCGGCGAGGCCGGATTGGCGGCCGGGTCGGCGATCCAGTCCAGCACCGCCTCCAGAGCCAGCCTCTGGCCGTATTCATCGCGCGCGCCGCTGGAATAGGGCGGCAGCCGGCTCTCGGCGCTTTTGGGATCGATGAACAGGTTGGGGCTGTTGGCGCCCTTGTCGACGGCCGGACAGCCAAACTCGGTCAGGCGGATCGGCTTGGAGCGCGGGACCCAGGCGGTCGGGCTCGCCGAACGCACCCCGCCGGGCCGATCATGATGGAGGTTGGACCACCAGCTCTTCAGGTCCTTGGGCCGGAACATCCAGGCCTCGCCATGGGCGCCGTCGGTGATCGGGGTGCGCCGCTGCGCCGCGCGGTCGGCGTCGCCGGCGTAGAACCAGTCAAAGCCCTCGCCGCCGGTCAGGCCGGCGCGCAGATAGGCCGGGTCATGCGGCCCGCCGAACCCCGCCGCCGCGTCCAGATGGTCCTGGCCGTCGCGCCAGTCGGTGACCGGCGGATAGAAGTCGACCCCGACGAAATCGATCGCCGGATCGGCCCACAGCGGATCCAGGTGAAACACCGCATGGCCCGAGCCGTCGGCCGGCTGATGGCCGAAATATTCGCTCCAGTCGGCGGCGTAACCGATCTGGGTCCCCGCCCCGACCATCGACCGAACGTCAGCGGCCAGGGCCTTCAGCGCAGCCACCGCCGGATAGGTCCCGCCCGCCCCGCGCACCGTGGTCAGGCCGCGCAGCTCCGAGCCGATCAGGAAGCCATCGACGCCGCCGGCCATTTGAGCCAGCCGCGCATAGTGCAGCACCATGCGCCGAAAGCCCCAGCCGTTCCCCGTGAAGGTCGGCAGCCCCTCGGCCTGTCCCACCTGCCCCGGCGTGGCGGCGCCGAAGAAGCTCGCCACCTGCGCGGCGGCGCTCGCCCCGCCGTCCGGCGATCCGGGCCGGTCCGGCGCGGGGTGACAGGTGATCCGACCCCGCCACGGATAGGCGCCCTGCTCCGCCGCGCCATAGGGATCGGGCAAGACCGAGCCCGGCGGCACGTCCATCAGCACGAACGGATAGAGGCTGACCTTCAGCCCGTGCCGCTTCAGCTCGGCGATGGCCTGCAGCACGCAGGCGTCCGACGGCGTGCCGCCATAGGCCGGGCCGCCATCATGGACGGAGATCAGGTGCGCGTCGTCGCGGCCCACCCCGCCGGCCCGCCACAGCTGCGGGATCGTCGCCTTATAGGCCTGATCGACGCCCGGCCGGATCTGGCACGCCCCGCAGCGCAGGTCGGTCCCGAACCACGACACCACCAGGGTCACATGATCCACCGTCGGCAGCTGGGCCTGAAGCTGGTCCAGCGACACGGCCAGATCGGGCCGGCCCTCGGTGTTGTTGACGTTCTCGGCCGTGGTCCGGGTCAGGCCGTCGCGGCGCAGCACGGCGTCGGTGGCGTAAACGAACTCGCCCGCCCCGGGGATCAGGCACACGCCCGTCAGGCGCTCCTCCAGTCCCGTCGCCGAGCCCGGCCGGCGAAACACCTCGAACGACAGCTGCGGCGGGCGATTGCCGAAGGCGTCCAGCGGCAGGTCCTCGAACACCACATAGGCCAGGCCGCGATAGGCCGGGGCCGCGCCCTCTATGGCCTCGATCAGCGGATCGGGCGTCTGGTCCTCGGTTCCCCGGTGCAGGCGCATCGTCACGCCCGACAGGTCCATCACCTTGCCGTCGGCCCACACCCGGCCCAGCCCGTCGATCGGCCCCTCGGCCACCGCCACGGCGAACGACAGGCTATAGGCGTAGCTGGTGGTCTTCTGACCCTTGCTCCCGCCCACCCGGCCCTCGACCCGCCGCTCGCGAAACCGCGCCGCCCAGATCACCTGACCGCCCACCCGGCCGCGCCCGAACACGCAGGGGACCGGCGCGCCCTCGGCCGCCCCGGTCAGCCGAAGCTCCGGCAAACGCGGTCCGACCTGCCGGGCCGGCGACAGGGCGTTGAGCGCCGCGCTGTCGACCGCCGCGCCCAGCAGCGCGCCGATAGAACCGCCCACCGGCCCGCCCAGGGCCGCGCCGACGGAAGACAGGATCACCTGGGCCATGTGGGGGGCTCCGGTTTGAAGGTTGATTTTAGTCCGTCTTCCCGGCGAAGGCCGGGACCCAGATTCAGCCAGAGACGTTGGGGATGACGCGATTGCCGAAGGCGCCAAGCGCACCGATCGCTCCGGGCTCGATCTGGGCCCCGGCCTTCGCCGGGGAGATCGGAGTTTTGTTCTGCGCCCCTTCCGGAAACCGGAACGCCGCCGCCAGCCGCTGCCGCCACCAGGGCCCCAGCCAGCTTTCGACGCAGGCCCGGCCCCAATAGGCGTGGATCATCCGGTCGTCGGCCGAGACGATGGCGCAGTGTTTGGCGACGGCCTGGGGACTGATGCGGAACACCAGCACGTCGCCGGCTCGCGCCTCGGCCGGCTCCAGCGGGACCAGCCAGCGCCCCAGCGCCTGCAGCAGCATCTCGCGCTCGCCCAGCTCGGCCCAGTCGGGGCGATAGGGCGGAACCGGCTCGGGCTCGTCGCCATGGAGCGCCCGCCAGACCCCGCGCACCAGTCCCAGGCAATCGCACCCCACACCGCGCCGACTGGCCTGATGGCGGTAGGGGGTGCCCAGCCATTGGCGGGCTTCGGCGAGGGCTAACGCCCTCGCCTCAATAATCTTGTCATCCCGGAAGCCTCGCAGAGGCTGTCCGGGACCCAGGGGCAACCGCATTGCCTTGGCCCCTGGGTCCCGGCGCTCCGCTTCGCTGCGGCCGGGATGACAAGGAAAGGGAACAGGTGCGCCCCTCACCTTTTCCCCCCGTCATGCCGCTCGCCCTCGGAGGGGTAGAGGGTCAGAAAGTCCTCGCCCGGCGCGGTGGGAAAGCCCCGAAAGTTGATCCCGTTGGCGAAGGTCTCGACGCAGGTGGCCCAGCGCTTGTCGCAAGACGCGCCGGCGGCGGCCGCAATCCCGCAGCGGGCGTCGCCCAGCACGGCGTCGCACAGCCGCCCGAAGGTGCGCCCCGCCACCCGGTCCAGCTCGGCCAGAGGTCCCTCCAGCTCTGCGGTGAAGGCCTGGCCCCCGCGGCGGATCTTGCCGATGCGGGCCGTCCACAGACGCACGCTCAGCGCCGGCTGGCTCCAGTCAACGCGCAGACAGTCGACCGACGCCCCGTCATACAGCCCGGCCTGGATGTCGGCTTCGGTCACCGCGCTGTCGTCCAGCGCCCCCAGGGCGGCGGCCAGACCCGGAGAGACGCCGGCGGCGGTCTCGTAGGCCCCGGCGGTCCAGCCTCTGGCGGCGCGGCAGGCGACGCCCTCGACCACCAGGTCGCGGTCATGGTCGGTGAAGCCCAGCACCGCGCCGTCGGCCCGGGTCAGGATCCAGGCGTGGCACAGACTGGCGGCGCCCTCTTCGAGCCGGGCGGCCAGGGCCGGCGAAACGGCGCGCATCAGGCCCGCACCTCGACCAGCGGACAGGCGACGATCCGCGCGGCGGCGAAGCCTTCCATCTGCACGTCCAGCCGGTCGATGTCGAAGCGCACCGGGGTGTCGAACTCGAAGCCGGCGGTGACCGCCGCGCCCATCGCCGGGGCGACGGTCAGGGTGACCAAGCCCGTGGCCGCATCGACGCCATAGGCCGACGTCGCCAGCACGGTTCCCGCCACCGCCACCTTCACCGTGCCGGCGACCGGCCGGGTGATGGCCCGCGACACCGCCCCGTCGCCGGCCCCATAGGCCTTGGCGAGGGGGAAGGCCTTGCGGGCGCCGTCGCCGGTCCCGATCGCCTGGTCGCCCGCCGCCGGCTGGGCCGAGGGCGGACACGACTTGAAGTCAGCCGGATCGCGAAACCGGAAGCCGTAGAGTCGTCCGCGCCGGGCCTCGAAAAACGCCACCAGCTCGGCGGCGTCATCCAGCGGCCGCGCGGCGGTGGCGATCAGATAGCGCCGCCGCCCCTGGGCCCACGGACTGGAGCGGCGCTCGTGGCCCGAGGCCAGGGTCACCACCTCGGTGCGCCGCTCGACGCCGCCGGTGCAGCCGAACGCCAGCCGCGCCGGCAAGCGGACATCATGAAAGGCGCTCATGGGGCGCTCCTTGTAAGGGTGGATTGAATTGGAACCGCCGCGGGCCCCCACCGGGTCGCTGCGCGACCGTCCGCCCCCGGAGGGGGCGGATGATCTCATCTTCCCCCTCCGGGGGAGGAGGATGCGCAGCATCCGGAGGGGGCGAGTGGCCGGGGCGCGCGAGCCGCCGACGATTAAGTCTGCGTCATGACCCGCTTTTCACTTCGCTTGCCGCCGGTCTGTCCCTACGTATGGGGTACGAACTGGAGACTGATATGGACTGGAAGACCCTGTTCTTTTCCGCCGAAGGCCGCATCGGCCGGCAGGCGTTCTGGATCGGCTGGCTGTGCCTGCTGGGCGCCAATGTGGTGGCCGGATGGGTGCCGTTCATCGGCTGGGCCCTGTCCCTGGTTTCGATCTACGCCTCGGTCTGCATCCACTCCAAGCGGCTGCACGACATGGGTCAGACTGGCTGGTGGCAGGCTCTGCCCTGGGTGTTTGGCCCCGTGCTGGTGTTCGGCGCGATGATCTCGATCGGCGTCTCGGCGGCCTTCGCGGCGCTGAGCCACGGCGAGCCGGACCTGGCGGCGCTGTCGGCCCTGGGCGGCCTGTTCATCTCGGCCTTCGTCGCCGTCGCGGTGTGGCTGGCCTTCACCCTGTGGGTCGGCTTCAGCCTGGGCCAGCCCGGCGACAACAAGTACGGCTCCGCGCCGCCGATCTCGGCCTTGGCGGTTTAAAACCTCGCCCCCTAAGGACCGCTTCGCGGATCATCTTCCCCCTCCGGGGGAGGAGGATGCGCAGCATCCGGAGGGGGCAAGTCGCCTCACAACCCCCGCGCGCCCAGCCGCACCGCCCGCGCCAGGGCCTGGGCCAGCTGGGCGTCCGAGCGCGCCAGTCCCGCCGCGTCGCCGCCCGAGACATTGACCGTCACCGACAGCCCGCCGCTTCCCAGCGTCTCGACCGAACCGGCCGAGCTCGGGCGAAACACCTCCGGTCCGCGTTCGCCGACCAGATAGGCGCCGCCGCTGCTGACCGGTCCGCCATCGGCCCGCGCGCCGGAAAACACCCCCGACACCGCGCCCGACACCGCGTCGGCCAGACCGCCGCCCTTCAGGGCCGCGCCCGCCGCACCGATCACCGCCCGGGCCAACTCGGCCAGCGAGACCTCGCCGTCGGCGGCGGCGCGGGCCAGGGACTTGGCCAGGCTCGATCCGGCCCGGCTGAAGGCCTCGTCGATCGACCGGGCGGCCTTTTCGGCGGGAGCCTTCAGGGACTCCAGGGCGGCAACGGCCTCGGCGGTTTTGGCCGGAACGCTCGACAGGCCGTCGGGCTCGAAACTGTTCATGGGTTGGACTCCTCGTCGGGAAAGCGGGCGATCAGGGCGTCCAGGGCCGGACGGCCCAGGACCGGCGCGGCGGGCGCGGCGGTCAGGGCCCGCCACTCGCGCAGCGACAGCCGCCAGAAGGCCGGCGGCGGGATCGACAGCCGGAGCGCCAGCCGCAGGGCGTCGTCCCAGCCGCTCATGCGCAGGCGGCCAGGGCGGCGGCCACGGCGGCGACGGCCTCGGGGATCGTCACCGGCCCCACCTCGGCGGGCTCGCCGCCGCCGTCCAGCAGGGCGCCCAGCACCGCCAGCAGCTCGCGGGCCGACAGGGTCTCCATCCGGGCCGGCAGCTCACGCCAGTCGGCCAGGTTCAGCGCGCCCTCGATCCGGGCCAGGGCGCCCAGGGTCAGGCACAGGCGGCGCGACGTTCCGGCCAGGGTGACCACGACTTCGCCGCGGGCGGGGTTGGGAGGTGGCATCTTTGGATTTCCTTTGAAGGACTTGCCCCCTACGGACCGCTTCGCGGTCGTCTTCCCCCTCCGGGGGAGGAGGGCCGCAGGCCCGGAGGGGGCCAGTGTCAGCCGATCTAGATCGCCGTGAACGTCACCACCCCGGCCGAGGCCAGGCTCAGGGCGAACGCCGCCTCGCCGTCGTGGTCGCCGGCATAGTCCAGCGCCGCGACCAGGAACGGGCCTTCCAGCTGACCGAAGTCGGGGATCACCAGCCGCCAGGTGCGGGCCGACTGGTCAAAGAAGCTCTGGCGCACCTGGGCGTCCGACGCCGCGTCGCGAAACACGCCCGAGCCCGACACGGCGCACGAGCGCACGCCCGCCCCGGCCAGCAGTTCGCGCCAGCGGCCCGAACTGTCGCCGTCGGTGGTCTCGATGGTCCTGGCGTTGAGGCTGATGGTCCGGGCCCGCAGGCCCGCGACGCTGACAAAGCTCGGGACCTGGGCCCCGTCGCTGATCTTCAAGAGGATGTCCTTGCCGGCTTGAGCGGCCATGGGGGGATCTCCGTGTTGATGTCGGTGGACTGGCCCCCTCCGCGCTTCGCGCTCCTCCCCCGGAGGGGGAAGATGAGGTTCATCCGCCCCCTATGGGGGCGGACGACCTGCGAAGCAGGTCCGGTGGGGGCGAGTGGTCGGATCGCTAAGCCGCCTCGGTCACCGCCCGCAGGCGCAGCAGGCCCAGGGTGGTTTCGCCGTCGGCGGCGCGGAACACGTCGGCATAGGCGACGCGCAGATTGACCAGCCGCCGGCCCGGGATGGTCGGGCGGGCGTCATGCAGGGCGGCGCGGACGGCGGCGACCACGGCCCGCGCCTCCTCGGGCCCGCCAAAGCGCGAGACGGCGCTCAGGGTGACCACATGCTCCAGCCCCTCGCCGTCGACCCCGCCGAAGGGGCGGCTCTCCAGACGCGTGACGGCGATACAGGGATAGGTCGGGACGCGCGGGGCGGCGGCGTGGACGCGGCCATTGACCAGGGCGGCGACCGACGGCGCGGCCTTCAGCGCGTCGACCAGGGCCTGGGCCAGCAGGGTGTCGGGGTTCACAGGCGCGCCTTTCGATAGGGGGCCAGCCACGGCTCGACCAGGGCCAGGGACGGCTCGCCGGTGTCGCGATGGGCGTAGGCGTGGGCGACCAGCACCAGCACCGCCAGGCGCAGGGGCGCGGGGCTGGCGGGGCTGAGGGCGACGGCGGTGGCGGCCGCGACGCGGGTCTCGGCGGCGTCGATCAGCAGGCTGATCAGGCCGTCCTCGCTGGCGTCGCCCACGCGCAGGAAGCCCTTGGCCTCGGCCAGGGTCAGGGATTGGGGCATTGGGGGGTCTCTTCGGGTTGGGGGCGGTGACCAAGTCCTCCCCCCAGAGGGGGAGGGGTCGGACCGCAGGGACGACGGAGGGGGAAGTTGGCTGAAGCTCAGCGGCTCCTTCCCCCTCCGGCGCTTCGCGCCGCCTCCCCCTTCAGGGGGAGGACTTGTGACCTACGACACCGCGAACTTCAGCAGCTTCACGGCGTCGAAGTTCTGCACGCCGCCGCCGACGCGCTTGGTGGTGTAGAACAGCACGTGCGGCTTGGCCGAGTAGGGGTCACGCAGCACCCGCACCCCGGCCCGGTCGACGATCAGATAGCCTTTCTCGAAGTCGCCAAAGGCCACGGCCAGGGCGTTGGCGGCGACATCGGGCATGGCCTCGATCTCGGTGACCGGGAAGCCCAGCAAGCTGGCCGACTGGCCCGGCTGCAGGGCCGCGTTCCAGATATAGTTGCCTTGCGTGTCCCTGAACTTGCGCACCAGGCTGACCGTGCGGCGGTTGAGCACGAAGCGGCCGTTCTGACGGTACTGGGCCTTGGTGGCGTAGATCAGGTCGATCAGCTTGTCGGTGGGATTGGTCGCCGCGAAGCCGCCCGCCACGCCGGTGGCCACATAGCCGACCTGGCCCCAGGTGTAGGAGGCCTCCGGCGCGGCGGTGTAGGCTAGCAGGCCCTTGGGCTTGTTGACCCCGTCGCCGGTGATGAAGGCCGTGGTTTCCTGGGCGGCGAAGGCGTCCTGCACCTCCTCGGCCAGCCACTCGTCGATGCTGACATAGGCGTCGTCCAGCAAGGCCTGGGTGGCGGCCGGGCTGGCGTAGAGCTCGCCGGCCGGGAAGTCGATCACGTCCAGGGTCGGCGCCGTGGTCTCGGGCCGGGCGGCGGTCTCGGCCACCCAGGCGGCGGCCAGGCCGGCGGGCGACACCGGCTTGCGGAAGGTCCCCGAGCCGATGGTGCGCACCTGGCAAATTTCCCGCATGGGGCTGGTCGCCGCAAGGCGACGCAGGATCGAGCGCTCCAGCTCCGGCGGGGCCACATAGCCGCCGGCCGTGGCGGTTCCTTCGGACAGGCCCTTGGCTTCCAGCAGGAGCGCGGGCGTCTCGCCGGTCTTGATATAGCGGTCGAAGGCGGCCTTGCGCTCATCCACATGCGCCAGCGGCGCATCACCGCCAAGAGAGGGCCTGCGCGCGTCGCTGAGGGCGCGGTCGAGGCGGTCCTGGGCCCGCGACACCGCCTCGTCGATGCGGTTGACCTTCTCCTCCAGCAGCACATCGGCCCGCTTGGTCTCGATGGCGCTCAGCCGCTGGTCGTTGGCGGCCTTGAAGCTCTCGAACGCCGCCAGCACCTCGTGCAGCATCGTGCGCGCCTCCGGCGGGGCCGGGACGTGTTTGGTCTCTTTCATGGAGTTCTCCGGTTTAAGGAAAGTCCTCCCCCTGAAGGGGGAGGTGTCGCCCCACCGGGGCGACGGAGGGGGAAGTCGGCCGCCGGGGGATCACGTCCCCCTCCGGCCCTTCGGGCCACCTCCCCCTCTGGGGGGAGGATCTCTTGGTCAGGCGCCCACCACGCTCAACCGCGCCCCCGGCAGCATCGGAAAGGTCACCACCGACACCTCCCACAGCTCCACCCGGCTCAGCACCCGCAGGGCGCCGTCGGCGCGGGCCTTGACCTGGCGAAAGCCGATGGAGAGGCCGTCCAGCGCCCCGGCCTCGACCAGGGCGGCGACGAGCCGCCCGCGGGGCGTGGCGCGCAGGATGCGGCCGCGAACGAACAGGCCGCGGGCGTCTTCGGCGATGTCGTCCCAGACGCCGATCGGCTCGGCGTCGTCGTGCTGGTGCAGCATCTTGACGCCCGCGACGCCGGTTTCGGCCAGGCTGGCCGCGAAGGCCCCGGCGGCGGTGACGTCGTCATTGAGGTCGCGGGTCCAGAACAGCGAGGCGTAGCCTTCGAGGGTCAGGGCGTCGGTCATGGGAGTCCTTTGGTCGTTGACTGGCCCCCTCCGGGCCTGCGGCCCTCCTCCCCCGGAGGGGGAAGATGATCTCATCCGCCCCCTCCGGGGGCGGACGACCGCGAAGCGGTCCGGTGGGGGCGAGTGATGAGCTTTAGCGCTCCAGCTTGGCTTCGATGCGCTGCAGGGCGGCGCGGCTGGCGATCGCCTGTTCCTCCAGGCGGGCCAGGCGTTCGGCGACCGGGGCCTGCAGGTCGAGGCGGCGTTGCATGTCGTCAATCCGCGCCGAGGCTCGCCCGGCCCACATCAGGGCGGCGGCGGCCTGCAGCACGACGGCGACGATCAGGGCGACCGAGACCTGACGGTCCAGCCGCCAGCGATTGGGGGTGGGGGGCATGAGGGGGTCCTTGCTGAAAGACTTGCCCCCACCGGGTCGCTGCGCGACCGTCCGCCCCCGGAGGGGGCGGATGAGATCATCTTCCCCCTCCGGGGGAAGACGACCGCGAAGCGGTCCGTAGGGGGCCTGCTGAGCTAGCCGTCCAGCCCCGCCAGCCGTCTCCGCTCCTCGACGGTGAGAAAGCTGGCCCCCTCCAGCCGCGCCCACAGGGCGTCGCGTTCAGCGGAGAGGGCGGGGACGGCGTCGAGGTCGGGCGCGATGCGAGCGCCGGGGAATTTCACCGCCAGCCAGGCGGTCATGGCCCGGGCGGCCCGCTCGACCAGGGGAACGACGGTGTGGCGCCAGAAGGCGGCGTTGGCCTCGCGATAGTTGGCGTAGGTGGCGTCGCCCGGCACGCCCAGGATCTGCGGCGGCACGCCGAAGGCCAGGGCGATCTCGCGGGCGGCGGCGTGCTTGCCCTGCGTGAAGTCCATCTCGGCCGGGGTCAGGGACATGGCCCGCCAGTCGAGCCCGCCTTCCAAGAGCAGCGGGCGGCCGGCATTGGCGGCGCCGGAATGGACGCCGGCCAGCTCTTCCTTCAGCCGCTCGAACTGCTCGTCGCTCAAGCGATCGCCGGCCTCGCGATTGGCATAGACCAGCGCCCCGGACGGCCTGGCCGAGTTATCCAGCAGGGCCTTGTTCCAGGCGCTGGAGGCGTTGTGCACATCGATGGCGAAGGCCGCCGCCTCGAGGGGCGACAGGCCGTAGTGATCATGGGTGGGGTTGAACAGTTTCAGATGCAGCACCGGCAGCCAGCCGTCGCCGTCGCGGCCGATCCGCACGCTGCGTCCGGCCGCCTGATAGTCATAGGCCAGGGGCCAGCCGCGCGGCCCGGGGACCAGGGTCATGCGGTCGGGGCGCAGGGCGTAGAGCTCACCAATCGGCGAGTTTGGGGCCTCGCCCTCCCCCGCCGCCTCCAGATAGGCGTTGCCGGCCACCTGCAGGTTGCCGAAGAACGCCTCCATCAGATCGGGGCCGCCCTGCTCGCGATTGGGCCGGTGGATCAGGGCCTGCAGCGGATGGTCGGGCGCGCGGCGGCCGTCATGGAACACCGCCAGCGGCGTGGCGGCGGCGGCCTCGGCGATCATCCGCACGCAGCGATAGGCCACGGGGTTCTTGCCGAACCCCTCGGTCGCCAGGGCGCCATAGTCGCGCGGCGTCCACTGCGGCCGGCCTCCGGTGGTCAGGGCGATCAGCCGGGCGGCGCGGGAGTCTTTGTGCTCGGATGGGCGGGGTTTGCGGAACAGGGGCATGGGAGCCTCATGGTTGAGAACATATCATGAACATGTTAGAGTTGCGCGTTGACACTTGCCCCCTACGGACCGCTGCGCGGTCGTCTTCCCCCGGAGGGGGGGAAGATGAGATCGGCGCGTTTCGTCTTCCCCCTCCGGGGGAGGAGGGCCGCAGGCCCGGAGGGGGCAAGTGCGAGCCAGCCAAGGAGCCGCAGATGCCCGCGCCCAAGCCCACCGTCGCCAACGCGCGACGCCTGCGCAAAGAGATGACGCCTCCGGAAGTGCGCCTATGGTTCGCCCTTCGGCGCGGTCAGCTGGACGGGTTCAAGTTTCGTCGCCAGCATCCCATCGGGCCTTACGTGCTGGACTTCTTCTGTCCGGCGGCGCGGCTGGACGTGGAGATCGACAGCTACCATCACTGCGTCAACGGCCGGCCGGCGCGGGATATGGCGCGGGACCAATGGTTGTTGGACCAGGGGATCAGGACGGTGCGGATACCAGCCCAGGACGTGATGTCGTCGGTGGACAGCGTGCTGGACGCGATCCGGCCATATCTGCGTCCCTTGCCCCCTCCGGATGCTTCGCATCCTCCTCCCCCGGAGGGGGAAGATGATTTCATCCGCCCCCTCCGGGGGCGGACGACCGGGTAGCGGTCCGGTGGGGGGAAGGGTTCAAAGCGTTCGAAGGCGAGGACTGCGCGCCACCCCCAGCATCAACTCACTCACCGCCCAGACCAGGGCGTCGGCGCGGTCGGGGCTGTGGGTGAGGTCCAAGGTCCCCAGGCCCATCAGCTCCTCCTCCAGGGCGGGGAAGGCGCCGCAGTGGATCACCCGGCCCTGTTCGTAGAGCGCGGCCACCGGTTCGGCCCGGGCCCGTTTGCCCAGCGAGGCCCTCACCAGTTTGATGGCGCAGGGCGGGTCGGCCTGGGCCAGGACGGCGCGGACCATGTCGCCGCCCTGGTTGGCCTCGGCGACCAGGGCGTGGGCCCCGAAATCGCGGGCGGCGGCCACCGCCCGCACGGCCCAGCCCTGGGGCGACAGGCCCTTGGCCGAGCGGTCGGCCAGCACGAAGGCCCGGCCCTCGAGCCGTCCCACCACCACGATGCCGCAGGCGTCGCCCGTGGCGGTGGCCGGCGGGTCGACCGCCACCACCACCCGGTCCAGCCGCGCCGGTCGCGCGCCCTGACAGCGCGCCAGGTCTTCGGCCCGGAACAGGCCACCCTCGTCCTCGACAATCACCCCGTCCAGTTCCTGGGCCGCCAGGCGGGTGCCGCCATAGAGGCCGTTGAGCGTCGACAGGAAGCTGGGCGCCAGGTTGTCGGCATTGGCCGCCGTGCCGGCTCTCGTGACCACGACGCCGGGCTCGGCGATCAGGGTCTTGAGCGCGCGGATCGGCCGGGGCGTGGTGGTGACCACCAGCCGGGGGTCCTCGCCCAGCCTCAGGCCAAACCGCAGCATGGCCAGGGTCTGGGCCGGCTTGGGCCAGGCGCAGAACTCGTCGGCCCAGGCGGCGTGGAATTGCGGACCGCGCAGGCTGTCGGGATCTTCGGCCGAGAAGGCGTAGGCGACGGCGCCGCTTCGCCAGACCAGCCGCTTGCGGGTGGCTTCCCAGCGCGGCGGGTCATGCAAAGGCGACAGCGCCTTCAGCCCGGACGGCCCCTCGATCATCACCTCGCGCACGTCGTGAAAGGTGGGGCCGACCAGGGCGATGCTGCGGGCTTGGGCGATCTGCTCGGTCACCCAGTGGGCTCCGGCGAAGGTCTTGCCGGCCCCACGCCCACCCAGGAATAGCCAGGCGGACCAGGGATCAGTCGGGGGGTGTTGGTGGCGATCCGTCCGCCTCAGGCTGGGCAGGCACGCCGCGATCACTTCCGGCGGCGCCGTCTCCAGCCATGGATTTAGTATCTCGGGAGGCGACAAGCTTAACCATTCTTCGGCGGACGTCGGCATGAAGTCGGGTGATACGCTCGGGTGTCCATTCGCTTGGGGCATCCATCGGAATCTCCTCGGGGTCCGGCGAGACGGCGCGCTTCGGCAGGGCGTCTAGCGCCTTGACCACGCGTCGTCCGCTCGCTCGGAACAGTTTCAGGTGTCGACCGGCGCGCGCCATCTGTTCGGCGGTCTTCAGTCGGGATGTCGCCGGATCGTCCTTGGTGACGTCAACCGCCTCGACCACCGCGGTGGCGTAGTATTCGGTGACGACATCCTCGACGAAGGCGATCAGCGCTTCGATCTCTTCGCTTCTCTGGGCCATGACACAAAGATACGGGACCAGCGGGCGCCTCTGATCAAAAGGCGTGAGAAAGTTTCAAGCTCTTGATTTTAAAGGCTTCGATTCGCCGAACGCAGAGGATTGCGCGCAGTTTATCCCCGTCGTCGGGTCTGGAGCGGTCAGGCCGAACAGGGCGTCGAGGATCTGGCGAGGGTGGCAGGGCTTGGCGATGAACACCGAGCCCGCGACGCCCTCGGTCGCGTGACGCGCGGCGGCCGTGCCCGACACGAACACCACCGGCAGGTCGGGGTACAGGGCCCGCGCCTGGCGGGCGATGTCGAAGCCGTTCGGGCCGGGGCCCAGCTCGACATCGGTGACCAGGGCCGACAGATAGCCGTTGCGGTCCACCACGACCATGGCGGTCACGGCGTTGTCGGCGTCCAGCACCCGGATGCCCTGGCCGCGCATGAACTCGCAAGTCGACAACCCGACAATCGCGTCGTCTTCGACATACAGAATTTGTTGAGCGTACATCAGATGCAATCCTTGCGAGATTACATAACCCCAAGATCGGCTTTTGTTTCCATTTGCGGAAAATAAATCCAAATATAGAGCGATAGCGTCGAGTATTTTCGGCAGAGATTAAAATATTAAAGGCTGAGCTTCATATCCAAAACAGCGGCAAAAACCCTGCGCGCCATGGCGACGCTACCGGACCGTTATCGCCCCTCGGGCCATTGACCCGCTCACCGGGACAGGAAACCCTGCCGGCCTCAATCGTCCCGGAACCCGCCCCATGACCCTGCACATCCTCGCCGTCCCGACCTTCCTGCAGATGCTGAACGGTCTGTCGGCCCAGCTGGACAAGGGCGTCGATCTCGCGAAGAGCCGGGGTGAGGATCCCGCCGCCCTGCTGGCCGCCCGCCTGGCGCCGGACATGTTCCCGCTGTCGGCCCAGGTGCGGTTCACCTGCCGCCAGGCCACCGACGCCGTCGCCAAACTGACCGGCGTGACGGAGCCCGGCATGCCCGAGGGCGACGAATTGGAGGCGCTGAAGGGCCATATCGCCGCGGCGATCGCCTTCGTGGACGGCGCTCCGGTCTCGGGCTTTGACGGGGCGGCCGACCGGACGATCACCCTCACCCTGCCCGGCGATCTGGTGTTCGAGATGACCGGCCTGCAGTTCCTGCGCGACTGGTCCCTGCCCCAGTTCTATTTCCACGCCGTCACCGCCTACGACATCCTGCGAAACAACGGGGTCGACCTGGGCAAGCGCGACTTCGTCGCCCACGCGATCAAGTATCTGAAGACCTAGCGGAGCCTGTGGATAACTTTTGGCGGACGGCGCGCTCCATCTTCCCCCTCCGGGGGAGGAGCGCGTCAGCGCGGAGGGGGCGAGTGGCGGCCGTCTAGTCCTCGTCCGACTCGTAAACCCCGTCGCCACGGTCATACATCAGGTCGCTGGTCACGAGGGGGAGAGAGCTACTTGCCCCCTACGGATCGCTGCGCGATCGTCTTCCCCCGGAGGGGGAAGATGAGGTCAGCGCGGAGGGGGCCAGTGGCGGCCGTCTAGTCCTCGTCCGGCTCGTAGAACTCTTCCCCGCGGTCATGCATCAGGTCGGTGGCCACGAACTCCATGGCGTCCTCGGGATGCTCCAGGGCCAGTTCGTTGATGGTCTGGTCGCGCACCGAAATGCCCTGCTTGTGGGTGCTGTCGGGGTCGCCGGTGACCAGGGGGTGCCAGTCAGGCAGGGTCTTGCCCTCATTGAGGCGGCGATAGGCGCAGGACAGCGGCATCCAGCCCAGTTTCTCGATATTGTGCGGGGTCAGCTTGACGCAGTCGGGCACGGTCCTGGCGCGGTTCGCATAGTCCTTGCAGGTGCAGCGGTGCTCATCGAACAGCTGGCAGTGCACACGTGTGGGGATCACATCGCCGCTATCTTCGTCTTCGAAGCGAACCAGGCAGCAAAGTCCGCAGCCATCGCATAGGCTCTCCCACTCGGGGACCGTCATCTGCAGGAGCGATTTCGTCTCCCAGAAAGGTTTGCGCGCTATCATCAGGGCGTCCTAAACCCAAACTAGGCTGAGACCAAACAGGGCCGTATCGAAACCGTGAACGACTGGACGCTTCCCCCGTACCGTTTCGAAGAAGGGTCCAAGCCCCCGGAAAGGCCGGAGACCGCCTTCGGCGCGCCGCCGCCGCCGCCGCCAGGCGAGCCGCCGGAAGACCCGTTCCAGCCGCCGGAAGAGCCCGAGCAACCGTTCCGCGCCGACCTGGCGCACCAGAAGGCCAGGAAGCGCTCGCGGCGCTTCGGCTGGATCTGGAAGACCCTGCTGGTCGGCTTGCTGCTGGGCATGCTCGCCGCCGGCGGCGGGGCCGGCTATGTCTGGTGGAAATATCTGCGCGACACGCCAAAACTGCCCAGCCGCGAGGCCCTGTTCGCCGTCAATCGCGCGCCCGGCATCCGCTTTGAGGACAAGAACGGCCAGGTGATCGCCACGCGCGGGCCGCGCTATGGCCAGCGCATCACCCTGGCCGACGTGCCCAACTATGTGCCCCTGGCCTTCATGGCCGCCGAGGACAAGCGCTTCTACAAGCATGGGCCCATCGACCTGTACGGCATCGCCCGCGCCGCCGTGGTCAATTTCAAGGCCAAGCGCACGATCCAGGGCGCCTCGACCCTCAGCCAGCAACTGGCCAAGGGCCTGTTCCTGACCCCCGACCGCACCGCCAAGCGCAAGCTGCAGGAAATGGTCATGGCCCGCGAGCTGGAGAAGGTCCTGACCAAGGACGAGATCCTCGAGCTCTATCTGAACCGGGTGTTTTTCGGGGCCAACACCTTCGGCGTCGACGGCGCGTCGCGGACCTATTTCAACAAGCCCGCCAGCCAGCTGACCCTGTCGGAAGCCGCCCTGCTGGCCGCCCTGCCCAAGGCGCCCTCGCGCCTGGCCCTGACCCGCGACATGAGCGGCGCCCTGGCCCGCTCGCGGCTGGTGCTGTCCAACATGCGCAAGGAAGGCTGGATCACCGCCGAACAGGAGAGCCGGGCCCTGGACGACACCCCGCGCCTGTCGCCGCTGGCCGTGCAGAACGAGGGCGAATACGGCTGGGTGCTGGACTACGCCACCAGCGAGGCCGTGCGCATCGCCGGCCAGAACGCCCCCGACCTGGTGGTCCGCCTGACCATCGATCCGGGCCTGCAGAAAATGGGCTCGGAGGTCGTGCGTCACGCCATCGCCTTCGACGGCGAACGGGCCGGGGCCGGCCAGGCGGCGCTGCTGTCGCTGTCGGCCGACGGCGCGATCCGGGCCATGGTCGGCGGCACGGACTATATCGAGAGCCCCTTCAACCGCGCCGTCCAGGCGCGGCGGCAGCCGGGCTCGACCTTCAAGCCGTTCATCTACGCCGCCGCCCTCGACAAGGGCGTTCTGCCCACCGACATCCGCGTCGACGGGCCGGTGAAGTTCGGCGACTGGGCGCCCGAGAACTATGGCGGCGGCTATCGCGGTCCGATGACCGTCGAACAGGCCCTGATCACCTCGACCAACACGATCGCCGTCAAGCTGGGCCAGGAAGCCGGTGGTCCGGCGATCGGCGAACTGGTCCGCCGGTTCGGCATCACGACCCTGCCGCCCAGTCCCGACCTGTCGGTGGCCCTGGGCTCGTACGAGGTCAGCCTGCTGCAGCTGACCTCGGCCTTCCAGGTGTTCCAGCAGGGCGGAAACCGCCTCGAGCCCTATGTGATCGAGAGCATCGTCACCCAGGGCGGCGCCCCGGTGTTCGCCCGTCAGGCCGCCGCGCCCCTGGCCGTCTATGACGTCGGCCGGGCCTCGATGATGGTCAAGATGATGAAGAAGGTGGTCACCGAGGGCACCGCCAAACGCGCCGCTTTCGGCCGTCCGGCGGCGGGCAAGACCGGCACCAGCCAGAACTGGCGCGACGCCTGGTTCGTGGGCTTCACCCCCGACTATGTGACCGGCGTCTGGGTCGGCAACGACAACGACAGGCCGATGAACAAGGTGGTCGGCGGCGACATCCCGGCCAGCATCTGGCGGCGGTTCATGATGGCCGCCCACCAGAACCTGGCGGTCCGCGACTTCGACTGGCTGCTGCCCGATCCGACCCCGGAAAGCGAGCCCGACCCCCGCAACGGCTATTACGAAACCCTGGCCGCCGAATTCGCCCGCGCCGCCTCGGACCTGGAGTCGGAAGCCAATCCCCCCGCGACGCCCGAGGGACAGCCGGCGGAATTGCCGTACTAGCCGTGCGGATCCCCTATGGGGTCGTGAGAGACGACTCAGCCGCCCCGGCGTGACTAGCCGCGGGCAAGATTCACGATCGGACGCTCAGCGCTTTTCAAGGGCGCCTCGAAATAGAAAAGCGAGCCCACGCCGACCGTGCTCTCCACGCCCATTTCGCCGCCCATCAGGGCCACGAGGTCGTGGGAGATGGCCAGGCCAAGACCCGACCCGCTATGCGACCGGGTGGCGCTCTCATCGACCTGCGAGAACATCTTGAAGAGGCGCGGCAGGTCCTTGGGCGCTATGCCCGCGCCGGTGTCCTGGATCTCGAACCGCAGGCCGTGGGGAACCGGGACCACGCGGACAGCGACCGACCCGCTGTCGGTGAACTTGACCGCATTGGCGATGAGATTGCTGAGAACCTGGCGAAGACGGATGGGGTCTCCCACCCAGCGGCCCAGGCAGGTGTCAGCGACCTCGTAGGACAGGCTGATCGCCTTGCTTGAGGCCGCGCCGGAAAAGAGCGCGCAGACGCCCGCCACAAGCTCCCTGAGGTCGAAAACCTCGGCATGGAGCTGCACCCGATCGCCCTCCAGGCGCGCCATGTCGAGGACGTCGTTCAACAGGCTCAGCAGCGCCCGACCAGACTCGATGACGACCGTCAGGCGGTCTCTCTGGCGGTCGGACAGCTCGTCCATCTCCATGACCTGGGTCATGCCCAGAACGCCGTTGAGGGGCGTACGGATCTCATGGCTCATATTCGCCAGAAACTGTGTCTTGGCGGCGTTCGCGGCTTCCGCGTCCTCCTTGGCCTCGACCAGGGCCCGGCGCCCCGCATCAAGCCTGCGCAGCGCGTCGCCGACCCGAACGAAGAGCACTCCGGCGCAAATGACGAGGGCGAGGGAAACGATGCCGATCCAGGGCGCGGCGTGACGCAGAAGCTTCATGCCGGGGGCTCTGGGCGGCCAGGTGACCTCGCCGATAACCTGGCCCTTCGGGTCACGCAGGATAACGCCGCGCGGATCCGCGGACAGCCTGTCGGTGACCACCAGCCCCTCAATGCCAAGGTCTTGCTGAAGACCTCGGACAAAGGACGGGCTCATTCTGCGGGCCGAGACAATGACCGCCGGCGGGCCGCGATCCCGCTCCGCCGCGTTGGATGTTTGCGACAGAATGTCGGTAGCGACCAGGAGATAGAGTTCGTCGTCGGATCGGATGAGGCCCGAGGCCGTGGAGGCTGAGGCGAGGCTATGCCCGCCTCGGGCGTGAACGACGGACGCGCGGTCCCTGACGCTTTCAATAAGGACGGCCGAATCCCGGGCCAGCGTTTCCAGCGCGCGCGTAGGCGTGCGAGCGCCGCCCATGGAGCCGTAGATGATCTGGCCATCGCGAACGACGAAGGTCAGGTCGTGGCTGAAATACTTGCTGTAGTACTCCGCGAAATTGGCGTCGGACCACGGGCCATCGACAGGTCCGGCGAACGCCCCGACCGCGTTATCCCAGACCGAAGCGGAGGTGAGTTCACGGGTCATGCGCTTGAGATCGCGGTCAAGGGCGCGCTGAACCAGGGCGCGCTCGTCGAGATTTTCCATGCGATCGAGCGTGCGGGCCGCCACCAGCATCAGCGCAACGCTTCCCAGAATCGAAGCCGCCACCATCACAATCGTCGCGCCGACGATCCACCGGATGGATCGCTCGCCAGGTCTCTTCGGGCGGCGGTTCTGGAGAGTCATGGCAGCCTTATAGATCGGTCATGAATAGCAACTTATGAAACGCGGCTCTTAGCCGCATAAGCTTGCGGCGCGATTACCGCGCCGCCCGACCTAACGGCGCCCTCGACATCCGGGGCTCTCCCCGCCACCCTCCCGGCCAAAATCACGGGGAGCCCAGAGCCATGACCGATCAGACCCTTGCTGGCCAAGCTTTGGCCGGCCGCATCGTGCTGGTGACCGGCGCCTCCTCGGGCATCGGCGCGCATCTGGCGAAAGCCGCCGCCGGCGCCGGCGCCAGGGTGGCCCTGGCCGCGCGGCGCACCGACAAGCTGCAGGACCTGGTCGCCGAGATCGGCCCCAGCGCCGCCGCTTTCGCCCTGGACGTCGAGGACGAGGCCTCGGTGATCGCCGCCTATGACGCCATCGAGGCCCGGCTGGGAACCCCGGACTCGGTGATCGCCAACGCCGGGATCAACGTGGAAGGCCTGGCTCTGGACCTGGCCATCGCGGACTTCGACAAGATCCTGTCGGTCAATACCCGGGGCATGTTCCTGACCGCCCGCGAGGGGGCGCGGCGCATGATCAAGGCCGGCTCGGCGGCGAGCGGCCGGGGCCGGGTGCTGCTGGTCGCCTCGATCGGGGCGCACGAGGTGCAGCCGGGCCTGACCGCCTACTGCACGTCCAAAGCCGGCACGGCGATGATGGGCAAGAGCCTGGCCCGCGAATGGGCCCGCAAGGGGATCAACGTCAACGTCCTGTGCCCCGGCTATATCCGCACCGAACTCAACAGCGACTGGTTTGACCAGGAAGGCGGCCAGCGCCGTGTGGCGTCCTTCCCCAGGAAGCGGCTGATGGCCGAAAGCGACCTGGCGGCCATGGCGATGCTGCTGTGCTCCGATGCGGCCAAGGCGATCACCGGCTCGGTGGTGACGGTGGATGACGGGCAGACGCTGTAGGGTGGCGGAGCCGTAGCTATAGCTCAATTTTCTTGTCATCCCGGAAGCCTCGCAGAGGCTATCCGGGACCCCGGGGCTGACGCAGTGTGGTTGCCCCTGGGTCCCGGCTCTCCGCTTCGCTGCGGCCGGGATGACAAGCTATTTTGGGGCGTTTCTGTAAAGCCAGTCCGCCGGCAGGCCCATCCGCAGACAGGCCTGGGCCGGCGGCGCCTCGGATACGGCGATGCGGTCGGCCAGCCGTCCGGCCAGGGCGATGGCCTGCAGCTCGAAGGGCCGGGGCAGCCACTCCCGCCCCAACCCCAACACCTCCCGCACCTCGACGGGCACAAGCCCGACCGCCGCACGGATCAGAGGCCGCTGCAGCAGGCTGACCGCGCCCGGCGCGACCTTGGTTGTGCGCATGAGACCCAGGAACTCCAGCACGATCTCCGACCGCTCCAGGCTGGGCGTCATCGCCGCGAGCTGAGCCTCCCACGCCGCCCGCGAGGTCGGCGCGCCGGTCGCCCCATAAAGCCGCGCGGCCGGGGCGGCCTCGGCGTAGAAGCGGTCCTTGTCGGCGTCGCTGAGGGGGGCGACAAGAGCGCTGTAGGCCTCCATGAAGCCGAAACTGGCCGTGGCCTGCACCCAGTCCAGCAGGGCCGGATCATCGGCCCGGTAGGCTGTTCCGTCCGGCGTCGTCCCTGCCACCCTGGCGTGCTGACGCCCCACCCCGGCGATCATCGCCTCGGCGCTTGAGCGGGCGCCATAGACCGTGACCATGGCCGCCAGACCGGTGCGCTTGAGCCGCCCCAGCGGGTCGGTCCGGAAGCTGGAATGGTCCCAGACGCCCGAGCGCACCCGGGGCTCGGCCAGCTCCAGGATCACCGCCGTGATCCCGCCGACGAACAGCGCCACCGGGTTCTTGAACACCCGCCACGACACCGAATCCGGCGCCGCCAGGGCGGGTTCTCCCGCCGGGACGGCGAAGTCGATCCGGGGGCCGCCGGGGATCCGGGTCAGGTCTGAAATGGCGCGAGACACGGCGTTCATGACCCCACCCTAACGCGCCCGGACGCCATCCAGCACCAGGGCCGTCACCGCCGCGCGGGTCTGGTCCATGAAGGCCCTGTCCGACAGCCCCTTGCCGGTCAGGGCCCGCACCTGGACGGCGAAGTCGGCATAATGCTGGGTGATCGCCCAGATCGAGAAGATCAGATGGGCCGGATCCACCGGGGCCAGGCGGCCGTCGCGCACCCAGCCGGCGATCACCGCGACCTTGGCCTCGAACACCGTCTTCAGAGGCCCGGCCAGGACGGGTTTCAGCAGGGGCGCGCCGCGCAGCATCTCCAGGGCGAACAGCCGCGAGACCTCGGGGTGGTCGCGGCTCATCTCCAGCTTGAAGCCGATGAAGGCCTCGATGGCCGCCACCGGGTCTTCGCCCTGGGTAAACCGCTCGAAGGGCCGCAGCCACAGCGACAGGCCCTGCTCCAGAACGGCCAGATAGAGGGCGTCCTTAGAGGGGTAGTAGTACAGCAGATTGGCCTTGGACAGCCCGGCCGCCCTGGCGATGGCCTCGACGCTGGCCCCGTCCAGACCCTGACGGGCGAAGACGCCCTGGGCGGCCTGAAGGATCGTGGTCCGGCGGATTTCATGGGCCTGGGCGCGACGGCCCACAGGCAGGTTATCCACAGAGTCGACCAGGTTATCCACAGCCCCGCCCATCCCGACCCCGCCTACGGATTGAGCGGCCTTGACCAGCTTGCGGGCGCCCGAGGCGTTGGCGACACCGGTCCGGGCGGCGGCCTTGCGCGCGGGCTTGACGGTCTTGGCGGGCGGAGAGGTCATCAGGGCTCGAACTTGGACCAAATGGTCAAACTTTGACCGGATGGTCCGGATTGCACTGTTCTCGGAGATGGTATTCCATGCTGTCTGAAGATCGCAAGACCGACCGTTCAGGGTCGGAGCAGGAGCCGGCGCCGATGACTCCCCTTTCGCCCGACGCGGTGATGCTGCCGGCCCGGCCAGAGCCGATCCCGGTGGACCCCAGGACCACCGCCGTGATCGTCATCGACATGCAGAACGCCTATGCCTCGCCCGGTGGCTATCTGGACCTGGCCGGGTTCGACATCAGCGGCGCGGCCGGGGTGATCGAGCAGATCCAGGGGATCCTGCCGGTGGCCCGCGCGGCCGGCATGCAGGTGATCTATTTCCAGAACGGCTGGGACGACCAGTATGTCGAGGCCGGCGGCCCCGGCTCGCCCAACTGGTGGAAGTCTAACGCCCTGAAGACCATGCGCGCCAGACCCGAACTGCAGGGCAAGCTGCTGGCGCGCGGCCAGTGGGACTATGAGCTGGTCGACGCCCTGAAACCCGAGCCCGGCGACATCCGCCTGCACAAGACGCGCTACTCGGGCTTCTTCAACAGCCAGCTGGACAGCGTGCTGCGGGCGCGCGGCATCCGCCATCTGGTGTTCGTCGGCATCGCCACCAATGTCTGCGTCGAGTCGACCCTGAGGGACGGCTTCATGCTGGAATATTTCGGCACGGTGCTGGAAGACGCCACCCACCAGGCCGGCCCCGACTTCGTGCAGAAGGCGGCCCTGTTCAACATCGAGACCTTTTTCGGCTGGGTCTCGACGACGGCGGATTTCAAGGGCGCGTTTGGCCAGTTGGCGCCGGGCTGACGCGCCGTGCGTCCTTCGAGGCTCGCAAGCTCGCACCTCAGGATGAGGTGATCCGTACGAAATTCCTCATCCTGAGGCGCCCGCGCAGCGGGCCTCGAAGGACGCAAAGCCTATCCATCAAGGGAGACACACCATGCCCAAGACCATCATCCTCCCGCCCGGCACGGGCACGCCGATCGCGCCGTTCTCGCCCGGAACCCTGGCCGACGGGATCGTCTATGTCTCGGGCACCCTGGCCTTCGACAAGGACAACAATGTCGCCCATGTCGGCGACGCCGAGGCCCAGACCCGGCAGGTGCTGGAGACCATCAAGTCGGTGATCGAAACCGCCGGCGGGACGATGGACGACGTGACCATGAACCACATCTTCCTCACCGACTGGGCCAATTACGCCACGATCAACAAGGTCTATGCCGAATACTTCCCCGGCGACAAGCCGGCCCGCTACTGCATCCAGTGCGGCCTGGTGCGGCCCGACTTCCTGGTCGAGATCGCCACCGTCGCCCATATCGGCAAGCGCTAGGCTCCAGACTCGATGCGGGCTCAAGACGTTCAAACTCTTACCCGTCTCCCCGGCGAAAGCCGGGGTCCAGATCCCCAAGCGAGGGCGGGGTTGGATCAATGCCGAGCCTCTGGAGCCAACCCCAAAGTCTTCCATCTGGGTCCCGGCCTTCGCCGGGAAGACGGAAGACGGAGAGCTCATCGCCAATTGAGTATGGACCTTAGAACATGATCGTTTCCGGAACCGTCGACGGCCTGCACTATGAGCTGCACGGCGGCCCCGTGGCGGGGCGCGAGGTGGTGCTGCTGTCCTCGGGCCTGGGCGGCTCGGGCGCCTTCTGGGCCCCGCAGATGGACGCCCTGACGGCGAACTATCCGGTCGTCCTCTACGATCACCGCGGCACGGGCCGCAGCGTCCGCGACCTGCCCGCCTCCGCCGAGGGGCCCTATGCCGTGCAGGACATGGCCGACGACATGGTCAAGGTGATGGACGCCCTGGGCCTGGACCGCGCTCACGTCGTCGGCCACGCGGCCGGCGGCAATGCCGGCCTGGCCCTGGCCCTGTCGCACCCCGATCGGCTGGGCAAGCTGGTGGTGGTCAATGGCTGGTCGCGGCCCGATCCGCATATCCGGCGCTGTTTCGACACCCGCCTTCACCTGCTGAGCGACACCGGGATCGAGGCCTATGTCCACGCCCAGCCGCTGTTTCTGTATCCGGCGGTGTGGATCTCGGTGAACCACGCCCGGCTGGAGCAGGAAGAGCCGCACCATGTGGCCGGCTTCCCGACGCGCGAGGTGATGCAGGCTCGCATCCAGGCCCTGCTGGACTTCGACATCGACGAGGACCTGCCCCGCATCCCCCACCCCGTGCTGATCAGCGCCAGCGACGACGACATGCTGGTGCCCATCAGCTGTTCGATGCGGCTGGCCGAGCGCCTGCCCAACGCCCAGCTGGAAGTCGCCCCCTGGGGCGGTCACGGCCATACGGTCACCGATCCCGAGACCTTCAACGCGGCCTTGCTGGGGTTTCTGGAGGGGGTGGATTGAAGGCGTTTTCCTTCCACCAATCTTCATTCGCCTTCCTAGGCCTTGTGCCTAGGACCCATGGAGCCGGCTTGGCTCTGAACTGGGCACGCGCCCACCGCCAACGATGGCGCTCTCCCCGCCCCTCAATGCCAGCGCCCGCCATGGATCCTCGCCACAAGGGCGAGGAAGGCGGATCTTTTAGGGGCCGAGACGGCGGCCCTTCAACTCACGAACTGGGGCAATAGCCCAAAGGAACCCCCCCCATGCAGGTCGGCGTCTTCATCCCCATCGGCAACAACGGCTGGCTCATCTCCGAGACCTCGCCGCAGTACATGCCCAGTTTCGAGCTCAATAAAGAGATCACCCTGAAGGCCGAGAAATACGGCTTCGACTTCGCGCTCTCGATGATCAAGCTGCGCGGGTTCGGCGGCAAGACCCAGTTCTGGGAGCACAATCTCGAAAGCTTCACCCTGATGGCCGGCCTGGCGGCCGTGACGACGAAGATCAAGATCTTCGCCACCGTCGCCACCCTGACCATCCCGCCGGCCATCGCCGCGCGGATGGCCTCGACCATCGACTCCATCGCCCCGGGCCGCTTTGGCCTCAACCTCGTCACCGGCTGGCAGAAGGCCGAATACAGCCAGATGGGCCTGTGGCCGGGCGAGGCCCACTATACCGACCGCTATAACTACCTGGCCGAATACACGACCGTGCTGAAGGACCTGCTGGAGACCGGGGTTTCGGACTTCAAGGGGAAGTACTTCACCATGAACGACTGCCGGGTCAGCCCGCACCCCAAGGAAACCAAGCTGATCTGCGCCGGCTCGTCCAACGAGGGCCTGGCCTTCACGGCGCAATATGCCGATTACAGCTTCGCCCTGGGCAAGGGGACCAACACCCCCACCGCCTTCGCCCCGGTCAATGACCGGCTGAAGGCCGCCGCCGCCAAGACCGGTCGCGACGTGGCCAGCTTCATCCTGTTCATGATCATCGCCGACGAGACCGATGAGAAGGCCCAGGCCAAGTGGCAGTCCTATCGCGACGGCGCCGACCAGGAAGCCCTGGCCTGGCTGACCGAGCAGGCGGCCCCCAACGCGGCGGCCGGCGCCACCACCAACACCGCCCAGCTGGCCGACGCGGCCTCGGCCGTGAACCTCAACATGGGCACGCTGGTGGGCTCGTATGAGAGCGTGGCGCGGATGCTGGACGACATCGCCGCCGTGGAGGGCACGGCCGGCGTGCTGCTGGTGTTCGACGACTTCGTGCAGGGGGTGGAGGCCTTCGGGACGAAGATCCAGCCGCTGATGAAGAGCCGGAAATAGGCTGGCGACTGGCCCCCTACGGGTCGCAGAGCTTGTCCTCGGGCGCGCTTCGCGCGACCCGGGGGCGACCGTCTTCCCCCGGAGGGGGAAGATGAAGAGCACGGACTCATCTTCCCCTTCCGGGGGAGGAGCGCCGCAGGCGCGGAGGGGGCAAGTGGCCGCCCCCTCCCCCGCACCCTAATCCACCGCCAGCATGCCCAGCAGCTGCAGGCGGAAGGTCATGACGCTGCCGGCCGGGATCGGGCCGACGTCGCGATTGCCGTAGCCCAGCTCGGGCGGCACATACAGCAGCCACTCATCGCCCACCTTCATCATCGGCAGGGCTTCCAGCCAGGCCTGAACCAGGCCGTCCAGCGGCATGATGGCGGACTGCTTGCGGTCGTAGGAGCTGTCGAACACCGTGCCGTCCAGCAGCTTGCCCTCATAGTGAACCTTGATGATGTCGCCCAGCTTGGGCGAAGGACCGGTCTTGGGGCCCGAGGTCAGCACCTTGTACTGCAGGCCCGACGGCAGGGTCACCACGCCCGGCGCCTTGGCGTTGGCCGCCAGGAAGGCCGCGCCGGCGGTCGCCGTCGGAGACGGGCTGAAGCTGGGGGGCGGCGTCACCACGGGCGCCTGGGCCAGGGCGGCGGTCCCCAGGCTCAAGGCTAAACCCAGGCTCAAACAAGCTAAACGAAGCATTCACAGTCCTGACGAAGAATCTTTTTGAAGAGGGATAGACTAAGCGCTTTCCCTGACGCCGCAACCTTTTCGATAAAACGAATATCGAACAAATCCAATTGCTTGAAAGGAAAAATGTTTAGATGAACAGCGTCACCGAACGCGTTCTCACGCATTTCACAGCCACTTGTCGAGAATGTGACCTAGAATAACCAAGCTTTGGAAACCATTTTGGTCCACCATCAGCTCTTCGATCACCCATCGAAGACCGAGGGAGGAGTAGGCCATGCCCAGACACACCGGCGCCAACGCCGCCCAACGCCACTGGTGGCAGCGCTATCCGATGTTCGCCCTGGCCGCCGGCTGGGTGATGATCGGCGCGGTGATGATGGCCGGCGTCGCCCAGCTGCACTTCATCTAGAGCATCGTGCGGCGGACGGCCCTGCCGTCTGACCTTTTCCGGAACATACATCCCCTCCTGCTGCAGAAACGCCCCCAGCGGAGGCGCCCGCGCGCGAGACTTTGCATTTGTCCCGCCCGGCCTCGAAACCGCCACCGGAAGGGTGCTATAGCCGCGCTTTCCTTCCGCTCGACCGAAGACCCGCCTTGCGCCCGATCAGAACCGCCCTCCTCGCCGTCTCCGTCCTGGTCGCCACCGCCGTGCTGGCCGGCTGCGCCACCCAGACCCATGAAACGGTCTATATCCCGGTGGTCGCCCCCACCCCGCCCAGCTCGCTGACGCCGCAGCCGGT
Source organism: Caulobacter sp. FV2ps19 (assembly GCF_058681035.1). NCBI lineage: Bacteria > Pseudomonadati > Pseudomonadota > Alphaproteobacteria > Caulobacterales > Caulobacteraceae > Caulobacter > Caulobacter sp. FV2ps19. The sequence goes on along the minus strand of NZ_CM178729.1, from coordinate 1,608,518 downwards.
GGTGCTGTTCAACCAGACCAAGGCCGGCCGCAAGCTGTTCACCCTGGACGCCGAGTTCCCCTATTGCGACGTCGAGACCGGCAAGCTGATCGTCGTGCCGCGCTGGTACGTCACCGACTTCGCCAGCGTGCCGTGGTACGGCCAGACCTTCATCGACCCGCAGGGGCCGACCGCCCGCGCCGCCATCGTCCATGACTGGCTGTACGCCATCGGCGAGCCGGGCAAGCGCGAGGAGGCCGACGCCATCTTCTACCGCGCCATGATCAAGTATGGCGTGCCAAGCTTCCAGGCCGGCCTGGCCTATCAGGCGGTGCGCACCGGCGGCGAGAAGGGCTATGGCCTGCCCGGCGACTGGTGGTTCGTCGATCCCAAGCGCCAGGACATCCGCCAGCCCCCGCCCTTCGCCAAGCCGCGCACCGGGGCGGTGCGGGTCCTGCCCCGCTGCACGGGCTTCACCGCCCTGATCCAGAGCGGCTGGCGCGCCTATCCCATCAAGGCCCCCGCCGTCGTCGTGCCGCCGCCCGTGGTGGTGACCAAGACGCCGCTGGACCAGGTGAAGGAAAAGCTGCCCTGGCCGGGCGCCAAGCCCAAGAAGTAAGCCCAGCTCCGCACGCCCCCTCCGTCTCGCCGCTGCGCGCCGAGCCACCTCCCCCGTAAAACGGGGGAGGTGGCGCGCGACAAAGTCGCGTGACGGTGGGGGCGTCGGCTCACTGGCCGTGCGCATAGACTCCGAACATCGCGCCCACGAAGCCGCCGGCCTTCTTGGTGCTGAGCATCGTCCCGTCTGCGCCGGCCTTCAGCGTCGTCCAGGCCCCGGGCGTCACCGCGTAGGCGAAGTCGTATTCGCCGCCGCGGGCGGTGATCTTCAGGTCGATGGACTGGCCGGGCTTCAGGGGCAGCGGGGCCTGGGCCACCACCACGCCGTCGACGGGATCGGCGGGACCGGCGCGGCGCTCCAGCCGCAGCACCGGCTTGCCGTCTGACTGCACGGCGCCCAGGAAGTAATAGAAGTCGTCGTTCTGCAGCACCGCCAGACCGGCCTTGTCGCCCTCGGCTTTCAGGCTGGCGCGGACGGTGACCTGGGCGCTGGCGTTGATGTGCTGCTGGCGACGGGCCCAGAACGAGGGCTGGGTCTTGTCGCCCAGCTTGTCGGGGCGCGCGGTCAGGGTCAGGACGCCATCCTTGACGCTCCACCAACGGCTTTGCGGGATGCGCATCGTCATCCAGTTGAGCGGCAGATCAGGACCCTTGAAGGTCTCGGCCGCCGTGAAGGCGCCGCTGGTGGGCGGGGGCAGGACCTTGGGCGCGGGCAGGTCCGGCGCCGTGGCCACATAGGGGATGGTCTTGCCGTTCTCGAGGATCACCGGCCAGCCGTCCTTCCACTCGACCGGCAGCAGGAAGGTCTCGCGGCCGGTGTTGTAGAGATCATCGCCATAGGGCCGGACGGCCAGGAAGGTCGCCCACCACTGGCCATCGGGCGTATCGACCAGGTCACCATGGCCGGCCGAGGTGATCGGCAGCAGGCGATCCTTGGGCAGCCCGCGCTGGGTCAGGATGGGGTTGTCCTTGTACGGAACATAGGGGCCGAGCACGGTCTTGGCGCGCAGCACCACCTGGCTGTGGCCCTCGGCGGTGCCGCCCTCGGCGGCGGTCAGATAGTACCAGCCGTCCTTCTTGAGGATATGCGGCCCCTCGGGCCAGATCGGCTTGGTCGAGGGATCCACGCCCTTGTCCAGCAGCACGCTGCGCGGGCCGATCGTCTTCTGGGTCTTCTGGTCGTATTCCTGGATCCAGATGGCGCGGTGGCCCTGATATTCGGCCGGGCCGGGCGGCTCGTCATTGTTGACGATCCAGGCGCGGCCGTCGTCGTCGAAGAAGATCGAGGCGTCGATGCCGCCCACCTCCGGCAGCCACACCGGATCTGACCAAGGCCCCTTGGGGTCCTTGGCGGTGATCAGGAAATTGCCCTGACAGTCGACGCAGGTGTTGAGGATGTAGAACGTGCCGTCGTGCTCCTCGATCGCCGGGGCGAACACGGCGCGCGACAGGCCCAGGCGCTTGAAGTCCAGCATGCCCGGCCGATCGATGGCGTTGCCGATCTGCTCCCAATGCACCAGGTCGCTGGAGTGCCAGACCGGCAGGCCAGGGAACCAGGCGAAGGTGGAATTGACCAGATAGTAGTCGTCTCCAACCCGGGTGACGCTGGGGTCGGGATAGAAGCCCTGCAGGATCGGGTTGCGATACTGGCCCTTGGCCGCCCTGACCTGTTCATCGACCGGGTCGCGGCCCTGATAGACGAACTGGCTGAAAGCCGCCGTGCCGGGGGCCGGCGCGGCAGCCGGCGCGGCGTGGGCGGCGGTGACCATCAGGGCCAGGGTGAAGGCGGTCAGGGTCTGGCGGATCAACGGCTTACTCCACATCATCATAGGGGCCGTTCGGCCATGGCGATCTAGCGAACAGGCGCGGCCTTCAGCGCCGCCGCCACCGCTTCACGCAACGGCTTGGGCTGATAGGCGTCGTCATACAGGGTCGGCCGCTTGGGTTTCTTGTCCTCGCGCAGCCACTGGTTCTGCAGCCAGGAATATTTGTCGACCATCCCCCAGGCGATGACCTCCTTGGTCTGGCGGTAGTCGAGCATCAGATCCAGATAGGCCTTGCCATAGGCGGCCACCGCAGCGTCGCGCGCGGCGAAGTCATAGGGCAAGCCCTTGTCGTGGACGTCGAACTCGGTGATCAGCAGATCATAGCCCATGCCGACGGCCTCATCGATAAAGGCCCGCCAGGCCTGTTCCTGAGGCCGGCCAAAGCCGGTGAAGCTGTCGGCGTTCTCGGCCCCGATATGGCTCTGGACGCCCAGGGCGTCGATCGGCGTACCGCGCTTGCGGAAGCCCTCCAAAAGCTTCAGGACGCCGGTGCGATGGGCTTCGTTGCCGACTTCCCAGCTCATATAGTCGTTGTAGACGAGGCGCGCCTTGGGCGCGGCCGCCCGCGCGGTGTGGAAGGCGGTGTCCAGCACCGCCTCATGGCCCATGGCGTCGGAGAACACGGTGTCGCGGATCGAACCGTCCTTGGGATCAACCGTCTCGTTGACGACGTCCCAGGAGATCATCTGCGGATAGTGGGCGCAGACGGCGTTGATGTGCTCGACCAGCATGGCCTCGGCCTTGGCGGCGCGGGCCGGGCCCGAGCCGAAGTCGTGGGTCTTGATCCAGGCCGGGAACCACTGCGGGTGATGCCACAGCAGGGTGTGGCCCCGCAGGGCCTGGCCATTGGCCTTGGCGAAGGCGGCGATGCGGTCGGCGCGCTCGAAGGCGAAGCTGTCGGGACCGGCGGCCCGCAAGACGTACCACTTCAGCTCGTTTTCCGGCACGAGCAGATTGCACTCGTCGGCCAGGATCTGGCGATAGCGGGCGTCCTCGAACGAGCCGGTCAGCGACCCGACAGGACCGGCGCCCACGGCGCTGCCGAAATAGAGGCCCTTGTCGCGGGCCAGGCTGGCCAGCGACGGACCTTGGTTCGATGCGGCGAAGGCGGGCGCGGCCGCCAGGGTTCCAGCGGCGGCGCCCAGGGTCAGGGCCTGGCGACGGGAGAGGGACGAAGGAGACTGGCGCATTTAAGGACCTTGGCAAGAAAACCGCGCACCGCCCAGAGACGATGCGCGGGTTGAGGTGCAGGAGTCGCCAATTCCTGAGGGAGAGGCAACAGCTTCCAGACCACCGCGCCGGCCCGAGCCTGGGGCCGGCGCGGCGGTCTGAACCCTAGAAGTTCGCGCGCACCACGACGGTGTAGCGACGGTCGTTCATGAACCACGAGCGGCCGGTCTTCAGCAGCTCATCGTTCAGGACCTGGGTGGTCTTGGTGGTTTCGTTGAGCAGGTTCACGCCCTGGACGCCGATCTTCACCTTTGGATTGACGCTATAGAACAGCGAGCCGTCCATCTGGCCGGTGGCCTCGTTCATGATCGGCGCAAAGGGCACGATCACGTCGCGGACCGTCAGCAGGAAGTCCGAGCGCCAGTTATAGGCCAGACGGGCCGAGATCGGGCCCTTCTCATAGATGGCCGCGAAGTTGGCGTTGTACTTGGACAGGCCCTGCAGCGGCAGCTTGCCGGTGTCGACCGTCGTCACGCGGCCGGCGGCCACGTCGGGGTCGGTCGCCGACAGCGTGCTTTGCGGCACGCCCTTGCTGTCGATGTAGCTGAAGTTGGCGTTGATGCCGAAGCCGTCCAGCGGCTTGGGCAGGAAGTCATAGAACTGCTGATAGCCGATTTCGAAGCCCTTGACCTTGGCCTTGACGTCGGAGTTGCCCGGCGTGGTGATCAGCACGTCGAACGTTGCGCCGTTGTTGGTGAACGGCAGGCGCGCCGTCGTGTTGGTGGCGACGTCGGTGAGCTCCTTGTAGAAGGCCGCGACGGTCAGCGAGCCGACCGAGGCGAAGTACCATTCCACCGAAGCGTCATAATTGGTCGACTGGGTCGGCTTCAGATAGGGATTGCCCACCGTGACATTGCCGCTGGGCTGGCCGTTGCTGATGCCGTCGGCATTGGTGTTGATCGCCAGGTTATAATAGTTGCGCGTCAGGCCGATCTCCGGCGGCGTCACCGTCTTGGATGCGCCGAGGCGATATTGCAGCCCGCCTGGCATCACGACCTTCAGGTTGAAACTGGGCAGCCAGTAGTTGAAGTCGGCCTTGACCGTGGTGGCGTTGACCGCGCCATTGGCCCACAGGCGGGCCGAGGCCCGAACCGAGGGGGCCAGTTGACAGAACGGGGTCGGCGTCTCGCCATCAGGCACGATCGCGCACTCGGCGTCGGTTGAGAAGTTGGCGTTCGGGAAGGCCTGGAAGCCATCGGCCACGCGCTTGGTGGCGGTGTAACGCAAGCCGATATTGCCGCTCACCCGGGCCGATCCCATGTCGCCCTTGAAGCGCGACACCAGATAGAAGGCCTTGTTGACCTCGTTGATCGGGTTGATTTCCTGCGGCAGGAAGGGCGAGCCGGCGATGACATTACAGCGTTGGGCCAGCGGCACCCAGTTCTGCGCGCAACCATTGGCGCCGTTGCGGGCGCGCCATTCGTCGCCGACCGACAGGGCGAAGTCCGAAGCGGCCTTATAGTTCTCGGCGGTGTTGCCGCTATAGAACAGGCGAGAGTCGGTTCCGGTCGGCAGGGGCGTCTGGCCGCGCATGAAGTTGGCGAAGCCGTTCAGCATGGCCTTGCTGGTGCTGTCGACGCCGGTCGTGCCCAGCGCGCCGTCGGGGCTGGGGACGCCGTCGATCCTGTCGCTCAGCCAGACAGGTCCGCCTTCGCCCCAGATTTCACTGAGAACGCCCCAGTTATAGGTCGAGAAGCGGGTGGTCTGATCCCGCTCGGCCCAGCGCACGCCGGCCTTGACGGAGTCGAACCAGGTGTCACCGGCGAACTTGTATTCGACGTCGAACCTGACGGCGTCCTCTGTGCCTTCCGACTGCTCGATGTGGTCCATCGCCGAGCGCCAGAAGCTGTTGTACGGATCGCTCAGATTATTGTGCATGCCCCGGTCATAGGACGGGCAATTGTTGTTGTAGGGCAGGCAGTTGGACTGTGTCAGGCCGCTCCCCGGCGCCGTGAACAGCACCGTCGGCAGGTCATTGCCGTGCAGCGTGATTGACGCGTTCTGGAACGTCGAGGCCCAGATCCCCATGCTGAGAACGTCAACCGTGGAGTCGACGTGCTGGGCGTCGAACTGGAAGCCCCAGGTCTCGTTCGGCGTCCATTTGAAGTTGAAGCCATAGTCGGACGTGACGTTGGAGATCTGTTCGTCGCGACGGATATTGTTCGACTGCAGGCCGTCGATCGGCGTGCGCGGATCGGCGCCGTTCTGGTCGGCGCGCCAGCCGGTGGCGCCGGTGATCACGCCGTTGGTGAAAACGCCGCGATCGTCGAAGGTGAAGCTGGTGCCGTCCACCGGACGCGAGTCGCCATTGCTGGTGACGTTGTCGGTGGCGATTTCCATCGCATGTTCGGTCGTGTTGCTGGTCGAGTCCGACCGCAGGTACTGGAAGGCCGCCTGCATCGTGCCGTCATTGCTCTTCCACTGCACGGCCGCGGCCTGGCCTTTGCGCTCGCGGTCGGTGTTGGTCGACCGGAACGCCGCGCCGCGAGGGAACCACACGCCTCGCGTGCCATTGCCGCAGTCGGCCGCCGTGGAGCCCAGATTGGTGCGGCAACCGAAGTTCGACACCTGGATGGCGTCGCTGCGGGTTTCCAGCTTGGAATCGACCAGGCTGGCCAGGATGCCGAACTCGCCGAGGGGGGTGTCGAACCGGTCGCTGTAGAGCACCGAGAAGGTCGGCTTCCACGACTTGACCATGTCGCCATAGCTGTTCTCCAGCGACAGCGACAGGATGCGCTTGCTGCTGTCGAACGGCAGGCGCGTGCGCAGGTTGACGGTGCCGGAGATGCCGCCCTCGATCATGTCGGCCGACGGACTTTTGAACACGTCGACGCCGCCGAGCAGTTCCGAGGGCACGTCGGCGAAGCTGAGGCCTCGACCGTTATTGGCGGTGAAGCTGTCGCGGCCGTTCAGCTCGGAGCGCACAAAGTTCAGGCCGCGCACGACGACGCCGCTGCCTTCGGTCGAGAAGTGGTCGGGATCGACGCCGGCGGCGAACCGGTTGATCGACACGCCGGGCACGCGCGACAGGGCCTCGGTCACCGACCGGTCCGGCAGGGCGCCGATGTCTTCGGCGGTGATCGAGTCGCCGATGATGTCAGATGACTGCTTCAGCAACTGCGAGCTCTTCAGGCTCTGGCGGATGCTGGTGACCACGACCTCATCGACGCCAACGGGCTCATCAGCCTGGGCCTGAGCGTAGGCGAAGGCCGGAACGGCGCAGATCGCGGCGCCCAGCGCCACGGCCGAAGCTCCGCATTTCAAGCCTGAAATCAATGAATTGTGCGCACGACGCACCAACGGCTTCTGGATCGAGCCCATGTGTGTTCCTCCCCTTTTTGGTTAGCGTCTGAAGCGCTACCATTGGTCGTGTTACCGCGACCATTTTGGTCAGATCACTTGGCCGCGCCTTGGATGTCAAGCGTTGCCAGCGGCCCGTCGGTCCCGTAGCGATGGGCTGGAACCCAGGGCTTCAACGCTCGAAATCTGCGGTTTTTGACGCTCTGCCGCCTGGATTTCGCATCTTACGGGGTCCGGATCCGCAGATCAGAGGCCTGGCCACACCCGTCGCCCGTACCCATTTTGGTTACAGAATGGTAACAAAAGGCGACAGTGTGGTGGATATGCACCACGGCTCCAAGGTCAGACGCCAAGTCTGGCCGGGCCAAGGGGAGACCGGGAGGAGAACGTCATGACGGACACAACCGGCATCCGGAAGATCGTCATTGTCGGCGGTGGAACCGCAGGATGGATGTCCGCCGCCGCCCTCAGCGCCGTGCTGGCCGATGCTCGCCTGACCATCGAACTGGTGGAATCGGCCGAGATCGGAACGGTCGGGGTGGGCGAGGCCACCGTGCCCCATATCCGCAGCTTCAACGCCAGGCTGGGCCTCGACGAGGCCGATTTCATGCGCAAGACCCAGGCGACCTACAAGCTGGGCATCGAGTTCCGCGACTGGGGCCGGCAAGGCGACAGCTACATCCATCCGTTCGGGGCCTTCGGTCAGCCGATCGGCGGCGTGGCCTTTCACCAGCACTGGCTGCGGGCGCGAGCACGGGGGGAGGCAGACGCGATCGAGGCCTACAGCCTGCCGATCATGGCCGCCCGTCGCAACCGCTTCGCCCCGCCCTCCCCCGACCCCCGGTCGCTGGGCTCGACCTTTTCCTACGCCTACCAGTTCGACGCCGGCCTCTACGCCCAGTACCTGCGGGACTATGCGCAGGCGCGCGGGGTCACGCGCACCGAGGGCAAGATTCTCGATGTCAGCCTGCGGGGCGAGGACGGCTTCATCGAGGCCGTCACCCTTGAGAGCGGCCAGCGGATCGAGGGCGATCTCTTCATCGATTGCTCGGGGTTTCGGGGCCTGCTGATCGAACAGGCGCTGCACACCGGCTATGAGGACTGGACCGCCTGGCTGCCCTGCGACCGGGCCGCCGCCGTGCCGTGCGACGCGGTCGAGCCGCCCACGCCCTATACCCGCGCCACCGCCGACGCCGCCGGCTGGCGCTGGCGCATCCCGCTGCAGCATCGGGTCGGCAACGGCTATGTCTATTGCAGCGACTATATCAGCGACGACGAGGCGGCCCGGGTTCTGGTCTCAAAGCTGGACGGCAAGGCCCAGGCCGATCCGCGCTTTCTGCGGTTCGTGACCGGCCGTCGCAAGAAGCAGTGGAACCGCAACTGCGTCGCCGTCGGCCTGTCGAGCGGCTTCCTGGAACCGCTGGAATCGACCAGCATCCACCTGATCCAGCTGGCCATCACCACCCTGCTGGAACTGTTCCCGCAGCGCGACTGCGCCCAGGCCGACCAGGACGACTACAACAGGGTCATGGACCTGGAATTCGAGCGGATCCGCGATTTCCTGGTGCTGCACTATCACGCCACCCAGCGCGACGACTCGCCGTTCTGGATCGACCGGCGGGCCGCCGCGATCCCTGACAGCCTGGCCTACAAGATGGACCTGTTCCGCGACCGGGGGATGGTGGTGAACTATCGCGACGGCTTCTTCCTGGAGCCGTCCTGGCTGGCCGTCTATCTGGGCCAGAACATCCTGCCGCTCAGCCATGACCCGATGGCCGACGTCCTGGATCCGGCGCGGACGGCCCGGGCCCTGGCCGAGCTGAAGGCGGCGGTGGCGCGCACGGCCGAGGCGATGCCCGACCACGCGGCCTTCCTCCGCGCCCATTGCGACGCGCGGGCGGTGGCATGACGCCAGCGACCCAACGCCCCCTCCCTCTGGGCCGCGTGGCCATCATCGGGAGCGGCCTTGACGCCTGGATGACCGCCGCCGCCCTGGCGCGCGCCACCGCTGGGCAGGCCGCGATCCGGGTGGTCGAGACCGGGCCGGAGGCGACCGGCGCGCGCTCCACCCTGCCCGCCCTGCGGTCGTTCCACGCCTTGCTGGGCCTGGACGAGACAACGCTGATGGCCGCCACGCGGGCGACCTACAAGCTGGGATGCCGTTTCCAGGACTGGACGCCGAGCGCCGCCCATTGCGACGCCTTCGCCGAAATCGGAGCCCCGCTGGAGGGCGTAGGCTTCCATCACTACTGGACCCGCCTGCGCCAGACCGGCGAGGTCGCGCCGCTGGAGGCCTTCAACCTGGCCGCCGTCGTGGCCGAGCTGGGCCGGTTCGCGGCCCCCAGTCCTGACCCCCGCTCACCGCTGTCGACCCTCGCCTACGGCCTGCATCTGGATGCCGGACTCTATGTCGGCGTGTTGCGCGACCTGGCCGTCCGCCATGGCGTCACGGCGACACAGGGTGCGGTGGCGGAGGTGATCCGCAACGGCGAGACCGGCGACATCGACGCCGTGGTCCTGGCCGATGGCGAGCGGGTCGAGGCCGAGCTGTTCATCGACGCCACCGGCCCCGCCGCCCGGCTGATCGGCCAGGCCCTGGGCGAGCCGTTCGAGGACTGGTCAGACCTGCTGCCCGCCGACCGCGCGGTGCGGGTCTCCGCCCCGGCCCAGGATGACGCTCCGCCCCTGACCGAGATCGAAGCCGTCGCCCAGGGCTGGCGCTGGCGGATCCCGCTGCGCGGGTCCCTGGACACCGGGATGACCTATCGCGCCGACCTGACCTCGGATGAGGCGGCGCTGGAAGCGCTCAAGGTTGGCCTGGCCCGGGACGGCCTATCGGAACCGCAATTCCGGACCCTGACGAACGGCCGGCGAACACGGGCCCAGGTCGGCAACTGCGTGGCCATCGGCGGCGCGGCAGGCGGGATCGAAGCCCTGGACTCCACCGAGCTGCATCTGATCCAGAGCGGCGTCGCCCGGCTGATCACCCTGTTCCCGCGTCCCGGCGGCGGACCCGTGGCGGCGCGGGAATACAACCGCCTGGGCGCGGAGACGCTCGAGCGCATGCGCGACATGGCGATCCTCCACTATCGCCGGGCGGGCCGCCGCGACGGCGCGATCTGGGATCTGGGCCGGGAGGCCTCGACGCCCGACGCCCTGGCCTACAAGATCGCCCAGTTCGAAAGCCGCGGCCGGGTGGTGATGTATGACGAGGAGACCTTCCTCGAACCCAGCTGGATCGCCGCCTTCATCGGCCATGGCGTGCTGCCGACCCGCTATGATCCGCTGGCCGACCGCATGCCGCTGGACCGCGCGCGCGCGACCCTGGACCGCATGCGGGCGATCTTTCGTCAGACAGCGGAGGGGTTGCCGAGCCATGGGCAGGCGCTGGTTGTCCGTGCCTGAAAATCCAAACATCCCCGCCTTCCCGGGCCTTGTGCCCAGGACCCATGGCGGCCGCCAGCACGGCGCCGGCCTTTGGAGCCCCTGTGTGGCCACGCAACGTCCTGAAATTCAGCGCGAGCCGCAGCCATGGGCCCTGGGCACAAGGCCTAAGGAGGCCATCTCTGTTGCTTTGATCGATATGAGCCGGTCGCGCCCATGACCCCCAACCCCATCCGCAAGGTGCTGATCGTCGGCGGCGGCACGGCCGGCTGGATGACGGCGGCGGCGCTGGCCAAGGTGCTGAAGGGCGTGCAGATCACCCTGGTCGAGAGCGACCAGATCGCCACGGTGGGGGTCGGCGAGGCGACCATCCCGCCGATCACCACCTTCAACCAGATCCTGGGCATCGACGAAGCCGACTTCATGCGGTCGACCCGGGCCAGCTTCAAGCTGGCCATCGAGTTCGTCGACTGGACCGGGCCCGGCTCGCGCTATCTGCACCCCTTCGGCGGTTTCGGCCTGGATATCGAAGCCCTGAAGTTTCACCAGATCTGGCTGAAAGCCCAAAGCGAGGGCTCGACCCAGCCGCTCGACGACTTCAACCTGTCGGCCATGGCGGCCCGGATGGGCAAGTTCATGCTGCCCAGCAAGGACCCCGGCCAGGTGCTGTCGAGCCTGAAATACGCCTTCCATTTCGACGCCGGCCTCTATGCCCGCTATCTGCGGTCCTATGCCGAGGCGCGGGGCGTGACCCGCCGCGAAGGCCGGGTGGTGGATGTGGGCCTGCGGGGCGAGGACGGCTTCATCCGCGCCGTCACCCTGGACGGCGGGGCCGAGATCGAGGCGGACCTCTATATCGACTGCTCGGGCTTTCGCGGCCTGCTGATCGAGCAGGCCCTGGACACCGGGTTCGAGGACTGGAGCCATTGGCTGCCCAATGACCGCGCGGTCGCCCTGCCCTGCGAGACCGGCGGCGATGGTCTCACGCCCTATACCCGCGCCACCGCCGATACGGCCGGCTGGCGCTGGCGCATCCCGCTGCAGCACCGCACGGGCAACGGCTATGTCTATTCCAGCCGCCATATCAGCGACGAGGACGCCCTGGCCCGCCTGCGCGCCACCCTGGACGGCCCGGCCCGCGCCGAGCCCAACCTGATCCGCTTCAAGGCCGGGCGCCGCAAGCAGGCCTGGGTCAAGAACTGCGTCGCCATCGGCCTGTCGTCGGGCTTCCTGGAACCGCTGGAAAGCACCAGCATCCACATGATCCAGACCGGCATCACCAAGCTGCTGGCCCTGTTCCCCGACCGGGGTTTCGACCCTGTCGAGATCGCCGAATATAACCGCCTGACCAGCCTGCAGACCGAGCTGATCCGCGACTTCATCATCCTGCACTTCAAGGCCAATGACCGCCCCGAGCCCTATTGGCGAGAGGCCCGCGAGATGGAGATCCCCGAGAGCCTGCAGCGCAAGATCGACCTGTTCGCGGCGCGCGGGCGCCTCTTCCAGTCGGACTATGACCTGTTCGCCGAGCCCAGCTGGCTGGCGGTGCTGCTGGGCCAGAACATCCGCCCGCGCGGCTATGACCCGCTGGTCGACAGCCTGGACGCGCAGCTGGTGCGCGGCCAGTTGCAACGTCTGGCGGCCCTGGTGCGCCAGACGGCCGAGGCCCTGCCCACCCACGACGCCTTCATCGCCCGCTACTGCGCGGCGCCGCCCTTTGAGACGACCGCATGATCATCGACAATCGCCTGGGCCATGTGGTCATCGTCGGCGGCGGCACGGCCGGTTGGATGACCGCCGCCGCCCTGGGCCGTTTCCTGACCAAGGACGGCCACACGCGCGTGACCCTGGTGGAGTCCGAGGCCATCGGCACGGTGGGGGTGGGCGAGTCGACCATCCCGCAGATCAACATGTTCAACCGCATGCTGGGCCTGGATGAGAACGCGTTCGTCCGCAAGACCAAGGCGACGTTCAAGCTGGGCATCGAGTTCGTCGACTGGAAGGAAATCGGCCACAGCTATCACCACCCGTTTGGCCCCTACGGCGTCGACATGGAGGCGGTGTCGTTCCACGCCTACTGGCTGAAGCTGCACGCCATGGGTGAAGACAACGATCTAGGGGCCTATTCCCTCAACACGGTCGGGTCGCGGCAGTCGAAGTTCATGCGACCCAACGGCCAGGCCAATTCGCCGCTGGGCTCCATCGCCTACGCCTTCCAGTTTGACGCCGGCCTCTACGCCCAGTTCCTGCGCGACTATGCCGAGGCGCGCGGGGTGACGCGGCAGGAGGGCAAGATCGCCTCGGTGCAGCAGAACGGCGAGAGCGGCTTTGTCACCTCGGTGACGCTGGAGAGCGGCCAGGTCATCGCCGGCGACCTCTTTATCGACTGCTCGGGCTTTCGCGGCCTGCTGATCGAGCAGACCCTGAAGACCGGCTATGATGACTGGTCAAACTGGCTGCTGAACGACCGCGCCGTGGCCGTGCCCTGCGCTCTCGGCGGCTCGCGGGCGCCGATGACCCGCGCCACCGCCCGCCCGGCCGGCTGGCAGTGGCGCATCCCGCTGCAGCATCGGCTGGGCAACGGCTACGCCTTTTCCAGCGCCCATATCAGCGAGGACGAGGCCACCGCCTATCTGCTGGACCATCTGGACGGCGAGCCCCTGGCCGATCCCCGGCTGATCCAATTCACCGCCGGCCGCCGGCTGAAGAGCTGGAACAGGAACGTCGTCGCCATCGGCCTGTCGGCCGGCTTCATGGAGCCGCTGGAAAGCCAGTCGATCCACCTGATCCAGGTGGGCATCGCCCGGCTGCTGGCCATGTTTCCCGACCGCGATTTCCGCCAGCCCGACATCGATCGCTACAACCGGGTGATGCGGTTCGAGTACGAGACGATCCGCGACTTTCTGATCCTGCACTTCAAGGCCACCCAGCGCAGCGATACGCCGTACTGGGACGATCTGCGCGAGATGGCGATCCCCGACTATCTGGCCGACAAGATCGCGGTGTTTGAAAGCTATGGCCGGATCTTCCGCGAGAACGAGGAGCTGTTCAATGACACCTCATGGTTCGCGGTGATGGTCGGCCAGGGCCTGAGGCCCAAGGGCTATGACCCGATGGTCGATGTGATGAGCGACGACGAGCTGCGTCGCCGAATGGCCGAGATCAAGGCGGTGATCGCCCGCTCGGCCGAGGTGATGCCCGACCATCTGGACTTCATCCGCGCCCATTGCGACGGGATGTAGAGGGCGCCGGCAGATTGGTCGGCCTGCGTCACGCCGATGGACATCTTGAAGGTCTGGTGTTGGGCTGGTCGCCAATTTCCGTTCCCGACCCTAGTCGGTTGTCAACGCCGTGCGTCCTTCGAGGCCCGCTGCGCGGGCGCCTCAGGATGAGGCGTTTTTTGGCGACTGAATTCCTCATCCTGAGGTGCGAGGCGTAGCCGAGCCTCGAAGGACGCAGTGTGGCGCCCGCTCGCCCCCTTCCAGGAAGTTCACGACGTCCGCTTGTCGGTGTCCAACGGCGTGACCCGACCCAACCCGCCGTGTGGCGCAAGGCGCGCCGTTCGCCTGCGTTCTCAAGGCCTGGCCTGAACCCAAAAAAACGGCGCATTCCGGGAAGGGAATGCGCCGTGGACTTCGCGTGTCGCAGGGAAGCTCACGCAAAAAGGTGAGGAGGGGAGAAAGCGCGGTCCGGACCCCCAAGGGCCCGGACCGTAGGTCAATGAGCTTAGAAGCTCATCCGCAGGCCCAGCACGTACGTACGGCCGGGCTTGTAGTAGGTGAAGGTCGCGTTGTCGTACTGGAAGTACGAGCGCAGCGACTCGTCGGTCAGGTTGGTGACGTTGAAGGTCACCTGCGGCGCGTTCTTCATGCCGAAGATCTTCTCCAGATCGTAGCTCGAGGAGAAGTCCATCTGCTTGTAGTCGTCCGAGAACAGGGCGGCCGAGGCGATGCCGTTCTGGTTGGCGCCGCTGGACTGCGAGCCCTTCCGGTACACTTGGCTCAGACGCAGGCTGACGCCGTTGTGCTCGTAGTAGCCCGTCAGGTTGTAGGTGTACTTGGCCACGCCATAGGCGGTCGCCGGACCGTTGCTGGTCTGATCGACGATGGTGGCGTTGGCGTTGAAGCCCAGACCCTCGACGCCGAAGCGGCTGGTCAGGAAGTCCAGCGGTTGCACCCACTGGAATTCCAGGCCGTTGATCGTGAGCTTGTTGGGCACGTTGATCTGCGACTGGACCTGGACTTGCGCCTGGGTCGGGCCGCCACGCGAGTTGATGGCCGTCTTCTGGGTGTCGTTCAGGGTGTCGTAGGTGATGCCGTACTGGGCCAGGGCCGAGAACGGCTGGGTCACGACGTTGTTGGTCGTGAAGCCGGTCAGCGACTTGCGGAACGCATTGACCGCGATCACGCCTTCCTGGCCGGTGTAGAACTCGAAGCCCAGGTCGATGTTCTTCGAGAAGTACGGTTTCAGGGCCGAGTTGCCGATCGTGGCCTGGTCGGCCGACGGGGCGCCGAAGCTGACGCCCGGCAGCTGGGCGGCCGGATCCGGACGGGTCATCGTTTCCGAGACCGCAACGCGGGCCACGGCGTGCTCGCCCACGTCATAGGCGATGTTCGCGGCCGGCAGCCACTTCGAATAGGTGTTCTCGGTGTAGACGAAGTTGGTGATGTTGGGATAGCGCGAGCCGTCCGGGAGCTGAGCGCCGCCCGGCAGGGTGTTGCGCGGATCGGCCACCGACACGCGGCCGCCGATCGTCTGCTTGGTGTGGACGTAGCGGACGCCGACGTTGAAGCGCAGGTCGCTGTCCTTGACCTGGGTGACGCCGTTCAACTCGGTGTAGGCCGAGCTGTTCTTCTCGTTGATGGAGCCGCCGCTGGCGCCGGTGTTGGAACCGCCCGACTCCGGCGTGTTGTCGTGGAACTGGTCGTACTTGGAGGCTTGCTTGACCTTGTCCCAGTCGACCGTGACGAAGCCGGCCGGACCGGGCTTCAGATAGCTGGCCAGGCCCGAGGTCGGGATCAGCGAACCGCCATAGGTGAGCGTCCCGGTCTGACCCGCCGTCGAGCCCGTGCCGTAGCCCGGATAGGTCGGATAGCCGGCCGGCGCGGCGCCCGGCTGGTTCAGGCCTTGGCAGGCCGGTTGGCTGTTCGGCGAGGGCAGGTTGAGGCTCGGGTTGTTGCCGCAGGTCGCGTTCTGCCAGGCGCCGCTGTTGTCATAGCCGCGGATGGTGCGCGAGATGTCGTCGTAGTTGGCGCCGAACTTCAGGTTCAGAGCCTCGTCGCCCCAGGTGACCACGCCGCGAGCGCCCTTGGTCTCATACCAGCGCTTCTCGTCCTGCATGTTCAGGCGGCCGCCGGTCCAGACGAAGTTGGCCGGGTTGTTCAGGTCGACGCTGCTCTTGATGGTCGGCGGACCTTCGGGATTGTAGGTGTAGTCCACGGTCGTGCCGACGCCCAGCGCGGTCACCGGACCGAAGGTCGGGCTTTCGCGGTGGAAGGTGCTCTTGGTGTAGTTGGCCTGGGCCTCGACCTTCAGCTTGTCGGTGATCTGCCACTCGCCGCCCGGATTGATCCCCCACAGCTCGGTCTTTTCGAGGTAGGGACGGAATTCCAGGAAGAACTGCGAGTTGGCGTAGGTGCCCTGCGTGACCGTGCAGCCGGTCGAGCAGTCGGTCTTGTCGTACTTGGTGTTCGTCGGGATGATCGCGCCGTTGCGGACGATCCACATCATGTCTTCGCGGATCAGGTCGGTCTTCTTGTAGCCGTACATGCCGTCGACATAGAACTTCATGTCGTCGTTCGGCTGCCACTCGATGCTGCCGACCAGGTTGAGGCGGTCGCGGGCGCCGTACGAGGCCGACGGACGGCCCAGGCGCGGCAGCAGACCGTTGTCGATCTGCTGGATCGTGGCGCCGGGGTTGTTGGCCAGCAGGAAGTTGCGGTCGATGACCGTGCCGGCCACCAGGCCGCCGCCCGCGCCGACCGGCACCGTGCCCGGGATCGTCCAGTTGCCGCCGCCCGTGGCGTTACAGCCCGTGGCCGCGCCGCACTGGGCGGCCGACAGGTTCGGGTTGGTGTAGCCGATGGTCTCGTAGCCGCGGGTGTCGGTCTTCAGGCGCTGGCCCGAAACCCCGAACAGGACGCCGAAGGTGTCCCAGGTCTTGCTGGCGATCAGCGAGCCCTTGGCGCCCGCCTTGGCGCCGTCGGCCTTCACGCCTTGGACGTTCATGCTGAGGTGCTGGCCGGGACGGTCGAACGGACGCGCCGAGCGCATGTCGATGTTACCCGCCGCGCCGCCTTCCAGCAGGCTGGCCGAGTAGCTCTTGTTGACCGTCAGCTTGGTGAAGAGGTCGGTCGGGAAGAACGACAGGTCGACCGAGCGGTCGGTGCCCTGCGCGTCGGTCGCGCCCGACGAGGCCACGGCGATCGAGGCGCCGTTCAGGGTCACGTTGGTGAAGTTCGAGCCAAGACCGCGGATGGCGACGTTCGTGCCTTCGCCCGTGATGTCGCGGGTGATGGTGATGCCGGGGATGCGGTTGAACGACTCGGCGATGTTGGAGTCAGGGAACTTGCCGATGTCTTCGGCGAAGATCGCGTCGGCGAAGCCGGTGGTCTCGCGCTTGGCGACGGTCGATTGCGCCAGGCTCTTGCGGTAGCCGGTGACGATGACTTCCTCGATCATGTCGCTGCCGGCCGCCGGAGCAGCGGCGGTCTGGGCCTGGGCCGCCAGGCCAAACAGGGTTGACGTCAGGCAGGTGGCCCCGATCAGGGCCATGCGGCGACCGGAGTTACGGCGTGTAGATGACAGCATGTTTCTCTCCCCATGACACGACGCTATGCGCGCTCGTTCGTTTTTTGACCGCGGCCGACACATGGTAGCGGTCACAGGATTCGACGGTTACGAGGTAAGGCCTTTTAAGTCAACGTGGTCATACCTTGAAATCCGGGACAGGTCCGACCATTGTTCCGTGAGTGAGGTTTTGCGGCCACGGTCTGACGCCTTGGGGCCAGGGCGCGGCCCCACGGTCCGACCATGCCCGTGGTCGGGCCGGTGAGGTCAGACCAACTTGACCGGGGGTTTGAGGCCCGCCGGCGGGCGTGCGCCCGGGGCTAGAGCCACACCGTTCTGGCCCGGTCGACGGCCGAACGCACCGCCTCGACAAGGGCGTCATGGACGCCCGGCGGCAGGTCATGACCCATGCCGGCGATGACCCGCAACTCCGCGCCCGGGATCGTCGCGGCGGTGTCCTCGCCGCCCGCGAGCCGCACCAGCGGGTCGGCGTCGCCGTGCAGCACGACCGTTGGGGCGGTGATGGCTTTCAGCGCCGCGCGGCGGTCGCCCGAGGCCAGCATGGCGCACATCTGGCGCGCGACGCCCGCCGGGTTGTAGGACCGCTCAAGAGCGGCCTTCAGCTTGGGACGCTCGATCGCCGGATCCACCGGCCAGGCCGGGCTCTGGATGACGATCTGGGCCTTCAGGGCATGGTCAGTCAGGCTCTCGATGTCGTTGGCCGCAGGGCGCGAGTACAGCACCGCCTGGACCTCCGGCGTAGCGGGCGGCACGGCCGGATTGCCGGTGCTCGACATCACCGAAACCAGGGACGCCACCCTGGCCGGATGCCGCGCGGCGAGCATCTGGCCGATCATGCCGCCCATCGAAACCCCGACCACATGGGCCCGGCGGATCGCCAGCGCCTCGAGCAGGCCCGCCGCGTCATCGGCCATGTCTTCCAGCAGGTAGGGCACATCCGGCTTGCGACCCGCGGCAATGGCGCCGAACACGGCGGGCAGGTCGGGGGTCCCGGCGGCGTCGAACGCGGTCGACCGGCCGATATCGCGGTTGTCGAAGGCGATGACCCGGAAGCCCTCACCGACCAGGCGCTCGATCACCGGCGGCGGCCAGCGGGTCAGTTGCTGACCCAGACCCATGATCAGCAGGATCGCCTCTCCGGCGGCGGGACCGAAGGCTTCGTATTCGATCTGAATTCCGTTGGCGGCGACCTTGGCCATCCGGCGCTCCCCATGTCCGACACCGGAAGTTGTAGAGGACCTTTGAGCGAGGTCAAACGGCGGAGGCTGACCGCGCCGCCGCCTCGTCCCAACGCCGCTCCGCCTCACGCTCCCAGTCCTGCTCCACCGCCCGATCCAGCTCCCAGGGGGGATTGGCGACGGCGCCGTTGGGGCGCGCAAAGGCGGCGATCCTCGCCTGCGCCTGCGCCACGGCGTTGCCCGGCGCGGGACGGTTCGCCGGGGCGGCCTCGCCGCGCATCGCCGGGCGAGACGTCACATTGGCGCGATAGGGGCTGATCACCCGGATCAGATCATCCGCCTCGTCGATCAGCTTGCTGGAGACCACCGCCGCTTCGCCGACCATGTCGACATGGTCCTGCGCGACAGTGTCGAGACGATTGATGACCGTCCTGATCTGCTCAAGACCCGCCGCCTGCTCCTGGGCCGCCTTGGCGACCTTGGCGACAAGACTGTCGATCTGCGTGATCCGGGTTGTCATGCCGCCAAGGGAGACGTCGACATCGCCGACGAGACGGACCCCGCGCGCCACCTGGGCCCGACTGGCGTCCACGGCGTCTCTGACGGCCTTGGCGGCCTCCGCCGCGCGCTGCGCCAGGCCCCTCACCTCCTCGGCGACGACCGCAAAGCCGCCCCCCGTAGCGGCCCTGCGGCCGGCCTCGACGCCCGAGATCAGGGCCAGCATGCCGGCCCGCGAGGCGATCTCGTCGACCAGAGCCGCGGTCTGATTGATCCGGACAGAGTTCTGCTCGACCTCGCCCATCAGGCTGATCGTCTCGCGCATGACCTTGCGCGCCCCGCCGGCGTCGGCGCGCGTATCGGCGGTGACGCCTGACGCCTGGCGAGCGGTCTCGGCCCCGCGCGCGGCCGCCAGGGCCAGCTTGGACAGGGCGGTGCGCGCCTCCAGCAGGTCCGACGCCTGCCGCCCCGTGCGGCGCGACAGATCATGCGACACGCGGGCGACCGCGTCCGACGAGGCCCCCAGGCCGCCCGCCGCCGCCGAAATCGCGGTCATGGTGGCGCCCAGCCCGTCCAGCGCCGCGTTGAACTCGTCCTTGACGTGGGCATAGGCTGCGTCGAACGGGACCGTGATCCGCGTGGCCAGTTCACCCCTGGCCAGCGCCTTGAACTGGTCAGACAGCACCGCGATCACCTCGTCCTGCTCGGCGATGCGCGCGGTCGGACTGCGCGGCCGGCTCTGCTCGGCGTGGATATCGGTCAGGTCGGTGATGAACAGAACAATGCGCGAGACCTTTCCCGATCCGCTCACGATCGGACTGTAGGACGCCTGCGCCCAGAAAGAGGTCCGATCCTTGCCGTACCAGCGCACCTTGCGGGTGATCGATTCCCCGCGCCCCAAGGCGCGCCAGAAATCCCGGTAGCCAGCGCTGTCAGCGTCGTCTTCGGCAAGAAACATGCTGTGCGGACAGCCGATGATTTCCGCCGGGCAATAGCCTGTCAGCCCCAGGAAAGGCGTGCTGGCGCGGACGACCGTCCCATTGAGGCGGAATTCCACCATGGCCTGCGACCGGTCCATCGCCGCCGCCAGCCCCTCCAGCTCGCGGAGACGCCGGTTCTCGGCGCGTCGCGCTCGGGTCTTCTCCCGAAACCACATGTTTAACCGAGCCCCCACCCGTACTCGATTTGCACTGTTACATTTAGTCGCATCAGGCTCGTAAAAAATGGCTAACGGGGGATTAACGAGCCCAATACACGCCCGCCGATACTCGGCGTTTTAACTTAAACCCTGGAGAGATTTCTTGTATAGAGAGTCAGATGATGGTGAATTTGCAATTAAAGACTAAAATTTCACAGGCTCTCTACTTATTTTTACCTCAATATAAGTCAAATAACGTCGGTTTACGCTAAGGTATCTGGCGGAAAATTTTTGCGGGATTCTCAATATTGAAGCAGTAATTGTGTTTTGCAAAACCGTAACAATGCCCCAGAAATCACGGCTTTGTTTTCCGACAGCGCATGGGCGAGGTCATACCACCGCAAATTTGGGAGAACGTTGGTACTCATTTTGGGTAGCTATCGCGAGAAAAAGGGGACAAGGCGACGGCCCCCTGGCCGCCGCCGTGACCTAAATGCCCGGCGCATAAGGAAAACTCATGGCCTCATAGTCTTCCAGCGTGAGCGCCGGCGCCGCCTCGCCGGCCGGCAGCGGGCGCTTGGAGAAGCTCTGGAACCAGGCCACCGAGGCGTCGCGCCACCACTGGGCTTCGGCGTGCTGGATCGTCAGGAAGTCGGCCACCTGGGCGTGGCGTTCGGGGTCGACATAGGGGGTCAGGTCCGCCCAGGTCTTCTGCATCGCCCCCACCCCGGCCACGCCGCGCGAATAGTGGGTGACCAGGCCGTCCCACAGGGTCTGGCCCGACTTCAGGCGATAGTCCCAGGGCAGGTGGTGGAACCACAGCAGGTCCTTCTCATCCACGCATTTGAGGTCGGCGAAACAGGCGCCCACCGCCGGCGCGTACTGGGCCACGGCGTTGCTACCCGAGGCGGTGCGGTCAAAGCCCAGGCCGTCGGGGCCGGCCTTGGCGTAGTAGACGCTGGTCCAGTCGGCGCGCTCGCCGCCGCTAACCCAGGGCCCCGGCCCGTAGTGGTGGCTGCGGCCCATCTGGTGGTGCAGGCCCAGCGGGGTCATGTAGTCGACCACGGTCTCGCGTGAGGCCATCATCATGTCGACCACCGGCCCGACGAAGCGCTTGTCGTTGCTGAAGGTCATCTTCGCCCAGTCGGCGGCGATGTCGCGGCTGGAGGCCTCGGGGTCCCAGGCCAGGCGGCCAAAGACGTACCAGTTGGCCTGATCGAAGTGCGAGCCGCTCCAATTGCGGTCAGCGCCGATATTGGCCACCCCGGCCATGGCGGTCAGCGTGCGGCCGTCCAGCGAGCCGTCGACCACCCTGGCCACCGTCGAGCCCTTGCCCTTGACCATCGTGTCGGCCTTGAGCGTCTCTTCGTACATCGGGCCCAGATAGGCCAGGTGAGTGGCGAAGCCGAGATATTCCTTGGTGATCTGGAACTCCATGCCGAGGTTGCTCTTGGGCATGGCCCCAAACAGCGGGTGGAACGGCTCGCGCGGCTGGAAGTCGATCGCGCCGTTCTTGACCTGGATCACCACATTGTCGCGGAACTGGCCGTCGAATGGCTTGAACTCGCTATAGCCCTGCTTGGCGCGGTCGTCCGGCTGTTCGTGCGAATAGACAAAGGCCCGCCAGATCACGACGCCCCCATGAGGGCCGACCGCGTCAGCCAGCATGTTGGCCCCGTCGGCGTGGGTGGCGCCATAGTCCTGCGGCCCCGGCTGCCCCTCGGAATTGGCCTTGACCAGAAAGCCCCCGAAGTCGGGAATGACCTTGTAGATCTCGTCGGCCTTGGCCTTCCAGAACGCCGCCACGGCCGGATCGCGCGGATCGGCGGTCTTCAGCCCGCCGATCTCGATGGGCGCGGAAAAGCGGGCCGACAGATAGACCTTGATCCCATAGGGCCGGAACACATCGGCCAGGGCCCCGGCCTTGGCGATGTAGCGCGGCGTCAGGCTCAGGGCCTTGGCGTTGACGTTGTTGAGCACCGTGCCGTTGATGCCGATCGAAGCATTGGCGCGGGCATAGTCGACATAGCGCGGATCGGCGCTGTAGTCGGGCAGCTTCCACCAGTCCCAGATCGACTGGCCCGCATAGCCGCGCTCGACGGTGCGATCCAGATTGTCCCAGTGGTTGAGCATCCGCAGCTTGACCTTGGGGGCCGAGACGATGTCGAGGCTGGCGACCGGCTGGCGGGTCTGGATCAGGGCCAGATAGCGATAGACGCCATACAGCACGCCGATGTCGCTGTTGGCGGTGATCACCGTGGCGGACTTGCCGTCGATCTTCACGGTGCGGATCAGATAGCCCTCGTCGCCGGCGGCCTTCAGCGGCAGGGCCAGGCGGGCGATGGCCGGCGAGCTTTGCGGCGTGCCGATCAGGATGACGCCGCCGGTCGTCGCCTTGGCCGGCGCGCCGATCAGGCCCGTCAGGCCACGTTCCAGTTCGGCGCGGGCCACCGTCAAGGTGGGGGTGTCGGCCACCGGCGCGATCGTCGCCGCCGCATAGCCGGCGCCTGCCTCCACCGGGCGGTAGCGCAGCCAAAGATCATGGCCGTCCTCGGCTCGGGCCAGAGGGGCGCCGGCAAGGCCGGCCAGCAGGCAGATCACGGTCAGAAGGCGCATGTTTCACTCCCGGGGGCTCTCGCTGGAGCCAGAACGCTCTGCGATCGCCCCTGACGAAAGCCGGGTCGATCAGGCTTGGTGTTGCGCCTCTTCCCCGTGAGCCGGCGTAAGAGGTCGAGACACTCTGTCTTAGTGGTCTGACCACTAGGTTGACAACCCGTCCGCCGCCGCTAAACCGATAGTCGGGGAGGAAACTGGACAGCCATGCGCTCTGAAGGGCGCTGCGTTTGGTCGCCTCCCTCACGACCGATGCCCCGCAAGCGTCCCCTAGAAAGCGTCCTATGTCCAAGATCATCGCCGCCAAGACCATCGTCACCTGCCCCGGGCGCAACTTCGTGACGCTGAAGATCGTCACCGAGGATGGAACCTACGGGATCGGCGACGCCACGCTGAACGGTCGCGAACTGGCGGTCGAGGCCTATCTGACGCAGCACGTCATCCCCTGCCTGATCGGCCGTGAGGCCCATCAGATCGAGGACATCTGGCACTACCTCTACAAGGGCGCCTACTGGCGGCGCGGGCCGGTGACCATGTCGGCCATTGCCGCGGTCGACATGGCGCTGTGGGACATCAAGGGCAAGGTTGCGGGCCTGCCGGTGTATCAGTTGCTGGGCGGCGCCAGCCGCTCGGGCGTGATGGTCTATGGCCACGCCAATGGCGAGACCATCGAAGAGACCCTCGACAACGCCGCCGCCTATGTCGAGCAGGGCTACAAGGCCATCCGCCTGCAGTCGGGCGTGCCCGGGGTGAAAGGGACCTACGGGGTCTCCAAGGACAAGTTCTTCTACGAGCCGGCCGACAGCGACCTGCCCAAGGAAACGATCTGGTCGACCGAGAAATACCTGCGCGTCGCGCCGGAGCTGTTCAAGGCCGCCCGTGAGCGCCTGGGCTGGGACGTGCACCTGCTGCACGACGTTCACCATCGCCTGACCCCGATCGAGGCCGGCCGCCTGGGCAAGGATCTGGAGCCCTACCGCCTGTTCTGGATGGAGGACTGCACCCCGGCCGAGAACCAGGACAATTTCCGCCTGGTCCGCCAGCACACCACCACGCCCCTGGCCGTGGGCGAGGTGTTCAACGCGATCTGGGACTGCAAGACCCTGATCCAGGACCAGTTGATCGACTATATCCGCGCCACGGTCGTCCACGCCGGCGGCCTGACCCACCTGCGCAAGATCGCCAGCTTCGCCGAGATGCACAATGTGCGCACCGGCTGCCACGGCGCCACCGACCTGTCGCCGGTCAGCATGGCCGCCGCCCTGCAGCTGGACCTGTCGATCCCCAATTTCGGCGTCCAGGAATATATGCGCCACACGCCCGAGACCGACGCGGTGTTCCCGCACGCCTACGCCTTCTCTGACGGCATGCTGCATCCGGGCGAGGCCCCGGGCCTGGGCGTCGACATCGACGAGGCCCTGGCGGCGACCTATCCCTACAAGCCCGCCTATCTGCCGATTGCCCGCCGCGAAGACGGATCGATGCACGACTGGTGAGCCGGTCCCCGAAACGGGCGCTACCGGGTGAAATGATGAGCGAAGGACTAGAATCTGCGCGATAGTTGGGGTGAAACCGATCTGCACTGGCCTTTGGCCGCACGAGAGTCGAAACACCGCCCATGGCCGATAACGTCAAGCTCTACCGCCGTATCGCCGACACCGTGGCCGACGCCATTGAGGCCGGGCAGTACAAGCTGGGCGACCGGCTGCCGACCGAGCGCGAACTGGCCGAGCAGTTCGGGGTGTCGCGCCCCACCCTGCGCGAAGCGATGATCGCCCTGGAAATGCTGGGCATGATCGAGGCCCGCCACGGGCTGGGCATCTATGTCACCGGCGCTGTCCGCCCCGTCGCCCCTTCACCCGAGATCGACCTCGAGATCGGCGCCTTCGAACTGATCGAGGCCCGACGCCTGTTCGAGGGCGAGGCCGCGGCCCTGGCCGCCACCAGCATCGACGACGCGCAGTTGGCCCAGTTGGAAACCCTCATGGTGCGCATGCATGAGGAAGACGAAATTGGCGGCGAGGACGCCGACCGCGAATTCCACATGATCATCGCCCGGGCCACCGGAAATGGCGCGATCATCGCCACGATCGAGAACCTGTGGGAGTGGCGCAATCGCTCGCCCCTGGCCCGCAACATCCTGACCCGCGCCCGCGGCATGGGGCTGGAGCCCCGCATCCACGAGCACCGCCGCGTCTTCGAGGCCCTGAAGGCCCGCGACCCCGCCGCCGCGCGCCAGGCCATGCGCGACCATCTGGAACGCGTGATCGAACACCTGCTCAGCGCCACCGAGACCGAAGCCGTCCAGAAGGCCAAGCAGGAAACCAGCGCCCGCCGCAGCGCGATCGCCAGACGGGTGGCGATCTAGGGGACCTCGCCCCGTCGCCGTTCGCGCCGCGTGGCCATGCGTCACCTCCGGGGTGACGATAGCCAGCGTCAGATCAGGTCGCCAAGTTGAGATTTACAGATATAATATATTATCGACGTAAACTCTCAGCCGGACCCAGATAACTCCCGCTCAGCGGTCCGCGCGACAGCACCAGGCGCTGGAAGACCACGCCCGGATCAACCCGCCACAGGGTTACGCGGTGCGCACCGGCCGAGGGGACTTCCAGCCGGGTGGTCAGGGCGCGGATATTGTCGGCCACCGCCTTGTCCCAGGCCTTTTCCGAGCGGTCGGGGATGATGTTGACCACCACCGGCGCGGCGCCGTCGATCGACACGGCGTAGCGCAGCCCATCGCCGCCCCGGAAGTCCAGGCTGGGCGAGACGTAAACCGTCAGGTCGGTCGGGCCGGCCTTTTCGAAGTCGATCCGATACTCCAGCGCCGGTCCCTTGCCCGGCAGGCTGGACGGCGCGGTCGTCGGATAGGCGGCCACGCCCGACAGGGTGCGGCCCAGATTGGGAATGGTCTTCCAGCTCACCCCGTCGACAGTGGTCGCTCGGGCGTGGTGCTGGGCCTCGATGGCGACCACGCCGCCGGCCTCGACGAAGGCGCCCTTGGCCGGTTGGCGGGTCGGGTTCACGATGACCGCCGTCACGACCAGGCTAGCGCCGCCGGCGGTGATCGTCACCGGAACCCGCTGCTCGCCCTTGGGGGCTTTGCTCCAGTCGACCGAGACCTCCAGCCGCGCATCGCCGCCCGGTCCCGCCGGTCCGCGCGACACCTTCAGCCACGGCGCGCCCGGCGAAACGGTGAAGTCCAGCGGCGCCGCCCCGCGATTGAACACGTCGATCCAGCGGCTTTGCGCGCCGTAGCGATGCAGGATCGGCAGGTCGGCCGCGCCTTCGACGGCCGCCACGCGCCCCTCGACCGCCACGCCCAGCGCCGGGCCGGCCACGGGAGTCAGGGTCACCGCGGCGGGGATGATGTTCGTCTCCGGCTGCTGCCAGCTGGTGTAGCCGATATGGGTCTGGTCCATCATGTGGACCCACTTGCCGCCGTTCAGGGCGTCGTGCTGCCGCGTCAGCGCGGCGTCGTGGGCGAACAGGGCCTTCACGCGCTCGGCCTGGGCGTTGGCCTCGATCCGCCCCTGCTGGGCATACAGCCGGTTGCGGCCGGCGGCGATATAGAGCCGGGTCAGGTTGGCGCTGGCCTGGACGGGGAACCAGACCAGCTGGAAGAAGGCGTCCTGCTGGGCCTTGGGCAGCACCGCGCGCAAGGCGTCGGCGCGGGTGGTCAGGGCGGTCCACTCGGCCTCGACCCGTTCGGCTTCGCGATCCTGGACCAGGCTGAAGGTCGACGGGTCCAGAAGCTCGGGCTTTCGCCGGGCGTTCAGCTTCGTATAGCCGTCCAAGAGCGCCGCGATCTCGACCGCGTGCGCGGTCCCGAACTGCGCCGCCGCCCAGTCACGCGTGTAGATGGCCAGCTTTTCCACCGGCAGGGCGTCGGGGTTCCAGGCATAGTCGAGGAAGAACGCGATCGGCAGTTCCATGGGCTTCAGGTCGCCGACATTGACGATCCACAGCCGGTCGGCGCCGTAGTCGTCGGCCAGCTTCATCTGCTCCCAGGTGCGCTCGATCTGGTTGGTGTTGAGCCACTTGTAGTTCCGCGGCCCGCCCACATAGTCGAAGTGGTAATAGACGCCGTAGCCGCCGGCGCGGGTCTTTCCGGGTTCCGGAAGCCGCCGGATGTCGCCCCAGTTGTCGTCGGCGAACAGCAGGGTGACGTCGTCGGGCACGCGCATGCCGGCGTCGTAATAGTCCTGCACTTCCTTGTAGAGCGCCCAGACCTGCGGGGTCTTGGCCGGGTCTTTCCCGGTGACCTCGCCGATGATCTTGCGCTGGTCGGCGACGATGGTTTCCAAGAGCTGGGTGGCGGTGCCTTCGCTCATCGGCTCGTCGCCGTCGCCGCGCATGCCCACGGTGACCAGGCTCTCATTGGCGCCCATCCGCGTGACGCCCTCGCGCCAGAAGTCGCACAGCTTGTCCGGGTTCCTGGCATAGTCCCAGCGGCCTGATCCGTAACGGTCCCACTCGACATGGGCCCGCATCATCGGCTCGTGGTGCGAGGTCCCGATGACGATCCCCATCTCGTCGGCCAGGGGGGCGTTCAGCGGGTCGTCGTCATACAGCGCCTTGCCCCACATGGCCGGCCACAGATAGTCGCCCTTCATCCGCAGGATCAGCTCATAGACCCGCTCATAGAAGGCGTGGTTGAAGCCGCCGAACGTGGCGTTGGCCCAGCCATACAGGGCCGGGTTCTCGTCATTGAGGAAGATGCCGCGATACTTGATCTTCGGCTTCTCGGCCCGCGCCCCGGGGGCGACGAACAGGTCGGGGCGCGCCGGAACGGGAACGTCCGCCCACCAGGTCCAGGGCGAGACCCCGGCCCGTTCAGACAGGTCATAGACCCCGAAGATCGAACCGCGCTTGTCGGACCCGGCGATGACCAGGGCGCGGTCCAGGCCCGGGCGCGGGTTGTCGACCACCTGCTGGACGAAGCCCTCCCACTGGCCGGTGGTCCTGGAAACGTCCAGCTTGCCGGACGCGATCAGGGCGTCGATGGCGGCGCTCTTGCCGATCGTGCCGATGATGACGGCGGGGCCGTCCTTGGCCGGGACGCCGCCCGAAAGCTTGGCCAGGTCGGCGCGCAGATCGCCCACGGCCCGCAGCACGCCGGGGAAGTCGGTGACATCGGCCTCCACCCGGGCGGGCTTGCCGTTCCGGATCAGCGGAAAGGCGCCCGGCGCGGCGGTCGCCGTGATCGCGGCGGGCTCGGCGGCGTGCGCGGCGGTGGGGGCCGTGAGGGCGACGGCCAGCGCCAGGGCCGCGGCGAGGGCCAGGGCGGACAGGGCGCCGGCGATTCCCCACTTCCGCTCTCCCCGGCGAAGGCCGGGGCCCAGATCGAACCCACGACCGCCCGGGTCGCTGGCGTCGCCCGAAGGCGCGTCCACACCAAAGGCTCCGGATGAATCTGGGCCCCGGCCTTCGCCGGGGAAAGCGGAGATTAGCGTCACGGCTTTACCGCCATCTCGAACGGCCCCGCCGGCAGACCCGCGCTGTCGAACAGGTTGAAGGTCGGACTGTCGGCCCAGGCGAAGCGGACCTTGGCGGCCGGCGCTCCGGGCGGAACGGTCAGCACCACGGTCGCGCCGTCGATGCGGGCGTCGGCCCAGCGGCAGCCCTGGCCGGCGGCGTCGCACAGCTCAAAGCCGATCACCCGGTCCGAGCCGCGCGCCACCATGTGGCCGCCGATCTGCTCGAAGGCCACGACCACCGTGTCGCCGACGCGGCTGGCCGAGACCGGCGCGGGACCGGTGGTCACCGCGTCCCCGGCCAAGCGGCGCGCGGCCAGGGCCAGGCGCTTGCCGACGTCCTGCTTGTTGCCGGGATGGATGTCGCTGGGGTCGCCGATGTCGGTGGTCACCGCCAGGCCGGCGTGCGGATCGGCCAGCACCGCGCGGCGCTGGGCCTCGCGCAGGGCGGCCCAGCCCGAAGCGGTGGGTTGAACGGCAAAGCCGCCATAGCTGGCCAGTTGCACCACCAGGGCCGGCATGTCGGGCGACTGGCCCACGCGGCGTTCGGCGATGAAGGCGTCCAGCAGGGCGGCGTAGGTCCTGTCGCGCCCGACATTGGTCTCGCCCTGATACCAGGCCAGACCCTTGAAGGCGTAAGGGCCCATCGGGGCCAGCATGCCGTTATAGAGGGTCGAGACCCCGGCCAGGGTGTCCCACGGCGCGCGCGGCGGATCCTCGCCGACCTTGGGCTCGATGCGGTAGGTCCAGGCCTGCAGAGGCAGCTGCGTTCCATCGGCCAGGACGAGGGCGCGTTTCGAGGGATCGCCGTACATGCCGCCCGTGGAATAGGTGTCATAGGCGGCGATCACGATGGTGTTCAGGCCCGGCTTCAGGGTTCCCGCGGCCAGCGGATAGGACCGGTTCAGCCAGGCGCCCGAGGTGGCGCCGACGCCGACGCCGTTCAGATAGGTGGTGTCCATTTCGTCGACCTGGCCGACGCCCAGGGTGGCGGCCTGCCGGGCCTGGGCCGGGGTCAGGGTGACCTCAGCCTTGAACCACACCACGCCGTTGAACTCGGCCAGGGCCGGAACGCCCCAGCGCTCCCAGACGCCCAGGTCCTTGGGCGCGGCGGTCCAGGTCCCCGCCCCGGTCCACGGCGCGGCGGCGGCCTGGCTGGCGGGCTTGGCGCTCCACCAGGCCTTGATCGTTTCGCCCCAGCGGCGGTTGGCGGCCACCGGGTCCCGGGTCGACAGGTTGAGAGTGGCGATGGCGTCGTCATAGCCGCCGACCTTGCCCAGGGCGGCCGGCGTCATCCAGGCCTCGAGGCCCGACCCGCCCCACGAGGCGTGGACCAGGCCCAGCGGGATCTTTTGGGTCTTCTGCAGTTCGCGGGCGAAATAGTAGCAGGCGGCCGAGAACTGGCCGACGCTGTCCTTGCTGGTCGACTTCCACACCGGCGGCTTGGCGAAGTCGGCGCGCGGCGTGCGGCCGTCGGCCTTCTCGATCGTCACCATGCGGATGGCGTCGTTGGGCGCGACGCCGTTGATCTGGCCCCAGGCGTCATTGCCGGCCTCGACCTTCAGCTCCATGTTCGACTGGCCCGAGCACAGCCAGACATCGCCGGCCAGCAGGTCGTGGGCGGTTTGGGTCGCCGAGGCTGTCTTGGCGGTCAGGTCATAGGGGCCGCCCGCCGGGGTGGGGGGCAGGTCGGCGCGCCAGGCTCCGTCGGGTCCGGCCGTGGCGGTCGCGGTGCGGCCGCCGAAGGTCACCGTCACCGCCTCGCCCGGCTTGGCGGTTCCGAACACCGGCAGCGGCCGGTCGCGCTGCACCACCGCATGGTCGGAGAACAGGCCGTTGAGCAGAGGCTGGGCGGCGGCGGAACCGGCCAGCAGGGCGGCGAGCAGGATCGACGCAACGAGGCGCATGGAGAACTCCCTCATGACCGCTCGCACAGCGGCTTCTTTGTCTCAAAATGCTTGTCATCCCGGCCGCAGCGAAGCGGAGAGCCGGGACCCAGGACCGCCGCCATGCGTTTGCCCCTGGGTCCCGGACAGCCTCTGCGAGGCTTCCGGGATGACAAGGTTGGTGGGTCAGACGACCGTCAGGGTCGCCTTCTTGAGGTCCACCGAATTGGGTCCAACCATGATCTCGAAGTCGCCGGGTTCGACGACGCGCTTCATGTCGAGGTTCCACAGCCACAGGTCGGACGGGGCGATCTCGAAGGTCACGGTGGTCTTGGCGCCGGGGGCCAGGGTCACGCGCTTGAAGTGTTTCAGCTCCAGCACCGGGCGGGTCACCGAGGCGGCCACGTCGTGGATATAGAGCTGCACCACCTCGTCGCCGGCGACCTTGCCGGTATTGGTGACGTCGACCGCGACGGCGACCTTTTCACCCTGGCCGATGCTGGCCTTGGCCAGGCGCGGGGCCGAGATGTCGAAGCTGGTGTAGGACAGGCCAAAGCCGAACGGATAGAGCGGGCTGGTCTTCTCGTCGAACAGATAGCCGCGACGGGCGGTGGGCTTGCGGTTGTAGTAGATCGGCAGCTGGCCGACATTGCGGGCGATGCTGACGGGCAGCTTGCCGCCCGGATTGGCGCGGCCAAACAGCACGTCGGCGGCGGCGTTGCCGGTTTCCTGACCCAGGTACCAGCCCTCGATGATGGCGTCGGCGCGCTGCGCCAGCAGGTTGATCGACAGCGGCCGGCCGTTGAGCAGGAAGACCACGGTGGGCTTGCCCAGGTCGAAGATCGCCTTGGCCAGATCGTTCTGCTGGCCGATCAGGTCCAGGCTGTTGCGGTCGCCCAGATGGTTGTCGGCCCAGGCCTCGCGGCTGGTCTGTTCGTTGTCGCCCAGCACCATGACCACGACGTCGGCCTTCTTGGCCACCTCGACCGCCTCGGCGATCAGCTTGGCGTTGACGGCCGGGTCGACGAGGTTCACCTCGTCAGCGGCCCACACACGGCGCTCGGTGATCCGCACGGCCTCGGCATAGTCCAGCTGGAAGCCCTGGGCCTTGGCTTCGGTGGTCAAGCCCTCCAGGATCGAGACCACGTGCTTGGGCTCGTCGGAATAGCCGCCGATCGGGGTGTCGCGGGCATGGGTGCCCAGCAGGGCCATGCGCTTGAAGCCCTTGCCGTTCAGCGGCAGCAGGCCCTTGTCGTTCTTCAGCAGCACCACCGCGCGGCGGGCGGCCTCGCGGGCCAGGGCCACGGCTTCGGGCGTGGCGGTCTTGGCCTCGGCGGTCTTTTCATCCGTATAGGGATTTTCGAAGAAGCCGCCTTCGAACTTCATCTTCAGCACCCGGGCGACGGCGGCGTCGACCTGGGCCAGGGGGATGCGGCCTTCCTTGACCAGCTGCGGCAGCAGCACATAGGCCTCGCCGTCGGGCAGCTCGACATCGACGCCGGCGTTCATCGCCATCACGGCGGTGTCGGCCAGCTTGTCGGTCATCTTGTGGCGGGCGATCAGCTCCTTGATGGCGAAATAGTCGCTCTGGACCGAGCCCTGATAGCCCCACTCCTTGCGCAGGATGTCGGTCAGCAGCCAGTGACTGGCGTGCGAGGGCACGCCGTCGATCTCGTTGTAGGACGGCATCACCGCCCGCACCGGCAACTCGGTCACCGCCCGCTCGAACGGCGGGAAGAAGTTCTCGCGCAGGGTGCGCTCGGCGATCTGGGCTGGGCCGACATTGGTGCCGTTCTCGGGCTGGCCGTGGCCGGTCATGTGCTTGAGGGTGACGAACACCTTGTCCTTGGCCAGGGGCAGGGTCTTGCCCTGGAAGCCGCGAATGGCGGCCAGGCCGATCTCGGCGCAGACATGCGGGTCCTCGCCATAGGTCTCCTCGATGCGGCCCCAGCGCGGATCGCGGGCCACGTCGACCACCGGGGCCAGGGCCAGGTTGGCGCCGCGCGCGCGCATCTCCTTGGCGGCCAGCGCGAAGATCTTCTCGACCAGCTCGGTGTCGAAGGTGGAGGCCAGAGCGATGGACTGCGGGAAGCTGGTGGCGTCACGCGCCACATAGCCGTGCAGGGCCTCGTCATGCATCAGCATCGGGATGCCCAGGCGGGTGTTTTCCACGGCCCATTTCTGGGCGGCGTTGGTGTAGCGGGCGGTCTCCAGCGCGGTGCGGCCCTTGGTGCCGTCCTCGGCCCCGGCGGCGGCGTCGACCACCGTGGCCGGCGCCAGGCCGCGACGGTCGCTGGGACGCGAGATCTGGCCCAGGCCGTTGGGATAGTTCTTGGCGGCGGTCGCCGCCGAGAACTCGCCTTGCGGCGTCTGGACGGTGGCCTTGGTCAGCCAGATGCCGATCAGCTGGGCGGCCTTTTCCTCGATCGTCATGCGACCCAGCAGGTCGTTGACCCGGGCGTCGACCGGCTGGGCCGGGTCCTTGTAGAGCGGCTTGTCGCCCGCCTTGGCCGCGGCGTGGGCGATGATCGGCGTGGTGGCGGCGGCCAGGGCGGCCAGGCTGACGCCCAGCGTGCGGCGAGTGATGGCGTTGGTCATCTGGTTCGTTTCCCCGAGGGTCGCTTCATTGGTTGGCGGCTTAGGGCGCGCCTTGGGCGTCACTATGGGGGAGGTTGTCAGACCACTCAAGGGGAGAATGGTAGCGGTCTCATTTGCATCCTGATCCCTCTCCCAGAGGGAGAGGACGAGGAAACAGGATTGGCCCAGCGCCCAAGGAAAAGGGCCCGCCTGGGCATCGGCGGGCCCTTAGACCTTGGAGTTGTTCAAGTTAGAGGGGTCTTGAACGTCCCCACTCTAAGCCAAGTCAGGCTTGAACGCGGCTGCGCATTTTGTCGCAAGGCCGGATATCCGGCCCTGACGTCGCCGCCTCAGGCTCAAACCCTTATTTGCGCGCCGCCAGGATGTCGTCCAGGCGCGCCGGGGTTCCGGCGATGCGTTCCAGACGCGGATAGCGAAGCCCGCCGCGATAGTCGATCTTGACCGACCGATAGCGATCGCCGTCCTTGACCAGCAGTTCGACCAGAGGGTTTTCCGGCTTGGCGGCCGCCTTGATGGCGGACTTCAGCTTGTCGGCGTCATAGGTTTCGCCATTGACCGCCACCAGGGTCACGCCCTGGGTCAGGCCCGCCTTGAAGGCCGGACCGCCCCACTGCACGTCGCTCAGCACGCCGGCGGCCGCCACCGTCAGGCCCAGGGAATAGGCGAGGTTGGTGATCTTGCCGCGCGTCTCGGCGGCCTTGAAATAGTCGGTCGGGGCGTCGGTATAGACCAGCTTGTAGCCGCCGCGGGTCAGGCCATCCAGCGGCGCATGCTCCGACAGGCCCTCGATGCGGGTCTTCAGGAAGCCGGCCCAATCATAGGGCACGACGTCGTTGAGGGTGCTGACCACCGTCTCGAACGTATAGGTGTGCGGCACGAACGAGCCGCTATCGACGCCGAAGAAGGCCTTGGCGAAATCGTCCAGCGACTTCTTGCCGCCGGTCTTCTCGCGGATCAGCGTATCGGCGTCCAGCCAGACCAGCTGGCCTTCGGAATAGTAGTCCTCGCTGCGCTGATAGCTCACCCAGGACAGCGGCTTGCGGCTGGCGATGATCGGGTCGTTGGTGGTGTCGGCGACGCTGCGCCATTCGCGGCCCTTGCGGGTGTCATACAGCGCCGCGACCATGGCC
Organism: Caulobacter sp. FV2ps19; assembly: GCF_058681035.1. NCBI lineage: Bacteria > Pseudomonadati > Pseudomonadota > Alphaproteobacteria > Caulobacterales > Caulobacteraceae > Caulobacter > Caulobacter sp. FV2ps19. The sequence continues at coordinate 1,574,853 of NZ_CM178729.1, read as the reverse complement.
AGGCCCTCAAGGCTTTGCGGCTTGGTGTGCAGGCCCGAACGCGCCGACAGCACATTGCCCCAGTACTGGGTCTGGCCCTCATAGACCCACATCAGGCTGTCGCGCATGGGGGTGTTGAGGGTCTCGGTCCACAGGTCGGCCCCGCGGCGGAACTTGCCGTTCCACGAGTGGGTGTATTCGTGCGGCAGCAGGTCGCGACCGACATAGGTCTTGTCCCACTCGGTGAAATATTTCGGCGAGACACGGTTCTCGCTGGAGCGGTGATGCTCCAGACCGATGCCGCCCAGGGTGTCCGAGACCGCGACCAGGAAGTCGTAGTGGTCATAGTGGTGCGAGCCGTACAGCTTGTAGGCCTGCTGGACGAGGTTCTTGTGGGCCTGGATCTGGTCGGAGGTGAAGTCCAGTTGCTCGGGGCGGTCGGCGAACAGGTTCAGACGCACCGGCGCGGGGCCGCCCGGATCCAGCTCGACCGACTTGAAATAGCGGCCGGCGAACATCGGCGAGTCGACCAGGGTCTCGAACGGCGTGGTCTTGAAGGTCGTGGTCTGGCCCTCGGTCTTGTCCACCTCCAGGGCGCTGGCGAACTGGAAGCCCTCGGGCAGCTTGACGCTGGCCTGGACCGGGATCTGGCGGGTGAAATAGCCGGCCGGATACATGGCCATCTGTATCCACTGCAGGTTCAGCATGTCGGGCGTCATCACCTGACGACCGACCTTGGCCTCGACCGGCGACAGGAACTTGTAGCTCAGCTCCAACGCGCTGACGCCCTCGGGGACGTCGACATGGAAGGCGAAGACCTGAACCGGATCGCGGGTCCAGGGCAGGGTTTGGCCATTGGCGGTGATCACCAGGCCGGCCAGCTTGTCCAGGTCATTGCGCGGCGAGTGGCCGCCCGGGACCCATTGCGGATAGTAGATCGTGAACGGGCCGGCCTTGGCCACCGGGATGGTTTCGCGAATGTCGAAGATCTTGCGGGTCAGGTCGGTGGCGTCCACCGACAGCTTCAGCGCGCCCGGATAGGGGATGTCCTGGGCCGCGGCGATGGCCGGGGCCGGGGCCGACGGTTGCGGCAGGGTCTCGGCCAGGGCGGCCGTGCAGACCAGGGACAGAACCGAAGCGGAAAAGAACAGCGTTTTCACGAAACACCCCAATATGGCGCGCGGGCGTGCTCCCCGCGGTCAGAGAACGGATGTTTCAACCCATAAGGGGCCGGTTGTCGACCCTGACCGCGTCCTTTTTAACCCTGTCGCCATAACCGCAAAAATCGCGCATGAGCTCATCTACAACGTCAGATCCGCGCCAAAACCGCGCGTTAACTTTCTATTTGGGGACGTTAAGGCTGTTGAGGTCCCCACACGCCTTGCGCTCGACGAAAACATAACGTTACGTCACGCCATCGCCGCCTGCTCCAAGCGCGCTGTCGATAGCGCCGGCCGGGGACCAACCGCTCCGGTCGGCGCGTCCAATATCCCGCCCATCACCTCACAAACGCCGCCGCCAGGAAAACCCCTTAAGGGACCGCCCTGGATTGCCGTCACCCGGCAAAGCGTCGGACTGTGACGTCACCCGGTGGCCCCGCCAGTGTCGCCGGCCAATCGGTCGGCCAGGGCGCCCATTCCCCCCAGCCCTGGTCGGCCTCCCCCTTCATTTCCGCTCTGTCCGGCCCGGCGTCCCGAGCCTGAAATCTTCGCGCAACACAGCGATGCGAACTTTCCTTGCAATTGCAATTCGTTCTCAAGTATGAACGCGCTGACGTCCCGGCCAAGGTTTTCCGTCTCCCGTGTCCACAGCTCCGCATCGCCGCTCGTTCTGGCTGAAACAGCTGCACCAGTGGCACTGGATCAGCGCGGCCCTCAGCCTGATCGGCATGCTGCTGTTCGCGATCACCGGGATCACCCTCAACCACGCCGGCCAGATCGAGGCGACGCCCGTCGTGGTCAGCCGCAAGGCCACCCTGCCCGCCCCGTTGCTGGCCGATCTGGCCAAGGGCCCGCAGGAAGGCAAGCGCCCCCTGCCCGTCGCCCTCGAGCCCTGGCTGGACAAGGCCGTCGGCGCCGATGTCGCCGGCCGCGAGGGCGAATGGACGCCGCAAGAGGTCTATGTCGCCCTGGCCCGTCCGGGCGGCGACGCCTGGCTGTCGATCGACCGCGAAACCGGCGCCGTCGAGCATGAGAAGACCACGCGCGGCGCGGTGTCCCTGCTCAACGACCTGCACAAGGGCCGCAACACCGGCAAGGCCTGGGCCTGGTTCATCGACGTCTTCGCCGTCGCCTGCGTGATCTTCACCGTCACCGGCCTGATCCTGCTGCAGTTCCACGCCCGCGCCCGGCCGCTGACCTGGCCGCTGGTGGCCGCCGGCCTGGCCGCCCCCGTCATTCTCATCATCCTGTTTGTCCACCTCTGAGGTGAAATCCGTGAAGCGTACGACCACTCTCCTGACCTTTGCCGGCGCGGCCCTGACCGCCGCGCCCACCCTGGCCGCCGATCTCAATGTCACGGTCGAGGTGCCGCGCCTGTCGGTCGCCGAATATCACAAGCCCTATGTGTCGATCTGGCTGGAAGGCGCCAACGCCTCGGCGGCCGGCACCCTGGCGGTCTGGTACGACGCCGACGCCAAGGAAGACCACGGGACCAAGTGGCTGAAGGACCTGCGCCAGTGGTGGCGCAAGGCCGGCCGCGAGATGAGCTTCCCGGCCGACGGGATCAGCGGCGCCACCCGCGCGCCCGGACCGCAAAAGCTGGTGTTCAGCGGCGCCAAGGGCGCGCTGAAGGGCCTCAAGCCCGGCCAATACACTCTGGTGGTCGAGGCCGCCCGCGAGGTCGGCGGCCATGAAGCCGTCCGCGTGCCCTTCGTCTGGGGCAAGCCCGGCGCGCCGGTCACCGTCAAGGGCGGGGCCGAGATCGGCGCCGTCACCGTCTCCGTCAAGTAAGCGAGGAACCCCATGTCCCTGAAGAACAGCCTCTTCGCCTTCGCCGCTGCAGGGCTGGCCCTGGCCCTGCCCCTGAGCGCCAGCGCCCACCGCGCCTGGATGGTCCCGGCCTTCACCGTGCTGTCGGGCGACGGCTCGTGGGTGACCGTCGACGCCGCCATCTCCAACGAACTGTTCTATCCCGACCACCGCCCCATGCGCCTCGAAGGTGTCATGGTGCTGACCCCGGACGGCGCTATGGACAAGCTGCAGAACGGAGCGACGGGCCAGTACCGCTCGACCTTCGACGTGCAGCTGAACAAGCCCGGCACCTGGAAGATCCTGACCTTCAACAACAGCGTCATGGCCAGTTGGACCGAGAACGGCGAGGTCAAGCGCTTCCGCGGCTCGCCCGAGGACTTCGCCAAGACGGTTCCGGCCGGCGCCGCCGATCTGAAGACCATCAAGAGCAGCAATCGCAACGAGACCTTCGTCACTCGCGACAAGCCGACAACGAACGTGTTCAAGCCCACCGGCCAGGGCCTGGAAATGCTTCCTGTGACTCACCCCAACGACATCGTCGCCACCGAACCGGCGACCTTCGAGTTCCTGCTCGACGGCAAGTCCGCCGCCAACCTGGAGGTGACGATCATTCCGGGCGGCGCGCGCTGGCGGGCCACGCCGGGCGAGATCAAGGTCAAGACCGACGCCAACGGTTCGGCGACCTTCACCCTGCCGGAAGCGGGCATGTACTGGCTGAACGCCAGCTTCCGCAGCGGCGAAACCGGTCGCGGCGGCCCTCCCGGCGGCGGTCCGGGCATGGGCGGCGGCGCCCCCGGCGCGGCTCCGCCCCCCGTCACGGCCCTGGCCGGCAACGGCGTTTCGGCCAGCTACACCGCCACCCTCGAAGCCCAGCGGCCTTAAGAACATCCTCCCCCGCGAAGCGGGGGAGGTGGCGCGGCGCGAATACGCGCCGTGACGGAGGGGGCGTTCAGCCTCGACCGCCGCCGCCCCCTCCACCGCTTCGCGGTCCCCCTCCCCCGTTCCACGGGGGAGGATGAGATTGCACACACCATGACCCGCGTCCTCGTCCCCCGCCTCACCACCGCCCCCGCCCGTCCGTTGGGCGGCGTGGCCCACGCCCTGGCCGGCCAAACCATGGGCACGACCTGGTCGGTCAAGCTGACCGCCCAGCCCGCCGCCGACCTGCCGGCCCTGACCGCATTGGTGCAGCGCGCCCTCGACCGGGTGGTGGCCGAGATGAGCCCCTGGGCCCCGATGTCGGCCCTGTCGCGCTATAACCGCTCGGCGGCCGCCAGCTGGACGCGCCTGCCGCAAGGCCTGACCACGGTGCTGCGCCGCGCCCTGGAGATCGCCCAGGCCACGGACGGCGCCTTCGACCCGACCCTGGGCGCCCTGACCGACCTGTGGGGCTTTGGCCCGCGCCCCTTCACCGGCCAGCCGCCCTCGCCCGACAGCCTCGAGACCGCGCGCAACGCCGGCGGCTGGAAGCGGCTGACCCTGGACGGCGACGTGCTGTTCCAGCCCGGCGGCCTGAGGCTGGACCTCAACGGCATCGCCAAGGGCTTCGGGGTCGACCAGGCCGCCGCCGCCCTGGAGCGGGCCGGCGTGAAATCCTACCTGGTCGAGGTCGGCGGCGAACTGCGCGGGACCGGCGCCCGCCCCGACGGCCAGCCCTGGTGGGTGGAGCTGGAGCGGCCGCCGCAGATCGCCCAGGCCGCCAATGACACCCCCCGCACCCTGGTCGCCCTGCACGGCCTGGCGGTGGCGACCTCGGGCGACTATCGCCGCTTCTTCGACCATGACGGCCGCCGCTACGCCCACACCCTGGACCCGGTCTCCGGCGCGCCCAGCGATCACGGCGTGGTCAGCGTCACGGTGCTGACCCCCACCTGCATGGACGCCGACGCCTGGGCCACGGCCCTGACGGTGATGGGTCCCGACGCCGCCCTGGCCTTCGCTGCGACCCACGACCTGCCGGCCCTGATCGTCAGCCGCGCCGCCGGGGGTCTGGAAGAGCGCCTGTCGCCGGCCCTGAGCGCCATGCTCGACGCATGATCGAGGCGCTGGATCCGCAGACCCGGCGCTACGCCGCCGCCGGCGCCGTGGCCCTGGCCTATGGCGGCTTCTGCGCCCTGATCGCCGCGCGTCAGGCTCTGCGTCGCCGCGCCGAACGCCGCGAGGCCGCCGCCCTGGCCCGGGGCGCGGGCGCGCCCATCCTGGTCGCCTTCGCCAGCCAGACCGGCTTCGCCGAAGAGCTGGCCCACGCCAGCGCCCAGGCCCTGACCGCCGGCGGCGCGCCGGTGATCCTGCGCGAGCTTTCCGCCGTGACCGCCGCTGACCTGGCCGCCGCCAGCCAAGCGCTGTTCGTGGTCAGCACCACCGGCGAGGGCGACGCCCCCGACAGCGCCCGGGCCTTCATTCGCAACGTGATGGGCGGCCAGACCGCGCTGCCGGGCCTGCGCTACGGCCTGCTGGCCCTGGGCGACCGGGACTATGCTCAGTTCGCCGCCTTCGGCCGGACGCTGGATGACTGGCTGGAGGGACAAGGCGCCGAGCGGCTGTTCGACCGGATCGAGGTCGATGACGGCGATGCGGTCGCCCTGGGTCTGTGGCGATCCCGGCTGGCGGACCTGACCGGCGCGGCCGAAGCCGCCACGGACTGGAACCGCACCGCCTATGGCGACTGGACCCTGACCCAGCGACGCCTGCTCAATCCGGGCGGCGCGGGCGGCGAGGCGTGGCATGTCAGGCTGCAACCGGCTGACGGGCTCCTGGACTGGTCGGCCGGCGATATCTTCGAGATCCTCCCCGAGGGCGCCGGAACCGCCCGCGACTATTCCATCGCCTCTGTTCCCTGCGACGGCGGGGTCGAGCTGATCGTGCGGCTGCGGCAGGGGCCCGACGGCCAGCTGGGCCTGGGTTCGGGCGCGCTGTGCCGACAGACCGCGCTGGGCGAGCGCCTGAAGGCCCGGGTGCGGACCAACCGCAGCTTCCATGCGCCCGACAGCGACGCCCCGCTGATCCTGATCGGGGCCGGCACGGGCCTGGCGGGCCTGCGCGCCCACCTCAAGGCCCGCGCCGCCCGGGGCCGCCATCGCAACTGGCTGCTGTTTGGCGAGCGCACCGCCGCCCATGACTATTTCCTCCGCGACGAGATCGAGGCCTGGACAGCGTCCGGCGTGATCGAGCGCCTGGACCTGGCCTTCTCGCGCGATCAGGCGAAACCGGTCTATGTGCAGGACCGCCTGAGCGCGGCGGCCGACGCCGTGCGCGCCTGGGTGGCCGACGGGGCCAGCATCATGGTCTGCGGGTCGCTGGAGGGCATGTCGCAAGCGGTGCATGCGGCCCTGGTCGACAGCCTCGGCGCCGACGGCCTGGAGGCGCTGGCCGACGCGGGGCGCTATCGGCGGGACGTGTATTAGGGAGCGTGACGGAGGGGGCGCTATAGCCGAAGCAGCCCCGCCCGCTCCTCCGGCGTGTTGGCTCCGCGCAACCGGGCCTCGGCGCCGGCGGGAACCGGCGGGACCAGGAGCCCCGCCCGCTCGACCAGCCGCCGCAAGGGCCAGCCCGCCCCGGCGTCGGCCGGCAAGGCGGCGAGGGTCAGCATCATCGGCAGCGGCAGTCCCTCGAACGCCGCACCCGGAGCGGGAACAGCCAGCAGCGGCGCCAGATCCTCCGCGGTGAGGGTCGGCGCATCGACGGCGAGGATCAGAGCGCGCTCCAGACCTAGGGCCCGTAGCGCCGCCTCGCCGGCCAGCACCCCGCCCACAGGTCCTGCGCCGGGCTCGGGGTCGGGCACAAACGGCAGGCCCAGATCCGCGCCGACCGTCAGCACCGTGACCGCCCCGACCGCCCGCGCCAGATCGGCCACGCGGTCCACGGCCCGCACGCCGCCCCAGTCGAGGCCGGCCTTGTCGCGACCCATGCGCCGCGAGCCGCCGCCGGTGAGAATGAGCGCGCCGAAAGGGATCATGCGCCCGGCTTAAACCATCCTCGCCGTTGCGGTCGAGACCAACACGCAAGCCGGGTTACAGCCCGCGATGCGGACGGACGGTGAAACAGTCCATGATTGATTATTGACGTCAACTCGCGCCAAGATCGCATTGAGTTTCACGCGATCCGCGAGCGCGCTCATGGCCATTCGCGAGCACCCCGCCTTGGGCTCGCTCCTGCTTGGCGATTTCGGCTCCGGCTTCAGGCCGCCCGAAATGGTCAAACGCCGGCCGGTCGTTGTGATCAGCCCAAGGATCAAGGCCCGCCCGGGACTCTGTACGATCGTCGCCCTGAGCACCACGCCACCCAAGCCGGTCATGCCCTATCATGCTCAGCTCTCCATCCGCCCCCGCCTGCCGGATCGGATGGAGAGCGAGGGCGTGTGGATCAAGGGCGACATGGTGGCCGTGGTCGGCCTGCAGCGCCTGGATTTCGTGATCACCGGCAAGGCCGAGGGCGGCGCGCGGCTCTACCACTATGAACCGCTGAGCGCGGCTCAAATTCAAATCGTGCGGGCCTGCGTCCTCCACGCCCTCGGCCTCGCCCCCTTGACAAAACACCTCTAAAATCACAGATTCAGAGGGTTAGCGGCTCTCGTTTCGGCGATCCGCGTCTAAGACCCCCCTTGGGGGCCGTCGTGGACCATGGCCATCGCAAGCCGCGCCCACGACGCAGATCAGCCCCGCTTCGGCGGGGTTTTTCTTGCGCGTCACCCCCATCTTCCAACCGCGCCCCGAACGGGTCTAGTCTCCGCGCCCAAACGGGATGGGACCACCATGAGCTTGCCGCCAGAGCGCCAGAGGCGCCGCACCACCCAGAGCGCGACGATCCGCGATGTCGCGGCGCGCGCGGGGGTGTCGCCGATGACCGTCTCGCGGGTGATCAATCGCGAGACCACGGTCAAGGAAGAGACCCGGGCCCTGGTCGAGCAGGCGATCACCGACCTGAACTACGCCCCCAACCCCGCCGCCCGCAGCCTGGCCGGCTCGGCCCCGTTCCGCATCGGCCTGCTGTATGACAACCCCTCGACCGGCTATCTGTCGGAGTTCCTGGTCGGGGCCCTGGACGAGAGCAGCCGCACCGGCGCCCAGGTGGTGATCGAGAAATGCGCCGAGCCCGAGCTGGCCGGCGCCACCCTGACCCGCCTGCTGCGCACCGGGGTCGATGGTTTGATCCTGCCGCCGCCGCTGTGCGAGTCGCCGCAGGTGCTGGCCGAGGTGAAGGCCTCCGGCGCCGCCGCCGTCGGCGTGGCCACCGGTACGGTCAGCAGCGACATGGCCACCCTGCGCATCGACAACGAGGCCGCCGCCTATGAGCTGACCCAGCACCTGCTGAGCCTGGGCCACAAGCGCTTCGGCTTCATCAAGGGCCACCCCAACCAGAGCGTCAGCCAGCAGCGGCTGGACGGCTTCATGACCGCGCTGAAGGCGGCCGGCATTCCGATCGAGGACGTACGCGTCGAGCAGGGCTATTTCACCTATCGCTCGGGCCTGGACGCCGCCGAGAAGCTGCTGGCCGGCGATCACCGCCCCACCGCGATCTTCGCCTGTAACGACGACATGGCCGCCGCCGCCGCCGGCCTGGCCCATCGCCTGGGCCTGGACGTGCCGGGCGACGTCTCGATCGTCGGCTTCGACGACACCTCGATCGCCGCCAATATCTGGCCGGCCCTGACCACCGTCCACCAGCCGATCGCCGCCATGGCCCGCGCGGCCGTCGATCTGGTGCTGGAGGAAATCCGCCGCAAGCGCGACGGAACCGGCGAGCCCCGGCAGCTGATGCATCCCCACACCCTGATCGTCCGGGATTCCAGCGGGCCGGCGCCGAAGTAATTCGCCCTCTCCCAGAGGGAGAGGGAGGGGCCCGCCGCGCAGCGGTGGGAGGGTGAGGGGCTACGCCGCCGGCCGGCGCGCCGCCCCACCCTGTCCGGACGCATCCAAACCCCTCACCCTCCCACGCAAGCGTGGGCCCCTCCCTCTCCCTCTGGGAGAGGGTCATATGCGCTTGCGCGCCCCCACATGTTAGCGCTAACAAGTGCGCGAACATGAACGGGCGCGGCTTTAAGGCAGACGCTCGGAACAGGGAGACGACGCCGTGGGCGTGACGCAATTCCTTCCGGAAGACTGGCAAGACGCGACCCTGCTGGGCCGCATCGATTTCGGCGACGGCCCCACCCCCGTGCTGGTGCGCGGCGGCCGGGTCGAGGACATGTCGAGGATCGCCCCGACGGTCGCCGACCTGATGAACGCCTATGCGCCCAATAGCGAGAATGGGGGCATTGACCTGCCGCGCGGCGAGGATCGGGGCCCGCTGGAGGCCCTGGACCTGCGCCCGGTCTGGCAAGACGCCGCCGGCGAGGCCGCCGCCAAGCTGCTGGCTCCCGTCGACCTGCAATGTCTCAAAGCCGCCGGCGTCACCTTCGCGGTGTCGACCCTGGAGCGGGTGATCGAGGAACGCGCCCGCGGCGACGCCGCCGAGGCCCTGAAGATCCGCGCCCAGCTGGCCGACAGCATGGGCGGCGATCTGCGCAGCGTCGATCCCGGCTCGCCGGGCGCCGAGCGCCTGAAACAGACCCTGATCCAGGACGGCCTGTGGTCGCAATATCTGGAAGTGGCCATCGGCCCCGACGCCGAGATCTTCACCAAGGGCCCGACCCTGTCGTCGATGGGCTGGGGCGACCAGGTCGGCGTCCGCTCCGACAGCCACTGGAACAACCCCGAGCCCGAGGTCGTGCTGCTGTGCGACGGGTCGGGCCGGATTCGCGGCGCGTCGCTGGGCAATGACGTCAATCTGCGCGACTTCGAAGGCCGCTCGGCCCTGCTGCTGAGCAAGGCCAAGGACAACAACGCCTCCTGCGCCATCGGCCCGTTCGTGCGGCTGTTCGATGACGGCTTCAGCCTCGACGATGTCCGCTCGGCCGAGGTCGAGCTGAAGATCACCGGCCGCGACAATTTCGTGCTGGATGGCAAGAGCAATATGAGCCTGATCAGCCGCGACCCCGCCGTGCTGGCCGGTCAGGCGTTCGGCAAGCAGCACCAGTATCCCGACGGCTTTGCCTTGTTCCTGGGCACGATGTTCGCGCCCATCCAGGACCGCGACACCGCCGGCCAGGGCTTCACCCACAAGGTCGGCGACCGGGTGCGGGTCTCGACCGCCAAGCTGGGCGTGCTGGAGAACGAGGTCACCACCTGCGACCAGGCCAAGCCCTGGACGTTCGGGATCTCGGCCCTGATCCGCAATCTGGCCGGCCGCGGCCTGCTCTAACCCTCTCTATTTTCGAAGGAGCTCGGCCATGACCGACACCCTGCGCCACTATATCGGCGGCGAACGCGTCGCTTCGGACGCCCCGACCGAAAGCCTCAACCCGTCCAACACCAACGACGTCGTGGCCAACGTGCCCAACGGCGGCGCGGCCGAGGTTGACGCCGCCGTCGCCGCCGCCCGCGGCGCCTTCCCGGCCTGGTCGGAAAGCTCGCCGGAAGTGCGCTCGGACCTGCTGGACAAGGTGGGCTCGACCATCATCGCCCGCAGCGCCGAGATCGGTAAGCTGCTGTCGCGCGAAGAGGGCAAGACCGTCCCCGAGGGCATCGGCGAGACCGTCCGCGCCGGCCGCATCTTCAAGTACTTCGCCGGCGAGGCCCTGCGCCGCCATGGCCAGAACCTGGAAAGCACCCGCCCGGGCGTCGAGATCCAGACCTATCGCCAGGCCGTCGGCGTCTATGCCCTGGTCACGCCGTGGAACTTCCCGATCGCCATCCCGGCCTGGAAGGCCGCCCCCGCCCTGGCGTTTGGCAACACCGTGGTGATCAAGCCGGCCGGCCCGACCCCGGCCACCGCCTCGGTGCTGGCTGACATCATGCAGGAATGCGGGGCTCCGGCCGGCGTGTTCAACATGCTGTTCGGCCGCGGTTCGATGGGCGATGCTTTGGTCAAGCACAAGGACGTCGACGGCGTCTCGTTCACCGGCTCGCAGGGCGTCGGCGCGCAAGTCGCCGCCGCCGCCGTGGCCCGCCAGGCCCGCGTGCAGCTGGAGATGGGCGGCAAGAACCCGCTGATCGTGCTGGACGACGCCGATCTGGACCGCGCCGTGGCCATCGCCCTGGACGGCTCCTATTTCGCCACCGGCCAGCGCTGCACCGCCAGCTCGCGCCTGATCATCACCGACGGCATCCACGACCGGTTCGTGGCCCTGCTGGCCGAGAAGATCGCCGCCCTGCGCGTCGGCGACGCCCTGGACCCCAACACCCAGATCGGTCCGGCGGTCAGCCAGGACCAGATGGAAACCAGCTACAAATATATCGACATCGCCAAGGGCGAAGGCGGCCGCATCGTCACCGGCGGCGAACGTCTGAAGCTGGAAAATCCCGGCTGGTACGTGCAGCCCACCCTGATCGCCGACACCGACCGCAACATGCGCATCAACAACGAGGAAGTCTTCGGCCCCGTCGCCTCGACCATCCGGGTCAAGGACTATGAGGAAGCCCTGGAGGTCGCCAACGGCGTCGAGTTCGGCCTATCGGCCGGCATCGCCACCACCTCGCTGAAATATGCCCGTCACTTCCAGCGTCACGCCAAGGCCGGCATGACCATGGTCAATCTGGCCACGGCCGGCGTCGACTATCACGTGCCGTTCGGCGGGTCGAAGAGCTCATCCTACGGCGCCCGCGAACAGGGCTTCGCGGCGGTCGAGTTCTTCACCCAGACCAAAACCTCCTATTCGTGGTCCTAAGCGGCATGTCCTCAGCCATCTATCCCAGCCTCAAGGGCAAGCGCGTCGTCGTCACCGGCGGCGGCAGCGGCATCGGCGCCGGCCTGACCACCGGCTTCGTGCGCCAGGGCGCCGAGGTGATCTTCCTCGACATCGTCGATGCCGACTCCCAGGCCCTGGTCGCGCAGCTGACGCCCGACGCGGCCATCGCCCCGGTGTACAAACACTGCGACCTGATGGACCTCGACGGCCTGAAGGCGACGCTGGCGGACATCGGCGACGTCGACATCCTGGTCAACAACGCCGGCAATGACGACCGCCACAAGCTGGCCGACATCACGCCCGCCTATTGGGACAACCGCATCGGCGTCAATCTGCGCCACATGCTGTTCGCGGCCCAGGCGGTCGCGCCGGGCATGGCCAGGCGCGGCGGCGGGGCGATCATCAATTTCGGCTCGATCAGCTGGCACCTGGGTCTGGAGGATCTGGTCCTCTACGAAACCGCCAAGGCCGGCATCGAGGGCATGACCCGCGCCCTGGCCCGCGAGCTGGGTCCCGACGACATCCGCGTCACCTGCGTGGTGCCCGGCAACGTCAAGACCAAGCGCCAGGAGAAGTGGTACACGCCGGAAGGCGAGGCCGAGATCGTCAAGGCCCAGTGCCTGACGGGTCGCCTGCTGCCCGACCACATCGCCTCGCTGGTGCTGTTCCTGGCCTCGGATGACGCGGCCCTGTGCACGGGCCATGAGTACTGGATCGACGCCGGCTGGCGGTAGACCGCAAAAACTGTCATCCCGGCCAAGCGCGTAGCGCGCCGAGCCGGGACCACGGCAAGCGCCGATGTTTCCGGCGGTCCCGGCCCTGCGCTACGCTCCGGCCGGGATGACAAGGATAGTGAACATGTCGACAGCCACCTGCGTCTGGGACCTGAAAGCCACCCTCGGCGAAGGGCCGATCTGGCATGGCAACGCCGTGTGGTTCGTCGACATCAAGGGCCACAAGGTCCACCGCTATGATCCGGCCGGCGGCGAACCGCAGAGCTTCGACGCGCCCGACCAGGTGACCTTCCTGGCGCCCCTGGCCGACGGCGGTTTCATCGCCGGGCTGAAGAGCGGCCTGCACCACTTCCAGCCCGAGCTCGGCGACTTCGCCTTCCTGGGCGAGGTCGAGCCGCCGGAACTGGACAACCGTCCCAACGACGCCACCGTCGACGCCGAGGGCCGGCTGTGGTTTGGCACCATGCATGACGGCGAAGAGGCCCCGAGCGGCGCCCTGTATCGGCTGACCGCGGCCGGCGAGACGGTGAAGCAGGACGACGGCGTCTGCATCACCAACGGCCCCTGTGTCAGCCCGGACGGCAGGATCTTCTATCATACCGACACCCTGGAAAAGGTGATCTGGGCCTATGACATCGACGCCGACGGCGACCTGACGGGCAAGCGCGAATTCGCCCGCGTCGAGGTCGAGAACGCCTGGCCCGACGGCTCGGTGGTCGACAGCGAAGGCCATGTCTGGACGGCCCTGTGGGGCGGCCACGGCGCGCTGCGCTTCTCGCCCGACGGCCAGGTGGTCGACCGCGTCGAGCTGCCGGCGATCAATGTCACCAAGCCCTGTTTCGGCGGGCCTGACCTCAAGACCCTGTATTTCACCACCGCCCGCAAGGGCCTGAGCGACGAGCAGCTCGCCGCCTTCCCCCTGTGCGGCGGCCTGTTCGCCCTCCCCGTCGGCGTCGCCGGCCAGCCCCAGAACGAGGTGCGCCTTGACCTCCCCCAATAGACCCCCCCGCCGGTTCCGCTCGCGCGACTGGTTCGACAATCCCGACCATATCGACATGACCGCCCTCTATCTGGAGCGGTTCATGAACTATGGCGTCACGCCCGAGGAACTGCGCAGCGGCAAGCCGATCATCGGCATCGCCCAGACCGGCAGCGACATCTCGCCGTGCAACCGCATCCATCTGGACCTCGTCACCCGGATCCGCGACGGCATCCGCGACGCCGGCGGCATTCCGATGGAGTTCCCGGTCCATCCGATCTTCGAGAACTGCCGCCGCCCGACCGCGGCGCTGGACCGCAACCTGGCCTATCTGGGCCTGGTCGAGATCCTGCACGGTTATCCGATCGACGCCGTGGTCCTGACCACGGGCTGCGACAAGACCACCCCGGCCGGGATCATGGCCGCCACCACCGTCAACATCCCGACCATCGTGCTGTCGGGCGGCCCGATGCTGGACGGCTGGCATGACGGCGAGTTGGTCGGCTCGGGCACGGTGATCTGGCGCTCGCGCCGCAAGCTGGCGGCCGGCGAGATCAACGAGGAAGAGTTCATCCAGCGCGCCTCGGACTCGGCCCCCTCGGCCGGTCACTGCAACACCATGGGCACCGCCTCGACCATGAACGCCGTGGCCGAAGCGCTGGGCCTGTCCCTGACCGGCTGCGCGGCTATCCCCGCCCCCTATCGCGAGCGCGGCCAGATGGCCTATCGCACCGGCCAGCGGATCGTCGATCTGGCCTATGAGGACGTCAAGCCCCTCGACATCCTGACAAAGCAGGCCTTCGAGAACGCCATCGCCCTGGTGGCGGCGGCCGGCGGTTCGACCAACGCCCAGCCGCACATCGTGGCCATGGCCCGCCATGCGGGCCTGGACATCACCGCCGACGACTGGCGGGCGGCCTATGACATCCCGCTGATCCTCAACATGCAGCCGGCCGGCAAATATCTGGGCGAGCGCTTCCACCGGGCCGGCGGAGCCCCCGCCCTGCTGTGGGAACTGCTGCAGGCCGGTCGCCTGCATGGCGACGTCCTGACCGTCACCGGCAAGACCATGGGCGAGAACCTGCAAGGTCGCGAGACCAAGGACCGCGAGGTGATCTTCCCCTACGCCCAGCCGATGGGCGAGCGGGCCGGCTTCCTGGTGCTGAAGGGCAATCTGTTCGACTTCGCGATCATGAAGACCAGCGTCATCAGCCCCGAATTCCGCGCCCGCTATCTCAGCGAACCCGGCCGCGAGGGGATCTTCGAGTCCCGGGCCGTGGTGTTCGACGGCTCGGACGACTATCACGCCCGCATCAATGATCCGGCGCTGAACATCGACGAGAACACCATGCTGGTGATCCGCGGCGCCGGTCCGATCGGCTGGCCCGGCTCGGCCGAGGTGGTCAACATGCAGCCGCCGGATGCGATGCTCAAGCGCGGGATCATGAGCCTGCCCACCCTGGGCGACGGCCGCCAGTCGGGCACCGCCGACAGCCCCTCGATCCTCAACGCCTCGCCCGAGAGCGCGGTGGGCGGCGGTCTGTCGTGGCTGCGGACCGGCGACATGATCCGCGTCGATCTCAACACCGGCCGCTGCGACGCCCTGGTGGACGAGGCGGTGATCGCCGAGCGCCGCCAGGAGGGTCTGCCGCCCGTCCCCGCGACCATGACGCCCTGGCAGGAGGTCTATCGCGCCAATACCGGCCAGCTGGACACCGGCGCGGTGCTGGAGTTCGCGGTCAAGTACCAGGACCTGGCCGCCAAGCTGCCCCGGCATAACCACTAGGGCCTATTTTTACTCCGTTCTCCCCGGCGAAAGCCGGGGCCCAGATCGAACCCGCTGACCTGGCTGTTTCACCAGGCCGTAAGGCGGATCATCCCCAGCCACTCAAGCTGAATCTGGGCCCCGGCTGGAGTTTATCCTCGGGCGCGCGCTTTGCGCGACCCGGGGGCCGGGGAGATCGGTTTATAAAAAAGGGAAGACCGCCATGCTGACCCGTCGCCGCCTGATGGCCGCAGCCGCCGCCCTGCCCGCTTTTCCGGCCCTGGCCGCCGCCGGCCCGCGCCGGATCGCCCTGGACGCCCGGGCGGCTTCCGTCCCGATGGACCGCTTCTATGACCTGTCGGTGGGCTCGGACTTCCCCGGCACCCTGCTGCGCGACGACAGCCTGGGCCAGCTGAAGACCGCCGTCGGCGAGCTGGGTTTCCGCTATGTGCGCTTCCACGACATCTTCCACGACGTGCTGGGGACGGTGAAGCGGGTCGACGGCCAGATCGTCTATGACTGGACCAGGATCGACGAACTCTATGACCGTCTGCTCGGCATGGGGATCAAGCCGTTCATCGAGCTGGGCTTCACCCCGTCGGCCATGAAGACCTCGGAGCAGACGATCTTCTACTGGAAGGGCAACAGCTCCCATCCGGTGTTCGCCGACTGGGCCGCCCTGATCGACGCCTTCGTCCGCCACCTGCGCGGCCGCTATGGCGAGGCCGAGGTGCGCGGCTGGTTCTTCGAGGTGTGGAACGAGCCCAATCTGGACGGCTTCTGGGAAAGGGCCGACCAAAAGGTCTATTTCGACCTGTTCGCCCTGACCTCGAAAACCATCAAGGCCATCGACCCGACCCTGAAGGTCGGCGGCCCCTCGACAGCCGGCGCGGCCTGGGTTCCCGAGCTGCTGACCTATTGCCAGACCCACGGCGTGGCGATCGACTTTGTCACCACCCACACCTATGGCGTCGACGGCGGCTTCCTGGACGAGAAGGGTCAGCAAGACACCAAGCTCTCGGCCAATCCCGACGCCGTGATCGGCGACGTGCGGCGGGTGCGCGAGCAGATCAGCGCGTCAGCCTTCCCGACCCTGCCGCTGTATTTCACCGAATGGAGCACCAGCTACAATCCGCGCGACTCCGTCCACGACAGCTATCACAGCGCCGCCTACATCCTGGCCAAGCTCAAGGGCGTGAAGGGGATGATCCAGGGCATGAGCTACTGGACGTACAGCGACCTGTTTGAAGAGCCAGGCCCGCCCACAGCCCCGTTCCAGGGCGGCTTTGGCCTGATGAATCCGCAAGGGATCCGCAAGCCCAGTTGGTTCGCCTACAAGTACCTCAACGCGCTGCGCGGCGCCGAAATCCCCGGCGCGGACCCTGAAGTGCTGGCCACCGTTGACGGCGGCAAGATCGCCGCCCTGGTCTGGGATTTCGAGGCCCCGAACCAGACGCTCAGCAACCGCTCCTACTACACCAAGGTCCAGCCGACCTCGGCCGCTCCGCCCGTGTCGCTGGCGCTCAGCGGTCTGGCGCCGGGCCGCTATCGCCTGCAGGCCTTCCGCACCGGCTTCAAGGCCAATGACGCCTACACCGCCTATCTGGAAATGGGCGCGCCCGGCAGCCTGACGCCCGAGCAAGTCGAGACGCTGAACGCCCTGACGGCCGACACGCCCGAGATCGACCGGGCGGTGACGGTGAGCGCCCAGGGGACCTTCAGCGTCGACCTGCCCATGCGCCAGAACGACATCGTGCTGGTGACGCTGACGCGGGCTTGAGGGCGTAGGCTCAATTCGAGCTCAAGCCTTTCCAACCCTTACCCGTCTCCCCGGCGAAGGCCGGGGCCCAGATCGAACCCACGGTACGCGTGATTTTGCTGGGCCCAAGGCGCGCCATCCCCAAAGGCTCTGGATGAATCTGGGCCCCGGCCTTCGCCGGGGAGACGGAAGAAGGGGTAGCTCATCACCCAACAGAGTAAGGACTTTAGCCCCCCTCACACCAACCTGTGCTGCAGCCACAGGATGGCCGGATAGACCGACAGCCAGGTCCAGAAGAAGCGGTTGAGGCCAAACAGACAGGCATTGGCCAGGTGGAAGGTCGCGGCGATCGCCAGGGCGACGATCAGGGTCGGGCGCGAGATCATGGCCAGCGGAAACGCCAGCTCGAACAGCATCACCGCCCACGACATCCCCATCAGCAGGCGCGGCCGGTCGGCCAGGCGGCGCAGGTTCTCGGCCACCGGATAGGCCGAGAACTGGAACACGTCGCGCAAGGCCCGGCCCGACCGCCAGTCGGGATTGACGATCTTGACCCCGCCGGAGATCAGGTAGGACAGGATCAGCTGGGCGGCCAGATAGCCGAAGGCCAGCTCGCGCAGGGCCAGGTTGGGCGCCAACCGCGACAGGGTCAGGCACCACAGCGCCAGCAGGCCCATGCGGTCGCTGCCGCCGTTATAGGGGCCCTGGAAGCGGTGCAGGATCAGCAGCGACAGCCCCGCCAGACCCACCAGCGGCCAGGGCGAGGCCACGCCCAGCAGGACCAGGGCGCACAGGCCGATCCGGGCCAGGAACAGCCTCTGCTCGTCGCGGCCGCCGCGCAGATGTTCCAGGCTCTGCTGGATCAGGGCCAGGGCCAGCAGGCTTTCGGTCAGGCGGGCGGCGGTCTCCAGGCTCATCGGATATCGGCCCGCAGACGCGGCCTGGACCGGAACAGCTCGGTCTCGACCAGGGCGTCATCCTCGCGGCTCAGGAACACCAGCCGAAAACTCAGCCAGGGTTTGAGCGCCCCGGCGTCCGGCTGACGCGCCAGGTCGGCGGCGATGCGGCGGAAGATCTCGTCCTCGCTGTGGGCGGTGGGGTTTTGGGTCAAGCGCTCGGCGCAGCTGACCAGGAACAGGGTCTCGTTCCAGCGCGGATTCCACACCAGCCGCCCCAGCATGGCCAGCGGCGACACTCGCTGCGGCAAGGGCCGAAAGGCCAGCCACGGACCAGATTTGCCACGCGCCGAGGCCCCCAGGGCGTATTCGAGACGCGGCGAAGGCGCGATCACGTCGAAGAAATTCCACGACGGAATCAGGGCCGGAGCCAGCAGGGCGAGAGGCTTGAACATCCGCGTCACCCTAGGTCGCCGATCCGTCCTCGATCAACCAGGCCGGAATGTCATTGGCGGTGTGAAGCACCCGCCAGACATCGATATGGTCTTGGCGCGGCCTGTAGAACACCAGGTAGGGATAGCCCCGCAAAGGCCAGGTTCGCAGTCCGGGCAGATCGAGTTCGTACGCATAGCGATCGGCGCCGACGCCAGGGCGCTCGCTGATCAGCCGATAGGCCCGCTCGAGCGCATCGATGAAACCGAGCGCGGCTTTCTGGCCGGCCTCGACAAGATAGAAGTCCAGCGCGTCATTGACGTCTTGCTCGGCCAAGGCGCGCGGAATGACGTCCCTGGCCGTCACGCGGGCTTTTGGACTCGCGCCCTGAGCGCGTCGAAATAGCCGGCGTCCGCCTTGGCCCCGGGCGCAGAGCCCGCGCCGTTCAGCAGAAGATTGCGCAGACGCTGGCGGTCCTGGTCCTTGCGGATCAACTCACGAACATATTCGCTGCTGGTCCCGTAGCCTCGACCAGAGACCTGTTCATCGACAAACACCTTCAAGGCGTCCGGCAAGGAGATGTTCATCGTCGTCATGGCGGAAGGATGGTTTCTTTGGCAAAAATTGGCAAGAACGATCTGCTGTTCAGAACGGGGGCAAGATGACCGCCGCCTTTTGCGCCCGCCCCTCTGGCGCCGCACCGCCAACGCCGCCACATTGCCTGTGACCGGGCGCGCCAAGACGTCCGCCCACGCCAGGAGGCCGCCCATGACCGACACCCCCGCCTATGTCCCGCCCAAGGTCTGGACCTGGAACAAGGAAAGCGGCGGCAAGTTCGCGTCGATCAATCGGCCGATCTCCGGCCCCACCCATGACAAGCCGCTGCAGGTGGGCAAGCACCCGATGCAGCTCTATTCCCTGGGCACGCCCAACGGCGTCAAGGTGACGATCATGCTGGAGGAGTTGCTGGCCCTGGGCCATGTCGGCGCCGAATACGACGCCTGGCTGATCAATATCGGTGAGGGCGACCAGTTCGGCAGCGGCTTTGTCTCGGCCAATCCCAATTCCAAGATCCCGGCCCTGATGGATCACAGCGGTCCCGAGCCGATCCGGATCTTCGAGTCCGGCGCCATCCTGATCCACCTGGCCGAAAAGTTCGGGGCCTTCCTGCCCACCGCCCCGGCGGCGCGGGCCGAGTGCCTGTCGTGGCTGTTCTGGCAGATGGGCAGCGCGCCGTTCCTGGGCGGCGGCTTTGGCCACTTCTACGCCTATGCGCCCTACAAGATGGAATATCCGATCGACCGCTACGCCATGGAGGTGAAGCGCCAGATGGACGTTCTGGACCGCCGCCTGGGCGAGACGACCTTCATCGCCGGCGAGGACTACACCATCGCCGACATGGCCATCTGGCCCTGGTACGGCGGGATGGCCAAGGGCCTGCTGTACGAGGCCGGCGAGTTCCTGTCGGTGCAGGACTACAAGAACGTCATCCGCTGGGCCGACGCCATCGGCGCCCGCCCCGCCGTCAAGCGCGGCCGGATGGTCAACCGCACCTTCGGCGAACCCTCCAGCCAGCTGCGCGAACGCCACGACGCCGGCGACTTCGACACCAGGACCCAGGACAAGGTCGAGGCGGGGGGGTAGGTCCCTCCCCTCCGTTCTCCCCGGCGAAGGCCGGGGCCCAGATCGAACCCCAGGGATTTGGACTGACTGCCTCGATCAGAAGGCGCATCATCCCCAAAACGCTCAGGCTGAATCTGGGTCCCGGCCTTCGCCGGGAAGACGGGTCGTTTGGATTCGGCCTGGCTGCGCTTCGCGTCGCCGGGAACAGCGGCGTTTTTGACTACCCCACGCCCGCCGCGCCGGTGTCGAAATCGAAGCCCTGGGGCTTGGGCTTGCCGCCGCCGAAGCTGTAGGTCAGGCCAAAGAAGATCGAGCGCACTTGCGGCCGGCGCTCGGTGCGATCGCGCAGGTTGGGCGCGTCGGTGATCACCGCGTCGCGGAAGGTGTCCAGGGCGTCCTGGACCGTGACCACGAACGACAGCTTGTCGCTGACCTTGCGGCGATAGCCCAGATTCAGCATCTGCACCGGCTCGCGATGGCCCTGGGGCGTCAGGCGCTTGCCCGAGGTGAAGCCGTTGATCTGCACGAAGTCCTTGGGCGTGACCTGCCAGTTGAGGCTGGCGCGGCCTGAGGCCGAGGTCCCCGAGCGCGTCCCGTTAAAGCCCAGATTGGCGGCGTCGATCTCGTTCCAGAACAGGTTGCCGCTGAGATTATAGGTCAGCTTCGGTGTCAGGCGGCCATTGGCCACCAGTTCCAGCCCGCCATTGCGGCCTTCGCCCAGGTTTTCCTTGGTGGTCAGCAGCACGCCGCCGCCCAGGTCGCGGACCACGTCGGTGACGCCCTTGGAGCTCTGGCGATAGTAGGCGGTAGCCAGGTAGTAGGCCTGGCCCTTGCGGTACTGCCAGCCCAGCTCGTACGAGTCTGTCACCTGCGGCTCGAGGTCGGGATTGCCGGCCCGATAGTTGAACGGGTCCTGATAGACCCGGTAGGGATTGAGATCCTGGGCCTGTGGGCGCTGGACGCGACGGCTGTAATTGGCCCGCAACTGTTGGGCGTCGCTGAGCGCATAGCTGAAGAACAGCGACGGATAGGCCCGCAGATAGTCGTTGGACCCCTTCAGGCCCGAGGTGATCTGGTTGGTGTCGATCTGCACCTGCTCGACCCGCAGGCCGCCCTGAACCGTCAGGTCACCGAACGGCCGCTCATAGGTGACGTAGCCGGCATAGACGCTCTGGTCATAGACGAAGCGGTTGGTGCGGGCCGGGTCGGTGACCAGGCCGCCCGGCGTCGGGCCGGTGGCGCCGCGATTGTCATAGTCGTTGTGCAGGCCCAGATCGAAATCGAAGCCGGTCTTCAGCTTGGCGCTGTCGGGCAGAGGCCGGGTGTAGTCCAGCGAGACATTGGCCTTCCTCTGGTCGATGGCGAAGGACGAGGTCTCGTAATAATCGGCGCTGGCGACGTTGTCGGTGAAGGCGCGCAGATCGCGCCCGAACGTGGTCGTCTCGTAATCGATCGTGGCGACCAGTTCGTGCTCCGAGCCCTTGAACTGCCGCCGCCAGGTGGCCTTGGCCTCGGTGTTGTCGCGGTCGACCTGGAAGTTGGACTGGCGGTCATAGGCGCGGATCACCTGGCCGGCGGTGTTCTCACCTTCATAGGTTTCGCGGCTGTCCGTATCCATCGAGAAGCCGCGATAGCGCAGCTCGCCGCTGACCCGCGTGCGGGCGTCCAGATCATAGTCGGCGTTGGCGCGCAGGCTGACGGACTCGCCCAACCCTTCCGACTGGCTGGACTGGCGGCTGTCCTGGAACAGGCCGCTGGCCCTGTTGAGGGTGGAGCGGTCGCTGAACGAGCGGAACGTCTGGTCGTCGTGGCGATAGCTGGCGTCGCCGGACAGGGTCAGCTTGTCCTTGATGTAGGAGCCGCTGACGCCGGTGTTGTAGCGGCCGTCGGTGCTGGCGTTGACCCGGACCGAGCCGTTGGCCCCGGCCTTGCGGGTCTTCTTGGTGATCAGGTTGATGATCCCCGCCGAACCGTCGGAGCGGAAGGCGGCGGAGGGGTTGGTCATCACCTCGACGCGGTCGATCTGGTCGGCCGGCATGGCCTGCAGGGCGTCGGCCTTGCCGTCGCCGCTGAACAGGCCCGAAGGCTTGCCGTCGATCAGGATGGTGACATTGGCGTCGCCGCGCAGACTGACATTGCCCTGCACGTCGACCTCGACCGAGGGGATGTTGCGCAGGGCGTCGCTGATCGAGCCGGCGTGGGCCGACAGGTCATTGGCGACGCTGTAGCTGCGGCGGTCGATCGAGCTGCGCATGGCGTTGGCGTCGCTGGTCACCACCACGCCCTCGACAGCGGTGGGGGCGGCGGTCGCGGGCTTGGCTGCCGACTTTGCGGGAGGCGGCGCCACCGCTGTCTGGGCGAAGGCCAGCGAGGCGGGCAGGACCACCGCGGCGGCGGCGAGCAGGGAGATTTTCAGACGCACGACAAACCCCGGGTACAAGGCCAGCAAACCCTCACCCGGCGCGCGCTCGGTCGGTCCTGACCTCTAGGCGTAAAGCCCGCAGATCTCCGCAGGGCAAATGTCTTTTCTGCAATGTTGCGGTTGAGCGCGCCGAAGACGCAAACCCAAGAGGATTGGCCCCGGACTGCGGCGCCGGCGACACAGAATTCCGGTTCGCGACCTCAAAAAGCCACCCCTCCTCGGACGCCGCCAAGCGTCGCCTCACACCGCTTGCGTGCTGATACCGGTAACACTAAGGTCGCCGGCAACCGGAGGTCCAGCAAGGACCGACGAGGGAATGACACGCGGCCCACGGGCCATGGGAGGACACAAATGGCTTCAGTATCCAGCGCGGGACCCAGCGCCGGCATGAGCGCCGACGGCGGCAAGGTCAACATGGCCTTCATCGCCGCGATCGTGGCGGTCGCCACCATCGGCGGCTTCATGTTCGGCTATGACAGCGGCGTCATCAACGGCACCCAGGAGGGCCTGGAAAGCGCGTTCAACCTCAGCAAGCTGGGCACCGGCCTCAATGTCGGCGCGATCCTGATCGGCTGCGCCGTCGGCGCCTTCGCCGCCGGCCGTCTGGCCGACGTCTGGGGCCGCCGCACCGTGATGATCATCTCGGCCCTGCTGTTCCTGATCAGCGCCGTGGGCAGCGGCGCCTCCGACACCTCGCTGGTGTTCATCATCTTCCGCCTGGTCGGCGGCCTGGGCGTCGGCGCGGCCAGCGTGCTGTGCCCGGTCTATATCTCGGAAGTGACGCCCGCCAATATCCGCGGCCGGCTGTCGTCCGTGCAGCAGATCATGATCATCACCGGCCTGACCGGCGCCTTCGTGGCCAACTACATCCTGGCCCACACCGCCGGCAGCTCCACGGCCCTCTTCTGGCTGGGCCTGCCCGCCTGGCGCTGGATGTTCTGGATGCAGATCATCCCGGCCGCGATCTTCTTCTTCAGCCTGCTGACCATTCCGGAAAGCCCGCGCTATCTGGTGGCCAAGGGCAAGGACGCCGAAGCCTCGGCGATCCTGTCGCGCCTGTTCGGCGAAGGCCAGGGCGACAAGAAGGTGGCCGAGATCCGCGCCTCGCTGTCGGCGGACCACAAGCCGAAATTCTCGGACCTGCTGGATCCGGTGAGCCGCAAGATCCGTCCGATCCTCTGGGCGGGCCTGGTGCTGGCCGTCTTCCAGCAACTGGTCGGCATCAACATCGTCTTCTACTACGGCTCGGTGCTGTGGCAGTCGGTCGGCTTCACCGAAGACGACAGCCTGAAGATCAACATCCTGTCGGGCACGCTCTCGATCGTGGCCTGCCTGGCCGCCATCGCCCTGATCGACAGGATTGGCCGCAAGCCCCTGCTGCTGATCGGCTCGGTGGGCATGGCCGTGACCCTGGGCGTCCTGACCTGGTGTTTCTCGACCGCCACCACGGTCAATGGCGCGATGCAGCTGGGCGAGGGCGTCGGTCCGATCGCCCTGCTGGCCGCCAACGCCTATGTCGTGTTCTTCAACCTCAGCTGGGGCCCGGTGATGTGGGTCATGCTGGGCGAGATGTTCCCCAACCAGATGCGCGGCTCGGCCCTGGCCGTGGCGGGCTTCGCCCAGTGGATCGCCAACTTCGCGATCTCGGTCAGCTTCCCGGCCCTGGCCGCGTTCAGCCTGCCGATGACCTATGGCTTCTACGCCCTGAGCGCCGTGGTCTCGTTCTTCCTGGTTCAGAAGCTGATCAAGGAAACGCGCGGCACCGAACTGGAAGACATGGAGGGCTGATGAGGGCTGATCCTCCCCCCTTTGGGGGAGGTGGCCCAGCGGGCCGGAGGGAGCAGCGCGGCGTTCGCCCAGATGCCCCCTCAGTCGCGGAGTTTATCCTCGGGCCGACCTGCGGTCGGTCCCGGGGGCGACAGCTCCCCAGAGGGGGAGCATCCAGACGCCCGGGAGCCCTGCTCTCGGGCGTTTTTCGTTTTCGGCGTCCTTGGGTCACGGGCGGCGTATCGCCAGACCAATGGCCATGACACCGGTGGACAAGGCTCGAAACTTGCCGCTAGGTTCCGGACACGCCAGCGCGACGCAGTCCGCGCGGCCGCTACAGTGGGAAGGAAACGAGTATGGTCAACCTCAGCCGCCGCGGAGCCCTGGGCTCGCTCTTGACCGGCGCGGCCGTCGCCGCTGTTCCCGCCGCCCCGCAGGCCGCCCAGATGGGGACCCTGCCCGGCCCGACCGCCGGCCCAACCTGGGCCAAGGGCGTCGAGGGTCAGCGCAAGGCCGATCTGGGCGACGGGACCTTCCTCAATCCGATCCTGGCCGGCGACCATCCCGATCCGTCGATCCTGAAGGACGGCGACGACTACTACATGACCCACTCGTCGTTCGACGCCTATCCGGGCCTGCTGATCTGGCATTCGAAGGATCTGGTGAACTGGACGCCGGTCGTGGCCAGCCTGAAGACCAATGTCGGCTCGATCTGGGCGCCCGAGCTGTGCAAGCACAACGGCCGCTACTACATCTTCCTGCCGGCCAAGCAGCCCAACAACAACACCAGCTATGTGATCTGGGCCGACAGGATCGAGGGCCCGTGGAGCGAGCCGGTCGACCTGAAATTGCCGCGCTATATCGACCCCGGCCACGTGGTCGACGAGCACGGCGTGCGCTGGCTGTTCCTGTCGGGCGGCGACCGCATCCGGCTGGCGCCCGACGGCCTGTCGACGGTGGGCAAGCCCGAGCACGTCTATGACCCCTGGCACTATCCCGAAGACTGGGACGTCGAGGGCTTCTCGCCCGAAGGCCCCAAGGTGATGAAGAAGGGCGACTACTACTATCTGGTCACCGCCGTGGGCGGCACGGCCGGCCCGCCGACCGGCCACATGGTCATCGTGGCCCGCAGCAAGTCGCTGGCCGGCCCGTGGGAGGATGACCCGCACAATCCGGTGGTGCGCACCACCGACAACGCCGAAAAGTGGTGGTCGCGCGGTCACGCCACCCTGGTCGAGGGGCCGGCCGGCGACTGGTGGACCGTCTATCACGGCTATGAAAACGGCTTCTACACCCTGGGTCGCCAGACCCTGCTGGCCCCGGTGACCTGGACGAAGGACGGCTGGTTCACGGTCGGCGGCGGGGATCTGTCCAAGCCCCTGCCCAAACCGAAAGGCGGCCAGGTCGTCCCGCACGGCATGGCGCTGTCGGACGATTTCTCGACCGACAAGTACGGCGTGCAGTGGAACTTCTTCGACCCCAAGCCCGGCGACGCCGGCCGCATCAGCCGCGCGGGCGGCGTCATGACCCTGAAGGGCGCGGGCGAGGCCCCCAGCAGCGGCGCGCCGCTGATCTTCGTCAATGGCGACCAGGCCTATGAGATCGAGTGCGAGATCGAGATCGACCCCGAGACCCGCGCCGGCCTGATCCTGTTCTATGACCGCCAGCTCTATTGCGGCCTGGGGTTCGACGAGACGAACTTCGTCACCCATCAGTACGGTATCGAGCGCGGCCGCCCGGCCAATCCGCACGGCTCAAGGATGCTGATGCGGCTGCGCAATACCCGCCACATCGTCAGCTTCCATACCAGCGGAGACGGCGGGGCGACCTGGAAGCGCTTTGACCGGGGCATGGAGGTTTCGGGCTACCACCACAATGTGCGCGGCGGCTTCCTGATGCTGAAGCCGGGGCTGTATGCGGCCGGCAAGGGCTCGGCGCGGTTCCGAAACTTCACCTACCGGGCGCTGGCCTGATCAAGAAAAAGGGCGGGTCCGAAGACCCGCCCTTTCGTCGTCGAGGCTCGTGGACCTAGCGGAACAGGCTGAGCAGCGAAGACGAAGACTGGTTGGCGATCGACAGCGCCTGGATGCCCAGCTGCTGCTTGGTTTGCAGCGACTGCAGCTTGGCGCTTTCCTTGGCCAGGTCGGCGTCGACCAGGTTGCCCACGCCGGCGTCGAGGCTGTCTTGCAGCTTGCCGACGAAGGTCAGGTGGGTGTCCAGGCCGGTCGAGTTGGTGCCCAGCGAGGCCAGCTTGTTCGCCGCCGTCTGCAGCGCCGTCGAGACCGTGGTGATCATGGTCTTGGCGGTGGCCGCATCGGTGAAGGTCGAGGTCGTCGACAGGCCGATGCCGGCCAGGGTCAGGGTCTTGGCGGCGACGGTGAAGCCCGAACCGTCCGAGTTGGCCAGGAAGGTCAACGAGGTGGTCGTGCCGTCGGCGATGCTGACGCCATTGAACTTGGCGTTCGAAGCGGCCTTGGTGATCTGGTCGCGAAGGGAGTCAAAGTCTGAGACCAGGGCATTGAAGCTGGAGGTGTTCAGCGAGGTGTCGGAAGCGGCCAGGGCCTTTTCCTTCATCTTGCCCAGCAGGTCGGTGATCGTATCGCCGGCGGCCAGGGCCACGTCGATGGTCGATTGACCGCGCTGAAGCGAGTCCTTCACCGCGTTCAGCGACGAGGCGTCGGCGGTCTGCACCTTGGCCGTCGCCCAGATCGCCCCATTGTCCTTCGAGCTCGCCACCTTTTTACCGGTGTTGATGCGCTGCTGGACGTTCTGGAGGTCCATGTTGGTCTTGTTGAGGTTCTGCAGCGCGATGAGCGCGCCATTGTTCGTGTTGATGCTGTTCAGCGCCATTACGAATAGTCCTTCTCGGAAGTTTCCGGCGTCATTTTGACTACCGGTCGGCTTTTTGCCGCGCTGCAATTTCCCACCAGGCAGTTTATTCCGAGTGAAATTAGACAGTTAATGAACATAGTGCGACAATTTGACCATAACTTAATTATGAGATAAGAGATTAATACTCATTTTGAGTTGATGGATCTCGCCCAAGAACTGCCTATTGTTTAAAGTAAGAAGTATATTTAGGGCGACAAATCGTCGCAGTCTGATTAATCAGGACTACCCGTGGCGTTGACCCGTTCACGCCACACAAGACTTGGGGCCGGCCGAACGGACCAAATGTCGCACAGCCCCGAAACCGCCCCAGGCCTGGGGTCTCAAAGTCCAGGCCCCGGCGCCTGGGCCGGAGAGGTGTTCGTCATGCCCGAGACCGATCGGCTCTACTGGGGTTCTGCTGACCGTGCTGATCGCCCTGGTGTCCTGGACCGCCTGGCGTCACGGCCGCGCCCGTCGGGCCGGCGCTGGCGACCCGGCGCCGCACTAGGTTTCCGGCCAGGGCGCCGAGCCCGACGTCAGCTCAACAAGCGCTCCAGGGTCTGGCGCACGATGCCGGCCAGGGCCTGGCGGTCGACATCGGGATTGTTGACGGCGCGCATGATCAGGCCATCGAAGATCACGGCGATCATCTCGGCGCGCGCCTCGAACTCGGCGTCGCTCCATTCCGGCTTGCGACCGCGCGACAGCATGGCGTGCGACAGGGCCCGCTCCTGCTGGTCGGCGGCGCGGACAATGGCGGCGACCTTGGGGTTGCGGGCCGCCTCGGCCAGAACTTCCAGCACAAGGGCGGCGCGGCTCAGATCGTAGCACCTCTCCACCGCCTCGGGCATGTGGTCGCCGATACTGTCGACCAGATCGCCGGGCTGCTTTTCCAGTTCCGCGAACTTCTCGCGCATCTCGGCCAGGTCCTGGGCGACGATGGCGGCGATGATCGCCTCCTTGTTCTCGAAGTAGCGGTAGATCTGGCCCACGCTGAGGCCAGCCGTCTTGGCGATGTCGGCCATGCTGGCGCCGTGAAAGCCGGACGTGCGGACGCGAGCGCACGCGGCGTCCAGAATCTGTTGGCGACGCGCCTCTGCAGAGGGACGATTCGTCGCAGCCTCTTCAACCATTACACAACCCAATTCGCCTCACATGCCCCAAGGTCACTCAAAAGCTGAACGGGGGCCCGACGGGTATTGACTAGCGACACCTTCGCTCCTATGTCCAGCCCGAATGAGAATGAACGTTCATTCTCACATTGTTAATCACGCGCGTTTCGTCAAGGGCAAGACGCCCGACAATCCGTTGAAACCAGGGTTCGATATGCAATCTTCTCGTATGACGGTCACGGCCGTCGTGATCGCCGCCGCTTCGCTGACCCTCGCCGCCTGCGGGCAAGGCAAGGGTGCGGCGGGCGCGCAGGGCGCCGGCGGCCCCTCGCCTGTCGGCGTGGTCGTGGCGAACCCGGAGCCCGTCAGCCTGACCAGCGAGCTGTCCGGTCGCACCTCGGCCGTGCTGATCTCCGAAGTGCGCCCGCAGGTCAGCGGCATCATCAAGGCCCGCCTGTTTGAAGAAGGCGCCTATGTCCGGGCCGGCCAGGCGCTGTACCAGATCGACCCCGCCACCTATCAGGCGGCCTATAACAGCGCCGCGGCGGGTCTCGCCCAGGCCCAGGCCACGGCCACCGCCGCCAAGCTGAAGGCCGATCGCTACAAGACCCTGGTCGAGAGCGGCGCCGTCAGCAAGCAGGACAATGACGACGCCCAGGCCGCGCACCAGCAGGCCGCCGCCAATGTCGCGGCCCAGAAGGCCGCCGTCGACACCGCCCGCATCAATCTGGGCTACACCAAGGTGTTCTCCCCGATCTCGGGCCGTATCGGCAAGTCGTCGGTGACGCCCGGCGCCCTGGTCACCGCCAGTCAGGCGACCGCCCTGGCCACCGTGCAGGACCTCTCCAAGATCTATGTCGACCTGACCCAGTCGTCGGCAGAGCTGCTGAAGCTCAAGCGCGACATGGCCAGCGGCCAGACCGGCCGCACCACCTCGGCCCAGGTGACCCTGAAGCTGGAAGACGGCTCGACCTACGCCACGTCGGGTCGCCTCGAGTTCTCGGACGTCACCGTTGACCCGACCACCGGCTCGATCGGCCTGCGCGCCACCTTCGCCAACCCCAACGGCGTGCTGCTGCCCGGCATGTATGTCCGCGCCACGCTGAGCGCCGGCACCGCCCAGAACGCCATCCTGATCCCGCAAACCGCGGTCAGCCGCAGCGCCAAGGGCGACAGCACGGTGATGGTGGTCGGGGCCAAGGGCGTCTCCGAGATCCGCCCCGTCACCACCGGCCAGACGGTCGGCGCCAAGTGGCTGGTGACCAGCGGCCTGAAGGCCGGGGATCAAGTCATTGTCGAAGGTCTGCAGCAGCTTCGTCCCGGCATGCCTGTGAAGGCCTCCGTCATCACCGCTCAACGCTAAGGCCAGCCTGTCATGCTTTCCCGCTTCTTTATCGACAGGCCCATCTTCGCGTGGGTCATCGCCATCGTCATCATGCTGGCCGGCGTCCTCGCCATCCGCACCCTGCCGATCGCGCAATATCCGTCCATCGCCCTGCCCCAGGTGGCCGTGAACGCCAACTATCCCGGCGCCTCGGCCAAGACCGTCGAGGACAGCGTCACCCAGGTCATCGAACAGAAGATGAAGGGCCTGGACGGCCTGGAATACATGTCGTCGACCAGCGACAGCACCGGCTCGGCCACCGTGACCCTGACCTTCAAGGCCGGCACGGACATCGACATCGCCCAGGTGCAGGTCCAGAACAAGCTGCAGACGGCCACCGCCCTGCTGCCGCAGGAGGTCCAGCAACAGGGCCTCAGCGTGGTCAAGTCGACCCGCAACTTCCTGATGGTGGTCGGCCTCTATTCCAAGGATCCGAAGACCACCAATGTCGACCTGAGCGACTATGTCGCCACGAACCTGCAGGACCAGCTCAGCCGCGTCGACGGCGTCGGCGACGTCCAGCTGTTCGGCGCGCAATACGCCATGCGTATCTGGCTGGACCCGGTCAAGCTGACCAGCTTCTCCCTGACCCCCTCGGACGTCACCGCCGCCATCACGGCGCAGAACGCCCAGGTCTCGGCCGGCCAGTTGGGCGGCCTGCCCGCCACCCCGGACGTCGCCCTCAACGCCACGATCACGGCACAGTCGCGCCTGCAGACCCCCGAACAGTTCGGCGCGATCATCCTCAGGAACAGCACGAGCGGCGCGACGGTTCACCTTCGCGACGTGGCCCGGGTCGAGTTGGGCGCGGAAAGCTACGCGTCCCAAGCCCGCTTCAACGGTCACCCCGCCGCGGGCCTGGCCATCAAGCTGGCCCCGGGCGGCAACGCCCTGAACACCGCCGACGCCGTCAAGGCCCGGATGGCCGAGCTGTCGAAGGCCTTCCCGGCCGGTTACGAGTACGTGGTCCCCTACGACTCCACGCCCTTCGTCTCCCAGTCGATCCATGAGGTGGTCAAGACCCTGATCGAGGCCATCGTCCTGGTCTTCATCGTGATGTTCCTGTTCCTGCAGAACTGGCGCGCGACGCTGATCCCGACCATCGCCGTTCCGGTCGTCCTGCTGGGCACCTTCGGAATCCTGGCCGTCTTCGGCTATTCGATCAACACCCTGACCATGTTCGGCGTGGTGCTGGCCATCGGCCTGCTGGTCGATGACGCCATCGTCGTGGTCGAAAACGTCGAGCGGGTGATGAGCGAGGAAGGGCTTTCGCCCCGGGACGCCACCCGCAAGTCGATGGGCGAGATCAGCGGCGCCCTGATCGGCATCGCCATGGTGCTGTCGGCCGTCTTCGTGCCCATGGCCTTCTTCGGCGGCTCGCAGGGCGTGATCTATCGCCAGTTCTCGATCACCATCGTCTCGGCCATGCTGCTGTCGGTGGTCGTCGCCCTGGTGCTGACCCCGGCCCTCACCGCCACGATGCTCAAGCCCGTCGCCAAGGGCCACACCATCGCCGACAAGGGCTTTTTCGGCTGGTTCAACCGCAGCTTCAACGATCTGTCGGGCCGCTATCAGAACGGGGTGCGCGGCATCCTGGGCAAGAGCGTCCGCTGGATGGTGATCTATGGCGCGATCATCCTGGTGATGGCCGTCCTGTTCGTCCGCCTGCCGACCTCGTTCCTGCCGGAAGAAGACCAGGGCACCATCTATACCCTGGTCCAACTGCCGCCCGGCGCGACCGAGGCGCGCACCCAAGGCGTGCTCAAGCAGGTCGAAACCCACTTCCTGGGTGACGACGCGGTGAAGTCGATCTTCACCGTCTCGGGCTTCAGCTTCGCCGGCGCCGGCCAAAACGCCGGCCTGGGCTTCATCAGCCTCAAGCCGTTTGAAGAGCGCAAGAGCCCCATGCTGAAAGCCCCCGCCGTCGCCGGCCGGGCGTTCGGGGCCTTCGCCCAGATCAAGGACGCCATGGTCTTTCCGATCGTGCCGCCGGCGGTGCAGGAGCTGGGCAACGCCTCCGGCTTCGACTTCCAGCTGCAGGACACCGGCGGCGTGGGTCACGACGCCCTGATGAACGCCCGCAACATGGTGCTGGGCATGGCCGCCCAGAACCCGCAGCTGTCGGGCGTCCGCCCCAACGGTCAGGACGACACCTCGCAACTGCAGATCGATGTCGACCAGGCCAAGGCCGGCGCCATGGGCCTGACCACCGCCGACATCAATGCGGCGCTGAGCACGGCCCTGGGCGGCTCCTACGTCAATGACTTCATCGATCGCGGCCGCATCAAGAAGGTCTATGTCCAGGCCGACGCCGCGTTCCGGATGACCCCCGAGGATCTGGACAAGTGGTACGTGCGCAATGCGTCCGGCCAGATGGTCCCGTTCTCGGCCTTCGCCACCACCCACTGGACGTCCGGCTCGCCGCGTCTGGAGCGCTATAACGGCCTCTCGTCGGTCAATATCCAGGGCTCCCCGGCGGCCGGCGTCAGCTCCGGCGTGGCCATGGCCGCCATGGAAGAGATCGCCGCCAAGCTGCCGCCCGGCATCGGCTATGAATGGACCGGCCTGTCGGCCCAGGAACGCGAAGCCGGCAACCAGGCGCCCGCCCTGTACGCCCTGTCGATCCTGGTCGTGTTCCTGCTGCTGGCGGCCCTCTATGAGAGCTGGTCGATCCCGCTGTCGGTGATCATGGTCATCCCGCTGGGCGTCGTCGGCGCCCTGCTGGCCACCACCCTGCGCGGCCTCAGCAACGACGTCTATTTCCAGGTCGGTCTGCTGACCACCATGGGTCTGGCCGCCAAGAACGCCATCCTGATCGTCGAGTTCGCCAAGGACCTCTACGAAAAGGGCATGGGCCTGACCGAAGCCACCCTGGAGGCCGTCCGCATCCGTCTGCGGCCGATCATCATGACCTCGCTGGCCTTCATCTTCGGCGTGCTGCCGTTGGCGATTTCCAACGGGGCCGGCTCGGGGAGCCAGCACGCCATCGGCACCGGCGTCATCGGCGGCATGCTGTCGGCGACCCTGCTGGCGATCTTCTTCGTCCCGCTGTTCTTCGTGATCGTCGAGAAGACCTTCAAACCCAAACACAAGGGCCACGAAAACGACGTGGCTCCCGCTACCCCGGCCGAGGGCCACTGAGATGCTGCTTCATAAACTGACCCTGACCCTGCTGGCGGCCACCTCGCTGACCGCCTGCACCCTGGCCCCGACCACGGTCCGGCCGACCTTGCCGGTCGCCCAGACCTGGCCGACGGCCCAGCCGGAAACGGCGGCTTCGGCCGCCGACCTGGCCTGGCGCGAGGTGTTCGAGGACCCTCGCCTGGCCGGGACCATCGAACTGGCCCTCTCGGAAAACCGCGACCTGCGCGTGGCCCTGCTGAATATCGAAACGGCCCGCGCCCAGTACGGCGTTCAGCGCGCCGCCCTGCTGCCGGGGATCAACGGGACGCTCTCGGGGACCAAGGCCCGCACGCCGGCCTCGGTCAGCCAGACCGGCTCGGCCGTCGAGACCGAGCAGTACAGCGCCAATGTCGGGTTCACCGGCTATGAGCTGGACCTGTTTGGCCGGGTGCGCAGCCTCAACAAGGCCGCGCTCGAAAACTGGCTGGCGGTCCGCGAGAACGCCCGGACGGCCCAGATCAGCCTGATCGCCGAAGTGGCCGGAAACTGGCTGACCCTGGCCGCAGACGAGGACCTGCTGGCCCTGGCCCGCGACACCCTCGCCGCCCGCGACGACTCCCTGAAGCTGACCCAGAGCCGCGTCGACGCCGGCGCCGCCTCGATCATGGACCTGCGCCAGGCCCAGACCCTGAGCGAACAGGCCCGGGCCGATGTCGCCACCTATGTGGCCCAGGTCAATCAGGACAGGAACGCCCTGCGCCTGGTGGTCGGAGCCGAGGTTCCCGAGGACCTGCTGCCGGCCGGCGGCCTGGTCACCGCCCAGATCCTGCCCGACCTGCCGGCGGGCGTGGTCTCCGACGTCCTGACCCGTCGCCCCGACGTGCTGGCCGCCGAGCATCAGCTGGTCGCCGCCAACGCCAATATCGGCGCGGCGCGCGCGGCCTTCTTCCCGCGCATCGCCCTGACCGGTTCGACCGGCGCGTCCAGCGGCGAGCTTGACGGCCTGTTCAAGAACGGCAGCGGCGCGTGGAGCTTCGCCCCCAGCATCACCCTGCCGATCTTCGCCGGCGGGGCCAACAAGGCCGGGCTCGACAGCGCCAGGGCCAGCCAGGGCATCGCTGTGGCCAACTACGAAAAGGCTGTGCAAACCGCCTTCCGCGAAGTGGCCGACGCCCTGGCGGTGCGCGATACCGTGGCCGACCGGGTCGGAGCCCAGGAACGTCTGGTCGCCGCCGCCGGCGACAGCCAGCGCCTGGCCAAGCAACGCAAGGACGCCGGGATCGATTCAAGCCTGACCCTGCTCGACGCCCAGCGGACGCTCTACAGCGCCCAGCAGGGTCTGATCACGGCGCGACTGGTCCGGGCGACCAACCGCGTCACCCTCTACAAGGTCCTCGGCGGCGGCGCCCCCGCCGCCTGACGGACCCTCCCCCCTCCCCCGGCCCCCCTTCCCAGGGCAGAGGTCGGGGGCGGTTCGCCGTGTCACCCCCCCCGATGACGGCGAACCGGAAGAGGCGCGCGCCCCCCCCCAAGCCCGGCGCGCGCCTCTTCCCCCAATCCTCCCCCTGAAGGGGGAGGAGATCGCGCAGCGATCGGAGGGGGAAGCCCGTCGCCTTATTGCCGCCTTCCCCCTCCGACCTTCGGTCGCCTCCCCCTTCAGGGGGAGGACGCTCACACCGGCAACCGCGCCGTGCTCTTGACCTCTTCCAGCACCGCATAGGTCCGCGTCTCGCGCACGCCGGGCATCCTGACCAGGATGTCGCCGAGGAAGCCGCGATAGGCGTCCATGTCCTTGACCCGGGCCTTGATCAGATAGTCGAAACCGCCGGCCACCATGTGGCATTCCAGGATCTCGGGCGCGCGGCGCACGGCGGCGGCGAAGTCCTCGAACACCTCGCCGGTCGTCCGCTCCAGCATCACTTCGACGAAGATCAGCAGGCCCAGATCGACCTTTCCCGGGTCCAGCAGGGCCGCATAGCCGGTGATATAGCCGCGCTCGCGCAGGCGCCGCACCCGGTCGAAAGTGGCGGCCGGCGACAGGTTGCACTGCTTGGCTAGCTCGGCATTGGTGATGCGGCCGTCGGCCTGCAGCACCCGCAAAAGTCGGCGATCGGTGTCATCAAGAGCGGACGCGGTCATTCTGGGCTTTCATCGAAGATCGTTCGGAAAATGACTACATAAAGCAAAGCACATTCGGCAAGTCCGGCGATACACCACCCATTGTCTTCAAGGCCTCGGCGCTTTCGTTCCTCCAGACGATCCCAGCGCCCTGAGGACCTGTCCCCGTCCTGAAGAGGGGACACCTGTGGCGCCTTCCCCCAAGAGCGCCGTCCAGGGCGGAAGGGACGCGCTCCCCCTAGTCGCGTCCCTTCCCACCCCGCCCTTTCAGCGGCATCCTGCCCTCCGATCCTGCGGCGCGCCAAATCGCAGCCGGAGCAAACCAGTCAAAAACCCGAGTTACACAGAATATCGTTCGGCGTTAGATCCCGACAAACGAAGCACATTCGGCCGATCCATACCTATACCGATGATGACATCCTCAAGCCCTGGGTAAGCGCATGATCGACTGGGACAGCCTGGACGCCGGCAAGTATCGCGACGAAGCCGCGGTGATCGCCGATCTGCTGGCCGCACGGCCGCTGAGCCTGGAGGATCGCGCCGCTGTCCGCGCCGAGGCCGAGGCCCTGGTGCGCGGGGCCCGCCGATCGGTCCGCAAGCAGGGCGTGGTCGAGAGTTTCCTGCAGGAGTTCTCCCTGGGCACCCGCGAGGGCCTGGCCCTGATGTGCCTGGCCGAGGCCCTGCTGCGCACCCCCGATGACGACACCCGCGACAGGCTGATCGCCGAGAAGATCGGCTCGGCCGACTGGGCGTCTCACCTGGGCGGCTCCGACAGCCTGTTCGTCAACGCCTCGACCTGGGGCTTGATGCTGACCGGCAAGCTCGTCGAGCCAGATGAGGACGCCCAACGCGACCTGCCCGGCTTCATCAAGAAGATCGCCGGCCGGCTGGGCGAGCCGGTGATCCGCGCCGCCGTCGGCCAGGCCATCCGCATCATGGGCGAGCAGTTCGTGCTGGGCCGCACCATCGAGGCCGCTATCAAGCGCGCCGCCCATGACGGCGACATGTGCAGCTTCGACATGCTGGGCGAAGGCGCCCGCACCGCCGCCGACGCCGCGCGCTATGAAAAGTCCTATGCCGACGCCATCGAAACGGTCGGCAAGCTGTCCAACAAGGTCGGCCCGGAAGCCGGTCACGGGGTGTCGGTCAAGCTGTCGGCCCTGTGCCCGCGCTATGAGGCCACCCACGAGGACCGCGTGTGGGAGGAGCTCTATCCCCGCATCCTGCGGCTGGCCCTGATCGCCGCGAAGTATGATTTAAGCTTCACCATCGACGCCGAAGAGGCCGACCGCCTGGCCCTGTCGCTGAAGCTGCTGGACCACCTGTGCCGCGAGCCGGAACTGGGCGAGTGGACCGGCCTGGGTCTGGCCGTTCAGGCCTATCAGAAGCGCTGCCCCGAGGTGATCGCCCGCCTGGCCGCCCTGTCGCAGGACACCGGTCGCCGCCTGATGGTCCGCCTGGTCAAGGGCGCCTATTGGGACAGCGAGATCAAGCGCGCCCAGGTCGCCGGCCGGCCCGACTATCCGGTCTATTCCACCAAGCCCGCCACCGATCTGTCGTATCTGGTCTGCGCCAAGGCCCTGATCGCCGCCGCGCCGCATCTCTACGCCCAGTTCGCCACCCACAACGCCCACACCCTGGCCGCCGTGGTGCGCATGGCCAAGACCGCCGGCGTGAAGATCGAGCATCAGCGCCTGCACGGCATGGGCGAGGCGCTCTACACCGCCGCCGACGACCTGTATGACGGCATTACCCTGCGGGCCTACGCTCCGGTCGGCGGCCACGAGGACCTGCTGCCCTATCTGGTCCGTCGCCTGCTGGAGAACGGCGCCAATACCAGCTTCGTCCACGCCCTGCTCGACGAGCGGGTGCCGGTGGAAAAGGTGGTGGTCGACCCGATCGACGCCGTGGAAGCCCATCCCGACCGCCACGCCAAGATCCCCACGCCTGTCCACGTCTATGGCGAGCGTCGCCGCAACAGCGCCGGCATTGACCTGTCGATCGCGGCCGAGCGCGAGCGCCTGACCGCCGCCGTCGCGGCGCTGGACGCCGTCACCCTCTCGGCCGGTCCGCTGATCGGCGGCAAGCTGAGCGCCGGAGGCGCGCCCCTGCCCGTCGTCAGCCCCAGCGACCACGGCCGCGTGGTCGGCGCGGTGTCGGAGGCCCTGCTGCCGCAGGTCGATCAGGCCTTCCGGCTGGCCCGCGCCGCCCAACCGGCCTGGGACCAGGCCGGCGGCGCCGAACGCGCCAAGGTGCTGCGCGCCATGGCTGACGCGCTTGAGAGCAATATCGACCGCCTGATCGCCATCCTGTCGCGCGAGGCCGGCAAGACCCTCGGCGACGGGATCGCCGAGGTGCGCGAGGCCGTCGACTTCTGCCGCTATTACGCCGTGCTGGCCGAAGACCAGTTCGGCCCGGGCCAGGTGCTGAAGGGTCCGGTCGGCGAGACCAACACCCTGAGCCTGGCCGGGCGCGGCGTGTTCGTCTGTATCAGCCCGTGGAACTTCCCTCTGGCCATCTTCACCGGCCAGATCGCCGCCGCCCTGGCGGCCGGCAACGCCGTGCTGGCCAAGCCGGCCGAACAGACCCCGCTGATCGCCTATGAGGCGGTGAGGCTCTATCACGCCGCCGGCCTGGACCCGCGCCTGCTGGCCCTGTTGCCCGGTCGTGGCGAGACGGTGGGCGCGGTGCTGACCAGCCATGAAGGCCTGGACGGCGTGGCCTTCACCGGCGGCACCGAAACCGCCTGGCGCATCAACCAGACCCTCGCCCAGCGCCAGGGCCCGATCGTGCCGTTCATCGCCGAGACCGGCGGGCTCAACGGCATGTTTGTCGACACCACCGCCCAGCGCGAACAGGTGATCGACGACGTGATCGTCTCGGCCTTCGGCAGCGCCGGCCAGCGCTGCTCGGCCCTGCGCCTGCTGTTCCTGCCTCACGACACCGCCGATCACATCATCGAGGGCCTGAAGGGCGCGATGGACGCCCTGGCGCTGGGCGACCCGGCCCTGGCCGTCACGGATGTGGGCCCGGTGATCGACGCCGAGGCCAAGGACGCCCTCGACAAGCACCTGCAGCGCCTGCAGCACGAAGCCAAGGTCCTGCACGTCCTGGCGGCCCCAGCCGGCGGCACGTTCTTCGCTCCGGTCCTGGCCGAGATCCCCGCCGCCGACTTCCTGGAGCGCGAGGTGTTCGGCCCCGTCCTGCACGTCGTGCGCTATGCGCCCGAAGACCTGGCGCAGGTCGCCGGCGCCCTGGCGGATCGTCGCTATGGCCTGACCCTGGGCATCCACTCGCGGATCGAGAGCTTCGCGGCGGAGGTCCAGCGCCTGGTCCCGGCCGGCAACGCCTATGTCAACCGCTCGATGACCGGCGCCGTGGTCGGCGTGCAGCCGTTCGGCGGCGAGGGCCTGTCAGGCACCGGCCCCAAGGCCGGCGGCCCCCACGCCCTGCTGCGCTACGCCGTCGAGCGCGCCGTCAGCATCAACATCACCGCCCAGGGCGGCGACCCCGCGCTGCTGAATCTGTGAGGACCGGCGCGCCTGCGGCGGCCGCGCGGGCGGCCGTTGGCAAGGCGTTCCGCGCGCCTCCCGAAAGCTGTCCTGGACGAGCCCAGAACCTCAAAGCCGGCGGAGATCAAGATCTCTGTAAATCAGAGATCGGCTCCTGACGGACTGGGAAACACCCAGAAAATTTCACGACGATTCCGATTGGCGCTACCCACCTTCTGAAATGTCACGGGTGCGACATTGAATACAGTTGATTTTAAGGAGGGGTGACGCCCCTAGTCTTGCCCAGAGACGATGTTGAACGTTCTTGATTCGCGTACTGAAAGTCAGTTTCCGGGATCGAAAGTTCTAATGGCGACCTATAAAAAGCCCGCCCCCGTCGCGCGTGATGGGCCGCCCATGCGGTTGCGGCAGATGGATGCCACCTTCGCGGCGCTTAATCGCTCGCAGCTCATCCTGGAGCTCTCCCTCACCGGCGAGATCCTTTCGGCCAACGCGAACTTCCTCGACACCCTCGGCTACACGCTCAAGGACATCGTCGGGAAGCGGCACGCGATCTTCGTTCACGACGAAGAGGCCAACTCCCAAAGCTATGACGAGTTCTGGCAAAGACTGAGGCGCGGCGATTTCTTTTCCGACCTGTTTAAGCGGGTCACCCAGGACGGATCAGAAGTCTGGATCCAGGGCGTCTACAATCCCGTTCTCGATGATGCGGGGCGGCCCTACAAGATCATCAAGGTGGCGACCGACGTCACCGAAATCGAGACCCGACGCCTGGCGGCGGTGGCGGAAAACCTGCAGGCGCGAGAGCGCGCCGAACAGGCCGTCGCCGCCAAGGGCCGCTTCCTGGCCAATATGAGTCACGAGCTACGCACCCCCCTGGCAGGGGTCATCGGCATGACGCAGATGCTGGCCCGAGCCCCCCTTTCGACCCAACAGGAGGCCATGGTCTCGGAGTTGCTGGAGGCGGGTCAGGTGCTTCATGCGCTGGTCAATGACTTGCTCAACACGGCCCAGCTGGAGGCCGGCGGTGTGGAAATTCACCGCGCCCCGACCGACGCCCTGGCGATCGCGTGTTCTGTGCAAGGACTCCTGTCGCCCCGCACCCAGGAAAAAGGCCTCGAACTGACCGTCCGGGCCGAAGGCCTGCCGCCCGCCCTGATGATCGACGGATTGAGGCTGCGCCAAATCCTGACCAATCTCGTCAACAACGCCATCAAGTTCACGCCGCGCGGCTCCATCACCCTCCATCTGAACTGGCGCGATGAGCGCCTCCGGTGCGAAGTCACCGATACAGGCGAGGGCTTCCCGCAGGAGGATGCGGCGCGCCTGTTCCTGCCCTTCGAGCAGCGAAGCGAAACCCTCAACCGCACCTGCGACGGTGTCGGGCTGGGCCTGTCGATCTGCGCCGACCTCGTCACCATCATGGGTGGCGTCATCGGCGCGACGGCGAGCCCCGGCGAGGGCGCCACCTTCCATTTCACCATCCCCGCCGCCGCTTGCGCCCGCCCCGTCGTCGAGATCGAGGGCCAGGCCAATCGCGATATCGAGGCCCAGGACGCAACGCCCCTGAAGGTGCTGGTCGCCGAGGACAATTGCGCCCTGCAGCGGATCATGGTCGCCCTGCTGACCGAGCTGGGTTGCGACGTGACGCTGGCGGTCAACGGGCAGGACGCGCTGGCCGCCTATGACCGGCATCCGGAAGGCTATTTCGACATTTGCTACATGGACCTGCGCATGCCGGTCCTGGACGGCATCCAGGCCATGCGCGGCATTCGCGGGCGCGGGCACTCCACGCATCTGCCGATGATCGCCATCTCGGCGGATGTGCTGGATGGCCAGGACATGGTCAAACAGGTCGGCGGGTTTGATGGGTTCGCGCCCAAGCCGATCATCCCTCAGATCATCGTCGCGCAACTGGATGCGGTCCGAGCCCATCTGGGGTGATGATCCGGACCAGGTTTCCCCTCCCCCCGACCGCCGGCCTCCGTTAGGCTAGCCAAAACGGGGAGAGAGCCATGCTGTCCAGACGCCATCTGATGTTGGCCGGCGCCGCCGCTATGGCCGCTGGCGCGGCGCGCGCCGCCGTCCAAAGCTCCGAGGGCTTCGTCACCGTCAGCGACGGTCGCCTGGCCCTGGACGGCAAGCCCTACCGCTTCGTCGGGGCCAATCTCTGGTACGGGGCCTGGCTGGGCTCGCCGGCCGCCTATGGCGATCGGGCGCGGCTGGGGCGGGAACTGGACGCCCTGAAGGCCCTGGGCGTGACCAATCTGCGGATCCTCGGCTCGGGCGAGCAATCGCCAGCCAAGGTGGCGCTGGATCCGACGTTCAGGGGCCCCGGCCAGGACTATAACGCCGACCTGCTGACCGGCCTGGACGTCGTGCTGGCCGAGATGGCCCGTCGCGACATGAAGGCGGTGATCTATCTGAACAATTTCTGGGACTGGTCGGGCGGCATGCCGGCCTATCTGAACTGGACCGGGAACGGGACCTGGTTCCAGCAGGGCGACCCGGCCCATCCCTGGCCCGACTTCGCCGACTATTCGGCCCGCTTCTATGGCGACGCCCAGGCCAACGCCCTGTTCCGCCACTATGTGAAGACCCTGGTCGGCCGCACCAGCACCGTCACCGGCAAGCCCTATCGCGACGATCCCACGATCATGGCCTGGCAACTGGCCAACGAGCCGCGCCCGGGCGGGTCGGAGGCCTTCGGCGTCGCCAACCTGCCGACCTATTATCGCTGGATCCGCGAAACGGCGGAATTGATCAAATCCCTCGATTCCCGCCATCTGGTCACCACCGGCAGCGAAGGCGCCATGGGCTGCCTGGAGCGCGAGGCCTGCGTGGTCGAAACCCACAGGCCCGCCGCCATCGACTACATGACCGTGCACGTCTGGCCCAACAACTGGGGCTGGATCGACATGAAGAACCAGGCGGCGACCTATGAGGCCGGCGAGGCCAGGTGCCGCGACTATGTCACCGCTCACATCGCCCTCGCCAAAGCCCTCAACAAGCCGCTGGTGATCGAGGAATTCGGCCTGATCCGCGACGACCGCGCCTTGGCTCCCGACGCCCCGACCAGTCTGAAGGACCGCTTCTACAAGACGATCTTTGACTTGGTCCTCGCCGACATGAAGACCGGTGGGCCGATCGCCGGCGCCAACTTCTGGGCCTGGAACGGCGAGGGCCGCGCCCAGCACAACGACGCCTGGTTCGCCAAGGGCGACAGGAGCTATGTCGGCGATCCGCCGCAGGAGGAACAGGGCCTCTACGGCGTGTTCAACGCGGACGTCTCGACCCTGGCGGTGATCAAGGCCCACGCGGCGGCGGTGGCGGCGCTGTAAAAAGCCCTCTCCCAAAGGGAGAGGGAGGGGCCCGCGCGAAGCGTGGGAGGGTGAGGGGCTAAGGCCTGGCCGTCCTGAGCGCGGCGGTGATCGCCTCCGCCACCCCGCCGGGATCGGTCATCACCGCCTCGTTCCGGAACCTCAATACGGTGTATCCGCAAGACTCCAGCACCTCGGTGCGGGCCATATCCCGAAGCTCGGCCTCTTCATCGTCATGCACCGCGCCGTCCAACTCCACCACCAGCCGTGCCTCGATACAGGCGAAGTCGGCGAAATAGCGGTCGATCGGAACCTGGCGGCGAAACTTGCAACCGGCGAGTTGGCGGTTGCGGACGATAGCCCACAGACGGGCTTCCGGCGTGGTCTGGGCCTGCCTCAAGCGGCGCGCGGTTGCAGTTCGGTCCATGCCGATATGGAAAATCCTCCGGCGCTGGATCGCAAGCAAAGCAACCAGGGTTTTTCTGAAAGGGCTTAGCCCCTCACCCTCCCATCGCTGCGCGATGGGCCCCTCCCTCTCCCTCCGGGAGAGGGCTGCGAGAATTTCTGTCCACCGGTGTCATCGCTTGTGTTACCTCTGGCGCGAAGCTCGTCAGAAGCCGCCGGAGGACACCATGGACACCCCTCACACCCTTGATCGTCGTGGTCTGCTGATCGCCGGCGGCGCCGTCGCCCTGGCGCCCGCCGCGGGCTTTGCGGCCGGAGCCCCGCGCTCGCCCATCGTCACAACCACCGCCGGTAAGGTGCGCGGGACCAGCGCGGACGGTGTCCAGGTCTTCAAGGGTCTGCGCTACGGCGCCGATACCGGCGGGGCGAGACGCTTCATGCCGCCGCTCCCGCCCCAGCCCTGGACCGGCGTGAAAGACGCCCTGGCCTATGGCGCGGCCTCGATGCAGACCGGCCAGGGCGAGGACGGCGAAACCCTTTCGGAAGACTGCCTGTTCCTCAATGTCTGGACCCCGGCCAAAGCCGGCAAGGCCGGGTTGGCCGACGGCGCCAAGCGGCCGGTGATGTTCTACATCCACGGCGGCGCCTATAACGGCGGTTCGGGGGCCAGCCCCTGGTACGACGGGACAAATCTGGCCAAGCGCGGCGACGTGGTGGTGGTCACCGTCAACCACCGCCTCAACGCCTTCGGCTATCTGTATCTGGCGCGGATCTTCAATGATCCCAGCCTCGCCGACAGCGGCAATGTCGGCCAGATGGACCTGGTCCTGGCCCTGCAGTGGGTGCGCGACAACATCGCGCAATTTGGCGGTGATCCGGACAATGTGATGCTGTTTGGCCAGTCGGGCGGCGGGGCCAAGATCGCCACCCTGATGGCCATGCCCGCCGCCAAGGGCCTGTTCCACCGCGCCGCCACCATGAGCGGCCAGCAGGTCACCGCCGCCGGCCCGTTCAACGCCACCAGACGCGCCCAGCTGTTCCTCGACAAGCTGGGGATCACCGATCTGGCCGCTCTGCGCGCCCTGCCCGCCGAGCAGATGCTGGCCGGACTGAAGGCCGTCGACCCGATCGCCGGAACCGGCGGGGTCTATATGGGTCCGGTGCTGGACGAGCGGTCCCTGACCCGCCACCCGTTCTTCCCCGACGCCGCGCCCCAGAGCCTGAACATCCCGATGATCTGCGGCAACACCCATGACGAGACCCGCGGCTTCGTCGGCTTTGATCCCAAGGTGTTCGACATGAGCTGGGAGCAGGTGATCGCCAAGCTGCCCGGTCAGTTCAACGCCCGCATCGACATCGACCCCGCCACTGTGGTGGCCGAATACCGCCGGATCTATCCACACTATTCGCCGTCGGACGTCTATTTCGCCGCCTCGACCGCCGGCCGCTCGTGGAAGGCCGCGATCATCCAGGCTGAGGAGCGGGCCAAAGCCGGCGCGCCAGCCTGGGTCTATCAACTGGACTGGAAGTCGCCCAAGGACGGCGGGATCTGGGGTGCGCCGCACACGCTGGATATCTGCCTGGTGTTCGGAACCCTGGACGCCAGGGGCGCGATCGTCGGAACCGGCCCCGACAGCGTGGCGATGTCCCACCAGATGAGCGACGCCTTCATCGCCTTCGCCCGCACCGGCAATCCCAACTGCCCGACCATCCCGGCCTGGGAGCCCTACACCCTGCCCCGCCGCCAGACGCTGGTGTTCAACACGCCGAGCTCGGCGATGGTCGACGACCCGCGCGGGGCGGAACGGGAGCTGTTCAACAAGGTCCCGTTCACGCAGTTCGGGACGTAGGGGCACAGTTTTACCTATTGAGGTGGGGCATCAAGATCAAATGGCTTTAGCTGCATTCGAGGAAATCCAATGCCTCCAAATGCATTGTATAAAATTTCCGAAACATTCGGATGCAGAACTTCACCTTCACTGTAGCAGTCACTTGCATCACGCCTCAGCACCTCTGCCAACTGAAATAATTCTTGCATCTGAGGTTTGAGAGACCGCGCTTGCTCTTCGGAGAGAACAGCCGGCAATGACGATACCGACCTGCGAAATTCCATCCGCAATTCACTATAGCTATCATAGGCGTGCTGTAGAGAAATGGCGTTGGCTTCAAATTGTAGCAGCTGCGGTATTTCTTTCAGAGCACCCAAATTGATCAAAACCGTCAAATCTTCCGGGCGATAACGATCGAAAATCGG
Source organism: Caulobacter sp. FV2ps19 (assembly GCF_058681035.1). Lineage (NCBI taxonomy): Bacteria > Pseudomonadati > Pseudomonadota > Alphaproteobacteria > Caulobacterales > Caulobacteraceae > Caulobacter > Caulobacter sp. FV2ps19. Next base: position 1,530,701 of record NZ_CM178729.1, on the reverse strand, counting down.
CGCACTAGTTCTCGGAAGTAAAACTTCATATATTTCTGCATCAGGCCTTGATATTTCGCCGCTCCTTATGTCCTCTTCAATAGATCTGTGAATACCGCGCACAAATGCCACGTGTTGATTAAATATCGCGCTAACCCGCCAAGCCAGCGCCATTTGCGCCGCGCGATCAGCGGCAGTTTGTTCCAACCGCCGCTGTCGCCGAGCAGCGCTAGCCATCTTCTCAGAATGCCGATTTGCTTGCCAATTGGCAAAATATGAGGCCCCAGCCCCCAACGCAGCGCCAAGTATTCCAGAGAGCCCGTTTTCCCAAAAGCCGCTCATGAATCTCCCCCGCGTTCCTAAGCTATAGTACACGGGGAAACATATTTTTGCCGACGCGCCCTACTTCGCCGCGTCCATCAGCCCCGCGAAGCGCTCGAACAGATACAGGCTATCCGTCGGGCCCGGAGAGGCTTCAGGGTGGTGCTGCACCGAGAATACCGGTTTGCCGTTCAGCTGGATGCCGGCGTTGGTGCCGTCGAACAGCGAGACATGGGTCTCGGTGACGCCGTCCGGCAGGGTGGCGCTGTCGACCGTGAAGCCGTGGTTCATCGACACGATCTCGACCTTGTCGGTGGTCAGGTCCTTCACGGGGTGATTGGCCCCGTGGTGGCCCTGTTCCATCTTCACCGTCCGGGCGCCCAGGGCCAGGGCCAGCATCTGGTGGCCCAGGCAGATGCCGAACACCGGCGTGCCGCTGGCGACCAGTTTCTGGATTTCCGGCACGGCGTAGTCGCCGGTCGCGGCCGGGTCGCCCGGGCCGTTGGACAGCAGCACGCCGTCGGGCTTGCGGGCCAGGATGTCCTCGGCCGAGGTGTTGGCCGGCACCACCGTGGCGCGGGCGCCGACATGGGCCAGAGCGCGCAGGATGTTGCGCTTGACGCCGTAGTCGAGGACCACGACCTCGTATTTGGGCGTGTCCAGCTTGGCGTAGCCGTCCGGCCACGACCACAGGCCCTCGTCCCAGGTGAAGGTCTGGGTGGTCGAGGCGTCCTTGGCCAGGTCCAGGCCTTCCAGGCCCGACCAGGCCTTGGCCTTGGCGACCAGGGCGTCGAGGTCGAACTGGCCCTCGGGATTGTGGGCGATGACGCCGTGCGGCATGCCGGTCTCGCGGATCTTGCGGGTCAGGGCGCGGGTGTCGACCCCGGCCAGGCCGACCATGCCGCGACGCTTCATCCAGCCGTCGAAATCGCTGTCGGCGCGCCAGTTGGCCTGTTCGGTGGGAACCTCGCGGAAGATCGCGCCGCGGGCGGCCGTTTCCGACGCGCCCGAGATCTGCTCGAGGTCGTCAACGTTCGCGCCGACATTGCCGACATGCGGGAAGGTGAAGGCGACGATCTGGGCCATGTAGGACGGGTCGGTCAGGATTTCCTGATAGCCGGTCATGGCGGTGTTGAAGCACACCTCGCCGACCGCATCGCCGATCGCGCCGCAGCCCACCCCTTGCAGGATCGTGCCGTCGGCCAGGGCCAGGACGCCGGTGACGCCCTCAAGCAAGGAAACGCGGGGGAGAAGGTCTTTGGACATCTCGGAAGCGCCTCCTAAAAACGCATGGTCATTGTCGCAAAAAGGCGGGCCGGGTGTAACCCCGCCCGCCGCGCAAACGGCGGCGTGTCTAGGGGGTGCTGACCGGAGGGTCAAGCCCCGTGATCACGGGAGTCCGGAGCGGTCGCCACATTCCCGTGATCGGCGAACACCAGCCTCGCGTCGGACCCCACCGATCGCCTAGAATGGCCCGGCCGAAAAGAGCCGATCGGGGGAGGTCAGCCGTGCTGGAAATGCGTCCCAATTGCGAGTGCTGTGACGCCGATCTGCCGCCGTCCAGCGACGCGGCGCGGATCTGCACCTTTGAATGCACCTTCTGCGCCGACTGCGCCGAGACCCGATTCTTCGGCGTCTGCCCCAATTGCGGCGGCGATCTGGTGGCCCGGCCGATCCGGCCCGAGAGCAAGCTGCACCGCTTCCCCGCCTCGCTGCGCCGGGTGATCAAGGCCCACCCGGCCTGCGCCGGCCTGAGTCGGCCCGAGCCCCCGCCGTCCTGGGCGGCGGGCTGATCTTGCGGGCGGACAATCGGTCGCAGCCGATGAAAGCAGGCTATTAACGACGATCGGTCACTCTGGGCCGCGCCGGACAAGTCCCGTGCGCCTTGAGAGCCTAGATCATCATGTCCAATCTGCGATCGACGCCCATGACGTCCCTGACGCCCGCCCAACTGGCCGTGGCCCTGGGCGCTTTCACGGTGCGCGGCCTGTTCGCCATCGCCGTCCCGGTGGGCCTCTTCTCCCTGGCGGCCCTGGCGTTCTAGCCGGCGGCCAAGCTGCGGCGCTGGCCACAAACCCCATCCTCGCCCTGCGGCGTCCTGGCTTTGAGCGGGTCGCGACGCGGCCGTCTGGACAGCGCGCGCCATTGGGCGTAGGCGAGCGATCATGGGACTGGGGTGGTCACGATTGACACGGATACCGGCGCGCCTCGGCGGGCTGATGGCCGTGTGCGCGATCGCCGTCCGCATCCTGATCCCGGCGGGCTACATGGTCGCGCCGACCGCGGAGCCGGGCGGCCTGCCCGCCATCGTCATTTGTACGGCCCAGGGCGCCAAGACCGTTTCGATCGACGCCGTCGGCGGGGTTCCGACCGGCGAGACCGCCCCCAAGCCGACGGGCGGCAAGGCCACTCCCGACCACGGCTGCGTCTTCGCCGGCGCCGTCACGCCCCTGCCGGCTCCAAGCCTGACCCTGGCCCACGCCGAAGCCGCCGTCACCCTCACACCGATTGAGCTGCCGGTCGCCCATCAGCGTCCGGGCCTGGGCCTGGCCGCCCCGCCGCCGTTCAAGACCGGACCACCCGCCATCGTCTGACGCCCCTAGCCGCCGGCCGCCTCGCGCGCCGGCTCCTTGACGTTCGACGATTGGATTTTTCATGTCTCCCGTATTTTCCCGCGCCGTTTCCGCGCGCGCCCTGCTGGCCGCCCTGGCGCTCAGCCCCGCCGTCCTGCCCGCCCTGGCCCTGGCCGATGATCGCGTCGCCGAAGCGGCCGACCCCGCCGCCGCCACGCCCACAGAAGTCGATCAGGTGCTGGTCGTCGGTCGCGGCGACAAGCCCGTCACCGTCGTGCCGCGCGGTCTGGCCGTCTCGCTGGGCCAGACCGAGTTCGAGGCGATCAACGCCGTCAATGTCGAAGACCTGATGAAGTACGCGCCCGACTTCTTCGTGCGCAAACGCTTCGCCGGCGACGACAACGCCGTGGTCGCCCTGCGCGGCACCAACACCGTCCAGAGCGCCCGCACCATCGTGCTGGTCGACGGCTTCGTGGTCTCCAACTTCCTGGGCAACCGCTACGACTTTCCGCCCAAATGGAACGTGGTCGGCCCGGCCGAAGTGCGGCAATTCGACATCGTTTATGGCCCCTATTCGGCCCGCTACGGCGGCAACTCGATGGGCGGGGTGATCTCGGTCACCACCCGCGAGCCCGAGCCGGGCCGCGAGGTCTATGCCAACGCCCAGACCATGATCATGCCGTTCAAGGAATACGGCTATGACCAGACCTTCAAGGGCTACAGCGCCGAGGGCGGGATCTCCTACAAGCAGGACGACGGCCCGTGGAGCGTGCGCGGCGGCTTCCGCCACTTCGAAAACACCGGCCAGTCGATGAGCTACAGCCTGCTGTCGGCGACGACGGGAACGGGGACGGCCGTCACCGGGGCCTATGACGACAAGCGCCTGGCGACGCCGGTGTTCGGCGGCGCCTCGCCGGTGCATGTGATCCAGGACCAGCTGCGCCTGCGGGTCGGCTATGCCGCCAGCAACGGCTGGGACATCCAGGCCCTGGGCTTTGCCTGGAAGACCAATCAGGACCTGACCAATCCGCGCAGCTGGCTGGTCGATGCGTCCGGCAACCCGGTCTATCAGGGCAAGGTCAGCTATGGCGGCAAGACCTGGAACGCCACGGGCCTGACCTTCTCGGAAACCGATCGGACCGAGTATCTGGCCGGTCTGAAACTGGCCGGGCCGCTGGCCGGCTGGAAGGCCGCCTTCAACCTCTCGCACTACTGGATCCCCGACCAGGACAGCCGCACTTCGAAGGACTATGCGACCGGCGCGTCAAACGGGGCCGGAACCCAGAGCCGCCAGACCCAGCCCGGCTGGTGGACCGGCGACGCCAGCCTGGATCGCACCTTCGGCAAGCACGAGATCGGGGTGGGCCTGAACGCCAACCTCTACGAGTCCGGGACCGACACCTACGCCACCAGCAACTGGCACACGGCGACCGCGCCGGTCTATTCGACCTCGACCTACGGCAAGACCAGCCTGTGGGGCGTGTGGGCCGAAGACGCCTATGATCTGGACGGCAATTTCGTCCTGACCGGCGGCCTGCGCTTTGACAGCTGGCGGGCCTTCGACGGCGGCATCGGCAAGCAGGTCAGCGGCGTGCGCGTCGACAGCGCCTATCCCGAGCGCGAGGAAACCTCGGTCAGCCCGAAACTGTCGCTGCAGGGCCGCATCCCCGGCGACTTCGAACTGCAGGTCAGCGTCGGCACGGCCGAGCGCTTCCCCACCGTGGGCGAGCTCTATCAGGGCCGGTTCGACGACATCACCCGCGAGATCGACCCGACCAGCTATGACCCCAATCTGAAGGCCGAGAAGTCGAAGGACGCCAACCTCATCCTGCGGCGCACTTTCGGCAAGGTGCGCTCGACCACCAGCCTGTTCTATCAGGACATCGAGGACGCGATCTTCAGCTTCAGCGGCCTCAACCAGTATGGAACCGTCGTCTCGTCCTACAAGAACGTCGACAAGGTGCGCCAGTACGGCCTGGAGCTGATCCTCGAGGCCAGCGACGTCCTGATCCCGGGCCTGGATATCGACGCCAATGTCACCCGCATCGACGCCAAGACGATCAAGAACAGCGCCAACACCGCCGCCGAGGGCGTGAAGTTCCCGCGCATCCCCGACTGGCGGTCCAGCGGCAATGTTCGCTACCGGATCAGCGACAGCGTCAAGGCCTCGCTGGGCTGGCGTTACGCCTCGCGGCCCAATTCGGATCTGTTCGGCCTGTCGCGCGGCGACGCCTACGGCTTCCAGACCGAGTATTTCACGGTCGACAGCCGGGTGACCTGGAACGTGACCGACAAGGCCCAGCTGGGCGTCGGGATCGACAACCTGTTCAACGACCAGGCCTATGTCTCGCACCCGCTGCCGCAGCGGACCTTCGTCTTCGACGTCAAGACCAAGTGGTAGGAGTCTGATCCATGACCGCGTCCAGCCCGGCCCTGATCAAGGCCCGCCGAACGATCTTCGACTATCGCGCCATCTGGCGCTGGCACTTCTATGCCGGCCTGTTTTGCGCGCCGTTCATCGTCATCCTGGCGATCACGGGGTCGATCTATCTGTTCAAGCCCCAGGTCGAGGCCTGGCTGGACCGGCCCTATGACCACCTGACGCTGACGGGGAAACCCGTCAGCGCCCAGGCCCAGGTCGACGCCGCGCTCAAGGCCGTGCCGGGCTCGCGCCTGCGCACCTACGAGGTGCGGCGCGAGGCCGATGACGCCGCCCGCGTGGTCGTTGGCCAGAAGGGCGAGACCCTCCTCGTCTATGTCCATCCCGAGACGCTGCAGATCCTCAAGGTGATCCATCAGGACGACCGCCTGATGGAGATCGACAAGACCATCCACGGCGAACTGCTGATGGGCGACCGGGGGTCGATCCTGGTCGAGCTGGCCGCCTGCTGGGCCATCGTCATGGTGGTGACGGGCCTCTATCTGTGGTGGCCGCGTCAGGCCCAGGGCCTGGGCGGGGTGGTCTATCCGCGCCTGGGCCGAGGCTCCAAGCTGTTCTGGCGCGACATCCATGCGGTGACCGGCGTGTGGATCTCGGGCCTGGTGCTGTTTTTGCTGCTGACCGGCCTGCCCTGGGCCAAGGTCTGGGGCGACAGCTTCAAGGAAGTGCGCAAGCTGACCGGCACGGCGGTCGCCAAACAGGACTGGTCCGCCGGCCGGGCCGGCGAGAAGGCCGAGGCCAAGGCCCTGGACGCCTCGGGCGGCGGCGAGCACGCCGGACACATGGCGGGCATGGACATGACCGGCATGGATATGGCCGGCATGGACATGTCGGGAATGGCGATGGACGCCACGCCCCCGCTCGACCGCATGGTCGCCACGGTGCGGGCCCTGGACCTGCCCCCGCCGGTGCTGATCGCGCCGCCGACCAACAGGAAGGGCCGAAACGCCTCGCCCGACTGGACCGCCCGTTCGGATACGCCCAACCGGCCCCAGCGGGTGACCCTGACCCTGGATCCCGACACCGCCCAAGTGATCCGCACCGAAGACTTCGCCGGCCGCCACCCGATCGACAAGGTGATCGGCTACGGCATCGCCGCCCATGAAGGCCAGCTGTTCGGCATCGCCAACCAGGTTCTGGGCGTTCTGGCGGCCCTGGGCCTGATCACCCTCAGCGTCAGCGGCGTGGTGATCTGGTGGCGTCGGCGACCGGAAGGGCAACTGGGCGCGCCGCCCAGCCTGCCGGAGGGCCGCATCGCCTTGGGCGTGGGCGTCCTGATCGTGGTGTTCGGCGTCCTCTTGCCCGTACTGGGCGCCTCGATGATCGCCATCGCCCTGATCGAGCGTCTGGCCCTGCGCCACATCCCCGGCGTCCGCCACTGGCTGGGCCTGCGCCAAGCGCCCCACCAAGCCTGACCCTTCGTTTCAACCCCTGAGGTTTCCCATGAAGCGCATCGCCTTTCTCGCCACCCTGGCCGCCGCCGTCGCCACCTCGACCCTGGCCGCCGCCCCCGCCCCGCGGATCGAAGCCGGCTGGGTGCGCGCCACACCGCCCGGCGCGCCCACCGGCGCGGCCTATTTCAACGTCGTCAACAGCGGCAAGACCCCCGATCGCCTGCTGGGCGGCTCGGCCCCGGGCGTCAAGCGCGTCGAGGTGCACGAGATGTCGATGACCGACGGCGTCATGCGCATGCGCCGCCTGGGCGACGGCCTGGCCATCCCGGCCGGCGGGACCGTCGCTCTCAAGCCCGGCGGCTATCACATCATGCTGATCGGCCTGAGCGGTCCGCTGACGGCCGGTCAGACCCTGCCCCTGACCCTCAACTTCGAGAAGGCCGGCGCGGTCACCGTGCGCCTGCCCATCAAGGCCCCGCCGCCGGCCGGCGCGCACTGATGCGCCGCCGGACCCTCGTCCTGGGCGGCCTGGCCGCCGCCCTGGGCGCGGCGACGGGCGGCGGCCTCTATCTGCTGCGTCGCCCGGGCAAGCCGCTGCTGAAGATCGGCGGGCCCTTCACCCTGCGGGACGTGGACGGCAAGACCGTCACCGACCGCGACCTGCTGGGCAAGCCGACCCTGATCTATTTCGGCTTCACCTACTGTCCCGAGGTCTGCCCCACCACCCTGGCCGATATCGGCGTGTGGCTGCAAAGGCTGGGGCCCCAGGCCGACCGGCTGAACGTGATCTTCATCACCGTCGATCCCGAACGCGACACCGCCCCGCAGCTGAAGCTGTATCTGTCCAACTTCGATCCGCGCATCCGGGGCCTGACGGGATCGCCCCAGGCCATCGCCGCCGCAGCCAAGGCCTATCGCATCTACTACCAAAAGGTGGCGGTCGAGGGCGGCGAATACACGATGGACCATTCCACCTCGGTCTATCTGTTCGACGCGGGCGGTCAGTTCGTGGCCCCGATCGGCTATGGCAGCTCGCCCGATCAGGCCCTTGAGCGCCTGAGGCCCTTGCTGGGCTAGATCAGCGCCCGGCATTCGCCTCGAAGCGCGCCACGGGCGACGGCTCGCCCGATCGCCGGGATGGCCAGTTTCCGGATCACGGCGCGGGCCTCCAGACAAAGCGCGCACCGTCGGCGCCATCGGCCGTCGGGCCCGGGCTGTCGGCGACCAGGGCCGCCGATCCGGGCGTCAGGCGCAGATAGCGATGGGTCTGCAGGGACATCAGGGTGATGTCGCCCTGCAGGGTCTCGATCCACTGGAAGGTCTGGCGCGGGCCGTCGCCGGGCGCGGTCCAGGTCGCGGCGCCGTCGTCGGCGATGGTCAGGGCGGTGTCGCCCCGGACAAGCCGCACCCGCCCAGGCCCCTGCCCCATCACACGCACCGGCTCGGTCAGGGGGCCCAGCGCGGCGTTCGGCGCCGCCGGCCGCAAGCGCACGACCTGGCCCAGGGGCCGAGCCTTGATCCTGTCGGGCTCATCCAGGGTGAAGGCGTCAAAGTCGGCGACGCCCCCCACCCGGCCCTCGGTGTTGAACGCGAAAAGACCGTAGCGCACGCCCTGGAAGGTGCGCAGCTGGAAGGCCGAAAGAAAGTCGTCGCCCAGCCGCGTGAAGTGCTCGCCGTCGAAGGAATAGCTCAGTTGGTGACGTTCGCTCAGGAAGTCGCTGGCGGCCCGCAGCCAGAGCCGTTTGGCGTCAACCGGGATCTTGAGCGGCGCCAGCGCCTCACGCTCAGTCTGCTCGTCACGCCGGGTGACGACCAGACCCTGAGGGGTTCGCCTGACGCCGATCCAGCCATAGGGGCGCGTCAGCAGGGCCAGGCCCGCCACGTCGCCCTCGGCCAGGCCCGAGACCTCCAGGATGGCGGTGGCGGTCGCGCGGGGGCCCACCGCGCGCTGGGTGAGGCTGTTGCGCGCCGCCAGAAAGTCGGTCGCCGGCAGGGCGTGCAGGCGCAGGAAACCCGGCCGCGCGCTCAGCGACCACCGGTCGTCGGCCGGCGCGTGGTTCCATTGCCAGACCGGTTGCAGGTCGCCCGATGAGAAGTCGTCGCCGCGGACATAGGGCGCGTGCGGCGCGGAGGGCGCATCCGTCTTCGGCTTGACCCAGGCGCGCGGGGTGCGGGTCAGGTTGCCGGGCAGGCCGAAATAGGGCCAGCCGTCCTTCCAGGTCACCGGCGACAGGGCGGTCAGGCGACCAATGGAGTTGGCGTCATACATCGACACGCCCCACCATTCCCCGGCCGGCGTCTGGACGATGGTTCCCTGATGCAGCGAGCCCCAGTTGCGGCCGGCGGGGTCCGGCGGCGTGATCGTGAAGGGCGGTCCGTCGCCCTGGAGCCGACGCCCCTTGGCCAGACCGAAGTCCTCGCCGACGCTGAGGGCGCGATTGACCTCCCAGGGCCCCGCCAGACTCTGGGCCCGCGCGGCGGGCATGCGCATGCCGTTCCATTCGGCGCTGAGAATGAAATAGGTCTGGCCCACCTTGAGAAGGTGCGAGCCCTCGCCCATCCCCGCCTCCTTGGGGATCAGCACGCGCTCGGTGCCCGGCACGATGTCGACCAGGTCCGCATCGAGCTGGGCGATACGGATCTCCTGATAACCCCAGACCGCATAGGTCTTGCCGTCATCGTCGAACAGCACCGACAGGTCGTGGAGGTTGCGCTTCATGGGCGTGCGCGTCCACGGACCGCGCGGATCGCGAGCGGTGAATTTCTGCGTCGTCTGGCCGTTGATGTTGCTGAAGATGTAGAAGACGCCGTCGTGGTGGCGCAGCGACGGGGCCCAGATCCCCCGGCCATAGATCGACTGGCCGTCCTCGAGCCGGAAGCCGGGTCCCAGGTCCAGGCGCGGGCTGGCGTAGGACAGCAGGGTCCAGTTGACCAGATCGGTGGAGTGCAGGATCGGCAGGCCGGGCATGGCGTGCATGGTGGTGCCGGTCATGTAGAAATCATCGCCCACCCGGATCAGGTCCGGGTCGGAGAACTCGTCATAGAACAGCGGATTGGCGTAGGTCCCGTCGCCCTGGTCGGCGACCCAGGTGTGCGGCGGGGTGGTCGCCTCCAGCGCCTGCGCCTGCTCAGATGGCAGGCAGAGAACAAGCGCCAGGCCGATCGCGAACCTGGCCAGCACGCCGGCCTGCTTTCTGGTCGCCCCGCCTCTTGTCGCCAAGGATGGGCGCGCGATCGGGACTTTGCGGCTTGCTGTCGACATGGGTCAGCGGGTCTCGTTGAGAAGGGTTTACGCCTCGACCCTAACATCGCTTGACCGGGCAAGCGCCACGATCCCGTTGCACCGCCCTCGCCCCGGCGCCGCCCGACTGGTAGAAGCTGGTCAACGCGGCCCGCGTCCGCCGATTTCCCGGCCCCCTCGGCAACCCGCCGCGAGACGAGATCCGCGCGAGATGAACAGTTCAGGCGCCCAATGACTGCAATCACCACCGTCGGCGTCGACGCCGACGACACCCTCTGGCACTGCGAGAGCCTGTTTCGCCTGACCCATCAGCGGTTCGTCGATCTGCTGGCCGAGCATGGCGACGCGGAGCGCATCGAAGCCCAGCTGGCCACCACCGAGAAGCGCAACCTGCGGCTCTATGGCTATGGGGCCAAGGGCTTCACCCTGTCGATGATCGAGACGGCGCTGGACCTGACCGACGGGGCCGTCGACACCCGGGTGATCCGCGAGATCCTGGCCGTGGGCCGCGAGATGCTGACCGAGCCGATCGAGCCCCTGCCCGGCGTCGAGCACGCCCTGGCGGCCCTGTCGCAACGCTATCGCCTGGTGCTGATCACCAAGGGCGACCTGCTGCACCAGGAACAGAAGCTGGCCTCGTCGGGTCTGGGCGACCTGTTCGCCGCCGTCGAGATCGTCTCGGAAAAGGACGCCGACACCTATCGCCGGGTCTTCGCCCGTCATGGCACCGGACCCGAGCAGGCGGTGATGGCCGGCAATTCCATGCGCTCGGACATCCTGCCGGCCCTCGAGGCCGGGTCCTGGGGCGCGCTGATCCCCTATCCGCTGGTCTGGGCCCATGAGGCCGCGCAGGCGCCGGTGGGGCATGGTCGCTATGTCGAGCTGGGCTCGATCAGCGCGTTGCCGGACTGGGTGGATAGCGTGTCCAACGGCTAGCGCCGCGCCCCCTCCCCCGCAAGCGGGTGAGGAGAAGACGACGGAAGGGCGCTACGGCGCCGACCGCTTGCCCAGCCTGGCGATCCAGTCCCGGGCCGGGCGCTCGAACAGGATCAGCGACAGATAGCTGATCGGGATCAGCAGGATCACCCAGGTCAGCACCCACAGCCGCATGGCGTCGCCGTTCAGATTCCACAGCCCCAGCCCCACCCAGCCGAGCGCCATCTTCAGCGCGATCGGATGCAACAGATAGAGGGTGAAGCTCAGCTGCGCCCACGGCGCCAACCACAGGGTCGCGCGGCCGGGCGTCGCGGAGGCGTCGGCCGCCACCCCGGCGAAACCGACGGCGTAGATCACCAGCAGCAGGGCGTCGCGCGGCGCGCCCAGGCCTGACGCGACGCAGAACCCCGCCAGCAGGGCCCACATCACCCACGGCGCCGCCGGAATCTTGGCCAGCCAAGGCCTCACCTGCCAGGCCAACATGCCCAGCAGGAAGCCGGGAATCGCCCGGGCGACGCCGAAATCATAGGTCCATTGCGAGAAGGTCCTGCCGTTCCGGGACAGCCAGGTCAGCAGGACCAGACTGCCGAGCGCGACGACCGCCGTCCAGACCGGGCCGCGCGCCGTGATCAGGAACAGCAGCGGCAAAGCCAGATACATCCCCATCTCGGCGCTGATCGCCCAACTGACGAAGTTCCAGGTCTGGGCGTGACACACCCCCCAGGCGTGGATGAAGACGATATTGGGAACGATGCACGAGACGTCATAGCGCTTGGGATCGCGGTCGTTGATCAGCCCCGCGGACCCCGCCGCGGCGACGGCGATGAACACCAGCAGGGTCAGCCAGTGCAACGGCCCCAGCCGCGCGACCCGCTTCTTGAGGAAGTCGCCGTACCGGGCGGGGGTGGTCAGCCGGCCGGTATAGATCGCCGCCATGACATAGCCGGAGATCACGAAGAACAGGTCCACCACCAGGGAAAAGCTCTTGATGGTGTCGTCGGCCAGTTGCCAGCGGCCGTCCAGATTGATGAAGCGGTTGAAGTGGAACACCACGATCATCAGGGCGCCGACGATCCGCAGGGCGTCCAGATGCAGCATCTGGTCAGAATCGGGCTTCAGGGGCGGTAACTTGAACATCGCTCAGGCGTGGACCGGCGCCGTGCGACGGTCAAGACTGGCCCCTCCGGAGGCTGCGCGCCCTACCCCTCCCGGGGAGGGGGGCAGTAGCAATTTGATCCTCATCATGGTTTGGCTAGCGCCCCACGCGCACCATCTATCGGTCATGACCTTGCAGCCCTTCACCGACGCCGAGATCGACGCCCTGGTCGAGACCTTCTACGCCAAGGTGCGGGGCCACCATCGCCTGGGGCCGATCTTCGAGCGGGCCGTGGGCGACGACGGCTGGCCCGAGCACCTGGCGACGCTGAAGCGGTTCTGGGCCGGAGTGCTGCGCGGCGAGCACGGCTACAAGGGCTCGCCCATGGCCGTGCACCAGCGGGTCGAGGGCATCACCGTGGGCCTGTTCACCCCCTGGCTGGGCCTGTTCCACGCCACCTGCGCCGAACTGTTCGACGCGCCCCGCGCCGCCGTGATCGGGGCCCGGGCCGAGCGCATCGCCAGCAGTCTGAAGCGCAGCCTGCCCCTCCAGCCCGGAGCCGCCGCTTGAACGCCACCGCCCTGCGCGAGGCGCTGGTCGATGACGGCTTCGTCCGCTCGCCCGCCGCCCGGACCCTGGCCATGCTGGGCCCGCCTTCGATGGCCGACTGGTCCAGCTTCGCCGACAGCTGGAACGATCTGGGGCTGGACGGCTTCATGGCCGACGGCGGCCGCTATCGACGGCGCCGCTTCGCCGCCTTCACCGTCGCGCCGTCCGGCGCACATGGCGCGATCACCCGCCTGCCCCACCGGCCGCACTATCAGAGCCGCGACTACAACGCCCTGAACGGCGGCGTGCAGCGCTGGTTCGAACCGGTGACCGACGCCATTGCCGACCACCCGGTGACCCAGGCGGTGATCACCACCGGGCTGGACCTGTTCCACCCCATCACCGCTGATCCGCCGGCCACGTGGCATGTGGAACTGCACCAGTTCCGCATCGAGGCCCTCGCCGACGCGATCGGCCTGCCGACGCCGGAAGGCGCGCACCGCGACGGCGTCGACTGGGTGATCGTCATGCTGGTGGATCGGGTGAACGTCGAAAGCGGAGTCACCGACATCTTCACGCCGACCGGCAAGAGCCTGGGCAGCTTCACCCTGACCGCCCCGGGCGACGCGGTGTTCCTGGACGACCACCGCGTGCTGCACGGCGTCACCCCCATCAGACCGGGCGATCCCGCCCAGCCCGCCCTGCGCGACGTGCTGGTGGTGACCTTCCGCCAGGACCCGCCGAACTAGAGCGGATCGGCATTCAGTCAAAACGTCGGCGTTTTGGCCCAGAAGGATCCAAAAACACCGGTCATCCCCGCGAAAGCGGGGACCCAAGCCGAGTCTCAGGACAAGTCTGCACCGTTCGGCAACCTGAAAGCCTGCTTGGGTCCCCGCTTTCGCGGGGATAGGCGGTGAAAAATGGACCCAAAGCCTGAATGTCGATGGGCCCCAGCCGGACTAGGCCTGCGGGCGGTAGATCTGGTCGAACACGCCGCCGTCCGCGAAGAACTTGGCCTGGGTCGCCTTCCAGCCGCCGAAGTCGGCGATGGTCACCAGATCCAGCTTGGGGAACTTGGCGGCGTAGGTCTCGGCCACCGCCGGATCGCGCGGACGGTAGTAGTGCCGGGCGATGATCTCCTGGCTTTCGGGGGCGTAGAGGTGCTCCAGATAGGCCTGGGCGACCGCCCGCGTCCCGCGTCGGTCGACGACGGAGTCGACCACCGCGACGGGCGGCTCGGCCAGGATCGAGAGGCTGGGCGAAACGATCTCGAGCTTGCCGGCCCCCAGTTCCGCGATGGCCAGGAACGCCTCGTTTTCCCAGGCCAGCAGCACATCGCCGATGCCGCGCTGGACAAAGGTGGTGGTCGCGCCGCGGGCGCCGGAATCCAGCACCGGCACGTGCTTGAAGAGCTCACCGACATAGTCCTGCGCCACCCGCTCGGAGCCGCCCGCATGCTGGGCGTAGGCCCAGGCCGCCAGGAAGTTCCAGCGTGCGCCGCCCGAGGTCTTGGGATTGGGCGTGATCACCTCGACGCCGGGCCTGGTCAGATCGCTCCAGTCCTTGATCCCCTTGGGATTGCCGGGGCGGACCAGGAAGACGATGGTCGAGGTGTAGGGGCAGCTGTTTTGCGGCAGGCGCGACTGCCAGTTCGTGTGGATCAGCCCCTTGCCGGCGACGGCGTCGATGTCGGCCGCCAGCGCCAGGGTCACGATGTCGGCCTGCAGCCCTTCGACCACCGAACGGGCCTGCTTGCCCGATCCGCCATGCGACTGATCGACCTTGACGCCCGGATGGCCCTGCCCCGTCCACCAGGTGTTGAAGACGGCGTTATAGTCGCGATAGAGCTCGCGGGTGGGATCATAGCTGACATTGAGCAGCTTGGACGCGCCGCCGCCCGCCCCGGGCTTGGGCGAACAGGCCGACAGCGCCACAGCGCCCGCCCCGAACAACACGCCACGCCGGTCCATAGAAAGCGCCATCGTCAGCCTCCGCTCGATCTCGTTACCGACGCCAGTGGGTCTTTTTAAAGCACACTTGTCCAGTAGAGATTACCTGCATGGGGCTTCAGACTTTTATGAACCGCCGGCCAAGGCCTGGAAAGGGGACGCCGCCATCCACAGCCCCGACGCCCGCCCGCCGCGATCGGCTGGTGCGCGCGACCAAGCGATGGCCTATGCTACAGCCCATCCGCCATGCGCTTCGACGACCGCTTCCTTGAAGAACTGAAATCCCGCCTTCGCCCGTCCGACGTGATCGGAAAGTCGGTGAAGCTGCGGCGGCAGGGGCGCGAATATGCGGGGCTGTCGCCGTTCACCAAGGAGAAGAGCCCCTCGTTCTTCGTCAATGACGACAAGGGCTTTTACCACTGCTTCTCCAGCGGCAAGCATGGCGACATCATCAGCTACCTGCAGGAAACCGAGCGCCTGACCTTTACCGAGGCGATCGAACGGCTGGCGGCCGAGGCCGGCATGAGCCTGCCCGAGCCCGATCCCCGCGCCGCCTTCGAGGACAAGAAGCGCGCCGGTCTGGGCGACTGGATGGAGCTGGCCGCCGCCTGGTTCGAGGCCGAGCTGCGCCGCCCGGTCGGCCAGGCGGCCCGCGCCTATCTGGAGCGTCGCGGCCTGCCCGAGAGCGAGTGGAGCCGCTTCCACATCGGCTTCGCGCCCAACAGCCGCACGGGTCTGAAGGACTATCTGATCGCCAAGGGCGCCCAGCCGGGCGACCTCGTGGAGGCCGGGGTGCTGATCGCGCCGGAAGACGGCGGCGCGCCCTATGACCGGTTCCGCGACCGGATCATCTTTCCGATCACCGACACGCGGGGCAAGGCCGTGTCGTTCGGCGGCCGGGCCATGGATCCGGCCGCGCGGGCCAAGTATCTGAACGGTCCCGAGACCAGCCTCTTTCACAAGGGCCGGCTGCTGTACGGCCTGTACGAGGCCCGCAAGATCCTGCACGCCGCCCAGGCCGCCGCCCCCACCGGCGACAATCCGATGGTGGTGGTCGAGGGCTATATGGACGTCATCGCCTGCCACCGGGCCGGGGTGGCGGCCGTGGCGGCCATGGGCACGGCGATGACCGAGGAGCAGATGGAGGTGCTGTGGCGCCTGCATCCCGAGCCCACCCTGTGCTTTGACGGCGACAAGGCCGGCCAGCGCGCCGCCAGCCGGGCCATGGACCGCGCCCTGCCCCTGCTGAAACCCGGCCGCTCGTTCAAGTTCTCGCTGGTCAGCGGCGGCAAGGATCCCGACGACGTGCTGCGCGAGCAGGGCCCGGCGGCGCTGAAGGCCCAGCTGTCGGCCACCACGCCCTTCGTCGAGCAGCTGTTCAACCGCGAGCGCGATCTGGAGCCGCTGGACACGCCCGAGCGCAAGGCGGGGCTGAAACAGCGCCTGCGCGCGGCGGCGGCGACCATCGCCGACAAGGATCTGGCCCAGGCCTATCGCGACGATCTGCTGGGCAAGCTGGACGCCCTGTTCCCGCGCACGGCCTTCACGCCGGGCGGGTTTGGCAACGGCGAAGGCGGCGGACGGCCCTTCACCCCGCGCGCCCAGTGGAAGGACGGCAAGCGCCTGCCGCCCGACCCCGGCATCCGGGGCGTGGCCCGCGCCCAGATCGGCGGCCGCATCAACCCCTTCCACGCCGCCGTCGCCCTGGCCGCCCTGGACCATCCCGGCTGGGCCCGCCCCTATGACGAGGCGCTGGAGCGCGTGGGCTTTGGCGATCCGCGCCTGTCGCCCCTGGCCCGCGAGGTGTTCGAGGCCCTGATCGACGACATCCATGACGATGCGCCGTTCCGCGAGATCCTGTTGCGCAAGGGCCTGGGCTCACAGATCGCCGAGATCGAACGCGTGGCCCAGGCCGACGCCCCGTTCCTCAGCCCCGCCATGGAAACCGCCAAGGCCCGCGCCCTGTGGTCGACCTGCTACGAGGCGGTGATCGAGGTGGCCAATTCCCAGCAGGCCCTGGAACGCCTGCGCCACGAACCCGTCACCGCCGGCAGCCTGACCGCCAGCCGCGACCTGCGCACCCGCATCACCGTGCTGCAGCGCCAGATCAGCCACCTGGAGTTCTGGCGGGGGGAGAGCTAGGGCGCGGGCTTGGGGTTGTCGCGCGAGTTGGGGACGCGCCCGCGTCGGGCTGGACGTTTGGGTCAGCGGTCCAGGAGCGGACTCTGCCGACGGGTGGGAAGGGTGGTTAGGGGACCTCGACGTCCTGTTCGGTGGCGGGCGGTAGTTCGCTCAGATAGAGCTTCCAGCCGCCATGTGCTCGGAGGAGCTCGATCCGAAATGAAGGACCTTCGCCCTCACTATTCATGTACCAGCAATGGATGCGCTCGCTGTCAGCAGCCAAGAACTGAATGAAGTTCATGTCCACATACGACCCGATGCGCTCAGCGATAGCTTCGGCGATATCGAGTGCGCCAATTCGCGTCAGGACAGTCATGTCGAGCACTTTGGCTGCCTGCCTCAATGTCCGCAATGGGTCGATAGCGGACGTTCGCGACGAGGCGCAAAACAGACACCTCAGATGTCCCCGCTAGTGAGGGAAAATCATGCTTCCCACGGCGAAGACGATCACCCCCACGAGCGGTGGGCCGACCACGATAGCGACGACAACCGCCACTATTCTGATCACCCATTTCGAACCTGAGCCCTGCTTCACTCTCAGCCCCTCCGCTTACCCATCTACGGTGTCAGAGGAACACTTTCAGAGCAAGGCTTGGGGTCCGCTTTGGGTCGAAAGCACGCCTTGGCTTTCCTCCCGCAAGCGGACGCTCAGAGCGCCACCGCCTTCTTGAGGATCTCATTGATCCGGCCCTGCCACCCCGGCCCGCCGGCGCGAAGGCGGTCGATGACATCCTGATCCAGCCGCAAGGTGATCTGCTTCTTGGGTTGCTCAAGCTTGGGCCGTCCACGCTTGGTGAGCGTACCGGTCGCCGGACGCACCAGGCGCTGGCCGTCGCGAACCTCGGCGCGCTCGAAGACGTCAGCCGTCCATTCGGGGGCGTCGTCAGGGTCAACCCACGGCGTCTTGGTAGGCTTTTCGTTCCCCGCCATTGCACGCTCCGAATTTCGTGGAGGCTCGAAGGCGCAGAGCCTATATCATGTAGCTACATAAATTCACGCCGATCAACACGTCCTGCTCTCTATCTTCCGTTCTCCCCGGCGAAGGCCGGGGCCCAGATTCAGCCTGAGCGTCTGGGGATGACTCGCCTTTGGGCATCGCCAAGCCTACGCAACCGCCCTGGGTTCGATCTGGGCCCCGGCCTTCGCCGGGGAGAACGGGGGTTAAAGTGGAGAGGGAAAGAGCCCCTCCACCCTTGACAGAGCCCCTCCGGCCCGCCATTTGCCGACTCAAGGACTTGCCAAGCAGCTGATTGACATCAAGCGGGCCGCCGTCGCATCGCGCGCGCCCTTCCTGAAACAGGATGTCACCCTCGCCGCCGACGTCAGCTCCCAGTGGTCGCGGACCCTCAAGGTCGTAACGCGTTATGCCGCGCCTGAAGACGCCAGCGTCTCCGACGAGAGCCCTCTCGCGGAGCGATCATCCGTGGCGAACGTTCAGTGCGGGCTAGATGCGGCGCTTTGTAGCCGAGATTTTTTTGGGACCCGACCATCGGATGACGCGGCGCGCCGCGGGAGAGCCCTTTTCGACCTGGAATTTTTTCGGCGCCACGTCTCGCGGGGGACGCCGCGCCGACTTCGGAGACCTTGATGAGCACCAATTCCACGACCGAGACGGAAGCCACTGAATCCACCGGCGGCGACGGTCCCCTGCTCGATCTCACCGATGCCGGCGTCAAGAAGTTCATCAAGCAGGCCAAGACGCGCGGCTTCGTGACGATGGAGGAACTCAACAAGGTTCTGCCGTCCGAAGAAGTCAGCCCCGACGCCATTGAAGACACGCTGGCCATGCTCAGCGAGATGGGCGTCAACGTCGTCGAGGCCGAAGAAGACGCCGAGACCAACGAAGGCGGCGAAGTGGTCGCCCGCGAGGACAGCCAGGCGGTCATCACGTCGGACAAGCCGTCCGCCTATGACCGCACCGACGACCCCGTGCGGATGTATCTGCGCGAAATGGGCAGCGTCGAGCTGCTGTCGCGCGAAGGCGAAATCGCCATCGCCAAGCGCATCGAAGCCGGTCGCGACACCATGATCCGGGGTCTGTGCGAAAGCGCCCTGACCTTCGAAGCCATCATGGTCTGGCGCGAGGAACTGGGCACGGGCCGCATCCTGCTGCGCGAAGTGATCGACCTGGAAGGCACCTATGCCGCCATCAACGGCGTCGCCGCCCAGCCGGCCTCCGATGAGGAAGCCGAGCCGGCCGAGCCCGTCGACGAAGAGGCCGGCGCGCCCAAGCCGGAAGGCGAAGGCGACGACGAGGATGATTTCGACGACGGCGCCGGCCCGACGGTCAGCGCCATGGAAGGCGAGCTGCGCGACGGCGTGATGGCCATCCTCGACGCCATCGCCGGCGAGTTCGAAACCTTCCGCAAGCTGCAGGACAAGCTGGTGGGCAGCCGCCTGCGCGGCGAAGACCTGACCGACGCCGATCGCAACGCCTATGAAGGCTTGTCGATGACGATCATCCAGCACCTCAAGACGCTGAAGCTGAACAACAACCGCATCGAGGCCCTGGTTGAGCAGCTCTACGCGATCAACAAGCGCCTGATCGGTCTGGAAGGGCGCCTGCTGCGCCTGGCCGACAGCTACGGCATCAGCCGCAGCGAATTCCTGAAGGCCTATTTCGGCTCCGAGCTGAACCCGGCCTGGTCCGACCAGGTCAAGACCATGGGCGTGCGCTGGACCAAGTTCGTCGAGAACGACGCCACCTCGGTCACCGACATCCGCAGCGAGATCGCCGCCCTGGCCACCGAGACCGGCGTGCCGATCGACGACTATCGCCGCATCGTCCAGACCGTGCAGAAGGGCGAGCGCGAAGCCCGCCAGGCCAAGAAGGAAATGGTCGAGGCCAACCTGCGTCTCGTCATCTCGATCGCCAAGAAGTACACCAATCGCGGCCTGCAGTTCCTGGACCTGATCCAGGAAGGCAATATCGGCCTGATGAAGGCCGTCGATAAGTTCGAATATCGTCGCGGCTACAAGTTCTCGACCTACGCCACCTGGTGGATCCGTCAGGCCATCACCCGCTCGATCGCCGACCAGGCGCGGACCATCCGCATCCCGGTGCACATGATCGAGACGATCAACAAGATCGTCCGCACCAGCCGTCAGATGCTGCACGAGATCGGCCGCGAGCCGACCCCCGAGGAGCTGTCGGAAAAGCTGGCCATGCCGCTGGAAAAGGTGCGCAAGGTCCTGAAGATCGCCAAGGAACCCATCTCGCTCGAAACGCCGATCGGCGACGAGGAAGACAGCCACCTGGGCGACTTCATCGAGGACAAGAACGCCATCCTGCCCATCGACGCGGCCATCCAGAGCAACCTGCGGGAAACCACCACCCGCGTGCTGGCCTCGCTGACCCCGCGGGAAGAACGGGTTCTGCGGATGCGTTTCGGCATCGGCATGAACACCGACCACACCCTGGAAGAAGTCGGCCAGCAGTTCAGCGTCACCCGCGAACGCATCCGCCAGATCGAGGCCAAGGCCCTGCGCAAGCTCAAACACCCGTCGCGGTCGCGCAAGCTGCGCAGCTTCCTGGACAGCTAGGGCGCTTCGATCAGAAAGACGGAAAAGGGCGGCTCGTAAGAGCCGCCCTTTTTCTTGAAATCCGGGCTGCTCGTGCCCCGCAAAGGACTTTTGTTGGGCCAGAAGGAGGCTGCTCTAGGGTCTGTGCGATCCCCTCCGCGTCCCTCCAGACAGTCCGTTGCGCCACCTGCCCTTACACGTCACACCACCCCCCAGCGCCACCGACACGGAAAATAACACTGTTCGGTGATTTACGTTCTTCGGAATTTATGCCATTTCATGAGGTGGCATGGGACGTCGACAACCTTGGGCCGATTTTGAACGGACCTAGGCGACCCCAACCTCCAGTACAGTGTTCATCAACCCATCGCTGTTCATCTGACGCGCTGCCGCTCGGCCGCGCCAAATGGGCGGCTGAAAGCCGGGCGCCGGAATGCAGGTCGACGTTCAAGAGGATCTGTACAGCGCCCTCGCTCGCCGGCTCGCGTTGAAAGTCGCCACCACCGTCGTCTCAGGTTTGATCTCCAGAGAGGTCTTCGCCAAAGACTTCATCTGCGCGCGCGAGGCGGCGGTTGAAGACCTCGTCTTTGATTTGGCGTTCTTTGCGCTGGCTCAGTTCGAAGACACATCGGGCCTGGAGATCGAGGGCGTTCGCTATTTCCCTCATTGCCTGTTCGCACCGGCTCACTCAGCCCCCTCCACCTACATCGCTGGAACATCCCGCACGGCGCTGCACGGCGCGTTGGACGATGACCTGCTTGAGAAAGCCTTCGAGACCGCCTGCTCGACCACTTCGAAACCCTAACCCCTCATTCAAATTGAACCCCTCAGCGGAGAAGCATATGCGTCAGTCCAATGGAGACACCAGCCGCACGTGGCCTCAGTCTGATAAAAGTAACGTCGTCGGCGTGGGCAGTTTTCACAAGAGTCTACGCCATAATGACTATGGCGAAGTAATTCAGACCGAATTCACGATGCTCGTGGATGCTACTCAGGGCAAAGCAGCCTTTGCGCACGTTCCTAAAGGGCAAGCCCGCCCCGCATGCGATGGAACAGTAGCGCAGCTGACCAACCCCCAGGGTGGCCTCGCCGCTGACCGCCTGACCCACCCGTCGACCGCCTATGCGATGCTCCCGGCGCCCTCCGTGACGTCGGAGACCACGGCCGCCGAGATGACCGAACTCTATTGGATGGCGTTGTTTCGCGATGTTTCGCTCGACGCCCTGTCCTCTGATCCCAGGGCCAATACAGCCGTCGGCGAACTGAACCAGAGATTTTCGAACGGAATAACGGACACCCAGGACGCAGGACATATCCGGCCGGGATTGGATCTTCCCGGCACATCAGCAGCCTTCGCGCCCTTCACCGCAGACACGCTCTTTCGCCTCGGCCTCCCGGGCGAAGAGCTGGGCCCCATGATCAGCCAGTTCTTCCTGCGCCCGATCGCCTACGGCGTGCAGACCATCGACCAGCGCCTGCGGCCGTACGCAAAGGCGTGTGACTTTCTTACAGATTTCGAAGATTGGCTCGCGGCTCAGAATAGTGGGACAGATCGAAATTGCCGGGCCTACAGCCAATGCAATGAAGAGAACGCCAGCTTTTTCGAGGGAGAGACGCTTCGCTACATTGCCACAATGCGCGACCTGGCCCGCTTCGTGAACAAGGATGCCCTACACCAGGCCTATTTCAATGCCGCCCTGATCCTGCTTTCCGGCAAGGCGGCCTGGACCCCAGGAAACCCCTACGCGACAAATCAGCCCCTCGCTGATCGGGAAGCGGGCTTTGGCGTGCTGGGCGGCCCGCACATCCTGGCGCTGGTCTCCGAAGTCGCCACGCGCGCCCTCAAGGTCGCCTGGAACCAGAAGTGGCAGGTGCATCTACGTCTGCGTCCAGAGGCTTATGGCGGCCTGGTTCACGTCGAGAATGTCGGCGTGGCGGGCAACAAGCGAGCCTACGGCCTTCCACAATGGATTGCCAAGACGAGCGCCGCCAAAGAGCTGATGGCCAACAACAAAAGCTACCTGCTCCCCATGGCCTTCACTGCGGGCAGCCCAACGCACCCCTCCTACGGCGCGGGTCACGCCACAGTCGCCGGCGCCTGCGTCACGATCCTCAAGGCCTATTTCGATATGGGCCCAATCGATAAGCCTATACTTTTCAAAACCCTAAAGGAACGCTCAACGCCTTACGATCCGCCCAATCCGATCAAAGCCTACGATCCAAAGTTAGGCGCCCTCGACGGGCGCGCAGATCTCGCCCCGGGCGTCGCCGACACGCTGACCATCGAAGGTGAACTGAACAAGCTGGCCCAGAACGTCGCCATGGGTCGCTCCATGGGCGGGGTTCACTGGCGCACGGACAATACCCGAAGCCTGATCCTGGGCGAGGCTCTGGCGGCCGAGATCCTCGCCGAGATCTCAACGGACTCGGCCGAGAAGCCCGTATTCACCTTCCGCACGTTCGCGCGTGGCGCGGATGGGTTGCCCAGGACCGTCGTGATCGACGGCGGCCGGATCACGGTCGACGGCGCGCCCATGGTAACGGCGCTTGAGTAGGACAGCGTTGAGCTTGCCCTCACCCCATCCAGCGTCGTCCCGAGAGCTGAACAGCCGTCGGTTGGGTCAATGCGCCCGGCCCGTTGAAGTTCTGTTGTCCTCGCTGCAGGCGCCGGTCGGGTGACTGCGAAAAACGGAGAACGACGCCCTGCTCTCAAGGCGGGGCGTCCGCATCCCCATGGCTTGGCCGCGTGGCTCACCCCGCCGCCGCGCGCAGCCCGTCGCACGAAGCCCCAAAGGCTCCGGAACGCCTCCCGGGCGTCGCCGTTGTTGTGGTCCAACGCACGTCCAACATCGCAACAGGAGACCCCCTCATGGCCACCGCCGCCCCCAAGCTCGACGCCGTCGCTCTTCTGAAGGCCGATCACCGCAAGGTCGAAGACCTGTTCGCCAAGTTTGAAGCCGCCAAGGGCGACGGGCGCAAGAAGAGCCTGGCCGAGCAGATCTGCATGGAACTGACCGTCCACGCCAGGATCGAGGAAGACATCTTCTACCCGGCCTGCGAGGGCAAGGTTGAGGAAGACCTGCTGAAGGAAGGCTATGTCGAGCACGACGCCTCCAAGGTGCTGATCGCCGAGATCGAGGCCGGCGGCCCCGACGACGAATTCTACGACACCAAGGTCAAGGTGCTGTCGGAGATGATCGAGCACCATGTCGGCGAAGAGGAAAAGCGCGTCGAAGGCCTGTTCAGCCAGGCCCGCAAGGCCGGCCTGGACATGGACGCCCTGGGCGAACAGATGGCCGCCGAGAAGACCCAGCTCATCGCCGCCTACAAGGCCGGCGGCCTGCCGGTCCCCGAGACCCCGACGTTCGACGGCACCCGCCTCGCCAGCCACTGATCCATCCCGACAGACGGGGACCCGCCTGGCGGGTCCCCGTCTGTCGGCCGATCGCCCTACAGCGTCGCCATGTCGATCACGAAACGGTAGCGCACGTCGCTCCTGGCCATGCGCTCATAGGCCTCGTTGATCTGGTTGATCGCGATGGTCTCGATGTCGGCGACGATGCCGTGCTGGCCGCAGAAGTCGAGCATCTCCTGGGTTTCCTTGATCGAGCCGATCATCGAGCCGGCCAGGGTGCGGCGGCCGGGGATCAGGGCGAAGGCGTTCAGCGGCACCGGCTCTTCGGGCGCGCCGACCAGCACCATGGTCCCGTCGATCTTCAGCAGGTTGAGATAGGCGCCCCAGTCGATCCCGGCCGAAACCGTGCAGATGATCAGGTCGAAGGTTCCCGCCAGGGTCTCGAAGGTCTTGGCGTCGCTGGTGGCGTAATAGTGGTCGGCGCCCATCTTCAGGCCGTCGGCCTGCTTGGACAGGGTCTGGCTCAGCACGGTCACTTCGGCGCCCATGGCGTGGGCGATCTTGACGCCCATATGGCCCAGGCCGCCCAGGCCCAGGATCGCCACCGACTTGCCGGGACCGGCGTTCCAGTGGCGCAGCGGCGAATAGAGGGTGACGCCCGCGCACAGCAGCGGGGCGGCGGCGTCCAGGGCCAGGGTGTCGGGGATCGACAGCACATAGCCTTCCTTGACCACCATGTGATCCGAATAGCCGCCGTAGGTGGGCAGGTCGCTGCCGGGCTGTGGGCTGGAATAGGTCTGGACCAGGCCCGGCAGGTACTGCTCGCGGTCGAGATCCCGCGTGGCGCAGCCGATGCAGCTGTCGACGAAACAGCCGACCCCGACCCGGTCGCCTTCCTTGAAGCGGCTGACCTTGGAGCCCACGGCGGTGACCACGCCGGTGATCTCGTGGCCCGGCACGATGGGATAGACGCTCATGCCCCAGCCGTTGTCGACCATGTGGATGTCGGAGTGGCAGACGCCGCAGTGCTTGATGGCGATGACGACATCGTCGTCGTTCGGGTCGCGACGATCGAACGTGAAGGGCGCGAGCGGCGCGCCGGCGGCGGGCGCCGCGTAGCCTTTGGCAGTGGCCATGGGAAATCCTTGGATGTGGGGGACGATCGGGGAGGATCGGACGGCCCGACCCATGCCACGCACCCGGCGGCCAGCGTTAGGCCGATCCTGCAAGTGTCCTGCACGATCCTGCAAAGCGCCGCCAAAACGATTTCCCCGTCTGGCGCGCGGGCGTAGAACCCTCCTGTCGCGAAAGCCCGGAAAACCCAGCCCTTGAGCCCCTCCATCTCCCGCCCCCATGACGAGACCTATGGCGAGCTCGCCCGGATCGTCGCCCGTTACGCCACGGAGGATCGCGAGGTCGCCACGACGGTCGAGGGCCTGTTCTTCACACGCCGCACCGCCCCGACCCAGCCGCTGTATGTGGCCCAATGGCCGTGTTTCGCCCTGGTGGTGCAGGGCCGCAAGAGCATCACCCTGGGCGATACGGTGCTGCAATACGGCGTCGGCGACTGCCTGCTGGTGGCGCTGGACCTGCCGGTCACCTCACGAGTGATCGAAGCCAGCCCCGCCGAGCCGCACCTGTGCGTCGGCATGGCGATCAATCCTGGCCGGCTGGGCGAACTGATCAGCCGCGCGCCGCCCCCCACGCCGATCCCCGCCCTGTCCCAGTGCCATCGGGGCGTGGCGGTCCACGCCGCTTCGGCGGAGCTGCTGGACGCGGTGCTGCGGCTGCTGCGCCTGCTGGACCAGCCCGCCGACCTGGCGGCCATGGGGCCCCTGATCGAGCAGGAGATCCTCTGGCGCTTGCTGAATGGCCCCGACGGCGCGCGCCTGATGCGCATCGCCACGGCCGAGGGCCACAGCCACAAGATCACCCGCGCCGCCGCCTGGCTGCGCGAACACTTCGCCCAGCCCCTGCGCATCGAGACCCTGGCCGAGCTGGCGGGGATGAGCGAATCCTCCCTGCACCACCACTTCAAGGCCGTCACCAACATGACGCCGATGCAGTATCAGAAGCAGCTGCGGCTCTATGAAGCGCGCCGCCTGATGCTGGCCGAAGGTCTGGATGTGGGGGCGGCCGGATATAGCGTCGGCTATCAGAGCCCGTCGCAGTTCAGCCGCGAATATCGCCGCTTCTACGGCCTGCCGCCGGCCCGCGACATCGAGGCCCTGCGCGCGCCCCTGGCGGCGGAATAGGGCTGGGCCCTCGATCAATCCAAATCAGTCCGCTCCCCGGCGCGGTTTCGGGGGGAAGCGCCCCGGGAAGCGGAAAGCCAAACGCTGGCCGCATGTGGGGTGCGACCGGCATCCGGGATACGGCGCGCTAGACCTTCAGGTCCAGCAGGGCGCCGGTCATCTTGTCGGCGACCTTGATCACGGCGACATTGGCTTGGAGTTCGGTCTTGGCGGTGATTTGTTCCACCGCTTCCTTGGCAAGATCGGTGTCGTTTTCACGAGCCTGCCAGGTGGCGACGCGCTTGGCGCTTTGGTCGAGGCGATCTGCGGCGGCAATCATACCGGCGCCGGCGATGGCGAGAGCCTGCATGGCGAGGGTTCCTTCGGTTCGAACCCCGTTCTCTCACCCCGCGGTTAAGGGCTCGCGTAAAAAAAGGGTTAAACGCCGTCAGCCATGTCAGGCGCGAAAACGCGGCGTCGACGCCCACACTCAATGGGGCGATGAGCTACCCTTCTTCCGTCTTCCCTTCGCCGGGAAGACGGAGAGTGGATGGCTGATCGCGCAATTGAACATGATCTCCAGACCGCAACATTACAAAACGTTCAGGTTTGCCGAACTCGACATTCCGGCCCGCGCTGGCCAAGGTTCGCCCCTTTCGCGGGCCGGGCCCGCCGTGGAGTCTTGCCTGCCATGTTCCTTTCGCGCCGCGCAGCCCTTTTGGGCGCCGCCATGCTGATGGTCGCCCAACCCGCCTTCGCCGCCCCCAAGGCCAAGCCCCCTGCGGCCAGCTTCACGCCGTCGCCGGCCGCGATCCGCGCTCACATGACCTTTCTGGCGGACGACCTGATGGAGGGCCGCGAGGCCGGCACGCGCGGCTTCGACATCGCCGCCAACTATGTGGCCGCCCAATATGCCCTGCTGGGCGTCAAGCCGGCCGGCGACAACGGCGCCTATGAGCAGCATGTGCCGCTGCTGGCCTACAGGAACGCCTCTGAAGGCGCCTTCGGCGTCACCGGCCCCGACGGCAAGACCACGGCCCTGACGTTTGGCGAGGACTATCTGCCCTCGGCCCAGGCCCAGGCGGCCGATCTGGCCCTGACCGCGCCGCTGATCTTTGTCGGCTACGGCCTGGTCGCCCCCGAGAAGGGCCGCGACGACTATGCCGGCCTGGATGTGACCGGCAAGATCGTGGTGATGCTGAACGGCGCCCCCAGCGGTTTGCAAACGGAAGAGCGGGCTCACTTCGGCAACGCCGCCGTCAAACGCGAAGAGGCCGCCCGGCGCGGCGCGGTCGGCGTCATCAGCCTGTCCACCTCCAGCGGCGAGAAGCGCCGTCCGTTCGCGCGCGGCCTGAACGGCTATCGCGACTGGCGGATGACCTGGCGCGAAGCCAGCGGCGTCGGCCACGTGCGCGGCGTCTCGGCCCCCAGCCTGTTGTCGATCAGCCCGGCCGGGGCGGCCAAGCTGTTCGCCGGCGCGCCTGTCGCCCTGGACGCGGTGATGGCGGCGGCCGAAACCCCCGAGGGCGCGGTGAAGGGCTTTGACCTGCCGTTCAAGGCGTCGGTGGCGCTGAAGAGCGAGATCGAAACCCGCGAGAGCCGCAACGTGGTCGGGATGATCGAGGGCAGCGACCCCAGGCTGAAGGCCCAGACCATCATCCTCAGCGCCCACCTGGACCATATCGGCATCAGCACCCACGCCAAGGACGGCGCCGACACGATCAACAACGGCGCGCTGGACAACGCCTCGGGCGTCGCCACCCTTCTGGAAGTCGCCCGCGGCTTCAAGGAGGCCAAGACCCCGCCCAAGCGCAGCATCGTGCTGCTGGCCCTGACCGGCGAGGAGAAGGGCCTGGTCGGCTCGGACTATTTCGCCAGCAACCCCACCGTGCCGCGGGCCGACATGGCCGCCGACGTCAACCTGGACATGCCGGTGCTGCTGTATCCGTTCACCGACGTGGTGGCGTTCGGGGCCGACCGCTCGACCCTGGGGGCCGCCGTGGCCCGCGCCGCCGGCCGCGTCGGCGTGGCCCTGTCGCCCGACCCGATGCCCGAGGAGGGCCTGTTCACCCGCAGCGACCACTATCGCTTCGTCGAGCAGGGCGTACCGTCGGTGTTCCTGATGACCGGCTTCCAGAACGGCGGCGAAAAGGCCTTCAAGGACTTCCTGGCCACCCACTATCACAAGCCCGGCGACGACCTGGCCCAGCCGATCGACTATGACGCCGCCGCCAAATTCGCCTTGGTCAATTACGAGATCGCCCGCGAACTGGCTGACGCCCCGGCCCGCCCGGTGTGGAAGGCCGGCGACTTCTTCGGCGGCCGGTTCGCGCCGGCGGGACATCCGTCGGCGGCGAAGTAGGGGCGACGACCTAAGGGAAGGCCTATCGCCTCCGGAATAAGAGCAAAAATTCCCGCCTTCCTGGGCCTTGTGCCCAGGACCCATGCCGCCGCCCGCGCCGATTGAGGGCGGCGCTCTGGGCCTTTCAGCGGCGAGAAGGGCCAACAGCAAAGCCTGCCTCAAACATGGGTCCTGGGCACAAGGCCCAGGAAGGCGAGGATTGCAGGTTTCTACAAGCTTGTGCCCGGCCCCTCCGGGCAAGTGGCCCGGCGCCTGCAAAAGCGATTGACCCGGAGGGCGGCGGAAGGGATTCTGCCGCCTTCCCAGTTTCCGAGGCTTACCCCGTTGTCCGCCCGCACCAGCGTCTATCTGAAGGTCGGCGTGATCACGCCGGTGATCATGGTGGCCGACGTGTGGCTGGCCCAGAGGCTGTTTCCCGGCTTCGATCCCGGCGCCCAGTTCATCAGCGAGCTGGGCGGCCCCGCCTCGCCCAATCCGCTGGTGTTCAATCTGGGCATGATCCTGGCCGGGGCGGCGGGCCTGCTGGCCGGGGCCGGCTTCACCCATGCGCTGGAGCATGCCGGCGGGCGGCGCACGGTCTCGGCCTTCGCCGGCCTGTGGGTGGCCCTGACCGGACTGGGCGCGATCTTCGCCGGCCTGTTCCACTGGCCCGACGAGATGCACCGGGCCTGCGGGGTGGGCCTGGCCATCCAGTTCGCGCCGCTGTTCACCGCCTGGGCCCTGTGGGGCGTTCCCGGCCATCGGCGGCTGGCCCAGTTCTCGCTGGGCTGGTTCCTGGGCCTGCTGCTGGTGCTGGCCCTGCTGACCGGGGTGTGGAACGTGCGCACGGGCTATGACGTCGGCTACTGGCAGCGCGGCCACGCCTTCCTGGGCCTGCTGTGGCTGGCCATCGCCGCCTGGACCCTGGAACGCGGCTGGCGGTCCCGGGCGGCGGACGCCATCGAGGCGGTGTCAGCTTAAAGGGCGCGCGCGGCGACGGCTGTCCGCTCCCTGTCCCGCATTGAGGTTTCCTCACCGGATAGGGCCTTCAAACCTTGCCCCCTCGCGACGAAGGCCTAAGACCCTTCAGGGACGGCCAAGGCGCGGATTCGGCGTCGCGACGAGGGATACGACCCAAAGCATGACCCCTTTCGACAAGATCCGCACCGCCCTCTCCCAGCCCCGCCCCTGGCGCGACGTGCGGGTGGCGGCGGCCGCGGCGCTTGTCCTGACGGTCGGGGCCGGGGCGCTGGGGGTCGTGGCCTGGCGGGGATCACACGCGTCCAAACCCCCTCAGGAGACGGCCGCGGCGCCGGCCGCCCCTGTCACGCCGCCGCCCGTCAAGCCGCCGCTGACCCCCGAGGCGTGGCGCGGCGACATCAACTACCGCGCCCTGGACGCCCGCCTGCAGACGATGATGACCGACAAGGCCATGCAGGGCCTGGCCGTGGCCGTGGTCGAGAACGGCCGGCTGTCGTTCGTGCGCGGCTATGGCTCGACATCGCCCGAGGGCGGCGAGCGGATCGGGGCCGATACGGTGTTTCGCTGGGCCTCGCTGTCCAAGACCGTGGCCTCGACCCTGAGCGTCGTGCTGGCCGAGCACGGGGTGCTGTCGCTGACCGATCCGCTGGGCAAGTTCCACACCAGCCTGCGCCTGCCCAATGACGCCCAGGAGACCCTGACGGTCGAGGAGTTGCTGTCGCAGCGCACCGGCCTGCCCAAGAACGCCTATGACGGCTGGCTGGAGGGCGGCCGTGATCCGAAACTGATCCGGCAGAGCCTGGGGACCGTGCCGCTGATGTGCCCGCCCGGCGTCTGCCACAGCTATCAGAACATCGCCTATGACACGATCCGCGAGGTGGTGGAGACCGCCACCCACCAGTCCTACGCCGCCGAGGCGCAGGCGCGGCTGTTCCAGCCGCTGGGCATGCGCCACACGACCATCGGCATGGAAGGCCTGAAGGCCGCCAAGTCCTGGGCCAAGCCCACCCGCAACGGCCGCACGACCCCGCTGGTCGAGGCCTATTACCTTGTGCCCGCCGCCGCCGGGGTCAATTCCAGCATCGTGGATCTGGCGGCGTGGATGCAGGCCCAGATGGGACTGGCCGGGGCCGTCCTGCCGGACGCGGCCGTGGCCGAGATCCAGCGGCCGCGGGTCAATACCGGACGCGCCTACGGCAATTCGGCGTTCGGGCGGGCGCTGCTGAAGCCCGCCTATGGCCTGGCCATGCGCAGCTTCACCTATAAGGGCCACCGGCTGGTGGGCCACAGCGGAGCGGTGAACGGCTATCGCTCGACCATGATGTTCGACCCGGTCACCAAGACCGGGATCGTGATGCTGTGGAACAGCGAAGCGGGCCTGCCCTTCCGCTTCCAGGCCGAGTTCTTCGACCGCGCCTATGGCTTGCCGGTCGAGGACTGGCTGCGGCTGGATCAGGACGACTAGGACAAGCGCCTACTCGGCCGCCTCCATCGGCGTGGGGTCGCCGTCGTGCGAGATCAGCACGGCCAGCCAGCGCAGGTCGTCGTACTGGGCCAGGGCGTACATCAGGGCCAGGGTCAGGGGGATGGCCAGGAAGGCGCCCGGCACGCCCCACAGCACCGTCCATAGGCCCACCGCGATCAGGCTGGCGGCCGGGTCGATATTCTGGCTGTCGGCCTGCATCTTGGGCAGCACCAGATTGCCGACGACGGTCGAGACAATCTGGATGCCGACAAAGACGGTGATCGCCGGGGTCAGGCCGGGAAACTGCAGCAAGGCAAACAGGGTCGGCCCGACGCTGCCGATGATCACGCCCAGCACCGGAAAATAGGCGAACAGGAAGATCACCAGGCTCCAGAACAGGGCGTTGTCCAGGCCGACGGCGAACATCACCACGCCCGAGCCCACGGCGATCATCAGGCCCGTGGCCGTCTGGACCGACATGTAGCGCTCGACGCCCGTGAAGCTGCGCTCCAGAACCGAGGCTAGGCCCCGACCGCCGCGGGCGGCGATGATCAGCTCCACGCGCTTCTCGATCATGTGCCGCGAAAGCAGCAGGAAGAACAGGAACAGCAGGGTCAGGCCCAGCCCCGCCGTGGCCCCCTGCACGCTGGTCAGCAGGCGGTCGGCGAACGGGCCGAGCTCGACGGTCTGGGCCAGGGAGTCCAGGCTGAGGGCTCCGCCGCGCGGCAGGTGGATCATCCCCAGCAACTGATCGATCCGGGCCAGCAGGGCCGGCATCTCGCCGACGATCCGCGAGGCGCCCTCGATCACCACCGCGATGCTGGCGACCAGGATCCCGCCCACGATCACGGCCGTGATGGCGAACACCATCCAGCGGCGCGCCCTGGGCAACAGCTTGACGATGCGGTCGCTCAGCGAGGTGATCAGAATGCCCAGCACCATGGCCAGGGCGAAGGGCCACAGGACACCCCGGAACACATACAGCAGGGCCGCCCCCACCGCGAAGTTCACGAGGAACGACGTACCCGTCTTGCTCAAGATCACTCCATGCATCAGAGGCGACCAGGGCCGCCAAGGCCGCCGGTCTTAAGGGCTCAGCCAGCCCATAGCATGCCGTTACGTCAAGGCTAGCGCCAGGCGTAGTTGAAGCTGACGCTGATCCGCTGCTCGTCGGCCTGGTTTGGCGTCACCTCATGGCGCAACCAGCTTTCCCACAGCAGGATCGTCCCCGCCTGCGGCTGCACATAGACGAACGGCTGCAGGGTCTCGGGCGCGTCGGCCTGGCGGGTGGGCGCGGCCATCATCATCGGCAGGCGCGGATCCTCGAACTTCAGGGCCGAGGCGCCGGCCGGAATGGTCACGTACACCGTGCCCGAGATCACGCTGTGGGGGTGGATATGGCCGCTGTGCTGGCCGCCCGGATCGAGGATATTGATCCAGAAACTGTCCATTACCAGCTTGCCGCCAGCCAGGTCGAAACACAGATCCTTGGCGAAGGCCGCCGCATGCTTGTCGAGCTTGCGCTTGAGATCGGCGAACAGGCTGTCGCGCTGGGGCAGGTCGTCCAGCGAGGCGTAGGAGGTGTAGCCGCCATAGCCCTTCTGTTCCGCCCAGGCCTGACCGGCCTCGTCCTCCTCGGCCACGGCGATACAGGCGTCGTGCAGATCGTCGATGAAGGTCTCGAAGCCCTTCTCGCCGGCGAGACTGGCTTGATACAGCGGGGTGACGAAGAGCGGGCGCGTGGTCATGGCGCGCGTCATAGCGCCCGAGCGCGTTGACGACAAACCCGAAATGGAACATAGTTAGAACATGGCCGATGGTGATCACACCCTGAAGATCAATGCGGCGCTCGCCGAGCGGATGAAGGCCGTGTCCAACGATCTCGGCAAGAGCCTGGACGAGTACGCTACCCAGCTGCTCGACGCCTTCACGGGGCTCGATCCACGCAAGGAAGACGACGCCTATTGGGCGGAGCTTCGTCGTGAGGCGGACGAGACCTTGCGGAATGGCGGCATTCCTCTCGAAGATATTGAGCAATGGATGCGGTCTTGGGGGACCGACGCCGAACTTCCTCCACCGGAGCCCCACCCCCGCGTTTGCGGATGAGGACAATCCAATTCTCGTCGACGGCGAGACGCGACCTGAACCGCCTTAGACAATGGCTGGAAAAGCGCGCGCCTCACGCCACGCGCGAGGCCGTCGATGCGATCGTCACCGCCTATAGGTCCCTCGAAGAGTTTCCCGAAAGAGGCCGGCGCCTCCCAGAGGGCCTGCGCGAACTCGTCGTTCCTTTCGGGTCGGCAGGGTATGTGATCCAATACGACGTTCATCTGCGGCAAGTGATCATCCTGCGCGTCTTCCACGCCCTCGAAGATCGCTGAATCCGCCGGACTCGCCTATATCTACCCGCGTGACCAACATCCCCACAGAAACCTCTGACGCCCCCGCCCTGACCGGCGCCGCCCTGATCAAGGACGAGGCCGCGCGCCTGCCCGACGGGCCCGGCGTCTACCGGATGATCGGCGACAACGACGAGGTGCTGTACGTCGGCAAGGCCAAGAGCCTCAAGAAGCGGGTGATCCAGTACGCCCAGGGCCGTTTCCACACCAACCGCATCGCCCACATGGTCGACGCCACCCGGGCCATGGTGTTCGTCACCACCCGCACCGAAGCCGACGCCCTGCTGCTCGAGATCAATCTGATCAAGTCGCTGAAACCGCGCTTCAACGTGCTGCTGCGCGACGACAAGAGCTTTCCCGAGATCCTGATCCGCCGCGATCACGCCGCGCCGCAACTGCGCAAGCATCGCGGCGCGCACACCATCAAGGGCGACTATTTCGGGCCCTTCGCCAGCACCTGGGCGGTCAACCGCACCCTGAGCATCCTGCAGAAGGCGTTTCTCCTGCGCTCGTGCACCGACAGCGTCTATGAGGGCCGCGACCGGCCCTGCATGCTGTACCAGATTAAGCGCTGCGCGGCGCCCTGCACCGGCCTGGTCAGCATCCCCGACTATCAGGCCCTGGTCGACCAGGCCGAGGCCTTCCTGAACGGCAAGTCGCGGGCGGTGATGGCCGGCCTGGCCGCCGACATGGAGGCCGCCGCCGAGGACCTGGAGTTCGAGCGCGCCGCCAAGCTGCGCGACCGGATCCGCGCCCTCTCGGCCGTGGCCCAGGAGAGCCAGATCAATCCCGACACGGTCGAGGAGGCCGACGTGGTGGCCCTGCACATCGAGGGCGGCCAGGCCTGCGTGCAGGTGTTCTTCTTCCGGGCCGGCCAGAACTGGGGCAACCGCGCCTATTTCCCCCGCATCACCGGCGCGGCGGAAGAGGAAGGGGTCAGCGAGGCGGCCCAGGCCATGACCGCGTTCCTGGGCCAGTTCTACGACGACAAGCCCATTCCACGCCTGATCCTGGCCAATATCGAGCCCGCCGAGGCCGCCCTGCTGGCCGAGGCCTTCGCGCTGAAGAGCGGCCGCAAGGTCGAGATCAGCGTGCCCAAGCGCGGCGAGAAGGCCGATCTGGTGCAGCATGCCCTGACCAACGCCAAGGAAACGCTGGGCCGAAAAATGGCCGAGGGCGGCGCCCAGACCAAGCTCCTGGCCGGGGTGGCCGAGGCCTTCGGCCTGGACGCGCCGCCCGAGCGGATCGAGGTCTATGACAACAGCCACATCCAGGGCACCAACGCCGTGGGCGGCATGATCGTGGCCGGGCCCGAGGGCTTCATGAAGGGCCAGTACCGCAAGTTCAACATCAAGGACACCGAGCTCACCCCCGGCGACGACTACGGCATGATGAAGGAGGTGCTGAAACGCCGCTTCGCCCGCCTGGTCAAGGAAGAGGAAGGCGGCGACAGCAGCGCCCGGCCCGATCTGGTGCTGGTCGACGGCGGCAAGGGCCAGCTGGACGCGGCGATCGAGATCATGACCGAGCTGGGCGTCGACGACATCGCCGTGGTGGGGGTTGCGAAGGGTCCTGACCGCGACGCCGGACTGGAGCGGTTCTTCATGCCAGGCAACACGCCGTTCATGCTCGAGCCCAAGTCGCCGGTTCTGTACTACCTGCAGCGCCTGCGGGACGAGGCCCACCGCTTCGCCATCGGCGCCCACCGCACCCGCCGCAGCATGGACCTGAAGAAGAACCCCCTGGACGAGATCGAAGGCGTCGGCCCCGGCCGCAAGAAGGCCCTGCTGCACGCCTTCGGCTCGGCCAAGGGCGTCGGCCGCGCCGGGGTGGAAGACCTGATCAAGGTCGACGGCGTCAGCCAGGCCCTGGCCGAGCGCATCCACGGGTTCTTCCGGAAGGGGTGAGGGCCCTTCTCCCCCTGCGGGAG
The DNA here is from genome assembly GCF_058681035.1 of Caulobacter sp. FV2ps19. Lineage (NCBI taxonomy): Bacteria > Pseudomonadati > Pseudomonadota > Alphaproteobacteria > Caulobacterales > Caulobacteraceae > Caulobacter > Caulobacter sp. FV2ps19. The sequence goes on along the minus strand of NZ_CM178729.1, from coordinate 1,495,815 downwards.
AAGGTGGCGCGCAGCGCCGGATGAGGGGTCGCGCAGGCCTAACCGGACAGGGTTTTCAACCCCTCATCCGTCTCGCTGACGCGAGCCACCTTCTCCCGCAAGGCAGGGCTATCGCATATGGATCTGGCGCTAAAAGACCCAGCCTTCCTGGGCCTTGTGCCCAGGACCCATGGCGCCGCGGATGCGGACTTGGGTCGGTGTTACGGGCCGTTCAGCCGCGAATAGCGCCCAAATCAAAGCCTGCCTCAAACATGGGTCCTGGGCACAAGGCCCAGGAAGGCAAGATTTTTGAGTTTGTTAAAGGCTTGGGTCCGTCAGCAACCCATATGCGATAGCCCTGCCCCAGAGGGGAGAAGGAGAGCCCGCGCAGGCGTTTGAGGATCTGGGTCAGGGCCGCATCCGACAGGGGCTGGTCTCCACTCACAAGCCAGTACAAGGCATGGGTGTCGAGCAGCAGTCCCGGCAAGATCTAGAGCGGAGCCTTGGCCGGCGACCGCGCGCCCTTCAGCGCCTGCGACGCGATCGGCTTGGTCAGGTCCACACCCTTCTTGAGCGCCAATTGGCCCTTCAGGGCGCCGACGCCGCGTACGGTCACAAACTGGCCGGTGCTCGCGTCACGAACCGTTTGAGACGCCCCTGCGGGCGGAGTTTTCGCCACCTTGGTCATGCCAGGGTTTATACGCGAAAAGGCGGCCGCTGTCAGGCGTGTTGCACCGGCGCCCTCGCGCCAACTGGTCTTGCCGCACGCGTTCCGCCCGCGGTGAGCAACTCAAGCCTTCGTTCCCCGAGCAAGCCCTGCGACAACTTGCCACTGACCGTTCCCCCCCCCAAAAACGCCTGTGTGCTCAACAGTTTGGCGCCTTGTTAAGTCTTGCGGCGCTCTATGACAGCGTCGGGGCTCTGGCCCGTCGACCGCGAGACTGGCGACGCGTTCCTGCGATACCGCCCGCATTGAGGCAAGACTGAAGATGGCCACCCTCCCCTGGTCGAACGACGCGGGCGCGACGCTCGAGGCGCTCAAGAAATCTTTCGCGATCATCGAATTCACGCCCACCGGCAAGATCCTCACCGCCAACCCGCTGTTTTGCGAGACCGTGGGCTACGCCCTGGCCGAGATCGAGGGCCAGCATCACAGCCTCTTCGTTGATCCTCGCGATGTTCAGGGCCAGGACTACAAGGATTTCTGGGCGCGCCTGGGCGCGGGGCAATTTGACTCCGGCCAGTACAAGCGGCTGGCCAAGGGCGGCCGGGAGATCTGGCTGCAGGCCTCCTACACCCCCGTGCTGGGGGCCGGCGGCAAGGTGGTCAAGGTCGTCAAGCTGGCGCTGGACACCACCAGGGAAAACCTCAAGGCCGCCGAGGACGCCAGCGTGCTGCAGGCCATCTTCCGGTCGCAGGCGGTGATCGAGTTCGACCTGACCGGCGTCATCGTCGAGGCCAACGAAAACTTCCAAAAGGTCACCGGCTACAGCCGGCAAGAGCTGGTCGGCCAACATCACCGGATCCTGGCCGAACCCGCCTATGCGGCCAGCCAAGTCTATGCCGATTTCTGGGACAAGCTGCGCCAGGGGCAGTTCCTGGCCGATGAGTTTCGCCGGCTGGGCAAGGGCGGACGCGAGATCTGGCTGGAGGCGTCCTACAACCCGATCTTCGACGGCGAGGGAAAGGTCATCAAGATCATCAAGTTCGCCACCGACCTGACGACGCGAATGGCCAATGTCGCCTTTGTCGGCGCGGCCCTGGCGCAGCTGGCCGAGGGGGATCTGACGGCCCGGGTGCAGCGCGAACTGATGCCCTCGCTGGACCAGTTGCGCGTCGACTTCAACGCGGCCGCCGAATCCCTGCATGCGGCCCTGGCCCAGGTCTCGGCCGGCGCCTCGGCGATCCACGCCGGGACCGACGACATCGCCCGGGCGTCCGACGATCTGGCGCGCCGCACCGAGCAGCAGGCCGCCAGCCTGGAACAGACCGCGGCGGCGCTCGATGAGATCACCGCCACCGTCAAGCGGTCGGCCCAGAGCGCCCGCGACACCAATGCCGCGGTGTCGCTGACCCGCGGCGAGGCGGAGCATTCCGGCCAGGTGGTGGCCCAGGCGGTCGAGGCCATGGCCCAGATCGAGGCCTCGTCCCAGCAGATCACCCAGATCATCGGCGTCATCGACGAGATCGCCTTCCAGACCAACCTTCTGGCTCTGAACGCCGGCGTCGAAGCCGCGCGGGCCGGCGATGCGGGCCGCGGCTTCGCGGTCGTGGCCCAGGAAGTCCGCGCCCTGGCCCAGCGGTCGGCGGAGGCCGCCAAGGAAATCAAGACCCTGATCTCGACCTCGTCCCAAGGCGTCACCCGAGGCGTCAACCTGGTGGGCGAAACCGGCAAGGCCCTGAAATCGATCGTGGAGAAGGTCGCCGAGATCGACGCCCTGGTCGCCGAGATCACCGTGTCCGCTCAGGAACAATCCACCGGTCTTGGCGAGGTCAACACCGCCATCAACCAGATGGATCAGGTGGTGCAGCAGAACGCCGCGATGGTGGAAGAGGCCACCGCCGCCAGCCACGCCGTGACCCACGAGGCCCGCGATCTGGCCACTGTCGTCTCGCGCTTCACGATGCTCGACACCGCCCCGGCCCACCGCGCGGGCGGCGCCCGGGCCCAGGCCGGCTTCGCCCGAGCCAGCTAGGGACGGTCGCCTACAATCGCCCTCGCCCGCCGCCTTTCAGCTGGTCCAGCTTGCGGGTCGGGGCAGTTTCGGCCGCTTCGACCAGGCCCGTCCGTCCGCCGGCCGGGCGTGAGGCCGTGGTCGGCAGGGCCAGGGCGGCGACCTTGCGCGCTGCGGCGGCGAATTCGGCGCAGGCCTTGGCGCGGTCACGGGCCTTACGGACCGCGGCCGGGTCGTCGCTGGTGTCGATAATGTCCCAGGCCGCGTCGAGGGCGGCCATCAGCTTGACCAGCAGACGATCGCGCCAGGCGTTCAGGGACGAGGCGGGGGCGGAGGCGGAGGTTTGGGTCAGGGTCTGGGTCATGCCCCCAGTGTGAGGCGCCCCCGGGGAGCGGGGATAAGAAACCGGCATTTTCTTATAAACCTCTGATTTAAAATGACTCCATTTCCAAAACTAGGGGGATAAAGGGTCAGCGAGGGGTCGAGGACCTCGGTCCCGGCCACGCCGGGCGCGAGGGCTGGATCGCGACGGGATGGGCGCTGAAAACGGACCTTGCCCCTGTGGATAACTTTGGCGCCGGGGCGCGGGCCTTGCGCCCGGGCCGGGCGTGACCACTTCTGAGCGTATGCCCGACCTGACCGCCGCCCTGATCGCCCTGGCCGTCATCGCCGCCCTGGCGCCGGTGGCCGCCTGGGCGATCCGCAACGCCAAGCGGTCCAAGCGGGCCCTGGCGCCGCTGGCCGGCATGATGATGCTGCTGGGCGCCTTCCTGACCGCCGACCCGCCGCCGCCGCCGCGCGCGGAGTCGACCGCCCGCGACGAGGAGGACGAGGACGGCGCGCCGGACGGGACGCGACCGGACTAGGCTCCCCTCTCCCGCGCTTCCCCGAGGGCTATCGCATAGGGATCGGGCGCCAAACAACTTCGCCTTCCTGGGCCCTGTGCCCAGGACCCATGCCGCCACTGATGCGAGTTTGAGTCTGCGTTCTGGGCCGGTCAGCCGCGCAAGACACCGTCATCGCAACCGGCCTCCAACATGGGTCCTGGGCACAAGGCCCAGGAAGGCGGGATTTCTTAGAACACCGTCCAGGCGTTATCTCCGATAGGCGATAGCCCCCTCACCGGCCCCTTGATCGTGCAAGGCTTAAAATTTAGACCCGTAATCTTTTACACTTGTCAAACCTCAAGGGCCGCCCCAAAGTTCGGCGTCGCCGCTGGGGAGTACGCCGATGACCTTGCCCGTCTGGGACCGGCCGCGCCGCACGCCGCGAGTGGCGCGGCTGATCTCGATCGTCGTGGTGACGGGCCTGCTGGGCGGCCTGGCCTATGCGGTGGCCGACCTGGTGGCGTTCGAGCGGGCCCAGGCCCCCTTGCCGCCGCCGACCCCGCGCCAGTTGCTGGACGAGCGGCCCCGGGCCCGGGCCGCCTGGAGCCAGGTGCGGGTCGGGCTGAAGGCCCGGCTGAACCAGACCAACCCGCTGGACCTGGGCGCGGTATGGATGACCCGAACCGGTCAGGTGTGCGGCCTGGTCAATGGACGCGGCAGCTTCGGCGGCCTGACCGGCATGGTGCGGTTCTATTCGGTGGACGATGTCCCGGTGTTCCCCGAGGACGTCGAGCATCTGGCCTTCCAGCGCGCCTGGTTCCAGTGCCGGCGCGATCGCTGGGTGGCGCTGCATGACGGGGCCGAAGAGCCCGGCTTTTGCGGTACGGAACTGGGCAAGCGCCGCTGTTACACCGTGGTCAACGGCGTGAGACAGGACGGGCCGGGCCCTAGCGAGGATTGACCCAGCGCCCGCCGCCCACCAGCGGCAACGGCAGGGCGGCCTCGAACGCCAGCCCTTCGGGACGGAAATCAAACCGGGCCTCGCCCTTCAGTTCGCGACGGATCGAGCCGTCGATCAGGCGGGTGCCAAAGCCGGGCTTGCCCGGCGCGGTGACCGGCGGACCGCCGGTCTCGGTCCAGGTGAGGGTCAGGATCCGGGTCTCCGGGTCGATCCGCCACACGAGGCTGACAACACCCGCCAGCGCCGACAGGGCGCCATATTTGGCGCTGTTGGTGGCCAGTTCGTGGAACACCATCGACAGGGACACCGCCGTGTGCGGATCCAGCGAGACCGCCGGCCCGGCCCGCTGGATCCGCCCGCCATGGGCGGCCATGCAGACCGCCATCAACTCGCCCAGATCCGCCTCGCGCCAGCCGCCGCGCGTCAGCAGGTCATGCGCGCCCGACAGGGCGACCAGCCGGTCGGTAAACACCTCGACCGAGCGGGTGTCAGCCTTGCCGAAGGTCTGGCGGGCCAGGGCCTGAACCGTGGCCAGGGTGTTCTTCACCCGGTGGTTCAGCTCGTTGATCATCAGGGTGTGGTGCTGTTCGCGGACCTGCAGCTCGCCGGAGGCGGCGCTGAGCGCCGCGCCGATCGTGTCGATCTCCTCCAGGCCGCCGTGCGGCGGCATGACGACCTGACCGCCATGGCCGATGGCGCGGGCGGCGGCGGCCAATTGCCCGACCTCACGACTGATCCCGCGCGACAAGAACAGCGCCAGGCCAAGACCCAGGGCCAGAAGGAACAGGAAAACGCCGGCCGCCGCGAAGGCTGAAGGGGTCCTCGCCCGCGCCAGTTCGGTACGCGGGATGGTGACCAACAGAGTCCAGCCGGTCTTTTGCGAGCGGACATGGGCTCCCAGGCTCTCGATACGATCCAGCGACGGGCCGGCCACGACGCCCTCGTCGGACTGCCGCAGGGTCTGGAACTTGTCGCCCGCGACCTCATGGCCAACCCACCGCTCCTGCTCGACCGACCGGGCAATGATCTTCTGCTTGCGATCCAAAAGGCTGGCCACCCAGGTGTCGGGCACGCGCTGCTCCCGAAACACCGAGAGGAACCATGCGGCCTCGATCACATAGCTCACGACATAGACGTCGCCCTCTATGGTCACGGCCGTACTGACCAGGATCGCGGGCCTTTGGGCGGAAAGACCCGGCGACAGATTGCTCACCCGGGTCACACCAGCGTTGAAGTCGCGAACCGCCTCCGCTGGAATGTGAACCTGAGGCAGAGGCGCCCCGTAAGGGATACCGGTGTTTACGACCTGCTGGCCGCCTTGCGGCTTGTTGATTCTGGTGATCACCACCCGGCCGTCGCGCCCCACCACGACCCGGCGTGCGCGCGCGTCGAACGCCTTCCAGTCACCGTCCAAGAGCGCCTGGTCGCTAGCCAAGGTTTCAACAATCGCGATGCCCACCGAAGCCTGGCGATCCGCGGCGCCTGAAAGCGCCCTGGCGGTCGTCAACAACTGCTCCTGCAATTGATCGCGACCCTTACGCTCGGCGCCGGCCAACAGAAAGGCGATGGCCAAGACGGTCGGAATCAACAGGCTGATCGTCAGCAGCACCAGACGCCCGCGAACGGAATTCACGCTCTTGCGGATCCTGGCTGCAAAGCGATCGAGAATGTCCATGCTGACGAATGGCCGTCGGTGGCGAGATTCGGTGCAATCTCTCAAGGTTGTATAGCAAGCCGGTTTCGGCCAGACGTCACGCAAAAACGACCAACTCGGCCCAATGTGCTTTCGGGCGAACCCATAGCCCTTTGCCCGTTTGCCGCGTTAGAACCGGATCATGAAGAATCTTCCCAACATCCTGACCGCCTCGCGCCTGGTCCTGGCGCTGTTCATGTTCGTGGCCCTGGCCGCTGCGGCGGGGGCCGTGCCCTGGCTCAGCGAGCGCCTGACGGCCCAGGACCAGCTGCGGCTGGAACGCTGGGCGTTCTGGGCCTTCGTGGTCGCCGCCGTCACCGATTTCTTCGACGGCTGGCTGGCCCGCAAGCTGAACGCGGTCACGGTCTGGGGGGCGATCCTCGACCCCATCGGCGACAAGATCCTGGTCTGCGGCGCCCTGCTGGGCCTGATGGCGCTGGGTCCCAACGCCATGATCGTGCTGCCGGCCGGCCTGATCCTGTTTCGCGAATTCGCCGTCAGCGCCCTGCGCGAAGTGGGAGCCGGCAAGGGCCTGAAACTGCCCGTCACCGTGCTGGCCAAGTGGAAGACCACCCTGCAGCTGGTGGCGATCGGCGCGGAAATGGTGCTGGCCTCGTGGTCGGCCTTCGGCCTGCCCGACACCCCTGACGTGGTCGGCCCCGCCACCCTGGCGATCCACGGCCTGCTGTGGCTGGCCGCCGTCATCACCCTGATCACCGGCGCCCAATATTGGGAGGCGGCCCGCAAGGCCCTGACCTGATCGCCCTATTCGGCCGCCAGCAGCTGCTGGGGCGGGTCGTTCTCGTCCGCCACCACGTCGGGATCCTCCGGCCCGTACAGCAGCCAGTCGGTGTCGACGCCCCAATTGGGATGCCGGGCTCGCTCGGCGCGCATCATCAGGGTCAACCAGCTCGCGCCCGTCGTTCTCAGCACCATTCTCGCCTCCTGAGTCTGGATCGTTTTTTGAGAATGACTCGCAATAAAGGCGTCCGCAAGGCCTCGCGAACGGCGTCCCGAAGGGGCGTGAAATTCGCGCTGGGCGGACCCAAAAGGCCTCGTCCAAGATTCCCCTTGCTGGCGCGCGCTTATGCCCCCATTATCGTCCTATCGAATTCGCTGCCGTTCGGCCTGCTATTCCATGCTTCCTTCGAGGAAGCGCCGGACGCGCCTACCGATCCCCAACGAACTTTGATCGACGAACGGAACGCTTCCGGCGGCGACTACTATCCAAAGGACTATCACACCATGGCTACCGGCACCGTTAAGTGGTTCAACGGCACCAAGGGCTTCGGCTTCATCCAACCGGATGACGGCGGCTCGGACGTTTTCGTGCACATCTCGGCCGTTGAGCGCGCGGGCATGCGCACGCTGAACGAAGGTCAAAAGATCACCTACGAACTGGAACAAGACAAGCGCAGCGGCAAGATGTCCGCTGGCCAGCTGCAAGCTTAATCCAGTCAGAAGGCCGTGGTTCGCTGCGGCCCTTCAAAGCTTCCTATAGGCCGGCGCTTGCGCCGGCCTATTTGCGTTTTGGCCGACGGCTTATAGTCTGCCGCCATCCTCACAGACCCGGTTGAACGGCATGCGCATAGCCCGGCTCCTGATCATCCTGCTGGCTGGCCTGACCCTGGCCGCCTGCGGCTCGCTGCCCCGCAACGCCTTCACCGCCACCGAGATCACCGGCGTCGCCCCGCAGGGCCTGACCGGCATCCGTTTCAACGCCAGCGACGCCGGCGCCGCCGTCCGCTTCGCCGAAGCCGCCCGGAACCGGGTCAGCCACCAGAAGGCCTTCGATGTGCTGGCCATCTCGGGTGGCGGCTCCAACGGCGCCTATGGGGCCGGCGTGCTGGTGGGCTGGACCAAGGCCGGCGATCGGCCCGAGTTCGACATCGTCACCGGGGTCAGCACCGGGGCCCTGACCGCCCCCTTCGCCTTCCTCGGCCCCGACTGGGACAAGCGCCTGACCCAGGCCTATACCGGCGACGCGGCGGGCAAGATCCTCAAGCGCCGGGGCCTGGACATCTTCTACCGGCCCGGCTTCTACAACACCGAGGCCCTGAGCGACCTGGTGGAGAAATATGTCGATCCGCCGCTCCTGTACGCCGTCGCCGTCGAGCACGCCCGGGGCCGGCGGCTGCTGATCGCCACCACCAATCTCGACACCGAGCAGACGGTGATCTGGGACATGGGGGCCATCGCCTCGCGCGGCGACGAGGCGGCGCTGAAACTGTTCCAGAACGTGCTGGTCGCCTCCTCCAGCATCCCCGGCGTCTTCCCGCCCACCCTGGTCGAGGTCGAGGGCGAGGGCCGCAAACTGTCGGAGATGCATGTCGACGGCGGCGTCACCATTCCGTTCTTCGTCGCCCCCGAAGCCCTTCTGTTGTGGACCACGCCCGAACAGGGCGTCGCCCGGCCGGGCAATATCCGGGTGATCGTCAACGGCAAGATCGGCGGCGAATTCGCCTTCACCCCGGGCGGCACCCTGTCGATCATCAGCCGGTCCTGGGCCACCATGAGCAAGGCCCTGCTGCGCACCCACCTGTCCGCCAGCGCCGCCTTCGCCCGTCGCAATGGCGGCGGCCTGCTGTTTGCCGCCATTCCCGACGGCGTCGACCTCGACACCTCGGGCCTGGACTTCAAGGCCTCCACGCGCGAGGCGCTGTTCAAGCTGGGCTATGAGCGCGCCTCGACGGGAAAGGCCTGGAACGCCCCGGAAGTTCCGGTGGAAGCCCCGCCGGTCGACCACGTTCAGAACTAAAGCGTCGCGCGGAAAAGTGGACGCCGGTTTTCCGCGAAAGCGGCGCGAAAACAAAAATCTAGAGCAAGGCGCGTGAGTCCGATTTCACGCGCCTTGTCCTAGCGCGGCGGCGTTTCGACGACGCCCGCCCGTTGGACGACCCGCGCCGTCTGCAAGGCCGGACGCGCCCGGCGGCCTGACGGGATCGGCCTGTCAGATCAGCCTGCGCGACAGCGAGCCGCGTTCGCCCAAAACCCCGTTAACCCCACACCCGGGTTCGGGACTTGCGCCGACCCGACTCCGTCTCTAAACGGGCGCCTTAACCTGCAAGATGGTCGGCAGCGGGCGCGCGGATGTGCGCGACCGTGTCTCTGCGCGCGAGTTTCCTATGCCTAAAAGAACAGACATCTCCTCGATCCTGATCATCGGCGCCGGTCCGATCGTCATCGGCCAGGCGTGCGAGTTCGACTATTCCGGCGTCCAGGCCTGCAAGGCTTTGCGCGCCGAGGGCTACCGGATCATCCTGGTCAATTCCAACCCCGCCACGATCATGACCGACCCGGACGTGGCCGACGCGACCTATATCGAGCCGATCACCCCGGAGATGGTCGCCAAGATCATCGAAAAGGAACGCCCTGACGCCTTGCTGCCCACCATGGGCGGCCAGACGGCCCTGAACACCGCCCTGGCGCTCGAAGCCAATGGCACCCTGGCCAAGTTCGGCGTCGAGATGATCGGGGCGAAAGCGGAGGTCATCGACAAGGCCGAGGACCGCCAGAAATTCCGCGACGCCATGGACAAGCTGGGCCTCGAAAGCCCCAAGTCCAAGGCCGCCCACAACATGGACGAGGCCCGCGAAGGCCTGGCCTTTGTCGGCCTGCCCGCCATCATCCGCCCCAGCTTCACCCTGGCCGGCACCGGCGGCGGCATCGCCTATAATCTCGAGGAATTCGAGGAGATCGTGCTGCGCGGGCTCGACCTGTCGCCGACCACCGAGGTGCTGATCGAAGAGAGCGTCCTGGGCTGGAAAGAGTACGAGATGGAGGTGGTGCGTGACACCGCTGACAACTGCATCATCGTCTGCTCGATCGAAAACATCGACCCCATGGGCGTCCACACCGGCGACAGCATCACCGTCGCGCCGGCCCTGACCCTGACGGACAAGGAATATCAGTGGATGCGCGCGGCCTCGATCGCCGTGCTGCGCGAGATCGGCGTCGAGACCGGCGGCTCCAACGTCCAGTTCGCGGTCAATCCGGCCGACGGCCGCATGGTCGTGATCGAGATGAACCCGCGGGTGTCGCGCTCCTCGGCCCTGGCCTCCAAGGCCACAGGCTTCCCGATCGCCAAGGTCGCCGCGCGCCTGGCCGTCGGCTACACCCTGGACGAGCTGAAGAACGACATCACCGGCGGCGCCACCCCGGCCTCGTTCGAGCCCAGCATCGACTATGTGGTCACCAAGATCCCGCGCTTCGCCTTCGAGAAGTATCCGGGTTCGGAAGCCAGCCTGACCACCGCCATGAAGTCGGTCGGCGAGGTGATGGCCATCGGCCGCACCTTCAAGGAAAGCGTCCAGAAGGCCCTGCGCGGTCTGGAAACCGGCCTGACCGGCTTTGACGAAATCGAGATCCACGGCGCCGACGATCCCGACGCCGGCAAGGCCGCGGTGATCCGCGCCCTGGGCATGCCCACCCCCGACCGCATCCGCGTCATCGCCCAGGCCTTCCGCCACGGCCTGACCGTGGAAGAGGTCAACGCCGCCTGTTCCTACGAGCCCTGGTTCCTGCGCCAGATCGCCGAGCTGATCCGCCAGGAAGGCTGGATCCGGGCCGGCGGCCTGCCCACCGACGCCCAGGGGTTCCGCGCCCTGAAGGCGCAAGGCTTCTCCGACGCCCGCCTGGCCAAGCTGGCCGGCTCGACCGAGAAGGCCGTTCGCCTGGCCCGCCAGGACCTGAACGTGCGCCCGGTCTATAAGCGCATCGACAGCTGCGCCGGCGAGTTCGCCGCCACCACGCCCTACATGTATTCGACCTATGAGACCGGCGCCCTGGGCCAGGTTCCCGAGTGCGAAAGCCTGCCGACCAACCGCAAGAAGGCGGTCATTCTGGGCGGCGGTCCCAACCGCATCGGCCAGGGCATCGAGTTCGACTATTGCTGCTGCCACGCGGCCTTCGCCCTGGATGCGATCGGCATCGAGTCGATCATGGTCAACTGCAACCCCGAGACCGTCTCGACCGACTACGACACCTCCGACCGCCTGTATTTCGAGTCGCTGACGGCCGAGGACGTGCTGGAACTGCTGCATGTCGAGATGAGCAACGGGACCCTGGCCGGCGTCATCGTGCAGTTCGGCGGCCAGACGCCGCTCAAGCTGGCCCACGCCCTGGAAGAGGCCGGCGTGCCGATCCTGGGCACCAGCCCCGACGCCATCGACCTGGCCGAGGACCGCGAGCGCTTCCAGCAGCTGCTGGACGGCCTGAAGATCGCCCAGCCCGAAAACGCCATCGCCCGCACCTGGGACGAGGCCCGCGTGGCCGCCGAAGAGATCGGCTTCCCGTTCGTGATGCGCCCGTCCTACGTGCTGGGCGGCCGCGGCATGGAGATCATCCGCGATCACGAGCAGCTGGAACGCTACATCCTCAACACCGGCGAGATCTCGTTCGAGCACCCGATCCTGCTGGACCACTATCTGAGCCGCGCCACGGAAGTGGACGTCGACGCCCTGTGCGACGGGACCGACGTGTTCGTGGCCGGGGTGCTGGAACATATCGAGGAAGCCGGCGTCCACTCGGGCGACAGCGCCTGTTCGATGCCCCCCTTCTCGCTCAGCGCTGAGACCGTGGAAGAACTGAAGCGCCAGACCGTCAAGATGGCCCTGGCCCTCAACGTGCGCGGCCTGATGAACGTGCAGTTCGCCATCGAGGAGCCGCACTCGGCCAACCCGCGCATCTATGTGCTGGAAGTGAACCCCCGCGCCTCGCGCACGGTGCCGTTCGTGGCCAAGACGATTGGTCAGCCGGTGGCCGCGATCGCCGCCAGGATCATGGCCGGCGAGACGCTGAAAAGCTTTGGCCTGGTCGACAAGCCCTATGACCATATCGCGGTCAAGGAAGCGGTCTTCCCGTTCGCCCGCTTCGCCGGCGTCGATACGGTGCTGGGCCCGGAAATGCGCTCGACCGGCGAGGTCATGGGTCTGGACTGGAAGCGCGAGGGCGAGGCCGACATGGCCCCCGCCTTCGCCCGCGCCTTCGCCAAGAGCCAGCTGGGCGGCGGCGTCACCCTGCCCCGCGAAGGCACCGCCTTCGTCTCGGTCAAGGAAAGCGACAAGCCGTGGATCGTCGAGCCCGTGCGCCTGCTGCAGGCGGCCGGCTTTACGGTGATCTCCACCGAAGGCACCCGCGCCTATCTGGCCACCCAGGGCATCGAGGTCGACTACGTCAAGAAGGTGCTGGAAGGCCGGCCGCACATTGTCGACCTGATGAAGAACGGCGGCGTGCAGCTGGTGTTCAACACCACCGAAGGCAAGCAGGCCCTGGAAGACAGCTTCGAGATCCGCCGCACCGCCCTGATGATGAAGGTGCCCTACTACACCACCTCAGCCGGCGCCCTGGCGGCGGCCCAGGCCATCGCCATCGCCCCGGCTGAAGCGCTGGATGTGCGGCCGCTGCAAAGCTACTAGCGGCGACGCAGCCGCGACGGTCCCGCCCCCGCAGGGCGGGACCGTCGCCCATGGATCAAGGCGCTAAAAGACCCTGCCTTCCTGGGCCTTGTGCCCAGGACCCATGCCAGCGGCAGGCTCTGATGTCTTGAGCTGTTTGAGGCTGAAAGGCCCAGAATCCGGACCCAACTCAGCGGCTCCTGAACCGTGGATCCTGGGCGCAAGGCCCAGGAAGGCAAGATTTCTGAATTTATTGAAGGTCTGTGCCCGCCAGCACCCCCTCTTGACGATCCCGCCCCTGAACGGCGCGATCATCGCGAGGGTGTTACGAGCCCCAATTGAGCCGGCCCGCCGCCCCCGCTAAGCTGCGCTGATGACCTACACCGACGCGCAAGTCGCCGCCCTCGCCGCGCGCCTGCTGGACCACTCCCTGCCCAAGGACCAGTGGACCCATGCCGCGCATCTGACCGCCACCCTGCGGCTGGTGCGCACCCGTGACGCCGGGCTGGAGCGCGACATGCCGGAGATCATCCGCAGCTACAACGTCGCCGTCGGCGGGGTGAATGACGATACCAGCGGCTATCACGAGACCATCACCCAAGCCTATCTTACCGCCATCCGCGCCTTCGTCGCCGCCCTGCCGCCCGGCCTCGGCGACAGCGAAGCCGCCGCCCGCCTGCTGGCCACCCCGATGGGCGACAAGGCCTGGCCGCTGACCTTCTGGTCGCGCGAACGGCTGTTCAGCGTCGAGGCCCGGCGCGGCTGGGTGGAGCCGGATCTGCGGCCGCTCGACGCGTCCTGATGCTGCTGCTCGCCATCGCCATCCTGGGAATCAATCTGCTGACCTTCGCCGTCTTCGGCTGGGACAAGGCGGCGGCGCGACGGCGCGAGCGGCGCATCCCCGAACGCACCCTGCTGACCCTGGCGGCCCTGGGCGGCAGCCCGGCCGCCCTCCTGGCCCGCCACACCCTGCGCCACAAGACCCGCAAGCAGCCCTTCAGCGCCTGGCTGATGCTCATCCTGTTCCTGCAAACGATCACTCTCGTCGTCATGGCTGCGGTGCGGTTCGCGCCCGATTGAAAGCTCGCGCAGGGCGTGCGTTAAAAGGCCATGCGCCTTTTCCTCACCGCCCTGCTTGTCGCCCTCGCCCCGGCCGCCGCCGCCCGCGCCCAGATGCCGCCGCCCCTGCCCGCCGAGGCCCTGGTCGAGACGATCGAGCCGGCCAAGGTCGACTATCTGAAAGCCCACATCGTCGCCTCGGGCCCGGTGACCGGTCCGCTGAGTCTGAACCTGCCGGCCGATCTCTATGGCGCCCGGCTGATCCTGCTGGGCGAGAGCCATGGCGCCGCGGCGCCCCAGGCCATCGACCTGCAACTGCTGACGCAGCTCAATCGCCGGGTGGGGCTGAGGGACTATGTGGCCGAGATCGATCCGGTCCAGGCCGAGCGTTTCAACCGCTATCTGGCCACCGGCGACGAGGCCGATCTGGACCGGGTGTTCGATTTCTGGACCAACACCGCCCAGTGGGGCAACCAGCTGTTCGAAGACAAGATCCGCAAGATCCGCGCTCTCAACCAGACCCTGCCGGCCGATAGACGCATCCGTTTTTGGGGTCTGGACGCCATTCAGGACTGGCCGTTGCTGCTGGACTGGCTGACCGCCGCCGGCGCCAAGCCCAGCGCTGAAGACTTCGCGGCCGTCAAAACCGAAAAGGACCGCGCGGCTCTGGCTCTGCTGTGGCTGAACGCCTCTTCCGGCGGCGATCCGGTCACCCGCGCGGCCCTGAAGGCCGGCCTGACCCAGCGCGCGGGGGGCGGCAATCGCGAGAGCACCATCTTCGCCGGCTATGAGCACCTGGTGACGTCCGGCGCGCTGGGCGATCGCCCGGCCTATGGGCTGTGGGGCGTCTATCACGTGCTGCAGGCCCCGGTGAACAAGGCCCCGCCGTTCGCCGCCCGCGTGCGCCAGTCGACTCTGCCGGCCGCCAAGTCGATGGTCAGCATCGCGCTGGTGCTGCTCGACAGCACCGTGGTCATCCCCGCGCCCCTGCCCACCGGCGTAAAGATGATGCGCATGGACCAGTTCAACGCCGACGGCCCGATCATCAAGGTCGAGGGCTCGGCCGACCTGCGCGCCGCCACGACGCCTGGCAGCGTCACCCTGTTCGACCTGGCCGCGCCGGGGTCGCCCTATGCGACCGGCCCGGATTTCGTGACCGTGACGACCACCATGGGTCAGAACTTTGTCCCCGACGATCCCAAGGCCCCGGCCACCGACTATGTGCGCCTTGTCGGCGTCGTGCGCGGCTCTGACTGGGCCCCGCCGCGCGCTCCCTAACGCGGTGGGTTATGGGCCTCGACGAAGCCAGGCGCCGATCCCACCTTGACTGACGCGCGCGGCGCCCCGCCACTCTGGGGCAAAAGCGGAGCCCTCACGCCATGATCATCGTCCATCACCTGAACAATTCCCGCAGCCAGCGGGTGCTTTGGTTGCTGGAGGAGCTGGGCGTTCCCTACGAGGTCAAGCGCTATGAGCGCGACCCCCAGACCATGCTGGCCCCGGTGGAGCTGCGGGCCATCCACCCGCTGGGCAAGTCGCCGGTGATCACCGACAACGGCAAGGTCATCGCCGAGACCGGGGCGATCATCGACTACATCCTCGACACCTACGGCCAGGGCCGGCTGATCCCGCCGGCCGGAACCGCCGAGCGCCTGCGCTACACCTACTGGCTGCACTATGCCGAGGGCTCGGCGATGACGCCGCTGCTGCTGAAGCTGGTGTTCACCGCCCTGCCCACCCGGGCGCCGGGCCTGCTGCGCGGGCTGGTCAAGGCCGTGGCCAACAAGGCCCAGAGCGGGTTCATCGATCCGCAGCTGAAGGCCCATATCGACTACTGGGACGATGAACTGGCCAGGTCGGCCTGGTTCGCCGGCGAGGCCTTCACCGCCGCCGACATCATGATGAGCTTCCCGCTGGAGGCCGGCGCGGCCCGGGCGGGGGCCGCCTCGCGCCCGAAGGTCAAAGCGTTCCTGGATCGCATCCACGCCCGCCCCGCCTATCAGGCGGCCCTGAAGCGGGGCGGCCCCTACGACTACGCCTGACAGTCACAACGTCGCACCCGCGCCAGGGTTAAGACAAATTGAACCCTCATTGTGACTTGGTGAACGCCACATTCGACAATCCCTCGGATGGCGAGGGCGTGAACCTCCATGGTCCAGACAACCAAAACCGCCGGTAACGAGACCCAGGTCCTCACTCTGGTGATCGCCACCAGCCTGGCGATTGCCGCCGGCCTGCTGGCGGCCGTCGGCGTCAACGCCGCCCCACGCGATCCCTCTCGCGTCGCGGCGGTGTTCCCGCCGTGGTGGACCCCGTCCCAGGCCTTCGCGGCGGCCGGTTCGGCCGGCGACATCGCCGCCGCCGGCGGCGCGCCCTTCATCCTCATTCTCCGCGGCGACGCGGCCGACCTGGCGCACCGCGCCCGGTCGGCCGGCGCCCTGTTGATCCTTGATCCCGACCTCGCGGGCATCTGTGCGCCCAAGGAAGCAAGCCTATGACCTTCACCTTTTCGAGCCTCGAAGCCCAACGCCGGGCGGGAGGCCGGATGATCGTACTGGCGACCTGGCTGATGGCGCCCATCGTGCTCGGGGCGCGTCTGAGCGTCCATGGCCCGATCCTGGGCATCGCCATCGCCAGCCTGATCGCCGCGGCGGGCGCGACCCTGGCCCTGCGCCTGGCGCCGAGCGGCTCGACGGGACGCGCCCTGACCGGCGTGGCCCTGATGGCGCAGGTGTCCCTGCTGGTCGCGGCCCTGGGCGGCCACGCCTGGCAGACCGACATGCACATGGCCTATTTCGCCGCCCTGGCCATGCTGGTCATCTATTGCGACTGGATGGTGATCGCCGCGGCCGCCGCCACCGTCGCCGTCCACCATCTGGGCCTCAGCTACCTCTTGCCCGCCGCCGTCTTCCCCGGCTCGGCCAGCCTGGGCCGGGTGATCGTCCACGCCGTGATCCTGATCGTCGAGGCCGGCGTGCTGATGGCCGTCACCTCCAGCGTCAGCCAGATGTTCGCCATCTCGGCCGCCGCCCTGGCCAAGGCCGAGGACGCCGTCGGCCAGGCCCGCAGCGCCAATGAGGCCGCCGAGGCGGCCCGCCGCTCCGAGGAGACCGGTCGGGTGCAACATGCCGAGACCCAGGCCGCCACCGAGCGTCAGCGCACCGACGCCGTCGCCGCTCTCGCCCAGGCTCTCTCGCGCCTGGCCCAGGGCGACCTGAGCATCCGCCTCAACACCCGCTTCGCCGAGGCCTTCGAAACCCTTCGCGCCGACTTCAACACCGCCGCCACCAAGCTGGCCGACGCCCTGATCGTCATCGACGGCCGCGTGGTCGGCGTACAACAGGGCTCCGACAAGATCGCCGACGCCGCCGTCCAGCTGTCGCGGCGCACCGAGCGCCAGGCCGCCAGCCTGGAAGAAACCGCGGCCGCCATGGACGAAATCACCACCACGGTCGGTCAGACCGCGTCCGGCGCCAAGAAGGCCGCCCAGGTGGTCGCCCAGGCCCGCACTGACGCCCGCCGCTCCGGCGAGGTGGTCAGCGAGGCCGTCGCCGCCATGGGAGCCATCGAGCACAGCTCCAGCCAGATCACCAACATCATCGGCGTGATCGACGAGATCGCCTTCCAGACCAACCTCCTGGCCCTGAACGCCGGGGTCGAGGCCGCCCGGGCGGGCGAGGCGGGTCGCGGCTTCGCGGTCGTCGCCCAGGAAGTCCGCGCCCTGGCCCAACGCTCGGCCGACGCCGCCAGGCAGATCAAGACCCTGATCTCCACCTCCACCCAGCAGGTCGAGGCCGGGGTCGGTCTGGTGGGTCGCACCGGCGAGGCCCTGGACCGCATCGTCGCCCAGATCGCCGAGATCGATTCGCTGGTCTCCGACATCGCCGCCTCGGCCCAGAGCCAGGCCCAGGGCCTCAGCCAGGTGAACGGCGCGGTCAACCAGATGGATCATGTGCTGCAGGAAAACGCCGGCATGGTCGACGAGACCGCCACCGCCACCCGCGCCCTGAACGCCGATGCGGCGGGCCTGGCCGAGCTGGTCGCGCAGTTCCAGCTGCCGGCCCAGGGCGGGGGTCGGGTTCCTGAACGACTGAGGGCCTAAGGGATACAGTTCACTCAAGGGCAGCCTCGCCCCCTTGCTTATCCTGAACGCCCCTCTTATCCTTTCAGCCCCCGGTCGCGCGCGCCAGCGATCGGACGAATACTCCTCATTCGGCGAACCGAGCTAAAATCCGCAATGGAAAAAGTGCCGATGACCGCCGGGGGTTATCAAACCCTCGACGATGAACTGAAGCGTTTGAAGACGATCGAACGTCCGGCCGTGATCGCGGCGATTTCGGAGGCGCGCCAGCATGGCGACCTCTCCGAAAACGCCGAATATCACGCGGCCAAGGAGCGTCAGGGCTGGATCGAAGGCCGTATCGCCGAGATCGAGGACAAGATCGCCCGTGCGCAGGTGATCGACGTCTCCAAGCTGTCGGGCAGTCACGTGAAATTCGGGGCGACGGTCAGCGTCGTCGACGAGGACACCGAGGAAGAGGCCCGCTACCAGATCGTCGGCGACCACGAAGCCGACGTGAAGGAAGGCCGCATCTCGCTGTCCTCGCCGCTGTCGCGCGCGATGATCGGCAAGGAAGTCGGCGAGGTTGTCGAGGTCTATACCCCCGGCGGCGTCAAGGCTTACGAGATCCTCAAGGTGGAGTGGCTGTAGAGCCTCTGGCTCCACGGCCCCACCCGCGCCATAAAGCGAGGCCATGAGCAAGGCTGCCCCCCTGGGGCGGCCTTGTTTGCATGACTGCGCGCCGGATACCGTCTTGAAGAAACCCGCCCCGCCTCCACTGATCCTCTGGGCCATCTCGGATGGTCGCGCCGGCATCGAGGCCCAAGCTGTCGGTCTGGCCGAGGCGGTGGCGCGCGCGGCGCGCGCGGGCGGCCAGGAGGCCCGGGTCGAGATCAAGCGGGTCGGCTGGACCGGCCGCATCGGCCGTCTGCCCTGGTGGCTGAACCTGCTGCCGCGACACTGGCTGACCCCCGAGAGCGACATCAAGGCTCCCTGGCCCGATCTGTGGATCGCCGCCGGCCGCGCCACCCTGCCCCTGTCGATCCGCGCCAAGCGCTGGTCGGGCGGCAAGACCTTCGTGGTCCAGATCCAGGATCCGCGCGTCCCGCCGCAGATGTTCGACCTGGTGATCCCGCCCAAGCACGACCGGCTGTCGGGCGACAACATCCTGTCGATCACCGGCTCGCCGCACCGGGTGACGGACCAACGACTGGCCAGCGAATACGACCAGTTCAGGGCGCAGCTCGACGCCCTGCCCCGTCCGCGCGTGGCGGTGCTGTTGGGCGGCAAGTCCAAGGCCTTTGATCTGCCGGTCGAGCGCGCCGCCCAGATGGCTCACCAGATCCAGATCCCGCTGGAGCAGGAAGGCGGCTCCCTGCTGATGACCTTCTCGCGCCGCACGCCCGAGCCGGCTCGGGCCCTGCTGACCGCTCGCCTGCGCCACCTGCCCGGCCTGATCTGGGACGGCGAAGGCCCCAACCCCTATTTCGCCTTCCTGGCGGCGGCCGACTACATCCTCGTCAGCGAGGATTCCACCAACATGGCCACCGAGGCCGCCTCGACCGGCAAGCCCGTCTTCATCCTGAAGATGGAGGGCCAGAGCCTCAAGTTCCGCCTGTTCCATGAAGAGCTGGAACGTCAGGGCGCGGCCCGGCCCTATGGCGGGGCGTTCCACGGCTGGACCTATGAGCCCGTCGACGAAACCGGCCGCGCGGCGCGCGAGGTCCTCGCGCGAATGCGGGGCGAGACGCCGGCGGTTGAAGAGGTTTTGGCTGAGGCCGAGCCTGCGCCCGAACCGGTCATCGAGACGCCGCCGGAGCCCGTGGTTCAGGTCGCGCCGGAACCGCCAGCCAAACCCAAGCCCGCGCGCAAACCCCGCGCCAAGCCCGCTTCGCCCGCCGCCGCAAGGACCTCGGCCAAGCCCAAGGCGGCGACGAAGGCCAAGGCGCCGGTCAAGGCCGCCGCCAAACCGCGCGCGAAACCTCAGGCCAAGCCCAAACCTCAATAATCCCGCCTTCCTGGGCCTTGTGCCCAGGACCCATGCGTCAGCTCGCGCGGCTAAGGCGAATGGACGCCCACACTGGCGGCGCGCTGCTGAAGCACCTCAACACCAAGCCACGCCATGGGTCCTCGCCACAAGGGCGAGGAAGGCGATGGATATTGCTTCAAATTGATTTTTTGATACACTCAACCCATAAGGGAAGGTCACTGGATAGCCGTCTACATCATGACCAACCAGCGACTCGGCACGCTGTACATCGGGGCGACCGGCTATCTGACGCGCCGCGTTTGGGAGCACAGAGAAGGACTGCTTCCTGGCTTCACCAAGACCTACAAGCTGACCCGCCTAGTTTGGTACGAAACGCACGAGGACATGCCGACGGCCTTCCAGCGGGAACGCAGCCTTAAGCGCTGGCCGCGCCAGTGGAAGATCAATCTGATCGAACGCGACAACCCGTTCTGGGACGACCTGTGTCCTGGCTTGCCATAGGCAAATAGCCCCCGACTTCCTGGGCCTTGTGCCCAGGACCCATGCGTCAGCTCGCTCTGATCAAGCGAGTGAACGCCCACACCGACGGCGCGCAAGGGGCAGCGCATCACCAAACCCAGCCCTGGGTCCTGGGTCCTGGGCGCCAGGCCCGGAAAAGCGGTTTGAGTTGCGTCAATTGATCGGAACGGGCGATACCTGTCCCATGATCCTCGCCGTCCTCCAGGCCCGCATGAGCTCCACCCGGCTGCCGGGCAAGGCGCTGATGCCGATCCTGCGCCAGCCGATGATCGTGCGGCAGATCGAGCGGGTGGCGCGCTCGCGGCGCATCGACCGGCTGGTGGTGGCCACCAGCGACCAGCCCGAGGACGACGCGATCGAGGCCGCCGTGCGCCGCGAAGGGATCGCCGTGCATCGCGGGCCCATGGGCAAGGGGCTGCAACATTTCATCGGTGTGCTGGACGCCCATCCCGCCGACCATGTGGTGCGACTGACCGCCGACGCCCCCCTGGCCGATCCCGACCTGATCGACGCCACCATCGACCTGCATCTGTCGAGCGACGCCGACTGCACGAGCAACAGCCCCGACGGCGCGGCCTGGCCCAGGGGGCTGGAGGTCGAGGTGATCACCGCCGCCGGCCTGCGTCGCGCGGCCGCCCGGGCTGACGCCCAGCAGGCCCGCGAGCCCATCACCTGGGGCGTCCGGAACACCCCAGATCAGTGGAAGATCGCCTGGCTGCCGGCCGCCCCCGGCGAGGGCGAGATCCGCTGGACGATCGACCGCCCCGACGACTACGCCTTTGTCGCCACGGTCTATGACCACCTCTATCCGGCCAATCGCGCGTTCAGCTCGGCCGACATCAAGGCCTTCGTCGCCAGACGGCCGGACCTTGCGATGTACGGCGGGGACCGGCGCGGATGAGCCCCCGCATCCTCTTCGTCTGCGACGCCGGGCCCGCCGTGGGCGGCGGTCATGTGATGCGCAGCCTGACCCTGGCCCAAGCCCTGAGCCAGGCGGGCGCGACCTGCGCCTTTCTGGCCCGGCCGGCGGTCGAGGCGGTGCTGGACGCCTTCGCCCCCGACACCCAGCGAACCACCGCCGCCGAGCCGTTCGACGCCGTGGTCTTCGACCACTATGGCCTGGCCGCCCCCGACCACCGCGCGTGCGCCAGGGGCCGTCCGACCCTGGTGATCGACGACCTGGCCAACCGGCCGCTGGAGGCCGATCTGGTGCTCGACTCCGGCCCGGCCCGCACCGCCGAAGACTATGCCGGTCTGGTCCCGCCGCTGGCCGCCCTGCTGCTGGGGCCCCGCCATGCGCCCGTGAGGCCCGCCTTCGCGGCCCTGCGCGAACAGGCCCTGGTCCGCCGGACGGCCGGGGGCCGGGTGAAGCGGATCCTGGTCTCGCTGGGCCTGACCGATGTGGGCGGGATCACCGGCCAGGTCGTGGACCTGCTCTTGCCCCGCATCGACGACATCGTGCTGGACGTGGTGCTGGGCGGCGGCGCGCCCAGCCTGCCGCGCCTGAGGGCGATGAGCGATCCGCGCCTGGTCCTGCATGTCGACACCCCGGACATGCCGCAGCTGACCCTGAAAGCCGACCTGGCCGTCGGGGCCGGCGGCTCGACCAGTTGGGAGCGCTGCGCCCTGGCCTTGCCGACCCTGACCCTGATCCTGGCCGACAACCAGGTCCCCGCCGCTACGGCCCTGGCGGCCGCCGGCGCCAGTCTGTGCCTCGACGTCGCGGCTAGCGGCTTCGACACGGCGTTTGGACGGCAGATCGACCGGCTGATCGCCGAACCCGACGTGCGCGCGTCCCTGTCGACGGCCAGCGCCCAGGTCTGCGACGGCGGCGGCGCGGCGCGGGTGGCGGCGGCGTTTCTGGAGCGGCTTCCACAGCGTTAAACCCCTGCCGCGCTTTCGCCACAGGGGCGGGATCTGCTGCGCCACGCGCCAGGTCTGCGGCGCAGGGGGCGCGGGTTCGGGGACCGGATGACAGGGATTGGGCGGTCACGAAACCGGCTTTACGGCTTTGTCGCCCTGTCGCTGGTCGTCCACGCCCTGGCCCTGGCCTGGCTGGCCCGACAGGCCTCGCCCCGCCTGCCGGGCCCACAAGCCGATCTGGCGGTCCTGTCGGTGACCCTGGTGGAGCCCTTCAGACCGGACCGGACGAGAGAGACGGCGCCGGCCACGCGACCTCCTCAGCCCCGGACCGGACCTGACACCCCCGCCGAGGCGACGCGCGACCTCGCACCGAGCCCCGCCCCGCCGACACCAGCCCAGCCCGGAACCCCCGCGCCGCCTGGCCTTGTCGCCCCCGACACCCTGCGCGCGGCGCTTCGCGCCAGCGTCGGATGCGCGCGCGCGACCTTCAACAAGCTCTCGCCCGAGGAGCGCCAGGCCTGCGCGGAGACGCTGGGCCGACGCAGCACTTCGGCGCAGGCCTATGCCGCGCCGATCGATCCGGAGAAGCGGGCCTATTTCGACCAGGTCGCGGCGGCCTATCAGGGCGCGCCCGGCGAGGCGGCCGGCGGCGGGGTGTCGCCCGGCGCCGCCTATGTCCCCCTGTTCAAGTGCTCCGTCGTGTTCGGGCCCGGTCGAAAGCCCAGGGACCGCCAGGGCGATCTGCGTCTGGGCTCATCCCCCTGCGGCGTGAAACTGCAGGGCAGTTGGCTGACGCCTGAAGCCAATGTGCGACGGCGTTAGACGGGCAGTGACACGACGAGGTGCGACAAAGCGCCCGCCGTGAACGGACGATCTTTAACAAAGTCTTCGGGCCTTCACCCGGAGTCTTCGGCCTGACATTTCACGCCCGGACTCTGATCGCCATGCCCGCACAGCCCGACCTTGAGGGCCTGAACCCTGCCGGGGCGTTCGCCGGCGCCACCGGGCCGGAGACGCCGCGGGTCGACGGGCGCTCGGTCTCATGAGCGATCGCGTGCGCATCGTCGGCGGCGGCCTGACCGGCATCCTGGCGGCCTTCGAGGCCCATCGCCTGGGCTGGCGCGACATCACGATCCAGGAGCGGTTCGCGACCCTGGGCGGCGAAGCCCGGCCCAAGGTGGTTCATGGCCGCGAGATGCGCGACCGCTGCGACGATTTCGGCGGCCCCGGCGATCCCATCGTCGAGACCCTGACAGCCCACGGCGCCCGGTTCGAGACCTTCGACAACCGCTTCGGCTCGGTCAGCCTGGGGGCTGACGGCCGCCGGGTGTTCACCTGGGACTTCGGCGGGCCGACCGTGGATTGCGCGGTGACCCGGATCGTCAAGCCGGCGAGTGACAGTCTGGCCGCCCGCATCGCCGCCTATCCCGAGGCGATCGCAACCCGGCTGGAGGCCTATTGCCGCTGGCGCCTGGACGTCGATCTGGACACGGTGCATGGCGAGGCCGCCCGCCCCCTGGCCATCAACCGGGTGTTCCCCGCCACCGCCGACCTGGGCGCGCTGGCGGCGATGAAGGCGAGCGATCCCTGGGCGGACGACCTGTACGGCATTCCGCGCGGCCTGTCGGGCCACGGCGCCAACCTGACCGCGAGCCTGCCCGTCGGCGGCTTTTCGGCCCTGTTCGATACGTGCCACGCGGCCCTGAACCGGCTGGGCGTCAAGGTCGAGCTGAACGTCCTGGCCTCGCCCTGCGCCCTGCTGGCCGCGCCGCAGGCCGACGAGACGGTGGTCTGGACCGCTGATCCGACCCCGCTGCTCAAGCCTCTTGGCCTGCCGACGCCCAACCTGGCGACCAAGAGCTGCTTCACCTACGTCTTCGCCGTCACGTTTGACGGTCCCTGCCCGGTCCATGTCCAGAACTTCACCGCCCAGGGCGCGGCCTTCCGGGTCTCTCTGTACCAGAGTGGCGGCCAGACCCTGGCGACGGCCGAATGCGTGCGCGAGGCCGACCTGAACCACCTGCCCACCGAGATGCGGGTGCTGTTGTCGGGCTTTGGCGCGCTGAAGGTCGGGGCGCTGCTGCACAGCGACATCCAGCCCCGCGAGATCTATCCCTCGATGGCCTTCATCGAAGGGCAAAAGGCGCTGCGCGACGCCCTGAACCACAGGTTCGGCGACCATTTCATTCCCTGCGCCTGGGAGCGCCATGCCAAGACCGCCAAACTGGCGCAGGTCAGCGCCGCCCTCGCGACCGCTCGGCGCAGCCCGGCGGCGGCGATGAACGGACGCCGCGACGGCATGAGCGCGCGGGTGTCGCCCGCATCATCGCTGGCCACTGGATAACAGCGTTCACTTCCGTCATCTTCCCCCCAAGTCAGGGGGAGACAATCCTATGAGTCCACGCAAGTCCGTCGTGATCACCGGCGTGTCCACCGGCATCGGCTGGGCCACCGCCCAGGTGCTGATCGCACAGGGCTTCCATGTGTTCGGCAGCGTCCGCAAGGCCGCCGACGCCCAGCGCCTGCGGAGCGCGTTCGGCCCGGCCTTCACGCCGATGGTCTTCGATGTCACCGACGAGGTCGCGGTTCGCGCGGCCGCCCGCAAGGTCCAGACCGCGCTCAAGGGCGACACCCTGACGGGCCTGGTCAACAATGCCGGCATCGCGGTCGCCGGCCCCCTGCTCTATCTGTCGGTCGACGAGTTTCGCCAGCAACTGGACGTCAACCTGACCGGGGTGGTCATCGCCACCCAGGCCTTCGCGCCGCTGCTGGGCGCGCAATCGCCTGCGCGCAAGGATCCGGGCCGGATCGTCAACATCTCCTCGGTCGGCGGCAAGAACGCCAATCCATTCATGGGTCCCTATTGCGCCACCAAGTTCGGGCTTGAGGGCCTGTCGGAATCCCTGCGGCGCGAAATGATGCCGTTCGGGGTCGAGGTGGTGATCGTCGCGCCCGGCGCGGTGGCCACGCCGATCTGGGACAAGGCCGACAAGGTCGATGTCAGCCGCTACGCCAACACCGTCTATGCGCCGGCCCTTGAGCGCCTGCGGGCCTTCATGCTGTCGCTGGGCAAGTCCGGCCTGCCGCCGGAGAGGATCGGCGAGGTCGTGCACGCCGCGCTGACGACGCCCCGTCCCAAGACCCGCTACGTGGTCACGCCCGACCCGTTCCAGGTGTTCATGACCGGCGTCCTGCCCAAACGGACCCTCGACCGGATCGTCGGCAAGCGGCTGGGGTTGTTGCGGAACGGGTGAGGGCGAAGCCCCCTACCCCACCATCGACCAGTCCAGCGGCTCGCCGCGGCTGAGGTCGCGCGAGGCCTTGCCGGTCAGCACCTTGTCCAGCTCGACCGGCGGCAGGCCGTTGCCGGGGCGAACCGAGCGGATATTGGCCCGGGTCAGGGGCTCGCCGGCCTTGACGTCGGCGGTGACATAGAGCGAGCGGCGAAACAGCAGGCTGCCGCGCTCGGAGCCCAGCAGGTCGTAATTGACCGCGCCCAGCGCCGACCAGGCGTTCTTGCAGTCGTCGACCAGGGCCTTGAACTCGAGCGGCTCCAGGCTGAAGGCGGCGTCGGGGCCGCCGTCGGCCCGGGCCAGGGTGAAATGCTTTTCCACAGCGCAGGCCCCGACCGCCACCGCCGCCACCGAGGCGGCCGAGCCCGGCGTGTGGTCCGACAGGCCGACGGGGCAGCCAAAGCGCCGGGCCATGTCGGCCACCGTCCGCACATTGGCGTCGGCGAAGGTCGAAGGATAGCTGGACACGCAGTGCAGCAGCATCACGCCGGCGGCCCCGGCGGAGAGCGCGGCGTCGCGCGCCGCCTCCATCTCGTCCAGATTGGCCATGCCGGTCGAGATGATCAGCGGCTTGCCCTTGCTGGCGGCGTACTGGATCAGCGGGATGTCGACGGCCTCGAACGAGGCGATCTTGAAGGCCGGAGCGCCCAGGCTGTCGAGCAGATCCACCGCCGTCTCGTCGAACGGGCTGGAGAAGATCGTCACCCCGCGCTGCCGGGCGCGCTCGAAGATCGCCGCATGCCATTCGAACGGCGTCTGGGCCTCTTGATAGAGCTCATAGAGCGTGCGGCCGTCCCATAGCCCGCCGTGAATCCTGAACTCGGGCCGGTCGACATCCAGGGTGATGGTGTCGGCGGTGTAGGTCTGGATCTTGATGGCGTCGCAGCCGGTGGCGGCGGCGGCGTCGACCATGGTCAGGCAGCGCTCGAGGCTGCCGTTGTGATTGCCCGACAGTTCACAGATCACATAGGGCGCGTGGTCGGCGCCGATCGGACGGCCGGCAATGGTGATCGAGGGGGAAGCGGTCATGGGGCGGCGCTCGAAAACGAGGTTTCCGCCCACTTAACCGCTAAATCATGGACGAGGCGTCAACCGGCGCAGACGATACAACCTCAAGGGATCAGTCTAGAAATTTCCACCAGACAGCTTTCGGCAAGATCCAGCCTATGGTGAGCGCGTTTCAACACAGTTGCGGGGGCCATTTGTCACAGGCAGAAAAGCTCTTCGCCGCCATGGCGCAGAACCCTATCGGGGATTGGCGCATTGCCGATGTGGAATTGGTCTGCCGTTATTTTGGCGTGACCTGCACAGCGCCGTCAGGAGGCGGCTCGCACTATAAAATCTCTCACCCTACAGCCCCTGAAATCCTTACGATTCCGGCCCGTCGCCCCATCAAGCCCGTGTACATAAAACATCTTGTGACCTACATTAGACGGGCAATGGGACCCGCCAACGATGCCTAACGCGACCTACAGCGTCATCGTCGAGCCGATCTCCGCCGAGGATGGCGGCGGCTTTCTTGCGACCGTCCCGGACCTCCCCGGCTGCATGTCGGATGGAGAAACCGAAACCGAGGCCGTGCAAAACGTTCAGGGCGCTATCGCCGAGTGGATTGAACAGGCGCGCGCTGAAGGCCGCAAAATCCCCCCTCCCGATCCCTATTACCGACGCGTGCGCCGCGCGGGTTAGGCTGACCGGCGCCTTAACCGCTAAATCATGGACGAGGCGTCAATCTCGGTGACCTTGCGCGGCTGGTCACGCCCCGACGCCTGACGTTCGCGCCAGGTGATCGCCGCCGAGACGGCGACCAGGCCGGCGAACAGCGCGATCAGCGCCGCGCCGAGCGCGACATGGCCGATCCAGAAATTGGCCAGGCCCAGGAACAGAACAACCAGACCCAGGCCCAGAAAAACTCCGCGCTTCATGATGGTTTCCTCCCGTGGCTGTTATCGCCACTGCGACGAATTCACACTATATCAGCGCCCATGACCAGTCCCGAACCCCGCCACACCCGCTGCCTGATCATTGGTTCAGGCCCCGCCGGCTACACCGCCGCCATCTATGCCGCGCGCGCCCTGCTGCAGCCGGTGCTGATCGCCGGCCTGCAACCCGGTGGTCAGCTGACCATCACCACCGATGTCGAGAACTATCCCGGCTTCGCCGACGTCATCCAGGGCCCGTGGCTGATGGACCAGATGAAGGCCCAGGCCGAGCATGTCGGCACGGAGTTCGTCACCGACATCGTGCTGAGCGCCGACCTCTCCAAGCGGCCGTTCCACATCACCACCGACAGCGGCCAGGACTGGCTGGCCGAGACGGTGATCATCGCCACCGGCGCCCAGGCCAAGTGGCTGGGCCTGCCCAGCGAGAGCCGGTTCCAGGGCTTTGGCGTCAGCGCCTGCGCCACCTGCGACGGCTTCTTCTATCGCAACAAGGAGGTCGTGGTGGTCGGCGGCGGCAACACGGCCGTCGAGGAGGCCCTGTTCCTGACCAGCTTCGCCAGCAAGGTCACCCTGGTGCACCGCAAGGACGAGCTGCGGGCGGAAAAGATCCTGCAGGAGCGCCTGCTGGCCCATCCCAAGATCGAGGTGGTCTGGGACAGCGCCATCGACGAGGTCACCGGCGACACCGATCCCATGGGGGTCACGGGCGTGCGGCTGAAGAACGTCAAGACCGGCGAGACGACCGATCTGAAGTGCGACGGCGTGTTCATCGCCATCGGCCACGCCCCGTCGTCGGAGCTGTTCAAGGACCAGTTGGAAACCCATGCGGGCGGCTATCTGACCGTCAAGCCCGGCACCACCTCGACGGCGATCGCCGGCGTCTATGCGGCCGGCGACGTCACCGACGACATCTACCGCCAGGCCGTCACCGCCGCCGGCATGGGCTGCATGGCCGCCCTGGAAGCCGTCCGCTTTCTGGCCGAGGAAGACCACAGGAAGGCCCACCACCCGATCAGCCACGCCGAGGCCGAGAAGATCGGGGTCTGGTGATCTAGCGGCGCGGCGCGTTGATGAAGTCGATGACGTAGTCCGCGAAGGCCTCCGGACGCTCCAGATACATCAGGTGCCCGCTCGCCGGCACGATGATCCGATGTGCGCCCGGGACCGCGGCCTCGATCGCCTTGGCCTGCTCCTGCACGTCCTTGATATCGACCGCGCCGACCAGAATGAGGGTCGGCGCGCGGATTTCGCCCAGGCGCGGCATGTCCGCCGCCAGCGGCTGTTCCCGGGTCCCGGCGGTGACATTGCCAGGGTAGGCGCGCAGCAGGTCGGCCACACGCTTGCGTTCGGCCCTCGCGCCCTTGGTCAGGATGTAGGGGTCCTTCACGGCGCTGTTGACCGCCCCCAGCTTGAACAGGACCAAGAGCTTGAGGGTGCGCGCCAGAAAGCCGTAGGACGCGTCGAAGCCGCTCACCCACGGGCCGACCAGCACCAGATGATCAACCGCCTCAGGATGGGCCAGGGCGAAATCCACAGCCACGCCGCCGCCCGAAGATGACCCCACCAGGGTGGCGTGCGGCATGTCGACCGCCTTCATCAGCGCGGCCAGGTCCACGGCCGGCGTATAGGGACCAGAAGACGCCGGCGATGCGCCATAGCCGCGTCGGTCATAGCGCATGACGCGATAGCGCTGGCAGAGCAGCGGCCACACCTCGTCATAGGCGGCCGAGTGCAGGATGCCGTCATGCAGCAGAACAACGGCTTGAGGTCCCGCGCCGCAGGTCTCGTACGCGAGCTTGCCGCCGTCGACGTCCAGGAACCTGGGCGCCGCCGTCGCGCGGGTGGCG
Organism: Caulobacter sp. FV2ps19; assembly: GCF_058681035.1. NCBI lineage: Bacteria > Pseudomonadati > Pseudomonadota > Alphaproteobacteria > Caulobacterales > Caulobacteraceae > Caulobacter > Caulobacter sp. FV2ps19. Next base: position 1,466,711 of record NZ_CM178729.1, on the reverse strand, counting down.
CAGAACAGCAGGCAGCCGGCCGCGATCGCCCGGGCGGACGTTGAAATTCTCATCGAAAGATCTCCGGTTCTGCGCGTCGTCAGCCGACGCGTTTCAGCTCATGGCCTTGGACGTCTGGCGGTTGCTCGGGCTGGTATTCGAGGATGTCGCCGGGCTGGCAGCTCAGATAGGCGCAGATGGCCTCCAGGGTCTCGAACTTGACGCCCTTCACCTTGCCGGACTTCAGCAGCGAGAGGTTGGCGTCGGTGATCCCGATGGCGCGGGCCAGGACGTTGGAGCGCACCTTACGGCGGGCCAGCATCACATCGAGGCGAAGGACGATAGGCATCAGACGAACGCCTCCCGATCTTCCTCGATTTCGCGGCCGACCTGCATCACCTGGCCGATCACCAGCACCAGCAACCCCAGCACAAAGGCCTGCAGGCTGGCCATATGGGCCCAGTTCTTGTCGATCTCGTAGCCGGTGGCGCTGAGCGCCAGATGACAAAGGAACGGCGAGACGGCATAGGCGCAAAGCCAGGCGCCGATCGCGCCGAAGCGCACCGCGGCGGCCTTGGAAAACACTTCGCCACTGGCATAGTGGCCAAACAGCGCGCGCAGGCTCCAGAAGATCATCAGGATCGGGGTCGCCCGCACGATGCCGACCAGCACATAGACCAGGCGATGAACCAGCGGCAGCGAACCGAACGCCACAGTATTGGCCGGCGCCTCGCCGATATAGCAGTTGTCGGGCCCGATCCGGACCAGTTCGCCACGATAGAACAGCATCACGCCGATCGCTACCGCCAGGATCAGGGCCGACAGCGAAAACAGGCCGGTGAACAATCCGGCGATCCAGCCGCTACCGATCCGCACCCGGCGCTGGGCGACGCTTTCGGGCGGCTTCACCGGCCTGCGAACAGGCGGTTGCAACTTGACGATCGTAGCCATGGCGTCCTCCGCGACACCACGATCAAACAGAAAAAACTTTCTGTCAAACGATATGTGACGGCAGTTCAAACCCGTCGGAAAAACAAGTCCTGCACCCCTCACCCGCCACCCGCCACCCGCCACCCGCCACCCGCGCCGAGGCGCGGATTTCTAAGTGCGGGAAAGCCCCCCCTAGTTCAGCGGATTGAACAGGCTGGGCGGGCGCGGTTTCGGCTTGGGCGGCGGCGGCGGAGGCGGCTTGGGAGGTTCGACCACCGGCGGCTTGTCGGGCTCGGCGGCCGCGCCATCCAGCTTGTCGAGCGCCTTGTTGATCTGGGCGATCTCTTCGGGCGTCGGGATACGGCGACCGGCGACCATGCCCTCGACCTTCAGTCGCTCGCCGCCGGGCGCGCCGGCGTCGGGGGTCATGACCAGACGCGCGCCGGGCGGCATGACGGTGGGCACCAGCCCCGCGGCCTGCGCTTGGGCCAGGACCTCGGTATTGACCACCGCGCCGGCGGCGCGGGCCTCGGCGGGCGCGGCTTCCAGGGTGCGGGCGTCGGCGGCCAGCAGGATGTCGGCGGTGACGTCCTCGCCGCCGCGATACTTGCCCCTGAACGCCGCCAGCGTGCCCGACGGCCCGGTCCAGCGATAGAAGATGTGCTGGCCCACCTGCCGCAGCTTGACCAGGGTCGGGGCCCAATAGGGCGACACATAGCTGGCGTGATAGTGGGTGGCGACGCCGACATCCTTCATGACGAAGCCGTTCAGGGCGCGCCGCGCCACCGATTCCGCCGTGGCCCACAGCACCGGGTTGGGTTCGCGGCCCAGGGAGCCGTCGCAGGCGAAGCTGAACTGGCAACCGGTGGCCCGCGCCGCGCCCTCATAGATCACGCCGCAGACCGTCTTGGGATAGCCGGGGTGACGCAGGCGGTTCAGCACCGTCTGGGCCACGGCTTCCTGCCCGGCGACCGGCTCATAGGCGGATTCAAAATAAACCGCCTGGGCCAGGCACCGCAGCGCCTTGACCCGATCGGTGGCCGAGGCCTTCAGCACGAACGGCCGCGCCGGCTCGATGGGCAGGGGCGCGGGACGGCGCAGGGCGTTGATGATGCGGGCGTCGTCGAAGCCCGGCGTCAGGTCCGAAAAGCGCGGGATGGCGGCCAGGTCCAGCCGCTCCCAGCCGGCGACCCGCCCCCAGTAGTCCTTGTGCGGACGCGGGTCGTGGCGTCGCGCCAGGGCCAGCATGGCCGGATCCATATTGGCGACATAGCGGGTCAGGGCGGCGTCGGAAAAGCCGCGCGTAATCCGGGCCAGACCGGCCTCGCGACCATAGCCGCTGGGCACATAATAGGTCGCGCAGGCCGAAAGGCCGCCCAGGACGATCAGTCCTGCGACGGCCCGGGCCAGGCCGGTTGAGCTGGGTAGTGGCACGAAGTCTTATTTGCCGCCCAAGGTCGCGCGGAGCATCCAGGCATGTTTTTCGTGGGCCTGAAGACGCTGGGTGTAGAGGTCGGCGGTGGCCTCGTCGCCGGCCTCATCGGCTGCCGGGAAAGCCGCGCGCAGGGTGGCGATGACCGTCTCGTTGTCGGCCTTCAGCTCCTTGAGCATGGCTTCCCAGTCCTGCTCGGGATCGCCGTCCTTGATGCTGGAGAGGTTGCCGAAGGCGGCATAGCCCTGCGGCGCCAACTCACCCAGGGCGCGGATGCGCTCGGCGATGGTGTCCAGAGCCGCCCACTCCTCGGTGTACTGACCTTCCAGCAGGACGTGCAGCGACTGGAAGTTGGGCCCCCGCACGTTCCAGTGATAGCCGTGGGTCTTCAGATAGAGCGCATAGCTGTCGGCGAGCACCTTGTTCAGCCCCGAAGCGATCTCGGAACGTTGCTTAGCCGACAGTCCGGTGTTGGGCGCGACAGCCATCATAATCTCCCGTGTTGCTTGTTCTAGGTAAGCTCGTCCATGCTCTTGGCAAGCCTTGTTTGGCCGGAGAGCGACAAAGGTGAGCCAGGACCCCTCAGTCTTGAATTCCGAGGAGCGCAGACGCCTCTACGGGGTGATAAGCGCCTGGCTGATCCCCTCTGTTCCACCGCCCGCCTGGCGTTGCGTCCTCGCGACGATGATCGCCATCGCCGCCGCCGTTCTGATGCGCGTCGCCTTGCTGGGCCTCAGCGACGGGGTCGGCGCGACCCAATCCTTTTTCCCGGCCATTGTGCTGGTCACGCTGTATGCGGGCTGGCGGTGGGGCCTGGCCCCGATCATCGGCGGCGCGGCCTTCGCGGCGTGGCTTTGGGCGGGCCGCCACGACAGGGCTCTGTCCGAAAACGAGATCGCCAGCCTGGTGATCTTCCTGGTCTCCGGCGGCGTCACCGCCGCCGTCTGCGAGGGTCTGCGCGACGCCCTCCAGGGCTTGGCCAGGGCCCGCCACGAACAGAACGACGCCGAACTGCGCCTGCAGGTCGCGCAATCCGCCGCCGGCGTCGGCCCGTGGGACTGGGACATCGTCAGGGACGTCCTCAGCCTGTCGTTCGACGCCCGACGCAACCTGGGCGTTGCGCCCTACGATCCGGTCGATTGGCCGCGCATGAACGCCCTGATCCATCCCGACGACCGCCAGATGGTCACCGACACCATCCGCGCCTCGGTTCGGGCCGGCGACGCGTGCGAGGTCGAGTTCCGCCTGGCCGATCAGAGCCAGGGCGAGCGCTGGGTCCACGCCCGCAGCCGGATGCTGCGCAATGAGGCCGGCCGCGCCGTACGCATGGTCGGCGTCAACTTCGACATCACCGACCGCCGCCGCGCCGAGCAGCAGGTGCGCGAGAGCGAGGCCCGGTTTCGCAGTCTGGCCGACAGCGCCCCGGCCCTGATGTGGGTGTCGCGGCCCGGCGGCCTGCGCGAGTTCGTCAACAAGGCCTATGTCGACTTCGCCGGCCTGCCGTACGAGCAGACCCTGACCCTGGACTGGCGCACCCGGCTGGACCCCGAGCATCTTGACGACATTCTGGCCGCCCAGATCGCCGGCGAGTCCTCAGGCAAGCCCTTCACCCTGGAGGCGCGCTATCGCCGCGCCGACAACGTGATGCGGTGGCTCAAATCCTTCTCGCAGCCACGGTTCGCCCCGGACGGATCGATGGACGGCCTGATCGGCATCGCCTTCGACATCACCGACATCAAGCAGGCCCAGGTCGATCTGGCGGGCGTCAATGACCTGCTGGCCGAGCGCGTCCAGGCCGCCCTGGCCGAACGCGACGCAGCCCAGGCGGCGCTGTTCCAGTCCCAGAAACTGGAGGCGATCGGCCAACTGACCGGCGGGGTCGCCCACGACTTCAACAACCTGCTGACGGTGATCATCGGGGCGCTGGACGTGGTGGATCGGCATCCCGACGACCTGGCCCGGCGCGAGCGGATGGTCGCCGCCGCCCTGTCCGCCGCCAAGCGGGGCGAGAAACTGACCCAGCACCTGCTGGCCTTTGCGCGCCGCCAGCCCTTGCGGCCGGAAGTCTCTCGCATCGACCGGCTGATCATCGACAACGAGGACCTGCTGCGGAGGGCCTTGGGCGACTCCTATAGTTTCCAGCTGCGGCTGGCCGGCGGGCCCCGCCACGCCCTGATCGATTCCGGCCAGTTCGCGGCGGCCCTGCTGAACCTGGTGGTCAACGCCCGCGACGCCACACCGGCGGGTGGTGAGGTGATTGTCGAGACCGGTCCGGTGACCCTCGACAAGCCGGTGGGCGATGCGCCCCCCGGCGCCTATCTGCGCGTCGCCGTGTGCGACACCGGAACGGGCATGGACGCCCAGACCATCGCCCGGGCGGTCGAGCCCTTCTTCACCACCAAGCCGACCGGTCAGGGCACCGGTCTGGGCCTGTCCCAGGTCTATGGTTTCGCACGGCAAAGCGGCGGTTCGGTGGAGATCGTCAGCCAGCCGGGCCAGGGCGCCTGCGTGACCATGCTGCTGCCGATCGCCGAGGCGCCAGAGACCGGCGACGCCGTGACGGTCGAGCACCTGCCCGCCCAGATCCCCTCGCGGATCTTGCTGGTCGAGGACGACGCCGAGGTGGCCGAGCTGGTCGGGGCCATGCTGGGCGATCTGGGCCACACGGCGGTGCGGGCCGCCGATGTCGCCGACGCGCTCCAGCGGCTCGAACAGGACCCCGCCATCCAGCTGGTGCTCAGCGACGTGATCATGCCCGGCGGCCGCAGCGGCGTGGACCTGGCCGAGCATCTGGCGGCGACCCGGCCCGACCTGCCGGTGGTGCTGTGCTCAGGCTATACCGGCGGCGAGCAGGCCCGCGCCGAGGCCGGCGCCTGGCCGTTCCTGAACAAGCCGTTCTCCATGGACAGCCTGGCGCGGGCGCTGAGCGCGGCGCGGGCGGGCTAGAGCTCGTCCCCGGTTGGCGTAGCGACACCCTTTGCAATCCCTTCACAAAGGTCTATATGTCTTTCGTCACTTATGCTCACTTTCAGCATAAGTGGGGCGTCGGAACGGATCCCTCTGCTCCGGCGTTTTTTGAGACCCAGGAAATGCTCATGTTGAGCATAAGTGAGGATCAGATGGCCGACGGTTTCGCCGCGACCCAGACCCCCGCGGACTTCACCGCACAGATCGAGGCGGAAACCGCCGCCGTGTGGGACAAGGTCAAGCACCATGTCACGCCGCTGGAATGGCGCCTCCAGGCGCCGCTGATCGCCGCGATCAACCGGATCAAGCGCGAGAAGAACGCCGTCATCCTGGCCCACAACTACATGACGCCCGACATCTTCCACGGGGTGGGCGATTTCGTCGGCGACAGCCTGGGCCTGGCCCGCGAGGCGGCCGCCAGCGACGCGGCGATCATCGTCCAGGCCGGCGTTCACTTCATGGCCGAGACCAGCAAGGTGCTGGCGCCGGACAAGCGCGTGCTGATCCCCGACCTGAAGGCCGGCTGCAGCCTGGCCTCGGCCATCACCGGCGCCGACGTGCGGATGATCAAGGCCCGCTATCCCGGCGTGCCGGTGGTCACCTATGTCAACACCACCGCCGAGGTGAAGGCCGAGACCGACATCTGCTGCACCAGCGCCAACGCGGTGCAGGTGGTGGAATGGGCGGCCCGCGAATGGGGCGTCGACAAGGTGATCCTGATCCCAGACGAGTTCCTGGCCCGCAATGTGGCCCGCCAGACCGACGTCAGGATCATCGCCTGGCAGGGTCGCTGCGAGGTGCACGAGCGCTTTACCGCCGCCGACATCGCCGAGATGCGGCTGGCCTATCCCGGCGCCGAGATCCTGGCCCACCCCGAATGCCCGACCGAGATCCTCGACGCCGCCGACTTCGCCGGCTCGACGGCCGCGATGAACGACTATGTCGCCCTGCGCAAACCCAAGCAGGTGGTGCTGATCACCGAGTGCTCGATGGCCTCCAACGTTCAGGCGGAGTCGCCGGGCACCCAGTTCATCGGCCCCTGCAACCTGTGCCCGCACATGAAGCGCATCACCCTGCAGAACATCCACGACGCCCTGGTCAACGAGCAGTTCGAGGTGACGGTGGATCCCGCCATCGCCGACCGCGCCCGCCTGGCCGTACAGCGGATGATCGACCTGCCGCCGCCCCGGGTTCCCGCCCGCTACGACCTGGTGAAAGCCCGGCATCACGTGGATGTGGACCTGATCTAAAAGCCCTTCCCCCTCGATGGGGGAAGGGTTGGGATGGGGGTGATGCTGAGGTTCAGCCACGCCCGCCCCGCCCGCCTTTCGCCGATGGCTGAACGCTTCGCGTTCACCCCCATCCCCGGCCCTTCCCCCATCCAGGGGGAAGGGAGTGGAGTGTGAAATGACCGACCGCCTCACCTTCGACGGCCCCGTGATCCTCGGGGCCGGTCTGGCCGGCCTCAGCGCCGCCCTCGCTGCGGTGGACGGAACCGCCGGCAAGGCGCTGGTGCTGTCGCCGACGCCGCTGGCGACCGGCTGCTCCAGCGCCTGGGCCCAGGGCGGCATGGCGGCGGCGCTGTCGGCGCAGGACGCGCCTGAACTGCACGCCGCGGACACGATGGCGGCCGGCGCGGGTCTTTGCGATCCCCAGGCCGTGGCCCTGCTGACCACCGAAGGTCCCGACGCCGTGCGCGCCCTGGCCGCCCTGGGCGCGCCCTTCGACCGCAAGCCCGGCGGCGATTTCGTGCTCAGCCTGGAAGCCGCCCACTCGCGGGCCCGCGTCGCTCGCGTAGGCGGCGACGGGGCGGGGGCGGCGATCATGGCCGCCGTCATCGCCGCCGTACGCGCTGAACCGTCGATCGAGATCCGCGAAAACGCCCGCGCCCGCCGGCTGCTGCAAGACGCCACCGGCCGCGTCGTGGGGGTTCTGGCGCAGATCGACGGCGCGCTGGTCGAGATCATCGCGCCCGCCGTGATCCTGGCCACCGGCGGCGTCGGCGGCCTCTACGCCGTCACCACCACGCCCCGGGAGGTGCGCGGGGAAGGCCTGGGCCTGGCCGCCCTGGCCGGGGCGGTGATCGCCGATCCCGAGTTCGTGCAGTTCCACCCCACGGCCATCGACATCGGCCGCGATCCCGCGCCCCTGGCCACCGAGGCCCTGCGCGGCGAGGGCGCGATCCTGCGCAATGCGGATGGCCGCGCCTTCATGGCCGACTACCACCCGGCGATGGAACTGGCCCCGCGCGACGTGGTGGCCCGCGCCATCCATGCCGAGCGCGAGGCCGGTCGCGGCGCCTTCCTGGACGCCACGGTCGTGGTCGGGGCGCATTTCCCGACCGAATTCCCCGCCGTGTTCGAGGCCTGCATGAGCGGCGGCGTCGATCCGCGCCGCGCCATGATCCCGGTGGTTCCGGCGGTGCACTATCACATGGGCGGGGTCGCCACCGACCTTGAGGGCCGCGCCTCCCTGCCTGGCCTCTACGCCGCCGGCGAATGCGCCGCGACCGGGGTGCAGGGCGCCAACCGCCTGGCCTCCAACTCCCTGCTCGAAGCGGCCGTGTTCGGGGCCCGGGCCGGCCGTGCGGCGGCGTCGGAAACCCACGACCGCGGCGCGCCGGTGGCGCACGAGGCGCTGCCCGACCTGCCTGAGAGCGCCCTGCAGACCCTGCGCCAGGCCATGAGCCGCGACGCCGGGGTCATCCGCGACGCCGGCGGCCTGACCCGACTGCAAGGCCAAGTCGCGGCCCTGGAAGCCCTGCACGGCCCCTGCCCCACCCTGATCGCCGCCCGCCTGATCGTCGAGGCCGCCCTGGCCCGCCATGAGAGCCGGGGCGGCCACTGCCGGTCCGACTTCCCGGCCACCGACGCGCTCGGCGTGCGCACCTTCGTCACCCTTGAGAGTGCGGGCGCCGCCGTCCGCTACGCCGCCGAATGATCCTTTCGCCCCTCCCCGACCTGCTCATTCGCCCCCTGATCGAAGCCGCCCTCGCCGAGGATCTGGGCCGGGCCGGCGACATCACCGGTCAGGCCTGTATCGATCCGGATGCGCGGCTGTCGGTGGCTTATGTCAGCCGGCAGGATGGGAGGGTTTCTGGAGTTTCCTGCCCGCGCCTGGCCCTCGCGGCGATGGACCCGGCGGCGACCTTCGAAGTCGTCACGCCCGACGGCGTCGACTGCGCGCCGGGAACTGTGCTGGCCCGTGCGGAAGGTAACGCCCGCGCCGTGCTGGCCGCCGAACGGGTGGGGCTGAACCTGCTGGGCCGGCTGTCGGGGATCGCCACCCTGACCCGGGCCTATGTGCGCCTGGTCGAGGGCACGGGCGCGGTGATTGTCGACACCCGCAAGACCACGCCGGGCCTGCGGGCGCTGGAGAAATACGCCGTGCGCTGCGGCGGCGGGATCAATCACCGCTTTGGCCTGGATGACGCCATCCTGATCAAGGACAACCACGTCGCCGCCTGCGGCGGGGTCGGCGAAGCCGTCCGCCGGGCCCGCGCCTTCGCCGGCCATCTCGTGAAGGTCGAGGTCGAGGTCGACGGCCTGGATCAGCTGGAAGACGCGCTGAAGCATGGCCCGGACGTGGTGATGCTGGACAATTTCAGCCTCGATGACCTGCGCACCGCCGTCGCCCTGGCCAAGGGCCGGGCGGTGCTGGAGGCCTCTGGCGGGGTCAATCTGACCACGGTGCGGGCCATCGCGCAGACGGGCGTCGATGTGATCAGCGTCGGAGCCCTGACCCACTCGGCGGCGGTTCTGGATATCGGGCTGGACGCGGTCCCCTAAACCCGCTCATCCCCGCGAAAGCGGGGACCCAAGCAGGTTCAGGAGGTTCGCTATGCACAGCTCTTGTTCACGAGCTCAGCTTAGGTCCCCGCTTTCGCGGGGATGAGCGGCGTTTAGGCAAAGATCCGCAAACACTCCCGCACCACCATCCACGCCAGGGCGAGGGTCGAGGTCGCGAACAGCAGGAAGCGCAGATTGACGATGTTGACCGTCGCCTGCACCAGGCTGTGCAGCACCCGAAGGCCGACATAGGCCCAGGCCAGCGTCATCGCCAGATCGTCGCCATGACCCGCCACGCTGATCGCCAGGGCGGCGGCGTAGAAGATGGTCGGCTGCTCCATCAGATGGTTGTAGTTGTCGGCCGCCTGGCGCGCGCCGGCCGGCAGGATGTCCAGCGAGCCCGGAAAGGCCGCGTCCTGCGGCTTGACGCCGGCCTTGGCCATGGCCGGGATCCGGCGGACATACATCACCAGCCAGATCACCAGCGACCAGGCCACCAGCGCCATCACCGGCGCGATCAGGGTATTCATCGGTGCGTCCCTCCCCGGACGTTTTGTTGTTCGGGGAGGTTAGACGCAGAACGACGTTATTGCGAAGCCTGACGTTGGGGCAAACACAGCCCGCCTTCCCAGGCCTTGCGCCAGGGCCCTCTGTTTGAGGCAGGCGCAGACGAGAGAGATTGGCGCGGTTGAAGGGCCAGGAACACTCACGTCGCTCGGAAGTCCCGGCCGCCCTGGATCCCAGGCACAAGGCCTGGGAAGGCGAGCTCTCGTTAAATGTTGGAGATCGACCCCCTACGTCCGGTCCCGGAACGGGTCGGCCGGATAGACACCGAGGATCTCGAAGGTCTCGGAGAAGAACTTCAGCTCATCGAAGGCCAGGGCCAGGTTGCGGTCCTCAGGGCGGCCGTCGACCTCGGCGTAGAAGAAGGTGGCCGTGAAGGCGCCGTTCTCCATGTAGCTTTCCAGCTTGGTCATGTTGACGCCGTTGGTCGCGAACCCGCCCATGGCCTTGTAGAGGGCGGCCGGCAGGTTGCGCACCTTGAACACGAAGCTGGTCACGCAGCGATGGGTGAAGGCCGGCGCCGGCGGGTTGGGATCGGCGGTCATCACCAGGAAGCGGGTGGTGTTGTGGCGCTCGTCCTCAATGTCGCTGGCCAGGATGTCCAGACCATAGATCTCGGCGGCCAGGGCCGGGGCCACGGCGCCGCGCGTCGGGTCGGGCTTGAGCGCCAGGGCCTTGGCCGCGCCGGCGGTGTCGCCGGCCGCCTCGGTGGTCACGCCCAGCCTGCGCAGGCTGTTGCGGCACTGGGCCAGGGCGATCGGCATCGAGGCCACCACCTTGATGTCGGCCAGCTTGACGCCCGCATTGGCCATCAGCTGGAAGCGGATCGGCTTGAACAGCTCACCGATGATCTTCAGGCCCGCGGCCGGCAGCAGGTGGTGGACGTCAGCGACGCGGCCGGCGATCGAGTTCTCGATCGGGATCATGCCCAGGACGCAGACGCCGGTCTTGATCGCCTCAAACGCCTCTTCGAAGGTCGCGCAGGGATAGGCCTCATAGTCGGGAAAGAAGGTGCGGCAGGCCTCATGGCTGTTGGCGCCGGGTTCGCCCTGGAAGGCGATCTTCTTGAGGATGCTCATGCTTGTTTTCCAGCCTGGAGACGGGCGGCTTCGAGATCGGACGGATTGTCGACGGAGATCGGGGCCTCGGCGGCCACGGCGGCGCGGATGGTCATGCCCAGCTCCATGGCGCGAAGTTGCTCGAGCTTTTCGCGCTTTTCCAGCGCCGAAGGCGGCGCGGCGGTGAACGCCTCCAGCGCCTCGCGGCGATAGCCATAAAGGCCGATATGGCGCCAGATCGGGCCGTCGCCAAAGAGGGTGGAGCGGGTGAAATAGAGGGCCCGGCCACTGAGGCCGTCGTCCTCCATGGCCAGCACGGCCTTGACCACGTCGACATTGCTGCGATCGGCGATCGAGGCCTCGGTCGCGACGACGGTGGCGATGTCGCAATCGCCGAAATCATCCAGCAGACCGGCGCAGGCGCTCAGCACGGCCGGATCCACGAACGGCATGTCGCCCTGCAGGTTGATGACCACATCGTGCTCGAAATGGGGATCCAGGTCAGCCAGGGCGGCGAGGATTCGGTCCGAGCCCGACGGCAAGGCCGGATCGGTCAGCACGGCGCGACCACCTGCCGCACGTACGGCCTCGACGATCTCGATATCGCCCGCCGCCACGGCCACAGGACCAATATCGGCCTTCAAAGCCTGGTTCAGCACCCGGACAATCATCGGAAGCCCGCCAATATCGGCCAGCGGCTTGTTGGGCAGACGGGCCGCCGCCATGCGGGCGGGGATCAGGACAATGGGGTTCATGATCTCAAATCGCTCCTGCCCGGTTGCGCGAGGGGCGGTAGCGTGTAAGAGACGCGAGCGCAACAAGAGGCGCGCGTGGGGGATTCCCCGCCGTGGTGTTTGGCGCCGCCCCAGGCGGCCCGGTAAGAGGCTGACAAGGCTGAGATGAGCGACCTGACGTTCAACAAGATTGCTGGCGGCGTGCTGCTGACCGGCCTGATCATTTTCGGTCTGCGTGAAGCATCGACCGTGATGTTTGAAAAGCCCGAACTCGAAAAGGCCGGCTACGAGATCGCGGTCGAGGAACCCACAGCCGGCGGCGCCGCCGCGGCCGTGGAAGTCGCGCCCGACTGGGGCACGGCCCTGCTGCTTCCGGCCAATATCGCTGCGGGCCAGGCCATCTCGGCCAAGTGCCAGGCCTGCCACAAGCTGGATCCCTCGGGCGCCAACGGTATCGGTCCGGGCCTCTATGGCGTTGAGGGCCGCAAGCCGGGCGCTCACCCGGGCTTCGCCTATTCGGCGGCCATGACCGAATTCGGCGCCAAGAACGCGCAGTGGGACTACGACCACATGTACGAATTCCTCAAGGCTCCGGGGAAGTACATTCCGGGCACCAATATGAGCTTCATCGGTCTGAAGAAGCCGGAAGATCGCGTCGCCCTGATCGCCTATCTGCACACCTTGGGCTCGACCCTGCCGGTGCCGGCCCCCAAGCCGGCCGGCGCGCCCGCCGAAGCGGCTCCGGCCGCCGAAGGCGCGGCGGCTCCCGCCGCTGACGCCGCCGCCGCTCCGGCGCCGGCTCCGGCCGCCGCGCACTGACCGGTTTTCAACCGCACTGAACATCAGGGCCGCGAAGTTCGCTTCGCGGCCCTATTGTTTTGATCTCGCCCCCGCAGGCGGGGGCAATCGCCCAGGGATCAGGCGCAAAAAGTAGCCTTCCTGGGCCTTGTGCCCAGGACCCATGGCGCCGTCGATGCGAGTTTGGGTCTGTGTTCCGGGCCGTTCAGCCGCGACTAAGACCGCAATCACGGCCTGCCCCAGCATGGGTCCTGGGCACAAGGCCCAGGAAGGCGAGATTTTTGAAGCCCCGCAGAGGCTTGAACCCGCCCATCTCGCTTAGGCGCAGCTCTCCTCCGCGGGGATCTTTTTCACACCCGCCGATAGCCCAACGGCGCGCCGAGGCCGGCCGCTGCAATGCGGGCGATGGCCTGCTCCAGGGGCTCCACCGCCACCATCATGTGGTGAGCGTTGGCGTGCAGGATGGTGTCGGTGTCCAGCAGGATGGCCACGTGGCCCGGCCAGAACACCAGGTCGCCGCGACGGCGCTCCGATTCGGCGATTTCCGGGAAGAACGCCCGCTGCTGATCGGTGTCGCGCGGGCAGGCACGGTTGCAGGCCGCCAGCGACTGCTGGACCAGGGCCGAACAGTCCAGGCCCACGGATTCGCGGCCGCCCCACTGATAGGGCGCGCCCAGGAAGCGCTGGGCGACGGCGACATAGTCGGTCTCGCCCGTGCCGATCGCGCCCAGATGAGCCGCGATGATCCAGCCCGAGCGGGCCGCCTTCACGAACCGGTCCTCCTGCGCCTCGACCGTGACCAGGGCGTTGAGGCTAAAGAGGCCCACAATCGCCGACTTGATGTCGGGCTGACTGAAGGCGTAGGTGCGGATCGCCGCCACCCGATGGCTGGGGGCCAGCATGGGCGGCGACAGGGCCTCGCGCAGCACATAGCCCACATAGCCGTCGCGCCGGGCCTGGCCGAACGCGAAGTCGCCGTCCTCGAACAGGACATCGAAGCGTTCGCCAAACAGCAGCTGATCTTCCTGCTCCGCCTCGGGCTCGGGCGCCTTGCGAAGGGCCGCGACAGGAACGACGACCCGCATGGCGACGACGGTGGGATAGCGCTCGGCGGCGACCAGGCCCTCCAGGCGCTGGTCGGCCACGCCGTCGCGCGTCAGGGTCAGACGACGATCGGGGGCGCTCATGCGGCGAACCGGCTCTTGAGCATCGCAAACAGCGCCCGGATGGCCTGGGCCTCGCCACCGGTCGGATGGCCCGGCCGGCTCTTGGGGTTCCAGGCATAGACGTCGAAATGGGCCCAGCTGCCCTCGGTGGGCGCGAACCGCTGCAGGAACAGGGCGGCCGTGGTCGCGCCGGCCTGGGCCCAGCCATCGGGATCGTTCTTCAGGTCGGCGATGTCGCTGTCGATCGCCTCGCGATAGCCGTCCCACAGGGGCAGCCGCCACAGGGGATCGAAGGTGGTCTTCGACGCCGCCTCGATCTGCTGGGCCAGCTTGTCGTCGGGGGTCCAGAACGGGATCACGAACGGCCCCATGGCCACCCGGGCCGCGCCAGTCAGGGTGGCCAGGTCCAGGGTCAGGACCGGCTTGTGCTCGGCGGCGCGGGTCAGGGCGTCGGCGAGGATCAGCCGGCCCTCGGCGTCGGTGTTGCCCACCTCGACCGTCAGGCCCGCGCGGGTCTGCAGCACGTCGCCAGGCCGCATGGCGTCGCCGCTGATGGCGTTCTCGACCACCGGGGTCAGAACCACCAGACGGACCGGCAATTTCGCGCTCATCACCATCCGCGCCAGGGCCAGGGCGTGGGCGGCGCCGCCCATGTCCTTCTTCATCAGCCGCATGCCGGCCGAGGGCTTGATGTCCAGGCCGCCGGTGTCGAACACCACGCCCTTGCCGACCAGGGCCAGCACGGGATGCGAAGGGTCGCCCCACTGGATCTCGATCATCCGCGGGGCGCGATGCGGGACGGCGGCGCGGCCCACGGCGTGGACGGCCGGATAGTTCTGCTCCAGCAGGTCATCGCCGGTGATCACCGAGATCGTCGCGCCGTGTTGCTCGGCGATCTCGCGGGCGATGGTCTCGATCTGCAGCGGGCCCATGTCATTGGCCGGGGTGTTGACCATGTCGCGGGCCAGGGCGCAGGCGTGGCTGATCGCCAGCAGGGCCTGGAGGTCGACGCCCTTGGGCGCGATCAGGCGGGGGCCAGCTTCGGCGGTGCGCTTGCGATAGCGGTCAAAGCGATAGAGGCCCAGGGCAAAGGCCAGGGTCGCTTCCTGGGCGTCCAGGCCACGCGGCAGGCGGGCCAGGCGATAGTCGCCGGCCGGCAGCTTGGCGGCCAGGCCGCGGAACAGGCCCGGATCCACCGTCGTGTGGCCGCCCAGCCCCATCAACACCCGCTCGATCTCGCCACTGGCCGTCGGCAGAACCAGAATCTGGCCGGCCTTGGCCTTGAACTGCGCCTGGCCGGCGAAGGCGCGGGCTGACGGCCGCCGCGCCGCCAGATAGGCCTCCAGCTCGGCCTCGAACAGGGGATGGACCGGGATCGCGGTTTCCGTCTCGGACGGCAGGATGTGATGGGTGTCCAACATGTCGCGGCCCTTCGAAATTATGCTTAACGATTCCTTGAGGGGCGCGCGGCGAGGATGCGCGAACCGTCCGGAGTCTCGCCTTCCATGTGTCGCAAGCTCACGCGCCTCGCAACCCTTCTCGCCCCCGCCCTGCTGCTGGCGGCCCCGCTGGCCCAGGCCGCCGAGGCGTCCAGCCCGGCCGTCGCCGGCGCCCAGACCGCGCCGCGCAAGGCCACGCCGGCCCAGCGCGCCGAGGCCCGCCGCGCCGACCCTCTGGCCCGCGCCGCCTTCTGGGGATCGGAGTTCGAGGCCGATGGTCGCGACGCCGAGGCCGGGGTCGGCCTGGCCCAGGCCCTGCGCGCCCTGGGCCGCTATGACGACGCCATCGCCACCACGACCAAGGTTCTGCTGGTCTCGCCCGACAATATCGACGGCCTGCTGGAAGCGGCCCGGGCCCAGATCGCCCGCGGCCAGGGCTTTTACGCCATCGAGCCGGCCCGTCACGCCGCCGCCCTGGCCCCCAGGGACTGGCGGCCGGAATCCCTGCTGGGCGTCGCCTATGAGCAGGCCCAGCGCGACGACGAGGCGACCCAGGCCCACCTCAAGGCCATAGCCCTGGCGCCCAATGAGGCGGCGCCCAACGCCAACTACGCCATGCATCTGGCCGCGAAGGGCGATCTGGCCGGGGCCGAGGCCCAGCTGCGCCGCGCCGTGGCCCTGCCCTCGGCGACCATCCAGATCCGCCAGAACCTGGCCCTGGTCATCGGCCTGCAAGGCCGGCTGGGCGAGGCCGAGAAACTGGCCCGCCAGGACCTGCCGCCGGAATCGGTGGCCAACAACCTGGCCTGGTTGCGCGCCGCCACGGGCCAAGGGCCCAGCGCCGTCAATCCCCGCTCCTGGGAAGCCCTGAAGGCCGGCAGCTAGCTCAAAGCCTTGGACAGGACATTGGCGGCGACCACGAACTTCTGAAGCAACGGCCCGACCAGAGCCGAACGCAGCACAAACACCAGGGTGGCGACCAGCGACAGCAGCAGGGCCGTCTCGATCGCGGCGCTGCCCGTCTCATCGCGCGCAAAATCCTCGTCCATGCCCACTGTCCCAGAATGAGTAACCTCTGGGTAAGCATCTTCAAGATCGGCGCCGGAGGTTGTGGGACGCCTACTGCTTGCTCATCACGTCCTGGATCTTGATGATCGCCGGACCCAGGATCACCACGAACAGCACCGGCAGGAAGAACAGGATCATCGGCACGGTCAGCTGGGCCGGCAGGGCCGCGGCCTTCTTCTCGGCGGCCGACAGACGCAGCTCGCGGTTTTCCTTGGCCATCACCCGCAGGGCGCCGCCCAGAGGCGTGCCATAGCGTTCGGCCTGGATCATCGCCGTCGCCACCGAACGGATGCCCGGATGGTTGGTGCGGCGGGCCAGGCCCTCATAGGCCAGGCGACGATCGGGCAGGTAGGACAGCTCGGCGGTCAGCAGGCTCAGTTCCTCGGCCAGCTCCATCGAGCTGGAGCCGACCTCGGCCCCCACCTTCTGGATCGCCGCCTCGATCGACATGCCGCTTTCGACGCAGATCAGCAGCAGGTCCAGCGAGTCGGGGAAGGCCGCGACGATCGACTCGCGACGCTTCTGGGCGATGTTGCTGATATAGACGTTGGGCGCGTAGTAGCCGATGGCCAGGGCCGCCACCCAGACGCACAGCTTCTGCATGTCCAGCAGGCCGAAGTCATTGATGACATAGATGTAGAAGGCCGTGACCACGGCGAAGACGAACGGCATCACGAAGCGGAAGAAATAGAAGGTCGAGACGGGCTGCGGACCCCGGAAACCCGCCTGGGCCAGCTTGTCGACGACCTTGGGGTCCTCCAGCAGGCGCGACAGCTGCAGGCGATCGACGATGGTCTTGTAGACCCCCTCGTCGGCGTGCCGCAGGGTGCCGCCACCCTTGTGGGCGATGGCTTCGCGCGAGCGGCGACGCAGCTCCTCGCGGCGATTGGCCACCGAATTGAGGCGGCCTTCCAGACCCTTGTTGCTGAGCACCGGTGAAACCAGTGTGATGATCGTGGCGAACACCACCAGAGCGATGAAGCCGGTCAGCAGGTTCGACGGATCGGTCAGGGCGTCGATGATGTTCATGCGCGCCCTCCCCTAGAACTTGAAGTTGATCATCTTGCGCATCACGAAGATGCCGATGCTCATCCAGACGCCGCCAACCAGCAGCATCAGGTGGCCGCGCGGGTCGGTGAACAGCGGCTGCATATAGGCCGGCGCTGTGACGGTGATCAGCAGCACCACGCCGGGCGGCAGGGCGCCGATGATGAAGGCCGAGGCCACGGCCTCGGCCGACAGCGCCTTGATCTTCTCGCCCATCAGCTTGCGGGCCCGCAGTACGGTCGACAGATTGCCCAGGGCCTCGGCCAGATTGCCGCCGGTCTTGGCCTGGATCGACAGCACGATGGCGAAGAAGCGCAGTTCGTTGGTGGGCATGCGCTCGTACATGCGCTCCAGGGCGGCGTCCATCGGCATGCCCATGCCGACATTCTCGGTCAGCATGCGGAACTCGCCGGCCAGGGGCTCGGGGCATTCCTTGCCGATGATCTTCAGGCAGTCATGGACCGGCAGGCCCGACTTGATGCCGCGCACGATGATGTCGATGGCGTCGGAAAAGGCTTCAGTGAACTTCTTGGTTCGCGCTGTCGCCATCATGCCCACCACCCAGCGCGGCAGGCCAAAGCCCGCCGCGAAGGCCGCGCCCAGGGCGATCAGCGGCGATTGGCCCAACGCCAGCGGCAAGACGCCGATCGTCAGACCGACGACGCCGCTGATGATCCAGAACATCCTGACGTTTTCGCCCAGGCCGGCGGCGCGCAGGCGGGCGACGAGGCTCAGCGAGGCCTTCTTCTGTTTGCGATCCTGTTCCTTCAGGGTCTTGAGGATCTGCTTGCGGCGGGCGTCGGGCGTATTGGCCACCGCCTTGGCGCGGGCGCTGTCGGCGCGGGGACCGCCCATGATCGCCTGGGTCCGCTTGGCCGTGCGCGCCGCCGTCTGGTCGCCGCCCGCGAAGGCGAAGCCCAGCCCGGCGATGGTGATGAAGCCCAATATGCCGGCGATCACGAACAGCATCGGCTATTCCGCCGCGTCGAGGGCTTCGGCCAGCTCGCGCTCCAGGCCGTAATAGCGGGCGCGGTCCCAGAACCGGGGACGGGCGATGCCGGTCGAGCGGTGCTTGCCGATCACATTGCCGTCGGCGTCCTCGCCGGTGATCTCGTAGACGAACAGGTCCTGGGTGACGATCACGTCGCCTTCCAGCCCGACCACCTCGGTGATGTGGGTGATGCGACGGGTGCCGTCGCGCAGACGGGCGGCCTGGATGACCACGTCGACCGAGCCGACGATCATCTCCTTGATGGTCTTGGACGGCAGGCCATAGCCGCCCATGGTGATCATGCTCTCGATCCGGCTGATCGCCTCGCGCGGGCTGTTGGCGTGCAGGGTGCCCATCGAGCCGTCGTGGCCGGTGTTCATGGCCTGCAGCAGGTCGAAGGCTTCCGGGCCGCGGACTTCGCCGACGATGATCCGCTCAGGCCGCATCCGCAGACAGTTCTTGACCAGGTCGCGCATGGTCACCGCGCCGGAGCCTTCCAGATTGGCCGGCCGGGTTTCCAGACGCACCACGTGCGGTTGCTGCAGCTGCAGTTCGGCGGCGTCCTCGCAGGTCACCACCCGCTCGGTGGGATCGATGAAAGCGGTCAGGGTATTGAGCAGGGTGGTCTTGCCCGAGCCCGTACCGCCGGAGATCACGATATTGCAGCGGCAGGCGCCGATGACCCCCAGAACCCGCGCGCCCTCGGCGCTGATGGACTTGTAGTCCACCAGGTTCTTCATGGTCAGCTTGTCCTTCTTGAACTTCCGGATGGTCAGGGTGGGACCATCCAGAGCCAGGGGCGGAGCGATGACATTGACGCGGCTGCCGTCGGGCAGGCGGGCGTCGCAGATCGGGCTGCTTTCATCGACCCGGCGGCCGACCTGGCTGACGATCCGCTGGCAGATGTTCATCAGCTGCAGATTGTCGCGGAAGCGCACATTGGTCAGCTGGACCTTGCCGCCGACTTCGATGAATACCCGGTGGGCGCCGTTGACCATGATGTCGGCGATGTCGTCGCGGGCCAGCAGCGGCTCCAGCGGGCCATAGCCGAGGACGTCATTGATGATGTCCTGGACCAGGTGTTCCTGCTCGGACACCGACATCGAGACGTTCTTGATCGCCACCAGCTCGGCGACGATGTCGCGGATCTCCTCGGCCGCCGCCTTCAGGTCCAGCTGGGCCAGCTGGGACAGGTCGATGGTGTTGAGCAGCGCGTTGAAGATCGTGGTCTTGGTGGCGTGGTAATAGTCGCTCTGCTCACGGACGACCTGGGTGGTCGGCGTGACGCCCTGGGCGGCGCGCAACTGGTCCAGACCGGGCGTCTGCTTGGGCGCGGCGACCTTGGGCGACGGCGCCGGGCGCGGCTCCGAGGCCGGATCGACCCGCTGCGGACGCGTGGCGATCGCCGAGCCGTCGGCGGGCGCCGGCGGCGGCGCCTGACGGTCGACAACAGGGTTCTGATCGCGCTTACCGAACATCCGTCGCTATTTCTTCCTGAACAGGCCAGACAGCATCGAGCCCTTCTGAACCGGCGGCGGCTCGCGGCGGCTGATCAGCTGGGCCAGGTGATCAATGCCCTCGGCGGCCTTCGACTTGGGCGCGACCTCGGCGACCATCTGGCCGTTATTGGCGGCCTGGCCGAACGACTTGGGATCGAAGGGCAGGACCAGGGAGGCGGTCACGCCCAGAGCCTCGCCGAAATCCTTGACCGGGATCTCGGGCCGGCCGGGCACGCCCACCTGGTTGAGCACCAGGCGCGGCGGGGCGTCGTTGGGACGGGCCTGACGCACCATGTCGACGATGTTCTTGGCGTTGCGCAGGCTGGCGAGATCCGGCGTGGCGACCACCACCAGATCATCCGAGCCGATCAGCACGCGGCGCGTCCAGGCGGCCCAGCTGTGCGGCAGATCCAGCACCACGAACGGCGCGGCGCCGCGGATCTTCTGGGTGACCTCTTCATAGGCCTCGGCGCTGATGTCGTAGTCCTGGTCCAGGGTGGCCGGGGCGGCGAACAGCGACAGACGATCGCCACAGCGCACCATCATCCGGTCCATCAGCACCGGATCCAGACGCTCGGGCTGGGTCAGGGCGTCGATCACGCCCTGCAGCGGATCCTGGTTGAAGTCGAGGCCGGCGGTGCCGAACGGCAGATCCAGATCGACGATCACCGTGGCGCTCTGCATGCGCTCGGCCATCGACCAGGCGAAGTTGTGGGCCAGGGTCGAGGCCCCTACCCCGCCCTTGGCGCCGACAAAGGCCACCTGCCGGCCGACAAAGGGCGCGGAGGGGTCGGAATACAGGCCCGAGACCGCCCGGATCACCTGCAGCGGCCCCAGCGGCTGGGTCAGATATTCGCTGACCCCGCGCCGCATCAGTTCGCGATAGAGGGCGATGTCATTGGCCTGACCGATGACCACCACCTTGGTGCCCGGGTCGCAGACCTGGGCCAGGGCGTCCAGCAGGTGCAGCAGGCGCTGGGGCCCGTCATGGCTTTCGACCAGCACCAGCGAGGGCGTGGGCTGGTTCTGATAGAGGTCGACAGCCGCGTCGAGCCCGCCGTCGCGCACGGTGGTCGAGGCCCGGGCCATCCGACGGTCGGCGGCGGCGTGCTCGATCATCCGCGCGGTTTCAGGCCGCACGCAGAAGGCGTGAATGCTGATGCGCGGCACGGCCATTTCGCCGAGGGCGGCGTCGCTGCCGGTCAGACCGTCGTGATCACCCGCCTCCGGCGCTGGCTGCGGGGCAGGTTGGGCGGCGGCGGGCCGGCTCGGCGGCGGGGGCGCAGCGCGCGCAGCGGCCTGGGCCTGGGCCTGGGCCTGCCGGGCGGCGGCGGGCGCGGCGAACGGATCCTCGCTCGGCGCGGCCCGTTCCTCGCGCGGCCGGGCCGGTGGGAAGGCGGCGAAGGGATCGTCGGCGCCGCCGATGGTCGGGGTCAGGGCCGGAGCGGACGAGCGCCAGGGATCGGAACCCGCCGAGGTGAACTCGTCATCGGCCTCGAACCCCATATCGAACGGGTCATGCTCAGTCGGTTGACGCGCCATCAGTCGATCGCCTTGGAGATCGAGCCCTTGGCCTGGTCATCCTTGGCCGAGGATGTGACCTCGCCCTTGCGATACTTGCCCATGACGGTGTCGCGGCGGCCGGCGTCCATCGGTGTGGTGTCGCGGGGGCGCACAAGGTCTTCAGGATTGGCGATCTGGGCGGCCAGATTGGCGGCCAGGGCGCATCCGAAATTGCCATAGGCCTCATTCTTGCGGGTCGCAGTGAGGTTTTCCCAGGCCCCGCAATTGGGCGCCTCGGCGACAAAGACCTCAAAACCCACGCGCAGCGGCGCGGCGGCCTGACCGCCGGCGTCGTAGCCGACCACCCGAACCAGGGTCGGGGGCGCGCCATAGAAGGTCAGCCGATCGCGAACCTGCATCGCCATGCCGCCCGCCGCCGAAGGGTTGTCGCCGCCCAGGGGCGCGCTGATCACGATCTCGCGGGCCTGGGCCGACAGCCAGCGGCCGGCCAGGGCCGACAACGCCTGATCCTGGTTGGGCGACAGGCCCTGGGCGTGGACCGCCAGCTGGATTTCGTCGACGCGACCATCGACCTTGATCTGGTCGCGCCACTTTTCGGTGTCGGTGCGCGAGACCGGCGTGGCGACCGGCGGATCGACGGCGCCGCCGGCGCAGGCCGACAGGCCGATCAGCACGGCGCCGATCAGACTGGTCTTCAGAAGACGCTGCAGGGTTTGCGGGGTCATGTCCGCGTCCTCACTCGATCACATAGCCGACGGGGCCCTGATAGGCGCGCCCCGTATTGGCGCCGGCCGGCGCCTTGACCACCTGGTTCAATCGGCCCAGCAGGACCGTGCTCATGTCGCCCGCGATCCGCAGGCCGTCCGCCGGAGTCTGCAGGTTCTGCGGCCGCGTCGGGTCGACGATATAGGGGGTGATGATGATCACCAGCTCGGTCTCGCCGTTCAGATAGTCGCGCGACCGGAACAACGCGCCCAGCACCGGCATGTTGGTCATGCCCGGGATCGAGTCGATGGTTTCCTTGGTGGTCTGCTGCAGAAGCCCGGCGATCATCAGCGATCCGCCCGAGGGCAGCTCCACCGTGGTCTCGGCCCGGCGCACGGACAGGCCCGGCACGGTCAGGGTGCTGGACCCGCTGGTGATCGAATAGGCCCCCAGACTGGAGAGCTCGGACACCTCGGTCGACAGCTTCAGCGAGATGCGTCCGCCCGACAGCACGACCGGCGTATAGCCCAGGCCCACGCCGTAGGGTTTGAACTCGATGCTGACCTTGCCCGTGGTGTCGGTTCCGGTGGGCACCGGGAATTCGCCGCCGGCCAGGAAGGTGCCCGACTCGCCCGACAGCACCGTCAGGTTGGGTTCGGCCAGGGTGCGGACCAGACCCACGCGTTCAAAGGCCTGGATCATGCCCTTGGCCGAGTTCAGGCCCGCGCTGCCGGCGGTTTCCTTGATGGTGGCGGTGTCGCCGTTGGAATAGACGCTAGTGTCGCGCACGACGCCGTAGCAGGTGCCCGTCACGCCCGCGCCGCAAGGGATCACCATGGTCGGTTGCTGGGTGGTGTCCGTCGAGTAGCCGCCCGTGACACCGCCCAGCAGGCTGCCATTGACGCCGAACGTCGGCGACAGGCCGAAGCTGTACTGGGTCTCGCCCAGCTGGCCCAGCACGGCGTTCAGATCAACGCCCAGCTGCTTGATGACATTGCGCTGCACCTCGACGATGCGGACCTGCAGCATCACCTGATCCTTGCCGGCGATGCTGAGCATGTTCAGCACCTTTTCGGGCGAGGTCACGAACTGGGCGGCGATCCGCGAGGCTTTCTCGGAGTCCGCGGCGTTCATCACGACGCCGCTCAGGATCACACTGTCCTTCAGCGGCGACACCTGGATGGTCCCCGTCGGCAGCACATTGCGCAAGGTCGAGGACAGCAGGCCGGTGTCCTGGGCGACGCGGATGTTCAGCTGCAGGATCTTGCGGCCGGCCTCGTCGAAGAACACCGCGTCGGTCGTGCCCGAGGTCAGGCCCAGCACATAGATCCGGCGCGGGCTGCGCAGCACGGCGTCGGCCACCAGAGGATTGGTCACCAGCAAGTCGCGCACGTCGGCCGGCAATTCGATGATCGCCGACTTGCCCAGCGGCAGGTCCAGGACGCGGGCCCCGGCGCCGGCGGTCAGGTCGATGCTCAGCACCTGTTCGGCCGGCGGCGCGATCGGGGCGACGGTGACCGGCTGCGGCGGACGCACCGCCCGGGGCGGGGCGCGATAGGTATGCGACCCGCCGACGGGGCCGTCGGCCAGGGCCGGCGCCACCGGGCTGAGAGCCAGCAGACCCGCGACATGGGCGGTGACGAGACGACGGATCATGTTCGAGCCCCTCATGGGCGCACCGCGACATTGGTGGTCTGGCCGCCGCGATTGACGCGAATGACCGTGTCGTCCTGCGTGTTGCGAGCAGCCCGACCGCCGACGGCGCCGGAGGGGCCGCCCAGGTCGGTATAGGCGCGCAGGGCCAGGGTGACCGGGCCGGCGGCCTTGGCCCTGGTCAGGATTTCCGCATCGGCGGGGCCGACCTCGAGGGTGGCGGTGGACGCCACGATGGACTTGGCGTCCTTGTCGGCCGCCGTGGTCTGATCCAGGGCCAGGACGCGGACGTTCTGCAGGATGGTTTCGGCGATGGTCACCTTGCCCATGCCGCCGTCACCGTCGCGCAAGGGCGCGTCGCGGGTTTCCAGAACATCCACCCGGTCGCCGGGCAGAATGAAGCCGCCGACGGCGGTCTCCGATGTGACGGGCACCGCCATGGCCCGCTTGCCGGGCGACAGCACGACCGACAGATAGCCGCCGTCGCCGCCGCGGACGATCTTACGCGGGGTGATGGGTTCGCCGGTCAGGATCGGGTCGCGCACAATCGCGCCCTCGACGGCCTTGGCCGGATCAACGCCGCCGATCATGCCATTGGCGACGCTGGCCATGGCGGCGCTCGCCTTGGCCGCGCCCTGCACTTCGGGCGAGGCCGCGCCATTGGTGATGAAGGCCGCGTTCACAGCTTCGCTCGGCCAGGCCTGCCAGGCGACATCGTCACCCGTCAGGCGGACGCCGATGGCCAGATCGCGCTTGGCGACCAGGACCTGGGTCATGGGCTTGCCCGCGACCGGGGCGACCATGACCGACGGCGCGGCGGCGGGCTTGCCGCCCAGCGCGCGCTGCATCACCACGGCCAGGCCGATGGCGGAAACAGCAGCGATCAGGACGATCATGAGGCGGACAGGATTCATTACGTGGTCACAGGCTTTCGCGACGAGAAGCGATGTTTTGCTCGCCTTGGCCCTTCCGGGCGGCGCGCGATTCGTCAGACAGCCTTTCTGGCCGCCCTCATGGTCGCTTGAGCTTGGTTAACACCGGCTAAAGTTTTGCGTCGCGAACACCGGCGATCCGCGCGACAGCCTGACGCGGGACCCGCCTGGATCAGGCCCGTGCTCAGCCCAGGATGGCTGAGGCCAGGGCGCCCTGCGGGAAGGTGGCCAAGGCGCCGACCGCAATGGCCACGCCATAGGGGATGTCGCCGCCCTGGGCGCTGAGCTTGCGCAGCCAGGCCGGGCTTCCGGCCAGGATGGGCTCCAGCCAGCCCGAGCGCAGGGCCAGGATGCCCAGGGTCACGGCGCCGCCGGCCAGGCCGGTGGCGAGCATGAAGGGCATGGCCGTCGGCCAACCGATCCACAGGGCCGAAGCGGCGAACAGCTTGGCGTCGCCGCCGCCGATCCAGCCCGCCGCGAACATGCCCATGCCCAGGAGCAGGCCGCCAAAGCCGGTCGCCAGGCAAAGGCCGATGGCCGGCAGGGACGCGCCGCTGAGGGCCGCCGCGGGAACGAAGGCCGCGATCAAGCCCAGGGAGATCCAGTTGGGAATAGTGTAGCTGGTGACGTCCTTCAGCGCGGCCACGATGGCCAGGGCCGGAAAGATCAGCAGCAGCGGGATCTGGATTACGTGCATCACCAAGCGCCTTTTTGAGCGACCCATTCTGGGACGATCAGGTGAAGCAATGGTTTCCCGCGTCTTAGCCTTTTAGCGCGAAAGCGTATTCCCGGTTAGCGCGGACGCAGACGCCAGGCCTGGCGGATCGTCGCGAGCCGAACGCAAAAGAGGGCCGAGACAGAAGTCTCGACCCTCTTTGCACGAAGCCAAAGCCCTTGGGCTCAACTGCCGATCGCAGTACTCGTGGCGGTGAACTTGGCCGTCACGTTCGTGCCCAGGGTGGTCACGGCGGCAATGATCACAACAGCGATCAAGGTGACGATCAGGCCATATTCGATGGCCGTGGCGCCGGATTCATCGCTCAGGAAGCGCGTAACAAACTTCGACATGTCGTCCTCCAGATCTTCGAAAGCGAGCACAACGCCTGATTGAGCACGCCTATAAAATGAAAAAAGGGCCGAGACAGACGTCTCGACCCTCTTTTTCGAGGTGAAGCTCTTGGTTTAGGTGCCAACAGCCGTGGCGGCAGCGTTGAACTTCGCCTTGACGTTGGTGCCCAGGGTCGTGACGGCGGTCACGATGACGACGGCGATCAGCGCGATGATCAGGCCATATTCGATGGCCGTGGCGCCGGATTCGTCGTTCAGGAAGCGGGTGAAGAACTTCGACATGACTTGATCTCCTAAATCATCATTGGTTGATTTTGAGGTCTTCAAGCCGTGTTGACTTGCTCACCCCCGAAAACACGATCAATTTCGCCGAGTTCACTTAATGGCCAGTAAACGATCGAATAGTTTTCGAGAGTTTTCTGTTGGTTTATTTGTATTTACCATTACTATCGCTTAACTGTACAGAGCGCCGGCGCCGGCAAAGCCTTTTGAATCAACGATTTCGCGTTGGGACACGGTGTCGCGGGGACATCAAATTTAGTCTTTTGTTGACCATTCAAAGTCAGTCTCCGTGGGGCTCGGACATCGAATCGGACCCCTCATGCGTCGCCTGCCGCTCGCCCTCGCCGCCATTCTGGCCCTCACGGGGGCCTCGGTTCACGCCGAAAGTCTGGCCGTCTCGGCCGGTCAGGCCGCGCGGATCACCCTGAACGGCGCGGTGCGCGACGTGGTGATCGGCGATCCGACGGTCGCCGATGTCAGCGTCGTCAACGAACGCACCCTGGTCATCCTGGGCAAGCACCCGGGCGTCACCTCCCTGATGGCCTTCGACATCGCCGGGCGTCCGCTGGCGGATCGCCAGATCCTGGTTTCAGAAAACGGCGGCGGCGGGATCACCATCTATCGCGGCGCGACCGATGCGGCGAACTATGCCTGCGGCGCCCAATGCACCCGCCTCACGCCAGCCCCGGGCGGCGCGGCGGTCCCCTAGGGACTCGCGCGTCCACGCGGGGGCGCGCTGTTAAACGACTGATTAGGGCCGTCAGACCTAGGATGCCGCGACCGTCCAGCCCGACGGCGTCGAAACGGACCCCAAGCGTCATGGCGAACCTCGCCCGGCTCCTCCGCGCCAAACGCCTCCACCGCCTGCTCGCCCGGTTCGCCCGCGCGCGCGGCGGCGCGACGGCGGTGGAGTTCGCCTTCGTCGCCGGTCCCTTCCTGCTGCTGGTCTTCGCCATCATCGAACTGGCCCTGGTGTCCCTGGTCGCGGTGACCCTCGAAAATGCGGTCAGCGACACCAGCCGCCAGATCCGCACCGGCCAGTTGCAGATCACCGGCGGCACCGCCGCCACGTTCAAGACCGACATGTGCAGCGAAATGGGCTGGATCGGCTCGGCCTGTTCCGACGCCCTGAGCATCGACGTTCGCACCTTCACCGGCTTTTCCGCCTCCGGCTCGGCGCTCAACACCGCCAAGCCCAAGACCCCCTGCTGGGATCCCGGCGGGCCGGGCTCGATCGTCCTGGTGCGCGCCTATTACAACTGGCCCCTGATCACCCCGCTGCTGCAAACCGGTCTGCAGACCGCCAATGGCAAGCGCATGGTCACGGCGGCGGCGGCCTTCGCGAACGAACCCTATTCCAACGACGAAGCGGCCGCGGTGACATGTCCCAGCAATTGAGCCCCCGCCCCGGCCGGCTGAGCGGCTTCTGGCGGGACCATCGCGGCGTCTCCGCCGTCGAGTTCGCCCTGATCGCCCCGATTCTGATCCTGTTCTATTGCGGCATGGCCGAGCTGAGCCAGGCCATGATGGCCCAGCGTCGCCTGAGCCATCTGACCTCGACGATCGGCGATCTTGTCGCCCAGAACCCGCAGCTGACCGACGCGCGCAGGACCGACATCTTCACGATCGGCGGCATCATCATGGCCCCGTTCTCCACCACGACCCTGCGCATGTGCCTGGTCAGCGTCAGTTCGGATTCCTCCGGCAAGGACACGGTCGACTGGTCGGAGAACAACAACAATCATCCCGACTGCCCGACCAAGGGGGCGGTGCTGTCCGCCGGGGTGGTCCCAACCGGCGTCCTGCCCGCCAGCCAGAGCGTGATCATGGCCAAGGCCACCTATGGCTACGCCTCGCCGATCAAGCTGGTCCTGCCCTCAACGCTCAATATCAGCCGCACCTATTATCTGCGTCCGCGCAAATCTGAATCGGTGCTCCGCACCACAGGTTAGGCGTCCAGAGCCGCCTGCAGCCGCTCGGTCAGGACATGGGGCGCCAGCGGCCGCTCGCCGAGGCGCGACACGGGACGAACGCCGATCAGGCTGTTGGTCAAAAACGCGCCGTCGGCCGCCTCCAGCCGCGCGCGGCCGGCGGCCACTTCCAGCACCTCGACCCCCAGCGCGCGGGCCAGGGCCAGCACCCGGGCCCGGGTGATCCCGGCCAGCACGCCGCAGTCCAAGGCGGGGGTAACCAGGCGATCGCCCTCGATCCAGAACAGATTGGCCGCCGCCGCGCAGGCCAGCTGGCCGCGATTGTTCAGCATCACCGCCTCATCGGCCCCGGCCGCCCGCGCCTCGGCCCGGGCCAGCACATTGTCCAGATAGGCCAGGGTCTTGAGCCGGGCGGTCGGCGAGCCCTCGTTGCGACGGACCGCGACGATGACCAGGGCGGCGGGCGTGTTGACGGCCAGCGACGGCGCGGCGGCGACGATCAGGCGCGGGAACATCGTCTCCGGACGCTCCAGTCCCCGTCCGCCTGATCCGGCCGTCAGAGTCAGACGCACGGCGGCGCGGCCGGCGGCGGGCGCGGCGGCCAGGCCCTGGGCGCGGGCGGCGTCGCGGTCCAGGGCGGGCAGGCCCAGAACCTCGCAACCGGCCGCCATCCGGTCCAGATGCGCCTCGATCATCGGGATCACCCCGTCGACCGCCAGCATGGTCTCGAACAGGCCGTCGCCCAGCAGCAGGCCACGGTCATTGGGAGGGATCATGATGCGGTCTCCGCCAGGGGTTCGGTCAGCGCGCGCTGCAGAGCCGCGATCTTGGCCTCGGTCTCCAGGCGCTCGGCCCGGGGATCGCTGTCAGCGACGATGCCGGCGCCCGCCCGGGCCTCAAGCCGCCAGCCGTCCCCGTCCCGCTCCAGACCGACGGTGCGGATCAGCACGCTGGAGTCGAAGCTCCCGTCGAACCCGGCCCAGAACAGCGACCCGCAATAGGGCCCGCGCGGCGGCTCCAGTTCGGCGATCACCCGCATCGCCTGCACCTTGGGCGCGCCGGTGATCGAGCCCGGCGGAACCGTCGCCCGCAACAGGTCGGCCACACCCAGCCCCGACCCCAGCCGCGCCGTCACCGTCGAGACCAGATGATGCACATTGGCGAAGGTCTCGACCTTGAACAGCTCGGGCGCCCTGACGCTGCCGGGCGGACTGACCCGGGCCAGATCGTTGCGCATCAGGTCCACGATCATCAGGTTCTCGGCCCGGTCCTTGGCGCTGGCCGACAGCTCGGCGACCAGCCGGGCGTCCTCGTCCGGCGTCGCGCCGCGCCGGCGTGTGCCCTTGATCGGCTGGGTCTCGATCGCGCCGTCCGCGCCGGTCACCTTCAAAAAACGCTCGGGCGAGTTGGAGATCAAAGCCCGATCCTCAAGCCGCCAATAGGCCGAGAACGGGGCCGGGCTCTGGCCGCGCAGGCGGGCGAAGAGGTCGAACGGATCCGCGCCCGCCACCAGCCGCCCGCGCCAGGCGCGGGCGATATTGGCCTGGAAGATCTCGCCGGCCAGGATGCGGTCGATGACCTGGGCGACAGCGGACTCATAGGCCGCGCCGTCCGAGGCGGTCAGGCCCTCGCACAGGGGTCCTTCGAGGGACAGCCGCGCGTCGGCCGGCGCGTCGAGCCAGGCCAGGGCCGCCGCCGCCCGCGCGTCGGCCTGAACCGGGGTGTCGCCGCGCCCCACCGCCACCACCCGCCGCTGGCGATGGTCGAAGGCCAGCAGGGCGGGGTAGCGCGCGCAGGTCAGGTCCGGCCAGGCGGTGCGCGCCAGACCCAAGGCCTCGACCCGGTCGCCCAGCTCATAGGCCGCCAGCCCCACCACCCCGCCCTGGAACGGCGGCCCATCGGGGTCGACCGGCCGGGGCGGACCGATGAAATCGGCCAGGGCCTGGAAGGGATCACGCGGATCGTCGGCCAAGATCGTCAGCGTCGCCTCGGGCGCGCGCAGCAGATACGACCAGCGCTCGCCGCCGGACAGCAGGGCGCAGGCGTGGGGCTCGTCCCGAAAGGGCTGCAACGCCCACACCGGCTCGCGCCAGGGGACGGAAAGAAGAGCGACACAGCGCATGGCCGGGTTGATACACCAAAAGATCACAGCGCGAACGCGACACGATCCGACCGGATCGACGCCGGGCGTCTTGGATATCGTAAGGCCTCAGTGCATCGAAAATCACCGCGATCGGTTCAAGTTTTTCGCGCGTGACTTGAAACCGGGCGCGAGCCGGTGATCATGGGGATCGCGTGAAGGATGTCCGAGTGGCTGACGACAAATCCGACGAGACGGTGCTGAAGGGCGCAGGCGCCTATTTCCTCAGTATCGTCGAGGCCAGCCAGGACTGCATCCGGGTGATCAGCGCCGAGGGCTTCGTCGAATATATGAACGCCCGGGGCCAGGCCCTGTTTGAGATTGTCGACTTCGACGGTCGCAATCGCCTGCGCTACTGGCCCGACCTCTGGCCCGCCGAGAGCCGCGATGCGGTGGAAGGCGCTCTGAAGGCCGCGATGGCCGGTCATGCCAGCGCCTTCCGCGCGATCTGCCCCACGGTCGCCGGTCGCCTGCGCTGGTGGGACACCACCGTCTCCCCGATCCTGGAACAGGGCCGGGCGAACCGTGTGCTGGCCACCTCGCGCGACGTGACCGAAGTGGTGCTGTCCGAAGGTCACCGCCGCCTGCTGGTCAACGAACTGAACCATCGCGTCAAGAACACCCTGGCCACGGTGCAGTCGATCGCCCGGCAGTCGCTGCGCAACGCCGGGGTGGACGAAGGGGTCCGCGACGCGCTGGACGGTCGGCTGATGGCCATCGCCGCCACCCACAATGTGCTGACCGATGAGAACTGGTCGGCCGCCAGCCTGCGCCAGATCGTCGACGGCTCGGTGGCGCCCTACTGCGCCCAGGCGGGCCAGGTGACCATCACCGGACAGGACCTGAGGGTCTCGCCCAAGCCCGCCGTGGTCATGGCCCTGGCGTTCCATGAACTGGCGATCAATGCGCTCAAGCACGGAGCCCTGTCCTCACCGGTCGGCCATGTCGACATCAGCTGGACCGTGGACGCCGACGACCGGTTGAACATCGAGTGGACCGAGCGCGGCGGCCCCGCGGTGCGCCCGCCCGAGCGACGCGGCTTTGGCACCCGGATCGTCCAGCAGGCCCTGCCCAACGAGCTGGGCGGCGCGGTGGCGGTCGACTATCGGCCCGAGGGACTGCGCTGCTCGATCCGTTCGCCCCGCGCCGCGCTCGACAAGGTCGATGCGTTCCTGCCGCTGGCCTGACAGGATCTAATTCGCCTTCCCGCCCTTGACCGAGAACAGGCCGATCGCGCCCAGGGCCAGCAGGCCGATGATCGGCACGAAACCGCCAACCTGGCTCTGAAAGACCTTGGTAGCCAGGGCCACCAGCAGCGAGCCCAGCCAGGCCGTCGCCGTCCCCGACAGGGCGAACAGGCCAAAGAAGGCGGCCATGCGGTCTGGCGGCGCCAGGCGCACCAGCAGGGTGCGGCTGGAGGCGTACTGGGCCGTGACACAAATGGCGATCACCAAACCCAGGCCCAGATACAAGAGCTCGGGCAGGGTGCGAAACAGCGGTCCGTTCCAGACCGGCGCATGGGTCGCCGCCGCATAGGGCCACAGATAGAGGATCTTCTCGCGGCCCATCCCCAGCATGGCGATCAGCACGACCAGACAGCCCAGGATCTCCAGCTGCACCGCCCGGCGCGGCCCGACGGCCTTGTCCAGCAACGGGGCCAGCAGGCCGCCCAGCACGGCGAACAGGCTCAGGCTGATGCCATAGGCCAGCATCTCCAGCGCGCCCCAGTTCATCAGGCCGGCGGCGAACAGACCGCTGAAGATCAGCAAGGCGGTCATGCCGTCGCAATAGAGCATCCGCGCGCCCAGGAAACGGGCGATGTCGGCATGGCCCTTCAGATTGGCGAAGGTGTCGCGCAGCAGCCGCACCCCGTCCCCCAGGCTCTGGACCATCGAGCGGCCGGTGCGCGGCGCGTCGCGGGTCCACAGGAACAGGGGGATCGCGCCCGCCAGCATGATGATCGCCGAGAGGGGCGCCGAGATCCGGCTGGGCTCGTGATCGGCGGTCGACAGGCCAAACAGCGGCGCGGCCGGCACGCCGGGCCACGGCACGGCCCCGGGCAGAACAAAGCCCCACAGCAGGAAGACCAGCACCCCGACCGACAGCCCATTGGCCATGGCGTAGCCCAGGCCCGACAGCAGCGGCTCCTGCCCCGGCTCGCCGGCCCGGGCCAGCATCGAATTGTTGAGCACGTCGCCCCAGTTATAGGCCACGCCCGCCACGGTCAGGATCACCCCGACCAGGGCCACCGGCAGGCCGTGATCGGGCTTGGCCCACCACAGCAGCAGGAGCAGCGGGATCATGATCGCCAGCACGGCGGCCAGGAACGGCTTGCGCGGACCATAGCGCTCGATCGAGGCGCCCAGCAGCGGGGCCGTGACGGCGGTCAGCAGGCCATAGATCGTGGCGATGCCGGCCACCGTCGCCTGCCCCTTGACCGGATCGCCGACCAGCACGCCCGAGAAATAGGGCGCGAAGATGTAGATGGTGATCAGGACCACATAGGCGTCGCGCGCGCCCTGGTGCAGCACCCAGCTCCAGGCGCCCTTCGAGAGCCCCGGGGGCTTGCCGACCATCACGGGGCGGTCCTCGGTCGCCGCCTCCGCCAGGCCCGGCGGCGTGCCTGTGAGTTCGCTCATGCCCTACCCTGCTTGTGGCGCCGTCTTGCGCGGGGCCTGGGTTGAGCGTGGCGGTTAAACGAGCGTTTGTCACGCCCCTCTTCTAGAGCAGGATATGGGCCCGCACCGCCTCGCGGGTGGCGGCGTCCAGTCCCAGGGCCTGGTCCAGATAGCCGTCCAGCGAGCCGTGCTGGGCCTTGATCACCGCGAAGGCGGCGGCCAGGTAGTCGGCCTCGACGCCCATGGCGGCGCGCACCGCGCCCTCGGTCGGCGTGCGGCCGGTCATCTGTTCGATGACCGTGATGAACTGACGCCCGCGCCGCTCGAACCGGCGCTCGTCATTGGTCAGCAGATAGTCGTCGATGACGTCATCGTCCGACACCCCGGCCACGTGGTGGGTCAGGGCGGCCAGCAGGCCGGTGCGGTCCTTGCCCGCCGCGCAGTGGATCAGCACCGGGCCGCGCCCCTGGGCCAGGGCCTGAAAATAGCGGCGGAACAGGTCCTGATGCCGTTCCTTGAACGGCAGCCGGCGATAATAGTCGAGCATGTAGTCGCGCACCGCCTGCTCGGAGAGATCCGAGGTCTGCAGGAAGGTGTGCCAGGGATCGTCGATCGAGCCCTGATGGTTCTCGATCACCTCGGCAGTGAAACCGGCCCAGCGCCGCGAGGGCGAGCGCTCGCGCTCATTGGGGCGGCGCAGATCGACCAGGGTGGCCAGGTTCAGGGCCGACAGGACGGCCAGGTCCGCGTCGGTGGCCTCGGCCTGGTGGGCGGCGCGAAACAGCACGCCCTTTTTCAGACGGCCCAGGCCGGCGGCGTAGTCGCCATAGTCGCGGAGGTTCTCAACGCCCTCAAGCGCAATAAGACGGGGCAGGGGGATCAGACGGGTCATGGGCGAGGTGTTAGCGCGAGCCGGTGACCGATTGAAGTCATCCCTTCAAATCCGTCTTCCCGGCGAATGCCGGGACCCAGATCGAACCCACTTGATCTGGAGAACTTAGCGCCGTCACATGGCGCATCATCCCAAGGCGCTCAGGCTGAATCTGGGCGCCGGCATTCGCCGGGGAAACGGAGAAAAATCAGCTTCTCCGCAACCACGGCGCCAGCCGGTCCTGCAGCGGCTGGTCGACATAGGTGTGGAACAGCCAGGCCCCGCCATAGGCCAGGGGGAAGCTGGCCAGCCACATCAGCCACTGCCAGCCGATGCCGATCGGCACGGTCTCGATCAGCTTGTGGACGGCGCTCCAATAGATCACCCCGACCAAGATGTGGGTGATGAACAGGGCGAACGAGAGCTTGGCCGCCTGCTCGATCCAGGCGCGGGGCGTTTTCACCGGCAGGCGGCCGGCGCCCAGGATGATGCAGGCGATGGCCGCCAGGCACGGCAGGTCGAAATAGAGCACGTCAGGCACGGCGTAGCGGTCGATGACCTGCCAGCCGATCAGCACCGCCACGCCGCCATACATCAGGATGCGGGCGGTCTTTTCCGAGGGCCAGTTCAGATCGACCGCCCGCGCCAGACAGACGCCCAGGATGAACAGCGGCACGGCCCGCACCACGCCGTAGCGCAACGGCATGTCGGCCAGGGCGTGATGAAAGCCGAACCGGCCGATGACCTCGAACACGATCAGCGCGCCGACGCCGACCAGCAGGCCCAGGGCCGGCCGCCGCACCCTGTCGGCCGCCCGCCACAGGAAGGGAAAGATCGCGTAGCAGACGATCAGGGCCGACAGCGACCAGCTGGGCAGGTTCCAGCCGTCGCTGGGCACGCCCCAGGCGTGGATCAGCAGAGCCTGGCTCGGCAGCTGGTCCCAGGCGAAGCGCGACGGCTTGTGGGCGTCGGTGCCCAGGGCGTTGAGGACCAGCACCAGCGCCGCCATGGCCGCCAGCACCACCAGGTGTCCGGGCCAGACCCTGGCGGCGCGGCGCAGCCAGAAGCGGCCCGGGGTGATCCTTCCTGACAGGGTCGAGCCGCCATAGGCCCGGCCCAGCACATAGCCCGACAGGATCAGGAAGAAGTCGGTGGCCAGGAAGCCGCGCGCAAAGACCGGATGGAAGCGCTCCAGCCGCATCGGGCCCTCGGAACCGTAGTGGTAGAGGACGATCAGCAGCGAGGCCAGAAAGCGCAGGAAATCCAGGGCTCCGCCCCGCACCGCCCGGTGTAGGCGAGCCGGCGTCGACGGCTCGACGGCCATCGGGGTGACGTCAGGCGCGTCGAAAGGCTGCGAAGAAGCGGTCACGAGCATGGCCTTAACAAAGCCCGCCGCGCCGGAAAAGCCATCGCGTCGCGTCACCTTGCGTCAAGGCGACGCGCCGCCCATCTGTAACCTATCCTGTTTCGAAAGGTCGCCAGATGACCCGCATGCCCGCCCTGTTCGTCGGCCACGGCTCGCCGATGAACGCCATTGAAGACAATCCCTGGAGCCAGGCCTGGGCCCAGATGGGCCGCGACCTGCCCCGTCCGCGCGCCATCGCCATGGTCAGCGCCCACTGGGAGACGCAAGGCGCCACCGCCGTCAGCGCCGCGACGGCGCCCGAAACCATTCATGATTTCGGCGGCTTTCCGCAGGCCCTGTTCGACGTGCGCTACCGGGCCCCGGGTGATCCGGCCCTGGCGGCGCGGATCGCCGGCCTGCTGTCGCCTGATCCGGTGATGCAGCACCCGACCCGCGGCCTGGATCATGGCGCCTGGGGCGTGCTCAGGCCCATGTATCCCGACGCCGACATCCCCGTGGTGCAGATCAGCCTGGATCGCGGCCGCTCCAACCGCTGGCACTATGACGCCGGCCGCCGACTGGCGACCCTGCGCGACGAGGGGGTGATGCTGATCGGCAGCGGCGACATCGTCCACAATCTGCGCGCCATCGATTTCCGCCGTCCCGAGACCCTGCCCTGGGCCGAGCGCTTAAACGCCGCCGCCAAGGCCCTGATCCTGGCCGGCGACCACGATCCGCTGATCGACTGGCAGACCCTGGGCCCCGACGCCGACGCCTCGATCAACAGCGCCGAGCACTATCTGCCGCTGCTCTATGTGCTGGGCGCGCAAGGCCAGGACGAGCCGGTCAGCCTGTTCACCGACGACGTGTTCACGGCGATCTCGATGACGGGCGTAAAGGTCGGCTAAGGAAGCCCGTCCAAACGCGAACAACGCCCGTGCCCGGGGGGAGGCACGAGCGTTGCGCTTGGAGAACGCTGGGGCCGGCCGGGGGGGGTAGCCGGGTTGTCCGCGTTGATTGTTAGATTGGGAGGCGAACCGGGCTTTGCAACGGCGCGATCAAGGTCTTTTTGTGTTGACTGTGGCAGGGTTGCCACAAACCGGCGGCGGCGCTCCGAGATTCGACCCAATGGGCGGGAAACGCCGCTTGCTCACGACATCGCTTGGGCGCGACCCAAACTCGGCAGGTCCCCCCCATCCCCAACCCTTCCCCATCAAGGGGGAAGGGAGTCCGCCCAGGTTCGAAAGCGGAGCAAGGCGCACGCGCGTCAACCGGACAATGATCGCGCCGTCCATGCCTAGCGCCCAGAACGGCCCGTTCGCCCGACCAGGCTGGATCGGCCCACCCTCGCCCCTATATCTCTAGGCGTCTCAACACCGGATCCGCGCCCATGACCAAGTCCCTGAAGATCGATTTCGTCTCCGACGTCTCCTGCCCCTGGTGCATTGTCGGCCTGGGCGGGCTTGAGACGGCGCTGGAACGCGTCGGCGATCTGGTGGACGCGCAGATCCACTTCCAGCCCTTTGAGCTCAATCCCAACATGCCGGCAGAGGGCCAGAATATCGTCGAGCACATCGGCGAGAAGTATGGCGCGACGCCCGAGCAGTCGGCCGCCAACCGCAAGGCCATCCACGAGCGCGCGGCCTCGGTGGGCTTCACGATGAAGACCAGCGAGACCAGCCGGATCTACAACACCTTTGACGCCCACCGCCTGCTGCACTGGGCCGGAATTGCCAGTGGACCGGGGGGCGGCCAGAAAGCCCTGAAGCGCGCCCTGTTCGACGCCTATTTCACCGACGGCCTCAGCCCCGCCGACCACGACGTGCTGGTGGCGGCGGCGGAAAAGGCCGGCCTGGACGGCGCGGCCGCGCGCGAGGTGCTGACCTCGGGCCAGTATGCTCAGGAGGTCCGCGACGCCGAACGCGCCTGGCATGAGGCGGGCATCAGCTCGGTGCCGGCCGTGATCATCAATGACCGCTATCTGATCTCGGGCGGCCAGCCGGCCGAGTATTTCGAGAAGGCCCTCCGCCAGATCGCCGCCGAGGCTTAAGGCGCGTAGGCATCAGTCTGCGCACGGGAAAATAGTCCTTCGACAAGCTCAGGATAAGGCTTTCGAGAGCCCAGCCACGCTAGCCTTAGCCCTCATCCCGAGCCTGTCGAAGGACGAGGGCGGGCCGATGAGACAGAGGCCCCCTCACGCCACCTGGGTCGCCGTACCCGCCACCATGTACCAGGTTAGCAGCAGGCCGACGATCACGGTGGCCGAGAGGTAACCGCCGGTCCGCCGCCAGGTGAACACCCCGACCACCGCGATCAGGGCGGTCAGCGGCAGGAACTGGATGGCCACCACCGTCGATAGCGGGTCGAAGGCGGTGGGCAGGCTGCCGGTCAGGAACAGCGTCCCGTAGTCCAGACCCAGCAGCAGCAGGAAGCCGCCGCTCAGCGCCAGGACGGCGCTGGCGTACTGGGCCAAGGCGCCCTCGCCCGCCACCGGGATCCGCGCCAGCAGGGTGCGCAGGGTGACGCCGAAGGCCAGGGTCAGGGGCAGAACATAGACCAGAACCAGGTCGGCCTGGGCCAGGCTGAGCCGCTTCAGGGCCACCACCCAGAAACGGAAATCCACCAGGAACAGGCGATGGACCAGCTCCAGCGCCCCATAGACCACGACCACGCTGACCAGGCCGATCAGCAGCGACAGCCGCAGATGGCGGGTGAACACCGGCTTGTCGCGCTTGCCGATCGCCCCCAGGGCCAGGGTCAGCAGGGCGCCCAACACCGCCCAGGTCAGCACCTGGTTGGTGATGCCCTGCTTGAGGATCCCATTGGGCTTGAGGGCCAGCATGCCCAGGATGAAGACCGGGAAGAAGGTCACGGCCGGCAGCACGGCGGTCAGGGCCAGGCCGCCCCACCAGCCCGTGTCGCGCCGCGTCACGGTGGGTTGCGGCGCGCCGCGCAGGCCGGCGAACAGCGGCAAGGCCAGCAGCAGCTCGAAGGTTCCCAGCAGCAGGACCACCGCCCCGACCAGGGCGAGGCCCGTGGCCAGCTCCTTCCACATCCAGATCTGGTCGGACGCCGGACGCGGCGTGCCGCCCTTCAGGGTCAGGGCGAACCAGTCCAGCGCATGGCCGACGGCCACCGGCGAGATGTGGTCGCCGGGATGGGTGGTCGACGGGGTGTGCAGGGTCCGGGCTGTTCCGTCCGCCACCGATCCATAGACCTTGCCGGGCTGCACCGCCGAGGGGGTCCCGAACACCGCCTGCAGCTTGGAACTGCCGGTGACATCCTGGGCCCGGTCGACGCCCCACATCAGCTTGGAAAACTCGTCATAGCGGCTGAACACCACGGCCAGGTTGCGCGGCCAGGTCGGCGAGCCCTCGGCGGCGAACGGCGCCCCGGTCGAGGAGCCCTCCAGCACCACGGCCTTGTAGGCGTCGGGCATCGTCGCGGCGGCGGCCAGCACCGTCCAGCCGCCCATGCTGTGGCCCTCCAGCCCGATATTGGCGGGATCGACGCTCTTCAGGCTGCGCAGATAGGTCAGCCCGTCGGGCCCACCGAAGCCGTTCGAAAACGCCGGACCGCCGCTATAGCCGTGCCCGGTCTGATCCATGGCCAGCACCACATAGCCGCGCCGGGCGAACTCGATGGCGAACGGGCTCTGGGTCTCGCGGGAATTGATATAGCCGTGCACGGCCAGCACGCCGGGGGCGGGCGTGGCGGCGGTGGCGTTGGGCGGCGTGTAGAGCAGGCCGCTCATCGGCGTGCCGCCCGTTCCGGGGAAGGTCACCTCGGTGACCTTGATCCCGCCGGCCGTCTGGACCGTCCAGGCCAGCGCGCTTCCGCCCAAAACCAGGACCACGCCCAGCACGAACAACAGCCATGGCTTGCGCATGACATTCCCTCCCCCGCGCCGGTCGTTCGCCGGCTTTGGAAGGAGCCTAGAGGAGGCGGAGGGACCTGGATATCCCCTCTCCTATAAGGAGAGGGAGGGGCCCATGCGAAGCATGGGAGGGTGAGGCGCTTCGTCGTTGGCAGCGAAACCCGCTCACGCCTTCCCCCCTCACCCTCCCATCGCAAGCGATGGGCCCCGCCCTCTCCCCATGGGAGCGCGATTTAAACCAACGCCCCGGCCTTCTGCGCCGCCGCCAGGCGCCCGGGCATGCCGTGGCCATAGATCTTCTGAACCCGCTCCAGCACGGCGGCTGGGGCAGTCTCGGGTCGGCCGGCGTTGAACGGCGGGGCCGGCGCGTATTCCACGCCAAGCTGGATGGCCTGGGCCACCTCGTCGCCGGCGATTTCGGCGGCGATGGTCAGGGCGAAGTCGATGCCCGCCGTCACCCCGCCACCGGTGAAGACGTTGCCGTCGCGCACCACGCGGGCCGGATCGGGGATCGCGCCGAACAGGGCCAGCTGGTCGCGCCACGCCCAGTGACAGGCCGCGCGCTTGCCCTTCAGCAGGCCCGCCGCGCCCAGCACCAGCGAGCCGGTGCAGACCGAGGTGACATAGCGCGCGCCGGCCGCCAGGCGGCGGATCTGATCCAGAAAGGCGGGGTTGGCCATCGCCTCGGTGGTCCCGAACCCGCCGGGGACGACCAGCACGTCGCAGTCCGCGACGTCGGCCAGACGCGGCAGGCGCGCGAAGACCAGACCGTCGGCCTCGATCTCGCCGCCCTCAAGGCTGGCCGCCGTGACCTTCGCCCCCGGCAGCCGGGCCAGGATCTGGTGCGGACCGGTGAAGTCCAGATGGGTGACGCCCGGAAACAGGGCGAAGACGATGTTGAGGGTCTGTTGGTCGGCCATGGGGATATCTCCGTTTGACGCCGCATCCTCCCGCGCCTAGCGTCTGGCGCAAATGACATAATTCCCTCGGATTCCGCCATGCCCCGCACGATCGGCTTTCTGGTCTATCCGGACTTCCAGCTGCTGGACGCCACCGGCCCGATCGCGGCGTTCGAGATCGGCGGACGGTTCTCGCCGGGCGCTTACAAGCTGGTGTTCCTGTCCCAGGCCGGCGGGATGACGGCCAGCTCCTCGGGGATGGCCGTCGCGACCACCGCCCTGGCCGACGCCCCGCCGCTGGACACCCTGATCGTCTCTGGCGGCGATGGCGTGCGGGCGGCCGCCCTCTGCGCCGAAACCCTGTGCTTCGTTCGCGACTCGGCCAGGACCGCCCGCCGCGTCGCCAGCGTCTGTTCGGGGACCTATGTGCTGGCCGAGGCCGGTCTGCTGGACGGCAAGCGGGCCACCACCCACTGGAGCCGCACCAAGGACGTCCAGAAGCGCTATCCGGCCATCCGGCTGGAGCCCGACAAGATCTTTGTCCAGGACGGCCAGATCTGGAGCTCGGCCGGCATCACCGCCGGCATCGACCTGTCCCTGGCCCTGATCGGCGCCGACCTGGGCGAGGCCGTCGCCCGGCGCACGGCCCAGCAGCTGGTGGTCTATCACCGCCGCCCCGGCGGCCAGTCGCAGTTCTCGGCCCTGATCGATCTCAGGCCCGGCCGCTTTGACGCCCTGATGATCTGGGCCCGCGAGCACCTGGCCGAGCCTCTCGACGTCGAGCAACTGGCCGCCCAGGCCGCCATGAGCCCGCGCAACTTCGCCCGCCTGTTCGCCGCCGAGACCGGCGTCACCCCGGCCAAGGCCATCGAGCGTCTGCGTGTCGAGGCCGCCCGCGCTTTGCTCGACAACCAGCCGCTGCAGGTGGAAGACGTGGCCCTTGAGACCGGCTTTGGCGATCCCGAGCGCATGCGCCGGGCCTTCATCCGCGCGTTCGGCCAGCCGCCCCAGGCGCTGCGGCGCTCGGTCAAGGCGGGCCGGTCCTAGCGGGCCGGCTTGGCCAGCGGCGTCTTCATGGCCAGGATCTCGCCGCCGCGGCGGGTGATGCCGTACAGCATGCCCGGCTGGCTCTCGTCCCAGTCGATCGCCTGACCCTCGGCGTCCATGCCCCAGGTCTCGAGATGATCCAGCACCCCGCCGCCGGCCGGGAGCTGCAGGACATAGAGTTCCGGACGATCGTGGCCGCTGAGATAGAGCCGACCATCGGGGCCCCAGGCCCCGCCGGACACGCTCATCGGCGCGATCCGCTCCAGCACCGTCGGCGGCAGGGCCCAGGCCTCCAGCCGGCGCCACTGGTCGTCGAACTTGACCAGGGTGGTGTAGCGGTGGTCGCGCGGGGCCTCGCCCCCCTTGCCGTCATAGTTGGCGAACATCGCCCACCACGCGCCGTCGTGCCGGTCGACCCAGGTGATCGAACCCGTGCCCAGCCCCAGGGCGATGCTGCGCCGGTGGGCCAGGGTCTGGGGATCAAACAGCTCGACCGTGCTGACGTGCGGCACGCCGGGAAAGTTGGAGCTGGCGCAGACCAGGTCCTTGGCGATCAGGGCGCAGGAATTGATGTGGGGGAACACGGCCTTGTCGCCCGTCCATTCCGCCCGCTTCTCGCCGGTCGCCTTGTCGTAGCGCACCAGCCTGAAATTGCTGACCGCATAGACGTCATGGGGCCCCACCGCCACGCCCTGGGTGGCGTGGGCGTCGTAACGCCGGAGCGTCTCGGCGCGGCGGGCGGGGGCCGGAGCGTCAGCGACGGGCGCGGCGGCGGCCGTTGTCTGCAGCGCCAGGGCCGCCAGCAGGGTCAGGATCATCGGTCGTTCTCCGTCTTCCGTCCGCTCGAGCGAAAACCTCGTCCTTCGACAAGCTCAGGACGAGGTTTCCCTAGCGTCGATGTCTGTCATGGTCCTCATCCTGAGCGTGTCGAAGGACAAGGACCACGCACAAACCTCGACGGTCCTAGAAATTGACCGTCGCGCCGACCCAGTAGGTGCGGCCGTAATTGGCCCATTCCTGAAGGTAGCGGCGGCCCGGACCCGTGACTTCCTGGCGGCCGGTGTTGCTGAGGTTCTGGCCCTCGACGAACACCGTGAAATGGTCGGCCAGGCGCCAGGACAGGCTGGCGTCGAACACGTGGCGGCCCTTCCAATACTGGTCGGAATTGGCGTTGGTGTCGACGATCGTCTCCAGCTGGCCGCCGATATAGTTGTGCGACACCCGGGCCTCGAGCGGCCCGCGCTGGTAGTAGATCGACTCGTTGGTGGTGATGTCCGGCTGCTGGAACAGGCCGGTCACGCGCGGGCCGGTCGAGGTCAGGAAGGTGAACTCGGTGTCCAGCAGGGTGACATTACCGTTGAAGCCGAATCCGTCGAGCGGGGCCGGCAGGAAGGTGAAGGCCTGCTGCACGGCGAATTCGACACCGTTGATCCTGGCCTTCTCGGCGTTGCGCGGCGTCGACACCAGAACAGACTCGACGCCGCGGCCGACATCGCGGTTCTCGACCGAGCTCAGCGTGAAGATCTCGTTCTTGATATCCTTGCTGAACACCGCCAGCGAGATCAGGCCGTCGCGCGGATAGAACTCCACCGACAGGTCGAAGCCTTCGCTCTCGCGGGGCTTGAGGCCGGGATTGCCGCGCGACAGGGTCGGCTGGCTGCCGTCGAAGGCCAGGGTCTCGGTCGCCGCCAGCGAACTGTAGTCGGGGCGGCCGATGGTGTTGGTCCAGGCGGCGCGGACGATCCAAGCCTTAGCCGGCTTCCACTGCAGGTGGACGCTGGGCAGCCAGTTGCCATAGTCGCCCGAATTGCTGACCGGGGTGAGGACGCCGGCGGTATTGCGCACCGCGCCGGACTCCACCTGGGTGTGCTCATAGCGCAGACCGCCCAGCAGGGTCAGGTCGCCGATCGCGTAGCTGGCCTGGCCATAGCCGGCATAGATGTCTTCCTGGACATCGTAATTGCCGGTGGGGGCGGCGACCTTGGCGACGAACTTGGCGCGGTTGGCGCGGAAGAAGGCCATGGCGGCCTCGGCGTCGATGCGCGGGGTCAGCAGATAGCGGCCGGCGATCAGCTCGCTGGGCCCGGCCTTGTCGACCTCGGCCAGGGTGTAGGTGAAGCCGGTCCCGGCCGTATAGTTGGTCTGGGTGTTGCTGAAGTCGCGCTTGGTGGTGCGCAGCACGCCGCCCAGCTTGGCCTTCAGGGCGCCGCCCTCGTCAAAGGCCAGGTTGAAGCGGGCCTGGCTGGTCTTTTCGTCGGTCTGCGTCAGGTCGATGCGGTGCTGCTGCAGCACATAGTTGGCCGGATTGCGCAGGGCCGCGTCATTGACCGGCTTGAACACCGGAAACAGCGGATTGGTGGTGTCATAGGTGAAGGCATAGTTGGCGCCGGCCGCGTCCACGGTGCGGAACTCCACCGACTCGTTGGGCACGTCCAGCTTGGCCTGGGAATAGACCAGGTCGCCGTCCAGCTTCCATTGCGGGGCCACATCCCAGTCGAAGCGGGTGCGGGCCAGGCCGATCTGGCGCTTGGTGATCGGCTGGTTCAACTGGATGATGCCGCGGCCGCGGGCGAACGAGCCGCTGGTCGCGGTCTGGCCCGAGACATTGCCCAGCGGCTCGAGGCGGTTTTCGATCCGCTCCTCGTCGTCTTCCATGCGGGCATAGAGGGCCGAGGCCTCCCAGCGGAAGCTGTCGGAGGGGCGATACTCGATCTTGCCGTTCACGCCGCTGCGCTGCTTGGTGTTGTTGTACCAGAACAGCCGCTGCTGGGTCGGGACCTGGAAGCCGTTGCCGGTGGCCGCGCCCGACAGCACCGGCGCGCCGGCGGCGGTGTATTCGCGCACCGACGGATTGGCCGCTTCGACCTGCGGGATGTCGTAGTCCAGCTGCTCGTGCGAGACGCCCAGGACGACGCCCCACTGGTCCTCGGCCCCGAAGGTGCGCCCCGTGGCGAAGGCCAGGCGGTAGGAGGGCTTGTCGTTGCGCACGCCGCCGCTGCGCTCATAGTCGCCGTACGAGGCCATGCCGTTGAAGAACGGCTTCCCGGCGTCGAAGGCGCTGCGGGTGGTGACATTGATGACGCCGCCGATGGCGTTGCCGTCGTTCTCCGGGGTCACCGTCTTGATGACTTCCAGGCGGCCGGCCATCACCGAGGGCACGATGTCCATCGGCACCGTGCGGCCGGTCTCGTCGACCGAGGCCACCAGGGCGCCGTCGATCGTTGTGCGGTTATAGGTCGAGCGCAGGCCGCGAATGACCGGGAAGCGCGGCTCGCCCTGGTCTTCCATCACCGAGATGCCGGGGATGCGGCGCAGGGCGGCGGCGGTGTTGTGGTCAGGCAGCTTGCCGATATCGTCCGAGGACACCACGTCGGCGACCACGAAGCTCTCGCGCTTGACGGCGATGGCGGCGCGCTGGGCTTCGCGCTGGCCGGTCACCACCACCGCCTCGACCGAGGTCGGCGCCTCCTGGGCGGCGGCCAGGGCCGGAAGCGACAGGGCGCTGGTGGCCAGCAGGCCCGCGACCAGCCGAGAAACGGTGTGAGATCTGAACATGAGCGCCCCCTCAAGCGATAGATTGAGCAGCGCTTAAGGGGCGACCACGACAGGTTCGCTACGGCGGCGTCACGGTTTGTTGTCGGCCTGACGACACTTTTTTGGAGTTTGCTCCGTAGCCGGATCTCTATTGCCTTCGCCCAAACCCGGGCTCAGTGCCCGCCGCCCAGTTTGGGATGCGGGATCTTGCCGACATCCGCCGCCGTCACCGGCTTGGCGTAGCTGTTGCCGAAGCTGGTGCGCACATAGGTGACCACCGCCGCGATCTGGCTGTCGTCCAGCTCGCCCGTCAGGCCGGGCATGGCGCCCTGCCCCCGCACGACCATCGAGATCGGATAGGCCGCCCCCGCCAGGCGCGGATTGGACGCCAGGGCCGGGATGACGCCTGCGCCGGTTCCGCCCTTGGCGTCGGCCATGTGGCAGGCCTGGCAGACGGCCTCATAGACCTGCTGGCCGGTCACAGGCTTGGCGACACGGACTACGCCGCCGCCGCTGTCGCCGCCGGGCGGCGTCTGGGCGATGGCGGGGGCGGCGACAGCCAGCAGGCCGGCCGCCAGGGGGATCAGGAAACGGGTGCTCATGCTCAGGCCTCCAGCGCGCGCTTGTGCAGACGGGTGATGGCGTCGATGGA
This sequence comes from Caulobacter sp. FV2ps19, assembly GCF_058681035.1. Lineage (NCBI taxonomy): Bacteria > Pseudomonadati > Pseudomonadota > Alphaproteobacteria > Caulobacterales > Caulobacteraceae > Caulobacter > Caulobacter sp. FV2ps19. Next base: position 1,422,173 of record NZ_CM178729.1, on the reverse strand, counting down.
CGAGAGCAGCGCCCCCTCCATCCAGCAGCCGACATAGGAGGCGTGCTCGCCCGCCAGGACGATGCGGCGGTCCATGGCCACCAGGGTCTGGTAGTGCTCGTCCCGGGTCTCGTCGGTCCAGCGGGCGCAGCAGCCCAGGCTCCAGGGCACCCGGCTCCAGGCCACCGAGGCGCCGTTGGAGAACTCCTTGCGATAGCTTTCCGGGTGGAACACCGAGCCCTGCTGCAGGGCCGCCTCGATCCGCTGCTCGGGCGTCAGGCCGGCCAGGCGATAGCCGCCCATGCCGCGCGCGAAGGCCCCCAGCAGCACCGCCGGCCCGTCGCCGAAGAAGTTGTTGTTGGGATAGGAGACCAGGCCGATCTCCTGATCGGTGAAGCTGTGGCCGCCATAGATCGAGGCGTCCTCCTCCCAGAAGCGGCGCTTCATTTCCAGGCCGATCTTGACCTGGCCCGAATAGGGCACGGCCTTGATGGCGGCCGACATCTCGTCGCTGACCTGGGTGTCGATCTGGCTCAGCACGCCCAGCGGAATGGTGCAGACGCACCAATCAGCCTCGGCGGTGACCACCTTGCCGGTCTTGGTGTCGGCATAGGTGACGGCCACGCCCTTGTCGTCCTGGGCGATCTTGCTGACCTTGGCGTTGTAGGTCACCTGGCCGTCGACCTGTTTGGCGAAGGCCTTGCCGATCATGTCCATGCCGCCCACCGGCTGGAACATGGTGGTCTGCATCTCGTGCCCCATGAAGAAGGCCATCGAGGTCCAGACCTGCGGGTCCAGCACATCGTGCAGCTGGTAGAGGTCCGACGGGATCGGCGCGCCGTTGACCCCGCCGCCGCCCGGACGCTCATAGCCGCGATGCGACGACGAGCGCAGGCCCTTGGCGTATTTGTAGTCCTTGTCCAGCATGCCCCAGCCCTTCAGGGCCTCCAGCAGCCGCTCGCGGTCCTCAGGTGTGACCGCCTGGTCCAGGGCCTTCTCGTTGACCGACTTGGCCAGCAGCTCGGCGACATTGCCCTCGAAGTCGGCGGCGGCGGCCTTGAAGCGCACCGGCTTGCCGTCGAACGACTCCGACGAGTGGATGAAGGTGTTGTGGTTGAACTGAACGAACGGCTCCAGGGCCACGCCGAACGCCTTGCAATAGTGCAGCAGGGTGCGGTGATGGTGCGGGATCCGCCACGGACCGGGATTGAGATAGTTGCCCTTGGCGAAGCCGACCTTCTGGGTCGCCCCGCCCAGCTCGGTATAGGTATCGCCGCCGCGCAGCGACCAGTTCCGACCGCCGGCCCGGTCCTGATACTCCAGGATCTGCACCTTGTAGCCGGCCTTGGTCAGCTCGTGGGCGGCCAGCATGCCGGCCAGGCCCGCGCCCAGCACGATCACCGAGGCGCCCTTGCGCGCCCCGGCCAGGTTGGGCGGACCCGTGAACTGGGTCTCGGCCGCGTGACCCAGCGAGGTCATGGCCTGATAGAGCGCCGCCGTGCCTCCGACGGCGGCGATGGCGGACAGCAGCTGACGCCGGGTCGGCGCGCGAACCCCCAGTTCCATGAAACGACTTCCCCTCGCGCCGCCCGTCCGGCGGCTGTTGAGCGCGAGCTAACGAGACTTCGCGCCACGTGGCGCGCGCCATGTTTCTCGCCGGGGGATCCGCGACACGCTGTTGGTCATTTGGGGCGCCGCGTCAGGACGGCTGCGCAGGAACTATGCAGAGTTCGCATCGGGCGTTCGCCGCACCGGGGATGCAGACGCGAGAGCCGGCAATTTGACTCGGCCTATACTGTGTGACAAACAGTGTGCGCCACACACCATGTGGCGCACACGATACGGCGCACACCATGCCTACGGATACCGACATCTTTGAACAGCTGCGTCAGGAGCTGCGGCGGGGAACCCTGATCCTCGCCGTGCTGGCCCAGCTGCGGGTCGAGCGCTACGGCTACAGCCTGCGTCAGGCCCTCGCCTCGGTGGGGGTCGAGATCGACGAAGGCGCGCTCTATCCGATGCTCCGCCGCCTGGAGGGGCAGGGCCTGCTCGCCAGCGAGTGGCGCGAGGAGGACAAGCGCAAGAAGCGGTTCTACCGCCTGTCGCCCCAGGGCGAGGCCGTGCTGGCCCGCCTGGCCGACGAATGGCGCGCCATCAACGACACCCTGCAACCCCTGCTCTGAGAGAGGACGGATCATGGATCTGCTCGACCGCTATCTGGGCGCCATCGCCGCCCTGCTGCCCGCCGCCCAACGCCAGGACATCGTCGCCGAGCTGCGCGACGTGCTGATGAACCGGATCGAGGACCGGGAGGCCCAGTTGGGTCGCCCGTTGCAGAAGAAGGAGCTGGAGGACGTATTCCGCGACTTCGGCCATCCGCTGGCCGTCGCCGGCCGCTATGGCCCGCAGCGCGCCCTGATCGGCGTGGAGCTCTATCCGTTCTGGTTCTTCGCGGTGAAGGTCGCTCTGGCCATCGCGGCCTTCGTCGCCCTGATCCCGGCCGTGATCGGCGTTGTCACGGACGGCGGAGACGTCAGCCGGGTGATCGGCCATGCGCTCAACGCCTTCATTCCCTCGGCCCTGACCCTGATCGGCCTGATCACGGTGATCGGCGCGATGGTCGAGCGCGGCTGGATCAAGGCCGGCGATCTTGGCAAATGGAAGGTCAGCGACCTGCCGCGCGTGTCGGCCAAGAAGGGCTGGTTTTCGCCCAAGACCCGCTTCGAGGCGCTGTTCGAGGTGGTGTTCATGTCGCTGTTTGCTTTGTGGTGGGCGGGCCTGATCGACCTGCCGATCGGTCCGGGCCCGTACGGCAGCGAACGCGAACTTCAGATCACCCTGGCGCCGATCCTGACGGAGCTGCATACGCCCATTCTGCTGCTGGCGATCGGCCAGGCGCTGTCGGGGCTGATCGTGGTGGTGCGTCCGGCCTGGATCGCGCCACGCGCTGTCGCCGAGATCGTGCTGTCGATCGCCGGCATCGCCCTGGCCGCCCTGCTGTGGCGGGAGATGCCCCTGGTCACCTTCTCGGGACCGGATGCAGCGCAGGACCTGGCGTCGCTGAAGTACACCGTCGACCAGACCTTCAAGGTCTGCCTGGTGGTCACCGCCGCCATCTGCGCCGGCAATATCCTGATCGAGGGCTGGCGTCTGGCGCGGCTGGGCAAGCCTTAGTCGTTAACCTTCTCCAGGCTCGACGACGGCGCGCGCGCACAGGTCTCAAAGCGGCGGATGGCTTTTCGAGCGCGTCCGCCGCGGCTCTCCTCCGGCCCTGGCCGGGGAGAGCGCGGGTATTGAAACCCTACTTGTTCGGCTTGGCGGCGGTGTCCACCACGGCGCCGACCCCGGCCCCGACGACGGCGCCGACCGGGCCTGCGACCACGGCCCCGGTCATCGCGCCGGTGGCCGCGCGCTGCTCCATGTTGTGCCCGCAGGCGCCCAGCGCCAGGGCGCAAACGGCCGCGATCGCCGCCACGGAAAGGGGGCGAGAGTCGTTAAGGTTGATGGTCATGGCTCAGTCCTTGAGACGGTGATCGTCTGACTTGAGTAACGATGCTCTACGGCTGAAGTTCCCTGAATCAAAGGCGTTAGAACAGTCCCGCCAATGCTTCGCGCTGCGGCAGAGCAGTGATTTTTTCCACTGTCGGGTTTTTCTAGCAAAACAAAGCGTTAACCTTCTTAACTGCGACGAATAGGCCCAAATTCGATGCTGCACTGCGGCGGAAGGTTGCGACTCGAGGCGGGATCGGTCATAAGGACGTCATAAGCAGGTTCTCGGCCACATCGTGAAACGGTCGAACCTCCGCTTTCTGGACCGCCCGACAGTATTTTTCCGGGACCCTGAAAGCGCTTTTGTCGGGGGGCGGTCCGCCCTCGCCGCGCAGGACACGAGTTTTGTATATCAAGTCGCAGACGCGCGCAGATGCGCGCGCGCTGGTCGGCGCTGTATTGGTTGGGTCCGCCACGGGCCTTGCCCTTGGCGGCGTTTATCTGGCGGGTGGGCTCGCCCAGACCGTTAACCAGCACGCTCGCGTTACACGCCTTGCTGACGGCGCCTCGGGGGGATTCTCCGACGTCGCCTTGATCAGCGCCGCGTCCCGGATGGACGTCGGAGCGCTGGCCGTTGCCCGTCGCCACGATTCCTCCGCCGTTTCCGGTTCCGCCCAGCGCGACCGTCAGGTCGCCTTGCTGGTGGCTCGTCTAGAAAAGCGCCAGACCAACACTTTGGTTCCCCGCAGCGGCCCGATGATGCTGCGCGCCAGCTTCGGCGGTCCGTTCAATCCGGCCGCCTCCCCCTTCCGCATGGGCAATGTTCTGGAGAGCTCGCGCGAGCTCGATTGCCTGGCCGACGCCGTCTATTATGAAGCCCGCGGCGAAGGCGCCCGGGGACAGGCCGCCGTGGCCCAGGTGGTCCTGAACCGCGTCCGCCATCCGGCCTTCCCGAAATCGGTCTGTGGCGTCGTGTTCCAGGGCGCGTCGCGTCGGACCGGCTGCCAGTTCAGCTTCGCCTGCGACGGCTCGATGACCCGGACCCGCGAGCGCGGCGCCTGGAGCCGGGCCGAGAAGGTCGCTGCACGCGCCCTGGCCGGCGCCGTAATGGCCGAAGTCGGCACCGCCACCCACTTCCACACCACCGGCGTCTCCCCCGGCTGGGGCCCGCGCCTGCTGCGCGTGGGTCAGGTGGGCCTGCACATCTTCTACCGCTTCGGCGGACGCGCCGGCGCGCCGGGGGCCCTGTCCTCCAGCCCGGTTCCCTCGACGGTCGAGGATCTGCCCAACGCGCCGGAGATCGCCAGCTTCACGGCTGACGGCAAGCCGATCGTCGGGGCCCCGCTGGCGCCGGGAAGCGTGGTCTATGCCGCCAACGCCGTGACCAACCTTCAGCCCCTGGTCGCCAACAGCGGCCCGGTCGCGGTCGTCGAGACCAGCGGCGGGATCAAGGCCCCCAATGGCGCGGCCAAGGCCCCGCCGGTCTTCACCGGCAAGGGCATGGGCGGTCCGCTGGGTGCGCCCACCGAACCCGCTTCGGCCCCGATCCAGACCCAGGGCAAGGTCCAGGCTCAGGGCAAGGTCGAAAAGACCTCCGACGTCAGGCCTGCAGCGCCGGTCTTGACCGGAGCTGCTTCCTGACCGCGCCGGGCATGTGGCTGGTGGCGAAGCGCATCTGCTTGGCCCGCTTACCCACGAAATAGTGCAGGTCCTTGCCGGTGGCGGCCTTGAACACCACCTCGCCGGCGTCTTCGACCGGATAGACCTCCAGCCCGCCCTTCTTGAGGGCGTCGGCCATGTTCTCGTTGCTGCCTGACGCCCCGGCGTTGAGGATCGGCGTCTCGATGAACCAGGGCATGACGCAGGCGACGCTGACGCCGTGCTGGGCGTATTCGACGTCCAGGGCTTCAGACAGGCCGCGCACGGCGAACTTGGTGGCCGAATAGACCGCCAACTTCGGCGAGCCATAGAGGCCCGCGCAGGAGGCGACATTGATCAGCCGCCCGCCGGCCGCCTTCAGCGGGACCAGGCCGGCGCGGGCGCCGTTGATCACGCCCTTGATGTTGATGTCGACCTGGATGTCGCAATCGGCCTCGCTGAGATCCTCGAGGTTTCCGAACCGCGCCACGCCGGCGTTGTTGAGCAGCACGTCCAGCTTGCCGTCGGTCTGGCGGCCAAACTCGCCCAGGGCGTTGTCCCAGGCCTTACGGTCGCGGACATCCAGCTTGAAGGTGGCGCCATTGGCGGGCCCGATGGCCAGCAGAGCCGCCTTCAGGCCGGCCGCGTCGATATCCGACAGGCCCACGAACCAGCCCGCCGCCGCGAAGCGCTTGGCGCAGGCCAGACCGATGCCACTGGCGGCGCCGGTGATGAAGATGGTCTTGCGACCGTCCGACTGGACGCTCATTGGCGATCCTCCCCTTATTGTTATCAGCGATCAGACGCCGACGGCGGGAAGGGGTCAAGCTTTGGCGTGCGCCCTCGCGCGAACGAGGGCGCGTCGTCGAACCTCAGTCCGTCTGATCGTCGATCTCAGCCTCGGGGCCGTTCTTCTTCATCGACTCGATGGCGTTCTTGGCGGAGGCCTTCGAGGAATAACCCTCGGTCGAGAACATCACTTCGCTGTTGTAGACGAAGTTGACGCGGAACTCGCCCGCCTTGTCCTTCTTGATTATGAACTTATAGGCCATGGCTTGGTCTCCAAGATCTCGATGGGCTGTGTCGTCTTGACGACGATACGAGCGTCGCGCGTCCCCCGGCGACCTGTCAATCAAGATGGCTGCGGAGAAATGTGAATGACTATTGACGAGCGCCTCGACCAGCTTTCCAGGGAGCTGCTTTCGGTCCCGTACAGCGCTCTGACCGCCGTCCAGAAGAGCGTCATCGACCTGATCTGCGACGAGGCCCCGACAGGGTTGAACAAGAGCCTCGTCAATGACGATCGGACCGGCTGGGACCGCCTGGCCGACAGCGTCGCCAAGGTGGGCGGGTCGTGGGGCTTCATCGGCGCATTCAGCGCGGTGCTGCTGGCCTGGGTGGGGCTGAACGTCTTCCTCAAGCCGTGGTCCCTGGCCTTCGACCCCTACCCCTTCATCTTCCTCAACCTGCTGCTGTCGACGGTCGCGGCCCTGCAGGCGCCGGTGATCATGATGAGCCAGAACCGCCAGGCCCTGAAGGACCGCCAGAACGCCGAGCACGACTATGTGGTCAATCTGCGCGCCGAGCTGGAGATCATGCACCTGCACGCCAAGCTGGACTCCTTGCGCGAGCGCGACATCGCCGAGCTCAGCCGCCACAACGCCGAGGCCCTGGCCCGGCTGGAGGCCCAGATGGCGACCCTGACGGCGCAACTGGCGGCGACGAAATAGGGCGCCGGGCGTTCAGCCCCGTTTGCGAACCAGCGCGCCCAGTTGCAGCGCCGTGGCGACCAGGGCCAGGGCCCCGCCCAGCAGCGAAACGCCGGTCCAGCCCGCCAGCGTCCAGGCCGTGGCGGCGGCGGCCGAGCCGGCCGCGCCGCCCAGGAACATCCCGCCCATGAACAGGGTGTTGAGCCGGGCCCGCGCCTCCGGCTGCAGGGCATAGACCACATGCTGGTTGGAGATCAGGGCGCCCTGCACGGCGAAGTCCAGCAGCACCACCCCGACGATCAGGCCGGCGATCGAGCCCCACAGGCCAAAGATCAGCCACGAGACCAGGGTCAGGACCGCCCCCAGCACGATCACCAGCCGCGGGCCGCGCTGGTCGGCCAGGCGTCCGGCGACCGGCGCGGCGAAGATCCCCACCGCCCCGACCACGCCGAACAGGCCGGCCACATCGGCGCCCAGGCCAAAGCGCGGGGACTGCAACCGCAGGGCCAGGATGGTCCAGAAGGCGCTGAAGGCGGCGAACAGGCAGGCTTGGGTGAGCGTCGCCAGCCGCAGGGCGGGAAACTGCACCCACAGCCTGGCCAGCGAGGCGATCAGGGTTCCGTAGTGCAGCGTGCTGTCAGGCTGGCTGCGCGGCAGGGTGACGGCCATCAGCAGGCCCGCGCCCAGGGCCATGGGGACGCCCAGCCAGAACATCTCGCGCCAGCCGGCGTGGGTCCCGACAAAGCCCGCCAGGGTCCGGCTCAGCAAGATGCCGCACAGCAGCCCCGCCATCACCGTGCCGACCGTCGCGCCGCGCTTCTCGGGCGCGGCCAGATGGGCGGCCAGGGGCACGATCTGCTGGGCCACCGTCGCGGCGGCGCCGACCAGCAGCGAGGCCAGGATGATCAGTCCCACGCCGGGGGCCAGGGCCAGGACGACCAGGGCCACGGCCAGCACGGCGAACTGGATGAGGATCAGCCGCTTGCGCTCGACCAGATCGCCCAGGGGGGTCAGCAGGAACAGGCCCGCCGCATAGCCCAGCTGGGTGGCCGTGGGGATCAGGGTCGCGCCGCCGCCGGGCAGGTCGCGGGCCATCAGGCCCAGCATCGGCTGGTTGTAATAGATATTGGCCACAGCCACGCCGGTGGCCATCGCCATGGCCAGGGTGAGGCCCCGCCCCAGCGGGCGGGCGGGGGCGACGGCGGCGGGATCGGGAGCGCTCATCCCGCCTGATTAGCACCAAGCCGCCGCCCGGGCCTTGAAGAAATCCGGCCCGAAAACCGCCCTCGCCGCCCCCTCGTGGCCTACCGCTGGGCGATCCAGTCGACGATCACCGCCAGGGCCTTGGGCGACATCGTCTCCTCCAGGCGGCCATATTCGCCCGGATCGCCGGTGGCGCTGGTCTGGAACAGATGGTTGAGGCCGGGCAGCTCCAGCACCGTCGCCTGGGGATTATCGGCCAGGGCCTGGCGGATCGCCGGCAGGTTCTGGCTGGCGACCACCTGCACGTCGACCGAACCGTTCACGGCCAGCACCGGCACGTGCAGGGCCTTCAGGGCCGGACGCGGGTCATAGGCCAGAAGGTCGCGATACCAGGGCGAGGCGAACATCCCCAGCTGGGCGTCGACCGCCGGGCCGGGCAAGCCGCTGGCGACCAGCAGCTTGTGCGCCGCATCCCTGGCCGCCTCCGTGGTCGGCGCGGCCATCACCGCCGCGTCCACGGCGTCGCCGACCCTGGCGCGGCCCTCGATCGCCGCCTCGGGCAGGCCCATGGCCTTCAGCACCGTGCGGCGCTGAACCTGCATGACCTCGGCGCCGGGCACGCCGGGACCGGCCAGCAGCACCACAAAGGCCGCGCCGGGATGGGTTGTCGCCACCCGCGGGGCGATCAGACCGCCCTCGCTGTGGCCCAGCAGGCCGACCCGGGCCGGGTCGATCCCGGGCTGGCCGCGCAGCCAGTCCAGGGCGGCGGCGGCGTCATCGACGAAGTCACGCTCGATCGCGGTCTTGAACTGGCCGGTCGACTCGGCCGTGCCGCGATCGTCATAGCGCAGCACCGCCACCCCGCGCCGGGTCAGGGCGTCGGCCAGCACGAGGAACGGCTTGTGGCCCAGCAGGGCCTCGTCGCGGTCCTGCGGCCCCGAGCCGGTGATCAGCACCACGGCGGGGAACGGGCCCGCTCCCGGCGGCACGGTCAGGGTTCCGGCCAGCCGCACATCGGGCGCCCCGCCGTCGAAGGCGATCGGACGGGCGTCATAGGGATAGGGCGGCTTGGGCTCCTGCGGCCTGGCGGACGGCGGATACTGGCCCGGCGTCAGCACCAGCGGCAGCGGCAGGCCCTGCATCCAGACGCCCGACCAGCCGCCCTTGGCCGCGTCCCAGGTGGCGTCGAAATGGCCCTGAACCATGGGCACGGCAAAGGCCAGCTTGCCGTCGGCGGCGGTGATGTCGGCCAGGGGAAGCGGCGCCGGCGTCTGGTCCAGGCTGACCATCTGGCCGCTCAGCGTCCCGTCGGCGGCGCGGGACAGGGTGACCTGCAGCCGCAGCGTCCGCGTCCCGACCTCCAGCGCGCCGCGCCAGTCGCCCTCCACGGGCGGCGGGGTCGCCTGGGCGTGAGCCGGGCGCACCGCCACGGCCAGCAAGAGGCCGGCGAGCGCGCCGACCAGAGCGATACGCAAGACGCCGCGGGCGCGGGCGCCGCGCAGCAAGGATAGGGTCCAGAACATCAACAGCCTCCAGATCAGAGCGGGGCCGCCAAGACACGGGTGACGGGGATCGGAGCGATCCTCGACGTCGATCACAGCGCCACGGCGAACTCCCGAGAGAGAACACAACGTGGCGTCAGGTTATCGACGGACGCCGGACCGAATTCGCCCCACAAGCGGGACGCAGCCTGACCGCGACGGGCGCGGCCTGATATCTGCCCCGATAGTCCTGAAACGCCGTTCGCCGGTCAAGCAAAACCGGAAGGCGAGCATCCGATTTCGCTCGCTCCCGCCACCTGCCGCCACTCTGCTGACACTCGGCGTCAGCAGGGCCCCTAGCCTTCCGGCCTCGCGATCCTTACCTTCCAGCCCATGGCCAACACCCCGGACACCGGCGTTTCAGACGTCTCCGCCAAGTTCATCCACGACGTGGCCCTGGAGGGCGAGGTCCTCGGCGTCATGCCGATGCTGTGGACGCCGCACCGTCCCGACCGGCCCGCCAAGTCCGAGGGCGGCAAGAAATTCAAGCTGGTCAGCGAATACTCCCCCGCCGGCGACCAGCCGACCGCCATCGCCGAACTGGTCGAGGGCCTGGAGAACGGCGACCAGGACCAGGTGCTGCTGGGCGTCACCGGCTCGGGCAAGACCTTCACCATGGCCAAGGTCATCGAGGCCACCCAGCGCCCGGCCCTGATCCTGGCCCCCAACAAGACCCTGGCGGCCCAGCTCTACAGCGAGATGAAGAGCTTCTTCCCCGACAACGCGGTCGAATATTTCGTCAGCTATTACGACTACTACCAGCCCGAAGCCTATGTGCCGCGCACCGATACCTACATAGAGAAGGACAGCTCGATCAACGAGCAGATCGACCGGATGCGCCACTCGGCCACCCGGGCGATCCTCGAGCGCGACGACGTGATCATCGTCGCCTCGGTCAGCTGCATCTACGGCATCGGCTCGGTCGAGACCTATACGGCCATGACCTTCACCCTGGAGGTCGGCCAGGTCGTCAACGAGAAGCAGCTGATGGCCGACCTGGTGGCCCAGCAGTACAAGCGCAACGACGCCGCCTTCGAGCGCGGCACGTTCCGCCGCCGGGGCGACACCCTGGAGATCTTCCCCGCCCACTATGAGGACCGCGCCTGGCGCGTGACGATGTTCGGCGACGAGGTCGAGGCCATCGCCGAGTTCGACCCGCTGACCGGCAAGAAGACCGCCGACCTGCCCAGCATCAAGGTCTACGCCAACAGCCACCACGTCACCCCGCGCCCCACCCTGCGCCAGGCGATCATCGAGATCAAAGCCGAGCTGAAAGAGCGCCTGGCCTGGATGTACGAGAACGGCAAGCTGCTGGAAGCCCAGCGCCTGGAGCAGCGCACGACCTTCGATCTGGAGATGATCGAGACCACCGGCTCGTGCGCCGGCATCGAGAACTACAGCCGCTATCTGTCGGGCCGCAAGACCGGCGAGCCGCCGCCGACCTTCTTCGAATATATCCCCGACAACGCCCTGCTGTTCACCGACGAGAGCCACCAGACCGTGCCGCAGATCGGCGCCATGTACAAAGGCGACCGCAGCCGCAAATGGACCCTGGCCGAATACGGCTTCCGCCTGCCCAGCGCCCTGGACAACCGCCCGCTGAAGTTCGAGGAATGGGACGCCATGCGACCCCAGTCCGTCCATGTCAGCGCCACCCCGGCCGCCTGGGAGCTGGAGCGGTCCGGCGGCGTGTTCGCCGAGCAGGTGATCCGCCCCACCGGCCTGATCGACCCGCCGGTCGAGGTGCGCCCGGTCAGCAAGGACGGCGCCTCCCAGGTCGACGACGTCATCGACGAGATCCGCCAGACCGCCCAGAAGGGCTACCGCTCCCTGGTCACCGTGCTGACCAAGAAGATGGCCGAGGACCTGACCGAATATATCAACGAGCAGGGCATCGGCGTGCGCTACATGCACTCCGACGTCGACACCCTGGAGCGCATCGAGATCATCCGCGATCTGCGACTGGGCAAGTTCGACGTGCTGGTGGGCATCAACCTGCTGCGCGAGGGCCTCGACATCCCCGAATGCGGCCTGGTGGCCATTCTCGACGCCGACAAGGAAGGCTTCCTGCGCTCGGAGACCAGCCTGATCCAGACCATCGGCCGCGCGGCGCGCAATCTCGACGGCAAGGTCATCCTCTATGCCGACCGCATCACCGGCTCGATGGAGCGGGCCATGGGCGAGACCAGCCGCCGCCGCGAGAAGCAGCACGCCTACAATCTCGAACACGGCATCACGCCCGAAAGCGTCAAGCGCGACATCAAGGACATCCTCAACAGCCCGTTCGAGCGCGGCGACCGCGTCACCGTGCCGATCGGCGGCCTGCACGCCGGCGATGTCGACAAGCCGTTCACCGGCGACAACTTCAAGGCCGCCCTCAAGGACCTGGAGGCCAAGATGCGCGAGGCCGCCGCCAACCTGGAGTTCGAAACCGCCGCCCGCCTGCGCGACGAGATCAAGCGCATGAAGATGATGGACCTGGAATTCGCCAACGAGATCCTCACCGGCGCCGGCGAGACGGTCGACAAGGCCGCCCCCAAGCGCATCCGGGCGGAGCTGCGGGCCGAGCAGGCCGAGGCGTTCCGCAAGAGCCGGCTGTAAAACCCTCTCCCCTTGCGGGAGAGGGTGGCCGCAACGCGGCCGGGTGAGGGGTCGCGCAGGCCTTTCCGGACAGGCCTATCGACCCCTCATCCGTCAGCCTTCGGCTGCCACCTTCTCCCGCAAGGGGAGAAGGGAGGTCAGAAGCCCGCCCCCTACCCCGCCTTCACCGCCGTCACCGCCTCCAGAATAACCCCGGCCACCGCCTCGGGCTGCGACAGCAGCGACAGGTGGCCGGCCGGCAGTTCGGTGGTCACGGCGTTCATCGCCGCCGCGCAGGCCCGCTCCAGGGCGACGCTGACCATGCGGTCCTGGGCCGAGACCACGTACCAGCAGGGCCGGGTCTCCCAGGCGGCCGCCGTGATCTTGTCGCCGAAGGTGCTGGCCGCCAGGGGCGGCTGCAGCACGGCCAGCAGCCGGGCCTGGGCCTCGTCGAGGTCCTGGGCGACATCCTGCACCCAGCCCTCGACGCCCAGGGTCAGGAAGCCGGCCCCGTCGTCGACCAGATGGGCCAGGCCGGGCGGGGCGTCATAGGCCTGCACCTGGTCGCCGACCGTCTGGCCGGCCTTGGGCGCGAAGGCGGCGACATAGACCAGCGCCTTGACCTTGGGATCGCCCCCGGCCTCGGTGATCACCGCCCCGCCCCAGCTGTGGCCGACCAGCACCACCGGCCCGCGCACCGCCGCCAGCGCCCGCCGCGTCGCCGTGACATCATCGGCCAGCGAGGTCGTGGGGTTCTGCACCGCCACCACCGGCAGCCCCGCCGCCATCAGGATCGGGATCACCCGCGCCCAGCTGGAGCCTTCCGCCCAGGCGCCGTGCACCAGCACCACGGTCGGGATTGTCGTCGTCGCATCGTCCATGGCCAGGCCTCCGGGCTGCAAGGGTCTGGCGCGAGGGTGACGCGGCCCGGATCGCCGGGCTTGAAGATTCAGGGGGGTGGATTGAGGGTTTCCGCCGTGATGGGGCGGGGCGGCGGGGCGGCGGGGCGGGGCGGCGGAGCATTCCAATTTGAACGCCACCGAACGGGATTTGGAATCTGCGCCCGACCTGACTGGCCTCATCTACTGAAAATTGAATCGAGGCAATCCGTGCCGAGTCGGTACAGCTTGCATACTTAATGTCCGATTGGTGACGCACCTTTAACTCGATAGGTGTTGACTTATATGTCAATGCGAGAGGAAATAGCTGACCGTCTTAGCCAGGACCGCCTGCTTTTGGCTGAACCGCTCCTTCCAGGCACTCACACGCGGGTGATATATGCAACCAAAGATGTATGGCGTTCTGTATATGTCGATAGCGAAGAACCGCATGGAAGTCGTGAGTATCGCCTAGGTAAACTGCAAGCGGACTTTGATCGGTTCAGCGAAGGTCGATTGATTACCGTCGGCTACGGTCGCGAAAATACATGCTTCTTCAAACTACTAGACCCGCGAAATGATGGGGTTTGGGAAATTCGAAGCCGCGACCCAAAGCCAGCCCTGCGCGTTTTTGGTATGTTTGCAGAGAAGGATGTATTTATAGCCACCAACATTGCCTTCCGAGAGGATTTGGGGGGTGAATACTCTGAAGAATGGAAAGCGGAAATCAGGCGATGCAAAGCAACCTGGCGCCAACTTTTTCCAAACTACCTACCTATTTGTGGAGTACCGGCCAATGAATGCATTTCAGACATCTCTGAAGTCGGCAATATCCCTTGATCAGGAAATTCCGCTCAAAATAAGGTCATACTTTGCTGCCCGACTCAGAGACCACGCACATGAACTTGTTCTTAAATTATTCAACGAAGCTGCCTCGGCCGGTACAACAAAGGCTAAGCTAGCGAAGCGACTGAATAAAAGACCAGAACAAATTACCCGTTGGTTGGGGAGTTCTGGGAATTGGACCATGGATACGTTTGCAGAAATGATGCTGGGCCTTGGCTATGAACCGACGTTAGAGGCCTGCGAACTTACAAGCTTGCGAAATGGAAATCACTGCCACGAGGCACTTCCCGCGAGCGCCTTCAAAACAAGCGGGGCTGGCCAATCATACTCTATCAATGAGTCTGACGACTGGGGAGATGAGGATTCCGATTCCAAGGTGCGCGTAATCACCGCCGGAAACATGGTGACAGCGTAATGGCAATCAGGCCGGAAATAATGGCTACCGCCATATTCTGCGAAGACATTCGAGAGGAAGTTGACGGAAAGCAATCCTTCATCGGCGTCTCCCTTGGGAAAACTGTCGTTGAAAAATTTCCTGCGATAATCCCAAGATTTGCAGTCACGGTTTCAGCCACGATAGATCAAGATAGAAACCTTGACGACCTAAACATAACAATTGCCATTTCCTATATTGACGGTGAGCATATTATTTTTGATAAACCCTTAGCCCCAGACTCCGAAACTGATGATATCGATGATGTTGCAGGATACCATTCGATAAGCACATCCGTTGAGATATCGCCGTTTAGAATTAGAGAAAAATCACACGTCGTAGCCTATATATCCAGCCATTCCGGACGCATTGAAGTTGGAAGGCTGCATTTTTTGGGCCGGGATGAGTTCACTCCGACAAAATCCGTAGTAATTGAAGGTGAAAGCCTCATACCGCACCCCAAAAATGAGCAATAGGAATTTATAGTTATCGTATATCTATATAGTTCAAATCCGTTCATGATAGCAATACGCATGAACACATAATCAAGATCGCCACTGCCCGCGCCGAGATTGTCATGGCCTTCATGGCTATATACCAGTTGCGCTGGATCTGAGGGCGGATGACTATGTGGTCTGCATCAGGGGCTGATAGCCAGCTACGTGTTCAGGCTGTCGTAAGTAGTGGGCGCGCCCCACCCCGCCCTTCATCTCATGGAGGCCAAGCGTGCCGGTCTGGACAGGTTGGTCAAGGACGGCCCTCCGGGCCGCCGCAGCGCGGCCGGTCGCAGACCGGTCCTTGAGCAACCTGTCCAGACCGGCGATCGTCTCGCCGTGAGATGAAAGGCCGGCTCCCTTCGGCGCGAAGGGGGCGGGGCGCCGCGCCGCCACGCCTATCAACCCCTCATCCGTCAGCCTTCGGCCGCCACCTTCTCCCGCAGGGGGAGAAGGATAATGCGCCCCCTCCCCTCTCCCCTTGCGGGAGAGGGTGGCCCGCGCAGCGGGTCGGGTGAGGGGTTGAGGGCGGGCGCCGCCGCGGGGGGCGGTCAGGCCGGGGGATGGGCCGGCAGGGCTGGCGCCCCCTCATCCGGCCCTTCGGGCCACCTTCTCCCGCAAGGGGAGAAGGGGCGACCATGGGGATTGCGCGCAGTTTATCCCCGTCGTTGGCGCCACAAACCCCAGCGAAAACAACGCCCTGCAAAATAATCGAGCGCGCCAATGCTCGGCGCTCAAACCGCCCGTATGATTCTAGCCATCCCGTCGCAAGGGAGAGGGCTCCTGGATCCGGCCCAAGACGCGCGGCGGGGACGCGGTCGAGCGGGGCCGCCGGAGTCGCGTGATGCGGGGCCGGCCGGCTTAATCGGAGGGCGGGTGACGTAAACCCGCCTATCGGGCGGTCCGTCGGAGGACCCCCGCCCGCCCGAAGGTTCGCTCCGGGTCTCCGGGAGGATCGTGGCTTGCAGCCCCAAGGCTGGGTCCGGTCCCGAAGGATCAAGACCTGGGTGGGGCATAAGGCTGAACAAGGCCTGCGCGCCCCGGCCAGAGGGATAACGACCGCGCGGGGCGTCAGGCTTCGTCGAAACGGTACACTAAAAGACAACAGATCCGGACGCGGTCCGGACGCCCCGCGCCTCTCCTGCTCTCACCCGCGCCGCGATCCGGCGCGGCGGCAAACCCGTGCGCCCGCCGGCGCCCTTTTCGGAGATCCGCCATGACCGACCCCGCACACGACGCCAAGGTCACCGCCTGGCATCTGGCGCTGA
The DNA here is from genome assembly GCF_058681035.1 of Caulobacter sp. FV2ps19. Lineage (NCBI taxonomy): Bacteria > Pseudomonadati > Pseudomonadota > Alphaproteobacteria > Caulobacterales > Caulobacteraceae > Caulobacter > Caulobacter sp. FV2ps19. The sequence goes on along the minus strand of NZ_CM178729.1, from coordinate 1,406,115 downwards.
TGCTGAAGATCGACGCCGCGCGCGCCGCGTTGGCGGCCGAGGCTGACGCGCGCGCCGCGCGCCCGCAAGCCAAACGCCGGACCTCAGCCTCGCCCAACCCGCGTCGCATGGCCGGCCCGGCCGCCGCCGCCCAGCAGGCCCGCCAGGCCGAGCACGCCCGCCGCCTGCGCGAGGCCAAGGAGGCGGCGCTGCTGAAGATGGAGCTGGCGGCGATGGATATCGTGGCGATGGAGCGTTAGGCGGCGGGGCGCCTCGCCCCCTACGGACCGCTTCGCGGTCGTCTTCCCCCGGAGGGGGAAGATGAAAGGCGCCGACTCATCTTCCCCCTCCGGGGGAGGCGCGCCGCAGGCGCGGAGGGGGCGAGTGGCCGTCCCTACTCCGCCCGGCTCTTCTTCAGCCGTTCGCGATAGGCGGCCGAGCTCTTGATGAAGCCTTCGGCGTCGCCATAGTCGACGAAGGCGGCGTAGCGCTCGTGGCTGCCCTTGACCTTCAGGGCGTGCTTGATCGGGCACCAGTATTGCTCGGTGCGGGCGGTGATTTCGCGGGCATAGGCGATGACGCCGTTGCCATAGCCGCAATAGACGCAGTTGAGCTTCTGGACCGGATTGAGATAGCTCAGCCGCTGGCGGTCGATGACGATGTATTCGCGGCGCTTGACCCGCTCTATGCCCCAGGCGGTGAAACAGCCCAGCTGATAGAGGCTGACGGCCAGATCCATGATCACCATCGGAATGACCATCCCGTAGATCAGCGGCAGGGTCAGCAGGGTGGGCCAGGGGGTCTGGAAGAAGTGGATCTTGCGCTTGTGGCTGCGCTGGCGGGTCCTGGTCTCGGGGCCGAAGTGCGGCTTGCCGCCTTTCAGCTCCACGCCGTGGGTTCCGGCCTTGGCCGCGAAGGCCGCCTCCAGCTCTTCTTCCAGATGGCGCAGGCGGTCGATCATCTGCTCGATCGAGTCGGTCATCGGCGTTCCTTGACGGTTCCCGTCCTCCATCGGCGATTTCGGAGGACGGGGCCAGTGAAGGTTCTGGCGCCGCTAGGCGACCATGGCCGACAGCCGCTGGCGGATCAGGCCCTCGGCCTCGCTGACGATGCGGTCGACCAGTTCGCGGACGGTGGGGATATCGTGGATCAGGCCCTGGACCATGCCGGCCGACCAGATGCCGCCATCGGTGTCGCCGCTGGCCAGGGCGTCGCGGCCCCGGGTTCCGGCGACCAGGTGCTGGACGTCCTCGAACCTGGCGCCGCCGGCCCGCTCGATCTGCACGACCTCCTGGCTGACCGCGTTGCGCATCACCCGGGCGGTATTGTGCAGGGTGCGGAAGATCAGGTCGGTCTGGCGCTCGTCATTGGCGACCATCTGCTCCTTGAACGCCATCGGGATCGGGGCCTCCTGGGTGACGCAGAAGCGGGTGCCCATATTGACCCCGTCGGCGCCCAGGGCCAGGGCCGCGACCAGGCCGCGCGCATCGGCGATGCCGCCCGAGGCCAGCATCGGGATCTTCACCTTGTCGGCGGCCGCCGCGATCAGGATCAGGCCGGGGATGTCATCCTCGCCCGGATGGCCGGCGCATTCGAAGCCGTCGATCGAGATGGCGTCGACGCCCATCCGCTCGGCGCTGAGGGCGTGGCGGACGGCGGTGCACTTGTGGATAATCTTCACGCCGTGGGCCTTGAAGTGATCCACATGGTCCTGCGGCTTGTAGCCGGCGGTCTCGACGATCCTGATCCCGCTCTCGATGATCACCGCCCGGTACTCGGCATAGGGCGGCGGCTTGATGGCCGGCAGGATGGTCAGGTTCACGCCGAACGGCTTGTCGGTGAGATCGCGGGTCCGGGCGATTTCCTTGGCCAGATCCTCGGGCGTGGGCTGGGTCAGGGCGGTCAGGAAGCCCAGGGCCCCGGCGTTGGCGACGGCCCCGACCAGCTCGGCCTTGCCCACCCACTGCATGCCGCCCTGGGCGATGGGGTGTTCGACGCCGAACAACTCGGTGAAACGGGTCTTGATGGCCATGACGATGCGCTCCCTCTGATTTTCCACCGACTATGGCGCAGTGACCTTAGGGGCAGGCAAGGGGGCTTTAACCCTGCGCCGAGCGCCTCCCCGGGGGGGGTCGCGCTCTGCGATCCGCAACCAAAGGCGCTCTCGAGGGTTGAGCTACTACGAAAAAAGTTGAGCGTGAGCCGCATGCCGTCAACCTGTGTTTGTAAGGGGTTTGAAGCGCCCGCCGCGTGGCCGCCACCTGAAATGGGCGCCAAGTCTCTTTGCTTACAGCGTCAACTGCGTCAAAATGTCGCTTGGTTCAATAAAGGCGCATTCCCTTGAAATCCCCCCGCCCTATCTCAGTGCCGATTTCAAGAAGTGGAGACTTTTTATCCTCAAGAACCCTGGCGGCTCTGTGGATAATTTTTGTGGGCCTGGTTTGGTTAATATGTTTTTTACCTTGTTTGACGCTGGCCTTAGTTTCCATAGCCGCGAAAAGCATAGGCCTAAACTTCGACAAATTTTCCCAGGCATTGTCATGCCGCAACTGACCCCATTCAGGATCGATCGTGAACTTCCGGGAAATCACAACTTCAGCGGAAGATTTGCAGTGGTCTTAGATTGGAGATGGGTCCAATGATCAGAACAACACCCGAGAGCGGAACATCCTTGAAATATCTGACGACCGCTCAACTCCGGGCGCGCTTTCCGATGGACGAAAGCAACGCTCATTATCACTCAAAATCTCTGAGGCCGAAGTTTTCCAAGCCTGAGCGCAGCTATCAACGACGCCCCCCAGAGCCGAGCACCTTTCGAGAGCCGACCGACAGCGCCGCTGATCAGCTTGACGTTGATTCCTTCAAGGCCGCTTACAAGCTGGGCGGCGTATTGCTTGAGGTCCTGATCAAGAACCGGAGAGACTATTCCGGAGACATTGATCAGTTCATGATTCACCTCGTTCTGGCGCTGGGCGAGATCAAGGCCATGACCCTGTCCGGTCGGCCGCAAGCCCCTCGCACCGCAGTCTCAAACCTGGCCTGCGGCGTGAATGTTCAGAGCCTGTCCGACATCACCCGCATCCCGCGCGAGTCGGTTCGGCGGAAGCTGGCTATGCTGGTGAAATCCGGCCTCGTGCGCCGAAGCGCCGAGGGCCTGAACTATGTCGGCCCCTCCAGCGATCTCCAGGGCCTGTTCACGGACCTGTCGTCCCTGCTCAAGCGCATCGAACCCGACGACTAGAGGCTGGCGCGACGAGGCGGACTCTGTCCCGGACCGCCGCCAGCCCTATTGCAGGCCGACGCGGCCGATGGCGTAGAAGCGGTCGGACCGCTGCTTGCGCAGCGCGGCGGCGTCCAGACCCGACAGGGCCTTCAGCTCTTCCTCCAGAGCGTCGCCGACAGCCTTCAAGGCCGCTTCGGGGTCTGAATGGGCGCCGCCGGCCGGTTCTTCAATGATACGATCGACGATGCCCAGCTTGATCAGGTCCTGGGCGGTGATCTTCATCTGATCCGCAGCGTCCTTGGCCCGGGCGCCGTCGCGCCACAGGATCGAGGCCGCGCCCTCGGGGCTGATCACCGAATAGATCGAGTGCTCGAGGATCAGCACCTTGTTGGCCCCGGCCAGGGCGATGGCCCCGCCCGAACCGCCTTCGCCGACGATGGTGGCGATCATCGGGGTGCCCAGCATCAGGCCGCGCTCGGTCGAGCGGGCGATGGCCTCGGCCTGGCCGCGCTCCTCGGCGCCCAGGCCCGGATAGGCGCCGGCGGTGTCGACAAAGGTGATGACCGGCAGGCTGAAACGTTCGGCCATGTCCATCAGCCGCACGGCCTTGCGATAGCCCTCGGGGCGGGCCATGCCGAAATTGTGCTTCAGGCGCGTGGTCGTATCGTGACCCTTCTCATGGCCCATCACCACGACCGGCTGACCGCGGAAACGGCCCAGACCGCCGACAATGGCCTGGTCGTCGGCGAACTTGCGGTCGCCGCGCAGCTCGACGAACTCGTCGATCAGGCCCGCAACATAGTCGCGCAGGTGGGGCCGCTGAGGGTGCCGGGCGACCATGGTCTTCTGCCAGGCGTCCAGATTGGCGTAGGCCTCGACCCGCAGGGTCTGGGCGCGATCGCGCAGGGCCTGGATCTCAAGCTCGAACGCACCGGGCCCAGCGGTCTCGGAGAGCTTGCTCAGCTCCTCGATCTTGCTTTCCAGATCAGCAATGGGGCGTTCGAAATCAAGATAGTGGGCGGCCATGGAGTCTCAACGTCGCCATTTACGAAAGGGTGCGAACCTAGTGGCTATGCGACAAAAAGGGAACCGGCTTTGGAACGATCCGCATCGACGCGGATTCATCCCCAGGACCGTCCCCAGATGTGTCGCGAGAGAGTCTTCTTTGAAGACTCAAAACTCTGGAGAATCGCGACATTTGGTCCTATGATTGGAATCTGGCTGGTTGAGAATGAAAACCAGCGCCCAGCGGCCCCCGCCCATCGAATGTGGCCCGGACCCGCCTGTTGAGAACGGCGTTCCCATGCAGGTGTTCACTTTTTTCTGCGTTGAATCCGACGGCTCCGTTCCGCGCTTCGACGTTGCGCCCCTGGCCGATGATAACGCCGCGCGCCGGCGGGCCTTCGAACTCATCGACATGCATCGTCGCTGCGACCTGATCGAGGTCTGGCGCGGCGCGACGCGCATCTTCGACGTCCCGGCCCAGCGGTCCGCCGCCGCCTGATATTCATCGCGTAGAGAATTATTGCGGCGAACCCTGCGGGGTGCTACGCCATGGCCCCGGATGGAGCGCCCTCCCCGGCGTCTCCCGGTCTGGAAGCCGCCCATGGACGCCCAGGTTCCCCGCCCTCTGATCCCGCCCGCGCCGAAGGTCCACGCCAAGACCCAGACCAATCTGCGCGCCGCCTGGTCGATGATGCGTAACATGGTTGGGGCATGGTCGGAGTCGGACTTCGACACCCTGATGACTCCCTACACGTTCCTGGGCCAGCCCGGCCTGGTGGTTAGCGACCCCGTGGGCGTCAAGCAGGTGCTGGGCGCACAGGCCGCGCGCTACCGGCGGCCCTATCAGGCGGGTCGCATCATCCGCCCCCTGGTCGGCGATGGCCTGTTGCTGACCGAGGGAGAAACCTGGCGGGGCCAGCGCAAGGCCTTGGCGCCCAGCTTCACCCCCAAGGCGATTGGAAGCCTGCTGCCGCATTTCATCGCGGCAGGTCAGACCCTGACCGACGGGCTCGCCGACCAGACCCGGACCAATCTGAGCGAAAGCTTTCACCGCGCGGCGCTCGACGCCGTGCTGAGGGCGCTGTTCTCAAGGCCGGCGGCGGAGGACGGCGCTGAACTGGCCGCGATCGCCCGGACCTATCTTCAGGGCCAGAGCGGCCTGAACCTCTTCGACTTCCTGGCGCGCAAGCCCGGCGACTTCACCTTCGCCGAACGCGCCCGGCGCAAGACGGGGGAGGCGTGGATGACCGCCGTCGCCGCCCTGATCGCGGCCCGCAAGACGGCGGGACCGCCCCTCGAAGGCGGCGATCTCCTCGACAGCCTGTTGGCCGCCCGCGACGAGGACGGCCAACCTCTGCCGGACGCCGAGGTGCGCGACCAGTGCGGCACCCTGCTGGCGGCGGGTTTCGAGACCACCTCGCGGCTGCTGTTCTGGGCGACCTATCTGCTGGCCCTGGATCCCGCGACCCAAGGCCGGGCGCGCGCCGAAGTCCTGGCTGTCCCGCCCGACCAGATCCGCACGCTGGACGATCTCTCGGCCTGGCCCCTGCTGCGCTCGGTGCTGATGGAGGCCCTGCGCCTTTACCCGCCCGCGCCGCTGATCGCCCGCGAGGTCGTGGAGGCCGACGAGATCCTGGGTCACCGGGTCCAGCCGGGCCAGATGATCATGATCAGCCCCTGGCTGATCCAGCGGCACCGCAAGCTGTGGGATCAGCCGACGGCCTTCCTGCCCGACCGCTTTGTCGATCACCCCTCGCCCTGGGGCCTGGACGCCTTCATGCGGTTCGGCGCGGGACCCCGGGTCTGTATCGGCGCCAGTTTTGCGATGGCCGAGGCGCAGATCATCCTCGGCAGCCTGCTGGCGCGTTTCGAGATCGGCCTGACAGGCGCCCGCCCGGTCGTGCCGGTGGCGACGGTCTCGCTGGGCCCTGACCACGAGCCGGACTTCCGCCTGACGTCAATCCCGCACGAATAGACAATCGCGCCCCTCTTGCGGCGGGCAAGCTTAAACACGAGCTTGGCTACAAGCCTCAAGGAACCCGCCATGACCGACACCCCTCGCCCCAACGCCATCGCCGACGACAGCGCCCATGGCGGCCTGCAGATGTTCGTCACCGCCGGCCCGACCAGCCTGGTGGCCGATTTGACGGTGGCGGCCGGAGGTCTGGATCTGGGGCCCAATCCGCATGACCTGGTCGCGGCGGGCCTGGCGGCCTGCACCACCATGACCCTTCGGCTCTACGCCCAGCGCAAGAACTGGGCTTTGGGCGCGGTGCATGTGGAGGTCCGCAGTTCGCTTGAGGCCGACATGATCCCGCCCGAACGCTTCGACCGCGAGATCACCCTGGACGGCGAGTTGACCACCGAACAGCGCGAACGGCTGCTGGCCATCGCCGAGATGTGCCCGATCCACCGGCTGCTGACCCAGGGCGCGCGGGTGGTGACGACGGTGGGGTGAGGTTGAACGACTGGCCCCCTCCGCGCCTTCGGCGCTCCTCCCCCGGAGGGGCAGGGCTATCGCATATGAGTTTTCGGCCAGAAAAGTTGTCATCCCGGACAAGCCTGGCGAAGCCGGGCGCCGATCCGGGACCGCCGGAAGCGCTGCGTTCAGGCGTCGGTCCCGGATCTTCGCGCTGCGCGCTCGTCCGGGATGACAACCGTTTTTGGCCATATGCGATAGCCCTGCCCGGAGGGGGAAGATGATCTCGTCTTCCCCCTACGGGGGAGGACGGCTGCGAAGCAGCCAGGAGGGGGCAAGTGCTAGCCGCTAAAACCCGTAAAGCGCCGCATACTCCGCATCCTTGCCCGCGATCTGCCGGGCGCAGTCGACCATCACCTTGGCCTGTTTCCAGGTGGCGTCGTCCTGCATCTTGCCGTCCAGCATCGCCACGCCGGTGCCGTCGGGCATGGCCTCGAGGATGCGCTTGGCGAAGATCACCTCGTCGGGGGCCGGGCTGAACACCGCCTTGGCGATGGCGATCTGGCTGGGATGCAGGCTCCAGGCCCCGGCGCAGCCCATCAGGAAGGCGTTGCGGAACTGCTGCTCGCAGGCCACCGGATCGTCGATCGCCCCGAACGGGCCATAGAAAGGCTTGATGCCGTGGGCGGCGCAGGCGTCGACCATCTTGGCGAAGGTATAGTGCCACAGGTCCTGCTGAACCGAGGCGCGGGGCGACCCGTCCGCATGCGGATCCTCGATCACGCGATAGCCGGGATGGCCGCCGCCGACCCGGGTGGTCTTCATGGCGCGGCTGGCGGCCAGATCGGCCGGTCCCAGGCTGATCCCCTGCATGCGCGGGCTGGCCCCGGCGATCTGCTCGACATTCATCACCCCCTCGGCGGTCTCGAGGATGGCGTGCAGCAGGATCGGCCGGGTCACGCCATGCTTGGCCTCCAGCGAGGCCAGGAGTTGGTCCATGTAGAAGATGTCCCACGGCCCCTCGACCTTGGGGACCATGATCACGTCGATCTTGTCGCCGGCCTTCTCGACCAGGGTCGAGACCTCGTCCAGGTGCCAGGGCGAGTTGAGGCAGTTGATCCGCACCCACAGGCCCACGCCCAGGGCCTTAAAATCCACGTCTCGGGCCATGGCGATCGTCCCGGCCAGGGCCGCGCCCTTGGCGTCGGCGGGGATGGCGTCTTCCAGATTGGCCAGGATCACGTCGACGGTCGGGGCGATCTCCGGGATCTTGGCGCGCACCTTGTCCAGGTGCGGCGGTACGAAGTGGATCATCCGCTCGACGCGCGCGGGCAGGTCGCGATAGGGCGCCGGCGCGCCGATGGCCAAAGGTTTGAAAAAGCCTCGCGCGGTCTTCATACGCCTACTCCCCATTTTTATTGCCGCGTTCTTTTCGCAGTTGCGAGAACATTGCGGCGGCGCGGGAAGAGCGTCAAGCGTGCGAGGTTATCAACGTTCAGCTTTTGACCGGAGCGACCGGGGCGATCGGCGGATCATCAGGATCTTCGCGCTCGAGGTCCTGCGCCGCGTCGTTGCTGGAGGCCGCCTTGGCGGCCTTGGCCTTGCGGCGACGGGCGGCGGGCTCAAGCTTCAGGCTGGTCAGGGCGTCCTCGCCCTCTTCGCCGAACAGGCCCCGGACACGGACGTCGCGTTGCGGATAGGGGATCTCGATATTGGCCTGGCGCAGGGCGTCATCGATCGCCCAGGTATAGGCCGCGTTGACGGCCGCGGGACGCCGCACCGATTCCACAGTAGGCCAGACGATCAGCTCGAACTTCAGGGCGCTTTCGCCAAACCCCACCAGCCAGACCTGGGTGCGGCGCACCGCATCATCGGGCGAGGTGAAGGGCACGGTTCGGGCGGCCTTCAGCACCGCGTCGCGCACCTTTTCCTTGTCGACGCCAAACGCCGTGACGAAGGGCACCCGGATACGGCGGTTGGTGTTGCGAAGGGTCCAGTTAATGACCAGGTCGTTGACCAGCACCGAGTTGGGGACGATCAGATCGGTGCTGTCATTGGTGCGGATGCGGGTGGCGCGAGGGCCGACCTCGTGCACGACGCCACGCTGACCGGCCGGCAGCTCGACGAAATCGCCCACCGCCACCAGTCGCTCGAACACCAGGGAAATGCCCGAGGCGAAGTCCTTGACCATGCCTTGCAAGCCCAGGCCGACGCCGACGCCCAGAGCCCCGGCGAACACCGTCAGCGAGGTCAGATCCAGGCCCATGGTCGACAGGCCGGCGACGAAGCCGATGATCACCAGGCCGTAGGTCAGAACCTTCTCGACGACATACAGCGACGCGGCGCTGCCGGCGGCGCGCGCCCTCAATCGCTGCAATCCGATAGAGCTCAAGCGCGCGGCGACCAAGGCCACGGCGATGATCAGGATCGCCGCAGCCAGGCCGCCGACCGTCACCGAAGCCTTGCCCAGCTTGAGCAGCTCGAAGGTGTCCAGGCGTTGCAAGGGATTCTCGACCATAGGCCGAGTGTGGGCCACGCTAGGCGACCGGATCAAGGGGTTGTGTCACGCGGGCCGGGAACGACTAGCGCAGACCATGGGTGACGCCGTCGGTCAGGGCCCGCGCATCGCGCCAGAACCGAGCGGCCGCGCCGGTGTCGAAGTGATCGGCCGCCGCCGCAGCGGCCTTGTCGCCTCGCTGTTCCGCGCGGGTCGGGGTCGGGTGCCAGCCATTGAGCGCCAGCAGCGCCATGAACCCGGCCACATAGCCGATCGGCACGAACCAGCCATGGCGCAGCCAGCCGCCGACCGAGCGCGCCTCCGGGAACAGGGTGGTCACCGCCACGCCGGCCGACGACCCAAACCACATCATCGAGCCACCGAACCCGACCGAGAACGCCAGCACGCCCCAGTCATAGCCGCCCTGGTTCAACGCCAGGGCCGTCAGCGGAATATTGTCGAACACCGACGACAGGAAGCCCAGTCCCAGGGCCGTGGGCCATGAGGCTGTTGGCAGGGTCTCAACCGGCATCAGCGAGGCCAGACCGACCAGGCAAACCAGGAAGGCTGCGCCGCGCCCGGCGCCGGGCAACACCGACCAGTCGGGCCGGCGGATCAACTGGGTGACCAGGATGGCCGCCCACAGACCAAGACCCAGCCACGGCGCATCGCCCTGAGACGCCGCGAAATAGGCGTTGCCGACGAAGTTGGTGCTCAGCAGGGCCGCCAGCATCAGAACGACCACCAACACGCGCAGACCATCGACGGGTTCGGCGTCCGGCGCGACGTGGGCGCGGATCGGCGCATGGCGCTGCTGGGCGGCGGCGGCGAAGCCGGCGAACACGACAAAGGCGACGCCGGCCGCGATGAAGGCCTTCAGCACCACCAGGGGCGAGACCCCGGCGATCCAGATCATGGTGGTGGTGGTGTCGCCGATGACGCTGCCGGCGCCGCCCGCATTGGACGCCGCCACCACCGCAGCCAGAAAGCCCAGTCCCACCCGGCCGTCATAGACCTTGCGGGCGATCACCGCCCCGATCACAGCGGCGGCGATATTGTCCAGAATGGTCGACATCAGGAAGACGATGAGCAGCAGAACAACGCCCCCCGTCCAGTTGTCGGGCAGCAGGCGCGGCATGAAGTCCGGAACCCGGCTCAGCTCGAACTGGTTGGCCAGAATGGCGAACCCCAGCAGCAGCAGCAGCAGATTGCTCAGCAGAACCCATTCATGGCCCAGATGCAGGCCCAGCCCCGCCCAGCCCACGCCGTGGGAAAACCCCGAATAGCTCAGCTTGTAGGCCAGGGTGGCCAGAAGCCCCGTCACGGCCACCAGCAGCGTGCGGTGATGCAGCAGGGCGACGCCCGCCAGCGTCAGACCAAAGACATAGAATTCAACCGGTATGTTCGACATTGCCGCCCCCCCGAGCTCAAGATGTCTGACATGCTCTAGCGGCGAATAGCGACAACAGGATCACAGGTCCAGACGCGTCACTTTCCGTCGTGGTCAATCCGGGCGCCCTGCCCGCCGGGCGTACATGCGGGCCCTGGCTCGGCTCCAGCAGGCCTAAAGCCACAGCCCTTCGGCCGCGATTCCGTCGCCCCAGAACCCCGGCTTGGGCGGCGTGATCACCCCGCCCTCCACCCGCAGGCCGCCGGGATGGTCGATCGACAGCCACCAGGGACCGTCGAGGTCGGCGAACTGGCAGCCGCCGGCCAGGTGCAGGGCCGGGGCGATGGCCAGGGACGAGGCGACCATGCAGCCCGTCATCAGCTGAAAGCCCAGCTCCTGGGCCTGCTCCAGCATCCGCACCGCCTCTGACAGGCCGCCGGTCTTGTCGAGCTTGAGGTTCACCGCCTGATAGCGCCCGCGCAGGGCGGCCAGGTCGCCGCCGACATGCACGGACTCGTCGGCGCAGATGAGATAGGGCGGATCATAGCCCTCCAGCGCCTGATCGGCGCCGGCCGGCAAGGGTTGCTCGACCAGGGCGATCGGCAGGTCGGCCAGCAAGGATCGCAGGCCATGCAGGATCTCGAAGGTCCAGCCCTCATTGGGATCGACGATGAAGCGCGAACGCGGCGCGGCGGCGACCACGGCCCGCAGGCGGGCGGCGGGGTCCTCGGGCCCCAGCTTGATCTTGATCAGCGGCGCATCGGCCACGGCGCGAGCCGCCGCGGCCATGGCGTCGGGCTCATCCAGGCTAACCGTGACGGCGGTGACCAGGGCGGAAGGGACCGCCAGGCCCGTGGCCTCGGCGGCGCTGACCCCGGTCTGCCGGGCCCTCAGGTCCCAGAGGGCGCAGTCGAGGGCGTTGCGCGCCGCGCCGGGCGCCAGCAGGGCCAGGGCGGCGCTTTCGTCGCCTTCGCGCTCGAGTGTCTCGAGCGCGGGCTGAAGCTCGGCCAGGACCCCGACCACGGTCTCGTCATAGCGGCCATAGGGCACGCTCTCGCCGCGTCCGACATGACCGTCGAGGCGAACCTCGACCACCACGACCTCAGCGGCGGTCTTGACCCCGCGCGAGATGCGGAACGGGGCCTTGAGCGGATAGTTGACGGCGCGGGCGGTGGCGGACAGCGACATGGCCAAGGCTTGTCATTGTTCGCCAGCCTTGGCGAGGCCTCTGGAGCAAGGCGCGCCAACCCGGATTCACGCGCCTTGCTCCGGGTTTTCGTTGTCGCATCGTTCTGGCGGAAAGCCGGCGTCCACTTTTCCGCACGATGCTCTAGCCGCGCCAGTCGCGGGGGATCGGCGAGTCGGCGCGGCGCTCGCGAAACACCTTCAGGGCCAGCGGCCGGTCGACCAGAAACAGCGCCACCCACACCAGCAGGACGCCGCCATAGTTGAGGGCGCCGAGCAGGCCCGTCGGGCGGCCAGGGCGCGCGGGACGACGGGTGGGCAGAAAAGCGTGGGGCATGGCGAGATCGGTCATGGCGTCCTCCGGAGTTGCCTTGAACCTGACTCGCTCCTACGTCAGAAACGGTCGCGCACCGGGGTCGTTCGAACGATCCTTCCACCCGGGCGTTCTTTCAGTCCCTTCTGCGGAGACCCTCATGGCCAAGCCGATTACCGTCACCATCCCCCACCAGCTCGGCGTGGCCGAGGCGCGCCGCCGGCTGGCGACGGGCCTGGAGCAACTGGCCAGCCAGATCCCCGGCGGCGACGCCGCGCGCTTCACCCAGTCCTGGGCCGGGGACGTCCTGAACTTCTCGGCGCTGGCCATGGGTCAGGCGATCAGCGGCGCCGTGACAGTGATGGACGACCATGTCCGCCTCGACGTGGTCCTGCCCGGCATGCTGGGCATGATCGCCGGCAAGATCAAAACCGAGCTCCAGCAGCGCGGAACCCTGATGCTGGAGAAGAAATAGTCCGGCCCTGTTCGGCGATCACAGCCGGCGGCTGTCGAAGTCGTGGCGGCCCAGGCTTTCGAACCGGCCCTCCTCGGCCTTGTGGAAATACTGCGACGCCACCAGCCAGGCCTTAACCGGCCGCAAGGCGCCCAGACACCCGACAATCAGCGCCGGGAAAACGGTGACGAAGGGCACCCAGATCGGCGGGCGATAGGCGATCTCCACCCAGGCGAAGATGGCGATGATGACCACGCCCACGCCGGTCATGACAAAAAAGGCTGGACCGTCGGCCGGGTCGGCGAAGGCATAGCTCAGCCCGCAACGATCACAGGCCGGCGCCAGCTTCAGAAAGCCCTGAAACAACTTGCCCTCGCCGCAACGGGGACACCGGCAGCGCAATCCCGAAACGATCGGTTCGGGTGGGGTGTAGTGCGGATCGGCCATCAAAAGCCCTTCCTACAATCGCGGATTTGATACATACAATTCATATATAATGTATGCATTGAGGGCTTGAAAGACAACCGCCATGCCGTCGCACCCCTCCGCTGCCTGGCTCAATCGCGCCGAGACCCTTACCGGCCCGGCCTACCGGCGCCTGGCCCAGGCGCTGGAGGCGGCGATTGCGGAGGGCGAACTGCAGGCGGGCGACCAACTGCCGGCCCAGCGCGAAGTCGCCCGTCTGGTGGGGCTGGACTTCACCACCGTCACCCGAGCCTACGCCCTGGCCCAGGAGCGCGGCCTGATCGAGGGCGCGGCCGGGCGCGGCACCTTCGTGCGTGGCCGGACGAGCGATGACGAGGCGGGCCTTGTCGATCTCTCCATGAACCTGCCGCCCCAACCCCAGGGCCTCAACCTTGGCGCCCTGTTGCGCGAGACAACGGGCGCGGTGCTGGCGCGAACCGACCCGGCGATCCTGATGGCCTATCATCCCGGGGCGGGATCGCTGGCCCAACGCACGGCCGCGGCCAGTTGGCTGAAGCCTTCCCTGGGCGAGGTTGCACCGGATCGGATCCTGATCGGGAGCGGCGCCCAGACGGCGCTGAGCGCGCTGCTGAACCTGCTCGCCGGCCCCGGAGAGACGATCATCGTCGAGGACCTGACCTATCCGGGCCTCCTCACCGCCGCGGCGCAACGCGGCCTGAACGTCGTCGGCTGCGCGATGGACGAGGAAGGTCTGGAGCCGATGGCCCTGGCGCGGCTCTGCGCCCTGCACCGCCCTCGCGCGATCTGCTGCACCCCCACCTTCCAGAACCCCACCACCGCGACGATGAGCCTGGCGCGACGCGAGGCGATCATCGCCGTGGCCAAGGCCGCTGACGTGGCGATCATCGAGGACGACGCCTATGGTCTGCTTCCGGCGGCGCCTTTGCCCGCCCTGGCCCGCTTGTGGCCGCAGAGCGTGTTCCACATCGCCACCACGGCCAAGACCCTGTCGCCCGGCCTGCGGATCGCCTTCATCGTCGCGCCGGAAGATCGGGTCACCGAGACGGCCGAAGCCCTGCACGCCATCGCCCAGATGCCCGCGCCGCTGATGGCCGCCGTGGTCACCGCCTGGATCCGCGAGGGGAACGCCGCGCGCGTGCTGGAAGGGGTGCGGCGCGAGTCTGGCGCACGCCGCAAACTGGCCGCCGAGATCCTGCCCGCCGCGATCGGCGGCGCGGAGAGCCTGCATGTCTGGCTGGACCTGCCGGTCGGGTGGAGCCGGGGCAGGCTACTGGACGCGGCCCGGGCGCGCGGCCTGTCGCTGGTGGACGCCGAGGCTTTCCGGGCGCCGGACGTCACCCGGGACGGCGTGCGGCTGTCGCTGGGCGCGCCGGGCAAGGCCGCGACCCTGGCGCGGGCGCTTAAGGACGTGGCGGGATTGCTGGCGGCGGGGCCGCAATAAAGGCTGTCCCCGGCCAAGCGCGCAGCGCGCAGAGCCTGGACCGCCGGGAGCTCAGAGCCTGTAGCGGTCCCGGGTCTTCGCTGCGCTTCGCCCGGGATGACATCGTGATTTGGCCTAGAACCCTTCTTCGTCCTCGGCGGCCTCTTCCTCGTCGCCGCGGCCGACGGCCAGCTCCAGCGAGTCGATGATGTCATCCATCTGTTCGACGGTGATCGAGACATACAGGGTGTCGCCGCCGATGGCCGAAACCAGCAGGCGATAACCGTCGTCGGTCTCTTGCAGGCTGAACGACTGGAGGGGCTGCAGATTGGCCATGGAAGGCTCCGATAAAATCAAGGCGCGGATATAGGCGCGAGCCGCCGACTTTTCCATGTAACCTTTTGGCGCCCCCGCGCGAACTCGCTTGCAGCGACGCGCCACAGGGGGAGCAAGCCATGGCCATCGAGATCATCAACGGCTTCAAGTGCAAGGACTGCACCGACGTCGACTACGCCAAGAAGCATATCGATCCGGCCCACCCCAAGGATGGCCCCTATGGCGTCAACAAGGTCGAGGATCCGATTGAAAAGGCCCGAAAGGGCCCGGCCTCGCCCGTCGAATTCGGCGGCGCCCTGGCGGCGCTGAACGGCGTGATCGAGCCCACGCGCGATCCTCGCCTGCGCGTGCCCGAGCCCGGCGCCAGGGCCGATCGCTCGATCTAGGCTTTCAGCGCGCCTCTGCGCAGCATGGCGATATGGGCGGCGATCAGCGCTTCGCGCTCGATCCAGGGGAAGTGCGGCCGCGCGATCAGCAGCGAGACCAGACCATGCAGGCCGGCCCACAGGGTCTGGGTGGTCAACAGGGCGTCGTCGAGCACGGTCAGGCCGGCGGCCTGATACTCCACCGCGATATCACGGAACATCTCGAAGGCTTCCAGTCCGGCGATCATCGGCCGGCTGCCGGTCTTCTCCATGAACGCGCCATGGTCGCCTTTCTCGATCATGAAGGCCACACGATAGGCATTGGGTCGCTCGACGCCGAAATCGACATAGACCCGCAACATCCGCTCGAAATTCTCAACGGTCGGCGCGCCGCGCACCCGGGCCGCGCCCATCCGCTCGATCAGGGTGGCGAAGGCCCGAACGCAGAGTTCGGCGGTCATGTCGTCCTTGGTGGCGAAATAGGCATAAAGCGCCGGCTGGGAGATGCCGGCCCGCTCGGCGATCTGCCGGGTCGAGACCGCGTGCACGCCTTTTTGACTGAACAGGGCCAGGGCCGCGTCGAGGATTTCCTCGCGCCGTTCGGCCCCCTGCCCCTTGGGTTTTCGGGGAGAACGCGGGGTGGGAGACTTCATCAGCGGACCTTCCATCATCCCCGGGCGGGCTTGACAAGCACCATCAATCTATCACTGATAACTTATCACTGATTGATCTGGAACAAAGATGATGTGGCGCGCCTCCCCGCCCCCTCTCCACGTCGTCTGGAGACCGCTTGTCTTCGCCGTGGCGCTGCCTGGTCTGGCGGCCTGTGGCGGCAAGGCCAACGAGGCGGCGCCCGCACCTCTCCCCACCCCGGTCGAAGCGGTCCGCATCGCCGCGCCCAACGCCGCCGGCGCGGTCTCAGGAACCGGCACGCTGGAGCGGCGCCGGGAAATGGCCCTGTCGTTCCGCATCGGCGGCGTGCTGACCCGGATGAGCGTCGAGGCCGGCGACCGGGTCCAGGCGGGCCAGGTGCTGGCGGCGATCGATCCGGCCAGCCTCGACGCCCGCCAGCAGCAGACCACCGCCGATCTGGAACGCGCCCGCCGGGATGTGGCGCGCGACACCGCCCTGTTCGACAAGGGCTTCGTCAGCCGCCAGAGGCTGGATGATCGCCAGAGCGCGCTGAAATCGGCCCAGGCGGCCTACAACTCCACCACCTTTGACCGACGCTGGGCGCAACTGGTCTCGCCGGCCTCGGGCGTGGTCCTGAGCCGCGCCGTCCAGACGGGCGAGGTCGTGCAGGCCGGCCAGACGGTGGCGCGGATCGCCGACCTCAACAGCCCGCTGGTGCTGCGCCTGCCGCTGTCCAGCCGCGACGCCGCCCGGGTGCGGGTCGGCGACCCCGCCCAGCTGAAGGTCGAGGATCTGGGGCCCCAGATCCTGACCGGAACCCTAACCCGGATCGGCGAGGCGGCCGACACCCGCACCGGCGCGGTGACGGTCGAGATCGAGCTGGCCGGTCGCCCGGACCTGCGCAGCGGCCAGATCGCCAGCGCCACGCTGTCGGCCCGCGCCGCACCCGGCCTGATCGGCGCCTTCGCCCGCATTCCGGCGGAAGCCATTCTGGAGGCCGAAGGCGCGCAGGCCTTCGTGCTGCGGCTGGACGGCGGCGTCGCCCGTCGCACCGCCGTGGGCTTTGGCGGCTTCGACGGCGATGACGCCCTGGTCTCGGGCCTGGCCGACGGCGCCCGGGTGATCACCGCCGGCGCCGGCTTCGTCAGCGACGGCGAAAAGGTCAGCGTCGTTGATCCGGCGCACCTTCAGGCGGGCAAAAAGCCGTGAAGTTCGACATCGCAGGCCTGGCGGTCCATCGCTGGCAGTTCACCCTGGTCGCTTTCGGCCTGCTGGTGATGCTGGGGATCAACGCCTTCACCAGCATTCCGCGCTCGGAGGATCCGCATTTCCCGATCCCGATCGTGATCATCCGCGCCGTGCTGCCGGGGGCCGAGCCCTCGGAGATGGAGCAACTGGTCGTCGACCCGATCGAGGACGCGGTCGACGGCCTGGACAATATCGACAAGATCGAGTCGACCAGTTCCGACGGCGCGGCCGCCGTGCGCGTCCACTTCACCTGGGATGTCGATCCCGAGCGCAAATACGACCAGGTGGTCCGCGAGGTGAACGCCATCCGCGGGACCCTGCCCAGCGGTCTGGTGCGGCTGGATATCCAGCGGGCCCGCACCACGGAGGTGGCGATCGTCCAGGTCGCCCTGACCAGCGACATCCTGCCCATGCGCCGTCTGGAAAAAACCGCCGACCGTCTGCGTGAACGGCTCGATCGCGTGCCCGGCGTACGCGAGGCCAAATATTGGGGCGCGCCGGCCTCGGAGGTTCAGGTGACCCTGGACCTGGCCCGTCTTTCAGCCCTCAAACTGCCGGCCACCGCCGTGGCCGACGCCCTGAAATCGGCCGGCGCCGAGGCCCCCATCGGCGCGGTCCAGGCCGGCGAGCGGCGCTTCAACGTCAAGTCGGGCGGAGCCTTCCGCTCGCTGGAGGCCGTGGCCGATACGCCGGTGCGCGCCATCGGCGGCCAGGTGACCCGTGTGCGCGACGTGGCCCAGGTGGCCTGGGCCCAGCAGGAACCGACCCACCTGACCCGCTTCAACGGCCAGCGCGCCGTGTTCCTGACCGTGACCCAGAAGGACGGCCAGGATGTCGCCAGGATCACCAAGGCCGTCGAGCAGGTTCTGGACGACTATGAAAAAACCCTGCCGGCCGGCGTGAAACTGCAGCGCGGCTTTGTGCAGGCCGAGAACGTCAAACACCGGCTCAACAACCTGTTCCGCGATTTCGGCATCGCCCTGGCCCTGGTGCTGATCACCCTGCTGCCGCTGGGCCCGCGCGCCGGGCTGGTGGTGATGGTCTCGATCCCGCTCAGCCTGCTGATCGGCCTGTCGATGCTGCAGGCCCTGGGCTTCACGCTGAACCAGCTGTCGATCGCCGGCTTCGTTCTGGCCCTGGGCCTGCTGGTCGACGACAGCATCGTCATCACCGAGAACATCGCCCGCCGCATCCGCGAGGGCGAGGAGCGCACCGAGGCGGCCGTCAACGGCACGCGCCAGATCGGCCTGGCGGTGGTGGGCTGTACGGCCACCCTGATGCTGGCCTTCCTGCCGCTGATGGCCCTGCCGGCCGGCTCCGGCGCCTATATCAAGTCCCTGCCCGTGACGGTGCTGTGCACGATCGCCGCCTCGCTGCTGGTCTCGATGACCATCATTCCCTTCCTGGCCAGCCGGGTGCTGGACAAGCACTCCGATCCCGAAGGCAATGCGATCCTGCAGGCGGTCAATGGCGGCATTCATCGCTTCTACCGACCGGTCCTGCACCGCGCCCTGGCGCGGCCGTGGCTGGCCCTGGTCCTGATGCTGGCCCTGTGCCTGACGACCTTTCCGCTGGTCAAGCTGATCGGCTCCAGCCTGTTTCCCGCCGCCGAGACCCCGCAGTTCCTGGTGCGGATCGAGACGCCGGACGGCTCGTCCCTGGCCCGCACCGACCGCGCCCTGCGGTTTGTGGAGCAGCGCCTGAAGGCCGAACCGGACGTCGTCTGGCGCGCCGCCAATCTGGGGCGCGGCAATCCGCAGATCTTCTACAACCAGCAGCAGCGCGAGAGCGCCACGACCTATGCCGAGGTATTTGTCAGCCTCAAGCGCTGGGAGCCGGGCCAGAGCGACAAGGTGCTGGACGCCCTGCGCCGCGATTTCGCCGGCTTCCCCGGCGCGCGGATCAGCGTGGTCACCTTCGAGAACGGCCCGCCGATCGACGCGCCGATCGCCATCCGCCTGACCGGTCAGAACCTTGGCGCATTGAAGGCCCTGGCCGCCCGCACCGAGGCGATCCTCAAGGCCACGCCGGGGACGCGCGACGTCAGCAATCCCGTCCGTCTGGACCGTACCGACCTGGACCTGGGCGTCGACGAGGCCAAGGCCTCGGCCCTGGGCGTGCCGGCCGGCGCGGCCCGGCGCACGGCCCGGCTGGCGCTGTCGGGCGAGGAGACCGGTCGCTTCCGCGATCCGGACGGCGACGACTATGCGGTCAAGGTGCGCCTGCCGATGGAGACCGCCGACGGCGCGGCGCGCAATCCGCTGTCAGCCCTGAAAGGCGTCTATGTGCCCACCGCCGACGGCCTGGCCGCCCGGCTGGACGCCATCGCCACCCCGAGCCTGAGGTCCAGCCCCGCCCGCATCGACCGCTTCGACCGTGAACGGACGGTGACGGTGACATCCTATGTCTCGACCGGCTTCCTGGCCGCCAAGGTCACCCAGGACGTCACAGCCCAACTGGCCCGCGACCTGCCGATGCCGCCCGGCTATCGCCTGAGCCTGGGTGGTCAGGCCGAGGCGCAGTCGGAAAGCTTCGCGGGCCTGGGGGCGGCGGTGCTGGTGGCGGTGTTCGGCATCCTGGCGGTGCTGGTTCTGGAATTCCAGAAGTTCAAGACCGCCCTGGTCGTGGCCGGCATCATCCCGTTCGGGATCTTCGGCGCCGTTGGGGCCCTGGCTCTCACCGGCAATTCGCTGAGCTTCACCGCAACCATCGGCCTGATCGCCCTGATCGGCATCGAGATCAAGAACTCGATCCTGCTGGTCGACTTCACCGAACAGCTGCGCAAGGGCGGCATGGGCCTGCACGACGCCATCGAAAAGGCCGGCGAGGTGCGCTTCCTGCCGGTGCTGCTGACCTCGGTGACCGCGATCGGCGGACTGCTGCCCCTGGCCCTGGAACGCTCGGGCCTCTACTCGCCCCTGGCCATCGCCATCATCGGCGGGCTGATCACCAGCACCCTGCTGTCGCGGGTGGCGACGCCGGTGATGTACTGGCTGACGGCGCGGGGCAAGGCGGAGCGGACTTAAGGGTCTCCCGCCAGCGCCCCGCGCCGGGTCAGCGCACGCCAGACGACGGGGCGCCTGAAAGCGGACACCTCAAACGGGGGAAGGGAGACGGCGCGACTTGGCGACCTCACGCGGAACTCCGCTGAAGGGATGGGAAGGGTCGCGGAGCGTCCGGGTTCCGCCCGGATGAGACATATAGCGATTACCGTTTCGACGAAGCCGTGCGCTCCGCGTCGCCGTTATCCGCAAGCGCTTCCGGCTCGGCGGTGTTAGCGCTTGACCCTCGACGCCTGCGACGGGCGGACAGGTGCGCGACTCCTACCCGGACCGCGGACCTTTCAGTCCGCCTGCTGCTCGCCCGACCCTCGTGGCCACGTCGTTTTAGTGTTCCACGGCCGACCGCCGCCAGAGACCACGAGGTTGGCGGCCCAGAGCGCAAGGCGCTCTTCCCGCCATCGATTGAGCTTCCCGCTCGACCACCCCTCGCCGCCGCTTCGGTCGCTGGCCGCGCGCCCTTCCCAACGACGAGGTGGGTTTAGAATACGGCAGGTTTGAACGCCGGGGATTGGTGCGCTCGATTATTTTGTAGAGCGTTGAAAAGGTTGTATTTTGTCGCGGAAACGACGGGGATTGAGCGCGGCTTATCCCCCTTCTCCGCCGTCATTCCCGCCCTTGTGGCGGGAACCCCTCTATCGGCCGCAGGGGCGGGAGGGGCGAAGGGCGCGCGCCCTTCGCTGGCGTCTCACGCGTCAGCTGAACCAGGGGTTCCCGCCACAAGGGCGGGAATGACGATTGAAAGGTTGGGCCTGACCTCAGAGCTCCCATTCCGCCAAGGGCTTCAGGACGCGGATTGCCTCCGTTGCGGCGGACAGCAGACATTCCGAAGGGCGGTTTGGGGGGGGTAGCGGTCGTTGCCATACTGGGAAGTTCGGTGGACATTCCGCGATCATGGAAGAGCACATTTCCCTAGCCGATATTGACCAGCGAGTTCGGAGCGCGATCGAGACGTTCGTTGTACCCGACCCACATCCCGATCAACTTGGAGTGCCACTTCCCGCCGAATGGTTTCTCCAACGCTTAGGCGAAATGAAAGCGGCGCTGGTCGAGCCCTATTTTGTCGAGATCGATTGCGACGGACGTTTTCCTGGAAGTGCCCCCAAAGCCTTGCCGAGGCGCGTCGTCATCGTGGCCGAGGATGACGAAATCTTCCTAGCCTACGATCAGGACCCGGATGGCGATTTCGCGCTGATCTTCAAGTCCGCCTCTGGGTTTGGTGTGTCGCCCATTCGCGGCGATGCCGTGGAATGTTTCATGTCCAGCTAATAAGGCGGCCACTCGCAATGACCGCTATGGGTGGAGGCTGTGTGAAAACGTCGGACCGACATTTTTTCGTAGAATAATATTCTGCCGTTTAAATCCAGACCGGATGAACCGTTCGAGATCGGATAAAAATCCACCCATAGGCAAAAGAAAATGCCTGCAAGATTTTCGGCGCGGGCGTTTTTACACAGCCTCGGTGGAAAGGCGACCCTCGTGCTGCCAAGGTTGCAGAATGCGGAAGACTCTAATCGCGCTCGTCTGTCTCATCCTGGCGATACCCATCGCCTACGTCGGGTTCGTAGCGCTCGGCGCGCTTCAGCATGGGTACAGGTGGTCTGAAATGGACTGGGATAGCGACGGAAAGACCACCCCGTCAGAGTTCCTGGCCGCAGCCGACATTGGGAAGCGAGAAGCAATTTCAGCTCCAAAAGGCTGCATCGAGTACTACGCCTACAAAGACGGGCTGCCCGTCAGGATCGACTGCCCGGCGGGTTCATCTCCACTAAAAGCTCACTGATCGACGTCCGACTTGGGTCGAAACCAGCCCACAGCGTCCCGCCGCAAACCAGACCTTCCCACACCTCAACAAAAAAGGCCCGGCGCTGGCGCGCCGGGCCTTCTGATCTCGCCCGTCTCCCGCAAGAGGAGAAGGAAACAGCGTCCTTAGTCCTTGGCGCGTTCCTGGTAGGAATTGTCCTCGGTCAGGATCACCACCCGCACGCCGACGGCGATATAGGGCGGGACGGTGGTCTTGATGCCGTTGCTGAGCAGGGCCGGCTTGTAGGAGGAGCTGGCGGTCTGGCCCTTCACCGAGGGTTCGGTGTCGACGACTTCCAGGATCATCGTGCGCGGCAGTTCGATGGCGATGGGGATGTCGTTGTGGGTCGACAGCTGCACCGTCATGTTTTCTTGCAGATAGGGCGCGGCGTCGCCGATCACGTCCTCTGTGGCCACGACCTGGTCGAAGCTTTCCGGGTTCATGAAGTGGAAGCCCTCGCCGTCCTGGTACAGGAAGGTGTGGTCGCGCTGGTCGACGAAGGCGCGCTCGACCTGCTCGGTCGTGCGGTAGCGTTCCGACACCTTCACGCCGTCGCTGATGCGGCGCATGTTCAGCTGGGTCACCGGGGTGCCCTTGCCGGGGTGGATGTTGTCGACGGTCAGAACGACATAGAGACGGCCGTCCATATCGACGACGGCGCCCTTGCGGAGCGAGCTGGCGGCTACCTTCACTTCTTTAGTCCTTAGGCTTTCCGGGCCCTGCCCGGAGGCGGCCGCGCGAATGGGGTAGAGATCTGATGATCGCCCTCCTATAGCGAACGCGGCAAGATCGCCAGTCTCTACTACGCGGAGCCCCCGTGGCTGCTGACGCTCCCTCCCCCTGGTGGACGCCTTCGGTCCACGCCGACCGCCGCCCGTTCCTGCTGGCCCGCAACGCCATCACCCGCGCCGTCCGCGGCTGGTTCGAGGGCGACGGCTTCCTGGAGGTGGAGGCCGCGGCCCTGCAGGTGTCGCCGGGCAACGAGGCCCACCTGCACGCGTTCGAGACCACGATGCTGAGCCTGACAGGCGAGCCGGACCAGACCTTTTATCTGCACACCTCGCCGGAATTCGCCTGCAAGAAGCTGCTGGCGGCCGGGGAAGACAGGATCTTCGACTTCGCCCGGGTGTGGCGCAATCGCGAGCGCGGGCCGCTGCATCACCCGGAATTCGTGATGCTGGAATGGTATAGGGCCGGCGCGCCCTACGAAACCCTGATGGACGACTGCGCCGCCCTGCTGCGCCTGGCCGCCGAGACGGCGGGGACGCGGCGGTTTTCCTTCCGGGGCCTGGATTGCGACCCCTTCGCCGCGCCCGAACGGCTGAGCGTGGCGCAGGCCTTCGACCGCTACGCCGGGGTGGACCTGCTGGCCGGCCTTTCGGCGACCGGCGAGACCGACCGCGACGCCCTGGCGGCTTCGGCGAAAGCGGCGGGGATCCGGGTGGCCGACGACGACAGCTGGGCCGACGTCTTCAGCCGGGTGATCGTCGAGAAGGTCGAGCCCCGGCTGGGCGTCGGCCGCGCCACGATCCTGTGCGAATATCCGGTCGCCGAGGCCGCCCTGGCGCGGCCCAAGCCGGGCGATCCGCGCGTGGCCGAACGCTTCGAGCTCTATGCTTGCGGGGTGGAGCTGGCCAACGCCTTCGGCGAACTGACCGACCCGGCCGAACAGCGTCGCCGCTTTGCTCTGGAGATGGACGAGAAGGCCCGGATCTATGGCGAGCGCTATCCGATCGACGAGGACTTCCTGGCGGCGCTGGAGATCATGCCCGACGCCTCGGGCTGCGCCCTGGGCTTTGACCGGCTGGTGATGCTGGCGACCGGCGCCACGCGGGTGGATCAGGTGATGTGGGTTCCGGTGGCCTGAGGGCGCCTGACACTGGCCCCCTCCGCGCCTGCGACGCTCCTCCCCCGGAGGGCAGGGCTATCGCATATGGATTTGGAGTCGATTTTTTAGGTCGAAGCGGATTCTGAAGGGCGTCTTCTGTTGTGTGGAGACGGCGCGGTGGAGACGTTTTCGAGCTTTTTTTCGGAAGTTGAAGATCCTCGGGCGGGCAATGCCCGGCACGATCTGCTGGAGCTGATGTTCGTGTCGCTGGCGGCGCTGCTGTGCGGAGCCGAGGACTGCACCGACATGGCCTTGTTCGCGCGCGCCAAGCTTGATTGCCTGCGTCAGGTTCTGAAGCTGGAGCATGGTCCGCCCAGCCACGACACCTTCAGTCGGGTGTTCCGCCACCTTGAGCCCGAACCCTTCGAGGCGGCCTTCGCCAAGTTCACGGCCGCCTTCGCCGGGGCTCTGAAGGGCGTGGTGGCCATCGACGGCAAGGCGCTGCGCGGGGCCTATGAGCGCGGGCGCAAGGCCACGCCACTGCATCTGGTCAATGTCTGGGCCGTCGAAGCTCGACTGGTCATCGGCCAGCGCCTGGCGCCGGGCCGTAACGAGGTGCTGGGAGCCCAGCAGGCCCTGGCCCTGTTGGATCTTCAGGGCTGCATCGTCACCGCCGACGCCCTGCATTGCCGCAGGGACACCGCTCAGGCCATCCTCGACGCTGGCGCCGACTATGCCCTGGCGCTGAAGGCCAACCAGCCCAAGCTGCTGGCCCAGGCTCAAGTCCTGACCCAGGCCGCCGACGCCGCTTGCGGCGCCGTCGATGGGCCTGAACGCGCCCACGACCGGCTTGAGGGCCGCACCGCCATCGTCGTTGCGGCGACAGATATGGACTTTCCTGGCCTGGCCGCCGTCGCTCGCGTCGAGACCCGCCGAAAGCCAACTGATCAGCCTCAGGATACCATCGTGCGCTGGTTCCTGCTCTCGACTCCACTGTCCCCCCAAAGGGTGCTGCAGGTCGCCCGAGCCCACTGGACCATCGAGAACCAACTCCACTGGGTCCTCGATGTCGCCCTCGATGAAGACGCCTCCCGAAGCCGAAAGGACCATGCCCCCCAGAACCTCGCCCTCCTGCGAAAACTCGCCCTCAACACCCTCAGGCAGCACCCCGACAAGGGCTCCATAAAGGGAAAGATCAAGCGCGCCGGCTGGGACGACACCTTCCTCTTCTCCCTACTCGGCCATATGCGATAGCCCTGCCCCGGAGGGCAGGGCTATCGCATATGGATCTGGCGCTAAAAGATCCAGCCTTCCTGGGCCTTGTGCCCAGGACCCATGGCGCCGCCGATGCGGACTTGGGTCGGTGTTACGGGCCGTTCAGCCGCGAATAGCGCCCAAATCAAAGCCTGCCTCAAACATGGGTCCTGGGCACAAGGCCCAGGAAGGCAAGATTTTTGAGTTTGTCAAAGGCTTGGGTCCGTCAGCAACCCATATGCGATAGCCCTCCCCCGGAGGGGGAAGACAAGGTCGGCGCGCTTCATCTTCCCCCCTCCGGGGGAAGACGACTGCGCAGCAGTCCGTAGGGGGCAAGGGCGCCGAGATTGTATCCTGGGCCCTTTTGCGCCATATCCGCGCCTCCAATGCCCCCCGCCCACACCCTCCGCAGCGCCCAGATGCTGGCCGACGCCGGCCTGATCGCTCCCGAGCGCCTGCCGGCGCTGGAGCGCGTGGCGGCGCAGTATGCGGTGGCGATCACCGCCGACATGGCCGCCCTGATCGAGCCGGCCAATGAGGCCGACCCGATCGCCCGCCAGTTCGTGCCCCAGACCGCCGAGCTGATCGCCTCACCCGGCGAGGATCCCGACCCGATCGGCGACCTGGCCCACAGCCCGGTCGAGGGGATCGTCCACCGCTATCCCGACCGGGTGTTGCTCAAACCCACCCACACCTGCGCGGTCTATTGCCGGTTCTGCTTCCGTCGCGAGATGGTCGGGCCCGAGGGGCTGAAAACCCTGTCGCCGGACGAACTGGACGCCGCCTTCGCCTATATCGCCGGGCGGCCCGAGATCTGGGAGGTGATCATCACCGGCGGCGATCCGCTGGTGCTGTCGCCGCGCCGGATCCGCGATCTGGGCGAACGGCTGGCGAAGATCGACCATGTGAAGGTGGTGCGCTTCCACACCCGCGTGCCGGCCGTCGATCCGGCGGCGATCACCGACGCGATGGTCTCGGCCCTGAAGGCCTCGGGCAAGGCGGTCTATGTGGCCCTGCACGCCAACCACGCCCGCGAGCTGACCCCCGCCGCCCGCGCCGCCTGCGCGCGCATCGTTGACGCCGGCGTGCCGATGATCAGCCAGACCGTGCTGCTGGCCGGGATCAATGACGACGCCGAGGCCCTGGAAGCCCTGATGCGGGCCTTCGTCGAGACGCGGATCAAGCCCTACTATCTGCACCATCACGACCATGCGCCCGGCACCGGCCATCTGCGCACCAGCCTCGAAACCGGCCAGGGACTGATGAAGGCCCTGCGCGGAACCGTCTCGGGATTGTGCCAGCCGACCTATATCCTCGACATCCCCGGCGGCCATGGAAAGGTCCCGGTGGGGCCGGCCTATCTGGACGACGGCGCGGTGGAAGACCCTCAGGGCCACAGCCACCCTTATCCGCCAGTCGACTGACGCGGCACTTCCGCGCTGCGTCGCAGCAAAGTCTGGACGAGGCCGTGGTTTGTCGTGCTAGAAACATCGCCACAATCGAGGGCGCGGACTTCAGGTCCGGCGCCGTATCAAGCGAAGGCTTGGCGTTCATGAGTGAAATCAAATCGGTCGGCGTAATCGGCGCCGGTCAGATGGGCTGTGGCATCGCGCATGTTTGCGCGCTGGCGGGCTACGACGTTCTGCTGCACGACATCACGCGCGAGCGCATCGATGCGGGCCTGGCCCTGATCGAAAAGAACATGGCCCGCCAGGTGGGTCGCGGCATTATCGACGAGGCCGCCATGGCCGCCGGCCTGGCCCGCATCAAGCCCGCCGAGAGCCTGGAGCTGATCGGCCAGACCGACCTCGCCATCGAGGCGGCCACCGAGAACGAAGAGACCAAGAAGGCCATCTTCCGCAGCCTGCAGCCCTATCTGAAGCCTGACACCCTGCTGGCCTCGAACACCTCGTCGATCTCGATCACCCGCCTGGCCTCGGCCACCGATCGCCCCGAGCGGTTCATCGGCCTGCACTTCATGAATCCCGTGCCGCTGATGAAGCTGGTCGAGATCATTCGCGGCATCGCCACCGACGTCCCGACCTATGAGCGGGCCGTCACCTTCGCCAAGTCGCTGGGCAAGATCACCAGCAACGCCGAGGACTTCCCTGCCTTCATCGTCAACCGCGTGCTGGTGCCGATGATCAACGAGGCGATCTACACCCTGTACGAGGGCGTGGGCACGGTGGACGCCATCGACACCGCCATGAAGCTGGGCGCCAACCATCCGATGGGCCCGCTGGAACTGGGCGACTTCATCGGCCTGGACACCGTACTGTCGATCATGAACGTGCTGTACGAAGGCCTGGCCGACAGCAAGTACCGTCCCTGCCCGCTGCTGGTGAAATATGTCGAGGCCGGCTGGCTGGGCAAGAAGGCCGGGCGCGGCTTCTACGACTATCGCGGCGAGACCCCGGTCCCGACGCGGTAGGCAGCGGCTACCAGAGCGTTGGGACATTGTAGCTCGCGATCCAGGGGTCGCGAGTCACTAGTCTCTTGCCACGTCGTTCGGCCTGAGCCACCCGTAGGCGATCCCAGGGGTCGCGATGGATCAAGGGTAGTCGCGCTGCGTCGCGCGCGTCCTCCCACGAGAAACCGACCCAACTGAAGCCTTGGACTTTGACGGCCTGATCGAGGTCCGTCGGCATCCGCTGAAGCTCGGAGTCACGCGGCCGCTCATATTCGATTTCGTAGGCCGCCACGGCGCTGGCCAGAACTTCGTTTTCCGCGTCCGAAATGGCGTCAAGCGCTCGCGCCGACAGTTTGGAGCGATTCACGAGGCTCCAAATGAAAGCGTGCGTATCTAGCAGCAGGCGCATGATGGGAGCCTCAAAGGGTCACTCACTTGAAATCGTGGCCCTCGACCTGTCGCCGCTAAAAACTGAAAGGATCAGTTTTTGGGAGCCCGCGCTTCATCCGGGAAAATGGGATTATCCATCTCCGCCTCAATTTCGGGATCGGGCCCGATAAACAGGTCGTCTGAAAGTTTGAGATTAAGATGCTCCCAGACGCCCAGTTTCCGTCGCCCCTTCGGCGCGGCGGGTGGGGGAGGCGTTACTCGGGCCACGGTCTCGCCATCTCGCGTCAACAGCACGTCCTCGCCGGCTTCCATGCGGGCGACGAGTTCGGCCAGGGCCGACTGGTTTCCGATGTCGAACCGGATCGTCATGACCAGAGCTTAGCACAAGCGAGCTGGCCGACCAATCCAGCCCCCTACCCCGCCCCCATCGCCACGGCGATGTGATAGGTCGCGAACGAGGCGATATAGGCCAGGCCGGTCATGTAGACGAACATCACCGTCGGCCAGGTCCAGCTGTTGGTCTCGCGCTTGACCACGCCCAGGGTCGCCGCGCACTGCGGGGCGAAGATGTACCAGGCCAGGAACGACAGGGCGCTGGCCAGCGACCACTGCTGGGCCAGAACCGAGCCCAGGGCGGCGGGCGAGGAATCCGCGTCGCCGACGGCATAGACGGTGCCCAGGGCCGCCACCGCGACCTCGCGAGCGGCGAAGCCCGGGATCAGGGCCACGGTCATCTGCCAGTTGAAGCCGATGGGGGCCATCAGGGGCGCGATGAAATGCCCGATGCGGCCGGCGAAGCTGTAGTCGATGGCCGGCCCGGTCGCGCCTTCCGGCGGATAGGGGAAGGTCGACAGCACCCAGACCAGCACCATCAGCGGCAGGATGATGCGGCCGGCGCGGGTGATGAAGATCCGCGCCCGGGTCCACAGGTTCATCAGCACGTTGCGCGGCTCGGGCCAGCGATAGGTCGGCAGCTCCATCATGAACGGCTCGACCGTGCCGCGCCAGAACACCCGGCGGATCACGAACGACACCGTCAGCGCGCTGAGAATGCCGCCGGCATAGAGGCCGAACATCACCAGCCCCTGCAGCGACAGCACGCCCCAGACGGTCTTTTGCGGAATGAAGGCGGCGATGATCAGG
The DNA here is from genome assembly GCF_058681035.1 of Caulobacter sp. FV2ps19. Taxonomy (NCBI): domain Bacteria; kingdom Pseudomonadati; phylum Pseudomonadota; class Alphaproteobacteria; order Caulobacterales; family Caulobacteraceae; genus Caulobacter; species Caulobacter sp. FV2ps19. The sequence continues at coordinate 1,377,313 of NZ_CM178729.1, read as the reverse complement.
GTGTAGACCGGGATGCGGGCCGAGCAGGTCATCAGCGGGGCCACCAGGATGGTGGTCAGGCGGTCATGCTTGTTGTCGATCACCCGCGTCGACATGATCCCGGGAATGGCGCAGGCGAAGCTGGAGAGCAGCGGGATGAAGGCCCGGCCGTGCAGGCCAGCTCCGCCCATGATCTTGTCCATCAGAAAGGCCGCCCGGGCCATGTAGCCGCTGTCTTCCAGCAGCAGGATGAAGAAGAACAGGATCAGGATCTGCGGCAGGAACACCAGCACGCTGCCGACCCCGGCGATCAGGCCGTCGGAGATCAGGCTGCTGAGCAGACCAGGAGGCAGGTGCGCGGCGGTCAGGGCCGCCAGGGCCGAAAAGCCGCCGTCGATCACGTCCATGGCCGGGGTGGCCCAGGTGAACACCGCCTGGAACATCACGAACAGCAGGGTGGCCAGGATCACCAGACCGGCCGCCGGATTGAGCAGCACGTTGTCGATCTTGCCGGTGATGGTGTCGGGCCGCTCGGGCGGCTTCACGCAGGCGCGGAAGATGCGCTGGGCCTGCGCATGGGCGGCGCGGATCTCGCCGGCGTCGGGCTCGCGCCAGGTATTGGCGTGCTCGGCGGTCAGGGTCAGGACTTCGACCTGGGTGATCAGGTCTTCCAGGCCGCGCTTGCGGGTCGCCACCGTGGTGACGACCGGCGCGCCCAACTCGGCCGCCAGACGCTCGATATCGATGCGCAACCCCTGGCGCTGGGCGATATCGTACATGTTCAGGGCCAGCACGAACGGACGACCGACCTGCTTCAGTTCCAGGGCCAGTCGCAGAACCAGCCGCAGATTGGTGGCGTCGGCGACGCAGATCAGCACGTCCGGCGCAATATCCCCGGCCAGTCGGCCCAGGATGGCGTCGCGGGTCACCGCCTCGTCGGGGCTACGGGCCCGCAGGCTGTAGGTGCCGGGCAGGTCGAGCACGCGCAGGCTCTGGCCGGCCGGCGTCCGTAATACGCCTTCCTTTCGCTCGACGGTGACGCCGGCATAGTTGGCCACCTTCTGGCGACTGCCGGTCAGGGCGTTGAACAGGGCGGTCTTGCCGGAATTGGGATTGCCCACCAGGGCGACAGAAGACAGCGCCACAGACGACGAAGCTTCAGGGGCGGCGACGACATGCACGGTCAAGGCGCGGTTCCATCAAACTTTACAAGCACGGCGTTGGCCTCGCGGCGGCGCAGGGCGACCCGGGTTTCGTCGACGCGAACCGCGATCGGATCGCGGCCGAACAGACCTTCGTGCAGGACCTCGATCAAAGCCCCCTCCACGAAACCCATCTCCAGAAGCCGTCGCTCCAGCTCTTCAGCGCTGAAAGCCTCGTCTGCGCCGGTCAGCCCGCTGACGCGCACGATCACCCCGCGCTCGCCGCGCAGGGCGCCGCCCAGAGGGCGTTCTGCGCTGGCTTCGTCGAGAACGGCGCGCAGTGTGGAGGTCATGGCAGAACGGTCGGGCATTCGGGCTCCGGGATAACTTGCGAGTGATTATCAGTCAAAACCAGCCCTGTCGATGCGGCGAGCGCGCGCGGCGTCCGAAAGTGCGGCTCCGAAAAACAGATCCGGGTCGCTGGCCTGGGCGCAGCACTATAGGCTCTCCCCGGCTCGGGTTATGATCTGCCGCAACCCCAGGAACGAGACGGAATGGCGCAGCGGCGTTAATCTGTTCGACTCTTGCGACGCGGACCGGTCTGATTGCGTGTAACGATTCGTCTGGACGGAATGATGCGACGGCTGATGTTGGGGCTCCTCACGGGCGCCTATCTTTGTCTGGCTCTGATCATCTCCCTCGTGCTGTGGCGCACGGGGGCGGCGCCGGCTGTCGGTCTTTCGGCCTTCATTGGTACGCTGGCCCTGTGCTTCGCCTTCCACGGCCTGATCTCCAGCACCTTTGACGCCGCGCGCGGCCGCATGGACCTCGACACCGTGCGCGAGGCCCACGCCATCCTGCTGGACCAGATCGAGAAGATCGACGCGCGCATGACCGAACTGGTCGAGAGCGTGGCGCTCGACGCCCAGCGCCGCTCCGAAGAGCTGTCGACCGAAGTCCATCAGCTGGAAGACCTGATCGCTGGCATGAATGAACGGCTGGAGCACCAGCTGACCCATCAGGTGGCCGCCGCGCGCACCGAGGTTCGCGGCCGCACGCCGCAGTCCAACGTCATGCTGCAGGTCGTGCAGGACGCCCTGGCCGAGAACCGGGTCGATCTGTACCTGCAGCCGATCGTCAGCCTGCCCCAGCGCCGGACGGTGTTCTACGAAAGCTTCTCGCGCCTGCGCGACGAGAGCGGCCGGGTGATGATGCCGGCCGAATATCTGGCCGTCGCCGAGCCCGAAGGCCTGATGACCGCCATCGACAACCTGCTGCTGTTCCGCTGCGTGCAGATCGTGCGCCGTCTGGCCAAGCAGGACCGCAAGGTCGGGATCTTCTGCAACATCTCGCTGGCCAGCCTGGCCGACGAGAGCTTCTTCCCGCAGTTCCTGGAATTCATGCAGGCCAACAAGGACCTGGCCGGCTCGGTGTTCTTCGAACTGGGCCAGGCGGCTTTCGAGCGCCGCGGTCCGGTGGAAGCCCGCCACATGTCGCGCCTGGCCAGCCTGGGCTTCCAGTTCAGCCTCGACAAGGTCAGCGACCTGGATCTGGACTTCCAGGACCTGGCCCGCGCCGATGTGAAGTTCCTCAAGGTCGGCGCCCAGATGATGCTGGACCAGCTGCGCGAGGAAGACGGCAAGCTGGTCATCGCCTCGCTCCCCGACCTGAACGCCACCGACTTCGCCGCCCTCACCCGCCGCTACGGCATCGAGGTGATCGTCGAGAAGGTCGAGGCTGAAAAGCAGATCGTCGACATCCTGGATCTCGACATCGGCTACGGCCAGGGCCACCTGTTCGGCGAGCCGCGCGCCATCCGCGACGCCGTGCTGGCCGAGGCCGAACCGCCGCAGGACTTCATGCGCGGCGCCCTGCGTCGCCGGGCGTCGGGTTGGTGATTCCTAGCGCCTGACCTGCCTCGAACATGGGTCGTGGGCACAGGGCCCAGGAAGGCCCGTGTTGATTGCTGACAGTTTTGGGCGTCCCGCAGCAAGCTTCGGAATGACCTTCTGATCAGCTCGGCGCATCGTCTCTTCACCAGAGGAGATGTTCCGATGCCCCTGCCCGCCTATCCAGACGACGAGGCCCGCTGGGCCGCCTGTCAGGGCCGAGACCCAGCCGCCGACGGCGCCTTCTTCATCGCCGTTCGCACCACCGGGATCTATTGCCGTCCGGTCTGCCCGGCCCGGCCGCTGCGCAAGAACATCGTGTTCCACCCCACCGCCGCCAGCGCCCGCGCCGCCGGCTTTCGCGCCTGCAAGCGCTGCAAGCCCGAGGCCGCCGCTTGACCCTGGACTGGACGCGCATCGCCGCCGACCTGGACGCGCGCGGCTGGGCCCTGACCGGCCCGCTGCTGAGCCCCCAGGCCTGCGCGGATCTTGCCGCGCTGTATGACCAGCTGGACCTGTTCCGCAGCCGCGTCGTCATGGCCCGTTACGGCTACGGGCGCGGCGAATATCAGTATTTCGCCTACCCCCTGCCCGCGCCGGTCCAGGCGCTGCGTCAGAGCCTCTATCCGCCTCTGGCCGACGTCGCCAATCACTGGGCCCAGCGCCTGGGCGAGGATCGGCGGTTCCCCGCGACGCTGGACGCGATGCTGGCCCGCTGCCATGCGGGCGGTCAGACCCGACCGACGCCGCTGATGCTCACCTATGGGCCGGGCGACTATAACTGCCTGCACCAGGACCTATATGGCGAGCACGTCTTTCCGCTGCAGGCCGCCGTCCTGCTGGACGCGCCGGGTCGCGATTTCGAGGGTGGCGAGTTCGTGCTGGTCGAGCAGCGGCCGCGCCAGCAGTCCGCGCCCCAGGTCGTGCCGCTGGGCCAGGGCGAGGCGGTGATCTTCGCCGTGCGCGAACGGCCGGCCGACGGGACGCGCGGCGTGCATCGTCGGATCCTGCGGCACGGCGTCAGCGAGATCCGGGCGGGCCGGCGGCGAACCCTGGGGGTGATCTTCCACGACGCGACATGAGGAAGGGGGCGCTACGGCGGAGCCCTCACCCCATGGGCGAGACCCCGAAGAAGATGCGGTGCAGATACAGCACGAACACGACATAGAGCGCCGTGCCCGCCACCACCATGATCAGGTCGGCGACCGGCTTGGTCACCACCGGGGCCGGTTCGCGGCGGCCCAGCACCGCGATCAGGTCGAGGGTCGCATAGGCCAGGAAGGCCCCGAACAGCAGCACCGAGGCCTGGTCGCCATTGGCCAGCAGGTGCGCGACCGACCACAGGATGACGCCGATCAGCATCGGGTTGCGCACCGCCGCCTTGATCCGTCCGACCGGACCGTTGGACCCGGCCAGCAGGATGAAGGCCGGCAGCACCAGGGCCATGGCCGCGTGACGGCCCCAGGCGGGCGGATCGTAGAGCTGCGGCGCGACAGGGCGATAGAGCGTCCAGCCCCAGATGATCAGACCCAGACCGACCGCTGATACCAGGGCGTAAATCGCCTTCCAGCGGGCCGGATGGGTCGCCACCTGGGCGTCGCGGAACGGCCCGGCGACCATGCGCGCCGAATGGACGCCGAAAAACAGCACCAGCCCCAGGATCAGTATCGTCATAGGCGTCTCCCCGTGTGGCTTGAGATTAGTCACAGACCATCATTCTCCGAAAGCCGGATACCGGGAAACCGGCGTTTCCGTGCGGCGCGGCGTTGACGCCCGCGCTCGCGCCCGGTACCGGCCCTGCCATGATGGATTTCCCGGCCAGCCTTTCCGCCCTGTCTGATCGCTATGACATCGTGCTGTGCGACGTGTGGGGCGTGATCCACAACGGCGTCGAGAGCTTCCCCCAGGCCTGCGACGCCCTGGTCCGCTGGGGCGAGACCGTCGGGCCGGCGGTGCTGATCTCCAACGCGCCGCGCCCGTCCTATGACGTGGTCTCGCAGCTGGACGGCCTGGGCGTACCGCGGGCCGCCTGGAGCGGCTTTGTCACCTCCGGCGACGCCACCCGGTCCCTGCTGGAAGCCCGCGCCCCGGGCAAGGTCTGGCGGATCGGCCCCGACCGCGACGCGCCGCTCTATGCCGGTATCGACCTCGACCTCAGCGGCTCGTGCGAGGACGCCGACTTTATCGGCTGCACCGGCCTGTTCGATGACGAGACCGAGGTTCCTGAGGACTATCGCGAGCGCCTGGCGGTCGCCGCCGAACGCGGCCTGACCTTCATCTGCGCCAATCCCGACCGGGTGGTGCAGCGCGGCGACAAGCTGATCTTCTGCGCCGGGGCCCTGGCCGACCTCTATGAGAGCCTGGGCGGGCAGGTGATCATGGCCGGCAAGCCGTTCGGACCGATCTACGACCTGGCCATCGCCAAGGCCGAGCAACTGACCGGCAAGCCCGTCGATCGTTCGCGCGTGCTGTGCATCGGCGACGGCGTCATCACCGACGTTCTGGGCGCCCAGGACCAGAAGCTCGCCTGTCTGTTCATCGCCAAGGGCATCCATGGCGACGCGGCGGTCGGCCCTGACGGGCGGCTGATCCCCGAGGCCGTTCAGGCCCTGCTGGCCGCCGAAAAGGTCAGCGCCACCCACGCCATCGGCGATCTGGTCTGGTGATCGCGACGCGAGACACTAGATTGCGTTGCAACGCACAATAAAAAGTACCGCAGGGGACGCGTCACATGCAGGGTTTGTTTCTCGAAGATCTCAGCATCGGCCAGAGCGCCGACCTGGTTCGCACCGTCGGCGAGGCCGACATCGTCGCCTTCGCCGCCGTGACCGGCGACAACAACCCGGTTCACCTGGACGCTGACTATGCGGCGACCACCAGCTTTGGCGAGCGCATCGCCCACGGCATGCTGTCGGCCGGCTATATCTCGGCGGTGATCGGCACGCAGTTGCCCGGGCCCGGCGCGATCTATCTGTCGCAGGCCTTGCGGTTCAAGCGGCCGGTGAAGATCGGCGATCAGGTCACCGCCCGCGCCACCATCACCGAGATCGACGCCGCCAAGGCCCGCGTCACCCTGGCCACGGTCTGCCTGGTCAACGGCAAGCCGGTGGTCGAGGGCGAAGCCCTGATCATGGTCCCGCGCAAGGCCGCCTGATGACCCTGAAGATCGTTCACGGCTGGAAGAGCCTGCCGCCGGAAGCCCGGGGCGCCGCCGCGGCGCTGGGCAATTTCGACGGCGTGCATCGCGGCCACCAGCAGGTGATCGCCGAGGCCGCCAAGGCCGCCCTGGCCCTGAAGGCGCCGCTGGGGGTGATCACCTTCGATCCGCACCCGCGGCGGCTGTTTCGCCCCACCGAACCGGCCTTCCGGCTGATGACGATCGAGCAGCAAGCCCGCGTTTTAGGCGGAATGGGGGTGGATCTCCTCTATCTGCTGCCGTTCGACTTCCAGATGGCCAGCTTCTCGGACAAGGAGTTTGTCGAGCAGGTTCTGGTCGAAGGTCTGGGCGTGAAGCACGTGGCGGCAGGTTTCGATATCTCGTTCGGCAAGGGTCGCACCGGCAGCCCCGAGGCCCTGAACGCCTATGGCGAGCAGAACGGCTTTGGCGTCTCGATCGCCGAGCCCGTGGCCAGCCAGGCGGGCGCCAAGTTCTCGTCCACCGCCGTGCGCGACGCCCTGCGCGACGGCCAGCCCGAGACCGCCGCGCGGATCCTGGGCCGGCCCTTCGCCATCGAGGGCGTGGTGCGTCGCGGCCAGCAGCTGGGCCGCCAGCTGGGCTTCCCCACCGCCAATGTCGAGATCGTCGACTATGTGGTGCCCAAGCTGGGCGTCTACGCCACCCGCACCCGCCTGCCCGACGGCCGCGTGGTGCCCGGCGTGGCCAATCTGGGCAACAACCCCACCACCGGCATGGTCGAGACCCGGCTGGAAACCTGGCTGTTCGACTTCGACGAGGACCTCTACGGCGAGGTCATCGAGACCCAGCTGATCGCCTTCCTGCGTCCCGAACTGAAGTTCGACGGCATCGAGCTGATGATCGACCAGATCCGCCTGGATGAAGCCCAGGCCCGGGCGATCGTCGCGCCGGGGTTCTAGTCGACGCTCAGGACGCCCCCTCCGTCACGATGCGTATTCGCATCGCGCCACCTCCCCCGTTTCACGGGGGAGGTGGCGCGGCGCCGATAGGCGACGTGCCGGAGGGGGCCTCAGGCGCCCGCCATTCCCCAAACCGGCGATCCCCCTAGCCCTCACCGTACGCCTGCTGTTAACCTCCATTAACCACTGCGGGGGCGGGATGTTGAAAGCGCGCAAGTACGAGCATTTCGCCAGGGCGCGGCGACCGGCGCCGCGGCGTCAGCACGAGATCCTGGCCTATCCCGAAGACGCCCAGTTCGTGTTCGACACCGGCAGGGCGATCGAGATCGAGGGCGGCTATTGCGCCCTGCCCAATGGCGACCTGCTGGACGCCTATTCCAACGCCGTGGTCCGCGCCGTCGAGGTGGTCGGGCCCTGCGTGGTGCGGGTGCACCCGATGTTGGAAGATCCGCGCATGCAGGGGATCGGCTCGGGCTTCGCCTTCGCCGACGGCGGGCTGATCCTGACCAACAGCCACGTGGTGCAGGGCGCGACGCGCTTCGTGGTCATCACCGCCGAGGGCCGCAGCCTGACGGCCCGCTGCGTGGGGGACGATCCCGACACCGACCTGGCCATCCTGAAGGTCGACCAGAACGTTCACATCCCGACCGCCCGGCTGGGCGATTCCAAGAAGCTGCGACGCGGCCAACTGGTCATCGCCATCGGCGCGCCGCTGGGCTTCGAGGCCACGGTGACCACGGGCGTGGTCTCGGCCCTGGGCCGCACCCTGCGCGGCGAACGCGGCCGGCTGATCGAGGACCTGATCCAGACCGACGCGGCGCTCAATCCGGGCAACAGCGGCGGCCCCCTGGTCAATTCCAGCGGCGAGGTGGTCGGCATCGCCACCGCCGTGATCGCCGGCTATCAGGGCCTGTGCTTCGCCGTGGCCGTCAACACCGCCACCTTCGTGATCAAGGAACTGCTGGACCACGGCTTCGTGCGACGCGGCTCGATCGGCATGATCGCCCAGCAGGCCCCGATCCCGCCCGGCCTCGCCCGCGCCACCGGCGTCACCCAGCCCTATGCGGTGTTCGTGGCCCATGTCGACGCCGGCGGCCCGGCCGCCAGGTCCGGCGTCAAGGAAGGCGACCTGCTGATCCAGGCCGGCGACCAGCGCCTGACCGGCCTGGACGACCTGCTGCGAGCGCTCGACAACCACAGTATCAACAAGCCGACCCTGTTCACCCTGATCCGCGAGGGCAGGCTGATGACGGTGACGATCACGCCGAAGGTGCGCAAGCGGGGGTAGGTCGAGCTGTACTCGCCCCCTCCGCGCTTCGCGCTCCTCCCCCGGAGGGGGAAGATGAAAAAGCGTCTTCCCCCTCCGGGGGAGGACGACCGCGAAGCGGTCAGGAGGGGGCAAGTGCCCCAAGTTCCTGGCACTGGCCTTGCCCGCAACCCTCTGCTATCCCCCGCCCATGACTTTCGTTCGGAAAAACCCGCGAATTATCCGCCCGGCGTGACGTTGCCGGACGAGTTTCCAGCGCGCGCCGGGACGAACCCCTCGCACCCCGATTTTCCGAACCTCCAGAAGCTGGATCGCTCTCCCATGGCCGACGACGCCACGACCGCCCGCGACTATCGCGACACCGTCTTCCTTCCCGACACCCCGTTCCCGATGCGGGGCGGTCTGCCCAAGAAGGAACCCGAGATCCTCGAGGGCTGGGCCGCCCTCTCTGACAAGGGTCTGTACGGCGCGATCCGCGCCAAACGCCAGGCCGACGGCGCGCCGCTGTTCGTGCTGCACGACGGCCCGCCCTACGCCAACGGGGCCATCCATATCGGCCACGCCCTGAACAAGACGCTGAAGGACTTCGTGGTCCGCTCGCGCTTCGCCCTGGGCTATGACGTCGACTATGTGCCCGGCTGGGACTGCCACGGCCTGCCCATCGAGTGGAAGATCGAGGAAGAATTCCGCGCCAAGGGCCGCCGCAAGGACGAGGTCCCGGCCGAGGAATTCCGCACCCGCTGCCGCGACTACGCCGGCGGCTGGATCGAGGCCCAGAAGACCGAGTTCCAGCGTCTGGGCATCCTGGGCGACTGGTGGAACCGCTACGCCACCATGGACTTCTCGTCGGAAGCCACCATCGTCGCCGAGTTCCACAAGTTCGCCACCAGCGGCCAGCTCTATCGCGGGTCCAAGCCGGTGATGTGGAGCCCGGTGGAACGCACCGCCCTGGCGGATGCGGAGATCGAATACCACAACCATGTCAGCCCGACCGTCTGGGTGAAGTTCCCGGTCAAGGTCTATGACGAAGAGCACTACGCCCTGTCGGGCAATCCGGCCGGCGACAACGTCTTCCGCCTGGCGCCCAACGACGCCAGCGTGGTGATCTGGACCACCACGCCGTGGACCATCCCCGCCAACCGGGCGATCAGCTTCAACCCCAAGGTCGAGTACGGCCTCTATGAGGTGGAAGCCATGGAGGAGAACCTCGAGTTCGCCCCGTGGTCGAAGGTCGGCGACCGGCTGATCGTCGCCGACAAGCTGGCCGAGGACGTCCGCAAGGCCGCCAAGGTCGCGACCTGGCGCCGGGTCGAGCCCGTCGATCCGACCGGCCTGATCTGCTCCCATCCTCTGGCCCAGTTCGACTCTGATCCTGTTGGGGGCTTCGGCTTCGACGTGCCGCTGCTGGCCGGCGACCACGTCACCGACGACGCCGGCACCGGCTTTGTCCACACCGCGCCCGGCCATGGCGCCGACGACTATCTGGTGTGGCTCAAGAGCGGCTACGCGCTGGACTCCATCCCCGACACCGTCGACCCCGACGGCGCCTACTACCCGCACGTGCCGCTGTTCGCGGGCCTGAAGGTCATCGAGACCGAGGGCAAGAAGGCCGGCAAGTTCGGTCCGGCGAACGCGGCGGTCATGGACAAGCTGATCGAGGCCGGAAACCTGCTGGCCCGCGGCCGGGTCGAGCACAGCTATCCGCACAGCTGGCGCTCGAAGGCCCCGATCATCTTCCGCAACACCCCGCAGTGGTTCATCCGCATGGATCAGCCGCTCGAAAGTGGTCAGACCCTGCGCGAGACCGCGATCCAGGCGATCAAGGACACCGCCTTCCACCCCGACGCCGGCCGCAACCGTATCGGCTCGATGGTCGAGACCCGCCCCGACTGGCTGGTCAGCCGCCAGCGCGCCTGGGGCACGCCCCTGGCCATGTTCGTCGACAAGGACAGCGGCCAGCCGCTGCTGGACCCGTCGGTCAACGCCCGCATCCTGGCCGCCATCCGCGAGGGCGGGGCCGACGCCTGGTTCACCCGTCCCGACGCCGAATTCCTGGGTGAGGCCCACGACCCGGACCAGTACGAAAAGGTCGTCGACATCCTCGACGTCTGGTTCGACAGCGGCTGCACCCACGCCTTCACGATCGAGGGCCGGGCCGACAGCCACTGGCCGGCCGACCTGTATCTGGAAGGCTCCGACCAGCATCGCGGCTGGTTCCAGTCGTCCTTGCTGGAAGGCTGCGGCACCCGCGGCCGCGCGCCCTACAAGGCGGTCCTCACCCACGGGTTCACCCAGGATGAGAACGGCGAGAAGATGTCCAAGTCCAAGGGCAACACCGTCGAGCCGCAGACCGTCACCAAGGAAAGCGGCGCCGAGATCCTGCGCCTGTGGGCGGCGATGGTCGACTATTCGGAAGACCAGCGGATCGGCAAGACCATCCTGGCCACCACCACCGACGCCTATCGCAAGCTGCGCAACACCACCCGCTACCTGCTGGGCGCCCTGGCCGGCTTCGACGAGGCCGAGCGGGTGACCGACTATGCCGACTTCCCGCCGCTGGAAAAGTTCATCCTGCACCGCCTGTGGGAGCTGGATGGCCAGGTTCGCGCCGCCTACGAGGCCTATCGCTTCGCCGACGTGACGCGGCCGCTGATCGAGTTCTGCCAGGGCGACCTGTCGACCCTTTTCTTCGATATCCGCAAGGACAGCCTGTATTGCGACAAGCCGACGGAACTGCGCCGCCGGGCCTATCGCACGGTGCTGGACTATGTGTTCGAGCGCCTGACGATCTGGCTGTCGCCCCTGACCAGCTTCACCATGGAAGAGGCGTGGATGACGCGCTTCCCCGAGGCGGGCTCCAACAGCCTGCGGGTGATGCCGGAGACGCCGGCGGCGTGGCGCAATGACGCCGAGGCGCTTCGCTGGGCCAAGGTCGAGACCGTGATGTCGGTGGTGACCGGCGCCCTGGAAGTCGAACGCCGCGAAAAGCGAATCGGCTCGGCCCTGGAGGCTGCGCCGGTGGTTCACGTCGCCGACGCGGATCTGCTGGGCGCCTTCGAGGATCTGGACGCCGCCGAGGTGTTCCGCACCAGCGCCGCCACCCTGGTCGCCGGCGAGGGCGGCGCGTTCACGACCGACGAGGTCAAGGGCGTGTCGGTGGATCCGAAACTGGCCGAAGGCCACAAATGCGCCCGCTCGTGGCGTATCCTGCCCGAGGTGGGAACCGATCCGCGCTATCCCGAGCTTAGCCTGCGCGACGCCGACGCGGTGGCGTGGTGGGACGCGAACCGCGACTAGGATTCCCTCTCCCAGAGGGAGAGGGAGGGGCCCGCGCTGAAAGCGTGGGAGGGTGAGGGGTTACTGAGCCAGACGGCGTGCCGGCGCGCCGGTCAGCGGCGTAACCCCTCACCTCCCACCGCTACGCGGCGGGCCCCTCCTCTCCCTCTGGGAGAGGATTTCGGATAAACGTCCAAGCTTCACGAGAGAGCGGCCGCCAAAGTGACGACACTCCCGAACATCACCCGCCAAGGCTGGATCGCCTACGCTATCGCCGCCGGGGCCGTCGTGCTGGACCAGCTGAGCAAGCTGTGGATCCTGCACGGCCTGGACCTGCCCAACCGCGGAACCGTGCCCCTGCCGGGCCCGATGGACCTGACCATGGTGTGGAATCGCGGCATGAGCTTTGGCCTGCTCAGCGGCCATGCCGAGTGGGGCCGCTGGCTGCTGACCGGCTTCTCGGCGGTCGTGGTCGTGGCCCTGGCGCTGTGGACGCGCAAGGCGACCAAGCCTTTCCTGGCCGTCGGTCTGGGCCTGATCATCGGCGGGGCGATCGGCAACAATCTGATCGACCGAATCCTCTACGGGGCCGTCGCCGATTTCATCGATGTGCGCGATCTCTATTTCCCGTGGATTTTCAACGTCGCCGACGCCGCCATCTCGGTGGGGGTGGGCTTTCTGCTGCTCGACAGCTTTCTTTCGGGCGAACAGAAACTGGTCCATCCGACCGAATAAGGCCGCAATCGCGAGAGACATTGGCGCCCGCGTCCTGATGTCGTATCGAGGGCGCACGAAATTTTGGCCCGACAGGGCCCGGCGGAGCATCTGTTCATGAGTTTCAATCGGGTCGCGACCCTGAGCGTTCTGGCCGTCGTGGCCGCCACGGGCCTCGCCGGTTGCCAATCGGCGTCCAAGGCGCTGGGCATGAGCAAGGTGGTCCCGGACGAATTCCGGATCGTCACCAAGGCCCCGCTGGTGGTGCCGCCCGACTACGCCCTGCGCCCGCCGGCCCCCGGCGAGCCCCGTCCGCAGGAACTGCAGCCCGAAAGCGCCGCCCGCATGGCCCTGATCGGCCAGAGCATGGCCGCCGGCCGCTCGGACGGCGAAAAGCTGCTGGTCTCCAAGGCCGGCGTCGACAAGGCTGACCCGCTGATCCGCTTCGTCGTCGATGACGAGACCGGTGACCTGGCCCACAAGGACGAGAGCTTCGCCAGCAAGGTGATGTTCTGGAAGAAGGACAAGGCGGCCGAGGTCGCCACGACCGAATCCGAAACCGGCGCCACCGCCCCGGTGATCGTCGACGCCGCCGCTGAAGAAGCCCGCCTCAAGGCCCTGATGGGTCCTGGCAAGGTGGTGATCAGCCGCGAAAAGCAGACCCGGATCAAGCTGCCGGGCCTGTAGGCCTTTTCAGCCGCTTCGAGATTCAGCCGGCCCGGACGCGAAAGCGCCCGGGCCGGTTTCGTTTTGGCGTCCAGCGCACTGCCCCCCTACGGATCGGTTGGCTTCGCCGCCCTTCGGGTCGCGTTTCATCTTCCCCCTCCGGGGGAAGACGGCTGCGAAGCAGCCCGTAGGGGGCCAGTGGCGCGCAATCCCCCGGCGTCTTCACCGTGAAGCCCCGGGCCCGCAGTTGGTCCAGCACGCCATTCTCGGCCACCAGGCCGCGCATCGAAAACAGCGCCACCGCATGGCCCGGGGTCTTGAGCGCCTCGGTCAGGGCCAAGATCTCGTCGGCGGTGGCGCGCTGCTCCATGTCGGTCATGCCCGGCAGGCTGCGCAGACAGCGCTGAAAGTTGCGCGGGCCGCCGATCGCGGCGCGCACATCGCCCCGGGTCCAGGCCCGGGCGGCGGCCTGGACCGCGCCCGCGCCGGCCTCGACCTCGCTGAGCACGCCCTCCAGGCAGAGCCGGCCCGCCTCTTCCGAATGGCCGCGCACCGCAGTCTTGATCAGGGGCATGGCCTTGTAGACCCCGGCCGACCGCGTCCTGACCCTATGCTTCTTCGCCAGGCGCAACACGGTGCGGTCGGGTTCGTCGCCGTCCAGGCGGGTTTGTTTCTGGTAGTCGATACCGATCATCATCCCGGCCCCCAACGGACTCCAGCCGCTGTAGCTGTCAGGCGCCTTGCCCAACTGGGCCCGGACCTTCGCCAGCCGCGGCGCGAGATCCGGCGCGGCCTGGTCCAGCGGTTGATCCGACTTCAGGCGCTTGCGCAGGGCCAGCATGGCGGGAATGTCGGTGATCCCGGCCCGCCCGGCGGGCGGCAGGATCACGGCGAAAGCGCCGTCCAGCCGGCGGTCCAGCACCGAGGTGTCCCAACTTGCGCCCTTGGGCAGGGCGTTCAGGGTCCCGAGGATATAGATCGTAGTGTCGGCGTCGGACACTCGCCACCAGGCCGGACCGGGCAGACGGGCGTTGACGACCAACTCTTCGACCAGATTGGCCTCGGGGTCCGGGACGGCCTGGGCCTGGACGGCGAGCGGCGCCAGGGCCAGGGCGGCGACCAGACAAGCGATCTTCATGAAGTCTCCCCGACGTTGCGGATGACACCCTGGCGGTCCATCGCGGCCAAAGCTTGGCCTCACGGTGCGGGATCGCCTGGCGTGGTGACCGTGAAGCCCTTGGCCCGCAGCTGATCCAGCACGCCGTCCTGCGCCAACAGCGAGCGCAGTTCAATCACCGCCACGGCCTTGCCCGGAGTCTTCAGGGCAGAGGCTATGGCCCGCACGGCGTCGTCGCGGCCGTCACGTAGCTCGCGGGCGATGGACGGCGTAGAGGCCAGGCAGCGCTGGAAACCGCGATCGGCCGACACAACCGCCCGCACCTCGCCCCGGGCCCAGGCCTCGGCGAGACGCTGGATCCCGCCCTCGCCATTCTCGGCCTGGCGCAGGCCGGCGTCCAGGCACAGCTGCTGTAGCGGCTCGGGGGCCTGGGCCAGGGTCTTGATGGCGCTCACCAGGCTGTAGCCGTCGAGGGTCTGAATGCGCGGCCGCTTCTCCAGTGTCTTGTCCTTGGCGATGTCGCGGATCCTGTCGGTGACGCCGCCCAGGCTGATCGACACATTGCCGCCGTCCTGGCCGTTGGCGACCAGGAAGCCGGCGAAGGCCGGCTTGATCTCGTCCATGCTGTCGGGCTTTTCCTTCATCACCGACAGCCGCGCCTCCAGCCGCGCACGCAGATCCGGCGGCAGGGTGTCGCGCATGGGGTGGTCCATGATGAACAGCTTTCGCCCACCGATCGCCAGGGCGATGATCCGCACCACGCTGATATCGGCCTCCTGGCCCATGATCAGCACATTGGCCCCGTCCAACCGGCGACGCAGCACCGAGTCGTCGACGTCCAGCTTGCTGGGCGCCATGGCGGGCACGCCCAGCACATAGACAGTGGTGTCGGCGTCGCTGACCTTCCACCAGGCCGGACCCGGCAAGCGGGCGTTGACGACCAGCTCCTCCACGAGGTTGGCCTCGGGGTCGACGCGCTTGAGGGCGATGGGGCCGGAGTCGTCGACGGCCTGCTGGGCGAAGGCGGCGGGCGCGGCCAGCAGGGCCAGAGCACCGGCAAAGGCGGCGAAACGTCCGATCGTCACCATGTCTCTTCCTCGAAGGCCGGCGGAATCGATCTAGGATGATCGGTCTTCGCCAGTTGGACCGGGCCAAGCGCGACCGGTCAAATTACGATGACGCAATGCGGGCCCGGGTCCGTTCCGAGAGTTCCCCAAGATGCCGATCCGCCGCCTGCCGCCCGAGACCGTCAACCGCATCGCCGCCGGCGAGGTGGTGGAACGCCCCGCCAGCGCCATCAAGGAGCTGGTCGACAACGCCGTGGACGCCGGCGCGACCCGCATCGAGGTCGAGGCCCATGGCGGCGGCCTGACCCGCATCCTCGTCGCCGACGACGGCGTGGGTCTCAGCGCCGAGGAACTGCCCGTCGCCATCGAGCGCCACGCCACCTCCAAGCTGGCCCCCGACGCCGACGGCCTGTGGGACCTGCTGCGCATCCACACCATGGGCTTTCGCGGCGAGGCCTTGCCGTCGATCGGCTCGGTGGCGCGGCTGTCGATCAGCTCGCGCGCCAAGGGGGCCAAGGACGCCCATTCGATCCTGGTCGAGGGCGGCCAGGTCGGCGAGGTGGCGCCGGCCGCCTTCCCCGGCCCGCACGGCGCGCGCATCGAGGTGCGCGACCTGTTCTACGCCACCCCCGCCCGGCTGAAGTTCATGAAGTCGGAACGCTCCGAGGCCCTGGCGATCACCGAGGAGATCAAGCGCCAGGCCATGGCCCATGAGGCGGTCGGGTTCTCGCTGGACATCGACGGGCGCCGGGTGCTGCGTCTGCCGCCCGAGCATCCGGGTCCGCAGGGCCGCCTGGCCCGCCTGGCCGCCGTGCTGGGTCGCGACTTCCAGGACAACGCCATCGAGATCGACCAGACCCGCGACGGCGTACGCCTGACCGGCTTTGCGGGGCTGCCGACCTATAACCGGGGCAATGCGGCGCACCAGTATCTGTTCGTGAACGGACGACCTGTGCGCGACCGGCTGCTGCAGGGCGCCCTGCGCGCCGCCTATGCCGACTTTCTGGCGCGGGACCGCCACCCGACGGCGGCGCTGTATGTGTCGCTCGACACCGCCGAGGTCGACGTCAATGTTCACCCCGCCAAGGCCGAGGTGCGGTTCCGCGATCCGGCCCTGGTGCGCGGCCTGATCGTCGGCGCCCTGCGCCACGCCCTGGCCGGGGCCGGACACCGGGCCTCGACCACGGTGGCGACGGCGGCGCTGGACAGCATCCGCGCCCAGGGCGGCGGCTATTCCGGCTATCAACCCCACGCCTTCCAAGGGGGGCCCTCCCCCGCCGGCTTCTCGGCCTGGCGCGAGGGCGGCTGGGCGCCACAGAGGCCGCAGATCCTGCCGGGCCTGTCGGACGTCTCGGCGCGGGTCGAGCCGGCCATGGCCCCGGGCCTTGGCGAGGTCGTGCGCGAGGCCTGGCAGACGGGCGACTTCAAACATGCTCAGACTACGGATGGATATCAGGGCTCAGCGCCCTTCGACCCCGTCGATTTCCCGCTGGGCGCGGCCCGGGCCCAGGTCCACGAGACCTATATCGTCGCCCAGACCCGCGACGGCATGGTCATTGTCGACCAGCACGCCGCCCATGAGCGTCTGGTCTATGAGCGGATGAAGCACGAGATGGCGGCCGGCGGCGTCGCTCGCCAGACCCTGCTGCTGCCCGAGGTGGTGGATCTTGATCCCGCCGAGGCCGAACGCGTCGTGGCCCGCGCCGAGGAGCTGGCCGCCCTGGGTCTGGTGATCGAGAGCTTTGGCCCCGGCGCGGTGCTGGTGCGCGAGACCCCGGCCCTGCTGGGCAAGACCGACGCGGCGGGCCTGGTGCGCGACATCGCCGACGACCTGGCCGAGAACGGTCAGGCCCTGGCCCTGAAGGAGCGGCTGGAAGAGGTGTGCTCCACCATGGCCTGCCATGGCAGCGTCCGCGCCGGCCGTCGCCTGAACGGCGCCGAGATGAACGCCCTGCTGCGCGAGATGGAAGCCACGCCCCATTCGGGCCAGTGCAACCACGGCCGCCCCACCTATGTGGAGCTGAAACTGGCCGATATCGAGCGGCTGTTCGGGCGGCGCTAGGGCGCCCTGGACTGAACCGTCAGGCCGCGTCGCGGGCGGTGATCAGCGGCGCCCCTTCGGCCTGGGCCACGGGCTTGTTGAGGAAGTCGGTGATCGCCGGACCCTGGACGCGGGCGATGCCGCCCTGGCGACAGGCTTCCAGTTCGCTGACGGTGCTGACGCCGGCCACGCATTGGGCCACGCCCTTGCCGCGATAGGTGCCCTGGCGTTCGATGAACTTTGCGATGGCGTCGAGGCGCTCGCGCTCGATGGTGTCGGGCAGGGTCAGGGTGACGCTGTCGATCAGCTCGGGCGGCAGGTTGTGAACCGGGAAGGTCGGATCGAGCACGTTCAGGTCAAGGAAGGCGAAGCTGCCCTTCAGGAAGGCGCGGATCTGGCTGACCAGACCCAGCGAAGCCTCGCGCGGCGTGCCGTAGACGCTGGCCCCCAGGCGCGGCTGCAGATCCAGCGGATAGCGTGACAGGCGACCCTTATAGGCTTCCTGCGAGGATGGCGTGGTCAGGTTCCAGAAGCCGAACGGCAGGTAGAAGTCGCCGAACGGCGCGGCCTTGAAGTCGGCCTGGGCCTCGTTGAGGCACGCCAGGTCGCGGGTCAGCAGGGCCGAGTCCTGCTCAGGCGGCGGCGTGGTCAGGTCGACGCGCAGCCCGACCAGCGACCCCGTGAACAGCCCGGTGGGCAGATCATAGAGGCCCCACCAGCCCGTCTTGGACGGCGGCGGCGGCGCCTTGACCGGGGCGGCTTTGCGGGCCGCGGAGCCCGTGGACGGGTCGGCGGCGGCGGCTTCGGCGGCCTGACGGGCTTCCTCATGCGTGCTGGGCACGGCGCGAATGGCCTCGGCGGTGATGACCTGGACGCGGCCCGCGGCGCCGCCATAGCCCTGGCCGGCGACCAGTCCGGCCAGTTCGGCCTGGGTCAGACTGGCGAACTTCAGCACCGAGTTCTCGTCGCCCTCGAACGTCATCAGACAGACCTGGCCGCTCTTGCGACCGGGAAAAAGGCTGGCTTCCAGTTCGGCCGCCAGGGCCTGCATTTCAGCCGCGTCCAGCTGTTCGATGCGATTGTCAGCCAGAACGAAGGCCAGCGGCGCGACCGCGCCGTACCGGCGGGGCGCTGTCCAGCGCGCCTTCAGATAGGTGTCCGCCGTCGCCTGGGCCCGCGCTGCAGGGAAGGCGGCGTCATCGATCAGCAGGCGCAAGCAGGCAATTGCGGTCATGACGACAAGCTAGTCCCGATTTATAGCCAATTGGTTAGGGACACTGGTAGCCGAGCGTTAACTCAACCTGCAGTTTTTACCGTGCCAGACCGGCCTTGAAAGGCAGGTCTGCATGCGGAAAACCTTGTTCCTGCAAGGGTTCTTCGAACGGCGCGCTGACGACGACACCGCTTACCGACGACAATCTCAGCTCTCGACACAACTCAAACTCGCGCTTCGAGCGAAGGCCTGTGACGCCTTGCCGCAGCTTGAGGTCAAGATATTGCCGGCGCGCCGACAGAAACCGCCGAAGGCTCAACAGGCGTTGGAGCTCTTCGCTTCCCGTCAACTGCAGCACCACCCCGTCGATGAGGTTGGCGGGAACGGCCCGGACGTTGAAACCAGGGTCCTGAACCCTAAGCTCAATGCGGTCGAACACCGGACGCAGCAGATCCCGAAGCGGCGCGATGGCCGAGAACGGCAGGTCGCGAGGCACGTCATACACCTGCGCGCTCAGATGCCCCACGGTCGCCCGGGGCAAAGAGGCCAGCTTGGCCTGATAGACTTCCCTCAGGCTGCTGCGGACCATGCTCCACATGCGAAAATCCGTCTGCACATGGAGATCCGGCTGTTTCTCGAGGGCAGCGACGTTCGCATCCAGCATGGCCAGATCCGACCGCAGATAATCGCTGTCTTCCAGCACGGTCTTTTCGGGGGCGCGCAGCATGAATTGCGGCTGGCTGGCTTCGAAGCGCTCGGCGACGGGATTATAGACCCCGCGCCAGGCCAGACGCGGCCCCCCGACGGCTTCCGTCGCGTCCTGGGCCATCTGGCGGGGCGTGGAGCCCCAGGGGGCCAGCTCATGCACTCCATCCCGCGTGACCACGCGGGTTCGGCCGACGGGCGGCGGCGGCTCTCCGCCGCGCATGGCCAGAAGTTCGACCTCGGACAGGCTTGAAAAGCGCAGCACGTCCGTCTCATCGCCCTCATAGGTGAGCATGCACAGATCATCGCGCCCCTGCGTACCGAACAGACGAAGCTGAAGCTCGCTGGCGATCTGCTTGAGTTCCGCGCCGTCCAGAAACTCGGCATTGGGGTCGACCAGAACATAGGCGCCGGGCGCCACCTGGCCGAAACGCCGCGGCGGCGGCCAGCGGGCCTCGAGATACAGCGCTGCGGTGCGGTCGATCTTGATCGGCGTCACGCCTTCAACAGACGTCTCGCGAGCGCCGTGCTCGATGCAGATTCTCATACACGCCATGCCGCCCATGCGGCGGATATTGGCATACAACTCTTACCAAGACCTTGCCCCCATACCCAAATTGGGCAGAGCGACAATATACCGCACCCACTACACTCAACTCATACAGTATTTAGGAAAATCTATAATGCCAACCATAGGCTGGCTTACGAGAACTACTTCAGGAACAACACCCGCTCGGACTTTATAAAATTACACAAAACTCTCTGTCAGTCTGAAGTCCAGCCGCTGCTTGACGCCCGGCCAGTCGGCGTCGGTGATCGAGAACACCGCCGTATCGCGCACATGGCCCGTCCAGGTGATCTTGTGATTGCGCAGCACGCCGTCCTTGTCGGCGCCCAGCTTGGTGACGGCCGCCTGGCTGCGGCCGTTGCGTACGTCGATCATGAACTCTACCCGGATCGCCCCGGCGTCGAAGGCATGGGCCAGCATCAGGCGCTTGGACTCGGCGTTCACCGGCCCCGAGCGCGCATCGGGGTGCAGGAAGGTGGACCCCACCTCCAGGCCCTTGTGCAGCTTGCGGATGTTCAGATAGCTGGAGGTGCCCACCACCTTGCCGTCCGACAGACGGCGAATGGCGAAGCCGATGCGCTCGCCGCGCTGGGTCTCGCCCTGCAGGGCGCCCCACCAGTCCTCAAAGCCCTCGCCGCAGCCATTGGTCGACATGATCTCCCAGCTGGCCGGATCGCAGTCGATCGCGCCGCGCAGTTCATCGCGCAAGGCGGGGGTGATGGGTTCCAGCCGGACGTAGCGGCCTTCGAGCGGGAGAATCTGGATGTTCATGCGCGGCAGTTTGCAGGCGTCGCCCTGCCGACCGCAAGTCTGCTTGCCGTCTGCGTCAGCGCGATG
The DNA here is from genome assembly GCF_058681035.1 of Caulobacter sp. FV2ps19. Taxonomy (NCBI): domain Bacteria; kingdom Pseudomonadati; phylum Pseudomonadota; class Alphaproteobacteria; order Caulobacterales; family Caulobacteraceae; genus Caulobacter; species Caulobacter sp. FV2ps19. The sequence continues at coordinate 1,356,737 of NZ_CM178729.1, read as the reverse complement.
CTACAAAGGCTTCAAACAAGCGTTTGAAGTCAGGGATTGGGAAGCGCCATGGATTTCGATATCTCCGCCACACAACGACAGTTCCTCGATCGCGTCACCGCGTTCATGGACGAGCACATCGTTCCCGCCGTTCCGCGATACGAGGCCGAGATGAACGTCATCGGCCAGGAACGCTGGAAAGTCGTCCAGGTGGTCGAGGAGCTGAAGGCCAAGGCCAAGGCCGCCGGCCTGTGGAACTTTTTCATGCCGCCGCACAGCGGCCAGACCCATGTCGACGACACGTTCCAGTTCGAGGGCGTGCAGCTGACCAATCTGGAATACAGCCTGATCGCCGAACAGCTGGGCAAGATCGGTTTCGCCTCGGAGGTCTTCAACTGCTCGGCGCCCGACACCGGCAATATGGAAGTGCTGATGCGGTACGGCACCCTGGCCCAGAAGGAGCGCTGGCTGCGCCCGCTGATGAACGGCGAAATCCGTTCGGCCTTCCTGATGACCGAGCCTGACGTCGCCTCCTCGGACGCCACCAATATCGAGACCCGCATCGAGCGCGACGGCGACCACTATGTGATCAACGGCCGCAAGTGGTGGTCCTCGGGCGTGGGCGATCCGCGCTGCAAGGTCGCCATCGTCATGGGCAAGACCGATCCCGACAACGCCAGCCGCCACGCCCAGCAGAGCCAGGTCCTGGTGCCGCTGGACGCCCCGGGCATCGAGATCGTCCGCATGCTGCCGGTGTTCGGCTATGACGACGCGCCGCACGGCCACGCCGAGGTGATCCTCAAGAACGTGCGCGTGCCGATCGAGGACGCCCTGCTGCTGGGCGAGGGCCGCGGCTTCGAGATCGCCCAGGGCCGTCTGGGCCCCGGCCGTATCCACCACTGCATGCGCACCATCGGCACCGCTGAAGTGGCGCTGGAAAAGATGTGCAAGCGCCTGATGAGCCGCAAGGCGTTCGGCAAGTACATCTCCGACCACTCGGTGTGGGAAGAACGCGTCGCCGACGCCCGCATCGACATCGAGATGTGCCGTCTTCTGTGCCTGAAGGCCGCTGACATGATGGACAAGGCCGGCAACAAGTCGGCCCGTCTGGAGATCGCCATGATCAAGGTCGCGGCGCCGCGCCTGGCCCTGAAGATCATCGACGACGCCATCCAGGCCCACGGCGGCGGCGGCGTGACCACCGACTTCGGGCTCGCGAAAGCCTATGCCGGCATCCGCACCCTGCGCCTGGCCGACGGCCCGGACGAGGTGCACCAGCGCACCATCGCCCGCATGGAATACGGCAAGTACGGCGACCTCGTTTACAAGCAGAAGGCCGAAAAGGAAGCCGCCCTGCACGTGCCGGGGATTCGGTAGTCATTCTTGAGCCCTTCCCCCTTGATGGGGGAAGGGTTGGGATGGGGGTGACCGCTGAATCTCCACCGCGACACGCTCGGCGACGTCGTACGGATAGTCGAATGCCTCGCGATCACGGATACGCATGACGCGATAGCCCTGTGCGAAAAGCCACGCGTCTCGCTCCGCATCATGAAGTTGCGCCTCAGGCAGATCGTGCCGTCCGCCATCCACTTCAATCACAATCTTGGCGGCGTGATGCGCGAAGTCGGCGACATATCGACCAATCGGCGCCTGTCGTCGGATATGCAAATCGAGCGCTCGCAGCGCTTGCCACAATCTCTTCTCACTGACCGTCATCTCGCGTCGCAGTCGACGTGCGCGGCCGATGGCCCCGATTGCGTGGCTTGGCCTTGGCTTGTCGGACATGCCGCGTCACCCCCATCCCCGACCCTTCCCCCATCAAGGGGGAAGGGAGAATAGTGTTGAGTCTGAACAAAGGGCGAACATTTGGCAAGAAGCGGAAAGACGCGGAGTCCTCCTTCGGCGATAACCGCCCTATGCCCCCGCCCGCCCGCCTGATCCTCGACCGCGCCCCCTCGCCGCTCGGCGAGATCCTGCTGGTCACCGACGAGGCCGGCGTGGTGCGGGCGATCGATTTCCACGACTACGCGCCGCGTCTGACGCGGCTGCTGCGCCGGCACTATGGCGACCCGGCGCTGGAAGACGGCGCCGCCCCGGCCGCCATCCGGCAGGCCTTCAGCGACTATTTCGACGGATCGCTTGACGCCCTCGGCGCCCTGCCCTGGGCCACCGGCGGCACGGCGTTCCAGCAGTCGGTCTGGCGCGCCCTGAGCGACATTGCGGCCGGAGAGACCTCAACCTATGCCGTCCTCGCCGCGCGGATCGGACGTCCCACCGCCGGCCGGGCCGTGGGCGCGGCCAATGGCGCCAATCCGATCGCCATCCTCGTGCCCTGCCACCGCCTGATCGGCGCGAACGGCGCCCTCACCGGCTATGCGGGCGGGCTGGCGCGCAAGGCCTGGCTGCTCGCGCACGAAGGCGCGCGCTAGAGCGTGATAGCCGAAAGTGTACGCGGTTTCGGCGGCTATCACGCTCTAAATGTTTGATTTAGAGCCCTTTTAGACGCCTCACATGATTCCATGTGAGGCTAAAAGGCTCTAGACCATCATCCCGCCGCGCAGCACCAGCCGGGCGGGATTGAGGAACGGCAGGGCCAGAGTGGCGGCGATCAGCAGGGCGAAGGCCAGGTTGCTCAGATTGGGCCGAACCTCGGCGCGATCAATCAGCACCGAGGCCATCTGGCCCAGGGCCGCGCCCAACCAGGCCAGGGCCAACACGAAGGCCATGGCCGCCCCGACGCCGGGTTGATAGCCCAGATAGAGGGCGGCGCCGGCGTGCGAGACGATCAGCAGACCACCCAGCGTCCGCCCCTCCAAGAGTCGCGGCGCAGACGCCGCTTCACCGTCCGCCGCGCCCGTCAGACCCAGCGCGCGGCTGGGCCGGGCCAGGACGATCCCGCCCAGCGCGCCGCCGATCACGCAGGCGACCACGGCCAGCAGCAAGGACAGGACGTAACTCGACATGCGCTGAGCGCTCCTTGGATCAGGCCGGCCGCGCTGGACCAGCCCCATGACAGACGGCTTCTATATTGAATCCGTCCGGATCCAGCACGAAGGCGCCGTAATAGTCTGGATGATAATGTGGGCGAAGTCCGGGCGCGCCGTTGTCTCGTCCGCCCGCCGCCAGGGCCGCCGCATGGAAAGCGTCAACCTGGGCCTGGGTCTGGGCCCGGAAGGCGACATGCACCTTGCCTTGGGCGGGATCCTGGCCGGCGATCCAGAAGAAGGGCCGCGTATCGCCATAACCGGTCGACGGGACCCCGCCGGTGAATTCTGGCGGCACAGTGTACAGTCGCGACAAGCCCAGCGGCGCCAGGGCCTTGTCGTAGAAGGCGACGGACCGGTCGAAATCGGCCACGCCCAGGGTGATATGATCAATCATCGCACCAGCACCCTGAAGACTCGCTTGGGATCATCGGCCGCATCCGGCATCCAGGGCCGCTTGAGGGTGAAGGACAGCTCTGTGACCCCGCGCGCCACGCCGTAATAGCTGAAGACCGTCATCACCGCGCCGCCGGGCAGGGCCGCATCGGTGGTGCGGCTGGAGCCGTCGCCCAGCACGGTGGCGTCGGCCTCGTGGTCCAGGCGCCAGCCATAGCCCGTGCCGGCGTTCAGCGGCAGCTCGATCCGCAGATCCTGACCCGGCGCCAGGGTCACGACGCCCGTTTGGCTGTCGGTGATCGTCAGGGGCGGCGGCGGCGACGGCGGCGCGCTGGCGCAACCGGCCGTCAGGATCAAACCCGCCACAAGGGCGCTGGAAGCGAAACGTCGCATATCGTCGGTCCTTCTGGCCCCTTCGCGCCCCGAAATCGGAGGGCGCGATCCTTGACTCCGCCCTCGCCCAGCACTACCTCCTGCCCGGCGCTGGCACTCGGCGGGGGTGACTGCTAACAGCGACGCTTCCCCCGGCCGGCGATCCATAATTCTAACCGTCCCGACGGAGAACACCCTATGAAATTTCGTCCCCTGGGCGACCGCGTCCTCGTGAAGCGCGTCGAAGAAGAAACCAAGACCAAGGGCGGGATCATCATCCCTGACACCGCCAAGGAAAAGCCGCAGGAAGGCGAAGTCGTCGCCGTCGGTCCCGGCGCGCGTAACGACAAGGGCGACGTCGTCGCTCTGGACGTCAAGGCTGGCGACCGCATCCTGTTCGGCAAGTGGTCGGGCACCGAAGTGAAGGTCGACGGTCAAGACCTGCTGATCATGAAGGAAAGCGACGTTCTGGGCGTGGTCGAGGCCTAAGCCCTCCTCCGTCCTCTTCGCTTTCGACCCCAAGTTTCTCTTTTAGAAGGGCTCATACCATGGCCGCTAAAGACGTTTATTTCTCCTCGGACGCGCGCGACAAGATGCTGCGCGGCGTCAACATCCTCGCCAATGCGGTGAAGGTGACCCTCGGCCCCAAGGGCCGCAATGTCGTGATCGAAAAGTCCTTCGGCGCCCCGCGCTCGACCAAGGACGGCGTCTCGGTCGCCAAGGAAATCGAACTGGCTGACCGCTTCGAGAACCTCGGCGCGCAAATGATCCGCGAAGTCGCCAGCAAGACCAACGACAAGGCCGGCGACGGCACCACCACCGCCACCGTCCTGGCCCAGGCCATCGTGCAGGAAGGCCTCAAGTCGGTCGCCGCCGGCATGAACCCGATGGACCTGAAGCGCGGCATCGACAAGGCCGTGATCCTGGTCGTCGAGGAAATCAAGAAGTCCTCCAAGAAGGTCACCACCAACACCGAAATCGCTCAGGTCGGCACCATCTCGGCCAACGGCGACAAGGAAGTTGGCGACATGATCGCCAAGGCCATGGACAAGGTCGGCAACGAAGGCGTCATCACCGTCGAAGAAGCCAAGACCGCCGAGACCGAACTCGACGTCGTCGAAGGCATGCAGTTCGACCGCGGCTACCTGTCGCCCTACTTCATCACCAACCCCGACAAGATGGAAGTTCAGCTCGAAGAGCCGCTCATCCTGCTGTTCGAAAAGAAGCTCTCCTCGCTGCAGCCGCTGCTGCCGGTGCTGGAAGCCGTCGTTCAGTCGGGCCGTCCCCTGCTGATCATCGCCGAAGACGTCGAGGGCGAAGCCCTGGCGACCCTGGTCGTCAACAAGCTGCGTGGCGGCCTGCGCGTCGCCGCCGTCAAGGCTCCGGGCTTCGGCGATCGCCGCAAGGCCATGCTGGAAGACCTGGCCATCCTGACCGGCGCTCAAGTCGTGTCGGAAGACCTGGGCATCAAGCTGGAAAACGTGTCGCTCGACATGCTCGGCAAGGCCAAGAAGGTCTCGATCACCAAGGACGACACCACCATCGTCGACGGTATCGGTGAGAAGGACGCGATCGAAGCCCGTATCGCCCAGATCAAGCGCCAGATCGAAGACACCACGTCGGACTACGACAAGGAAAAGCTGCAAGAACGTCTGGCCAAGCTGGCCGGCGGCGTCGCCGTGATCCGCGTCGGCGGCTCGACCGAAGTCGAAGTGAAGGAAAAGAAGGACCGCGTCGACGACGCCCTCAACGCGACCCGCGCGGCCGCCGATGAAGGCATCGTCCCGGGCGGCGGCACGGCTCTGCTGAAGGCCTCCAAGGCCCTCGAAGGCCTGACCGGCGACAACGCCGACCAGACCGCCGGCATCGCGATCATCCGTCGCGCCCTGCAGGCTCCGATCCGTCAGATCGCCGAAAACGCCGGCGTTGAAGGCTCGATCGTGGTCGGCAAGGTTCTGGAAAGCACCAGCGCCTCGTTCGGCTTCAACGCCCAGACCGAGCAGTATGTCGACCTGATCGCCGACGGCGTCATCGACCCGGCCAAGGTTGTCCGCACCGCTCTGCAAGACGCCGCTTCGGTGGCCGGCCTGCTGATCACCACGGAAGCCGCGATCGTCGAAGCCCCCAAGAAGGGTGGCGGCGCCGGTGGCCCTCCGGGCGGCGGCATGGGCGGCATGGGTGATATGGACTTCTAGTCCACGCACTCAGCCTTCTGCTGAACAAGACGAAGGGCGGGACCGAAAGGTCCCGCCCTTTTTCTTTGCCGAACCCTGGCCCACCGTCCGAACGCATCCAAATCGCCGCCAGATCGTTTCCCTCCCAGAAGACCAACCGCCGAAAGGGAGGCGACAGATGCCCCTGAGACGTATCCACCACATTCACCACCACAGCGGATCGCGCGCGCCGGTGATCCTGCTGGCCCTGGCCCTGTGGCTGGCCCTGGGCCTGATCAGCCAGGCGGCGTTCCAGCTGATCGGCTGAGGCCTTCGGCCGCCAGCAGAAAAGTTTCCGACAGGCTGTCGGCTGGACTTGGTTTGGCGCGTCCTTGGGACGCCCCTCCATCGCCGAAGGCCTGGCCATGCCGTCATTGATCACCCTTGATCCCAGCCTCCTGCAGCATCCGGCCCTGCGCCTGATCGGAACGATCTGCGACTACGCCATGGCCGACGGCGACATGCTGCGCGCCCTGCCGATGCAGTGGGCCGCCTTCGAGCCGCACATCCCGCGTCCGGCGACCGGCGGCGAGCCCACCACGTTCGGCGTCGCCCTCCCGACCGAGGACCCCGGCTGCTTCCGCTACATGACGGCGTTTCCCGGCGCGCGCGACAGCGCGCCGCCGCCCGGTCTGAGTGTCGTGGCGGTTCCGGCCGGCTCCTATCTGGTCTTTCCCCATACCGGCCATGTCTCGACCCTGAACAGGACCGTAGAGGCCGCCTGCGCCGGACGCCGTCCCGTCCCGGGCCGGCCCAGTTTCCTGGAATATTACGGCCCCGGCTTCGACCCCGCCACCGGGCTGGGCGACATCGAAGTCTGGCTGCCGCTGGCGGAATAGCCTTCCGCCCGGCCGCTGCGACGGCTACACGCCAAGCATGTTCCGCCAACGCCCCGACGCCGATCTGATTGTTCAAGGCTGGGTCATCGGCGTCATGGTCGAGATCGCCGGCGAGCCCTATCCCGTCCGGCACTATTTCGGGGTCGGCAAGGCCGACCGCGCCCAGGCCGAATGGGCCGCCGTCGACCGGGCGCAGGAGGCGGGCGGCGTCGCCTCAAGCCCTTTCCGAGGCGTCGAGCCGGTGGAGGCCCTGCGCGAGATCGTCGCCTATCGCATGCGCGAACTGGGCCTCAAGCCCGGCGAAACCCGCGCCCTGGGCGACAAGTTCCCGCGCCGCTGGTTGCCGGCGGATGTCGCCTCCAGCTGATCGCGATCCAGGATCCTGGCGGCCGATTTCGAGCGGGACGTCACACGCAGCATCTTGGCGCACGTCGCCATTTCCCGCATGCTCACCTCAAACGACTGTTTGATCGTGAGTGGGGAAACCATGTCCAAATCCATGCTGGCCTTGATGGGCCTGACCGCCGGCCTGCTGCTGGGAAGCGCCGCCTGCGCCCAGACCCCCGCGCCGCCCGCGGCGCCCAACGACTACGCCCAGGCCGACGCCTGGCTGTGCCGCCCCGGCCGCCAGGACGCCTGCGCCGCCGATCAGACCACAACGGTGGTGAGCGCCGACGGCAAGGCGACGATCGAGACCTTCGCCCCAGCCCTCGATCCGGCCGTCGACTGCTTCTATGTCTATCCCACGGTCTCCACCGATCCCGGCGGCAACAGCGACATGACCATCGACGCCGCCGAGCGCTCGGTGGTCGAGCAGCAGTTGGCCCGCTTCGCCAGTCAGTGCCGGGTCTTTGCGCCGATGTACCGTCAGGTGACCCTGGCGGCGCTGCGCAAGGTGATGATGGGTCAGGCCTCGCCCGGCGACGCCGCCCTGGCCTATGGCGACGTGCGCGACGCCTGGAAATCGTATCTGGCCCAGGACAACCACGGTCGCGGCGTGGTCCTGATCGGCCACAGCCAGGGCTCGCGCGTCCTGCTGCAACTGATCGCCGAAGAGATCGACGGCAAGCCGGCGCAGGGCCAGGTGATCTCGGCCCTGATCCTGGGCATGAACACCCCGGTCGACGCCCAGGGCCGCTATGGAACGATGCCGCTGTGCGCCAGCGCCGATCAGACCGGCTGCGTGGTGACCTATGTGTCGTTCCGCGCCTCGGCGCCGCCGCCGCCCAGCAGCCGGTTTGGCAAGACCGACGACAACGGCCTGCGCGCGGGTTGCGTCAATCCCGCCGCCCTGCTGGCCGGCAAGGCCTCGACCGAGGCGGCGCCCCTGCACGCCTATTTCAGCAATCGGGGGATGGGATCCTCGTCGGCCGCGCCCAAGCCCTGGGCGACCGGCCTGACGGTGACCACGCCCTTCGTCTCGGCGCCGGGCCTGATCTCGGGCCGCTGCGTCAGCGAGGGCGACTTCACCTACATGTCAGTGAGCGTCAACGGCGACCCTAGCGATCCGCGTACGGATGATATCACCGGCGACATCATGGTTCTGGGTCAGCCCTTGAAGGACTGGGGCCTGCATCTGATCGACGTCAACGAACAGATGGGCGATCTGGTGGCTCTGGTGGGGCGGCAGTCCAAGGCCTATCTGGCGGCCCATTAGGCCGTTCTCCCCGGCGAAAGCCGGGGAGAATCGAGGGGGCAGCTATTTCGCGACGGTCTTGAAGACGGTCGCGCCCAGCACCAGCATCAGCACGAAGCCGACCAGGAAGATGAAGAACAGGATCTTGGCGATGCCCGCGGCGGCGCCGGCGATGCCGGTGAAGCCCAGGGCGCCGGCGATGAGGGCGACGACGGCGAGAATGATGGCCCATTTCAACATGACGCAGTTCCTTTGAGTGGCGCGTCTGTGACGCATCTGCCTTTTTCAACTCGCAAGATCGCGCAGCGTTCCTTGTCTTCGCGGTCTTCCGCCGGTAACCGATAGTCATGGCGTCCAAGCCCGAAAGCCCGACCGAACCCTTCAAGCGCGCCCTGGCGCACGCCGCGCGGTCGCTCGCCGAAACGCCCGACCTCGAGGTCGTGTTCTCCGGCGACGGACCCCAACTGCTGGGCAAGCGGGCCGTGCTGCCGCATCCGCCGCGCGATCTCAATTCCAAGGAAGCGGCGCGTATCCGCGGCCTGGCCGACCAGATGGCCCTGCGCCTGGCCCACCATGACGCGATGGCTCATGCCCGCGCCCGGCCCAGTTCGCCCGACGGCCAGGCGGCGTTCGAGTCGATCGAGCAGGCGCGGCTGGAAGCCATCGGCGCCAACGCCCTGAGCGGCGTGCGCGCCAATCTGACGTCAGCCCTGGAAGCCCGGCTCGAAAAGCAGGGCCTGACCCGCAACGTCGCCCTCGACCGTCAATCCGCGCCCATGGCCGAGATCCTGGGCCTGATGGTCCGCGAGCGCCTGACCGGCGACGCCCCGCCCGAGGGCGCCAGGGCCCTGGTCGACATCCTGCGCGCCGATATCGAGGCCCGGGCCGGCAAGGACCTGGATCGCCTGGCCGCCGCCATCGACGATCAGGCCGCCTTCGCCCGGGTGTCGCGCGAGATCCTGCGCGATCTGGACCTCGGCGAAGAGATGTCCGAGGCCACCGAAAGCTCCGACGAGGACGACGGCGAGCAGGACCAGCAGACCGACACCCCCGACGAGGACCAGGGCGAAGGCGAGGGCGAACAGTCCGAAGGCTCTTCCCCTCAGGACGCCGACACCTCCGATCGCGAGACCGAGGCCGGCGACGAGGAGATGGTCCAGTCCGAACAGGACGGCGAGGCCGAGGACAGCGATGAAGCGCCGGAAATGGGCGACGGCGCCAAGCCGGCCCGGCCCGACAGCGGCGGCGCCCAGGCGGGCGAACCGGCCTACAAGATCTTCACCAGCGCCTATGACGAGGTGGTCCCGGCCGAAGACCTCTGCGACGCCGAGGAGCTGACGCGGCTGCGGGCCTATCTGGACCAGCAGCTCAGCGCCCTGTCCAGCGTGGTCTCGCGCCTGGCCAACAAGCTGCAGCGCCGCCTGCTGGCCCAGCAGAACCGCGCCTGGACCTTCGATCTCGAGGAGGGGATGCTGGACGTCTCCCGCCTGACCCGGGTGATCATCGACCCCACCGCGCCGCTGTCGTTCAAGCAGGAAGAGGACCAGGAGTTCCGCGACACGGTCGTGACCCTGCTGATCGACAATTCCGGCTCGATGCGCGGCCGGCCAATCATGGTGGCGGCGGTCTGCGCCGACATCCTGGCCCGCACCCTGGAGCGCTGCGGCGTCAAGACCGAGGTGCTGGGCTTCACCACCCGGGCCTGGAAGGGCGGCAGCAGTCGCGACGAATGGGTCAAGGCCGGCAAGCCCCCCGCCCCGGGTCGTCTGAACGACCTGCGCCACATCATCTACAAGGCCGCCGACTCGCCCTGGCGCCGGGCCCGCAAGAACCTGGGCTTGATGATGCGCGAGGGGCTGCTGAAGGAAAACATCGACGGCGAGGCCCTGATGTGGGCCCACCAGCGCCTGATCGGCCGGCCCGAAGCTCGCCGCATTCTGATGGTGATCTCCGACGGCGCGCCGGTGGACGATTCCACCCTCAGCGTCAATTCGGGCCACTATCTGGAGCGCCACTTGCGTCAGGTCATCGCCGAGATCGAGGGCAAGAGCCCCGTCGAGCTGATCGCCATCGGCATCGGCCATGACGTCACCCGCTATTACCGCCGCGCTGTCACCATCGTCGATGTCGAGCAACTGGGCGGCGTGCTGGTCGAGCAACTGGCCAGCCTGTTCGACGAAGAACCCAGAGCGGTGAAGCGGGCTCGCGGCCTGCTGGCGCCGCTGCCGACGGTTCAGCCCGCCGCGCCCAAGGCGGCGCGCAAGGTTCCCGCATGATCGGCCTGCGGACCGGCCTGGCCCTGGCCCTGGTGGCCGGCGTCCTGGCCCATTGCGGCCCCAAGCCGGCCCCGCCCCTGCCCGCGGCGCCGGTCAAGGCCGGGCCCGAGATCACGCTGCAGACCGCGCCCGTGCCGCTGGACGCCTCCAACCCGGCCAAGACCGCCCTGGACGGCGGCTTCGTCTATGCCGGCGGCGTCGCCATCACCAGCAGCCAGACCAGCCGTCTGCACGGGCTGTCCGATCTGGCCGTCGGGGCGAACGATACGCTGGTGGCGATCAGCGACGACGGCGACTCGTTTCAAGCCCGCCTTCAGCTGGACGAGACCGGCCGCCTGGTCGGGCTGACCGACGGCAAGCTGGAGCCTCTGCTGGGGCTCGACGGCCAGCCGCTGAAGGGCAAGCAACAGGGCGACGCCGAGGGCCAGGCCATCCTGCCCAACGGCGATCGTCTGGTCAGTTTCGAGCGGGATCACCGCATCTGGCTCTATCCGACCACCGGTCCGGGAACCTGGGGAACGCCCCGCGTCGCACCCAAACCCGCCACGATCTTTCCCGACAACGAAGGCATGGAGGCCCTGGCGGCCTATCCCGTCGCCGGCCCCGACGCCTATCTGGCCGGCGGCGAGGAGGGCGAGGTGTGGCTCTGCCGGCTGTCGACCGCCTGCCAGTCGATCACGCCGCAACAGGGCCCGGACTTCACCTGGGGCCTGACCGCCATGGCCGCCTTCAACGGCCAGGCCATCGCCACCCTGCATCGCGGCTATGATCCGGTTCGCGGCGCACGGGCCATCCTGCGCTTCATCGCCGATCCCATGGCCCCGGCCGCCAGACAACGCCAGACGGCCAGCCTGCATCTCGACGGCTCCACCACCCGGGACAATTTCGAGGGCGTGGCGCTCAGCCGCTCGCCGTCCGGAACCACGCGAATCTACATCCTTTCCGACGACAATTTTTCGGACACCCAGCGCACCCTGCTGCTGGCGTTCGACTGGACACCGCCGCCCGCGCCGCCGCCCGTTCCGCCCAAGGCCAAGACGCCGGTGCGCAAGCGCACCCGGTAACGCCGCCGCATTCGCCAGAGGTACCGGTAACATTTTTTTGCTGCAGCGCGATATTCGGCTTGAAATGACAACGTTGTCATGTATTTTCAGGCTCGACGGTTACGAGGCGAGACCCAGAGGCCGTCAGAGGAACGCGTCGGGAGGAGGTTGAACCCAACCCCCTTTCCGGGACTAAAACCATGATCCGTCTTCTCGTTCTGGCCATCTCCGCCATGATGGCTCTCTCCGCCGGCGCCGCCAGCGCCACCGAAATGACCGTCAAGGTCGCCGGCAAGTCCACGCCCCAGGTCCACGCCGACCTGGTGGACGCCGCCAAGACCGTGTGCGACGCCGATTTTGGCCGCACCAACTACGCCGCCGAACTGATGCCCTTCTGCGTGCGTGAAGTGACCCGCACCGCCATCAGCAAGGTCAACAGCCCAGAGCTGACCGCCTACGACAAGGCCTATAGCCGCTCGACCTATCTGGTGAAAATCAACCGCTGATCCGCCTTTCAGCGACCTGTTGCCAGCGTTTGACGCAGCCCGCGAAGCCCCCGCTTCGCGGGCTGTTTCGTTTTGATGCAAACTGCAAAATTCTTTGGGTGCGGCGCAACATAATCGTTGATCAGTCAAAAAGGCGGCGCTATGTCTCAGGTCGACGGCCAAACAGGCTAGATCCAGACGGACCGTCAGAGGAACGCGTCGGGAGGAGGTTGAACCCAACCCCCTTTCCGGAACTAACATCATGATCCGCACCATCGCCCTGGCCGTTTCGGCCATCGCCCTGACCGCCATCGCCGCGCCCGCCTCGGCTTCCGAACTCCGCGTCAAGGTTGCCGGCAAGACCGCCGAACAAGTCCATGCCGACATCGTCAAAGCCGCCAGCACCGTTTGCTGGCAGGACGTCCGTGGCGAAGCCATGGCCGGCTACATGTACCCCTCCTGCGTCCGCGCCTCGGTCAGCGACGCCGTCGCCAAGATCAAGAGCCCGGCCCTGAACGCCTATAACGCCGCCAACCCGGCCTCGGCCTCGGTTTCGGCCCGCTAAGCCGACCCAAGCTTTCAGTAAGCGTACCAAGCCCGGCGCGGTCCCCGCGCCGGGCTTTGCTTTGTCCGGGGCGGAGAGCCTGTCGTGGGCGAGAAGGCCAACGGTCGCGGGATCAGGGCCACAGAGCCCCGGGGAGCCCTCCCAGGCCGCCCGCGAAGGCCGATCCGCCCTCCAGGCCCGCCCGCCCTCTCGAGGCCGTCCCGGCGATCGCACGCGCCGCCGCCCGACCAGCGGCAAGTCGCCGGGCTCCAGACGCGGAAAGGCCCGCGAGGATCGCCTCGCGGGCCTTTCGACAGGTCGATCAGATCGAAGCTAGGTCGTCGCGCCTTAGGCGGCGACGGCCACAGCGGCGGCCTTGGCCTTCGCCTTGACCTGCGCCTTGATCTTCAGAGCGCGCGGCGAGAGGTTCTCGTCCTTGGCGCCCAGCAGGAACACGTCCAGGCCGCCCTTGTAGTCCAGGGTGCGCAGGGCGGCGTTGCTGATGCGCAGACGGAAGGTCTGGCCCAGCGAGTCCGACGCCAGGGTTGCGGGCGACAGGGCCGGCAGGAAGCGGCGCTTGGTCTTGATGTTCGAGTGGCTCACATTGTGGCCGACCATCGGACCGATACCGGTGAGTTCGCAGCGGCGCGACATGACGTTACCTTGGCTGGGCGAAGCAAGCGCTCCGCATACATGAATTTCGGCGCGTCAGGGACAAGCCGCTGCGCGAGAGCGGGCGATATAGGCGAAGGGCGCCTGCCGAGTCAAGACGCCAGGCCGCTTGCCGACCACACGCCGTGGATGAAGGGCGCCCCAAGACCGCCTTCAACGACGGTTCATCGACGCTCCTATATAGAGAGGCCCATGAAGGAGCCTGCATCCATGCGTCTGACCGCCATCGCCCTGGCCGCCGCCGGCCTCGCCTGCGCCGCCGGCGCGGCCCTGGCCGCCCAACCGGCCTCGACCACCATCCTGCCCGGTCAATGGGCCTACAGCTACCGCGTAGGCCCCATCCCGGCCGGGGATGAGTCGCGCTGCCTCAAGCCCAGCGATGTCGAGCAGTTCGCCAAGGGCATCTGCACCCGCAAATATACCTGCGACTACGACACCCGGGTGGTGAAGGACGGCGCGATCCGGCTGCAGGGGACCTGGACCGACAAGAAGGGCCGCGTGGCCCCGGTGACCGCCAAGGGCTCCTACACGCCCGAGAGCTTCACCCTGAACGTCAAGATGAAGACCATCAACGGCATACCGCTGGCCGCCACCATGAACGCCAAGCGGATCAGCGCCGCCTGTTCCACTGACGCAGGGTAAGCTTCACAAGCCATTTGTGGTTAATGCGAATTGAGCTACAATGGGTAGTAGGGAACAAACACTGAATTGGCCGATGTCGCTGATTCGGTCATGATTCGTTTCGCGCCTGTTCGCCGGTTCGGCGAACGGCGTTAACCCCGCCTCCCCATCCCAGCTCGCCCTCAAGCCCCCTTGGGCGGGGCCACCGAGAATTCCAGATCAAACAGGGTCGGCGCCGTGCTGGTCCTGGCCCGCTCCAGGGTCAGCAGCTGGGCCTTGGTGGAGATTCCGCCGTCAGCCGAAAAGCCGCCCATCCGGCCAGACGCGGCCAGCACCCGATGGCAAGGCACCACGATCGGCCAGGGATTCTCGCCCAGGGCCTTGCCCACCGCCCGCGCCGCGCCCGGCTCGCCCATGGCCCGCGCCACCTCGCCATAGGTCGAGGTCTCGCCCGGACCTATGGCGCGGGCGATCTCATAGACCCGGCGGTTGAAGTCGGGGGTCTCGACCAGATCCAGCGCGATATCGGTCAGGTCGTCGCGACCGCCGGCCAGAACCTCCCGCACCCGCGCGATGAGCCGCTCGATCTCTGGCGGCGGCAAACCCTCGACCGCGTCGGGAAAGCGCTTGCGCAGCCGGGCCCAGGCCGCGCCCGGCGCCGCCTCGGGCAATTGCAGGCCGATCAGGCCGGCCGCGCCCCAGGCGACGCCACAGCGGCCGATCACCGTGTCAAAAAGTACGAAAGCCCGTCCCTGCATGGCGCATTTATACCATTGCGGTTGCGGCTTTCGAGCGGCGCCCTACGATTTCCGCTTCTTGCTGTCGGAGATCGCCGTGCGCCCCATCCTCCTCGCCGCCCCCGTGGCCGCCCTGCTGGCCAGCGCCAGTCTTTCAACCGCGACCGCCGGCGACCTGCTGATCCATGGCGGCCCCATCCACACCGGCGTCGACGCGACGCCGGACGCCCAGGCGATCCTGATCCGCGACAAGACCCTCCTCTATGTCGGCGATCTGGCCACGGCCCGGTCCAGGGCGGCCAAGGACGCCCGCGACATCGACCTAAAGGGCGCGGCCGCCTTTCCAGGCTTTGTCGACGCCCACGCCCACCTGACCGGCATCGGCCTGCGCGAGCTGACCCTGAACCTCGACCAGACCGGCTCGGTCGACGCTCTGGTCAAGGCGGTGGCCGCCTATGCCGCCGCCCATCCGGACGGGCCGATCTATGGACGCGGCTGGATCGAGACCCACTGGCCCGAAAAGCGCTTCCCCAACCGCGCCGACCTCGACCGCGCCGCGCCCGGCCGCGTGATCGTGCTGGAGCGGTCCGACGGTCACGCCGTGGTCGCCAGCAGCGCCGCCCTGGCGAAGGCCGGCGTCACCCGCGACACCGCCGCCCCGGCCGGCGGTCAGATCCTCAAGGGCCCCGACGGCGTGCCCGACGGCATGCTGATCGACCACGCCCAGTCCCTGGTGGCCGGCGTCATCCCGCCGCCCTCGGACGCCCTGAAAAGCCAGGCGCTGGAAAAGGCCGGGACGCTCTACGCCTCGCGCGGCTGGACGGGCCTGGGCAATATGAGTGTCGACGCCGACGACCTGACCCTGCTGACCGGTCTGGCCTCCAGCGGAAAATTCCAGATCCGCGTCGACAACTATATGGACCCCGGCGGCGCGGCCCAGGTGCTGGCCAAGGGCCCGTTCGAGGACGCCACCGGCCTGATCCGCACGCGCGGGATCAAGCTCTATATGGACGGCGCCCTGGGCTCGCGCGGCGCGGCCTTGCTGGAGCCCTACAGCGACGCCGAGGGCCTGGGCCTGCAACTGACCCCGCGCGACAAGGGGCTTGAACTGATGAAGGCGGCCAAGGCCGTCCATGCCCAGGTAGCCATGCACGCCATCGGCGACCGCGGCAACCGCATGACCCTGGACTGGTTCGAGCAAAGCCTGGGGGGCGACACCGCCGCCCGCTGGCGCATCGAGCACGCCCAGATCGTTTCCGACGCCGACCTGCCGCGCTTTTCCAAGATGGGGGTCATCGCCTCGATGCAGCCCAGCCACGCCATCGGCGACCTCTATTTCGCCCCCGCCCGCCTGGGCAAGGATCGCCTGCACGAGGGCTATCGCTGGAACGACATGCTGAAAAGCGGCGCGGTCGTCGCCGCCGGTTCGGACGCTCCTGTCGAGGTCGGCGACCCGCGCATCGAGTTCTACGCCGCCGTCTATCGCCACAGCCTGGACGGCTTCGCCAACGAAGACTGGCATCTGGAAGAGGCCGTCAGCCGCGCCCAGGCCCTGAAGATGCTGACCTGGGCCCCGGCCTATGCCGCCTTCGCCGAAGGCGAGCGCGGCACGCTGGAGGCCGGCAAGAAGGCCGACGTCACGGTGTTTTCCAAGGACCTGATGACGGTGGCGCCGGCGGAGATCCTAACCGCCCAGCCGGTGCTGACGGTGGTGGATGGGGTGGTGGTGTTTGAGAAGTGAGGGGGCGGGAGGAGCTCGGTTACGGCACAACTAAGGGATCTGAGCGCAATTTAGGGTGTACCCGCCGGGGGTGCAGGCGCATCGGCAAGACGCGTGATTAGGCCGGCGCATTCACGAAGCGTCCCGCAAGCAAGCAGGGGAGTGCCAAAGCTGTTCGCCCCATGCGCCCAGTAGTTGCGGAGATGCGACAGCCACGGTGGACGGCCGTCAATGTCGCCAATCGAGGCGGGGAAGATACCGTCCGCCACAGCGCGCCGGATCAGCGGCGCGAGGGTTGTTCGCTTCTGCGGCTGATAATGCAGGCGAAGCGCCGCCTCCAGCGTCGCAAGCGCGTATTGCTCCCCGAGGACAGAAAGCTCGTATGTAAACCAAGCGTATAGCACTGCGCTCCGAGCACGGTTGAACATCGCGCGGATTTCTTCATCGACTCTCTGCGGAAGCTCTACGGCCGCAACGAGATCATAGTGCTCGCGGACGTTCATACGCTCGAACTCCCGACCTGGAAGAAGTGAGCCCTGAAAGTTGTTGCGGAAATCCGTCTCTAATAGTGCCTCGAACGTTTTGAAGGTCATGGGCCCTCCTGGCCGATGCGTTGTCGAGTCGAACGCCGTCAATCCTTTAAGGCGGCGAACTGGAGGCAAACCCGCCTTTCAAGCGGCGCGCCTGCGCAGAGCCCGCCTTACATCTCTTGGAGGCTGCAGCGTGCCGGTCTGGGCAGGTTGGTCAAGGACCGGTCTTCGACCGGCCGCTCCGCGGCGGCGCGAAGCGCCGTCCTTGAGCAACCTGTCCAGACCGGCGATCGTCTCGCCGTGAGATGTAAGGATGACTCCCTTCGGCGCTAAGACGGGCTATCGCCTATGGATCTGGCGCTAAAAGACCCAGCCTTCCTGGGCCTTGTGCCCAGGATCCATGGCGCCGCCGATGCGGGTTTGGGTCAGTGTTCCGGGACGTTCAGCTGTGAATAGCGCTCACATCGAAGCCTGCCGCAAACATGGGTCCTGGGCACAAGGCCCAGGAAGGCAAGAGTCTCAGAGGCCCGGCCGCTCCGGCAGGGGGCCGGTTCGCGCGCTTCGATACGCGCGGGACGGGGCAAAGCCGCCAAGCGGCTCAACATGTCTTCAATCGCGCCGCGGACGGGATCGACGGGCAGCCCCTCGCCGCTGCCGAAAGCTCGACGGGTCATGATCGTCCTCGCCACCTCAACGCACGCCAGTCTAGCAAATTGGCTTCGGCTCGCCAAACCCGCCAAGCCCAACCGCTCCCCACCCCTCAGAACAGGATCTTGCGGACGCTGACCCGCAGCACCCGGCCCTGCGGATCCAGATAGTCGGGCTGGTAGTTCACCGGCAGCAGGCCGTCGGCGCGGGTGACCTTCTGACGGGCGTCGAACAGGTTGGTGACGCCCAGGCCGACGCGCATGCCCTTCATCCAGGGCTGTTTCTGCACCCACGCGCGTCGCTGCCCCAGATTGGCGAACAGCATCAGATTGACCTTGGCCAGGTCGTGATAGGCCAGATCGCTGCCGGTCGCGCCGCCGGACACCTGGGTGCCCGACTGCCATTTGGCGTTGATGAAACCGCCCAGGCCCTGGCGTGAGGCGCCGACCTGAAGGGTCGTCTCGTGCCGGGGATCGCCGCCGCTTCCCGAAATCGAGTCGCCGTTCAGCAGATCCAGGGTCGGCAAACCATCGCGGATCACCACATCGTTTTGCAGGCGCCAGGTGTTGGTCAGCGAAACATTCAGCATGCCCTGGCCAGGCTTCATGCCGGCGGACGGGCCGCGCCCTCCGCCCGGACCGCCCCGGCCGCCAAACCCGCCAGGCGGCGGACCGCCGCCAGACCCTCCAGGGGGCGGACCGCCGCTGAAGCCGCCCGGCGGCGGACCGCCCTCGGGCGGGGGGCCGTCCGGGAGACCGTCCGGCGGGCCTTCGCCCGGTCGACCACGTCGCACCGGGAAGGCCATGGGCTTGCCGAAGGCGCGCGAGAAGGTGAAACCCCACGAAACCTCCTGCTTGACCTGCCGGGCGATATTGAGCGGCGAGGCGTCGATCGCGGTCAGGACGCCGCTGGCGTCGCGGGTGAAGCGCTCGGGCAGGGCGGCTTCCAGGGCCGCCGTAACGGTGGGCAGGCTGCTGACGCCATTGAGGGTTTCGGTGCGGGTCCAGTTGAGGTTCAGCCGCAAGGCTTGCGCCTTGAACGGCGTCCAGTTGCCGCCCAGATGCAGGATCCGGCTGTCGGGGGCCTTCAGATCGGGATTGCCGCCGGTCGTGCTGGTGACGGCGACGGTCTGGCCGCTGACATAGTCGAACACCGAGGCGTTGGGCGTCACCACCGTCGGGTCGTTAAGCTGGGACAGGCTGGGGGCGGAGAGCTTGTTGGTGTAGTCGGCCGAGAGGCTCAGCTTCTCCAGGGGCGACCAGTTCAGCCCCGCCCCCAGGGTATGCAGCCCGCCGAAGTCGGAGAGCTGGTCATAGGCCAGGTTGAGATTGGCCGAGAGCGAGCCAAAGCCGTCGCCGCGCGCCAGCAGGGGCGCGTCGAGACTGGCCTGAACGCTGCCCTGATCCCGCGCCAGGTTGCTGGCCTGGTGGACATCTCCATTGTCGCTGACGCTGTCGAGGCTGGTGTGGCTGCCGCCCAGCTTGAAGGTCGATCTCAGGGCGCCGGCCGGCAGTTGGGCCAGCGCGCCGCTGACGACAGCCTCGCCGTTCAGGCTTTCGGACACCGACCGGGCCACCGCCGGATCCAGGATCGAGACCCCGTCATCAATGTCGCCGAACGGATTGACCAAGCCCGCCGACACATCCGCCTGCAGGGTGGTGGAGTCGACGCCGCGACCGGTGCGGGTCTTGGTCTCGACCCGTTGATAGGCCCCGCTCGCGGTCCAGGACCAGTCGCCCTTGAAGCCGTCGGCC
The DNA here is from genome assembly GCF_058681035.1 of Caulobacter sp. FV2ps19. Taxonomy (NCBI): domain Bacteria; kingdom Pseudomonadati; phylum Pseudomonadota; class Alphaproteobacteria; order Caulobacterales; family Caulobacteraceae; genus Caulobacter; species Caulobacter sp. FV2ps19. The sequence continues at coordinate 1,337,288 of NZ_CM178729.1, read as the reverse complement.
AGGGCCGCCAGATCCGCCGTGGTGGTGTCGGTCCGCCGGCGCAGCGCCCCGGGCAGATCGACATAGCGATAGAGCGTAACATCCTGGCTGAACGGCGAGGCGGCGCTGCTCCCCGGCACGGTCAGCTCGACCGTGGGAAGACCCAGGCTGCGAGTCTGGGTTTCGCGCTCGAGACTGCCGCTCAGGGTCAGGCCCGTGCTGGCCGAGATGTCTCTTTTCATCACCGCCGACAGCACCGCGTCCCGCTTGCGCGGCAGCAGGGTGCGGTTGGCGCTGAGATCGCCGGTGCGGGGCTCGCCGACCCCCGCCGCGAAATCGGCCAGGCTGGCGCCGCCCGACGCTGCGGACGTGGGCACGGCCGCCACGGTGGTCGTCTCGCCGGTCAGGGCCGACAGGGCCGGATCGATCTCGCCGCCGACGACGCCGGTGACATTGCCGATACGATCATAGGGCGTGCCGGTCTGGGAGCGATCGATGTCGCGGTCGGTCTCCCACAGGGGGGACTGGCCCGAAAGGTCCAGATTCAGCGACCAGCGCGCGCCGTCGCGGATGCGCAGGGCGTTGGCCCGCGAGCTGGCGACGATCTGGCCGCCCGCCTGCGGCGCCTGCAGCTCGGCCAGTTCCGACACCGAGCGAAAACGCTCGCGCAGGATCATGTTCACCACCCTCTGATCGGCCGAATAGCCATAGGACAGCGCCGTCTGCTCGGGCAGAATCTCGAACCGCTCGATCGCCTCGGTCGGCAGGCCGCGAAATTCACGCGGGCCCGAGATGCGTCGCCCATTGATCAGGAACACCGGCGAGCCGCCGCGGGCGCTGCTGGTCTGGGCTTCCAGCAGCTGGACCAGCTCGTCGATGGTGGACGCGCCGAACGCCTGGATCTGCGCGGCGTCGTAGGCCACGATCGGTTGCTGACCGCCCCGGGCCTCGCCACGCGGGGCGGCCGAGACCGTGATGCTGTCGACGGTGTTGGGCCCGACGGCCTCCGGCGATGACGCGGGCTGCGTCTGCGCCGCGACGGCGGCCAACAGGAGCAGCGATGACATGGGCATTCAGGACCTCGAACTCAGCTTCAAGGTTTTGGCTAAGCACCCAAACGCACGCCAGCATTACACTACCGATACAAATGAAATTTTCCCCGGAGTGTCACTTATCGGCAAGTCTGGGGGTCGAGCGCCCCGCGCTTACGCTTGCCTCGCCCCGATTCCCGCACCACCTTGAGGCCATGAGCGACCGTTCGACAGGCCTTGCGCCCTCCAAGCTCACCGCGGTGCTGGGGCCGACCAACACCGGCAAGACCCATCTGGCCGTCGAGCGGATGCTGGGCCATGGCTCGGGCATGATCGGCCTGCCGCTGCGGCTGCTGGCCCGCGAGATCTATGACCGGATCGTCAAGCTGCGCGGCAAGGCGTCCGTCGCCCTGATCACCGGCGAGGAGAAGATCACCCCGCCGCGCGCCGTCTATTTCGTCTGCACCGTCGAGGCCATGCCCCTGGCCCGCGAGGTCGAGTTCCTGGCCATCGACGAGATCCAGCTGTGCGCCGATCCCGAGCGCGGCCACATCTTCACCCACCGCCTGCTGCACGCCCGGGGCAAGTTCGAGACCATGCTGCTGGGGGCCGGCACGATGGCCCCGCTGATCCGCCGCCTGCTGCCCGAGGCCGAGATCGTGTCGCGCGAGCGGTTCTCCAACCTGTCCTATGCCGGCTCCAAGAAGCTGACCCGCCTGCCCCGGCGCAGCGCGGTGGTGGCCTTCTCGACCGACGCCGTCTACGGCATCGCCGAATTGATCCGTCGGCAGAGAGGCGGCGCGGCCGTGGTCATGGGCAGCTTGAGCCCCCGCACCCGCAACGCCCAGGTGGCGCTCTATCAGAGCGGCGAGGTCGACTTCCTGGTGGCCACCGACGCCATCGGCATGGGCCTGAACATGGATGTCGACCATGTGGCCTTCGCCGGCCTGCGCAAGTTCGACGGCGTGCGCACCCGCTGGCTGCACCCGCAGGAGGTGGGCCAGATCGCCGGCCGCGCCGGGCGCTATACCCGCGACGGCACCTTCGGGGTCACCGGCGACTGCGACGAGATGGACGAGGATCTGGTCGACAGCGTGGAGGGCCACCAGTTCGAGCCGATCATCGCCGCCGAATGGCGCAATACGCGGCTGGACTTCGGCTCGCTGCCGCTGCTGCTCAAGTCGCTGGGCCAGGGCCCCGGCCGCGCCGGCCTGACCCTGTCCAACGAGGTGCTGGACGAGCGCACCCTGCGCAAGCTGTCACAGCAGGACGACGTGATCGCCCGCTGCAAGGCCGACCGCTCGGCCCTGCTAAGGCTGTGGGACGTATGCCAGACGCCCGACTTCCGCAAGACCACCGACGATGACCATCAGCGGATGGTCAAGACGCTGTTCGACGACCTGACCACCGGCAAGAAGCGCCTGCCGGAAGACTGGATCAGCAGCCAGTTCAAGGCCCTGGACCGCGTCGACGGCGAGATCGACAGCCTGGCCGGGCGGCTGTCGGGCGTGCGCACCCTGGCCTATATCGCCAACCGCCAGGACTGGCTGGCCAATCCGGCGCACTGGCAGGGCCTGACCCGGCAGCTGGAAGACCGCATCAGCGACACCCTGCACGAAAAGCTGATGGCCCGGTTCATCGACCGGCGCACCAGCGTGCTGATGCGCCAGCTGGGCGAGCGCGAGACGATGCTGGCCGGGGTGGGCCAGGACGGCGCGGTGACGGTCGAGGGCCATGTGGTCGGTCACCTGGCCGGCGTCACCTTCACCCCCGAAAAGGGGGCCAGCGCGCTGGAGGAAAAGGCCCTGCGCAACGCCGCCGTCCGCGCTGTCGGCCCCGAGATCGCCCGCCGCCTGGGGGCCCTCAGCGCCGAGCCGGACGACGCCTTCGCGCTCAGCCCCGACAGCGCCATCCTGTGGCGCGGCGAGATCGCCGGCGTCGTGCGAGCCGGCTCAGAGCTGCTATCGCCTCGGGCCCGGCTGCTGGGCGATCTGGGTCCCGGCGCGGTGCGCGAACGGGCCGAGCGGCGGCTGGACGCCTTCCTGGTCGCCGAAGTCGACCGTCATCTGGCCCCGCTGCGCAAGCTGGAACGCGCCCTGGCCGGGTCCGAGCTGCGGGGCCTGCCGCGCGGCCTGGCCCACCGGCTGCTGGAAGCCGGCGGCCTGCTGGACAAGCGTCCGGTCGACCCCGAACTGAAAGCCCTCAGCCAGGCCGAGCGCCGGACCCTCAAGGCGCTGGGTGTCCGCATCGGCGCCTTCAGCCTGTATCTGCCGGCCATGTTGCGCGCCGAGGCCCTGGCCTGCGTGCGGGCCCTGACGCCGGGCGGCTGGCGCGGCGACCTGGCGAAACTGGCCGCCCTGCCCTCCCCCGCCCCCTCGGCGCGAGACCTGGCCGCCAGCGGCCTGCGTGTGGTCGGGGCCTTCACCGTCCCGGTCGAGATGCTGGAGCGGCTGGACGACCTGCTGCGCGCCGAGCAGCGTCCCGGCGGCGTGGTCCTGACCGACTCGGCGCTGGAGAGCCTGGGCTGGACCGCCCCCCAGGCCTCGGCCGTGCTGCGGGCGCTCGACTACACCCCGGCCCTGCGCCCCAAGGCCGGCGACCCGATCGTCTGGAAGCGGCGCGGCGCCGCCAGGCTTGAGCCCAAGCCGGTGGTCGCCCGCCCCGACTCGCCCTTCGCCGCCCTGGCCAAGCTCACCGAGCCGCCGCCGCGCCGCAAGCGCCCCCGCCGGCGGAAGGCCGCGCCGAAAGCCGCCGTCCAGGGGAGCGGTTCTTGAACGAGGCGGCCGACGAGGCCTGTCGCGCCGATGTGTGGCTGTGGCGCGCGCGGTTCTTCAAGACCCGCTCCATGGCCTGCCGCTTCGTCGAGGAAGGCCGCATCCGGCTGACCCGGGCCGGCGTCGAGAGCCGCGTCGACAAGCCGTCGCGAACCCTGAAGGCCGGCGACGGGCTGGTGTTCGCCCTGGGCGGCCGGATCATCGCCGTGCGGGTGCTGGCGTCCGGAGACCGCCGCGGGTCGGCCAGCGAGGCGCGGGCGCTGTATGAGGTGGTGACGTGAGGGCGGCTGGGCGGTCGTGACAGCCAGGCGGCGCGGTCCCGCGTGGGACGACGGCGGCCGCCTGGCGTCAGCATGTCGAGTTCCCGACGTTTTTGACTGTGGACGTTTCCCCTTACGTCATGGAACCGCATCGAGGATAAGAAAGGATGAACAGCGTTCGGCCGCACCCGCGCCGGGCGGTGTTTCGCGACCCTCTCTGACGGCGCGGACAGAATTCCTGCGTCCCGCGAACAGCAAGCCGCATTGACAAGCGGGCCCGCGCCTTCGAAAACCGCCGCCCGACCGCCGTCAGCTTCAATCGAGTTCTCGATGACCTACATCGTTACCGACGCCTGCATCAAATGTAAGTACATGGACTGCGTCGAGGTGTGTCCGGTCGACTGCTTCTATGAGGGCGAGAACTTCCTGGCCATCAATCCGGACGAATGCATCGACTGCGGCGTCTGCGAACCTGAGTGCCCGGTCGACGCGATCAAGCCCGACACCGAGGACGAGCCCGACGGCAAGTGGCTGCGGATCAATTCCGACTACGCCAAGGTCTGGCCCAACATCACGGTAAAGGGCGAGCCGCCCGCCGACCGTGACGACTTCGAGCGCGAGACCGGCAAGTTCGAGAAATACTTCAGCGAAAAGCCCGGCAAAGGCTCCTGATCCCGACCGTTCCTTCTCCGGAACCGGCCGCAAGCCTTTCATGAGGCTGAATTTTATGCTATTGTCTTCGACAGCGTGACGGTCGCGGCAATTTGCGGCTGTCCGTTTTTTGTCGAAGAGCCGTTTAACCGGCGCGCCCGATCGAAGGCGAAGGGTGTCTTAAAGGTTAATTCCAAATCCTGTCCTGGCTTGGTCGCCGCGCCCAGTTTCCGCGGACGCTGAGCCGTCTCTATAGGGCAGATCTGGAAAGACGGTGTTCCGGGCCCGTGGGGCTCGCATTGATGAGGACGAACATGAGCAAGAGCGGTCTGGAATTCTCGGTTGGCGATCACGTCGTCTATCCCGCGCACGGCGTGGGCAGCATCCAGGGTGTCGAGACCCAGGAAGTGGCCGGGATGTCGCTCGAAGTCTACATCATCACCTTCGACCACGAGAAAATGACCCTCCGCGTCCCGACCAAGAAGGCCAAGACCGCCGGTCTGCGCCCGCTGGCCGAAGGCAATGTGGTCAGCCAGGCGCTGACCACTCTGAAGGGTCGCGCCCGCGTCAAGCGCACCATGTGGTCGCGTCGCGCCCAGGAATATGAAGCCAAGATCAATTCGGGCGACCTGATCTCGATCGCCGAGGTCGTTCGCGACCTGCACCGCGCCGAGAACCAGCCGGAACAGTCCTATTCGGAGCGTCAGCTCTATGAATCGGCCCTGGACCGCATGGCCCGCGAAGTCGCCGCCATCGAACGCATCGACCGCGACGCCGCCATCGGCATCCTGACCAAGTCCCTGGTCAAGGCCGCCCCGGCTCCGGCCGCTGCGGCGGCCGCCGCCTGATTCCAGGCGCGACCGGCTAGAAATTCAACGCCCTCCGCCTCACGGCGGGGGGCGTTTTTCTTCGGGCGATGGGGTGGCGACGCGTGAGCTTCGCGCCGCTTGAGCGGACTCTTGGGTAGTCCGCTTGGAGTGGGGAAGCGGGCGCCACACTGCGTCCTTCGAGGCTCGGCTACGCCTCGCACCTCAGGATGAGGAATTCAGTCGCCCAAAAGCGCCTCATCCTGAGGCGCCCGCGCAGCGGGCCTCGAAGGACGCACGGCGTTGACAACCGACTTGGCTCGAAAGCACACCTTGGCTTCCTTCCCGAAAGCCGACGCCCCGTGTCGTTTACCCGGCCGACGCCGCAGGCCCCCTCCTGACCTGCTGCGCAGGTCGTCCTCCCCCGGAGGGGGAAGACGGCTGCCCCCGGGTCGCGCGAAGCGCGCCCGAGGACAAGCTCCGCAGCCCGTAGGGGGCAAGTAGGGGGATTGGGCGCAGTTTATCCCCGTCGATTCCGAAACAAACCTCAACCCGATCAACGCTCTAAAAAATAATCGAGCGCGCCAATGCTCCGCGTTCAAACCGCCTGCATAATCAATCTCACCTGACAGCACGGGAAGGGCGCACGTACGGCGACCGTTGCGACTGGCAGGGGTGGTCGAGCGGGTAGCGCCCGTCGGCCGTCGTCGAAGGCCCGGCGGGGTCTGGCTGAGCGGGACGGTCCCTTCGAGGACGCCGTGTTGAGGCCAGGCCCGGACCGCCGGGAACTCCCCTCGCCGACGCCCGATGACGCGCAACAGGCATGGGCTGAAATCGCCCATGCGGTCCGGGGTGCGCCAACACCCTGCCCGTCGGGGGCCTAGCTACCGGAGCGGGTTAAAACCCCGCCAATCCCGGCGATGCTTCCGAATAACGGCTACGCGGAGCGTTCGTCTTCGTCGAAACGGTACTTAAAAACACTCACATCCGGGCGAGGCCCGGACGCTCCGCAGCCCTTCCCATCCCTTCAGCGGTGATCCGCGTGAAGTCGATAAGACGTACACGGATCATAACCCTGCCCCTACAGCGCATTGACCGGCAGTTTCAGGAACACCCGGCCGCCGGGCGAGGCCGGCGGCAGGGCGCCGGCGCGGATATTCACCTGCAGGGCCGGCAGGATCAGGATCGGCGCGGCCAGGGTGGCGTCGCGGGCCTGGCGCATCGCCACGAACGTCGCCTCATCGACGCCGTCATGAACATGGACATTGCCCGCCCGCTGCTCGGCGACCGTGGTCTCCCAGCCCGGCGTGTCACGGCCGGCCGGCAGATAGTCGTGGCCGACGAAGATCCGGGTTTGCGGCGGCAGGGCCAGGATCTTGCGGATCGAGCGATACAGGGTGGCCGCGTCGCCGCCGGGGAAGTCGGCCCGCGCCGTGCCGTAGTCGGGCATGAACAGGGTGTCGCCCACAAAGATGGCGTCGTCGATCCGGTAGCTGACACAGGCGGGCGTATGGCCCGGCGTGTGCAGAACCGAGATCTGCTGTCCGCCCAGCGGGATCTGGTCGCCCTCGCGAACCAGACGGTCGAAGGCGCCGCCCGACAGGTCGACATCGTCGGCTTCGAACAGGGCGGCAAAGCCGCGCTGCACCTGGGTGATGTGCTCGCCGATCACGATGCGCGCGCCTGTCGCGGCCCGCAGATGGTGCGCCGCCGACAGGTGGTCGGCATGGGCGTGGGTCTCCAGGATCCACTGCAGGGTCAGCCCCTGCTCGGCCAGGGCCGCCAGCAGCCGATCAGCCGAGGTGGTCGACAGCCGCGCCGCCTTGGGCTCGAAATCCAGCACGGGATCGATGATCGCCGCGGCGTGGGTGTCGGGATCGACCAGCAGATAGCTGACCGTATGGGTGGCCGGATCGAAGAAGGCTTGCACCGTGATCGGGGCCGGGGCCGGGAGGCTGTGAGCTTGGGTCATGGCTTTATATTAGTGATTGCTAATTTAGAATCAACTGATATATCTGCCGCATGTTCGATTTCGCCACCCTGGACATCGCCCAGCTCGAGGCCCGCGCCGGCCAGGCCGCCCGCCTGCTCAAGGCGCTGGGCAATGAGCGGCGACTGATGATCCTGTGCCGACTGGCCCAGGGCGAGCAATCGGTGGGGCAATTGCAGCCGACCGTCGGCCTGTCGCAGTCGGCCCTGTCGCAACACCTGGCCGTGCTGCGCGACGAGGGCGTCGTGGCCACCCGCCGTGACGGTGCGACCATCTGGTACCGGATCAACGACCCGGCCGCCGCGCGGGTGGTGACCACCCTGGGCGAGATCTATTGCCCCTTGGCGACGAACGACTTGGCGGCAGACGACTTGGCGGCAGACGACTTGGCGGCGGACTAGGAGGCGCGGACCATGGATATCGGACAACTCCTCATCGCCGGCCTGGGCGGCGCGTTGATCGGCCTGCTGCTATCGGTGTTCGGCGGCGGCGGCTCGGTGCTGGCCACGCCCCTGCTGCTGTATGTGGTCGGCGTGCGCGATCCGCATGTGGCCATCGGCACCTCGGCGGCGGCGGTCAGCGTCAACGCCCTGGTCGGCCTGACCCTGCAGGCTCGGGCCGGGGCGGTGAAATGGCCCTGCGCCCTGACCTTCGCCGGGGCGGGCCTGGCCGGCGCCCTGCTGGGCGCGGACCTGGCCAAGCGCCTGGACGGCGCCACCCTGCTGCTGGGCTTTGCCGGCGTGATGGCCGCGATCGCCCTCTCCATGCTGCTGCCGCGCAAGACCGCCGGCGACCCGGACGTGCGCCTGACCCCGACCATGACCCTGAAACTGGCCCCGATCGGCCTGGGAACCGGGCTGGCGGCGGGCTTCTTCGGGATCGGCGGCGGCTTTCTGATCGCGCCAGGCCTGATGGCGGCCACCGGCATGACCCTGGCCAACGCCGCCGCCTCGTCCCTGGCCTCGGTGGCGCTGTTTGGCGCGGCCACCAGCCTCAGCTACGCCGCCGCCGGCCTGGTCAATGCTCCGATCTTCCTGGCGCTGATCATCGGCGGCGGCGCGGGGGCCTTTGCGGGCGTGCCGGTGGCCCGCGCCCTGGCGACGCGGGCCACCCTGGCCCGACGCGCCTTCGCGATCATGGTGCTGCTGACGGCGGCCTATGTGGCGATCAAGGCGCTGTAGGCCCCGGTCCGGTCTCGGAGGCGATCTGCGCCGCGGACGCGCCCGGCCCGCGATCCAGCTCCCGCGCCAGCTGCCGGCGATCCAGGGCGCCTTCCCAGCGCGCCACCACCAGGGTGGCCACGCCATTGCCGACGAGATTGGTCAGAGCCCGGCACTCGCTCATGAACCGGTCGACCCCGACCAGCACCGCCAGGGCGGCGATCGGGATGTCGGGGACCACCGCCAGGGTGGCGGCCAGGGTGATGAAGCCGGCCCCGGTCACGCCGCTGGCCCCCTTGGAGGTCAGCATGGCCACGCCCAGCAGGCTCAGCTCCTGCCAGATCGTCAGAGGGGTGTTGGTGGCCTGGGCCAGGAACAGGGTGGCCAGGGTCATGTAGATATTGGTGCCGTCCAGATTGAAGCTGTAGCCCGTGGGGATCACCAGCCCGACCACCGACTTGCGCGCCCCCAGCCGCTCCAGCTTTTCCATCATCTGGGGCAGCACCGATTCGGAGGAACTGGTGCCCAGCACGATCAGCAGCTCCTCGCGGATATAGGCCAGGAACTTCAGGATCGAGAACCCGGCGGCGGCGGCGATCGCGCCCAGCACCACCAAAACAAAGATCAGGGCGGTCAGATAGAAGGTCGCCACCAGGGCGCCCAGCTGCACCAGGGCGTCGATCCCGTACTTGCCGATGGTGAAGCCCATGGCCCCGAAGGCGCCCAGAGGCGCAAACCGCACCACCACATGGATGATGCCGAAGAACAGCTTGGCCAGGTCTTCCAGACCGTCAGCCACCTTGTCGCCGAACGGCCCCATCCGCGTACAGGCAAAGCCGGTCAGAACCGCGATCACCAGCACCTGCAGCAGATTGCCCTCGGCAAAGGCGCCGAAAAAGGTGTCCGGGATCAGGTGCAGCAGATAGGCGACCAGCCCCTCGCCATGCTGGGCCTTGGCCAGATAGCCGGCGGCGATCGCCGGATCCAGGGTGGCGGGATCGATATTGAAGCCCCGTCCCGGCTGCACGGTGCGCCCGACGACCAGCCCGATCACCAGGGCCACCGACGAGACCACCTCGAAATAGATCAGGGCCTTCACCCCGACCCGTCCGAAGGCCTTAATGTCGCCCATCCGGGCGATGCCGCCGGCGACGGTGCAGAAGATCACCGGCGCAATGACCAGCTTGACCAGCTTGATGAAGGCGTCGCCCAGGGGCTTGAGCCCCACGCCCACGGTCGGCCAAAGGGCTCCGACCAGGATGCCCAGCGCGATGGCGATCAGCACCTGCACGTACAGTGATTTAAGGCGTCCCAGCAGTCCCATTCCGTCCCCCGTTCGGACGGGGTTCGCAAGCCCGCCTTCCTGCGCTATTGACCCCTGCCCGCGCGGCGCGCGGCCCGGTAGCTCAGCAGGATAGAGCAGCGCTTTCCTAAAGCGAAGGTCAGGGGTTCGAGTCCCTTCCGGGCCGCCATTTTTTTCACAGTCCTCGCCTCAGAGGGACGGCGAGGTCACAAGCTTTGCCCTCTGAGAGCCTCGGTGATCAGCCGGTTGGCGGCCTCGCAGCGCCCCTCGCCAGACCGGGGGCTGGCCGCCAGCAGGGTCTTGATGCGCGTCTCCCGCGCCCGAGCAAGCCCTTCGGCGCGCCCCACCGCGCGTTGCGCCTCGGCCAGACGCCGGTCGGCCGAGGCCATGCCGAGTCGGGCGCTTTCACTGCGCTCAGCCAGATCACGCTCCAGTCTGGAGACGTCGTCGCGTGTCACGGCCAACTCGGCCAGCGCGCGATCCAGCTCAGCGGCCACCTCGGCGGTCTGCCGTCTGGCATGCGCCAGGCGAGCATCCGAACCATAGAACCGCCCCCCCGCAAAACCCACGGCGAGGATCAGGGCAATCCATAGAACCTTCACCGCCATCCCCGCTATCGGACTGCCGACCAGGCTCAAAAAAGCGTAAGTTCCCTGCACGTCCTATCCCCTGACCCCAGGCAAAAAGCTCGGGTTTTTGCGGGTGGCCCAAACACCCTTGGCCTGGACCGAACCGACTTGCGCAGAGCCGATGAGAAAGGGCTTACCCATCGTCATCGCTTCAGCGCCGATAATCTCGGATCGCCGCATCCGCGAATTCGGCGACGACTTCCGAGAGACCCGGCAGATCGTGCTCCGCGACGCCCTGTTCGCGGGCCCAGACCTTCAAGGCGTGCGTGAAGACGATCAGCGCCGCGTCCGAAAACTGGGCGGCGGAACGCGGTGGGACCACCGGGTGGTCGGGGAAACGGACGTGTTCGAGAGGCATGGCGCGGTTCCTGGGGCAGCATGGGCGATCGCGGCGTTCAAAGCGCGACCGCCACAATGCGGTTGAGAAAAGCAGGCCCGACCAATGGGGGAGGTCGGGCCCGAGGTAGCCTATCGAACCCGCGGCGGAGGCGAGCCGAGAGCTGTGTCGGTCATGGCGGTGCTCCAACGATGGCGGTCGACAGAGACGTTTTGCAGCCGCCTGCGCTTAATCGTCGCGGCCGACATCCGGACCATGTTGCAGAGGCCCGCGCATGACTGTGAGGATTTGCACAAGGCCGCAAAAAGACGGCGGAGCTTGCGCCGTCTGGAAGATCAGGCGCGCGTCAGATTGAAGATCGCGGTCGCGGCAAAGCCCTTGTGGCCCTGGGTGCGCCCGACATAGCCACAGTTTACGCGGTCGCCGTGAAAGGTCGCCAGCGCTCCGGCCAGGGCCTCGCTGACGCAGGCCGACCCCGGGGCGACGTCGGGCTCGATGCGCGCTGCGACCACCACATGGGCGCCGATCACGGCCAGGGTCTTGGTGAGGGGGTTGATACGCAGATGCACCGGCCCGTAATGGCCGCCGATCCGAAGGCCCAGGCTGCGTGGCAGGCCATGGGCGCGGAGATCCAGCGCGCGATGCGCCTCCAGAAGCGAAAGGGCGGCGAGCGCGGCGTCGATCGGGTGATCAAACACCAGGAACAGGCCATCGCCCCAGGTCTCGATATGGCAGGGCGGTCCGGCTAGGCCTTCGACAGCCTTGGCCATCTGCCCCATCACCACTTCGATAAACGCCGGGATCTGGTCGTCACTGAGGGCCCCGAAACCCTTTACGTCGGCGAACAGCATCGCTTTCATCGCCCGCTGGGCAGGTCCTGCTTCCTTCGGGTGTCCCCCACCAGGCGACAGGACCGGCGAGGGACGCCGGACGTCGACGATCGCTCGCCGGCGGCCGCCTCGGGCCCAATAGGCCAGATCGACCGCGACGCCCGCGGGCCGGGTCGTCTCGTGTCCGTCCCAGACAGCCACCTGGATCGCCTCGGTCGCCAGGGTCTGGGCGCGTAGCACGGCACACCCCATGGCGATTTGGCTGGCATAGGCAAAAACCTGGTCGTCGCCCGCATAGCGATCGCGCGACGCGTAGCGCACGGAGGTCGCGCGGGCCAGGCACCGCTCAAAGCGTTCGACCCAGCGCTCCCCGAACGGCGCCACGGAGACGGCCACAAAGGACTCCAGAGCCACGGGCAAGACCACGTGCAGTTCGGCGCCGGCCTCCAGCAGAGCCTCCGCGAAGACGATGTCGGCGCCTGCAGCCAGACCACCATAGGCGAACCCGATACGCTGCTGCCGCAGCAGGCGGTCTATATCGTGGCGCAGGTCGCTATCGCGCCCGCCGGCCAAGGCGCCAGCGCGCGCCGCGTCGAAGATGTGGCCAGTGAAATGCGCGCAGACCGGCGGCCGGAACGGCGCCAACCAGTCAGACTTCACGCCGGTCTCGCGACACAGCATTTCCAGTTGCCGCAAGGTCGAGGCATGGGCGGCGAAAGCCTGCGGCGCGAAGGCGAGGGCTTCGGCCAGGGTCGCGCGCGCAGCCTCCAGATCTCCGGTCAGAAACCGGGCCTCGGCCCGACTGGCGGCTTCATAGTAGGCCGCCTCGCCGGTCAGTCCCTGCAGTTCACAGACCTCTAGCGCCGCTGCGGCCAGCGCTCGACCACCGGCGTGATCTCCGGCGACCAGGGTCATGGTCGCGGCATTGATCGCCCCGTACAGGCCGCCGAACCTCTGGAACAGGTCTTGATAGCGCCTGGCCGAAGCCCTGGCGAAAGCCGCCCGGCGCGGACCGTGCGCCCCCAGGGCGACATCCTTCAGGAGCCGGGCGCCCAGGGCGACGACGTCTGGATCGTCCCGGGCGCGATCCAGACCCAGGCGCACATACTCGGTGCGCGCAAAATCAAGCGCGCCAGCCCGCGCCAGGCAGAGCACGGCCTTGTGTGCTACATCTCGATCGGTCTCGCCCGCCTCGAGGGCGGCGTGAGCGATGTCATAGGCGGCAAGAATCTCGCCGCGCTGGATTAGCGCGGCGACCTGATCCTTGTCGAAGACTGTAAACTCAATCAGGGAACCTCTCCGGCCCCGTTCCGGATTTTTGGGTCGAGGGCAATTTTCTGCTCATGAGCATCCTGCATGAACAGACTATAAGTATAGTCACCCATGCGATTACATTCGTAGATTATCTTGAAACATACATGATTGGGAATTTCGCTTCCGTAATATTCCCTTACCCAAAGATAGCTGGAAAAATTGATCCCAAAATCATCATTCACATGGATAGGTCGTTTTTGGAATTTCCAACCAGCCTCAATCAGGTCGCCACTCAAAATAAAGACGAGCTGGCAACGCTCACTCAGATCAAGAAACAGCGGCTTCGGTTGCGCCGGGTCAACGAGATTTACGAAATTGAAGTTTTCATCAAACCCGACAACAAGGGTAACAATCTTGGCGGGCATAGGTTCTTCTATCATGTCGACTCCTTTATTTGACATGATGAACTGAAGGTGAGTTTCGCCAAAAGGCAAGGAACTCAGGGTGGGCGTAGCCTTGATTTTGTAGAGCGCTCACAATCCGCTGGGCCTGATCACGTTGCCCCAGAGCAAGATGAGCACGGGCAAGAACATCAAGGCTGGCGGGACTGAGCGATGCGCGCCTCGGCGACAGGATAGACACCGCCGACGCCTCCTGCCCCGCCGCCAGATAGGCAAAGCCTTGGAGAGCCAGGCGGCTCGACCTGGCGTCGCGCGTTTCGGGAGTGCGCTGTAGGCGGTCCAGCAATTGCAACGCGAGTCTTCGCACCCTCGCAGAGTCATCAGCAAGATTCGCCAGCATGATTTCCTGCTGACTATGGCGCCCGTCCAGATCGACGCGCCACGCATGGGCTCCGCCGTCGGAGCCGAAACTGGCCAACAGACCGGAGGCGTGAGCATGGGCGGCTCGCGCCTTGGCCAGTTGGCGCGTGCCGAGGGCGTGGTCGACGGTGTCGAGCTGCCCGACCAGCAAAAACTCCCGCCAACGGCGATTGGTCGGGTCCAGCGCCACGAGCTCGCGAAACCCTTGCATCGCGCCAAGGCAACGCGCCTGGGCTTGCGCTGTCTTGCCCATATTCAGCTCCAAACGCGCCAAGGCGAGCTGCGCGGCAAGGCTGCTTGCGGCCAGGGGTTTGTCGGTGGCGGCCCGCGCCGAAGCCTGGACCAACAGGTTCGCCTCGCCCTCGCGCTCAGCATAGGCTTCACGCAGCCGCCCCAGCCTAACGAGCGAGTCAGCCACCCAGCCGCGAGCATCCACCACATCAGCGAGGCGATCCGGGTCCTGGGGCGCTCGGGCACGCTCGGCCTCAAACGCGAGAAGCGCGGCGCGAAAGGCGCTCAAGGCTTCCTCGATCCGGCCCTGATCGAACAGCAGGGTGCCCAGGTTGCTCTTGGCGTAGGCGACCTCAAGCCGCCAGTCGGCGCGCTTCGGGTCAAGCCCGACCAGGGTCTGGGCCAGATCGCCATAGCGCTTGAAGCCCTGCTCCGCGCCGGCGGCGTTGCCCTGGCGCCATTCGATATAGGCCAGCCAATAGACGTTCTGAGCTTCGTCAAAGATCCGTTCGCCATTGTCTGGGTCGCGCTGGGCCAACTCATGGGTCGTGGAGGCGGCCTGGCGAAAGGCGGCCCGCGCGCCGGCCAAGTCCCCACGCTGTTCGCGGACGGTGCCCAACAGGGTCTGCGCCTTGGCGCGCTGGGCCAGGGCCTTGTCGTCGAGCTTGTCGGTGCGCGAGCGGCCATAATAGGCCAACACCTTGGCGCCGACCCCATCCAGCACGTCCAGGCGCCCCACCGGTTCAAGCTGCTCGCGCAGGTCGCCCAGCATATAGGCCACCAGGGCCTCGGTCTCGTCGCGCTGCTCACGGGCGATCTGACGCGACCTCAGCGTGGCCAGGGTCATCGCCCCCATGGCCAGAGCCAGGATCACCGCCGCTGCTGTAAAGGCCGTCATCAGGCGCAGTCGGCGGCGGGCGTCGCGCTGGACCAGTTGATCGAGGCTGACATCCAAGAGCCGGGCGGCCATCTTCAGCCGCGCCAGGCGTGTTCCGTCGGCGTTGGGCCGCAGGTCCACGGCGAGGGGCTCAACCCCTACCGGCAGGCTGGCGCGCAGAGCCACCGGCAGCACGTCGATCAATGACGTCCCCGCAGGGGTTGAGCGGGTGATCACGCAGAGGATCTGGCCGGGATCACGGGCCTGTAGAAAATAGTCGATTTCCTGGTCCACCCAAGCGGAGGCGGACGAGGCCGGCGAACATAGCAGAACAAGAGCGTCCGAGCGGTCCAGAGCGTCGCGGATCACCTCTCCGAGGTTGGACGACGCGGTCAGTTCATCGCGGTCCCGAAAAATGGGCGTCAGGGTCTGGGCCGCCGCCTCGCCGCGCATCGTGGTCAATCGGCGCGGCGCACGGTAAGTCTCAAGAGCGCGATGAACCCATTGGGCGGTTTTGCGATCGTGATGGCTGTAGCTGATAAAGGCCTTGTAGCGTTTTCGGCTATCCATCCGTGATCCCCCGCTCGCCTGCGCCGGAGCGTTTTCGTTGACCATAGTTCCCCCGACGCCCTCGCGCGACCGGAGCCATACCCCCTTCTCGTCGTCGCCTGAAGACGACTATCGCGCCAATACGCTGTTCCGATACATGACGCGGGATGAGGTCGACGCCCTGTCGTCGATGATCGACCACCTGCAGTACCGCAAGGGCGAACTGATCATCCAGCGCCTGGATGAAGACGGCGGCATCTTTCTGCTGCTGGAGGGCGTGCTTCTGGCCAACCAGTACGCGCGCTCAGGCCGCGAGGTCGGCTACCGGCGCATGCAGGCGGGGAGTTATTTTGGCGAGATCGCGGCGATTGACGGGCGGCCTCGATCGGTGAACGTCGTGGCCGTGGAGGACGCGCGCATCGCCCGCCTGCCCCAGCGCCTGGTGCGGCGACTGTTCGAGGACTCGCCGCGCTTCATGCGAGCCTTGCTGGAAGACCTGGCAGGCCTGACGCGCGGCCTGACCGAGCGACTGTTCGAACTGACCGCGGTGTCTGTGGCCTGCCGCGTCGACATCGAATTGCTGCGGATGGCGGCGGCGTCAGGCGGCGATGGTCAGCAGGCCGTCATTCGCCCCTGCCCCACCCATGCCGAGCTGGCCGTTCTGGTCGGCAGTCAGCGCGAGCCCGTGACCCGCGAACTCAACCGCCTGGCCGGCCTGAACATCATCGCCCAGACCGGCCGCACCTTGCGGATCCTCGACATCCCGGCCCTGGCCGGCGAGGTCGAACGGATCGGCGGCGACCTCTAGCCGCCTAGAGCAAGGCGCGAGAAATCGGACCCACGCGCCTTGCTCCAGGTTTTTGTTTTCGCATCGTTTTTGCGGAAAACCGGCGTCCACTTTTCCGCACGATGCTTTAGTTCAAGTCCAGCACCACCACCGCCTTGGACGGCAGCACCGCGGTCAACACATCGCCCTTGATCGTCGCGCCCTTGAAGTCGACCGGTTTGACCCGATTGGGCGCCTCGAAGGTGTTATGTGCGGACATGGCCGAGGCGGTCAGCACCCGGCCCTTCACCGCCTTGCCCGTCGCGCCGGTCAGCTTGATCGTCACGGTGGCCGACCGGGTCGGATCCAGGTTCACCAGGGCCAGATGCACGACGCCCGCCGGGTCACGCCCCGCCGACGCGGTCACCGCCGGCACGCTGGAGCCGCCCAGCACATAGGCCGGGCTGGTGATCTCGATCGGCAGTTGGGTCGCGCCCTGGAACGGCTTGTAGAGGTCATAGACCCAATAGGTCGGGGTCAGGACCATCTTGTCCTTGTCGGTCAGGATCATCGCCTGCAGCACATTGACCATCTGGGCGATGGCCGTCAGACGCACCCGGTCGGCATGCTTGTGGAAGATGTTCAGGGTGGCCGCCGCCGCCACGGCGTCGCGCATCGTGTTCTGCTGGTACAGGAAGCCGGGATTGGTGCCCGGTTCAACATCGTGCCAGATGCCCCATTCATCGACATAGAGCCCGACCCGCTTTGCAGGGTCGTACTTGTCCATGATGGCGCTGTGCTTTGTGACCAACTCGTCCATGCGCAGGGCCTGGACCATGGTGTCCGCCCAAGCCTGTTCGTCGAACTGCGTCGCCGAGCCCTTGATCTCCCATTTGCCGCTGGGGATCGTGTAGTAGTGCAGGCTGATCGCATCCATATATTTGGTCGCGCCGGCCATCAGCGTCTCGGTCCAGTTGTAGTCGAAGGAGTTCGCTCCGCCGGCCACCTTCTCCGTCTTCGTTCCATTCGGCACACGGATGAACCCCGCGAAGTTGCGATAGAGGTTGGTGTAGTGGGCCGCCGTCATCTCGCCGCCACAGCCCCAGTTCTCGTTGCCGACCCCGAAATAGTCGAGCTTCCAGGGTTCCTTGCGACCGTTGGCGCGGCGCTGGTTGGCGATCGTCGAGTTGGTCGGCGAGGTCAGATATTCGATCCACTCGGCCGTCTCCTGCGGACTGCCCGTGCCGACATTGCCCGCGACATAGGTCTTGGCGCCGATCAGT
The DNA here is from genome assembly GCF_058681035.1 of Caulobacter sp. FV2ps19. Taxonomy (NCBI): domain Bacteria; kingdom Pseudomonadati; phylum Pseudomonadota; class Alphaproteobacteria; order Caulobacterales; family Caulobacteraceae; genus Caulobacter; species Caulobacter sp. FV2ps19. The sequence continues at coordinate 1,319,757 of NZ_CM178729.1, read as the reverse complement.
TCGGCGAAGTCCATGAATTCGTGGGTGCCAAAAGCGTTGGTTTCCTCGACCCCGCCCCAGCTGACATTGACCTTGGTGGGCCGCTTGTCGCGCGGGCCTATACCCTCGCGCCAGTGATAGTCGTCCGCGAAGCAGCCGCCTGGCCAGCGCACCACCGGCACGTGGATCGCCTTCAGCGCCTCGACGACGTCGGTGCGATAGCCTTTGGTGTTGGGGATCTTACTGTCTTCCCCGACCCAGACGCCTTCATAGATTCCGCGACCCAGATGCTCGGCGAACTGGCCATAGACCTCGGGCGCGATGCGCGCGCCGGGCTGGTCGGCCCGCAGGGCGCCGGTGACCGCCGTCTGGGCCATGGCCGCTCCGGTCGCCAGGGCGGCGACGGTCAGGCCGGCCGCGAGCGCGTGCTGCAGCGTTCTCAACTTCATGGTCGTTCCTCCCAGGGCTCGCCGTTCGTCGGCAGGCGTTTCAGTGATTGTCGCGGGGCAGACCCTTGGTCTGGGCGATCCGCTGATATTTGACCGCCGGCTCCAGCACCGCCCCGGTGTCCATCTGACCGGTGAGGCCGCGCTGGATCTCTTGCCAGGGGGTCTGGCTTGCCGGATAGGCATAGCCGCCGGCCGCCTCCAGCGCGGCGCGGCGGGCGGCGATTTCCTGCGGCGCGACCAGAACGTCCACCCGCGCCTTGCGCAGGTCGATCCGTACACGGTCTCCGGTCTTCAGCAGGGCCAGACCACCGCCGGCCGCGGCCTCGGGCGAAGCGTTGAGGATCGAGGGCGAGCCCGACGTGCCCGACTGGCGACCGTCGCCCAGGCAGGGCAACTGGCGAACGCCGCGTTTGATCAGATAGTCCGGCGCGCGCATGTTCACGACCTCGGCCGAGCCCGGATAGCCGATCGGGCCCACGCCGCGCATGAACAGCACGCTGTGTTCGGTGATGCCGACCGCCGGATCGTCGATGCGGGCGTGATAATCTTCGGGACCGTCAAACACCACCGCGTCGCCCTCGAAGGCGTCGGGATCGTCGGGGTTGGACAGATAGCGGTCGCGGAACTCGGCATTGATGACGCTGGTCTTCATGATGGCCGAGTTGAAGAGATTGCCGCGCATGACCACGAAGCCGGCGCGCTCGACCAGTGGCCGATCGAACGGACGGATCACAGCCTCGTCCTCGATCACCGCGTTCCGGCAGGCCTCGCCAAGGGTCTGGCCGGACACGGTCAGGGCGTCCTCGCGGATCAGGCCCTGGCCCATCAGCTGGTTGACCACCGCCGGCACCCCGCCGGCCCGATAGTAGTCTTCGCCCAGATATTCGCCGGCCGGCTGCAGATTGACCAGCAACGGCACGTCCTCGCCATGGGCCTGCCAATCGTCGACGGTCAGTTCGACGCCGATGTGGCGGGCCAGGGCGTTCAGATGGATCGGCGCATTGGTCGAGCCGCCGATCGCCGAATTGACCACCACGGCGTTGAGGAAGGCGTCGCGGGTCAGGATGTCGGACGGCTTGATGTCCTGAGCCACCAGATCAACGATCCGCAGGCCGGTCTCGTAGGCGTTCTGCTGGCGGTCGCGATAGGGCGCGGGAATGGCCGCCGACCCCGTCAGCGACATGCCCAGGGCCTCGGTCAGCGAGTTCATCGTCGTGGCCGTGCCCATGGTGTTGCAATAGCCGGTCGAGGGGGCCGAGCTGGCCACCAGCTTGATGAAGCCGGCGCGGTCGATCTCCCCGGCCGCCAGCAGTTCGCGCGCCTTCCAGACGATGGAGCCCGAACCGGTCCGCTCGCCCTTGTACCAGCCGTTCAGCATCGGGCCGACCGACAGGGCGATAGCGGGGATGTTCACCGTCGCCGCAGCCATCAGGCAGGCCGGGGTCGTCTTGTCGCAGCCGATGGTCAGCACCACCCCGTCGATCGGATAGCCGTAGAGGGTTTCGACCAGACCCAGATAGGCGAGGTTGCGGTCCAGGCCCGCGGTCGGCCGCTTGCCGGTTTCCTGGATCGGGTGGACCGGGAATTCCAGGGCGATGCCGCCGGCGGTGCGGATGCCTTCGCGCACCCGCTCGGCCAGAACCAGGTGGTGACGGTTGCAGGGCGACAGGTCGCTGCCCGTCTGGGCGATGCCGATGATCGGCTTGCCCGATTGCAGCTCGTCCAGCGACAGGCCGAAATTGAGATAGCGCTCCAGATAGAGCGCCGTCATGTCCGCATTGTCCGGATTATCGAACCAGGCGCGCGAGCGAAGGGCGCGGGGCGGAACGGCGGCAGGGCTCATGACGGTCCTTGGAGTCTCTACATCGGCAGCGTCTCGCGCGGAGTTTGAAGATTGCCCCGCCCCAGCGGACCGACCGACGATCCCCACGTTTCGCTCTATCCAATTGTCTGACTATACCGCACCTGGCGCGCCGTCAACGCTCCCCCCGATGGCCCAACACCGTCGGAGGCCTTTGCGTTCATCCTTCAGGGCTGGCGATGACTGTCGGCCAGAGGCCGTTGTCCTGTGACACCTAGCCCTGGGATTCGATCGCGGCGCGCGTATCCTCCAGCGCCAGACCCACCAGATGCGCCATCGCCTGGCGGGCCTGGTCGGGGCGAGCGGCGGCGATGGCGTCGAACACCTTCCAGTGCTCGGGCATCGGATCGCGCGGCAGCTCGCGCTTGCGCTGCTTGAAGATGGTCGTCCAGCGCACCGCCGCGCCAATACTGCTGCTCAGGGTGAACAACGGCGCATTGCCGGTGGCTTCCAGTACGGTGTCATGGAAGTCGCGATCGGCGGCCTGGCCAGCCTCGGTAGCCAGGGTTTCATGCTCCATCTGGATCAGCGCCTTGCGCATCCGCTCCAGTTGGGCGTCATCGCGCCGCTCGGCCGCCAGCGCCGCAGCGGCGGGCTCGACGATCATCCGCAGCTCATAGAGCCCCTTGAGGAACTCTTCGGTCGGCTCGGATTCAAACAGCCAGGCCAGCACCTCGGGATCCAGCAGGCTCCAGCGCTGCCGGGGACTGACGCGCGTACCGGTCTTGGGCCGGCTTTCAACCAGACCCTTGGCCGCCAGGATCCTGATCGCCTCACGATAGGCGCTGCGCGACACCTGCAGCTGTTCGCTGGAATCGATCTCGTTCTTCAGGATATCGCCGGGCGCATACTGGCCAGAGACGATCGCCACGCCGAGCGTGCGCGCGATCAGGCCGTGGATCCGGCTGGAAGAAGCGCCCTCACGCGCCGGATCACCGTCGCTGGTCTTGCCCGTCTTTTTTCGCACACGCGCTCCGCTTCCGATCCGCCCGGCGGCCAGAAGGAACCCGGGCCGCCGATCCGGACGCACGAGAACACTAGCGAGCCCCCCTGTCTGGCGACAAGGCATTTCAGACCCAAAGCAAGGCCCCAAGGCTCTGAAAGCCCTTTGCGGGGCCGGTGTCATGCGCCTTTTGCAGGCCTTCAAACCGGCAAAGTACGGGCCCATGCTCGCCGATCCTGTTTGACAGCCCACATGGGATCGCTATTTGTCTGACTAAATATCAACCCATCAGGAGGCCACGAGCGCCATGGTGCTACGGTTCGTGCAACTTGAGGACCATAACGGCGCGCGGTTTCTCGCGGCGGTCAATGACGCAGGCCTGGCGCGTCGCGTCGCGGGGTCTGACACCCTGCTCGAACTGGCCGCCGCCGCACTGAAGGCCGGCTCCACCCTGGCGGAAGCCGCGCAGTCCCGCCCCTGGGGCGACGAGATCGACGTCGTCGCCGCCCTGGCGGAAGGCCGGGTGCTGGCGCCCATCGATCATCCCGATCCGGCCCACCTGATCCTGACCGGCACCGGCCTGACCCATCTCGGTTCGGCCGAGGGGCGCGACAAGATGCACAAGGCGGCCCAAGCCAGCCAGAAGGGGGCCAGCCAGGACGGCGCCGGCGCGCCGCTCACCGACTCCATGCGGATGTTCCTGATGGGCGTCGAAGGCGGCAAGCCTGCAGACGGCGCGGTCGGGGTTCAGCCGGAGTGGTTCTACAAGGGCGACGGGTCGCACATCGTGCCGCCCGGCGCGCCCTTGATCTCGCCCGCCTTCGCCCAGGACGGCGGCGAAGAGCCCGAAATCGCCGGAGTCTATCTGATCGGCCCGGACGGAACGCCCCATCGCCTGGGCTTCTGTCTGGCCAACGAGTTCTCCGATCACGTCATCGAGCGCGGCAACTATCTGTGGCTGGCCCACTCCAAGCTGCGTCAGGCGGCCCTTGGCCCTGAATTGCTGACAGGCCCCCTGCCCGCCGACGTCCGCGGCGCCAGCCGGATCCTGCGCGACGGCGCGGTCGTCTGGGAAAAGCCGTTCCTGTCCGGCGAGGCCAACATGTCCCATGCCCTCGCCAATCTGGAACATCACCACTTCAAGTACGACCTGTTCCGCCGCCCGGGCGACGTGCATGTGCACTTCTTCGGCACGGCCACCCTATCGTTCTCCGACGGATTCCAGACCCGGGTCGGCGACACGTTCGAGATCAGCGCCGCCCCGTTCCTGTACCCGGCCCGCAACCGTCTGGCCCAGGCCCAGCCCCGCGCCGTCACCATGGGCGTTCTCTAGGGCGACAAGGCCACCTGCCGCCAGCCCAGTCCTGACCCCGATCAGCCTGGGGCGACGCGATCGCGGGCGTTCAGCGTTTCGGTGATGCCCGAGATCAGGCTCGCCGCCGTCACGGGCTTGGCGATGTGCGAGTCTGCGCCGGCGGCGAGCGCCTCCTGTCGGTGTTCGACCATGGCGTTGGCGCTGAGCATGATGACCGGCGTCCGCGCGCCGTCACCGCGCCCCGCCTCATGCGCGCGGATGGCTCGCGTGGCGGCCAGGCCGTCCATCACCGGCATCTGCATGTCCATCAACACCACGTCGAAGACGCCTGCCTTGAAAGTCTCCAGGGCCTGGGCCCCGTCCTCGACGGTCGTCACCTCGGCGCCGAAAGGCTCCAGGATCAGTTGGACGACCCGCTGATTGATCGAGTGGTCCTCGGCCAGAAGTACGCGCAAAGCCTGCGGGCCGAGCCCCGACGCCGGCGGCGCTTCCAGGGAGATCGCCGCTCCCTCAGCGTGATCGCGCGATTTGAGCGGCAGAAAGACCCGGAACAGACTTCCGCGCCCCAGCTCCGAATGGGCGGTAATCTGGCCGCCCATCATCTCGACCAGCGACTTGCAGATCGACAGGCCCAGACCCGAACCGCCAAAGCGGCGGGTAATGGTGGTGTCCGCCTGACTGAAGCGACTGAATAGGGCCTGGCCGAACTCCGGACCAAACCCGCAGCCGGTGTCCTCGACCTCGATCGTCAGGCTATAGGGCGCGTCGACGGTCTCGGGCGAGGCGAGCCCGATCCGCGCCTCCACTTGCCCCTGGCTGGTGAACTTGACGGCGTTGGTCAGCAGATTGCCCAACACCTGCTTGATCCGGGTGATGTCGCCCAGGAACTCACCGCGGGCTTGCGCCTCGTATTCGACCGTAAAGGCCAGGCCCTTGTCCTGGGCGCGCAGCCGGCTGACGAAGAGCACGCCGTCCAGTTCGTCACGCAGATCAAAGGACCGCTCCTCGATCCGCACCTGGCCGGCCTCGATCTTCGAGATGTCCAGGACGTCGGAGACCAGCCGCTCGAGCATCACGCCAGAGGCCTGAATCAGATCCACCATCTCGCGCTGGGCCGGCGTCAGGTCCGTCTGGCACAGGGCGGCGGCGACGCCGATCACGCCGTTCAGCGGCGTGCGGATCTCGTGGCTCATATTGGCCAGGAAGTCCGTCTTGGCCCGATTGGCGGCCTCGGCGGTCTGTTTCGCCGCCGCGATCTCCGCCTCGGCGATGAGGCGTTCGGTCACGTCGCGCGCAACGCCGAACACCTTGTCGCCCACCCGGCGGGCCCGCCACTCCAGGTCACGATAGTGGCCGTCGCGATGGCGGTAGCGGTTGACGAAGCCCAGGACCTCATTCTCCTGCTCCATTCGGACCATGTGTCCCAATGTGGCCTCCAGATCCTCGGGATGAACCAGGGCCAGCATCTCGCCGCCTTCCAGATCCGCCATCGGATATCCCAGAACCGTTTCCCAGGTCCGGTTCACCCGGGTGAACCGGCGGCCCATGTCGCGAATGCACAGGAGATCAAGCGAGACCTCAAAAAAATTAGTCAGATCGGACTCAGCGCTGGGGTCGACCACGTCGCTCGGGCGAAAAGGCGTGTCGGGTTCCGATGTCAAACTCATGCGCACGGGCCTCTGGAACAGAACGCGTCACCGAGGCGACACTTCACTATGCTCCCCCCGCCGTTAACTGTACGTGGTTTTGCAAACCGCGCGCGCCCAGGCCCTGCGACATAATCGCCAGCCCATTGCAGACGACCGCTCGGCATCGCACATCAGGAGTGTCAACGGTTCCCCCAAGCCGCTGACGCCCCACTCCGGCCGGGATGCTTTGCTTTTCCCGGCCGGACTTGTGGGGCTTCGCATGATCGCGCCGAGGCGCCATGATCACGCAAATTTGGGGAGGTCCCTGTGAACCTGAAATTGGCGATTGTGGTTATCGCTGCCCTGTTGGCCGCGTTCATCTGGAGCTTCGCCGAGCCCTATTTCAGAATTTGGAAGACCCGCCGGGCCGCCGCGCGGCGGCGACATACCCTGGGCCGGCGCCGCTAGGCCGGCGGCGCAAGATCTCCATTTCAGCCCTCGACGGGTCCGGTGGACAAGGCGGCCAGGCACAGGCCGCGGATATGCAGATCGATCAGCGCTTCGCGATCAGCCCAGGGAAAACCCTCGCGATCCAGGAGCAGGGCGACCAGGCCATGCAGGCTGGCCCAGGCCGACTGGGCCGCGATGGCGCTGTCGCTCCCCCGCATCTCATCGAACAGGGCCTGCAAGACGCCGAAAGCCCGCCCTCCTGCGTCCAATACGACCACCTTTTCGTCTGATCCATGCCGGGGCATGTCGAGCATGAAGGCCACGCGATACGCCGCCGGATGGTCGAGGCCGAAATCAATATAGACGCGGCTAAGGCGTCGAAGCCGCTCGACCGGCGCCGCGTCAAGGGCGGAGGCCGCCAGGAGACGCTCGTGCAACGCCTCAAAGGCGCGTCGGCAAAGCTCGACCGCAATGGCCTCGCGTGTCGCGAAATGGGCGTAGAGCGAGGGCTGGCTGATGCCGACCGCCCCCGCGATCTGACGCGTCGTGACCTGAGCGACACCATGAGCGACGAACAGCTTGGCGGCTTCGGTCAGAATATGCTCACGACGATGGGCGGGCGGCTTAACCATCCCCCCAGAAATTGATCTTGACTTCGCCTGTCAACCTATCGGTGATAGTCTATCACTGATAGGCGGCGAGAATCTCAGCGTCGCGGCAAGCTTTGAAGAGCGGGGATGACAGCGTGACCTTTTCAGCGGCGCAGATCTGGTGGGGTGCAACCTTCGTCTTCTTCGCGGCCTTTGCGGCGGCGCTGGTCGGCCAATGGGTCGATCAGAGACTGATCGGCGGCGAAGGGATCTGGATCAAGCCGACCAAGTTCGCCCTCTCGCTGGGGGTTCATTTCGCCACCCTGGCGCTGATCGCTCCCCTGTTGGGCCCGGCCTGGCAGGGCAGCGGAATCCTCAAGGCTGTAGCGATCGCCTCGACGCTCTGCGGGGTGCTGGAACTGGCCTATATCGCGATCCAGGCCGGGCGGCAGTTACCCTCGCACTTCTATGTCGGCACGCCCCTCTATGCGGCCCTCTATGGGGCCATGGCCCTGGGCGCCGTCGTAATTCTGGCGCCCGCCGGCGTAGTCGGGGTGATCGCCGCGAGCGCGCCCTCCGCCGACCTGCCCCTTCCTCTCCGCACGGGGATCGCCCTCGGACTGACCGGCTGCACGGTGCTGACCCTGATCACGGCTTTCCGTATGGGCGGCAATATGAGTCACACTGTCGGCGCCGAAGCCCCTGGCGCGGCGCGCATGCCGCTGACGGGCTGGTCGCTCACCGTCGGCGATTTGCGCCCGGCCCACTTCCTGGCGACGCACATGATGCAAGCCGTTCCGCTGGTCGGCCTGATCGCCGCCCGGACTGCGTCCGGCGGGATCGCGACCCTCATGGTCTGGGTATTCGCCACCGGCTGGACAACCCTGACCCTGATCGCCTTCCAGACGGCCCTGTCAGGTCGCCCCACGCCCTTTTCGCAACCGTGATCAGCAAGGCCGAGGTCGCATTGAGAAATTCAGCGATGCCAAGGCGAACAAAACGGCGCGCAGATACGAATGCTGCGGAGAACCGTGAGTGGCCGCCGGCGATCCAAAGCGCGCCGCCTTTTTACGAAATCCGGATTCCGAAATCAGGAACGATCCAAAGCATCGTGCGGAAAAGTGGACGCCGGTTTTCCGCAAAAACGATGCGAAACAAAAAACCTAGAACAAGGTCATCTGGACACCGAACCAGACCGTCCGGCCGTTATTCTTGATCTGATAGGCCGGGCCATAGTCTGTGACAGCCGCGCGATCGGTCGTGTCCTGATCCAGCAGGTTGCGGCCCTCCACCAGGATCCTCAAGCTGTCGCGGAGCCGCCAGCTGGCCTGCAGATCGACCAAAGGCGCGTAGCGGATGCGCCGGTCCTTGGCCCGCTCATAGGTGAAGGCCGGCGTCGACGACAGCTGTTGAACCGAGAGATTGGCGGCTAACCGTCCGCGATTATAGGCCAGGGCCGCATTGCGAATATGGCGCGGCGCCGCTTCAACCAGCCGGGTGTCGCTGGGCGCCACCCCGCCGCCGCCATTAAGCGCGGTGAACCTGTAGTCCAGATAGACATAGGACAGGGTAAGGCCCAGGTTGCCAAAGCGGTCGGGCAGACCGGGAAGCTTCGGATCCGTCCAGGCCGCTTCCAGGCCGCGCACGCGGCCATAGACCTTCTTGCCGTTCACCTCGCGCACGTTGCTCACATAGGTGGTGATTTCCCGCGCGCCGTCGGGGGCGATGGTCAGGCTGCTGCTGGTCGCGGGAATGTCGCGCAGGTCCTTGGCGAAGGCGCCCAAGGAGACATAGGCGCTTTGGCCATAGTAGTACTCGGCCGAAGCATCAAAATTGGTCGACCGGATCGGCAGCAGGTAAGGGTTGCTGTAGCTGATCGAGCGCGTCACCGGCGTATCGTAGCTCATGACCAATCGACGTCCGGCGCTGCTGATCGCGGGTCGCTCCAGCGTCTTGGTGAAAGCCGCGCGAAGCTTGAGGCTCCGGGTGACGTCAAAGGCGCCGTAGACGCTGGGCAGAACATGCCAATAGCTTTGCGCATAGTGGCCCTGAACGTATCGGCCCACCGCATCAGGCTCATACTGGTCAAGGACGCGATGGGTGCGGGCGGCCCGCACGCCGGCCGACAGGCGGGCGCGCGATCCGCCGTACGAGACGATGCCATACCCGACCCCGACCGTTTCGGACCCGTTGAAGTTCTGGCCATATCCGTCGGCGGGGTCCTGCGCGTAGAGCCCATTGGCGTCCGGCGAGGGCGTCCCGCGGGTGCGCAGGAGGCTCAGCAGCGTGTCCGTGTTCCAGTCGACAGGCTGGAAAAGGATCAAGGCGCTCGCGGTCGAGACCTCAGACAGCCGCAGGCCTTTCGCCGGCGGCAGTCGGGCGTAGCCCCGCTGAAGGTTGCTGCGGTCCTGCGTCTTCAATTGCGCGCCGAGCTTGAAGCCAAACCCCTGATCGGCCGGCGCCATGTTGTGATCGTAGTCCACGCGCGCGAAATAATTCTGATCACGGCTCAGGATGTCCCCGACCATCACTGTGCCGATCAGGCCGTAGTTGGCGGGGTCGCCTGTCAGCGCGCTGCCCCCAGGCCTCAAGACAAGATCATCGTGACTGAAGTCATAGCTGATGGGCGTGGTCAGCGACGTCGAGGCCAGACCGAAGCCGCTCGTGGCTAGCCCATTGGACGTGATCCTGTTGAAGGTCACGCCAAGACGCAGCGACAGGGTGTCGCCGCCGCCTGGCGAGTAGTCCGCCCCAAGCTGGACGATGTGGTCGGTCAGCTTGGGATGACCGCTGTTGAACCCATAGCGGATCGCACCGACGCCAAACTGGCCCGAATGATCGGTGACGTTGCGGGCGTCCGTCACCGCGACACCCACCGACGCCGTGCGTTGCTCGGTCGTGAAATCATGCTGAAGGAAGAAGTATTCGCCGAACAGGGACAGGCGCCGGCTTGGCCGGGCGTCCAGGCGCGCCATGGCCGACCGGCGCTCGGTGCGCGTATAGGTTTCGCCACGGGTCAGGGCGCCCGCCGGAACCAGCGCCCCGTCGAGCTGGCCAAAGCTTGTCGTCGACACAGCATCCTGGCGCGACGCCAGGCGGTCGAGGTTGGCGCCGATGGCCAGACCAAAGCGTCCCTGTGCGTCGAGAGCGCCCTGCCATGAGCCGACCAGACGGATGGGCCTTGGGCTATCGTGAAGACCGCCCGAGCGGCTGTTGTCGCCAACAAACGCTCGGATATCGGCGACACGGCTGCCCTGATTGTCCAGCCCGCTGATCGTCGTCAGCGCCACGTGCGCGGAATTGGCGTTCTCGTCGAGGTCGGGGGTGACCGTGGTGGTCACGGTGATCGACTTGGTGAAGTAGGCGGGAAGCAGCTCTGTCGAGGTCGCATGCGAGCTGTTGATATAGTCGGTCAGCAGCACCCCATCGATCGACTGGGAAGCGGCGGCGTTATTGAGGCCGCGGATCTGGACGTATCGGTTCTCGCCGCTCTGGGTCTCGTTGCGGCGTACGCCGGGCAGACGGGCCAGCACGTCCGAAATATCCAGGTTTGGCAGGCGCTGAATTTCCAGCTGGGTGATGGTGTTGACCACCGTCTCACTGTCGCGCTTCAAGGCCCCGGCGCGCGGCCCGCTGGTGACGATGACCTCTTCCAGCGCGGTGGCCGCGTCGGCGTCGGGCCTGGCCGCCCTTGTCCGAGGGTCCGCCCGTTGCGCGATGATGCGCCGATCGTCGCGCGCCACGCTCAGGATGATCAGCTGGCCATCGTCATCGGCCACCGCCAGACCGGCGCCCGCGATCAGTCTGTCGAGGGCGACCCGGGCGTCCATGACGCCCCGAACGGTCGGGGCGCGGCGGCCCGCGACCGCCGCCCCGGGAAAAAAGATCTGCACACCGGCCTGGCGAGCAAACTCGTTGAGCGCCTCGCCCATGGGCCGCGAAGGGATGTTGAAGGTCCTCTCGGCGGCCAGCCCCGCGGAGGGCGCCATCCAGAGCGTGGACGAAACAACGAGCGCCAGACAACGCGGCGTCTTTGCAAAAGCACCACGGTTCACGGCCATGCCCCCCATGGAAAGGCGTTTTCGATCCGCCTCTTAGCCGAGGATGACCGAAACAGCGCCCGGCTCAAAACCGATTTAACGTTGTTTTTGTGACAGTAAGATTGTCCGCCCTGACGCCGTGACCTCGACAGCCTGGGTGATTTGCAGGGCGCGAAGGAAGGCGGCCGGATCGTCGGCGACGAAACGCCCGCCGACCCTCAAGCCGCCGAGGGCGGGATCGGCGATGACGATCTTGCGAACAAGGTGGCGATTGTACTCCTCGACGGCTCCAGCCAGGGACTGGTCCACAAAGAGGATCTCGCCGTTGCGCCATGCGGCCAGGGCCTGAAGATCTTCGGTGGTGACCGTCCGAACCAGGGGCCTATCCGGCGCCAGCAGCAGGGCGCTTGGCCCGCGAACGACGATTTCAGGACCTCGTCCGGCTTCGCCGGCTCGCGCCTCTCCACGCAGGATCGTCAGATCCAGGAGCCCCTCGCGCAAGCGGACATTGTAGCGCCCCGGGGAGAGAAACGCCCCGCCCTGCTCGCCGGTGAGGTGGACAGGCAAGGCCTCATTGGCCAGGTCCAGGGCGATCTCCCCCCGATCGAGCCAAAGGCGCAGGTCTGGCCCGTCTCGTCGCCAGGATGCGGCGCTGTCCGTATTGAGGGTCAGAGCGCCGGCCTTGGGCAGGTCCAGGCGGCGAATGCTCCCCACCGGCGTCGAAGCGCGCGTCCGCGCATTGACTCGACTGGCGAAGAAGCCGCCGCCGCCCACGGACAGGGCGGCGAGGCCCGCAGCAATGGCCGAGCGACGCGAAAGACCCGCCTTGCGTGTCGCCGCGCCCGTCATGGCCTGCGCGTCCCCGGAGGCCCCGGCTGTTCGCTGCGCCGCGCTGGCCACCCGGACAAACGCCAGGGCATGACGCGGGTCGGCGGCGCGCCAGCGCTCGAAAGCGTCCTGATCGAGCGTCCCAAGATCGGCGCGCGCCAACCACAGGGCGGCCTCGCGCAGAGCCTCCTCTTCGCCCCTTTGGTTCGTCGATCGCTCGTTCCCCATCACGCCTGGGACTGCCTTTCGTATGCTCTCAAAAGAAGGACGTCTGAGCGCTTAAACGCCACCACCTTGATGCGTCCTCGACCGCTATCGAGGCTGGCTGGCCTTGACCGCCGAGGCCGGGGTGTCCCTGTCGCCGGGACCCATGGCGGGCTCGGCGGGGGCCGGCGTCAAGGCCTGGGCGATCAGGAAATGCGCGCGCGCCAGGCGCTTCTCCAGGGTCGACGGGCTCACGCCAAGCTGTTGGGCGACCTCGCGCGGCGAGCGTTGTTCGATGCGTCGCAGGATGAAAACCCGGCGACACCGCTCGGGCAAGGCGTTGAGCACCACGTTCAGGCGCGCCAGTTCTTCACGTCCCGACACCACGCGAAAGGCGTCTGGCGCCTCGTCCGCCACGTCGATGCGTTCGACTTGCGACAATTGGTCGAAGCGCGCGATCCGCGCCCGGCGCAACTTGTCGATCGTCAGATTTTTCATCAACCGCAGCATGTAGGCGTGCGGCGCATCGATCTGGGCCCAGCCCTCATTGGTCAGGACCCGGATAAAGGCCTCCTGGACGAGGTCCCGCGCCGCGTCCGGATCATCGACCATCTTGCGGGCCGAGGCGAGCAACGCCGACTCCAGGGGCAGGATCTCGTCGATAAGCCAGCTGTCGATCGGGCGAAGGTGCGGCACGGCTTCGGCGTCCTGCAGCGATCGGCGCACCATGCGCCTTTGACAGCGGTGGCGCCGCTGGTCGGAAAAACCAAAACGACGCCGTCCGGTGAAGAGGATCTTTTACCCGACTTAACCATCAGATGGAACTCGAAGCCTCACCGCCCCGCCAACGGGATCCGCAGCCGGCGCGTCGCAGGACCGGGCGTCCGGTGAAGGCCTCACGCGAAAGCTTCGCATTTGTGCCTGCGCGACTTGGAGGCGCTGGGCGCGTTGCTCGTCCTTTAGGTGTGGCCCATCCGGGACGCGAAAAGGCGGCTGGGCCCGTGACGCCCACCGCCCCCGGACTTCGAACCTTGGAGCGCGTGAAGACCGTGACGAGTTCAGAATCCCATAGCTGGCGACCGGACCGGGAGACCGCTGCCCCCGGCGAGAAAGTTTATAGTTTTGGGGACTATCGCCTGATCCCCTCGCGCCAATTGCTGCTGCGCGGCAGCTATCCCGTCAGGGTTGGGACGCGCGCGCTCGATCTGTTGCGCCTCCTGGTCGAGAAGCAGGGCGAACTGGTCAGCAAGGAGCAATTGATCGGACACGCCTGGCCCGACACGTTCGTTCACGAGAGCAACCTGAAGGTCAATATCGCGGCGCTGCGGCGAACCCTGCTGCAGGGTCGCTCGGAGCTGCCGTTCATCGCCACAATTCCGGGGCGCGGCTATCGCTTCGTCACACCGGTGCGGATTGAAACAGAGACCCTACCGGCTTTCGCGCCGCCCCAGGCCGGATCGCCTCACGACCACCTTCCGCCTCCACGCGTCATCATCGGTCGTGACGAAGACATTGCCGAGCTGTCGGCCGAGTTGGTCGCGACCGGCTTCCTGACGATTGTCGGCTCCGCAGGCGTGGGCAAGACCACCACGGCGGTGGCCGTCGCACGGCAGGTCGCCGAACACTTTGAGGACGGCGTACGCTTTATCGACTTCTCCACCATCGGCGATGCGCGGCTGGTTTGCCCGGCCATTGCGTCGTCGATCGGGGCCAGCGGCGCCCTGGCCGATCTGCTGTGCGGGATCCTGGAAGCCCTGCGCGGGAAACGCAGCCTGCTCGTCTTTGACAACTGCGAGCACCTGCTGACCTCCATCAGTCTTGTGGCCGACCAAATTCGCATGACGCTTCCCGATATCGGGATCCTGACCACCAGTCGTGAACCTCTCAGATCGCGGTTCGAGGCGGTTCAGATCCTGGCGCCCCTGGCCTGTCCCAGCCAAGCCCCGACGATCAGTTGCGAAGAGGCCATGGGCTTCTCGGCGGTCGGGCTTTTCGTGGCGCGCGCCAATGAAGCCACAGGATACGTGTTTTGCGAGGCGGACATCCAGGCTGTCGCCGCCATCTGTCGGCGGCTCGACGGCATACCGCTGGCCATCGAACTGGCCGCGTCTCGCCTGGGCTCGGATGACCCCGACGGCCTCTCGCGCCGACTGGCGCAGAGCTTCGATGTCTTGAACTACGGCCCCCGCAATGCTCCGGCGCGCCACCAGGCGCTGCTGGCGACCCTGGACTGGAGCTACCGACTGCTCTCGGACCGCGAGGCCAGGATCCTGCGACTGTTATCGACCTTCGCAGGCGCCTTCACGCTCGAGGACGCCCTCGCGGTCGGCGCACTGTTGGACGTACCCGCCGATGACCTTGTGCGGTGCGTGAACAATCTGGCGACCAAGTCGCTCTTGGCGTCGAGCTTCTGCGAAGGGCGCCTGCTCTATCGATTGCTGGACGCTACCGCCGCCTACGCCAGTGAGCGCTTGCGGCAGGCCGGCGAGGAACAGCGCGTGTTGGCCAGCCATGCCGCGTTCGTGCTCTCGGTCTTCGAGCCGGCGCATCACGAGCGCCGATGGCGCACGGCGCAGGACTGGACGGCCTGCTATGCGCCGCGCCTCAACGACCTGCACAAGGCGATCGACTGGGCGCTTGGTCGGGAGGGCGCCGCGACGCTGGGACTTCGCCTCACCTGCGCGGCGATCCCGCTCTGGGATCAGTTGGCGTTCACCGGCGAAAGCCTGGAGCGTCTTCGCCTTGCCCTGGACCTGACAAAAGAACGCCCGGGCTGCGAGCCCTTGATGCGCATGAAGCTTCAGACCGCCTACGCCGGCGCTCTGACCGTCTCCGATCGGCTGGGTGCGGACGTCGAAGCGGCATGGCGAGAGGCGCTGCACATGGCGCAGCGCGCCAGAAACCCCGACCACGAGCTCAAGGCCGCCACCAACCTGGCGGAACTGTGGATCGAGCATGGCCGGCTGGCGGACGCCTTGGATCTTCTGCAACCCGTCTGCGACCGCTTTGAACCGGGCGCCGGCGGTGACGCCCTGGAGCGGGCCCTGTCGCTGCTGGCTCTGCGTCAAAGCCCCCAGGCGGCATGACAGCGGCCAGGCGCTCAGTCGCGCAGCCATGTCTCAACGCGGCGGCTGTTGGCGCTCATCCACGCGCGGGCGGCCTGTCTTGGCGTGCGTCCGTCGACATTGACGAGCCAGTCCATCTCGATAACGCCGTCAAGCCCGATGGCGACGCGGCTGAGCAACCGGCGGGCGTGAGGCGCGATGACCTCCATCCGGCCGCGCGGCGTCAAAAGCACCGCATTGTTGGAGCCGCCCAGAACGCCATTGGGGTCAGCCAGCGGTCTGAGGCCGTCTCCGCGATTGAGGTACTGCGGCGTCCAGGTCGGGAAAATGAACCATCGACGCTCTGCGATCGCCGCGTCATGAGCGGCGATCCACTCGGCCCGCGTACCGTCGCGAAAGGCGTAGCCGAGCTGATCCAGGCCATAGTCGAGGATCGCCCGTGACGACATCGTGTTGATCATGGCTGCGGCGTCGCGGCCCTGGATCAGCTTGTCCATCTGATCGGCGATGAGCGGATCCGCCAAATCCCGGATCGACGACACCTGTCGTTCGGGCACATAGTCGGGCGTCGCCCAGAAGAACCTCGCCCCCTCATAGAGTCTGGCCAGGACTTCGGCGCCCGCGCCATGAATCTCCCACAAGGGAGCATCGCCTTCAGGCAGCCAGGCCGCCACCATCAGGTCGATCGAGCCCTGGCCCAACAGGGAAAAGATCTCGCCACGAGCGCCGATGATCGTCCGCACCTGGTAGCCTTCTCGCTCAAGGAGGTCTTGCAAGACTGCGGCGACGACCGCGTGAACGGTGAGATCGATTTGACCCAGAACCAGGGTTCCCCGGTCAGGGTTGTGGACAGGCAGGATTTCAGCAGTCAAAGGCGCTCGCTCCAGCCGCGACGGGGTCACGGCGGGTCCATCGCACGGCGTGTACCAGGCGACGCAGGTGCTCGGAGCCAGTACGGCGCAACCCGAGCCCCATTCCAACCTCTCCGCACGACAGACCGTTTTCCCAAGGCAATCTAGTCCTAGGGCCGTGGTTCGCCAGTAAATGGAGGTCAATTTCGACGGCTCGGTTCCCACCGAAAATTGCTAAAATACAGCAACTTAGATATTTCCAGGACTTTGACCAACCTTAACCAGCTTCGGCGGTGAGCTTGAAGCGGCCGGGGTTTCATTGAGGGCCGACCAAGATACTGTCGAGGTTGAGGCGCTCTTTCACGCGCTTTCCCGGCGCCAGGCGTCAAGAGCCCGTCACGACGGCAAGCGCGAGGCCAGGTCCAGCCCTTGTCACGGCGTTGGTTAGAGCCGCGCGCCGCACGCCTCCAGTCTCTCCAGAAACATGCTGATCAAGGCGGCGATCTCACCGAGATGGGTTTCCAGAGCAAAGTGACCGGCATTCAAGAAGTGAATTTCCGCATCCGGTAAATCATGGCGAAACGCCTCGGCGCCGGCCGGCAGGAAGAAGGGGTCATTTTGGCCCCAGACCGCCAAAAGCGCAGGTCGATGCTTCGCAAAGTAGGCCTGAAAATCAGGATAGAGAGCGACGTTGGAGGCGTAGTCAGCGATGAGATCGAGCTGGATCTCATCATTCCCGGGGCGCGCCATCAGAGCATGGTCGAGCCAATAGGCCTCGGGGGCCACACGCTCCGGGTCAGGCTCCCCTTGGACGTACTGGAAGCGGGCCATCTCGAGGGTCAGCATCTGCCGCATGGCGTCACGGTTGGCCGCGGACGGGTCGGCCCAATAGGCCTGGGTCGGCGCCCATCCATCGCTCAGCCCCTCTTCATACGCATTGCCGTTTTGCGAGATGATCGCGGTGACCTGATCGGGTCGCGCCATCGCCAGTCGGAAGCCGACCGGCGCGCCGTAGTCGAAGACATAGAGGGCGTATCGCACAAGGCCGAGAGCGTCGGCGAACTGCCCGACAAGCTCGGCAAAACGCGCGAAGCTGTAGTCGAAACGCCCGCGCGGCGGAGCCTTTGTGAAACCAAAACCCGGAAGGTCCGGCGCCACCAGGTGGTAGCGCTCGGCGAGGCGTGGAATCAGATTGCGGAACATGTGCGACGAGGTCGGAAAGCCGTGCAACAGCATGAGCGTCGGTCGGTCGCGATCGCCAGCCTCGCGATAGAAGACCTCGACCTGATCCAACACGATGCGCCTTAGCGCGACGTCGATTGGAAAGCGCGCCTGTTCCATGGTCGACCTCTGAACCTCATGTGGAGCACGCCTCGCAGAGCCAGCTTCGACCGCGCGATCACCCGTTGTGGGCTTGTCGGGTCAATCCTCCCTAGAGATGTACAACCCAACCCTTCATTCTACCCCGAGGACAATAGAAAGGTGAGAAGACTTGAGAAAAGTAATAAGGCGTCAAGAATCGTAAAATGGCGCAACCCATGTGTAAAAATGAGACCTGAAAATTGCATCGCGCGCATGAGCTGGGCCCATCCCATCCACCCAATTCTCACGAAATTTAACACCACTTGACCTGACCGCCCCAGCGGCGGCCGCCATGCTCTAACTCTCAGGCGTCACGCGCCGCCCCTGTTGGAGTTGGACGATGTTTGATCCCCAGATCGAGCCCTATGCGAGACAGCGCGGGCAAGCTGCGGCCTCGGCCGTTGTCAAAGGAGGTGTTTCGCGCCTGCAGGATGCCCCCGCCGTGACGCGTTGCTGTCTGCTCGGCAGCCCATGCCTGCGGGTCTTTCCTGGCCAGCAGGACATCGAGACCGGGGGCTTGGCTCCTTGGCAGATCAAGCGTGTACACGCCTATATCGAGGCCCATCTGGCCGAACGCATGTCTGTAAAGGACCTGGCCCGGCAAGTGCAGATCAGCGCCAGCGCCTTTTCCCGTTCGTTTCGGCAAAGCTTGGGCCATCCGCCGATGAAATACGTGATGATCAAGCGCATCGCGTACGCTCAGAGGCTTATGGTGGACACTGATCTGCGCCTCTGCGAGATCGCGCTCGCCTGCGGCTTTTCAGACCAGGCCCACCTCTCCCGCACCTTTGGTCACATGACGGGGGCGACGCCAGGAAGATGGCGGCGCAGGATGCTTGGCTGGATCCTCAACATCGAGGCCAGCGTCCTGGAACAAGGCGCCTACGCCTCCAGAGACCTCGATCGGCTTTGACGCCGACCACGAAGGTCACCCGAGAACCGAGGCTCAGACCTCGACCATGGCGCCGCAGGCTTGCCCATCAGCCACCCGCCGCCTCGCCAGTCCACCACCCAAGCCAAACCACCTTCCCCAGGAGAACCGTCTCATGAAAACTCTGACCTTGGCCGCCCTGATGGCGGCCAGCCTGCTCTCTGCGCCAGCGATCTCGACCGCCTCGGGCCTTGCGGCAAACACGCCGAGGGCGGCGCGCGCCGTTCCCGTCATTCACTACAAGACCGCCACCATCGACGGGGTGAAGGTCTTCTATCGCGAGGCCGGACCGGCCGACGGCCCCGTCGTTCTGTTGCTGCACGGCTTCCCGACCTCCTCGCACATGTTCCGCAACCTGATCCCACTGCTGGCTGACAAGTACCGGGTCATCGCACCGGACTATCCGGGCTATGGCCAGAGCGACGCGCCGGACCACACCCAGTTCGCCTACAACTTCGCTCACCAGGCCGATATCGTCGACAAGCTGGTGACCCAGTTGGGCGCCAAGCGCTACGCCATGTACGTCATGGATTACGGCGCCCCGATCGGCTACCGCCTGGCGCTGAAGCATCCCGAACGCGTCAGTGGCCTGATCGTCCAGAACGGCAACGCCTACGACGAGGGCCTTCAGGCGCCGTTCTGGGATCCGATCAAGGTCTACTGGGCTGATCGCTCGCAGAAGAACCGCGACGCGCTGAACGTCCTGGTCACCCCCGCCATCACCAAGTTCCAGTACACGGATGGCATGGGCGACGTGGCGCGCATCAGCCCCGACAATTGGGTGCATGACCAGGCGCTGCTCGATCGTCCGGGCAACCGCGACATCCAGCTGGACATGCTCGGTGACTACGGCTCCAACGTGCCGTTCTATCCGGACTTCCAGAAGTTCTTCCGCGAGCGCCAACCGCCGACGCTGATCGTCTGGGGCAAGAACGACAAGATCTTCCCCGAGGAGGGCGCCCATCCCTATCTGCGCGACCTGCCCAAGGCCGAGATCCATATCCTCGATTCCGGCCACTTCGCCCTGGAGGACAGGCTGGACGTCATGGCGCCGCTGATCCACGATTTCCTGGATCGCAGCGTCCACTAGGCTAAGACGCCTTGCTCTGGCCCTCGTCGTCTGAGCAAGGCGTTCCTCGCCATGGACGGACCCAGGAAGAACAAGATGGATTTCTCGACTCTGCAGACCCGGAGCACCGTGGGCCAGGAATGGAAACACCCGCAGACCCCGGCCAACCGAACCGGTCTTCTGCAGGTCGATCAGGCTCCAGACCACCGCCTTTACTGGGAGGAATACGGCAATCCCAAGGGCGAGCCGGTCATGTTCCTGCATGGCGGCCCGGGCGGAGCTTGCGCGCCGGTCATGTCGCGCTTCTTCGACCCGGCTCGCTATCGGGTGATCCTGTTCGACCAGCGCGGCTGCGGCAAGAGCCAGCCGACCGTGGCGACGGCGGGCGCGGCCATCGCGCTCACCCGTAACACCACGGATCACCTGGTGAACGACATCAACGCCCTGCGAGACGCCCTGGGCATCACCGGCAAGATGCACGTTTTCGGCGGCAGCTGGGGCAGCACCCTGGCCCTGGTCTACGCGATCCGGCATCCGGAAAAGGTCGCAGCCCTGATCCTGCGCGGGATCTTTCTAGGCGCGCCCGAAGACCTGCTCTACATGTACCAGGGCAATGCGGCGACCTTCGCTGAAGCGCCGTTCGGCCTCACGGAGCCGGGCAGCTACATCACCTATCCCGAGGAGTGGAAGGCCCTGGTCGAGGTCATCGCGCCTGACAAGCGGAGCAACATGATGGCCGCCTACAAGGCCATCTTCGACAGGGTTCCGCGCGACGACGCCGAGCGCGCCGAGCAGCTGCGCGCCGCCATGGCCTGGTCGATGTGGGAAGGAACGATTTCCAACATGATCCCCCAGGCCGGCGACCCCGGGAAGTTCGGTGAGGCGGATTTCGCCCTGTGCTTCGCCCAGATCGAAGCCCACTTCTTCGCCAACAACCTGTTCCTGGAGCCGGACTATATCGTCCGAAACATTTCAAAACTGGCGGGCGTGCCGACCCACATCGTTCACGGTCGCTTCGACCAGATCTGCCCGCTGACCCAGGCCTCAAGGCTGGTTGCGGCCATGAAGGCGGCCGGCGCGCCGCCGGCCACCTTCGTCACGACCCATGCCGGCCACAGCGCCATGGAGGCCCAGACCGTCCTGGCCTTGACCGCGATCATGGACGGGCTTCCAGCCCTCGTCTGATCGCCCTCGCGAAACAGCCTTGCTCAGGAACGCGCCGAGCAAGGCTGTTTCCCGAAAGCCGACGCCTATGCCCCCGCCCTCGCCACCGCCTGGGCCTTTTGGAAGCTCTCGATGACGGCGGCGTAGTTGGGGGACACCAGACCATAGAGACCGGCCAGATCCGCCGCCTCGGGACGCGCCCAGGTGCGATGCAGCTCACTGAGCAGAGCGTTGGTGGAGATGGGCTTGACCCCGCCCTGAACAAAACGCGCCAGACTTGTACGCGACGCCATCTCGCTGGGGTCGCCCGACGCGTCGATGATCGCATAGACGTCAAAACCCGCCAGGCGCGCATCGAGGGCGGGGAACATCACGCAGACGCTGGTCCAGACGCCGGCCATGATCAGGGTCGTGCGCCCCGTGGCTCGGACCGCGGCGACAAAGTCCGCGTTATCCCAGGCGTTGACCTCGCCCTTTCGCGGAACATAGACGGCGTGCGGCGCGAACTGCTCAATCTCGGGCATCAACGGGCCGTTGGTGCCGGCAGGTTCCGACGCGGTCGTAATGACGGGCACGCCCAGGAGCGTGGCCAGCTTGGCGACCATCTCGACATTCCGCCTCAGGTCGGCCACGGAGATGTCCTTGACGGTCTGGAACAGGCCCGACTGATGGTCCAGGAGCAAGATCAGCGCATCGCTGGGATCAATAAGCGCCGCCCCGCCCCCGGTGGGCAGGACACTGGTTTTGGGTTTCGGCGACGTCGTCATGCTGCTGGGCTCCGCTGGAATGGCCGCACATCATCCGACGAAAGCGTCACGTGCTGCGGCGACTCGAAGGTCCCCTTTCGCCACGGGCCGGGCCAGTAAGTTGCGGTAAATTGCGGTATGGTCCGCCGGCGAAGCCCCCTCGAAACGTCGGCCAAGGTTCAATTACCGGCTTGGGCAAGCTCGGCTCGGAGTGCGGCGTTCTCGCTCTCGAGCGCGGCCAAGCGTTCCCGCAGAGGCGCGATCCCCTGCGAGATTTCGTCTTCTGTGAACCGTCGGAAAATGTGTTGCGGGCAGTTCCAGTCGAACGCCTCGAGCTGCAGCACCATGATCCGCTCGGGATGAGCCTTGTAGTCCGGCGAAACCAGGCGCTTGACCAGGGCCGGATCGGCCTCCAGCGGCATGACGCTGGCGTGGGCGAAGATCTTGAGCCGGGCGCGGCCGGCATAGTCCATCAGGATGAGCGACACCCGGTCATCGGCGGTGACGTTGCCCAGGGTCAGGTACTGGCGGTTGCCGCGATAGTCGGCAAAGGCCAGCGTGCGATCGTCAAGCGGCTTGAGAAACCCCTTGGGCCCGCCGCGATACTGGACATAGGGCCAGCCCGTCTCCGAGACGCTGGCCATGTAGAAGCTGTCGCGTTCGGCGATGAAGGCTGCTTCATTGTCCGTGAAACGGTCAAACTCCCGACGACCCTTGAAATCGACCCAGGTTTCGGCGACGCCCATCGCGGCCTGGGCGGCGCGAACGCTTGGCGTGATGGCGATGTCCAGAAAGCCATAGGCCATTTCAGGTCTCCCGAAACCGAGAGGGCGGGCGCGACATCGCGTGAGACCCTCACCTCATCGAACCTATCGCTGGATAGGGCTGGCCGCCGGTAAAGTGAGGTAAAACGCGGGTGGCGGCCCGCGCCCGAAGCGCCGAATGATCGTCGGCGGCGCGGGCATCCATCGAACGCGCGGCCACTGAAGCGAAGTAGCCACAACCGCCTCGCGCGCTCTTCCGGCCGGCTCATCTCAAGGGGCAGCCAGGCCGTTGAGGCGGGGCGTTCAAGGCGCTCCGCCCCCTGCTTTCACCCGGAGCGTCGTCATGAAACCCTATCTTCTTTCGCTTGGTGCCGGACTTCTGGTCGGGGTTCCCCATTCCCTGCTAGGCGTGCACTCGCCGGGCCCGCCGGCCATCGCGCTGCTGGGTCGGCGATCTTGCGCGATATGGTCGAGCTGATGAGCGGAAGCCTGTCGTGCGACAGTGTACCGGGAATGGTCGGGAGGCCGTTGACGCCGACGCCTGAACGGCCCGGAAATCGCGCGGTCTTTACCGGACCTTCGCACATCCGACCGATACTGCCTCACCAGCAATCATCCGGCGATTTCATGGGTTTGACATCAGTCCTGGCCTTTTCGGCCCCGACGCTCCCGACCAACCGAGAGTCGGAGATCGGCGCGCGCCTCGAAGCGGCTCGACTCGCCGTCGAAGGACGGTTCCTCGAGGCCGGTGATGTGCTGTCAAAGGCCGTCGAGGGCGTTGGCGCGCTGATCGCCTCACTGGACCGGATGCGCGACAATCTCAACGCCGAGACCGTGTCCGCCACCAGCGCCGAGCTGGCCGAGGCCGCTGAAACCCTCAAGGCCCTGCCCGATAGCCTGAATCTGCGCCGCGGTCGGGTGGGCGATCTGGTCAAGGTGAGCGACGGCCTCGCCGGCTGTATCGAGGAGATGCGCCAGCATCTGGCCTACCTGCGGGTCTTCGCCATCAACATCAAGATCACCTCCGGGGGCATCGCCGCGGCGGGTCCTGAATTCGCGATCTTCGCCCAGGAGATCTATGACTGCATCGAGATGGGCCGGTCCCAACTGGAAGCCTTCAACGGTGACCTGATGGGTCTGGACCACACCCTGCGCGGGGCCCAGGGCCAAGAAAATGAGCTGGCCCGCAACTGCGCGGCGGTCCTGCCGGCCGTGCCGGACGCCCTGACCGCCAGCGCCTCGGCCATCGCCGCCCACCACGCCAAGATCTCCGGCGTCGCCGTCAGCGTGGCCGCCCTGGCCCGCGATATCCAGAAGAAGGTCGGCGGCGGCCTGGCGGCTCTGCAGATCGGCGACATCACCCGCCAGCGGATCGAACACGTCCAAGCGGGCCTCACCTTCCTGGCGGATTCGGCCGAGATCGCGGCCCTGCCGACCGAGCCGCGCGAGCGCGCTCACGCCTTTACCCATCGCCTGCTGGCCGTGCAATTGGCGGCGACGGCGGAGGACTTCCACCGTGACGTCTCGCGCATCGGGCTCAACGTCATCGGCATGGCCGCCGACGCGTCCGAAATCCTGCGCCTGCGCGATCTGGCCTTTGGCCAGGGCGAAGGGGCTGAGAACAGTTTCCTGCGCGGCCTGGAAAACAATGTCGGACAGGCGCTGGGCTTGGTGGGCAACATGACCGCCGGCGAACAGGCTGCCGAAGACGTGAGCCGCTCGGCCGCCCAGGCGGCGCGCGAACTGACCGACCGCATCGCCGGCATTCAGAACATGCGCGCCGACGTGCAGATGATGGCGCTGAACACCACGCTCAAATGCAGCCGCATCGGCGAGGCCGGCAAGCCCTTGGCCGTCATCGCCGAAGAACTTCGTCGGCATGCCATTCATCTGGAGAAATCCGCCGCCGATACGCTGACCTCGCTCGACGGCTTGTCCTCGGCGGCCGCGACCCTAGGTCACGAGGGCGAGGGCGAGGGCAAGGCCGCTGCCGCCGCCACAGTGCTAAGCGGCGCGGTCACCCGCATCAGCAAGGCCGGCGATGGCATTGAGAGCGACCTGGTCACGGTCGCCCGCCAGGGCGCCGACGTGGTCGACATGTTGCGCCGCGCCGGCGAACGCTTCGACTTCCACAAGCAGATCGGCTCGGTCCTTGATCAGGCCGCCGAAGAGTTGAAGGACATGTCGGGCGCGTACGAGATCGCCACCGACGACATCGCCGTGGCCCTGCGCCCGACGATGGCCAAGCTCGCCAAGCTGTACACCATGGTCCAGGAACGCAATGTCCACCGGGCGATGACCGAAAGCCTGGGCGACGATGAGCCACAGGCGGCCACGCCGGTGGAAGATCCTGATGACGGACTGTTCTAAAGCATCGTGCGGAAAAGTGGACGCCGGCTTCCGCAAAAACGATGCGAAAACAAAAGCCTAGAGCAAGGCGCGTGAGTCCGATTTCACGCGCCTTGCTCTAGAAAAGCGAAACGGGCGACATAGCGGTTGGCGGCCCGCAGAACTTCCATCGTCAAGGTCTGAAGGGGGACCACCCGGTCAACACATCCCAGCGCGATGGCTTCCTTGGGCATGCCAAACACCACCGAGGTGGCTTCGTCCTGGGCCAGGGTGAAAGCGCCGGCCTGTTTCATCTCGGCCATGCCACGCGCGCCGTCGTCGCCCATGCCGGTCATGATCACGCCGACGGCATTGGACCCCGCCGACCGCGTGGCCGAGCGGAACAGGACATCGACCGACGGCCGGTGGCGCGAGACCAGCGGCCCGTCCTTGACCGAGACATAGTAGCGGGCCCCGCTCCGTTCGAGCAGGGTGTGCTTGTTGCCGGGCGCGATCAGCACCCGACCGCGACGCACGGTGTCACCGTCTTCGGCTTCCTTCACTTCGACCGCGCAGAGGCTGTCGAGCCGCTTGGCGAACGAGGCGGTGAACTTTTCGGGCATGTGCTGGACGATGACCATGCCAGGACAATCTGGCGGCAGAGCCTCCAGCAAGACGCGCAAGGCTTCGGTGCCGCCGGTCGAGGCGCCGACACACACGATGCTTTCTGTCGTCCGCGCCATGGCCTTGCCCGCCGTGGGCGGCGGTAGCATGGCGTCCGCGGTCAGCTTCTTCTCGGGCTCGTGTACCGCGCGAGGCAGTTGCGGGATCTGGCGCTTGGAGCCCGCCAGCCGGGCCCCGGCGGCCGCCTTCACCGCATCGCAGATGCGGATCCTGGATTCCATCAGGTGATCGGCCACGCCAACCTTGGGCTTGAGGATGATATCCACCGCCCCGGCTTCCAGAGCCTGAAGCAGGGTCTCCGACCCCGCCTCGGTCAAGGACGAGCACATCACCACCGGGATCGGCCTCTGGGCCATCAGCTTGCGCAGGAAGGTGATGCCATCCATGCGCGGCATCTCGACGTCGAGGGTGATGACGTCGGGAATTTCCTCTGAAATGCGCTTGGCGGCGACAAACGGATCGGACGCGACGCCGATCACCTCGATCTGTGGGTCGGATTCCAGGATCGCCGCCAGGGTCTGCCTGACGGTCGCCGAGTCATCAATGATCAGAACACGGATCTTGTCGGCAGCGCGCATGGTTCTCTACCGCTTCTGGAAAACAGTGTTGGCGATCTGGACGACCGGCAGATCGATGCCGACGATCGATTCTGAATGGCCCAGAAACAGGTAGCCGCCGGGAGCCAGATGATCGCACAGGCGGCGCAGCACCTTGGCCTGGGTGGGCTTGTCGAAATAGATCAGGATGTTGCGACAGAAGACGATGTCGAGATTGTTCTCGATGGGATAGGCCTCGTCCATCAGGTTCAGGCGGGCGAAGGCCAGCTTGCTGCGCAGATGCGGCTTGATCCGCACCTCTTGGAGCGAGGTATCCTTGGCTCTCATGACGTAGCGCTGGCGTCGCGCGGTCGAGACGGGCTCGATCATCTGCTCTGAGAACCGCCCGGCGATCGCCTGGTCCAGCACCTCGGTGCAGATGTCGGTGCACAGGATCGAATAGTCGATCCCGCGTTGCGTCTCGCAGAACTCGTCCATGACCATGGCGATCGTATAGGGCTCGGCACCCGTCGAGCAGGCCGAACTCCAGATCTTGATCTCGCGCTTGCCCTTGGCGGCCAGGGCCGGCAGCCCCTTGTTGACCAGAAAATCGAAGTGGGCCGGTTCGCGGAAGAACTCGGTTTTGTTGGTGGTCACCGCGTCGATCAGGTGGATGACCTCGGAGTCCATGCCATCTTCGTCAAACAGGTAGCGGCAGTAGGCGTTGAGGTCGTCGATCCGGGTGGCGCGCATGCGGCGGCGCAGACGCCCTTCCAGCATGGTACGCTTGTTGGCCGGCATCTTGATGCCGCTGTAATCCTGGATGAACTGAGCGAGACGCTGGAAGTTCTTCGCGCTCAACTGCTGTTCGGCATGGGGCGCCTGCAAGGCGGCTTGTGTCGACACGGGATTCTCCGGTTGCGGCGATCACACCGCGAGGACATCGGGCGGCCCCTTCTGAGCCACCTTTATTTCTAGGCTGCCTGGCTGAGTGTCGCGGCGTCCTGGCTGGTCAGCAGCCGTTCCAGGGCGAAGATCACGACAAAGCCGCCTTTTCCAGACGGAGAGTCGCGACGCACGACACCCTGGATGTAGTCCGAGCGCCACGGGACCCCGATGTCCGGCGCGGTCTCGATCTGGTCGGCGGCGAAGGAGACCACCTCGATCACACGATCGGCGACCAGCCCCAGGGACAGCACGCGGTCGGCCAGGGGCACATCGAGCACCAGGATCCGCGTCGTCGCGGTGGGCTCCGCGTGTGGCAGACCCAACTTCATACGAAGGTCGATGGTGGGGGTGCCGCGCCCGCGCACGTCCGTCAGGCCCAGCAGATAGCTGGGGCCGTCAGGGATGGCGAACGGAATCTGGTAGTCGAGAATCTCGCGCACGTACGAGACGTTGACGGCGAAGATTTCATCCCCGAGGCCCAGGGTGACGAACTGGTTTTCGTTGGAAACGGCCATCAAGCATATTCCCGAAAATCGGCGTCATCCGCGTCAGGACCGCCACTGGTGAGATCGAGGGCGAAGCCCGTAGCGCGGGCCTGCTGGGCGGCGACCGTCTGACGCGGAGCCGAAGCGGCAGACTTGCGAGCGGGTGGCGCGGACGGGCGCTTGGCGGCCGCGCGAGCGGCGGGCCGGCGGGCCGGCGCTGCGCTGTTGCTGGTGCGGAAATAGGCGATCGAAGTCTGCAGCTCTTCGGCCTGGGCGGCCAGTTCCTCGGAGGTCGCCGACATCTCTTCGGAGGCGCTGGCGTTCTGCTGGGTGACCTTGTCCAGTTGCTGGATAGCTTCGTTGATCTGGCCGGCGCCAATGTCCTGCTCGCGGCAGGCGGCGCTGATCTCGGCGACCAGTTCGGCGGTCCTGCGGATGTTGGGGACGAGGGAGGTCAGCATCTCGCCGGCCGACTGAGCCGCCTTGACGGTGTCGGACGACACCGCGCCGATCTCGGTAGCGGCCGTTTGCGAGCGCTCGGCCAGTTTGCGCACTTCCGAAGCGACGACCGCGAAGCCGCGGCCATGCTCGCCGGCCCGGGCCGCTTCGACAGCGGCGTTGAGGGCCAGCAAATCGGTCTGGCGGGCGATCTCCTGAACGATGGTGATCTTCTCGGCGATGGTCTGCATGGCCGCTACGGCGCGGTTGACCGCTTCACCTGAGACCTCGGCGTCCTGGGCCGACTGGCGAGCGATTTTCTCGGTCTGGGCGGCGTTGTCGGCGTTCTGCTTGATGTTGCTGGCCATCTCTTCCATCGAGGCCGAGGCCTCTTCGGCTGCGGCGGCCTGTTCGGTCGCGCCCTGGCTGACCTGCTCGGAGGTGGACGACAGCTCCTGGCTGCCTGTCGAGACATTCTGAGAAGCCGAGATCGCATCGGACACCACGCCGCGCAGGCGCTCGACCATCTTGCTGAGGGCTAGCCCCAGGACGTCCCTGTCCGACATCGGCTTGGCCTCGACCGTCAGATCGCCCTCGGCCACCTGATCGGCCAACAGAGCTGTTGCGCGCAGGTTCTCGACCATCTGGCGAAGCGAAATGCCCAGGGTGTCCTTGTCCGACACGGGCGTGACGTCCATGGCCAGATCCCCCTCCGCGACCCTGTCGGCCACGGCGGCGGTCGCCCGCAGATTGTCGGTCATGGTGTTGATCGTCGCGATAAGATCACTGATCTCGTCATTCGAGGTCGAGATCACGCGCTGGTCCAGATCGCCCAGCGCGACGGCGCGCGCGAGGGTATCGATCTTGGAAAGGCCCTGGCTGATCGTGCGGGAAATCCAGATCGCCGCCGCAACGGCGATCAACACCGAAAAGACGACCAGGCCGAGAAAGATCTTGCGCGAGGTCGCCGATATTCTGTCGCTTTCCTGATCCGCCGCCTGCAGTCGCTGGTCGCTGTAGGAAACGAGGTCGCCGATGACGCGGCCCGCCTGGTCGGCGACCTGTTCCTGCGCGCCGAGGATCAGGGTCTTGGCGCTTTCTCGATTGTTCTCGAGGATCAGGACTTGCACCTGATCCTCGATGGCGACGAACTGGTCCCAATCGGCGCGCAGCGCCTCCCATTTAGCCTTCTCCTCAGAGCCCTTGGCGGCGGCCAGACCTTGCTGGAGCAGCGCCTCGGCGGCGCGGCTCTGCTTGTCTGATCGAGCGCTTTCGGCCTTCAGGGCTGCATCGCTCTCGGCGAGGGCCATGCCCCTCTGCGCGCCGATAACCTCGGCGAAGGCGACATGGAGCGCCTGCGCCCTCTGAAGCTGCGCCACCGGCCCAGCGACCAGGGCGTCCTGCAACTGGCTAAGCTTGGTCAGTTCCACGGCGCCAAAGGTCGCCGTACCGACCATCAACACGGTCAGCAGCGCGAAGGCCGCCGTCAGCTTCAGTTTGATCGTCAGGCGCATGGCCATCTCCAGAAGATAGCGGAACGGCGGGCGCCGTTCCGCTCAGCCGTCAGTATTCGGTGAACTCACTATCGTCGCGGTCAGGTCCGCCCTGGCTCAGGTCGAGGGCGAAGCCCTGGGCCATGGCCTGCTGGGCCCCCACAGCGCCGCGAGTGGCGACCTTGCGAGGCGCAGGTCGAGCCGCGGCCGGCTTGGCGGCGCGGGCCGGGGCCAGACGCACAACGGGAGCTGACGGCTTGCGAGCAGGCTGGCTCGACAAGCGGAAATAGGCGATGGAGGCCTGCAGTTCCTCAGATTGGGCGGCCAGTTCCTCGGAGGTCGCCGACATCTGCTCGGAGGCGCTGGCGTTCTGCTGGGTGACCTTGTCCAGTTGCTGAATGGCCTCGTTGATCTGCGAAGCGCCGACGTCCTGCTCGCGGCAGGCGGCGCTGATCTCGGCGACCAGTTCGGCGGTCCTGCGGATGTTGGGCACCAGGGAGGTCAGCATCTCGCCGGCCGACTGAGCCGCCTTGACGGTGTCGGACGACACCGCGCCGATCTCGGTAGCGGCCGTTTGCGAGCGCTCGGCCAGTTTGCGCACTTCGGAGGCGACGACCGCGAAGCCGCGGCCGTGCTCGCCGGCCCGGGCGGCCTCGACGGCGGCGTTCAAGGCCAGAAGGTCGGTCTGACGGGCGATCTCCTGAACGATGGTGATCTTCTCGGCGATGGTCTGCATCGCCGCTACGGCGCGGTTGACCGCTTCGCCCGAGATCTCTGCGTCCTTGGCCGACTGGCGAGCGATCTTCTCGGTCTGGGCGGCGTTGTCGGCGTTCTGTTTGATGTTGCTGGCCATCTCCTCCATCGAGGCCGAGGCCTCTTCGGCCGACGACGCCTGCTCGGTGGCGCCTTGGCTGACCTGCTCGGACGCGGCCGACAGTTCCTGGCTGCCGGCCGAGACATTCTCGGAGGCCGAGATCGCGTCGCCGACCACGCCGCGCAGGCGCTCGACCATGCGCTCAAGGGCGATGCCCAGCGTATCCTTTTCAGACAGGGGCTTGGGTTGAACGGTCAGGTCGCCATCGGCGATCTGATCAGCGATCCGCGCGCTCTGGCGCAGGTTGCCGGTCATCCGGTTGACTGTGTCGACCAGGTCCTTGATCTCGTCGTTGGTGGTCACCGCGACGTCCTGTTCCAGGTCGCCGATCGCCACAGCGTCGATGGCCACGCCGACCTTGCGCAGACCCATCGTGACCGTCCTGGAAATCCACAAGGCCGCGATCGAGCCAATAACAAGCGCGACGATCACCAGCCCGATGAACAACGTCCGGGCATCGGCAAATACCTTGTCGCCGGTGGCGCTGGCTGCGGCGCCGCCGTCGACGTTGAGCTTCACCAGCTTCAGTGTGTCCGCCGACATGTCATCATACAGCGCCTTGCTGGCGTTCAGCGCCTGAGCAGCGGCCTCGTTCTGGTTGCTGCGCGACAGCGCCAGCATTCGATCTCCCTCACGAAGATACTTTTCATATTTTCCAGAAAACTGACCGTACAGATCACGCTCTTGATCAGATGAAATCAATTTTTCGTAATTTCCGCGATCTCTTTTTATCTGATCTAGAGTATCGCTAATTTCTTTTTCAACATTCGCCATAGTCGCGGCGTCGGTCGACGTGACGTGAACATATTGCTGAACCCGCAAATCAGACGTACCCGTATTGATACGATGGATCGCATCGATGCTCGGCATCCAGTTTTGGGCGATCACAGTTGACTGATCGTTGACCTGGCTCATCTTCATGACGCCAACAACGCCCAGAAGCGCGGAAATCAACAAAACGGCGGCAAAGGCGCCTGCCAACTTCACCTTAATAGTCGCGCGCATTTCAGAAGCCTCTTTCGACGAAGATGGGCTGATGGAGGAAGATCAAGCGATGACTGCCTTCGCATGAAGTTCAGAGAATGATATTCTTGGAATTTCAAGACCGGAGCGCATTGTTGAAATCCCCACCTCTGCTCTATTTCAGAGCGAAGCGATTGATGTAATGTTTGCTGTGGACCGCCCACGCGCCGCGAATATCTGGTCAAGATCAGGGATAATGATCAGATCACCGTCGCGCCGCGCCAGGAGGCGAATGAAGTCTGGACGCCAGCCAAGCCCTACGCGTGGCGCCTGCTCGGTGACGTCGCGTGTGATCGAGGTCACCTCGTGCACCTTGTCCGCGCGCAGGCCGATCAGAGTGGACTCGCCGTCAAGGTCGTACTCGATGACCACAATGCGGCTATCGATGGTTGGGGCGGCGGCCGCCATGTCAAAAGCCAGCCGAAGATCGACCAGCGGGATCACGCGGCCGCGAAAATTGATCACTGCGCCAACAAATGGCGGGGAGCCGGGGACGTCGGTCTCCGGCAGCATGTCGAGGACTTCCCGAACCAGGCCTGCTTCCAGGGCGAAGGTCTCGCCTTGGAGATCGAAGGTCAGCGCCTCGATCGGGCCTTCCAGGGGCTCAATGGTCATAACCGACGCTCCCATCAGCTTGCCGCCCGCATCGGCGCGTCCGAGCGGGCGCAGGCGGCCACAAGGTGGCCGATGTCCAGGATCAGGGCGACGCCGCCGTCGCCCAGGATCGTCGCGCCCGAGAAGGCGCCGACCTCGGCATGGAAGCCCGATAGCGCCTTGATGACGGTCTGGTGGTCGCCGAGGATCTGATCGACGACCAGGCCGACGCGCTCCTGCCCCGCCTGAACCACCACGATCTTCTGGTGCGGATCAGGCGCGTGGGTGGTGGAGAACATCTGACGTAGACGGATGAATGGCACCAACTGGTCGCGCAGGGTGATCAGGCTGCGACCGGTCGAGCGAATATCCTGCTCCACCGACAGCTCGACGCACTCCTCGACCGAGGACAGCGGAATGACGTAGCGGCCTGCGCCGACCCGCACCAGCAGGCCGTCGATGATCGCCAGGGTCAGGGGGATGCGCAGGGACACCACCGAGCCCTCCCCCGGGGTGCTGGTCAGCTCGATGGAGCCGCGCAGACCTTCGATGGTGCGCTTGACCACATCCATGCCGACGCCGCGGCCCGACAGGTTGGTGATCGCCGCTGCGGTCGAGAAGCCGGGCGCGAAAATCAGTTGCAGAAGTTCGTTGTCGCTGAGCGCCTGGCCCGGCTGGATCAGGCCGTTCTCTTCGGCCTTGGCGCGAACCCGGTCCCGATCGACGCCACGGCCGTCGTCGGTGATCGTGATCACCACCTCGGCGCCGGACTGGCGGGCGGCCAACACGACATGGCCGGCCTCGGACTTGCCGGCGGCCAGGCGTTGCTCAGGCGTTTCCAGGCCATGATCGGCCGCATTGCGGATCAGGTGGATCAGCGGATCGGCCAGACGCTCGATCACCGTCTTGTCCAACTCGGTGGTTTCACCCTCGGTCGAGAGCTCGATGGTCTTGCCGGTGTCGCGAGCCAGATCGTGGATCAGGCGGCGGAAACGGCCAAACAGCTGGGCGATCGGCACCATGCGCACGACCATCATGGTGTCGCGCATCTCGGCGGCGAGGCGTTCGATTTCCTCGGCGACAGCGCGCAGGGCGATGTCGCTGCTGGACGCGACCAACTGCTTGAGGCGCGACTGGGCGATGACCAGCTCGCCGACCCGATCCATCATTTCATCAAGACGCTCGGCGGGCACGCGCACGGTGTCGCCGGAGACCTTGGCGTGACGGCCTTCGGCGGCGGGCGCCTCGTCATGGACGCTGACAGCCTGGGCGGCGCCGGTTGCGGTCGCAACGACCTCGGCGGCGGTAACCGTCGCCTCGACCTCGGCCACGCCTACCGCCTGGATGTCCAGGGTCATGTCGTCGATCACGAAGATGAACACATCTTCGATCGCTTCGCGTCCGTGCGGGGTGACCAGGGTGACGTCCCAGGCCAGATGGCATTCGGTGGCGACCAGGTCGTCAAAGTCCGGGACCGCGTCGGTCAGGGCCGTGACCTTGCAATCGCCCAGCTCGCGCAGCTCATCCAGGAGCGGCAAAGGACGGGTGCCGTTGACCAGGGCGTCGGCGGGCAGGCTGAACTTCACGCGCCAGGTGTTGAGGCCGGGAGCGGCGGGGGCGTCGCCTGCCGGCGCCGCACCGGTCGCGGCCTGACCGGCGCTCTCGACGACGCGGTGCAGTTCGGCCAGCAGCAGGTCGCCTGCGGCCTCGGAAGCCGGACGGCCCTCAGCCAGGGCGCGCATGTGGTCCTGACAGGCCAGCACGGCGCCGACCAACGCTGATGTGGCGGCGACCTCGCCCCGGCGCACGCGGTCGAAGGCGGTTTCGCAGTGATGCGTAAAGGCGGCCAGGGCGTCGAAGCCGAACATGGCTCCAGAGCCCTTTAGAGTGTGGAGCCCGCGGAAGACCGCATCAACCAGATCCCGGTCACCGGGACGGTGCGCCAGGTCGAGCAAGCCCTGCTCGATGTCCTCGAACAGCTCCTGAGCTTCCTGGCGGAAGATTTCAACGGGATCCTGGGCGCTCATTTGGCGAGCACCTTCTTGACCACTCGAACAAGCTGCTCGGGGTCGAACGGCTTTGTCAGCCAGCCCGTCGCGCCGGCGGCCTTGGCCTGAGCCTTGATCTCGGCGTCGGACTCTGTGGTCAGGAACAGGATGGGGACGCCAGCGCCGGCGGGCCGCTTGCGCAGCTCACGGATCATCGCCAGGCCGTCCATGACCGGCATGTTCAAGTCGGTGACGATCAGGTCGTAACCGCCCGCGCTGCCCTTATCCAGGCCGTCCTGGCCGTTCACGGCCTCGGTAACGGCATAGCCTTCGCCGCTCAGGGCGATCTTGATGGCCTGACGGATGCTGGCGGAATCGTCCACGGTGAGGATGGCGGTCATTGGAAGCTCTCTTGCAGCCAGAACTCGGCGCGGTCGCATACGTCGTCATCGAGGAAGCCGCCGCGCCGCAGCACCTCAAGCACCGCGCCTGTGACCGGGCGGCTCAACGCAAGATCACGCCCAGAGGCCGCAGCGTGACGGCGGGCGGCTTCAATCAACTGGACAAAGGTCAGATCGGTTTCTGTAACCCCGCTGACGTCCAAAAGGACGGGTGCGTCCTGACGCAGCGCTTCGCCGAGCTCTTGATGAGCTTTCTCAATATTTGAGATTGTCACCTCGCCGGAGAAAGATATCGGAATACGATCGCCACTTTCCAATAACATCGAGGCCCCGCGTCAAAATATACCAGCGTTATGCTAAACTGGTCATCGTCTTGACTTTCAGGCCGTCCGATTAAATTAGGGTGAATAAGACAACCTGCGGGGGAGCGACACTATGTCACAATTCCAAACCTCCAAGCTCGACGCTTCGATAAGGGGCCCGAGGCGTTAATCGCTCCGTACAAAGACGGCTTGACGTTTGCTGGGCAAGCGCCCTGCTCGGCCGCGCGACCGAGGCGTACACAGTTGTTCGCTCACCGCCCCAACCTTCGCCCCCCGACCTAAGGCGTTGCGGAGCCGCGCACAGCAAGGGCTGTCAGATGTTCGCGCAGGGATTTTGGTCGGTCCAGACCCAGCCGGCGGAGCCCCTCGGCGAACGCATCGCTGCGCACCCCCTTCCAGACCAGAGCGGCCAGGGCCTTCGGATCGGCCTGCGCCGCCTTCAGGCGACCCAGAACGGGAAGCAGCCCAAGCTCTTCGCTGTCAAAGTCAGAACCGAACGGCAAGACGGGCGTCAGCCCCGCCGCCTTGGCTGGAGCAAGCGCGGCAGAGACTCGCTCGGGCGCGTTGTCGCGAAAAGCGGCGGGGATGGCGTAGTCGCGCTCGATCTTGCCGGCCGCCTTGGCGACGTCGAGCAGCTTGTCCTGAAATCGGCTGTCGGTGACCTTCAGTAGGGCCGCTATGACGTCACGGTCCGTGCGGCCGCGCAGGTCGGCGACGCCATATTCGGTGATGACGATATCGCGCAGGTGCCGCGGGATGGTGCAATGACCATAGGACCACAGCACGTTCGACGAGGCCTTGGGGCCTGAACCGCGCACCGCGTCCAGCGTGATGATCGAACGGGCGTCGTCGAGGGCGAAGGCCTGGGCGACGAAATTATACTGCCCCCCGACACCGCTGACGACGCGGCCATTCTCCAGCCCATCGGAGATGACCTCACCCAGCAGCGTGACCATCATCGCCGTATTGATGAAGCGCGCGCCCACCCGCGCTGCGCGCTTGGCGTCTTCGTCGCCATACAGGTCGTTGACGGCCGAGATCGCCTTCATCTGGAACTTGGCGCGGTCCTCCGGGGCCATCTCCCGCAACGCCGTGTAGAAAGACCGCGGCCCTAGAAAAAAGCCGCCCTGCAGCACCGCGCCCTCGACTTCGCGCTTCAGCACGCCAGCCTTCCAGAGGTCGACCAGGCAATCGACAAACATTTCCGTGGCCGCATAGAGGCCGTGCTCGAAAGGCTCGACATGGCGCGGAGCGGCGCCAGGCGACAACCGCTCCAGGGTGTCGCGGAAAGCGTCGGGCTGGCGATGGCGGATGATCAGGGCTTGCGCCACGGCATCACTGATCGAGCCGATCCCCATCTGCACGGTGCCGCCGTCAGGCACGAGGCCGGCCGCATGAAAGCCGATGGCGTAGTGGGCGTCGGTAATCGGCTCCTTGGGCGGGGCGAACAGCGGGAACTGCACGGCCTCGCCGTCGAGCATGTGGCTGAAGGCCTTCTGCGGCAAATCACCGTCGCCGGGCATGAACGGCAATTGATCATTGACCTGGCCGACCAGCAGGAAGTCCGCCCTGCCGGTCTGGCGCGCGGCCAGAAGATCCAGGGTGATGTCGGTGTTGCACGAGAGGCTGAAGCGATCACCCTCCCGCGCCACCAGTTGCGCCACCACATTGACCCCGCGATCCATGAGATAGCGCGCGGCATGGGTGTAGTTGGCCGAAATGTAGCTGCGCTGCGCGCTTTCGACGCCCAGACGCGTGCCGGCCTGAAAAAAGAACTCGTCGACCTGGATGTTGGCTGGCAAAGCGTCGCGACGCTGGACCTCGGCATAGGCCAGGGCCGGATAGCCTCCCATGGTTCGCGCGATCACTGGCTCCAGGAACCGCGCTTCCAGCGCCGACTTGGGCCGGGGCGGCTCCAGGGTCAGGGCCGAAAAGATATGCAGATGGATGAACGGATCCGCCATAGCCCGCGCGAACAGGGCGTTGGCGACATGGTTGGCCTTGCCCAGTCCAAGCGGCAAGCCCAGCACGATCTTTCGACCGACCTGATCGATGATGGCCCTTGCGAGCGAGTCTGGGTCAGTGAAGCTGTCGGTCATGCCGACAGTTTGGACCATCCCGAACCCGGCTTGAAGCGCTTGCCGAAACGAGCCCCCCACGGGCCCCGCCAGGGTTGCGGCAGCTCCATCAGTGCGCCTCGCCGAAGGTGCGGCTTTCCTCGATATCGACGGCCGGCGGATCCAGGTCGTCGCCGTTGGTCTGCGCCCTCGCCCGCTTGGCTGTCACCACCGCTGGCCGAGCCGTGGCGCGAACCTCGGTCGCGAGCCCCTCATGGGGGAAGTCGTCGACGGCGATCACCTCCGCCACCGCCTTGTCGGCGGCCTCCAGGGCGGCAATCTCGTCGGACGTGACCAAACCCTGGTCCACGCCGACCTTCCAGTCACGGATCTTCTGCGCCTTCAGCCGGTCATGAATAGGCTGGGTGGCGACCACGCGGTCGAAGGCGTCGATCAACTGGCCCACCGCCTCATCCTTGCCGCCAACATAGACGTTCTCAACCAGGCGATCGCGGGTCTCGGAGGGATGGAGCAACAGTTCGGCGCAAGCGCGGCTGACCTCGTCCGAAGGCCCTCGGCGCCGCGCCCCGAACGGCAGGACAGCCGCTCGCAGCAGCCAGGCGGCCATCCGGTTGGGCAGATTGGCGAACACCTCGTCCAAGCTCTGCTCGATCTTGGCGAAGCCGCTGTCCATGCACCATTGCAGCAACGGGAAGTCGGCGTCCTGACGCCCCTCGTCCTCCCAGCGCTTCAGGGCGCCAGACAGGAAATAGAGCTCCGAAAGGATGTCGCCCAGTCGCGCCGACAACATCTCCTTGCGCTTCAGTTCGCCGCCCAGGGTCAGCAGGGCGATGTCGGAGGCGAGGGCGAAGCTGGCGCTGTAGCGCCCCATCTGGCGGTAGAACCGGGTGGCGCGGCCGGCGTCGGGCGCCGGCGACAGCGCGCCATTCGACCAGCTGCGCGCGAAGGTGCGGATGCCGTTGCGAAGGGCGTGGGCGGCGTGCTTCCAGAACACTTCGTCGAATTTGGCCAGGCCCTGCTCAGGATCGGCCTCTCCGATCGCCAGGATTTCCCGAAGCATATAGGGATGCGCCCGGATCGCGCCCTGGCCGAACACCATCAGGCTGCGGGTCAGGATATTGGCGCCCTCGACCGTGATGCCGACCGGGATGGCCCGGTACTGCGCGCCCATATAGTTGCGCGGCCCCTCGATGATCGCCTTGCCGCCGTGCACGTCCATGGCGTCGTTGACGACGACCCGCATGCGCTCGGTCGCGCCGGACTTCAGCATGGCCGAGATCACCGACGGATGATGACCCAGGTCCAGGCCTGCGCAGGTCAGGCGACGTGCGCCATCGACGAGATAGGCGTTGCCGGCGATGCGCGCCAGCCGCTCCTGCACGCCCTCGAACTTGCCGATCGGCACATTGAACTGGCTACGGACCCGGGCATAGCTACCCGTGGTCAGGGCGCTGAACGCCGCCGCCGCGCCGGAAAGAGCCGGCAGGGAAATACCGCGTCCGGCCGCCAGAGCCGTCATCAGCATCTTCCACCCCTGCCCCACGCGATCGGCGCCGCCGATCACCAGGTCCATCGGGATAAAGACGTCCTCGCCCCAGTTGGGGCCGTTCTGGAAGGTCTGGAAGGCCGGCAAATGTCGACGGCCGATGCTGACGCCCGCGGTCTGGGTCGGCACCAGGGCGCAGGTGATGCCGATATCCTCCTGCTCACCCAGCAGGTGGTCGGGATCGCGCAGCTTGAAGGCCAGGCCCAGCACGGTGCAGACCGGGCCCAGGGTAATATAGCGCTTGTGCCAGTTAAGGCGGATGCCGAGGACCTCCTGGCCCTCCCAGGTCCCGCGACAGACAACGCCCTCGTCGATCATGGCCGAGGCGTCGGAGCCGGCCTCGGGGCTGGTGAGGCCAAAGGCCGGAATTTCGCGACCATCGGCCAAACGCGGCAGCCAGTAGGCCTGCTGATCCTGGGCGCCGAACCGCATGATCAACTCGCCCGGGCCGAGCGAGTTGGGCACCATGACCGTCACAGCCGCCGAGACCGAGCGGGTGGCGATCTTGCGAACGATCTCGGCATGGCCAAAGGCTGAAAAGCCCAGCCCGCCATGCGCCTTGGGAATGATGATTCCGAAGAACTTCTTGTCCTTCAGGAACGCCCAGGTCTCCGGCGACAGGTCGCGGGTCTCCCAGGTCATCGTCCAGTCGTCAATCATGGCGCAGAGGTCGTTGACGGGGCCATCAATGAAGGCCTGCTCCTCCAGGCTCAGCCGGGGCATTGGAAACGACAGGAGCTCATTCCAATCGGGATCGCCGGTGAACAGGGCCGCGTCCCACCACACGTCGCCGGCGTCGAGCGCGTCACGCTCGGTCTGGGACAAGGTCGGCATGACCCCTTTCGCCCATTGGAAGATCGGCTTGGTGATGAAATCTCGACGAAGGGAGAAACGGGTCATGACGCGCGCCAACATTACTGATGGCCTCTAAACGCCTCGGCGGCGCTATGGCTCCGCCCCGCTATCGCTCCACCCCGGCCGAGCGGCGCGGGCTAGCTAGGGCTCGGAGCGCGGCGTGCAAAAAATCGCAACCACGGTCCTGGACACCGTCCTAAATCGGAATCTCGTCGAGCCGTATTCGGCTAAGGCCTTGAAAAAATGGCGCGCCCGGAACGATTCGAACGTCCGACCCTCAGATTCGTAGTCTGATGCTCTATCCAGCTGAGCTACGGGCGCGCATTGCCTTTCGGCGAGGCGGGGGAGATAGCCCGTCCGATTACGGGGCGCAAGCCCGGTTCGACGGATATCGAGAAAAGTTTTCGCAAGGGAACGTCGCGGCCGTGGGCGCCAACCGCCCGGATTGAAGCGACGCACGGGTTTCAGCGCCTCGGCGGCGTGTCAGCGGGTGACAGGGCGGCGGGTTTGTTGTCCATGAAGGCTTCTTCGGTGACGGCAGAGCCGCGCCGCTCTGGCCATTGGAATCGTCAACCCATGCGTCGTTTCGCCTTCCTGCCCCTGATCGCCCTGTCCCTCACCGCCTGCGCCCAGGGGCCAGGCCTGTCGACGCTGGCGCCGCCCCGGCCCGTGGTCTCGGCTCCGGCCGCAACCACGCCGCGCGGCTTCGTGGCGGCGGCCAATCCGCTGGCGGTCGAGGCCGGCCTGCGGGTGCTGCGCGAGGGCGGCGGAGCGGTCGATGCGGCGGTGGCGATCCAGGCGGTGCTGAGCCTGGTCGAGCCGCAGAGCTCGGGCCTGGGGGGCGGCGCCTTCATGACCTATTACGACGCCAAGACTGGCAAGGTGACGGCCTATGACGGCCGCGAAAAGGCCCCTGGCGGCGCCAGTCCGGCGCTGTTCCTGGGCGAGGACGGCAAGCCCCTGCCCTTCGTCACCGCCCTGCTCTCGGGCCGTTCGACCGGCGTGCCCGGCGCGGTGGCCATGCTGGCCCAGGCCCAGAAGGAACATGGCGTCGCCCCGTGGAGCACCCTGTTCAGCGACGCCCAGGCCCTGGCCGAAAACGGCTTCACCGTCAGCCCGCGCCTGGCCGGCATGATCGCCAGCCCACGCGTGCCACAGAACGTCGCGCCGGACGTGAAGGCCTATTTCACCAAGCCCGACGGCCAGCTCTACCGCGCCGGCGACACCCTGAAGAACCCGGCCTATGCCGCCACCCTCAAGCGCCTGGCCGCCGAAGGCCCCAGCGCCCTCTACGAAGGCCCGATCGCCGAGGCCATCGTGGATCGGCTGCACGAGGGCGCCCTGCCCAGCACCATGACCCTGAGCGACCTGAAGACCTATCGCCCGCGCTCGGCCGACGCCCTGTGCCGGCCGTGGAAGGTCTATACGGTCTGCGTCCCCAACCCCTCGTCGAGCGGCCTGGCGGTGATCCAGGCGCTGATGATGCTGGAGCACACCGATATCGGCGCGCGGGGCCCCAAGGACCCGGCCGCCTGGACCCTGCTGGCCGAGGCCGAGCGGGTGATGTACGCCGACCGCGACCGTTATGTCGGCGATCCGTCGTTCGTCACGGTGCCGGTCGAGGGTCTGCTGGACCCGGCCTATGTGGCCCAGCGCGCCAAACTGATCCACGACACCGCCGGTCCGGCCCCGGCCTTCGGTTCTCCCAAGGGCGCGCCCAAGGTCGGCGTCGACGCCACCCAGGAGCCGAGCGGCACCACCCATTTCGTGATCAAGGATCCGGCCGGCAATGTGGTGTCGATGACCACCACGGTGGAAAGCGTCTTCGGGTCCGGCCGGATGGTCGGCGGCTTCTTCCTCAACAACCAGCTGACCGACTTCTCGTTCTCGCCGACCGAGAAGGACGGCGCCCCGGCCGCCAACGCCGTGGCCGCCGGCAAGCGGCCGCGCTCGTCGATGGCGCCGCTGATCGTGCTGGACAACAAGGGCCAGTTCCTGGCCGCCGTGGGCTCGCCGGGCGGCAACGCCATCCTGTCCTATAATCTCAAGGCCATGGTCGGGCTGTTCTACTGGAACCTGTCGATGCAGGAGGCCATCAACCTGCCCAACATGGTGGCCCGCGGCGACAACTTCTCCGGCGACGCCGAGATGTTCGGCCCCGAAATGGTGGCGGCGCTGAATGCGCGCGGGGTGATGATCCACACCGGCCAGTATGAGGGCTCGGGCCTGCACGGCGTGATCGTACGTCCTGATGGCGCAGGGGGCGGCGGGGTTCTGGAAGGCGGCGCCGATCCGCGCCGCGAGGGCGTGGCCAGGGGGCTGTAAGGGCGGCCCGCACGGCTCCGCCGCCTCACGCGGAAACCGCCGAGTGGGTGGGAAGGGTCGCGGAGCGTCCGGGCCTCGCCCGGATGTGAGTGTTTTTAAGTACCGTTTCGACGAAGACGAACGCTCCGCGTGATCGTTATCCCTCTGGCCGGGGCGCGCGGGTCTCGTTCAACCCTTCACCCCCATCCGGGTTTGTCCTGCCTCGCGACGGACCCAGCCCTGAAGCTGCAAGCCACGCCGATTCCGGAGGACCCGGAACTTACCTTCGGACGGGCGGGGGCTTTGGCCTTCCCCCGATAGGCGGATTTACGTCCCCCGCCCTCTGATTAAGTCCGCCGGCCCCGCTCTCGCGACTCCCGCAGACCCCGCTCGATCACCCCTGACAGCCGTCTCTGGTCGCCGGCCGGACGCCCTTCCCGTGCTGTCAGGTGAGATTGATTATGCGGGCGGTTTCAACGCGGAGCATTGGCGCGCTCGTTTTATTTTCAGAGTGTTGAAAGGGTTGAGGTTTGTTCCGGAACCGACGGGGATAAACTGCGCCCAATCCCCATACCTTCCGTCATTCCCGCCCTAAAATGAGGGGATAGACCGTTACCGACAAAGCCGATCGCCGGCGCGGTGAGCGGGCGTCGAAAAACCTGCATTCTCATACGGTTTGGCGCGCCCCGATGCCCTCCACAACGACCCGGATCAGGCGCACTACGTCGCTCGCTTCGAACGGGCCGTCGGCCAACGCAGTCAGCATCGCCTGACCGTAGACGCCCAGCAGCACCAGGCTCATGAAGTTGGCGTCTTCATCCTCGCGGATCGCCGCCTGCCGCTGACCGAGTAGCAGCACATCCCGAACCAACCCCTGGAAAGACGGCCGATCAACGGGCGGCTCCAGGCGCGGTCGCTCTGCCGGCGCCAGCGCCAGGCGGGCGATTGAGGGGTTGGCCAGGCACCAGCCGGCGCTGTCCAACAGGATCGTCTCCAACAAGCCCAGCGCATCCTCGCCTGCGGCCATGCGGGCGCGATAGCCCTGATCATGCGCCTCGACCCGCGCGATCAGCTGGTGCGCAATCTCCTCCTTTGAACCGAACAGGTTGTAGACCGTCTTGCGGGTCAGCCCCGCGCGGGAGGCGATCTCCTCTACCGACACTGTCGCAAAGCCCCGTTCACGGAAGGCCCCATCGGCGGCGTCGAGGATAAGGCCACGCGACCGGTCGGTCCGCCTAAGGCTTGGCATATTTATACTCATGTGTAATTTTATACGTGCGTATAGATCAACTTGCTCAAGAGCACGAGCCGCAGCAATCGAAAGGTCGCCACTTGACGGCTTTGCAGGCATTCGGACCCAACCTCTGGACCGCCGACGGCCGGGTCGTCACGGCTGGCGGCGGCTTCCACTATCCCACCCGCATGGTGGTGATCCGGCTGACGGAAGGGTCACTGTTCATCTGGTCGCCCGTCGCGCTGTCCGATGCGCTGCGGCGGGAGGTCGACGCCCTGGGTCCCGT
The DNA here is from genome assembly GCF_058681035.1 of Caulobacter sp. FV2ps19. Classification (NCBI taxonomy): domain Bacteria; kingdom Pseudomonadati; phylum Pseudomonadota; class Alphaproteobacteria; order Caulobacterales; family Caulobacteraceae; genus Caulobacter; species Caulobacter sp. FV2ps19. The sequence goes on along the minus strand of NZ_CM178729.1, from coordinate 1,277,100 downwards.
GCGCTGGCTGATCGCGCCCAACAGCCTGCACGACCGGTTCCTCGGCGAATGGCGGGCGGCCTATCCCGCCGCTCGCATCCACGCCGCCCCGGGGCTCCGCCAACGCCGCCCAGACCTCGATATCGCCGCCGAGCTCGGCGAGGAGCCGCCCCCGGACTGGGCCGCCGACATCGATCAGGCGCCGATGCGAGGTAATCTGATCACCACCGAGGTGGTGTTCTTCCATCGACCCAGCGCCACGCTCCTCGTCGCCGACCTCATTCAGCACTTCGCGCCGACCTGGTTCACCGGTTGGCGCGCCTGGGTCGCCAAGCTCGACCTGATGAGCGCGCCCGAGCCACAAGTTCCGAGGAAATTCCGTGCAGCCTTCGTGGACCGCGCCGCCGCCAGGAGAGGGCTTGAACTCATCTTGGGATGGCCGGTCGAGCGCGTGGTGATGGCGCACGCTGATCCCGTCCAGGCCGATGGACGCGCCTTTATCCAGCGCACATTTCGCTGGCTTGCCTGAAGGGAGATTTCAGTCTTTAGGTCGTGCGCCCGCAGAGGCATCGCGCTCCCGCGTGCCGGCAGAGATCGAAAAGATGATCGAAGCCCGCCGCTTACAAAGCGCCCGCCCAGATGAGTTCGCGTCAAGCTTAGCCATAAGCAATCGGCGTTTGAGAGCATTGCCACCGCGCCTGCGCTTAACTACGGATAGTGTTGAGCAATACGCGTTGAAGCGGAATAACCGACCATGCCCACCGCCTTCGGCGTCACAAGCGATCGCCTCGGCCGCATTGTTGAAGAAGCTGCGAGTGAAGTCTATGTATTCTCCGCAGACGATTTTCTTTTTCGGCTTGTGAACAAAGGAGCTCGTGAAAATCTTGGGTACACCCTTGAAGAGCTCCGCTTACTTACACCTTGAGACCTTAAGCCGAGCATAAATAGAAGTGATTTTATTACACTCATTGGGACGCTACAGAATAAAGAGGTTGAAAGGATTGACTTCGAAACCAAACATCGACGGAAAGACGGAACGGAATATTACGTTTCCGTAAAGCTGCAAATGTTCGACGACGAAGAAGACGTTGTTTTCTATGCGGCCATAAAAGACATAACGTCACACGCGCTTATTGAGGCAGAGCTAAGAGATACCGTTCGACGCCTTGACGCCATACTCGACAATACGTCGATGTCGGTATTTCTGATGAACGACCAGCAGCATTGTGTGTTCATGAACAAGGCCGCTGAGACGTTAACGGGCTTTGCCTTTCATGAAGCGGCGGGGCGTATTCTCCACGACGTCATTCATCATTCTCGCCCTGACGGCTCGCCATTTCCCCTTGCGGAATGCGCGATCGACCGGGCTTTCCCGGAGAACGCCGGCACACAAGGCGAAGAAGTTTTTGTGCACAAGGATGGCTCCTTCTACCCGGTCGCCTTCACCGCAAGCCCCATAAGGGATGACCAGGCCAAGGTGATCGGGACGATCATCGAGGTCCGCGACATCAGCCTTGAGAAGCGTAACGAGGAAGCGCGGCGGCTTCTCATGCGCGAGGTTGATCATCGGGCGCGGAACGTACTGTCCATTGTGCAATCCCTGACACGTCTGACCCGCGCCGACGGACTAGCCGCCTACAAAGCTGTCCTGGCCGGCAGGATTGACGCGCTGGCGCGTGCGCAAACCTCGCTGGCGACGCGCCAATGGGAAGGCGGGCGCCTGGAAGATGTGGTGAGGGACGAACTGGACGCTCTGTGCTCTAGAGATCATGTCGACATTGCTGGCCCGGAGATCAACCTGGCGCCAGAGCAGGTCCAACCCATCAGCCTCTTGCTTCACGAATTGGCCACCAACGCCAACAAATATGGCGCGTGCAGCCAAGTTGGAGGTCGCGTGGCGGTCACCTGGACGCTTACCAACAAGCAGGTGACGCTCCTGTGGCGGGAGAGCGGAGGTCCAGAGGTCGTCGTCCCCACGCGAGAAGGTTTCGGATCCATTCTAAAGGACAACGTCGTACGGCAACTTAAGGGCGTTATTCGTCGCGCCTGGGAGCCGACCGGCCTGCTCGTTGAAGTCATTTTCCCGCTTTGACGCGGGAGGTCGGCCTCGGGTGGAGGCTGTGTGAAAAGAGACCTTCGGGCTAGTCCGCTTTCAGAGCCGCGGCTCGCACCGCATCCCAAACCGCCAGGGCCTGGACCGTCTCACGCACGTCGTGGACCCGCACCGCCGCGACCCCGGCCGCCGCGCCCGCCAGGTGGGCGGCGATGGAGCCGCCCAGCCGCTGGTCCGCCTCGGCGCCCAGCGGATCGAGCGTGGCGATGAAGCGCTTGCGACTGGCGCCCAGCAGGACCCGATAGCCCAGGGCGACCAGGCGCGGCAGGGCGGCGATCAGGGCCAGGTTGTGGTCGGGCGTCTTGCCAAAGCCGATGCCGGGATCCAGCCAGATCTTGTCATGCGCCACCCCGGCGGCCAGGGCGACCTGCGCGCGGGCCTGCAGGAAGGCCTCGACCTCAGCGACCACGTCGTCATAGCGCGGCGCGTCCTGCATGGTCCCGGGCTCGCCCCGCATGTGCATCAGCACGACCTCGCAGCCCAGTTCGGCCGCGACCTGCGGCGCGTCGGGCGCGAACCGCAGGGCCGCCACATCGTTCCAGAGCGTCGCGCCGGCCGCCACCGCGGCGCGGGCCACGGACGGCTTGAGGGTGTCGATCGAGATCGCCACGTCGCTCTTCGCCCGGATCGCCGCGATCAGCGGGATGACGCGGGCCAGCTCGTCGGCTTCCGGGACCGGCGTCGCGCCGGGCCGGGTCGACTCCCCGCCGATGTCGAGGATGTCGGCGCCGTCGGCGATCAGCTGCTCGGCATGGGCCAGAGCGGCCGGGTGGTGCAGGAACCGTCCGCCGTCGGAAAAGCTGTCGGGCGTGACGTTGACGACGCCCATCACGCGGGGGCGGGAGGCTGGGTTGGCGGTCATGGGTTTGCTTCTAGGGCCGGACGCCCCCTCCGTCACGTCGCCAAAGAAAAAGCCGGCCCCGCGAGGGACCGGCTTTTCCGATATCCAGGACCTGAAAGCCTAGGCCGTCACGCCCGCGGGCGAGATCGGCACCGAGGCCGCCGGACCCAGCGGCTTCTTGACGTCGTCTTCCACACGCGTGGGCTGGACGCCCTTCATGACGCCGATGATCTCGTCGCCGCTGAGGGTTTCAAACTCCAGCAACGCCTTGGCCACGGCATGCAGGTTGTCGAGCTGCTCGGTGAGGATCTGGCGCGCCTCGTCCTCGCCGGTCTTGACCAGGCGGCGGACCTCGGCGTCGATCGTGATCATGGTCTCGGGCGAGACGTTCTGGGTGCGGGCCACCGAATGGCCCAGGAACACCTCGTCCTGGTTGTCGCCATAGGCCACGGTGCCCAGCTTGTCGGAGAAGCCCCAGCGGGTGACCATGTTGCGGGCCAGGCTGGTGGCGGCGCTGATGTCGCTGGAGGCGCCCGAGGTGATCTTCTCCTTGCCGAAGATCAGTTCCTCGGCCACCCGGCCGGCCATCATGATCGCCAGGCGCGAGGTCATCATGTCGAAGCTCATCGAGTAGCGGTCGCCCTCGGGAAGCTGCATGACCATGCCCAGGGCCCGGCCGCGCGGCACGATGGTGGCCTTGTGAACCGGATCGGCGATCGGCACGCTGAGGGCCACCAGGGCGTGGCCGCCCTCGTGATAGGCCGTGAGCTTCTTCTCGTCCTCGCTCATGGCCATCGAGCGACGCTCGGCGCCCATCATCACCTTGTCCTTGGCGTATTCAAAGTCGTGCATGGTGACCATGCGACGCTCCTTGCGGGCCGCCGTCAGAGCCGCCTCATTGACCAGATTGGCCAGGTCGGCGCCCGAGAAGCCCGGCGTGCCGCGCGCCAGGGTGCGCACGTCGACATCGGCGGCCATCGGGATGTTCTTCATGTGGACGCGCAGGATCTTCTCGCGACCCGAGACATCGGGGTTGGGCACCACGACCTGACGGTCGAAGCGGCCCGGACGCAGCAGGGCCGGATCCAGGACGTCGGGGCGGTTGGTGGCGGCGATCAGGATGATGCCTTCATTGGCCTCGAAACCGTCCATCTCGACCAGCAGCTGGTTGAGGGTCTGTTCGCGCTCGTCATTGCCGCCGCCCAGGCCGGCGCCGCGATGGCGGCCGACGGCGTCGATTTCGTCGATGAAGATGATGCAGGGGGCGTTCTTCTTGGCCTGCTCGAACATGTCGCGCACGCGGCTGGCGCCGACGCCGACGAACATCTCGACGAAGTCAGAGCCCGAAATGGTGAAGAACGGCACGCCCGCCTCACCCGCGACGGCGCGGGCGATCAGGGTCTTGCCGGTGCCGGGAGGGCCGATCAGCAGGGCGCCCTTGGGGATCTTGCCGCCAAGGCGCTGGAACTTGGCCGGATCCTTGAGGAAATCGACGATCTCCTGCAGTTCTTCCTTGGCCTCGTCGACGCCGGCCACGTCGTCGAACACGACGCGGTTCTTGTTCTCGGTCAGCAGCCGGGCCTTGGACTTGCCAAAGCCCATGGCGCCCTTGGCCCCGCCCTGCATCTGCCGCATGAAGAACACCCACACGCCGATCACCAGCAGGATGGGCGCGAGGTTCAGCAGGATGGCCAGCAGGCTGATGCCGCCGCCCTTGAACTTGACGTCCGCGCCCTTGGCGACCAGGCGGTTGACCAGTTCGTCCGAGTTGTTCGGCGCATTGACGGTCAGCACCTTGCCGGTGTTGTCCTTGGCCGAGACGATCGCGCCCGCGATCTCGGCGGACTTGATCTGGCCGGCGTCGACCTTGCCGAGCAGCTCCGAATAGCTGATCTCGCCGCCGCTCTGTGTATGCGTGCTTTGGTTGACGACGAAGACGCCGCCCAGCACCGCAATGATCACCAGCCAAATGGCCGCATTCTTGAAATTCATACGCGTCGTCTTCCCAACGATAGCCTTCGACCACCCAAGATAGGGGGTCGCGAGCGCTTGCGCCACGCATGCGTCATAAGGTCACGCATTCTTGGTCGATTAAGCCGATCGCGGCCATGAATCGATCCAGAAAGAGCGGCCTGACACACTCGCCTTTCCTCATAGCAAAAGCCGGGCCGCCCAGCATGGGACAACGGACCGCGCCGCTCGCCTCGACCAGGGCCGGCAAGGCGGGGCGGGCGGCGGCGGGGACGGCCTTCAGCGCCGGGCGCTGGTCCCTGGGCAGACCCGCCGCCAGACCCTTCAGCGCCTGGACGGTGATGGGCTCCGGTCCGGCGCGGACCTCATAGCGGCCGTCCCAGACGCCGGTCTCGCCGGATGACAGGCTCAGGGCGGCCAGACCGCCGCGCGCCGTCTCGCCGGCGTCGCGGCACAGGGTGACCCGCCCCTCGGGGCCGGCCTCGATCCGCGCCCCGGCCAGGGTGGCGGTGAAGGTCTCGGCCGATCGCAGCCGGGCGACCAGCCGTTGCAGCCGCTCGCCGCGCGGCGGCCGCTCGGTCCCAGCCACACAAAGGCAGGCCATGGCGAGCTGGGCGGCCGAGATGTCGCGCGGCAGAATCAGCACGCCGGTCGCCGAGCCTTCGAACTCTCCTGGCGTCGGGACAGGACCCGGGACCAGTTCATCGTCGACATCGCCCGCCAGGTCTCGCCGGGCTCGGGCGCGGGCGTAGCGCAGGTCGTCATTGGCCGGATCGTCGAGCCAGGTCTCGCCAGCCAGCCTCAGCCAGCCGCGCAGGTCGTCGCGGCCGACACCCAGCAGGGGTCGCAGCAGGAACACGTCGCGGCCTTCTGGCCAGACCGGCGAGGGCGACCAGTCGCGGGGATCGGACACGGTCGAGCCCTCGGCCCGCATGGCGGTGGCCTCGGCCCGGTCGCTGGCGGTGTGGCCCAGCAGCAGCACCCTGGCCCCGGCGGCGCGGGCGGCGTCCGCCAGCAGGGCGTGGCGGGCGCGGCGGGCGGCGGCGGGGATACCGGTCTTGGGCTTGTCGCCGGTCCAGACCAGCGCCCGGGCGTCGGCGCCCAGGGCCTGGGCCTTGGCCACGGCGTCGCGGGTCCAGTGGGCGCTGTCGGCCTGCAGGCCATGATCGACCGTCAGGCTGATCACCGGGCGGTCGTGGCGGCGCGCCCAGTCGAGGGTCATCAACAGCAGGGCGAGGGAATCGCTTCCGCCCGAGAAGCCGACCGCCAGGGGGGCGGCGCTCGCGGGGTCGAGCCGTCGATCGAAGGCGGCCTGGACGCCGCCTAGGCGCACTTGGCCGCGACGCGGGTCGAAGCCGCGCGCGAGCGAACGGCCGGCGGGGCCTTGGGATAGCGCTTGGCGAACTCGTCCAGGGTCTTGCAGGCGTCGGACGGCTTCTTCAGCGCCATCAGGGCGCGGGACAGTTTGACGGTGGCGTCCGGCGCCCAGCTGGTCTGCGGCCAGCCGCGAATGGCGCTGATATAGGCGCCGGCGGCGTCGCCATAGGCCTCGCGCACGGACAGGGTTTCGCCCAGCCAGTAGCTGGCTTCCGGCGTCTTGGCGCTGTCGGGATAGTTGGCGACGAAGGCTGAAAAGGCCGCTTCGGCCTTGGCGTAGTCGCCGTCCAGCAGCATCTGGCGGGCGGCGCTGAAGTCGGCGGCCGGATCGGCCGGCGCCGCGGACGCAGCGGGGGCCTCGCCGGCCAGGGCCGTCTGCTGGGCGGCGGCGTCGATGGCCGCGAGCTTGGCCTCCAGCGCGGCCAGACGCCCCTCGAGGGCATCGGCGCGGACCTTCTGCTGACCCGCAGCCTTGCGGGCCTGGTCCAGATCGTGGGTCAGAACCTCGTTCTGGCTGTTGATCTTCTGCAGGGTCTGTTCGAGATCGCCGACCCGCTCGCCCAGGGCCTGGATCTGGGCGTCGGTCTCGGCGGGCTGCACGATCACCGGCTTGCCTGTGTCACGACCCTGGAAAACGATTGAGCGCAGTTCACGCACCACCTTTTCCATGCGTTCGACGCGCTTGACCGAACGGTCGTCCAGCGGGTCAGGCATGGGGGTCTGGGCCAGGGCCGGAACAGCGGCGCCAAGCAGCAGGGGGGCCAACACGGCGGCGAGCAGAGCGGATTTGAACGTCATGTCGGCGATTATGCCCTGATTGCGGACAAAAGTGGGGCAAACCCGAAAACCCTCCCCCTGGATGGGGGAGGGCTAGGTGGGCGTGGCAGGGTGGTTCAGCGTCGCCGCCGCATCACCCCCATCCCTGCCCTTCCCCCATCAAGGGAGAAGGGCTCATTGGTTTAGCGCGCGCCGTCGGTGATGGCGGTGCGGGCGTTACGGTTCTTGGCCCAGGCGTCTTCCGACGAGCCGGCGTCGATCGGACGCTCCTTGCCGTAGGACAGGGTTTCGATGCGCGAGGCCGACACGCCCTGGCTGACCAGGAAGTCGCGGACGGCGTTGGCGCGGCGGGCGCCGAGCGCCAGATTGTATTCGCGGGTGCCGCGTTCGTCGGCATTGCCTTCGATACGGACGCGAACGCCCTGATAGCGGTTCAGCCACTGGGCCTGAGCCGCCAGCACGGGCTGGGCGTCGCTCCGCACGACATATTCGTCCGTGTCGAAATAGACGCGCTCGCCGATGTTGATGACGAAGTCCTGCACCGAGCCGGGGATCGGGCCCTGGTTCACGGGCGGCGGCGCCGGCGGCGTATAGGGTGCGCTGGGCTCGGCAGGAGTCGGTGCGACCGGCGCGGGACCGGCGGGCTTCGGACGCGAAGCGCAGGCGGCGAGAGATGCGGCCGCCAAACCGATTAGCGCCAGTCTAGTGGCGCGCTTTGTGTCGAAGTGCATCCAGTTTCTCCTAAAAACCTCGGTTTGGACCGATGGATATCCGCCAAGTCCCTCGGCGGTACAATGAAAACGCCGGCCCAAGCCTCACAATGACGTCAGATGCCCAAATCGGGACCTTGATTCACTTGCAAGGCGAACCTTCACAACAAACGCCTGGGAAAAGCCGAAGTTGCCGGCTCATGGAACGCCTAGTCGAGAAGGGGCGACCAGGCGGGGTCGGAGGCCGCGCCTTGATAGGCCGCCGGCCTCAGGATCCGGCCCGTGATGTCCACGGTCCACAGTCGCGGATTGCCGCTCTGGGCTTCGCGGAAATACATCAGAACCCGCCCGTTCGGCGCCCAGGTCGGGCCCTCGTCCAGATAGCTGGTGGTCAGCAGGCGCTCGTCCGAACCGTCGGTGCGCATGACGCCGATATGGAACTGGCCGCCCGCCTGCTTGGTGAAGGCGATGAAGTCGCCACGCGGGCTCCAGACCGGCGTCGTGTAACGGCCGCCGCCGTAGGAGATGCGGCGCACGCCCGAACCGTCAGCGTTCATCACATAGAGCTGGGCCTGGCCGCCGCGGTCGGAATTGAACACGATCTTGGAGCCGTCGGGCGAGAAGGACGGCGAGGTGTCGATGGCCGGATCGGTGGTGATGCGGGTCGACTGGCGACTACGCAGGTCCAGCACATAGACGTCGCTGTTGCCGCCTTTCTCGACCGAGAAGGCCACCTTGGCGCCGTCGGGCGAGAAGCGCGGCGCGAACACCATGCCCGGGAACTTGCCCACGGTTTCCTGGCGGCTGGTCTCGAGATTGAGCAGATAGATCGACGACCCGGTCGGGCGCAGGGCCATATAGGTCAGCTCCTGGCTGGTGGCCGAGAAGCGCGGGGTCATGACGATATAGGAGCCGTCGGTCAGGAACTGCGGGTTGGCCCCGTCCTGGTCCATGATCGCCAGGCGCTTGATGCGGGCCAGCTTGGGGCCGCTCTCGGCCACGAAGGCGACGCGGGTGTCGAAATAGCCCTTCTCGCCGGTCAGCCGCTCATAGACAGCGTCGCTGATCTTGTGGGCAACCCGGCGCCAGTTGTCGGGGGTGGAGGAAAACTGCAGGCCCAGCAGCTGCTGCTGGCTGAACACGTCCCAGAGGCGGAAATCGACCCGCAGGCCGCCGTCGGCGCCCACCGTGACCTGCCCGTTGATCAGGGCCTGGGCCCCGGTGGCCTGCCAGTCGGGAAAGCGCGGCTGGACATTGACGTCCTGCAGGCTGTCGGCGACGCCCGTGACATTGAGCGGCTGGAACAGGCCCGAGCGCTCGAGATTTCCAGTGATGACCTGGGCGATCTCGGCGCCGCGCGGCGATCCCGAAAACACCGGAATGGCGATCGGCAGCGGCTTGACCGCGCCGGCGTTGATGTCGACCTCGATCTGGGCGGCGGCCGGCGAGGTCATGGCGCCGCCCAGCAGGGCGGCGACCATCAGAACCAGGGCTTTCAAGCGCATCACATTTCCCTTGGCGGTCTTCATGGGGAGCAAGCCTGTTTTGCGTTGAAGTTCAGGGCGATTTTCTGACCGTACAGGTCAGACGGCAGATAGGCGAACGGCGAGGCCTGCAACAACGCGCGGACCGCCCGGTCGGATGCGGCCTTGACCACCGGATCGGGCGAGCTGGTGCCGGGCGATTCCGGCTGACCCACCACCCGGCCGCCGGCGCCGATCACGAACACCACCCGCACATTGACGTTGGAGCCGCCTTCGACCTCGCAATTGGGGTTCCAGCGATCCTGCACCTCGCCCTGCAGCCGGCCCAGGGCGGCGGCCGACAGACCCGTCGCGGCGCCCAGGGCGGGGCGCGCCGAGACCGAGGTCTCCTGCCGGGCCGGGCCCTTGGCGCCGGCGGAGGTCGGCTTGCCGGTCGATTTCTTCGTCTTGGACAACGACGCCTCCAGGGAGGCGAAGAAGTCGTCATTGGCCTTGGCCGGAGCAGGCTTCTTGGCGGGCGTCGGCGCCGGGGTCGGCTTGGGCGCGGCCTTGGACGGCGGGGTCGGGGTCGGCGTCGGAACGGGGGCGGGCGTCGGAGCGGGCGGCTCCGGCGTCGCGTCAGGGACAGGATCCTCGCTCTGGGCCGTCTGGTCTTCCGGGGCTTCCACGGCGGGGCGGACATTGGTCGGGCCGGTGGCGACGATGTTGACCGGCACGCTCTCGCCCAGGGTGATGGGGATCGGCTTCTTCCACGGCAGGCCAAACAGGATCACCGCCGCCACCAGGCCGTGCAGCGCCACCGACCCGATCAGGGCCGGCGAGAATCGAGGTTCGGCTTGAGAACGGCTCATGGGCGCTGGCTCATGGGCGTCTATTGGGCGGGCCGCAGATCGCCCGAGCCTTCGGGCAGGGCGTCGCGAGGCGCCGTTCCGGGAGAGGGGGCGCCCGACGAAGGTCCGCCGGTCTCGGTGATCAGATTGATCTTGGCGAAGCCGGCGTTCGACAGGGCCGCCATGGTCTGGGCGACGATGGCGTAGGTCGCTGCGCCGTCGGCTCGCACGAACAGCGGCTTGTCATAGCCGTCGCCGGCGATGGCGGTGATGCGCGGGGCCAGGTTTTCGAACGGGATCTCGGTCTCGCCGACAAAGATCGCGCCGTCGCTGCGGATCGACACCGTGATCGGCTCCTGCTGGCTTTGCAGGGCGGCGGCCTCGGTCTTGGGCAGTTCCAGCGGCACGCCGGCGGTCAGCAGCGGGGCGCTGATCATGAAGATGATCAGCAGCACCATCATCACGTCGACCAGCGGCGTGACATTGATCTCCGACAGCGCCCCGCGCGAGCGGCGACCACGCCGGCGACCGCGTCGCCCGCCGGTGGCGAAGGCGTCGTTGGCGGACATGGTCATCGGATCAGCCCCGCTCGGCCAGGCGACGCTGGATCGCGGTGGACAGGTCGTCGGCGAAGCCTTCCAGGCGGGCGGCGTACTTGCCCGCATCGGTCGAGAACTTGTTGTAGGCGATATAGGCCGGAATGGCGGCGACCAGGCCGATGGCGGTGGCGAACAGGGCCTCGGCGATCGACGGCGCCACGACGGCCAGGGAGGTGTTCTTCGACAGGGCGATGGCCTGGAAGGCGTGCATGATGCCCCACACCGTGCCGAACAGGCCGATGAACGGGCTGGCCGTGGCGACGATGGCCAGGCTGCCCAGCCCCTCTTCGGCCTTGGCGGTCTCGCGGGCGATCATGCTGTCCATGATCCGGTCGATGCGCTGGATCAGGAAGGCGGCCTGATTTTCGCTCAGGGCGCCGCGCGCCTTGGCCTCACGCCATTCGCGCAGGGCCGCCTGCAACATGCGCGGCAGCGGATGACGCGGCGAAGCGCCGGCCTCGCCCGCGACGTCTTCCAGCGAACGGCCGGAACCGACCTGGGCCTCGAATCGGGTGGCGGCGCTGTTCAGGGCCGAAAAGCGAAACAGCTTGTCCAGAATCACCGCCCAGGATCCCAGCGAGGCGAGGATCAGCCCGATCATCACCCCCTTGACCACCCAGTCGGCCTGCAGAAACAGGGCGAGGAACGAGAAACTGGTGGGGGCGGCTGCGGCGGCGTCCATGCGGGAAATCCTGCTCCGTTCGGGCGTCAGTACTGAGTGTTGTGCCTTACTGGCATGAAGCAGCGCTTTGGTGAAACTATGACAATCGCCGGGAGAGCGAGAAAATGCGTCCGCTCAGGCTTCAGGCGCGCCAGCCGCAAGCCAGGGTGTCATCTGGGCGATCATCTCCGCCGTCGGCTTGCGCGGCCGACCATCCAGGGTGATGCACACCGCCACACCCGCCGCCTGGCAGATCAGGTCGTCCCCGCGGGTGATCCTCTGGCTGACGAACAGGCGGGGGCCCTTGATGGCGTCATAGGTGGTGCGCACCACCAGGGCGTCGTCGATCCGCGCCGAGCGCTTGAAGTCCAGTTCCATGCGGATGATCGCGAACGCCGTGTCGGCCTGGGCCAGCGCGGTGTGCGAAATGCCGATCAGCCGGAAGAAGTCGCTCCGCCCGCGCTCGAAATAGCGCAGATAGTTGGCGTGATAGACGATGCCGGAAAAGTCGGTGTCTTCGTAATAGATCCGCACGGGCAACTGATGCTCGCGGCCGTCGAAGACGCCGGCGGTGGGGTCTGGGGTGATCATCTATGCTCCGGCGCGCCCTCGGTCAGGGAAGTATAGGTTGGCGTGGGGACAGCGATAACCCCGGATACGAAATGAACAGGGTCGTAAAGCGTGCAAAAGACGCTTTACTCTTATAGATTGTTTGTGGACATCTTTTCCCTTCATGATAGGATTTGGGCATGAAGATCGAACCCGCCATCTTCGGCGAACCGGACGACGCGGCGGAGACCGCCGCCGATGCTCGTGCTGAGGCTGACGTCGCGGCAGGCCGCGTGATTAGCCACGAGGCCGTAACGCGCTGGTTGACGTCATGGGCTGATGGCGCGCCCAAGCCGGCCCCAAAACCTGGCGACTAGTGCGCCGGATTCTTTGGACGGCGGAAGCCGTGTCCAACCTCGAAAACATCTTCGCCTACGTATCAGCGTTCAACGCATCGGCCGCCGTGCGCCTCGCGCAACGCCTTCAGTCGGCGGCCGACAGCCTGGCCTTGCATCCGGAACGCGGGCGACCGGCAGCGCGTGGACTGCGGGAATTGGCGATCATCCACCCCTATCTGATCCGCTACAGGGTGCGGGATGACGCCATTCTCATTCTGCGCATCCGGCACGGCGCTCAGGACGTCGAGAGCTGAACCGGGCAATCCTATGCGACGTCGCACACGGACGGCTGGATCATGTTGTAGCCTCAAGCTAGGGGCTGTTATGGCCCTCGCCGAAGACGAGACCGACAGACAGGCCCCAGGCCAGAATCGGCGCGGCGCCGTAGCCCAGGACGGGCGCGGGATAGTTTGCAAACAGGTTGGCGACGATCCAGCCCGCCCACAGGGCCGCCAGGGCCAGGGCCTCGGCGCGCCGTTCGGGGCGGCGGGCGGCGACCAGCAGGAACGGCGCGGGCAGGCTGAACATCAGGATGGCGGCCAGCACGCCCAGCACGGGACTGGCGTCGAAGCTCGTGCGCAGCAGGCCCTCGACATAGGGCACGGCCGGCAGGGTGTCGGGCTCGGTCCAGGCGGCATAGGCCAGGAGCATGGCGACGGCGACCACCGCCCAGGGGACCACCTGGCGCGGACGCTGAACCAGCGTCGCCGCCCCCAGGGCCAAGGCCCAGGCCAGGGCGGACGCGGCGTCCTGCTGATACAGCAGCGCCAGACTGACACCGGCGGCGATTGGCGCGACCCGGCGGTCGTCGAACCCGCGCGCGAACGCCCAGGCGGCGAGGGGCAGAACCAGGGACGCGGTGTGCAGTTGCACCGGCCCCAGGGCCAGCCAGCGCCGCGCGCCCTCCAGGGTGACGCCGGTCATCAGCGTCCAGACCAGGGCCAGGGCGCAGGCGGTCATCAGCGACCACAGCCGCCAGCCGGCCTTGCGCCAGAAGCGCATCACGACCAGCGCCAGGCCCAGGGCGATGACCGCGGAGAGGCTCTGAACCCCCAGCGCGTTGCGGCCGGCGCCGGCTGCGGCGATCGCAGCCAGGGAAACGCCGAGGCAGGCCGTCGCCTGGACGGCGGTCAGAAGCCGTATCGCGCGCATGTCCTACTCCTCCCCGAACAACCCCGCCTGCGTCGCCGGCGCGGCCGGCGGGGTCAGGCCCAGGTGCAGATAGGCCTTGCCGCAGGCCACCCGGCCGCGCGGCGTGCGCTGGATGAAGCCCTGCTGCATCAGATAGGGCTCGATGACGTCTTCCACCGCGTCGCGGGCTTCGGCGATGGCGTAGGCCAGGGTCTCGACCCCGGCCGGACCGCCGCCATAGTGTTCGATCAGGGCCCGCAGATAGCGGCGGTCGAGGCTGTCGAGGCCGACTTCGTCGACTTCCAGCCGGGCCAGGGCCAGGCCGGCGGCCTTGCGGTCGATGACGGTCGCGCCATCGGCTTCGGCGAAGTCGCGCACCCGGCGCAGCAGCCGACCGGCGACGCGCGGCGTGCCCCTGGCCCGGGCGGCGATCTCGGCGGCGCCGTCTTCCGACAGCGGCGCGCCCATCTTGCGAGCCGCAGCCATCAGCACCTGTTTCAGCTCGGCGTGGGTGTAGAATTCCAGCCGGATCGGAATGCCGAACCGGTCGCGCAGCGGCGTGGCCAGCATCCCCGCCCGCGTCGTCGCCGCCACCAGGGTGAAGGGGGCCAGGTCGATGCGGATCGAGCGCGCCGAGGGCCCTTCCCCGATCACCAGGTCCAGCACATGGTCCTCCATGGCCGGATAGAGGATCTCCTCGACATTGGTCGACAGACGATGGATCTCGTCGATGAACAGGACGTCGTTGGCTTCCAGGTTGGTCAGGATCGCCGCCAGGTCGCCGGGCTTGTTCAGCACCGGGCCCGAGGTGGCGCGGAAATTCACCCCCAGCTCGCGGGCGATGATCTGGGCCAGGGTGGTCTTGCCCAGGCCGGGCGGCCCAAACAGCAGCACATGGTCCAGGGCCTCGCCCCGGCCCTTGGTCGCCTCGATAAAGACCCGCAGATTGCCCTTGGCCTGCTCCTGACCGACGAACTCGGCCAGGGTCTGCGGACGCAGCGCCTTGTCGGCCGCGAACGGCGCGGCCTCGTGGGGCTGGGCTTCGCCGGAGATGATGCGGGTCATGACCTTGCCCCCTCCGGGCCTGCGGCCCTCCTCCCCCGTAGGGGGAAGATGAAGTCGGCGCAGTCCATCTTCCCCCTACGGGGGAGGAGCGCGAAGCGCGGAGGAGGCAAGTGGCTCAACCTCACCGCCCCAGCTCCTGCAGTCCGGCCTTGATCAGCTGCTGCACCGTCGCCTCGTCGCCCAGCTTGGCGGCGGCGGCCTCGACCACGCGGCGGGCGTTGACCTCGGCCACGCCCAGACCCATCAGGGCCGCGACGGCGTCGCCGGTCGGGGCGGGCTTGGCCTTAGCCGGAGCCGCGCCCGTCGAAGGCGCGGTCATCAGCACCGGCCCGTCGGTGATCGGCTTGTCCTTTAGTTCCGTCACGATGCGCAGGGCCAGCTTGGGCCCGACGCCCGAGGCGCGGCCGACGGCGGCCTTGTCCTCGCGGGCGACGGCGGACGCCAGCTCGGCCGGCGACAGGATGTCCAGCACCGCCATCGCCGCCTTGGGGCCGACGCCCTGGATCGCCTGCAGCAGCACGAAGGCCTTGCGGTCCTCGCGCGTGCCAAAGCCATAGAGCCTCAGGCCGGCGCTTTCGCTCCACTGGCTCTCGATGTGCAGCAGGGCTTCCTCGCCCAGGGCCGGCAGGCGCGACAGGGTGCGAGACCCGCAGCGGACCACATAGCCCACACCCATGACGTCGATCAGGGCCTCTTCCTCGCCGACCTCGGCGACCGCGCCCCTCAGCCTGCCGATCATGCCACCCTCCGGTTGGCGACGCGCAGATTGGCGTGGGTGATCGCCACGGCCAAAGCGTCGGCGCAGTCGGCCGTGGTCTTGCCGGCCGTGGGCAGCAGGCGGGCGATCATGAAGCCGATCTGGGCCTTGTCGGCCGCCCCGGTGCCGACCACCGCCTTCTTGACCAGACGGGTGGAGTATTCCGCCACCAGCAGCCCGGCCCGGGCCGGGGCGATCAGGGCGGCGGCGCGGGCGTGGCCCAGCTTCAGGGTCGACTGGGCGTTGGTGTTGAGGAACACCTCCTCGACCGCCGCTTCATCGGGCTTGTGCTGCGCGATCACCGCGCAGATGCCCTCGAACAGGTGCAGCAGGCGTTGGGCGAAGTCGGCCTTCTCGTCGGGAACGATCACGCCGTGGGCGACGTGGCTCATGCGCGAGCCTTCGACCGTGATCACGCCCCAGCCGGTGCGGCGCAGGCCGGGATCAAGCCCCAGGATTCGGATCGGGATGCGATTCATGTTCATCATGTGTTCTCGCAACATCGCCTGTTCCGCGTCCGAGGAAAAGCCCCTGTATTGCTAACGACCGGTAAACGCCGGCCCTTGCGCGCTGGCGCTTGGCGGGCTCTCCTCGCGCAAAGTTCCTAGGGAGATGGCGTGATGCGCATGGCGGGATGGATGACGACGGCGGCCTTGCTGGCCTTTCCCGTGATGGGGCCGGCGATGGCTCAGGCCCAGACGGCGCCCGCGCCCACGGCGATCCGCCCCGACCAGCAGGCGTTCCGCGGGCTCTACAAGGAGCTGGTCGAGATCAACACCACCCTGTCGGTGGGCAGTTGCACCCTCGCCGCCCAGGCCATGGGCGCGCGCCTGAAGGCCGCCGGTTTCCCCGAGGCCGACGTCCAGATCGTGGTCGAGCCGACCCATCCGCGCGAGGGTTCGCTGGTGGCCGTGCTGCGCGGGACCGACCCCAAATCCCGGCCGATGCTGCTCCTGGCCCACATCGACGTCGTCGAGGCCAACCGCGCCGACTGGACCCGCGACCCGTTCACCCTGATCGAGGAGAACGGCTATTTCTACGGACGCGGATCCTCCGACGACAAGGCCCAGGCCGCCATCTGGACCGACAGCCTGATCCGGCTGAAACAGGCGGGCTTCAAACCGAAGCGCGACATCAAGCTGGCTTTGACCTGCGGCGAGGAGAGCGAGGGCTATAACGGCATCGAGGACCTGGTGAAGAACCACCGCGCCCTGGTCGACGCCGAATTCGCCCTCAATGAAGGCGCCGGCGGCCTGCTGGACGAGCAGGGCAAGGAAGTGGTGCTGAACGTCCAGGCCGGCGAGAAGGTCTATCAGGACTTCACCCTGACGGTGACCAATCCCGGCGGCCACTCCAGCCGACCGGTGCCCGCCAACGCCATCTATCAGCTGTCGGCGGCCCTGGGGCGGATCGGCGGCTATACCTTCCCGGCCCGCTTCAACGACGCCACCCGCGCCTATTTCACCCAGATGCAGCCCCGGGTTTCGGCCGACAAGGCCGCGGCGATGAAGGCCCTGGTGGCCGACATCAACGATCCCGAGGCGCTGAAGGCGATAACGGCCGACCCGATGTGGAACTCGATGCTGCGCACCACCTGCGTCGCCACCCTGGTCAGCGCCGGCCACGCGCCCAACGCCCTGCCCCAGCGCGCCACGGCCAACGTCAATTGCCGCATCCTGCCCGGCACGCCGGTCGATGAGGTCAAGACCCGGCTGACCGAGCTGGCGGCCGACCCGGCCGTGGCCGTCACCCTGGCCCACGAGGCCAAGCCCGTCTCGCCGCCCCCGCCGCTGAGCGCCATGATCATGGGCCCGATCCAGAAGAACGCCGCCAAGTCATGGCCGGGCGTGCCGATCGTGCCCTTCATGTCGACGGGCGCCACGGACGGCGTGCACACCAACGCCGGCGGCATCCCCACCTATGGCGTCTCGGGGCTGTTCAGCAGTTCCTCAGGCGAGGGCGTTCACGGCCTGAACGAGCGGATGCGCGTCAAGTCGCTGTATGACGGCCGCGACTTCCTGTTTGGGCTGATCAAGGACTATGCGGGCGGGAAGTAGGCTGTGGCGGGATGGGCGGCCACACCATCCCGTCCCCACAAAAAATGATTGACTAGGAAACTTTATTCGATAGTTTCCTAGTCAATCATGACCGATACCCCCTCCCAACTGACCGACCATCTGGGCTATAGCCTTCGTCAGGTCTCCAACCACGTGTCCCACGCCTTCGCCCGTAAGCTGGCGGACCGTCAGGTGACCGTGGCCGAGTGGGTGTTGATGCGCAGCCTTCACGGGCAGGACGGGGTCGCGCCCAGCCAGTTGGCCGAGCGCATGGGTCTGACGCGGGGCGCGATCACCAAGCTGGCGGATCGTCTGATCGAAAAGGCCTTGCTGGCGCGCGTCGCCAATCGCGAGGACGGTCGCGCCCAGACCCTGTCCCTGACCGAACGCGGCGCGGCCTTCGTGCCAGAACTGGCCGCCCTGGCGGACCAGAATGAGGCCGAGTGCTTCGCCCATCTTTCCCTGCAGGACCGCACGGCCCTGTCGCGCATCCTCACCGAGACGATCGAACGCCTGAGCCTGCGGGCCCCGCCGGTCGATTGACCGCAATCCGGAGCCGCCCATGGATACCCGCCTGATCGACATCGCCCAGTCGTGCCTCGACGCCGCCCGGACCGACGCCATGGCCTTTCCCGATATCGTCGCGACTCTCCTGCGCGAAGGCTTCGAGAGCTATGTCATCGACTTTCGCCGGGCCACCGCCACCTATTACCGGGCCGATGGCGATAGCGTGGGGCTGCCGATCGATAGCCATGGCCCCGTGGCCGAACGCTTCGATGCGGCGGCCATCAAGGCGGCGATCATCGAAGCTCAGACCCACGCGCCCGGCTACAGCTATGGGGGCTTCTGCGACAAGGTGACGGCCGCTGGCTGCGCGGGCTATGTCGTATCCTTCCCGGGCCGGCGCGCTGTCTATTCGGGGCGCACCGCCGAGACTCACGTGGAGCATTTTCCCCGCTAAGCCGCCACCGCCTTGGCCCCGAACAGTGTCGTCAGGATCAATCGCTCGACCGCCGCGCCATCGACGCCGACACAGACCTCGGCATTGGGCTCGCCGTCGATGCGGTCGATGCGGCCCTGGCGGAGGCCATCGACCGTGACCCGCAGGCGGGCCGGTTCGAAGGTGAAGGCCTCGGGCGCGATCAGGGCGGCGGCGGCCACGGCGTCGTGGGGGTGACAGGACTCGACCAGCCCCCAGACCTGGGCGTGAAACTGCATATAGCCCGCCGTCGCCCGCGCCAGCCTTTGCGACAGGGGCGAGCCGCAACAGGCCGAGCCCGCCTCCAGCGCGGCCCGGGTCAGGGTGATCTGGCTGGTGATGTCCATCGGCATCAGGCGCGGCCTGACCCCCGCCTCAAGAACCCGCTGCAGGGCCTCGGGATCGCTCCAGCTGTTGAAATCCGCCCCGCCGGCCGCCTTGCCCTCGACCGCGAAGGCGCCCGCCATGATCGTCGGGCGCCAGTCGCGGAAGGCGGCCGGGTCATCCAGCAGGCCCTGGGCGAGGTTGGTCAGCGGCCCCAGGAACAGGCCGGCGATCTTGCGGCGGGCGACGAAGGCCAGCAGGCTGACCCCGTGGCCGCGCGCCAGTTCGGGCAGCTTCCAGCGCTGCGAGAAGCCCGCCCCGTTCAGGCCGTCGATCCCATGGGCCGGCCTCATGCGCTCGACCCGACGCTTGGCCAGGCCCGAGCCCGCGCCGATATAGACCTCGGCCCCGCAGCCGGCCAGGCGCAGCACGCCCCGGGCGTTGGCCGCGGCCTGGTCGACATAGGTGTTGCCGAACACCGCCGACACCGAGCCCACCTCGATCACGTCCCGCGCCCGCGCCAGCATGGCCAGGGCCAGGGCGTCGTCCACGCCGCAGTCGGTGTCGATATGAACGCGCAGGGTCATGGCGGCACTGTAGCGGAAGGGATGTGACGGGGAGAAGACCGCGCATGCTTCGGCGACGATCACGGGCTTCACGCGTTCAACAAGATCCTACCCCCCCTCACAGGAGCTCTCCCATGACCGACGCCATCTATACCGCTCACGCCCACGCTGTCGGCGGCCGCGAGGGCACAGCCAAGACCGATGACGGCCATCTCGACGTCAAGCTGGGCTCGCCCAAGTCGATGGGCGGCGATGGCGTGGGGACCAATCCCGAGCAGTTGTTCGCCGCCGGCTACGGAGCCTGTTTCCTGGGCGCGCTGGGCGTGGTGGCCCGGAGCCAGAAGATCAAGCTGGGCGAGCACAGCCTGAATGTCGAGGTCGACCTGATCAAGGACGAGGCCAGTTTTCACATCGGCGCCCGCCTGACGCTGAACGCGCCCGACCTGGACCGCGAGACCGCCGAAAGGCTCCTGAACGAGGCCCACACGGTCTGTCCCTATTCCAAGGCCACGCGGGGCAATATCGACGTCGCCTTGAAAGTCGCCTGACGAAAAAGGCCCCGGCGAGAGGGGTCTCGCCGGGGCCTTTTCATCGTGGGACAGAGCCTACAGGCGGCAGATACGGCTCACGCCGCGACGCACCTGGTAGGTGTCGGTGCGCGCGTTGTAGGTGCGATAGCGCTGGCTGCAGGCCCGCACGTGCTGGTACCAGGCGCCGCGCTTGGTGAAGTGCTTGGGCGGGGCCGACGGACGGTTGCCCCAGCTGTTGTCCCAGCGGCCATAGTCGTTCTTGTCCGCGCCCTTGTGGTCCATGCCCGGACGGTTCATGCCCGGACGATCCATGTCATGGCCGCGATCAGACGAGGGGTTGGTGTCGTGACCGCGCGGCGGGCTACTCTGGGCGGAGGCGGCCATGGGCGTGGCGGCCAGCAGGGCGGCGCCGAGCGCGAGGACCATAAACTTACGCATGAGGGGGACTCCTTGGAGCCAGAGTGAAAACGCAGCGCCGAAAAGTGCCGCTGCGCGTCTGGCTGGAGGCTTAACCGTCGTCGCGCGGCGCGGTTCCCTGCGGGCGCGAGATCATGCCGGGTGACAAAACCCTGCTTCAGAGGCTAGAAGCGCGCCCAAACTCCATCATCAGACCAGAGAAGAGCCTCCGAATGGCCGGCCACTCGAAATTCAAGAACATCATGCACCGCAAGGGCCGCGCCGACGCCGCGCGTTCCAAGCTGTTCTCCAAGCTGTCGCGGGAAATCACCGTGGCCGCCAAGGCGGGCGTACCCGACCCCAGCATGAACCCGCGCCTGCGCCTGGCGGTGAACAACGCCAAGGCCGAAAGCCTGCCCAAGGACGTCATCGACCGCGCGATCAAGAAGTCGCAGATGGGCGACGCGGCCGACTATTCGGAAATCCGCTACGAGGGCGTGGCCGCCGGCGGCGTCGGGATCATCGTCGAGGTGCTGACCGACAACAAGAACCGCGCCGCCGCCAATGTCCGCTCCTACTTCACCAAGCTGGGCGGCAATATGGGCGCCACCGGCTCGGTGGTCTTCAACTATGACCGCGTGGGTCAGGTCACCTATCCGGCCAAGGTCGCCAGCGAAGACGCCATGATGGAAGCCGCCATCGAGGCCGGCGCCGACGACGTCACCTCGGACATGGACGAAGAGGGCGAAGGCCACACCATCTACACCGCCTTCGAAGACCTCAACGAGGTCGCCGCCGCCCTGGAAGCCAAGTTCGGCGCCGCCAACAACACCAAGATCGCCTGGCGCCCCAAGATGCAGGTTCCCGTCACCGGCGAGGCGGTCGGCACGCTGATGAAGCTGCTGGACATGCTCAACGAAGACGACGACGTCCAGGCCGTCTATTCGAACGAAGAGATCAGCGACGACGATCTGGCCGCCCTGGGCTGAGCCCCGTCCGCAGCCGATCGGATCAAGAGCCGCCCCGGGCCTCGCGCCGGGGGCGGCTTTTTCATGATCGCCCCGGTCTTAGACGACCGGCACGGTTTCCTTCAGCCGGCCGCCCACCCGGATCGGCTCGACCCGCAGGGCCAGGCCGGTGCGGTCATCGGTCTCGACGAACACGCCGCACACCGTGGCCGGACCCGAGGCCGGCGTGTAGCGGCCGCCGCTGATCTTGGTGGTGAAGCGCCGAAGGGGCTCTTCCTTCTGGTTGCCGATCACGCTGTCATAGTCGGCGCAGGCCCCGGCGTCGGTCTGGTAGGCGGTGCCGCCGGGCAGGATCTGGGCGTCGGCGGTCGGCACGTGGGTGTGGGTGCCCACCACCAGGCTGGCGCGGCCGTCGCAATAGTGGCCCATGGCCATCTTCTCGGACGTGGCTTCGCAGTGCATGTCGACCAGCACGGCGTCGGCCACCTGGCCCAGCGGGGCCTTGTCCAGCTCGCGGTCCACGGCGGCGAAGGGGTCGTCCATGGCGTCCATGTGCACCCGGCCCAGCAGGTTGATGACCATGATGGTGCGGCCGCGCTCGGTCTGGAACAGGTGGCTGCCCTTGCCGGGGGCGTCCGACAGGATCGGATAGTTGGCCGGACGGATCAGGCGCGGCTCGCGGACGATGTAGGTGAGCGCCTCGCGCTGGTCCCAGCTGTGATTGCCAAGCGTCAGGCAGTCGGCGCCGGCCTCGAACAGCTCGCGCGCGGTGTTCTCGGTGATGCCGAAACCGGCCGCCGCGTTCTCGGCGTTGATGATCACGAATTCCAGATCCAGCTGGCGGCGCAGGGCGGGCAGATGATCGGCCAGACCGTCGCGGCCCGACTTGCCGACGACATCGCCGAAGAAAGCAAAACGCATCGAAATTCCTTAACGCGCCCGACGGGGCGCCTAGACTGTCACCGCGATATACTCTTTTTCGGTGAGAATGGCGTCCAGCGCTTGATCATGCGCCTCGTGCGGCAAATTGGCCGTCTCCTGACCGCCATAGGCCAGGCCCAGCACGAAGACCTCGCCCCGCGCCTTCAGGGCCTCCAGCGCCCGGTCATAATAGCCGCCGCCCTGCCCCAGACGCTTGCCGTCGCGGTCGAAGGCCAGCAAGGGCGCCACCACCAGATCCGGCGTCACGATCGGCGCGTCAGCGGACGGGGCGTGCAGGCCGATACTGTCGCGGGCCAGCGGCGCCGTGCGATCCCACTGGCGAAAGACCATGGTCCCGTCCTCCACCGACGGCAGGGCCAGGGTCCAGCCGGCCTGCGCCAACTGGTCAGCCAACAGGCGCGGCGGCACCTCGGAGCCGGCGGGATGATAGAGCGCCGCGACCTTGCCGGCCGGATCGGGGAAGCGGGCGGCCAGCGGCGCGCGCCCGACCTCGGCCACCATGCGGTCGGCCTCGGGAAACTCGCGGGCCAGCAGCTTGCGCCGGGTGCGCACGAACATCCGCAGGGTCGACTTGGCGGCGGCGGGGTCAGCGTGAACCATGGGCTCTGCTTAACCGGCAAAACCCGGGCGACGCAAGGAAAGGGGAGAAGGGTGGCGGCGCCATGAAGAACCGTGAAGACGTTTCAATCCACTCGAACCTGTTTGTTACAGGTGGGCTCCGTGTTCCCGCAGCCACGGCCACGGGAGGGAACAGATCCCGATAGAGAGATTAAGGTCCCTGGGAATAGAAATCTTCGACGAGGGCCACAGCAGACCCGCCATTGAGCAAGATAGGCCCTTGATGGCCCGGGCGCCAGCGTTGCTGACGTCGCGGCGGTCAAATAGCTGCTCCCCCTCTGGGGGAGCTCCCCCTAGCGGGCAGGGCGATCGCCTATGGATCTGGCGCTAAAAGACCCAGCCTTCCTGGGCCTTGTGCCCAGGACCCATGGCGCCGCCGATGTGGACTTGGGTCAGTGTTCCGGGCCGTTCAGCCGCGAATAGGGGCCCAATCGCAGCCTGCCTCAAACATGGGTCCTGGGCACAAGGCCCAGGAAGGCAAGAATTTTGAGTTTGCTTAAAGGCCTGTGCCCGCCAGCAACCCCTATGCGATAGCCCTGCCCCAGAGGGGGGGGATCTTGGAGACCCCTACTCCGCCGCCAGCTTCTCGATCCGCTCGGCGGCGGCGTCGAGGGCGCGGACGGCGGTGGCTTCGGCGCGGCTGCGGTCGGCCTGCTGGCGGGCCAGTTCGCTCTGGGCGTGGGCCAGGCGCAGCTTCAGGTCGCTCATCTCGTCGGCCAGCAGCAGGGCGCCCATCAGAAACAGCCGCGTCTCGCCCAGCTGGCCGACATCCTGGCTGACCTGACGCACCTGCCGATCGAACAGGCGGGCGATCTCCAGAAGGTGGGCCTCCTGGCCGTCCTCACAGCCGACAGTGTAGGGGCGGCCGTTCACCTGGATGGTCAGCTGCGCCATGGATCAGGCCTCCCGCGGGTCGTCGAACAGCTCATCGGCCTCGACCGGTTCTGCGTCGTCGGACAGATCGTCGTCATTGGAGGGGCCCTCGTCGCCCAGGGCGGCGCGGATCTCGGCGATGGCCCGGCCCAGGGCCACCGAAGCCTGTTCTCCGGCCTCCTCCAGCGCGCGCTCGCGCTCATGGGCGGCGTCCAGCTCGGCCTTGAGGCGCGCGGCCTCGCCGTCGAACAGGTCGCCGGCGGCGGCCGGGGCCGCCTGGACCGCCGGTCGCGCCACCTGAGCGGCCAACCGTTGCTCAAGCTGCGCCACGGCGCGATCGAGACGGCGGGCGGCGAGGTCGAGGGCGCTCGTTTCGCCCGGGGTCATCGGCGGGTTCCAATCATGCGACGCAACATATAGATCAGGGCCAGCTTCGCCACCCGCTGCGGCGACAATAGGGTGATGAAAACACCCTTGGCCACATTCCGTCATGCGTTGTGACCGCTGCCGGGCTTGACTTCCAGCCCACTGGCCGCAAAACGCGCCTGCAAAATCAGGGAACGCCGGTCCTTCTCGGCCGCGTCCGATCGTTAGGAGAAAGACCTCATGGCTCTTCGCGTCGCCATCAACGGCTTTGGCCGTATCGGCCGCCTCGTCCTGCGCTCCATCGTCGAGCACGGCCGCACCGACATCGAGGTCGTGGCGATCAACGATCTGGGCCCGGTCGAGACCAACGCCCACCTGCTGCGCTATGACAGCGTGCACGGCCGCTTCCCCGGCGTCGTCACCTCGGGC
This sequence comes from Caulobacter sp. FV2ps19, assembly GCF_058681035.1. Taxonomy (NCBI): domain Bacteria; kingdom Pseudomonadati; phylum Pseudomonadota; class Alphaproteobacteria; order Caulobacterales; family Caulobacteraceae; genus Caulobacter; species Caulobacter sp. FV2ps19. Next base: position 1,252,810 of record NZ_CM178729.1, on the reverse strand, counting down.
GAGGACTGGATCGATGTCGGTCACGGCAAGATCAAGGTCACGGCGATCCGCAACCCGGCCGAGCTGCCCCACAAGGACCTGAACGTCGACATCGCGTTCGAGTGCACCGGCCTGTTCACCACCAAGGAAAAGGCCAGCGCCCACCTGACCGCCGGCGCCAAGCGCGTGCTGGTCAGCGCCCCCTGCGACGGCGCCGACCAGACCATCGTCTTCAAGGTCAATGACAACGTGCTGAGCGCCGCCGACCTGGTGGTCTCCAACGGCTCGTGCACCACCAACTGCCTGGCCCCGATCGCCAAGGTCATCCACGACGCGGTCGGCATCGAGCGCGGCTACATGACCACCATCCACTCCTACACCGGCGACCAGCCGACCCTGGATACGATGCACAAGGATCTGTATCGCGGCCGGGCCGCCGCCCTGTCGATGATCCCCACCTCGACCGGCGCCGCCAAGGCCCTGGGCCTGGTTCTGCCCGCCCTGAAGGGCAAGCTGGACGGCTCTTCGATCCGCGTGCCGACCCCCAATGTCTCGGTGGTCGACCTGAAGTTCGTGCCGACCCGCGACACCACCGTCGCCGAGCTGAACGACGCCCTGAAGGCCGCCGCCGCCGGTCCGCTGAAGGGCGTGCTGGACGTCACTGACGAGCCGCTGGTCTCGCACGACTTCAACCACATCGCCGCCAGCTCGACGGCGGCCCTGGCCCAGACCCAGGTCATCGAAGGCAAGCTGGGCCGCGTGCTCAGCTGGTACGACAACGAATGGGGCTTCGCGACCCGCATGAGCGACACCGCGCTCGTGATGGCCAAGTTCCTGTAGGAGCAGCAGAAGGGAGTTCCAAAGCCAATGCCATCTCCTCCGGCTCTATTAGAGCTTGGCGAAGATCGCTTTGCGCTGGTCAAAATTGTAGCGCGGCATTGCCTAATGCCGCACCCCAACGTGGTGTCAGCACTTGGAGCGCCAGTATTTCAATCCGTTCGCGATCAGAAAAATCGTCTGACTATCGGAGAGATCGCTGGCCAAACCGTCCTTCTGGACGACAACGTCACACCACGTTGGGCACTACTTTGGGCACACGGCATTAAGAACACAGAACATCTGAGAGGATGGACGTTTGCGCATATCTGGGGGCAACCCAAGAACCCTGGCGCTTACACGCAACTTGCCAATCTATGCATGATGCCCGAATTTTTCGGCAGTCTTTCAGACAAAAACGGCCCGCTCTGCGACTACCTGAAATTCCACTCTTGGAGCCGTTATGGCTGGAGCCCCGACGGCGGTGCGCCGATTGAACCTCCAGATTTCCAGTCTATCGAATGGCAATACCTAGCTGATTTCCAGCAGCCCAAAGCCTTCATCGCTGAGCGTTTGGGTGCGCTCGACAACCAACGCGTTAACCTGCTGCGTGAAGTGGCGGCCATTTCCAGCACGAGAGCAACATGACCTTCCGCACCCTCGACACCGCCGATCTCGCCGGCAAGACCGCCCTGGTCCGCGTGGACTTCAACGTGCCCGTCGAGGCCGGAAAGATCACCGACGACACCCGCTTGCGCTCGGCCCTGCCGACCATCCAGTTCCTGATCGGCAAGGGCGCCAAGGTGGTGCTGCTGGCCCACTTCGACCGGCCCAAGGGCAAGGTCGTTCCGACCATGAGCCTGGGCTTCGTGGCCGAGCCCCTGGCCGCCCTGCTGGGCGCGCCGGTCGCCTTCGCCGCCGACGGCATCGGCGATGAAACCGCCGCCCTGATCGCCGCCCTGCCGGCCGGCGGCGTCGCGCTGCTGGAGAACGTCCGCTTCCACGCCGGCGAGGAAAAGAACGACCCGGCCTTCGCCGCGCAGCTGGCCAAGCTGGGCGACGTCTATGTCAATGACGCCTTCAGCGCCGCCCATCGCGCCCACGCCTCGACCGAGGCCCTGGCTCGCCTGCTGCCGGCCTATCCGGGCCTGGCCATGCGCCGCGAGCTGGACGCCCTGGACGCCGCCCTGGGCAACCCCAAGAAGCCGGTGATCGGCATTGTCGGCGGCTCCAAGGTCTCGACCAAGCTGGATCTGCTGCGCAACCTGGTCACCAAGCTGGACTATCTGGCGATCGGCGGCGGCATGGCCAACACCTTCCTCTATGCGGCCAAGATCGATGTCGGCGCCTCGCTGTGCGAGCCCGACCTAGCCGACACCGCCCTGGAGATCATCGATCTGGCCGCCGTGGCCGGCTGCAAGCTGCTGCTGCCGACCGACGTGGTGACGGCCAAGAGCGTCAAGCCGGGCGTCCATGCGCAGACCCGCAATGTCTATGAAGTCCAGCCCGACGACCTGATCCTGGACGCCGGTCCCGAGACGGTGAAGACCCTGCTGGCGGCCATGGACGCCAGCAAGACCCTGATCTGGAACGGCCCGCTTGGCGTCTTTGAAGTCCCGCCGTTCGACGAAGCGACCGTTTCGGCGGCGAAACACGCCGCTCAGCTGGCAAAGTCGGGTAAACTTGTGGCTGTGGCGGGCGGCGGTGATACCGTGTCGGCCTTGAATCACGCGGGGGTGGTGGGCGACATGACCTTCGTCTCGACCGCCGGCGGCGCGTTTCTTGAATGGATGGAGGGCAAAACCCTTCCCGGCGTCGCGGCGCTGGAAATCTAGACCCTTTCGCCATGCGGGCCCCGCCAAGGGGCCCGCTTTGGCACAGACGGCCCGGGCAGAGAACGCACAAGCGTCACGCCCCAAAAACAAGAAACGACCCATCACCTTTCAAGCTTGCAGGAGAGATATCAGTGGCGAGGATCACGCTTAGGCAGTTGCTGGACCATGCGGCGGAGCATGAGTACGGGCTGCCGGCCTTCAATATCAACAATATGGAACAGGGTCTGGCGATCATGGAGGCGGCCGACGCCGTCAACTCGCCGGTCATCATCCAGGCCTCGCGCGGCGCGCGCGCCTACGCCAATGACATCATCCTGACCCGCCTGATCGACGGCCTGGTCGAGCTGTATCCGCACATTCCGGTGTGCATGCACCAGGACCACGGCAACGGCCCGGCCACCTGCGCCACGGCGATCCAGTACGGCTTCACCTCAGTGATGATGGACGGCTCGCTGATGGAAGACGCCAAGACCCCCGCCTCCTACGACTACAATGTCGAGATCACCCGCAAGGTGGTGCAGATGGCCCATGCCTGCGGCGTGTCGGTCGAAGGCGAACTGGGCGTGCTGGGCTCGCTGGAAAGCGGCATGGGCGAGGCCGAGGACGGCCACGGCTTCGAGGGCGTGCTCAGCCATGACGAGCTGCTGACCGATCCCGACCAGGCGGTCGACTTCGTGCAGCAGACCGGCGTCGACGCCCTGGCCATCGCCATGGGCACCAGCCACGGGGCCTACAAGTTCACGCGCAAGCCGGACGGCGACGTCCTGGCCATGAACGTGATCGAGGACATCCACCGCCGCCTGCCCAACACCCACCTGGTGATGCACGGCTCATCGTCGGTGCCGCAGGACCTGCAGGACATCATCAACGAACATGGCGGCCAGATGCCCCAGACCTGGGGCGTGCCGGTCGAGGAGATCCAGCGCGGCATCAAGCACGGCGTGCGCAAGATCAATGTCGACACCGACAACCGGATGGCCATCACCGGCGCGATCCGCAAGATCCTGATGGAAAAGCCGCAAGAGTTCGATCCGCGCGCCTATCTCAAGCCCGCCAAGGCGGCCATGCGCAAGGTCTGTGAAGCCCGCTTCACCGAGTTCGGCTCGGCCGGCCACGCCGACAAGATCAAGCCGCTGTCCACCGCCGTCATGGCCCGGCGCTACGCCTCGGGCGAACTGCACGCCAAGTTCGGCGTCCCGCCCGGCAAGGCCGCCGCCGAATAGGCGTTCGAGCCTGAAATGAAACAGGGCCCTTCGGCGCGATCCGGAGGGCCTTTTTTATCGCGACGGCCCGCGCGACAACCCACCGAGCAGCTTCAGCGCGCCGGCCCCGACCGCCCCGCACAGCACGATGGCCGCCGTGTACCAGAAGCCGACGAAGACAAAGGTCGATTGCACGCAGTGCAGGCCATACACCGTGGCCGCGACGCCGCCGCAGAACAGTCCCGCGGCCAGACCGGTCAGGGTCGGCTGCTCCAGCTCCAGCGGTCTCAGGCCCAGAACGGCGAAGACCAGCATTGGCGCGGCCAGACCGGCGATCTGCAGAAGACAGGGGCCGACGCAGGCCGGCATGAACAGCTCGGCCAGAACGGCCGGGTCCAGGCGGTTGAACTGGACGCCCGCGGCGATCAGCATGGCGAAGATCAGGACCAGGGCGATGGTAATCGCTGTCCACCCGAGCACACGGGGCCGCGCAATCGTTTTTGTCGCGCTCAGGGCGGCCCAGGCCAGCCCCCCGGTATAGACCGCCTTGAGCCAGAAAAACGGCTGAGACGACGCGCTGGCGAGGTCCGCCCGGGGGCCCAGCCACAGCAGCACGATCATCACCGCCGCCAGAGCGCCGGCCACGCCGATCTCGGCCAGACGAACCGTCGCCGTGGCGCTGTTCCAGGCCTGAGGCCTGGACCCCACGCCGTCCAGAGCGGCGAAGGTGTCATCGTCTGTCACGAACGCCTCCCCAAAGACGCATTTTTCGATAGGCGTAGGCTGACAGTCAGGAGTCGACGCTGGGACGCGTCCTGCTTCTGCATCTCGCTCGCGCGCCAGGCTCGCCATGGAGACGGCGAGCACCGCCTTTGTCAACCAGCGTTATGCAAACCATTGCGCAACACACGGCGGCGCCTCTGCGACATCCAGACCGCGCCTACCAGCGCAGCATCCAGCGCCCGATCAGGGCGCCCAGCGAGGCCACCAGCAGAACGCCCAGCGTGTACCAGAACCCGACGAACACCATGGTGTTCTCGGCGCAGTGCAGGCCATAGACCGTCGCGCAGACAGCCCCGGAGAACAGCCCGGCCGCGAAGCCCGCCAGGGTTGGCCGGGTCGGGGCCAGACCGCGCAGCACCACCAGGGCCAAGGCCAGCATGGGGGTCCCCAGGACCAGAATATTGCGCAGGCAATGAAGGATCGAATTGCCCCGAACCATGCCCATGCGCTGGTAGGGCCCCACCAGCATCATCTGGATGATCCCGGCGGCCACGAACAGGATCAACACGGCGCCGACCAGCCACAAGGCCCGCCGGCCCGAGCCCGCCGGACGCGACAGCCGCTCGCAGGCCCAGAAACCAGCCACGGCGAGCAGGGCGGTATAGGTCGCTTTCAACCAGAAAAACGGGCCCAGCATCGCCTCATGGAGGTCCGCGCGCACGCCCAACCACGCCAGGACCAGGGACAGGGCGATCACGGCGCCCAGAACGGCGACGATCAGCAGCCGCCGAGAGGGCGCGCCGCCGGGCGCCGGTCCGGCGTCGGCCGCCAGGGTGTCGATCAGATCATCGGTCCGCATGGCGCATCCGTTCGGCCAGGGACTTCAGGGCGCGGTGCAGGGCGACCTTGGCCGCGCCTTCGGAGATGCCGGCCCGGGCGCCGGCCTCGGCCAGGCTGAGCCCGGCCAGCTTGACGTCGCTGACCAGGATCCGCTGCCGGTCGGGCAGACTGGCCAGGGCGCGGTCGAGCTCGAGCCCGACGCCGGGGTCCTGTTCCTCGGCGGCCAGGAAATCGGCATGGTCCTCGATCGGCAGGGTCTGACGGATCTTGGACCGGCGCCAGTGGTCGATCAGCTTGTAGCGCGCCACGGCGTGCGCCCAGGCGGTGAACGGCAGGGACGTGTCCCAGGTCGCCCGCTTGATATGCACCGCCAACAGCGTCTCCTGCACCAGATCCTCCACATCGCTGGGCGCGCCGGACATCCGGCGCGCGAAATAGGCGCGCAGCCGGACACCCAGCAAGGCCAGACACTGGCGATAGGCCGGGGCGTCGCCCTCCAGCCCGCGCAGCATCAGCGCCTTCAATTGGGTTTCGATGTCCGTCACGCATCCCCCTATTCGCGCGTCAGGCCCCAAGGGTTACACGGCTCGCGCGCGGACCGAAACCCATCGTTGGCGCTTCGAATATTTGTTCGGCGACCGCTGTAACCTTTCCCTGCGCCCCGCCGTACTTCCCGTCGACCTGGCCAACGCGGCCGGTCTCCAACCTCGTCAAGGAGCCCCCTATGAACCGCACCGCATCCGCCGCCCTCGCCGCCGTCTTCGCCCTGTCCGCCGGCGCGGCCCTCGCCGCCGACGGCGCCAAGAAGCCTGAAATGGAAAAGTGCTACGGCGTCGCCAAGGCCGCCGAAAATGACTGCAAGGCCGGCGCGGGCACCTCGTGCGCCGGCACCTCCAAGATCGACTATCAGGGCGACGCCTGGAAGCTGGTCGCCAAGGGCACCTGCGCCACGATCAAGACCCCCAAGGGCATGGGCTCGCTGACCCCCAAAATGTAGTCCAGCCCGGACACTTGCCCCCTCCGGATGCCATGCCGTCAGGAGGGGGCGAGGTCATTCCCCAAAATACGAGACTCCCCCGATGCCCCCCGCCGCCGGCCTTGGCCTCAAGCCCCAGCACTATGACGACGCGCGCGCCGCGACGGCGCCGGGCCTGTGGTTCGAGGTTCATCCCGAGAACTACATGTCAGCCGGCGGGCCGCGCCTGTCGGCCCTCGAGGCGATCCGCCAGCGCCATCCCCTGTCGCTGCACGGCGTGGGCCTGTCCCTGGCCGCCGACGCCGATCCGGATCCGCATCACCTCGCGGCGCTCAAGGCCCTGGTCGATCGTTTCGAGCCCTTCGTGGTCTCCGAGCATCTGGCCTGGTCGACCCATCGCGGCCTGCACCAGCCCGACCTCCTGCCCTTTCCCCGCACCCAGGCGGCCCTGGCCCGCATCGCCGACAATATCGGCCGGATGCAGGACGCCCTGGGCCGGACCGTCCTGATCGAAAACCCCTCGCTTTACCTGCCCCTGACCGGCCACGACCTGGACGAAACCGCGTTCCTGGCCGCCCTGGTCGCCAGAACCGGCTGTGGCCTGCTGGTCGACGTCAACAACGTCTTCGTCAGCGCCAGCAACCTTGGCTACGGCGCGCAAGCCTATCTGGACGCCCTGCCCGCCGCCGCGATCGGCGAGATCCATCTGGCCGGCCATGGCCCGGATGCGGGCGGATCAGGTCTGCTGATCGACACCCATGGCGCGCCGGTGAGCGAGGCGGTCTGGGGCCTCTATCACCGCCTGATCGAGCGTGTGGGCCCGCGCCCGACCCTGATCGAGCGCGACGACGACATCCCGGCCTTCAGCGTGCTGATGGCCGAACGCGACCGCGCCCAGGCCCTGATCGAGGCATGGGAGCCGGCCTATGTCTGAGCTGCTGGATTTCCAGGACGCCTTTGTCGCCGCCCTGGGCGGCGCGCCCTCGGCCCTGACGCCCTGGCTGGCCTCGCGCGAGGCCGGCGAGCCGGGTCTGGCGGTCTATCGCAACACCATCGCCAGGGGCTGCGTCGACGCCCTGTCCGCCAATTTCCCCACCGTGCGGGACATGGTCGGCGAGGACTGGTTCCGCGCCGCCGCCGGCCTGTTCGCCCGCGAGGCCCCGCCCGCCCACGCGGCGCTGCTGGACTATGGCCAGGCCTTCCCCGCCTGGCTGGACCGCTTCCCGCCCGCCGCCGACCTGCCCTATCTGGCGGGGATCGCCCATCTCGACCGGCTGTGGACCGAGAGCCTGTTCGCCGCCGAGGCCGCGCCGCTGCCGCCGCAGGCCTTCGCCGGCCTGCCGCCCCAGGCGCTCGCCGAGGCCGTCGCCACCCTGCACCCCTCGGTTCGCTTCGCGCGCTTCGAGGCCGGCCTGCCCAGCCTGTGGGCCGCCGCCCGGGCCGGCGACACCGAGCTTGACCTGCCGGAGCCCCCGGAAGGCCTGTTGCTGGCGCGACCCGGCGGCCGGGTAACCCACCGCGTGATCGGCCTGGCCGACCTCGCCTTCCTGACCGCCTGCCGGGCCGGTCGATCGCTCGCCCACGCCATCGGCCTGGCGGCCGAAGCCGACGCCGCCGTCGATCTTCAAGCCCTGTTCGCCGCCCTGATCGCCGATGGCGTGTTCAGCGGCCTCAATCCCGGACCCCTGTCATGACCGCCAAACTGCTGATCCCCTTTGACCGTTTCGCGCAGATCGCCGGCAAGGTCCTGCCCGACGACGTGCTGACCCTGGTGGCGCGCCTGGGCGTGGCCAGCGTGTTCTTCCTGTCGGGCCGCACCAAGGTGGACGGCGTGCTGCACATCACCGACTCCACCTATTCGCTGTTCGCCGACGAATACGCCCTGCCCCTGGTCCCGTCGGACATCGCCGCCCCTCTGGCGACCTATTCGGAGCACCTGTTCTCGATCCTGCTGGTGCTGGGCCTGCTGACCCGCCTCTCGGCCCTGGCCTTCCTGGGCATGACGCTGGTGATCGAGATCTTCGTCTATCCCGACGCCTGGAGCACGCACCTGTCCTGGGCGGGGCTGCTGCTGCTGATCATCGCCAAGGGCGGCGGTCGCTTCAGCCTGGACCGCGTGATCGGCCTTCGCTGATCACGCGCGGGCGCCCTGCGACGATACGCCCCATGCGTTAGGGTTGAAGATAATTTCGCGTTAAGCTTGTTTTATCCCGCCGCGCTGATCTTGACCTATCGACGTTCAGTGAACCGGGGCCAACATGGCGGATGCGACACTTCGTTCTGACCTCTCGTTCAACTTTGGCGAGGCCAGCGTCATGATCGTCGACGAGAACGTCGGCTTCATCAATGTGATGACCCAGATGTTGTCGGGCTTCGGGTTCCGCAAATTTCATCGCTGCCACTCGTTCAGCGAGAGCCTGGCGCTCAGCGCCTATGTCGAACCCGACCTGATCCTGCTCGATCCGTTCCCACGGCCCGACGACGGCCTGACCCTGATCCAGGGTCTGCGCGCACGCCAACCCGCCGAGGCGGCGGCCCTGGTGGTGATTGTGATGACAGGCCATACGCCGCGCGACCTGATCGAGAAGGCTCGCCGGGTCGGCGCCGACTATGTTGTCGCAAAGCCGTTTTCGCCCTCCACCCTGCTGGACCGCATCCTGTGGAGCGCCGCCTCGCCGGCCGATCGCCTGCGCGACGACGATGACGCCGCCACAATGGATCCGATCCTCCAGGCCAGTCGGGCGCTGCTGTCATGAGCGCCCCCAGCCGCCTTGGCCGCTTCATGCACCTGCCCGGCGGCATAGACGCCGACCAGGCCCTGGCGGCGGCGAGCGAAAATCTTGACGCTCATCGCGACACGGCCCTGGCTCAGATCGACCAGGCCCTGAGCGACCTGGCGGCGGCCGGCAGTAACGCCCCCTCTCCCGAGACCTTGGCGCGGCTATCCGACAGTATCGCCAGCCTGGCGGGCATGTTCGACCTGACAGCGCTGAGCGGCGCCGCCAAGCGGCTGAGCGACCTCATGCGTGTCCTTGAGACGCGCGGAGCCACCGATCCCGACTTGATCGACCTGCACATCACCGCCCTGAGGGTCATTCGGGCCCAGCCCGACGCCCCCGGCGCGACCGAGCTCCTCAAAGGGCTGGATCAGATCGCGGCGCGTGAAGCCCGACGCGCCGACCCGGCCTTGGGCTAGGTTTTTGTTTTCGCATCGTTTTTGCGGAAAACCGAAGTCCACTTTTCCGCACGATGCTTCAGGCGCGTCGAGATCCGTCACCAACGGCCGTAGATCGGCCTGAACCGGTGTTCCAGGTCGCTGACCTCGCGCTCGGCGTCGCCCCTGGCCCAGTCCGCCCGACGGCCGTCCTCGATGGCGGCGCGGCGCTCACTGCGCAAGCGGTTCAGGCGGTCGTGCAGTTCGCGTTTCTGCTCGTGCGTGAGGGCCGGGTTGCGCAGCTCGTCCTCGACGCCGCGCGCCTCGCGATCCCGCTTTTCGGCGCGCCTGTCGGCGCTGGCGCGATCGGATTGCGCCTGACTCAGGCGCGTCGCCGCCGCATGGATCAGCTGGCCGTCGGCAAAGGCGATCAGGAAGTCGCCCGCCGCGGGTTCAGGACAAACCCCGGCATAGCTATGGCCCAGGCGCCCCTCGTGAAAGCCACGGTCGGGCGTGCAGTAGAGCCTCAGCCCCTGGGCGCGGGCCGCGAAATAGGGCGCGGGATCGGGCGTCACCCCGGCCTTGGCGCAGGCCTTGGCGTGGTCATCCAGACGGCTTTGCGGATACCCGGCCTCGCCATCCTTGAAACCGACCCCGGCCCAGTCGCCCTGCAGACAGGCCTCCTGGCTGATCGTCGCGCAACTGGCCAGCATCAGACCGCCCGCCAGGAGCGGAAGCCACAAGAAAGAACGCATGCCCAAAACCCCCCAGACTGTGTGAGGAAGCTAGGGCTTGGCGACCTGAATGGTCAATGAACGCCGACTCTGAGGTCAGTGCACCGTCGGCGCGGAGGATGGGCCTCGCCGCCAGAGCTGGGCGGTCAGGGCGTTGGCCACACCCAGCCAGCCCAGGTCGGGGTTCGTGCCGCCGCCGACCTTGCGAGCCTCGATCGCATAGGCCGTGGAAGCCGCCAGGGAGGCGGTCGCCGCCGCGACCTGTCCGCCCAGTCGCCGCGCGCCCAGACCCAGCCACAGGGCGTTGAAGCCCTGGGTCAGACTCCATAGCGTCAGGGCGCGGGTCCGGGCCGGACTGGCCGGGGCGTTCCAGGTGCGCAGGCCCGACAGGGTCATGGCGATGAACAGCGGCGGCAGGATCAGACTGGTCAGGGGCTTGGGCTGATGCGCGACCGGTTCGTGCATCTCGGCGAACTCGACCGCGTACATCGCATCGTCCAGCACCGCCTCATGACGCCGCCCCATGGCCAGGGCGGCCATGATCGCGCCGCCGGCCAACAGGGCGCCCAGGGCGATCTGGGCGGCCGGATGGGTGTCGCTTTGCTCGACCTCGAAGGCTTCGCGACCCGGACGGGCGTGACCGCCAGATTTGCCGTTGAGAATATGCATGGCGGAACTCCTAGCTTGGCGATCTAACCATTCGGCTGGGCCTTGGTTCCGGATCGCGCGGTACGCCGACATGATGGTCGTCATCGCCCGGGTCCGCCACGACAAATGCAGGTTCAAGCCGGCGATGACCTCTTCCCATGGCGTCAAAGGTCCTCCGGCGCCCGCATCAGGCCGTCGATCAGCTTTTGCATGTTGATCGCATTGGCCTCGACCGCCTTTTGAAGAGGCTCGCGGCGGAGGATGTCCGAGGTCACCAGAACACCGCCAGAGTCGCTGCGTAGGGCGAAACCCTTTTCCACCAGCTTCATCACATGCCGACGCGTCGTTTCCACCGGAAGGCCCAGGGACCGCGCGAGGGCGGACACGCTGATCGGTCGGCGGGCTTCATCGGGAAACAGACCTCCGGCCAGCCGCTCGGCGTAGCCGGACGTATGGCGTAGATGCTGGGTGCCGGCCTGGGCTGCCGCCATGAACACCAGCGCCAGCGCCACATCACCTTCGAAGACGTCCGTGAACAGGCCAACAAGCCGCAGGGCGTAGTCGGCCCCCAGGCTCATGTGATGCCGCGCAATGAACGCCGTTCGATTTCTGTACATGATGTATAAAAAGTTGCTTTACCTGATTGTTCCGACTTTATTGCTACCCATTTTGAGTAGGTCAAAACAACTGCTCAAGTCGCCATTAATACCTTGCGCCCATCTTCGCCCGACAACTTTTGGATGAAATGCATGCGTTTGCGCCTTGCTGGGGCAATGAACCTGTTTGGCGTGACCCTCGCCGTCGGCCTGCTGCTGCTGGCCGGGGTGTCGTGGTTTGCCCTTGAACGCATCCGCGTCGGCGGCCCCCTGTATAAACAGATCGTGGCGGGAAAGGACCTGACGGCCGATATCCTGCCGCCGCCGCTCTATGTGCTGGAAGCCTATTCAAACGCCAAGATCACCTATGCGGCCGGCCCATCGGCCGACCTGGACGCCGCGACCAAGTCGATCGCCAAGCTCCATGCCGACTATGACGACCGCCTCGCCTACTGGCGCGCCGCCAAGTTCGATCCAGCGGTCAAGGACGCCCTGCTGGGCGAGTCCGATCAGCACGCCAAGGACCTGTGGACCGCATCCGACGAGATGCTCACGGCCATGGGACAGGGCGACGCCGCCACGGCGGCCGCCGCCGAGGCGCGCTTGACCTCGGCCTATGCGGCCCACCGCGCGGTGATCGACAAGATCGTGCCGATGGTCGCGGCCGACAACGCACGGGTCGAGGCCGCCGCCGCCGCCGAACAGGTCAGGGACATGACGCTGATGGCGGTCGTCTGCGCGCTGATGAGCGCGATCATCGCCGGGGGCATCATAATGTTGCGCCGGGCCGTGGTCCGGCCGGTGGAGGGGATCACCCGCTATATGAGCGAGCTGGCGGCGGGCGACTATGAACGCACCGTGCCCTATGCAGGTCGGCCTGACGAACTGGGCGACATGGCCAAGGCGATCGCCATCTTCCGCGAAGGCGTGCTTGAGCGTCGAACCCTGCGCCAGGAACAGGACGACGAGCGCCTCAAGAGCGAGTCCGAACGCCGCGCCAGCGAATCCGAGCGCCAGACGGCCGAGCGCGAGCGCAATACGGCGATGCTGGCCCTGGCCGAGGCCCTGGACCACCTCTCCGAAGGCGACATCGCCTTCCGGCTGAACACGGCCTTCGCGCCCGAATACGAGCGCCTGCGGGGCGACTTCAACGCCGCCGCCGACCGCCTCAGCAAAACCCTGGCCCAGATCAAACAATCGGCCAGCGGCGTCGGGGCGGGGGCCTCGGAGATCGCCCAGGCCGCCGACGACCTGTCACGGCGCACCGAACAACAGGCCGCCAGCCTCGAAGAGACGGCGGCGGCCCTGGATCAGATCACCTCCACCGTGCGCCAGACCGCCGACGGCGCCCGCAAGGCGCACGAGATCGTCAGCGCCACGCGCGGCCAGGCGGAATCCACCGAGACCGCGGTCGGCGCCGCCGTGCGCGCGGTCGGCGAGATCGAAACCTCGTCCAGCCAGATCGGCCAGATCATCGGCGTCATCGACGAGATCGCCTTCCAGACCAATCTGCTGGCGCTCAACGCCGGGGTCGAAGCGGCCCGGGCCGGTGACGCGGGTCGCGGCTTCGCGGTCGTCGCCCAGGAAGTCCGGGCCCTCGCCCAGCGCTCGGCCGACGCCGCCAAGGAGATCAAGGTGCTGATCAGCACCGCCTCGACCAAGGTCAAGGAAGGCGTCGATCTGGTCGGCCAGACCGGAACGGCCCTGAGCGCCATTCTGGACCGGGTAGGACAGATCTCCGCCCTGGTGTCCGAGATCTCGGCCTCGGCCCAGGAACAGTCGACGGGCCTTCATGAGGTCAACACCGCCGTCAACCAGATGGATCAGATGACCCAGCAGAACGCCGCCATGGTCGAACAGACCACGGCAGCAGCCCACTCGCTGCGCAGCGAATCCGGACGCCTCACCGACATGGTCGACCAGTTCAAGCTCTCCAGCGACCAGCACAGCCCGATGCGCGCCGTCGCCTAGACCCGCCGCCCAGCTGCGAGATCAGCCGGCCGGCAGCTCGCCGACCGCGCTCTGCAGATAGTTCGGCTCGCCCAGGGCCTTGACCAGGCCCAGCTGCATTTCGAGGAAGTCGATATGCTCCTCGGTGTCGCTGAGGATCTCGCGCAGCAGTTCGCGGCTGACAAAGTCGCGGGCCTGTTCGCACTGGATGATTCCCGGGATCAGGGTCTCGCGGCCGCCGACCTCGACGGCCAGATCCGAGGCCAGACATTCAGGCACGGTCTCACCGATCTTCAGCTTGTGCAGGTCCTGCAGATTGGGCAGGCCTTCCAGAAACAGGATGCGGTTGATCAGCTTGTCGGCGTGCTTCATCTCGCCGATCGATTCGTCGTAGGTAATCTTGCCCAGGCGCTTGAAGCCCCAGTTGTCGTACATGCGGGCATGCAGGAAATACTGGTTTACGGCGGTCAGCTCGTTGGTGAGCACCGCATTGAGCAGGCGGATAATGCCAGGATCGCCTTGCATGGCGCGCCTCCCTTGAAGTTCGAGTCGAGGCGACCCTGGGGCAAGCCGCAGCGGGCTTCAACCGCTATGTCTGCAAGTGTTTCGCGCTTTCAGGGAAATCTGCGCAAGCGCCCATCGTTCTCAGAACGAGAGGTGAGAACCGGCCCTATTCGGCGGCGTAGGCCAGGGCCTGGCGCGTGTCGTCGATCATCTGGCGCATTTCGCACACGCACTTGGCGCACTGGGCCTGACAGCCCTGGTGGCGGAAGATCTCGGCGGGACGGCTGGCCCCGGCCTCTATGGCCGCCCGGACCTGACGCTCGCGGATGCCATTGCAGTTGCAGACGTACACGGAACAGAGCCCCGATGAATGAGTGTCATTCTCATGTAGCGGAGCGGCGCACAATTTGCAACTGACTCTCACTACAACGTCGCGACGGAGCCGCGACGGGCTCGGCAAGGCCGTGTTTGTGTCGGGCGGGATTTGGCCTAAACCCACACCATGACTCTCGATTGCCGCCTGTATCTGATCACGCCCCCGGCCCTGACCGACCTGAACGCCTTCGGCCTCGCGCTGAAAGCGGCTCTGGAGGCTGGCGACGTGGCCGCCCTGCAGATCCGCCTGAAGGACGTGTCTGACGCGGCGATCAGCGAGGCCGTCGCGGCTCTGGCCCCGATCGCCCGGACCCATGACGTGGCGGTGATCCTCAATGACCGGCCCGATCTGGCCGCCGGCCTCGACTGCGACGGCGTGCATATCGGTCAGGACGACATGGCCTATGGCGCCGCCCGCAAGCTGATGGGCAAGGACCGGATGATCGGCGTCACCTGCCATGACAGCCGCCACCTGGCGATGGAGGCCGCCGAGGCCGGGGCCGACTATGTGGCCTTCGGGGCCTTCTATCCCACCACCACCAAGGCCGCGCCGACCACCGCCGATCCCGAGATCCTGTCGATCTGGCACGAGGTGATGGAAACCCCGTCGGTGGCGATCGGCGGCGTCACCGCCGACAACGCCGCCGTCCTGGCTACGGCCGGCGCCGACTTCCTGGCGGTTTCGGCCGGCGTGTGGGCCCACCCGCAGGGCCCGGCGGCGGCGGTGGCCGCCCTGAACACCGCGATCGCAGAGGGTCTGGCCGCGCGCCCTTAAGCGAACGGCGTTATTGCGATTCCGCCCCGACGGGCATAGCCTTCCCCCAACGATAAGAGACGGGGGAGACGCGATGAAACATCGCCTCGTACTGTGCCTGCTTGGCGTATCGGTGCTTTCGGCCGCGACCTGGGCCGCCGCCGAGACCTGGAAACCCGCGCCGGGCGAGTCCGGCACCTATTACGACGAAGACTATATGCGGGTGGACGCCAAGTCCGGCCTGGTGCTGGTGCGCATCGCCGACGGCAAGCCCAACGGGCCCTACAGGTCCTGGCCGGCCAGCAAGGGCCCGATCATCATGTTCGCCCTGGACTGCCTGGCCGACAAATGGATCGACCTGGGCATGGACTTCACCGGGACCGGCGGCGGACCGACCAAGGGCTGGCGCAACGGCGAGAAGATCGACGACGCCAAGGCCGCCGCCGGCAGCGCCGGCAAGCTGGCCTGCGCCAATCGCGACAGCCTGCCCCAGGCGGATCTGCCTTAGCCACCGGAAAGATGCTCCCCTTCTGGGGGAGTCGTCGCCTATGGATAAGGCGCAAAAAGACTTAGCCTTCCTGGGCCTTGTGCCCAGGACCCATGGCGCCGCCGATGCGGGCTTGGGTCAGTGCTCCGGGACGTTCAGCCGCGAATGGGGCCGAAATCGAAGCGTGCGCAAACATGGGTCCTGGGCACAAGGCCCAGGAAGGCAAGATTTTCAAGGCTCCGTTCAGGCTGACCCCTTCAATCTCCCCTATGCGATAGCCCTCCCCCCCAAAGGGAGAGGATCTGCGTCAGCGCCCCGCCTTGCTTTCAGGGGCCGCCGCGACTAGGTTCCGCGCCCGATCTTTCTGACTGCCGCTTGCCTGTCCCCCGCCGTCTGCTCCTTTCAAGTGAAGGGAGGGACGCTGCGCAGGGGGACCTATGAGGAAATCCCGCCTTGGCCACGCCTTCCGCCCTCCTGAACGTGATGATCGACGCTGCGCGTAAAGCGGCGCGTGGCCTGGCCCGCGATTTCGGCGAAGTCACCGAACTGCAGGTTTCCCGCAAGGGCGCGGCCGATTTCGTCACCAATGCCGACCTCAAGGCCGAGCAGACCATCTTCGAACTGCTGGAAAAGGCCCGCCCCGGCTACAGCTTCCTGGGCGAGGAACGCGGCCTGATCGAGGGCACCGACAAGACCCACACCTGGATCGTCGACCCGCTGGACGGCACCACCAACTTCATGCACGCCATCCCGCACTTCGCGGTCAATATCGCCCTGCAGCGCGAGGGCGAGGTGGTGGCCGGCGTCACCTATAACCCCATCAGCAACGACCTCTTTTGGGTCGAAAAGGGCAAGGGCGCCTATCTGGGGGCCGAAAAGCGCCTGCGCGTCGCCGCCCGCCGCCATCTGGACGATTGCGTCCTGGCCACCGGCATCCCGTTCATGGGCAAGCCCGGCCACGGCCAGTTCCTGAAGGAGCTGCACCAGATCAGCCAGAAGGTCGCCGGCGTCCGCCGCTTCGGCGCCGCCTCGCTGGACCTGGCCTGGGTCGCGGCCGGCCGCTTCGACGGCTTCTGGGAGCGCAACCTGCAGCCCTGGGACGTCGCTGCCGGCGTGCTGATGGTCCAGGAGTCGGGCGGCAAGGTCACCACCCTCGAAGAGCACGGCAACCCGGTCGAGGGCGCCTCGATCCTGGCCTGTAACCAGGAACTGCACCCGCTGGTGCTGGAAAAGCTGCTGCTGGCTTAAATCCTTAAAACGGTCATCCCGGCCAAGCGCGCAGCGCGCCGAGCCGGGACCGCCGGAAGCTCTGAGCGCGTTGCGGTCCCGGATCTGCGCTCCGCTTGCCCGGGATGACAGTCTAAAGGTCTCGCCAAATCGTCACATCCGCGCGCTAAATCGCCGTCATGACCCTGCTGACCCGTCGCGCCATGACCACCGCCGCCCTCGCCGGCACCTTCCTGCCCGGCCTCGCCCGCGCCCAGGGCAAAAAGCCGATCGTCATCGCCCATCGCGGCTGCAGCGGCGAGCGGCCCGAGCACACGGCCCTGGCCTATGAGCGGGCCATCGATCAGGGCTGCGACTTCATCGAGCCCGATCTGGTCGCCACGAAGGACGGCCATCTGGTGGTGCGCCACGAGAACGAGATCGGCGGCACGACCGACGTCGCGAGCCATCCCGAGTTCGCCGCCCGCAAGGCGACCAAGACCATCGACGGTACGAGCCTGACCGGCTGGTTCACCGAGGACTTCACCCTCGCCGAGCTCAAGACCCTGCGGGCCCGCGAGCGCCTGCCGCAGCTGCGTCCCGCCAGCGCCGCCTTCGACGGCCAGGCCCAGATCCTGACCTTCGACGAGGTGGTCGCCATCGCCCGCGCCGGAACCCAGCGCACCGGCCGCACCATCGGCGTCTATCCCGAGATGAAGCACCCCGGCTATTTCGCTTCGATCGGCCTGCCGGTCGAAGGCCGGATGCTGGACGCCCTCAAGCGCAACGACCTCAACTCAGCGACCGCTCCGGTGTTCGTGCAGTGCTTCGAGGTCGGGCCGCTGAAGACCCTGCGCCTGAAGACCCGCGCCAAACTGGTGCTGCTGGTCGCCAATGAAGGCGGCCCGCCCGACCTGCCCGGCGTCACCTATGCCGAGCTCGTCACCGCCGAGGGCCTGAAGGCCGTGGCCGCCTATGCCGACGGTCTGGGCCCGGACAAGGCGATGATCATCCCGCAGGACGCCAACACCCTGATGCCGGCCACCAGCCTGGTGCGCGACGCCCACGCGGCGGGCCTGCAGGTCCACCCCTGGACCGTGCGTGCCGAGAACTATTTCCTGCCGGCCAGCCTGCGCCGGGGCGATGCGACGGCCCCTGACTATCTGGCCCAGCACGGCGACGTGACGCCGCTGCTTCAGGCCCTGTACGCGGCCGGCGTCGACGGCGTGTTCAGCGACTTCCCCGGCCTGGCGGTCACCGCGCGCGGCTGAGCTTGACCGCCCAAGGGAGGCGGGTGCAGCCTGCGCGCCTTCCAGATCCCCGAGGCGCTTCATGATCACCCGTCTGGCCGGCTTGGCCGCCGCTCTGCTGCTGGGGGCCTCGGCCCCCGCCCTCGCCGCTTCCGTGGGGGGACCCAGGCTGGACGTCATCGCCCAGGCCTTCGTGGCCCTGACCCTGGAGGCGGGCGAGCGTGAGCCTGGCTATGTCGACGCCTATTACGGTCCCAAGGCCTGGGCTGAGGCCGCCAAGGCCCATCCGCGCGCCGTGCCGGCCCTGAAGGCCGAGGCCATCCGTCTGTATGCCGCCACCCAGGCCGTCGACAATGCGTCGCTGAGCGCAGATGAACGCCGCCGCAAGACCTTCCTGCTGGGCCAGCTGAAGGCCGCCGAAACCCGCCTGGCCATGCTGGACGGCCAGACGTTCAGCTTCCAGGACGAGGCCGAGGGCCTGTTTGGCGTCCGCCCGCCGCTGCAGCCGCTGGACAGCTATGATCCGATCCTCGCGCGCCTGGACAAGCTGGTTCCGGGCGACGGCGACCTGGCCGCCCGCGTCGACGCCTTCCAGGCCAGGTATGTCATCCCGACCGACAGACTGGACGCGGTGATGAAGGCCGGCATCGCGGCCTGCAAGGCCAGGAC
The DNA here is from genome assembly GCF_058681035.1 of Caulobacter sp. FV2ps19. NCBI lineage: Bacteria > Pseudomonadati > Pseudomonadota > Alphaproteobacteria > Caulobacterales > Caulobacteraceae > Caulobacter > Caulobacter sp. FV2ps19. The sequence goes on along the minus strand of NZ_CM178729.1, from coordinate 1,234,112 downwards.
CCAGGCCCATATCGCCCTGCCCCCGGGCGAGAAGTTCGACCTGTCCTTCGTCACCGGCAAGCCCTGGAGCGGCTATAACTGGTATCAGGGCGGGGCCCACAGCCTGATCCAGATCAATACCGACCTGCCGATCTATATCAGCCGCGCCCTCGATCTGGGCTGCCACGAGGGCTATCCGGGCCACCATGTGCTCAACGCCCTGCTGGAAGAGAAGCTGACCAAGGCCAGGGGCTGGGTGGAGTTTTCCGTCTATCCGCTGTTCTCGCCGCAATCGCTGATCGCCGAGGGCTCGGCCAATTACGGCATCAGCCTGGCCTTCCCGGGGGCCGAAAAGGTCAAGTTCGAGCGCGAGCAGCTCTATCCGCTGGCCGGCCTGGATCCGGCCACGGCCGGGGCCTATGACGCCCTGATGACCGCCAAGGCCGATCTGGCCGGGGCCGAGAACACCATCGCCGACGCCTATCTGTCAGGCCGGATGGACAAGCCCGCCGCCGTCGCGGCCCTGGCCAAATACGGTCTCAGCTCGAAGGCCCGGGCCGAGAAGCGCCTGAGCTTCATCGAGACCTATCGCAGCTACATCATCAACTACAATCTGGGCCAGGACAGGGTGCGCGCCCATGTGGAGCGCGCGGGCCCGAGCCAGACCGCCCGCTGGACGGCGATGGAAGCGGTGATCAGCGAGCCGACGACGCCGGCGGATCTGCTGAAATAGGCGGCGAAGCCCTTCTCCCCTTGCGGGAGAAGGTGGCGACCGCAGGTCGACGGATGAGGGGTCGCTCAATCGTCGACGACCCTATCGCGGCTGCGCTGACGTTAGACCCCTCATCCGGCCGCTATCGCGGCCACCTTCTCCCGCAAGGGGAGAAGGCGGATCAGGCCGCCTCCACCCCGAACTGCAGCCGCGCCAGGCGCGAATAGAGCCCGCCCTTGGCCGAGAGTTCGGTGTGGGTGCCCTGCTCGACCACGCGGCCGTTCTCCATCACCACGATGCGGTCGGCCTTGAGCACGGTGGCCAGGCGGTGGGCGATGACCAGGGTGGTGCGGCCGCTCATGGCCGCGTGCAGGGCCTGCTGGACCAGGCGCTCGTTCTCGGCGTCCAGGGCGCTGGTGGCCTCGTCCAGCAGCAGGATCGGGGCCTGGCGCACCAGGGCCCGGGCGATGGCCAGGCGCTGGCGCTGGCCGCCCGACAGGGTCTTGGCCCGCTCGCCGACCGGCGTGGCGAAGCCTTCCGGCAGGGCCTCGATGAAGCCCGTGGCCTGGGCGGCCTGGGCGGCGTCGCGGGCCTCCTGCTCGGTGGCGTCCTCGCGGCCAAAGCGGATATTGTCCAGGGCCGAGCCCGAGAACAGCGGCGAGTCCTGGGCCACCAGGGCCATGCGCGCGCGCACCTGCGCCGGGTCGGCGTCGCGCAGATCCACGCCGTCCAGGCGGATGACGCCCTCCTGAGGGTCATAGAAGCGCAGCAGGAGGCGCAGGACGGTGCTCTTGCCCGCCCCCGAGGGGCCGACCAGGGCGACGGTCTCTCCAGGCCTGACGGTCAAATCAAAGCCGTGCAGCGCCGTCAGGTCCGGGCGCCCCGGATAGGCGAAGGTGACGTTCTCGAAGGCGATGGCGCCGGTGGCCGGCGACGGCAGGGTCTTGGGATGGTCCGGCGCGGCGATGCCGGGACGGGAATTGAGCAGTTCGGAGATGCGCTCCATCGCGCCGGCCGCTTTCTGCACGTCGCCCCAGACCTCGCCCAGGGCGCCGACCGAACCGGCGGTCATGATGGCCAGCAGGGCGAACTGGGCCAGGGTGCCGGCGGTCATCTCGCCCGACAGCACCAGATGCGCACCCGACCACAGCAGGAGGGTGATGCCGCCGAAGGCCAGAACGATGACCACGGCGGTCATGCCGGCCCGGGCGCTGATGCGCCGCACCGACGCCTTGTAGGCGGCTTCGACCGCCAGGCCGAACCGGTCGGTCGAGGCCTTTTCGCGACCAAAGGCCTGAACGGTGTCCAGGGCGTCCAGGCTTTCGCCGGCATAGCCCACCGCGTCGGCGAACTTGTCCTGGGCCGTCACCGACAGCTTGCGGACCCGGCGGCCCAGCAGGAACATCGGGGCCAGCACCACCGGCACCATCAGCACGATGAACCCGGCCAGTTTGGGGCTGACCACCGCCATATAGCCCAGGCCGCCCAGCAGGCTGAGGCTGTTGCGCAGCGCCACCGAGGCCGAGGTGCCCACCAGGGTCTCGATGATGGTCACGTCGGTGGTCAGGCGCGACAGAACCTCACCGGTGCGGGTTTTCAGGAAATAGGCCGGGTCCAGGCTCAGAGTGTGGCCATAGAGGGCCCGCCGCAGGTCGGCGACCACGCGCTCGCCCAGCCGGGTGACGAAGAAGAACCGCAGCGAGGTGGCGACGGCCAGCACCAGGGCGACCGCGCCCAGGCCGATGAAGGCGCCGTTGATGGCCGAGGCGGCGCCGGTCGTGAATCCCTTGTCGACAACGCCCTTGAAGGCCGCCGTCAGCCCCAGGGTGGCGCTGGTCGAGAACAGCAGGAAGAAGCCGGCCGCCAGGGCGTCGCCGATATGGGCGCGCACGAACGGCAGCAGATGGGCCAGGGGGCGGATATCCTTGCGGCGGGGTCTGCGGGCCGCCGCATCCGCCATGCCCTGGACCAATTCGGCCCCGGCGCCGGGGCGTCCCTCGACCGAAATCTCGCCGCCGTTCACGTCGGTCATCAACTGTCCCTTGCCAAATTCGCTGGCGTTCTTTATAGCCGCGCCTCTTCGAGGGCCACCCGCAAGGGAGTCCGCTCACCAACTTTCACGCCGCCTCAAGTCGGTTGGACCGCCCGATGAAACAAGACATTCACCCCGACTATCACTTCATCACCGTCACCATGACCGATGGCACCAGCTATCAGACCCGTTCGACCTTCGGCAAAGAAGGCTCGACCCTGGTGCTGGACATCGATCCGCGCGTGCACCCGGCCTGGACCGGCGGCAACGCTCACCTGATGGACCGTGGCGGCCGCGTCTCGCGCTTCAACGCCAAGTTCGCGGGCTTCACCAAGAAATAAGCGCTTCTCGCCGCAAGGGCGACGAAAAGCCGGCTCCGCGTTCGCGGGCCGGCTTTTTCTGTGTCTGGTGGTTCGACCACAAAAAAGCCCGCCCTCTGCTGAGGGCGGGCTTTTTGTTGCGATGATGGATGGGCTTTACCCGCCGAACGCCGCCGTCAGGCGGTCAAACTGGGCCTGGACGGGACGCGGGGCGTCCTCGGCGGCGACTTCGACATACATGCGCTTGTCCAGGTGACGCACGCGCTCGTACAGCCGCTCGGACCGCTGCAGCAGATTGACCAGGCCGTAGGGCAGTTCCTCGATCGCCGCGCCGACCACCGCGATCTCTTCGGCCAGACGATAGTTTTCGGCGCAGGCGGCCTCGGCGGCCATCTCGCCTTCGCGCACCGCGCGCTGCACCAGCAGCCACGAGGCCACCTGCATCAGGCGGGTGGTCAGGCGCATGCTTTCGGTGGCGTAGGCCAGGGCGGCGTTGCGCGACAGGATCTTGCTGTCATGGCGACCGGCGCCGTCGAGATAGCCGGCGGTCTCTTCGACCAGCAGCATCCCTTCGTCGAACGTACGGTCAAACAGCTCCGACTTCGCGAAGTCCTGGATGACACCCGCGCGCCAAGGCGCCGCTGGGGAAACGCTCAAATCGGTCATAGGTACTCAATGCCCCTTCGAAAGGCCGCGAGAACGTCTCGCCTGGGATCGAGGCTGCAACCCTCGTGCCAACAGGCGTCGTCCCGTTTCGCGACCCACCCCCTCGAACCTCGATACGCTCAGAGCCCAGGCGGCTTACCGCCTTAGACCGTGCTTACGGTAAATGAATTGCTAGTCGAGGCGACCAAACAGCGCATTGGCCGCGTCGCGGCCGGCGCGTTTCTTGTCCAGAAACGCCCGCGTGCGGAGAATTTCAGCCTGCAGGGCCTCAATTCGCTCCTCCAGCTCGGCGACGCCATAGATCTCCAGATCCTCGTGGATCGTCTCGGTCAGAGCGCCACGATTGAAAGCACGCGCCTCAACAGGTTCCTCGAACATCGGCTGGCTCCCACGACTTGTGAATGACCCTTTTCGATCCTTCATGAGACGCCTACCAAGGCCGCAAGGCAAGCCTGAGGAAACCCAACATGTCGGACACCATGACCGCGATCGCCATTGAGGGCGGCAAGGGACCGGCCCAGGCCCTGATCGCCGCCCAGCTTGACCGTCCCGTTCCTGGACCCGGTCAGATCCTGATCAAGGTGGCCGCCGCCGGCGTCAACCGGCCCGATCTGCTGCAGCGCCTGGGATATTATCCGCCGCCGCCCGGCGCGCCCGCCACCCTGGGCCTGGAAGTCGCCGGCGAGGTGGTCGCCCTTGGCGAGGGCGCGGCCCGCTGGGCCATCGGCGACAAGGTCTGCGCCCTGCTGGGCGGCGGCGGCTATGCGCAATATGCCGTGGTCGACGCCCGCCACGCCCTGCCGATCCCCGACGGCTTCGACATGGTCCACGCCGCCGCCCTGCCCGAGACGGTTTTCACCGTCTACGCGAATGTGTTCGAGCATGGCGCGCTGAAGGCGGGCGAGACCCTGCTGATCCATGGCGCAACGTCCGGGATCGGGACAACGGCGATCACCATGGCCAAGGCGGCGGGGGCCAGGGTCATCGCCACCGGCCGCGGCGCCGACAAGAAGGCCCAGGCTCTGGCCCTGGGCGCCGACATCGCCGTCGACGCCAAGACCGAGGACTTCGCCGAGATCGCCCGGGCGGCCGGCGGCGTCGATGTGGTGCTGGACATGGTCGGGGCCAGCTATTTCGACAAGAACCTGCACGCCCTCAACACCGGCGGCCGCATCGTCTATATCGCCGCCCTCGCGGGGCCGGTGCTGGACGTGCCGGTGATGGCGATCATGCAGAAACGCGCGGTGATCACCGGCTCGACCCTGCGCCCGCGCTCGGCCGACGAGAAGGCCCGCCTGGCCGGCGAGATCGAGCGCGTCGTCTGGCCGTGGATCGCGGCGGGAAAGATCAAGCCGATCATCGACGCCACCTTCCCGCTGGCGGACGCCGCCAAGGCCCATGCGCACCTGGAAGCGGGCGAGCATGTGGGCAAGGTGGTGCTGGTCGCCTGACGGGCCTCTGGCCCTATGTCGCGGCGGCTTCCAGCACCGCGCGCAGCTTGGCGGCCAGGGCCTCGAGGGTGAAGGGCTTGCCGATCAGCTCGACGCCCACGTCCAGCACGCCGTTATGGACCACGGCGTTGCGGGTATAGCCGGTGGTGAACAGCACCTTGATGTCGGGTCGCCGTCGCCGAACCTCTTCGGCCAGCCGGGCGCCGTTGACCTCGGGCATCACCACGTCGGTGAACAGCAGCACAATCTCCGGATGAGCCTCGATCAGGCGAAGGGCGGCGGCGGCGCTGTCGGCCTCAAGGGTCCGGTAGCCGAGCTCGTCCAGGGCGTCGAGGCTGAACTGGCGCACCGCGGGCTCGTCCTCGACGACGAGAATGAGCTCGCGATTGTCGCCCATCGCCAGGGCCGGGGCGGCGCCCTCCACGGCGTCGACGGAATCGGCGCCGTGCAGCCTGGGCAGATAGATCTTGAGAGTCGTGCCAACCCCGGGCTCGGAATAGATCTTCACATGGCCGCCCGACTGCTTGACGAAGCCATAGACCTGGCTGAGCCCCAGCCCTGTGCCCTTGCCCACCGCCTTGGTCGTGAAGAACGGATCGAACGCCTTCTCGATGACCTCGGTCGGCATGCCGCCGCCGGTGTCGGTGACGGCGATCAGCACGTACTGGCCCGCCGCCAGGCCCAGATGGGCCGCGGCGTAGCGCTCGTCGAGATGGGCGTTCTGGGTCTCGATGGTCAGCCGCCCGCCGTCGGGCATGGCGTCACGGGCATTGACCGCCAGGTTGAGAATGACGTTCTCGAGCTGATTGGGATCGGCGGCGGTGATCCACAGCCCGCCCGCCAAGACGGTCTCAAGCCGGATATCCGCGCCGATCGAATGGCGCAGCAGATCCGACATCCCCGCCACCAGGCGATTGGCGTCGATCGGCTTGGGTTGCAACGGCTGCTGACGGGAGAAGGCCAGCAGTCTCTGGGTCAGAAGGGCGGCGCGGCGCGCGCCGTCGCCCGCCGCGTCCAGATAGCGCTGGGCGCGGGCGTCGCCGCCCGACAGGCGGCGTGACAGCAGATCCAGCGACCCGACGACCACCGCCAGCATGTTGTTGAAGTCGTGGGCGATCCCGCCCGTCAGCTGGCCGACCGCCTCCATCTTCTGGCTCTGGCGCAGGGCGTCCTGAACGGCGGCCAGTTCCGCCTCGGCCAGTTTCGCGGCTGTGACGTCTCGGCCGGTGGCGTAGACGCGATCCTTCTCGGGCGCGGCGGCCCAGTCGATCCAGCGGACCTGTCCATCCTGGGTCAAGCAGCGACACTCAAAGGCCGGCAGCGGGCGATCCAGGGCCTGGCCCAGGGCGAGCTGGCCGGCCTGATGGTCGTCCGGATGGATGAAATCGAGATAGGAGCGACCGACCACCTGATCGGGCCGCCAGCCCAGCACCGAAAGCCAGGCCGGATTGGCGGCGCGCAACACGCCCTCGCCATCCAGCACGGTGAGCAGGTCCTGCGAGGTTTGCCACAGGCGATCGCGCTCGGCGGCCTGCTCGGCGACCCTTTGCTCCAGGGTGGCGTTCAACGTCGCGAGGGCGGCGGCCGTGACCTTCTGATCCTCGATGTCGGTATTGGTGCCGATCCAGCGCACAATCTTGCCGTCGACGTCGCGCGTCGGGACGGCGCGGGCGATATGCCACCGGTAAAGGCCATCGGCGCGCTTGAGACGAAACTCGACCTGATAGACCTCGCTTGAAGCCAGGGCCATTTCCCAGCGACCGCCGGCCTCGTCCCGATCCTCGGGATGAACCATCTGGATCCAGCCCACGCCGTCGAGGGTTCCGACCTCGACACCGCTGTATTCATAGACCCGGTCATTGAACCAGTGCAGGTCGCCCTCGGCCGAGGCGGCCCACACGTGGTTGGGAACCGCCTGGGCGAAGGAGCGGAACTCCGCTTCGCTGGCCGCGAGTTTGGCCTGGGCCGCGACACGGTCCGTGGTCTCCACCGCGGTCACAAAGATGCCGCCCACCCCGGTGGGCGCCATCGGATCATAGATGGGGCTGTAGCCGAGCGTGAAGCGCGCATCCTCCCAGCGCGCACCGTGGCGCTGGATCCGCATCAGCATGTCCTCGGCGAAAATCGAGGGGGCCTTGCGCGTCAGAATCGCGACGTGCGCCGGCTCGATCTGACCCCAGACCTCCGACCACACCTCGGCGGCGGGTTGACCCAGAGCCGCCGGATGTTTCTCGCCCAGGAACGGCCGATAGCCGTCATTGTAGAGCAGGACGAAATCCGGCCCCCAACGCAGCGCCATGGGAAAGGCGGACGCCAGAATAATGTCGACGGCCAGTTGCAGACTGGGTGACCAGGTTTCGACGGGCCCCAGTTTCGTCGCCGCCCAGTCAGTCGCCTGAAAGAGACGGGCCATGCCCTCACTGGACGTGCGCCAGCCGGCCGGCGGCTGAAACGGCTCACGCGGCATGATGCGGCTCATCGAAGCCGACGATCCGCCGATCAACGGATGTTTGTTGTGGACGCCCCAACGACCTCTGGCCCCGATACTGTTCGCACGGCCCCGACCGCACGGCCCCTCAACTACCCTTCCCTATCGCCGTGGATCTGTCAGGCGCAACGGGCGAGTCGATACTCATCGATCTGCTGGAAGATCGAGCCCATGGCCGCATGGGCCGGCTGATGGTCCTCAGAGATATGGCCCTCGGCCAGGATCAGGGCCAGGCGATCGCGGGCCCGGCTGACCCGGCTCTTGATCGTGCCCAGGGCGGCGCCGGTGACGAGGCTGACTTCTTCATAGGACATGCCGGCCGCGCCGATCAGGATCAGCGCTTCACGCTGGTCGGCCGGCAGCATGTCCATCGCGCGGCGAACCTCGTCGAGCTCCAGAGCCGCCGTGGGGTTGGACACTGACACCAGGGTGCGCTCGGCGACCTCGGGGTCGAGCTCGCAGCTGCGCCAGGAGCGTCGCTTTTCGGAATAGAAGACATTGCGCAGGATCATGAAGGTCCAGGCCTTCATGTTGGTGCCCGGTTGAAAGGACTCGCGTGAAGCCAGGGCCTTGGCCAGAGCGTCCTGGGCCAGATCATCACCCTGGGCGGCGCTGCCGCAAAGCGAGCGACCAAAGGCGCGCAGATGCGGAATCAGGCCGACAAGCTCGCGTTCAAAGGTCGTGTTCAAGGTCTGTTCCGTCATGGCCAAGTTCCCCTATTCGACAGTCAAACGCGCCCGGCGGCGTATGGCTCCGCTTGCGCAGAACTTTTTTCGACCATCGGACAGCTTCGCTGTCATCGAGCCGTTATCGATCCGAGTGGGTGCAGTCACGAAAGGCCGCTAACGCCCGAGCATCCGCCGGACGCCCAGCTGGGGCCTGTCCTTCCGGCGACAGTGCAGGGGACCTACATGTCATCCACCAGAAAGGCGCTCGTCATGAGCGCCGCGTCGACCGCTATCGCCTTGGCCATGTTCGCCAGCGCGGCCCACGCCGCCGATGTCGCCGCGCCCGCCGAGGCTTCAGCCGACGCCGTTGACGCCGTGGTCGTCAACGGCTTTCGCAAGTCGCTGGGCGCCGCCCGGGCCTTGAAGAAAGACTCCGCCATCGTCGCCGACTCGATCGTCGCCGAAGACATGGCCAAGTTCCCCGACCTGAACCTGGCCGAGTCGCTGCAACGCCTGCCGGGCGTGGCCATCAACCGCGAAGGCGGCGAAGGCCGCCGGGTCAGCTTGCGCGGCCTGGGCCCCGACTTCACCCGCGTCCAGCTGAACGGCATGGAAGTGCTGGGCAATGTCGACTCGCCGATGGACAGCCGCGGCCAGACCTCGCGCGACCGCGCGTTCGACTTCAACATCTTCGCCTCGGAACTGTTCTCGAAGGTCGACGTGCGCAAGTCTTTCTCGGCCGAGCAGGACGAAGGCGGCATGGCCGGCACGGTGGGCCTCTACACCGCCAAGCCGTTCGACTATGCGGGCCAGAAAGTGGCCCTGTCCTTCCAGGGCGGCACCAATTCGTCCACCAAGGACTTCCAGCCGCGCGGCGCGGCGATGTTCAGCAAGAACTGGGACGACAAGTTCGGCGTCCTGGTGTCGGTGGCCTATTCCAAGCGCCAGACCGAAGAGCAGGGCTACAACACCTACGGCGCCGGCACCCAGAAGGCCCTGGCCGCCAATGTGGTCAAGCTGAGCGCGGCGGATCAGGCCAAGGCCATGAACGGCGAGCTGATCTTCCAGCGCGGCAACCGCCTGTCGGTCTGGGGTTCGGACCAGGAGCGCCTGGGGGTCACGACAGCCGTGCAATGGCGCCCGGTCGAGAACGTCACCGTCACGCTCGACGCGCTGCACGGCAAGTTCACCAACGACCGCAGCGAAAACCATCTGGCCACCCGCGCCAGCGTCGGCTCGACCGTTCTGGGCGGCACGGTGCCCCACTCGGGCGTCGTCACGGCCGCCTCCGTGCTCAACTCGATCCAGTACGACCAGTACAATTCGATCATCTACGCCGATGTCGACAATACGGTGTTCGCCACCGAGACCCGCCGCCAGCAGACCGAGAACACCTTCGATCAGGTCGTGCTGACCGGCGAATGGCAGGTCTCCGACAAGCTGACCCTGGACGGCCATATCGGCCAGGAGACCTCGGACTACGATATCCCGATCTCGGACAAGTTCTATACCGAGGCGTTCGGCGGCCTGATCACCGACTATCGCGGCGACAGCGCGCACAACACCTACAAGTGGAACACCACCGATCCCAACAATTACCGCGCCCACGAGATCGACTTCTCGGCCACCTATCAGACCACCGAGCTGAAGAACGCCGAATTCAACGGGGCCTATGCGTTCAATGACGACCTGACCCTGAAGGCCGGCCTGTCCTATCGCGGCTTCAGCAACTCCGGCTACCAGCAGGCGACAGACGACCTCAACAAGTCGGCCTGGGAAAAGGGCACGCTCGATGACCATGTCGACAGCTACTACAAGATCTTCAGCCAGCATGATGACCAGTCCTGGCTGATCGTCGACTGGGACAAGGCCCTGGCCCACTACGGCGTCACCCGCACCCTGGGCGCGCCCAAGGGGATCTATGAGGTCAAGGAAGACACCACCGCCGGCTACGCCCAGCTGGACTGGAAGACCACCCTGTTTGGCAAGCCGTTGCGCGGCAATGCGGGCCTGCGCAGCTACAGCACCGAACTGACCTCGTCGGGCGTCATGGCGGTCAAGGGCGTCAACACCCCCACCACGGCCAAGAAGACCTATTCCGGCGTCCTGCCGGCCTTCAACGCCGTGCTGGAACTGTCGGACAAGGTGCAGATCCGCGCCGCCGCCGCCCAGAACATCAACCGCCCGTCGCTGGGCGCCTATGCCATGAACGGCTCGATCAGCGTGGACGGCTCGACGGTGACGGTGTCGACCGGCAACCCCAATCTTGACCCCTACACCTCCGACGAGTTCGATCTGGCGGCCGAGTGGTACTTCGGCAGTGTCGGCATGCTGACGGCCGGCGTCTTCCACAAGAACATCGACGGTCTGGTCAGCACCCAAACCACCACCAATGTCAGCTATGCCAGCACCGGTCTGGCCGAGGGCCTGTATCCGGGCGTCACCGGCTCAACCAACGTGGCGTCCTATACCCGCTCGGTGAATCTCAACGACGCCAAGCTGACCGGCGTGGAGCTGAGCGCCCAGAGCGACTTCTTCTTCCTGCCCGGCCCGCTGAAGAACCTGGGCATAGTCGCCAATGTCACCTTCATCGATTCCGAGACGACCAACCTCGTCAACGGCAAGAACCAGAAGGGGGCGATCTACGGGATGTCCGACCTGAACCACAACGTCACGCTCTATTACGAAACGGCCAAGTGGGGCGGGCGGATCTCGTCGAACTATCGCTCGGACTACACGATCGACAGCGGAGCCTTCAACGCCACCACCTATATCGACGCGGCGGCCTTCTATCAGCTGACCCCGCGGATCCGCCTGTCGCTGGACGCCGTCAACCTGTCGGACGAGCGCGAGGAACAGGTCAACAGCTTCAACAACGGTTTCGGCCAAGCCGGCGCTCACCGCCTGTGGAACTACACCACCAGCGGCCGCACCGTGTTCATCGGCGCCAATATGCAGTTCTAGACCCGATCCCGGATGAGCCGCCGGGTCCGCGTCGCGGGCCTGGCGGCGACTTCCCCTGCATCCCCCGTTCCCTTTTCCACGGAACCAGATTATACGTCGCCGCTGATCATCCCGCCCGGCCGAAAGGCCGGGCGCCGTCATTTCTGGAGGACCGCATGTCCGACATCCTGATGCCCAAGGCGACGGCCGTCTGGCTCGTGGACAACACGTCGCTGAGCTTCGAGCAGATCGCCGATTTCTGTAATCTGCACCCGCTGGAAGTGCGCGGCATCGCCGACGGCGAAGTGGCGCGCGACATCCGCGGCGCCGATCCGATCGGCAACGGCCAGCTGACCCGCGAAGAGCTGGACAAGGCGCAAGCCAACGACGCCTATCGCATGAAGGCCCAGGTCAGCCGCCACGCTGAACTGCTGAAGCCGCAGAAGAAGGCCCCGCGCTACACCCCGGTGTCGCGCCGTCAGGATCGTCCGGACGCCATCGCCTGGTTCCTGCGTCACCACCCCGAGGTGACCGACGCCCAGATCTCCAAGCTGCTGGGCACCACCAAGTCGACCATCGACCAAGTGCGCCACCGCACGCACTGGAACGCGGCCAATATCAAGCCGGTCGATCCCGTGACCCTGGGCCTGATCGGCCAGCTCGAGCTGGACGCCCTGGTCAAGAAGGCCGCCGAGAAGAAGGCCAAGGACGATCTGAAGAAGGGCATCCTGCCCGAGGATCCGACCCTGCGCCCCGCGTCCGAGACCGGCGTCGTCGAAACGCCCGAGGAAGACGAAGAAGCCGATTACCGCAAGTCGCGCGCCGAGCCGAAGGCCGAAGACGTGTTCGGCAAGTCGACCTATGTGGCCGACGACGAGGACGAGGACGACGAGGACTAGACGCCTCGAAAGCCGCTGTACTTATGAAAACGGCCGCTTCCCGATGGAAGCGGCCGTATCATGTTCTCTAAATCAGGGCTGAGTCAGTGCAGTCGAGATCGAAGACCCTCGATCTCCTCCTTCAGCTTCAGTTTTCGCCGTTTGAGCTCCGTAAGTCGCGCAGCGTCGCTCGCGGGACGCTTGGTCTCCTCCTGGATCGAGCGATCAAGCGTCTCGTGACGGGACCCCAGTTCGCGGATACGGGATTCGATGGCCATGGCTGTCGGCTCCTTGCTGTTGACGAGAAGAGTGAACACCCGGTGCGTCCGGCTGTCAGATCACATATCGTTGCACGTAGTGGCGCTTGACCTCGCGCGACTTGCTCCCATGACGGACGAAGATTCACCATGCCTGACCCTTCGAAAACCCGCGATCGCCCAAGACTGATCATCGGAATTTCAGGCGCTTCGGGCGTGGTCTATGGTCTGCGGGCCCTGGACGCCTGTCGCGATCTGGATGTCGAAAGCCATCTGGTGATGTCGAAATCGGCGGTCCTGACCCTGTCGCAGGAGACCGATCTTTCCATCGCGCAGGTCAATGCCAAGGCAGATGTGGTGCATCGCGCCTCGGATGTGGGCGCCGCCATCGCCTCAGGCTCCTTCCGCACGCTGGGCATGATCATCGCCCCGTGCTCGGTGCGGACCATGAGCGAAATCGCCAGCGGCGTAACGTCTTCGCTACTGACCCGCGCCGCTGACGTGGTGCTCAAGGAGCGCAGGACCCTGGCCCTGATGGTGCGGGAAACGCCGCTGCATCTGGGTCATCTGCGCACCCTGACCAGGCTGGCCGAGATGGGCGCGGTGATCGCCCCGCCCCTGCCGGCCTTCTACGCCAAGCCCGAGACGATCGCCGACATGGTCGACCAGTCGGTGGGCCGGGTGCTGGACCTGTTCGACCTCAACTGGCGGCCCGTGAAACGCTGGGGCGAGGACATCGCGTCGATCACCGACAAGAGCGCCGAAACGGGTGAAGGTTAACGCCATGAAGCTCTGGGACTGGGCCTTGGAAGTCTATGCGCGACAGGATGTCGCGGACGCCTGCCTGAACCTGCAGGACGGTCACGGCCAGAACGTGCCCTATCTGCTGTGGGCCGCCTGGGCGGCGGGCGAGGGCCGCGCGGTCGACGCCAAGGCCGGCGCCCTGCTGATGCGCCGCTGGGACGCCGAGATCGGGGCGCCGCTGCGTGGCGTACGCCGCGCGCTCAAGCCCAGCAGCCCGGATATCGCCGACAGCGCCCGCGAAGACCTGCGCGAGGCGGTCAAGGCCGTCGAGCTGCGCGGCGAGCGGGTGCTGCTGGAAAGCCTGGAAGCCCTGACCGGTCCCCCGGCTGCGCCCAGGGACGTTCTGGAAAGCCTCGTCGAGGCCGCCGCCGCCTCCGGCGACCCGCCACGGCGTTCCGCTTTGGAACGGCTGGCCGGCGCCTTATCGTGACCCTCTTTACGGGTCGGCAGCCTTTGCTATCTATCAGGATCGCGGGCCGGCCGAAGGGAACCCTCCATGACCGATGAACCGTCGATCAATGACGACGATCCCTCGGACGAATCCGACATGGCGATCGAGCGTCGGCTGTCGATCCTGCGCGAAGAGCACCAGGATCTGGACGCCGCTGTTCAGGCGCTGGAAGAGCGCCCTCAGCCCGACATGCTGCAGATCGCACGCCTGAAGAAGAAGAAGCTGGCGTTGAGGGACAAGATCGGCCGTCTCGAAGACATGCTGATGCCCGACATTATCGCCTGACGCCGAGCCCGGAGTCAGGCGGCGTGTAGGGCTTCCAGGGCCCTGACGCCACTCAGCAGCCGGGCCGGTGTAATCGGCTTTTCAAGACGGGCGTCGGCGCGTTCGTCGGCGCGCAAACGCCAGGGATCGATCGCCGAGGCCAGCAGGGTGGCGGTCAGGGCGCCGCGGCGCTCACGAACCGCGCGGATCAGCTCTCCGCCCGTCATACGCGGCATGTAAAAGTCGGTGATCACCAGATCCGGCGCGAACCCGTCCAGGGCGTCCAGCGCCTCGACGCCATCCCGGCACACCAGCACCTCGAACCCCGCCTCGCTCAGCGTGATCTCGTAGATCATCGCCAGTATGGGATCATCTTCCGCAACCAGAATACGCTGCATCTTCGGCCCCCACACATCTGGAGCAGTCCAGACGGTATTCCTTACCTGACCGTTAAAGATTTAGAGCGTGGGCCCGTTATGAGTCTCTGCGCAAAACGTCGCAAGACTCAGGGATGCGTTGAGGGACGCTACAGCCTAGAGCAAAGCGCGTGAAATCGGACTCACGCGCCTTGCTCTAGGTTTTTGTTTTCGCATCGTTTTTGCGGAAAACCGGCGTCCACTTTTCCGCACGATGCTCTAGGTTTTTGTTTTCGCATCGTTTTTGCGGAAAACCGGCGTCCACTTTTCCGCACGATGCTTTAGAGGCCCTCCCTCCTGAAAAGAGACCGCCTCCAAACTTCTAAATAACCGTCAGATCAGATGTTTATGGTCCGGCGGCGCTTGCGGACGAACATCGCGGCGTCGGCTTCGGCCAGGGCGGCCTCGGGATCAGAGCCCGGCTCGATCTCGCGCACGCCCCAGGAAATGTGCAGCGGCGCCGACCATTCGCCAAATTCGACGGGGGTGTCCTGAACCGCAGCGGCCAGGCTGGCGGCCTTGGACAGGGCGGTTTCCTTGTCGGCCTGGGCCAACAAGACGGCGAACTCGTCGCCGCCCATCCGTCCGACAACGTCGCTTTCCCGAACATTGGCCAACAGACGGCGCGCCACGGCCTGCAACGCCGCGTCGCCCGCCGCGTGGCCAAAGCGGTCATTAACGGTCTTGAAGCCGTCGAGATCGAAGAACACCAGGCTGGCGGGCGAGCCGTAACGCTGGGCGAAGGCCGCCACGCGCTTGATCTCGCGCAGGAAGGCGCGGCGGTTCAGAACCGGGGTCAGAACGTCCTGATCGGCCAGGCCCTGGGCCTCGTTGAGCCGCAGCTTCAGCCGCGAGACCTCGGCCCGCAGGTCGTCGATCTCGGTCATCAGGGTCGACAGGGCTTCCTGCACCTGCGGCGTCAGGTCCGCCTCGCCAAGGCCCAGAAACGCCGCGCTGTCCGGCGAGGCGATCTCGCGATGCGCCACCTGCGCGCCGGCCCGGGCCAGGGCGCGCTTGCGGATGGCGGCGAAGGGTTCGGTCCGGGCGCCGGAAATCTTCATGACCTGGGGAATCGTTTCTTGCACAGCTTGGCCAAGTGTTAACGGGAACGCGGTTCGACGCAATCGGCTCGCGCTTTGGCCGCAGGCCCGGACGTTGCGGCGCCTCATTCCGGGGCGTGCAAAGCGTTTTGGACTTGCGCTCGCGTGATCCACGCGCATACCGGGCGGCTTCAAACCTCGCCCTCGCCGGCGAGCCCCGCGCGCCGACTTCAAGGGACCTCGACGCCGATGCCAAATGCGACCACGCCGCCCGTCGC
The DNA here is from genome assembly GCF_058681035.1 of Caulobacter sp. FV2ps19. Classification (NCBI taxonomy): domain Bacteria; kingdom Pseudomonadati; phylum Pseudomonadota; class Alphaproteobacteria; order Caulobacterales; family Caulobacteraceae; genus Caulobacter; species Caulobacter sp. FV2ps19. The sequence goes on along the minus strand of NZ_CM178729.1, from coordinate 1,218,465 downwards.
CATCATCATGGGCAGCCGCTCCGACTGGCCCACCCTGAAGGGGGCGGCCGACGCCCTGGCCAGCCTGGGCGTGGCCTATGAGGCCAAGGTGATCTCGGCCCACCGCACGCCGCAGCGCCTGTACGACTTCGCCACCGGCGCCCAGGATCAGGGCTTCAAGGTGATCATCGCCGGGGCCGGCGGCGCCGCCCATCTGCCGGGCATGGCCGCGGCCATGACCAACCTGCCGGTGCTGGGCGTGCCGGTGCAGTCCAAGACCCTCAGCGGACTGGATAGCCTGCTCTCCATCGTCCAGATGCCCGGCGGCATTCCCGTCGCCACCCTGGCCATCGGCGAGGCGGGAGCCAAGAACGCCGGCCTGCTGGCCGCCCAGATCCTGGCCCTTTCCGATCCCGCCCTCGCCCAGCGCCTGGCCGTCTTCCGTCAGGCCATGACCGACAGCGTCGCCGAAAGCGTCGAGGACTAGGCATGGGCGACGCCAACTCTCCAGCGCTGTCCGGCCCCCTGCTGCCGGGCTCGACCCTCGGCATCCTGGGCGGCGGCCAGCTGGGCCGCATGCTGGCCCTGGCCGCCGCGCGGCTGGGCTTTGACGTGGTGATCCTGGATCCCGAGGAAAACAGCCCCGCCGGCCGGGTCGCGGCCCGCCAGATCGTCGCGGCCTATGACGATCGCTGGGCGCTCAAGCGCCTGGCCGAGGCCTGCGACGTCATCACCTATGAGTTCGAAAACGTTCCGGCCGACACCGTCGCCGAACTGACCGCCCTGGGGGCCGTGGTCTCGCCGGGCGCCAAGGCCCTGGCCGCCGCCCAGGATCGGGTGATCGAAAAGAGCTTTCTGGCCGAAATCGGCGTGCCCACCGTGGCCTTCGCCGCCGTGAAAGACGCCGAGACCCTGGCCGCCGCCGTCGCCAGGATCGGCGCGCCCTCGCTGCTCAAGACCCGCCGCGAAGGCTATGACGGCAAGGGTCAGGCCTGGATCCAGCGCGCCAACGACGCCGAAGCCTCGTTCGACAAGATCGGCCGGCAGGCCGCCATCCTGGAGGCCCCGGCCGACTTCGGGCGCGAGCTTTCGGTGATCGCCGCCCGCGGCCGCGACGGCGAGATCGCCTGCTATCCGCTGGCGGAAAATCACCACGAGGGCGGCGTCCTCAAGCGCACGGTCGCCCCGGCCAAGGTCACTGCGGCCACCCGCGACCAGGCCGAGACCATCGCCCTCAAGATCCTCACGGCCCTGGACTATGTGGGCGTGATCGGGGTGGAACTGTTCGAGCTGGCCGACGGCAAGCTGCTGGTCAACGAGTTCGCCCCGCGCGTCCACAATACCGGCCACTGGACCCAGGACGGCTGCGAGGTCGACCAGTTCGAGCAGCATATCCGCGCCGTGGCCGGCTGGCCTCTGGGCCCCACCCAGCCGCACGCCCATGTGGAAATGACCAACCTGCTGGGCGCCGAGGTCGAGGCCTGGAAGAAGCTGGCCGGCGAGGCCGAGACCCGCCTGCACCTCTATGGCAAGGGCGAGGCCCGCCCCGGCCGCAAGATGGGCCACGTGAACCGCCTGCGACCGCTGAAGGACTGAACTTTCCCCTCTCCCCTTGCGGGAGAGGGTGGCCCGAAGGGCCGGGTGAGGGGTCGCGCGAGCCTCTCCGACAGGCTTATCAACCCCTCATCCGCCGGCCTACGGCCGCCACCTTCTCCCGCAAGGGGAGAAGGACAAATCCGAGGAGCCTCCCATGACCCAGCAAGCGATCATCGGCCTGATCGGCGGCCTGAGCTGGGAAAGCTCGGCCCAGTACTACCGGCTGATCAATGAGGCCGTGCGGGAACGGCTGGGCGGCGTGGCCTCGGCCCGCACCCTGATGTGGTCGTTCGACTTTGCCGAGATCGAGGCCCTGCAGCACGCCGGTCGATGGCCGGAACTCTCGCGCCGCCTGGCCGACGCCGCCCGGGCGCTGGAGGCCGGCGGCGCCGATTTCCTGGTGCTGTGCACCAACACCATGCACCGCGAGGCCGACGCCATCGAGGCGGCGGTCCAGATCCCCCTGCTGCATATCGCCGACCCCACCGCCGAAGCGATCAAGGCCGCCGGCTTCTCAAAGGTCGGCCTGCTGGGCACCGCCTTCACGATGGAGCACGACTTCTATCGCGGCCGGTTGGAGAAGCGTCACGGCCTGGACGTGCTGGTCCCCGGGGCCGACGACCGCAAGGCGGTGCATGACATCATCTATCGCGAGCTGGTGGCCGGTCAGGTGCTGGACGCCTCGCGCGAGGTCTATCGCGACGTGATCGCCCGGCTGGTCGACCGCGGGGTGCAGGCGGTGATCCTGGGCTGCACCGAGATCATGCTGCTGGTTAGCCAGGAAGACAGCGCCGCGCCGGTGTTCGACACGACAAAGCTGCATGCTCTGGCGGCGGTGGAGCGGGCGTTGGCGAGGTAGCGGAACGCTCACGGCGATCGCGGCGCGGGCGACACCCCGTTAGCGCGCCAGAACCTTGAACCTCATTTGACAGACTCTCCGGCGACGCCAGACGCGCCCCCCGTCGCGGCGGCCTCGGTGGCGCGTCTGCGTGGGCGGGTCCAGGCGCGGGTCAGGGCGTGGTAGAGCGGCGTGGGCGAGATCGCCTCCGAGCAGCGGCGCGCGATCACCGAGCACAGCAGCAGCGGACCGACAAGACCCGGATCGCGGGTCATCTCCATCAGGATGATGGCGCTGGTCAGGGGCGCCTGGACGACGCCGGACAGATAGCCCGCCATGCCCAGGGTCACCGCCTCGCGCTCACCCGCCCAAGGCGCCACATGCGCAAACAGCGCGCCCAGCCCGGCGCCGGTGGCCAGGGAGGGGGCGAAGATGCCGCCCGGGGCGCCGCTCGCCGCCGCCGACAGGGTCGCCACCCACTTGCCGGCCGCCAGTCCCCAACCCGAAGCATAGTGACCAAACAGCAGCGACTTGGCCTCGGCATAGCCGGCGCCATAGGTCACGCCACCGCTGAGGATCGCCGCGGCCGCCGCCACGAGGCCGCAGATCAGGGCGAAGCGGATCGGGCGGGCGTCCTTCCAGCGGCGAACCGGGTTTTCACCCACCAGCACCGCCACCATCAGACGGGAGAACAGGCCACCGGCCAGTCCCGAGACAACGCCGATCATCGCGGCGCTGATCCAGGCGTTCCAGCCGGCCGCGCCCGACATGTTGCCGAAATAGGCGTAGTTGCCGCCCAGGGCATAGGCCGCCACACCGGCCGAAACCACGGCCAGGATCACGACGGTGTTGGCGCGCTTGTCAAAGCCGCGCGCCAGTTCTTCGACCGCGAAGACGATGCCGGCGATCGGCGTGTTGAAAGCGGCCGAAACGCCCGCCGCGCCCCCCGCCACCAGCAGGGTGCGCCGGGCCGGGCCACCGCGCAGCCAGCCGGTCAGGAACACCATTATGGCCGCGACCACCTGGACCGTCGGCCCCTCGCGACCAATCGATCCGCCGCAGACCAGCAGCAGGGCCGCCAGGAAGATCTTGACCAGGGCGGTTCGGATGGAGACCCGCTCGTCATGGATCTTTTCACCGCTGCGATCCCGGCCGCGACCGATCTCGCCGGCGGCGATCACCTGGGGAATGCCGCTGCCCGCCGCCGCCGGCGCCAGGCGCCGCATCAGGGCCACGCACAGGGGCATGCCGATGACCAGCAGCACCGGACCCAGCCAGGGCATCCACGCGACCAGACGCTCATGCGTGGACATGGCCGCGTCACAGAGCTTGGCGAACCCCACCGCGGCGGCGCCCGCCGCGACGGCGGCGGCCACGACAGCCGCCGTGCGCATCGAACGCCGGGCGCGCAATCGCATCAGCTTGCGCTGACGGCCGAGAGTCTCGATGGGCGAAGATATCATCGCTGACTTTCACCAACAGAGGCGCGGTACAGGACTGGCCGAGAGCCAGCGCGCTCGCATCGCTTCGGCAGGCCCAAGCGGGTAACCGCGCCTGCCGGCCGGGTCAAGGCGACCGCCCGTCCCCGCCCCCAAACCCAACCGTCATTCCCGCCCTTGTGGCGTCCCCCCTGGTTCAGCTGACCCGTGAGACGCCGGCGAAGGGCGCGCGCCCGGGGCCCCTCCCGCACCTGCGGCGGCATGAGGGATTCCCGCCATGGGGACTCCCTTCCCCCATCAAGGGGGAGGGATTTAGGTCCGACTTCACCCCGAACAGACGATGGAAATGTTCGCTTCCGGCGCTGGCGACCGGCTTTGTCGGTACCGGTGTATCCTCTCATTTGAAGGCGGGAATGACGAAAGGTACGGGGATTGGGCGCAGTTTATCCCCGTCGATTCCGAAACAAACCTCAACCCATTCAACGCTCTGAAACTAAAACGAGCGCGCCAATGCTCCGCGTTCAAACCGGCCGCATAATCAATCTCACCTGACAGCACGGGAAGGGCGCACGTACGGCGACCGTTGCGACTGGCAGGGGTGGTCGAGCGGGTAGCGCTCATCGGGGGTCTTGAGTGACCGCCTTGGCGACAGATCTGGACAGGTTCCCTGCAACATCGGGACGAAAACCCAGGCGGCCAAGGTTCGAAGAGTGCGACAGGCATGGGCTGAAATCGCTCATGCGGTCCAGGGTGCGCCAACACCCTGCCCGTCGGGGGCCTAGCTACCGGAGCGGGTTAAAACCCCGCCAATCCCGGCGATGCTTCCGAATAACGGCTGCGCGGAGCGTTCGTCTTCGTCGAAACGGTACTTAAAACTCAATATTCCGGGCGAGGCCCGGACGCTCCGCGGCCCTTCCCATCCCTTCAGCGAGTGATCGCGTGAAGCCGGAAACCCATGCCTTCTCCCTTCCCCCATCAAAGGGAAAGGGTGTCCTCACCGGTACCGCACCTTCGCCAGGGCCACAGCCAGCTCCCTGGCCAGGTCCATCGGCTTGATCCCGGCCTTCCACTTCTCGAAGGCCATGACGTTGTCGATGCGGGCGTCCAGGTGAGCCAGGGCCGACTCGCGGCCCGAGGCCCTGTCGACGACCATCGTCGAAACCAGGATGCCCGACAGTATGGCGCGCTTGGAATAATGATTCTCGTCGGTGGCGGTGTCACCAGCCCAACGCCACAGCACATCGCTGCTCTCCCAGGTGAGACGCAGGGCCAAAGCCAGGTTGGTCGGGAAGGCCATGAAGGCGGCCAGGGCGCGCATGACCTCGCTGTCGGCCGCCACGGCGTCGAGTCGGGCGACGACGCCGGCCCGGATTTTCTCGCGAATCTTCATCGCGCCCGGATCATGGATGGCCAGCCTGTCGAGCGCCGCCGCGTCATGGCGCCGCGACAGCAGGGCGGCCAGATCTCGCGCCCCTTCGGGCAGCAGCAACTGGGTCTCGCCCGGCGACAGGCCCGCCGCCTGGGCTGCGCGCTCGGTCAGACGGGCGTTCCAGCCCGTCGCCGGCGCCAGGCGCACGGCCTCGTCCAGCACCCGTTGCTCGGCCTCGTCGGCCCAGCTGCTTCCGTTCTCGTTTCCGCTTGGCGCGCTTTTGCTCATGAATCCGAGTCTACACCGTGGTTTAGGCCGCGTCGCGCATGGACAGAGCCTATTCGCTCTGCTATCAGCCGCCCCTCGTTTCCCGGAAGCCCCCCTTCCGGGTTTATCAGGTTTTGTTCGCCCGCCCGGCCCCTGAGAGGGACTCGGGACATTGGTCGGGCCGTCGAATGGAGAGAGACCCCTGGTCCAGATTTTCGTCCGCGACAACAACGTCGATCAGGCCCTCAAGGCCCTGAAGAAGAAGATGCAACGCGAAGGCTCGTTCCGCGAAATGAAGCGGCACGTGCACTATGAGAAGCCGTCGGAAAAGCGCGCCCGTCAAAAGGCCGAAGCGGTTCGCCGCGCCCGCAAGCTGGCCCGCAAGCGCGCCCAGCGTGAAGGCCTGATCCCGATGCCGAAGAAGCCGGTCGGCGCCCGGTAGGCTCAACCGCCTGTCGTGCTGAAGACTTGAAGGCCGCGCGGCTTGCCGCGCGGCCTTCGTCGTTTCTGGACTCTGACGCGATCGGCGACGCGATCGGCCGCCCTATCCCTTGTCGGCTATCCCTTGTCGGCCTGGGCGACGAAGGCCACGGCCCGCACGATATGGTCGGCGAAGGCCTGGCCCAACAGCCGGGTATGGGTTGCGGCCTCGACATGGTCGACCATGCCATGGCGCGACGCCTCGGCGGGGGCCGCCTGCAGGGCTTTCCAGGCCTCATGGCCTTTCACGGGCCCGGCGGTGACCACGGCCAGCGGCCATTTAGGATCATAGGACGGCTGGGCTTCGGCCTGGGCCGAGGATTGCGGCCACAGCTCGACCTCGGCGGCGGCGGTGCGATTGTGCCGGCCATCGGCGAAGGCCCAGCGCTTTTCCGCCTTGGCCTGGGCCGGCAGTCCGATCTTGTCGCCCAGGCCGGTCAGCGCCAGCGGCTTGAACAGCCCGACAGACGCGCTCCGCGCCGCCCAGCGCGACGCCGCGGAGAAGGCCTTGATGAAGCCCGCCATGCGAGGGTTGGACGCCGATTCGGGCGTCGCGGCGTCCACCAGCACCAGCCCCGCCACCTGCCCCGGATTATGGCCCGCATACTGGCGCAGCCTCAGGCCCGCCATCGAATGGCCAACCAGGATATAGGGGCCCGGCTCGCCCGAGGCGGCGACCAGCTTTTCGAAGTCTGAAACGATGGCCAGGCCGTCACGCGGCGCCGGTCCGGGCGGAGAATAGCCCATGCCCGCCCGGTCATAGGCGCAGGAGCGCCAGCCGGCGGCGGTCAGGGCCTCCTGGGTCGCGCCCCAGTCGGCGGCGAAGCCAAAGGCGCCGGCCTCCAGCCAGACAACCGGGCGATCGCTTTTCGGGCCCTCACAAACCAGGCGCAGGCTTCGGCCGGGTTCGATCTGGACCATCAGGCCCCGCGGGCGCGGCGCCCCGGAAGCGCTCATTGCGCCGCCCAGGACGATAAAGGCGACGAAGAAGAGAGCGACACTGGCGAAACCGCGACCAAGGACCTTGAGCATGGTCGTCAGCTTACCGATCGAATGTGACGCGTCGAAGTCCTTATTTAGCTGTCGCTAGCTGCCGCCCTCGCGCGGCCACCCTTGGTGCGGGCCGCCTTCATGCCCTCGGGCCAGGCCGACACCGTGGCCATCCGCACCTTGCGCGATACGCGCCCTGCGGCCCGCAGCGGCAGATCCTCAGCTTCAGCAAAGGTCCGGCCCAGGAAGAAGGCGGGGTTCAGCGGCTTGCCCCGGCGTCGCAGCTCGAAATGCAGATGGGCGCCGGTCGAGCGGCCGCTATTGCCGACATAGGCGATGGTCTGGCCTCGCTCGGCATAGACCCCGGGCTTCACACCCCGCGCAGCGGCCCCCAGATGCGCGTACATCGTGCGGAAGCCATCCTTGTGGGCGATCTCCACATAGCGGCCGTAGGAGCCGCTGACGCCCGAGCGCACAACCACACCGTCCGTCGCGGCCTTGATCGGCGATCCGACCGGCGCGGCGATATCGACGCCCTCGTGGAGACGGCCGTTTTCTTCCCAAGGCAGTTGGCGCAAGCCGAATGGCGAATTGACCTCGCGACCCGGCAAAGGGGTGTCGAAAACAAAAGCCGGCGGTGGCGGCTGGACCTCGAAGACCGGAGCCTCGATCACCGGGAGGGCGGAATTGGCAGACTCTTCCGCCTGCGCCTGCAAGGCCGCCCCCGCGTTCAGTGCGACCAGGATGGCGATGACGCCCACCAGGGCAATGAAGCAGATACGAGAATAGGGCGGCCGAGCAGCAAGGGTCTGGGTCGTCAACAATCCGCGTCCTCGAGGGCGATCGGTCAGCCTAAAGGACCGAGCGAGGGCGCTGTGGATCCCATATCGACCTTTCGTGATCATGAATCGGCGGATTTGGCCTGGCCCAGCCCAGCCAAAGGCGGGCGTAGCCGGGCCTCTTGATGCGCCATGTCGCGTCGCCAATCCGGCACTCCACCCAGATGAAACGCGCAAAGCCGCCGCCGAAGCGCCCGCTATACAAATGTTCTCAACAAATGGATCGCCAATGCGCGCCCAAATGGCGCGGGGCCAGGCCGCCGAAACTCAACACTGCTTGGCCTAGCCAGAAGCATCCACTCATCTCTCGCGCCAAACAAATGATACGACGGGAAAAGCGCTCTATCGCGACGATATAATGGTCTGGATCGCCTCCAGGGGCCTGCGACACCCTGTCGCGCCGAGCCAAAGGCCGGCGAGGGCAGATCAAAGCCTTAATGAACATTGCCACAAATTTAGAGAATTAACTCCGCGTAACTCTCTGAATTCGACGTCATGACTGAGACGTAACGGGACTTCAGAAGCACTCGAAAGTAAACCCTTGGACATGGGGCGCACTGAAGCGCCAAAAAGAGGGAAGTCTTCAAATGCGCAAGTTCATCATGAGCCTCACCACCGTCGCCAGCCTAAGCCTCGCGGCCATTCCGGTCCTGGGCCTGACCCAAGCGGCCAACGCCGGCGAACTGCAAGCCCGGATCCCGGTCGGTGACCTGACCCTGTCCAACCCCGCCCAAGCCGCCGTATTCAAGGCCCGCGTCGAGACCGCCTCCAAAAACCTGTGCAGCGCCAAGGCCCGCAACAACCAGCTGGACATGTCGTTCAACGACTGCCGGGTCGCGGTCCGCCTGGAAGTCGATCGCCAGCTCTCGTCCTCGCAACGCAAGGCCCTGAAAGTCGCCGCCCGAGCCGTTCCCGTCGAGACGGCCCAACGGTGAGTTCGGCAACACCCCAAAACCGAAAACAACAAAGGCCTCAGGATCACCTGAGGCCTTTGCTTCATCTGCATCAGTCGAGAGGCGGAAGGCTCACAACCCCTTCACGATCCCCTCGACCATCTTCTTGGCGTCGCCGAACAGCATCATCGTGTTGTCCCGGAAGAACAGCTCGTTCTCGACCCCGGCATAGCCCGAGGCCATGCCGCGCTTGATGAAGAGAACCGTTCGGGCCTTTTCGACATCCAGGATCGGCATGCCGTAGATGGCGCTGGTCGGGTCGGTCTTGGCGGCCGGATTGGTGACGTCATTGGCGCCGATCACGAAGGCTACGTCTGCCGTCGAGAATTCGCTGTTGATGTCTTCCAGCTCGAACACCTCATCATAAGGAACGTGGGCTTCGGCCAGCAGCACGTTCATGTGGCCCGGCATGCGGCCGGCGACGGGGTGGATGGCGTATTTCACCTCGACCCCTTCCTCCTTCAGCTTGTCGGCCATTTCGCGCAGGATGTGCTGGGCCTGGGAGACGGCCATGCCGTAGCCGGGCACGATGATCACCTTGCTGGCGTTCTTCATGATGAAGGCGGCGTCGTCGGCGCTGCCCTGCTTGACGGGACGGGTCTCCGCCTTGCCGCCGGGACCGGCCACGGCGTCGGCGGCGCCGAAGCCGCCGAGGATCACCGAGATGAACGAGCGATTCATCGCCTTGCACATGATGTAGGACAGGATCGCGCCCGATGAGCCGACCAAGGCCCCGGTAATGATCAGGGTCGTGTTCTCGAGCGTGAAGCCCAAAGCCGCCGCCGCCCAGCCCGAATAGCTGTTGAGCATCGACACCACGACCGGCATGTCGGCGCCGCCGATCGGGATGATCAGGGTGATCCCGATGATCAGGGCCAGGGCGAAGATCCCCCAGAAGGCCCAGATCGCCGCGCCGCCCGAGGCCACCAGCACCGCGACCAGGGCGACGATGCCCAGGGCCAGGGCGATATTGAGCGCGTGGCGGGCCGGCAGCAGGATCGGCGCGCCGCCCATATTGCCGTTCAACTTGGCGAAGGCGATGACCGAGCCGGTGAAGGTGACGGCGCCGATGGCCAGACCCAGGGACAGCTCGATCAGGCTGTTGAGGTGGATGTGGCCGTCCGCCCCCAGGATGCCATAGGCGGCGGGGGTGTAGATGGCGGCGACCGCCACCAGGCAGGCGGCCATGCCGACCAGGCTGTGGAAGGCGGCGACCAGCTGCGGCATCGAGGTCATCGGCACCTTGCGGGCGATCACCGCACCGACCCCGCCGCCGACGGCGACGCCGGCGATGATCAGACCCAGGGTGACGACGTCCAAGGCGCCCTGGCTCCACAGAGTGGCCAGGGTGGTGCCGACGGCGATGGCCATGCCGATCATGCCGTTGCGGTTACCCGCCTGGCTGGTGACCGGGCTGGACAGGCCTCGAAGAGCCAGGATGAACAGAACCCCGGAGACGATGTAGAGGATGGCGGCGAGATTGGCGTTCATTCGGAGGTCCCCCCGGACGGCGGCGCCTTTTCGGCGCGCAAATTGGCGAGCAGCAGGGCCACGCCCATGCCAACGGCAAAGGGCGAGAGCCAGCGAAGGATGTCGGCGGCGGCGCTGGTCCCGGCCTGCAGGCCGATGGCGTTGGCGCTAAGGCCGATCGCGATCAGCAGGAAGGCCGGCGCGAAGGCCGCGCCATTACCGGCGGCCTTCTTGCGGGGCAGCACCATGGAGACGCCGGCGGCGATGATCAGTACGATCAGGGCCGCCAGGGTCAGGGTGGCGAAGCCGCTCACTTGGCCTTGTCCTTCTTCTTGTACATGGCCAGCATCCGGTTGGTGACGAGGAAGCCGCCGAAGATATTGACCGCCGCGAAGGCTGCGGCCAGGGCGCCGGCCCCCTTGGAGATCCAGACCGAGCCGGTGACGGCTTCGCCCGAACCGCCATGAGCGGCGGCGGCGAGAAGGGCCCCGACGATGATCACGGAGGAAATGGCGTTGGTCACGGCCATCAGCGGCGTGTGCAGGGCGGGCGTCACGCTCCACACGACGTAATAGCCCACGAAGATGGCGAGCACGAAGATCGCCAGACGGAACACGGTGGGGTCGACGGCTTCCATGGGAGCCTCCCTTTCGATGCGGTTTGCTAGGCGGTCTTCAGCGAAGGATGGACGATCTCGCCACCTTGAGTGACCAGGGCGGCCTTGAGGATCTCATCCTCGAAGTTGGGCGCGAAGCCCCCCTCCTTGTTCAGGAACAGACCCGACAGGGCGAGAAGGTTACGGGCGTAGAGCGCGCTGGCGTCCGTGGCGATACGGCCGGGCAGATTGGGGATGCCCAGGATCTTGACGCCGTTGGCGGTGACCGCCGTCTCGCCCAGCTTGGCCCCGACGACATTGCCGCCCTGCTCGATGGCCAGATCGACGATGATCGAGCCTGGACGCATCGAGGCTACCTGCTCGGCGCTGACCAGCTTGGGCGCCGGCCGGCCAGGAATCAAGGCGGTGGTGATGACGATGTCCTGCTTGGCGATGTGGGCGGAGACCAGCTCGGCCTGCTTGGCCTGATATTCCTTCGACATTTCCTTGGCGTAGCCGCCGGCGGTCTGGGCGTTCTTGAACTCCTCGTCCTCGACGGCGAGGAACTTGGCGCCCAGCGACTCGACCTGTTCCTTGGTGGCCGGACGAACGTCCGTGGCGGTGACCACCGCGCCCAGGCGGCGGGCTGTGGCGATGGCCTGCAGGCCGGCGACACCGACCCCCATGATGAACACCTTGGCGGCGGCGATCGTGCCGGCGGCGGTCATCATCATCGGCAGAGCCTTGCCATAGGCTTCCGCCCCCTCGATCACGGCGCGATAGCCGGCGAGGTTGGCCTGGCTGGACAGCATATCCATCACCTGGGCCCGCGTGATGCGCGGGATGAATTCCATGGCGATGGCGCTGGCGCCCGCCTTGGCCAGGGCGTCCAGCGTCTCTTTATCCTGATACGGATTGAGCGCGGCGGCGACGATCGCGCCGCTCTTGAGCGCCGCGATCTCGGCGGCTTCGGGCGCGCGGACCTTGAACAGGATGTCGGCGCCGGTGATGGCCGCCTTGGCGGTCTTTACGAGCTTGGCGCCGGCCGCTTCGTAGTCGGAGTCCGGATAGGCGGCGGCCACGCCGGCGCCCGCCTCGACCACCAGCGAGAAGCCGGCGGCGGTCAGTTTCTTCACCGTTTCAGGCGTGGCGGCGACCCGCGTTTCACCCCCGCGGGTTTCTTTCGTCACGGCGATGACGGCCATCGGCATACCTCTCCCAGAGCGCTGCTATCCCAGTCAGCTTGCGCTGCTGTTTAGGGGATAGTCTTGCCTCTTGTCGAGGCGTTACGCGCGCGTCAGGGAGAAATTATGCCGATGTCCACCGGTGTCAGTGTGCGGAAGCGGGCTTTTCGCGCAGAAACACCACGCCCAGAACGGCCAGGACAACTCCCGGGATCAAGCCGCCGAGGAAGCCCGCCGAGGTGCAGAACCACAGGGTGATGGTCAGCAGCAGGACCGCGATCGCCAGCGAGCCCCACTTGGACATCTTGCCGAACGCCTCGAAGGTCGCGGCCTGTTCGTGGATATCCATTTCACCGCGGTGGTAGTCGCCGGCCATGTCGTCGTCCTCGTTGGAGAAGAAAAGTCGTCCCGCCGCTTACAACAGCAGGCCTAAAGGCTCAAGCGGGCTATGCCTGTGACACTTTCAACCGAAAGGCTTGCCATACCGCTACCGCGCCCGACGATCGGCCGCAGGAAGCGCGAATACTCCAGAGGCGGGCTGGCGCCGAACAGGCCGATCGCCGGAATGCCTACCGAAGCGGCGAGATTGAGCGGGCCGGAATCGTTGCCGATGAAAAGATCAGCGCGCGACAACAGGGCCGCGCCGACGTCCAGCTTCAGATCGCAGACATTGACATTAATGGTCCCGCGGTCGGCGCGCGCCAGTTCCACCTCGACAGCCGGGCTGTCGCTCGGGCCGCCCAGCCAGAAGTGGGCGCCGCCCAGATCCGACAACGCTGCGCTCAGACTTGTGAAGCGATCAAGTGGCCAGCAGCGACGCGGCTCGCTGGCGCCGACGCCATAGACGACCCAGGGCCGCGGCAAGTCGCCGAAGCGCTGGAGAGCGGCTTCCAGCGCCGCCGGCACGGGCGTCAGGGCCGGCTCGCGGCTGGCGACCTTCAGGCCGTGCGCCTCCTCGAACGCCGCGAGCTTGTCGATCCGGTGAGCCGGCCGCAGGGCGCGGGGCAGATAGGGGCCGTGGGTCAGCCAGCGCTCCTGGCCATGACCCAGACCAAAGCCGCGCCGCTCGCGCACGCCGGCCAGGGCTGCGCCGATCGCGGGAGGATCAATCTTTTCCAGGATCCACACCGACCGAGGCCGGCGCCGGCGGCACAGCTTGTAGAAGTCGAAAATCTCGACCTGCCGCCGAAAGGTTCCTGCGCGATAGTCCAGATAGTCGACCGCTTCCACGCAAGGCTCACCGGCCAGCAGGTCGCGCGCCCGGCTCGATGGGCGAGCGGCCAGCAGCACCTTACCCTCCAGGGCGCGGGCGGCGATGGCCCGCAGGGTGGGCAGGTGCCACATCAAGTCGCCCACGCCCCGGTCGGGCATGTAGACCATCACCATCCCGTCCGGGACGCTGGAACCAGGCTCGGACGGTCGAGTCATCGCCAGCCGGCGAGCAGGCCACGCAGCCCGGCCACGAAGGCCAGGGGCTGATCGATCATCACATGGTGGTCGGCGTCCGGAATGGGCACGAGCAGTACGTCCTTGGGCATCTGATCGATCATATAGTCCAAGGTTTCAGCATGCATAAGGTTTGACCGCTCCCCCCACATCAGAGCGGCAGGGCAGGCGACGCGGGTCAGAAGTTCGCCAAGGTCCGGCATCGAGAACCGTTGCCAGATCGCGGGGTCGAATTTCCACGTCCAGCCGCCCTCGACTTCCTTCAGCGACCGGCGGGCGATGAAGTCAGCAATGTAAAGGTTTTCACAGCCCTGCGGCGGCGCCAGGCGGAACCGCGCCAGGGCCTCGATCAGGGTCGCATAGACCTTGTTGCCAAAGCCCGGGCGGTTGGGCGGGCCCTTCCAACGTTTTTCGGGCGGCTGGATGCTGGAATCGACCATGATGATTCCGCGCAGGCGGTCGGCATGCTCGACGCCGCAATAGAGGGTGGGAAAGCCGCCGAACGAATGGCCCACCAGGATCGGCTTGACGCCGCCCGCCTCCAGCTGCGCCGCCTCGACCGCAGCAAAGACCTCGGCGGCGAAGGTCTGGGCCGAATAGGCCTCGCGCCAGCCCGAGCCGCCCATCCCGGCCCAGGAAATCGCCGCCACCCGCCAGTGTTTCGCGAAGAACGGCGCGATGAAACTCCACCAGTCAGCGTGGGCGCCGTTGCCATGCAGGAACAACAAGCCCGGCTTGCCGATCTCGCCCCAGGTCAGGAGCTCGATATCGACACCGTCGACCGACAGCACCGAGCGCTCGGGCGCCTGGGCGATCGCGGCCTCGAACCAGGCCGGGGCCGGCGGCGGCGCGCCATCAAAGCCGGCCAGCGGCGCGGGAAGGGCGGGGGTCTGATCGTCGGCCATGCTCAGCCTTCGTCCTTGAAGGCCAGTTCGCCGGGACGCGGCTTGCGGGGGCTAAGGCCCTTGAAGACGCCTGTGCCGGTGATCAGGGTGCGATCGCCCGACCAGATCCGGCCGCGGACGGTGAAGACCATGTCCTCCTCGCCGATCAGTTCGCCCTGCCCTTCCACCCAGTCGCCGAGCTTGGCGCCCGACAGGAAGTCGCACATCAACCGCACGGTGACCCAGGAGTAGGACTTCTGCAGCGAGATGATCCTGCCCCAGGCCATGTCGGCGAAGCTCATCAGCATGCCGCCGTGGCAGTTGCCCAGGCCGTTGGTGTGATGTTCCTCGACCCGGAAGGCTAGGCGCGCATCGCCGGGCCCGCCGCGCTGCTCGAACAAGGGCCCGATCTGGCGGCCAAAGCCGCGCGACCAGTTCAGCTGGCTGAAGCCCTCGGGAATGGCGGCGGTTTGGGCGTCGGTGAGATCGTCGGACATGGGACAAATCCTAACGACCGTTTGAACAAAGCGGAACCCTTCCCTGACGACGTGTAAGGACGGCCCTGTAAGGACAGAGGAGCGAGCGGCGTCTAACCTTCTCGAACACGGGATGGGCCATGGCCGCGGATCAGCATCAGAAGCGACGGGGGGACGTGGCGTTCGCCGACTGGCTGGCGCCCCATCTGGGCGCCCTGCGCCGGATCAGCCGCGCCTTCGCCGAACCCGCAGACCAGCATGACCTGATGCAGGAGCTGATGCTGGCGGTCTGGAGCGCCCTCCCCCGCTTTCAGGATCGTAGCGCGGCGGCGACCTTCGTCTACCGGGTGGCCCACAACACCGCCCTGACCTGGAAACGCGGCGAAACCCGCCGTCGTCGGCGGCGCGAGGCGATCGAGGCCGAGATGGCCCTGCGCGCCCAGTTGGACAGCGCCGAGCCAGAGGCCGGGCTGCTGGACCGGCTGTACGGGGCGATCCGCACTCTGCCGCCGGTGGACCGGTCGCTGATTCTGCTGTCGCTCGACGGCGTGAGCTACGGGGATATCGCCCGACTGCATGGCCTCAGTGAGACCAATGTCGGGGCCCGCCTGACCCGGATCCGGCAGCGGATCGCCAGCCTGGTGGAGGACCGCGACCATGGACTTTGAACGTCTCGAACGGGCCTGGCGCTCGGACGCCAACACGCCCGACGCCAGGGCCCAGACCTTTCTGATGGAGGAACTGATGCGCACTCTGAAAGCCCGCCGTCGCGCGGACCTGCTGCTGTTCGTGATCCCCGCAGCCGCGATGACGCTGTTCACCGCCATCGCCGCGCGATCGGTGCTGAATGGGGGGACGGACCTCGGCCGCGAATGGGGCGCGGTGGGCATGCTGGCGGTTTGCTGGATCGTTCTGGCGGCCTTGCTGATCACCGGCGTGCTGATGCGGCGTCGGCGCGGCGAGGGCGGATCGCCGGTGCGCGAGACCCTGGCGGCCATGCTGGCCTCGAACCGCGCGGCGCGGACCAATTGCCGGATCTTCTGGATGAGCCTGCCCGTCTTCTTGGTCCCCATGCTGTTTGCCGTGAACCAGCTTCACGACGTCGGCAAGACCAGCGATCGCGACATGGGGCAGATGCTGTTGGTGTTCGGCGCCGCCCTGGCCGCCAGCGCCGGCTGGAACACCGGGCGCTACTTCCTGGTGCTCAAGCCCGAGGGCGAGCGGTTGAAGAGGCTGTTGGACGAGTACGAGGGGTAAATGCTCTGGTGGCCAAACCTCGTCCTTCGACAAGCTCAGGATGAGGTTTGAATGCCGGCCTCGACCATGGTCCTCATCCTGAGCCTGTCGAAGGACGAGGACCATGCGCCCTAGAACAAGCCGCCGGCGCGCAGGTTGATCCCATACTCCAGACAGGCCTTGAGGGCCGAGAGCATGAACATCCAGCCGCCGGCGTTGCCCTGCGAGGCCTTCACGCCTGCGGCCGTGTCAGGCCAACCGGACTCGCTGACCTGGACCATGGTCTCCTCGCCGTTCAGCGGCTTGAAGACGAACTCGACCCGGTTATCGCCGCCGGTCGCCGAGCCCCACTCGAAGACCAGGCGCTCGTGCGGCGCGACCTCGACGACGGTCACAGGGAACGACTCGTCCAACTCGGGAAACTTCCACGTCACCGTCGAGCCGGCGACCAGCGGACCGCTGCCGACCTCGATGAAATAGCCCGCCATCCTCTGGTGATCGACCACCGCGTCGAACACCTGGGCGACCGGCTTACGGATCTTCAGCTGCACCTGGGACTGCAGGGTCATGGCTTGGATCTCCCGTGGCCGTTTGACGCAAGTTCACACCGAAAGCGGCGCCTAGACCACCCCCGCCGCCGCCAGCACCGCGGCCTGCCGCTGGGCCAGCCCTTCCTCAGAGAAGCCCTCCAGCGACGCCTCGAACAGCGCCTTCCAGTTATGGCGGGCGCCCAGATGCAGGAAGGCCGCGCCCAGGCCGATGGCGGCGCGGTCCATGAACACGAACTCGCGGGGGATGGTGATCGGCCCCTTCTCCTTCAGGGCCTGGCGCACCTTGAAGGCCTCGCGACGGCCGTACTCGCCCGGGGGCGTATCGTCGGCGACGGTCCGCACGCGGTCGTCCAGCAGCGGCCCATAGATGAACCGGGCCCAGACGTTCAGCGTATCGACCAGGTCGTCATTGAGATTGGCGAAGCCCCAGCTGCGATAGGCCTCGAACTGTTCGGCCCGGTCGTCATTGGACAGGGCGCGATAGAGCCGCACCACCCCGGCCACGAAGCGCGGCGGGAAGATGCGGATACAGCCGAAATCCAGCAGGTTCAGATGCGCCGCGCCATCACCGCCCTGCGGCCCGCCGAAGGTGTAGTTGCCCAGGTGCGGGTCGCCATGGATGATTCCCAGATGGGTCATCGGGCTCCACCAGGCCTCGAACAGCAGGGCGGCGATGCGGTCGCGGGTGTCTTGCGGCGCGTCCTTGAAGGCCAGAAGTCCCTGCCCGTCCATCCAGGTCATGCTGAGCAGGCGGCCGGTCGACAGCGACGGCACCGGCTCGGGCGCCCGGATATCGTCGCGCCCCGAGAAGAAGCCGCCATACAGCGCCATCAGCTTGGCTTCGCGACCGTAGTCGAGCTCCTCGCGCAGACGGTCGCCGATCTCGACGATCATCTGGGTCGGGTCGATCGAGCCGTCCATCCGCTTGAACAAAGCAAACAGGGTCTTCAGCTGACCCAGATCGCTTTCGACCGCGCTCTGCATGTCGGGATATTGCAGCTTCACGGCGATGGCCCGGCCGTCGGGCGCCACGGCGCGGTGCACCTGGCCCAGAGACGCGGCCGCGCAGGCCTCGTGCTCGAAGCTCTGGAACCTGGACTGCCAGTCCGGCCCCAACTCGGCGGCCATCCGGCGGCGCACGAACGGCCAGCCCATGGCGGGAGCGTTGGTCTGCAGCTCGGCCAGTTCGGACGCGAACTCCGGCGGCAGCAGGTCGGGCACGGTGGCGAACATCTGCGCCGCCTTCATCAGCGGCCCCTTCAGGCCGCCCAGCGCCGCGCGCAGGGCCTTGGCGTTGCGGGCGTCGGCGCTGTCGCCGCTAAACAGGCTGTTGGCGCCATAGCTGACGGCCGCGCCGGACAGCCCCGCGCCGACCTTGGCGAAGCGGGTCAGGCGGCCGGAGAGGCGGTCGCGTTCGGGGTCGCGGGTGTCGTCAGCCATGATTCAAAGACCCAATAATCTTGTCATCCCGGGCGGCCGAAGGCCGACCCGGGACCCAGGGGCAAAGCCCGATGCGGTGGCCCTGGGTCCCGGCTCTCCGCTGCGCTGCGGCCGGGATGAGAAGTGAGATTTAGTTTCCAACCAGCGCCTCAAACTCGTCCACCAGCCGCTCCAGCTGCGCACACCCCGCCGCCCAGAACGCCTTTTCACGCGGATTCAGGCCAAACGGCTTGAGCGCCTCGACATAGGTCTGGGTCCCACCGGCGGCGAGCAGCGCTTCATAGAGCGGCGCGAAGGTTTCCGGGTCCTCGCGGCGTTTTTCCATCAGGCCGCGCACCAGCAGATCCCCAAACGCATAGGCGTACACATAGAAGGGCGCGTGGCAGAAGTGGCTGACATAGGCCCAGTAGTGCTCATAGCCGGGGTTCAACTTCACCGCCGGACCCAGGCTCTCGCCCATAGCCTCCAGCCACAGGCCGCCGATCTGCTCGGGCGACAGCTCGCCCTCCAGCCGGGCTTCATGGAAGCGCCGTTCGAAGCGGTGGAAGGCGATCTGGCGGACCACGGTGTTGAGGCCATCCTCGATCTTGCCGGCCAGCAGCTTGCGGCGATCGTCGGGCGTCGCCTCGGCCAGCAAGCGATCGAACACCAGACCCTCGCCGAAGATCGAGGCGGTCTCGGCCAGGGTCAGGGGCGTGTCGGCCAGCAGGGTGCCCAGCGGCGCGCACAGGGTCTGGTGGACGGCGTGACCCAGTTCGTGGGCCAGGGTCAGCACATCGCGCCGCTCGCCCATGAAGTTCATGAACACATAGGGGTGACGATCGGCCGTCACCGGATGGGCATAGGCCCCAGACTGCTTGCCGGCCCGGGGGCGGGCGTCGATCCAGGGCTGGGTGAAGAAGGTGCGCGCGGCGTCGGCGAACTTCGGCGCCAGGGTCTCGAAGCTTTCCAGCACCACGGCCTGGGCCTCGTCCCAGCCATAGGTGCGGGGCGTGACGGCGTCGAGCGGGGCGTTGCGGTCCCAGTAGTCGAGCGCCTCGACGCCCATGATCCTGGCCTTCAGGGCATAGTAGCGATGCGACAGCCGCGGATAGGCCTCGACCACCGCCGCCTCCAGGGCGTTGACGGCGTCGGCGTCGACCTCATTGGACAGGTGGCGTGACTGGGCCGGATCGCTGAACCGCCGCCAGCGGTCCTCCACCTGCTTTTCGAAGGCCAGGGTGTTGAGCGCCAGGGCCTGGGTGGAAACTCGCTCGGCCAGGGCGGCGGCCAGACCGTCGGCGGCGGCCTTGCGGCGCGTGACGTCGGCGTCCGACAGACGATTGAGGGTTTCGGGCAGGGTGAGGGTCTCGTCGCCGACCTTGGCCTGCAGCCGGGCCAGGGTCTCGTCATAGAGCCGCACCCAGTTGGCGACGGCCGGGCTTCGATCGACGATGAAATGTTCCAGGTCGGGCGACACCTCGTGGGGTCGCGACAGCCGAACCCGACGCAGCCAGGGGACCCAGCGCTGGGCGGCGGGACAGGCCTTCAGGGCCGCGGCGATCTCGGCGTCCTCCAGTCTGTTGAGCTCCAGGGCGAAGAACAGGCTGTCGGCGGCGATCGCGGCCGAACGGGCCCGCTGATCAGCCTCGAACTTGGACCAGGCCGGATCGTCGCGCGCCACCGAGGCGGCCATGGCCGCATAGGCCCCGACGCTCCACAGGCCGTTGGTGGCCTGCTCATAGAGCCGGACGCCACGATCGATCAGCAGACCCAGGCGCTCGGGCTCGGCCCGCGCTTGCAGAAACAGCCCCTCCAGGGAGGCCAGTTCGTCATTGGCGGCCTTGGCGGCGACCAGGTCGGTCTCGATGCGCGGATCGTCCCGGCCCGCATAGAGGTCGGCGAGGTTCCATTCGGGAAGGGCGGCGGTCTTGAAGGGCGCGTTCATGATCACAGGGATATGGCCCACGGCCGCCCGAGCGCAATGATCAAGACCGCGCGGACTTCAACTCTGTCAGCCACGCCGCCGCGCCCAAGGCCAGATAGACGGCCAAGGCCTTGCCGCCGAAAACGACCGGATCGACCTCGGCCGGCGACAGCATGGCGAACACCTGCAGTGTCAGCAAAGCGGCCAGGAACAGCGGCGCCGGCCACCACGCCCGCCCTTCCCGCGCGCGTCGCCAGCCCCACACTGAACCCGCCATGGCCAGAAGACCCATCTCCAGCGCCTGTTCAGCCACAGGGTAGTTCCACCATCCCAGGCCCACCTTGGCGCCGCCGAACCACAGCTCAAGATCAGGCCTGTGAACCAGGAAGTCCGTAGCCCAGTGCGAGAAAACGGTCAGCCCGACCATCACCCCGGCCCAGCGCGGAAGCTTCAGCAGAACGGTCAGGACCAGTCCGACCGCGACGGACCACAGCACGGCGGCCGGCAGGCTGTGCGTGTAGGGCATGTGATCCAGGATCAGCGCGCTGCCCGGCAGGGACGGATCCACCCGCAACCGCTCAACGCCCGTCATCACCAGCACACTCCAGCCGATGTCCAGCGCCTGGCAGCCCAGCACATAGCCCCAAAGTGGCGCGCGGGGCTCAGCGGCCTTGGCGGCGAGCGCGGCGGCATAGTGTCCGACAAACATCGACTCTCCGATCGCGACCTAGGTCTCGGCGCCCTCAACCGACTCGATTCGGCGGCGCAGCGCCTTGGGCGCCATGATCCGCCAGGCTTCGCGCAAAAGTCCGCCCAGCTCAGCTTCGTCGATCTGCGCCAGCCGGACAAGCACCGCCGGATAGCCGCGATAGTGGTCGTCGGTGAAGAAGCGATCCGGCGCGGCCTCGATCAGCAGCTCCTTGGTCTCGATCCGGCAGCGGATGGCGATCACACCCGCAACCCGCTCGCGCCTGGCCTTGGGCGCCGATCGCGCGAGATAGGCCCAGGTCAGACCCTTGCCGCCGACCGAGAAAGCGTAAGGGTCGCCGCCCACTTCAACCTCGGGCAGGTCCAGCGCCAGGGCGCGAAGGGCGGCGTCGTCGATCATGGCGTAACAATGATCGCCAAACCGCGCGCCTGGCAACCGCCCGGCGGGGCGCTCTGTTGAGACCCTGTTAAGCGCGTCCGTTAAGGCCCCGGACACGTCTCCGAAACCCGGTCTTTACACCCCTGCTGTATCACTCTGAACCAACAAGAGCCCTGTCCCACGTTGGACGCGGCCGGTTATGATGGGTGTTTTCCTATGTCCAAGACGGTTCTCGTCGTCGATGACGATCCGACTCAACGTCGCCTGATCCAGGCCGTGCTCGAACGCGACGGGTTCGTCGTGTCGCACGCCGAGAGCGGCGACGCGGCCATGGCCCATCTGGCCTCCGGCGCGCCCGTCGACGTCATCCTGCTGGACCTGGTGATGCCGGGCCTGTGCGGCCAGGACGCGCTGAAGGAAATGCGCGCCCGCGGCTTTACCCAGCCCGTGATCGTGCTGACCGCCAGCGGCGGCGTCGACACCGTGGTCAAGGCCATGCAGGCCGGGGCCACCGACTTCTTCATCAAGCCCGCCAGCCCCGAACGGATCACCGTGTCGATCCGCAACGCCCTGTCGATGGGCGACCTGAAGGGCGAGGTCGAGCGCCTGACCAAGCGGGCCGGCGGCAAGACCACCTTCGCCGACCTGATCGGAACCTCGCCGGCCATGACCCTGGTCAAGCGGATGGGCGAGCGCGCCGCCAAGAGCGCCATCCCGATCCTGATCACCGGCGAAAGCGGCGTCGGCAAGGAGCTGATCGCTCGCGCCGTGCACGGCAGCTCCGACCGCGCCGGAAAGCCCTTCGTGGCCGTCAACTGCGGCGCCATCCCCGAGAACCTCGTCGAGTCGATCCTGTTCGGCCACGAGAAGGGCAGCTTCACCGGCGCCACCGACAAGCATCTGGGCAAGTTCAAGGAAGCTGACGGCGGCACCCTGTTCCTCGACGAGGTCGGCGAGCTGCCGCTGGACATGCAGGTCAAACTGCTGCGCGCCCTGCAGGAGGGCGAGATCGACCCGATCGGCTCCAAGCGCTCGCAGAAGGTCGATGTACGCATCGTCTCCGCGACCAATCGCGACGTGGCCCAGGCCGTGGCCCAGGGCCGGTTCCGCGAGGACCTCTATTATCGCCTGAACGTCTTTCCGATCGAGGCCCCGTCCCTGCGCGAACGTCGCGAGGACGTCCCGGCCCTGGTCGAAGCGTTCATCCGCCGCTTCAACGTGGAAGAGGGCAAGCGCGTCATCGGCGCGTCGCCCGAAACCCTGGCCCTGCTGACCGCCTTTGACTGGCCCGGCAATGTCCGCCAGCTGGAAAATACGGTCTATCGCGCCATTGTTCTGGCCGATGCGCCCTATCTGCAGCCCTATGACTTCCCGGCGATCTCGGGGCTTGCGGCCCCGATCGAGGCCCTGCCGCCCGCCGCCGGCCAACCCGACCTGCCGGCGGTGCTGCAGGCCACCCATGCAGCCATGCTCAGCGCCCCGGCCGACGCGCCGGTGCGTATTCTGGATGACCGCGGCCATCTGCGAACTCTGGAAGACATCGAACGCGATCTGATTCAGCACGCCATCGACGTCTATGCCGGCCATATGAGCGAAGTGGCCCGCCGTCTCGGCATCGGCCGATCCACGCTCTATCGCAAGGTGCGAGAGCAGGGCATCGATGTGGATATGAAGGAGGCTGGCTGATGATCATCGTCCTGCGCCCCGTTTCGCGCGATCAACGTCTGAAAACCTTGATCAAGCCTTGGAAGGCGCCCCGCCAGGCGCCCCGCCAGGCCTAGGGTCACGCCACCTGGGCGATATCGCCGTCTTCAGCTGACGGCGTATCGCCAGCGGCCGCGCCCGCCGCGCGGCTCCAACCCGCCGGACCGCGTGTCACCACACCGTCCAGTTCGAGCTGCTGCAGTTCCAGCGTGATCGTCGCCACCGGGACGGACCGGTTCCAGCGGCGTTCAAGCTGTTCAGCGATTTCAGACACGGCCCGGCCGGCGCCGCCGCGCTGCAGAGCCATCAGGATCATATCGCCGGTCGAACGGCTGCGCCGCCCGCGCTTGGTTGGCGCGGCGTTGGCGAACGAGGCATGCTCCCCGGTGACACGGTCCTCGCCGAGACCCGCGCGCTCGATGGCGCCCAGGGCCAGGCTGATCGCCCGCAGCTCACCCTCAAAGGGCGCCAGGGCGCGCTTTTGGGCTTCAACCATGCGGACCTCTAGGTCCGCCTTTCTTCGCAAGAGATATTCATAAGTTGTCGCCATTGGCGCCTGTCCCTTACTGTCAGCGTTATTCCAGCGCCGATGCAGATCAGGGTCCACGCGCGCAAGAGGTAAACGTCGCCCCCACCGGACGAGCGTTCTATGTTTCAGTTAAGCTGTAACTGGAGCGGCCTAGTGTCGGCCTCGGCCGGTTACCAACACCTTAACAAGGTTCGACGAACGTTGTTTTTCAGTAAGATTTTCAGGGGACATGTTCGAAGGCCGATGGTTACCGTCTGGCCAAGTCGGGCGCAGCACGACACTTAACACGGCGTCCCCCCGAAGGGTTCCTGCGCAACGATTGCGTCACGACCAACACCCATCGCGCCCTAGCGCAAGGCGCGTGAAATAGGACTCACGCGCCTTGCTCCAGGTTTTTGTTTTCGCATCGTTTTTGCGGAAAACCGGCGTCCACTTTTCCGCAAAATGCTTCAGTCGTCGGCGTCAGCCTCAACCTCGGCGGGCCCAGGCCGTTCGCGCCTGCCAAAGCCCCGCCCGCGCTTCATGGGCTTCTTTTCGCCCTTCGCCTTGGCGACGATTTCTTTCAGCTTGATGGCCTGATTGGCCGACAGGGCCTGGTCCCGGCCGCCCTTTTCGGGATCGGCGAAGGCCCGGCCATAGGTCTCGACCCGCTCGGTGACCGAGCCCAGGAACTCGCCCTCCCAATCGGACAGGGCGATCCCGCTCTTCTCGGCCGCCCGCCTGGCGCGCTTGAGCGCGTTCAGGGCGGAGCGTTTGGCCTGGGCACGAGGATCGGGGGGCTTGGCGCGCATCGACGGGAACTATTCCCCAAGCCGCGCCAAACCGCACCCCGCAAAAATCCCGAGGCGCGCGTTCGCGCGCCGGCCAAGGATAAAGACCTCAGATCGCGCCGACCGCCGACAGATACAGGTCGAGGATGGCGTCCTCTTCCTGACGCTTGGCGCGGTCCTGCTTGAGGATGCGAACCACCTTGCGCAGGATCTTGACGTCGAAGCCGTTGCCCTTGGCTTCGAGATAGACTTCCTTGATCTGTTCGGCGACCTCGGCCTTTTCGACCTCGAGGCGCTCGATGCGCTCAATGATGCTCTTCAGCTGGCCCTGGGCGGTGGAGTTGAGGATGTCGGCGTGGGCGGCGTCGTCGGCCATGACGGAAAGCTCTTCAGGCAGGGGTGGAATTGGGCGCGGACCATAGGCGCGGCCGGCAAAAGTGGGAACCGGTTTTGCGCCCGCGTCGCGCTTTCCTTTTCGGACCGGGGCTAAAGCAGGCCGTGCGCCTGGATCATCGGCCGCAGGGCCGCCGGATCGGTGAAGAGGTGGGTGTGAAAACCCATCGCGTCGGCGGCGGCGATATTGGCGGCGTTGTCATCGACGAACAGCAGGTCGCGCGGCGCCAGACCCGTGCGTTCCAGCACGATCTCGTAGATCCGCCGCTCGGGTTTGATGACCTGCTCCTCGGCGGAAACGATCACATCCTGGAAGTGTCGGAACACCGGACTCATCGCCTGGACGTCAGGCCAGGTCTCGCTGGACATGTTGGTGAGGCCAAACTGCGGGACGCCCCGCGCGGCCAGATCGTCCATCACGCCTTCCGTCTCGGCGATGGTCCCCGAGAACATTTCCGGCCAGCGGCCCCACCAGGCGGCGATCTGCTCGGCATAGTGCGGATGCTGCGGCGTCAGGCGGGCGATGTTGTCGGCGAAGGACAGGCCGCGATCGGTCTCGCCATGCCAGTCCATGGTGCAGACATGCGAAAGGAACCCGTCGAGTTCGGCGGGCTCCCTGAAGATCTTCGCAAAGAGCGTGCGCGGGTTCCAGCGCACGATGACATTGCCGACGTCCCAGAGCAGCGCCCGGGGCCCATCGACAGAGCGTGACAGCTGAAAGTGGATGCCGGTTTCGGCGCCCGTCACGCTCTTCTCCTTGGAGATGAAGCCTTCTTGTCCTCTTCGATCCCGAAGAGGGAAGGCTTCAGCATCATCAGCCCTGCTTGGCTTTGAAGCGCGGGTCGGTCTTGTTGATGATGTAGATGATGCCCTTGCGACGCACCAACTTGCAGTCGCGGTGACGCGACTTCAGCGACTTCAGCGAGCTACGAACCTTCATGACCGTCTCTATATTCAGCGGAGAGGTTCGGAATCGCCAAAGGGGCGGCCAGAACATCCGGGTGTTTCGGAGGGTGGGCGTATAGGCAAGGGCGCCGCCGGAGTCAATGCGGACCTTCACCCTCAGGCGATACAATCTGACCGAACGGCGCCGGGAAACTTCACCGCTCTGTCGGCCTTGTGATTGAAGACTTCACGCGGATGCCGCTAGCTTGTCCGAATGGATCGTAGCCTTTTTCTCATTCTCCTGCTCGCCGGTTGCGCGGACACCTCTCCGCAGGGACCGCTGACACCGCTCAGTGCGGCCATGACGACGCCCGTCGCGGCGGTCAGTCCCCAGACCCAGGACTCGCCGCCGACGGCCACGCCCGTTCCGCCGGGCGAGTTGAGCTTCGACACCTGGCTGGGCGACTTCATGGTTCGGGCGGAGGGCGCAGGCCTGAGCCGCCCCTTCCTGGAGCGAGAACTGGGCGGCGTGACGCCTGACGCCCGGGTCATCAGCCTCGATGGCCGCCAACCCGAATTCTCCAAGCCTGTGGGCGACTACCTCAAGGGCGTCGTCAGCGACGACCGCGTCGCCCTGGGTCGCCGCAAGCGCACCGAACTGGCCTTCCTGCCCGACATCGAACGCCAGTACGGCGTGCCGCGCGACATCCTGCTGGCCGTCTGGGCGATGGAATCGGCCTTCGGCAAGATCCAGGGCAATTTCGACGTGGTCCGCTCAATGGTCAGCCTGGCCGCCGACGGCCGCCGACGCGGATGGGCCGAGGGCGAGCTGATCTCGGCCCTGAAGATCATCGATTCGGGTGAGACCACCCGCGACCAGCTCAAGGGCTCCTGGGCCGGGGCCATGGGTCAAACCCAGTTCCTGCCCAGCAACTACCGCACCACCGCCGTCGACGCCGATGGCGACGGCAAGCGCGACATCTGGGGCTCGGACGCCGATTCCCTGGCCTCCGCGGCCAATCTGCTGGCCAAGGGCGGCTGGAAGCCCGGCGTCGGCTGGGCCAAGGAAGTGATCCTGCCTCCGGGCTTCGATTACGGCCTCGCCGAAGGTCCGCGCGAATTGCCGTCCTGGTGGGAAGCCAAGGGCGTCAAGCGCGCTGACGGCCTGCCCTGGACCAGCGCCGACGCCGCCTCGCTGGCGGGCCTGATCCTGCCGGCCGGAGCGACGGGACCCGCCTTCCTGGCCCTGCCCAACCACTTCGCCATCCGCAAGTACAACAACTCCACCTCGTACGCCCTGGGCATCGGCCTGCTGGCCGATCGCTTCGCCGGCGGCGGACCTCTGGTCGGAACCTGGCCCGTCGACGCGCCGCTGTCGCTGTCCGACCGCATGGCCGCCCAGATCGCCCTGGCCCGCCTGGGCTTCGATCCCGGTCCGCCCGACGGGGTGATCGGCGCGGGCAGCCGCAAGGCCCTGCGCGACTGGCAGCGCAGCCGGGACCTGCCGGCCGACGGCTATATGTCGATGGACATGGTCCGGCGCCTGAAGGCGGCGGCGGGGATCAGCTGAGGGCGCGGATAACGGACCTTGCGAGGGTCTGTTCGGGGCGGATGGCGCCCCCTAGCCGCCCTTAATAAATCCCGTCATTCCGGGCCTTGTGCCCGGAACCCCTCGTTCAGAGGGCGCGTGAAGCACAAGCGGATCGCTTGCGATCCGCCACTCCCGCACCTGCGGCGGATAGAGGGGTCCCGGGCACAAGGCCCGGGATGACGGTTATCAAAGGCGGCGCCTATTTCCGAACGGCCGCAATGGGTCGAGTCCAGAAATAAGACTCGCGCCCGAAACCGGACCTTGAACTCAACGCCAGAAGCCTGAGGTCATCGCTCGGCGGGCGGCGTGCCGGCCAGCTGTGCGCTGAAGGCTCTCACTTCGGACATCGAATAGGACAGGCTGCGTCGCTGGGTGCTCGCCGGCCGGCTGGGCAGGCCCAGACCAGGCCGCAAGTCCTTTGACGGCCGGATCGGCCGGGGGACAAATCCGCCGCCACAGTTGGGGCAGACGTTGCGCAGGACCTGCTCAACGCAGTCGTTGCAGAAGGTGCACTCGTAGGTGCAGATCCGGGCCTCGCCCGAGGCCGGCGGGAGGTCCTTGTCGCAGCATTCGCAGTTGGGCCTGAGTTCAAGAGCCATGTCGTACCTCCAGGCTCGACGTCTGGCCCGGCGAGGTCGGGGCGACAATGACGATCTTCCCTCGTTTTAAGCCATTCACGTGGCGCTATCGGCCGTCGGCTTCACCCCGCGATCGCCATCCACACCGCATGGCTCTGGCCCGGCGCCAGGGTCACCATCCCCGACTCGCCCGCGCCGAACGGGTTGGGCCGGCTGGCGCAGGGTTCGACGCAGTAGAAGTCCTCGCCCGGCGGGACATAGACGTGCAGCCAGCGGCACTCCGGCGCGGCGGTGATCGTCGTGGTCGGCAGGCCCGGCGCGGACAGCGCGGCCGCCTGGGTCCAGCCCGTGTAGCAATGGTCGATCAGCCCGTCATGGCCCTCGACCGCCGCGCCGCGCGCCCAGTCGGGGCCCCAGACGCCCTTGTGCAGGACGGTGGGCAGGACGTCCTGGTCGATCATCCAGACGCCGTCGACCGACGCCTTGAGGACCTCGCCCGCGCGGCGCGGGAAATAGGGGTGGAAGCCCAGGCCGGCGGGCATCGGCTCATCGCCGGTATTGGTCACCGACAGGGCGATCGACAGGCTGGCCTCGCCCAGCACGATGCGTTGCTCGGCGCGGTAGGCCCAGGGCCAGTCCGACGGCGCGTGATCATAGGCGAGGACAGCCTCGGCCCCGGTGGCCGTCTCGACCGTCCAGGCGGCGCGCCAGCCCTGGCCATGCAGCGCGTGGGGATGGTCGCCGAGGTTCGGCGGCAGGGTCACCGCGCGGCCCCCGAACGCGAACCGGCCCTGGGGGATGCGGTTGCAGAACGGGACCAGGGGGAAGCTGGCCGTATCCAGCGCGTCGGTCGCGCCCGCCGGCGTGGGGCGCAGGACGTTTCGCCCGCCCACGGTGAACCGCGTGACGGCGCCGCCGACCTCGGGAGAAAGCTCAAGGCGCGCCGCGCCGTTTTCCAAGACGATCATGAGCGCCTGGGTAGGGCCAAGCCTGATTGCTGACAAGTCTGGGCGCGGGCCGCTTGCACAGGTCCGTTGGCCGATGCTCAACTCCGGCCATGATCGAGACACTCTCCGCCACGACGGCGCGGCGTATGGCGCTGGCGGCGCAGGGATTTGGCAAGGCGCGCCCCGCCGCGCCGGGCCGGCGGCATGTGCTCTCGACCATCGACACCCTGGGTCTGTTGCAGATCGACTCGGTGAACGTGGTGTCGCGCTCACACTATCTGCCGCTGTTTTCGCGACTGGGCGATTATCCGCGCACCCTTCTGGAAGACGTCGCCTGGGGGAAAAAGCCTGACCTGGTCGAATACTGGGGTCACGAGGCGTCGCTGATGCCGCGCGACCTGCACCCCTTGTTCCGTTGGCGGATGGACGACGCCAGGGCCGGGGTCGGCGTCTGGAAGGGCGTGGCCAGGTTTCTCGACAGCCATCCCGACCTGATCGCCAAGGCGCTGGACGAGATCCGCCGACGCGGCCCGCTTTCGGCTGGCGAACTGGAGATCGGGGCCAAGAAGGGGCCCGGCGGCTGGTGGGGCTGGAGCGAGTCCAAGCGCGCCGTCGAATGCCTGTTCTGGGCCGGCGAGCTGACCACCGCCACGCGCCGGGCCGGCTTCGAGCGGGTGTACGGCACGCCCGAGCAGGTGCTGCCCGCCGTCATCCGCGATGCGCCCACGCCGAGCCGCGAGG
This sequence comes from Caulobacter sp. FV2ps19, assembly GCF_058681035.1. Lineage (NCBI taxonomy): Bacteria > Pseudomonadati > Pseudomonadota > Alphaproteobacteria > Caulobacterales > Caulobacteraceae > Caulobacter > Caulobacter sp. FV2ps19. Next base: position 1,189,302 of record NZ_CM178729.1, on the reverse strand, counting down.
ACGCCCACCGCGCGCTGATCGCTCGCGCCGCCAAGGCGATGGGCGTGGCCACCGAACGCGACCTGCGAGACTATTTCCGGATGGGCCCCGCCGAGAGCCGCGCCCGCATCGCCGAACTGGTGGAGATGGGCGTGCTCACCCCCGCCAAGGTCGAGGGCTGGGACCAGACGGCCTATGTGGCCGAGGGCGCGGCGCGGCCCCGAAAGATCGACGCTCGCGCCCTGCTCTCGCCGTTCGACAACCTGATCTGGTTTCGTGAGCGGACCGAACGGATCTTCGACGCCCGCATCCGGCTGGAAATCTACACCCCGGCCCATCTGCGCACCCACGGCTATTATGTGCTGCCATTCCTGCAGGGCGACGTCCTGACCGCCCGCGTCGACCTCAAGGCCGACCGCAAGACGGGCCGCCTCCTGGTTCAGGCGACGCACGCCGAACCGGTCGCCAATGGCGAGACGCCTGCCGCCCTCGCCCAGGAGCTCAGGGTGATGGCCGAGTGGTTGAAGCTTGCGGATGTCTGGGTCGCCGACAAGGGCGACCTGGCGGCGGATCTGAAAGCGGCGCTGGCCGCTTGAAGCCTATTGATAGACACAACCGACCCCGCTCGCGCTTCGCGAGGCGGGGCGCGCGTCAGCGCCGGTCCAAGACGGGCTGACGGCTCAGCGAGGCGAACGACGGGCCGTCTGACCCGACAGGACTCAGGCGACCTCGCGGGCCTCGTTGAGGCACTCGCTGATTGCGCGGGCGCAGCCTGGGATACCCAGGGCGCCGACGAACGACATGGCCACAGCCCCGACCAGCATGATCGGCTGGAACAGAAGGGTCAGGGGTTGGAAGAAGCGCATGGGGTCTCTCCGAAAAGCCTCAGCGAGCGTCAGAATGTAGAGCAATAAGCCCGAACCGTGACAATTGTTCCGGACCCGAACAGAAAAGTTCAGACCGCGTTGCTAGAGCCACCGCCGTCGCTCGCGCTCCCGAAACCATAGGCCTGTCGCGTGGCCTCGATCCGGTCGAGCTTGGCGTACAGCGGCGCCCAGTCATCCCCGGCCGCGATGGGGGCCCACAGAGCCTCGACCTCATCGATCAGCAACTCTTCCGGCTCCTCCCGGCCAAAAGCCGGGTGCGCCAGGCGCTGTGGCCGTTCGGGCTCGAAATCCGCCAGCCGCCGCCGGAAGTCGACAAAGGCCTCCTCGCCATAAAGCCCTGCGCGGGGGCCGGCCATGGCGCGGGTATCCGAAGCGGCGCCGCCGAACCAGTCGAAGAAAAATGGCTCCCAGCGCAGCGCCTCGCCGCCGCCGGCCAGGGCCTTGAAGGCGGCGCTGACCAGGTCGATGTCAGACGCCGGATCGCGGGATTTCAGGCCCAGCCGTCGCAGGATCGCCGCACGCAGGGCGTCGCGATAGGCGTCGGAAAAGCCGTTCAGCGCCGCCAGCAAACCCGCCTGGTCGGTGACCAGGGTCAGACAGGCGGCCAGCTGCTGCAGGTTCCAGAACACCGCCTCGGGCTGACGGCCAAAGCTGTAGAGGCCGTTGTGGTCGAAATAGGCGGCGGTGAAATTGGGATCATTGCGCGGCAGGAACCGCCAGGGGCCGTAGTCGAAGCTCTCGCCGGTGATCACCATGTTGTCGGTGTTAAGCACGCCGTGGACGAAGCCCGCCGCCATCCAGCCGGCCAGCAGCCTGGCGCTGGCGGCGACCACCGCCGCCATCAGGACGGCGGGCCGATCGGGTTCATTGGCCAGATGCGGATAGTAGGTCTCGACCGCGTGATCGACGAGGACCGTGATCAGGTCCGGGCGCTCCAGATAGGCCTGACGCTGGAAGGTTCCGAAGCGGATGTGGCTGTGCGACAGGCGGGTCAGCACCGCCGAGCGCGTCGGGCTGGGCTCGTCGCCGCGCTGCAGGTCCTCCCCGGTTTCGACCAGCGAGAAGGCGCGCGAGGTCGGGACGCCGAGCGCTTCCAGCTGGCTTGCCGCCAGGATCTCGCGCACGCCGCCCTTCAGGGTCAGCCGACCGTCGCCCTGTCGCGACCAGGGCGTCTGGCCCGAGCCCTTGGTGGCCAGATCCAGCAGCCGATCCGTCCCCGCCTCGCGAAGCTGGGCGAACAGGAAGCCGCGCCCATCGCCCAGATCGGGATTGTAGCTGCGAAACTGATGACCGTGATAGCGCATGGCCAGGGGCTGGGGCTGATTGTCCGGCAACGGCTCAAAACGGCCAAACGTCGCGATCCACTCAGGATCGGTCAGGCCGTCCAGCCCCACGCTCGCCGCCGCGCGATCATTTCGGAAGCGCAGGCGGGTCATGGGGAAGTCCGCGGCGGCCACCGGATCGGCGAAGTCGCCGCCCAAGGTCATGAACTTCGGATCGGGACGATAGGCGGACGAGGGTCTCATGGCTCGCAGATGAGCCTCCCGACGCGGTCTGACAAGGCGCTCGAACGCAATCTTACGGTTTCCGGAATGGCCGCATAACGCTGTCGCTTCTGGGCAACAGGCCATGCTGAACCATTTATATCTAAGGGTTTTCACTTGAATTGCAGCGGGACGCTCCGTAACTCTGGGGTGTCCATTCGAACAATCGTTCGGGTGACCAATTAAAAACAGCCGCCAGCGATGCAAGCGCGGGCGGCATAATGAACCGAGGTAGGAAATGCGCTTTACCCAGGTGCTTTGCGGCACGGCGTCCGCCGTCGTGCTCGCTGGTCTGACCGTCTCTAGCGTCGCTCAGGCCCAGGAAACCGAAACCCTTACCGTCGACAGCATCGTCGTCACCGCGCAGAAGCGCGAGCAGAACCTGCAGGACGTGCCTGTGGTGGTGACCGCCGTCGGCGCCAAGCTGCTGCAAGACACCGGCGTCAAGGACATCAAGGATCTGACGATCCTGACCCCCGGCCTGACCGTCACCTCGACGACATCGGAAGCCTCGACCACCGCCCGCGTGCGCGGTGTCGGCACCGTCGGGGACAATCCCGGTCTGGAAAGCTCGGTCGGCGTCGTGATCGATGGCGTGTATCGCCCCCGCAACGGCGTGTCGTTCGGCGATCTGGGCGAAATGGAGCGCATCGAGGTCCTGAAGGGCCCGCAAGGCACCCTGTTTGGCAAGAACACCTCGGCCGGCGTCATCAACATCGTCACCAAGGAGCCGGAGTTTGGCTTCAAGGCCAATGCCGAAGCCACCGTCGGCAACTTCAACGCCCACGGCGTGTCGGCCTCGGTGACCGGCCCGATGTTCGGCACTGACACCCTGGCAGGTCGCCTGTATGTCGCGGCGCGCGAGCGCGACGGCTATATCGACGTCGTCAACGGCAAGGGCCCGACGGACCGCGATCAGGATCAGGATCAGGGCTTCTATACCGTCCGCGGCCAGTTGCTGTTCATCCCCAACGACGAGGCCACCTTCAAGCTGATCGCCGACTATACCAAGCGTGATGAAAACTGCTGCGGCGCCGTGCAGATCCGCACTGGCCCGACGGCGGGCGTCCTGAACCTGCTGGCCGGCGGCGAAGCCGTGGCGCCCGTCGCCAAGCCCTTCGACCGCGTCGCCTATTCCAACCGCGGCGCGCCGTCCTCGATCGAGGACAAGGGCATTTCGCTGGAAGGCAAGATCGACCTGCCGATCGGCGAGCTGACCTCGATCACCGCCATCCGCAACTGGCGCACCGACAACGGCCAGGACAGCGATTTCAGCACCGCCGACCTCGCCTATCGCAACAAGGACGGCACCAACTACAGCGAGTTCACCACCTATACCCAGGAACTGCGCCTGGCGGGCAAGACCGGCAACCTCGACTGGCTGGTCGGCACGTTCCTGGCCGATGAGCGCCTCGATACCAAGGCCAACTTCCTCTATGGCAATGATTACGAGCAGTATCTGGGTCGCCTGCTGTCAGCCTCGGTGGCGCCCGGCGGTGTCGCCAACTTCGTCTCGCTGCTGACCGGCCGCGCGCCGAACACCACGTTCACGCCGGGCCAGGGTCTCTATGACTCCTATAACCAGCGCGCCAAGACGGTCGCCCTGTTCACCAACAACACCTACCAGTTCACCGACGCCTTCAGCATCACCGCTGGTCTGCGCTACAGCATCGACAAGAAGGACCTGACCACCAACCAGTCCAACTCGGACGGCGGCGTCGGCTGCGGCGTGGCCCTGTCCGCGGCGGGCCAGGCTCGCATCGCCAGCATCGTCGGCGCGGCGGCCACCCCGACCATCGTCGGCAATCTGTGTCTGCCCTGGGCCAACCCCCTGTTCGACAAGCGTCACACCGAACAGTCGCGCACCGACAAGGAATGGTCGGGCACGATCAAGGCGGCCTATCGCTTCTCGCCGGAAGTGTTCAGCTATGCGTCCTACGCCCGGGGCTACAAGGGCGGCGGCTATAACCTCGACCGCACCCAGTCGTCCAACGGCCTGCCCAGCGGCGGCGTCGGCGTGCTGCCGATCTATGACACCTCGTTCAACGGCGAGTTCGTCGACAGCTATGAAATCGGCCTGAAGAACACGCTCTTCAACCGCTCGGTGCTGCTGAACTTCACGGGCTTCTACCAGAAGTTCACCGACTTCCAGCTCAACACCTTCCTGGGCACCTCGTTCGCGGTGCGCTCGATCCCCGAAGTGACCTCGCAGGGCGTCGACGCCGACTTCATGTGGTTCACCCCGGTGCGCGGCCTGACGGTTCAGAGCGGCTTCACCTACGCCAAGACCGAATATGGCGACCAGAAGGTTCCCAACGATCCGACCAACGCTCTGGCGCTTCTGCCGGGCAGCCGTCTGTCGCTGGCGCCGGAATATTCGGCCTCGGGCTCGATGACCTATGAGCACCGGGTCGGCGACAGCCTGAAAGCGCGCTTCAATGTCGGCGCCAAGTACTCTTCGTCCTACAACACCGGCTCGGACCTGTTCCCGCCCAAGGTCCAGAAGGCCTATACGGTGGTCAATGCCCGGATCGGTCTGGGTGACGCCGACGAAGCCTGGACGGTGGAGCTTTGGGGCCAGAACCTGCTGGACGAAGACTATATGCAGGTCGCCTTCAACGGCACCCTGCAAGGCTCTTCGGGCATCAGCGCCACAAGCCCCACCTATGTGGCGTCCAAGGACACCATCACCTATGACGCCTTCCTCGGCGCGCCGCGCACCTACGGCGTGACGCTGCGGGCGAAGTTCTAACCGGGAGGGGATCCGGGGGCCCGCTCTCCAAAGCGAGCAGGGCCTTCGGCTTTCGGATGAAGGAAGGGCGATCTGGGCAACCAGGTCGCCCTTTTTTCTTTTGGCCTTCCGATCACGACCGACCCGACGCACCCTATCCTGGAGCGCGATAGCCGAAAGTGTACGCGGTTTCGGCGGCAATCGCGCTCTAAGTGTATGATTTAGAGCCTTTTTGAGCGCTTCACATGTTTCCATGTGAAGCTAAAAGGCTCTGGGGATTCGAAGCGCGAGGCGAAGACCGTGAAGGCGATCAGGGTACTGGGTTTCTGGATCTGTCTGGCGCTGGGCCTGGGCCTGGGGGCCCTGACCCAGAAGACGCCCAAACCGGTCGAGGCCTCCGCCCCCGCCACGGCCTTCTCGGCGGTGCGGGCCATGGTCGATGTCCGCGCCATCGCCCAGCGCCCCCACCCCATCGGCTCGGCCGCCATCGCCCAGGTCCGCGACCACCTGCTGGCGCGGATCGGCGAACTGGGACTTGAGGTCTCGGTGCATCCCGGCGACGGGGCCCGACCCTATTCGCGTGACGGAACCGTGCTGGGCGTCGCGGCCGTGCAGAATGTGATCGGGATCCTGCCGGGCCAGTCGCGCGACCTGCCGGCCGTGCTGATCATGAGCCACTATGACTCGGTGCCCAATTCGCCCGGCGCGGCCGACGACGCCCTGGGCGCGGCGGCGGCGCTGGAGATCGCGCGAGCGCTGAAGGCCGGCCCGCCCCTGGCCCGCGACGTCATCTTCCTGTTCACCGACGGCGAGGAGGCGGGTCTGCTGGGGGCCGACGCCTTCTTCGCCCGCGACCCGCTGGTGGCCCGTGTGGGCGTGGTGCTGAACATGGAGGCTCGCGGCGACGCCGGCCGGGCGGCCATGTTCCAGACCGGACCCGGCAACGGCGAACTTCTGGCCCTGATGGGCCGGTCGGCCAAGCGGCCCTCGGCCAATTCCCTGGCCTCGACCGTCTATGAGAAAATGCCCAACGACACCGATTTCACCCATGCGGTGAAGGCGGACCTTCCAGGCCTGAACTTCGCGATCATCGACAACCAGCTGGCCTACCACACGCCGCTGTCGACGCCCGACCGGCTGGACCAGGGCAGCCTGCAGCATATCGGCGACGAGGTCCTGCCGACCGCCCGCGCCCTGGCCAGCGCCGCCGCCCTGCCGGCCCGGACGCCCAACGCCATCTATTCCGACGTGCTGGGCCTGTTCCTGATCAGCTATTCCACCGCGGTGGGCTGGGGTCTCCTGGTCCTGGCCGCCGGGATGATCGGCTTTGTCGCCTTCCGCGCCCTGACCCTGAAGGGGACCAGCCTCACGCAGATCGCCCGGGGCGTCGCCGGCGCCTTGCTGCTGCTGCTGGCCAGCGCCCTGGTCCTGCACCTGCTGGGCCGACTGCTGAGCCTCGACAGCGAGCAGCGACTGTATGACCTGCTGGGCCGCTTCAACCTGCTGCTGCTGGGCGCCGCCGCCCTCGGCGCCGGGGTCGGGCTGGCGGTGATCACGGCCCAGGCCCGGGGTCTGCAACGCCTTTGGCCCAGTCTGATCGCCCTGGCCCTGGGCGGCGCCTGCAGCGCGGTCGGCGGCTTTGATCCTGTGGGCCTGGGCCTGGGCGTCGCCGTGGCCGTGCTGGTCTGGGCGGCGCTGGGCGGGCCGATCGGCGTGCTGGGCGTGTGGATCGGCGGCCTGAAGGTCCTGTTCCTGCTGGCCCTGACCGCCCAGATCCTGGCCCCCGGCGCCACCGTGATGCTGACCTGGCCGCTGCTGATCGCCGGCCTCGGCGCCACCCTGGCGTTGGGCCTGGGTGGCACCCGCGACCGCCGGGTGGCCCTGGCCGTGACCCTGGCCATCGGCTTGCTCGCCGTGCTGATCACCGCCCAACTGGCCGCCTGGGGCGCCTGGACCTTCGCCGGCGTCGGTCTGATGGAGCCCGCTGTCCTGGCGGTGTTCGTGCTGCTGGCCGCGCCCGCCCTGGTGCCTCTGACCTTCGACTTCGCCGAGTCGGACTGGAGCTGGCGCGGCGTCGCGGCTCTGCTGGTCGTCGGATCGGGCCTGACGGTGTTCGCCGCCCTGCCCGGCGCCTCGCCCCAGCGCCCCAACCTGACCGAGGCCCACTATCTGGCCGACCCGTCGACCGGCAAGGCCTGGCGGGTGTCGTCCATGCCCCGGCTGGACGCCTGGACCCGCGCCACCCTGATCGCCGACGGCGGGACCGCGCCACGCAAACAGGCCCTGCCGCCGTTCAATCCGGATCCGGTCTGGATGTCCGAAACCCGCCTGGCCAAGGTGGTCCCGCCGGTCCTGACCGCCGAGCGCTCGGGCGATCGCCTGCTGATCCGGGTCGTGCCTGACGCCGGGGCCGAGGCGCTGAGCCTGAAGATCCGCGCCACCACCGCCCTGACCGATCCGCGCCTGAACGGCCGGCCCATCACCCTGGTCACCCGGCCGGACGGCTGGTCAACCGTGGTCGCCTACGCCCCCGACCCCAACGGGGTGACCCTCAGCTTCACCGCGCGGGCCTCGGGCCGGGTCGAGGCGGCGGTGCTGGAACGGCGCGAAGGCTGGCCGCAAGGCGCCCAACCTCCGGCCGCCAAGCCGCCTGAACTGATGGCCACCGGCCTGTCGGACAAGACCCTGGTCCTGGCCCATGCCCGGCTGGCCTGGTGAGTGGCGCGTCGGCTGATCCCTAGACCTCGATCACGCCCTCCCCCGGCGGATTGGCGAACAGCGCCTCGACCAGGGCCGCCCGCCGCTCCAGCGTGGCGCGCTGGTTGACATAGCCCTTGTCGGTGATCTCGCCGGCGTCGATCGAGGGCGGCTCGGTCATGACGGTGAAGCGGCTGATCCGCCGCGACGAGCCGCCGGCCGTGGCGTTGAAGGCGGCCAGGCGCTCGCGAAGGAAGGCGACCAGTTTCTCCATCGGCGTGCCCGGCCCCGGATCGGCGACCAGAGCCATCAGCCCCGAGGGCGAGGGCCACAGCAGCGCGCCGATGAAGCCCTTGTCCTGCCCACAGATCACCGCGTCGGCGATATAAGGGCTGCAGGCGGCCACCAGGTCGGGGCGCAGCACCCCGACGCTGACCCAGGTGCCGCTGTCGAGCTTGAAGTCCTCGGTGACCCGACCGTCAAACACCAGGCCCTTGGCCGGATCGTCCGGATCCACGAACCGCGCCGCGTCGCCCAGGCAGTAGAAGCCCTCGTCGTCGAAGGCGGCCGCCGTCCGGTCCGGATCCTTGTGATAGCCGGCCGTCACCGTCACGCCCTTGACCCGCACCTCGTATTTCGAGCCGCTGGGCGTCAGTTTCAAAGCCAGGCCCGGCAGGGGCAGACCCACCAGTCCGACCCGCTCGGTGATCCAGTGGGTGACGGTGACGCCCTGGGTCTCGGTGGCGCCGTACATGGTGGCCAGCGGGATGCGATGGCCGGTTTCGGCGACGGCCAGGGCCTGGATGCGGGTATAGACGTCGTTGGACAGGGTCGCCCCGCCATAGGCCATGTAGCGCAGGTTCTTGAAGAACGAGGCCCGCAGCACGGGGTCCTTCTCCATCGCCTCGGCCAGCATGGAAAAGGCGATCGGGGCCGAGCCGAACACCACGGGCGAGACCTCATAGAGGTTCTTGATCGTGGTCTCGAACATCCCGGGCAGCGGCTTGCCCTCGTCGATATGCAGGGTGCCGCCGCCCCAGATCACGGCGTTGAAATTGATGTTGCCGGCCGAGATATGGCTCCACGGCATCCATTCCAGGCTCTGGGACACCTCGCCGGTCTCGGGCTCGTCCAGCTTGAGCCCGTCCTGGCCGGCGATCACGCCCGCCATCATGCCGTGGGTCTGGGGCACGGCCTTGGGCAGGCCGGTCGAGCCGGAGGTGAACAGGTACTTGGCCACGGTGGCCGGGCCCAGGGTGTCGCGGACGGCCGCGACGGCGGCGGTGGGAACGGTGGCCGCCACGGCGTCGAAGCTCAGCGCGCCGTCACCGGTTCCGTCGGCGGTGATCACCGTCAGGGTCGGATCCAGCGCCTTGAGCGTCGCCAGAGCCTTCTCGAACAGGGCGCCGCTCTGGGCGAACACCACCCGCGGGGCGACCTTGTCGAAACAGTGTTTGAGCTTGGCGTGATCGGTGGAGATCAGGCTGTAGGCCGGGCTGATCGGCGCGGCCGGAACCCCGGCTCCATAGGCCCCCAGGGTCATCAGGGCGTGCTCGATCGAATTGCCCGACAGGATCATCACGCTGTCGTCGGCGGTCAGGCCCTGGTCGAGCAGGAACTGGGCGATCCCCTCGACCGCGCGCTGGGCCTGGCCGTAGGTGACGCCGCGCCAGGGGCCATGGCCCGGCTCGCGCTGTTTCAGATAGGGCCGATCAGGATGTTCGGCCGCCTTCTGGGCCAGCAGATGGGCGATCGAGCGCGGGCCTTCGCCCGGCGCGTGGTTGGAGGTGATGACGATGCTGCCGTCGGGGCGATGCTCGACGCTGACGTCGGGGCCCTTCATCGGCAGGGGCTTGAACGGGACTTTGCTGACATCGCGCAGGGGCGACGCGCCATCGGCTGGCGTCATGGTCTCACTCCCTAGGTTATCATTGTTCTGTTTGGAGCAGACGTTAACGCAATGCGGGCTGAGGGCAAGGTTGCGTTGAGGGGACGTGGGGTCCGCCAGACTCGCCCCCTCCGGGCCTGCGGCCCTCCTCCCCCGGAGGGGGAAGATGATTTCATCCGCCCCCTCCGGGGGCGGACGACCGCGAAGCGGTCCGGTGGGGGCAAGTGTCCGCAACCTCACGCGGAAACCCGCTGAAGGGATGGGAAGGGCTGCGGAGCGTCCGGGCCTCGCCCGGATGAGAGATAGAGATTACCGTTTCGACGAAGCCGTGCGCTCCGCGTCGCCGTTATCCGAAAGCGCGTCCGGCCGGGCGGTGTTATCGCCTGACCCTCCGCGCCCCCGACGGGCGGATGGAGGAGCGCCTCCACCGGACCGCGGACCTTTCAGCCCGCCTGCTGCTAACCGACCCTCGTTTTGATCACGTCGTTTCTGTGCTGCAAGGCCGACCGCCGCCAGAGACCAAAAGAGGTTGGCGGCCTTTACCCGCCATCGAGAGAGCTTCCCGCTCGACCACACCCCGCCGCCGCTTCGGTCGCTGGCCTTGCGCCCTTCCCCGCGACGAGGTGGGGTTAGAATACGGGAGATTTTTGGGGGGCTGCGTCGATTGTCCGGACGCTCGTCAGCGTCCCGCGCCAGCGTCACGCTCCCCCTTCTCCCCTTGCGGGAGAAGGGGTCGGCCGAAGGCTGACGGATGAGGGGTCGCGACGCCCTCAAAGCCTAATCCCGCAACGCCGCGCGCCCATCCCGAGAGATCAATCGACCCCTCATCCGGCGCTGCGCGCCACCTTCTCCCGCAAGGGGGAGAAGGATCCTTGATCCCCGTCCCGGACCGGGGACGGCGCGATCGCCATCCCCGTCATCGCGCCACCGGCGCGACAGCCCTTCAGTGCAGGAAGGTCCACCCCGCCAGGCTCGCCAGAATCAGACCCCATCCCGCCAGCAGACCCGTCACCGGGTGCCGTTGCCACCAAGTCACGGGAGGACTTGGCCTTTGCTCGACGCTAGACATGACCACGCCTCGACTTTTCACTGAACGCACGTCCCTGAGATCATCACGCCGCGTGATTCGGGTTCGCGTCCAGAGTGCAAATGCCACAACGACCACACCGCACAGCCCTTGAAGCCCTAAAAGCACAGCAACGGCCACGACCCAGGCCGGCGCGATCAAGTGACAGATATTTAAATAGAAGTTCCGGGAAACCTGTCGCTAATGGCCGCGACTTCAACCTGTCCTGAAAGATTGGCAAGGCGTTCCCGGCGCCGATATCCCCATGAGCAAGATCGAACTCTACGCGCCGCGCACCACGCGGCACCGCCGCACCTGGTCCGCCGCCGCCGCCGTGCTGATGGTGGTCTTCCTGATCGCCGGCCAGCTGCTGACGATCTTTGGCCTGCTCAAGCCGATGGGCTTTCACCAGGCCGATCTGAGCACCCAGTGGCGGCCCCCGACGGTCCAGCTTCTGGGCTTTGGCTTCACGGCCCTGATGATCTTCGCCTGGGCCTGGCTGTTCGAGCGGCGATCGCCCGCCGCCCTGGGCCTGAACGGCGACGCCCTGGTCCGCTACGGCCGCGGCCTGCTGGTCGGAGCCGGCTTCCTGATCGCCTCCATCGGCCTGGCCTGGGCCCTGGGCGCCTATCGCATCGAGGGCATCGGCATATGGAGCGCGCCCAGCCCGGCGCTGTTCATCCCGATCCTGGCCCTGTTCGCCGGCTTCATGGTCCAGGGCGCCACCGAGGAGATCATGTTTCGCGGCTGGCTGATGCAGCTGGTCGCCTCGCGCCATAGCCTGATCCTCGCCATCGTCGTCAACGGGCTGATCTTCGCCCTGCTGCATGCGGGCAATATCAAGCCGTCGATCGAACTGGGCCTGGCCATGGTCAATCTGGTGCTGTTCGCCGTGATGATCAGCCTCTACGCGATCAAGGAAGGCTCGTTGTGGGGCGTCTGCGCCTGGCATAGCGCCTGGAACACCCTGCTGGGCGTCGGTTTTGGCCTGGACGTCAGCGGCGCGCGCGTCGCCGTCGACAGCCTGGTCGTCGACCTGGCCCCGGTGCAAGGCGCGCCCTGGTGGCTGACCGGCGGCGCCTTCGGCCCCGAGGCCAGCGTGGCGACCAGCGCGGTGCTGCTGGCGGGGGTGGCGTTCTTCCTGATCACCGGCGCGCTGCGGCCGGAGCGGCGGTATTCGGCGCCGGGGTTGGGGTAGGCGCGCGAGCGCTTCGTCCAGCCCGCGCCTGTTCCATCAATCCTTGGCCGCCTTGGACGCCAAAGCCTTGGCCGCCGCAGCAGGGGGCCGCACCGCCGCGCGCTCGACATTGACCTGATGCGGATAGGGGAAGGTCAGGCCGGCGGCCTCCAGGCCTTCCTTCATCGTCTTGACCAGGTCGTACTTGGTGTCGAGCCAGTCGTCCGGACTGGTCCAGCAGCGCACCGTGACGCTGACGCCGCTGTCGACCAGGCCGGTGACCCGGGCCCAGGGCGCGGGGTGGGCCAGCACCCGGCTGTCGGCGGACGACAGGTCCAGCAAGGTGGCCAGGGCGACGTCCAGATCGTCCTCGTAGTCGATGTCGAAAGACAGTTCGATCCGCCGGCGGCCCGCCCGGGTGATGTTGACGATCATGTCGCCGAACACCTTGCCGTTGGGCAGGTAGAGGGTCAGGCCGTCATAGTCGAGCAGGCGGGTGTTGAAGAGATCCATGCCCGCCACCACGCCCTGGCGGCCGTTCAGCTCGACCCGGTCGCCGATCCGGTAGGGGCGTTGCAGCAGCAGCATCACCCCGGCGGCGACATTGCTCAGCGTGCCCTGCAGGGCCAGGCCCACGGCCAGGGATGCCGCGCCCAGCACCGCGATCACCGAGGTGGCCTGGACGCCCAGTTGCTGCAGCACCGCGATCAGGCCGATGGCGATGATCACGTACTTGACCAACCCGGACACGAACAGGCCCAGGGTGGGGTCCGCCGGCTGGTGGCGGGTGACCCGCGCCACCCCGCTGCGGACCACCCCCGCCAGCCGCTTGGCCAGCCAGAACGTCCCCGCCAGGATCAGGCCGGCCACCAGGATGCGCACCGAGAACGAGCCCAGCACCGCCACCAGATTGCGGATCATCACCGGATCCCCCGAGGCGGCCCTGCCGATCATGTCAAAGAGCGAGGTGACAGGGTCGGCGGGCGGGGCGGTCATGGGGCGGGGGTCTCCGGAGGTCTGGAGGGCTTAAACGCGCCCGCTATGGTCAAGGTTGCGTGGGGGTGGGGGGCAGAGCACCTCGCCCCGCACAAAACCTCCGTCATCCCGAGCCCCTCAACCCGATCTCCCCGGCGAAGGCCGGGGCCCAGATTCAGCCTGAGCGTCTGGGGATGACGCGCCGTCTGACCAAGCCAGGCGCGCCGCCCTCCGTAGGTTCGATCTGGGCCCTGGCCTTCGCCGGGGAGAACGGAGATTTGTATCCGTCGCGGCGTGCCGCCCCTTCATCTCACGGCGAGACGATCGCCGGTCTGGACAGGCTGCGGCCTACGAGAGATGAAGGGGCTTGGCGGGACGCCGGGGCGTCCGCGCTTGAAGCCAGGGGGGGGACAGACCATGACCATCAAGGCCAAGGCGTTGATCGGACCACTCCTACTCTTCGTGCTCTGCGGCTGCGCCAGTCAGCCTGTCGCGGACGTCAGCGGCGCGCCGGGCTTTTGGTTGGGCTTGGTCCACGGCCTGATCGCGCCCTTCGCCCTGGTCGCTCATCTCTTCGATCCCGCCATCCGCATGTATGCGTTTCCGAACGCGGGCGGCTGGTACGATTTCGGATTCTTCATCGGGATCGGATCGCTGGGCGGCGCGGCGCGCGGCGGCGGCGGACGAGGATAGCCCCCCTCCAAAGCCTCCCGTCATTCCGAGCCTTCGCCGAAGGGCGCCAGCCCTTCGGCGGTCTGGACGCCCTTCCCTGGCCCCCAACCCCATCTCCCGTCATTCCCGCCCTTGTGGCGGGAACCCCTGGTTCAGCTGACCCGTGAGACGCAAGCGGATCGCCAGCGATCCGCCCCACCCGCACCTGCGGCGGACAGAGGGGTTCCCGCCACAAGGGCGGGAATGACGGAGCTTTTTGTTGGCGTGTGTGGAAAGCCCCTTCGCGCCGAAGGGAGCCAACCCTTCATCTCACGGCGAGACGATCGCCGGTCTGGACAGGTCACTCAAGGACGGCCCTACGGGCCGCCGCGACGCGGCCGCCGGAGGCGGTCCTTGACTGACCTGTCCAGACCGGCACGCTGCAGCCTCCAAGAGATGAAGGGCTTGCTGGGACGCGGGGCGTTCGCTTTTGAATAACTAGACGGGCTCCCCAGATCGCTTGGTCATAAGACCTGCCAACCTAGCCTCCAGCCCTTCTCGCAATGACCGCATACTAGTGAAGAAAATCACTGGATAGTCTTTTAGGTCGAATTCAAGTTTTGTGCCGTCTTTAGCGATATAGATCGGAATTTTTCCAAGACCCGCCGCATAACCTGCCTCGTAGAATACATTCGCGCGCGTATCTGTTAGGTCGGCGATAACATATTCCGCCCTCCTAATACTTTCCAGCAAGCGATCAGTAATTCTATCATTACTTTGAATTTCGTCGACCCGCTCTGCATTGAGGCCAAGCTTGGTAGCCGCTGCCTTAATTGCATCGAGAACGTCGTCGTATTCAGGTTTGTTGCCGGCCATAGGCATAGCGATAAACACATAACCCCGCTGAATTGGGTCTCGAAAAACAGGTTCCATTGACCCAGTTTCCTTCGGTGGATTGATCTTCCAGTCTTGTAAAACACCAAGTGTCTGATCGAGCATGTCGATAACTTTTGAGTTTCCACTCATTCCGTAGTGCGACTCGAAAAGACTGCTGAACAAGTCGACGTCGTGGAAAACTGGTCCGCCAATCATGGGCGGTGGATAAAGCGTGAAAGTCTGAAAACATCCAGCTTCCATAACTTCCCGGCGCACCGGCCGGATCAACTTATTGAGCTCGGAGCGATAATTTTGGTTGCGGCTTTCACCGTAGCTTTTGAGTTTTTCGCGAAATTCACTGACTAGCGCGATCTTGGCATCAATATCCATCGGCTTCACCCCGAGACTAGATAGCTATCATAGGGGCTCCTCCCCAGAGGGGAACAGGTCAGACGGACCGCAATGCGCCTGCCAAAATCCGCGGAGGAGCAAATGCAAGCTTACAACACAAAGAAGGGCGGAGCCCTTCAGCCCCGCCCCTCCAAACCCGTCTAACGCAGTAACCCCTACTCCGCCGCCACCTTCGGCGAGTACCCCAGGATCGCCTTCGTCTCGAGGAACTCGCCGAACGCGTGGTCGCCCCACTCGCGGCCGTTGCCGCTCATCTTGTAGCCGCCGAACGGGGCCATCATGTCGGTGCCGGCGCCGTTGAGGATCACCTGGCCGGCCCGCAGCCGCGCGGCCACCTTGCGCACCGCGTCCAGGTCATTGCCCGAGACATAGGCGGCCAGGCCGTATTCGGTGTCGTTGCCGACCTTCACGGCCTCATCGACGCTGTCGTAGCCGATGATCGAGACCACCGGGCCGAAGATCTCTTCCTTGGCGATGGTCATGTCGTTGGTGACATTGGCGAACACGGTGGGCTTGACGTAATAGCCCTTGTCCAGACCCTCGGGCCGGCCCGTGCCGCCGGTGACCAGGGTGGCGCCCTCGTCGATGCCCTTCTGGATCAAACCCTGGATCTTGTTCCACTGCACGTCCGAGACGACCGGGCCCATCTTGGAATTGCCGTTGGGGTCGCCCACCGTGTGGGCCTCGGCGGCGGCGCGGGCGATGGCGATGACCTCGTCCATCTTCTGGCCCGGCACCAGCATGCGGGTGGGGGCGTTGCACGACTGGCCCGAATTCATCATCACCGAGCCGATGCCGCCCGAGACGGCGCGCTGGAAGTCGGCGTCTTCGAGGATGATGTTGGGGCTCTTGCCGCCCAGTTCCTGATGCACGCGCTTGACGGTGGGGGCGGCGTTCCTGGCCACCTCGATGCCGGCCCGGGTCGAGCCGGTGAACGACACCATGTCGACTTCCGGATGGCTGGACATCGCCGCGCCGACCGTCGGGCCGTCGCCATTGACCAGGTTGAACACGCCCTGCGGCACGCCGGCGGCGGCCAGGACCTCGGTCCAGATATAGCCGCTGAACGGCGCGATTTCCGAAGGCTTGAGCACCATGGTGCAGCCGGTGGCCAGGGCGGGCGCGACCTTGCAGGCGATCTGGTTGACCGGCCAGTTCCACGGCGTGATGAAGGCGCACACCCCGATCGGCTCTTTCACGATCCGGGTCGTGCCGCGATCTTCCTCAAACTCATAGTTTTTAAGCACCGCGATGGCGGTCTGGACGTGGCCGATGCCCATGGCGGCCTGGGCGCGCTGGGCCAGCCAGGCGGGGGCGCCCATCTCCTCGGTGATGGCCTTGGCCATGTCCTCGAAGCGTTTCATGTATTCGGCGACGATGCGCTCCAGCAGGTCGATGCGCTCTTCGCGGCTGGTCAGGCTGAAGCTGGCGAAGGCCTTGCGGGCGGCCATGACCGCCTTGTCGACGTCGGCGACGCCGCCCATCGAGATCTTGCCGCAAACCGCTTCGGTGGCGGGGTTGATCACGTCCAGCGTTTTGGGCGCGACCGGATCGACCCAGGCCCCGTCGATATAGAACTTGGTATAGTCGCGCATGCCGTGCTCCTGCCCTTTGGGGATGTGAGGTCCGCTCTGATTTGGGGATGCGGCGGACCGTCTTCAAACAACCATTTTAATGATCGGCGTTCAGGTGGGAAGCCCCGACTTCCAAATCCCGGTCATCCCCGCGAAAGCGGGGACCCAAGCGGACCAGGCAGGTTGGCGATGCCGAGCGATCATCCGCAGACCCAGCTTGGGTCCCCGCTTTCGGGGGGATGACCGGTGAGGGGGCGTTCACCACAGCGGATCACTCTCGCCCCCCTGCAGAGCCTCGGCGATCCGACGCCGCGTGGCCGGAGTGGTGTCGGCGGGCAGGGCGTCGGGGGCGAACCAGCCCACCGCGTGGATCTCGCCCTGATTGGCGGCCGCGCAGGGCGCCCAGGCGTCGATGCGATAGACCAGCACGTGGTCGCGCGGATGGTGGGCGTTGTTGTCGTGGACCGACAGCAGGCGCGGCCGGCCGATGACCCGGATCCCGGCCTCTTCCTGCACCTCGCGGATCACCGCCGTCTCGGCCGTTTCGCCGCGCTCGACCCCGCCGCCGGGCATGTACCAGCCGGGCACATAGGTGTGCTCGATTAGCAGGACCCGGCCTTCGCCGTCGGTGACCAGGGCGCGCACCCCCAGGGTCAGGCCCCGGTTCCAGCGGAACCAAGCATAGACCAGGGGGCGGGTGAAGGGTTCGATATGACGACGCCAGAGCATGGACGGCAGGGTAGCCGAAACCCGCGCGCCGCGTCGCGGGTCTGCGAAAATCTTGCAAATTGACCCACTGAGCGGTACACAGGGACAAGTTGGGATCGCCGTATGATTGTCAGCTTCCGGGACGAGACCCTGCGCGCCTTTTTCGTGGACGACGCGAGATCACGCATCATTCCTCCGGATCTGGAGGAGCGGGTGTTCCGCAAGCTGCAGATGATTGATGACGCCACCAGCGATCAGGATCTGCGCGCGCCGCCCAGCAACCATTTCGAGAAGCTGCGCGGGCGACTGGAGGGCCTGTATTCCATTCGGGTGAACCAGAAGTGGCGGCTGGTGTTTCGATGGGACGGCGCTCGGGGCGAGGCCGCTGATCTTTATCTCGACGACCATAGCTACAGGTAAGGTGAGCCATGTTGATGACCACGCGCAAGCCGGCCACGGTGGGTGAAATCCTCACGGAGGAGTTCATGACGCCGATGAGCCTGACCCAGGTCGCCCTGGCCGAAGCGATGGGCGTGCAGCGCAAGCACGTCAACGAGCTGTGCAACAACCGCCGGACCGTCACCGCCTCGACCGCCCTGATCCTGGCCCGGGTGTTTGGCAACAGTCCGGAATTCTGGCTGAACGTTCAGCGACGCAGCGATCTGTGGGAGGCTATGCACTCCCCCAGCGAACGCCAACGGATCGAACGGGCCCGGCCGCTGAAGACCGCGGCCTGACGCCCGCCCTTGCCCCCGGGCCCGCGCCTCGCTAAAGCCGCAAGACCCTTCCTCTGCAACGGAGCCGCGTCATGATCGCGATCCTCGTCATCGCCATCTTCCTGGCCGTCATCATCGGCCTGAACCTCACCGAGTTCGGCCGCGTCGACTAGGCTGATGACCCAGAAGGGCGCGCTTGGGGGGCGCGGCGCGGCCCTGGTCACCGGCGCGGGGCGTCGGATCGGTCAGGCTCTGGCCCTGGAGGCCGCGCGCGCCGGCTATGACGTGGCCGTGCATCATCGCGGCGCGCCCGACGAGGCGCGCGAGACCGTCGAGGCCGTCCAGGCCCTGGGTCGCCAGGCCCTGGCGGTGTCGGCCGAGCTGTCCGACGAAGCCCAGGTCGCCGGCCTGGTCGCCCAGACCACGCCCCTGGGCCCGCTGACCCTGCTGGTCAACAGCGCCTCGGTCTTTCACGACGACCGCGTCGGATCGCTGGACCGCGCCCTGTGGGACGGCCACATCGAGACCAATCTGCGGGCCCCGATCGTGCTGGCCCAGGCCTTCGCCGCCGCCCTGCCGGCCGATCTCGAGGGCCTGATCGTCAATATCGTCGACCAGCGGGTCTGGCGGCCCAATCCGCAGTTCTTCAGCTACAGCCTCAGCAAGGCGGGCCTGTGGTGGGCGACCCAGACCCTGGCCCAGGCCCTGGCCCCGCGCATCCGCGTCAACGCCATCGGCCCTGGCCCGACCCTGCCCAATATCCACCAGGCGCCCGGCGAGTTCGAGGCCGAGGCCGCCGGCACCCTGTTGCAGCGCCGCGCCACCCCGGACGACGTCGCCGCAGCCCTGCGCTATCTGATTGACGCAAGGGCGGTCACCGGTCAGATGATCGCCGTGGACGCCGGTCAGCATCTGGGCTGGCGCACGCCCGACATCCTCGGATCCTGAAAGGCGCACGCGCTTTGGCCGCCTCCCCCCTCGCCGAAACCACGCCCGACGCCGCGCCCCTGGCCCGCGTCATCATCACCAAGGTCTTCGTCCGCGCTCTCAAGGTCGAGGCCTGGATCGGCGTCTATGACCACGAGCACGGCGCCCGCCAGCCGCTGATCATCGATGTCGAGCTCGACATCGCCGCCAGCCATTGCGAGCGCATCGGCGACACGGTGAACTACGAAACCATCGGCCAGGCGGCCCGCGCCATCGCCGACGAAGGCCATATCGATCTGGTCGAGACCTTCGCCGAGCGTCTGGCCCAGGCCTGTTTCGCCGACGCCCGCGTCACCCGCGCCCGGGTGCGGGTCGAAAAGCCCCTGGCCCTGGCCCCGCACGCCGCCGCCGCCGGCGTGGAAATCACCGCCGTCCGCGCCTAGCCGCCATGAGCCTGACCCACAGCGCCCGCCTCGCGCCGTTCCAGCCTGAAACGGTGTGGACGCTGCGGGACGGGACGCTGGTCGAAACGCGCGGCCTGAAGGTGCGCGGCTTTCCCCTCAGCGCCCTGACCCGCTTTCGCCTGGCCGCCGCGCCCCAGGGCGGTCGCCGCCGGGTGCTGCAGCTGAGCTTTGGCCGCGCGACGATGGTGCTCATCGCCCAGAGCTATCTTGGCCCCGGCCGCACAGAAGACCGGCTGGACGGCTTTTCGACCTTTGTCCGCGCCCTGGCGCGCCAGGCGGCCGAGGTTGCGCCCGCCGCCCGCTTCGACCTGGCCCGCATCGAGACCCGTCCGGCCCTGACCTGGGTGGCCGGCTTCCTGGGGATGGGCGTTGTCGCCCTGCTGCTGTCGTCGGTGAGCGCCGGCATGGCCGGCGTCGGCGTCGACATGGCCGCGCGGATGGGGTTCGTTTTGATCCTGCTGCTGGCGGCCCTGCCCTGGCTGTCGCGCGGCGACGCCTTCGACCCGCGCGACCCGCCGCGGGATTTGTTGCCCTAGGGGGCGACGGCGTGCGCGAAGCCTGAAGCCGCACAATGCGATTTCGATGCATATTCGCCAACACGAATATTGCCCTTACGGCTCCGCTTTGTGAATAAAAGTTCGCCACGAAGACGGAACGAAAGTGTT
Organism: Caulobacter sp. FV2ps19; assembly: GCF_058681035.1. Classification (NCBI taxonomy): domain Bacteria; kingdom Pseudomonadati; phylum Pseudomonadota; class Alphaproteobacteria; order Caulobacterales; family Caulobacteraceae; genus Caulobacter; species Caulobacter sp. FV2ps19. The sequence goes on along the minus strand of NZ_CM178729.1, from coordinate 1,169,366 downwards.
CATTCAGGCGCTTTTAAACAAGCAGATCCTTTCATAGCCAAACAATTCTGATCGTCGGCATACCGAGAGGCTGCTTTTCGGCGGACATGTTGACGCGCGGCTCCCTGCTGCGCTCCGCCGCCCCTCAGAGGAGACATTTCATGACTGATCAACAAACGCTTGAGCGCACCGAAACGACGACGAAGATCGATCATCCGTTGATCCCCGCCAAGCGCGTCAACGGCAGCGCCGTCTTCAACCAGGCCAAGGAGAAGATTGGCCAGATCGAGGACATCGCGATCGACAAGAAGACCGGCAAGGTGGCCTACGCCATTCTGAGCTTTGGCGGTTTCCTTGGCATGGGGGACAAACACCAGCCCTTGCCGTGGTCCGTGCTCAAATACGACGCCGCCAATGGCGGCTACGTGGTTCCCATCACCGAAGAATTCCTGGCGCTCGCGCCCAAGCTCGAGGTGTCGGACCTGAGCGGATGGGATGATAGCGAGCAGCGGGACGCCCTGCACACCTACTACGCCGCCTACGGCGCCCGACCCTACTGGTGAGCACAACGCCCCGTCTCGCCGCCCTCGGCGAGGCGGGGCGCTCCCGAATTACGGGACCTTCATTTGCATCGATGGCCGATAAGGGCGATCCTTGGGACACCATCGTTTTCCAAGGCTCAGCGTCACCGTGACCGATCTCGACCCCGCCGTTCCCCCGCCCCTGCAGGATGACAAGACCCTGCCGATCGTCGGCTACGCCCTGATGCTGGCCGGCTTGATCACCGGGGGCGTCACCTCGGTGATCGCCGTGATCCTGGCCTATGTCAGCCGCAAGGGCGCGCCCGAGTGGCTGCAAAGCCATTACCAGTTCCAGATCCGCACCTTCTGGCTGTCGCTGCTGTTCGCCGTCATCGGCGGGGCGTTGACGGTGGTCGGCGTCGGCGTGATTCTGCTGGCCGCAGTGGGCGTGTGGATCGCCGTGCGCGGGATTATGGGCCTGTCCTGGCTGTTGAAGGGCCAGGCCTATCCGACGCCCACCAACTGGATGCTCTGAGCCATGACCGATTCATCCGCCCCCGAAATCACCCAGGACATCACCCCCGCGGCCCGCGCCGAGGAGGACAAGGTCCTGCCGGCCGTCGTCTATGGCCTGTACCTGCTGGGCTTCGCCAGCTGCGCCGCCACCACGGTGATCGGCCTGCTGGTCGCCTATGCCAATCGCGGCACGGCGGGGCCGATCAACGAAAGCCACTACACCTTCGCCATCCGCAGCTTCTGGCTGACCATCGGCTGGTTCCTGATCGGACTGCTGCTGTTCATCCTGGGTCTGCCGCTGTCGATCCTGCTGGTCGGCATCCCCGTGGTGGCCGCCGGCGCCATGATCATGGGCGCCGTCGGGGTGTGGTTCGCGGTCCGTTGTGCGGTCGGAATCTACTATCTGGCGAAGGGTGACGCCTATCCGCGACCCAGGACATGGCTGTTTTAAAGGCGCCCAATCGCCAAGGCGCCCGCCAGAGCGTCGCCTTTCGGGACGGACTTCCCCTGCCAGTTGAGACGGCTCGACCTTGCGGTCAAGCTCGGTTGACCTGTCGATCCTGGCGAATGGACGTCTTGGAGGGGGCGACATGCTGGCTCGCATCGTAGGGATCATTCTGGGACTGGTCCTGGCGACGTCGGGATACGTGGTTGCGGGTTGGGGCTCGCTGGGGAGCTGGGCCGCGCATCTCGATCTTGGACCGTTTGAGCCGCATCGACCATTCGCCGGCGGGGCGGCGGCGATACTCGGGGGAGTACTCGTCGTCGCCGCCCTGACCCCGCGTCCCAAGCCCAAGCGGCGCAAGACAGCGGCGGGGCCTCTGGTCGACTTCCCGGAACCCGAAGCGACCCCGGCCATGGCCGTCAGCGCGATGGTCGAGACGTCGCCCGTCGGCGATCCGCCTGTCGTCGCGCCCATCTCACCCCCCCCCGCCGCCGCGCGGACCGCGCGGACGCCGCCCTCGGCCCCGAGCGACTTCGCGCAGATGCGTGCGCGCATGATCGCCCTGACCGCCGCTGAATCCTGGACCGAAGCCGCCCAGACCCTGCTGACGATGAAGACGACGGCGCGCGGCGACCGCGAACTGGCCATGGTCTATCGCGACCTGGGCGACTTCGCGCGCGGCCAGGGCCAGATGGACGACGCCGCCGAGGCCTATGAAACCGCCGTCTCCTACGCCCGCGACGCCCGCAAGGCCGCGCCGGAGAATCTGGACGTTCTCGAACTGCTGGCCGGCAGCCTGGCCGGCGTCGGCGATGTGGCCGAATCCGAAGGTCGGCTCGACGACGCCCTGTCGGCGTTCGAGGAATCCCTGGCCCTGCGCCGCTCCACCGGCGGTCGCGAGGCTCTGGATCCGGCCGCCCAGCGGGCCCTGTCGGTGTCCCTGGAGCGCCTGGCCGATCTGCGCGAGGACCGCGGCCATCGGATGCGCGCGCTGGATCTGTACCGCGAGAGCTATGACGTCGCCGCGCGCCTGGCCGCCGCCGACCCGGCCCGGTTCGGTTCGGACCTGGCCGTGACGCGCCAGCGGCTTGCCGAACTGGAAGCGCGCATCTCGACCTGAGCCGAGAGCCCTTACGTCTCAACAGTGTATCATGCGAACCCGAACAGGCCGGGGTTGGGCAGACCCGCGCCTGGCGTCCGGCACGTTATCGCTTGCGCTCGATAGTGGCTTTTTTGCCGATCGCGGTGAAATATTGCTTCAACGACATGTTTGGCCGGGAATTTATCATGCGACGACGTTCGCATTTCAATATCGAAACCTCATCAGCCTGAGATCCGGCGAGTCGGCAAATTAGGGGCCGCGCTCACAGCCTGTGTTTTCCGGACGATGCTGCGGGTCGCTTGTGACCCGAGTACCTAGGGGTTTAAATCTTGCAACACACCACCGTCCGCGGGCGCCTCATGGCGTCCACAATGATCTGCGGCGTCGCCGCCGCTCTGCTCGTCGCCAACTCGGCAGCAGCCCAGACCGCCGCTCCCGGCAGCGACGATACCCAGGTCGAAGAAATTGTCGTCACCGGCTCCCTGTTCCGCCGCACCGACACCGAGACCCCGTCGCCCGTCACCGTGCTGACCGCCCAGAGCCTGCAACGCGCCGGCATCGTCACGGCCGCCGAAGCCATCCGCTCGATCTCGGCTGATGGCGCCGGCTCGATCGGCACCGGCTTCCAGACCGGTTTCAGCGCCGGCGGCTCGGCCGTCTCGCTGCGCGGCCTGGGCGTTTCGTCGACCCTCGTCCTGGTCGACGGCCTGCGCTCGGCCAACTTCCCGATCAATGACGACGGCCACAACGCCTATGTCGACCTGAACAGCATCCCGTTCAGCCTGATCGACCGGATCGAAGTGCTGAAGGACGGCGCGTCGTCGTCCTACGGCGCGGACGCGATCGGCGGCGTGGTGAACCTGAAGCTGAAGCAGCAGTTCGTCGGCATCGCCGGCAGCCTCGAAGGCGGCCAGAGCTGGAAGAACGACGCCGAGCACAAGCGCGGCGACCTGACCCTGGGCTTCGGCGACTACGCCGAAAGCGGCTGGAACGTCTACGTCAACGCCGAGTATCAGACCGATGACCGGGTCACCAACCACAGCCGCGGCTTCCCCTACAACACCGCGGACCTGAGCTCGATCGGCGGCCTGGACAACAACACCGGCGACTCGTCGATGACCACGGCGACCCCGACCGCCAACGTGACGCGGGTCAGCCAGTCGGACCTGAACAATCCGCTGTCCGGCAAGGCCGGCGCGCCGCTGACGACCTCCTATCAGGCCCTGAACCTGGGCAGCTGCCCTAACGGCACCTTCACGCAGGTCTCGACCAGCGCGAACGGCACGGGCTGCAAGTGGGACCTCAACGACGCCTATCGCCAGATCGCGCCCTACCAGAAGCGCTACGCGTTCAACGGCCGCCTCAGCGTTCGCCTGAGCGACAACATCGAGGCCTATGCGACGGGCAGCTACTCCAACAGCTATGTCAGCATCAAGGGCATCCCGTCCGCGATCCGGGCGACCCAGCCCTTCGGCGGCGCGCCCTCGCTGGCGTCCAGCAACCCGGGCATCGTTCTGCCGGTCTATATCTGTTCGGCGGGCGCCAACTGCGCCACGGCGGCTGACCGTCGCCTGAACCCGAACAACCCCTTCGCGGCCGCCTATGCGGCGGACCCCGCCAATGGCGCGGCCCGCATCTACTACCTGTTCGGCGACCTTCCTTCCGGCAGCGATCGCTCGAATGAAGTCATTCGCGGCACCGTGGGCCTGAAGGGCAGCTTCGGCGATGACTGGAACTGGCGCATCGACGCCGCCGGCGCGCGTGACAATCTGGAGATCACCCAGCACGGCCTGCTGAACATCGCCGGCCTGATGAGCGCGATCAACACGGGCGCCTATAACTTCGTGGATCCGTCGCAGAACACCGCAGCGGTCCGCAATGCGATCTCTCCCGACAAGGTGACCCCGTCGCACTCGTCGATGATGTCGTTGGACGGCTCGATCACCAAGTCGCTCTGGACCCTGCCCGGCGGCGACGTGCAACTGGCCGTCGGCGCCCAGGTTCGTAAGGAGCTTCTGGAAAACAACAACCAGAACGTCCGTCTCGACACCTACGGCCTGACCACCGCCTCGGCCTTCGGCAAGCACACGGTCTCGGCCGGCTTCTTCGAAGTGCTGGCGCCGGTGACCGACCAGCTCGAAATCAACGTTTCGGGTCGCTACGACCACTATTCGGAAGGCTTCAGCCACTTCTCGCCCAAGCTTGGCGCGAAATACACCCCGATGAAGCAACTGGCGTTCCGCGGCACCTATTCCAAGGGCTTCCGCGCGCCGACCTTCGCTGAATCGGGTCCGCGTTCGCAATATGCCGGCTTCGTCAGCACGACGCCTCCGGCCGCGTTCCAGGCCGCGCACGGCGGCACCAGCAACCCGTACTCGCAGTCCTACAGCCTGGGTCGCGGCGTCGCCGGCAATCCGGACCTGAAGCCGGAAACCTCGCGCAGCTTCACCCTGGGCACGATCATCGAGCCGACTCCTTGGCTGAGCATGACGGTCGACTACTACAACGTGAAGAAGTCCGACCTGATCACCACGGGTCCCGACATCAGCAAGGCGGTCGCGGCCTACTACGCCTCGGCCGACCAGACCGCGGGCTGCGCCGCTGTCGCCGCCGTCGGCGCCGGCTATTCGTGCAACGTGGTCGACGCTGTTGACCCGCTGTACCCCACCGCCCTGCCGCGCGTGCTGATCATCAACGTCCCCTACGTGAACGCCAACTATGCGATCACGGCGGGCGTGGACTTTTCGGCCACCGGCAAGTTCAACCTGGGCGACGCCAAGCTGACCAGCCGCGTCGAGGTCACCCACCTGCTGAAATACGACCTGCACACCGATACCGAGGTGCAGAAGTACGCCGGCACCCTGGGCCCGTACGATCTGTCGTCGGGCAACGGTACGCCGGACTGGAAGGGCAACTGGCAGAACACGGTCGAATATGGCCGCTACAGCTTCTCGGCCACCGCCTACTATGTCGGCGAGATCAAGTCGGTCGCCGCCGACACCAACGGCAGCACCAACTGCGTTCCGGGCAACCCCTACGGCGGCTCCGGCAACCCGGCTGCGGCCAACAAGTTCTGCACGATCAAGAAGTTCATCAATGTCGACATGAACGCCTCGGCGGACCTGACCGACCAGGTCACGGCCTTCGTCAACGTCGGCAACGTGTTTGACGAACGGGCTCCGATCGCTCCGGGATCCTATTCCAGCTCGCCGAACTATCTGACGACCTGGCACTATGCCGGCTTGATTGGCCGGACCTACAAGACGGGCATCCGCTTCAAGTTCTAATTGAAGCGACCTCGCCAAGAGAGAGGGGCCGGTTCCGAAAGGAGCCGGCCCCTTTTTTGATCGTTGAGACGAGGCCGTTGGCCGATCACATGCCCGCGCGCAGGGCGATCAGCCGGCGATGGCAGGCGACGCGCGCGTTCAAGGGGAGGGTTATCTTGCAGGTCTGACCAATCTCGGCCACCGTGTCGGGATCGTCGGATCGAGGATCTCGGCCAGCCTGAAAGGGCGTCGGGCCTGTTCGGCGAAGGTCGCCCGAGACAAGGACCCTGGACCGCCCTATTTGGAAGACGAATTTTTCGCCTCTCGCCGGCTTGGGCGCAGACAACAGGGACTTGAAGGTGATGATAGCGCCTCTGCAGCAAGGCACGGCCGACGCCCGGCTCATCTTGCGCGAAGAGGAGCTGGACAGCGGCCTGGAGCTGATCCTGCTGGCCGAGGCCGCCCTGTGGGCCGCCGTCGACAGCGCCCTGGAAGCCGAATCCCTGGGACTGGGTCGTTCGCACTGGCGCGCGGCCTTCCTGCTGCGCCGCCGCCCCGGGATCGGCGTCCAGGACCTGTCCCGGCTCACCAGTCTTTCCAAACAGGCCGCCAGTCGCACCCTGGCCGACCTGATCAAGGCGGGGCTGGTTGAACGCGCGACCGGCGATCTGGACGGTCGCCGCAAGCCGGTGGTCCTGACTGTGTCGGGCGTGGCTTTCGAAGGGCGCGTCGCCGAGCGCCTGCGGGCGCTTCTCGCGCGCGCCTACCGCACGGGCGGGCTGGATGGCGTGGCCGGAACCCGGCGCATTCTGGCCGCCCTGGCCGGGCCCCGTCAGGGGGTGGGACCGACACGACGGGTGGTGGCATGACGCCCGACGAACGCCGCGAACGCCATCTGCTGGTCGTCGATGACGATGACCGCATCCGCGAACTGCTCAAGGCCTTCCTGGTCCGGGCCGGGTTTCGGGTCAGCACCGCCGCCGACGCGGCCGGCGCCGACCGCCTGTGCGGGGCCCTGAACTTCGACCTGATGGTGCTGGACGTGATGATGCCGGGCGAGGACGGCTTTGCCTTCACCAAGCGCCTGCGCGCCATGGGCGGCGAGGTGAGCCGCACGCCGATCCTGATGCTGACCGCCCGCGACCAGACCCAGGACCGGATCGAGGGCCTGAGCCAGGGGGTCGACGACTATCTGGGCAAGCCGTTCGAGCCGCAGGAACTGCTGCTGCGCATCGAGGCCATCCTGCGCCGCTCGGCGGCCAAGCCGACGGGCCCGCGCGAGCTGGTCCTGGGCCGCTGCGCCTTCGAGCCCGAACGCGGCGAGCTGACCTGCGACGGCGCCCCCGTGCGCCTGACCGAGGCCGAGGTGGCGCTGATGCGCCGGCTGGCCCGCTCGGCTCACGAGCCGGTCGACCGGCTGGAACTGGCCCGCGACACCGCCGACGCCACCGGCCGCGCCATCGACGTGCAGGTCACCCGCCTGCGCCGCAAGATCGAACCGGATCCCAAGAACCCGCGCTATCTGCAGACCGTGCGGGGCATTGGCTATCGGCTGGCGCCCGATTGATGGGATTGGATCTCGGGACTTGCCCCCTCCGCGCTGACGCGCTCCTCCCCCAGAGGGGGAAGATGGAGCGCGCCAACCTCGTCTTCCCCCTACGGGGGAGGACGACCGCCCCCGGGTCGCGCGGAGCGCGCGCCCGAGGACAGGCTCCGCGGTCAGGAGGGGGCCAGTAGCCATGCGTCTGCGCGCCAAGCTCTACATCCCGCGCCGGATCAAGCGCTGGCTGCCGACCTCGCTGTTCGGGCGCTCCTTGCTGATCATCGTGCTGCCGGTGGCGGTGATGCAGATCGCCGTGACCTGGGGCTTTTTCGACGCCCACTGGCGCACCGTGAACAGCAAGCTGTCCGAAGGCCTGGCCGGCGATGTCGCCTGGGCCGTGGCCAGCTACCAGGATGATCCCAGCCCCGGTGCGGTGGCCAGGCTGGCCGATCGGGCCGAGCAGTCCCTGTCGCTGTCGATCGCCTTCCAGAAGGACAAGATCCTGCCGACCCGGCGCCGCGACGCCCTATTTGGCCTGGACCGCTCGCTGCAGGACGCCCTGGCCGACCGGCTCGACGCGCCATTCTGGTTCGATACCACCCGCTACACCGCCTATATCGATATCCGCGTGCAGGTGGACGGCGGTATCCTGCAGATCTACGCCCTGCGCGACCGGGCCTTCGCCACCCAGGGCCACATCTTCATCCTGTGGATGGTGATGGCCACCCTGCTGCTGACGGCGGTCGCCATCCTGTTCATCCGCAACCAGGTGCGGGCCATCGAGCGCCTGGCCGAGGCGGCCGACGCCTTCGGGCGCGGCGGCGACATCGACTTCAAGCCGCACGGGGCCCGTGAAGTGCGGCAGGCGGCCCAGGCCTTCCTGGCCATGAAGGCGCGTATCCAGCGCCATATCGAACAGCGCACGGCCCTGCTGGCCAGTGTCAGCCACGACCTGCGCACGCCGCTGACCCGCCTGAAGCTGGAGATGGCCCTGGCCGAGCCCTGCGCGCAGATGGACGCCATGAAGGGCGACCTGGCCGAGATGGAGCACATGATCGACGAATATCTGGCCTTCGCCCGCGGCGAGACCGGCGAGCCCCCGCAGTCGGTGGTGCTGGCCGAGCTGATCGGCGGGGTGGTCAGCGCGGCGGTGCGGTCCGGGGCGACCGTGGAGGCGCAGATCGCGCCGGATCTGACGGTCACCCTGCGCCCCAACGCCTTCAAGCGCGCCCTGGCCAATCTGATCGACAACGCCGCCGCCCATGGCGACCATGTGCGGGTCTCGGCGACGGCCCGACTGACCGGCGGGGTCGAGATCGTCGTCGACGACGACGGTCCCGGCATTCCCGAAGACCGCTACGAAGACGCCTTCAAGCCGTTCAACCGGCTCGACGAGTCGCGCAACCAGAACGAAAAGGGCGTGGGTCTTGGCCTGGCCATCGCCCGCGACATGGCCCGCGGCCTGGGCGGCGACCTGCTGCTGGAGCGCTCGCCGATGGGCGGCCTGCGGGCGGTGATGCGGCTGCCGGGCTAGGGGAGCGGATCCTCCCCTGTGGGACGTGGTCGCGTATGAGAGATTGACGGGCTCAAGCCTGGGCGGGCTTTAGAAATCTTGCCTTCCTGGGCCTTGTGCCCAGGACCCATGTTTGAGGCAGGTCGTGATTTCGGCCTCATGCGCGGCTGAACGGCCCAGAACCCAGACCCAAACTCGCATCGGCGGCGCCATGGGTCCTGGGCACAAGGCCCAGGAAGGCTGGATCCTTTTGAACCTGATCCCTATGCGATTGCCCTGCCCTTCAAGGGGAGGACTTGCCCGCTAGAACCCCGCCCCGACCTTCCCCAGCTGCTCGGCCATCTGTTTCAGACGCTTGTCGAGCTCGGCCATGGTCCGGTTCAGGGCGCCCTCGTCATCACGCCAGACCTGAACGACCCGGGCCCACACCGCCGTCATGGCCGCCAGCCGCGCCGGCGTCGCCTCAACGCCCGCCGCTTCCAGAATGGCGCGCGCGGTGCGGGGAAAGCGGACCACCGCCGTCAGCACGCCTTCGGCCCGGGCGATGGCGATCAGGGCGGCGCGGTGCGGCTCCATCGCCTCGAGCCGGGCCATGGCGGCGTCGAACAGGCGGTCGTGCGGCGCGGCGTCGTCGCTGCTGACCGTGGCCAGGGCGGCGCGATCGAAGCGGGTCGACAGATGGCCCAGCACCGCGCCCTTGCCGTCGGCCAGGGCGTAGAGCTCGGCGAACGACACCTCGGCCTTCAGGGCGATGTCGCGCAGGGTGATCTGCGGCCAGGGGCGATCCGCCGCCAGGGCCAGAGCGGCGGCGGCGGCGCGGTCGAGGATATCTTCAGCGGCGGTCATGCCCCATCAGATGGCGGTCGAAAGCGGCGCTGGCAAGGCCAGCCGAGAACCTCGTCCTTCGACAAACTCAGGATGAGGTTCTCTACCGCGAAGATCTTTAGAATGGTCCTCATCCTGAGCCCGTCGAAGGACGAGGACCACGCACGACGCTGAACGCCGGCCCGCTAGTCGATCTTGATGAACGGCGTCGACGCCCCGGTCACCTTGGGCAGCACCCCGTCCCACTTCTCGATCGCCTGTTGCTGCAGGACCTGGGGATTGGAGCGCAGGGCTTCACCCTTGATCCGCGTGGCTTCGGCCTCGCCCTTGGCCTTGGCTACGGCGGCGTTGGCCAGGGCGGTTTCCTTGGCTTCCAGCGCCTTGGCCGCCAGGGCTTCCTGCTCCAGCTGGGTCTTGCGCTGCATCTGGTCGATGACGGCGGCCGGATAGCGGATCGAGCCGATCCAGTCCATTTGCGACACCGTCACGCCGTGCTTGGACCACTTGCCGGCGACGCGGGCGAAGGCCTTCTGGATCACCACCTGGCGACCGCCGCTGTACAGCGTCTCGACCCCCACCTTCTCGGCCTCGGCCGCCACGGCCGAGCGGACGTCATTGCGGATCGGGCCGTCCAGCAGTTGGTCGAAGGTCAGCCGATAGGTCTGATACAGATTCGGAGCCGCCGCCGGATTGACCTGCATGGTCACCGAAACGTCCGCCGTCATCGGCAGGCCGGTATTGTCGGAGAAGGTGATCTCCTCGTTCTCGTTGCCGCGCTCGTCCTTCTCGCGGGTGTAGCTGTAGGTGCGCTGGATCACCGGATACTGGACGATGCGCTCGCCGATCCCGCGGAAATACCAGCGCGCCGGCAAGGCGTCGGGCGACACGCCCGCGCCTGAGCCCAGGGTCTTGATCTTGACCCCGACATTGCCCGGTTCGACCGTCGTGCTGTGCGAGATGACCTGGCAGCCGCCCATCATCAAAACCAGGACAGCCGCCGAGATGATCAGGCTGTTGCGGAGCGTCGCCTGGGCGCCGCCCCGTCCAAAGGGTTTATCGGTGGTGCTCATGAGGGTTGGTTCTCTCCATTGTCGGGCGCGAAGCCCCTGGCGACATCACGCATCATCACGCGCGCCAGCCACGCCAGGGCAAGCACGCCGCCAGCGCCAGTCAGAACAGCGGCGACCATACCCAGGTCAGATGCGGATCCCCAAAGCGGACCGATCACGACTCTAAGTAATGTTATAACAGCCGCAACGAACAGAATAACGTAGGCAACCGCTTTGGCGGCGCTGAAGTACTGCCTGTCGGTCATTGCCCCTCCAACCGCGCAGGTCGCGGATTAGAAGACTATTCTAAGGCGCCGCGCGAAACTGGCGAGTGACTTTTCGTTTAACTTGGCGAACGTTGGGGGTTAGCCCCCCAATTCCTTCGACCGGGCGATCGCGGCCTCCATCGCCCGGGGCAGCAGGTCGCCGAAGCCGCCCTCGCCCATCAGCACCGCCAGGGCCGCCGCCGTGGTGCCGCCGGGGGAGGTGACCTGCTTGCGCAGTTCGGCGGGCTCTTCACCGCCGGCCTCCATCAGGGCCGCCGCGCCGATGATGGTGGCCCGGGCCAGCTGGGCTGAGGCCGCCGGGGCGAGCCCCAGCTGGGCGCCCGCCGCCTCCAGCGCCTCGATGAAGGCGTACAGATAGGCCGGGGCCGAGCCCGAGACGGCGGTGGCGGCGTGCAGCAGGTCTTCGCTGTCCAGATCCACCACCGTGGCGACCGGGGCGAACAGGGCGTGGGCGGCGGCGCGCGCCCTGGGATCGACCGCATGGAGGCTGGCCGCGCCCCGGCCGATGGCGACGGCCGTGGTCGGCATCACCCGGGCGACGGCGCGGCCGCCGAAGGCTTCGGCAATGTCAGCGGCGCGCACGCCGGCGGCGATCGAGACGATAACCGCGTCGGAAGCCAGGTGCGGGACGACGTCAGCGATCGCCTCACGCCAGATCTGCGGCTTCACCGCCAGCAGGACGGTCCTGGCCTTGGCCAGGTCGGAAAGCGGCGGATTGACCGATACGCCGGGAAAGGCGGCGGCGTCGACATGAGGATCGCGGATGATCAGGTCGGCGGCGGAGAAGGCCCCGGCCGCGGCCCAGCCCTGGATCAAAGCGCCGCCCATGCGACCGGCGCCGAGGAGGAGGATGGGGGTCATGTCAGAACGCTCCGCTGCCGTAACCCTTCTCCCCGCGCGGGAGAAGGTGTCGCGAAGCGACGGACGAGGGGTCGCTCGGCGGCGTCCATCAAGCCCGATCAGCGGCGGATGCGAGGAACCCTCTCATCCGTCCTGCTCCGCAGGCCACCTTCTCCCGCAAGGGGAGAAGGAAAGTCCAGCCCTAAGCTTGGCCGACGGTCTCGAACATGCAGGCGGCCATGGCCTCTTCGGGCGTCTTGGCGCCCTGGATGAGGAAGTCGAAGGCCGGATAGAAGCGGTCGGCGGCTTCGACGGCCGCGTCGATCATCGAGGCGGCCTGGGCCATGGTGGGACGCTCGCCGGCCGGCAGGGCCAGGGCGTGGCGGAACACCACTTCGCCGTCCTCGGTCCAGACCTCGAAATGGCCCAGCCAGACGCGCTGGTTGATCATGGCCAGCAGTTCATAGGCGCTGGCGCGCTTGGACTTGGGCGCGCGCAGGTCCAGCGACAGGCACAACTGCAGGCAGTCGGCCTCGGGCCGCCAGGCGAACCAGAGTTCGTAGTCCTTCCAGTCGCCCGTCAGGGCGAAGGCCAGGTCACCGTCCTCGGTGCGGTCGAAGGTCAGGTTTTCGGCCGACAAGACATGCTCGACCACTTCTAGAGGATCGAGTGCCATCAGGACGTCGTCGTCTTCCGGTTGGGTGTCCATGGGAATCCTGCGCGTCCCGTGAGCGAGGGCGGGCGTGAGACCCGCCTTGAATCGCTCACGTCGCGTATGAGTCTAATCTGCTTCGTGAGCGGGGTAACAGCCCCTTCACGTCGAGCGCGAGCGGTAAAACGCCTATTCGGCTAGCCCGGCCTTTTTCGACGCCGGCGCTTTCTTGGCCTTCATGGCCGCAACCTCGTCGCGCAGCGCCGCGACCTCGGCCTTCAGCGCCTCGAAATCATCGCGACGGATCAGGTCGAATTCGGCCGCCAGACGGTCCGCCTGGGCCCGCATGGCGGTCTTGGCCTCCTCGCCGGCGGTCTGGGCGATGCCCATGGCCGCCTGGGTCAGCTTGGCGAATTCATCGAGGAAGGGGTTCTGGCTGTGCATCGAGATTCCAGGGGCGCGGCGTTTTGGACCCTCCTTATATGGCAAGCAGGGGATGAAAGCGAAGCGGGAACGGGCTATGGGTGCGACGATCTGTCCCGAACGGAGTCCCTCGGCGTGATCTTTCCCGATATCGACCCGGTCGTGCACATCGGCCCCCTGGCCCTGCAATGGGGTCCGCTGGCCATCCGCTGGTACGCCCTGGCCTATGTGGCCGGCATTCTGCTGGGCTGGCGCTATGCGGTGCGGCTGGTCCGCGACGCCAAGCTGTGGGGCGGCCGCGCCCCGCCCGCGACGCCGCTGCAGATCGACGACCTGGTGCTGTGGATCACCCTGGGCATCATCCTGGGTGGGCGGCTGGGCTACATCCTGTTCTATATGCTGATCAATCCCGACCAGCGCGCCGGCCTGCTGGCCCACCCTCTGGAGGCCTTCAAGATCTGGGAAGGCGGCATGTCGTTCCACGGCGGTTTCCTGGGCGTCTGCGTGGCGATCCTGCTGTTTGCGCGCCGGCAGAAGATCGACATTCTGCGGCTGGGCGACCTGGTCGCGCCGGTCGCGCCGATCGGCATCTTCTTTGGCCGCGTCGCCAATTTCATCAATGGCGAGCTGTGGGGCCGGGTCACCGACCATCCGTTCGGGATCGTCTTCTGCAACCAGACGATTCAGACCGCCAATGGCGGCCGTTGCCCGGCGGGCCCCGATCCGCGCCACCCCAGCCAGCTGTATGAAGCCGCTCTGGAAGGCGCCGCCCTGTTCGCCATCCTCTGGCTGGCCTCGCACCGGCTGAAATGGCTGCAGCGCCGCGGCGCGATGACCGGGACCTTCCTGGTCGGCTACGGCCTGTTCCGGGCCGCGCTGGAAAATGTCCGCAATCCCGATGTCGGCATGCCCGACTTCCCGCTGGGCCTGACCATGGGCATGATGCTGTCGATCCCGATGCTGCTGGTCGGCGCCTGGCTGCTGTGGAAGGCCCTGCGCGAACCCGTCACCGAGACCCATGAGCCTGCTTGATCGCCTGAAAGCCCAGATCGCCCAGGACGGCCCGATCGGCGTCGCCGAATATTTCACCCGCTGCCTGCACGACCCGAAAGACGGCTACTACGCCACCCGGCCTGATCTGGGGGCCGGCGGCGACTTCATCACCGCGCCGCTGGTCAGCCAGATGTTCGGCGAGCTGATCGGCCTGTGGGCGGTCGAGACCTGGACCCGCATGGGCCGGCCCGCGCCGTTCCGGCTGGTCGAGATGGGGCCCGGCGACGGGACCCTGATCAGCGACCTGCTGCGCGCCGCGCGCCTGGCGCCCGACTTCCTGGCCGCCGCCGATCTGTGGCTGGTCGAGGTCTCGCCACCCCTGCGCGCCCTGCAGGCGCAACGACTGGACGCCGCGCCCCTGGCCCCGCGCTGGGCCGACCGGCTGGAGGCCGTGCCCGCCGGCGCGCCGCTGATCCTGGTCGCCAACGAGGTGCTCGACTGCCTGCCCGTCCGACAGTTCGTCCGCACCGAAAAGGGCTGGGCCGAGCGGGTGGTGGGGCTGGATGAGGCGGGGAATCTGGCGTTTGGGTTGCGGGGATTAACAAGAGAACCCTTACCGTCGGCGGAAAGGCACCCCGGAACCATCCTCGAATCCTCGCCCGCCCAGGAAGCCCTCGGAACCGAGATCGGCCATCGCATCGCCACAGACGGGGGCGCGGCCCTGCTGATCGACTATGGCCGCGACACGCCCGGACAGGGCGATACGCTGCAGGCGATCCAGGGCCATCAAAAGGTCGACCCGCTGGAAAGTCCCGGCCAGGCCGACCTGACCGTCTGGGCCGACTTTCCCGCCGTGCTGGCCGCGGGCGTCGCGGCCGGCGCGCAAGCGGGGCCGATCCTGCCCCAGGCGGTGTTCCTCGCCCTGCTGGGCATTGAGGCGCGCGCGCAGGCCCTGGCCGCCGCCCGCCCCGATCGCGGCGACCAGATCGCAAGACAGCTTGATCGCCTGACCGGTCAGGCGCAGATGGGCGCGTTGTTCAAGGCCGTGTGCCTGCACGCACCCGGTTTCACGCCGCCGGCTTTCGAGGTCGCCTGACATGCCGCACAGGTCTCTGCCCACCGTCCAGTCGCCGCTGCTGGCCGCCGCGCCCGGCGTCCGCCACGCCTTCTTCACACGCCGGGGCGGCGTTTCGCAGGGCCTCTATGACAGCCTGAACGTCGGACGCGGCAGCCAGGACGAACCGGCCGACGTGGTCGAGAACCGGGCCCGCTGCGCCGGCTGGTTCGGCGTCGCGCCCGAAGACCTCAACACCTGCTACCAGATCCATTCCACCATCGCGATCCATGCCGACGGCTCGTGGGGCGACGCCCGTCCCGAGGGCGACGCGGTCGTCACCAGCACGCCCGGCGTGGTCTGCGGCGCCCTGTCGGCCGACTGCGCCCCGGTGCTGATCGTCGATCCCGAGGCGCGGATCGTGGCCGCCGCCCATGCCGGCTGGCGCGGCGCGCTGGACGGCGTGGTGCAGGCCGCCGTCGACGCCATGGTCGAGCTGGGCGGCGTCCCCGAACGCATGATCGCCGCCGTCGGTCCCTGTATCGGCCCGGGCTCCTACGAGGTGGGCCTGGAGTTCCTGCACCGCTTCGAGGCGGATAGCCCGGGGTCCGGCCAGTTCTTCCGGCCCGGCGTCAGCGACGACAAGCGGATGTTCGATTTGCCCGGCTTCGTGCTGGATCGCCTGCGCACCGCCGGGATCGAGCAGCGCGAATGGGTGGGCCGCGACACCCGCGTCGAAGAGGCCCTGTTCTTCTCCAACCGCCGCGCCGTCCTGAACGGCGAAGGCGACTATGGGCGACTGCTGTCGGCGATCTGCCTGGAGGGTTGAGGGCGGATCGGAGCCCTTCCCTTTCCCGTTCTCCCCGGCGAAAGCCGGGGCCCAGATCGAACCCAAAGGGCTCATGGCGCTTGGCTAGGTCAGAAGGCGCATCATCCCCAGGCGCTCAGGCTGAATCTGGGCCCCGGCTTTCGCCGGGGAGAGCGGAAGAAAAGAGCCAGGTGCGGACCTCCGCAACGTCTGCAAAGGGTGGATTGCCGACTTCAGCTTCCACTACGTCTTAAACGCCAGCTCCGGATCACATTGGTTACGGCCCTGTTCCAGCCTCCATTAGTGGCCAAACGCTTGAAGGCCCAAGTCATGAAACCGAGGGAAAGGGTCGTCCAAAAAGCTGTAAGGCCGACATGCAGCCAGAACTCGCCAGGCCTATCCGCCAGTTCCACCCACTTGCCGCGAGGACCACGGACGGCGTGATAGGTGGCGGCCTCGTAGAGCCACCACACGAAAAGGGCTGATGCCGCCGAGCCCGCTGCAAGTGAGGCCGCAATGGCCGCTGTAGCGGATAGCAGTTCAAAACGAGATGGGCGGGGTTCAAGGATGTTACTCATCCTGGGCGACAATGGCGCGAGCGTTGAGTGTCTGCAACGGGTCGAAATTTGCCCTAAACGCCCCGGCGGCAAGCTGACCCTCAGATCGCGTCCGCTAGGAATTGTCGATCAGCCCAAACCCAACCCGAAAGCCACAAAGCGTCACAGATCCGTCGTGCGGGCCGTTAAGGTGTTGCTCCCGGGGCGATCACTGCTAGAAGCCCCCGCAACGCAACACCCCCTGCACAGAGCGCGCCCCATGAAGCTGCTGTCCGGCAACTCGAACCGTCCGCTGTCCCAGTCGATCGCGGAATATCTCGACATGCCGCTGACCCGCGCCCAGGTGCGCCGGTTCGCCGACCTCGAGGTGTTCGTCACCATCGACGAGAACGTGCGCGGCGAGGATGTCTTCGTCATCCAGTCGACCAGCTATCCCGCCAATGACAACCTGATGGAGCTGCTGATCTGCATCGATGCGCTGAAGCGCGCGTCGGGCAAGCGGATCACCGCCGTGCTCCCCTATTTCGGCTATGCCCGCCAGGATCGAAAGACCGGCGGCCGCACCCCGATCTCGGCCAAGCTGGTGGCCAATCTGATCACCCGCTCGGGCGCCGATCGGGTGCTGACCATGGATCTGCACGCCGGCCAGATCCAGGGCTTCTTCGACATCCCCACCGACAACCTGCTGCCCTCGCGCCTGCTGGCCGACGACATCATCCGCAACTATTCGGTCGGCGACGATCTGATGGTGGTGTCGCCCGACGTCGGCGGCGTGGTCCGGGCCCGCGCCCTGGCCAAGCGCCTCAATGACGCTGACCTGGCCATCGTCGACAAGCGCCGCTCGGGCCCCGGCCAATCGGAAGTGATGAACATCATCGGCGACGTCTCGGGCCGCCGCTGCATCCTGTTCGACGACATCGCCGACTCGGCCGGCACCCTGTGCAACGCGGCCGCCGCCCTGGTGGCGCAGGGCGCGGTTTCGGTCAGCGCCTATGTCACCCATGGCGTGCTGTCGGGCGCGGCGTCGGAGCGGGTCGCCAATTCGGTGCTGACCGAGCTGGTGGTCACCGACTCCATCGAGGCGTCCGACCCGGTCAAGGCCTGCCCGAAGATCCGCTATGTCTCGTGCGCGCCGCTGATCGGCGAGGCGATCCGCCGGATCGCCAATGAGGAATCGGTCTCCAAGCTGTTCGACTGATCCCCCGGCCTTCTCCAGACGGGCGAATGGTCTTGCGGCCACGCTTGTCAAAGGCTGGTTAAAGGGCTGAGTGTCACAATATCGCCCGTCGCGGATGCTATTCGCGAAAATTGCCTCATGGGGAAGTTGCCCGACATGCCTATCTCTTCGCGCGCGCGAGTCGTGCTGATGACCGCCGCCATCGCACTGACCACCGTGGTGGCGGGCTGCGAAACGCCGCCGCCCCCGCCGCCGCCCGTGGCCGTCGCGCCGCCGCCGCCGCCGCCGATCACCCTGTCCAACAAGCTGGTCGAACGGGCCAGCGCCTTCCGCGGCTATATGGACCGCGCCGGCGCGATCAGTCCCAACTTCCAGAACGGCGACGACATCCAGTCGTCCCTGAAGGTGG
Organism: Caulobacter sp. FV2ps19; assembly: GCF_058681035.1. Lineage (NCBI taxonomy): Bacteria > Pseudomonadati > Pseudomonadota > Alphaproteobacteria > Caulobacterales > Caulobacteraceae > Caulobacter > Caulobacter sp. FV2ps19. The sequence continues at coordinate 1,151,407 of NZ_CM178729.1, read as the reverse complement.
GCGCGGCCTATGAGCCCAAGGAGCTGCTGTCCGGCGTCATCGCCTATGCCGCCGTCATCGCCCTGCAGGATCCCGCCTTTGTCGGCGCCGTGCGCGGCTTCGGCGTCGATCCGACCCAGCGCCAGCAGATGATCAACCAACTGGTCGCCGACCCGGCCTACGCCGTCGGCTTTACGGGCTCCGACACCGCCGCCGGCCTGGTCATCGACACCCTGGGCGCCGAAGGTCTGAAGGTCTTCACCGCCGGCAAGGCCGTCAAGCAGGCGGCCTATGACGTGCAGCACTCGTCCTGGTCCAAGGCGTCGGTGGCCGACCGCGAAGGCCGCCTGGCCTACGCCAAGAGCGTGTCGGCGATCCCGGCCCTGGCCGCGACCAGCGACGTGACGATCCTGCGCGACGCCTCGATCGGGACCCAACCCCTGGCCCTGACGCCGCGCTCGGCGCCCGGCCCCTATCAGCCTGTCGTGGTCCGCGGCCTGGCCGTGGCCGCCCTGGCGGCGCTCGGCGCGGCCGGCGACGAAAACCTGCCCACGATCGAGGCGGTGATGGCTGATCCCACCTCGGCCATGTGCCTGAACATGGGCAAGCTGAACCTCTATCAGTGCCTGGCCGTCTCCAAGCCGCACTATGAGGATGTCTTCTGCCTGGGTCAGCATGTCCTGATGGACACCGGCCAGTGCGTGATCAAGGCCTCGGGCGCCCCCATGCCCGTCGAGCCGCCTCGTCCGGTGATCGAGAAGACCTCGATCGCCCAGGGCGGCGGCGCCGGTCGCAATTCGAAAGCCGCCAAGGCCAAGGCCGCCGCGGCCCGCAAGGCGACGACCAAGCCCTAGCCTGCCCAATCGGGGCCGAAAGAGCCTGAGAAGGGCCGGACGTTGCAACGTCCGGCCCTTCTGTGTATGTAGCGCGACCCTAAAAACCGTCGACCGAGCGGGGCAATCCAGTCCTGTGCGGCGATTTCGCATTTCGAGAGCAAGGGCTCTCCAGAGAGAACACGATGTCCGAGATCATTCTGAACGTTGAACTCCGCGACCGCGCCGGCACCGGCGGCGCGCGCGAAACCCGCCGCAAGGGCCTGGTCCCCGGCGTGCTGTACGGCGGCGCTCAAGCCCCCGTGAACATCGCCGTCAAGAGCAACGAATTCCGCAAGGCGCTGTTCACCGGCAAGCTGCTGGGCCACCTGGTGACCCTGCAATACGGCGGCGAAAAGCAATCGGTCATCGCCAAGGCCGTCCAGTTCCACGCCGTCACCGACGAGCCGGTCCACTTCGACCTGTATCGCGTCGACGAGCACCAGCTGATCAAGATCGAAGTGCCGGTTCACTTCAAGAACCATGACACCTCGGTCGGCCTGAAGAAGGGCGGCACGCTGGAAATCATCCGTCACACCGTCGAGCTGGAATGCCCGGCCGACAAGATCCCCGAAGAACTGGTCATCGACCTGGCCGGCCACGACATCGGCGACGTGATCCGCATCTCGGAAATCAAGCTGCCGGCCGGCGTCAAGCCCGCCATGGGCCGCGACTTCGTGATCGCCAACCTGAAGGCCTCGGCCGCGTCGCAATCGGGCGAAGGCGACACCACCGCCGAAGCCTAAGGCTTCGGATCGGGTCTCCGATCGACGATCAGACGGGCGGGCTCATCAGCCCGCCCGTTTTTCGTTCTGGGCTGAAGCTGAAGCGCTCTGCGTCCTTCGAGGCCTTGCGATGCAAGGCGCCTCAGGATGAGGACGTTGAGTAAGGGCCGGCAAAATGCTCCTCATCCTGAGGCGCCCGCGCAGCGGGCCTCGAAGGACGCAGAGCGCCGCACCAAAAACTTCAAAGACGGAGCAAGCGGCTGTCCATCTTGATCCTCGCCGGCCTCGGCAATCCCGAGCCCAAATACGAGAAGAACCGGCACAATGTCGGCTTCATGGCGCTGGACGCCCTGGCCCGCCGCTGGGGGACCTCGCCGTGGCGCGCCCGCTTCCAGGGCCAGGCCTGCGAGGGCTCGGTCCCGACGCCGAACGGCGCCGTGAAGCTGCTGATGCTCAAACCCAAGACCTATTACAACGAGAGCGGCCGCGCCGTGGGCGAGGCGATGAAGTTCTACAAGCTGGCCCCCAGCGACGTCATCGTGTTCCACGACGAGATCGACATGGCCCCCGGCCGCTTCCGGATGAAGGCCGGCGGCGGGGCGGCGGGCAATAACGGCATCCGCTCGATCACCAGCCAGATCGGCGACGCCTTCCGCCGTGGCCGCATCGGCGTGGGCCATCCGGGCGACAAGGACATGGTCATGCACTACGTCCTGGGCGACTTCCACAAGGTCGAGCACCAGTGGCTGGACCCGATGCTGGACGCCATCTGCGACGCCCTGCCCTTCGCGGCGGTCGGCGAGGACGAGCGCTATCAGGGCGAGGTCATGCGCCTGGCGCCGGCCCCCAAGGCCGATCCGCGCAAGCCGCCGAAGGGCGGGGAGTAAGCTCGTCACTCACACAAAGCTTGTCATCCCGGCCGCAGCGAAGCGGAGAGCCGGGACCCAGGGGCCAACGCAACGCGGCTGCCCTGGGTCCCGGGTCGGCGACGCCGCCCGGGATGACAAGCTTTTGTTGCTGAAGAAGAAAGTGTCCTCCGGATAGAAAAACGCTAAGTCCCCACCATGCTGCGCATCTCCGAACTAAAGCTGCCCCTGGGCCATCCGCCCGAAGCCATGGCCCCGGCTCTGTGCGAACGCCTGGGCATTCCGGCTAGCAACCTGCTGGACTTCGCCGTCGCCCGCCGGGCCCATGACGCGCGGCGCAAGGCGGCGATCCTGATGGTCTATTCGGTCGATGTAACGTTGCGCGATGAGGCGGAAGTTCTGGCGCGCTTCGCCGGCGATCCTCATGTGCGCATCAGGCCCGACACCGACTATCGCCTGACGGCCCAGGCGCCCAAGGCCTATGACGGCCCCCGCCCGGTGGTGGTCGGCGCGGGGCCTTGTGGCCTGTTCGCCGGTCTGATCCTGGCGCAGATGGGCTTCAAGCCGATCATCCTGGACCGCGGCAAGGCCGTGCGCGAGCGCACCAAGGACACCTGGGGCCTGTGGCGGCGTAGCGAGCTGAACCCCGAATCCAACGTCCAGTTCGGCGAGGGCGGCGCGGGCACCTTTTCCGACGGCAAGCTCTGGAGCCAGATCAAGGACCCCCGCCATCTGGGCCGCAAGGTGCTGGAGGAGTTCGTCAAGGCCGGCGCCCCGCCCGAGATCCTGACCGAGGCCCATCCCCACATCGGCACCTTCCGTCTGGTGACGATGGTGGAGTCGATGCGCGAGACCATCGAGGCCCTGGGCGGCGAATATCGCTGGCAACATCGGGTCGATGGGATCGAGGTCGAAACCGCCGCCGACGGCGCCCGCCGACTGCGCGGCCTGAAGCTGTCGACCGGCGAGGTTCTGGAGGCCGAGCACGTGGTGCTGGCCGTCGGCCACAGCGCCCGCGACACCTTCCAGATGCTGTACGATCAGGGCGTCCATATCGAGGCCAAGCCGTTCTCGATCGGGGTGCGGATCGAGCATCCGCAGTCGTGGATGGACAAGGCCCGCTTTGGAACCTGCGCGGGCCATCCCGACCTCGGCGCCGCCGACTACAGCCTGGCCCGTCACTGCGCCAATGGCCGCACGGTCTACAGCTTCTGCATGTGCCCCGGCGGCACGGTGGTGGCGGCGACGTCCGAGCCCGGCCGGGTGGTGACCAACGGCATGAGCCAGTATTCGCGCAATGAACGAAACGCCAATTCCGGCTTCGTGGTCGGCATCGATCCCGAGCGCGACTATCCGGGCCATCCGCTGGCGGGCGTCGAGTTCCAGCGCAAATGGGAGAGCCTGGCCTATGTGGCCGGCGGCTCGACCTATGCGGCGCCGGCCCAGAAGGTCGGCGACTTCCTGGCCGGCCGGCCCTCGACCGACCTGGGCGAGGTGGCGCCGTCCTACAAGCCCGGCGTGACCATGACCGACCTGTCGGCCTGCCTGCCGCCGTTCGTGATCGAGGCCATGCGCGAGGCCCTGCCGGTGTTTGGCCGTCAGATCGCCGGCTATGACCATCCCGACGTGCTGCTGACCGGGGTGGAGACGCGCACCTCCTCGCCGATCCGGATCACCCGCGGCAAGGACTTTCAGAGCCTCAACACCGCCGGCCTGTTCCCGGCCGGCGAGGGCGCGGGCTATGCCGGCGGCATCCTCTCGGCGGCCATCGACGGCATCAAGGTGGCCGAGGCGGTGGCCAGCGCCTGGATGGCGGCCGCCGCGGACTAACGCGTTCGACATTCAGATGTTCGACACCCCCCTTCGCCGCCTATCCCCGCGAAGGCCGAGGATGGACGGTGGTTTTGGTCTTGCGGCCCGGGAATCCGCAGCTTTGACTGAATGCCGATCGACCCTGCCCTCCCCTTGGGAAAGCTGGACCAGACCGTGGCCATTGGCCATTGTCGACCCGAGGCCTCACCCCTCGCTAGGCCGCTCACGCGGCTTGCGCGGCGCGGCCTGGGAGATCCACCACCATGACGTCCTTCTATGATCGCCACGTCCTCCCCCGGCTGATCCGCTGCGCCTGCGGGGCCGGAGCGATCGCCAAGCAGCGCGCCAGGATCGTGCCGCGGGCCGAGGGGCGGGTTCTGGAACTGGGGATCGGCGGCGGTCTGAACCTGGCCTTCTATGACCCGGCGCGGGTGACCAGCGTCACGGGCGTTGATCCCTCCGAAGGCCTGCGGACGCTGGCGATGGCGGCCCCGCGCGCCGAAGGCCTCAAGGTCGAGGTGCTGGCGGGAGAGGCCGAGCGCCTGGCCTTTGACGATCACAGCTTCGACACCGTGGTCTGCACTTTCACCCTGTGCTCGGTCCACACGCCCGAGGCCGTGCTGGCCCAGGCGCGCCGGGTGCTCAAGCCCGGCGGCCGCTTTCTGTTCTGCGAGCACGGCCTGGCGCCGGACCCCGAGGTCGCTCGCTGGCAGAGACGGATCGAACCGTTCTGGACGCCGCTGGCCGGCGGCTGCCGCCTGACCCGCCCGGTCGGGGCGGCCATCGCCGCCGCAGGCTTTCGGATCGACGAGGCCCAGACTTTCTACATGCCCAAGGCGCCCCGGCCTTTGGGCTGGTGCGAGCTGGGCGTGGCTTGCGTCGCCTGACGCCGACGCCATATCCCAAGGCCCAGTTTGCGGCGCGGCGCGCCCAGGAGTTCCCATGTCAGAGACGATGTCCACGGCCGCCAACGCCGCCCAGGTCGACTATTGGAACGCCACGGCAGGCCAGACCTGGGCCCAGTTCCAGAGCCAGCTGGACCGTCAGATCGCGCCCCTGGGTCTGGAGGCCCTCCGGGTGCTGGCCCCGCAGGCCGGCGAGCGGGTTCTGGATGTCGGCTGCGGCTGCGGACAGACCACGCTCGACCTTGCCAGCCGGGTGGGGGCGACAGGCCAGGTGACCGGCGTCGACATCTCCGAGCCGATGCTGGCGGTGGCCCGGGCGCGCGACATCCCCGGCGACGCGGCCCGGGCGCAGTTTCTCGAACAGGACGCCCAGACCGCCGACCTCGGCGAAGGCGTGCTCGACGCCGTGTTTTCCCGCTTCGGCGTGATGTTCTTCAGCGATCCGCCGGCCGCCTTCGCCAATCTGCGCAAGGCGCTGAAGCCGGACGGTCGGCTGACCTTCGTCTGCTGGCGGCCCTATCCGGAGAACCTGTGGATGCGCGCCCCGATGGAAGCGGCCCAGCCCTTCCTGCCGCCCGTCCAGCCCGCAGACCCCACGGCGCCGGGCCCCTTCGCTTTCGCCGATCCGCAACGGGTGGAGTCGATCCTGCAGGCGGCCGGGTTTGAAGACATCCGCATCACGCCCTTTGACGCCATGATCGGCGGCGGTTCGATCGACGACACCCTGGACCTGACCTTTCGGGTCGGCCCGCTGGGCTCGGCCCTGCGCGAAGCGCCGCACCTGGCGCCCACCGTCCGCGAGGCCGTGCGAGCCCGCCTGTCCGACTTCGCCACACCGCAGGGCGTGCTGATGCCCGCAGCGGTCTGGATCGTCCAGGCCGCCGCGGGATAGGCTCGAAGGGCGGCTAGCCGCCGGCGATCAGCGCGGCCCGGGCGGTCCTGGCGGCGGCGACCATGTTGACCAGGGCGGGACGAACCTCCTCCCAGCGGCGGGTCTTCAGGCCGCAGTCGGGATTGACCCACAGCTGGGCCGACGACAGCCGGCGCCCCGCCAGGGTCAGCAGCTCGGCCATCTCGGCCGCCCCCGGCGCGCGCGGCGCGTGGATGTCATAGACGCCCGGTCCGATCTGGGCCGGATAGGCATAGGTGGAGAAGGCCTCCAGCAGCTCCATCTTCGACCGCGCGGTCTCGATCGAGATCACATCGGCGTCCATCGCCCCGATGGCGGCGATGATGTCGTTGAACTCCGAATAGCACATGTGGGTGTGGACCTGGGTGCGATCGGCCACGCCCGAGGCGGCCAGACGGAAGGCCTCGACCGCCCAGTCCAGATAGGCCTGCCAGTCGGCGCGGCGCAGGGGCAGGCCCTCGCGCAGGGCCGCCTCGTCGATCTGGATGATCCGCGCCCCGGCCGCCTCGAGATCGACGACCTCGTCGCGGATCGCCAGGGCGATCTGCCGGCAGGTCTGGCTGCGGGGAATGTCGTCGCGCACGAAAGACCACTGCAGGATGGTGACCGGCCCTGTCAGCATGCCCTTCATTGGCCGCTCGGTCAGGCCCTGGGCGTAGCGCCACCACTCCACCGTCATCGGGCGAGGCCGCGAAACGTCGCCATACAGGATCGGCGGCCGCACGCAGCGCGAGCCATAGGATTGCACCCAGGCGTGCTGGGTGAAGACAAAGCCCGACAGCTGCTCGCCGAAATACTGCACCATGTCGTTGCGCTCGAACTCGCCGTGCACCAGCACGTCCAGACCGATCTCTTCCTGCCAGGCGACGGCGGCGGCGGTCTCCTGACGCAGGAAGGCCTGATAGTCGCCGTCGCTGATCTCGCCCCGGGCATGGGCCGAGCGGGCCTTGCGCACCGCCTGGGTCTGGGGGAACGAGCCGATGGTCGTGGTCGGCAGGGGCGGCAGGTTCAGATCGGCATGCTGAAGCGCGATGCGCCGGCTAAAGGGCGTGGCCCGGCGGGCGTCCTGCGGGGTCACGGCGGCCAGGCGGGCCTGAACGGCGGGATCGTGGATCCGGCTGGAGGTGCGGCGCGCGGCGGCGGCGGCCGCGGCGGCCTCCAACTGGGGCCGGACCGACGCGCGACCGGCGTTCAGGGCCCCGGCCAGAACGACCAGCGCCTCGACCTTCTGCACGGCGAAGGCCAGCCACTGGGCGACCTCGGGATCCAGCCGGGTCTCCGCCGACAGATCCACCGGCGTGTGCAGCAGCGAGCAGGATGGGGCCAGGATCACCCGGTCTCCGCCGCGCGCCGCCACCACCGGCTCCAGACGATCCAGCAGGGCCTCCAGATCGGCGCGCCACACATTGCGGCCGTCGATCACGCCCAGAGACAGCACCAGGCTCTCCCGCGCGGCGGCCAGCACGACCTCCAGATCCTGCGGCGCGCGGGCCAGGTCCAGGTGCAGACCCTCGACCGGCAGGTTGACCGCCGTGGCCAGATTGTCCCCGAAGCTTCCGAAATAGCTGGTCAGCATCAGCCGCAGCTCCGGCGCGGCGTGGGTCAGGGCGCCATAGGCCCGCCGCAGCTCGCCGCGCTCGAAGTCGGTCAGGTCCAGGGCCAGGCAGGGCTCGTCGATCTGCACCCAGTCCGCGCCGGCCTGGGCCAGACGCTGCAGCACCTGCGCATAGACCGGGATCAGCGCCGACAGCAGCGTCAGGGGCTGGAAGTCCGGATCGCGGCTCTTGGCCAGTTTCAGGAAGGTCACCGGCCCCAGCAGCACCGGGCGGGTCTGGATCCCCTGCGCCTTGGCCTCCAGGAACTCGTCGATCGGCTTGGTCGAGGTCAGGGCGAAGGTCTGGCCGCGCGACACCTCGGGAGCCAGATAATGATAGTTGGTGTCGAACCACTTGGTCATTTCCATCGCCGGCAGGCCGGCCGCGGGGTCGTTGACCGGCTCATGGACGTGGCCGTGGGCGCAGACTTCGGCGGCCTGCCCCTGGGTCCCGCGGGCCAGGGCGAAATAGGTGGGGGTATCGACCGGCCCGCCCGTCCAGCCATAGATCGGCGGGATGGCCCCCACCATGACGCTGGTGTCCAGCACGTGGTCATAGAGGGAGAAGTCGTTGCTGGGCACGTGATCCACGCCCAGGGCGGCCTGACGGGCCCAGGTCTGGCCGCGCAGGGCGGCGGCGGCGGTCAGCAGGCCGGCGGCGTCGAGCCGTCCGGCCCAATGCTCTTCCAGCACGCGCTTGAGCTCGCGACGGGGGCCGATGCGGGGAAAGCCCAGGGTGGCGACGGTGACGGTCATGGTTCAAAACCTCTGCCAGATGATGGCGAGAGGCTGATCGGGACGCGCGCAGGCGGTCGCGCACGGGACATCACGGCCCGGTCGCGCCTTGCTAGCGACCAGACCGGGCACCCCGCCGGAGGACGTTATCTGTCGGGGCAGGTCTCCTGGCTCACGGGTCAACGCCCCTGCCCTGGCCTTCCCGATCCGCCACCGATGAAGTTCGGCGGATCAGTGACACGTAACGGACAGCGGCTCACCGCTCACAGTTGCGGGGGCAGCGCCGGGATCGGGGTTTCACGCCCTCACCGACTTCCCTCTTAGCCACGCACGCCAAAGCGCACGCGGACCACGACAGGCCGCAAGAAGCACGGGACGGCCCCGCGCGTCAACAGAGACATAAGGATATCTTTATGTGATTTTGGAGATCAGCGTCAGAACTTGCCGGACTGGAAGTCCTCGAAGGCCTGCACGATCTCGTCGCGCGAGTTCATCACGAACGGGCCGTGCCAGAACACCGGCTCTTCGATCGGACGCCCGGCGATCAGCAGCACCCGGGCGTCGGTGACCGCCTCGACCAGCACGGTGTCGCCCTGGCCCAGGAACACGCCTGACAGGGCGTCGACCTTGCCGCCGGCCACGCGGACCTGGCCCTCATAGACCGCCAGCATGGCGTTGCGGTCATCGCCCACGGGCTCTTCGAACCGCGTTCCGGCCGGCAGCACGACGTCGAAATACAGCGCGTCGACCGCGCCGCCGCCGATGGGTCCGGCCGTGCCGCCATCGGTGACGCCCGAGATCACCTTGACGGTGACGCCGCCGTCGCGGGCCTCGACCGGGATGGCGTCGCTCTCGAACTCCGAATAGCCCGGCGCGCTCATCTTCAGCTTTGCCGGCAGATTGACCCACAGCTGGAAGCCGCGCATGCGGCCCTCTGACTGCTCGGGCATTTCGGAGTGGACGATGCCCTTGCCGGCCCGCATCCACTGGATGCCGCCAGGGCCGATGATCCCCTCGCGACCGGTATTGTCGCGGTGCCGCATCCGGCCTTCCAGCATGTAGGTCACGGTCTCGAAGCCGCGATGCGGATGGTCGGGGAAGCCGCCCATATAGTCAGATGCCTGATCGTTGTCGAAACAGTCCAGCATCAGGAACGGGTCGAACATCTGGGCTTCCTGGGTGCCCAGCATGCGGGTCAGGCGCACGCCGTCGCCATCCGAGGCGGGGACGCCCTTGACGATTTTCACGACAGGTCGAAGGCTCATCTCACGGCTCCTTTTCCGCCTTTGATATCGGGTACGGTTACAGTTGATGCAAGTGGCGGGGCGAGCGCGAACCCCTTTTGACGGCGCAGCGCTTTACAACACGCATTAGGAGCATGACACTGAGGTGGTCGCCTGAAGCGCGACGGAGAAACAGCATGACCCGTCCGGCCGTATTCGGTGTTCGCGCTCTTCTTGTGCTGCTGGCGGCGGCATCCACGGCTGGCTGCGGCGTCAAGACAACCTCCGCTCGGATTGTCGTTCAGGGCGCGCCCGCCCAGGTGGACCGCTACTTGGTGAGCCAGACGGCCGCCCATCCGGGCCTCAAGGCCTCCCTGTCGGCGCCCGACAGCAAGGGTCAGGTCGCGGCCACCCTGATCGTGCCCAGGCACGAGGGAAGCGCCGGGACCATGCAATTGATGACCCAGGCCATGGAGTCGAAGCTGACCGTTTCGTACTCGGCGACCAGCACCAGAACGTGGCTGCGGCTGGGCTAGGCTCTCCGCGGGCCGCGCTTCACCCGCGATCGACGACGCTCTGAGGCGAACGGGGCTTAACCGCCCTGCCCTTCGCGTTCGCCGCCGATCCGTGCTAGGTCGCGGCCAACGAAATTCACGAGAGTTCCATGGCCCTAAAAGTCGCCATCGTCGGCCTGCCCAATGTCGGCAAGTCCACCCTGTTCAACGCTCTGACCCAGACGGCGTCGGCCCAGGCCGCCAACTATCCGTTCTGCACGATCGAGCCCAATACCGGCGAGGTGGCCGTGCCCGAGCCGCGCCTGGAGGCCCTGGCCAAGATCAGCGGTTCGAAGGAAATCATCCCGGCCCGCATCACCTTTGTCGACATCGCCGGCCTGGTGCGCGGCGCGAGCAAGGGCGAAGGCCTGGGCAACCAGTTCCTGGCCAATATCCGCGACTGCGACGCCGTGGCCTTCGTGGCCCGCTGCTTTGAAGACGGCGACATCGTCCACGTGGAAGGCCGCATCGACCCGATCAGCGATCTCGAGATCATCGAGATGGAGCTGATGCTGGCCGATCTGGAAAGCCTGGAAAAGCGCGTTCCGGCCCTCGAAAAGCGCGCCAAGGTCGGCGCCGACAAGGAGAGCGCCAACACCCTGCGCCTGGCCAATATCGCCCTGGCCCTGCTGCGCGAAGGCCGCCCGGCCCGCGCCGCCAAGATCGACGCCGATGACGAGAAGGCGTGGCACATGCTGCAGCTGCTGACCTCGCTGCCGGCCCTCTATGTCTGCAATGTCGATGAAGGCAGCGCCGACAAGGGCAACACGTTCAGTGACCTGGTGGCCGAACGCGCCGCCAAGGACAACGCCAAAAGCGTGGTCATCTCGGCCCAGATCGAGAGCGAGATCGCCCTGCTGGACGCCGAGGAACGCGCCGAATTCCTCGAGACCCTGGGCCTGGAAGAGCCGGGCCTCAACCGCCTGATCCGCGAAGCCTACACACTGCTGGACCTGCAGACCTATTTCACAGTCGGCCCCAAGGAAGCCCGCGCCTGGACCATCCATGTGGGCGACACCGGCCCGCAGGCGGCCGGCGTCATCCACACCGACTTCGAGAAGGGCTATATCCGCGCCGAAACCATCGCCTTTGACGACTTCATCAAGCTGGGCGGTGAAAACGGCGCCAAGGAAGCCGGCAAGATGCGGGCCGAGGGCAAGGAATATGTCGTCAAGGACGGCGACGTGATGCACTTCCGGTTCAACGTCTAGGACACCATATCAAGCGGCCGGAACGGAAACGTCCCGGCCGCTTTTTATTGGCGAGGAGGCCCGCATGTCCGACAAGATCACCCTGACCTCAGCGATCGACGGCTTCGCCTTCAACGCCCTGCATGCGCAGCCGCAGGGCGAGCGCAAGGGCGGGATCGTGGTGATCCAGGAGATCTTCGGCCTGGACCAGTATGTCGTCGCCGACGTGGCGCGCTGGTCGGCCTTGGGTTTCGAGGTGCTGGCCCCATCGATTTTCGACCGCGCCGAGCCCGGCTTCATCGCCGAGCATGACCCCAAGGGCTTCCAGACCGGCGTCAGCCACGTCAACACCATCGGCGCCGAGAAGATGCTGTCCGACATCCAGGCCTGTATCGATGAGCTGGCGCCGCGCGGTCCGGTGTTCGCCGTGGGCTATTGCCTGGGCGGATCGCTGGTCTGGCTGGCGGCCGGCAAGCTGAGGGGCCTGGCCGCGGGGTCATCCTATTATGGCAGCATGGTCGCGGCCAACGCCGCCTTGCCGCTGTCTTGCCCGGTGATCGTCCATCTGGGCCGCAAGGACGCCCACATCCCGGCCGAAGACGTCCAGTCGACCCTCAGCGCCGCCCAGCCCGAGGTTCCCGTCTATATCTACGAGGCCAGCGGCCACGGCTTCAACAATGACGGCCGGCCCGATTCCGACCTCGAAGACGCCAAGCTGGCGCGTCAGCGGACCCTGGCCCTGTTCCAGTCCTTCGGCGCAGTCTGATGGGCGAGTCCATCGCCCTGGCCACCCGCGACGGCGCGCCTTTCAGCGCCTATCACGCGCGCCACCAGGACGCCCGGCGCGGCGGCCTGGTGATCCTGCACGCCATCTGGGGCGTGACGCCGCACATCCGCGAACTCTCCGACACCCTGGCCGATCAGGGCTATGAGGTGATTGCCCCCGCCTTGTTCGACGCCGCCGACGCGCCCTTCCCTGAGGCCAATAGCGACCCGTCCATCCTCGATCAGCGCATGAGCATGGGCGCCGTGACCGGCTGGGGCGCCAGCGCCATACCCCGCGTCCAGACCTGTATCGAGGCCATGGAAGGCCCGGTGTTCGCCCTGGGCTTCTGCTATGGCGGCACGACCGCCTGGCTGGCGGCGGCGCGCTGCACGGGCCTGTCAGGCGTGTCGTGCTTCTACGGCGGCGACATCATCCGGTATGTCGACGAGACCCCCAAGGCGCCGACCGCCCTGCATTTCGGCAAGCGCGACAGCCTGATCCCGATGGCCGACGTCGAGACCATCCAGGCGGCGCATCCAGACGTGCCGGTGTGGCTCTACGACGCCGGCCACGCCTTCGTCGCCCCCAACGGCTATCATGCCGACAGCGCCAGTCTGGCCATGCTGCGCACCCTGCAGCTGTTCCAGCGCGGCGGCGGCGCCAAGGGCGAGGTCTGAGCGCCCTATTTCGCCGCGACCGCCCCCGCCCCCGGCCAGGCGCTGTCGCCCAGTCTCGTCAGGGTCATCTCGAACATCTGCACCGGCGGTCGCCCCGGCATGATCCGCTCACCGACCTGACGCCAGGTCCCGTCCTTGAAGACGGCGGTATAGCGGATGGTCATCGGCCCGGCCGGGACCTCCCAGACATAGCCGTCACCCGTGACCATCAGCGGGAAGTCGCCCATGTAGCTCGTGGCGTAGGAGCGCAGGGTGAAGGCGTCGGTCGACGGCTCGTAGAAGATTACGCCCAGAGCGTTGAACCCCGTTGCGCCGTTGGGTTCATAGCCGCGCCCCTCGATCACCTTCACCGTGCCGTCCAGCAGCGGGCCGACGCGTTCGGTTTGGGTGATCTCGTGCTTGGCGCCGTCGCCCATCCGGATCCAGGCCGGACCGCGCCAGACGCCGTCCATCATGGCCAGCTTGCCGAGGGCCTGTTTCTGGGCGGCCAGGCGCGTCGCCGGGTCGGACGGCGCCTGGGCCAGGGCCGGCGCGGCGATCCAGAGCACGGCGACAGCGGCGGCCGAAACAAACGAGCGAGACATGGGGGTTCTCCGAAAGGAAGGTCACATACTTTGATAAGCAAAGCCCTTTTCGTCAATCGGTGGCGATACGTCAGCGCTCTGCTGTCCTGACCAGTCGAGCGCGTATGACGATGGCTGCTGGAATGCACCAATAGGCCATCCCCGGCAGCCAGGGCGCCAGACGGATTGGCGCGAAGGTCAGCAGAACAGAAATCACTCCGCTGACGGCGATGATCATCCAGATCTCGGTACTAGCGCGCGCACGCACCCGTGCGCCCGGCGCAAGACCCAATCGCTCGCCGGCCCCGACGACATGGGCGTAGAGGCAGCAGAACAGGCAGGCCAAGACCGTAAAGCCCACGCCATAAACTCGAAACAGCAGGCGCAGGTCGTCCAGGCTGTGGATGATCATCGCGCCTGGCAGCCGCCCGCCCGAGATCCAGACAAAGCCGGTCTCGGCCAGCATCCGGAGCGGAAAGACATAGATCAGCACCACGAAAACGATGGCGAGGGCGTTGAGGCTGGACAGGGCGTCGCGGCGTGGCGCGAAACGCGCGAAATCGCGATAGGCCAGCCAGAACATTGTGATCAGTGCAAAGGCGCCCAGTGAAGCCGGAATTCGCCCCATGGCCGCCCACAGCGCCGGAAGGGTCGAAACCCCGTCCGCCCCGGCGATCACCAGCAAGGTCACCGCGAAGGCGAAAGCGGCGTCCACGAAGGCGTCCAGCCGCTTTGCGGCCTCATACTCGTGATCTTCGCGCTCGACCATGCCTCAGCCCCTCCCGCAGAGAACGCCCCATGATGGCGCCGATCCCTCCAGTGTCCACCGGCGCCTGTCCCTCAAGCGTTGAAGGTCATCGACTCCGCTCTGCTCGGAAACCGTCGTCGAACCCGTAAGGCTGAGCTAGGCTGGCCTTATGCGTCACGCGTCCGCTCCGTTGATCGTTCTGTCACTGGCGATGACTGGCTTGATCTTTCCCGCCATCGCGCGCGCCGGCGAGACCGCCTGCTGGTTCGAGAACGGCGCGATCATCGCGCCCGCGACCCTCGCCGACATGGCCGGCGACTATGTCATCGACCTGTCGGCGCCCACCACCCTGCTGCATGAGACCAAGGCGCAGATGTCGGGCTATGCGGAGACCGACCTGACCCTGCCTGTCCGCCTGGCCGGCCAGCGGGTCGCGGCGGCCCCGGTGAAGGTGCGCGACCTGGACTATCGCAGCGTGGGCTTCGTCACCCCGATCAATGGGGTGATCGGGGCCGATATTCTGAACCGCTATGTCGTGACCATCGACTTCTCGCCCTGCCGTCTGCGCCTGGACCTTCCAGGCGGCCGCCACAGGCCGCGCGGGCGCAGCGTGGCGGTGACCCAGGTGCAGGGTGTGCCGACGGTGCGGGCGGCGGTCTCACGCGGCGATCAGGGGATCTCCGGCGCCTTCGCCCTGGACACCGCCTCGAACGGCGGGGTGCGGGCGCGGGGGGCGGCTGACGCGCCGCGCCAGAAGCCGGCGGGAACCCTGCGGGCCCTGTCCTGGAATGGCGTGCTTCACCAGAACGTGCCGGCGGTGAAGGCCGGCGATCTGCCGCAGGGCGTGGTCGGGGCGCTGGGCGTCCAGATCCTGTCCGCCTATCGCCTGCGGCTCGACCCGGCGGCGGGGCGGCTGTGGCTGACGCCGGCCCCGAAAAAGGCGCTCAACGAAAAAGGGCCCGGCGTCGCCGCCAGGCCCTGATCGTGTTCAAGCTGTCGGAACGGTCAGTGCGACTCGTTCTTCCAGACCTTGCGGTAGCTGGCATAGAGCAGCCCCGAGAACAGCAGCAGATAGAGGATGACCACGAAGCCCATCTTCTTGCGCTCTTCCAGCTTGGGCTCGGCGGCCCACATCAGGAAGGCCGAGACGTCCTTGGCCTGCTGGTCGACGGTCGACTTGGTGCCGTCGTCGAAGGTGACCAGGTCGGCCTTCAGCGGCGGAGCCATGGCGATGAAGCCACCGGGCGGAACGTGCTCGTGCGAGCCCGACCACGCCGAGGTGAGGTCACCGGCCATATAGGGGTTGTAGTGCTGGTTGGCGCCGACCTTCAGGCCCTTGGGGGGCTCTTCATAGCCGGTGATCAGCGAGTAGATATAGGCCGGGCCGCCTTCGCGAGCCTTGGCCAGCAGCGACATGTCCGGCGGCAGGGCGCCGCCGTTGCTGGCGCGGGCGGCCGGCTCGTTGGGGAACGGCGCGTGGAAGCGGTCGGCGCTGGTGGCCGGACGCTTGATGGGATCGCCGGTCTCGGAGTCGATATCATCGACCTCGTAGTCCTTGGCGATCGCCTTCACCCACGGGTTGTCGTTCGGGTTCTTGTACTTGGCGTCGTAGAACGGGCCGCCCTTGTCGCCGAGGTTGCGGAAGCTGACCAGGCTCATCGAGTGGCAGGACGAGCAGACCTCCCGATAGACCTTGTAGCCACGCTGCAGCTGGGCCTGGTCGAACTTGCCGAAGGGACCTTCGAACGACCAGTGGACGTCCTTGGGCTCTTCCTTCTTGCCGCTGGCCAGGGCCGGGCCGCAAACGGCGGCGGCCATCAGACCCGCGACCGCTGCAAGAGTAGTGAGTTTACGCAGCATCGGGATCAGCCCTTCTTTTCAGGCGACAGCGCCGGGGACGCGATCGAGTCCGGCACGGGCAGAGGCGTTTCCTTCAGACCCAGGATCGGCAGGATCACCAGGAAGAAGCCGAAGTAGTACAGCGCCGCGACACGCGACAGCCACACATAGCTGTTGAGGTCGGCGTCGAAGGCGTTGAACGTGGTCAGGTGCGGAATGACCGGATCGCTCGGCAGCTTGCCGCCGCAGACGCCCAGCACGCAGCACGCCACCACGAAGAACAGGAAGTAGACCTTCGCGGTCGGACGGTAGCGCATCGAGCGCACCTTGGAGGTATCCAGCCAGGGCAGGGCGAACAGGCAGGCGATGGCGCCGAACATGGCCAGCACGCCCATCAGCTTGTCCGGCACGGCCCGCAGGATCGCGTAGAACGGCAGGAAGTACCATTCCGGAACGATGTGGGCCGGCGTCACCAGCGGGTTGGCGGGGATGTAGTTGTCCGAGTGACCCAGAGCGTTGGGCAGATAGAACACGAACACCGCGAACAGGATCAGGAAGATGCTCATCGCGAAGCCGTCCTTCACCGTGGCGTACGGCGTGAAGGGCAAGGTGTCGGCTTTCGACTTGGGATCCACGCCCGTCGGGTTGTTCTGGCCGACCACGTGCAGGGCCCAGATGTGCAGGATCACGACGCCCGCGATCATGAAGGGCAGCAGGTAGTGCAGCGAGAAGAAGCGGTTCAGGGTCGCGCCATCGACGGCGAAGCCACCCCACAGCCAGGTGGTGATCGCCGGACCCACGATCGGCAGGGCGCCGAACAGGTTGGTGATCACGACGGCGCCGTGGAAGGACATCTGACCCCAGGGCAGGACGTAGCCCATGAAGGCGGTGGCCATCATCAGCAGATAGATCACGCAGCCCAGCAGCCACAGCACTTCGCGCGGCGCCTTGTAGGATCCGTAATAGAGGCCGCGGAACATGTGGATGTAGACGGCGATGAAGAACATCGACGCCCCGTTGGCGTGCATGTAGCGGATCAGCCAGCCGTAGTTCACGTCGCGCATGATGTGCTCGACGGAGTTGAAGGCGTGATCGGCGCTCGGCGTATAGTGCATCACCAGGATGATGCCGGTGATCAGCTGCGAGGCCAGGCACAGCGACAGGATGCCGCCGAAGGTCCACCAGTAGTTCAGGTTCCGCGGCGTCGGATAGTCGACGAAGCTGTCATAGCCGAGGCGCACGATGGGAAGACGGGCGTCGAGCCAGCGCTCGAAACCGGTTTTCGGTTGATAAGTCGAATGTCCGCTCATCTCGCTTAGCCGATCTTGACCTTGGTGTCGGTGAGGAAGGCGTACTCCGGAACCGCCAGGTTCAGGGGCGCCGGGCCCTTACGGATACGGCCCGAGGTGTCGTACACCGAGCCGTGGCACGGGCAGAACCAGCCGCCGTAATCGCCGCCGCCGAACGTGGGCACGCAGCCCAGGTGCGTACAGCTGCCGATCAGGACCAGCCATTGCGCCTTGCCGGGCTTGACCCGGTCGGCGTCCTTCTGGGGATCCTTCATCGACGCGTTGTCGTCTTTCACGGCCGCGGCGATTTCCGCCTGGGTCCGGTTGCGAACGAACAAAGGCTTGCCGCGCCACTTCAGCGTGACCTGCTGCCCCTCGACGACCTTGGTCAGGTCGAACTCGATCGAGGCCAGGGCCAGCGTATCGGCTGACGGGTTCATCTGATCGACGAACGGCCATACCAGCGACGCGCCAGCGCCAGCGGCGGCGGCGATCGTCGCGATGTAAATGAAGTCACGCCGGCTGGGATCAGCCCCATGCTCCGGCTCGGTTGTTGCGCCCACGGCGGTGTCGGCCACCCAAGTCACCCTTCGATTCCGCCATGCCGAGAGACCGGCTGGCTCTGAGGAGCGCCTTGCGGCGCCTTATCTTTGTCGACCCGCGAACGGATCTCCGCCACAAAGCGGCGGTCGGTTCGTCCTATCGGACGCGCGGCGTGAGTCCGCAAGCCCTTTCGATTCGCAGGAATGTCCCTGCTAGCCCTGTGGTGTTCGTTAGAATGCGTGTCGCACTTTTTCAACCAGGCATTCCGCAAAACCTTGGGGCCGCGATTCGATTGGCCGCCTGTTTCGGCGTCGGCCTGGACGTCATCGAGCCCTGCAGCTTTCCGCTGGACGACAAGAGCCTCAAACGGGCGGCCCTCGACTATGGCCCTCTGGCCCATATGAAGCGGCACGACGGATGGGACAGCTTTCTGGCCGCCCCCGAGCGGACCGAGGGCCGCCTGCTGCTGTTCACGACCAAGGGCGCTGTTCCGTTTCACCAATTTGAGTTTCAGGCCGGCGACACCCTGCTGTTTGGCAATGAAAGTCGCGGCGCCGGCGACGAGGTCCATGCCGCCGCGCAAGGCCGCCTGGTGATTCCCCTGCGGCCCGAGGCCCGGTCGATGAACCTGGCCACCACGGTCTCCATGGCCCTGGGCGAGGCTCTGCGGCAGACCGGCGGATTTTTTGATCCAGCGGCGGATTTGCACGCCGGGCCCGATGGCCTTAATCGGCTTGCATGAGCACGACGCCCCCCGCCCCTGCCGATCTCGATCAGAAAAAAGCCCTGGCCCAGACCTGGTTTGAAAGCCTGCGCGACCAGATCTGCGCGGAATTCGAGCGCCTGGAAGATGAGGCGCCGGCCGATCTCTATCCGGGGCCGGCGGGACGATTCGTCCGCAAGCCCTGGGACCGCGCGGCCGGCGGCGGCGGCGTGATGGCGATGATGCACGGCCGGCTGTTCGAAAAGGTCGGCGTCCACTGCTCGACCGTGTTCGGAACCTTCACCCCGGAGATGGCCAAGGGCATGCCGGGCGCGGACGCGGACCCCCGGTTCTTCGCCACTGGGATCAGCCTGATCGCCCACATGACCAATCCGCGCGTCCCGGCCGTGCACATGAACACCCGCTTCATCGCCACGACCAAGAGCTGGTTCGGCGGCGGCGGCGACCTGACCCCGCTGCTGGGCTATCAGCGCCAGCAGGACTTTCCCGACGCCGTCGACTTCCACGCCGCCTATCAGCGCGCCTGCGACGCCCACCACCCCGACTGGCACGCCAAGTACAAGGCCTGGTGCGACGAGTACTTCTTCCTGCCCCATCGCAACGAGCCGCGCGGCGTCGGCGGCATCTTCTATGACCACCACGACAGCGGCGATTGGTCGCGGGACTTCGCCTTCACCCAGGACGTCGGCAAGGCGTTTCTGGAGATCTATCCCACCCTCGTTCGCCGTCGCATGGGCGAGGCCTGGACGCCTGAGGAACGCGAGCAGCAACTGGTGCAGCGTGGCCGCTATGTGGAGTTCAACCTGCTCTACGACCGCGGCACGATGTTTGGCCTGAAGACCGGCGGCAATGTCGAGTCGATCCTCAGCTCGATGCCGCCGATGGTGAAGTGGCCGTAACCGGCCACCGACCCAGACGCGCGATCACGCCTTGGGGCATTTGGCCCCGGTGTCGATCCAGGCGCGGATGAGTTCGCCGAACTCGCCCTGAGTACCCGGCGCCGCCTTACGGCCCGCGCCCGGATTCCAGGCCCAACCGACCAGCGAGTCTTCCGCCATGTGATGGTGGAGCTCTTCCAGGCCTCGGCCGCCGTTGCGGGCCGGATCCTTGATCTGCGCGCAGATCGCGCCCAGCGACTGGCCCTGCCAGGCCATCTCGACCGGGGCCAGGGCCCATTTCGGATCGCCGGGGATCGACTGGATGCTGTCGCCCCAGGTCGGGACATTGGCGGCGCCGTGGCACGACAGACACGGCAGGCCGGGGACGCCATGGCCGCTCTGACCGCCGGCGACCGGCGGATCGTGCGGATGCATCGTGTCGCCCTGGGTGGGGCGACGTTCGACCGGGTGGCAATTCAGGCAGCGCGGGCTCTGGATGACCTTGCCGGCCTCCTGGAACAACGCGACCGAGCGCGCGGCGGGATCGGTGATCGACACGAAGGTGGCCGCGGCCTTCAGCGGGACAGGGGCGGCGCCCGCCGTCTCGGGCGCGGCCCAGACGCTGGTGATCACGGCGCCGCCGGCGAGGGCGAAACCCAGAACGACGACGAGGGTGGTGGCGCGCATGCGGAATCTCCCAGACCTCTCTGGAACGCTGAAGCTAGCGCGCGGTTGCCTGACGCAGAAACGCCCCGATCCAGCCGCCGACCCGCGCGCGGTCATTGGGCGCCTGCAGACTGGCGATCGCCGCGTCGGCCTGGGCGTCGGTGAAGCGGGTTCCCCGCCGCGACTCGATCAGCGCCGCCGCATAGGCCGGGTCGAACTCCGGATGGACCTGCATCGAGATGGCCGGGGCGTCCTGGTAGGCCAGCAGGCCATAGGGCGTGAAGGCGTTGCCCCCGACCACCGCCGCGCCCGGCGGCAAGGTCACCACCTGGTCCTGGTGCGAGGCGGGAATGGCGACGCCGGGCGCATCGGTCCAGGTCTGGGGGCGTTCGATGGCGTAGCGTTGCAGGCCAACGCCCCAGCCCTTCTCGGACTTGACCACCTCGCCGCCAAAGGCCTGGGCCATGATCTGGTGGCCGAAACACACGCCGACCAGAGGAACCTGACCCTTGGCCGTACGCAGGAAGTCCGACAGGGGCGCGATCCACGGCAGCGGATCATAGACCCCGGCCGCCGACCCGGTGACGATATAGGCGTCCTGCTCGCCCGGCCTGGCGGGCAACTGGCCGGCCTGGACGTCATAGGCGGCATAGACGTGATCGGGGCCCAGCAAGGTCTCGAACATCCCGCCATAGCGGCCGAAGGCCGGCTGAAGCGCCCCCGGCGGCTCACCGGTTTCCAGCAGGCCGATCCGCATCAGTAGATCATACCCTGGGCGACGGACTTCAGGCGCTCGACCGCGCTGAACTTGTCCTCGATGAAGTCCTGGTCGATCCACCAGATCTCGATCTCGCGCATCACCTCGCCGACCATCGGCCCCTTGGGCACGCCGGCCTTCATCACCTCGTCGCCCGACAGCGGGAAGGGCGGCGGGGTCCAGGTCTCGGCCAGGGCCAGCAGGCCCCGCCATTGCGGCGCGGTCACCGGTCGTCCCGATCCCGCCCAGGCCAGCTTGATGCGGTCACAGAAGGTGCGCACGCCCAGGGCGTAGACGCAGCGTCGGGCCTCGCGCGGGCTCATCCAGCTGACGACGCGGGGACTCTTGCCGACCGCATCGATGATGCGGTCGCGGACATTGTTGGGCAGGCGCAGGCGCTCGGCCATCTGCTCGGCGATCTTGGGGTCGTCGGGGATCAGGGCGGCCAGCCGCAGATCGGGATCGTTCTCGAACAGCTGCTCGGTCTCGATGGCCAGCAGGCTGTCGAAGCGGGCCAGGGATTTGACGAACGGCAGGATCGAGCCCAGCACGCCGGTCGCCGCCATCAGCCGCAGGGCCGGGCGGGGATCGTCGGCCGACAGCAACTTCATCAGTTCCTTCTGGATGCGCTCGGCCGTGCGGCCCGAGACCATGCCCTTGAGCGCCTTGCAGGCGGCCAGGGCCTTCTGGTCGGCCTCGCCCTTGCCGTACCAGGCATGGAACCGGAAGAACCGCAGGATGCGCAGATAGTCTTCGCGAATGCGGGTCATGGGATCGCCCACGAACACCACCCGCCCTTCGCGCGCGTCGCTCACGCCGTGGCCGGTCGGGTCATAGAGGCGCCCCTCGGGATCGACATACAGGGCGTTGAAGCGGAAATCGCGGCGCTCGGCGTCCTGGCCCCAGTCCTGGCTGAAGGCCACCGTGGCCCGGCGGCCGTCGGTGCTGATGTCCCGGCGCAGGGTGGTGATCTCATAGGGCCGGCCGCTGGAGATGGCGGTGACGGTGCCATGATCGACGCCGGTCGGAATCGCCCGCAGGCCGGCCTCGGCCAGGGCGGTGATCACCTGGTCGGGCGTCAGGGTGGTGGCGATATCGATGTCGTCGATGGGCTTGCCCATCAGGGTGTTGCGCACGCAGCCGCCGACGAACCGCGCGCAGCCGACAAAGCCGTGCGCCTCCAGCGCCGCGATCACCGCCCGGGTTTCCGGCAGCGCCAGCCAGGGCGCGTCGCCGATCGTTTCCGTGTTCAACGTCTGCAACTCCCACCACACCACGCTCTCGAGCGCGGGCGACAGTGTTAGGACAGGTCACCCCGCGTTCGCCAGACTCGAAACGCGTCAGGCGACGGGGAGGCCGCCAGTTTCTTCGTGCAAACGCTCGTAGAGCGACCGCAACATGCCCGCCGTCGCGCCCCAGATGAACCATTCGTTCCACGGCATGGCGTAGAAGTTGCGCCGCTCACCGCTGGGTGTGACGCGATGCTGACGCTCGTGATTGGCCGGATCCATCAGGAAATCGAACGGCGTCTCGAAGACGTCGGCGACTTCCTCCGGGCTGGCGACGAACTCGGCGGCCGGATCGATGAAGCCGACCACCGGCGTGACATGAAAGCCCGTCACCGTCTGATAGCCGTGCAGCAGGCCGGCCAGGGTGACGAAGTTCGGGTCCAGACCCACCTCTTCCTGGGCCTCGCGCAGGGCGGTCTGCCACGGGGTCTCGCCGGGGTCGCAACGCCCGCCGGGAAAGGCGATCTGGCCGGTATGGCTGCGCAGGGTGTCGGCCCGGCGGGTCAACAGCACGGTCAGTCCGTCCGGCCGCTCGATCAGCCCCACCAGCACGGCGGCGGGCCGCAGGGCGTGGGGGTTGTCGAAGGTCAGGCCCGGATTGAGATCAAAGTCCGAGCGCACCGGGTCGGCCAGGCTGGGATTGTACTGCGCGATCGGATCCAGCCGGCTGCTGATCCAGGCGCGGCGCTCATCAGGTGTCATGCCGGTATCGACCCGGCCGGCGCGATCGGGAACCAGGCGCCGTTCGAGCTGACGCCAAACACCGCGCCCTCGGCGGTGTCGCGCGGCTGGGCCATCTCGGCCAGTTCGTAGAACACCGGCCGGGCGATCAGGGCTTCCAGCCCGCGCCGCACGTGCAGATAGGGGCGCGGCTCGCCGGTGGCCGGATCGGTCTCGACGCGGATGGCGTTGTCGGGCCCGGCCTCGACCACGTCGCCGACATTGGTCAGGAACTTCAGGGCGTCGCCCTCACGATCCACCCGGACGGCGATGAACGGCGCGTCCTCGACCTGGATGCGCATCTTCTCGACCGGCGTGACCAGATGATAGCCGTCCGGATCCCGCCGCAAAACGGTGGAGAACAATCGCACCAGAGCCTCACGGCCGATCGGCGTGCCCTCGTGAAACCACACGCCGTCCTTGCGGATGCGGATGTCGATCTCGCCGCAGTGCTCGGGATGCCACAGATGCACGGGCGGCAGACCGCGCGCGCCCGCCGCCTCTCCCAGCGCGATTTGGGCGGCCTGGGCCACGCCGTCCAGTCCAGCCTTGGGAGCATCAGCGGTCATAGCCTTCAGGTAGGCTATGCCGCCCTCAGGCTCAAGCGACTGCGACGGGCCCCGACAGGCGCTCATCGCCGCAGGGCGCCAGGGCTTTCAGCAGCACGCGGCGCTGATCGACCGGGCCCGGCATGGCGACGCCGGCCGTGTGCGCCGCCGAAAAGCCGGCGCGCGTGAAATAGGGCGCGTCGCCGACCAGCAGCACGGCCTTCCAGCCGGCGGCCCGGGCGGCCTCGCAGGCGCGCTCGACCAGGGCCTGGCCCAGACCGGCGCTGCGCTCGTCGGGATCGACCGCCAGAGGGCCCAGAAACGCCACGGGCGCGCCGCCGATGGTCACCGGCCAAAGACGCACGCAGCCCACCGGCTGGTCGCCCCGCATCGCCACGAACGAGCAGTCGGCCAACAGGCGGTTGCCCTCGCGCAGACGCTCGGAAACCTTGGCGAAACGGCCGGGGCCAAACACCCGGTCGATGAGGGCGGTGACGGCGGTTTCCATCGCGGGCGTCTCAAGGACGAGCGGCGGGAGGGAAACGGACGCGGTGGACACAGAGGAAATCGAGGTCATCAGCCTGCGGAATGCGAAAGGTCGTCGGGGCTCCCGACGCCAGGCGCGGGAGGGCTTCAGATCGTGGCGCGTTCGCGCGTCATTCGTCGTAGCGACTTGGGCAGGCGCATCGCCGGACCTCTCATGAACTCGCGGGCGCTGTAGGGCCAAGCCTGCGTCAGGTCAATAACGTTGCGGCGACGGCGAGCGTCAGTATGGTGCGCCGCGATGTCCGACCTCCCCTCCCCCGCCGCCGAACCCGCTTCAGACAGCTCTACCCGCGCCCTGTTGCGGGAACGTGACTTCATGCTGTTCTGGGTGGAGCGATTCCTCTCCACCCTGGGGGTTCAGATCCAGTCGGTGGCCCTAGGCTGGCAGGTCTACGCCATCGCCCGCCTGACCCATTCGGTCGGCGAGTCGGCGTTTCTGGTCAGCATGATCGGCCTGGCCCAGTTCCTGCCCCTGCTGGCCCTGACCCTGACCGCCGGCGAGACCGCCGACCGCCACACCCGCAAGGTCATCGTCGCCATCAGCCTGGTGGTCGACTCCGTCAGCGCCGGCGTGTTGCTGTTCCTGGCCCTGACCGGATCTCACGCCCTTTGGCCGATCTTCGCCGTGTCGGTGATGTTCGGGGCCAGCCGTTCGTTCCTGTCGCCGGCCAGCAGCGCCCTGGGCCCGATGCTGGTGCCGCGCGCCCTGCTGCCGCGCGCCATCGCCTGGAATTCCCTGGCCTGGCAGAGCGCCTCGATCATCGGTCCGGCCATCGGCGGCCTGCTGCTGATCCACTCGCCGGCCCTGGCCTTCGGAACCGCGCTGGGTCTCTATCTGCTGGCTGCGACGATGGCCCTGGCGATCCGCAAGAACACCAGGCCCCAGACCCAGCCCGGCTCACGCCTGGCCCTGATCAAGGAGGGCCTGTCCTATGTCTGGAACAACAAGATTGTCTTCGGCTCGATCTCGCTGGACCTGTTCGCGGTGATCCTGGGCGGAGCCACGGCCCTGCTGCCGGTGTTCGCCAAGGACGTGCTGCACATCGGCCCGGCCGGGTTCGGCATCCTGCGGGCCTCGCCGGCCATCGGCGCGACCCTGGTGGGCATCTATCTGGCCGCCGTTCCGATCCGTCGCCATGCCGGCCGGATCATGTTCGCCGGCGTCGCGGTGTTTGGCGCGGCGACGGTGGTGTTCGGCCTCTCCAAGCTGCTGTGGCTGTCAGTCGGGTCGCTGGCCGTGCTAGGCGGGGCCGACATGCTCAGCGTCTATGTCCGCCAGACCCTGGTGCAGATCGTCACCCCCGACGCCATGCGCGGTCGCGTCGCCGCGGTCTCGGGCGTGTTCATCAGCGCCTCCAACGAACTGGGCGAGGCCGAGAGCGGCGTCGCCGCCTGGCTGCTGGGCCCCGTGGGCGCGGCGGTGTTCGGCGGCGTGGGCGCGATCGGCGTCACCGGCCTGTGGGCCTGGCTGTTCCCGCAGCTGCGCAAGGCCGACCGGCTGAACTAGACCCCTGCCAGCTCTCGCAGCGCCTCGCCCGTCATCCGGCGGATGATCCATTCGTCCATCGATGCGGCGCCCAGGCGGTCATAGAAGGCGATCGAGGGGGCGTTCCAGTCCAGAACCGACCATTCCAGCCGGCCCAGGTTCTCGTCGAGGCAGCGCCGGGCCAGATTGGCCAGCAGGGCCTTGCCCGCGCCGGAGCCCCGCGCCTCGGGCCGCACGAACAGGTCCTCCAGATAGATCCCGTGCCGGCCGACAAAGGTCGAGAAGTTGTAGAACCACAGGGCAAAGCCCACCGGCGCGCCGTCGATCAGGGCAATGTCGCAAAACGCCCTGGGATTTTCGCCAAACAGCGCCGCCTTGAGGTCGGCATCGGTGGCCGTCACCGACTCCAGGAGCTTCTCATACGCGGCCAGATCGCGGATGAACTGCAGGATCAGGCCGCTGTCGGCCGGGGTGGTTGACCGGATGGTGACGGTCTGGGAGGACAAGGACATGGCGGTCTCTTCGGACTATCTGGACTTCGTGCTTGAGCATCTGGCGCCGTTGGGCGTCCTGAAGTCACGCAAGATGTTCGGCGGCGTCGGGCTCTATGCGAACGACCTGTTCTTCGCCCTGATCGATGACGACGTTCTCTATCTCAAGGGCGACGAGTCGCTGAAGGCCGATTTCGAGGCGGCCGGCTCCCAGCCGTTTCGCCCCTTCGGTCCCGACGAGAAACCCATGGCCTATTGGTCGGCCCCGGTCGACGCTCTGGACGACAGCGACCTGCTGGTCGCCTGGGCGCGGCGGTCGGTCGAGGTGGCGGCGAAGAAGAAGCGGTGAGGCTTTGCGTCCTTCGAGGCTCGCCTAGGGCTCGCACCTCAGGATGAGGGATCTGTGCTGCTTCCCTCATCCTGAGGCGCCCGCACAGCGGGCCTCGAAGGACGCACAGCGCCTCAGCCGATCTTCACGCCCGGCGGCGGGACGCTGTCCTCGGGCACGAAGAAGTCCGGCATCAGGGTGGCGGTCGGATCCACGCTGTAGGGCGTGAAGTCGCGGACGCCCTCGCCGTACAGGAACGTGTCGTCGATCAGGAAATTGCCGCTGAACTCCCGCGCGGACTTTTCGAAGATCGCGTGGGCGGCGTCGGCCATGATCTCGACGGTCCGGCAGTGCTTGAGGCCTTCCTCGCCGGCCAGGGCAAACTCGATCGCCGCCGTGGCGATGCCGGTGCGCGGCCACAGGGCGTTGAAGGCGATCCCGTCGCTCTTGAACTCCTCGGCCATGCCCAGCACGCACATCGACATGCCGAACTTGGCCATGGTGTAGGCCACGTGCGAGCCGAACCAGCGCGGCGACATGTCCAGCGGCGGCGACAGCATCAGCACATGCGGGTTTTCCGCCTTCTTCAGATGCGGGATGCAGGCCTTGGAGGTCAGGAACGTGCCGCGCGTATTGACCTGATGCATCAGGTCATAGCGCTTCATCTCGGTCGACAGCGTACCGGTCAGCGAAATGGCCGAGGCGTTGTTGACGCAGATGTCGATGCCGCCGAACTGGGCCACAGCCTTCTCGACCGCTTCATGGACGGACGCTTCCTCGCGCACGTCGACGATCAGCGGCAGGGCCTTGCCGCCCGCCGCCTCGATCTGCGCGGCCGCCGAATAGATGGTGCCCGGCAGCTTGGGATGGGCCTCCGCCGTCTTGGCGGCGACGACGATATTGGCCCCGTCGCGGGCGGCCCGCAGGGCGATGGCCAGGCCGATGCCGCGCGAGGCGCCGGTGATGAACAGGGTCTTGCCTTGAAGCGACATCAACGGACCTCCGAAAAGTGATGAAAGGGTCTTAGTCCCGCCCGCGTGCGCGGTCACCCCGCGCCGGTGGTCTCCACCGAAAGCGCCCACAGCCGCTCGGCGGCGTCGGGATCCAGAGCGTGAGGCATGACGCCCACCCAGGGCTTGTCCTTGGTCCACGGCAGGGCCTGGGCCAGGTCTTCCAGATAGAGCCCGCCGACGCCTTCCAGCTCATCGCCGACCGCGGCCCAGACACTGGTCGAAGCGCCTTCCTGCGTCGTCTTGAAGCCGTCGGCGACCTTGCCGGTCTCATCGATCCAGCCCATCGCCCGCTGCTCCTCGATCGGCAGGTGGCGTTGCAGCGGGGTCATGATGCCGCCCGGCATCACGGCGTTGGCGGTGACGCCCTGGTCCTTGAAGCGCCTGTTGAAACCCACGGCGAACAGGGCGTTGGCGCTCTTGGCCTGGCCGTAGCTTTCCCACTTGTCGTAGTCGCGGGTCTTGAAGTGCGGGTCGTCGAAATTGACCCCCGACCGGCGGTGGCCGATCGACGACAGCGACACCAGCCGCGAGGTCTTGCCCGACTGTTTGGCCCCGGCGATCAGGTTGGGGGCCAGCAGCACCGACAGCAGATAATGGCCGAAATGGTTGGTGCCGATCTGCATCTCCAGACCGTCCTCGGTATAGGCCAGCGGGCAGGCCATGACGCCGGCGTTGTTGATCAGGATGTTCAGCGGCCGGTCGCCCCAGCGCTCGGCGAAGGCGCGGACCGACTTGAGGCTGGCCAGATCCAGCATCGACCATGAAGCTTTGGCGCCTTTAGCCGTCTTGTTGACCTCGGCGACGGCGGCCTGCGCCAGGTCGGGCTTGCGGACGGCGATGATCACCTCGGCCCCGGCCTCGGCCAGCGCGCGGGCGGTCTCGATACCGATGCCGGTGGCGGCGCCGGTGACGATGGCGACCTTGCCCGTCAGGTCATGGCCGGCGGCCACGTCGCGGGCCGGGGTGTGAGGCTTGAAGCCCGAGGTGATGCGGTCGGCCATGTGGTTCTCTCCCGTGATGTTCTTGTTGGTCAGAACGCTACAGTTGCAGGGCGAGCAGTCCAAGGGCGATCGCCAGGCATAGCGGGCCATAGGCGCGGCGGTTGAGGCGGGCGAAGGGCGTGCCCTCGGCGTATCGGAAGACCGGCGGGACATAGGTGGCCAGGCCGCGCAGGGCGAAGACGGCGAACAGGACCCATCGCGCCGCCCCAAGCCAGGGCTCAAGCGGCGACGGCGGGGCGAGCACGGCCAGCACCAGAAGTCCGCCCGCCGCCAGGGCGGCGGCGGCGGCGACGCTGGCCAGCGGGCCGGGCGCGCGCATGCCCGCCGTGCGCCCGACCACGTGCTCGACCATCGAGGCCTCGTCGTGTCCCGGCCACCGGCCGCCGAACGCCCAGTAGAGATGGACGCCGGCCAGGGCCAGCAGGGTCGCCGCCAGGATCACGGCCAGAAGCACGGCGTCAGGCGACCTTGCTGAAATCGGCCGGACGGCGCTCGGCGAAGGCCATGAACGCCTCGCGGGCCTCTGCGGTCTGCAAGCGCTCGGCGAACAGCGCGCCTTCCCTGTCCATCAGGGCGGCGATCTTCTCGGCGTCGCGCATCAGGCGCTTGGTGGTGGTCAGGGCGCCCAGCGGACGGGTGGCCAACTGGTCGGCGGCGGCCCGCGCCCGCGCCCGCAGATCCTCCAACGCAACCACCGCGTTCGACAGGCCCCAGGCGGCGGCCGTGGTCCCGTCCACGGCTTCGCCCAGGGCGAACATGGCATAGGCGCGGGCATGGCCGATCCGGGCCGGCAGCAACCAGCTGGAGGCGGCTTCCGGCACAAGCGCCAGATTGACGAACGGCGTCGTCAGCCGCGCGTCGGGGCTGGTGAACACCAGGTCGCAATGCAGCAGCATGGTCGTGCCCACGCCCACGGCCTGGCCGTGCACGGCGGCGACCAGCGGCCGCGTCGCGTTGGCCAGGGCCTTCAGGAACCGACCCACATGCCGCTCGCCGCTGAAGGCGCCGGTGGCCTGGGCGGCGAAGTCCTGCAGGTCGTTGCCGGCTGTGAAGGCGTCGCCGTCGGCCTGGAACACCACCACCCGCACGGCGGGATCGGTCTCGGCCTGCTCCAGACTGTCGGCCAGCACGCCGTACATGGCGTTGCTGAGCGCGTTCTTCTTCTCGGGACGCGCCAGGGTCAGCGTCATCACACCGGCGTCGATCTCGACCTTCACATGTTCGGTCATGCGGCCTCTCCTTTGGGAAACTTGGTTTGCAGGCTCATCAGCCAGCGGGCGACCACGGCGATCTCGTCGTCCGAGAAGCCTTCGGTCAGGGTTGAATTGATGCCGTCCAGGCCGCCCTTGGCCTCGGCCCGCGCGGCGCGGCCCTTGTCGGTCAGATACAGCCGCAGGACGCGGCCGTCGGCGGGGTCGGAGCGACGCTCGACCAGGTCGACCCTGGTCATCCGGTCGATCAGGCCGGTCATGGCCGAGGGCGCCAGGTCCAGCGCCTCGGCGGCTTCACCGATCAGGGCGCCGTCGCGCTGTCCCAGGAAGAACAGCACGCCGGACTGGGCCGCCGTCAGACCGCCCTTGGCCGCCATCGCCGCCTCGATCCAGCGCTGAACGCGCCGGGCGCCGGCGTTGAGCAGAAAGACGAGACGGCGATCGGTCGGCGTGGACATGCCGGGACGTTAATACTTCGTGCGCGAAATATCAAACGCTCGTTTCGGAGGTGCGCGTCGCGCGATACCAGTTCACCCCGTCCGCATCGGGCGCGCGCTGGATGCGGTCGCGGCCGATCAGACAGTTCAAATGGGCCAGGGCCTCGCCGGTCGCCATGCCCAGCAGATCGGGACCGATCGGGCGGGCGAACAGCGCGCCGAACACGTCCACCGCCCGCCGGGGCTCGGCGAGCTTGCCTTCCAGCCGCGCCAGGCCGCGCTCATGGCCGTTGATCAGATGGTCGATCCGCGCGTGCAGGCCGTGGAACGGGTCATTGTGGGCGGGCAGCACCAGCACGCTGTCGGGCACGGTCGCCTTGACCTTGGCCAGGGAGGTCAGCCAGTCGCTCAGAGGGTCAGCTTCAGGCTCGGTGGGAAACACCGAAACGTTGGACGAGATGCGCGGCAGCACCTGGTCGCCGCTGATCAAGACCCCCAGCTCCGGACACCACAGACACGCATGGTCGGGCGAGTGGCCCTGCCCCGTCACCACGCGCCAGGTCCGCCCGCCGATGTCGAAATCCTCGCCGTCCGACAGGCGCCGATAGCTGTCGGGCAGGGCATAGACCGCCTTGCCGAAGCCGCCGAACCGCGCCCTGTAGTTCTCGATCGCATCCTCGTCCCAGCCTGCGGCCTTGAAGAACCGCACCCCGTCCTCGGGCGCCTCGCGGCCGGTGTCGGCCACCAGCATGCGGCACTGGAAATATTCCAGCCGGGTCATCCACAGCCGGCAGTCGAACTTGCGCACGATCCAGCCGGCCAGGCCCACATGGTCGGGATGCAGGTGGGTGCAGATCACCCGGGTGATCGGCTTGCCGCCCAGGGCGCCGGCAAAGGCGGCGCGCCAGGCCTGGCTGGTTTCCTTGGTCTGGACGCCGGTGTCGACGATCGCCCAGCCCTCGCCGTCGGCCAGGGCCCAGACATTGATGAACTGCAGCGAGCCGCCCAGTGGCTGACGCAGCCACAAAACCCCCGGCGCGACCTCGACGGCCTCGCCTGTTCCCTGTTCGGGCGGCGTCTCGAACGGGTAGACCAGCTTGGGCCTGCGCGGTTCTGTCGCATCCTCTTCCAGTCCGTCGCGCATGAGTCGCTCCCTGTCGCCATGTTTTCGCTCATCTCGGAGGACATCTTGACCCACAAGGCAAGCACGCGCTTATGTCCGCGCGAGGAATCCACCCAGGAGATATTTCCCATGAGGCCACTCGCGATCGGCTTGGCCGCCGCCCTCGCGCTCGGCGCGCTCGTACCTGCCGCCGTTATTTCGGCGCCGAAGGAGAGCAAAGACAAGCCAGCCATTGACGCCAAGGCGCGTGAAGCGGGGATGAAAGACGCCCCCGCGCTCATGCAAGTCGCCGTGCCCAGCTGCGCCGTCAGCGACGCCCGCCTGATCGGCGCCGACAAGAAATCCAGCACCAGCTACTACGAAGTCGCCTGTCAGGACGGCCTCGGCTTTGCTGTGATCGCCAAGAAGGACACCGCGCCGCAGGCCTTCACCTGTCTGGAAACGGCCCTTCCCGGCCCCGACGGCAAGGCCAGCGCCCTGGCCTGTATCCTGCCCGGCAACGCCGACCCCAAGGCCGGCCTCAAGCCGTTCCTGGCCAAGGCCGGCGCCACTTGCGACCTCGAAAATGCTCGCGCCATCGGCTCGGGCGCCAAGAACTCGTACTTCGAAGTCGCCTGTAGGGGCGGCTCCGGCTACGTGGTCCAGACCGTCAACCCGATCGCCCTGTCCGGCGAGGTCGTCGCCAACAGCTGCCTGCTCTATGAAGACGGCGCCAATGTCAGCTGCAAGCTGACCGACAAGGCGACCCAGCTGGCCATCGTCGACACCCTGGCCGCCGCGTCGGGCAAGTCGTGCCAGCCCAAGGACAAGCGCTACGTCCTCAGCACCAAGACCGACAACTATTTCGAAGTCGCCTGCGCTGACGGCAAGGGCTACATGCTGCAGCAGACGGCGACCTCGGGCGAACTGGCCCGCGCCATCGACTGCGCCCAGGCCGCCTTTGTCGGCGGCGGTTGCACCCTGACAGACTCGGTCGCGGCCCAGACCGAACAGGCGGGCCTCTACACCAAGCTGGCCAAGAAGGGCGGCTTCGACTGCAACGTCGAAAAGTACGGCATGCTGCCCAGCGCCGATAACCGCAAGGAAATCGTCGAACTGAAGTGCTCGAACCGCGCCGACGGCGCGATCGCGATCTTCTCGTCGGGTCCGGCGGTGATCTATGACTGCCTGTTCGCCGAACTGAACGGCTATCGCTGCAGCTTCTCCAAGCAGGACTCGCTGTACCCGCGCCTGTCGGCCGACCTGAAGGCCTATGGCAAGGGCTCGTGCGAGGTCTCCGACGTTCGTCTGGTGGGTCGCAACGACGCCGAAGGCTATTTCGAAGTCGCCTGCTCGGACGGCCTGCCCGGCTGGGTGATGAGCTACCCGGTCGACACGCCCAGCCCCAAGTCGAAGGAAATCCTCGCCTGCTCGCAGGCCAAGGGCATCGGCGGCGGCTGCAAGCTGCCGACCAATTCGCTCAAGAAGGGCTGATCAGGCCGCAAGCCTGAAACAGCAAAACCCGCCGGGCGCGATCCCGGCGGGTTTTTTGTTGGTCTGGAACACTTGCCCCCTCCGGGCCTGCGGCCCTCCTCCCCCGAAGGGGGAAGATGAGGTCGGCGCTCTTTATCCGCCCCCTCCGGGGGCGGACGACCGCGAAGCGGTCAGGTGGGGGCGAGTCTGGCGGTCACACCATCGTCGCTTCGATAAAATGCGGCCCTGGCGTGGTCATCGCCCGCGCCATCGCCGCATCAAACGCCTCGGCCGTATCGACCCGTTCGGCCGGCAGGCCCAGGCCGCCGGCCAGGGCCACCCAGTCGATGCGCGGATCGCCCAGATCGAGCAGGCGCGAGGCCTTGGGCCCCGGCTCACCACCGCCGGTGCGCCCCATCTCGATGCCCAGGATGCGATAGGCGCCGTTGGCGAAGATCACCACGGTGACGTCCAGCTTCTCGCGCGCGATCGTCCACAGCCCCTGCACCGTGTACATCCCCGCCCCGTCGCCATTGAGGCTGAGCACCTTGCGATCGGGACAGGCCACGGCCGCGCCGATCGCCACGGGGATGCCCTGGCCGATCGCCCCGCCGGTCAGGCTCAGCCAGTCATGAGCGCGGGCGTTGCGGGTCTGGGTGAAGATCGGCAGGCCGGCGGTCACGGCGTCATCGGAAATGATCGCGTCCCTGGGCATGTGGCGGGCGATCGAGGCCCCCATCGCCCAGGCGTCGAACTTGGGGCCCGGGGCCGGCGGCGGCGCATAGGCCTCGACCACCGCCTCGGCGGGCGCGCCCAGGGCGTCAGCCAGGGCGTTGAGGGCCGCCGGGGCGTCGACCTCGCGACCGCAAAGCGTGGTCAGATCGCAGCCCTCGGGGACCAGCACGCTGGGCCGGTCGGGATAGGCGAAGAAGGCCACCGGCCGGCTGGTCCCGGCCAGCACCATCAGGTCGGTCCCGGCCAGATCCTTCAGGGCCTGTTCGCCGAAATACATCATCTTGTCAGGCCGGAAGCGCCCCTCGCCGCGCGCCTGGCGGGCGGTGAAGGTGTCGGTCAGAACCCGCACGCCGACGGCGGCCAGCCGTCCGGCGGCGGCCAGCCGTCCGGCGGCGGCGATCCCGGCTTCGCCGCAAGCGCTGGAGCCCAGCAGGATCACGGGCTTGGCGGCCGCCTTGATCGCGGCGGCCACGGCCGAAACGGTGTCGGCGTCGGGCGCAGCCGGGCGCGGAGCCTCAATCACCGGACCGGCGACGTCGGTCTCGTTCCAGGCGCTGTCGGCGGGCAGGATCAGGCAGGCGTTGCCGCCCGGCGCGCCGAAGCTGGCGGCGACGGCCTCGGCGGCCAGCGGCCCCACCTGATCGGCGCTGTCGGCCGACTTGACCCAGATCGAATTGGGCGCGGCCAGGGCGGCGATGTCGGAATTGAGCGGGGCGTCATACTGGCGGTGATCCGTCGCGTGGTCGCCGATCACATTGACCACCGGCGTATAGGCCCGCCGCGCATTGTGCAGATTGGCCGCGCCATTGGCGTAGCCGGGACCCAGATGCAGCAGGGTGCAGGCCGGCTTGCCGGCCATGCGGCCATAGCCGTCGGCGGCCCCGGTCGCCACGCCCTCGAACAGGCACAGGATCGAGCGCATGCGCGGCTCGCGGTCCAGGGCGGCGACGAACTGCATCTCGCTGGTGCCGGGATTGGCGAAACAGGCGGTGACGCCGTTGTCGGCCAGGGTGGTGATCAGGGCGTCCGCGCCGTTCATGGTCTTCTCCGTACCAAGGGTCCCCTTCCTTCCGACATTTCAGGCCGCGCGCCAACGCCG
This sequence comes from Caulobacter sp. FV2ps19, assembly GCF_058681035.1. Classification (NCBI taxonomy): domain Bacteria; kingdom Pseudomonadati; phylum Pseudomonadota; class Alphaproteobacteria; order Caulobacterales; family Caulobacteraceae; genus Caulobacter; species Caulobacter sp. FV2ps19. The sequence continues at coordinate 1,117,113 of NZ_CM178729.1, read as the reverse complement.
GTTGCGCAGATTGGTGCTCCTGACGCAGTCTGTGGCCGTGTCGAAGATCGCCGCAGAACGATCTGACCAAAGGGGGAGGTCAAACATGTCGCGACGGATCGTGCTGTCCAAGGGGGTGCTGATCGCTTCGGTGATCGCCGGGATCAGCTATGTGGCGGCCTGGAGCCTGCCCTTGCCCCCGCCCCTCGAACTGACCTGGAAGGGCCTGGGCGTCGGCCTGCTGGCGGTCTATGCGGCGCTGAACGCGCGAACCCTGGACGGCTGGCTGCTGACGGCGGTGATGGCGTTCGGGGCGCTGGGCGACGTGCTGCTGAGCGCGGCGGGCCTGACCGTCGGGGCCATCGCCTTCCTGACCGGCCACCTGATCGCCATCGGCCTGTATCTTCGCAATCGGCGCGCATCGCTGTCACGATCCCAGCTAGCCCTGGCGATCGTCCTCGTTCCCGCCACCGTGACCCTGGCCTATCTGCTGCCCGCCGACCGGGCCGGCGCGCCGGGTGTCGCCTTTTACAGCCTGGGCCTGTCGCTGATGGCGGCCACGGCCTGGACCAGCCGCTTCCCCCGTTTCCGGGTCGGGCTCGGGGCGCTGATGTTCCTGGTGTCCGACCTGCTGATCTTCGGTCGCGGCGGGCCCCTGCCCGACAGTTTGGCCGTCGGCCTGGCGGTCTGGGGGCTGTATTATTTCGGGCAGCTGCTGATCTGCGTGGGGGTGACAGAAACGCTGTCATCCCGGACAAGCGCGTAGCGCGCTGATCCGGGACCGATCCGAAACGCGGCGCTCAGGCGTCGGTCCCGGGTCTGCCCCCGGCTCAAGGCCGGGGTACGCCCGGGATGACAGTTCAGCGAAACACCATCACCCCGTCATCCGGCGCTTCGGCGAACAACCGCTCCAGTTCCGCCGGCCGCCGATCCCGCGCCAGGGCCTGGTTGATATAGCCCTTGTCGGTCAACTCGCCCGAGGCCGCGTCCGGCGCGCCCTCAAGGATCAGCGCCCGCGCCACCTTGCCGCCGCCCTTGGCCGCCGCGTTCAGCCGCCCCAGCCCCTCGACGACCGCCGCCCTGACCGCTGCGGCGTCACCCAGCCGCGCGGCGGCGGTGGGATCGACAAACAGCATCAGCCCCACCCCGTCGCGGCCCTCGCCGCACACCACCGCGTCGGAGACCACGCCGCCGATCGCCGAGACCGCCGCCACCCTCAGGGCGCCGGCGGCGACGAAGGTGCCGCTGGCCAGTTTGAAGTTCTCGACCAGCCGGCCATCGAAGACCAGTCCGGCGGCGGGATCGTCCGGATCGGCCAGTCGGGCGGCGTCGCCCAGGCGGTAGAAGCCGTCCTCGTCAAAGGCGTCGCGGGTCGCCTCGGGCTGGTCCAGATATCCGGGCGAAACCTGCGGACCCTTGACCCGGATCTCGAACTTGTCGCCCGCAGGGACCAGCTTGACCGAGGTTCCGGGGGTGGGCAGGCCCACCATGCCCGAACGGGCGTTGAGCCAGTGGATATTGCAGGCCGTCGGCCCCGTCTCGGTCGCGCCATAGCCCGCCGCGAAGGTGATCCTTTCACCGATCGTCCGCACCGCCACGGCCTGGACGCGGTCGAGGATCGACTGGGCCATCGACGCCCCGCCATATTGCAGCACCCGAACCCTCTCGAAGAAGGTCGCCGCCAGGGCCGCGTCGCGTTCCAGCTCGCCCACCAGCAGGCCCCAGCCGGCCGGGACCATGTTGTGATAGGTCGGCGAAACCTCACGCAGGTTGCGGACCGTCTCGGCGAAGCGGGCCGGGGTGGGCTGGCCGGCGTCGATATACAGGGTCCCGCCCCGGTGCAGCACCATGTGCAGGATGGCGTTGGCCCCCAGGCTGTGGCTCCAGGGCGCGGAATTGACCAGCACCGGCGGCTCGGGATCGGCGTAGCAGGCCTCGATCTGGGCGGCGTTGAGGGCGATATTGGCGTGGGTGCAGATCACCGCCTTGGGCTTGCCGGTCGAGCCGGAGGTCAAGAGCAGCTTGGCCACGTCGGCCGGCCCGCAGCAGGGCCCGACGGCCGGCGCGTCCAGCAGGTCGGCGAAGGGAATGTGCTCCGCGCCCGGATGGCGGCTGGCGATCACCGGCAGCCCGGCCAGGAACGGCGCGTTCAGGGCGTCGGCGAAGGCCACCGCGTCATCGGCATAGACCGCCGCCGGCTTCAGCCGCTCGACCGCGAAGGCCAGGCGCGACAGGTCCGCGCCCTGCAGGCCATATTGCGGCGACACCGGCGAGATCGGCGCGCCCAGGCTCATGGCGGCATAGCCGATCAGGGCGTGGTCGATCCCGTTGCGGGCCAGGATCAGCAGGGGTTTGTCAGGTCCAAGATCCAGCGCCTTGAGCCCGCCGGCCAGAGCTTCGATCCGGGTCCGGGCCTGGGCGTAGGTCACGGTCCGCCAGCCTTCGCCCTCCCGTTCCGCCAGCCACACCCGGTCGGGCGCCTCGGCGGCCCACCGCGCCAGCGGCGCGGTCACCGTCTGGACGGCGTCGGAATAGGCCATGGGGTTGCGCAGGATCAGCGCGTCGCCGCTCTGCTCGACCTCAAGGGCGCGGGGCGCATAGCGGGCGTCGCGGAAGGGCGCGGGACTCGTTGAGGATCCGGTCATGGGCGCTGTTATCCCGCGCCTCATACGGTTGTTCAATCCGTGGCGGGCGCGGAAAGAGGAGGGCGCGGCGACGGGGGAGACGCCCGCCCTCCTCCGCTTTCCGGGGCCTAGGGATTCGGCGCCGGGAAGGTCACGACGCCGGAACGACTGATCACATCGCCGTCGCGCTGGGTGCGGGCCGCCGAATAGGCCCACTCACCCGGCGCTTGCCGCGTCGCCTGGCGGTCCACCGACCGGCTGGAGCCGTCGCGATAGCCGCGGTCGAAGCTGGCGCTGGCGAACCCGGCGTCAGGATCGACCATCCGTGTGCGGTCATAACCGCCGCTGCGGCCGGCGCGGCCCGTCCAGCCGGCCGAGGCCGACAACGACCCCGGCGTTTGCACGCGGTCGCGGTGATAGCTGGCGGTGCGACCGGCGGGGCCGGTCCAGCGCTTGCCGACATGGCGTTCAGCAGCGTCGGCCGTTCCGGCGGCCATCAGAAGCCCGACCAGAGCCAGGGCGGACAGGTGTCGTGGAGTGATCATGTAAAGGCCTCTCGGCGGTTGGTAACGTCCCTCGACCTGTCCAACGGCCAAGCTGGCCCAATCCGTCGCCCGCGCCGGTCCGGCAAGGCTTCCGGCAACAACAGGAGCCTCAGCGAACACCCCTCGACATTTTTCGTGGAGGCCTGTCGAATCCCGCCGACCCCGCGCGTCTCTGTCGGAAAGCGCCGCGATGGTCGCGGGCTGGAGGGAGACAGACCATGAAATACGCCTTGCTGATCTACGAGAACGAAGACGTCTATCGCGCCAACACCGGCCGCTCGTTCGACGACATCATCACCGCCCACCGCACCCTGGCCGGCGAGCTGACCGCCCAGGGCGTCCTGGAGGGCGGGGCGGGCCTCAAGACGACAGACACCGCCACCACCGTCCGAAAGACCCGCGGCGAGCACACCCTGCATGACGGCCCCTATGCCGAGGCCCGCGAACAGCTGGGCGGCTTCTATCTGATCGACGCGCCCGACCTCGACGCAGCCCTGGCCATCGCCCGGCGCATCCCTCTGACCGGTGACGGCGCGATCGAGGTCCGCCCGTTGATCGAAGAGGATTGAAGCCGCGAGACCCCATAGACCCGCTCGACCGGGCGGCGCGGGAGGCCGGCGGACGGATCATCGCCGCCCTGGCCGCGACCTTCCGCGACCTCGACCTGGCCGAGGAGGCCTATGCCGAGGCCTGCGCGCGAGCCGCGGCCGTGTGGCCGGACGCCCCGCCCCTGGATCCCGCCGCCTGGCTGTACGCCGCCGCGCGCCGCCGTGCGCTGGATATGATCCGTAAGCGGAATGTTCGCCTCCGCCTCCCGCCCCAAGCGCCCGAGCCGGAGACCTCGGCCGAGGATTTGCTGACCTCGGATGCGCGGTTGATCCCCGACGAGCGGCTGCGGCTGATCTTTATCTGCTGCCACCCGGCCGTCTCGCCCGAGGCCCGCGCCGCCCTGACCCTGCGGCTGGTCTGCGGTCTTTCGGTCCAGGAGATCGCCCGCGCCTTCCTGGTCACCGAGCCCGCCATGGCCCAGCGCCTGACCCGGGCCAAGACCAAGATCGCCCAGGCCGGGGTCTCGTTCGAGGTTCCCGATCCGCAGGCCTGGCCCGAACGTCTGGCCGCCGTGCTCTCGACCCTGGAGGTCGCCTATGCCCGGGCCCATGAGGACTCCGCCGGGGCCGGGGCCCACGCCGGCTATGCGCAAGAGATGCTGGGCTTGACGGCGGTGTTGATCGAGCTGCTGCCACAGGAGCCGGAATGCCTGGCCTTCGCCGCCCTGGTCCGCCTGGCCGAGGCGCGGCGGCCGGCGCGGGTGGACGCCGAGGGGGCGATGGTTCCCCTGTCCGAGCAGGATCCGGCCCTGTGGCGGCGGCCTCTGATCGCCGAGGCCGACACGTTGCTGCGGCGGGCCGCGCGGCTGAACGCGCCGGGTCCGCGCCAGTTGCGCGCCGCCCTGCACGCGGTGTGGTGCGCGCGCCGGAGCCTGGCCGAGCCGCCGCCGTGGTCGGCGGTGCTGACGCTGTACGACCTGCTGCTGGCCTGGCGGGAGGACCCGTTCGTGCGGCTCAATCGGGCCGTGGCCCTGGCCGAGGTCGCCGGCCCGGCGCCGGCCCTGGCCGAGGCAGACCGTCTGGACTCGCCCCGGCTGGCCGAGTTCCAGCCCTTCCACGCGGTGCGGGCCGACCTGCTGGCGCGCCTTGGGCGGCGAGACGAGGCCTTGTCGGCCTATGATCGCGCGCTGGCCCTGGATCCCGCGCCAGCCGAGCGCCTGTGGCTGACGCGCCGGCGCAACGCCTTAACCTGACAGGGCCTCAGTCAGACCTCGACTACAGACCCGCACTCACTTCGGCTTGGGGCTGCGGGGGCGCGGGGTTCGACGCCTGGCGGCGGCGGCGTCGGGCGCGGGCTCGACGCTTTGAGGCTCAGAGGCGGATGGCGCCTCGGGCTCTGGCGCGATCGCGGGCTCCGGATCGGCCACGGGCTCAGAGGCGAGTTCGGCCTCGCCGGCCGGCGCCGGCTCCAGCGCCCGCGACGCCGCCAGGGCGGCCTCGCTCTGGGCCAGGGCTTCGGCGTCTCGCGCCGCCTGGGCGTCGATCAGTAGCGCCTTGGCGGCCTTGACCACCGTCGCCACCGGCAGGTCGCTCATATGGCGGATGGCCTGCGACAGTTCCGGATCAACGGCCAGGAACTGCTCGAAAGTGCGCGGCCCGCGCACCGCCCGGGTCAGCGCGCCCCAAGGGGCGTAGCGGCGCTCGTCGGAGGGCCCGAACAGGCCGATGGTCGGCGTACCGGCGGCGGCGGCGATGTGCATCAGGCCGCTGTCATTGCCGATGAACAGGTCGGCGCGCTTGAGGCAGGCATAGGCGGTCAGCAGATCCACCTTGCCGGTCAGGTCGACACAGCGGCCCCGGGCGCTGGCCATGCGCAGCTCCTCGACCATGCGGCCGTCGCCCGGTCCGCCCAGGATCAGCAGGCGACCGCCGGCCATCGGGCCGTCAGGACCCAGAAGCTGCCCCGCCGTCTGGGCGAAACGCTCGATCGGCCAGATCTTGCCCACCCAGTTGGACGCCGGGCCCATGGCCAGCAGCGGGCCGGCCGTCTCGCCCGGCCGGGGAGCCAGCATCTGGTCGGCCAGGGCCTGGACGTCGGGGGTGATGTAGAGGTGCGGGCTGGGCGGCGCGCCTTCCAGCTTCAGCACCCGGGCGGCGTCGATGACCTTGTGGACCACCTCGCCGGGGACCTTCTTCCAGATCGCCCGCTTGTCGCGGTTCAGGAAATAGGCGGTGGCGCTGCCGCGCAGATCGACGACCAGGCTCCACTTCCTGTGACGCACCTGGTTCCACAGCTTGAACCAGTGACCCTTGCCCTTGCCCTTTTCCATGATGATCACCCGGTCCAGGCCGGGCACATGGGCGAACAGCGGCGCGGCCAGGGGGCCGGCGACGATCGTGAAGCGGGCGTTTGGAATTTCGTCCGCGAGCATGCGAATCAGCCCCGACGACAGAACGGCGTCGCCGATCCGCGTGGCGGTGATGAAAAGAATCGGGAAGGCCCGCTGTGTCATCGGTCCGTCTATAAGGCCTTCGGCGAGTCGGCGCATCCCGCTAACCGTACTGAAGTTTCATGGAATTTTCACCACTGGCGCGCGAGCCCCGCACGCGCCACATGTAGAGCATGACTTCGCCCGCCCTCGCCGCCCTGCCCTCCCGCGCCGTGATCACCCTCAGCGGCCCCGACTGGCGATCCTTCCTGCAGGGTTTGATCACCCAGGACGTCGAAACCCTGGCCGTGGGCGAGTTGCGGCTGGGGGCCATTCTCACGCCCCAGGGCCGGCTGCTGTACGATCTCTTTGTCGCCGCAACCCCGGACGGCGCCCTGCTGGACGTCGCCGCCGAGCATCGCGCGGCGATCATCGCGCGCCTGACGATGTATCGCCTGCGGGCCAAGGTCGAGATCGCCGCCAGCGACCTGACCGTCACCGCGATCTTCCCCGCCGACGACACGATCCTGGCCGGCGAGGCCGTGTTCCGCGACCCGCGCCTGCCGGCCTTGGGGGCCCGCGCCTATGGCCTGGCGACCGCGCCAACCGCCGACGAGGACGCCTATGAGGCCCATCGCCTGGCCCTGGGCGCCCCCGGCCCCGCCGACTGGCTCAGCGACAAGACCTATCCGATCGAAGCCAATTTCGACCTGCTGCACGGCATCGACTTCAAGAAGGGCTGTTTCGTCGGCCAGGAAACCACCAGCCGCATGAAGCGGCGGGGCGTGATCAAGACCCGCATGCTGCCGATCACCTTCGCGGGACCGCCGCCCGCCTTCGGGAGCGAGGTCCTGGCCGGCGAGCTGCGGGCCGGCGAGGTGCTGTCGGGCCGCAACGGCCGCGCCATGGCCGCCCTGCGCCTGGACCGCATCGCGGCCGGCGGGCTCAGCGTGGACGGGCGGGCGGTGGCGGTCGAGACGCCGGCGTGGGTTCCGCTGATCGCCGACTGAACGTTCACGAAAAGTTCTGGAAATCCAGGGCAGCTTGCGCCAAGCTTCGCCGCATGACCGAGCTCCAACGCTGCACCACCTGGAAGGGCATGGCGGGCGACCCCGTCTATGAGGCCTATCACGACCACGAATGGGGCGTGCCCGAGTACGACTCCCGCGCCCTGTGGGAGAAGCTGGTGCTGGACGGCTTCCAGGCCGGACTGTCGTGGATCACCATCCTGCGCAAGCGCGACGCCTTCCGCGCCGCCTTCGCCGATTTCGACCCCGAGATCGTGGCCCGCTTCGGCGAGGCGGATCGGGCCCGGCTGATGGCCGACGCCGGCATCGTCCGCTCCAACGCCAAGATCGACGCGGCCATCAGCGGCGCGCGTATCTATCTGGATATGCGCGAGCGCGGCGAGGACCTGGGCGAGATGCTGTGGGGCATGGTCGGCGGCGCGCCGGTCCAGAGCGCCTGGACCGGCGCGACCGGCGTCCCGGCCACCACGCCGCTCGGCGATGAGGTGGCCAAGGCGTTGAAGGCTAAGGGCTTCAAGTTCTGCGGCCCGGTGATCGTCTATGCCTTCATGCAGGCCACCGGCCTGGTCAACGATCACCTGTCGACCTGCTACCGGCATGAGGAATGCCGGGCGATGGGGCGGTAGAGGCGATCACGATCTGCATGTCCGGATTCGGCGTCTGTGCTGATGGCTGCGCACGCGCCTGGGCCGGATGCCGATGCAGTGCGTCCTTCGAGGCCCGCTACGCGGGCGCCTCAGGATGAGGAGCATTGTTGCATTGGAGTCCTCATCCTGAGGTGCGAGGCGAAGCCGAGCCTCGAAGGACGCAAGGTGGTGACCGGCTCCCCACCCAAGTCCGCCGTTCGCAAGGTCCGCTCTCTGCCGGCCTGACCTCAGAGCAAGCTCGCCTCCAAGGATTCAAGGCGCGGCCTCGCCGCTGGCGGCCCTTTCTGTCCCCCCTCCCTTCTCCCCTTGCGGGAGAAGGTGGCCCGCGTCAGCGGGTCGGATGAGGGGTTGACGGGCGGGGTCGCCGCGACTGCGGAACGGCTGAGCGCGGCGGTGAGGGCGCTCGACCCCTCACCCGGCCCTTCGGGCCACCCTCTCCCGCAAGGGGAGAGGGACGATGACGGGGATTGGGCGCAGCTTATCCCCGTCGTTTCCAATCAGGACGCCAACCTTTTCAACGCTCTACAAAATAATCGAGCGCGCTTATCCCCGGCGTTCAGACCTGCCGTATTCTAAACCCACCTCGCCGCACGGGAAGGGCGCAAGGCCAGCGACCATTGCGGCGGCGGGGGGCGATCGAGCGGGAGTCGAAGGCGGCGCGGGGCGGGTTGCTCCGATGCCCTGCAAGGGTGGAGGTCTCAGAAGGAGGCCTTCGTCGCCGGGTCACATGAAACAGTGGGCGAGGACCTTAAACTTGCCCGCCGGGGACCTTCACGCTGGAAGGCCCGACCGCCCGAAGGTTAATGCGGCGCCGGACGACTGGAGACCGGCGGCGGTCCATAAGGATGCGCCGGCCAAGGCCCAGGGACAGGGATGACCGTGCGGGGTGGAGGGCTGAGAAGGCCCAAGCTGCCCGGCCTGAGGGAAAACGATCGCGCGGAGCGCACGGCTTCGTCGAAACGGTATTTTTCTAACTTCTCCGGGCGAGGCCCGGGCGCTCCGCGACCCTTCCCATCCCTTCAGCGAGAGATCGCGTGAGGTGGCGGACACATGTCTTCTCCCTTCCCCCACCCAAAGGGGGAAGGGCTATCGCATATGGGTTGCTGACGGACACAAGCCTTTAAACAAACTCAAAAATCTTGCCTTCCTGGGCCTTGTGCCCAGGACCCATGTTTGAGGCAGCTTTGATTTGGGCGCTATTCGCGGCTGAACGGCCCGTAACACCGACCCAAGTCCGCATCGGCGGCGCCATGGGTCCTGGGCACAAGGCCCAGGAAGGCTGGGTCTTTTAGCGCCAGATCCATATGCGATAGCCCTGCCCCAAAGGGGGAAGGGAGAAGAGCCGATCTCACCGCTGGCGATCCGCCTCAGGACCCTCTATCTCCCGCTCATGCTGATGGTCATTTCCCCCGCCAAGTCGCTGGACTTCACCGCCCCCGATCAGGTGCTGCCGCTGACGACGCCCGAGCTGAAGGGCCGGATCGCCGAGCTGGCCAAGGTCACCCACAAGCTGACCGCCGCCGATCTGCGCCGGCTGATGCACATCTCCGAAAAGCTGGCCGAGCTGAACCGCGAGCGCTTCCAGGCCTTCGATCCCCAGGTCGAGGACGGCCTTCAGGCGGTGATCGCCTTCAATGGCGACGTCTATGGCGGGCTGGCGGCGCGGGAGCTGGATCGCCCGGCCCTCGAATGGGCCCAGGATCACCTGCGGATCCTGTCGGGTCTGTATGGCGTGCTGCGGCCGCTGGACGCCCTGCAGCCCTACCGGCTGGAAATGGGCACGCGGCTGAAGACCAAGCGCGGCAATAATCTGTACGACTTCTGGGGCGAGACCATCGCCCAGACCCTCAACGCCGCCGCCCAGGGCCATGCCGATCCGACCCTGGTCAATCTGGCCAGCCAGGAATATTTCGGGGCCGTCGACGCCAAGGCCCTGAAGCTGCCGGTGGTCACCTGCCAGTTCAAGGAAGAGAAGGCGGGCATGCTCAAGGTGCTGGGCTTCTTCGCCAAGAAGGCCCGGGGGCGGATGGCGCGCTACATCATCGACAACCGGATCGAGCAGTCCAGGGATCTGAAGGCCTTCAATCTGGACGGCTACCGGTTCCGCGCCGAGCTCTCGACCGACACGGAGTGGGTTTTCGCTCGTCCTCAGCCCTAAATTCACTTACTGATGAATTTATAACCGCTCGCTCTTCGTTGGGGCGGGCTATATGCTGCGGTGCAGCAAAACTCGGATCTTCCCTCAGGAGCGCGCAGCCATGGCCGTCGATTTTGGTTTGCAGGGTCAGGTCGCCATCGTCACCGGCTCGACCAGCGGCATCGGCCACGCGCTCGCCGACGCCCTCGCCGGACAGGGCGTCAATATCGTCCTCAATGGTCTGGGCGAGATGAACGCCATCGAGCGGACCCGGGCCGAGATGGCCGAAAAGCACGATGTCGAGGTGCTGTATAACGGCGCCGACATGACCAAGCCCGACCAGATCGCCGACATGGTCAAGGCCGCCAAGGCCGAGTTCGGCGAGCTGGACATCCTGATCAACAACGCCGGCGTCCAGCACGTGGCCCCGATCGAGGACTTCCCCACCGAGAAGTGGGACCAGATCATCGCCATCAACCTGACCTCGGCCTTCCACGCCACCAAGGCCGCCGTGCCGATCATGAAGGCCCAGGGCCGCGGGCGGATCGTCAATATCGCCTCGGCTCACGGCCTGGTCGCCTCGCCGTTCAAGTCGGCCTATGTCGCCGCCAAGCACGGCATACTGGGCCTGACCAAAACGGTCGGGCTGGAGGTCGCGACCTTCGGCATCACCTGCAACGCCATCTGCCCGGGCTTTGTTAAGACCCCGCTGGTCGAGGCCCAGATCGTTGATCAGGCCAAGGCGCGAGGGATCAGCGAAGAGGCGGTGATGCGCGACGTGATCCTCGCCGCTCAGCCGACCAAGCAGTTCGTCACCTTCGAGCAACTGGCCGGCATGCTGCTGTATCTGGTGTCGGACGCCGGCGCCTCGGCCAACGGTTCGGCCTTCTCGATCGACGGCGGCTGGACCGCGCAATAGGGAAGGCCCGGGTCATGCTCATCGGCCCGTTCAAGAAGAAGCCCGCCGGGCCCCGCCCCCTCAGCCTGGCCCTGCAGGGCGGCGGCTCGCACGGGGCCTTCGAGTGGGGCGTGATCGACCGCCTGCTTGAGGAAGACACCATCGAGATCAAGGCGGTGACCGCCGCCTCGGCCGGGGCGATGAACGCCGTCTGCCTGGCCCAGGGCCTGATCGACGGCGGGCGCGAGGGCGGCAAGGCGCGGCTGGAATCGTTCTGGAAGGCGGTCAACACGGCCGGCGGCCGCAACGTCTTCGGCGACACCAGCATCTGGACCAGCGCCTTTTCGGGCGGCTCGGACTGGCTAAAGAGCCTGCCCGGCTGGCGGATGGCCGAGACCCTGGCCATGTCGATGAGCCCCTACGAGTTCAATCCGTTCAACCTCAACCCCCTGCATGACGTGCTGGAGGCCCAGATCAAGTTCGAGGTTCTGCGCGAGCAGTCGCTGATCAAGCTCTATATCGCCGCCACGGCCGTGCGGCTGAGCAAGGCCAAGGTGTTTCGCGAGACCGAACTGACCGCCAAGCACATCATGGCCAGCGCCTGTCTGCCCCAGGTGTTTCACGCGGTGGAGATCGACGGCGAGCCCTATTGGGACGGCGGTTTCCTGGCCAATCCGCCGCTGTGGCCGCTGTTCTATGACGACACGCCCGACGACATCCTGGTGGTCAGCCTCAATCCGTTCGTCCGCGACGAGACGCCCAAGACGCCCGGCGAAATCATGGACCGGCTGAACGAGATCACCTTCAACGCCTCGCTGGCCTCGGAGATGCGGGCCATCGGCTTCGTGCAGAAGCTGCTGGACGAGGGCCTGCTCAAGGACACCGCCAAGGGCCGCTATCGCAAGATGCTGGTCCACGCCATCACCGCCGACGGGCCGCTGGCCGACCTGTCGCTGTCGACCAAGTTCAATACCGAGTGGAGCTTCCTGCTGGATCTCAAGGAGCGGGGGCGCAAGGCCGCGCAGACCTGGCTGGACGACTGCGGAACCTGTATCGGGGTCAAGTCGAGCCTCGATTTGAAGACCGGATTCCCATGAGCCATCCCGTACCCACCGTCGGCGTGATCTGTCTGCGCGGCGAGGCGGTGCTGCTGATCAAGCGCGGCACGCCGCCCAGGCTGGGCCAGTGGAGCCTGCCCGGCGGCCGGCTGGAATGGGGCGAAACCACCGCTGTGGGCGCCCTGCGCGAACTGATGGAAGAGACCGGCGTCCAGGCCGAGCTGCTGGGTCTGGTCGACGTGATCGATGGCGTCTTCCCGGCCCGGCCGGGGGGCGAGATCTCCCGCCACTATGTGCTGGTCGACTATGCCGCCCGCTGGACGGCGGGCGAGCCCGTAGCCGGTGACGACGCGGCCGAGGCGCGGTTCGTGTCACGCGACCAGGCCATGGCCCTGGTCGAATGGGACGAGACCCGGCGGGTGATCCGCGAGACCTATGAGCGGTTTGGCGCATGAGCCTCACCGACACCCCCGCGCCGCGCTGGCCCATCAGCCCCAACGCCCTGATCCTGATCGCTCTGGTCGTCGCCCTGGGCTGGACCCTGGCGACCTCGGCCAGCCTGACCGGCCTGCTGACCTTCGCCTTCGTCGCGGCGGCCTGGGTGCTGAGCGTCGGCATCCACGAGTTCGGCCACGCCTATGTGGCGCACAAGGCCGGCGACACCACCATCGTCGACAAGGGCTATCTGACGCTGGACCCGCTGAAATATTCCGATCTGTCGACCACGCTGGTGATCCCGCTGATCGCCCTGGCCCTGGGCGGCATCGGCTTTCCGGGCGGGGCGGTCTATCTGCGCGAAGACCTCATGCGCAGCCGCGGCTGGCGATCCCTGGCCTCGCTGGCGGGACCACTGGGCACGCTGGTCGTGCTGCTGGCGATCGCCCAGGGCCTGAGCGTCATGGCCGGCCTGGGCCAGGCCTCGACCCCGCTGTTCAACGCCCTGGCGCTGCTGGCCCTGCTGCAGTCCAGCGCCCTGATCCTCAACCTGCTGCCCGTGCCAGGCCTGGACGGCTACGGCGTGCTGCGGCCCTTCATGGCCGACGGTCTGCGGGCCCGACTCGCGCCGTTCGAACGGTTCGGCTTTCTGGTCCTGTTCGGTCTGATCTTCTTCGTGCCCGGGGCCAGCAGCCTGATCTTCGGCCCGGCCATCGCCCTGGCCCGGGCGCTCGGCGTGCCGGGCCCGGCCATGGGCGCGGGCTGGGACGCCTTCCATTTCTGGAGTCCGACCGGCCAGTAGACCTTACGGCGCTCTTGACCCGTCGCGTCAGACCGCCTCTCCTTTAAACAAACGTTCAAGGGAGAAACACCATGGCCTATGCGCCGTTCAATCTGGCCGGCAAGGTGGCCCTGGTCACCGGCGGCAATCGCGGCATCGGCCTGGGCATGGCCTCGGCCCTGGCCCAGTCGGGCGCTGACGTCGTGATCTGGGGCTCCAACGCCGACCGCAACACGGCGGCCGAGGGCGAGCTGCTCAAGCACGGCGTGCGGGTCAAGGCCCAGACCGTCGACGTCTCCGATGAGGCCCAGGTGGCCGAGGCCATGGTCGAAGCGGTCGCGGCCATGGGCCGGGTGGATTCGGTGTTCGCCAACGCCGGCGTCGGCTTCGGCTCGCCGTCGTTCGTCGACATGCAGACCGAGGTCTATCGCAAGATCCTGGCGGTCAATCTGGACGGCGTGTTCTTCACCCTGCGCGAAGCCTGCCGCCACATGGTCGACCGCGCCAAGGCCGGCGATCCGGGCGGCTCTCTGGTCGGCGTCGCCTCGCTGGCCGCCATCGAGGGCGCGGCCCGCAACGAGGCCTATGCCGCCACCAAGGGCGCGGTGATCTCGATGATCAAGTCCGTGGCCGTCGAGCACGCCCGCTACGGCGTTCGCGCCAACGCCATCCTGCCCGGCTGGATCGCCACCGACATGACCGCCGGCGCCCAGGACAATTCCGCCTTCGCCGAAAAGGTCATCCCCCGGGTTCCCGCCCGCCGCTGGGGGCAGCCGGCCGATTTCGGCGGCATGGCGGTCTATCTGGCCTCCGACGCCTCATCCTATCATTCGGGCGACACCCTGATCATCGACGGCGGCTATTCGATCTTCTGAGGCCAGATTGATTTCTGGACTCCGGAGTCGAAGAAAACCCTGCGGCAACAAGGGTCTTGCGAAAGCCCCGGGCGGATGAGAAGCTTTCCTCGAAGGCAGTCTGGACGTCAGATCCGGACGCCTTTCGAGGAAACACAGCGATGACCCCGCAAGACGTCGTAAGCTTGACCCCATCCCGTGGCATGTTGGCTGTGATCGCCATGATCCTGACCGCCATGGCGGCCTGCTTCTGGACCGACGCCCGCGCCGAGGCCGAGATCCGCGACTAGACGTTCCTATCGTAGGGTTTACCGTGGCCGCTGACGCTCCACTGGGGAGCGGACCCTTTCAGGCCAGCCAAGCCCGTGTCCCTGACCCTCTACGCCCATCCGTTCTCATCGTACTGTCAAAAGGTGCAGATCGCGCTGTACGAGAACGCCCTGCCCTTCACCTATCGCCTGCTGGGTCCGGAAGACCCCGCCGCGATGGAGGAGCGGCAAGCGCTGTGGCCCATCGGGCGTTTTCCGGTGCTGGTCGACGACGGCGTGACGGTGGCGGAATCCAGCATCATCATCGAGCATCTGCAGCTCTATCATCCCGGCCCGGTGAGGCTGTTGCCCGATGATCCCAAGGCGGCGCTGAAGGTCCGCTTCCTCGACCGCTTCTTCGACAACTATGTGATGACGGCCATGCAGGTTCCGGTGTTCGAGTCGCTGCGCGCCGAGGGCGGGCGCAAGGACGAGGCGATGGCCGAGGCCCGCGTCGCCCTCGACACCGCCTATCAATGGCTGGAAGACCATCTGACGGGACCGTGGGCGGCGGGCGAAGCGTTCAGCCTGGCCGACTGCGCCGCCGCACCGTCCCTGTTCTATGCCGACTGGGTCCACCAGATCGGCGAGGCCTTCCCGACCGTGCGGGCCTATCGCGCCCGGCTGCTGGCGCGGCCGTCGATGGCGCGCTGCGTCGAGGAGGGCCGACCCTACCGGCACTATTTCCCGCTCGGCGCGCCCGATCGCGACTGACCTCGCGGCAGGCTTGCGCGCGGGGCGATCCAGCGCCCATCGTCCGGGAAAATCACGGGAGGCCTCGGTCATGGCGCTGCGCACACCCCTTTGCGATCTGTTGCAGATCGAGCATCCGATCCTGCTGGCGGGCATGGGCGGGGTTTCCTATGCGCCCCTGGCGGCGGCGGTCTCGAACGCCGGTGGCTATGGCGTGCTGGGCATGGCGGGAACCACGCCCGACTTCATCCGTGACCAGATGCGGCAGGTCCGCGCCCTGACCGACAAGCCGTTCGGTGTCGATCTGCTGGCCGCCACGCCCGACGCCTTGACCCAGGCCGTCGAGGTGATCATCGCCGAGGGGGCCAGCGCCTTCATCGCCGGTCTGGGCGTGCCGACGCCGATCATCGAACGCCTGAAGGCGGCGGGACTGAAGGTGATGGTCGTCTGCGGGGCGGTGAAGCACGCGGTGAAGGCCCAGGCGGCCGGCTGCGACGCCGTCATCTGCCAGGGCGGCGAGGGCGGGGGTCATACGGGCCTGGTCGGCACCCTGCCCCTGGTCGCCCAGGCGGTGGACGCCGTGGACATTCCCGTGGTCGCCGCCGGCGGACTGTATGATGGTCGCGGCCTGGCGGCGGCCCTGGCCCTGGGCGCCCAGGGCGTCTGGATGGGGACGCGGTTCATCGCCTCCACCGAGGCCCACGCCGGCGACCTCTATCGGCAGGCCGTGGTCGAGGCGGCCGACGAAGACACGATCCGGACGCGCTGCTATTCGGGCAAGCCGATGCGGGTGAAGAAGAACCCCTATGTCGACGACTGGGAGTCGCGGCCCGGCGAGATCCAGGGCTTTCCGCAACAGGCCATGGTCTCGATCCAGGCCGGGGCGATGGGCGGGATCGGCGGCCAGATCGAGGGCCTGAAGGCTGACAAGTCCTGTTTTGCGATGGGCCAGAGCGCGGGGGGCGTCCACGATATCCTGCCGGCCGGCCAGATCGTGACGCAGCTGGTCTCCGAGGCCCAGGCCGCGATCAAGCGGATCGCGGCGCTCAAGGCCTAGCCATGGGCTCAGTCGTCGGTGTCGACTTCCGGCAGCACACGCTGGAAATGCCGCTCGACGGCGTCGTGGCATTCGCAGGCGCGCCGTTCGAGGGCCGCGCGGTTAAGGATCTCGATCCGGCCCCGACCGGCGGCGATCACGCCGTGGTCCTGCAGGGTGCGCGCCACGGCCGTGACGGTGGTGCGCTGGACGCCCATCATCTGGGCGAGGGTCTCCTGGGTCAGGCGGATGGGCTCGGAGCCACACCGGTCGTGGGCCGACAGAAGCCAGCGGCAATAGCGCTGCTCCACCCCGTGCAGGGCGTTACAGGCCGTGGACTGCATCATCTGGGCCAGCAGGACGTCGGCATAGCGGGCAAACAGGTCGGCCAGAGCGGGGGACTGGCTCTTGGCGTTCTCGAGCCGCGAGGTCGGGATACTGAAGGCGAAGCCGGGCGCGCGAACCACGGCCCGGCCATAGGCCGGCTTGAAGCCGGCGCTGACGATGCCGCCGACAGCGCCCTCGCGACCGACATTGGCCACCTCCACTTCCTGGCCATCCTCGGCGACGACCAGCAGCGAAATCATGGTCCCGCGGCAGGGCAGGTGGGTGATCGTGACATCCTCGCCGCAGTCGAACAGCAGGGCGTCGCGCTGCAGTTCAACCTTGCGCAGGTACGGCGCCAGCCTCTGGAGTTCCGGCCAGCGCAGGGCGCCCAGCAGGCGGTTTGAAATGAGATCGGCGCGCGCAGCATGGGGCTGGCGCAGTGTCGCGGTTTCAGCCGTGTCAGCCATGATCGGTCCTCATAGACGCCCGTGGAGCTTTCCAGGCGATAGCGCGCGAAGCGGCGCTTTAGTTTCCCGTCGACGCGGCAAAGCTTCCAAGGCAGGCTGTGGATCTCGGCGGGGGAAGCGTCATGCGCACTGGCAAGGTCCTGAAAACGCGGCTCAGCGAATATGGCGCGTTGTGGCTGGGATCGTTTGTGCTGGTCCTGGCGGGAACAGCAATCGCCACCCTGGCGCTGGGCCTGGACCTGATCGATGTCGCCGACTGGGTGCTGCCCCCCAGTTTCATCGTCCTGGGCCTGGCCATGGCGGCGGGGATGGTCTTCACCGTGGTGACGCCGACCCGCCTGACGGCCAAGCTCCTCGTCACGCTGCTGGGTCTGCTGCTGATCCTGCCGCTGCTCTGGTCGCCGGTCCTGGCCGTCCTGATCGTCGCAACGATCGCCCGGGTGACCATCGAATATTCGCAGGCCTACGCCCAGTTCCGGATCATTGTCAGCCAGCTGATCTATCCGGTGGTGGCGCTGGTCGTCGAAGGCCCCCTTGTCGCCCTGGTCTGGAACGCCTTCCAGGTGGTAGCCTCGATCGTCGGCTTCGTCGCCTCGGCCCTGCAGGTCTGGCGGGTGGTCAAGCCGTGGGTGTCGAGCGCGATAGAACCCGATTGAAGCCTAGCTGAGCAGGGTCGGGCGCGGCAGGACGAAATCCTCGTCCTGGACATGCAGCATCACATGAACGCCGATACCGGTGGATTGCTCGGCCAGTCGCGACGCCGCGTCGCTGGCTTCCCGCTGGGTGGCGTAGTGGCCAAATCGCAGGTGGTCGCCCACGATCGACCAGTGGTCTTCAACCCGAACGACGCCATAATGCACTTCAGTCATGATGGACCTCCTTGCAGCGAAATGAACCTTGCGCTCATCCGTGGCCATCGCAAGGCCTAAGACGTCATAAGATCACCATGAATTCGCGTGATGGGCGCGGGGTCGTGACATTCACCCGCCAGCCGGAAATACTGTCGCCATGCTTCGATTGTCCGTCGCCGTCCTGATCGCCGCCAGCCTGGCCGGCGCCGCCCTCGCCCAGGAGCGGGCCGCCGATGAGCGCCAGCGCCTGCTCGACCTGGCCTATACGCTGGGCGAAAGCCACGCCCTGCGTCAGCTGTGCGACGGCGAAGCCGATCAGTTCTGGCGCTCGCGCATGGTGCGGCTGACCGAGGTGGAACAGGCCGACCAGGCGTTCGACGCCCAGCTACGCGAGCGGTTCAATACCGGCTTCGCGGCGGGCAAGGGCGAGTTTCCGCTGTGCGACGTCACCAGCCGCAAGGCCGAGCAGCAATCGGCCCGCAAGGGTCAGGCCCTGGCCCTGAAACTGTCCCAGGCGCTCCGGCCGGTCCAGCGCAGCGGGATTGATCCGGATTCCATGGCGGAGGTCGCGCCTACACGCTAACCTACGCCTGACGGTTGCATAGGGAGCGTCAACTTGACCGCATATCTGGTTCCGCTGGTCCTTCTGGTCCTGGCGTTCATCTTCATCATCAACGTCATCAAGATCGTGCCTCAGGGGCGCGAGTTCACGGTCGAGCGTTTTGGCCGATACACCCGCACCCTCAAGCCCGGGATCAG
Organism: Caulobacter sp. FV2ps19; assembly: GCF_058681035.1. NCBI lineage: Bacteria > Pseudomonadati > Pseudomonadota > Alphaproteobacteria > Caulobacterales > Caulobacteraceae > Caulobacter > Caulobacter sp. FV2ps19. The sequence continues at coordinate 1,098,709 of NZ_CM178729.1, read as the reverse complement.
CTTCCTGACGCCGTTTTTCGAGGGCATCGGTCGGCGGGTGAACATGATGGAGCAGGTCCTTGACGTGCCCCAGCAAGAAGTCATCACCAAAGACAATGTCTCGGTGAAGGTCGACGCCATCGTGTTCATCCAAGTGATGGACGCCGCCCAGGCCGCCTACAAGGTCGACAACCTGATGTACGCCATCACCCAGCTGGCCCAGACCAATCTGCGCACCGTCGTGGGCTCGATGGAGCTGGATGAGGTGCTGAGCCAGCGCGACCAGATCAACACCCGCCTGCTGTCGACCATCGACGCCGCGACCGGCCCCTGGGGCGTCAAGATCGCCCGCATCGAGATCAAGGACCTGACGCCGCCGGCCGACATCACCAACGCCATGGCCCGGCAGATGAAGGCCGAGCGCGAGCGCCGGGCCGTGATCACCGAGGCAGAAGGCGAGAAGCAGGCCGCCATCGCCCGCGCCGAGGGGCAGAAGCAGTCGGCCATCCTGCAGGCCGAGGGCCGCAAGGAAGCCGCCTTCCGCGATTCCGAGGCCCGCGAGCGGGAAGCCGAGGCGGAAGCCAAGGCCACCGCCTTCGTGTCCGAAGCGATCTCCAAGGGCGACGTCAACGCCATCAACTATTTCATCGCCCAGAAATATGTCGAGGCGTTCGGCGATCTCGCCCGGTCGCCCAACGCCAAGACGGTGATCGTGCCCGCGGACTTCGCGGGTCTGACCGGGACGGTCGCGGGCGTCGCGGAACTGATCAAGACCCTCGGCAACTCCAATACCGTCGCGCCGACTCCGCCCGTCCCCCGCACCAATACGCCGACCGGCGGCGCCAAGAGGGTCTGAGCCGATGGACGCCCTGGCGAGCTTCTATGCGATGCATCCCTTCTGGGTGTGGCTGGCCGTCGCGGCGGCGTTCCTGGCGGTCGAGGTCGGAACGGGCAGCGGCTGGCTGCTGTGGCCGGCGGCCTCGGCGACCCTGGTCGGCGTCGTGACCCTGGTCCTGCCCACGGGTCTGCCGATCGAGATCGCGCTGTTCGCCGTCTCGACCATCGCCACGACCTACCTCGCCCGGCGCTTTCTGAGGCCGGTGCTGGACAGCGACGCGCCGGACCTCAACGACCCCCTGCTGCGGCTGATCGGCCGTGACGGTCAGGTGCTGTCGACCTTCGAGAACGGTCTTGGCCGGGTTTTCGTCGACGGCAAGGAATGGCAGGCCCGGCTTGAGGGCGAGCCGCCTGCGCCGGGACAGCGCATCCAGGTGCAGGGCGTCGATGGCGCGACCCTGACGGTGCGGGCCTTCTAGAACGGCCCCCTTTCGACCGGATGGGGGCCGTCTCTGGGCACGACATCAACGCGCCGCCCTAGCGCTTTGCCCAGAGCGTCCCCATCTGGCGCCTACACCGCAGCTTGCATCGCGCGGGGAATGACAGGGGGCCCCGTGACGGGCATTATTTCGGTATCGGGTCTGACCAAGACCTATGCTTCGGGCCACCAGGCTCTGAAGTCCGTGGATCTTCAGATCCGCAAGGGCGAGATCTTCGCCCTGCTGGGGCCAAACGGGGCCGGCAAGACCACTTTGATCAGCATCATCTGCGGCATCGTCAATCCCAGCACGGGAACGATCCTGGCCGATGGTCACGACGTGGTGCGCGACTATCGCGCCGCCCGCACCAAGATCGGTTTGGTGCCGCAGGAGCTGCACACCGACGCCTTCGAGACGGTGTGGGCGACGGTGCGCTTCTCCCGCGGCCTCTTCGGCAAGGCGCCCAACGACGCCTATATCGAGAAGATCCTGCGCGACCTGTCCCTGTGGGACAAGAAGGACAGCAAGATCATGGCCCTGTCGGGCGGCATGAAGCGCCGGGTGATGATCGCCAAGGCCCTGAGCCACGAACCGACCATCCTGTTCCTCGACGAGCCCACCGCCGGCGTCGACGTGGAGCTGCGTCGCGACATGTGGGAGATGGTCCGGGCCCTGCGCGAGAGCGGCGTCACCATCATCCTGACCACCCACTATATCGAGGAGGCCGAGGAGATGGCCGACAGGATCGGGGTGATCAGCAAGGGCGAGATCATCCTGGTCGAGGACAAGACCGTGTTGATGCGCAAGCTGGGCAAGAAGCAGCTGACGCTGCAACTGCAAAGCCCGCTGACCGCGATCCCGGCCGCCCTGTCCAGCGATCCCCTGGAACTGGCCAGCGACGGCCATGAGTTGATCTACACCTTCGACGTCCAGGCCGAGGAGACCGGCATCGCCGATCTTCTGCGCCGCCTGGGCGAGGCGGGTGTCGACTTCAAAGACCTGCACACCAGCCAGAGCTCGCTGGAAGATATCTTTGTCAGCCTGGTGAGGGACTCCAAATGAACGTCCACGCCATCAAGGCCATCTACCGCTTCGAGCTGTCGCGGTGGTTCCGCACCCTGGCCCAGAGCATCCTGGCGCCGGTGATTTCAACCTCGCTGTATTTCGTGGTGTTCGGCTCGGCGATCGGCTCGCGCATGCAGGCCATCGACGGGGTCAGCTACGGCGCCTTCATCATTCCGGGCCTGGTCATGCTGTCGCTGCTCAGCGAGAGCATCTCCAACGCCGCCTTCGGCATCTACATGCCCAAATGGGCCGGCACGATCTATGAACTGCTGTCGGCCCCCGTGTCGTGGATCGAGACGGTGATCGGTTATGTCGGGGCGGCGGCGAGCAAGTCGGTGCTGCTGGGTCTGCTGATCCTGGCCACGGCGCGGATCTTCGTCCCGTTCGAAATCGCCCACCCGTTCGTGATGGCGCTGTTCCTGGTGCTGACGGCGGTGACCTTCAGCCTGTTCGGCTTCGTGATCGGGGTCTGGGCCGACAATTTCCAGAAACTGCAGATCGTTCCGGCGCTGATCATCACGCCCCTGACCTTCCTGGGCGGCAGCTTCTATTCGATCAGCATGCTGCCGCCGATCTGGCAGAAGATCACCCTGTTCAACCCGGTGGTCTATCTGATCAGCGGCTTCCGCTGGAGCTTCTACGGTGTCTCGGATGTCGGCGTCGGGATCAGCCTGGCCATGACCTGCGTGTTTCTGGTGATCTGCCTGACCGCGGTCTGGTGGATCTTCAAGACCGGCTATCGTCTGAAGACCTGAGGCTCTCGCCCCGGCCCTACTCGGCCGGGGCGCCCACTGCGGCCGCGATGATGCAGACCAGGCCGACCACCGCCATGCCGGCGCGGGCCCAAGGCCCGCCACGTCCGGTGCGCAGCGAGACCCAGAGGCCCAGGCCGCACTGCAGGGCGTAAAAGAGCGCGAAGGCCCGCGATGACAGGGCGATCACCTGGAACGGGTCGGTGATCCAGACCAGAGCCAGCGACAGACCTGCGGCGGTGACGAACGCGGCCGGTACGCTGAGACGCTTCTGGCTGACCTCGTTCATTAACCCGCCCGCGCCGATCGAGTCCGCCACCGCCGCGCTCATCTGGCTGGAAATCGCGCCGCTCAGGACCAGCAGTCCCAGGAAGGGCGCGACGCCTTCCATGATGTCGAGAATGCCCGCCACCCCGGGCGTCGCCGCAGCCTGACTCAGAAACGGCGTCAGCAGCAGCAGGAAGGCGGCGTAAATGGCCGACGAAATCCACTGGGCGCGCCGCATGGTGATGATCCGGGTCTGCTGATCATAGGCATAGCCAAGATAGCGCGACGTCTCGAACCCCTGGACGGTGATCAGCAGGCCCAGCAGCATGGGCGCGCTGTGCAGGTTGACCACCGCGGGCGGCGCGGGCGCGCGGGCGCCATGGAGGATCCAGAACACCGCCAGCGCCGTCATCATGCCCGCGATCACGCCCAGCTTCACCGCGACGGCGCCGTGGGCGAGGGTCTCCACGCGTTTCAGATTGCCGAAAAACACCAGACTGATCAGTCCGCCAATGATGGCTGTCACCAGAAGTTTGGAGACGAGGTCGTGATGGGCGGGGTCGAGGTGAAACGGCCTGAGGCTGAACTCCGCCAGCAGCTTGAGGTAGTAGGCCACCGAAACCGCATAGGCCAAGGCCAGCACGACCTGGCTGATGCGGGCCAGCCAGGCGATGCGGTCATTGAAGGGCGTCGCCTCCAGATAGTCTTCCACGTGAAGGATATTGAAGCGCATCACCGCGCCCATCGCATAGGCGATCACCAGAAGAATGGCTTCGGCGCCGATGGCGGCCGATCCAAATTCCTTGGCCAGCAGCGGCCCGCAGATCAGGAAGCCGCTGCCGATGATCGAGGCCAGAGGCGTGACCGTCGCCGACCAGCGCATGCTGCGGGCGACCGGGCCGAAGGACAGACTGAGCGCGACCAGGACGGCGATCACGGTCGCCAAAATCAGAATATGCAAGTTGCCGTCCTGTCGAGCCAAGCGCTCAGTCGTCAGGGTAAGCCCGCCTGCGAGCGAGTACCTAGAGCCGGATCGCTCTGTTCCGTTTGGGTGGGGCTTTGATCAAGGTCCGTTGCTGATGCGTCAGGCTCATGGCTTGCCTCCGTAGCCTGAGCCCCGAGAACCGGCGCCGTCGAAGCCTTGGCGCCGGGACGGGGGAAGCCCTTGGCGATCATCGAGGCCTCGGTCGCGCGGATCATGGCGCGCTCGCCGTTGAAGATCGCCAGGGCCTGGATAGCGTCGAAGAAGCCGGGGTCGCTGCGGGTGTCGATCGCCGGCTGGACGACGATCAAATTCAGATCCCGCGCCTTGAGCTTCAGGATCAGCTCCAGCAGATCGACCATCGCACCGGCCATGGCATGCAGGCTGGGCACGGCCAGGGTCCCGCCATCCTCCAGGGCGGCCAGGGCGCGATCCAAGCCTGGCCGCATCACACCGCCGGCCAGGCACCGATCGCTGAAGACTTCCTGGCAGCCCAGAAGCAGCAGCCGCTCTTCCTGGGCGGGGCTGAAGAAGATCCCGCGAACCGGGGGCAGGCGGTAGTAGCCGACGAAATTCATTTCGGCACTTTGCAAACCGACCGGCCGTTGGCGAGGGGTTTCCGGCGCCGAGCGCAGGTCGCCCACAACTTCCGACGCTCTATCGCCGCGTCTCGCTCAGGCCCCGGTTGGCCAGTTCGTCGGCCCGCTCGTTCAGCGGATGGCCCGCGTGACCCTTGACCCAGCGCCAGTCGACCTCGTGGCGGTTGCGGGCGGCGTCCAGGCGCTTCCACAGGTCGTCGTTCTTGACCGGGCTCTTGTCGGCTGTGCGCCAGCCGCGCGCCTTCCAGCCGTGGATCCACTGGGTCACGCCCTTCATCACATACTGGCTGTCGGTGTGCAGCTCGACCTTGCAGGGCTTGTTGAGGGTCTCCAGAGCCATGATAGCGCCCATCAGCTCCATGCGGTTGTTGGTGGTCGGAGACTCACCGCCGCAGATTTCCTTCTTCTTGTCGCCATACATCATCAGCGCGCCCCAGCCGCCCGGGCCGGGGTTCCCCTTACAGGCGCCGTCCGTATAGACGATGACCTTGGGGGTCATAGGCCGGCTCCGAACAGGGTCAGACCCTCGCGGTGCACGGCCAGCTTGCGCTCGTATTCCATCGGATCATGCGGCTTGACCAGGGCCCCGACCGGGGTCGCCTTCCAGTCGGCCAGACGGGTCAGGAAAAAGCGCATGGCCGCGCCGCGCGCCAGGATCGGCAAGGCCTGTTTCTCGGCCGGGCTCAGCGGCCGGCGGCGCTGATAGCCGGTCAAAAGGGCGGCGGCGGCCGTGGCGTTGAAGCTGCCGTCGGGCTCGAAGCACCAGGCGTTCAGGGTTACCGCGACGTCATAGGCGTAGCTGTCGTCGCAGGCGAAATAGAAGTCGATGGCCGCGGCGAACTGGCCGTCGGGCCGGAAGAAAACATTGTCTGGGAAATAGTCGGCGTGGATCACCCCCGACGGCAGGTCGCGCGGCCAGGCCAGGGCCAGCTCCGCCAGATCCCGGTCGATGGTCGCCGACAGACCCGGCTTGAGATCCTCGGCGCCCTGGCGATGTTTGGCGAACAGCGGCGCCCAATAGGGCTGGCCCAGATCATTGGGACGGCGACCTGGATAGCCTTCGCCGGCCAGATGAAGATGGGCCAGGCCCTCGCCGGCCTGGCGACAGTGGGCGACGGTCGGCCGCCGCACGGACAGCCCCGGCAGGAACTGCACCAGGGCGGCGGGCTTGCCGCGAAGGGTCTTCAATGTGCGCCCGGCCTTGTCGGCGATCGGCGTGGCGCTGGGAAAGCCGCGATCGGCCAGCCAGCGCATCAGGTTGAGGAAATAGGGCAGATCCTCGGGCTGGGCGCGCTTTTCATAGACCGTCAGAATGAACCGACCGGCCTCCGTCTCCAGCAGAAAGTTGGAGTTCTCCACGCCCTCGGCGATGCCCTTGAACGCCAGGGCCTGGCCCAGGTCGAAGTCGGCCAGGAAGGCGGCGAGTTCTTCGTCGGTGATGTCGGTGTAAACGGCCATGATCGGGGGATGCGGTAGGCGGCGCTGCCGGTCAAGAGGGCGTCAGGTCGTCAGCAGTCTCGGCAGCTTGAAGGTGACCGTTTCGCGAGCTTCGATCAGGTCCTCGATGGTGACGTCATAGCGCTGGGCGATGGCGTCGATGACGCCTTGAACCAGGTCCTCGGGGGCCGAGGCCCCGGCCGTGAGGCCCACGCGCGAGACGCCCTCGAACCACGACCAGTCCAGGCCGCCGGCGTCGTCAATCAGCCTTGCGTCACGGGCCCCGGCCTTCAGGCCAACCTCCGCCAGGCGCACAGAGTTGGAGGAGTTGCGTGACCCGACCACCAGGATCAGCTCCGACGAACCCGCCAGATGCTTGACCGCGTCCTGGCGATTGGTCGTGGCGTAGCAGATGTCTTCCTTGTGCGGCGCGGCGATGCCGGGGAAGCGGGCCTTCAAGAGGTCGACCATGTCGGCGGTGTCGTCGACCGACAGGGTAGTCTGGGTCAGGAAGGCCACATTGGCGGCGTCCTTCGGCGTCCAGACACGGGCGTCGTCGATATTCTCGATCAGGGTTACCGAGCCCTCGGGCAGTTGACCCATGGTCCCGACGACTTCGGGGTGGGCGGCATGACCGATCAGCACGATCTCGCGACCCGCATCGAAATGCTTCTGGGCCTCCACATGGACCTTGGAGACCAGCGGGCAGGTGGCGTCCAGGTAGATCATCTGGCGGGCCTTGGCCTCGGTCGGCACCGACTTGGGCACCCCATGGGCCGAGAACACGATCGGGCGATCATCGGGGGCTTCGGACAGCTCCTCGATGAACACCGCGCCCAGGGCTTTCAGACGATCGACGACGTGGCGGTTGTGGACGATCTCGTGGCGGACATAGACGGGCGCGCCGAATTTTTCGATCGCGCGCTCGACAATCTGAATGGCGCGATCGACCCCCGCGCAGAAGCCCCGCGGGCTGGCGAGCACGATGGTAAGGGGCGGGCGGACCGGAGCGTGGGCGTTCATGGCCGTGAACCTAAGCGTTCGGCGCCGTTCGCGCCAGCGTCGCCGCCCGCCTGCGCGGCCAAAGCAGTACATTGCGACGTCACGCATATGCCTTTATCAGGCTGCATGACGCCGTCTGGGGCATACGCTCCTTCAGGCTCTTCAATTCTGACCGGACGTTTCATGCGCCGTAATTTCACGCTCGCCCTCAGCGCTCTGATGGCCGTTTCGATCGCCGCCTCGACCACGGTCGCCCACGCCCAGATGGGCGGTCGCGGCGGCCAGGGGCAGGGCCAGGGCGGCGACGACAATGCCGAGGCCGGCAAGAAGAAGAAGCGTGACGAGGAGTGGAACCAGTCCAAGGCGCCCCTGGCCCAGCTGCGCAACGCCGGTCCGTGCCCCTATGTGAAGGTGCTGTACGACGCCAGCCGGTTCATCGAGTTCAAGGACGGTCGTGAAAGCCCGTCCGCCGCAGGCTATACGGGCGAGATCCAGGGGATTTCCTCCGGCTGCGCCTATAAGAGCGATGACCCGATCACCATGCGCGTCGAGGTGCTGTTCCAGCTGGGACGTGGCCCGGAAGCCCCGGACGAGCACCACACCTATCGCTACTGGGTGGCCGTGACCGAGCGGAACCAGGCTGTGATCGCCAAGGAATATTTCGATCTTCCGATCACCTTCCCGGCCGGCCAGGACCGGGTCTTCGCCACCGAACAGTTGCAGAGCATCACGATCCCGCGCGCCGACGCCAAGGTCAGCGGCGGCAATTTCGAAGTGTTGATCGGCTTTGACGTGACCCCCGAGATGGCCGCCTTCAATCGCGAGGGCAAGCGCTTCCGGGTCAATGCGGGCCAGACCGCACAAGCAGGGGCTACCACCAAGCAATGAGCGATTTGAAGCGGTCCCTGAGCGAAGCGGCCGCGGCCGCTTTCCAGGCCGCCGGACTTTCTCCCGAGTTCGGGCGTGTCACGGCGTCCGACCGGCCCGACCTTGCCGATTTCCAATGCAACGGCGCCCTCGCGGCGGCCAAGAGCGCCAAGCGCAATCCGCGCGAGATCGCGGTGCAGGTGGTCGATCACCTCAAGGGTGATCCGCGCCTGGCGTCGGTGGAGATCGCGGGCGTCGGCTTCATCAACATGCGGGTCAGCGCCGAGGCGCTTTCGGCCCGGGCCAAGGAGATCGCGGCCGATCCGCGCGCCGGCGCTGAATTTGTCGAGCAGCCGCGTCGCGTGCTGATCGACTATGCCGGTCCCAATGTCGCCAAGCCGATGCATGTGGGCCACCTGCGCGCCTCGATCATCGGCGAGTCGGTCAAGCGCCTGTATCGCTTCCGCGGCGACGACGTGGTGGGCGACGCCCACTTCGGCGACTGGGGCTTCCAGATGGGTCTGTTGATCACCGCGGTGATGGACGAGGACCCCTTTGTCCGCGCCCTGATGGAGAAGCTGCCCGAGGCGCCGCGCGGCTTTACCAAGGCCGACGAAGACAAGGTGCTGGCCGAACTGGCGCCGCGCATCAGCCTGGCCGATCTTGACCGCCTCTACCCGCTGGCCTCGACGCGCCAGAAGGAAGATCTTGAGTACAAGGAGCGGGCCCGCCGGGCGACCGCCGAACTGCAGAACGGGCGCTTTGGCTATCGTCTGCTGTGGCGTCACTTCGTCACCGTCAGCCGGGTGGCCCTGGAACGGGAATTCCATGCGCTGGGTGTCGACTTCGACCTTTGGAAGGGCGAAAGCGACGTTCAGGAGCTGATCGCGCCGATGGTGCGCCAGCTCGAAGACAAGGGCCTGTTGGTCGAGGACCAGGGCGCCCGGATCGTTCGCGTGTCCCAGGAGGGCGACAAGCGCGACGTACTGCCGTTGCTCGTGGTGTCCTCCGAAGGCTCCGCGATGTATGGCACGACCGACCTGGCGACGATCCTGGATCGCCGCAGTTCGTTCGACCCGCACCTGATCCTCTACTGCGTCGACCAGCGTCAGGCCGACCACTTCGAAACGGTGTTCCGCGCCGCCTATCTGGCTGGCTATGCCGAGCCGGGCACGCTGGAGCATATCGGCTTTGGCACCATGAACGGCAGCGACGGCAAGCCGTTCAAGACCCGCGCCGGCGGCGTCTTGAAGTTGCACGACCTGATCGAGATGGCCCGCGAAAAGGCCCGCGAGCGCCTGCGCGAAGCCGGCCTCGGCGCCGAACTGTCGGAAGAGGCCTTCGAGGACACCGCCCACAAGGTGGGGATCGCGGCCCTGAAGTTCGCCGATCTGCAAAACTTCCGCGGCACGTCCTATGTCTTCGACCTGGATCGCTTCACCAGCTTCGAGGGCAAGACAGGCCCGTACCTGCTTTACCAGTCGGTGCGGATCAAGAGCGTGCTGCGCCGTGCGGCCGAGGCGGGCGCGACGGCTGGCCGGATCATCATCGGCGAGCCGGCCGAGCGGGATCTGGCCATGCTGCTGGACGCCTTCGAAGGCGCGCTGTCGGAAGCCTATGACAAGAAGGCGCCCAACTTCGTGGCTGAGCACGCCTACAAGCTGGCCCAGACCTTCTCGAAGTTCTACGCGGCCTGTCCGATCATGAGCGCCGAGGACGAGACCACACGCGCCTCGCGCCTCAACCTGGCCCAGACCACCCTGCGTCAGCTGGAGCAGGCGCTGGAGTTGCTCGGCATCGAGGCGCCCGAACGGATGTAGCTTTCAAACGGGACGGACGCCGCGTTGTCCGTCCCTGTGTCGCCGGCCTATGCCGCCCTGGCGGCGGTCTTCTTGCTCCCGACGGTAAAGCGCTTGAGCAGCACGCCCAGCTCGCCCGCCTCCCGCGTCAGGCTGTGGCTGGCGGCGGTGGTCTCCTCGACCATGGCCGCGTTCTGCTGGGTGACCTGATCCATCTGGCCGACGGCCGTATTGACCTCGGCCAGGCCGGTCGCCTGTTGACGGGCGGCGGAGGCGATCGTGCTGACCAGGCCTTCGATCCTGGCGAACTGTTCGACGACGCCGGCCAGTTCCTCGCCCACCCGCACCACCAGCCCCACGCCGCTCTGAACACTGTCCGAGGCCTCGGTGACCAGGGTCTTGATCTCCTTGGCGGCGTCGGCCGAGCGCTGGGCCAGGGCCCGGACTTCCTGGGCGACGACCGCAAAGCCGCGCCCCGCATCGCCAGCCCGCGCCGCTTCGACCCCGGCATTCAGGGCCAGGAGGTTGGTCTGGAAGGCGATCTCGTCGATCACCGTGATGATCTGGCCAATCTTCTGGGATGAGGCGTCAATGCGCTCCATGGCCGTCATGGCCTCGGTGGCGACGGCGCTGGACTGGCCGACCATGGAGCGGCTGACCGCGGCGGCTTTCTGGGCTTCCGTGGCGTTCTCCGCCGTCTGACGAATGGTCGAGGTGACTTCACCGAGCGCGGCCGCCGTTTCTTCAAGGCTGGCGGCCTGTTGTTCGGTGCGGCGCGCCAGATCATCGGAGGCCGACGAGATCTCGCGTGAGCCGCCATCGACCGCGCCGGTGCTGGCGATCACCTGGCTGATGGCCTGTTCGAGCGTTTCCATTGAACTGTTGAAGTCCTGGCGCAAACGCTCGAAATCCTCCGGGAAGGATTGCGAGATCCGCTGGGAGAGATCGCCGGCCGCCAGCCGGCGCAGGCCCTCGCCCAGGCTGTCGACCACGTTTTGACGCAGGCGGCGTTCCTCGTTTCGAGCGTCCTCGGCGCTTTTGGCGCGCGCCTGCACTTCCTGTTCGTTGTGAGCCTTGGTGGCGGCCTGCCGCTCCAGAGAGGCCAAACGGAACGCCGCAACCGATCGGGCCATGTCGCCAACCTCGTCGGAGCGCTCCTGCAGCGGCACCTCATGGGTGAAGTCGCCCGCCGCCAGTCGGCCCATATAGGCTGAGACCTTGGCCAGCGGCGACACCACGAAACTGCGCAAGGCGCCGGTTCCCGCCACCACGACCGTCAACATCAGCAATGTGGCCAAGGCCAGCAGAACGAAGACGATCCGGGTGGTGCGCTCGGCTTCTCGCACCGAGTCGTTGGCGGCCTGGTTGGCCAACACGGTCAGACGGTCGATAATCTTGCGATGACGGGCATAGATCGGCTCAAGCGCGGCGATGGTGGTATTGATCGCGATGATGTCGCCGGCCTGCAGCGCCGGAGCATAGTCCTTGTCCACGAGGGCCCAGAATGCGTCGCCCTCAATCATCGACTGTTCAAGGGTCTCGCGGGTCCCGGTCGGCAGAGCATAGGTTTTCCAGTAGGCTCGCCGGTCGTCATACTGATGGTGGAGGGCCTTCAGGCTCGCGAGCGTCGCTTCGGCCTCCCCAGTGTCTTCGGCGCCGTGGTGGACGATCAGCATGGACTCGACCAGATAGAGCGGCGGCGGAAGGATGTCCGCCAGCAGCTCGTAGGCATGGGTTTGCTTCTGGGACAGCGGGCCGCCGACCCGCAGTTCCATCAGGGAGAACACGGCGGCGCCCGTGACCAGGATGAAGCCCAGCAGTAGCGCGCCGGCGAAGAGATTGAGGGCGTCGCGAATTCGGAGGGTCATGGTGGGTTCCGGCGTGATGACCTCCACAGTTCAGCTTGGGATGGTTAATGCGCTGGAAACCTCAGCTGCGGCCTTGTGCCTCAGGCGAGAGCTGTGGATCAAATACCCGTTTTGAGTGTTGCGGCGCTGAAGGCAGTTTCGCCCCGCGCTTGACTCCTGAGGACCCCTCCCGCATTGAGCCGATGACCCACGCGGGAGACATCGGGATTCGCGTCCCGAGGCCGAAGGCGCAACCGCCCCGGAAACGCTCAGGCAAAAGGACCGCGCGGGTTTAGGAACGCTGGAAAGAGGCAATCTGCCCTCCTTTAGAACAGGGAGTGGGATTGCCCGCCGAAGGAGCAAGGCTGTCCCCTTTTCACTTTGAAGGGCGGCCGGAATCTCTCAGGTCTAAGGGACAGCGGGGGCGCGATCGTCTGGCGGAAGCCGGACCAGCAGCGCCGTCCCGTTTTGGAGTCCCCGCGTGTCCGACCAAGATCTCAAGAAGACGCCCCTGTTCGACGCGCATGTCGCCGCCGGCGCGCGCATGGTCCCGTTCGCGGGCTATTCCATGCCGGTGCAGTACAAGGACGGGGTGCTCAAGGAGCACCTCTGGACCCGCGAGCACGCCGGCCTGTTCGACGTTTCGCACATGGGCCAGGCCCGGCTGCGCGGCGACAATCCCGCCAGGAGCTTCGAAAAGCTGGTCTCGGCCGACTATCAGGGCCTCAAGCCGGGCAAGCAGCGCTATGCCGTTCTGCTGAACGCCGAAGGCGGCGTGATCGATGACCTGATGACCGCGCGTCCCGACGACGACGGTCTGTTCATCGTGGTCAACGGCGCCTGCAAGGACAACGACTACGCGATCATCGCCGAAGCCCTGAAGGGCGAAGCGACCGTCGAGCGCCTGGAAGACCGCGCGCTGCTGGCGCTGCAAGGGCCCGAGGCCGCCGCCGTGCTGGCCGCCCACGTTCCAGAGGTCGCGAGCATGGTGTTCATGGACACCAGGGCGCTGACCGCCTTTGGCGTCGACGCCATCATCTCCCGCTCGGGCTACACCGGCGAGGACGGCTACGAGATCTCCGTGCCCGCCGCTGACGCGACCCGCATCTGGAACACCCTGCTAGCCGACGCGCGCGTGAAGGCCATCGGCCTGGGCGCTCGCGACAGCCTGCGCCTGGAAGCGGGTCTGCCGCTGTACGGCCACGACATGGACGAGACCGTCTCGCCGATCGAGGCCGGCATGAACTTCGCCATCGGCAAGAGCCGTCGCGAGGCCGGCGACTATCGCGGCGTCGATCGCATCACCCGGGAACTGGCCGGCGACCTCAAGCGCGTGCGGGTCAACCTGCGCATCCTGGAAGGCGCGCCAGCCCGTGAAGGGGCGGAAATCGCTGACGAGACCGGCGCCGTGATCGGCGTGGTCACCAGCGGCGGCTTTGGCCCCAGTGTCGGCGGCGCGATCGCCATCGGCTTCGCCCCGCTGCCCTTTTCCGCGCTCGGGACCAAGCTGAAGGTCATCGTTCGCGGCAAGCCGCAGTCGGCCGAGGTCGTGGCCTCGCCGTTCGTTCCCAATCGCTACGTGCGCAAGATCTAGATCAAAAAGGGCCCTGACATGTATTTCACCAAGGATCACGAGTGGGTTGTCGTTGACGGCGACGTCGCCACGGTCGGCATCACCGCCTATGCCGCCGAGCAACTGGGCGATGTGGTGTTCGTCGAGGTTCCCGAGGTCGGCAAGACCGTCAAACAGGGCGACGCCCTGGCCGTGGTCGAAAGCGTCAAGGCCGCCTCCGACGTCTACGCCCCGGTGTCGGGTGAGGTCGTGGAGGCCAACACCGCCCTGGGCGACGCGCCTGACACGGTCAATGCCGCCCCCGAAGCCGGCGGCTGGTTCAGCAAGATCAAGCTGTCGAACCCGTCGGAGGTCGAAGCCCTGATGGATCGCGACGCCTACGAAACCTTCCTCGGCACGCTTTAGGTCCGGACAAGATCATGCGCTACCTTCCCCTTACACCCGAAGATCGCGCCGAGATGCTGGGCGTCATCGGCGTGGACTCGATCGACGCGCTGTTCGTCGACGTACCCGCCTCCGCCCAGCGTTCCGGAACCGTCGACTTGCCGCTGCATACCGGCGAGTTGGAAGTCGAGCGCGAGATGGCCGCCCTGGCCAAACGCAATCGGGCGGCGGGGGATGGTCCGTTCTTCTGCGGCGCGGGGGCCTATCGCCACCATGTGCCGGCCTCGGTCGACCACATCATCCAGCGGTCGGAATTCCTGACCAGCTACACGCCCTATCAGCCGGAAATCGCCCAGGGCACGCTTCAGGTGCTGTTCGAGTTCCAGACCCAGGTCGCGGCCCTGACCGGCATGGAAGTGGCCAACGCCTCGCTCTATGACGGCTCCACCGCCGCCGCCGAGGCGGTGATGATGGCCACCCGCATCACCCGCCGCAACAAGGCGGTGATGTCGGGCGGCGTCCACCCGCACTATGTCGAGACGGTCGAGACCCTCGCCCATGCGGCCGGCGTCGCCACCGAGCGTCTGGCCGTCGCCATCGACGCCGAGGACGCGGTGATCGCCGCCATCGACGCCGACACCGCCTGCGTCGTCGTCCAGACCCCCAACGTGTTCGGCACGGCCACCGACGTCAGCAAGATCGCCGCCGCCGCCCAGGCCGCCGGAGCCCTGCTGATCGTGGTGACGACCGAGGTGGTGTCGCTGGGTCTGTTGAAGTCGCCCGGCGAAATGGGCGCGGACATCGTCGTGGCCGAGGGCCAGTCGATCGGCAACGGCCTGAATTTCGGCGGACCCTATGTCGGCCTGTTCGCCTGCAAGGAAAAATACATCCGCCAGGCGCCGGGTCGCCTGTGCGGCGAGACTGTCGACGCCGACGGCCGTCGCGGCTTTGTCCTGACCCTGTCCACCCGCGAGCAGCACATCCGCCGCGACAAGGCCACGTCGAACATCTGCACCAACAGCGGCCTGTGCGCCCTGGCCTTCAGCATCCACATGAGCCTGCTGGGCGAGGTGGGCCTGCGTCAGCTGGCGGCGATCAACCACCAGAAGGCCCGCGCCTTGCGCGACGCCCTCGCCGCCGTGCCGGGGGTCGAGATCCTCACCCACCGCTTCTTTAACGAGTTCGCCATCCGCGTGCCCGGCGACGCCGCCGAGATCGTCGAGACCCTGGCCGCCAACGGCGTCATCGCCGGCGTGCCGTTCTCGCGCCTCGACGCCAAGGCCGGTCTCGACGACGTCCTGCTGGTCGCCGCCACCGAGACGACGCTCGATATCGACATCACCTTCTTTTCCAAGGTCCTGGCCAAGGTCATCGCCCAATGAGCATGAATAGCGTTGGACGGCCGACCCGTCCCGAAGCCGTCAATGACGCGGTCGACGCGCACGCCACCCTGACCGGAGCCCGCGGCCTGCTGCAGGACGAAGCGCTGATCTTCGAACGGGATGGCTGGAACAAGACCGGCGTCGATCTGCCCGAAGCCTCGCCCCCCGCCGACGATCTGTCGGGCCTGTTGCGCGCCGCGCCGATCGGCCTGCCGGGTCTCTCCGAGCCCGAGGCCGTCCGTCACTATGTGCGTCTGTCCCAGAAGAACCACGCCATCGACCTGGCGCTGTATCCGCTGGGCTCGTGCACGATGAAGCACAACCCGCGCCTTAACGAGAAGATGGCGCGCCTGCCGGGCTTTTCCGACATCCACCCGCTGCAGCCGCAGTCGACGGTGCAGGGCGCCTTGCAACTGATGGACCGTCTGGCGCACTGGCTGAAGACCCTGACCGGCATGCCGGCTGTCGCCCTGACGCCGAAGGCCGGCGCCCACGGCGAGATGTGCGGCATGCTGGCCATCCGCGCCGCCCATGAAGCCAACGGCCAAGGTCATCGCAAGACTGTCCTGGCGCCGACCAGCGCCCACGGCACCAACCCGGCCACGGCGGCCTTTGTCGGCTATACCGTGGTCGAGATCGCCCAGACCGAGGACGGACGTGTCGACCTGGCCGACCTGGAGTCCAAGCTGGGCGACCACGTGGCCGCCATCATGGTCACCAATCCCAACACCTGCGGCCTGTTCGAGCGCGACGTGGTCGAGATCGCGCGTCTGACCCACGCGGCCGGGGCCTATTTCTACTGCGACGGCGCCAACTTCAACGCCATCGTCGGCCGGGTGCGCCCGGGCGACCTGGGCGTCGACGCCATGCACATCAACCTGCACAAGACCTTTTCGACGCCCCACGGCGGTGGTGGTCCGGGCGCGGGTCCGGTGGTGCTCAGCGAGGCTCTGGCGGCCTTCGCGCCCACCCCGTGGCTCGTGCATGGCGACGACGGCTTCGCCCTGGTCGAGCACGCCGGCGAAGAGGGCGCTGAAACCGCCTTCGGCCGCATGAGCGCCTTCCATGGTCAGATGGGCATGTTTGTCCGCGCCTATGCCTACATGCTCAGCCACGGCGCTGACGGCCTGCGCCAGGTGGCCGAGGACGCCGTCCTCAACGCCAACTATCTGAAGGCTCGTCTGTCGGACGTGATGAGCCCGGCCTTCCCGGACGGGCCGTGCATGCACGAGGCCCTGTTCGACGACAGCTGGCTGGAAGGCACGGGCGTGACGACGCTCGACTTCGCCAAGGCGATGATCGACGAGGGCTTCCACCCGATGACCATGTATTTCCCGCTGGTCGTGCACGGCGCGATGCTGATCGAGCCGACCGAGACCGAGTCCAAGCAGGAGCTGGACCGCTTCGTGGTTGCGCTCCGCGCTCTGGCCGGCGCCGCGAAAGCAGGAGACGCCCAACGCTTCAAGGGCGCGCCGTTCCACGCGCCGATGCGGCGTCTCGACGAGACCCTGGCGGCCCGCAAGCCCCGGTTGAGGTGGAAACCTGTGGCTGAAGCGCCACTCGCCGCCGAATAGCAGGTCTGTATTTCAAGACGCGTCGAAAGGGCGCCTTTACGGCGCCCTTATCGATCCACATATCAGGCTCGCGCGCCGGGCTGACTGGATTTTCCAGGGAGCAAAAGGATCGCGAAGTCCGTTAGCTCCTTCATGAACGTTTCAGTCGCCCTCGCCATGCCCCGCGCCCGCTTTTCACCGGCTGATGATCTCGCGCGCGCGATTGTTGCGCGGGTCCTGCGCATCTCCTTGGTGACGCTTGGCCTGCTGCTGATTCTGGGCGGCGCGTTGATTGCGCCGTTGCCCGGTCCCCTGGGCCTTCCCCTGACGGTGGTCGGGCTGATGCTGGTGCTGCGCAACTCGTTCAAGGCCCGCAAGCAGTTCGTGCGCTTCCAGCACGCCCACCCCAAGCTGATCTTTCCGCTCCGCCGCCTGCTGCGGCGTGAGCCCGAGGTCGTGCTGGTGGCCTGGCAGCAGGCGCTACGGATCGAGCGTCTGGTCGTGCCGCGTCGCTGGCGGGTCGCCGTGCGCCTGCGCAAGTCCTTCAAGCGTCGTCGTTGAACCCGATCACCACATCGATCGATATTCGGCAGAAGGTTCGTCGTCGTGCACGACTGGCCTTGCTTCTGCGCGAGTCTGCGGCGCGGGCCTACCGTATCGCGGCAATTACCGTCGGCAGCCTGATCATCATCGCCGGCGCGATCCTGACGCCCCTGCCGGGCCACCTGGGCCTGCCGCTGCTGGTCATCGGGCTGATGGTCGTGCTGCGCTACTCGATCCAGGCGCGAAAGCAGTTCATCCGCTGGCAGAGGCGTCACCCCAAGCTGGTGTTCCCGATCCGCCGACTGATGCGACGCGAGCCCGAGGTGCTGCTGGTCTTCTGGCAGCAACTGCTGCGGACCGAGAAGATGGTTCTGCGCAAGGCGCACTGGCGGGTTCTGAAGCGGGGCCGAAAGCACGCCCGCCGAGCCTGGAGCCAAAGAAAAAGGGCGCGAACCGCTTAGGTTCGCGCCCTTGATCATTTCACCCGCGTGATAGCCGCTATTGCAGCTTCGCGCCCATCTGGCCGATGGCGGCGTCGATCAGCGGATCGCTTTTCAGACCCGCCAGACGCGCGGAGAACACCGCCTCGGCGGCCTGGGCTGCGAGGTCCACAGCCGCCGCCTTGACGTCGGCTGTGGCCTGGGCTTCGGCCTGGGCGATCTTGCGTTCGGCCATTTCGGCGCGGCGCTTGATCTGCTCCTCGAGCTTGACCTTGGCTTCCTCGGCGAGACGCTTGGCGTCAGCCTTGGCGGCTTCGATCATGCCGACGGCCTGACGTTCGGCGTCCTCACGTTGGGCCTTCACGTCCGCGAGCAGGGCCTGGGCCTCTTCCCGCAGTTGCTGGGCTTCATCGAGTTCGGCCTTGATCTTGGCGGCATGCGCGTCGAGGGCCGAGAACAGGGCGCCGGGCAGGACCTTGAGCACGACCAGCAGGCCGATGAACAGGACCAGAGCGACCAGAACCCAGAACTCGGGGTTGGCGAGGCTGAACAGGGACTCGTGTTCCATCGTCGTCTCTCCTTAGGCCAGAGCCGCTTTGAGCTCGGCGGCCGTGGCCGCCTTGCCCGTCAGCTTTTCGACGATGGCGCCGGCCGTATCCGAAGCCACGGCGGAGACATGGCTCATGGCCTTGTCGCGCGCAGCCTGGATATCGGCCTCAGCGGCGGCCAGCTTTTCAGCCAGAACCGCTTCTTCCTTCGCCTGACGCTCGGCGGCCAGGGCCGAAGCCTTGGCCTTCGCGTCAGCCGCGGTCTTCTGGGCCGAGGCGCGAGCCTCGGCGACCTCGGCCGCAGCCGCGCGGGCCTGGACCTCGGCTTCGTCCTTCAGACGACGGGCGTCGGCGATGTCGCCGGCGATCTTGGCGCCGCGGGTCTCGATGGCGCCGCTGACCCGGGGCAGCAGCCCCTTGGACAGCACCGCATAGAGAACGGCGAAGATGAGCAGCAGCCAAACAATCTGGCCGCCCCAGTGCTCGAACTGCAGTTGCGGAAGTCCGCCGCTGCTGTGAGCCTCGGGCGCGCCAGTCGTTTCGACCGTGCCGTGGGGTTCCGTCGCCATGGGCGAAGTCGCCTTTAGCTAGGGATTAGGAGAAGAGGATCAGGAAGGCGATGACCAGGGCGAAGATGCCCAGGGCTTCGGTCAGCGCCATGCCGAGGAACAGCATCGGGCGTTCTTGAGCAGCGGCGGTCGGGTTCCGCAGGGCGCCTTGGAAATAGTTGCCGAACATGATGCCCAGGCCGATGCCCGCGCCGACCATGCCGAGCATGGCCAGACCGGCGCCGATGTACTTTGCTGCAGCAGCGTCCATGATTGAGACTCCTTGGAAGGGGATTTGGTTTGAAAAGATGAAGCGGTGATCAGTGGCTGTCGAGGTGCACGACGTCATTCAGATAGACGCAGGTGAGCACCGCGAACACGAAGGCCTGCAGGAAGGCCACCATGAACTCTAGGGCCGTCAGGGCGACGACGGAGAAAAGCGACAGCAGGCTGACCAGCCAGAAGGCCGGAGACATCGCCAGCAGGATCGCCACGAAGGTCGCGAAGATCTTCAGCACGACGTGGCCGCCCAGCATGTTGCCGAACAGACGCAGGGCCAGGGTGACCGGGCGGATCAGGAACGAGATGATCTCGATCGGCACCAGCAGGAAATACAGCGGCCACGGCACGCCCGACGGGGCGAACAGCTTGAAGAACTTGAGGCCGTTCTTGGCGAAGCCGACGGCGACGACGGTCAGGATGACCAGCATGCCCAGGGTCAGGGTGACGGCCAGCTGCGAGGTGGCGGTGAAGCCCAGGAAGTTGCCGGTCCAGCCAAACAGCATCCCCTGCAGGTTCAAGAACAGCACGAAGGCGAACAGGGTGAAGACGAACGGCAGATACTTCTTGCCGTCGTGGCCGATGATCGACTCGGTCAGGCCGTTGACTAGGCCGTAGAGCATCTCGCCCACGGTCTGCAGGCGGCCGGGAATCACGGCGGCCTTGGCCGAGGCGGCGGCGTAGAACACGATGATCAGCGTCGCGGCCAGCAACATGGCGGCGATCGAATTGGTGATCGTCATGTCGATATAGCCGAGGCCGGGCACGGTGAAGCCCATGGCGGGCAGACCAGCGACCTTTTGGATCAGGAACTGGTGCATCGGGTCGATCGGCGTGGCCAAGGCCCTAGTCTCTCTTCTGCTTGGGGGCGGTAGACCCGCCTCCCGTGTCTTCGCCGGCGCTCTCCTGTTGGGGAGAAGTCGTCGACGCCTGCGCGCTCAGTTTTGTCGCCTTGCGGACGACGGAGAATATCGAGCCCCCCATGCCGATCAGCAGACCGCCAACCATGCCCCAGGGCGCCGTGTGGGCGTAGTGGTCGAGCAGCCAGCCAAAGCCGAGCCCCACCAGAACACCGCCTATCAAATCCGCCAGAAGACGATAGCCGTCCTGAGACGATTTCTCGTGCTCCGCGCGCACCGGCTGTTCCGCCGCCTTCTTGGCCTCGAACGCGTCGAGCCGAGCGTCGAGGCTGTGTAGAGCCTTGTCGTTCGGTTCGTCGGCCTTGGGCATGGGAGCGGTCAGGTCCGAAAACGCCTGCGGCCACCCCCGAAAAGAGGCGGAATTCCGGCCGGCTTGATCGCGGCGGAACCTATAGGGCTCGTTGCGGTGCGTCAAGCTGGCCAAGGCCTGTTGCAAGCAGCTGTATAATAAGGCGTTTTTGGCTCGCCGGCGGCATGACGGGCAAAACCTTGCGGCGACGCTTCCCGCGTTGCGGTCTGGCGAAAGAAACGCGCGCCGGCGTTGACGCAGGGGGAGCTGGAAACAGGAGCGGGGCCGACGGACGGAAAAATCGCCGCAGACAGGCGCTTCCAGGCGACGCGTACAGGAAGACGCATTGCCTTTTTCGCTTTTTTGGGGTTTTAGAGCCGCGTCTTTCCCTTAGCCAGAAGATTCATGTCGCATCTGAAGAACACCGGATTCTCCGATCGTATCTCCGCCGCCGCCGAAGCCAAGAAGGCTATGCTGGCGAAACTGAAGCCCAAGCCCACCGTCACGGATCCCGATTTCGACAAGCGCGAAGAGCTTCGCGCCGCCGAACTGGAAGCCGTGCGCGCCGCTCGCGCCGAAGCCCGCGAACTCGTTCGCCTCGAGCAGCTGGCCAAGCAGGAGCTGATCCTGGCCGCCAAGCGCGCCGAGCGTAAGGAACGCAAGTCCGACGCCGCCGCCGAGCAGAAGATGCGCAAGGAAGAGAAGGCCGCCCAGCGCGAGCAGCTTCGCTCCCTCGGCCGCACCAGCAAGAGCGCCCGCGCTCACGAATGGGGCAACCTGATCGGTTGATCCGGCGGGAAGCGGCCTTTCAGGCGCTTCCCTTTCTCCGGGCCTAGACTCGACCGCATGGTCCTGGCTCTCACGAGCCAACCGTGCGGGAGAGCGGCCTGTGAATTTTTTCCAACCAGAACTTCTCGCGACCCTGTTCGGCGTCGCGATGATCGCCGGCGCCTTCGATGCGATCGCCGGGGGCGGCGGTTTGTTGACCGTGCCCGCCCTGCTGCTCGCGGGCCTCAATCCCGTCGTCGCCCTGGGCACCAACAAGCTGCAGGGCGCGATCAGCGCCCTCTCCTCGACCCTGGCCTTCGCGCGGCGCGGGCTGATCGACTGGAAGACCGCCCTGCCGGTCGCCGCCGCCGCGGCCGTGGCGGGCCTGTGCGGCGCGCTCTGCGCCAGTCTGCTGTCGCCCAAGGTGCTGGCGGCCCTGGTTCCCCTGCTGCTGATCCTGATCGCGCTCTATTTCGGCTTTTCGCGGGCCCTGAAGGTCGAGGACGCCCTGCCGCGCGCGCCGATGTGGGTGGTGATCGCCTTCGTGATCCCGATCGTCGGCTTCTATGACGGGATCTTCGGTCCCGGCGCCGGCGCGTTCTACATGGTCGCCATCGTCACCCTGTTGGGCTACGGCGCGCTGAAGGCCACCGCCCACACCAAGCTCGCCAACGCCGCCAGCAATCTGGGCAGTCTGAGCCTGTTCGTTCTGAAGGGCGCGGTCGTCTGGCCGATCGGCCTGGCCATGGCGGCCGGGGCCTTCATCGGCGCCCAGATCGGCTCGCGCCTGGCCATGCGATTTGGCCCAAAACTGATCCGGCCGTTGCTGGTGACGATTTCCTGCGCCATGGCGATCAAGCTGCTGGCCGACCCTGCCAATCCGCTTCGGCACGCGGTCGCGGGATTGCTCGGCGGCTGACGCTTACTGCGCCGCTACGAGTTGCTCGGCGGTCGACAGATCCACGCTGACCAACTGGCTGACGCCGCGTTCGCCCATGGTGACGCCGAACAGGCGGTCCATCCGGCTCATGGTCACCGGATTGTGGGTGATGGCGATGAAGCGGGTCTGGGTGCGGCGGCGCATCTCGTCGAGCATGTTGCAATAGCGGTCGACATTGGCGTCATCCAGCGGCGCGTCGACCTCGTCGAGCACGCAGATCGGGGCCGGATTGGCCAGGAACACGCCGAAGATCAGGGCGCTGGCGGTCAGGGCCTGCTCGCCGCCGCTCATCAGGCTCATGCTCGCCATGCGCTTGCCGGGCGGACAGGCATAGATCTCAAGCCCCGCCTCCAGCGGATCGTCGTTCTCGACCAGCCGCAACTCGGCCTGGCCGCCGCCAAACAGCGCCTGAAACAGCGTCTGGAAATGGCCGTTGATCACCTCGAAGGCGGCCAAAAGGCGCTCGCGGCCCTCGGCGTTCAACTCTTCGATCCCGGCCCGCAGCTTGCCGACGGCGCCCGACAGATCGGCGCGCTCGGTATGCATGGTCTCCAGCCGGGCGGCATATTCCTGGGCCTCTTCCTCGGCCCGCAGATTGACCGGGCCGATGGCGTCGCGCTCGCGCTCGAGCGCGAACAGGTGGGCTTCCACGCCAGCGGCGTCCTTGGGGATCGCCACCGCCTCTCCGGCCACGTGGCGGCCCAGCGCCTCGGGCTCCATCCGGACCGATTCGCGGATATTGCCGGCGATCTCGGCGAAACGGTCGCGGGCGCCGTCCAGGTGGGCCAGCAAGGCGGCGCGGCGTTCACGGGCCTCGCCGGCCGCCTGGTCGGCGGCGCGGGCCGCGCGGTCGGCGGTCAGGCGCGCGGTCTCGGCCGCCTCCAGCGCGTCGCTGGCCCGGGCCCGGCGGGCGTCGGCGGCGCCGAACTCGTCGACGAGGACCAGCAGCTTTTCCTGCAGAAGGGCCGGCGCCTCACGGGCCGCCTCCAGGGCCTGCGCGGCCTTGACGCGGTCGGCGTCCAGAGAGCCGGCCCGCTTGCCGGCGGCCTCGGCGCGACGGGCCCAATCGCCGCGATCGCGTTCCAGGGTTTCCAGCCGTCTTTGCCGACCGGCGCGCTCACGGGTTTCGACATCGAGGGCGGCGCGGGCGGACGCAGCGGCTTCGCGCGCCGCCGCAGCCGTTTGCCGGGCCTGGGTCAGTTGCGGCGCCAGATCGGCCGCCCCGGCGGCGCCGTCATGCTCGGTGCGCACCACGGTCAGGGCGGCCTCGGCCTCGGCGTGTTCGGCCTGGAAGCGGGCGATGGTCTCGTCCAGGGACTGGGCGCGAGCGGCCCGTAGAGCGGCCTGACGTTCGAACTGGGCCACGGCGTCGCGGGCGCCCGCCATCAGACGTTCGGCGTCCTGCGGTCCACGGCGCCTGTCGCGCAGAGTGTCCTCGGCGGCTTTCAAGCGATCGGCGGCCGTTTTCAGGGCCGCTGCCGTGGCTTCGGCGCGGGGGGCCTGCAGGTCGATCTCGAGCTCGACCTCGGCCAGGCGCGTGCGCTGCTCCAGACGCACAGCGGCGGGCTTGGGCGCGTCGGCGCGGGCGACAAAGCCGTCCCAGCGCCACAGGTCGCCTTCCCTGGAGACCAGCCGCATGCCCGGCGTCAGGCTCTTTTGCAGACGGTCGCCATCGGCGCGTTCGACGACGGCGGTCAGGGCGAGGCGCGCGGCCAGCTCCGGCGGGGCCTTGACCAGCGGGGCCAGGGCCTGTGCGCCCTCGGGCCAGGCCGGCGACGTCGCCTCGGCACCGCCCCAATAGGAGGGCGCGCGCGAATCCAGGGCCGCGTCGAGGTCATCGCCCAGGGCGGCGGCCAGGGCCGCGCCATAGCCCTTGTCGGGCGACACCGCGTCCAGCGCCGGCGCATGGCCGCTCTTGGAGCGCGGGGCGGTCAGTTGGGCCAGGCCGCGCGCCTCGGTGCGCAAGCGGCCCAGCTGATCTTCCAGACTGCGGGCCAGCTGCCGGGCCATGGCTTCCTGCTCGCCGGCCTGGCCGCGCTCGATCTCGGCGGCGTCCAGGGCGGCGCGGGCGGCGGTTAGGGCGGCTTCAGCGTTGGTCAGGCGCTGGCGGGCGTCGGCGGCGGCTGGATCGGTCTCAGGACCCAGCGCTCCACGCTCGGCCCTGGCCTGGTCCAGGGCGCGCAGGGTGCGGGCCAGGCGGCCCTCGGCGTCGGCCAGACGGGCGGCGGCGGCGCGGGCCCTCGCCTCTTCCGCCGCGACGCGGGCGGCCAATTGCTCGACCACGGTTTCCGCCTCGGCGCGAGCCTCTTCGGCCGCCTTGGCCGCCTGCGCCAGTTCCGGACCGCGCTCGGGCGCGGCGGCGACCTCGGCGCGCACCTCGGTCAGCTCGGCGTCGAGCCGGGCGAGGGCTGTGTCGGCGTCCTGCTTGGCCTGGGCCTCGCGAGCGCGATCATCGTCGATCCGGGCCAGATCGGCCGTCAAGCGTTGGAATTCGGCGGCGGCGGCTTCGGCTTCGCGCTCGGCGCGGTCTTTCTGGATAGCCAGTTGGCCCAGCACCGCCTGGGCGATGGCGGCCTCCTCGCGCAGCGGCGGCATGGCCCCCTCGGCGCGGGTGATCTCGACCTGGGCCGCGGCGGCGGCGCGGGCGGTGTCTTCCACATCGCGGGCGGCCTGGGTGGCCTGGGCCTGGGTGCGCTCCAGCGTGTCGCGCGCCTCGCTCCAGCGCGCGAACAGCACCGCCCCCTGCACGGCCCGGATCTCGGACGACAACCGCTTGTACTTCTCAGCCTGCCGGGCTTCGCGCCGCAGCCGATTCAGGGCGGTTTCCAGCTCTCGGGCCACGTCTTCCAGGCGCGAGAGGTTGGTCTCGGCCGCCCGCAGCCGCAGTTCGGCCTCGTGGCGGCGGGTGTGAAGGCCCGAGACGCCGGCGGCCTCTTCCAGGATGCGGCGGCGGTTCTGCGGCTTGGCGCCGATCAGTTCGCTGATCTGACCCTGACGCACCAGGGCCGGCGAATTGGCGCCGGTCGAGGCGTCGGCGAACAACAGCTGCACGTCCCGGGCCCGCACCTCGCGGCCGTTGATGCGATAGGT
Source organism: Caulobacter sp. FV2ps19 (assembly GCF_058681035.1). Classification (NCBI taxonomy): domain Bacteria; kingdom Pseudomonadati; phylum Pseudomonadota; class Alphaproteobacteria; order Caulobacterales; family Caulobacteraceae; genus Caulobacter; species Caulobacter sp. FV2ps19. The sequence continues at coordinate 1,073,540 of NZ_CM178729.1, read as the reverse complement.
CGAACCATCGCCCCGGTCGATGCGGCGCACGACTTCCAGCACGGGATCGTCATTGAACTGGGCCGGCGCGGTGCGGTCGGCATTGTCGATGGTCAGGGTGACGTCGGCGTGGTTGCGGGCCGGACGCGCGCCGCTGCCGGCGAAGATCACGTCGTCCATGCCGCCGGCCCGCATGGCCTTGGCGGAATTGGCGCCCATCACCCAGCGCAGGGCTTCCAGCAGGTTGGATTTGCCGCAGCCATTGGGGCCGACAATGCCGGTCAGGCCGGGCTCGATCCGAAACTCGGTCGGCTCGACGAAGGACTTGAAGCCCGAAAGGCGCAGGCGCTGGAACTGCACGCGGGCGGCTCCCTTCGCCTCAGCCCTTGGCCGGAGCGGCCAGGGCGGCCTTCAGCGTTGCGGCCGTCAGGGCGCCCGGGATGCGCTGACCGGCGAGGATGAAGGTGGGGGTCACCTCGATCTTGTCGCGAACCTCGGCGATCTCGACCCGCTCGTTCACGGCCGCCAGCGCCTTCTGGTCACTGAGGGCGGCGGTAAACTGGTCTTCGGTCAGTCCAAAGGCCTTGCCGATCTGCAGCAGGCCTTCGAAAAGCTGGCCGCTCTGGAAGATCGCCGCCTGCTGGGCGAACACCGCGTCCAGCACCTCGAAATAGCGACTGGGACCGACCCTGCGCGCCAGCAGGAAGGCTGCGGCGGCGAACTCGGGCGGCGAGGTCAGGAACTCGCGGAACACCAGCTTGACCTTGCCCGTGTCGATATAGGCCTTGCGGATCGCCGGCAGGTCCTCGGTCCACCAGTGGGCGCAGTGCGGGCAACTGGGCGAGGCGAACACCACCAGCTGCACCGGCGCCGTTGGCGAGCCCAGAACCATGTCGCCCGGGGCCGGCGGCAGCGACGCGGCGCGCGCGATCACCGGGCCTGCCGCGAAGGCGAGGCTTGTGACGATCAGCGCGCGACGGTCGATGGGCAAGCGCTTGTCCTTATTTCGAGGCGGCGGCGATGGCGGCGTCCAGTTCGGCCAGGCTGCGTTCGCCACCGGCGGCGTCGCCCACCAGCTTGCCGTTGACGACGAAGGTCGGCGTGCCCTGAACGTTATAGACCTTGGCGTTCTTCTCGACGCGCTCATTCAGCGCTTTCAGCGCCTTCTCGTCGGAGACGCAGGCATCGAACTTGGCTTCGTCCATGCCGGCCGACTGAGCGATACGGACCAGCACGTCGCGGAACTGGCCGGTGGTGAACATCTCTTCCTGCGAGCGGTAGACCGAGTCCACGACCTCGAAATATTTGTCCTTGCCGGCGCAGCGGGCCATCAGGAACGACGCGGCGGCCACCTGGGCGGGCGGGGTCAACATCTCGCGATAGACATAGTTGACCTTGCCGGTGTCGATATATTTGGTCTTGAAGGCCGGGAAGACCTCTTCGTTCCAGCGCGCGCAGTGGCTGCATGAGGCCGAGGCGTATTCGATCACCGTGACCTTGGCGTTGGGATTGCCCAGGCTCATGTCGTCGGCGTTGGCCGTGTCCTTCTTGGCGCAGCCGGCGAGCGCGACGCCCATCGAGGCGGTGAGGGCGACGGCGGTCAGGAGCCGGCGGGTCAGCAGACGCATGATCGATCTTCCTTGAACTCAGAACGGTGAAGTTAAGCGCGATTCTTAGGCCGCGTGAAAAGGGCGGGGATAAGGCCTTGGCATGAGCGCAATCGCGCGGGTGTTGTCAATCCGCGAGCGCCTCAAGACGCTTGGCTCCGCAACACCCCGCGCCCCAGCTTCAGCAGGGCGTCCTTCAGGCCGCCGTCGGGTTGGTCAGCCAGGCTGTCGGCCAGTTGGCGTTCCGACGCGGCGTCCAGCGGCGGCTTGCGGCGGGACCTCTGGACCACCGGCGCGGGGGCGGCGCTCAGCGGGCCCTGGACGATGCGCAGGCGGGTGACGGTTCCTTTGCCCAGCAGCATGTCCAGCCGGGCGGTGATCTGTGGGGCCTGATGCTGGATCAGCGAGGCGACGGGGCCGTCAACCCGGAGTTCCAGCGCGCCGCCTGCCCCGTTGCGGCCCTTGATGATGCGAACCGGCTCGGTGCGACGGGCCAGGGTGTCGCCGACGATTTCCTTCCAGCGGGTCTTCAGGGCGGCTGGGCCCTGGCCGTATTTCTCCTCCAGCGCCTTCAGCAGCGGCGCGAGGTTCTTGCCGGCGGGCGGCGGCGGTCGCATCGGCGGCCGCGTGCGGCGCTGGCGCAGGATGGCGAGGGCTTCTTCAGCCGTGGGCAGGGGGCGGCGCATTCGAGAAGGTTAGCAGAAGGCGGATGGAGGCGGGAGCCGCCAAAAATCAATCATCCCGGACAAGTCCGGCGAAAGCCGGGCGCAGATCCGGGACCGCCGGAAGCGCGGCGTTCAGGCGTCGGTCCCGGATCTGCGCGCTGCGCGCTTGTCCGGGATGACAAGTTTGACGCGGCTCTGTCATAGGGAGGAATGCGCGACATCCCCGCCCTCCGCTCAAGCCTGCTGGCCTGGTACGACCGCCAGGCTCGCGACCTGGCCTGGCGCGTGGGACCGGCCGAGCGGCGGGCCGGCGCGCGGGGCGATCCCTACCGGGTGTGGCTGTCCGAGGTGATGCTGCAGCAGACCACCGTGCCGCACGCCACGCCCTATTTCCTGAGTTTCACCCAGCGCTGGCCGACGGTCAGCGATCTTGCGGCGACAGAGGACGGCGACCTGATGGCCGCCTGGGCGGGGCTGGGCTACTACGCCCGGGCCCGCAATCTGCTGGCCTGCGCCCGGGCCGTGGCGGCCGATCACGGCGGGGTGTTTCCCGATACCGAGGAGGGCCTGCGGGCTTTGCCGGGCGTCGGCGCCTATACCGCCGCCGCCGTGGCCGCCATCGCCTTTGACCGCGAGGCCAATGTGGTCGACGGCAATGTCGAGCGGGTGATGGCCAGGCTGTTCGCGGTCGAGACCCCCGTGCCGGACGCCAAGCCGGAGTTGAAGGCCTTGGCCGCGTCGCTGGTCACCGCCGAGCGGCCCGGGGACTGGGCCCAGGCGCTGATGGACCTGGGCGCAACGGTCTGCCGGCCCAAGTCGCCGCTCTGTGACATCTGCCCGATCTCGGCGTGGTGCGCGGGGCTGAAGACCGGCGCGCCGGGAACCTATCCGCGCAAGACGAGGAAGGCCGATCGGCCGCGGCGGTACGGCGTGGCCTATGTGCTGACGCGCGGCGACGAGGCGGCCCTGGTCCGTCGGCCGCCCAAGGGCTTGCTCGGCGGCATGCTGGGTCTGCCGACCAGCGACTGGCGCGGGACGCCGTGGTCGGATGACGAGGCGATCGCCGCCGCGCCGGTGACCGCCGCCTGGCGCGATCAGGGCGCGGTCGAGCACGTGTTCACGCACTTCTCCCTGACGCTTAGGGTGTTTGCCGCCGAAGGCGACGGCGACTTCGTCTGGACGCCGCGCGAGGGGCTGGGCACCTTGCCCAGCGTATTCCTGAAGGCGGCGCTGGCGGGCGAGCGGCTGGTCTAGCGATCAGGCGAAGAAAACCCAGTCTCCCGTCAGGGCGCCGGTCTGTACGCCGGCCAGGACGATCTGGTCGCGATCGCCAAGATCCACCACGGCGTCGGCGCCGTCCTGGCGTAGCGTATAGCTCGTGCCCAGCGCCAGCTGGATCCGGTCGCCCTGGGCGCGCGAGAAATCGGTGACGTAGTCCAGGCCCATGCCCTTAAAGCCGTAGAATACGTCAGCGCCCGCGCCGCCGGTGAGGGTGTCGGAGCCCCTGTCGCCGGACATCCAGTCGTTTCCGTCCTCGCCGTACAGGACGTCGTCGCCCTGACCGCCGCGCACCCAGTCAGCCCCCGCGCCGCCATAACAGGTGTCGTTGCCGAGATTGCCGTAGACGACGTCATTGCCGGTATTGAAGACGGCAAGGCTTTTGTCGCTGTGGTCGCCGTAAAGGACGTCGTTGCCCTGGCCGCCCACGACCCAGTCGCTGCCATCGCCGCCGACACAGACGTCATCGCCCTTGTTGCCGTTGATGTCGTCGAAGCCGTAGCCGCCCTGGATCGTGTCGTTTCCGTCGTCGCCGCGCAGAAAGCTCGTGGTGGCCCCGTAGGCGAGGCCGTTGTGCGGGTTGGTGATGACGTCATTCCCCGTCCCGCCATAGACCGTGTCATGGCCCGCGCCGGTGTTGATCGTGTCGTTGCCGCCGAAGCCTTCGATGACGGCGCTCATCAGCGAGGATCCCCAGGGCATGGAGATCTTGTCATCCCCGGCCAGCGCCTGCTGGTACAGCACCTTGGCGCCTTGGGTGAGCAGCGTGTTGGTGAACTCAATCACCGGCAGGTTCAGGCCGGTGAAGCTGAAGGCGTAGCCCTGGGTGCTGTTCAGGGAGAAAGTGCTGATCGATCCGCCGACGAGGTCGCCGTTCGCGTTGAACTGAAACGCGCCGCTCAGCGAGCCCGTGAACCCTCCTGACACAAACGAGAGCGAGGTCAGCGAGTTGAGGGTCAGCTCCATCGTCGAGGCGTTGAAGCCCGCCAGAAGGTTGGAGTTGAATATCGGCGTGGCGCCGCTGAAACCCGACCGACTAAAGCTCAGATCAACCATAGGCCTACACTCCCCAGAGACGTCCTGGCCTCTCTAGGCGGGCGTCGCAAAGGTTGTCTAGCGCCGTATTGCGCCAAATTCGCGAAGGGCTCGCCAACGAACAGGAAGCCCCGCCGGTGGCGCCGACAGGGCCGTTGCGGCTTTCGACGGCGCGCTGGCCTCTAGTTCATCCCCGCCCGGACCTGGGCGCGCAGCACGTCGATCGGCGCCAGGCCGGCGTCGGTCTTGAAGTGCCAGTAGGTCCAGCCGTTGCAGGCCGGGGCCGACTGCACCAGGGCGCCGATCTTGTGGATCGAGCCCGACAGGTCGCCCACCGTGATCGAGCCGTCGGCGCGGATCTTGGCGGCGTGGGCGCCCTTGGAGCAGAACAGGGTGTCGCCGGGGCTGAGCAGGCCGCTCTCGACGATGGTGCCGAACGGCACGCGCGGCTCGCTGCGCTTGGAGCCCATCACGTCCAGGTCTTCCGGCGCGATCGGGATCACCTTGGCGATGCGGGTCTTGGCGTGCTCGATGTATTCGGCCTCGCGCTCGATGCCGACGAAGCGGCGGCCCAGACGCTTGGCGGCGGCGCCGGTGGTGCCCACGCCGAAGAACGGATCCAGGATCACGTCGCCCGGCTTGGTGGTCGACAGGATCACCCGATAGAGCAGGGCTTCGGGCTTCTGGGTCGGGTGGGCCTTGGCGCCGTCCGAGCCCTTGATGCGCTCCTCGCCGGTGCACAGCGGGATGGTCCAGTCCGAGCGCATCTGCACCTCGTCATTGGCCATCTTCAGGGCGTCATAGTTGAAGGTGTAGCGCTTGGCGTTCTGGCTCTTGGAGGCCCAGATCAGGGTCTCGTGCGCATTGGCGAAGCGGGTGCCCTTGAAGTTGGGCATCGGGTTGGACTTGCGCCAGATCACGTCGTTGAGGATCCAGAAGCCCAGGTCCTGCACGGCCACGCCGACGCGGAAGATGTTGTGATAGCTGCCGATCACCCAGATCGCGCCATCGTCCTTCAGCACCCGGCGGGCGGCCTTCAGCCACTCGCGGGTGAACTTGTCATAGACCGCGAAGCTCTCGAACTGGTCCCAGTGGTCGTCGACCGCGTCGACCTTGGAATTGTCGGGCCGCAGCAGGTCGCCGCCCAGCTGCAGATTGTAGGGCGGATCGGCGAAAATCAGGTCGACCGACTTCTCGGGCAAGGCGTTCATCGCCTCGATGCAGTCGCCTTGAATGATGGTTTCCGGCCCGAAGGTCATGTCCGCGTCCTGTAAAACAGCCAGCGGAATCATGAGTCTTGCTGGTAAACGGGACGTGTGGAAGCGTGGTTAGCAAGGCCTTAACGGGGCAATTGGCCTAAAGACTCCACAGGAGATTGCGCCGCCAGGGCCGCCTTGACCGGCGCCCAGCTCATCCGGTGGATCGGCGAGGGACCCAGCTTGCGCAGGCCCTCGACATGGCTCCTGGCGTGATAGCCCTTGTGACCGGCGAAGCCGTAGCCGGGATAGAGGCGGTCCATCTCCACCATGATCCGGTCGCGGGCTTCCTTGGCCAGGATCGACGCCGCGGCGATCGAGCATGACAGGCTGTCGCCCTTGATCACGGTCTGGATCGGACAGGGCAGATCGAACCGGTAATTGCCGTCGACCAGGGCGAAGGCCGGCGTCACCGCCAGGGCCTCGATCGCCCGGCGCATGGCCAGGCCCGCCGCGTGCAGGATGTTGAGTTCTTCGATTTCCTCGATACTGGCCAGACCCACGCCCCAGGCGATGGCCGTTTCCTTGATCTCGATCTCCAGACCTGCCCGGGCCTTGGCCGACAGCGTCTTGGAGTCGTTGAGGCCCTTGGGAATGCGGTCGGGATTCAGGATCACCGCCCCGGCGCTGACCGGTCCGGCCCACGGCCCGCGCCCGGCCTCGTCCACCCCGCAGACCGGCCCGGGGCCGCAGGCAAGTTCCAGCATCATGTCGGGGCCAGTGCGCATTCCGCCGTGTTTAGGGGGATTTGCGCCACCCATGAAGGGTAAACCGGGGTCGAGGCGGACGAGGCTGGGAATGGGAGCTGACATCCCCGGCGACCCGTTTCGAATGAGTACAGAATGAAGTTTATCCACAGCACTCAGCGCTCCATGCTGTGAACACTTTATCCATAAACATGAACTTTGTGTAATGTTGACCCGAATATAATCTACATGTCCGCCTTGTAACTTGAGATAAATGCGCCGGATCGGCAGATCTCTCGTCAGTAAGTTCGAGGGGGACTCATGAACCGGACCATTCTGCTGGCCACGACGGCGCTCTTCCTGACCGCAGGCGCGGCCTTTGCCGCCGATGCGCCCGCGCCAGCCGATGCTTCGGCCACCCGCCCCACCCCGTCCAGCGCCGCCGACCCCTCGGGTCTTCTGGTCTTCGCGCCGGACTTCTTCGCGGCCCAGCGTCCGAACACGGCCCTGGACATGGTCAATCGCGTACCGGGTTTCTCGGTCGATGACGGTTCGGGCGCGCGCGGCTTTGAAGGCGCGGTCGGCAATATTCTCATCAACGGCAATCGCCCGGCCTCCAAGAACGATACCGGCTCCAATGTGCTGTCGCGCACACCGGCCGGTCAGGTCGAGCGCATCGAGCTGATCCGCGGGGGCGCGCCGGGCATCGACATGCAAGGCTATGCCGTCGTCGCCAACGCCGTGCTGAAATCCTCCAGCAGCCGCCAGTCGATCGTGACGCTCAATTCCGTGCTGTTCGACGGGGGGCATGACACCTATGGCGGCTCCTACCAGTTCACCGCCCGCGAAGGCGACCGCAGCTGGGGCTTCACCCTGTCGGACGGCATGAGCACCAGCGACTCCAACGGTTCGGGTCGCAGCCTGCGCCGCGACGGGTCCGGCGCCGTGCTCCGCGACGAGGCTTACCAGACCGACGGCTGGGGCGGCGGCAATGGCCTTCGCGGCAACTATGCCGGGCCGCTGGCGGGCGGCAAGATCGACGCCACCGCCCGGATCGGAATCAACGATTGGCATGAGTGGACCCGCCAGCAATCCCCCGTCGCCTTGCGCCAGAGCGCCTTTGACGAGGACAGCAAGAGCGGCGAGCTGGGCCTGACCTGGACGCGGCCCGTCCGGCCCGGCTGGACGCTCGAAACGCGGTTGATCCACGAATTCGAGAGCTTCGATAACGTCTCCACCGGCAATGAAGTCCTCAGCGCCGTCGCCAGACCCGAGCAGAGATTCACCGCCGACGGCAAGTCGTCTGAGTCCATCCTGCGCGCCCTGGTGCGCAACGAACGCTCGCCGACCCTGACGATCGAGGCCGGAGGCGAGGTCGCCTACAACATGCTGGACGTTCAGCAGGCCTTCACCGTGGGCGGCGCGCCGGTGGTGCTGCCGTCGGCCTCGGTCAAGGTCGAGGAGACCCGCGGCGAGGCCTTCACCAAGGCGACCTGGCGGATGACCCCCCGGCTGACCCTGGAGGGCGGGCTGCGACTGGAGAGCTCGACGATCAAGCAGTCGGGCGACGCCGCCCAGGAAAAAAGCTTCTTCTTCGCCAAGCCGCGGTTCCTGGTCAGCTGGACGCCGATGGCCCAGACCCAGGTGCGGTTCCGGTTCGAGCGTGAACTGGGCCAGCTGGATTTCAACGACTTCGCCGCCTCGGCCGAGCTGGATGACAGCACGGTCTATGGCGGCAATGTCGATCTGTCGCCCGAACAGCGCTGGATCTCGGAACTGACCTTCGAGCGCCGGTTCTGGGGCGAAGGCATTGTCTCGATCGGCTATCGGCACGACGAGATCATCGACGTCATCGACCGCCTGCCCCTGCCGCAAGGCCTGTCGGCGACGGGCAATATCGGCAACGGAACCCTCGACCGGCTGTCGGCCAATATCGTCATCCCGCTGGACAGGGCGCACATCCCGGGCGGTCGCTTCACCTTCAAGAACGACTGGAACAGGACCGAGGTCACCGATCCGACCACCGGCCGCAAGCGGGCGATTTCCGATATCCGTCCCACCCAGGCCAATATCGGCTTCGAGCAGGATTTGACGCGGTGGAAGACCCAGTGGGGGATCAACTGGCTGCCGCTGCTGGGCAAGCCCACCTATGATCCCGACCAGACCAGCAGCTGGCGCGGCGCGGACTATTATGAGGCCTTTGTCGAATACAAGCCCACCGCCACCCTGGCGCTGCGAGCCCAGTTGAACCTCTGGGACGACTTCACCACGCACCGCGTCGTCTATGCCGATCGCGAGACCCGCGCCGTGGCCTTTGTCGAGGACCGCAGCATCGACCCCAACACCTTCGTGTCGCTGAAGCTCCGCAAGACCTTCTGAACCGGCGCTGGACGCGGGGACGCAGAGGTCTAGTCTGACGCCCGGATCCGGCGGATTGGGGCGAGGATGAACATGGGCGCCTGGGGAACAGGACTGGTCGTGGCGGCTGCGGGGGCGGGCCTGCTGGCCGCGCCGCCGAGCGCCGCACGCTCCGCCGACCCCGCCCTCGCCCCCGCCTTCGATCTCGGAGGATCCTGGCGGCAGGTCTGGTCGGACGAGTTCGAGGGAACCACGCTGGACCGGACCAAATGGTCCTATGCCGTTGATTGCGGCGGCGGCGGCAATCACGAGCGGCAATGCTACAGCGACCAGCCTGACGCCGTGTCGGTGCAGGGCGGCGTGCTGCGGCTGACGACGACCCGGCGCGAGGCGACGGGTCTGGCCAATCCCTGGGGCGGGCCGGACGGGCCGATGAAGACCGGCGACTACGCCTCGGGCAAGATCCTCACCAAGGGCAAGGCCAGTTGGCGCTATGGCCGCGTCGAGGTCCGGGCCCGGGTTCCCGGCGGCCAGGGCGTCTGGCCGGCGATCTGGATGATGCCGGAGACCGACGCCTATGGCGGCTGGCCGCGTTCGGGCGAGATCGACATCCTGGAGACCGTCAATCTGGGCGCCCCCTGCGAAAGCTGCGAGGGCGGGCGCGAGAACCGGATCTTCGGCACGATCCATTTCGGCAAGGGGTTCGGTCCCGATCACCGGCAACGGGGCGGCCAGACGGTTCCGGCGCCCACGGCCGACGGCTTTCACGTCTATGCGGTGGAATGGTCGCCGGGGCGGATCGTCTGGTCCGTCGATGGCGTGGCCTATTTCCAGGCCGGGGCCGAGGACTGGGCGCCCGCCGGCCAGGCGGCCAGGCCGGCCCCGTTCGACAAACCCTTCCACCTGATCCTCAACCTCGCCTTCGGCGGCGACTGGCCCGAGGGCGCCAACGCCAGGGGCGTGAACGACGCCGCCCTGCCGGCGACGATGGAGGTCGACTGGGTGCGGGTCAGCCAGCGGGCGGGGACGCGGTAGGCGGATTGCGGGGAGGCGCGTCACTTGCCCCCTCCGCGCTGTCGCGCTCCTCCCCCGGAGGGCAGGGCTATCGCATATGGCCAAAAACGGTTGTCATCCCGGACGAGCGCGCAGCGCGAAGATCCGGGACCGACGCCTGAACGCAGCGCTTCCGGCGGTCCCGGATCGGCGCCCGGCTTCGCCAGGCTTGTCCGGGATGACAACTTTTCTGGCCGAAAACTCATATGCGATAGCCCTGCCCCGGAGGGGAAGATGAGATCATCCGCCCCCTCCGGGGGCGGACGGTCACGAAGCGACCCGGTCGGGGCAAGTGTCAGCAACCTCACGCGATCTCTCGCTGAAGGGATGGAAAGGGCTGCGGAGCGTCCGGACGACGTCCGGATGAGTTAGACAAAATACCGTTTCGACGAAGCCAGACGCTCCGCGCGATCGTTTTCCCTCAGGCCGGGCAGCTTGGGCCTTCTCAGCCCTCCACCCCGCACGGTCATCCCTGTCCCTGGGCCTTGGCCGGCGCATCCTTATGGACCGCCGCCGGTCTCCAGTCGTCCGGCGCCGCATTAACCTTCGGGCGGTCGGGCCTTCCAGCGTGAAGGTCCCCGGCGGGCAAGTTTAAGGTCCTCGCCCACTGTTTCATGTGACCCGGCGACGAAGGCCTCCTTCTGAGACCTCCACCCTTTGCAGGGCATCGGAGCAACCCGCCCCGCGCCGCCTTCGACTCCCGCTCGATCGCCCCCCGCCGCCGCAATGGTCGCTGGCCTTGCGCCCTTCCCGTGCGACGAGGTGGGTTTAGGATAAGCCAGGTCTGAACGCGTCTGATTGGCGCGGTCGATTATTTTGTAGAGCGTTGAAAAGGCTGGGTTTTGATTCGGAAAGGACGGGGATAGAGCGTGGCCTATCCCCATACTCCCCCCTCTTCCGAAGGAGAGGCGCCGAGTGTCCCAAAGGTGGTGCGCAGCCATCAGCATCGCCTCCGAATTGGGCCGGGGAATTGACGGATGATGTTATGCAATATATTGCGCAATATATTGCATATGGGGTTGAGAAATGGTCTCCCGGATTTTTCTGTCACTGTTGGCGATCGCGACAATCACTCCGGCGTCGATCGCCGCCCAGACCCTGGATCGCGAGGCGCAGCGCGAAGTCGTTTCGCACCTGAAGGTGGCGCTACAGCAGAACTACGTCTTTCCGGATCGCATCCCCGCCATATCGGCCGAGTTGGACAGACGGGTTCAATCCGGGCCCATCAGCGGCGAACAATTCGCCGTCGGCCTCGCGCAGGGCTTGGTCAAGGCGAGCGATGATCTGCACTTCTCCGTCGCCTTCGATCCGGACGAAGTCGCCGCTGAAAGACGGGCGAAAGCGAGCGACGAGACGACCACCCAGGCGCAGCGCGACAGCGAGCGGGCGAACAATTTCGGCTTTCGCGACGCCCGACGACTCGAGGGGGGCCTGGCCTATGTCCGGTTCGACTTCTTCGCCGACCCTCAATACGCCCAGGAGACAGCGGCGGGGGCCATGCGATTTGCCGAAGGGGCCAAGGGGCTCATCCTTGACCTGCGCTACAACAACGGCGGCGTCCTCGAACTGGCGCAGTTCTTGATGAGTTACCTCTACCCGGCGGGCAAGGAGCAGAAATTCTTCGACTACAATTACACTGAGCGCGGGGTCCGCGTGGAGCGGAGCCAATGGAGTCTGGCCGCCGTGCCTGGCCAGCGTTCGGGGACCATGCCCGTCGTCGTGCTGACGGGTTCGACGTCCTTCTCCGCCGCCGAATGGATGGCGTTTTCGCTGCAACGGCTTGGCCGTGCGACCGTGATCGGGGAACGGACCGCTGGCGGCGCGCATCCGGTCACGCGCCTGCCGATCGATGACCGGTTCATGTTGCAGGTGCCGATCGGTCAGATCCGCGATCCGGTCAACGGGCAGGATTTCGAGGGCGTTGGCGTGACTCCCGACCTTGCCGTACCGGCCTCGGGCGCCCTGCTGGCCGCGCAGAAATTCCTGCTGCAGAGCCGGGCGGCGGCGGGCGACGCCGACGCCAAATGGGCCCTGGTTCCCGTCGAATTCGCGATCTCGGGCCAGACCCCGAGCGCCGAGGCTCTGGAGGACGCGGTCGGGACATACGAAGGTCGAACACTCCGTCGCACCGCGACCGGTCTGGCCTATCACTGGCGCGATCACTTCGTTCTGGCTCTGGATCCGATCGGGAAGGATCTGTTTGCGGTCCAGGGAACGGACGACTACCGGTTCCGCCTGGTGCGCGACCATGGCGTGGTGAACGGCCTGGAGCGCGTGTGGAAGTCTGGCGAGACCGCCGCCTATCGTCGTCTGAATTGAGGGGCTTCTGGCGAATGACCGAGTTGAGCCGCACCTTCCTGGGCCGCCTGAGCGAGCAGCTGAGCGACCTGATCGAGCAACAATCAGCGGAGGTGTTCAAGCGCGCCGGCCTTGTTATTCCGGTCAAGTCTTCGTCCCTTATGGGCGCCATTGCGACGCTGGGCCCAGTCTCGGTTTCGGATCTCGTGCGCGCCCTGAACCGTTCGCACCAACTCATCCAACAGAAGATTCCGAAGCTGGTGACTTTGGGATTGGTCACCCGTCGCCCCGCCCCTGACGACCAGCGCATTGTCCTGATCGAGATCACGGACAGAGGGCGCGAACAACTGGCGTTGCTCGACGGATTGGCCCAGGCGTTCGACCGCGCATACGCCGAGATGGAGGAGGACGCCGGTCCCGTGTTCGACAGCATAAATCGCGCGATCAACGCCCTCACGACCCGTCCGCTGATCGACCGGATAGAGGTCTGAACGTCAGCAACGGCGCGTGAGCGCGCTTTGGCTCAGGCGTCCAGTCGCGACGACGAGCCATTGTAGGTCTCGGTCATCGCACGCCCTGGATCCTCGACGCCGCCGCCTCCGCCCGCTATCCAGACGCCATGACCGCGCACACCCTGGGCCTGATGGCCGCCCTCGCCTGGCCGATTCCGATGCTGATCGCCCTGTTCATGGTGGTGCGCACGCCCGCCCTGAAGTTTCGCCTGATCTGGCTGGCCTTCTGCTTCGTCGGCGTCGGCGCCTTCTGGATGGAGGACGCCACCGGCAAATGGGGCTTCATCCTGCCCGCCATCAATATCCTGGGCCCGGGCTCGACGCCCGGCTTCTTCAAGGCCTGTATCCCGGTCGGCGCCTTTGTGGTGATCGCCATGCTGCTGAAGATCAGGGCGATCCGCGCCGCAGCGCGAGCGGCGGCGGCTGAAGCGCCGAATGCCTAAAACAGGATGCGCGGGTTCATGATCCGCCGGGGATCCAGGGCCGAACGGATGGCCCGCAGGGCCGCCACCTCGACCGGATCCTTATAGCCCAGGGCCTCGGCGGTCTTCATCGCCCCCAGGCCGTGCTCGGCGCTGATCGACCCGTGCAGGTCGGCGGTGATGTCGTGGACGATCCGGGCCCCGCCCTCGCGCAGGGCGTCATGGGCGTCGTCGTCGCCGCCGGGCGCTTTCAGCACATCATAATGGACATTGCCGTCGCCGACATGGCCGAAGGCGACGATGCGGGTTCCGGGATAGGCCTGGGCGATGGCGGCGTTGGCGCGTTCGATGAAGACCGGAATCTTGGACACCGGCACGCTGACATCGTGCTTCCAGGCCGCGCCCTCGGGCTTCTGGCCGGCCGAGTGCCCCTCGCGAATGTGCCAGAAAGCCTTCATCTGGGTCTGCGTCTGGGCCACGGCGGCGTCGCTGATCAAGCCGCGCTCCAGGGCGCTGGTCAGCAGCCGCTCCAGGGCCGCCTCGGCCGCGCCGGGCTCGCCACTGGCGATTTCGATCAGCACATACCAGGGATGGGTCGACGGCAGCGGATCGCGCAGGCCCGGCACGTTGCGGACGGTCAGCTCGAAACCCAGCCGGCCCATCAGCTCGAACGCCTCGACCGCGCCGCCGGTCTCGTCCTTGGCCCGGGCCAGAAGCTGGATGGCGTCTTCCGGCGAGCCCAGGCCGACAATGGCCACGGCCCGCGAGGCCAGCAGCGGATGCAGTTTCAGGCTGGCGGCGGTGACCACGCCCAGCGTGCCCTCGGCCCCGATCAGCAGCTGCTTGAGGTCATAGCCGGTATTGTCCTTACGCAGACGTTTCAGGCCATTCCAGATCTCGCCATTGGGCAGGACCGCCTCGATCCCCAGCACCTGCTCGCGCATCATGCCGTAGCGCAGCACGGCGGTGCCGCCGGCATTGGTCGAGATCAGGCCGCCGATGGTGCACGAGCCTTCCGAGGCCACGCCCACCGTGAACCGCCGGCCGACGCTGGCCGCCCGGGCGTGGGCCTCGGACAGGGTGACGCCGGCTTCCAGCACCATCACATCGTCCAGGCCGTCGACATCGCGCACGCCGCGCAGCTTTTCGGTGGACAGCAGGATCTCGCCCTGCGGGATCTGGCCGGCGACCAGCCCGGTATTGCCGCCCTGCGGGGTGATCGCCACGCCGTCTGCGGCGCAGATGGCGACCACGGCGGCCACCTCGGCCGTCGTTCGCGGCAGGACCAGCAGCGGCGTCTCGCCCCGCCAGCGCCCGCGCCATTCCACCAGCTTGGGCTCGAGGCGATCGGGATCCTGGCTCCAGCCGCCCTCGCCGAGCACGGCTTTGAGGCGGGACAGGGTGTCCCCAAGGGCAGAAGAGGCGGGAGCGGGCTTGGTCATGAGGACGGAGGATACGCTTTTGAGCCGAGGCGGGAATAGGATATACATCATTATATACCGCTGGAGGCCGTGATGGGCATCTTCATCAAGAACCCCGAAACCGAAAAGATCGTCCGCGAAGTCGCCGCGCTTCGCGGGATGACGATCACCGGCGCGATCGACGCCCTGGCGCGAGAAGCCCTGGCGCAGGACCGGCTGCGCATCGCGCCCAGAAAACGAACGCTTGAGGAGATGCGCGCCGCCACAGCGGACTTCAGACGCGCAACCGGTCTGGACAAGGAACCCAAACCGTTGCGTCCCATCCCCAAGGCCGACTGGGATGCCCTGTGGCCGACCGGCATCCCCGAGATCGATGACGCATGACACTGGCCGTTGACGCTTCGGCGCTCGTGGCGATCGCCCGCAACGAGCCGGGCTTCGAGCCGCTTGAGGAAGCTCTGTCAAAAGCCGAGGCCGCCTTCGCGACCTCGGTGAACATCATGGAAGCTGGCCTCGTCCTGGTCCTGCGGGAAGCCCGCTTCACCTCTGAGAGCTTTCACGCCTGGCTCGAAGCCCAGAACGTCGTCGAGACACGGATCGTCGAAGCCGGCGCCGCCCTCGACGCCTATATGCGCTGGGGCAAGGGCGTTCATCGCGCCGGTCTCAACATGGGCGACTGCTTCGCCTACGCCCTGGCCAAGGCCCTGGACGCGCCGCTGCTGTACAAGGGCGACGACTTTCCGCTGACGGATGTTCGCTCAGCCCTCGACTAGGCCCGGATCGGGAACGCCCCGGATCTTGGCCCAGTATTCCTCGCGCACATCGTCATCGATCACCGGCGGATCGCCCGCGCCCTTGTAGAGTCGGTCGCCGCCGTCCTTGCGGGCCTTGGCGATCCAGAAGGGCTGACCCGTCTGAAGGTCGCGGAAATTGGCCTTCAGGCCCGAATTGCGCAGGGCCTCGAACGACCGGCCGGCATAGTAGAGGGTCTCGCCGGTCTTGGACGAGCCCACCCGGCCGATCCGCGCGGGACCGTTCAGCCCCTTGGACTTGTCCTCGAGGTACATGATCCGGAACTTCATCGACTTTATCCTATGAAACCGGCGGCGCGACGCAGCCGGTCATTGATGGCTTCGCCCAGGCCTTCGCCCGGGATGATCGCCACGGCGATGGCCGTGGGCTGGGTGCGGTCGGCCGCGCGCAGGAACGAAAACAGGTTGGCGGCGGCTTCTGACAGATCGCCCGTCGGGCTGAGATTGAACACCCCCTCCCCGTCCGGCCAGGAGCCGAAGGCCAGGAAGGCTTCGCCCGGCCGGGGCGCGGCGGCGTTGATCCGCACCGGGGCGTCGGGGGCGTAGTGCAGGGCCAGGCGGCCGGGCGAGCGTTTGGCGTCGTCCTGCGCCTCCGCCAACGGACCGACTACGGCCTCGATCTGGGCGCGGGTCACGGCGCCGGGCCGCAGCAGGCGCGGCGGACCGTCCAGAACGGCGACGACGGTGGACTCCAGGCCCACCGCGCAGGGTCCGCCATCCAGCGCCACGGCGGCCTTGTCGCCGGTCTCGGAGACGGCGTCGGCATAGGTGGTGGGGCTGGGCCGGCCAGAGCGGTTGGCCGAAGGCGCGACCACCGGCCCGCCGAACGCCGCCAGCACGGCGCGCGACAGCGGGTGACCGGGCACGCGAATGGCGACGGTGTCGAGCCCGGCCCGGGCCAGGTCGCAGACGGCGGCGGGGTCGCGGATCGGCGCCACGATCGTCAGGGGACCGGGCCAGAAGGCTCGGGCCAGGGCCAGGGCCCGATCGTCGAACACGGCGATACGGGCGGCGGTTTCGAGATCGGCGACATGGGCGATCAGCGGGTTGAAGCGCGGACGGCCCTTGGCCTCGAAGATCGCCGCCACGGCCGCCGGATTGGCCGCATCGGCGCCCAGGCCATAGACCGTCTCGGTGGGCAGCAGCACCAGCCCGCCCGCGGCAAGGGCGCGCGCCGCCCCCGCTATCGCCTCTGAAGAGCCTATTTCCGCTTGCCCATCTATTTCCGCCTGGCCGTCAGGGCGAAGCTGACCTTCACCTTCGCCGCGATCTGATCCGTGTCCGCCCATTCACCCTGTCCAACCCCGAACGCCGTCCGGTCCAGGGTGGTTACACCGCGCGCCATGGCCGTGTCGCCGTCGATCTTCAGGCTGAACGGCAGGCTGAGCGGCTTCTTGACGCCGCGCAGGTCCAGGGTTCCGTCGGCAATGAACTTGCCCTCGCCGGTCTTGCGGAACTTTGTCGCCGTGAAGGTCGCCTTAGGATGGGCGGCGGTGGCGAAGAAGTCGTCGCCGGGCAGGCTGCTATCGCGCTGATCATCGCCGGTCCTGGCCGAGGTCATGTCGATCGACACGGTCAGTTTCGAGCGATCCAGGGCGTCGGGCGAGAACAGGATGTCGGCGCTCCAGCGGGTGAAGCCGCCCTCCAGGGCGTCGCCCGACCATGTGGCGGTGAAGCCCAGCTTGGAGCCCTTTGTCACCGCCCAGGCGACGGGGTCCTTCAGCGCGGGCTCCGCAACGGGCGGCGCGACTTCAGCGGCAACCGTCGCCGGAGCAGGCATGGCCTCGGCCGGCGCTGCGGCGGGCTCCGGCGCCGCGGTCGGCTCCAGATCGGCCGGCGCCTCGGCGACGCTGGGCGCGACCTTGGGCTTGGCGGCGGGGGTGTAGAGATAGCCAGCGGCGATCACGGCGACCAGTCCGGCGGCGACCAGCCAGGCGCGCGGCTCCTTCAGGCCCGGCTTGGCGCCGGGCGCCATGTTGGCGAACACCGCGTCCTTATCCAGAACCTGATGCTTGGCCACCGCGCCCAGATGCAGCAGCAGCAGCAGATAGGTGAACTTGACCAGCACGCCGTGGCCGATCTCGCCGATCTCATGCCAGACGTGCTTGGGGCCGGCGGCCAGTTCGGGAATGAAGGGCAGGTGCGGCCAGGGAATCGTCCCGTACAGCAGGGTCGGGATGTTGGTGCGGCTGGCCGAGACCAGGATCCAGCCCGTCAGCGGCAGGCCGATCATGATGACGTAGAAGCCGATATGCACGACGTGCGAGGCGATCCTCTCCCATTTGGGCTGGTCGGTCAGGACGTGCGGCGGCGGGTTGAGCAGTCGCCAGGCCAGGCGCGCCAGGCTTAGCAGCAGGATGGTGATGCCGATCGACTTGTGCAGCTGGAAGAGGGCGAAGGTGGTCGCGCCCTTGGGGCCGTCTCCCGCCCGCCAGCCCAGGATGATCTGGAAGATGATGGCCGCGGCGATCAGCCAGTGAATGATGATCGCCACATTGGTGTAGCGCGTTCGCGTCGCGGCCATGGATATCTCCGGGTGCCGATGTCGTCAGGCCAAGCCCAAAAGGCCGCGCCGAAAAGACCAAGCTCGCGCGTCCGCTTCAAGCAGTTTCCCGATGGAAGCGGACGCGCGAGCGCTGAGTCGACTACTTCTTGTCGAACTCGACTTCGATGTTCAGGGCCACGTCGTCGCCGACCAGCGGCACATACTTGCTGACGCCGTATTCCGAACGCTTGATGGTGGTCGAGGCTGAGAAGCCGGTCTTGACGCTGCCCGGGGCGAAGCTGCCGCCGACGCCGTTGAAGGTGACGTCCAGAACCACCGGCTTGGTGACGCCGTGGAAGGTCAGGTCGCCCGTGACCGTACCCTTGTGACCGTCGCCGACATCAACCTTGGTCGAGACGAAAGTGATGGTCGGGAACTTGTTGGCTTCCAGCCAGCCGTCGCCTGCCAGTTCCTTGTTGAACTTCAGGCCGAAGGCGTCGCCGCCCGTGGCGGTGTCGATCGAGGCGGGGTCGACCGTCACGCTGATCTTCGAGGCTTCCGGCGCCTTGGGATCATAGGTGAAGCTGGCGTCCAGCTTGGTGAAGCGCAGGGTGTAGTTCGAGAAACCCATGTGGGTCAGCTTGGCGGTCAGCGACGCATGGGTCTTGTCGAGGGCATAGGCGCCGGCCGGCAGGTCGGCGGGCTTGGTCGAGGTGACGCCGGGCGCGGCCAGGGCGGCGGGCGCCGACAGGAGCGCGGCGGCGAGCGCGGCATAGGCGAAAGGACGGGTCATCGTGGAGATCTCCAAGGGTCTATCGGGGGATAACTGTGATTGGATCGGTTACGATTACCGCACTTAGGCACTCCACCATACGGATAAAGAGGCCTGACATCACGAAGCCGTGAGGTCTTGTCGTATCATGCGCCCGACTTGGCGGGATCGTGCGCCGCGCCTAAACAGAACGCCGATTATATGGAGCTCCGCCGCCTATGACCTTCCGCGCGCCCGTTCGCGATATCGCCTTCTCCCTGCGCCACGCGGCCGGCTTTGACCGGCTGGCCGCCGCCTACCCGGACGCCGACGCCGATACGGTGCAGGCGGTGCTGGAAGCGGCGGGCCTCCTGGCCGGCGAAGTGCTGGCGCCGGTGAACCGTCAGGGCGACCTGGTCGGCGCCAGGCTGGAGAACGGCGTGGTCCGCGCCGCCCCAGGCTTCGGCGACGCCTACAGGCAGTTCGCCGAGGGCGGCTGGAATGGTCTGTCCGCCGATCCCGACCATGGCGGTCAGGGCCTGCCCAAGAGCCTGGAGGTCGGGGTCTTCGAGATGTTCCAGGCCGCCAACATGGCCTTCGGCCTGTGCCCGATGCTGACCCTGGGCGCGATCGAGGCCCTGGCCCATCACGGCTCAGACCACCAGAAGGCCGTCTATCTGCCCAGGCTGGTCTCCGGCGAATGGACCGGCACCATGAACCTGACCGAGCCCCAGTCGGGATCGGATCTGGGCACGATCACCACCCTGGCCACGCCCGACGGCGAAGGCGGCTGGAAGATCACCGGCCAGAAGATCTACATCACCTGGGGCGACCACGACGTCGCCGACAATATCGTCCATCTGGTGCTGGCCCGCACCCCCGACGCCCCGCCCGGCGTGAAGGGCATCTCGCTGTTCGTGGCCCCCAAGATCCTGGTCGATGCGGCCGGAACCCTGGGCGCGGCCAACGCCCTGCGCGTCGGCGGGCTGGAGCACAAGCTGGGCATCCACGGCTCGCCCACCTGCGTGATGCTGTTCGAAGGCGCCCAGGCGCAGATGGTCGGCCAACAGGGCCAGGGCCTGGCCCACATGTTCACGATGATGAACGCCGCCCGCCTGCAGGTGGGCACGCAAGGCGTGGCGATCGCCGAGCGCGCCTATCAGCAGGCCCTGGCCTTCTCGCTGGAGCGCCGTCAGGGCCGCTCGGCCTGGACCGGTGAAGCCTCGGCCCGCCTGTTCGACCATCCCGACGTGCGTCGCACCCTGATGCTGATGAAGGCCCGCATCGAGGCGGCGCGGGGGATCTGCCTGTCGACGGCCGTCGCCGCTGACCTGGCCCAGAGGGGCGACACCGAGGCCGAGCGCTCGGCCGCCAAGCTGCGCGAGGAACTGCTGACCCCGATCGCCAAGGCCTGGTCCACCGATATCGGCGTCGAGGTGGCCTCGCAGGGCGTGCAGATCCACGGCGGCATGGGTTTCATCGAGGAGACCGGCGCGGCCCAGCACTATCGCGACGCCCGCATCGCCCCGATCTATGAAGGCACGAACGGCATCCAGGCCATCGACCTGGTCGGCCGCAAGCTGGGTCTGGGCGAAGGCCAGGCGATCGGCGACCTGATGGACGATATCCGCGACACCCTGGACGCCCTGATGGCCGGCGATCCGGCCCTGAGCCTGGTCGCCAGTCGCCTGGAGGCGGCGCTGGACGCGATCAGCGGCGTCACGGCCTGGATGATCGAGCGCAAGGCGCGCGCCCTGCCCGACGCCCTGTCGGGCGCGACGGCCTATCTGAAGATGCTGGGCGACGTGGTCGGCGGCTGGATGCTGGCCAAGGGCGCCCTGGCGGCGGCCGGCGAGGCCGATGCGGACTGGGCCGAGAGCAAGCGGGCCCTGGCGCGGGTCTATGCCGAGGCGGTCCTGGCCCAGGTGCCGGGCCAGGCGGCCGGCGTCACGCTGGGCGCGGCCGACTTCCTGGCGATGACGCCGGAGGTGCTGGGGGCTTGAACCTACAAAGGGCGGCGGATCGCCCCGCCGCCCTTTGGATAGGCTTTGCGTCCTTCGAGGCCCGCTGTGCGGGCGCCTCAGGATGAGGACATCCGAACAAGGCGCCTCATCCTGAGGTGCGAGGCGTAGCCGAGCCTCGAAGGACGCACCGTGTCGGCCGACCTACAGCTGACCCAGCATGTAGTCCGCCGACGAGACCTTGAAGTCGCCGCCCTCTTCGACGTTCAGCGTGGTGACCACGCCGTCCTTGGCGATCAGCGAATAGCGCTGCGAGCGCGAGCCCATGCCGAACTTGGAGCCGTCAAACTCCAGGCCGATGGCGCGGGTGAAGTCGCCATTGCCGTCGGCCAGCATCAGCACCTCGTCGGTGATGCCCTGGTCCTTGCCCCAGGCCTTCATCACGAACAGGTCGTTGACCGAGACGCAAGCGATGGTGTCGACGCCCTTGGCCTTCAGGTCGGCGGCGTGATCCTTGAAGCCCGGCAGGTGCTTGGCCGAGCAGGTGGGGGTGAAGGCGCCGGGGACGGCGAACAGGGCGACGGTCTTGCCCTTGAACAGGTCGTCGCTGGTCATGGGCGCGGGCCCTTCGGCGGTGCTGGTCATGAAAGTGGCCGCGGGAAGCGTATCGCCAACCTTGATCGTCATGGGCTTGGTCCTGTTCGTTGAGGGTGTGGGTTCAAATAGAGGTCGGAAGACAACGCGCCAAGGGCGGTAAGGTCCAAGCCGCCCGCGATCGCCTTGGCCATCGCGCCCGGAAGGGTCGAAATCGGGCTTTTTGGCCGTTCTCACCAAATTCTGTACGGGAAGATCGGCCTTGAGAACGGTTCGACTTGAAACCGACGCCTTCCGCGCTGATCCTGTGGACATGAACCGCGACACGCATGACGAGGCGGACTTCCTGGCGGGCCGCCTGCTGGTGGCCATGCCCGGCATCGAGGATGAGCGCTTCGAACGCGCCGTCCTCTATATGTGCGCCCACGACGCCGACCAGGCCATGGCCATCACGGTCAATCGGCCGGTCGAGGGCCTGACGGTGTTCGAGCTGCTCGACAAGCTGGGCGTGCGGTCCGAGATCAAGACCCAGAGCAATCTGGTGCTGGTGGGCGGCCCCGTGGAGCTGGAGCGCGGCTTTGTTCTGCACACGGATGACTTCAATTCCCCGGACTCGACCCTGCCCGTGGCCGACGGCCTGGGCCTGACCGCCACCCGCGACGTGCTCGACGCCATGGGCAGCCGCATCCTCCATCCGCGCCGGGCGATCCTGGCCCTGGGCTATGCCGGCTGGGGGCCGGGGCAACTTGAGCGGGAGGTGCGCGACAATATCTGGCTGATCTGCGACGCCGACGAAGACCTGCTGTTCGACGACGACCACGAGCACAAATGGACCCGGGCCCTGGCCAAGCTGGGGATCTCGGCCGATCACCTGTCGACCCAGGCGGGGCGGGCTTAGCGGTCTGCGCAGATTGCGACACTTCCGATGCCCGTTATGGTGGCGCTGCAGGCGGAGGCGCTAATGGGTTGGTTCTCAAAAATTGGAATTGCGATCGCGGCGCTAACTCTGACTGCCGCTGCCCCTGCCCCTGCCCCTGCCCCAAAGCAGGCAGGTCAGGCTGCTGAGAAACGCGAACAACGCGAGACATTGGCTGAGACGGGCGAGGCTGCCGAAAAGGCCCGGATAGAGGCCGCAATCGCAACAGCCATCGCCAATGAACGCGCCAGAGCCGCAACGTCGCAGGGCGCTCAGGATCTCTTAGCCCAGAAGAGTATGGCCCACTCAGCTGAAGCGACCGTTCGCCAAAGCTGGATCCAAATCTTGCTGGGCATTTTTACATTTGTTGGTGTCGCTATAACTTTCATCTACACGCGAAGGCAGACTATAGACGCCGCCAAAGCCGCTGATGACGCTAGACGCCAACTCCGCGCCTATGTAGTTGAGAGTGATTCCAACATTGTGGGTATCGTCGGCGGTCACGCACCCACAATATCGGTTACATTCAAGAACACCGGTGCCACCGCAGCCGAAAACTTTATGGCGTGGGGAGACATAGGGATTTTTGGAGCCGGCCAACTTCTACCCGATGCCCCAGCCAATATGCACCCCGGCCCATGTGGCGCGCTGGGCGCGGGCATAGATATTAAACTATCGATGAGGCACAATGCGCTTATCACCCCGCAGGATGCGAACGACATAATCGCCGGCATCGCGGTTATTGCTGCACAATGTGCTACCGAATACATTGACGTATTCGGAGTTAAACACCGCACGTCGATCAACTTCAAGACTGAGAGAACAACTTTGGGGACCGTCAGATTAGTCTACTACTAATCACCTTCCGGTCACCCCACAGCACTACCCCCGCGCCTTCACCGGCGCGGCGCCGTCCACATAGGCCTCATTGAGATAGACCTCGGCCTCCTGCGGCGACAGGGCCGGCGCATAGCCGAAGCCCTGGCCGTAGTCGCAGCCCAGGTCCTGCAGGGCGCGGGCCATTTCGGCGTTCTCGACGCCTTCGGCCACCACTTCCAGGTCCAGGTCCTGGCCCAGCTTGACCACCGAGCGGACGATCTTGGCCGAGCCGGGATTGCCGCCCATGGTGCGGACGAAATAGCGGTCGATCTTCAGCGTGTCGAACGGCAGGCGCGTCAGATATTGCAGCGACGAGAAGCCGGTGCCGAAATCGTCCAGCGCCAGGCCGGCGCCGGCCTCGCGCAGGGTGCGCAGGATCACGGCGGCCCGTTCGGGGTCGCGCATGATGTCGCTTTCGGTGACTTCCAGCTTCAGGGCGCCGCGCGGCAGGTTGTTGATCTTCAGCACCTGGGCCACGTCATGCACCAGGCCCGGACGATCGATCTCGCCGGTCGACAGATTGACGCTAACGGTCAGGGCGCCGACGGCCGGATGGCTGCGACGCCAGGCGCCCAGCTGGGCGCCGGCGGTGCGCATCATGTGCTCGCCCAGCTCGCTCATCAGGCCCATTTCCTCGATCAGCGGGAGGAATTCGTCGGGCGGCAGCATCCCGCGACGCGGGTGCAGCCAGCGGGCCAGGGCCTCGAAGCCCGACAGCGCCCCGGTCGACAGGCGCACGACGGGCTGGAAATAGGGGGTGATCTCGCCCCGGGCGATGGCGCCGCGCAGGTCGGCCTCCAGGGCCAGGCGCGACAGGCCGTCGCTCTCCATCGCGCGGCCATAGGCGGCGGCCCCGCCGCGACCGTTCGCGGAGGCGGCCTCGACCGCCAGTTCGGCGCGGCGCAGCAGTTCGGTGGCCTCGGGCGCGTCCTCGCCGCCCTCGGCCGACACCGCCCCGATCGACAGGGTGGGATGGATATCGAAACCGGCCACGCGCAGGGGCCGTTCCAGCGCGTTGCGCAGGATCTCGGCCGGCTCGAAGCCCAGCGGCACGCACAGCACCGCGAACTCGTCCTCGCCGATCCGGCCCAGGATCGAGCCTTCGGGGAAGGCCGCGGCCAGGCGCGAGCCCAGGGCGGCCAGCACCAGGTCGGCCCGTTCGTGGCCCAGGGCCTCGTTCAGGCGGCGCAGGCGATCGACATCGGCGACCACCAGCTCGTGCACGCCGTCGCGCTCCAGGCGCTCGCGCGCGCGGGCGATGAAACTCTTGCGATCCAGAAGGCCGGTCAGCTCACAGCGGCCGGTGGCGGCGAACTTGACCTCGGGCGCCACCACGCCGGCGGCGCGTACGCCCTCTTCCAGCCAGACCCCGCGCCAGATGCAGGCCTCGCCGCCGCGCATGCGCAGGCGGGCCATCACTTCGGAGCCGGGCTGGCGAAACTTCAGCACTTCCTCGGCCTGGGCGCGATCCTGCGGCAGGGCCAGGGCGCGGAAAGCGCTGGAAGAGCATTCGGGAGCCAGCAGGCCCAGACCCAGGGCGCGGGCCGAACCGTTGATCCGCAGGCGATCGGCTTCAGGCTCCCAGACCCACAGGGCGACCTCGGCCGCACCCAACGCTTCGAGCGTCGCGGTCGTGTCCCAGATCTTACGGTCGGTGCTCCGAAACGACATCAACAATCCCACGCCACCCGGCGCCCAGTGTCCGCACCCCGCACTAGGATCGCGCGACAAGTCCGAACAGACGATGATCTCGCCACTCGCCGTTAATTTTCAAATAAGCCGGAGCGTAACCTTCCTCCAAAAACCCGCATTTCAGCAGAAGCGCGGCCGAGGCGGCGTTTTCCGGCATGCAGGCCGCTTCGAGGCGGTGGAGGCCCAGACCCGTGAAGGCGAAGCGAATCATCGTCGCCACAGCGTCGCTCATCAGACCCTGACGGGCATGGGGCTGGCCCACCCAGTAGCCGATCGTGCCGGTCTGGGCGACACCGCGCCGGACGTGGAACAGGCGCACCGCGCCGATCAGGGCGTCATCGGCCTTGCGGAACACGAAGCACGGACAGGCCTCGCCGGTTTCCAGTTCACGCGCATAGGCGCCCAGCCGGGCGCGAAAGGCGCTGCGACTGAGGTCATTGGCGGCCCAACTCGGCTCCCAGGGTTCGAGAAACCCGCGCGAGGCGCCCCGCAGCTCGGCCCAGGCGCGATAGTCGGACAGGCGCGGCGGGCGCAGATACACCGCCTGGCCCTGCAGCTTCAGACCCGGCCGTGAACGGAACATCTGCAGAAAGCTGGACAAGACGATCCTCAGCCGACGCCGAACAGGGCTTTCTCGAACGCCGGGCCGGCCTTCAGGGCCGACTTGGCGCCGAGGATGGCGGTGGCGCAGCGCCGGGAGTCCAGCAGACGCTGACCCAGACGTGCGACATCGGCCGGAGTGACGGCCTCGACCTCGGCCGCCAGCTCGACGGGCGGATACAGCCGGTCAAACAGCAGCACCTGGCCGGCGGCCTGCTCGGCGCGCGACAGCGGCTGTTCGCGGGCCATGAACATGTGGGCCTTCAACTGGGCCTTGGCGCGGGCCAGTTCGGCCGGTTCGATGTGGCGGGCCAGGGCCAGAAGTTGCTCGGCGCAGACCTTGGCGGTCTCCACGGCGTTGCCCGCCGCGCAGCCGGCATAGATCCCCAGCGCCCCATGATCGGCATAGGTGTCGGAATAGGCGTCGATATTGTAGGCCAGACCACGCTTTTCGCGGGCTTCCTGGAACAGGCGTGAGGACATGCCGCCGCCCAGGCACTCGGCGAAGATCCGCAGGGCGAAATAGTCGCGCTCGCGCGCGCCGCAGGCCGGCAGCATGAACACCAGATGCGACTGTTCCAGCTTGCGGACCTCGCCCTCGTGGCCGCCGACGAACGGCGCGGCCTCGGGCTCTGGCAGCACCGCGCGGGCCGGGGCGCCGCCAAAGGCGCGCTCGGCGGCGGCCAGAAGCTCGCCCTCCGACACCGCGCCGGTGGCGCTGATCACCAGCCGGTCGGGGGCGTAGATCGCCGCCCGCCAGTCCGACAGACCGGCATTGGTGGCGGCGTTGACCGACTCGGTCGAGCCCAGAATCGGCCTGGCCACCGGGTGCTGGCCCCAGGCCGCCCGCTGGATCAGGTCAAAGACATAGTCGTCGGGCGCGTCGGCGGCCTCGGCGATCTCCTGCAGCACCACCTGCTTCTCGCGGGTCAGATCGGCCTCATCGAGGGTGGGACGCAGCAGCAGGTCGGCGATGACGTCCATGCCCAGGTCCAGTCCGCCCTTCAGGGCCCGAACCTGGAAACTGGTGCGCTCATAGCCCGTGGCGGCGTTGATCTGGCCGCCCTGGCTTTCGATGACCTCGACGATGTCGCGCGACGAGCGGGCGCCGGCCCCCTTGAACACCATGTGCTCCAGCAGGTGCGACCAGCCCGAGCGGGCCAGGTCCTCATCGGCCGCGCCGCGACCGGCGACGACGCTGAGCGCCAGGGTCTCGAGCCCCGGCATCGGGTCGCAAACGACGCGGACGCCGTTCTTCAGGGTGGTAAGCGTGGCGCTCACGAAGTGGCCGCGAAGGTGCGCACGAAGGCCTTCACCGTCTCGCCGCTGGCCGGCAGGCGCTCGAAGCGCTCGGGCTTTTTCGACAGGTCCGGCGTGGCGCGGGGCGTCGCCGGAGTCAGGCCGCAGGCGGCCAGGACGGCTTCGGGGAACTTGGCCGGATGGGCGGTGGACAGCACCACCACCGGCGTCGTCGGGTCATCGAGCTTCACATGGGCCGCCGCCGCCACGCCGACGGCGGTGTGCGGATCGATGACCTCGCCGGTCTCGTTCAGGGTCGACAGGATGGTCTTGGCGGTGTCGGCCTCGCTGACCGCCACACCGCGGAACAGCTCGCGCATCAGCGTGAAGGCGCTGGGCGGGATGTCGATCAGGCCGCTGTCGGTGAAGCCCCGGAAGGCGCGGCCGGTCTCGACCCCGTCGCGGCGCACCGCCTCGAAATAGAGGCGCTCGAAATTGGACGCGACCTGGATGTCCATGGCCGGGCTCTGGGTCGCCGACACGGTCCCCTTGGCGTAGCGGCCGTCCTCGAAGGTGCGGGCCAGGATGTCGTTGGAATTGGTGGCGCAGACGATCTGGGCGATCGGCAGGCCCAACTTGGTGGCCACGAAGGCGGCATAGGCGTCGCCGAAATTCCCGGTGGGGACCACGAAGGCCACCGCCCGCTCGGGCGCGCCCAGGGCGACGGCGGCGGTGAAGTAATAGACGCTCTGGGCCGCGATCCGCGCCCAGTTGATCGAGTTGACGCCCGACAGGTCCACCGCGTGACGGAACTGGTCGTCCTGGAAGGCCTCCTTGACGATGGCCTGGCAGTCGTCGAACGAGCCCAGGATCGAGACGCAGGCGACATTGCTGTCGATGGCCGTGGTCATGAACCGGCGCTGGACCTCGCTGATCCGGCCCTCAGGAAACAGGGCCACGATGCGGGCGTTCTTGCGGCCCCGGAAGGCCTCGACCGCCGCGCCGCCGGTGTCGCCCGAGGTGGCGCAGATGATGGTCATCTTGCGCGACTGGCGCTCCAGAACATAGTCGTACAGCCGCCCCAGCAGCTGCATCGCCACGTCCTTGAAGGCCAGGGTCGGACCGTGGAACAGCTCCAGCAGGAAGCGGTTGGGCCCAAGCTGCTTGAGCGGGGTGACGGCGGTGTGGGCGAAGGACGCATAGGCCTCCTCACACATCTGGGTCAGGACCTCGGCGGGAATGTCGTCGCCGACGAACTTGCCCATCACCGCGGCGGCGACCTGGGCATAGGGCTGGCCTGCGAAGGCGGCGATCTGCGCCTTGGTGAAGGTCGGCCACTCGGCCGGCACATAGAGGCCGCCGTCGGGGGCCAGGCCGGCCAGGACGGCGTCGAGGAAGCCGATGGGCGCGGCTTCGCCGCGGGTCGAAACATAGCGCATCAGGGTCTCAGTCTCCGCCAGAGCATGGCGGCATAGATAAAGAGCAGGGTTACGGCAAGACCGAACCACGTCAGGGCGTATTCCAGGTGGCGATTGGAAATTTCTGCCGGAAGCGGCGCGGGGGTGATCCCGGCGGGGGCCGGCGATTCCGATTCGACCATCAGGGCCAGGGGCGCGGGCCGGCGGCCGGCGATGCCCGCCACCGCCTCGGCCCGATCGCCGCCCATCTGTTTGAGGGGGATCAGGACGCCGGTCACGCGGCCGGGCTCGGGAAAGGCGCGCGCGGAGGTTTCCACCTTGCCGGTCAGGTCGGGGACGACGCCGCGATCGACCAGGATCAGATTGTAGCGGCCGTCGCTGAGCCCGCACAGGGCCTGGGCGCGCCACACGACGTCACCGTCGCGAATGCCGTAGGCCAGGGTCAGGGGCGGGAGGCCGACCGGCTGACAATCGACGCCGACCCGCCGCCAGGCTGCGTCCTCGACGCTGGCCGTGGCGGTCAGCACCGAGGCCAGCGGAACCGGCGGCGCGGTCTTCAGGGCCTCGATCCTCGTCAGCAGGTCCTGCTTCCAGGCCAGGCGCTTCATCTGCCAGCCGCCCAGGCCGCACAGAATGGCGAAGGCGATCAGGGTGGCGATCGTCAGCCCGAAGGGAAATCCAGCCTTCTTCGCGGGCGCGACCTCAGACATCGCGGCCGCCGGCCTCCGAGGCCTTGTTGGCGATCTGGGCGGCGACCATCAGGCCCTTGGCCGGCCGCATCAGCCCCAGGCACAGGGCCAGGGTGGCCGGCAGCCAGACCACCAGCAGCAGCCAGACCGGCCAGTGCCAGGCGAACATCGAAAACAGCGCCCCGAAGGCGCAGACGGCGCCGGCGATCAGGATGATGAAGGTCGCGGCCCCGTCGCCGGTTTCGAAACGCCCCAGCTCGAAGCCGCAGGCTTCGCAGGTGGGGGCGATCTTCAGGAAACCCTCGAACAGGAAGCCTTCGCCGCAGTGTGGGCAGCGGCCGGTGGCGCCGGCCATATAGGGATTCACGCGGGTCATGGGGCCTCCTGAAATGAAAAAGGCCCGGAACGCTTTGCGGCGTTCCGGGCCCCCTCGAGATTTGCGATCTAGTGCGAAGCGGCGCCGAAGATCACGTAGATGAAGGCGAACAGGAACAGCCAGACCACGTCGACGAAGTGCCAGTACCAGGCGGCGGCCTCGAAACCGAAGTGCTGCTTGGGGGTAAAGGCGCCGTTCATCAGCCGGATCAGGCAGACGATCAGGAACAGGGTGCCGACGAACACGTGGAAGCCGTGGAAGCCGGTGGCCAGGAAGAAGGTCGAGCCATACAGGCCCGAGTTCACGGCCGCTTCCGAGTAGAACAGCTGCTCGTGATTGATGTGGGCGTATTCGTAGAACTGGATGGCTGTGAACAGCGCGCCCAGCAGAATGGTCAGGATCAGGCCCCACTTGGCGCCCTTGCGATCGCCGACCTGCAGGGCGTGGTGGGCCCAGGTGACGGTGGTGCCCGACAGCAGCAGGGTCAGGGTGTTGACCAGCGGCAGGTGCCAGGGCGAAACGGTCTCGACGCCGGTCGGCGGCCAGGTGGCCCAGGCGGCGCTGACTTCCTCAATGGTCGACAGCGTGCGATGGCCGTGGAACAGGGCCATCTCGAAGAACATCCAGAACCAGGCCACGAAGAACATCACTTCCGAAGCGATGAACAGGATCATGCCGTAGCGCAGGCCGATCGACACCACCGGGGTGTGGTCGCCGGCATTGGCTTCCTTGGCCACGTCGCTCCACCATCCGAAGAAGGTGTAGAGCACGCCGGCGAAGCCTGCGGCGAAGATCGCCCAGTTGCCCTTGTCGATGAACATCACACCGCCCTTGATCCAGCCGATAAGGCCGATCGCCATGACGGTGGCCGCCACCGAACCCACGAGGGGCCAGGGGCTGGGCGGAAGGATGTGGTAGTCGTGTTTGACGGCGCCGTGGGCCATGGTGGTGCTAACCCTTATTCCCTCTAGGCGTTGCGACCGGGTCCCCCCGCCGAAACGCTCCCTGTTTAAACGCTATAGCCCTCTCGACGGCGCGCCGCCAAGGGGTTGAACGATACGAGGCGTCGCGGACGCCGCCTGTTTTTGCGTCGACGCGTCCTCGACCGCCGGGAAGAAGGTGTAGGACAGCGTGATCTCGCCCTTCCCCTTGGTCTCGGGATCGTCGGCATATTGCGGATCGACGAAATAGACGACCGGAAACTCGACCGTCTGGCCGGCTTCGATGGTCTGGCTGGTGAAGCAGAAACATTCCAGCTTCTGGAAATAGGGCCCGGCCTGTTCGGGCACCACATTATAGCTGGCGCGGCCGGTCATCGGCTTGTCGCCGTGATTGGTGACCTTGAAGAAGGCCAGGCCGGTATCGCCGATCCGCACCTGCTGGCTGACCTGCTCGGTCGAGAAGTCCCAGGGCAGGTTGCGGATATTGGCGTCGAAGCGGACGGTGACCTTGCGATCCAGGATCTTGGTCGGCGCGACGACAGCGCGACGCACCGTGCCGTCAAAGCCGGTCAGCTGGCAGAAGGCCCGATACAGCGGCACGGCGGCATAGGCCGCCCCCACCATCATGAAGAAGGCGGCCAGGCAGATCAGCCCGACCCGGATGTTGCGCTTGGCCATCTGCGCCTTGGCGGCGCCGGCGAGATCAGAAGGTGCGATGTACGACATTACCGCCGAGCCTCACGACCGTGACCAGGAAAATCAGGATGACAAAGGCCGCCAGCCCCAGCCCAAGCGCGATGTTGCGCGCCTTCCGGGCCTTGAGGGCCGGGTCGTTCTCGACAAGCTTGGTCATCACAGGAACTCCAGCGCTTTGACACCGACGACCGCCTCGCCCAGCAGGGCGGCGAACATCGCGAACAGATACAGGATCGAGAAGGCGAACAGATTGCGGGCCGCCTTCGAGCCCGCGACCCCCCGAGGCAAGGATGGGTCATCTTCCGTGACCTCATAGAGGTCGCGGTCGGCCAGGCGCGGGTCGGCGGCGTCGCCGGCCTTGCTGAGGAACACCCGGAAGGCCAGCAGCAGGAACACCGCCCCGCCCAGGCCGGCCACGGCCAGATAGAACGGGCCGCCCAGGCCGGTCAGGACCGGCGACAGGCAAATGGGGATCAGGACCAGGCTGTAGAGCAGGATCTGCAGGCGGGTGGCCCTGGCGCCCTTGACCACCGGCAGCATCGGCACGCCGGCCTTGGCGTAGTCGGTGCTGGTGTACAGCGATAGGGCCCAGAAGTGCGGCGGGGTCCAGAAGAAGATGATCGCCACCATCAGCCAGGCGTTCAGCGGGGCCGAGCCGGTCGCGGCGGCCCAGCCGATGGCGGGCGGCAGGGCGCCGGCCAGGCCGCCGATGACGATGTTCTGGCTGGTCCAGCGCTTGAGCCACATGGTGTAGACCACGGCGTAGAAGAAGATGGTGAAGGCCAGCAGGCCGGCGGCCAGCCAGTTCATGGCCATGCCCAGCAGCATCACCGACAACAGCGACAGCACCACGCCCAGGGCGGCGGCGTCGTCGCCACGCACCCGGCCCGCGGGCACCGGACGGCCGCGGGTGCGGCGCATCAGGCCGTCGATATCGGCGTCAAACCACATGTTCAGCGCGCCCGAGGCGCCGGCCCCGACCGCGATGCACAGCACCGCCACGGCGGCCAGGATCGGGTTGACCGGCGCGCGGGCGGCCAGCAGGCCGGTCAGGCCGGTGAACACCACCAGCGACATGACGCGCGGCTTCATCAGCTGGACATAGTCCTGCCAGCGGGCGGGACGCGGCGTTTCGATCGCTTCGGCTTGCGGGGTCAGGACAGCGGCGGGCTTGGTCAGGGTGATCGTGGACATGGCAACGGGGTCTTTATGGGCGAAGGGCGCGGTCTGGACCCTTTGGAGATCCGAACCGCGCCCCCGCGTTCTTGGCTTAGGTCTTGATCATGCGATCAGTGCGCGTCGTCCTTGATCACGGGCGGATCGCTGAACTGGTGGAACGGCGGCGGCGAGGACAGGGTCCATTCCAGGGTGGTGGCGCCTTCGCCCCACGGATTGGCCTCGGCCGGACGACGGCGGATCGCCGCTTCCAGCAACAGGACCAGGAACACGACCACGCCGACGGCGGTGATCATGTAGCCGACCGAAGAGACATAGTTCCACTTCGCGAAGGCTTCCGGATAGTCGACATAGCGACGCGGCATGCCTTGCAGGCCCAGGAAGTGCTGCGGGAAAAAGATCAGGTTGACGCCAACGAACATGATCCAGAACTGCACGCAGCCCAGGAACTCGTTGTACTTCACGCCCCACATCTTCTCGAACCAGTAGAAGAAGCCGGCGAAGATGGCGAACACCGCGCCCAGGCTGAGCACGTAGTGGAAGTGGGCGACGACGTAATAGGTGTCGTGCAGGCTGTAATCGATACCGGCGTTGGACAGGACGACGCCGGTGACGCCGCCGACCGTGAACAGGAAGATGAAGCCGATCGCCCACAGCATGGGGGTCTTGAAGCTGAGCGAACCGCCCCACATCGTGGCGATCCAGGAGAAGATCTTCACGCCGGTCGGCACGGCGATGACCATCGTCGCGGCCACGAAATAGGCGCGCAGATTGATGCTCATGCCCACGGTGTACATGTGGTGAGCCCACACGACGAAGCCGACGAAGCCGATGGCGACCATGGCGTAGGCCATCGCCAGATAGCCGAAGATCGGCTTCTTGGAGAAAGTCGAGACGATGTGGCTGATGATGCCGAAGCCTGGCAGGATCAGGATGTACACTTCCGGGTGACCGAAGAACCAGAACAGGTGCTGGAACATCACCGGGTCGCCGCCGGCCGAGGGGTCGAAGAAGTGGGTGCCGAAGTTGCGGTCGGTCAGCAGCATGGTGATGGCGCCGGCCAGGACGGGCAGCGACAGCAGCAGCAGGAAGGCGGTGATCAGCACCGACCAGGCGAACAGCGGCATGCGGTGCAGGGTCATGCCCGGCGCGCGCATATTGAAGATCGTGGTGATGAAGTTGATGGCGCCGAGGATCGAGGAGGCGCCGGCCAGGTGGAGCGCCAGGATCGCCAGATCCATGGCTGGACCCTTGTGACCGATGGTCGACAGCGGCGGATACATCGTCCAGCCGCCGCCGAAGCCCTGACCCGGACCGCCGTCGGTGAACATCGAGACGCACAGCAGGACCCAGGCGGCGACCAGCAGCCAGAACGAGACGTTGTTCATCCGCGGGAAGGCCATGTCCGGCGCGCCGATCATGATCGGAACGAACCAGTTGCCGAACCCGCCGATCATGGCGGGCATGACCATGAAGAAGATCATGATCAGGGCGTGGGCGGTGACGACGGCGTTGTAGCCGTGCTTGCCCTTGAACAGACCCATCTGCGCCAGCACGCCGGTGTCGGAGAACACCTGGACGCCCGGCTCCATCAGCTCCCAGCGGATCAGGCCCGACAGGGCGCCGCCCACCAGGCCCGCCATGATGGCGAACAGGATGTAGAGCGTGCCGATGTCCTTGTGGTTCGTGGAGAAGAACCAGCGCTGGAAGAAGGGCGGCTTGTCGTCCGCCCCGTGGGCGTCGTGATGATCAAGGTCTGCGGCGTGAGCCATCGGACTAATCCTGCAATCGTGTCTTAGACCGCCGGCGCGGCGGAAGCCGCGGCCGGAACGGAAGCGGGAACGGCGGCCGGAGCCGAGACGGGGGTCGCGGCCGGAGCCTCGACAGGCGCGGCGGCGACCGGCGGCGCGATCTGGGCCTGCACCCAGGCGTCGAACTCGGCCTGCGAAACGACCTTGATCTCGATGGGCATGTTCGAGTGTTCAACGCCGCACAGTTCCGAGCACTGGCCATAGAAGGTGCCGGTCTTCTCGGCCTTGAACCAGGTTTCGTTCAGGCGGCCGGGAATGGCGTCGGTCTTCAGGCCGAACGCCGGCAGGGCGAAGGCGTGGATGACGTCGGCGGCGGTGACTTGCACGCGGACCACCTGATTGACCGGGACCACCATCGCCTTGTCGGCGGCCAGCAGGTACGGGACCTTCTTGGCGTCGGCGTCTTCCTTGCTCAGCGGCAGGGAGGTGATTTCGCTGATCTTCTGGTCGGGATATTCGTAGCCCCAGTACCACTGGTAGCCGGTGGCCTTCACCGTCATGTACGGCTTGGGCATGTCGTTATAGGCGAACAGCAGCCGGAACGAGAAGATCGCGATCACCATCAGGATGATCACCGGAACGACCGTCCAGATGATCTCGACCGTGGTGTTGTGGCTGAACTTGGCCGGGATCGGGTTGGACTTCTTGTTGTAGCGGAAGACGATCCAGGCCAGCAGGCCCGCCACCAGCAGCGTGATGGCCGTGATGATCGGCATCAGGATCACATCGTGGAACCAGATCGCGTCGTGCTTGAGCACGGAGGCGGCCGGCTGAAGGTCGATCCCCCCCGGCGTCGGCTGACCAAGCATATCCTCGGCGAGGGCCTGCCCCGCGAAAGCCATCATGGCGGCGAGGGCGCTGACGCCCGTCAAAACCCGCCGAATCCCCTGAAATTGCGCCTTCATATCCCTCACGGCCCGTTTCGGCGGCAATGGTCGTTGGTCGATTGACTTCGATCAACGACACGCTGCGCCGACATGCACAATACGACCCCTGACACGGAACCGCGAGATCGACCTGTAATACGAGTCGATTCCGCGCCCGCCCCTGTGGCCGCTCTTCTGGCTGCATACGCGCATCATCTTCTGTTGCCAAGCACCAGAGACCGCACGGAAAGCCGCAGACGCGGCCCTGCGGCCGTGTTCGTTGCGAGCGATTTTCAACAAGCCCCGTTCAGGCCTCCGGTACATTACGTATCGTTCATTGACAGCTACCTTGCACCACTCAGTACCTTGCGGTAGAAGACTGTAGCAACCACGGCGAGGACAACGTGTCGGAAGCCATTGAAATCCAATTGAAGAAGGGCGTGCTGGCGCTGTGCGTGCTGGCCCTGCTGTCGCGCGCCGACAGCTACGCCTACGAGATCGCCAGCCAGCTCGCGAAGGACATCGATATGGGGGAAGGAACAATCTATCCGCTCATGCGCCGCATGCAGTCGGACGGCCTGGTGGAGACCTATCTGGTCGAATCCCAGAGCGGCCCGCCGCGGAAATATTACCGCCTGACCTCCACGGGCCGGGCCAGCTTCACGCAGCAGAAGACCGAGTGGGCCGCCTTCACCACGGCCGTCGACGCCATTCTGGGAGCCGCCGCATGACCCGCCCCATGACCCGCAATGAGTTCATGACCCGGCTGCGCCGCGGTCTGGCGGGCCTGCCCGCCGTGACGATCGCCGACATCGTCGCCGATCATGAGGCCCACTTCACCGAGGCTGCGGCAGAGGGTCGCACCGAGGCCGAGGCCGCCGCCGCCCTGGGCGATCCCGACCGTCTGGCCCGCGAACTGCGCGCCGACGCCGGTCTGCGCCGCTGGGAGGAAACCAAGAACCCCTCGGCCGCCGGCGCCGCCATCGTGGCGCTGATCGGTCTGGGAGCCATCGACATCATGTTCCTGCTGCCCCTGCTGATGGGCGTGCTGGCCACGCTGTTCGGCTTCCTGGTGGCCGTGGTCGCGCTGTTCGTTTCGGGCGGCCTGGTGTTCGCCATGGGGCCGCTGGCCGCGCCGCCGGGCGGGCCGATGACGGCTTTCCTGGCCGGCGTGGGCCTGATGGCGGGGGCCACCTTCCTGGGGGCCCTGCTGACCCTGGCCACGGTGGGCCTCGTCAATGTGGTCGTCTGGTACGGCCGTCTGCACTTCCGGCTGCTCAAGCCGGCCATCGACAACCAAGGCTGAGGGGACCGTCATGATCCGTAATGCGCTCATCATCGCCGGCGCCAGCTTCGTGCTGATGCTCGGCTGCCTGGCCGGCGTCGCCGCCCTGGCCGGCCCCGTCATTCTCAAGGACGGCTGGACCATTCCCTTCGACGAGGATGGCGAGGTGATAATCACGTCTAACGGCCGCCAAGTGCTGAATGGCCGCCACGTCGGAATCAAGGGCGGCGCGGTTTCGCCGATCGTCAGCCGCCAGTTTGCCTGGGGCGGCGGCGACATCCTGAAACTGGATGTGCCGTCCGACGTCGAATACATCCAGGGCCCGGTCGGCAAGATCGAGGTCTCCGGCCCCAAGGCGATGGTCGACCACCTGCTCATCAACGGCGGCGCCCTTCAGCTCGCCGACAATATCGAGGGCGAAAGCCTGACGATCGATCGCTATGGCGTCCGGCTTCAAGACGGCGCCGATCGGCTGAGGATCACCATCACCGCGCCGGGGGTTCGTCATTTCGAACTGTCCGGCTCGGGCGATCTCGACATCGCCAGCTACGACCAGCCAAGCTTGGGGGTGACGATAAATGGCAGCGGCGACGTCTCGGCCAACGGCAGGACGATGGCTCTGGACGTCAAGACCAGCGGCTCCGGTTCGGCCTATCTGGACAAGGTGACGGCCCGTGACGCGACCGTGACCGTCCAGGGCAGCGGCGACGTCGACCTCTCGCCGCGCGACACCGTCAAGATCGACATCTCCGGCAGCGGCGATGTCAGTCTCAAATCGACGCCGGCCAGCGTGACCAGCAAGATCTCCGGCTCCGGGTCGGTGCGCCAGAACGACGAATAGCCGCGCGCTCCTCCGCATAGCGACAAAGGGGCGGGGTGACGGATGCGCTTCGAACGCTTACCTGTAAGCGCATGAACGCTCCGCTCCCCGCCTCGCTTATGTCCGCCCCGTCCCTGCTGGACGCCGCCGGCGTCGATCCCGATCACGCCCGCAAGATCCTGGGCGAAGCCCTGGCCGGCGCCGATGACGGCGAGCTGTTTCTCGAAAAATCGGAAAGCGAAGCCTTCGTCTTCGACGACGGCCGCCTGAAATCGGCCTCCTATGATTCGGGCGAGGGTTTCGGCCTGCGCGTCGTCGCCGGCGAGACGGCCGGCTACGCCCACGCCGCCGAGATTTCCGAGGCCGCCATCGGCCGGGCCGCGGCCGCGGCCAGCCTGGCCAAGCGCGGCTATGCGGGCGTCAGCGCCGAAGGGCCCCGCTCGACCAATGAACAGCACTATGGCGAAGACGATCCCCTCGCCTCGCCCGGCTTCTCCGACAAGGTCGCCCTGCTTCAGGAAATCGACGCCTTCGCCCGGGCCCGCGATCCGCGCGTCGTGCAGGTGATGGCCTCGATGGCCGGCGAGCGGCGGGTGATCGAGATCCTGCGCGCCGACGGCAAGCTGGTCCGCGACGTCCGCCCCCTGGTGCGGGTCAATGTCCAGGTCACCGTCGAGAAGGACGGCAAGCGCGAGAGCGGCTCGTCCGGGGCCGGCGGCCGCGCCGGCTTCGCCGCCTGGATCAGCCCCGACACCTGGCAGCACCAGGTCGACGAGGCCCTGCGCATGGCCCTCGTGAATCTGGACGCCGTCGCCTGCCCGGCCGGCGAGATGGACGTGGTGCTCGGCCCCGGCTGGAACGGCGTGCTGCTGCATGAGGCGGTCGGCCACGGCCTGGAAGGCGACTTCAACCGCAAGGGCATCAGCGCCTTCTCCGGCCGCATCGGCGAGCGCGTGGCGGCCAAGGGCGTCACCGTGTTCGACGACGGCGCCCTGGCCGGCCGTCGCGGCTCCCTGACCATCGACGATGAAGGCACCCCCACCGAACGCACCATCCTGATCGAGGACGGCATTCTGGTGGGCTATATGCACGACCGCATGTCGGCGCGCCTGATGGGCATGAAGCCCACTGGCAATGGCCGCCGCCAGTCCTACGCCCACATGCCCCTGCCCCGCATGACCAATACCGGCATGCTGGCGGGCGCCGACGACCCGGCCGAAATGATCGCCTCGATGAAGCGCGGTCTCTACTGCGCCAATTTCGGCGGCGGCCAGGTGGACATCACCAACGGCAAGTTCGTCTTCCAGTGCACCGAGGCCTATCTGGTCGAGGACGGCAAGATCACCGCCCCGGTCAAGGGCGCCACCCTGATCGGGGATGGGCCCAGCGCCCTGACCCGCGTGACCATGATCGGCAACGACTTCGCCTTCGATCCCGGCATCGGCGTCTGCGGCAAGTCGGGCCAGGGCATTCCGGTCGGCGTCGGCCAGCCCAGCCTGAAGATCACCGGCCTGACGGTGGGCGGCACGGCGGTCTAGGGCTGGAGCGCTCCGAGTCGAGCCGCGACAATCTGCAGCCGCTGCGTCAGCCTATCCCAGCCGCCAGCGACCCGTTCGATAGGCAGCCGATCCAGGCGTGCGCGCATCCGCTCAAGGTCGATAATCGAGGCTTGTGCGGCGGACGTAAGCCAGTCCATGTCCTTCTCGCGTCCAGCACAGAGCTTGGACAGCGCCAGGTCGTTGGGCTCCGGCGCAAGCGCCTGGACGCCATCCGTGCCGGGGCTGACATAGAGCTTCGCGCGATCCCGCCAGTCGGTCGGCAAGATGGCGGTTTCCGGGCCGACCCCATCGCAATAGTAGCCATAGGTCTCGTCAAACTGCGAAGCTTGCCCCAGAAGAGCGTCCAATTCGTCAGCGATCCGCTCAGCGTCCTTTGCATCAGACACGTTGGCGAAGAGATCGGCCTCGCGCGACATAGCCAAGGTTTCCGGGACGAGATCCCTCCAGACGAAAATAGCGGCCGAGCCAATCAGGACGAACGCCTTGTGCCCGGTCGCGGCGCCAGCGGCGCGGAGAACGTGCTCCACCTTCGACAGGTCCATCATCTCGCGCGGCGATCCGAATCTGGCGCGATCGTGACGAACACCGGCGCCGTTTCCCTCAGGAACGCGCCCTGTTCATCGTCGGCCAGGAGCCGGAGCGCGACCTGTTCCGGGCCCCGCCCGATCGTTTCGACCCACAATGCGTAGTGCCGTTTCTGACGAAGATCATCACGCACGAACCGATCGAGGAAGACCCGCCCTTTCTCCAGAAGACTGGGATCTTCGACAATCCGTCGGGCAATTTCCAGCGCGCGATCATAGGCCCGCCGTTCATGAGCGTCGCGGAACTGCTCCTTCAGAGGAACGGTGTCGATGAAGTTCGTGCCGCTGGTCATCTTGCCCCCAGCCTACACCAGATCCCAATGCGACGCACCGGGCGGCGCAGCCCTTGCCGGCGGGCGACAAAAAAAGGCCCCGGATCGCTCCGGGGCCTTTCGTCTTTGAGGCGGCCGGCGATCAGGTCGCCGTGGTGGGATCGGCTTCGGCAGTGTTGGTCAGGTCCGAGCCGTGCGACCACTTCTTCAGCCAGGGCGACAGGATCAGGAAACCGATCCCGATGCCGATGGCGATCAGCCCGATGACATTGAACACCTTCAGCGAGGCCGCCAGGGCCGCGCCGGGGTCCAGGACCTGGCCGCCGACGGTTTCTGTCGCCGTGAGGCCGGCGATCTTGCCGCCGACCCACTGGGCGATGGCGACGGCCAGGAACCAGACGGCCATCATGAACGACACCACGCCCAGAGGCGACAGCTTGGTCATCTGCGACAGGCCGACCGGCGACAGGCACATCTCGCCGGTGGTGTGCAGCATGTACATGACCACCAGGAAGATCAGCGGCAGGCGGAAGGCGCTGTCGCCGAACATCGCGCCCAGTTGCAGGACCAGGAAGCCCGCCCCGACCTGGATCAGGGCCAGGCCGAACTTGACGACGGGATTGAGATCCTGGCCGCGCTTGCCCAGCCAGGTCCACAGATAGGCGAAGATCGGCGCGAAGATCAGGATCCAGCCGGCGTTCAGGGCCTGGGTCTGCGGGGCGTTGAAGCTGGTATTGACCCAGAAGGTCGAGGCCCGGTCCAGGCCCGCCGCCGCCAGTTGCTCGGGCGTGGCCAGGGTGACCGCGCCGCCGAACCACTGGATCGGCGCCTTGACCAGATCCAGCTGCACATTGGTGGCCGCGAACAGGCTGAGCGACGAGCCGGCCTGTTCGAACAGGGTCCAGAACACCACCGCCCCGAACACCAGGAACACGGCCAGGGCCAGGCGCTCACGCTCTTGCTTGCCGCACTTGGCGAACATGAACCAGCCGATATAGCCCAGCGAGGCCAGGATGCCGACATTCAGCGCCAGGCCGACGACAGCGTTGGACTGCACCAGGAAGAACACCCCCACCAGACCCACCAGGGCCAGGATGTAGATCAGAATCTCCTGGTTGATCGGTCCCAGCACCTTGGCCTTCAGGGCCTTGGGCTGCGGCGGTTCGCCCTTGCCCATCAGCAAGGGCTTGCCGAGCACGAAAACGATGAAGCCGGCCGCCATGCCGATCCCGGCCAGGCCAAAGCCCGCCCACCAGCCGACGGTGACGCCCAGCAGGCCGCACAGGATCGAGGCCCAGAACGAGCCCAGATTGATGCCGTAATAATAGAGGTTGAATCCCGCATCACGACGCGGATCGCCCTGGGGATACAGCTGGCCGACGATGGTCGAGATATTGGGCTTGAGGAAGCCCACCCCCACGACGATCAGCGAAAGGGCCATCCAGAAGATGTTGAGATACAGCGGATCGCGATCCTTCACGTCCAGCTTGTAGGCGGTCTTGGCCAGAACGGCCGGCAGCGGCGCGTCGGCCGGCAGGTCCTTGATCTCGAAATCGCCGGTCTTGGTGGCGGCCACATCATAGGGCTTTCCGGCCACGACCAGCTTGGCGACCAGGTCCTGGCCGCGCCCCTCGGACTGGAACTCATAGGTCTGGCCGGCATAGGTCAGGGTCTGGACGGCGGGCTTGCCCTCGATGGCCATGGCCAGGTGACCGGCCACCAGCAGGACGGCGCCGAACGCCACGGCCTTGCGGGTGCCCAGATACTTGTCGGCCAGGAAGCCGCCGATCAACGGCAGCAGATAGACCAGTGAAGTATAGGAGCCATAATGATTGGACGCCACCTTCGGATCGAACAGAAAGTGTTGGGTAAGATAGAAGATCAGGATGGCCCGCATGCCGTAGTAGGAGAAGCGCTCCCACATTTCGGCGAAGAACAGAATCAACAGCCCTTTTGGGTGATCTCGAAGTAGCTGGATGAGCACGGGAATACCGGTCACAAGCGTGACCAATATGCCCAGGGCGATAACGATATTCATGAACTAACCTTGACGTGGTGGAGGGTCGGGAGAGCCTTCATGGTCGTTTTGCCCTCGCCGCCCGCAGTTGGCGGGAGAAGATCACGCGACAAAGCGTTTAACAAGCAACGGCTTGCCGGGCGGGAGCCGAGTTCGCGTCTCGCGCGTTTGAGAAGAAGACAGTCGCAGCCCGGAGACGACGGATGAAGACGCCCGACGAAAACCACCCCATCACCCTGGAGCGGGAACCCGCGCGCGTGCAGGTGCTGTTCGAGGGCCACGAGATCGCCGACAGCGACGATGTTCTGGTCCTGCGCGAAGCCGGCTATGCGCCCGTGCGCTATTTCCCGCGCGACGATGTGCGGATGAGTTTCCTGCGCCCCACCGACAAGACCAGCCACTGCCCCTACAAGGGCGAGGCGAGCTATTTCACGATCTATCGCGACGGCCAGGTGATCGACAACGCGGTGTGGTCGTATGAGGCCCCCTATATCGCCGTCGAAGGGATCCGCGACCGGGTCGCCTTCTATCCGCAACATGTCGAGTTCAAGGTCGGTCCGCTGACGGCCGCCGAGAGCGCGTCGCTCGATGTCGATTCGGTCGTGCGTCACACCGACAGCGGCGCGGGCTCCAGCCAGGCCGCGCACTGGTCGCCGAACGTCGAGCTGACCGAAGAGGAGCTCGCCCGGACCCCGCCGCAATTTAGATAGGAATGCACAAATTCGAGGCAATTGCGGTGAAAATGACCTAATCATCCGGCCGACGGGGCGGTTTTCGGGAAGAAATTTCCAATTCCCCCTCTGGCCCGTGACGCTATGACGCGTTATGCTGACGCTCTAATCGGGCTACGGTCTGATTTAGAGCGTCACGGGCGTTGCTTGGCCTTCGATG
Source organism: Caulobacter sp. FV2ps19 (assembly GCF_058681035.1). Taxonomy (NCBI): domain Bacteria; kingdom Pseudomonadati; phylum Pseudomonadota; class Alphaproteobacteria; order Caulobacterales; family Caulobacteraceae; genus Caulobacter; species Caulobacter sp. FV2ps19. The sequence continues at coordinate 1,031,640 of NZ_CM178729.1, read as the reverse complement.
CAATTGCGTTTGGCCTCCGTCAGAGAGGCAGGAGGAAGCCATGGCCTATGTCACGTTCGACCCCGCCTCGTCGGCCCGCGGCGTCAGCAAGATCAACGCGCCGCGTCTGGCCTGGGGCCGCCTGGGCATGATCGCGTTCAGCCTCGCCGCCTGGGTGGGCCTGGCCTTCGCGTTCCGCGCGCTCTTCTAGAGCTCAGACGGGTCGTCAGGCCGGACGGCGAGCCCTCAGGGCCTGGGCGATCGTGCCGTCATCCAGCCAGTCCAGATCACCGCCGACCGGAACGCCGCGCGCCAGCATCGTCACCGACACATTGGAGCCGGCCGCCAGGCGATCGGCCAGATAGTGGGCCGTCGTCTGGCCATCCACCGTGGCCGGCAGGGCCAGGATCACCTCGGACACCTCACCGCCCGCCACCCGGGCCAGCAGCTCACTGACCCGCAGCGCCTCGGGCCCGATCCCGTCCAGGGCCGAGAGCAAGCCGCCCAGCACGTGATAGCGGCCCTTGAACTGGCCGCCGCGCTCCATCGCCCACAGCGAGCCGACCTCCTCGACCACGCAGATCAGCCGACCGTCGCGGCTCTGGTCGGCGCACACCGCGCAGGGCTCGGTGGTGTCCAGCGAGCCGCAGATGGAACAGGTGCGCACCTTGGCCTGGGCGTCGACCATGGCCGCCGTCAGCGGCGCCAGCAGCGTATCCCGCTTCTTGAGCAGCGCCAGCGCCGCCCGCCGGCCCGAGCGCGGACCCAGCCCCGGCAGCTTGGACAGCAGGGCGATCAGTCGCTCGATCTCGGGTCCGGCGGAGGCGGCCATTCTTTTCCTTGAAAATCCCCTTCCAGCGGAAGGGGTGGTCCTAGAACTTCATCCCGGGCAGGCCGCCCATCATGCCCGCCATCGGGCCGGCGGCGTCCTGCATCAGCTGGGCCTGGGTGGCGTCCAGCTTCTTCTTGGCGTCGGCGTGGGCGGCGATGATCAGGTCGGCGATCACCTCGCCCTCGCCCGGCTGGACCAGGCTTTCATCCATGAGGACCCTGACCAGCTCGCCCGAGCCCATCAGGGTGACGGTGACCATGCCGCCGCCCGACGTTCCATCGACCGTCAGTTCCGCCAGCCGCGCCTGGGCGTCGGCCAGTTTCTGCTGCATCGCCTGGGCCTGCTTCATCAGGCCGCCGAGATCTTTCATTTCACGTCTCCAAGTCTAGCGTCCAAGTCTAGCGCGTTCCCTCCCCCTTGGATGGGGGAGGGGCAGGGGTGGGGGTGGCGCCGCCGGACGATTTCAACTCAGCCGAGCCGCATCCTGAAAGGCTTTCACCCCCATCCCCAACCCTTCCCCCATCAAGGGGGAAGGGAGGAGTCAGTCCTCGACCTCGTCCGGCTCGATCGGCGGGGCTTCGGGCGTCAGGATCTTGCGGATCTCGACGATCTCGGCCCCGGGAAAGGTGCGCAGCACCGAGGCCACGAACGGATCGGTCTTGATCTGAGCAAGGGCCTCGCGCTCTTCGCGCTTCTGGCGCTCCATCAGGGTCTCGGCCCCGCCGCCGCCCTCGGCGGCGACCAGCCAGGGCTGGCCCGTCCACTCCTTCAGCGCCCGCACCAGACGTCCGGCCAGATTGCCGGGGGCGCCGGGGGCGGGCTCATAGGTGATGGCCCCGGGCCGGAAACTGATCGGGCGGACGAACTGTTCGACGTCCAGCCGTAGGCCGATGTCGCGCTTGGCGGTGATCAGGGCCAGCACGTCGTCGAACGAGGCCAGAACCGGCATGGCCTGGGCGGCCGGCGCGGCCATCGACACGGCCTGGGCGCTGACGCCGCCGCCCTGACCGCCGCCGCCCAGCGACCCACCACCGCCCGGCGCGCCGCCGAGCGGATTACCGTCGCGCAGGGCCTTCAGGGCGTCCTCGGGACCGGGCAGATCGGCCGCGTAGCACAGCCGAATCAGCGCCATCTCGACCGCCGCCTTGGCGTCAGGCGCGCGGCGCACCTCGTCATGGCTCTTGAGCAGCATCTGCCACAGGCGCGACAGGGTGCCGGCCGAGGTGTGGGCGCCGATGGCGGCCAGGCGCGCGGCCTGTTCCTTGGGCAGGGTCAGGGCGTCAGGGCCCAGGGCCTTGGCCACGGCCGCGCCATGGCAGTGGTCCAGCAGGTCGAGCATGACCACCGCCGGATCCGCCCCGAAGCCCCAAAGAGCGCGGAACCCTTCCAGGGCGTCGGACGGCTTGCCGCTCATCACGGCCTCGAACAGGGCGATGGTCTGGCCGCGATCGGCCAGGCCCAGCATGTCGCGGACCACGGCGGCCGAGACCGTCGCCCCGCGCTCGGTCTGGACGATGGCCTGGTCGAGCAGCGAGAGGCCGTCGCGCACCGAGCCCTCGGCGGCGCGGGCGATCAGGGCCAGGCCGTCGGCGTCGACCCGCGCGCCTTCCTTGGCGGCGATGCGGTCGAAATGCTTGACCAGCACGTCGGGCTCGACCCGGCGCAGGTCAAACCGCTGGGTGCGCGACAGGATGGTCACCGGCACCTTGCGGATCTCGGTGGTGGCGAAGATGAACTTGGCGTGCGGCGGCGGCTCTTCCAGCGTTTTCAGCAGGGCGTTGAACGCCGCCGTCGACAGCATGTGCACTTCGTCGATGATGTAGACTTTATAGCGCGCCTCGACCGGGGCGTAGCGCACCCCGTCCAAGAGCTCGCGCATCTCGTCGACCTTGGTGCGCGAGGCGGCGTCCAGCTCCAGCACGTCCATGTGCCGGCCTTCGATGATCGACTTGCAGTGAAACCCGTCGACCGTGAGGTCGACCGAGGGCTGGTGGACGGTCTCGGTCTCGTAGTTCAGGGCCCGGGCCAGCAGGCGGGCGGTCGTGGTCTTGCCCACCCCGCGCACGCCGGTCAGCATGAAGGCGTGGGCGATGCGGCCGCTGGAGAACGCATTGGCCAGGGTGCGGACCATGGCCTCCTGGCCGATCAGGTCCTCGAAGGTGCGCGGACGATATTTCCGGGCCAGCACGGTATAGGCGGCCCCGGACTCGTCATGGACGGTCTGCTCAGCTGTAGCAGCGAGGGGCGTCGCAGCGACCGGCGCGGCGGCCACAGGCGCCTCGGCCGGCGGCGCGCCGAAGATGTCAGCCGTGTTTTCGTCCCGCTCGGCGGGCTCGTCTTCCCACGGCGGCGCGGAATCGGGGGTGAGGTCGTCGTGGTCGGCCATGGGATCGAGTGTAGAGCGCCAGGACGCGCAGCAAAAGGCTGCGTCGCGTCCCGCGGCCACATGCTGACAGATTTAAGAGAAAGGTGGAGACCGGCGGACGACCCGAAGCTTGGCTCGTTGTGGCTGCTGCCTCTCGGCCCTGACCAGATTGGCGAGGGCTTCGCCCGTCACCGATCTCCGAGGCCTATATCGCGACTCATGGCCCGCGATGCAAGTCCGCGCGACGTCGTGACGACTCTTCGCTGCTGAGCTACACAAATCCCATGGCTCTTTCGATCATTACCAACACCTTCGCCGGCAACCCCCTGGACCGCGCCAGCGAGCGACGCGGCGACGAGGCCTGGATCGCCGAAAAGCTCGACGACGCCGGCTCCCTGGCCGTGGCGATCTGGAACGGCAAACCGCTGGTCGAGGACGTTCTGGACGCGGACGGCAAGCCGACCAGCGCCCAGATCGCCTATCTGCGCGCCGACATGGCCAAGGATCTGGCCGGCGGGTCCGAGCGGCTGCTGTTCCTGGGCCTGTGGAAAGACCTGGCCGTGTTCGCGGTCGATCTGGAGGGCGCCGCCGATCCGGCCGAGGGACCGCTGCAGGGCCTGGGCCGGTTCGAGGAACTGCGCGGCATCGCCGCCTCGATGCCGCCCGCCGACGCCGGTATCCTGGCCACCGCCCGCTCGATGTTCGAATGGCGTCGTCGCCACCGCTGGTGCAGCGCCTGCGGCCAGGCCTCCGAGGTCAGCGACGGCGGCTGGCGGCGGGTGTGCCCGGCCTGCAAGGTCGAGCACTTCCCGCGCACCGATCCGGTGGCGATCATGCTGGCGATTCACGAAGACAAGTGCCTGCTGGGCCGCCAGGCCTTGTGGCCGGCCGGGATGTTCTCGGCCCTGGCCGGTTTCCTGGAACCCGGCGAGACCATCGAGGAAGCCTGCGCCCGCGAGCTGATGGAAGAGGCCGGTCTGACGGCGACCTCGGTGCGCTACCATTCCAGCCAGCCCTGGCCGTGGCCGTCCTCGCTGATGATGGGCCTGATCGCCCAGGTCGACAGCAACGAGGCCCGCCCCGACCAGACCGAACTGGAAGAGGTGCGCTGGTTCAGCAAGGGCGAGGCCGCCGCCCTGATCAAGGGCGAGCTTGAGGGCGCCTTCGCCCCGCCGGCCCTGGCCATTGCGCATCAACTGATCAAGGCGTGGGTGGAGGAGTAGTTACTCGCCCCCTCCGCGCCTTCGGCGCTCCTCCCCCGGAGGGGGAAGACGATCTCATCTGCCCCCTCCGGGGGCGGACGACCGCGAAGCGGTCCGGTGGGGGCAAGTCATCACCCCCACCTCTGACCTACCGGAACGGCGGCTCGTCAAACGCCCGCAGCTTGCGGGAATGCAGGTTTTCGCCCTCTTCCAGCAGCAGCTTGCAGGTCAGGATGCCGATCTGCAGGTGCTGGCTGATCGCCCGCTCATAGAAGGCGTTGGCCTGGCCCGGCAGCTTGATCTCGCCGTGCAGCGGCTTGTCGGAGACGCACAGCAGCGTGCCGTAGGGCACCCGGAACCGATAGCCCTGGGCGGCGATGGTGGCGGATTCCATGTCGATGGCCACGGCCCGGCTCTGGTTGAAGCGCAGGGCCGAGAGGCTGTGGCGCAGTTCCCAGTTGCGGTCGTCGGTGGTGACCACGGTGCCGGTGCGCAGACGCTTCTTCAGCTGGTTGCCGCTGTCGCCGCTGATCGCCTTGGCGGCGTCATAGAGGGCGCGCTGCACCTCGGCGATCGACGGCACAGGGATCTCGGGCGGCAGAACCGCGTCCAGCACGTGGTCGTCGCGCAGATAGGCGTGGGCCAGCACATAGTCGCCGATGGTCTGGGTGTCGCGCAGGCCGCCGCAGTGGCCGATCATCAGCCAGGCCTGGGGCCGCAGCACGGCCAGGTGGTCGCAGATGGTCTTGGCGTTGGACGGGCCGACGCCGATATTGACCAGGGTGATCCCCTGCCCGCCCGGGGCCATCAGGTGATAGGCCGGCATCTGGTGCTTGCGCCAGGTCGACTCGGCCACCGCCAGTTCGGGATTGACCGTGTTGGCGGTGATCATCAGCCCGCCCGAGCAGGACAGCGCCTCATAGGGCGTGTCCGGCTGACCCAGCTGCTCGATGCCCCAGCGCACGAACTCGTCGACATAGCGGTGATAGTTGGTGAACAGGATGAACTGCTGCACGTGCTCGGCCGGCGCGCCGGTATAGTGCTTGAGCCGGGCCAGCGAGAAGTCGGTGCGCAGGCCGTCAAACAGCGCCATCGGCCGGGTTTCTTCCATCGCCATGTCCCAGACGCCGTCGGCGATCTCGTCGCCGATGAAGGCCAGGTCGGTGGTCGGGAAGAAGCGGGCGATGTCCTCCGAGCGCACATCGGCCTGGTTCAGGTCGATCGTGGCGTCCAGCACATAGGGATAGGGGATTTCCTGGCGCGACCGGTCGACCTCGATCTCGACGTCGAAATCGTTGAGCAGCAGGGTCAGCTGCTCGACCAGATAGGCCTTGAACTGGGCCGGCTTGGTCACCGTGGTGGCATAGACGCCGGGACGGCTGACCCGGGCATAGGACCGCGCCAGCTTGGGCGGCAGGGCCTCGGGATCATAGGTCAGGCGCAGTTCGGGATAGGCGAAGGCGCCGTTGAAGCGATCCTGAGGATCAGGCCGGGCGCCGGTTTCGAGATAGGCCCGCAGGGCGGTGCGGAGGGCGCCCACGGCGCGCTCATATTCTTCATTGAGCCGTTCAACGACGGCCATGGCTTTTTCTTGGTTTGACATGGCCTCTTATAGCGACGTTTCGCGACATTGGCGAGACGCGCGCCCCGCGAACGGGAATGATTTATTACTTATTGGACCCGCGGCCGCCGATCCGCCTCTCGCGCACACAAACCGAGCCTGTTTATTCGCCTTGGCCAACCCCTGCGTACGCCGCCGCTTTCAAGAGCATGGACGAACCCGCCCCCGTCGGCCAAAAGGGTTGAAATTCCCGGGGGGCTGCGGATAGCTCGCCCTCGTACGTCATACCTAACGCCAGGCGCAAAAATCAGTCTCGCCCGCCCGGCGCCCGAGGAACTTTCATGAACAAGCGCTTCGCCTTCCTGATTATCGCGTCCATGATCCTCGGGGTCGCCACGGGGTGGGCCTGCAACCAGTTTCTCGCGCCGGAGCAGGCGGCGACGGCCGCCACCAACCTGTCGCTGATCACCGACATCTTCCTGCGCCTGATCAAGATGATCATCGCGCCGCTGGTCTTCACCACCCTGGTGGCCGGCATCGCCCACATGGAAGACGCCGCCGCCGTCGGCCGCATCGGGGCCAAGACCATGCTGTGGTTCATCAGCGCCTCGGCCGTGTCACTGCTGCTGGGCCTGTTCATGGTGCACCTGCTGCATCCGGGCCAGGGCCTGAACCTGACCGAGATGTCGACCGCCGCCGCCCCAGCCGCCAGCACCGAGGCCTTCACCCTCAAGGGCTTCCTGACCCACCTGGTGCCGGTCTCGATCTTCGACGCCATGGCCAAGAACGAGATCCTGCAGATCGTCGTCTTCTCGCTGTTCGTCGGCACCGCCGTCGCCTCGCTGGACAACAAGGCCCCGCAGATCCTGGAACTGGCTGAACAGGCCGCCTCGGTGATGCTGAAGGTCACCAACTTCGTCATGAAGCTGGCCCCGCTGGCCATCTTCGCCGCCCTGGCCTCGACCATCGCCACCCAGGGCCTGGCGATGCTGGCCGTCTACGGCAAGTTCGTTCTGGGCTTCTACGCCACCATGGGAACCCTGTGGCTGCTGCTGTTCCTGGCCGCCGCCGCCGTGCTGGGCAAGCGGGTGATCCCGCTGTTTGGCGTGATCCGCGACCCGGCCCTGCTGGCCTTCTCGACCGCCAGCTCCGAAGCCGCCTATCCGCGCATCCTCGACAGCCTGCCCAAGGTGGGCGTGCGCCGTCGCATCGTGTCGTTCGTCCTGCCGCTGGGCTATTCGTTCAATCTCGACGGCTCGATGCTGTACTGCACCTTCGCCACCATGTTCATCATGCAGGCGCACGGCGTGCATCTGAGCGTCCAGCAACAGATCTTCATGCTGCTGCTGCTGATGGTCACCTCCAAGGGCATCGCCGGCGTGCCGCGCGCCTCGCTGGTGGTGATCATGGCCACCCTGACCTATTTCGGCCTGCCCGAAGCCTGGATCGCCCTGGTTCTGGGCGTCGACCACCTGCTGGACATGGGCCGCAGCGCCACCAACGTGGTCGGCAACAGCGTCGCCGCCGCCGTGGTCGCCAAGTGGGAAGGCGAGCTGGACGACATGCCCGAGGACGACGCCGAACCCGCCAAGGCCTGACCCGAACATTGACACGCCTCTCGGGCGGGCCAATCTAGGAGAAGGGGACGCTATCATGAGGTTTCAACCATGACCGCCATCACTACCCTGGTCCGCAAGGGATTGGCCCGCAAGGGATTGGCCCGCAGCGGCCTGATCGGACTGGCCCTGGCGGCCGGCTTAGCCGCTTCAGCCCAGGCCCAGGCGCCGGACGCCCAATCCCCCGCCAAGCCGGCCCGACCCGAGCGATCCTGCTTCTCGCTGTCGGACTGGCGCGGCTGGAGCTCGCCCAGCCGTGACGTGCTCTACATGAAGGTCCGCAACCGCGACGTCTATCGCGTCGATCTGGCGCACGGGACCAATCAGCTGCAGTCGCCGGGCAGCTATATCGTGAACGTGGTACGGGGCGTCGACCGCGTTTGCGCGCCGCTCGATCTGGATCTGCGGGTGTCGGACGGCTTCTTCGCCATGCCGATCCGCGCCAAGACCATCACCAAGCTGACGCCCGAGGAAGTCGCGGCGATCCCCAAGAAGGACCGGCCTTAATCCGTCGGCATGCCTTCGAACCGCGTCAGGGCCGTTGGGATGATCGCCCAATCGGGCCTGTCGCGGGTGAAGATGGCGATCCGGGGCTCGAACAGCGACGGATCGTCCAGCGAGCCAGCATAGATCGTGTGCGAGTCGTGCAGTCCGACCTCGCCGCCAAACACCAGACCGTGGCAGACGGCGCAGGTGTTGCGCACCGCCTCCCCACCGTTGGCCGCCGGACTGGAGAATTTCAGCGTCTCGCCGCTAAAGCGCAGGGCGCTGGCGGCGAAGCCCATGAACGGGATGAAGCCCGATCCCGACGCCTTGCGGCAGTCGGCGCAATAGCAGTGGCCGGCATAGAGCGGCTCGCCGCTGGCCTCGTAGCGCACCGCCCCGCACAGGCAGCCGCCGGTATAACGGATGGGGCTCGGATCCATGCCGTCACGCTAAAATAACAGCGATCGGCGGGCAAGCGGCTCAGCCCGCAGCCGCCGCCCCGATCAGCGCCACCACCATGGCGTTGGCCGGCGTGGCGATCCCATGTCGGGCGCCCAGACGGACGATGACGCCGTTGCGGGCGTCCAGCTCCATCGGCCGTCCGGCCAGACGGTCGGCGTGCAGCGAATTGACGCCATCGGGCGCGGCGGCGCGATAGCCGGCGATGACCTGGTCGGCCAGGTCGTCGCCCAGATCCGCGCCCTCGGCGCGGCCCACCGCCACACACTCGCGCACCAGGGTCCGCATCACCTCGGCCACCCCCTCGTCCTGGGCCACGCCCGAGGGCTTGAGGATCAGGGCGTTGACCGCCCCGGCGCAATTCAGGGCCAGCTTCTTCCAGGCCTCGCTTTTGAAGTCCGGCGTGGTCGAGACGGCGATCGGGGTGTGGGCGAACAACGCCACGAAGTCGCGACCGGCCGCGTCGTCGGGAACCCGGATCGAGCCGTCGCGCCGTTGCAGGATCCTGCCGGGCGCGCGACGCTCGGCCGGAATGTCGACCACCGCCGGAACGATGCGCCCGGCCGGCAGGCGGTCCAGGAAGGGCTCGACATGCTCGACGCCGTTTCGCAGCACCGCCAGCCGCGTCTCGGGACCGATCAGGCCCTCCAGCCAGCCCTCGGCCGAGGCGGTGTCATAGGTCTTGGTGGCGATCAGCACCCAGTCGACGGGCGTGGCCTGGGCAGGATCGGTCAGAACGACCGGATCGGCCTGGATCAGGCCGCCGGGCGCTTCGATCTCCAGCCCCTCGAACGCCGTCCGCGCGCAGACGGTCACCGACAGCGCCGGATTCTGGGCCAGCCACGCGGCGAGGGTCCCACCGACCGCGCCGGGTCCGATCAGGGCGATGCTGGTCATGAAGGGCTCCCCCCAAACAAAACCCTCTCCCCTTGCGGGAGAGGGTGGCCCCGGCGAAGGCCGGGGTCGGGTGAGGGGTCGCGTCGCGCCGTCCGGACAGGTCTTTCGACCCCTCATCCGTCATCCTTCGGATGACACCTTCTCCCGCAAGGGGAGAAGAACGAGATCATTCCGCCGACAGCGCGCTTTCCGGGCGCTTGGCCATCAGCTGGTCAAAGCTGGACCACACGCCCTCGCCGCCGTGCCACTGGCCGCGGGTCGCGGCCTTGGAATATTCGGTGGCCCGCGCCTCGAAGAAGTTGGCGTGCTCGACACCGCTGAGCAGGCTCTGCAGCCAGGGCAGCGGGTTTTCCTTCACGCCGTACACCTCGGGCAGGTGCAGCTGGCGCAGGCGCCAGTCGGCGATGAAGCGGATATATTGCTTGATGTCTTCGGGCGTCATGCCCTGGATCTCGCCGGCCTCGAAGGCCAGGTCGATGAACTTGTCTTCCAGGCCCACCACGGTCTTGCAGCAGTCGACGATGTCGTCGGCCACCGGCTTGGTCACCGCGCCGGTCTCGGCGTTGAAGGCGTGGTAGAGCTTGATGATGCCTTCGCAGTGCAGGCTCTCGTCGCGGATCGACCACGACACCACCTGGCCCATACCCTTCATCTTGTTGAAGCGCGGGAAGTTCATCAGCATGGCGAAGCTGGCGAACAGCTGCAGGCCCTCGGTGAAGCCGCCGAACATCGCCAGGGTGCGGCAGATGTCGGCATCGGTGTCGACGCCGAACTTCTGCATGAAGTCGTGCTTGTCGCGCATGGCCTCATATTCCATGAACGCGCCGAACTCGCTTTCCGGCATGCCGATGGTTTCCAGCAGCAGGGCGTAGGCCGCGATATGGATGGTCTCCATATTGGCGAACGACGACAGCATCATCTTCACTTCGGTGGGTTTGAACACCCGGCCGTAGCGTTCCATGTAGTTGTCGGCGACCTCGATGTCGGCCTGGGTAAAGAAGCGGAAGATCTGCGTCAGCAGGTTCCGTTCCTTGTCATTGAGCTTGACGGCCCAGTCCTTGAGATCCTCGCCCAGCGGGATCTCTTCGGGCATCCAGTGGACCTGCTGCTGCTTCTTCCAGAACTCGTGGGCCCACGGATAGCGGAAGGGTTTGTAAGCGGCCGAAGGTGTCAGGAGGCCCGGGAGGGTGATAAGCTTGGCAGACATCGGCAACGGCTCCAGAGACGGACGGACGCGAATCGAACGGACGAGACAGGCTCTCTTCGTACCGCAGACAACCGGATCATCTAGTGGTCAGTTGGTCGCAGCACACAACATGTTGTGGGTAGATTGCTAATCAATGGTTAACGCAGCATACACCATCTATGGGGCGCTTGGCTCGGGTTCCGTGCCCGTCGAGGCCACTTTGACCCTGCTGGGGCAGCCCTATGCGGTCATAGAGGCGCCGACCTGGGAAGGCGAGTCCGAGCAGGCCAAGGTGGCCGTGGTCAACCCGCTGAAACAGATCCCGGCCCTGGTCACCCCGGCCGGCGAGACGATCACCGAGAGCGCCGCCATGCTGATCTGGCTGGCCGACACCCATCCGGAAGCGGGCCTCGCCCCCGCCCTCGAGTCGCCGCTGCGGGCCCAGTTCCTGCGCTGGATGGTCTTCGTGCCGGCCGCGATCTATGCGCTGTTCTGGGTGCGCGATGATCCTTCGCGCCTGGGCGGTCCCGACCCCGAGGTTCAGGCCCGCATCAAGGCCGCCACCGCCGACCGCATCGCCGACTGCTGGGCGATGATGGAGAGTCAGCTTTCGCCGGGCCGATACTTGCTCGGCGACCAGATGAGCGTGCTGGACCTCTATGTCGCCGTGGTCAGCCGCTGGGGGCCCCGGCGCGTGCGGTTCTACGAGGTCGCGCCGAAGATGGCGGAGGTGGTGCGGCGCGTGGACGCCGATCCGAGGCTGGCCGCGTTCTGGGCGCAGCGGTTCCCGTTTTTTGACGGGTGGGAGCGGTTGGGGCAGCAGGCGTGAGGGGCGGGGGCGAAGTCCGCCACCCATCCATGTCGGACAGCCCATCCGCCCCGGATGCGGCCACGCCTTAAATCCTTGGTGGATCGGAGCTCTGGCGTCTGACCGTGTCAAGGACCGCCTCCGGCGGCCGCGTCGCGGCGACGCGGAGCGTCGTCCTTGACACGGTCAGACGCCAGAGCAGGCTCGCCAGCAAGGGTCTAAGGCGCGGCCTCGCCGACGCGGGCGGTCATTTGAAAGCGGACCAGCCCTGCGATCGTCTCGCCGTGAGATTTAGGGAGGGCTCCCTTCTCCGGGGAGAAGAAACCTCAAAAGCACCCGTCATCCCGCGCTTCATGCGCGGGACCCATGGTTCAGCTTTCGCGTGAGAGATCGTTCTGGCGCCGTCCGTGCGACGGATCGATGGGTCCCGGGCATGAAGCGCGGGATGACGGGGAATTGGAGCCCCCAGCGGCACATTCATGCCCCTCCGCACGCGGCGCGCCACCCTCCCCGCATCATTATTCCCCAGAGCGCCCTTTACCTCCACCGCTCCTCCCGCTATTCACCACCCCGATGCAAATCGCTGCGACCCCGATTATGACCCCAAAAACGACCCGCTTCGGTGGGGCGGTTTCGGGTCTGCGCGCGATCTAGCGAGCATCCCAGCCAGCCCCGCCGATGCGCGGGGCGGCTCTTCTCTTGCAGAGATCCAAAGCTCCCCGCGCCTCCGCCCCTTCAGGAGACTTATTCCCGTGAGCTTCAGGTTTTCCAGATCCAATCCCCCCCATGTCGGCGTCGTCGGCGCCACCGGACTAGTGGGCGGCATGATGCGCCAGCTGCTGGCGGAGCGGAACTTCCCGCTGGCCAGCCTGCGCCTGTTCGCCTCGGCCCGCTCGGCCGGCCAGAGCCTGGCGTTCGGTGATACTGAAGTGGTGGTCGAGGACGCCGGGACCGCCGACTTCTCCGGCCTGGACATCGTGTTCTTCTCGGCCGGCGGCGAGACCTCGCGCGTCCTGGCGCCGAAGGCCGCCGCGGCCGGCGCCATCGTCATCGACAATTCCTCGGCCTGGCGCAGCGATCCGGACGTGCCGCTGGTGGTGTCGGAGGTCAATCCGCACGCGCTCAACCACATCCCCAAGGGCATCGTCGCCAATCCCAACTGCACCACCATGGCCGCCATGCCGGCCCTGAAGCCCCTGCACGAGGCCGCCGGCCTCAAGCGCCTGACGGTCAGCACCTATCAGGCCGCGTCCGGCGGCGGGGTGGCCGGTATCGAGGTCCTGGCCAGGCAGCTGGCGGCCGGTCTCGGCGGCGACGTGGCGGGCCTGGCCCTGAGCGGCGACGCCGTGGCCCTGCCGCCGCCCGAGAAGTGGGTGGTTCCCCTGGCCTTCAACGTCGTGCCGCTGAACTATGTGCTCGATGAGGACGGCTATACCGAGGAAGAGCTGAAGCTGCGCGACGAGACCCGCAAGATCCTCGAGATCCCGGGCCTGCCGGTGTCCAGCACCTGTGTGCGCGTGCCGGTGTTCACCGGTCACTCGCTGTCGATCAACGCCGAGTTCGAGCGGCCGATCTCGGTGGAACAGGCCACGGCCCTGCTGGCCGCAGCGCCGGGCGTGGTGCTGGACGACGTGCCCAACCCGCTGGCCGCCACGGGCCAGGACCCGGTCTTTGTCGGCCGCCTGCGCCCCGATCCCACCGTGGCCCACGGCCTGGCGCTGTTCGTCACCGGCGACAACCTGCGCAAGGGCGCGGCCCTGAACGCCGTGCAGATCGCCGAGGTGATGCTGGGGGCTTAGGCGGTCGCTCCGGTCCTCTCCCTTCCCCCTTTGATGGGGGAAGGGCGGGGTTGGGGGTGACCCCGTCGGACGATGTCTCGCTGGCCGCGCCCATCCTGAAGCGCTGTCACCCCCATCCCAACCCTTCCCCCATCAAAGGGGGAAGGGCTCTGTCGTTGCGGCCCGTGGCCTCGCAAAGCCCTAGCTGCTAAGCCCCTGTCCATGCTGACCGATCCGCTGTTCTACGCCGTCGCCATCCCGGCCGTGATCCTGCTGGGCCTGGCCAAGGGCGGGTTCGCCGGGATCGGGGTGGTGGCGGTGCCGATGATGGCCCTGGCCGTGTCGCCGGTGACCGCCGCCTCGATCATCCTGCCGATCCTGCTGGTCCAGGACGTGGTCAGCGTCTGGGCGTTCCGCAGAAGCTGGGACGGGGGCCTGCTGAAGCTGATGTTGCCGGCGGCGGCGGTCGGCATCGTGCTGGGCTGGGCCCTGGCCGCCTTCGTCCCGGGCAGCGCGGTGGAGCTGGCCGTGGGGCTGATCGCCGTGGTGTTCGCCGTGCAGCGCCTGTGGGCCGAGCGGCTCGTCAAGGCGGCGGCGCAGATCGCGGGCACGCCGGGCCGGCCGTGGCTGGGCGCCCTGTGCGGCATGGCGGCGGGCTTCACCAGCCAGATCGCCCATGCCGGCGGCCCGCCGTTCCAGATCTATGTGCTGCCGCGCCGCCTGCCGCGCGACACCTTCATCGGCACCAGCGCCATCTTCTTCGCCGTCGTCAACTGGATGAAGGTCCCGGCCTATGCGGCCCTGGGCCAGTTCACGCCCAAGGTGCTGGCCACGGCCGGCGTGCTGCTGCCCCTGGCCATCGCCTCGACCTGGGCCGGGGTCTGGCTGGTGCGAAAAGTTCCCGCCGAGGGCTTTTACCGGGTGATCTATGTCCTTTTGGTCGCGGTCGGCGCAAAGCTGATCTTTGACGGGACGCGAGGCTTGATTTCTTAACGACCCGGCGCCTTTTCGTGGCCATGATGATCGTTGTTCATGTGTCACAAGGCGCCGTTAGACTGATTCAATGACCGACATCACCCCGACCCATTATCCGACCCCCGGCGCGAAGATCGCCGATCTCATCGTGCACCTGGCCGGTCTGGCCTGCGCGCTGCTGGGCGGCGGGATCCTGCTGGGCCTGGCCTTTGGCCTGGGCAGTCTGGGACAGGTCGCGGCGGTCTCGGTCTATACGGTCGGGCTGATCCTGATGCTGTCGCTGTCGACGGCCTATAATTTCGCCAAGGCCCGCTGGCAGCCGCTGCTGCGGCGCTTTGACCATGCCGGCATCTTCGTGATGATCGCCGCCTCCTACACGCCCTTCACCACCCAGAACCTGACCGGCTGGTGGGCGATCGGCATGACCTCGGCGGTGTGGACCGTGGCCACGGTCGGCGTCCTGGCCAAGCTGTTCCTGCCCGGTCTGGACAAGCGGTTCTGGGTCGGTCTGTACCTGGCCCTGGGCTGGCTGGTGCTGGTGGCCATCAAGCCGATGTTCAACGGCATGTCGTGGGTGGCCCTGCTGCTGCTGGCCATCGGCGGGCTGGTCTATTCCACCGGCACGGTCTTTTATCTGATGCAGCGCCTGAAGTTCCGCCGCGCCATCTGGCACGGCCATGTGATCGGCGGCGCGGGCCTGCACTACGCCGCCGTCCTGGTCGGCGTGGTCCTGGCCGGCGCGCGGTGAGACGCCATTGAACGGCCTGCCTGACACCGGCCGGATCACCCTGCAGGGTCTGTTCCGCGAGTGGCTGTCGACCGATCCCCTGCGCGGCAAGCGCCTGGCGACCCCGCCCGCCGAAGAGGTGGCCGAGGTCGTGGGCTTTCCCGGCGTGCGCCTGACCGCCTATCAGGCCGGACAGGCCCTGAACGCGGTCGCTGACCGCCTGGCCCCCACCCGCGCCCTGCTGGGCCGCGACGAATTCAATATCCTGGCCCTGTCCGGCGGCGCGGCCGGCGGCGCGTTCGGGGCGGGCGTCCTGGTCGGACTGACCAAGGCGGGCGCGCGGCCCAACTTCGCCATCGTCACCGGCGTCAGCACCGGAGCCCTGATCGCCCCGCTCGCCTTTGTCGGCGACACCTGGGACGACCGGCTGGCCGACGCCTATATCGGCGGCCACGCCGCCGAGCTGCTGAGCCTGAAATCCTTCGCCGCCGGGCGAGGCACCGGACTGTTCAAGGGCGAGGGCCTGGAAGCCCTGATCGCGCCCTTCATCAATGACGACCTGCTGCAGGCCGTGGCCGTCCAGCATGCCCTGGGCCGTCGCCTGCTGGTCGCCACCACCAATCTCGACAGCCAGAAGGCCTCGATCTGGGACATGGGCGCCATCGCCACGCACGGCGGCCCCGACGCCCTGAAACTGTTCCGGGATGTGATGCTGGCCTCGGCCTCGGTGCCGGGCCTGTTTCCGGCCAAGCTGTTCGACGTCGAGGCCGGCGGCGAGCGCTATCAGGAGATGCATGTGGACGGCGGCGTCGCCGCGCCGCTGTTCCTGATGCCCGACGCCCTGCTGCACTGGCGCAGCCTGGGCCAGCGCCTGCGCCGCGGGCGGGTCTATGTGATCGTCAATACGGTTCTGGATCCGCCGCCGCGCTCGACCCCGCCCGGCGTGGCCTCGATCATGGGCCGCGGCTTCGAAGCCATGCTGCGCTTCTCCTATCGCCAGGCCCTGAGCCTGGCGGCCGGCTTTTGCGCACGGCATCATCTTCCGCTCAGCATCGCCTCGATCCCGCCCAGCTTCGACGGGTTTAACATGCTGCGGTTCGACACCGCGACGATGCAGCAGATCTTCGACGCCGCCGTGGAGCTGACCAGCCGCAACGCGCTGTGGACCAACCCCGCTCCGGATACCGGCGGATGGCGCGATTTCTTCAAATGGCCGCCGACGCTGCAACCGGCCAGCCCGGACCTGGAAGAGCCACAGGTCTGAGGCCGCTCGGCCTCAGCGCTTCAGATGACGCGCGCGCAGCTTTTCCAGATTGGGCGGATCGCTGCGGAAGTCGCTGGCCAGGCCCAGGCGCGCATTGCACGACGGGCAGCGAACCGAGTCCGTGTCGGCCAGATCGGGCGACGGATCAAACCGCGTGCCGCAGGGCTTGCACTTCCAGTCGCCGACCGCCGGGGGCGGCGGCGGGGGGGGCGGCGGTTCGGCCATAAAGGGGCGCGCCGGCCTGGCGATACGCTCAAGCGGCTTGGGGCCTCCGGGAGCGGCGACGCCGCTCTTGAGGCTCAAAATCTTGCGGCGCGGGGGCTCGCTATCACTCATGACGGGCGCTATCGCACGATCACGGCGCGAAACTCAAGCGCCGTAAGGCCTACCAGTTCGGTTTGAGACTGAACGACAGGGCGACCATCGAATCTTTCTGCGTCGCCATGCCCATAATGACGTCCTTGGCCTTCATCTCACGATGGATATAGCCCAGCGAGGCCTGCATGGGGCCACGCCGCCAGGCGACGCCGGCCTGGGAGTCCCCGATCAGCTTGCTGTTGACGTCGGAGGTCATTCCGGCCCGGCTCCAGTCGCCATCCTGGCCGCGCAGCATGTTGAGCCCGACGGCTCGGCCGCTGGCGGCGGCAAAGATGTACCAACGGCCCCGCTGGCCAAAGGCCTCGTCGCCGTCGCGAAGGCCCAGGGAGTCGCTGACGCGATCCTCGACATTCTTGCCCAGCCGCACGGTCGCTCCCGCCTCGGCGGATCCGCCCGCGCCGCCGAAGCCGAAGCCCGCATGCGGCGTGACGTCCAGCGCATATTTGCCCGCCGCGAACTTCACCGCCGAAGGCCAGCCGCGCGTCAGGGTGACGTCGATAGCCTCGGCGTCGAAGGCGTCGACGTCCGCGCGCGCCAGGGTCAGGGGCGCAATGGCCGCGATGCGCGACACACTGGCCATCGAAACCCTGACCGAATCGACGGAGCCGGCCTTTTCGCTGACCACGAAGGCGTTCGAGCGCCAGTTGACCGCGCCGCGGTTCTGATAATAGCGATCGGCGTCCAGCAGGCGGGCGTCGCCGAACGCGGCGGCCGGCGAGAGGGCGAATTCCCCGTCGACCTGCGCCTCGGGCGCATCGACCGGGCGCGGCGCGAAACCGGCGGCGTTCGCGGCGGGGCGGATATCCGAAACGCTCAGCTTCATCGCCGCGTCGGACGATGTTGACGGCTTCAGCTTGAAACTGACCGGCGCGGCCTTGCCTGGCGCGGCGGCCACCCCATTTGGAGATTTGGATGCGGCGACGGCCTTGCCGCCCTTGACGGCGGCATGAGCGACGCATGTCGGTGCGATGGCCATGGCAAAGGCCATAGCCGTCAGATAGAGCGCCGAATGCCTCGTTCTATTGACCCGCACGGCGGATCTCCCCGTCCCAATTATCATGAGCCTATCTCGTAATTCGCGGCTGTCCACCGCGACGGATATTCACATGGTCAACAGGTTGAGCCCCGAAACGTTCCCGAAATGCAAACGGCGGCGGGGATTTCTCCCCGCCGCCGCTTAACCTTGTTCAATTTTTTCGCCCACTGATCCGCCTATTGGCAGGCGAGGCATTCCTCATAGTCGGTCTTGATCGCGACATCGAAGCCTCCGGTCGACTCCAGCGCGACGTCGGCGCCCGCATAGGCGGCCCGCTGAACCGATTTGGAGCGCAGGTAGTACAGCGACTTTACGCCGCGCTCCCAAGCCTGCCAGTGCAGCATGTGGAGGTCCCACTTGTCGACGTCGCCGGGCAGGAAGATGTTCACCGACTGGCTCTGGCAGATTTCCGGCGTACGGTCGGCGGCCAGCTCGACCACCCAGCGCTGATCCAGCTCGAAGGCCGTCTTGTAGACGTCCTTGTCGTCCTGGCTCAGGAAGTCCAGGTGCTGGACCGAGCCCTCGTTTTCCAGAATCGAACCCCACACCGTGTCGGTGTTGTGGCCCTTCTCCTCGAGCAGCTTTTCCAGATAGGGGTTCTTGACCGCGAACGAGCCCGACAGGGTCTTGTGGGTGTAGATATTGGCCGGGATCGGCTCAATGCCCGCCGAGGTGCCGCCGCAGATGATCGAGATCGAGGCGGTCGGGGCGATGGCCAGCTTGTGCGAGAAGCGTTCCATCGAGCCCCGATCGGCGGCGTCCGGGCAAGGGCCCTTTTCCTGACCGATGGTGATGCTGGCCTTGTCGGCCTCGCGGCGCAGGTGCTTGAACATCCGCATGTTCCAGCTCTTGGCCAGGGCGCTCTCGAACGGCACGTTCTGGCTCTGCAGGAAGCTGTGGAAGCCCATCAGGCCCAGACCCACCGAGCGCTCGCGCATGGCGGCGTAGGCGGCGGCCTTGGCCGGCTCCGGAGCGCGATCGATGAAGTCCTGCAGGACGTTGTCGAGGAAGCGCATGATGTCTTCGATGAACAGCGGATGGTCGCGCCATTCCATGAAGGTCTCGGCGTTCACCGACGACAGGCAGCAGACCGCCGTGCGGTCATTGCCCAGGTGGTCGATGCCGGTGTGCAGCATGATCTCGCTGCACAGGTTGGACTGGCGCACCGACAGACCCAGCTCGCGCTGGTGCTGCGGCATGGCGCGGTTCACGGTGTCGGAGAAGATCAGATAGGGCTCGCCGGTCTGCAGGCGCAGTTCCAGGATCTTCTGCCACAGGCCGCGGGCGTCGACTTCGCGCAGCACTTCGTTGGTCTTGGGCGAGCGCAGGCCGAACTTCTGGCCGTCGCGAACGGCGTGCATGAACTCGTCGCTGATCGAAATGCCGTGGTGCAGGTTCAGGGACTTGCGGTTGAAGTCGCCCGACGCCTTGCGGATTTCCAGGAACTCTTCGATCTCGGGGTGGTGGATGTCCAGATAGACCGCCGCCGAACCGCGACGCAGCGAGCCCTGGCTGATGGCCAGGGTCAGGCTGTCCATCACGCGGATGAAGGGGATGATGCCGCTGGTCTGGCCCTGGCCCTTCACCTTCTCGCCGATCGAGCGGACGCCGCCCCAGTAGGTGCCGATGCCGCCGCCGTTGGCCGCCAGCCAGACATTCTCGTTCCAGACGCTCAGGATGCCGTCCAGGCTGTCGGAGACCGAGTTCAGGAAGCAGGAGATCGGCAGGCCGCGCTCGGCGCCGCCGTTGCTGAGCACCGGGGTCGAGGGCATGAACCACAGCTGGCTCATATAGTCATAAACGCGCTGGGCGTGGTCGGCGTCGTCGGCGAAGGCCGTCGACACGCGCGCGAACATGTCCTGATAGGACTCGCCGGGCAGCAGATAGCGATCTTCCAGGGTGGTCTTGCCGAAATCGGTCAGCAGGGCGTCGCGCGAGCGATCGACCTCAACCTTGCGCACCAGCGCCAATTTCGGGCGCTCGGCGACTCGCAAGCCCTCGGTGCGGCCCTTGGGGAGCGCAGTCATCTTCGCCGCTTCACTGCCGGTCATGAGCAAAATCCATAATCAATCAGCGTGTTCCGGAAAAGGGAACGCCCCGCCCAGCCGCTACATCTTGTGGCCGAGGAGCCCCCTCAGCCCACATATGGGGCCACAGTGGCTAACGACTCGTCAACGGCGAGATGCGCCTCGGGCGCGAGTTTTTCGTTAACAAGCTGTGAACGCTCCCAACTTGCTGGGCAGGATCAACGGGTTGCCCGTGTGAAGTTTTTCCACCCGCGACAGCACGCCGCAAGCCAGGTCGAGCGGTCAGTCCCCGGACATCATTGTTCGCTCACAGGCAAACGCGCCATCGGCCACGATCGGCGTCATTTCGGCCGAGAAAACAGGCAGGCCCACCCTCTGGGCCGTCTGGAGGGGCGCCGTGATTCTCTCGCGCGCCCGGGGCCAGACCAACCCCCAAAAGAAAAGGGCCCGGCGTCGCCGCCAGGCCCTTCCCAGATCAGATGGATCTAGATCTTAGAAGTTGATCGAGATCGTGGAACGGCGGTTCAGCGGTTCCTTCACACCATCGCCGGTGGCGACGGCAGGAACGCTTTCGCCCTTCCAGTCGACAGCCAGGGCGTCGGCGGCGACGCCTTGACCCACCAGGGCGTCAGCGACGGCCTTCGCACGACGTTCCGACAGGCGGACGTTGTACTTGGGCGAACCCGAGGTGTCGGTGTGACCGACGACCACCAGCTTCGTCGCCTTGCCGGCGTTGGCGTAGTTCGCGGCTTCCGAAACCACCGACTGGGCTTCCGGCGTCAGGATCGACTGATCGAACGGGAAGTAGACGATGAATTCGCGAGCCTCATACGCCGGCGGAGGCGGCGGGGGAGGCGGCGGGGGCGGAGGCGGCGGGGGCGGGGGGGGCGGCGGGGGCGGCGGCGGGGGCGGCGGGGGCGGCGGGGCTGCGAAGGAATAACGCAGGCCGACAGTCACCGACTGGTCCTTGTAGCCGCCGGTGAAGGCGCCCGGTTGCAGGTTGCCCGAGCCGCTCGACTGCCACGAATGCTCGTTGGCGGCGCCGAGATAGCGATAGGTGACGTCGATCTTCAGCTTGTCGGTCGCCTTGATCGAGGCGCCGGCGATGGCTTGGTAGGAGATCGCCAGATCGTCGTCATCGACGGTCAGGTTCTGGATCTTGGGGGTGGCCGCGATTTGAGCGGCGGTCGTGCCCGGCGGATACGAAATGCCGCTGAACTGGCCGAGGGCCTTGACGTCCAGACGGTTGATGCCGATGCCGGCGCCGATGAAGGGGTTGATCCAGGCGTCCGGAGCGAAATCGTACAGGACGTTCGCCATCAGGGTCCAGGAATCGATCGAACCGTCCGGCGAGCCGCAGGTCGGCGCGGCGGCGGTGCGGGTCACGCCCGGGGTGCACAGACCGCGGGGCTGTTGGCGCACGGCGTTGCCGCGAACCGAGGTCAGATCGCCGGGGCGATAGCCGCCTTCGAGTTCAGCGCGCCAGTTCGGCGTGAACTGATAGCCGAGACGGACGAAGCCGGCCCAGTCTTTGTCCGCCGACCACTCATAGTGATAGTGCGCGCCGTCCGGAGCGTTGGCGTCGGACTCGGTGCCCATGCTCGTCGGCCAGTGGTAGCCAAGATCGACCGCGCCGTACCAGCCGGTCTCTTGAGCGGATGCGCCCGATGCGGCGCAAACCGCAGCCAGAGCGACTCCCGCCAGGAGTTTGAATTTCATATCAAGAGCCCTCTATTGCCCTGCTCCGGCCGAAAACGACCGAGCATCGTTATACCAAGGTGAACGTCACAGGAAAGTGTCAGCAAAGCCACACTGGTCAGGTTTCGCCGATCTGGACGCCCGGTCCAGAAAGCAAAACGCGACCGTTCCCAATCGGTCAACCTGCGAGCGCATCGGCCGAGATTGCTGCTGAGCGCGCCAGTATGGTTCGTTCGCACGTGAATCCGCGTTGCGCAAGGGCTTGGTGCATGAAAAGGCGGCGCCTTGTCGCAGTCTCGCCATTTTGGATCGGCCGTTCGCCCGGGAGGCGAAAGTCCGGCAGCGACCTCGCGGGCGGCGGCTGCGGCTGAGAGGGCGTCCGGCGCCCAAGGCCGCCCGAAGGGCTCCGGGCCAGCGACGCCCCAATTGCCGCCTAGCGCAGCGACGCGTCCCGTAGCCGCTTGCGGCGGCCACCCAGGGCGTCGGGGCGGTTGAGAACCTTGCGATATTCGTCGCGGCGCTCGTGGATCGAGGCGATGACCAGGCCCATCGGTACGCCGATATCGACCAGCACCGCTTCCGAAAGCTGCAGACTGGCCTCAATGGTCTCGGGCACGGCGTCGGTGACGCCCAGCTCGTACAGCCGCGCGGCGTGGCGGGCGTCGCGGGCCCGGGCCACGATGGCGAGGTCCGGCCGCGCCCCGCGGGCGGCGGCGACCACCGCCTCGACGCCGTCGGGGGCGTCCATCGTCACCACCAGGGCCCGCACCGTGGCCAGGCCGCAGCGCTCCAGCAGTTCGGCGCGTGAAGCGTCGCCATAGAAGATGCGGCTGCCGTCACGCCGCCCCTGCTCGACCAGGCGCGCGTCGCGGTCGATCGCGATCCAGGGCAGGTCGTGGCGCCCCAGCATATCGCCGACCATCTGGCCCACCCGGCCATAGCCGACCACCAGCACCTGGCCCTGGGGCTCGGGTCCGACCCGGTCCGGCGTGTCAGACGGAGCCTCGGAAACCTTCTGCAGGGCCGTCTTGCGGCCCAGCCGCGCGCCCAGGGCGGCCAGGGCCGGGATCAGGAACATGGTCAGGGTGGCCGAGACCAGCACGGCCCGGCCGATCTCGCGCGACACCACATGGGCGCCCATGGCGTTGTCGAGAATAACGAAGGCGAACTCGCCCCCCGCCGCCAGCACCAGGGCGGCCTCGGCCGAGGCCTTGCTGCCCAGACGCGAGGCCAGGCCCAGGCCGAAGATCAGCGCCGCCTTGGTCACCAGCAGGCCCAGAGCCACGCCCAGGATCAGGAACGGCTCGGCGACCAGCAGCGACAGGTCCAGCCGGATGCCCAGCGACACGAAGAACAGGCTGAGCAGCAGGCCCTTGAACGGCTCGATCTTGACCTCGACCTCGTGGCGATACTCGGTCTCGGCCAGCAGCACCCCGGCGACGAAGGCGCCCAGGGCCATCGACAGGCCCGACAGGGCGCTGACCAGGCCCGCGCCGATGATCACCAGCAGGCAGGCGGCCATGAACATCTCTTCGCTCTTGGCCTTGGCGACGGATTTCAGCATCGGCCGCAGGGCCAGCCGGCCGACCAGCACGATCGCGCCCAGGCCGATGGCGGCCGGACCAAGGGCCATCAGGTCCTTGAGGCCGAAGGTCCCGTCGCCGCGCCCGAGGATGGTCAGGGTGATCAGGATCGGGGCCACGGCCAGGTCCTGGAACAGCAGCACCGAGAAGGTCGCCCGTCCGCCGTCGGAATGCAGCCGCCGCCGCTCGGCCAGCACCGGTACGGCGATGGCGGTGGAGGACAGGGTCAGGGCCGCGCCGATCACCAGGGCCGAGACCGGCGGCTGACCCAGGACCATGGCCCCCAGGCCCAGGGCGAGGGAGCAGCCGATCACCTGGGCCGCGCCCAGGCCGAACACCAGCTTGCGCATCAGCCGCAGCCGCTCCCACGACAGCTCCAGCCCGATCATGAACAGCAGGAAGACCACGCCGAACTCGGCCAGTTGGGCGATCTCGTCGGGATTGTCGACGGTCACATAGTCCAGCCACGGCGCCAGCGGAATGAACCGGCCCAGGCCGAACGGCCCCAGGACCACGCCCGCCAGCAGGAAGCCGAGAATGGGATTGAGCTTCAGGCGCTTGAAGATCGGCGCAACGACGCCCGCGGTGGCCAGGAACAGGACCAGATCCTTGTAGTCCGCGGGGGAGACCTCGTGCGGCACGCCTTGTCCTCTTTCCGTTCAGATCGCCTGTTTCAGCCTTACGCCCGGGCCCGCCGCGTCGGCGAAGATCAGCGTCACCCCGCCGGCCTCGATGGCCTCCATCAGCAGGCGTTCAGTGCTATGGTGCAGCGCGTGACGCTCGGTCTCGAAATCCTTGACCGTGCTGCGCGACACACCTGCCCGGTCCGCCAGATCGCCCTGCGACCAGTTGAGCAGACCTCGCGCGCCTCGGCACTGGGCTGGCAGAAGAATTTTTGCGTGGGGCATCTAGCGGGTCCGAACTTTGTCACCCATATTGGTTGAGTACGCCCGAAAACGTTGATCGTCAAGGAGAGCCTTTGCACCATACCTCGCTGATCGTCACCATCGTCGCGGGCCTGGGACTGGCCTTCGTGTTCGGCGCCATCGCCAACCGGCTGAAGCTGCCGATCCTGGTCGGCTACCTGCTGGCCGGGGTGCTGGTGGGCCCCTTCACCCCCGGCTATGTGGCCGACCAGGAACTGGCGCCGCAACTGGCCGAGATCGGCGTGATCCTGCTGATGTTCGGGGTCGGGCTGCACTTCTCGCTGAAGGACCTGATGGCGGTGCGCAAGATCGCCATCCCGGGCGCCGTCGTGCAAATCGCGGCGGCGACGGGGATGGGCATCGGCCTGGCCCTGCTGTTGGGCTGGAGCGTCGGGGCGGGGATCGTCTTTGGCCTGGCCCTGTCCGTGGCCTCCACCGTGGTGCTGCTGCGCGCCCTGCAGGAGCGGCGACTGATCGAGACCGGACGCGGCAAGATCGCCGTGGGCTGGCTGATCGTCGAGGACCTGGCCATGGTGCTGGCCCTGGTGCTGCTGCCGGCCTTTTCGGGCCTGCTGGGCGGCGAGGCCGCCGCGCCCGGCCCCGGCGGCGTGGCCGGAACCTTCGCCATCACCGTGGGCAAGGTGGTCGCCTTCGTCGCCCTGATGCTGATCGTCGGACGACGGGTGATCCCGTGGATCCTGCACCGCATCGCCCACACCGGCTCGCGCGAGCTGTTCCGGCTGGGCGTGCTGGCCATGGCCCTGGGCGTGGCGTTCGGATCCTCGGCGCTGTTTGGCGTGTCGTTCGCCCTGGGGGCCTTTTTCGCCGGCATGATCATGGCCGAGAGCGAGCTGAGCCAGCAGGCCGCCAATGAGACCCTGCCGCTGCGCGACGCCTTCGCGGTGCTGTTCTTCGTGTCGATCGGCATGCTGTTTGATCCCAGCGTGCTGCTGCGCGAGCCGCTGGCCGTGCTGGCCACCCTGGTGATCATCGTGGTGGGCAAGTCCATCGCCGCCCTGATCATCGTGCTGGCCTTCCGCCGCCCGATGAGCACCGCCCTGACCATCTCGGCCAGCCTGGCCCAGATCGGCGAGTTCTCGTTCATCCTGGCCGGACTGGGCGTGTCGCTGAAACTGCTGCCGCCCGAAGGCCGTGACCTGATCCTGGCCGGCGCCATCCTGTCGATCCTGGTCAATCCGCTGCTGTTCGTGATCCTCGACAGGATCCTGCCGAAGATGATCGACAAGGAGCGCAAGGCCGCCGGCGAGCCGCCGCTGGTCGCCGCCGCCCTGCCCCACGCGCTGCTGGTCGGCTATGGCCGGGTCGGCAAGCGGGTGGCCGAAGGCCTGAAGGACCACACCCCGCTGGTGGTCATCGAGGACGACGCCGAGCGCGCCGCCGAACTGAGGGCCGCCGGGTTCGAGACGGTCGGCGGCAATGCGGTCAGGGCCGAGGTGCTGCTGAAGGCCGGCCTGGCCCGGGCCACCCACCTGTTCGTCGCCGTGCCCAGCCCGTTCGAGGCCTCGCGGATCATCGAACAGGCGCGGGCCGCCAATCCCGACGCCCAGATCATCGCCCGCGCCTATACCGACGCCGATGTCGACCTGCTGAAAGCGGCCGGCGCCACCCACGCCCTGATCGGCGAGGACGAGATCGCCAAGGGCATGCTGGCCCGCGCGCCGCGCATGGCGGCGGGGCCCGCGGGGCATTGACCGCCGCTACAGATTTCCTCTCTCCCCGGCGGGGCCGCGCTGACCTGCAATTTTCCTGCGTTCGCTCCCGCGCGGCGCATTGACGCGACCGATTGGGAAGTAGATCAAGATTGCAGATCAACTTCAGTTTGTGATGCCGCGACATGGTTCTTGCCACCTTTGAGGCTGTGCGTGCGCGATCTTTCCGAGGGCTTGCAAGCGATCAGCAGGGCCGGCGTGACGCCGCGGCGCCGCGATGAGCGAACCGTCGATCTTCTTCTCCGAGGTCAATGAGCGGCAGGGCGTCTTCCACCGCCGCGCCTTTCTGGTTGGCGGCCTGACGGGCGTCGGCCTGCTGGCCCTCGGCGCCCGGCTGGCCCAGCTGCAGCTGGTCGACGCCCAGCGCTATCAGAAGCTTTCGGCCGGCAACCAGTTCAACTTCCGCCTGGTGCCGCCGCCGCGCGGCCTGATCGTCGACCGCAACGGCGTTTCCCTGGCCTCCAACCGGCCGAACTTCCGGCTGATGATCACCAAGGACAAGGGCGTCGATATCGAGGCGACCCTGACCGATCTTGAAAAGCTGGTGCCGATCGCCGATCGCCGCGAACGCCTGCTCAGGGACATCGCCCGCGCGCCCCGGAAATCACCGGTCGCGGTGATGGAAGACATGACCTGGGAGGAGTTCTCCCGCGTCAATATCCGCGCGCCCGAATTGCCCGGGGTCACGGCCGATATGGGCGAGGTGCGGGTCTATCCCTTCGGCGGCGCCTTCGCCCACGTGATCGGCTATGTCGCCAAGGTCTCCGACCGCGACCTGGCGGCGGCCAAGAACGATCCCGACCAGGAACTGCTGCACAATCCCGGCTTTCGGGTCGGCAAGCTCGGCGTCGAAAAGTCGTTCGACCGCGACCTGCGCGGCCGTTCGGGCGGCGCCAAGGTCGAGGTCGACGCCCAGGGGCGGACGGTGCGCCTCAATCCCGAAGGCGACATTCCCACCCTTCCCGGCAAGGAAGTTCACCTGACCCTCGACGCCGACATCCAGAACCGCGCGCTGGAGGTCATGGGCGAGGAAAGCGGGGCGATCGTGGTGATCGACTGCCGTTCCGGCGACCTGCTGTGCATGGCGTCCGCGCCCAGCTTCGACGCCAATCGCTTCGTGCGGGGCCTGTCCGGCGCCGAATACCGCGCCCTGGCCGAATATGAGCGCAAGCCCCTGCTCGACAAGGTGATGACCGGCACCTATCCGCCCGGCTCGACCTTCAAGCCGACCGTGGCGATGGCGGCGCTGGAGGCGGGGATCAATCCCGAAGAGCGGGTGCTGTGCACCGGCGGGTGGTCGTTCGGCGGCCGGGTCTGGCACTGCCACAAGAAGGGCGGTCACGGCTCGCAGAACATGCACGATGCGATCAAGAACTCGTGCGACGTCTATTTCTACCAGATGGCCCTGCGGATCGGTCCCGACCCGATCGCGGCGGCCGCCACCGCCTTCGGCTATGGCCAGATCTTCGACATCGGGGTGCCCGGCCAGCGCAAGGGCCTGGTGGGGTCACGCGCGTGGAAGAAGAAGACCTTCAAGCGCGACCCGGTCTGGCACCCCGGGGACTCGGTGCCGTACGGCATCGGCCAGGGCTATATCAATGTCAGCGCCCTGCAGATGGCCGTGATGTGCGCCCGCCTGGCCAATGGCAAGAAGGCGCTGAACCCCCGGCTGGTGCAGTCGGTCGGCGGGGTCGACCTGCCGCGTGGCGACGCGGCGCCAGACCTGCCCTTCAGCCATGAACACCTCGAGATCGTCCGCGCCGGCATGGCGGCGGTGGCCAATGACCCGACCGGCGGCGCCTTCAGACAAAGCCAGCTGGGCCTGGGCGACGTGCTGATGGCCGGCAAGACCGGCACGGCCCAGGTGCGCCAGTACGCCCAGGGCGCTTCGCGCAGCAACCAGGGCATTCCCTGGAAGCTGAAGGACCACAACCTGTTCATCGCCTTCGCGCCCTATGACAGCCCGCGCTACGCCCTGTCGGTGATCATCGAGCATGGCGGCCAGTTCGGCTCCAGCGCCGCGGCGCCGCGCGCCCGCGAGGTGATGCGCGTGGCCTTGCTGAAGGATCCGGAGATCCGTGCACGGATCGAGCGACCGATGCCCCTGCCGGACGCGTCCGATGACCTCGACAGCGAGCCCGAGCTTCCGCTCGGCTAGACCGGCGGCGGCTATGGAGCACGGCCGTCTTCTGGACCGGGCGAGGAGGGATCGCTTAATGACCACAATCAGGCTCTAGGAGCGACATCCATGCGCAGGATCGCACCCTGCCTCATCGCCCTGGCCCACATCCCCGCCGCCCATCAGCCCTGATCCGGAGAGCTCCGATGCTTCGCCCCCCCCTGCTCGCCCTTGCCGCTCTGGCCGCCGTCTCGACCGCCGTCTCGACCGCCGTCTGGGCCCCCGCCTGGGCCGGCGACTACAAGGTCGGCCCCGTGACGGTTCAGAACCCCTGGAGCCGTCCGGCCCAGGCCGGCATGAACGGGGTGGGCTTCATGACCATCCTCAACACCGGGACAAAGCCCGTAACCCTGACCGCGATCGAAAGCCCCCTGGCCGGCAAGGTCGAGCTGCACCAGTCGTCCATGGCCAATGGCATCATGACCATGCGCCGGCAGGACACCACCACCATCGCGCCCGGCGGCAAGCTGACCCTGGCGCCGGGCGGCTATCACCTGATGATCCTGGGGCTGAAACAGGCGCTGAGCGTCGGGCAAAAGGCGCCCGTCACCCTGGTCTTCGCCGACGGCCGCCGCGTCACGGTCGACCTCACGGTGCAACGGGCGCCGCCGAAGGCCTCGCCGGCCATGATGATGGATCACCAGCATCCCTGATGGCGTCGCGGGCGCGGACATGACAAATTTGTAAGGAAGGCGTTTCTGCCTCAACGGGGCAGATTGTCGCCAGCAATCACTCACGGACGCGTTTTTGATGAAAAAAGTTTGGTTCGGCGCCGCCGCCCTGGCCGCGCTCTCGCTGTCGGCGTTTGGCGCTCAGGCCCAGGAAGACCACCTGTGCCTCAACGACGCCTGCACCCTGCAGTCGCTGCTGCCCGCCGCCGCCGAAGGCGCGGCCGGCGATGTCACCTCGCTGGACTCGCCGCGCTACGGCGCCTGGGGCTTCGACCTCAGCGGCATGGACACCAGCGTCAAGCCGGGCGACGACTTCTATGAGTTCGCCAACGGCGCCTGGGCCGCCCGCACCGAGATCCCGTCGGACCGCACCCGCTACGGCAATTT
Organism: Caulobacter sp. FV2ps19; assembly: GCF_058681035.1. NCBI lineage: Bacteria > Pseudomonadati > Pseudomonadota > Alphaproteobacteria > Caulobacterales > Caulobacteraceae > Caulobacter > Caulobacter sp. FV2ps19. Next base: position 1,002,890 of record NZ_CM178729.1, on the reverse strand, counting down.
CGACAAGCTGTCGGAACTGTCCGAAGCCCGCACCCGCGCCATCATCGAGGCCGCCGCCAACAACAAGGCCGCCACCGGCGACACCGCCAAGGTCGGCGCCGCCTATCGCGCCTTCACCAATGAGGCCCAGATCGAGGCGCTGGACGCCAAGCCGATCACGCCGTGGCTGGCCAAGATCAAGACGGTCAAGACCAAGGACGACTTCACGGCCCTGATGGGAACGGGCAATGTCACGCCCTATTCCAGCCTGATCGGCGTCTATATCTCGACCGACGCCAAGAACCCCAAGGCCTATGCGGTCTATTCGTCGACCGGCGGCCTGAGCCTGCCCGACCGCGACTATTATCTGGACGCCAAGTTCGCCGACAAGAAGGCCGCCTATCTGGTCTATGTCGAGAAGATGCTGACCCTGGCCGGCTGGGACAAGCCTGCCCAGAACGCCAAGGCCGTGGTCGATTTCGAGACCCGTCTGGCCGAGGCCTCGTGGAGCCGGGTCGAGCGCCGCGACCGCGACAAGACCTACAATCCCGCCAATCTGGCGGAACTTCAGGCCCTGACGCCGGGCTATGACTGGAAGCGCTATCTAGCCGGGACCGAACTGCCCCAGGTCGACCGCTTCATCGTCACCACCAACACGTCGTTCCCGAAATACGCCAAGATCTACAGCGAAACCCCGCTGGACACCCTGAAGGCCTGGGAAGCGTTCAAGGTCACCGACAACGCCGCGCCGCTGCTGTCCAAGCGTTTCGTCGACGCCCACTTCGACTTCCGCGCCAAGACCCTGTCGGGCCAGCCCGAACAGCGCCCGCGCTGGAAGCGCGGCGTCGGCCAGGTCAACAACATGCTGGGTGAAGCGGTCGGCAAGGACTATGTCGCCCAGTACTTCCCGCCCGACTCCAAGGCCAAGATGGACGATCTGGTCCACAACATCCGCGACGTGCTCAAGGTCCGCCTCGAGAACCTCGACTGGATGGGCGCCGACACCAAGACCCAGGCCCTGGACAAGCTGACCAAGTTCACCGTCAAGATCGGCTATCCCGACAAGTGGCGCGACTATTCCAAGCTGGAGATCAAGGCCGACGACGCCTATGGCAACGACCTGCGGGCCGGCGCCTTCGACTGGCGCCATGACGTCGAGCGCCTGAACGGGCCGGTCGACAAGAGCGAGTGGGGCATGACCCCGCAGACGGTCAACGCCTACTACAACTCGGTCAATAACGAGATCGTCTTCCCGGCCGCCATCCTGCAGGCGCCGTTCTTCCATCCCGACGCCGATCCGGCCGTCAACTATGGCGGCATCGGCGGGGTGATCGGCCACGAGATCGGCCACGGCTTCGACGACCAGGGCCGCAAGTCCGACGGCGACGGCGTGCTGCGTGGCTGGTGGACCGACGCCGATGCGGCCAAGTTCAAGGCCCAGGCCGACAAGCTGGGCAAGCAATACTCGGCCTTCGAGCCCCTGCCGGGCATTCACGTCAACGGCGACCTGACCATGGGCGAGAACATCGGCGACATGGGCGGTCTGGGCTTTGGCCTGGACGCCTATCACGCCTCGCTGAAGGGCAAGCCGGCCCCGGTGCTGGACGGCTTCACCGGCGACCAGCGCGTCTATCTGGGCTGGGCCCAGGTGTGGCGTCAGAAGACCCGCGACGACGCCCTCAAGCAGCAGGTCGCCAGCGACCCGCACTCGCCGGCCTATTACCGGGTCAACGGCACGATCCGCAATCAGCCGGGCTGGTACAGCGCCTTCGACATCAAACCGGGGGACAAGCTGTATGTCGCGCCGGAAGACCGGGTGAAGATCTGGTAGTCGCCAGACCCTCTTCTCCTTGGCTCCAATCCCGGGCCTCGATCAGGGCCGGTGAGCGATCACCGGCCCTTTTTGCATCTGGCCGTTAGAGCGCGATAGCCGAAAGTGTACGCGGTTTCGGCGGCTATCGCGCTCTAAGTATATGATTTAGAGCCTTTTTAGACGCTTCATATGATTCCATATAAAGCTAAAAGGCTCTAGAGCGGCGGCGGCTTGGGATAGACCAGACCGTCCGTATGCGCGGCGGGGCTGCCCGCCGTGGCGGCAGCGAAGATCGCCTCCCCGGCAGGCGACAGCGCCATGACACGCGCGACGACCAAGGTCGCGACCAGCACGCCGATCGCCCAGAACCAGGCCGGATGCGGCCGACCGCGCACCCGCCAGTCTCGCACGATGCCGATCAGCGGCACGATCACCGCCAGCCCGGTGGCGATCTCGAACGCATAGGGCTTGAGGAACGGCATGGGGATGATGCGGCCAACGCCTGGGCCCATCAGCATCATGAAGGACCCGACCTGCAGGCGCGGGTGCCACTCACGGTTCTTGCGCAAGACGACGGCGGCGACGAACAGGCCGACAGCCCCCAGCAGGGTCACCGGATTAGCGATCACGAAATGCTGGGGCTGAAAGAAGAACGGCACGCGCCCGGTGCGCGCCGAGGCGATCGTCACCAGCGGCCCCAGCACCACAATGGCCAGCATCCAGATCACCGCCAGCCCGCCCAACGCACGGTGCAGGCGCACCCCGCCGCCGGCCGCCAGCCATGCCTGGGTGACGAGGATCGCCACCCAGCCCATAAAGACGACGGCATGCAGATGGACGATCAGCGGCGCGCCAAAGCTTGATCGCCTCATGGCCAACTGCAGAACAAAGCCGGCGATCTCGACGATGGCCATGGCCGTGATTGTGGTTCGAAAGAACGCCAAGTCCTTAGACGGCGTCTGGCTTGGTGTCGTGCTCATGCGTGTCCCCCGCGCGTCTTGGCCCAAAGCAATTTGGACAGTTGAATACCCCCGTTATGCGAATGAGTCGCCATGGCTTCGTGACAACCGTCAACGCCTCCCCGCGCCGCGCGCGAACATCGGAAAGCTCATCCTCCAGGGCCATGGCGGCAGCCTGGCGCAGGCGCTTTCCGACACGGTCGGCAAGAAACGGACAATCCTGAAAGTCGCGGAGGCTCTGCGAGCCCCCTCGCCGAACGCGGATTGACGAGTTCGATGACAAGTGTCAACGTCGATTCGTTGACACTTGTCATCGGGAGAGACGCATGAAGATCAGCGCCGCCGAGAGCGTCGTCATGGAGGCCTTGTGGCGGCGCAGTCCGCTGACCTCCGAGGCCATCATGACGGAGGTGTGCGAGCCCCAGGGCTGGACCGATGGCACCGTGAAGGTGCTGATCAGCCGCCTGGTCAAGAAGAAGGCCGTCGCGGCCCAGGCCGATGGACGGCGCTATCAGTACGCGCCCCTCATCAGCCGCGAGACCTATGTCGGCGCGGAAAGCCAGGGCCTGCTGGACCGCCTTTTCCAAGGTCGCCTGGCCCCGCTGGTCATGCACTTCTCCGACGGCGACAAGCTCAGCGACGAGGACATCGCCGCGCTGAAGGCGCTGGTCGAAAGGATCGGCAAATGAGCGCCGCCGCCCTCTCGGCGCTGGCGAGCGCCAACCTCGCCCTGGCCGGCGGCGTCCTGGCGGTGCTGCCCCTGCGCGGGCCGGTCCGCCGGCGCTTCGGCGCCCTGGCCGCCTACCTGCTGTGGCTGACGCCGCCGCTGTGCGTCCTGGCGGCGCTGCTGCCCGCGCCGATCGACACCACGCCGCTGGCGCCGATCGTCCTGACCGCGAGCCAGGCCGCGCGCCAGGCCGTGCCGGCGGCGCTGACGACATCGGCCGCCGCGTCGCTGGTCCTGCTGGTCTGGACCGTTGGGGTGATCGTCACCGCCGTGCTCTTCGCCATCCGCCAGACCCGGTTCACGCGATCCCTGGGACGCCTGACGCCGCATCCCGACGCCCCGACCCTGCTTCAGGGCCGGCATGTCGGGGCCGGACCGATGGTGCTGGCCTGCCCCTGGCCGCGCATCGTGGTCCCCGCCGATTTCGACGCCCGCTTCCAGGGTGAGGCCCGCGACCTCGTCCTGGCCCACGAGCGGGTCCACCTGGCGCGCGGCGACGCCCTCGTCAACGTCCTGGTCGTGGCCGCCCAATGCCTGGCCTGGTTCAATCCGCTGGTCCATCTGGGCGCTCATCGCCTGCGCCTGGACCAGGAAATGGCCTGCGACGAGGCCGTGGTCCTGCGTCGCCCCGAGGCGCGCCGGCTCTATGCCGAGACGCTGCTCGACACCCTGCTGGCTCCCCGCGTCGTACCGTTCGGCTGCCATTGGCCGGCCGGCGGCGCACATCCCCTGAAGGAGAGACTCGCCATGTTGAACATCCCCGCCAGAAGCCCCGCGCGAAAGCTCGCCGGCCTTGGCCTGGTCGCGCTCGTCGGCCTTGCCGGCGCCGGCGCGGTCTGGGCCGCCGAAGCGCGCCCCGCTCACCTGATCACCAAGCCGGACTGGGCGGCCAAGCCCACGGGCGATGACATGGCCCGCTTCTATCCGGCCGCGGCCGCCGCCGCCAAGACAGGCGGCCGCGCGCTGATCGACTGCCGCGTCACAGCCGAGGGTCGTCTGACGGGGTGCGCGGTCCGGCGCGAGAGTCCCGGCGACCAGGGCTTTGGCGCGGCGGCCCTGCAACTGGCCGAGATCTTCCAGATGCGTCCCAAGACCCTTGACGGACAGCCGATCGACGGCGGCGAGATCACGATCCCGATTCTCTTCGCCGTCCCGCCGACCTGAGGTCTGACGGATCGCGCGACACGAGGACCGCCGGGCGACCGGCGGTCCTCAACCGCGTTTCCGGCGCCGCGAGGGGATGCGCGGCGCCGATCCAGCAAGATGATTTCGGGGCTGACGGCTTGATCCCCCGCCCCGCGCTCAGCCCCCGCGCTTGCCCTTGGCGGGCTTGGCCCCGTTCAGCGCTACGGCGGCGCGGATCAGGGCCTGGAAGGCGGCTTCGTCGATCGTCTCGCCTTCGCGGAGGTCGATGGCGCGGCGGGTATTGCCCTCGAGGCTGGAATTGAACAGGCCGGCCGGATCGGCCAGCGCCGCGCCCCTGGCGAAGGTCAGCTTGACCACCGCCTTGTAGGTCTCGCCGGTGCACAGGATGCCGGCGTGCTCCCACACCGGAACGCCGCGCCACTTCCAGGTCTCGACCACTTGCGGGTCGGCCGCATGGATCAGGGCGCGGACCCTGGCCAGGGTTTCACCCCGCCAGTCGCCCAGGTCCTGGATGCGCGCGTCGATCAGCTCTGACGGCGACGCGCCGGCCTGGCTCTTGGCGTCCGCCGATCCGTCCATCCTGATCATGACCGTCCCCCCGGAGGTTTGCCGCGCCGCTGGGCGGCCCCGGCCGGGATTGTGCGCCATTTAACGGGGGCTTCAAGCCTCCCGACGCCACCGCCAGATCTCGGGCGCTTTGGGGTCGGCGAAAGCTTTTTGACTCTAGCGTCAATTATTTGAACCGGGGCCCAGATACACCAAACCCGCCGCGGGGGATAATCGCGGCGGGCTGGCTATTTGTCGATCAATCGATCTAGGCGGGCGTTTCCTCCCCGAAACGCCGAAGGAAGGGAGCTCTCTGATGGGCTCGTTTCTTCCTTGCAGGATCAAGAAACGTCAAAACCATGACAGTGTCAACGCATCAAAGCCTTTTTCCGCAACGGGTTGGACGTTTTTTGACAAAAAAGCCGTTGTTTGGACGCGAGGGTCAAACTTATCAGCGATCTGTTGGGATGTTTTTTGACACTTACGTCAAATACTAACCTTCAGACGCGCCGCCAGATCGTCCAGAACCTTCGAGCGAGACTCAAAGACATAGTCGGGACGCGACACGGTGACCGGTTCCACCCCGGCGGCGGCCAGGGCGGCGGCGGCCTCGAACAGATCGGCGGTGGCCAGCAAGGCGCCATTGGTCCGGCGCGAGCCGCCCTTGGCGACAAAGCCGGCGACGGCGGCCTGGGCCAGGTCGTCCTGCTCGGCGGGCCAGACCAGGGTGGCGAGCGTCCGCGCCCGGCCCTTGGCCTCGACCACTGACAGCAGGCGCTGCAGCGACGCCAGCTGATCGGGCGACCAGGCGGCGATCAGGGATGCGGTCAGCTGGGCCTGGCTTTTCAGGATCACGCCATCGGTCAGGATCTTCAGGCCATTGGCCGCCAGGGTCGCGCCGGTGGTGGTGATGTCGACGACCAGTTCGGCCGCCCCGGCCGCGGGAGCCCCCTCGGTGGCGCCGCTGCTCTCGACGATGCGATAGTCGGCCACCCCGTGGCGGGCGAAGAAGGCCCGGGTCTGGGTGACATATTTGGTCGCCACCCGCAGCCGGCGGCCGGTGCGGGCCAGATGAACGTGCCCGACGGCGTCGATATCGGCCATGGTGTCGACGTCCAGCCAGCTCTTGGGCGCCGTGACCACCAGGTCGGCGCGGCCAAAGCCCAGGGCCCGCAGCAGCATCACCCGGCTGTCCATGTCGTCGCCGCGCTCGCGCAGCAAGTCCTCGCCGGTGACCCCCAGGTGCAGCTCGCCCGCATCCAGACCCGCCGCGATGTCGCCGGCCGACAGCAGCCGCACCGAGACGCCGGGCAGGCCCGACAGTTCAGCCGAATAGCCGCGCGACCCGCCGGCCATTTCCAGCTTGAAGCCGCACTCGGCCAGCCAGGCCTCGACCTGGTCCTTCAGGCGCCCCTTGGAGGGGATGGCGAAGATCATTTGCCCACTCATTGGCCTGCTCCCGCATAGGCTCGGGCGGGACGGACCATGCAGCCCACCGCGCCGGTCGTCGTCTCGGCGCCCAATCTCTTTGGATCAAGGCGAGCTGGCAGGCCGTCATAGCGCCCGCCGGCCGCCACCGGAGCGTCCTCGCCCAGGGCCATGCTGCGCACTTCAAACAGGAAGCCGTCATAATAGCCGAAGGCGCGGCCGAAGGCGGCGGCCAGCACCATGCAGTCCTCGGGGACCCCGCGCGCCGCCAGCCCCGAAAGCCGCGCCCGCCAGGCGGCGATCGCCGCGTCCAGCGCCGCGCGTTGCGGACCGGCCAGGGCGGCGATGGCGTCCAGGGCCGCGTCCGGACGGTCGCTGACCGCCAGGAAAGCCCGCACCGCATCGGCTTGGTCCGTCGACAGACGACCGGCCTTGGCGTCCTCGGCGCGTTCGACCAGGCGATGAGCGATCTCGGCCGGACGGCGGCCGCCCACCGGCTCGATGCCGGCCAGGGACCACAGCTCCTGCAAGACCGCCGAGGCCTCGCCCTCCGGCAGGCCGGCCAGCAGCGCCGCGATGCGGCTTTGATCTTCGCCCAGCGCTTGTCCGGAGGCCGACGAACCGTCCAGTTCGATCTTCAGCTGACGCGGCCGGGTGAAGGCGCGCTTCAGCCGCGCGGCCAAAGGCGTCGCCAGGTCCAGGGTGTCGATGAAGGCCGCGAACAGCCCCACATCGCCCAGCATCAGGGAGAGGTCCGAGCGCCCGCCGGCCGCCGAGGCGGCCCAGGCCAGGGCGGCGATCTCGGCGTCGGCGGCCACGGGGTCGCCGGCCTCGAAGGCCTCGACGCCGATCTGCAGGAACTCCTCGGCCCGGTCGCTGCCGCGCGGCGCCACCCGGAAGGCCTTGCCGTCATAGAGATAGCGCCCCGAGGCGGCGCCGGCCTCCAGGTGCTGGCGGGCGATGGCCACGGTGAAGTCGGGGCGCAGGCAGGCCTCCTCGCCGCCGTCGCCGGACACCACGAACAATCGCGCCCGCATCGACTCGCCGGCCAGGTCCAGCAGCAGGCCCAGGGGCTGCAGCACCGGGGCGTCGGTCAGCACGGCGCCGGCGGCGGCCAGGGGCGCGCGGATGGCGTCCAGCGCGACGGCCGGGATGGCGGGTTCCAGTCTCATTGACCGTTCTCCCCGCCGGCGATGATGCGACGCACGGCGGCCACCAGCTCGGCGCGCGGGATCGTCTGCTGACCCGGACGCTCGGCCTTCCAGGCGGCGTTGTCGGCCACGCCCGAGGCCAGCTGGCGACCCAGGTCCAGATCCTTGATCGTCACCGTGCCGGCCGCGATCTCGTCGCCGCCCAGCATGATGGCGGCCGGGGCCATGCGGCGGTCGGCATATTTCATCTGCGGCCGCATGCCCGAGGTTCCCAGATAGACCTCGGCCGCGATCCCGGCGTTGCGCAGCTCGGCCGCCACCGCGAAATATTCGCCCATGTGGGCCTGGTCGAAGACGATCACCACCACGGGTCCCCGCGCCGTCCCGCCCGGCTCGCGCCCGGCCGCCCGCAGGGCCGAGGCCAGCCGCGACACCCCGAACGAGAAGCCCGTCGCCGGGGTCTGCTGGCCGGTGAACCGCGCCACCAGATCATCATAGCGCCCGCCGCCGCCGATCGAGCCGAACGAGACCTTGTTTCCCTTCTCATCCAGGGTCGACAGCAGCAGCTCGGCCTCGAACACCGCGCCGGTGTAGTACTCGAGCCCCCGCACGATCGACGGCTCGAACATCGCCTGATCGTCGGCCACGCCCAGGCTTTTCAGGGCCGCGTCGATCAAAGAGAGCTCATTCAAGCCCTCATCGCCCTCGGCCGAGCCGCCGATCACATCAGCGATCTTGGCCAGGGTCTCGGCGCGCCCACCCGATCCCGCCTGCACGAAGTCGAGCACCGCGTCGGTCGCCTTGCCCACCAGGCCCGCGCCCTTGGTGAAGGCGCCGCTGTCGTCCAGCCGGCCCTCGCCCAGCAGCAGCCGCACGCCCTCGACGCCCAGCCGGTCCAGCTTGTCGACGGCGCGCAGCACCGCCAGCTTCTGGCCTTGCGTCTCCACCCCGGCGGCGGTCAGCAGGCCGTTGAGCAGCTTGCGGTTATTGATCTTCAGCACCGCCGAGCCGCGCGGCAGGCCCGCCGCCTCCAGCCCCGCCACGGCCATGGCGATGATCTCGGCGTCGGCCTCGGGCCGGGCCGAGCCCACGGTGTCGGCGTCGCACTGGATGAATTCGCGGAAGCGGCCGGGGCCGGGCTTCTCGTTGCGCCACACCGGACCATAGGCATAGCGGCGGAACGGCTTGGCCAGGGTCTCCCAGTTCTGGGCGGCGAAGCGGGCCAGGGGCGCGGTCAGGTCATAGCGCAGCGCCATCCACTGCTCGTCATCGTCCTGCAGCGCGAACACGCCCTCATTGGGCCGGTCGGCGTCGGGCAGGAACTTGCCCAGGGCGTCGGCATATTCGAAGGCCCCGGTGTCCAGCGCCTCGAAGCCGTGGCGCTCATACACCGCCGACACCGCCTCCAGGATGGCGCGCTCGGCCCGCAGGTCGCGCGCCCGCTTGTCGGCGAAGCCGCGCGGGGCGCGGGCCTCGGGGCGGAAGGCTTCTTCTGTCTTGGCGTCGGTCTTCGGGGAGTCGGTCATCGTCGTCCTTAGATACTCAAGGCTTCGACGGATGGCGCTTGCTCATAAGCCCCATCCGCTAGGCGGGGCTCAGGCAGGGGGCTTGCTGTTAAAGCGAGCGGACCCGGCCGATCCCGCGAGGCGAGGTCGGATGGTGGTGGCGGCCGTGATGGTGCGGCGTGCGGGTCATTGGGCGGGGGCTATAGCGGATAGGGCGGGGCGGGGGAAGGGGTGGTGGGGTGAAGCGCAGCGTAGAGCCCCTTAACGGCCCCGGGGCATACGGCGGCGATGGCGAGAGCGACCTGATCGACCCGTGCCATTGCTTTCGGCCCATATGCCTGAGGTTAGATAATGGGCCAGCCGTTCCTTCGCGCGCTGAAGTGGAACCGCATTGTTGCGCTTCGTCAACTCTTCAACTTCTCGGAAGTAATTTCGCGCTAGCGCGAGTGCCTGAGTATTCTGATTATGCTTTATTAAGGCGCCTATATGCCGCTCCGACAGAGTCACGATTGGGTACTGATCGGAATTCGGATCTTTACGAGCGTGTTGAATTTCCAAAGCTTTAACTGCGTCACCGATCAGCTCGATAGTCTTAGAGTCATAGTCATCGCGCTCCATCGCCACGCGCAATTGAACATCCGCATAGGCGTGTATCGCGTAAGAATTATCGGGGTAAGCTTGGATAGATTTATTTAGGACGTTTATAGCATCCTCTAAATCTCCCTTTTCCACTAAATATTGACCATATTGAAGCCAATAATGCCCATCAAGCTGGAACTCGACTGAGAACTCGTCGTATATTTTCAGGCCAGTCTCCATGTCATTTCGGCGTCGCGCGAGATCGGCGTTGAAGTTATGATTTAGAAGAAACTTAAATAGAAGTGCATCTTGGCGGCCAACATTCTTAACTATAGGTGTATTATATTTTGTATAGGTACGAAGAATTCCAACAATGGCAGATACAACGCTAGGAAATGCAGCCACATTGTCGATTATGTGGCGGACATATACCTCGTGCCTTGCTACCAGCCTTCCTCCCGTGGTCTCCGAAACAATTCCATCGAGCGCCCGCAGCGCTTGCTCGAACGTTCTAGCAAACCCGAAATACCGATACGCCTCCCTCGCGGCAGACGCAGATATTCCGGTTCGCGCAATTGTTGAGATTCCCACGATCAATGCGAGCGCTCGACACGCATCGTCAGAAAGAGATTTGAATTCTTTAGTTATAACGCTGGTAAATTTCTCAGACTCTGTCGCCTCTTTGAGTGCGATCAGCAGCTGACTACGTGACGCTCGAAGCCTGTCCAGCCTTTGTGATGGTGGCAACTTCTTGAATCGCGGCGCTGGTACATATTCCAATAGACGATCGATAAGTGGCTGAAAATCGTCTTCGGAAAATCTTTGATATTGAAAAGAAACACTAATATCTCCGATTCGACGCTCAATGTGTTCGCGCCATTCATTTGACCGAGCACCAGTGACCACGGTGATATTTCCAGAAATTGTGCTCGCAATATCTTCATACAGAGAGTCTCCGTATATAAATGCGTCACCTATATAAACTATTACGTGCTCTCCTTTGTGGAGGCGTGAAATTAGATTTAAAGAAGATCGCAAAGATTTTACGTCTGGCTTTAATTCGTAAAGCCGTTTCATTTCGTCTTCGCGGACTATCCTGAGAAGCGCTTGAATAGTCGCTGTGGTCTTGCCGCTTCCAGATTGACCATAGACTATAAAGACGCGCGCCCGATCATCGACGGCCTTCTTCAATTCTTCATATAGGTTTTGCGTTCCGCTTAGCCAGACGGGAACGTCGGTCGCCGATATCCTCCACGTGGGTGGAGATCCTTCAAGGTAGTTCTGGGCTGCCTTCTGAAGAGAAACTCCAGTCAATAAATCCGCATTATGCTTTGTATCTTTCCACGTATGAACAATAATCGATTGCGCTATATCAACGTCAGAACTATTAACATCGAACCTCTCTGTTAACTCTTTGGCAAAAGCATTTATCCTCTGCGCGACATCGATAGGCGTGACTGTCTTTCCGGTTTTTTCTCGTAGCCAACCAACAAATTCGGCGAGAGTTGCCTTGATGACTACAATATTGCGCGCCTTTAGATCCGCAAGCTTCACTTCGGAAAAGTGATCTGGAGTAATTAAAAATGCAAGACCAAGGCCGGCTCCTGGATTTGGGCGGGCACGATCCAGTTCTAAAGATAATATAGGCTCTTTAAGTCGGCTACCTATGAAAACAGGCGTGTATATCGCGTAATCCGATGCTGCCTGACGATACCAATCGTGCCTATTTTCAGCAATGCGCTTGTTGTATTCGGATGGGCTAAAAATAAATCCATGCTCTGGCTTTAATGCGTCGCCATGAAGAAATATAAACTGTAAGTACTCAAGCCCGACCTGCTCAGAAACTTTATCTGCGATACCATTAAAGGGGCGACGCACTTGAACTGCTCCCCTTATGTTGGGAACAGCGTCATCAATATTCCATGTGTATGCCCGCCTCCAAGTATAGTCGAACAGTTGCTGAAGTTCGGTCGATGGGCGTACATTTGTGAATTCTGCCGCGAGGATCTTGTGAAATTTCTCCTCGCTCATCCGAGCTCCAAGCACGCCGCCCAGAACATCAGGAAGTTCGTCTCCGTCGTCATAGGCAAGCCCGGCAGTTTCAGCGATCAATTTTGCCAATTGCCACCCTTGCTTAATGGGGCGGTCCGGCAAATCTCTCGTCGGCGGCAAAGTCGAGGTTGCCGACGCTCCCGCGCCCAGAAACAGGACGGCTTCGCCCTCGTTAACTGCCCTGACCAGAAGGCGGGCATCTTCGTCGGCAATGGTGATCATTGTGCCCCCTAATTTCGAACGGTCAGTCAACCCAACCTTAACTGGTAAGTCCACCCCTCCTTACATCTCACGGCGAGACGATCGCGGGTCTGGGCAGGTCACTCAAGGACCGCCCTCCGGGCGGCCGCTCCGCGGCGGCGAAGCCGTCCTTGACTGACCTGCCCAGACCCGCACGCTGCAGCCTCCAAGAGATGTAAGGATGGCTCCGACCTGGGGCGGTCGGGGTCATCGCGTGCCCTTAACTTTCCGTCATTCCCGCCCTTGTGGCGGGAACCCCTGGTTCAGCTGACCCATGAGACGCCAGCGAAGGGCGCGCGCACCTCGCCCCTCCCGCACCTGCGGCGGATAGAGGGGTTCCCGCCACAAGGGCGGGAATGACGAAAGGTTTGGCGGCGCCAAAACGGCCCCAATCCCCGTCCCCCGACGGGGATATCCCTGCCCTGACCTCAACAAATTCAACGCCCTGCCCCCGTGAGCCAGCGTGACGATCGAAAACTTGTCCCCGGGTCTCAAACCGCCCGCATACTGAGTCTCGCCTCGTCACCGGGGAGGACGTCCAGCTGGCGATCTGACGGGTGATGGGGGCGGTCGAGCGGGTAGCGCCCGTCGGCCGTCGTCGAAGGCCCGGCGGGGTCTGGCTGAGCGGGACACCCCTCGAGGATCGTGCCGTGTCGAGGCCAGGCCCAGACCGCCGGGAACATCCTTTGCCGACGCCCGGACGACGCGCGCCAGGCGCGGGCTGAAATCGCCCGCGCGGTCCGGACGGGGTTCGTCGCCCCTCCGCCCGCCGGGGGCCTAGCTACCGGAGCGGATTAACACCCCGCCAGCCCGGCGATGCTCCCGGATAACGATCGCGCGGAGCGCCCGTGTCCTGTCGAAACGGTACTCCCTCAGTCTCATCCGGGCAGACCCCGGACGCTTCGCCGCCTCCCCAATGATTTGGGGCCAGCCCGCCGGGTCACCCGGGGGTCGGCGCCCGCGCGCGTCCGCGAGTCCGCGCAAGCCAACTTCTTCCACGCTCAGGAGACATCCGATGCCCAGGTTCGACAAATTCGAGACCGCCTTGGGGACGCCCCTCCCCCTCGCCCCCGCCCCCGCCCAGCCGGGCGACAACGGCTTGACGCTGGCCCGCCGCGCGGCGAGCGCGGAGCTGCAACGCCGACTGCACTACCAGATCTTCGAGACCATGCTGAAGGTCATCGACACCCTGGACGCCGTCCCGGAAGGCGACTGGCGCGGCCGGCTGGCGGCGATCGAGAGCCTGGGCCGGGCGGCGGAGGCGGAGGACGAGGAGGAGGCGGAGGAGGAGGAGGAGGCGGAGGAGGAGGAGGACGAGCATGAGCTGTGACGACTCCCTTCCCCCTTTGATGGGGGAAGGGTTGGGGATGGGGGTGACAGAGGTTCAGGATGGGGCGCGGCCGGTGTGAAACCGTCCGGCGGTGTCACCCCCATCCCCGCCCTTCCCCCATCAAAAGGGGGAAGGGAGAAGGATCAGACCTTCAAGCGCTCGATCAGCGCCGCCGTCGACGGATCATGGCTCCCCGTCGCGCCGCTTTCCAGTTCCGGCAGGATGCGGCCGGCCATCACCTTGCCCAGCTCGACGCCCCACTGGTCAAAGCTGTTGATGCCCCAGATCACCCCCTCGACGAAGGTCTTGTGCTCATACAGGGCGATCAGGGCGCCGAAGGTCCGGGGCGTCAGGCGCTCCAGCAGCAGCAGGGTGGACGGACGATTGCCGGCGAAGGTGCGCTGCGGAGCCAGGGTGGCGATCTCCGCGTCCGACACGCCCTTGGCGGTGAGCTCGGCGCGGACGTCGTCGGTGGTGCGGCCCACCATGAAGGCCTCGGCCTGGGCCAGCAGGTTGGACAGCAGTTTCTCGTGCATGCCGGCCGGGCCTTCGTCGGACTTGGCCAGGCCGATCAGCTCCATCGGGGTGATGTCGGTGCCCTGGTGCATGCACTGGAAATAGGCGTGCTGGACATTGGTGCCCTCGTCGCCAAAGACGACGGTGGCGGTGCCGTGCGGGGCGGGCCGGCCGTCGGGGCCGACCGACTTGCCGTTGCTCTCCATCTCCAGCTGCTGGAGGAACGCGGCCAGGCGGCGCAGGCGGTGGGCGTAGGGCACCACCGAGCGGGCCCGGCGGTCCAGGCCGTTGCGGTTGAAGATCTGGGCCAGGGCCAGCAGCACCGGGGCGTTCTGGTCCAGCGGCGCGCTGGCGAAGTGGGCGTCCATGGCGGCGGCGCCGTCCAGGAAGCCCTGGAAGGCGTCCCAGCCAGCCGCGACGGCCACCGACAGGCTGACCGACGACCACAGCGAATAGCGGCCGCCCACCCAGTCCCAGAAGCCGAACACGCGCTCGTCGCTGATGCCGAAGGCGGCGGTCTTTTCCAGGGCGGTCGAGATGGCGGCCAGGTGCTGGTTGGCGCCCTGCTCGCCCAGGGCGTCGGCCAGCCAGGCCCGGGCGGCGGTGGCGTTGGACAGGGTCTCCTGGGTGGTGAAGGTCTTGGAGACCACGATCACCAGGGTCTCTTCGGGATCCAGATCGGCCGTGGTCAGCAGGAACTCGGCCCCGTCGACATTGGCGATGAAGCGCAGGTCGATCTCGGGCTTCACCGGCCGCAGGGCGTCCCACAGCAGGCGGGGGCCCAGGTCGGAGCCGCCGATGCCGATGTGCAGGATGGCCTTGAACGGCTTGCCGGTGGCGCCCTTGATCTGGCCCGAGCGGACGGCCTGGCTGAAGGCCTTCATCCGCTGACGGACGGCCTCGACCTCGGCCATGACCGGCACGCCCTGGGCCTTGATGTCGGCGCCGGCAGAGGCCCGCAGGGCGGTGTGCAGCACGGCCCGGCCTTCAGAGCCGTTGATCGCCTCGCCGCCCAGCATCCGGGCCCGGGCGCCCTCGACATCGGCGGCGTGGGCCAGGTCGAGCGCGGCTTCCAGACCGGCCTCGTCCCAGGCCTGTTTCGACAGGTCGATATGCAGGCCGGCCACGTCGAGCGTCAGATTGGCGAGGCGGTCGGGCTCGGCGTCGAACATCTCGACAATGCGCTTGTCGCCGGCGGCCTTGGCGGCGGCTTGCAGGCGGGTCCAGGCGGCGGCGAGATCGGCCATGGGGGCAGTCCTTTTTGGCAAGATGGTAAATCGGCGTTTACGGCTTGGGGCTTACCAAACCGATACCGCAGCGTCATGACGACCATTGACGATTTTTTGCGGGGAGAACGCCATGTCCTGTGATGCGATCGCCTTTTCCGCCCTGCTCTGGCTGGCCTCGACCAGTCCGGCCACCGCCGCGCCCGGCGCCGTTCCGTCCGTCAGCGCGCCCCTGTCGGTGGCCGGCGAGCCGCTGTTCGCCGACATCGTCAAGCGGGCCGGCGGGCTGAAACTGCAGGTCGAGGCCTATCGCAAGACCCTGGCCGCCGACCCCGCCGCCCCGGCCGTCGCGCTCAAGGGTTTTGACGGCTTCGGCGCCCGGATCACCGAACTGTCGGCCCTCGACATGAAGGGCCACGTGACGCTGAAGGAGCGCGGCGCGGTCGACGACCTCAAATGCATCCTGCGCGGCATCAGCCAGGACCTGCCCGACAAGCTGACCGCCATCGGGGCCGCCAGGACCGTCAAGGACCAGGACCTGGCCCTGCGCGACATGGACTATCTGCTCAACGACAATGTCGAGGTGATCACGGCCCCGCCACAGCCGGCGGCCTGACGCCGACGCCCGGGGTGCCGCCCTGCGTCCTTCGAGGCCGCCCCCAAGCAAGAAGGGGCGGGTGCCTCAGGATGAGGGATTCTGTACTGACGTCCTCATCCTGAGGTGCGAGGCGAAGCCGAGCCTCGAAGGACGCACAGCCTAGGTCGCCGCCTTCTCGATCGCCGCGACCACCATGCCCTCGGTCAGGAGCTGGGGCAGGATCACCGGTGGCCCGCCCCTGGCCGGATAGACCAGATACAGTGGCACCCCCGCCCGGCCATGCTCGGCCAGGGCGGCGGCGATGGTCGCGTCGCGATTGGTCCAGTCGGCCCGCAGCAGCACGGCGTTCTTGTCGCGGAACACCTGGGCGACGCCGGCGCCCGACATCGCCACCTTCTCATTGACCTGGCAGGTCACGCACCAGGCGGCGGTGAAGTCGACCAGGATCGGCCGACCCTCGGCCTGCAGGGCGGTCACCCGCTCCGGCGACCAGGGCTCCGAGCTCAGGCCCGGACCGGCCGGCGCCGCGCCCTGCGCGACCGGACCGGCCACCACCGGGCCGGGGGCCTGCAGGGTCAGCGCCGTCACGGCGATCGCCGCGATCAGGGCCAGGGCGGCGGCGACGGCCGAGACCAGGCTGGGCTTGCCCTTGGCCCGCAGCGTCTGGGCGTGGCCCCACAGCCAGGCGGCGAAGGCGATCAGCACGGCGGCGGCGAAGATCTCGCCCAGGGCGATCGATCCGCTCTGCTGGCTGAACACCCAGACCAGCCAGGCGGCCGTGCCGTACATCGGGAAGGCCAGGCCCTTCTTCAGCGTGTCCATCCAGGCGCCGGGGCGCGGCAGGCGGGCCAGCAGGGCCGGGGCGAAGGCCAGGATCACGAACGGCGCGGCAAAGCCCAGGGCCAGGGCCAGGAATACCGACAGCGAGATCAGCGGCGGCTGGGTCAGGGCAAAGCCCAGGGCGCCGGCCATGAACGGCGCGGTGCAGGGCGCGGCCACCACCACCGCCAGGGCGCCGGTGAAGAACGCGCCGGTGACGCCGCCGCGCGCCGAGACGCTGCTGCCGACCCCTTGCACCGAGGTTCCGAACTCGAACACGCCCGACATGTTCAGGGCCACCAGCAGCATGACCAGGGCCAGGGCCGCCACCACGATCGGCGACTGCAGCTGGAAGCCCCAGCCCACCGCCGCGCCGCCGGCCCGCACCGCGATCAACAGGCCGGCCAGGGCCAGGAAGGTGGCGACCACCCCGACCAGGAAGGCCAGGCCCTGCAGGCGGGTCTTGCCCGGATCGTGGGCGTGGCCGGCCAGGCTGGCGGCCTTCATCGACAGCACCGGGAACACGCACGGCATCAGATTGAGGATCAGCCCGCCCAGGACGGCGAAGACCAGGGCGGTGAGCAGTCCGACCGCATCGGCGGGCTTGGACGCGGCCGGCGGCGGGCCCAGGCCTGCCGCGCCGGCCGGAAGCTCGCCGGCCGTGGCCGTGACCTCATAGGCCTGACCGTTCAGGGCCACGACGCCGGACAGCTCGGTCGGCGCGGTTCCGCTGGTGAAGTCATAGCCCGGCGTCAGGCCCAGGGTCAGACCCTCGGGCCCGCGCTCGATAGATTGCTCGGCGGCATGGTCGATGACCTTGCCCGAATAGGGATAGAAATAGGCGCCGGCCAGGTCGGCGCCCTTCAGCGGCGCGCCGGTGACGGCCAGCTTCAGCGCGCCGCCGTCCAGCCTGAAGACAGCCTTCAGACCGGCCGCCTTGGGCGCCTCGGCCAGGGTCCTGGCCACGGCCGCGCCCCACTGGGGATCGGGGCCCGGCGCGCCGGCGACGATGGGCAGGTCCAGGGTGAGCACCGCGTCCTCGGGCACGCAGATCTCTTCACAGACCAGGAAGGCGGCGGCGGCCTTCAGGGTGACGGTCGAGCCCGGCCGGGCGGCGGCCGGCACGGTGATCGGCACGGGCAGCAGCACTTGCCCGGTATAGGCATAGTCGAGCAGCGGCCCGACCCGGCTCTTTTCCGGGGTCGGCCAGACGATGTCGCCGGCGGTCCAGCCGGTCGGCAGGGTCCAGACGATCTTGGTGGGATCGCCGGCGTCGCCGGGATTGCGCCAATAGGTATGCCAGCCGGGCGCGATCTTCTGGCGCAGGGCCACATAGATCGTCGATCCGGGGACGGCGGCGGCGTCCTGGGCGACCAGCTGCGCTTCCAGATGTCCCGTCTTGACCGGCGCGGCCAAGACCTGTCCGCCGAGAAGCCCGGCCAGGACCACGGCCTGCAGGGCCACCAGAAGTCTGCGGATCATCATCAAACCCTGCCCCAACCAAGACGCGTGATCGACACATGGCCCGGACGCGCGCTCTCGACAAGGACCCTGCGACCGTCAACAGTCCCGACTCGGTTCACAGCGAGAGTCCGTCATGCCCGCCGCCTTCGACGCTATCGAGATTGGCCAGGTCGTTTCGCTGGGCACGCGCGCCGTGGAGGCCAAGGCCCTGGACGCCTTCATCGCCGCCTTCGCGCCGGGCTGGCCGGTCGAGAACGGCGCGCCGGACGTCATGGTCTTCGCGATCTGGTCACGTCTCGACGCCGAGGCCAGCGCCGCCTGGCCCCAGACCAAGCGCCTGGGCGTCGACGCCCTGCGCTGGATGCGCAATCCCCCGGTCGGCGAGCTGCTGCGCGGCCGCATGACCGTGATGGGCAAGGACCCGGTCGGCGAGGGCAAGGGCATGATCATCGCCCAGCACGACCTGCTCGACGAAGCCGGCCGGCTGGTGTTTTCGTGCCTGACCCGGAGCATCTTCGCGCGGTAGGGTTTCTTCTAGTCCGCTCTCCCCCTGCGAAGGCCCAAGAAAAAGGGCGGCGAACCCGAAGGTCCGCCGCCCCAATTCAGCGCTTTCCGAGGAAAGGCTTAGTTCACGGCCACGCCCGCCGAAGCCGCCTGGCGCACCATGGCCAGGGCGATCAGGCGATCCCAACCGACCAGCGACACCAGGTGCGCATAGATCTGGGCCAGGGCGCCATTGGCCTGCAGTTCCTTCAGCTTCTCGGCCGGCAGGGCGTTGAGCTTGTCTTCCGAGACGCCGTAATATTCGGCCACCGTCTGGGGCGTGCCCGGCTGACCGGCTTCGTTGGTCGGGGTGAAGGTCGCGGTCTTCAGCTCGAACAGGTCGTTTTCCTTCAGCAGCTGCACGAACGAGTCGGTGCGGCGGCGTTCGGCTTCGAAGTCGTCGCAGAACTTGATGCAGTTCTGGGTGTATTCGGTGGGCTCGCCCTTCTCGTCGAACAGCTTGGTTTCGCCCTTTTCCGACAGCAGGCTCGAGCCCTTGTCGATGCAGACGATCAGGCGGTCCTGGCTCTCGTCATTGGCCAGAACGAAGGGATAGCGACGGATATAGGCGGGGATATAGACGCCCGGATCGATCGAGCCGTCGGCGTTGACGAACAGGTTCTCGGCGTTGTTGAGACCCATCACGGCCAGGGGCACGCGGTCTTCGCCGGCGAAGATCACCGGGAACGACAGGGCGGCCGGGGCGAATTCGGTGACCGTCAGCGGCACGGCGGTGCCGGTCGAGGCGAAGCTGTAGGGCTTGTCGTTGTGGACGAGCGCGAGCTTGGCATGCTGTTCGCGGTTCAGCGGCTCAGGCGAGACGTAGAACAAAACGTTGCCGGAGATGCCGCCGGCGGACTGAGTCGATTCCATGGATAGCTCTACAAAAAAGCTGAAAGGGCGGACGCGCGAGACGAGATCTGCGGCCGTAAAGGCCTGGCGCTTCTAGCCGATCCCGGCCAGCCGGGCAATCGACCCGTCTCCTGGCGGGAGACGGGTCGACCCTTTCCACTCACAAGCGAACAATGTTCGCCTTTTCGCCGTCAGAACCGCCAGGCCAGGCCGGCGCGAACCGAACGGCCGGGCGCCGGGGCGATGTCCTTGAGGAACGAGACGTGCTCGCGGATCTCTTCATTGGTCAGGTTGCGACCATCGACGAACAGCCGCAGGGCCGGATTGGCGAAGGGCTTGACGGTGACCATGGCGTTGACGGCGGTGTAGCCGTCGGTCGGGGTCTCGAAGGCGGCGACCCGGCCCTGGCTGGCCACGCGGCGCACTTCCAGATGCGCCTCGGCGCGCGGCGCGGTCCAGATCGTCCGGGCGGTCAGCGACCACGGCGGGATGCGGGCGGGCACGCCCAGATCGGTCTCGCCGCGCACCCAGTCATAGGCGCCTTCCAGCTTCAGGGCGTGCTCCCCGCCCTGCCAGGCGACATAGCTGGTCTCGATCTCGGCGCCGTGGAAATCGGCGTTGGTCTGGAAGTACTGATAGACCGGCAGGCTGTCCTCGACGGCGCCGGTCGGGGTTTCCTCGATGAAGCCGTCATAGTGGGCGGCCCACAGATGCCCCTCGAACCGGGTCCGGTCGCTGGTCCAGCGCGCCGTCGCCTCCAGCGAGGTGACTTTTTCGGAATCCAGATTGCTGTCGCCGACCTCATAGCCGCCGGTGCCCGGGTGCGGGCCGTCGGCGAACAGTTCGAACTCGGTCGGGGCCCGGCCGTTGCGCGACAGGGTCAGGGCGTAGAACTGATGGTCGGCGGGCTTGATGAACACGCCCAGCGAGGCCGAGACATTGTCGAACTCGCGCTTGGCGGCGGCGGTGTCCAGGGTGCGACGGTCAAAGCGCAGACCGGCGTCGACGCCCCAGCTGTCCTTGTCCAGGCGCTGCAGCGTGAACACGCCCAGTTCCTTGACGGTGACCGAAGGCACGAAGGCCTCGTCGCCAATGGCTTCGAAATCCCGGCTCAAGGCCTGCACCCCCACGGCGCCCTGCCAGCCGCCGCGCTGCTTCTGGACGAATTCGAGACGGCCTTCGGTCCCGTTCGACATGAAGCGGGTGCCGACCTCGCCGCTGTCGACCGAGACCTCGGCATGCTCATAGTCGGCATAGCCGACCGACAGGCGCACGGTGTCGAACACCCCCAGATCGACCTGTTGCTCGCCGCGAACATCATAGCGGGTCTGTTGCAGGTGGATGGAGACCGGGCCCTCGGCGTCGGGGTCGATCGGCGCCAGGATCTGCTCGTAGGGCACGCCATAGGTGGTGTCGGTGCGCTTGACCGACACGCCGAAGAAGCCCGTGTCGTGGACGTAGGAGACGCCCGCGCCATAGGCGTCCATCTCGACGTCCGAGTTCAGGACCTTCTTCTGCGGATCGACGGTCAGGCCGTCGCGGTTGGCCAGGCGGCCGGACACGGCGGGCGTGGGAATGGCGTAGTCGTCGCTGGTGCGATGGTCGGCGTCGAAGGCGAAGACCAGGGGACCGGCATTGACCTTCAGCGCGCCGCTGATGGCGCGGCCGTCGTCCACCGACGACGCCGAGGCGGCCAGCCGACCCTCAAGGCCGTTTTCGGCCCGCTTGGACGGAATGCGGTCATCAATCATGTTGACCACGCCGCCGATGCCCGAGCCGCCATAGGCCAGGGTGGACGGACCGCGCAGCACTTCGATCCGCGAGGCCTCGCCCGGATCGGAGGCCACGGCGTGGTCGGGCGACAGAGCGCTGGCGTCAACCTGGCCGACGCCGTTCTGCAGCACCATGACCCGCGGGCCCGACAGGCCGCGGATCACCGGCCGCGAGGCGCCGGGACCAAAGGCCGTCGAGCGCAGGCCCGGCATGCCGTTGAGCGCGTCGCCCAGCCCGACCGGCGGCGCGACGTCCAGCTGGTCGCGGGTGATAATGTTGACGCTGCTGGTGATCGAGTCCAGCGACACCGCATAGGGCGCGGCGGTGACCACGACGCGCGAGACCTCGGCGTCTTCGGTCGCCGGAGCGGCCGCCTCCGCCGGCGTTTCGGCGTGGGCGGCTGTGGCGGCGACCAGCGCCAGCAGGCTGACGGCGGAAAGGGCGGCATAACGCGACATCGAAAGATCCTGAACCTGGGCCGGGGGAGCGGCCTCGTTGTGGAGTGTTATGAAATAACATATCGACTCGTCAAGTCGCTTCGACCTTGACGCGACCGGTCAGCGTCGTTCTGTGAGCGAACGCTCAAAAGGAGATCATCCATGACCCGCAGCCTGCTCGCGCCGATCGCCCTGCTCGGCCTTGTCGTCGCTGGATGCTCCGCGCTGGAGCCTGTGGGTCATCTGTTCGCCGGACCGGCGGCGCCGGTAACGGCCTCGAGCTCGACCTGGGTCGAACCGCCGGCCGGCTATCTGGGGGCAAAGAGCGGCATCGACGGCGCCCTGGTGATCGGTCCGCCGCCCGCGCCGGACTCGCCGCGCGGCAAGGCCGATCGCGCCACCTTCAACGCCACCCGCAAGCTGGCCAACACCCCGGCCTGGACCCAGGCCATCGCCGACGCCGACCTGTCGGGCAAGGAGGGTCTGAAAAACTTCTCGTGCGCCGCCGGCGTGACGATCAGCCCGGAGGCCACGCCGACCCTGACCCGGATGCTGATGCGGATGACCGGCGATGCGGCGACGGTCTACCGCCCGGCCAAGGCGACCTATCAGCGCCCCCGGCCGCCGGTGGGCAACGCCAAGCCGATCTGCGTGCCGCGCGAGGCGTGGCTCAACACCGACGGCTCCTATCCCTCGGGCCACAGCCTGATCGGCTGGTCCTGGGCGCTGGTGATCTCGGAGGTCGCGCCCGACAGGGCCAGCCAGATCCTGGCGCGCGGTCGGGCGTTCGGCGACAGCCGCGTCATCTGCGGCGTGCACTTCCAGAGCGATATCGAGGCGGGCCGCACGCTGGGCTCGGCCATGGTGTCACGCCTGCATACCGACCCGGCGTTCGAGGCCGATCTGGCGACGGCGAAGGCCGAGGTCGCGGCGTCCAAGCGGAAGGGTGCGCCACAGGGGTGCGCGCTCTAGCCACTCGCCCCCTCCGCGCTGACGCGCTCCTCCCCCGGAGGGGGAAGATGAAACGCGCCGACCTTATCTTCCCCCTCCGGGGGAAGACGACCGCGCAGCGGTCAGTAGGGGGCAAGTGGCCGTCGACAGCTTAAGCCGGCCGAGGATTAGCCAAAGCCGAATACAGATCCGACCGCCGATCCCGGAAAAAGCCCCAGGCGGCGCGGTGGGTGCGCAGGAAGTCCAGATCGAACGACGCCGACACCAGGCCTTCGTCGTCATGGCCCAGTTCGCTGACCAGATCGCCGCGATGGTCGGCGATGAAGCTGGAGCCATAGAACCGCTGGCCGCCGTTGGGATAGTTGTCCCAGGGCTCGAAGCCGATACGGTTGGCGCCGATCACCGGCATCACATTGGCGACCGCGTGGCCCTGCATCACCCGCTGCCACGGCAGGGTGGTGTTCAGGGTCGGGTCATGCGGCTCGGTGCCGATGGCGGTCGGATAGAACAGCGCCTCGGCCCCCATCAGGGCCATGGCCCGGGCGGCTTCGGGGTACCACTGGTCCCAGCAGATGCCGACGCCCAGCCGGCCAAAGCGGGTGTCCCAGACCTTGAAGCCGGTGTCGCCAGGCCGGAAATAGTACTTTTCCTGATAGCCCGGACCGTCGGGGATATGGCTCTTGCGATACAGGCCCAGCATCGATCCGTCCGCGTCGGCCATGACCACGCTGTTGAAATAGTGCGGCCCCTCGCGCTCGAAGATCGAGATCGGGATCACCACGCCCAGCTCGCCGGCCAGGGGCGCGATAGCCTTGACCACCGGATGCTCGCGCCACGGATGAGCCTCCGCGAACCAGCGCTCTTCCTGGGTGACGCAGAAATACGGCCCCTGGAACAGCTCGGACGGCAGGATCACCTGGGCCCCGCCGGCGGCGGCCTGGCGGATGAAGGCCTCGGTCTTCTTGATGTTGGCCTGCAGATCCATCCCGTACGCGGTCTGGATGGCGGCGACGTTCAGGGTCCGGGTCATGCGGGCTCCTGCGAGGAACGTTGAAACAAATGGACGGGGTAAAGTCGTGACACAGCGGCCTCCTCGCAAGAGCGTGCGGCCTTTAGCTTATGCCGGGCATCGTTGAAAGCTTTGCCGATGTTGCCACTCGCCAGATGCACGCGATAACGTTCCTTTGGGGGACGAAACGATGAAAACGGTCTTTATTCTGGGTGCTGGCGCAAGCCTCGACTTTGATCGGTCGAAACAAATGCCCGTCGGTGCGGACCTCGCCAAAATGATCCGTACCGCCTTATCCAATGAGATCGCGGCTGGATCTGGCGACACATCAGATGGCTCGGTGCAGCAGGTTTTGGGCATGAGCGGGGGCTTCTTGGGTGTCCACAAGGAAGCCATGCACACGATCCGAGATCACATCCACACTAAGGACTCGATCGACGATCTCGTAAGTGAATGGGCTCAGGATCGTCCGGAGGTCGCGAAGGTGGCGAAGATATGCATCGCCCGCCAAATCCTTCACGCTGAGTTCAAGTCGCTAATGGGTCCTGGCGCTATCGAGACCAACGGGCCGAACGAAATTCTCAATGAGCTTTCGAATAGCTGGATGGGGCAGGTCCATCGACGCCATCGGATTGGGGAAAATGTCCGAAGACGAGATTTGGATGACGTCTTCGCGGGCCTCTCGTTCGTAACGTTCAACTATGATCGGACGATCGAGCAGTATCTAGCCTTGGCCTATATCGCTCTCGGCGGCTTGGATGCCGACCAAGCTTATGCTCACATTAAGAGAATCCCAGTTCACCACGTCTATGGCTCGCTCGGCGAGCTCGGTCGAACTAACGCCATGCCCTATGGAGGGTACGCCAACGGTCTGGTCCATGCATGGCAAGGAATCAAAACCTACAACGAAGAGGTCGGCACCGACCACGCTTCAACGATCGCCGAGGTCGTGCGCCAAGCCGATAAGCTGGTCTTTCTCGGCCTTGGCTATCATCCCCAAAACATGAGGATTCTGTTTCCACAGGGCAAAGACTACGCTGCAAACACATTCTGCTGCACCCTCGGCCTAACCAAACGACGACACACTGAGATCGGTCAGCTATTTTCGGGTAAGGTGCAGTACTTCAACGAGAAATGCGACAGTATGATCAAGTCGGCCTCAGACGATCTATTCGACTAGTTGCGCAGAACCAGGATCGCGATGATTGGCTTTAGTGCAGCTATGCCGGCTCCTGCTGGCTGATGCAGTGGAACGAGCCGCCGCCGGTCAGGATGGCGGTGGACGGCAGGCCGATCACCTCGCGCTCGGGGAACAGGGCCTGGATCGCCTCGACGGCGTAGGCGCCCGATTGCTCGGCATAGATCGGCACGATCACCGCCTCGTTGGCGATCAGGAAGTTCATGTGCGAGGCCGGGACGATCTCGCCGTCCGCGTTGGTGATCCGGCCCGGCGACGGGATGCGGACCACCTGCAGCGGCGAGCCGCGGCCGTCTGTCATGCCGGCCAGCAGGCGCGCGGTGTTGGCATAGACCTCGGCATTGGGGTCATCGACGCCGAACGCCACCGGACAGGCCACGACGCCGGGCGCGACGAAGCGGGCCAGGTTGTCGATATGGCCGTCGGTATGGTCGTTGAGCAGGCCGTCCTCCAGCCACAGCACCTTCTTGGCGCCCAGGGCCCTGGTGAGGGCGGCGCTGGCCTTGGCTTCGTCGAAGTCGCCGTTGCGGTTCTCGTTCAGCAGGCACTGGCGGGTGGTCAGCATGGTGCCCAGGCCGTCGTGATCCAGCGAGCCGCCTTCCAGCACGAAGCCGTTGCGGGCCAGGGGCGCGCCCGAGGCGGCGGCGATCTGCTCGGCGACCAGATCATCGCCTTCCATTTCGTACTTGCCGCCCCAGCCGTTGAAGTCAAAGCCGGCGGCGAGGGGGCCCTGCGCGGTCTCGATGAAGATCGGTCCGGTGTCGCGCAGCCAGATGTCGCCGAACTGACCGCGGACGATCTCGACGGTCGTGTCGCCCAGCAGGGCGCGGGCGGCGGCCTCGGCCTCGTCGCCGGCCACCATCAGCCGCACGCGTTCGGCCCCGGGACCGGCCAGGGCGCGGGCCAGGCCCGCGACCTCGGCCTGGGCGGTTTCCAGGTCTTCCTTCCAGACGTCGGGATGGCTGGGAAAGCCCACCCACATCGCGCGGTGCGGCGCCCACTCGGCGGGAACGGTCGGAGTCATGGTCTCAAAAGCCTGGATCAAAAACGGGAGGCGCAGATGGCCCCTGGAGGACGGCGGGTCAAGCGGCCCTTCTAGCAAGAACGCGCGACAAAACAAAAAAGGGCGGCCCGTCGCCGGGCCGCCCTTCCTGTAGCTCAGGTTTCTAAGACGCTTAGAAGCCTGCGCGCAGGGTCATCGTCACCGTGCGCGGCGAGCCGATGTAGGCGTAGGGACGGCCATAACCGGGCGCGCCCGGGGTCGAGCTCGTCTGGGTGCCCAGGCTGCCATAGTACTTCTTGTCGAACAGGTTGCTGACGTTCAGTTGCAGGCTCGACTTGTCCATGCCGAGCTTGGCAAGGCTGTAACGCACATCCAGGTCGGTCAGGACATAGCGTGCGACCTTTTGGTCGTTGACGTCGGTGACCCAACGCTCGCCGACGAACTTGGTCTGAGCGCCGATGGTCAGGCCCTCGAGGACTTCGTATTCCAGGCGGGTCGAGAAGGTCAGGTGCGGCGTTTCCGCCAGTTCCTTGCCCTTGGTCGCGGCGAAGGTGGTCGCCGAGATCGCGATATTATCCTGAACCTCGCTGTCGTTGTACGACACCGAGAAGTAGGAGCTCAGCTGCTCAGTCGGGCTGAAGCCCAGGCCGGCGTCAATGCCCCATTGCTTCACTTCACCGACGTTGCGGTCGATGCTGACGCCCAGGTCCTGATCATAGGAGCTGAGAATCCGGTCCTTGAACTGGGTGGCCCAGGCGCTGGCCGAGAACACCACTTCAGTCGTCTGGAACCGGTAGCCGCCTTCGAAGGTGGTGCTGGTTTCCGGGTTCAGGTTGGCGTTGCCGATCGAGCCATCGGCCAGACGCTTGACCTGATACAGGTTGTCCGTGCGCGGCAGCGACGTCGATTGGGCGTAGCTGGCGAAGACTTGGCTGTGGTCGCCGAAGTGATAGTTCGCGCCGATATTGGGCAGCACGTCGTCATACTTCAGGGTGCGGCTGTAGGGCTTGATATATTCCGTCGAGCTGCCCGCGAAGGTCACGTTGCCGTTGGCCAGCGTGGCGTTCGGGACTTCGGTGGTGCAACGCACGCTGCTGCTGCCGTTCTGCGAGAAGCAGAACTGGTTCAGCTCGCGCTTGAAGAACGGCGCGCGGACGCCGATGCTGACGCCCAGATTGTCGTCCATGAACTTGCCGCGATATTCCACGCTGAGCTGGTTCAGTTCGGCGATGGAGGCGCGGTCACGAGCCCGCATGAAGCTCTTGCCGTCGGCGGTCATGATCTTGTCGCCGTGGCCGTCCTTGCCGCCGAACCAGCTTTCGTAGGTGTGGCTGGCTTGGTCGACATAGCTGTACTCGCCGGTCTGGCGGTGACGGCCGTAGTCGAGGGTGTAGCCCACGCGGAACAGGTTGTTGTCGTTCAAGCGCCAGATCAGCGACGTCAGCACGCCGTAACGACGGGTGTTGGTGTTGCTGGGGGTCATCACCCGCACGGTGTCGGCGGTGTCGCCGTCGCCGTTCAGGTCAACGCCGGTGGTGGCGGTGCCCTTCAGCTGGGCGTTGGTTTCCGACAGGGCGGTGTTCTGGGTGCCGCCGTTGGCCAGCACGTACTGGAACGAGGGGTCGAACGTGAAGGTCAGGCCATGACCGAGGGTGAACCGCGACTGACCGCGCAGGTTGCCCGTGTTCGACGGGTTGATGCGCAGACCATAATAGCTGGAGTTGGCGCTCGGATCGACATTGGCCGCGCCGGTCGTGGTGATCGGCAGGTAGGTCGTGGCGTAGTCAACGTCCCAGCCGTCTGTGTCCACTTGGTTGGGCAGGCTCGCGGTCGCGGTGCGCAGCGAGGGGCCATAGTAGGAGTTGTTGCGGTTGACGTTGTAGTGCGCGGCCAGGCTGATGAAGTCGCCGTTGTCGCCCAGGGGCTGATAGATCTTGGCGTTGACCTGGCGCTTGTAGATTTCGCCTTCGCCCTTGAACTTGTCGTACTTCTGGTAGGAACCCTCGACCCACATGCGGGTGCCCCAGGGACCAAATTCGCCGGTCTCGGCGAAGGCCGCGAAGCGACGATAGTTGTCGGTGCCGCCGCTGGCCTGGACCCAGGCGCCCATTTCCTTGGACGGCGTCAGGGTCGAGATGCCGATGGTGCCGCCGGTGCTGGCCGCGGTCGGGCTGTCGACGTCGGTCGAGCCGGTGTTGACCGTGGCGCTGGCGATGATTTCCGAGTCGGGCAGCTGGTTGGTGTAGGTGGCGTAGTTGCCGGTGTCGTTCAGCGGCATGCCGTCGAAGGTCAGGGCGACGCGGTTGCCGTCGAAGCCGTGCAGACGGATGTTACCGCCGCTCGAACCGTAGGCGTCATTGTTGGTGAAGTTCAGGCCGGGCGTCACGATGCTGAGCGACTGCAGGAGCGTCTGGCCGGGCACCTGGGTGGACAGGAATTCCTGGGTGACGGTGGTGCGGCTCTTGGCGACGGTTTCGGCGCTGATCATGCCGCCGACGGTCTTCGGACCGCTCGCGGCGGTGACGACGACGGAATCGAGCTCGGTGGAGGCGGTCGACTGGGCGAAAGCGGCGGTGGCGCTGAGCAGGCAGCCGACCAGGGCGGTCGACGCCAGACAGGCGCGTTTCTTCGTCATCATTTTGAGTTATCCCCTCATTTCAGCCGCGACGGCCGACAGTCTCCGCCGCGCCAACATAATTTAGCGGTCTTTAGCGGCCTATTTAGAAGGTTTGGTGACGGAAAGGTCACGATGGCGGATAAACCCGCCGAGATCGGCGCCAATGCAACACATTTGGTCAGCGACTTATTACTTGTGCAGAGGAAATCAGCGTGGCGCTTGATGAAATGGCGCGTTCGACCGAGGCGCGAGCCTGGCGTTTGACGCTCAACATGGTCGGCCTGCTGACGATTCTGCGCCTGGTGGCGCTGTTCGCGACGCCGTTCGAACTGTATCCGGACGAGGCGCAGTACTGGCTGTGGTCGCGGACCCTGGACTTCGGCTATTTCTCCAAGCCGCCAATGATCGCCTGGCTGATCTGGGCCACCACCACGATCGGCGGCGATTCCGAAGCCTGGGTGCGGGTCTCGGCCCTGGTCCTGCACGCCGGAACGGCCCTGATCGTCCACAGGATCGCCCGCAAGCTCTATGGCGGCTGGACCGGCCTGGCTGCGGCGGCCTTCTACATCCTGATGCCGGGCGTCCAGCTGTCCTCGGGGGTCATCACCACCGACGCGCCGCTGCTGTTCTTCCTGTCGCTGACGATCTGGGCCTATGTCGGACTGCCCGGGGCGACGCCGGGACGCCGGCCGATACTGGCCGCCGCCCTGGGCGCGGCGCTGGGCCTGGCCTTCCTGTCGAAATACGCCGCCGTCTACGCTGTGGCCGGCCTGGCGCTGCATCTGGCCGGTTCACGCCAGGCCCGCCAGGTCTGGACCCTGCCGATGATCGCGGCCGCCCTGGCGACCCTCGCCGTCACCCTGGCCCCGAACCTGATCTGGAACCAGGCGCACCATTTCGCGACGCTGGAGCATACCGCCGCCAACGCCAACTGGAGCGCCAAAAGCCTGTTCAACGTCCTTGAGCTGATCAATTTCATCGGCTCTCAGTTCGCGGTCTTCGGACCGGTCCCGTTCGCGGCGCTGGCGGGCGGCGCGGTCTGGCTGGCCGTGCGCCGCCGGGTCGAGCCCGCCGATCAGCTGATGCTGTGCCTGGCCCTGCCGCCGCTGCTGATCGTGGCGGCCCAGGCCTTCGTGTCCCGCGCCAACGCCAACTGGGCCGGCGCCGCCTATGTCGCCGGCTCGATCCTGGCGGCGGCCTGGCTGCTGCGCTGGAACGCCCGGCGCTGGCTGATCGCGGGCGTCGCGATCCAGGCGGCGTTCTGCGCCGTGTTCATGATCTGCATGATCAATCCCCGCGTCGCCGACGCCCTGGGCGCGGCCAACAGCTTCAAGCGGGTGCGCGGTTGGGACCAGACCACGCAGGCGATCATTGCGCGCGCGCAGGAGGAGCAGGCCAAGGGCGGGCTGACCGCCGTGGCGGTGGACGACCGCTTCCTGTTCAACGCCGTCGCCTATTACGGCCGCGACTATTTCGGAACGGACGTCGCCCCGCCCCTAAGGATGTGGGTGCATGAGGCCCGGCCGCAAAATCAGGCCGAGGTCGAGGCTCCGTTGAACGCAGCCCTCGGCCGACACGCCCTGATCGCCAGCCTTGAAGGCCAGTACCGGCCGGAGATCGAGCAGGATTTCGGCCGCGTCTCGGACCGCCAGATCATCCGTGTGCGACTGGACCGCCGGCATGTCCGCCGCACCGACCTGTTCATCGCCGACGACTTCCGCCCCCTGCCCCGCGATCCGGTCACCGGCCTGCCACCCAAGCCGAAGGGCAAGCGTCCCTAGAAAACGCGACATCTAGCGCCTTGGCGCGAAAACCTCGTCCTTCGACGGTCCGCCGCCCCTAGAACGACAGTTCCGGTTGCATGGCGCCCGGCTGCTGGGTCTCGGGCAGGTGGCAGGTGAAGGTGGAGCCGGCGCCGGGCTCGCTTTCCAGCGCCACCCAGCCGCCGTGCAGCTCGACCAGGGCCTTGACCAGGGCCAGGCCCAGGCCGGGACCACCGCGATCGCGGCCGACGAAGCGGTCGAAGATGTGGGCCTGGACGTGGAACGGCACGCCGCGGCCGGTGTCCCGGACATCCAGCCGCACCTCGCCCAGGGCCCGGCGGGCCGAGAGGGTGACGATCCCGTCGGGCGGGGTCTGGCGCAGGGCGTTCTCGACCAGATGATCCAGGGTCTGGGACAGGCGCTTGAGGTCGCCGCGGATCAGGCCGACGTCGTCATCGCATTCGAGGGTCAGGGTCACCCCGCCCAGGGCGGCGTCCTTGCTGGCCCGTTCCCTGGCGTCGATCAGCAGGTCGCCGACGCGGATGTCCTGGATCTCCAGGGCCATTTCGCCGGCGTCGATCTGGGCCATGTCCAGCACGTCGTCGATCGAGCGGGCCAGCTGGGTGGCGGCGGCGCGGACGGCGGCCACATGGTTGCGACCCCGCTCATGCAGGCCGTCGGCCCGCTCCAGCAGTTCCGAATAGCCGATGATGGTGGTCAGCGGCGTGCGCAGCTCATAGGAGACATTGCCCACGAAGTCGCGTTTCAGCCGCTCGGCCTCGGCCAGGGCGGCGGAGCGATCGGCCAGGGCGCTTTGCAGGTCGCGGGTGTCGGTGACGTCGGTGAAGCCGATCAGGGTCGCGCCGTCCGGCAGCGGCCGCGATTGGTACAGCACGATCCGGCCGTCCGAGGTGCGCACCTCGCCCGAGGTGGGCGAGCGCATCTGCGGATCGGGATCGGCGACCCGGCCCTTCAGCTCGCGCCAGAACGACAGGTCGTGCAGGCGCGGCACGCACAGATCCACCACGCCCTCGAAATCCACCGCCGCCTCAAGGGCCTGGGCGCTGACGTTCCAGAAGATTTCGAAGGCCTCGTTGTGCAGCCGCAGCCGGCCGTCGGAGCCGAACACCGCCACGGCGTCGTTCAGCTTGTCCAGCGTGGCCTGCTGCACCTGGATCAGGGCGTTGTACTGGGCCTTCAGGCGCAGCTCGCCGGTGATGTCGGAATAGAGCAGCAGCATGCCGCCCAGCGGGTGGGGCTGGCGGATCACCTTCAGCGTGCGGCGGTCGGGCAGGTCCCACAGATCGTCGGCCTGGGGCCCCAGGTCCTCGTAGTGAGCCAGTTCCTCGGCCTTCCACTTGGCGTAGTCGATGGTCTCGGGCAGGCGGCGGCGCTGGCGCAGCCGGTCGAGGATCTCGCCATGGGTCGGCCGGTCGGCCAGCCAGGCGGGCTCCAGGCCCCACAGCTCGGCGAAGGCGGTGTTGTGGAAGGCCAGGCGGCGGGTCTGGCTGAAGATCGCCACCGCGTCGGCGATGTGGTTGAGGGTCTCGTCATGGGCCGAGACGTGCTTCTTCAGCGCGTCGCGCATGTCCTCGACTTCGGTGACGTCGCTGCAGAACACGCCGACCCCGCCGCCGTCCAGCGACTGGGCGGCCACGCGGAAGGCGCGGCGGCGGCCATCGACATTCACCCAGCGCAGGGCTTCGCGGCGCTCGCCGGCATTGGCCGCCTCGACGACAAGGGCGTCGGCGGCGCGGTCGAAGGTCTTGCCGATCAGGGCGGCGGCGGCGGCCGAGGGCGCGTCGACGGCGCGCAGATAGGCGGCGTTGCCCCACAGCGGCGCGCCGTCGGCCCCGGAAATCCAGGCCGGCTCGACCAGGCCGTCGACAAAGGCGGCGAAGCGGGCGGCGGTCGGCAGGCCGCTCTCGTCGGACTCGGCGGCGGCCAGACGCAACCAGGCCACGGCCCCGGCCGCCCGGCCCTCGACCGACACCGAGCCGGCCTGTCCGCGCGCCTCGAACGCGCAGGGCTCGCCCTGGTCGAACAGGCCGCGCAGGCGCAGGGCGTGATCGGGGTCGGCCAGCATCAGGGCGGCGGTCACGGCCTGGGCCTGGGCGTCGCACCCCAGGGACCGGGCGCACACCGCCAGGGCCTCGGCGCCCGAGACCAGGGCGGCCCTGCCGTCCTCAACCGAGATCAGGGCGCTGTCAAACGCCTCGACCGAGGCCTGAACCGCCAGGGCCCCGCCCTCCAGACCGGCGAGGCGGCCCTGCAGAACGGCCAGGCGGGCCTCGAACCCGCGCCGCAGGGCCAGGGCCCACAGCGTCGCGCAGATGGCGAGGCAGACCGCGCCCGCCGCCGCCGAGAGGATCAAATCATACGAAGTCATCAGGCCGGTCGCTAGCGCCCCAGGGCGAGCCCACGAAGGCGGGCTCGCGAATCAGAATCACAGATTAGTCCGGCCATGACCAGAGCGCGACCGGCGCGGCTGTCGCAGTCCATCCGGTCGCCCCTCCGCGACGTCTAGGCAAACGGGCCAATCGGTCTATGTGAAGGGCATGGACTGGACCACGCGCCTCGCCCCCTCGCTCGACGATTTCGCCGCCCTGGCCCAGGCGGCCTTCAAGGCCCTGCCCGATGAATTCCGCGACCGGGCCGGCGATGTCGTCATCCGCGTCGACGATTTCGCCAGCGATGACGTGCTCGACGACCTGGGCATCGAAGACCCGTTCGAGCTCAGCGGGCTCTATCACGGCGTCGATCTGGGCCATCGCTCGGTGCTCGACACCGGCGTTCAGCCCTCGCGGGTCTTTCTGTATCGCCGCCCGATCCTCGACGAATGGACCGAGCGCGGCGACGTCACCCTGGGCGAGCTGATCGCCCATGTGCTGGTCCACGAGATCGGCCATCATTTCGGCCTGTCCGACGACGACATCCACCGCATCGAGGACGACGCCTGATGACCCCGCCCCGGTTCCATCTCGACGCCCTGGGCGAGCGGATGAGCGAGGGCTCGTTCGCCAACGGCCTGGACCTGGCCCAGAACGGCGCGGTGACCCTGATCGCCGTCGAGGACGAGGTCGCCACCGCCCACGTCCAGGGCGGCGACCTCTATGTGGTCGAGCTGCGCCCGCCCGCCGACGGAACCTGCACCTGTCCGGGCTTTGACAAGTTCGGGGCCTGCAAGCACCAGGTCGCCGTCGCGGCGGCGATCAACGCCCTGGACGCGGCCGGCCTGCAAAAGGTCCAGGCCCGCATGGCCCGCCTGCGCGACGGCCTGGCCCTCGAAGGCCGGGACGCCCTGATCGAACGCCTGATCGACCTGGCCCGGCGCCGGCCCGAGGTGCTGGCGGCGCTGGAAGGCGGATAGCGGGGCGACGAGGCGCACGCATTTCAAGCTAAAACTCAACCCTTCCCGTCGGCGGATGGGGGAAGGGAGAAGGCGGGGATCGTCCCACCTTGGGATGTAGGGCGGGCGACTTACAGCGCGCTCTATCCTCGGTGTTCAGCGAAACGAATACAGCGAAATCAATCACTTTCAACTTTCTCGCGCGAACTTATCCTCCGCGTTCAAACCGCCCGCATACTGATCTCACCCAAAGGCAAGGGAAGGGACGTCGGCCGGCGACCTGACGGGCCTTTGGGGGTGGTCGAGCGGGTAGCGCTCATCGGGGGTCTTGAGTGACCGCCTTGGCGACAGATCTGGACGGGTTCCCTGAAACATCGGGACGAAAACCCAGGCGGCCAAGGTTCGAAGAGTGCGACAGGCATGGGCTGAAATCGCTCATGCGGTCCAGGGTGCGCCAACACCCTGCCCGTCGGGGGCCTAGCTACCGGAGCGGGTTAAAACCCCGCCAATCCCGGCGATGCTCCCGAATAACGGCTGCGCGGAGCGTTCGTCTTCGTCGAAACGGTATTCACTGCCCAATCCTCCGGGCGAGGCCCGGACGCTCCGCAGCCCTTCCCATCCCTTCAGCGGGTTTCCGCGTGAGGCCGCCAAGCCATGTCCGCCGCACGGGCCGCAACCGGTCCATCGCCCCTTCCCCAAGGCCTGCCCCAGGCCCTAGGCTGAGCCCAACGATAAAAGGGAGCGCCGCGCATGATCTCGGGCCTGATGCAGACCACCCCGCTGCTGATCAGCGGCGTCCTGACCTATGCGGCCCAGGCCCATGCCGGCCGCGAGATCGTCTCCAAACTGATCGACGAGCCGGTCTGGCGCTATGACTATGCGGGTCTGGCCCGGCGCACGGCTCAACTGGCGCACGCCCTGAAGCGGCTGGGGGTCCAGCCCGGCGACCGGGTGACCAGCCTGGCCTGGAACACCCACCGGCATCTGGAACTGTTCTATGCCGTCCCCGGGATCGGCGCGGTGCTGCACACCGCCAATCCCCGGCTGTTCGATGAGCAGATCATCTACACGATCAACCACGCGGAAAGCCGCGTGCTATTCTTCGACCGCAATTTCGCCGAGCTGGTCGACCGGATCGCCCCGCACCTAACCACGGTGAAGACCTTCGTCATGCTGTCGGATCGCGCGCGGACGATCCCCGGCGCGGTCGGCGCGGTCAGCTACGAGACCCTGATCGCCGGCGAGGCCGAAAGCCTGGCCTGGCCCGGCTTCGACGAGAACGCCGGGGCCTTCCTCTGCTACACCTCGGGCACCACGGGCGATCCCAAGGGGGTGCTGTATTCGCATCGCGCCGTGGTGCTGCACGCCATGGCGGGCGGCCTCAACAGCGCCTTTGGCTTCACCGCCTTCGATGTGGTGATGCCGTGCTCCAGCCTCTATCACGCCACCGCCTGGGGCCTGCCCTTCACCGCGCCGCTGTGCGGGACCAAGCTGGTTTTGCCCGGCGACAGGATGGACGGGGCGTCCCTGCACGCCCTGATCCAGGACGAGGGCGTCACCTTCACCGGCGGCGTGCCGACCATCTGGACGATGTATCTGGACTGGCTGGAAAAGACCGGCCAGCGGCCGGACACCCTCAAGAGGGTCGTGATCGGCGGCAGCGCCGTGCCCCGGGCCATGGCCGAGACCTTCAAACGCCTCTACGGCGTCAGCGTGCTGCAGATCTGGGGCATGACCGAGACCTGTCCGATCGGCGTGGTGGCCACCCCCACCCCGGCCCTGGCCGCCCTAGGCGAAGAGGCCCTGGACGAGGCGATCTGGACCCGTCAGGGCCGGCTGCAGTTCGGCATCGAGCTGAAGGTCGAGGCCGAGGACGGCTCGGACGCGCCCTGGGACGGCGAAACCTCCGGCGCCCTGAAGGTGCGCGGCCCCTGGGTGGTGCGACGCTATTTCCGCCAGGAGGCCGACGCCGCCCAGGACGACGGCTGGTTCGACACCGGCGACATCGCCACGCTCGACGCCCACGGCTTCATGCGCATCACCGACCGCCAGAAGGACGTCATCAAGTCGGGCGGCGAATGGATCAGCTCGATCGACCTGGAGAATGTCGCGGTCGGCTGTCCCGGCGTGAAGATCGCCGCCGTGATCGGCGTGCCGCATCCCAAATGGGAGGAGCGCCCGCTGCTGGTCATCGAGGCCCACGAGGGTTCGGAGGTCAGCAAGGCCGCCGTGCTCGACTATCTGGCGCCTCGGATCGTCAAATGGTGGACCCCCGACGACGTGGTCTTCGCCCCCGTGCCCCTGACCGCCACCGGCAAGATCGACAAGAAGGTGCTGCGCGCGGCGTGGCGGGAGCATTTGCTGAACTAAGTCCTCCGCCTAGCGGGGGAGGTGCCGGCGGAGCCGACGGTGGGGGAAATGCTGCTGACTCATCGCAGTCTTCCCCCACCGGCCTTCGGCCGCCTCCCCCTTCAGGGGGAGGATTTATCTAGGCCAGCATGCGCACCTTCGGCTCGCGGTCCCAGAACCGCCGGGCCGCCGCCTTGATGAAGTCAGCGCCCAGGCCCACCACGCCGTCGTCCGGCTCGACGCCCGCCTTGTCCAGCAACGGCTTGGCCGCGTCGGTCGCGCCGATGGCCTTCAGGTGACCAAAGGCGTCCATCACGAACTGCACCGCAGCGGCTTCCTTCAGCAAGGCCGCGCAGCCAGCGTCAGACAGCACCAGCGCGATGGCGTCGACCGTCACCGACGGCGTGCCGGCCAGTTGGCCATCGGCCGGGATCATCGTCCCGTCCGCGCCCTTGGCCCCGCCGATCTTCGGCGCGATCACCTTGGCCACGGCCCCGGCCGTCTTGACTGCCGCCTTGAGCTTGTCGACCGCCGCCGCGTCGGAGCCGTCGGCCACCAGAATGCCGATGACGTGACCCTTGATGTCGGTCGGGGCGCGAGGGCCATTGACGACCCGCAGGGCCGGCGACAGATCCAGATCCAGGACCGGCGCCGCCGACTTGGAGGCCTTGGGCACGGCCATGTTCAGGCCCGCCCCCACCCGCTTGGCCAGGTCTGGATCGACATTGACCAGGTTGGACAGCATCCGGGTCCGCACTGCCTCGATACCCACCTTCGACAGCTCGAACACGATCGCCGAGGCCAGGTGAGCCTGTTCGGCGGGATCGAGCGACCGGAAGAACAGCCGCGCCTGGCTGTAATGGTCGGCGAAGCTCTCGGGCCGGATCCGCAGCTTGTCGCCCTGCTCGCCCGCGCCATCGGCGGACGGAAAGGTCGTGAAGCCGGTCATCGGGCATTCGCGCGGACCGCCCACCTCGCCGGCCGTTTCGGCCAGACTGTTGGGCTCGTAATTGGCCCGGCCCTTGGGCTGCAGCATCTGCATCTGGCCGTCGCGCTGGAAGTTCATCACCGGGCACTTGGGCGCATTGATCGGGATCTGGTGGAAATTGGCCGTGCCCAGCCGGCTCTTCTGAGTGTCGAGATAGCTGAACAGCCGGCCCTGCAGCAGCGGGTCATTGGTGAAGTCGACGCCCGGCGGCACATTGGCCGGGCAGAAGGCGACCTGCTCGGTCTCGGCGAAGAAATTGTCCGGATAGCGGTCCAGCACCATGCGGCCGATCATCCGGATCGGCAGCACCTCTTCGGGGATAAGCTTGGTCGGGTCGAGAACATCGAAGGGCAGGCTGTCGGCGAAGGCCTGGTCGAAGGCCTGGATGCCCAGCTCCCACTCGGGGAAATCGCCGCGTTCGATGGCCTCGAACAGGTCGCGGCGATGGAAGTCCGGATCGGCGCCGGCGATCTTCACCGCCTCGTCCCAGATCGTCGAGGCCACGCCCTGCTTGGGCTTCCAGTGGAACTTGACGAAGGTCGACTTGCCGGCCGCATTGACCATCCGGAAGGTGTGGATGCCGAAGCCTTCCATGGTGCGTAGCGAGCGCGGAATGGCCCGGTCGCTCATCGCCCACATGATCATGTGGGTGCTTTCGGGCATCAGGCTGATGAAGTCCCAGAAGGTGTCATGGGCGCTGGCGGCCTGCGGATAGCCGCGATCGGCCTCCATCTTCACCGAGTGGATCAGGTCGGGGAACTTTATGGCGTCCTGGATGAAGAACACCGGGATGTTGTTGCCCACCAGGTCCCAGTTGCCTTCCTTCGTGTAGAACTTCACCGCGAAGCCGCGCACGTCGCGGGGCGTGTCGACGCTGCCCGCCCCGCCGGCCACGGTGGAGAAACGGGTGAACAGCGGCGTCTTCTCGCCGGCCCGCTGAAAGAGATCGGCCTTGGTCAGGTCGGACAGCGAGTCATAGAGCTCGAAATAGCCATGGGCCGCCGAACCGCGAGCGTGGACGATGCGCTCGGGAATGCGCTCGTGGTCGAAGTGGAAGATCTTTTCGCGAAGGACGAAGTCCTCCAGCAGCACCGGGCCGCGCTCGCCGCTTTTCAGCTGATTCTGATTGTCGGAGACGCGGATGCCCTGATTGGTGGTCAGGTGGCCCTCGCCGTCGTGAGGGCCCTTCTTGGGGACCTGCTGATGGGTCTCGCCGCCGTTACCGAATTTCGTGTCGAATTCGCTCGCCATGTCCGCCACTCCTGATGCGCTCCGGATAACGGCCAAACCCATGCGAGGGTTGATGGTTCCTGTGTCGCCTAGATGACGCGATCAGGCTTCCGGCAGAGCTTTCAGGGTCGAAAGAGGCGGCGCTCGTCCAGCCAAACGAGCGCCGCCCGGCGCATGATCAGCGTTCGCTGTCCAGATGGGCCATCATCGCCTCGGCGTAGCGGGTCCCGGCGACGGCGTCCTTGGGCACAGCCGCCTCGATGGCCGCCAGATCTTCGGCCGACAGGGTGATGTCCAGCGCGCCCAAGGCTTCGGTAAGCCGATCGCGGCGGCGCGCGCCGATGAGCGGCACGATATCGTCGCCTTGCGCGGCCACCCAGGCGATCGCGGCCTGGGCCGTGGTCACGCCCTTGGCCTGCGCGACGGCGCGCAGGGCTTCGACCAGGGCCAGGTTGGCGTCGAGATTGTCGCCCTGGAAGCGCGGGCTCATGGCGCGGAAATCCCGGCCGGCCGAGGCGCGATCCTTGCTCCAGTGGCCGCTGATCAGGCCGCGCGACAGCACGCCATAGGCGGTGATCCCTATGCCCAGTTCGCGGCAGGTCGGCAGGATCTCGGCCTCAATGCCGCGCGAGACCAGCGAGTACTCGATCTGCAGATCGACGATCGGCGCGACCTTGGCGGCCCGGCGGATCGTCTCGGCGCCCACTTCCGACAGGCCGATATGGCGGACATATCCGGCCTGGACCATCTCGGCGATGGCGCCGATGCTGTCCTCGATCGGCACGGTCGGATCCAGCCGCGAAGGGCGGTAGATGTCGATGTAATCCACGCCCAGGCGCTTGAGGCTGTAGGCCAGGAAATTCTTCAGGGCGTTGGGGCGGCTGTCATAGCCCAAAAAAGCGCCGGCCGGATCGCGCAGGGCGCCGGTCTTGACGCTGAGCACCAGGTCCTCGCGCTTGTGGCGCTTCAGCGCCTCGCCGATCAGCATCTCGTTGTGGCCCATGCCGTAGAAGTCGCCGGTGTCGATCAGGGTGATCCCCTGCTCCACGGCGGCGTCGAAGGTGGCCAGGCTCTCGGTCCGGTCGCTGGGGCCGTACATGTCCGACATGCCCATGCAGCCCAGGCCAAAGGCCGAAACGACGGGACCGGTCTTGCCGAGGTGATGGGTCTTCATGGGAGGCTCCGTATGTCTGGCCGTGGTGTCTGGCCGCGTTGACTGAAGAGGGGTATGCGCCCGAATGCTCCGTGCGATAATCCGACCAATCCCGCACGACCCGTTCGGAACTTCATACAATGACCAGCCCCAGGACCGATGCCAGTTTCGCCGATCTGGACGCCTTCACGGCCGTGGCCAGAGCCCGGAGCTTTCGCGGCGCGGCGGCCGTGCGCGGGGTCTCCGCGTCGTCGCTGAGCGAAGCCGTGCGCCGGCTGGAGGCGCGTCTGGGCGTAAGGCTGCTGAACCGCACCACCCGCAGCGTCACCCCCACCGAAGCGGGCCAGAAACTGCTGGAGCGCCTGACCCCAGCCCTGGCCGACGTGGCCCTGGCGCTGGACGAGGTCAACGCCTTCCGCGACAGCCCGACCGGCACCCTGCGCCTGAACGTGCCCACCGTAGTGGCGCGGGTCATCCTGCCCAGGCTGCTGCCGCGCTTCCTGGCCGCCAACCCCGGCGTGTCGGTGGAGGTCACGGCCGAGGACACCTTCATCGACGTGCTGGCCGCCGGCTTCGACGCCGGGGTGCGCTATGACGAGCGGATGGAGAAGGACATGATCGCCGTGCCCTTGGCCGGGCCGCAACGGTTCGTGGTGGTCGGTTCGCCGGCCTATTTCGCCGCCCATGGCAAGCCGGCCCACCCCCGCGAGGTGCTCGACCACGCCTGCATCCGCCACCGCTTTCCAAGCGGGGTCAGTCATCCCTGGGAGTTCGAGAAGGACAGCGAAGTGATCCGCATCAGCCCGACCGGGCCGCTGGTCTCGACCAGCATCGATCTGGAGATCGAGAGCTGTCTCGCGGGTATAGGCCTGATCGCCACCTTCGAGGATTTCGTCGCCGCGCCCCTGGCCGATGGGCGACTGGAAAGCGTGCTGGACGACTGGCTGCCGCCGTTCACGGGCCCCCTGCTCTACTATCCCAGCCGCCGCCACATGCCCGCGCCGCTGCGGGCCTTTGTCGACTTCATCAAGGCCGAGAAATCACGTCCCGACTGGTGAAAAATGGCCGCGCCGGCCCCTATCTAAAGACCCTGAGAGAAACCCTTGCCTTGCCTCCAGCCCCCCCGAGGCGTAACGGGACGCTTCCCGCCATCTAAGGACGGGAAAGACGAATTGGAGACCGCTATGGGTTACCGGGTCGCCGTGGTCGGCGCCACGGGCAATGTTGGCCGTGAGATGTTCAATATCCTCGAGGAGGTGAAATTCCCCGTCGATAAGATGCACGCGATCGCCAGCCGGAAATCCATCGGCGTCGAGGTCTCGTTCGGCAACCAGATCCTCAAATGCGAGGACCTGGCCCAGTTCGACTTCAGCACGGTCGACATCGTGCTGATGAGCGCCGGCGGCGCCATCTCCAAGGAATGGGGCGAGAAGATCGGCGCGGCCGGTCCGATCGTCATCGACAACAGCTCCCACTTCCGGATGGATCCGGACGTGCCGCTGGTGGTTCCGGAAGTGAACCCGGAAGCGGTGAACAAGCTGCCCAAGAACATCATCGCCAACCCCAACTGCTCCACGGCGCAGCTGGTGGTGGTGCTTAAGCCCCTGCATGACGAGGCCAGGATCAAGCGCGTCGTCGTCTCGACCTATCAGTCGGTGTCGGGCGCGGGCAAGGAAGGCATGGACGAGCTTTGGGAGCAGACCAAGGGCGTCTTCGTTCTGGGCGCGCCGCCCCCCAAGAAGTTCACCAAGCAGATCGCCTTCAACGTCATTCCCCACATCGACGTCTTCATGGAAGACGGCTTCACCAAGGAAGAGTGGAAGATGATGGCGGAGACCAAGAAGATCCTGGATCCGTCGATCAAGCTGGTCGCCACCTGCGTCCGCGTGCCGGTCATGGTGGGTCACGCCGAAGCGATCAATATCGAGTTCGAAACCCCGCTGGACGAGGACGATGTCCGCGAGATCCTGCGCGACGCCGATGGCGTTGAAGTCATCGATAAGCGCGAGGACGGCGGCTACATGACGCCCAAGGAAAGCGCCGGCGAGTTCCCGGTCTATGTCTCGCGCATTCGCACCGACCCCACCGTCGAGAACGGCGTGGTGCTCTGGTGTGTCGCCGACAATCTGCGCAAGGGCGCGGCGCTCAATGCCGTGCAGATCGCGCAGCTTCTGCATGAAAAGGGTCTGATCAAGCAGAAACTCCCGGCCTAAGCCGCCTTCCGCAACAAGCGGATGGACGATTTCAGGGCTCCCGGGACATCAGGTCCCGGGAGCCTTTTTCTTGGAACACAGGACAGCGCCATGGCGGCGGATTTGAACAAGGCTCCCGATGAGGGGCGAACGGCGCTGGTCGCGGGGATCGGCTGCTATCTGCTGTGGGGGTTCCTGCCGCTGTATTTCCACCTTCTGGCCAAGCTGGGCGTCGGGTCGTGGGAGATGATCGCCAACCGCTCCCTGTGGTCGGTCCTCTGGGCCGGCGGCCTGGTGCTACTGGCCCGGCAGGGCGGCCAGGTCGCGGCGGTGTTGCGTCAGCCCCGAACGCTGATGATGCTGGCCTTCTCGACGGCGGCTATCTTCATCAACTGGTCGATCTATGTGTTCGCGGTCAATGCCGGCCATGTGATCGAGACCAGCCTGGGCTATTACATCAATCCGCTGATGAACATGGCGGCCGGCGCGATCCTGTTTCGCGAACGCATCAGCCGCGAGGGGGCCATCGCGATCGGCCTCGCGGTGATCGGCGTGGCGATCCAGACCGCCGCCCTGGGCCATCTGCCGGTCATATCACTGGGCGTCGCCATCAGCTTCTGCGCCTACGCCATCCTGAAGAAGCAGGTGAAGGCCGACGCCCAGACCGGCCTGTTCATCGAGTGCGCCTATCTGGCCATCCCCGGCCTGCTGTATGTGCTGCACCTGCAGTCGACCGGCGCCGGACATTTCGGATCGGGTCTCAGCGTCACCGCCCTGTTGATGATCGCGGGTCCGGCCACCGTCGTGCCGCTGGCCCTGTTCGCCTGGTCGGCGCGGCGCATGCCGCTCAGCGCCATGGGCTTCCTGCAGTTCATCGCCCCGACGATCCAGTTCCTGCTGGGCGTCGCGCTGGGCGAAGCCTTCACGCCGATGCGGGCTCTGTCGTTCGTGTTCATCTGGGCCGGCGTGGCGGTCTTCGCCTATGGGGCCTGGAAGCGCACGCGGGTGCTGGCCCCTGCGCCGACGGCCTAGAGCCTTTTAGCCTCACATGGAATCATGTGAGGCGGCTATCACGCTCTAGAGGCTGGCGTAAGCCGCCTCGATGAGCCGGACAGCGCGGGGATCGCCGATCAGGGCGACGCCCTGCCGGTTCATCACATAGGCGCCCGACACGCCCGTGCTCGGGTCGGCGAAGGCGCATGAGCCGCCCCAGCCGGAATGGCCGAACGCCTCGGTGGTGGGGCCATAAAAGAAGTTGGGCGTGTTGCGCATGAAACCCGCGCCCCAGCTGATCGTGAACGGCAGGACCAGATCCTGACCGACGATCCGCTCGGCCGTCGCGGCGCGGATGCCGGCCAGGCTGATCAGCGACCGGCCGTCCAGCTTGCCGCCGCTGGCCAGGGCGCCCATCAGGCGGGCCAGGGCGGGCGCTGTCGCATGACCATTGGCCGACGGAATCTCGACCCGCCGCCACTCGGCCGTGCCGCGTCCCGACGGCGCGGCCCAGGGGGTCAGGAAGGCGGCTTTCACGGCGTCATTGATCTCGCCGAATTTCGGCAGGGTGGTCGGGCGCATCAGCTCGGCGACGCGGCCGTGCTCGCTGTCGGGCAGGCCGATCCACAGGTCCAGATCCAGGGGCTGGGCGATATCCTCGCGCAGCGCCGCGCCCATCGTGCGGCCATCCACCCGGCGGAAGATCTCGCCGGCCAGATAGCCGAAGGTGACGGGGTGATAGCCGCTGGCCGAGCCCACCGGGAACAGCGGGGCCATGGCGGCCAGCTTGGCGCAGGTGGCGTCCCAGTCGAACCAGATGGCCGGATCGGTCTCGTCCGGAAAGCCCGACAGGCCGGCCTGGTGCGACAGAGCCTGCTCGACGGTGATCGCCGCCTTGCCGGCCTGGGCGAACTCGGGCCACACATCGGCGACGGGCTGGTCATAGGCCAGACGGCCCTCGTCGACGAGCCGGGCCACCATCAGGGCGGCGACGGCCTTGGTGGTCGAGAACAGGGCCGTCAGGGTGTCGGGACCGAAGGCGACCTCACGCTTGCGATCGGCGAAACCGCCCATCAGATCGACGACGATCTCGCCGTCGATCGCCAGGGCGAAGCGGGCTCCCAGCTCGCCGTCCTCCGCGAAATTGGCCGCGA
This sequence comes from Caulobacter sp. FV2ps19, assembly GCF_058681035.1. Classification (NCBI taxonomy): domain Bacteria; kingdom Pseudomonadati; phylum Pseudomonadota; class Alphaproteobacteria; order Caulobacterales; family Caulobacteraceae; genus Caulobacter; species Caulobacter sp. FV2ps19. The sequence goes on along the minus strand of NZ_CM178729.1, from coordinate 959,258 downwards.
ACACGTCGCGCACTTGGGCGAAGCGATCGGGGCAGACCCCGGTGATCTCAACGGTCATGGCGGATTTCCTAGGCCAGGCGCTCGATACGGACGGTGGGCGAGGTCTGCTTGATCCGCGCGCCCATGGCCACGATCGGCAGCTCGGTGGCGTTCCAGATATTGGCCGCCGTCACGGTTTCGGCCACGCCGCCGACCGCCCGGGCCAGGCCATAGGACAGGGTCTGGCCTTCAAGAATCGAGGCGGCGTAGAGGGCGGTCAGCAGGTCGCCGGTGCCATTGGGCGAGCGCTCGACCTTGGCGTGGGCGGCCAGCCAGGCTTCCTTGCGGTCGGCCAGCACGACGCCGATCTCTGCGCCTCGATGGACGGAGGACACCAGGGTCGGCTTGCCCAGCAGACGGGCGGCGCGCATGGCCGACTGCGGATCGCGGGCGTCGGCGCCGGTCAGCTTCTGCAGCTCCCAGGCGTTGCAGGCCACGACATCGGCGCGGGGGATGAGCTCGGCGGCGATGGCTTCGGCCACCTCGGGCAGCACATAGAGGCCCTTGCCGGCGTCGCCCATGGTGGGGTCGACGATCACCGAAGGCTGGCGGCTGGAAGCGCCTTCCCGCGGCGCCTCGCGGACGGCGTCGATGGCCCGGGCGGCGGCGCGCACCTGGGCGGCGTCGGCGAAATAGCCGGTGATGACGATATCGGTCTGGCCGAACAGGCCATTGGCCTCCAGACCGTCGAGCATGCCTTCCAGCACCTCGATCGGCACGGGCGCCCCGCCGGGCACGCCCCAGCCGGGATGGCGACCGAACAGGACGGTCGGCACGACCATCGACTCAATCCGGAACTGGACCAGTGCGGCGGCCTGGGCCGACGCGCCGACCCGGCTGCCGGCGACATGGCTGGAGATGATCAGAGCTAAGGGCATGGCAAGCGGCTTAGCGGACGACGGCGAGCTTGAACAGGGCGGCGCGTACGCGTCTGGATCAAGCCGGCAAGATTTCGGGGCTGGACGCCTCCGGCGCGCCGGCTGCGGCGAAGACGGAACCGAGCGTCTCACCGACCTGGTCGGCGACCAGCGAGGACCATTCCGCCGGCTCTTCGCCGCTGACCGACAACTGCAATTGCATCACGCACTGCACGCCCTGCGGCAGATAGTCGATCCGCGCCTGCCCGCCGCTGTCCTGACCAAAGGTGCGCGCGATCAGGCGGGTGCCAAAGCCGGTGCGCTGCGGCGGCTCGACCGGCGGTCCCCCGACCTCGCGCCACAGCAGGTTCAGCTGACGGGCGCCGAGCTGATCATGCGCCAGGTTCCAGGTCAGCTCGACCTGACCGTCCTCGGTCGACAGGGCGCCGTATTTGAGCGCGTTGGTCGCCAGTTCGTGCAGGGCCAGGGCCATGGCCACAGCTTGCTGCGGGCTTAGCCAGACCAGGGGCCCATCGATCCTGAAGCGGCTGAGATCATGGTGCGCCACGGCTTGCCTTACGATCGTGCCCAGATCGGCGCCCGCCCAACTCTCATCGACCAGAACGTTGTGAGCGTCGGACACCGCCATCAGGCGGTTGGTCAGCTCCCGGCGCACCACAGGATCGACATGGGCGGCGCGCAGGGTTTGTTCCGTGATCGATTGAACCGTGGCCAGGGTGTTCTTGATCCGGTGGTTCAGCTCGTTGAGCAGCAGGATGCGCTGATCCTCCGCCAGCTTGGCCGGCGTCTCGTCGCGCAGGATCTTCAAGAGGCCGCTGAGCTCGGGGCTGAAAATGCCCATGGTCATGCCGTTGCCCCAGAACCGCGTGCCGTCCTTGCGCAGGTGCCAGCGGGTATCCTCGGCGCGCCCCTTCTGCCGGGCGCTGTCGAGCTCGCGCCGGTCGGCGCCGGCTTCGCGGTCGGGGGGCGTGAAGAGCGCGCCAAAATGCATGCCGATCGCTTCCTCCCGACTAAAGCCCAGCACCTTTTCGGCGCCCCGGCTCCAGCTGGTGATCGCGCCGTCGAGATCCATCGTGAAGATGGCGTAGCCGAGGGCGTTTTCAATGATCAGGGCGGCGAGTTTGGCGTCGTGTTCAGCGGACATTGGGGGCTCCTGCCCCCTATCAACGTCACAGCGCGGTTTTCGGACCCATGCCACGGCGCGCGCCACGAAAAAGGCCCGCCGCGTTTCCGCGAGCGGGCCTGATCCTGTCGCCGTGATAGCGCGCCTAGTAGCGGTAATGGTCCGGCTTGAACGGGCCCTTTTCAGGGACGCCGATATAGTCGGCCTGGTCCTTGCGCAGGGTCGAGAGCTTGGCGCCCAGCTTCTCCAGGTGGAGGAAGGCGACCTTTTCGTCCAGGTGCTTGGGCAGGGTGTAGACCTGGTGCTCGTAGGAAGCCCGGTTGGTCCACAGTTCGATCTGGGCCAGGGTCTGGTTGGTGAAGCTGGCGCTCATCACGAACGAGGGGTGGCCGGTGGCGTTACCCAGGTTCACCAGGCGGCCTTCCGACAGCACGATCAGCTTCTTGCCGTCCGGGAATTCCACGTGGTGGACCTGCGGCTTGATCTCGTCCCACTTGTAGTTGCGCAGGGCGGCGATCTGAATTTCCGAGTCGAAGTGGCCGATATTGCAGACGATGGCGTTGTTTTTCATCATCCGCATGTCGTCCAGCGTGATGACGTCCTTGTTGCCGGTCGCCGTGACGAAGATGTCGGCCTTGCCGGCGACGTCCTGCAGGGTCTGGACTTCATAGCCTTCCATCGCCGCCTGCAGGGCGCAGATCGGGTCGATTTCGGTGACGATCACACGAGCGCCGCCCTGGCGCAGCGACGCGGCCGAGCCCTTGCCGACGTCGCCATAGCCGCAGACCACCGCCACCTTGCCCGACAGCATCACGTCGGTGCCGCGACGGATGGCGTCGACCAGCGATTCCCGGCAGCCATACAGGTTGTCGAACTTGGACTTGGTGACGCTGTCATTGACGTTGATGGCGGGGAACGGCAGCTCGCCCTTCTGGGCCATCTGGTACAGGCGGTGGACGCCCGTGGTGGTTTCTTCCGACACGCCGGTGATGGCGTTGCGGATGGCGGTGTAGAAGCCCGGCTTTTCGGCCAGATACTTCTTCATCACGGCGTAGAGGGCTTCTTCTTCCTCGTTCTGCGGGTTGTTGAGGATCGAGGGATCCTTCTCGGCCTTGGGGCCCAGCACGCACAGCAGGGTGGCGTCGCCGCCGTCGTCGAGGATCAGGTTGGGATAGCCGCCGTCGCTCCACTCGAAGATCTTGTGGGCGTATTCCCAGTACTCGACCAGGTTCTCGCCCTTGAACGCGAACACCGGCACGCCCGAGGCGGCGATGGCGGCGGCGGCGTGGTCCTGGGTCGAGAAGATGTTGCACGACGCCCAGCGCACGTCGGCGCCGAGAGCGGTCAGGGTCTCGATCAGCACGGCGGTCTGGATGGTCATGTGCAGGCTGCCGGCGATGCGGGCGCCCTTCAGGACCTGGGCCGGGCCGTATTCGGCGCGGGTGGCCATCAGACCGGGCATTTCGGTCTCGGCGATTTCGATTTCCTTGCGGCCGTAATCGGCGAGCGAGATGTCCTTGACGATGTAGTCGGCCACGGTCGGGCTCCTGCGGTCGGTGAAGTTCTTGCGGGGCTTATATCGCGATCGATCCTTCCGGGCAATTAACACATAAAGATATCTTTATGTGATATTGTCGCAGGGCGCATGCGCCGATCAGGCCGGCCAGAAAACCCTGGCGTCGGCGAAGGCGTCGCGGGCTTTCTGGGCGTCGCGCATCAGGGCGGCCTCATCGCCGCCGGCGGTCAGCCGCCCCGCCGCGAAGGCCGCCTGGGGATCGCCGCTGGCCAGGGCCACCGCGCGCGCCAGTTCAGGCTGCCCCCGAAGGTCGTTGAGGCGGCCCAGCGCATCCTGCAGCGCCTTGGTCGCGGCGACAAAGCCCGCGATCCGCTTGGGATGATCCGGGAACAGTCCCGCCAGATCCTCGGCGGCGTAGCGCACGGTCTTGCCCTTCAGCCGCAGCTGATGGCGGGTCTCGGGATCGAGCCGGTCCAGATGGGCGCTCGCCTTGACGATGGCGTGGCGACGATGCGCCAGAACGGCCGCCGCGAAGCCCGACGCCGGCTGGTCGCGAACCTCGGCGAGCTCGGCGTCAAAAGCCCATGATCCGGCCTCCAGCCAGGCGGCGGCCTCCAGCAACAGCATGCGCGTACGCGGGCTTTCCAGAGCCGCCTCCATCCGCAGATAGGCGTTGGCCTGGGCGGCCAGCAGGGCCCGTCCGAAGGCGGCGGTCTCGTCAGCCTGCCGGGTCTTCACCGCCGGCCGCCAGACCTCGGCCAGAAACACGTCCAGCTCGCGGGCGGCGCTCAGCTCGTCGGCCAGCCATTTGAGCTCGCGATCGAGATCCCGGGCTTCAGCCCTGGCCGACAGCGGCTTGAAGACCTTCAGCATCGCCCGCATGCGACGGCAGGCGACCCGAAGCTGGTGCACGCCGTCAGGTCCGGGTCGCTCGCGCAGGACCTCTGCGCTGGCGCACAGCTGGGACAGCGCCGCGCGACCGACAGCCTGCAGGGCCTCGCCCACGGTCATGCCGGGCTTCAGGCCGGCGGGTGAGCGGCGCATCACGGGCGCGGGGTCCGCCGTGTGGCTCAGCCCATAGCCGCGCTCGGCCTTGCTGATCAGCGACAGGCGCAGCGGAACCTGTCTGGCCAGGTCGCGCGCCAGATCAAACAGCGCCGCCGGCTGGCCGGCCTTCAGCTCAAGCTCCAGCTCGCAGACGACGGCGCGCCGGCCCTCGGCGATCAATTCCCCCCGGTCCACCACCGCCTCGATGACCACGTCATCGCGACGGATCAGGCGCACCGTGCGCTCGACGCAGGTCGTGAACACCGGGTGCAGGGCGTCGCCGTTGACGATCGCCGCCGCCGGCGTGTCCGCCAGGGTCGCGCCGTCCGGGCCGGGGCCGGCAATCGGGCTCTCCCATTCGCCGCGCGCGAAGATCCCGCCCGCCGAAGCCGATTTCAGCGTCTGTTTGCGGCCGCCCTCGCCATCGCGGACGCGCAGGCCATATCCCGCCTTGCGCAGGGCGTGGTCGGCGGTGTCGAAATAGGTGGCGTCCAGCTGGCGCACCGCGCCTTCGCCGTCCAGCAGGGCCAGGATGGGGCCCGCCGCTTCCGGCGCGATCAGGAATTTCAGCTCGATCTCACGGTCCATGATCTGATCCTGTCGGCGCGCGCATCATTGGACTGCAAACGCCTATGACGCCACACGGGTGACTTGCCAAGCCTCATCCTCGAGTTCAAACGTGCGCGCCATGACGCCGATCAACGCACCACAGACTGTTAATACGCCACGCCACGACTGGACCCTCGCGGAGGTCGAGGCCCTGTTCGCCCAACCGTTCATGGAGCTGGTGTTCCAGGCCGCCCAAGTTCACCGCGCCGGGTTCGATCCCTCCGAGGTGCAACTCTCGCAGCTGTTGTCGGTCAAGACCGGCGGCTGCGCCGAGAACTGCGGCTATTGCAGCCAGAGCGCCCACTTCAAGACCGGCCTGCAGGCCGAAAAGCTGATGGACGCCGATGTCGTCATCGCCAAGGCCCGCGCGGCGCGGGACGGCGGCGCGCAACGCTTCTGCATGGGCGCGGCCTGGCGGGAGCTGAAGGATCGCGACCTGCCCAAGCTGGCCGCCATGATCGGCGGCGTGAAGGCCCTGGGTCTGGAAACCTGCGCCACCCTGGGCATGCTGACCGCCGACCAGGCCAAGGAACTGAAGGACGCCGGCCTCGACTACTACAATCACAACCTCGACACCGGCCCGGAATACTATGCCGACGTGGTGACGACCCGCACCTATCAGGAGCGTCTCGACACCCTGGCCCATGTCCGCGACGCCGGCATGAGCACCTGCTGCGGCGGCATTGTCGGCATGGGCGAGACGCGCCGGGATCGCGCCAGCCTGCTGCATCAGCTGGCCACCCTGCCCAGCCATCCCGACAGCCTGCCGATCAACGGCCTGGTGCCGGTCAGCGGCACGCCGCTGGGCGACAAGATTCTCAAGGACGGCGACAAGGCCATCGACTCCATCGAGTTCGTCCGCACCATCGCCGTGGCCCGCATTGTCTGCCCCCGGTCCATGGTCCGCCTGTCGGCCGGTCGCGACGAGATGAGCCGCGAGCTGCAGGCCCTGTGCTTCCTGGCCGGGGCCAATTCGATCTTCGTCGGCGGCAAGCTGCTGACCACCCCCCTGCCCGGCCAGGACGAGGACAGCGCCCTGTTCCAGGACCTGGACCTGCGCCCGATGGGGTCGCGGCGGACGGTCGAACCGGCGATGGCGGCGGCGGAGTAGCCGTTCGGACGTCAGAGGCTGTGCGGGCAAGGGCTCTCAGCCTCACGCGAAATCTCGCTGAAGGGATGGGAAGGGTCGCGGAGCGTCCGGGCCTCGCCCGGATGTGAGTTTGATAAATACCGTTTCGACGAAGACAGACGCTCCGCGCAGCCGTTATTCGGGAGCATCGCCGGGATTGGCGGGGTTTTAGCCCGCTCCGGTAGCTAGGCCCCCGACGGGTGGAGGGGATAGCGACCCCGTCCAGACCGCATGGGCGATTTCAGCCCATGCCTGGTGCGTTCCGTACGGGCGTCGCCGAAGGGTGCTCCCGGCGGTCTGGGCCTGGCCTCAACACGGGACGGTCCTCAAGGGGTGTCCACGCTCCGCCAGACCCCGCCGGGCCTTCGACGACGGCCGACGGGCGCTTCCCGCTCGACCACCCCCAGAAGCCCGTCAGGTCGCCGGCCGACGCCCCTTCCCTTGCTCTTGGGTGAGACCATTATCGGGCCGCCCCGGGGGACCGGGGACAAAGAAAACCGAAAAAATCGCAAGCCCTTGTTTTTGTGCGGCGCGACGATCGCCAATCCCCGTCATTGACGGGGATAGGGTGCGACACCGCGTCAAAATCCCGCCCCCGTGGCCCGCAGGGCTATCGCCTATGGGAGACTGACCGGTTCAAGCCTGGATGAGGCTCCAAGACATCTCGCCTTCCTTGGCACAAGGCCCAGGAAGGCTAAGTCTTTTGGCGCCGACCCCCTATGCGATAGCCCCCCGTGGTCCGGGAGGCCGCGGCGGCTTGCATCACCTTGCGTTAGCGCTAACATTCCCTGGCGGTAAGCGGTTATAACCGCGCGCATAACGACGCTGAAGCAGCGCGGACAAGGGTGGAAACATGACACGCGGCATGGTCTTGCTGGGTGATCTGAACGGCCAGGAGCTGCTGCTGGCGCTCGCCCGTCCCGGCGAACCGCCCGGGGATCACGACGTCTTCGTTTGCGGCTCGACCCAGGAACTGGAGAGCGTGATCCGGCGCCGCCTCAAGGACCTTGAGGGCGAAGAGCTGATCGGCGCCGCGATCAGCGCCGCCGGCCCCCTGATCAATGGCGGCATCCAGGTCACGCGCACCGACCTTTCCCTGTCCCTGACCTGGTTGCGACACGTCCTGCGAACGCCGCGCGTCTTTCTGATCAATGACATGGCCGCCGTCGCCCTCGGCGCGCCCAAGGTGTCCGAGAGCGCGCTGATCACCCTGCATGCGGCGCGCGGCGACCCGGTCGGCGCCAAGGCGGTCATCGGATTGGGCCTGGGCCTGGGGGTGGCGGGCCTGTCGGCGCCCCGGGGCGACACCTGTTTCGCGACACCCAGCGAGGCGGGTCACATCGGCTTTTCCCCCGGCGAGCCCCGCGAGGTTGCGGTGTTTGACGCCATTCGGACCCAGCGCGGCGATACGGCGGCCGAACGCCTGCTCTCGCGGGCCGGTCTCAGCGACACCTATGCCGCGCTCAAGGGCGGGCCCGCCGCGCTGGGTCCCGAAAACGCCGACACGGTCGTCGCCCTCGCCCGCGCCGGCGATCCCGCCGCCGTTGAGGCCACATCGATCTTCAGCGCCCTGCTCGGCGCCTTCACCGGCGACATGGCCCTGACCTTCGCGGCGCGCGGCGGCGTCTATCTCAACAGCGGCCTGGTCCAGGACATGGGCGAGCTTCTGGACCTGGAGGCGTTCCGCCGCCGGTTCCGCGCCAAGGGCCTGATGAGCCACTACATGCTGGACGTTCCAGTGCTGCAGATGCCCGGCCGGCCGGTGCTGCTGGGACTCTCCAGCCTGTTTTCGGCCAGCGATCGGCTGTACGGGGCCACGGACGTCAAGTTTCTCGACTGCTGACGGGACGCCTGCGCGAGCCCCCTCAGGCCGAGATCGCGTGCAGCTCCGCCGCGTGGGCCCGCAGCCAGGCGCGGTGCGGGGCGGGATCGCCCGACAGCTGATCGCACAGGGCCCAGAAGCGCGGACCGTGATTGGCCTCGATCAGGTGGGCGCATTCGTGGGCGGCGACATAGTCGGCCACCGCCGCCGGAGCCAGGATCAGCCGCCAGCTGTAGCGGATCGCCGCCGGGACGCCCGGCCGCGCCGGGCGACATGAGCCCCATCGCGCCTTGGGGTCAGCCACGGCCACGCTGGGCATCGGACGGCCCAGGGCGGCGGCGTGCACCGCCGTGCGCTCGGTCAGCACCGACAGGGCGTCGCGTTTGGCCAGGCGAAGGATCTTCAGCCCCCAGTTGGCGTCGTCGGGGGCGATCAGGCGATCGCCGTCCTTGCGCGCCCGGCCAGGCCCGACCTCGAGGCGATAGGCGTCTCCATAGAGGCGCAGGGTCCCGCCGGGGGCGATGCTCATGCGGCCGGGCAAGGCGGCCAGCTGCCCGGCGATCCAGGCTGATTTCTCGTGCGCGAAGGCGGCGGCTTCGGACAGCCGGCGCTGGCTGGGAGCCAGGGCGACGACCTCGGACCTGGCGCGGTCGACCCGCAGCGAGATCCGCCGCGCCCGCCCGTCCACCTTCAGACGCACCGGACAGCCGGCCACGTCCAGCCGGTCGCCGTCGGAGAAACGCGGTGCGCGAAGCAGTCCCATGACCCCTACATCGCGTCTGCCGCGAGGCGACGCAAGGCCGGCCGCGAGCGGCTAGACCTCGTCGGGAAAGTTGGGGTCGCTCTTGCGGATGAACGACCGGACGCGCGGATAGATCTCCTCGCGGAACCGGCGGCCGTTGAACACCCCGTAGTGGCCGACCCCGGGCTGGACGTAGTCGGTCTTCATGTCGTCGGGCAGGTTCGCGCACAGGCCGTGGGCGGCCTGGGTCTGACCGATGCCGGAGATGTCGTCGTTCTCGCCTTCCACCGTCATCAGGCCGATGTCGGTGATCTGGTCAGGCTGCACGAGGCGGCCGCGATGCATCAGTTCGCCCTTGGGCAGCAGGTGCTGCTGGAAGACGATGTCGATGGTCTGCAGATAGAATTCTTCCGTCAGGTCCAGCACCGACAGGTACTCGTTGTAGAATTCCAGATGCTTGTCGGCGCTGTCGCCGTCGCCCTTCACCAGGTCCTGGAAGTAGCGCTGATGGGCTTCCTGGTGCTTTTCCTTGTTCATGCTCATGAAGCTGGCCAGCTGCACGAAGCCCGGATAGACGCGCCGGCCCACGCCCACATAGGGCGGCGGCACGGTGTAGATCATGTTGGACTGGAACCAGGCGAAGGGCTTGTCCTCGGCCAGGGCGTTGGTGACGGTCGGCGACAGGCGCGCGTCGATCGGCGAGCCCATGAAGGTCATGCTGGCCGGCCGCGAGGGGTGGTTGTCCTGCGCCATCAGGGCGGCGGCGGCCAGCACCGGCGGTCCGGGCTGACAGACGGCCACCACATTGGGACGCGGGCCCAGCACGGCCAGCATCTGGATGATGTGGTCGATATAGTCGTGGAAGTCGAAGCGGCCCTCGAGCATCGAGACCTCGCGGGCGTTGACCCAGTCGACGATGAACACCGCGTGGTCGGGCAGGAAGGCCTCGACGGTGCCGCGCAGCAGGGTGGCGTAGTGACCCGAGAGGGGCGCGACGATCAGCACGGCGGGATCGAGGCTGAACTTGCCGGCCCGGCGCATGTCGGCCATGTCGCGGTCGAACTGGATCACCCGCGCCCAGGGGCTTTCCCAGACCACGGTCGGGCGCACCCGCACATCGACCTGGCCGACCTTGATGGTGTCGATGTTCCAGGCCGGCTTGCCGTAGCGGCGGGTGACGTTGGAGAACAGATCGGCGCCGGCGTGCATGCGCCGGCCCAGATCGGTATTGGCGGCCGGATTCAGGGGCGAGCCCCAGAAATCCCGGGCGATACGGGCGGCTTCGCGCAGGGGCGAGGAGGCGTAATAGGCCGCCTCATGAAGAGCGTACAGCATGGCGCATCCAATATGTTGCGCCGCAGCATAACATGTCGAAGCCTAAGAAAGTCCATCCATGTTGCGCCTGTCCCGCCGAGGCCGGCGCAATTGCCCTCAAGTCAGCCTTCGCGCTGGGCGTCGCTGATGCGGCGGGCGATATCCTCAGGCGGCAGGTTGTAGGGGATCACGGTGCGGAAGCGGCCCTTGGGATCCATCAGATAGATCGCCGTCGAATGGTCGATCGTATAGCCGGGACCGTCGCCGACCTTGGCGTAGTAAACGCGATAGGCCTTGGCCGCCGCGGCCACCTGCTCGGGGGTTCCGGTCAGGCCCAGGGTGGATCGGGGCACATAGTCGGCCGACAGATAGGCGTTCATCTGCTTCACATCGTCGCGGCCCGGATCCACCGAGACGAAGACGATCTGCAGATCCCTGGCCTTGGGGCCCAGGAGATCGGTGGCCGCCGCCAGACCCTGCAAGGTGCCCGGGCAGACGTCGGGACAATAGGTGAAACCGAAAAAGACCGCGCTCCACTTGCCTTTCAGGGCCTTTTCCGTGGTCGGTCGGCCATTTTGATCCACCAGCTGGAACGGTCCGCCCACCGCCGCCGACGCCGGAGGCGGGTCGAACACGCCGGCGCGGAAGGCCAGGCCGGCCGCCACGATCGCGGCCAGAACGCAGGCCACGATCAGGATGATGCGGTGTCGAGGCATGTGTATTTCACCTTTCGCTCTCGCCAGACGCGTAAATCTGGACGATCGTGCGGCATGGCTGACGTTTCGTTCGCGCGAGCGCCCGACGACCAGCGTTCGAAGGGGCTCGATAAGCCGGGTGAGGATCCGGTGCAAGATGATGACTGGTCCTGGGCCGCGCCCGGACTGCGTCGTGGACGTCTGCGAGTGCGCTCCTTGCTGGCCCAGCGGTGGCTGGCGGTCGCCGGCCAGACCACCGCCCTGTTGTTTGTCGGCATGGTGCTCAAGCTTCAGGTGCCCTGGGCCCTTTGCTTCTCGCTCATCGCGCTCTCGGCCTGGCTGAACGTGTTGCTGGGCCTGGCCTCGACAGGCCAGAGACTGGCCCGCGAGGGTGAAGCCACCGCCCAGATCGCCTTTGACATCCTGCAGCTGTCAGGCCTGCTCTATCTCACCGGCGGCGCGCAGAACGTCTTCTGCCTGCTCCTGATCGCGCCGGTGACCCTGGCGGCGGCCACCCTGCCCGCCCGCTTCGCCTTGGGGCTGGGCCTGCTGGCCATAGCCAGCCAGATCTTCCTGGCCTTCTTCCATATGCCCCTGCCCACGCTTCAGGGCGCCCCGATCTCGCCGGAGCCCGGCGCAGCGGTGATGATCACCATGGTGGCGGCCCGGATCCTGGGCATCATCATCACCGGCGCCTATGCCTGGCAGGCGGCCAGCGAATCCGCGCGCATGGAGCTGGCCCTCAACGTCACCGAGACCGTCCTGGCCCGGGAGCAGAGACTGTCGGCCCTGGGCGCCCTGGCCGCCGCCGCCGCCCACGAGCTGGGCACGCCCCTGGCCACCATCGCCGTGGTCGCCCGGGAGATGGCCCGCAACGCCCCCGACGATCAGACCCGCGAAGACGCCGAGCTGATGATCGGCCAGGCGGTGCGCTGTCGCGAAATCCTGCAGCGCCTGACCGAAATGCCCGAGGCCAAGGACGCCGTCCACGAGCGCATGAGCCTGGTGCAACTGGTCCAGGACGTCATCGAGCCGCATCTGGTGCACGGCGTGCGGGTCGAGGCCGTGGTCAACGGCCCCTCCGGCGAGACCGCGCCCGACATCTGGCGTCGGCCGGAAATCATCCACGCCATGACCTCGATCGTCGAGAACGCCGTCGATTTCGCCCGCGCCGAGGTGCTGGTCATCGCCCGCTTCGACCCGCGATCGGTGGTGATCGAGGTGCGCGACGACGGTCCGGGCTTTACCGCCGAGGTGCTGGCCAAGCTGGGCGAGCCCTATGTGACGACCCGGCCAGGCGCCGAAGGGTCGCGCACGGGCCATATCGGCATGGGGCTGGGCTTCTTCATCGCCAAGACCCTGCTTGAACGTACCGGCGCCACGGTCGATTTCCGGAACGGTCGGCGAGGCGGAGCCGTTGTCTCGGCGCGCTGGCCGCGATCAGCACTTGAAGCCCCCGGCTATACGGGGGTTTGATACAAGGCTTGGGAAGGCTCACTAATGGTCAAGAGAAACACTCTTTTGAATACAAGCGCGGGGAGGCGCTGAATTCATGGCGGACATAACTGAGCTGGTTGCGGCCCTGCCCGACAAGACTCTGCTGCTTCTCGACGACGACGCGCCGCTGCGGACACGGCTGGGTCGAGCCCTGGAGCAGAGGGGGTTCGAGGTGACCCTGGCCGCCTCAGTGGCCGAGGCCCTGGCGCTGCTGCGGGCCCACGCCCCGGCCCATGCGGTGCTGGACATGCGGCTTGACGACGGCACGGGCCTGAAGGTGGTCGAGGCCGTGCGCGACGCCCGGCCCGAGGCCAAGATCATCATGCTCACCGGCTACGGCAATATCGCCACCGCCGTGGCGGCGGTGAAGGCCGGAGTCGTGGACTATCTGTCCAAGCCGGCCGACGCCGACGACGTGGCCCGCGCCCTGCTGGCCGCCAAGGACGCCGCGCCGACGCCGCCGGAAAATCCGATGAGCGCCGACCGGGTGCGGTGGGAGCATATCCAGCGGGTCTATGAAATGTGCGGCCACAATGTCTCCGAGACGGCGCGCCGCCTCAACATGCACCGGCGCACCCTGCAGCGCATCCTGGCCAAGCGCGCGCCGCGATAGGCGGCAGCTTCCCTCTCCCCTTGCGGGAGAGGGTGGCCTTGCGGGAGAGGGTGGCCCGCAAAGCGGGCCGGGTGAGGGGTCTCGCGGACCTTTCCGGACAGGCCTTACGACCCCTCATCCGTCGCCTGTGGCGACACCTTCTCCCGCAAGGGGAGAAGGATTTTCTCGCGGTCACATCGCCGAGATGCCGCCGTCGACCTTGATCTCCGCGCCGGTCATGAACTTGCTCTCGTCGCTGGCCAGGTAAAGCACGGCGTTGGCGATGTCGTTGGGCTCGCCGATCCGGCCCAGCGGAACCTGCCGCGCCAGCTTGGCGTGGGCCTCTTCCTTGCCGAACCGCGCGGTGAAGCCATCCAGGATCGGCGTATCGATGAAGGTGGGGTGGATCGAGTTGGAGCGGATATCCAGCTTCATCTTGGCGCAATAGAGCGCGATGTTCTTGGACAGCAGCCAGACCGCCGCCTTGGAGGCGTTGTAGGCCGGCGAATTGCCGTTGGCGATCAGGCCGGCGATCGACGAGAGATTGATGATCGAGCCGGGCTGATGGGCCCGCATGTGGGTCAGGGCGTGCTTGGCGCCCAGGAACACCGAGTCGACATTGACCGACATCACCTTCTTCCAGAGCGCGAAGTCCAGGCTCTCGATGGGACCGTCGCCGCCGATGCCGGCGTTGTTGACCAGCACCGACAGGCCGCCCATGGCCTCCGTCGCTTGCTCGAGGACCGCGATCCACTCGTCTTCCTGGGTGACGTCCAGCTGGAAGGCGAAGGCCGTGCCGGCCCCATGGGCCGCATTGATCTCGTCGGCGACGGCCTGGGCGCCGGCCAGGTTGATGTCGGCCAGACTGACCTTGGCGCCCTGGCTGGCTAGCATCCTGCCGGCCGCCGCGCCCAGACCCTGGGCCCCGCCGGTGATGAAGGCCTTCTTGCCGGCGACCCGGCCCGTGTTCTGCGCCATTTGGCGTCCTCCCAGATTATTCAAACATTAGTTTGAACCGGATGGGCCGGGGGCGGAAGGGGGAAACGGTGGGTGCTGTGGGAGCGGCCGTCAGATGCTCCCCCTCCGGGGGAGCTGTCGCTGAGCGACTGAAGGGGCAGCGCCGGGGTGAGGTGAGTGGCGCTCTATCTGGGCCAGCGCCGCGCTGCCCCCTCCGGCCCTCCGGGCCACCTCCCCCAGAGGGGGAGGATCAGTGGCGCCAAGGCCCGCTCCCCGCCCTTTCCAGCCCATCGCTGTCCGCCTAACCCGCCGCCCCATCCATGAACCTGGCCAGCGTCACATCCAGATCGGTCACCCCATCGGCGTCATGGGTAGTCAGCAGCACCTCGACGCGGTTGTAGACATTGAACCATTCGGGATGGTGATCCAGCTTGTCGGCCATCAGGGCCACGCGGGTCATGAAGCCGAAGGCCGCATTGAAATCTGCGAACCTGAACGTCTTGGTGATCGCATCCTTCTCCGGCGCGGCGCTCCAGCCGGAGAGCTGGGCGATCGCGGCGGCGGCGCCGATCTTGGGGCGGGACATGGCGGCTCCTGAAACGAAGAGATCTCCGCCCTTCAGAACGCCAATCCGGTGGCCGCCGCAAGCTGCGCCAGGGCCTGATCTTCGCTGGAGACCTTGATCGCCGTCATGCCCAGGGCGGCGGCGGGTTTGCAGTTGATCCCCAGGTCGTCGAGATAGACGCAGTTTTCCGGCGCGACCTCGAGCGCTTCGCACATCATTAGATAGATGCGCGGATCGGGCTTGCGGACCCCGGCCTTGGAGCTTTCCAGCACCACCGCGAAATGACTCATGATCTCGGCGACGGCGGCGGCCTTCTGCGCGGTCGAGGCCATGCCCGCGCCGTGGCCCGTGGTGACATTGTTGGTGATGCAGCCCACCTTGAACCGCGCCTTACAGGCCAGCAGCGCCGCGCGAACACGAGGCCGCAGGTCGCCATAGAGCAGCGGCAAGACATCGGCGCCGCGCACCGCGTGACCCAACCGCGTCGCCTCCTCCAGGAACAGCGTATCGAAGGTGGCCGCGTCGATCTCCGAGCGCTCGAAGCGCGCCCAGGCGTTGACGTCGGGATCGGTGGAATTGACCCGGCGGATGAAGTCGGCCGGCAGGCCGCGCTCGGCCTCATAGCGTCGGAAAGCCTCGAAGGGCGAGGTGGTGAACACCCCGCCGAAATCCCAGATCACCGCCTCGATCGCCATGCCGCCCCTAAAACAGATGTTTGAACTCAGGCTAGGGCCGTCGCCCCCGGGAGGCAAGCGCCACCGCCCGGCTCGCCTGAGGGGCGAAGGGGCAAGCGGTTAACCTTTGTTAATGATTTGCTGGGGCCAGGAGCTTTCATGATTTTGTCCCGTCTATCTCTTTGCCTTGCCGCGGCGGCGAGCACGTTGATCGCCGGCGCCGCCGTCGCCGGCTCCGATCGCGGCCTGATGGGCGGTCCGCCCGTGTCGCGCCCGGGCCTGCCGCTGGATCCGGAGCTGCTGCCGCCCAACACCGCGCCGGGCGACTGCGTCACGCGCCGGGTCACCGGACCGGGCGGCGCCTATCGCTGGGAGCGGATCGAATGCGACGCCGAACGCGGCTGGAGCCAGTTCGACCAGTGGGGCTATGGCCGCCGCCCGCTCAACGTCGAAACCGCGCCCCCGCCGCCCGTCTATGCCGACCGCACCGAGCAGCGTCATGAAGCGGTCTTCGAAGACCGCCATGAATGGCGCTGGGACGATCAGCAGCGGCAAACCTATCCCCAGCTGGCCGAAACGCGGCCCGGCGCAGGGGCGCCGCGCGAGGATCGCTACGGTCCGCCGCGCCCCCAATGGACCGACTATCGCTATGCCGGCCGCGACGCGGGCGGCTATCTCGTCTGGCCCGGAAAACAGCCCTGACCGGCTCCGGGCTGGCGCCAGCCTTGCGGGAGGATTTCCCCGACGAACCAATTTGGGACGGGGGAACAACAAACACCATGCGCACGCCAACCAGGCCTTTCTTCAAACGCTATGAACTGATCGCCATCGCCGCCTTCGTGGTGGCCGCCATCGCCGTCAGCAGCCTGGGCCTCGTCTACTAGACGATCCTCCGGCGCCGGAATGGAACAGGATCGCCCCGCTCGCGCGTTGTGCACGGGTAACCGGAGATCCAGGTCCTGTCAGAACTCGCTGATTCAAAGCCGAAGCGCCCGCTGGGCGAACGCATCGGCGCGCGCTGGGCGCTGATTCCGCCCTCCGCCAAGCGGGGCGGACTGGCGGCCGTGACGCTGTTCATCGCGGTTGTCGGCGTCCTGCTCCTCTTCGACTGGAACTGGATGCGGGGCCCGATCGGCGGCCTCGCCTCCAGCCAGCTGGGCCGCAAGGTCGAGATCGTCGGCGATCTGCGGGTCCATCCCTGGTCGTTCTCGCCCAAGGTCGAGGCGCTGGACGTTCGCATCGGTCAGCCCGCCTGGGCCCTGAAAGCAGACCCCAAACTGCCGCCCATGGCCACGGCCCAGCGCCTGGCCGTGCAGTTCAAGCTGCTGCCGCTGTTCCGGGGGCAGGTGATCCTGCCGCTGTTGGCCGTCGACAGGCCGGACGTGCGCCTGCTGCGCGACAGCCAGGGCCAGGCCAACTGGTCGTTCGGGGCCAAGACGTCCGGGTCCAAGCCCCTCAAACTGCCGGCCATCCAGCACTTCATCATCAATGACGGCCACCTGCGGATCGACGACCGCCAGCGCGACGTGCTGTTCGAGGGGGCGGTGCGGTCCAATGAAACCGCCAGCCAGGACGGGCGCGGCCGGTTCGTCCTGCAGGGCGAGGGCCGGCTGAACCGCGCGCCCTTCTCGGCCAGGGTCACCGGCGGTCCGCTGCTGAACATCAGCCCCGATCGCCCCTATCCGTTCGAGGCCGAGATTTCGGCCGGCGCGACCCGGGTGTCGGCGCAGGGCTCGGTGACCCGGCCCTTCGACCTCAGCCGCTTTGTCACCGACCTGACGGTGTCGGGCTCCGATCTCAACCGCCTCTATGCCCTGACCGGCCTGACCCTGCCCAACACCCCGCCCTATCACGTGAGCGGCAAGCTGAGCCGCAAGGGCGGACGGTTCGATTTCAAGGCCATGAGCGGCAAGATCGGCGACAGCGACATCTCGGGCGACCTGTTCGTGCTGACCGACCGCGCGCGGCCCTATCTGGAGGCCAGGCTGCAGTCGCGGCGCCTCGACTTCGATGATCTGGGCAGCCTGGTCGGCGCCGCGCCGGCCACGAGCCAGGGCGAGACCGCCTCGGCCGACCAGAAAATCCAGGCCCGCCAGCGGGAACGCCTGCTGCCCGACGCCACCCTGCAGACCCAGCGGGTCCGGGCCATGGACGCCAAGGTCCAGTACCGCGCCCTGGCGGTGAACGCCCCGGGCTTCCCGCTGAAAAAGGTTCGCATGGACCTGACGCTCGACAAGGGCGTGCTGACGATGGATCCGATCGCCTTCACCTTCTCGGCCGGCGATCTGGCGGGCAAGGTGGTGCTGGACGCACGGCCCGACACGCCGCGCACGACCCTGGATCTGCGCCTCAGCAAGGCCAAGCTGGAAGACTTCATTCCGGTCCAGAGCGGCGGCAAGCCGATCATCGAGGGTCCGGTCATGGCGCGCATCAAGCTTTCGGGCGTGGGCGACAGCATCCACCGCGCGGCCTCGAACGCCAACGGGACCATGACCCTGGTTTCACCGCGCGGCCAGGTCCGCCAGGCCTTCGCCGAACTGCTGGGCGTCAATCTGTCCAAGGCCGTGCTGATGCTTTTGGCCAAGGACAAGAAGGAGACCAGCGTCCGCTGCGCGGTGGCCGACTTCACGGTCAAGAACGGCGTGGCGACCAGCACCACGCTCGTGGCCGACACCGGCGTGGTGCTGGTGCATGGCAAGGGCGAGATCAATCTTGCAACCGAGCGCATGAGCTTCCGCATCGACGGCGACAGCAAGCAGCCGCGCCTGCTGCGGCTGTTCGTGCCGATCACCGTCTCCGGCCCGTTCCTGTCGCCCAAGGTCGGGTTCGAGCCCGGCAAGGTGGTCGGCCAGGGGGGCGTCGCCGCGGCTCTGGCGACCCTGGTCAATCCGCTGGCCGCCCTGCTGCCGTTCGTCACCACGGGCGAGGCCAAGAACGCCGATTGCGAGGGCCTGGTCGCCGAGGCGCGGGGCCAGGGCGTGGCCGTCAAGGTGGGGCAGACCACCGCGACCCCGGCCAAGAAGTGAGGCTTGAAGCCGCGGCGAGAGCTGCGCTATAACGACGTTATCCAACCTCTAACGGTGGTTTTATGTCCGAGATTGTGTGCGAGGCCCGGGCCTAACAGGCTCCGAACCTCTGGTTCGTCAGTCGATCAGGCCCTGATCCGTCCGCAGCCCCTGCGGGCGCGACCTGTCGCGTCCGGCATCTGAAAGGAACAGGCCTCGCAAGGGCCTGTCGGGGTTTGCGTTCTTACGCCTCGATCCTCGGATTCAATCTCTTGAACATCTCCAAAGCGCAGCAACGCACGCTGCACGCGCTGGCGCAGGGCGCCAGCATCGCACTCGTCCGCGACGACCATGGCCGCATCATCGGCGCCGACTGCATCACCCGGGAGGGCTGGCGGCTCAGCGACTGCTCCCTGAGCGTCTTCAAGGCGCTGAAGAAGCGGCGGCTGATCGCCAGCAGCGGCGGCGGTCCCTATCGCATCACACGGGAGGGCGCGGTCAGTCTGCGGGCCCAGGCCGACAACCGGGTGACGATGCGCGCCTGGTGATTAGGCGGCCCGCTTCAGGAACAGGACGCGCGCGGCGCCATAGTCACGGGCGTCCAGCAGCGTGAAGCCGGGCGTGGCGGGCTCCGGCTCGCCGCGCCCGCGCTCGAACATCACGACCGCGCCGGGCTTGAGCCAGTCGTGGGCGACCATCTGCGCCAGGGCCTGCTCGCCCAGGCCCTTGGCGTAGGGCGGATCCAGGAAGGCGATGTCGAACGGCGCGCCGACGCTGGCGGGCGGCGCGCCCAGGTCGGTGGCGTCGCGACGATGCACGCGGGTGACGCCAAACAGCCCCATGGCGTCGATGTTCTCGCGGATCGCGCCGCGGGCCGGATCGGCCGTCTCGACGAACAGGCAAAAGCCCGCGCCGCGCGACAGGGCTTCCAGTCCCAGGGCGCCCGAGCCGGCGAACAGGTCCACGACCCGCGCGCCATGCAGGTCCGGCGCCCAGGCGGCGTGCTCGAGGATGTTGAACACCGCCTGCCGGGCGCGATCGGACGTGGGCCGCGTGGCGTCGCCGGGCGGGGCCGCGATGGCCTTGCCGCGGTACTGTCCCGAAACAATGCGCATCAGGCGGCGGCCTTGGCGGGCGGCAAGCGTGCGATCCACCGCCCGATCAGGACCATGCTGGCCACGGCAAGCCCCAAGAGCGGCAAGCCGATGACCGGCGAAACGATGCTGACCATCGTCAGAGCGCAGAACAGGCCAGGCGACAGCGCCAACCGCGCGACCAGGAACACCCCTTCGGCTGTCCGGAAAGGCTGGGCCAGTTTGCCGATGAAGGCCGCATAGGCCCAGACGGCGCCCATCGCGGCGCCGATGGCCGAGACCAGGCCGACATAGATGATGATCACGTCGAGATTGCCGCGCTCCCACAGCAGCTCGGCGCACAGCGGCGTCAGGCTGACCAGTCCCAGCACCACGAAGTTGAGCACGTCGAGCACGCCGTTGGCGGCTTTCAGGCGCGCAAAGATCCGGCGGTGCGTCATCCAGTAGATGCCGATCACCGCGAAACTGACGGCGAAAGCCTGCAGCTTGAACCGCATCAGATAGAAGAGTTCGCCAATGCCGCTCCAGTGCTCGGGCGGATGGATCTCGATGGCCAGCAAGGTGATGGCGATGGCGAACACCGCGTCCGAAAACAGGACCAGCCTGTGAAGGTGCGTATCGCCCGGATCGGTAGCGCTCATGATCATCCCCGAAAGTTCAAGGCCCTGTGTGCCGCTCTCTGCGGCAATCGGCAAGCGGGGCGCTTTACAAGCCGGCCGTCCCCCGGGCTTAGTCGCCTCTGGAACAGCAGGGGCATCGACAGGCGCGATGGCGATGGGGGCGATCTTCGGGGCGATGCGGGAGTCGAGAGTGTTCTCCGACCTCACCGCCTATGATCGCGACATCCGCCGTCTGGCTGTCGCCGCGCCCGTGGGCGTGCTGGCCGCCGCCGCCGCCGCCGTGCTGGGCGGCGCCTCGGCCTGCCTGCTGGTCATGGTGGTGATCAGCGGTCTGGACGGCGTGGAGGCCGCCGCGGGCCTGTTCGCGGCCCTGGACCAGCCCGCCCGCGCGGCGACCGACGGTCAGGCCTCGCTGTTCATCCTGGCGATCGTGGCCGGCGTCAACGGCGCCGCCGCCCTGGCCTTCGTGGCCGTGAGCGCGGGCCTGACCCATCGGCCGATCCGGCGCTATGCCACGATCACGCCCCCGTTTCGCATCGGCCCTGTGGTCGCCGGGCTGGTTCTGGTCGGCGCGGTGATGGCGGGCCTGATCGGACTGCTCGCCGGCCTGGGCGTCGCGACGCCGACCCCGCCGCTTCTGGCCCTCAGCCCGACCCTGGTCGGGCGCGTGATCTATGCCGGTTTCGCCATCATCCTGCTGGTGATCGCCGCCGGCGCAGAGGAACTGGTGTTCCGCGGCTGGCTGCTGAAACACACCGGCGCCTTCACCCGCAACCCGGCGGTGCTGATGGCCGTGAACGGCCTGCTGTTCGCGACCATCCATTTCGACCCCAACCTCGACGCGTTCCTGCTGCGCGCGGCCATGGGGGCAGGACTGACCTGGATGACCCTGCGCACCGGCGGGATCGAACTGGCCATCGGCGCGCATGCGGCCAACAACATCGTCATCCTGCTGCTGCTGCGACCGCTGTCGCTGCAGCCCGACACGCCGCACGGGTTCCAGGCCAGTTCGCTGGTCAGCGGACTGGCGATCGGCCTTGGCTATGCGGCCATAGCCGAGGCCGTGGTCCGCTGGCCGGTCGTCACCCGCTGGTTCGGCGGGCGCGATACGGCCGCGATCTAGCGCGGCGTCTTGGGACCCTTATAGGGACGCGGTCCGGCCGACTTGGTCTCGAAGGCCGGCGGCGCCGACCGGGCGGGCTTGCCGGGGGCGGGCTTGCCGGGGGCCGGCTTGCCCGTCGCCAACTTGCCCGTCGCCGACTTGGGCCCAGACTTGCCCGGAGACTTGCCCGGAGACTTGGCGAAAGGGCTGGCCTTCGCGAAAGGACTGGCCTTGGCGAACGGCTTGGCGCCGTCCCCGGCCGAACCCGCCGCCCGGGCGCCGAAGCTGGCGCCGGCGGCCGGCTTGGCGCCGCCCCGCGCCTTGGGATCCGGCTTGGGGCCGATCATCTTGGTCTCGATCGACTTGGGGGCGCGCTTGACCGGCTTGGCGCCGGCAATGACCACCTTCTTCTTCGGCTTGGCCCAGCCGGGCTTGTAGACCGGCTTTTCCTCGGTGCGGCCGCCGGGCTCGATCACCTTGGGCAGGGGCGCGGACTTGATGGCCCGGCGCTGCAGCTCGCCGCCCTTGGCGGTGCCCGGCGCGTGCAGCGGATCGGCCACGCCGATGAACTGCGGCTTGTCGCCGACGGGCATGTCTTCAGGCGCGATCAGGTCGGCCAGCAGTTCGCGGATCACCCGGGGACCGATCTCCTCGACCTGGCCCGGCATCAGGGTCGCCAGGGCGAACGGGCCGTAGGACAGACGGATCAGGCGATTGACCTTCAGGTCCAGGTGCTCGAGCACCCGGCGGATCTCGCGGTTCTTGCCCTCGGTCAGCGCGATGGTGATCCAGACGTTCTTGCCGCCGCCGGCCTTGTCCTGGGCCTTGTCGAGCTTGGCCTCGATGGAGCCGTAGCGGACCCCCTCGATGGTGACGCCGTCCTTCAGCCGGTCCAGACGGGCCTGGTCGGTATGGCCGAAGGCCCGAACGCGATAGCGGCGCACCCAGCCGTTGTTGGGCGCTTCCAGCTTGCGCGACAGCTCGCCGTCATTGGTCAGCAGCAGCAGGCCTTCGGAGTTCAGGTCCAGCCGGCCCACCGAGATCAGGCGCGGCAGCTCGCGCGGCAGGGCCTGGAACACCGTCGGGCGCTGCTTGGGATCGTTGTGGGTGGTCATCAGGCCGGTGGGCTTGTGATAGCGGAACATCCGCGTCGGCTCGCGCTCGGCCACCAGCTTGCCGTCGACGGTGAGGAAGTCGCCGGGTCCGACCTTGACCGCCGGGATCGTCAGCACCTTGCCGTTGATGGCCACGCGGCCCGCCTCGATCAGCCGTTCGACCTCGCGGCGCGAGGCGACGCCGGCGCGGGCCAGGGCCTTGGCGACGCGTTCGCCCGTCGACGGATCATCAAGGTCGCCGTCGTGGCCGGGATCATATAGGGGGTCGTGGGGCGTGCTGGTCATGGGGTCCTTCCAGGGGCGGGGCGCATCTCTCGATGGGCTTTTGGGCAAATGCGCACCGATCTTCCGCACGATCAAGACCAGCAGGCCTGGGACGAGCGCGCCATGGGCCTGGCGCTGGACGAAGCCCGCGCCGCCGCCGCGCGCGGCGAGACGCCGGTGGGCGCCGTGATCCTCGACCCGAAGACCGGCGAAATCCTCGGCGCGGCCGGCAATGGTCCGATCGCGGCCCATGACCCCACCGCCCATGCCGAGATCGCGGTGATGCGCCAGGTCGCCGCCCGGCTGGAAAACTATCGCCTGACCGACCTGACCCTGGTGGTGACCCTGGAGCCCTGCGCCATGTGCGCCGGGGCCATCAGCCATGCCCGCATCGGCCGGGTGGTGTTCGGGGCCGAAGACCCCAAGGGCGGGGCCGTCGTCCATGGCCCGCGCTTTTTCGCGCAACCCACCTGCCACTGGCGCCCAGAGGTGACCGGAGGGGTGCTGGCGGAGGAGAGCGCCGACCTGCTGCGCGGCTTTTTCCGCGCGCGACGGGCCAGGCCAAAAGCCTGACGCTCCACCCTGACGACGTCAGGCTGGAGATTCAGATCTTTGGTTTAACGCCTTGTCTTCACGCGAACCGGAACCCACTTCGCTCGACAAGGCCCTAGTTCATGAGCGCCGAGCCGAGCAGAACGCGGCTGCCGGGGCGGCCCAGAACCTTGTCGGCGGTCTTCTGAAGTTCCCGGGCCAGATAGTCGACATCCGGCGGGTCGCCGCGACGCATGCCCGCGGCATAGGTCATCAGCACCTGGGCGAAGGCGGCGCGCAGACGCGGTTGCGACAGCTGGGCCCGCTCCATCACCTTGGGGTCCTTGGCCTCGATGCCGGCCTCCAGGGTCAGCACCCCGCGGCGGCCGTCACGGCGGATGGCCACGGCGGTAAGAGGCTGCAGGGCGAAATAGGTGACCGGTGCGGCCTTCTCCTCCTTGGCGCCGTGGGCGCCGGCCAGCGCGGACGCGGGCGCGACCGAGACGGCGCAGGCCAGAACAAACGGAAGAAGGGTCAGGAGACGACGCATGAACCTTCAATACAGCGCCATGGTTGACGTCCTCTTTACGCCTCCGCGCGACAAAGGGAGGTCAACCATGAATCGCACCCTCGCGGATCTTCGCGGCGGAAAGCGTGAGGAGGCTGAACTTGGGTCGTTTTTCCCCGAAATCCATCGATCTGGACGGCAAGGTGATTCTGGTCACCGGCGGCACAGGATCGTTCGGACGTCGCTTCATCGAGACGGTCCTGAAGCTCTCCAAGCCGCGCAAGGTGATCATCTATTCGCGCGACGAATTGAAGCAGAGCGACATGCAGATGGAACTGCGCGAGCAGTTCGACGAAGCGACCTACGCCAAGCTTCGGTTCTTCCTCGGGGACGTGCGCGATCGTGAACGCCTGACCCTGGCCCTGCGCGGCGTGGACATCGTCATTCACGCGGCCGCCCTGAAACAGGTGCCGGCCGCCGAATACAATCCTTCCGAATGCATTCACACCAATGTTCTGGGCGCCGAGAACGTGGTCTGGGCCAGCCTGACCAATCACGTCAAACAGGTGGTGGCCCTGTCGACCGACAAGGCCTGCAATCCGATCAACCTGTACGGCGCGACCAAGCTGGCCTCGGACAAGACCTTCGTGGCGGCCAACAACCTGTCGGGCGACATCGGCACCCGGTTCGCCGTGGTTCGCTATGGCAATGTCGTGGGATCGCGCGGCAGCGTCGCGCCGCTGTATCAGCGCCTGCTGGCCAACGGCGCCACCGAACTGCCGATTACCGACGCGCGCATGACCCGGTTCTGGATCACCCTGAACGAAGGCGTCGATTTCGTGCTGTCGTCCCTGAACCTGATGCGCGGCGGCGAGATCTTCGTGCCCAAGATCCCGTCGATGAGCATGCCGGACCTGGTCAAGGCCATGGCCCCCGATGCGACGATCAAGGTCATCGGCATCCGTCCCGGCGAAAAGCTGCACGAGATGATGATCAGCGCCGACGACGCCCGGGCCACGGTCGAGCTCGCGGATCGCTACGTGATCGAACCCACCTTCGTGGAATATCCGCGCAAGCGCTTTGGTCCCGAAGACGGCGCCAAGCCGGCGGCCGAGGGCTTCTGCTACAGCAGCGACAATAATGACGACTGGCTGTCGGCCGAAGGGCTGCTGGCCATGCTGGGGGAAAAGGCGGGCTGATGGCGCCGGCGCCGCCCTTCCTGCCTTATGGCCGCCAGACCATCGAGGACGATGACGTGGCGGCGGTGGCCGAAGCCCTGCGCGCCGACTTCCTGACCACCGGCCCGACCGTCGAGGCCTTCGAAACCGCCTTCAGGCGCAAGGTCGGGGCCGACCACGCCATCGCCGTCGCCAACGGCACGGCCACCCTGCATCTGGCCATGCTGGCCCTGGGGGTCGGCGAGGGCGATGTCTGTATCGCCCCGTCAGTGACCTTTCTGGCGACCGCCAACTGCGCCCGCTATGTCGGGGCCGAGGTGGTGTTCGCCGATGTCGACCCCCGCTCCGGTCTGATGACGCCCGAGACCCTGGCCCAGGCCCTGGCCCGGGTGGGCGACCGGCCAGTGAAGGCGGTTTTGCCGGTGCATCTGCGCGGCGATGTCTGCGACCTGCCGGCCCTGGGCGCCATGGCCCATGCGGCCGGGGCGGTGCTGGTCGAGGACGCGCCCCACGCCCTGGGCTCGATCGCCACCTTCGACGGCGTCGACCATCCGGTCGGCGACGGCGCCTATTCGGCCTTCGCCAGCTTCTCGTTCCATCCGGTCAAGACCCTGGCCACCGGCGAGGGCGGCATGCTGACCACCAATGACGCCGGGTTGGCGGCGCGGGCCCGGTCGTTGCGCAGCCATGGCATGGTGCGGCCGCCGGGGTCGGATCCCTGGTGGTACGAGATGCCCGAGCTGGGCTTCAACTATCGTCTTCCCGACGTGCTGTGCGCCCTGGGTCTGTCTCAACTGGCCAAGCTGGATCGCTTCGTCGCCCGCCGCCGCGTCCTGACCGCGCGCTATGAGGCGCGTCTCGCCGACCTGTCGCCGCATGTTGAGCTGGCCCAGAGCCCTGACGGGTCGAACCCCGCCCTGCACCTGCTGACCGTGCTGATCGACTTCGAGGCCCTCGGGACCTCACGCGGGGCGACCGTCGAAGCCCTGAAGGCGGCCGGGATCGGCAGCCAGGTCCACTACATCCCGGTGCATCGACAGCCCTATTATGCGGCGCGCTATGGCGCTCTGGACCTGCCGGGCGCGGAGGCCTGGTATGACCGCTGCCTGACCCTGCCGCTCTATCCGGGCCTGGCCGACAGCGACGTCGACCGGGTGGTCGACACGCTGGCGCAGGTGCTGGGCCTCTAACCTAGAGCGCTGATCTGCACGACCGGCTGAATGTCGGTGAAGTTGGCGACGTCGGCCAGCACGGCCGGCGCATGGGGCCCGCCCATGGACGCCTGCAAGGCCTCGGCGTCGCGGAACGTCAGATGCGCCATGGCGACATAGGGCGCGGGACCGCCGTCGCCGGCCGTCAGCCCCTTGAACACCTGAACACCGGTCAGGCCCGTGGCGCTGAACGCTTCCCTCACCAGCGGGATATGGGTGGCGTCGTAATAGGCCTGATCGAACCGCGCGCCCTCGGCGGCGGGATACAGCACACTGAAGATGATCATGGGGCCTCCTCGAGCGCCGCAGCGGCGTCCTTCCGGAGGAAACTAGGCGCCCGAGCGGGAAACCGCTAGGCCGCCGCCTTTTGCTGCATCAGGCTTTTCAGCAGTTCCAGGGTCGCCGGTGACGCGGCGATTTCCTCGCGGGCCTCGGGCAGGCGCGCCAGCTTCAGAGCCTCCATGCGGGCCCGATCGGCCACGGGACCGGTGGGCCCGGCCTCGCCCATGGCCAGCTTGGCCAGCAGCGCCAGCCGGTGGACCAGCGGCGCCGGGGCCCGGACCAGCATGGTCAGCAGACGGCTGTCGATCTCGACCTGGGAGCCCAGCTCGCCGAGCTTGGCGCACAGGGGTTCGTAGTCTTCGACGACCAGACCCGATCGCTTGACGGTGCGCTGCAGCGCCGCCAGGGCGGCCAGCTTTGAGGCCGGCGAGTCAGGACTCTGGCGCAGCTCCTTCTCGAACCGCAGGGCGGTGACATTGGCGCTCAGCCAGCGGGCGGCGTGGCGCTTGTTGACCGCGCCCATGACGTTCTCGGTCAGGCGAATGAGGATTCCGACCTCCTCGCGCGCCGAGCGGTCGCGCCCCAGCAGGGCCTCGATGAACTCGCCGTTGAGCAGGGTCTTGGAGCGGGTGGTGAAGGCGGCCTGGATCTCTTCCGGCGGCAGGATACGGCCGGCGGCGGCCGTCAGACTCATGGCCAGGGCGCGCAGATATTCAATTTCGGCCTCGGCGTCGGTCGGCTTGAGCCGGCGCACGCCGTTCAGTTCGGTCAGAACCCGCTTGGCGATCGATCGGCGCACCGGGGCGAAGTGATCGCCGCCCAGCCAGTCGCTGAGACGCTTGGCGGTGCCGGACAGCTCGGGCATGCAGTTGCGAACCTGGGCTTGCATGCTGATCAGGGCCTCGACCTGGGCGCCGCCCGTCAGGCGGGTCATGGCCGCCAAGGTCGAACCCAGATCATCGGCCGTGCCCAGCAGATCGGCCATGCCGGCCCGCGAGCCGATGATCTCGGCCAGGGGTTGTTCGATGGCCTGCAGGGCCAGGGCGCGGGGGCCCGGCTCGGTGGGGGCCGCATCGGCGAGGTCCAGCAAACGGGCGATCTTGGCCGACCAGCTGCCGGCGGGCGCGATCGAGGCGGCGACGCCGGCCCCCAGCAGGAAGGCGCGATCCGGATCGGTGGCCAGACGCGTCGCGGCCTTGGCGAAGCCTTCCTTGTCGAGGTCCGGCAGTTGGCCCTTCTTGAAGGCCTTCATCAGATTGGCGACCGAGCGCTCGACCAGACCCTGGAACGTGCGGATCAGTTCGTGGACCGAAACGCCGCGCGCTTCAGCCTCGGGAATGGCGATCTTTTGCAGGGCGTGCTGCAGGTCGGTGCCGGAGGCTTCCAGCTTTTCAACCAGATCAGGACGGTGAAGCAGTTCGAACGGCGTCGCGTTGTGTCGCGCCAACCAGCCCTCGAGCAACCGACCGATGCGGTCGCGGGCGTGGGCGGTGTAGAGATCAGCCGGCTGGACGCACAGCGGGTCCAGATTCTCGACTTCCTTCTTCGGCTTGCCGCCGTCGACCATGCCCTTGGTGAAGATGGCGATGGAACGATATTCGCCACTGGCCGCGTCCAGGGTCTCCTTGCTGACCCGTACGGCGACGGCGCGACCGGAGACCAGCGCCTCCTCGGCGTTCTGCAGGGCGGTCACGCGGACCTCGGAGGCCATCTCAAGCGTCCACGGTGCGCCGACCTTGCGGCGCACGAAAAGCTCGTAATGGACAGGACTGCTCATGGACAACGGACTCCCCGAGATCCGGTTATGGGATACAAGACCTTAAAACGAGGTTGAAGCGTCAACCGATTGCTCAACCAGACCGCTTGAAGACCTTCGGCCGCAATCGCGCCACGCTGGGGCCGCAAAGCTTGAGCAAAGCATGAGCTTGACCGCCAAGCGCGACGCGTTGTCGCAAGGGCGGGCGAACGATAGGATCGCGCGAGCGTCGGAAGCGTTGTAGCCAAGGTGCGAGCGGCTTCGGCGGCCGCCCCGCCGAAGATGTTTGAAGACGCGCCTGTTTTCCGGTTCAGACGAACCCTTTGAACAGGCCCGACTCTAGGGTGAAGGACAAGACGGGCTCCATGGCCGCTATTACGCTGATAGACGACGACGAGAACATCGTGGCCTCGGTCTCGCTGGCCCTTGAAAGCCACGGCCATACGGTCAAGGCCTACTATGACGGCGCCTCGGGCCTTGAGGCCGTCGAGAGCCAGGCGCCCGATCTGGTAATTCTGGACGTCAAGATGCCCCGCATGGACGGCATGGAAGTGCTGCGCCGCCTGCGCCAGACCTCCGAGATCCCGGTGATCATGCTGACCTCGAAGGATGACGAGATCGACGAGATCCTCGGCTTCAACCTCGGGGCCGACGACTACATGCACAAGCCGTTCAGCCAGCGCCTGCTGCTGGAACGGGTGAAGGCCGTCCTGCGCCGGGCCCGCCCCGAGGACGAAGAGCCCTCGATCGCCGCCGGCCTGGCGGGCTCCAAGATGATGAAGCGCGGCAAGCTCACGCTTGACCCTGCCCGTCACGACAGCCTGTGGGACGGCAAGCCGGTGCGCCTGACGGTCACCGAGTTCCTGCTGCTGCAGTCCCTGGCCCAGCGCCCCGGCTTCGTGAAGAGCCGCGACAACCTGATGGACGCCGCCTACGACGATCAGGTCTATGTCGACGACCGCACGATCGACAGCCACATCAAGCGGATGCGCAAGAAGTTCCGCCAGGTCGATCCTGAATTCGATTCCATCGAGACCCTGTACGGCGTTGGCTACCGTTATCGCGAAGTCTGAGGCCGGCGCGCCCCGTCGTCGCTGGTCGTGGCCGCGTGGGTCACGACTGGGGCGGCTGATCATTGGGCTCAACGTGCTGGCGCTGGCGATCCTGGTGATCGGCGCGCTGGTGCTCAATGAGCTGCGCAGCGGACTGATCAACGCCAAGATCGACAGCCTGACCACCCAGGGCGAGCTGATCGCCCGGGTGATCGACGAAGGCGCCACCGAGGGGGATCCCGAGCCCGCCCTCAACCCCGCCGTGGCGAGCAACCTCCTGCAGGTGCTGTTCATCCCGCGCTCGCAGCGGGCGCGTCTGTTTGACGCCCAAGGCAAGGTGCTGGCCGACAGCTTCGTGGTCGCTGATCGCGTGGAATGGAAAGTGCTGCCGCCGGCGCGAAAGCCCGGCCAGCAGGACACGGGCGAGCGCACCGATCCGGCGACCCAGGCCAAGCTCGACCGCGCGTACAAGGCCCTGTCTGACGAAGTGGCCAAGGCGCTGCAGGGCTCGATGGTGGCCGGCACGCGGATGTCGGAAAGCGGCGAACGCGTCGTCTCGGTGTCGATCCCCATTCAGCATGTGCGGGCCGTGCTGGGCGTGCTGACCCTGGAGGCGGGCGACGTCGATTCGATCATCGCCGCCCAGCGCCTGGCCCTGTTGCCCTTCATCCTGGTGGCGATCACCGCCACCCTGATCTCCTCGGTGCTGCTGCACCGCCTGATCGCCGACCCGGTCAAGCGCCTGGCGCGGGCCGCCGACCGCGTCCGGCTGGAGGGCGCGCGCGCCATCTCCCTGCCCGACATCGCCCGTCGCCAGGACGAGATCGGCGACCTCTCGCGGGCGCTGGAAGAAATGACCCATTCGCTCTCCGAGCGCATGGACGGCATCGAGCGCTTCGCCGCCGACGTCGCCCACGAGATCAAGAACCCCCTGACCTCGATCCGCTCGGCCATCGAGACCCTGGACCTGGTGTCCGATCCCGTGGCCCGGGCCCGGCTGCTGTCGATCCTGCAAAACGACGTCAACCGGCTGGACCGGCTGGTCACCGACATCTCCAACGCCTCGCGCCTGGACGCCGAGCTGTCGCGCGAATCGCCCAAGGCCCTGGACCTGGCCAAGCTGCTGGCCGAGGTCGCCAGCCTCTATGAGGCCCAACTGCGCCCCGGCGACGCGCCCGGCAGCGTGCGGGTTTCGGTCTCCACCGGCGACCTCCATGCGGCGGCGCGGCTGATGGCCCGCGAGACGCCGATCGGCCAGGTGTTCCGCAACCTGATCGACAACGCCCGCTCGTTCAGCCCCGCCGAGGGCGAGGTGCGGGTCGTCCTGACCCGGACGCGCGGCCGACTGATCACCACGATCGACGATGACGGCCCGGGCATCCCGCCCGAAAATCTCGAGACCATCTTCGAGCGCTTCTACACCTCACGCCCCAAGGGCCGCGCGTTCGGCGGCAATTCGGGCCTGGGCCTGTCCATCGCCCGCCAGATTGTCGAGGCGCACGGCGGCGGGCTGACGGCGGAGAATCGGCGGGATGCGAGCGGCGGGGTCATCGGGGCCCGCTTCACGGTCGACCTGCCGGAATCGCGGGCGTGATTCGCCACGCCGGCCTGATCGCCCTGCGCCTGGCGGGTCGCTGGCGCGGCGTTCTGATCGAAGGCCCGTCCGGCGTGGGCAAGAGCGATCTGGCCCTGCGCGCCCTGTCAGCCGGCTTTCACCTGGTCGCCGACGACCGCGTTCTGGTGTTCGTCTCAGGGGGCCGGCTCTATGGCAAGCCGCCCGCCGCCCTGGCGGGTTTGCTGGAAATCCGGGGCCTGGGCGTTATGCCCCGCCCGGCGCTGGACTTTTGCGAGGTGACGATGATCGCCCGCTGCGTCGGGACGCCGGCGGCGGTCGAACGCCTGCCTGAGCCCCGATTCGAGGCCCTACTCGACGTGCGTGTTCCCGTTTTCGACCTGTGGCCGCCAGAACCCGCCGCGCCGTTGAAAATAAGACACATGCTGGAGCATCTTGGAGTCCCTCTCTAACGAGCGTATCAAGTCCGCCCGTGCGGCTCCTCCCGGCCGCATCGGGCAGTGGGGATCCCGGTTGAGACATCTGGCATGATCGGGCTCGTGATCGTAACGCACGGGCGTCTGGCGGACGAATTCGTCTCCGCCATGGAACATGTGGTCGGACCACAGACCGCCGTTGTGGCGATCTGCATCGGTCCGGAAGACGACATGGAACGCCGCCGCACGGACATTCTGAAGGCCTGCGCCGCTGTCGACAGCGGTCAGGGCGTGATCCTGCTGACCGACATGTTCGGCGGCACACCCAGCAACCTGGCCATCTCGGTGATGGAGCAGACCAAGGCCGAGGTTATCGCGGGCCTGAACCTGCCCATGCTGATCAAGCTGGCCAGCGTGCGCCAGCGCGAGACCCTGCAGGTCTGCGTCGCCCACGCCCAGGAGGCTGGACGAAAATATATCTCCGTGGCCTCCTACGTGCTCGCGGGAGAAAAATGAGTCGCATGGCGGCGAGAACGGTCGAGATCGTCAACGAACGGGGCTTGCACGCCCGGGCTTCGGCCAAGTTCGTGAAGATGGCGGCCGGCTTCGACGCCGAGGTGACGGTCAGCCGCGACGGCGCCAGCGTCGACGCCCGCTCGATCATGGGCCTGATGATGCTGGCCGCCGGCATCGGCTCCACCATCGACATCGCCGCCGAAGGCCCCGAAGCCGAAGCCGCCGTGACGGCGCTTTGCGACCTGGTGGCCAACCGGTTCGACGAAGAGCGCTAAAGCATCGTGCCTGGATGATGGGAAGGTCTGCCGTCGGGCTGTGAGGTCCGCTCACAAGCCTGGGCAAACGCTGAGAAAGTCCCCCCCTCGCCCGTTTTTCATCCGTCTCCCCGGCGAAGGCCGGGGCCCAGATTCAGCCTGAGCGTCTGGGGATGATGCGCCTTCTGACCTGGCCAGGCGCAATAGGCTCTCGGGGTTCGATCTGGGCCCCGGCCTTCGCCGGGGAGAACGGGTAAGGGTCAGGCCCAACCTTTCAATCGTCATTCCCGCCCTTGTGGCGGGAACCCCTGGTTCAGCTGACGCGTGAGACGCCAGCGAAGGGCGCGCGCCCTTCGCCCCTCCCGCCCCTGCGGCCGATAGAGGGGTTCCCGCCACAAGGGCGGGAATGACGGCGGAGAAGGGGGATAGACGGCGCTCAATCCCCGGCGTTCAAACCTGCCGTATTCTAATCCCACCTCGTCGCACGGGAAGGGCGCAAGGCCAGCGACCATTGCGGCGGCGGGGTGTGGTCGAGCGGGAAGCTCAATCGATGGCGGGAAGAGCGCCTTGTGCTCTGGGCCGCCAACCTCGTGGTTCTCTGGCGGCGGTCGGCCGTGGAACACTAAAACGACGTGGCCACGAGGGTCGGGCGAGCAGCAGGCGGGCTGAAAGGTCCGCAGTCCAGGCGAGAGTCGCTCTCTGGCCTGCCCGTCGGAGGCGTGGAGGGCCAGGCGCGAACACCGCCGAGCCGGACGCGCTTTTGGATAACGGCTGCGCGGAGCGGACGGCTTCGTCGAAACGGCATTTTTCTCACTCATCCGGGCGAGGCCCGGACGCTCCGCAGCCCTTCCCATCCCCTCAGCGGTGATCCGCGTGAGGCGGCGCAGCGGTGTGCGCCGCCCGGACGCCAAATCCGGAGCCCCTCAATCGCCCAGCATCTCCTCCACCCACGCCGCCACCTTCTCGCTGGCCGGGCCGTAGAGCCGACGATCAAAGGCGTGGGCGTTGTCCGAGCGGTTCAGGTTGATCTCGCAGGTGGCGATGCCCAGGGCCCTGGCCTCGGCGACGAAGCCGGCGGCCGGATAGACCGATCCAGACGTGCCGATGGCCACGAACAGGTCGGCCTCCTCCAGGGCCTGGTTGATCGCGTCCATGTGCATCGGCAGTTCGCCAAACCACACGACATGGGGCCGGCAGGTTCCGACCGCGCCGCATTCGGCGCAGGCCTGGCCGGCGGTCAGCGGGCCAGGGTCGGGCCAGTGACCCGAGCACAGGGTGCAGGCGGTGACGTTCAGCTCGCCATGCATGTGAACCACCCGCGCGCCGCCGGCCTTTTCGTGCAGGTCGTCGACATTCTGGGTGCACAGGAACACCGAGCCGCCCAGGGCGGTCATCTCGCGCTCCAGCCGGGCCAGGGCGATATGGGCGGCGTTGGGGGCGGCGATCTGCAGGATCTTGCGCCGGGCCGAATAGAACGCGCGCACCCGGGCCGGGTCGCGGGCGAAGCCTTCGGGCGTGGCCAGCTGGGCCAGGTCGTTCTGGGTCCACAGGCCCTCGGCGTCGCGGAAGGTGGACAGGCCGCTCTCGGCCGAGATCCCCGCCCCGGTCAGCACGAACAGATTCAGCGGTTCGGCCATGCGACTCTCCCGACGGCAGGGTCGCCCTGCAAACTTGACGCGGCCGTCATTTTTAATTTGACCCCTCCGGGAGATTGAGTGGACAGTGTTTAGAGCGTTGAAGGCCCGCGCAAGACGGACCTCGACCCGGGACGACAGGAGAGGAACCGCCATGACGGACACCAACATCACCAAGGACGCCATGTACGACGCGGTGGCGCCGGACGACTTCGAGTCGATGCTCGAACTGGACCGCTACAACAATCGCTCCCCGGCCTTCGACAAGATCATCTCCGCGACCCATGACCATTTCTGGGACCCGCTGGACAAGGCCTATATCGATTTCGACGAGCCGTTCGACATGGAAAACCAGGCCCTGGTGCCCGAGGATCTCGTGATCGCCCTGTCGACCGACTATGTGTCCGATCACCTGTCCGATCCCAAGACCCGCATCCGCTTCATCAACCAGTCGGTGCTGCGCAGCTTCTCGTCGATCCTGCATGGCGAGCAGGGGGCGCTGAACCTGTCGGCCAGCCTGTGCCATGTGCTGAAAGACCAGGGCGCGCAGGAATACGCCGCCAACCAGACCCGCGAAGAGGCCCGCCACGTCACGGCCTTCGCCAAATATATCAAGGCCCGCTGGGGGCGCCCGGTCGAGTGCGGCCCGGCCCTGAAGACCCTGCTGGTCGAGATCATCGGCGCGCCCGAGGTCTATAAAAAGATCATCGGCATGCAGATGCTGGTCGAGGGCCTGGCCATGGGCGCCTTCGCCACCTTCTACACCCAGATCAACGACCCGGTCGGCAAGAAGATGCTGCAGCTGGTGATGACCGACGAGGCCTTCCACCACAAGTTCGGCAAGATCTGGGCCGACCGAACGGTGCCCAAGCTGAGCCCCGAGGAGCACGCGATCATCGAGGACTGGGCGGCGCACTGCTTCCAGACCCTGCTGTTCAACCTCGTCTCGCCGCACCAGCAGCTGGACCTCTATGCCGAGTTCGGCCTGGATCCCGACAAGGTGGTCGAGGAGTACGGGAAGATCATGACCGACGACGTGCGTCGCGAGGCCATGAAGGAGCAGACCAACATCTTCCGCGTACTGGTCAAGACTCTGCTGAACGCCGGCATCATCACCGACCGCACCAAGGCCTTCTACGCCATGTATGTGGATATCGAGGAGCTGCGCGGCGAAGGCGACCGGATGGTCGGCGACGACATCGCCGAGGAAGGCATCCGCCACCTGCAGGCCATCAACTTCAAGAACCGTCCGGTCAATGCGGTCAGCATCGCCGCCGAATAGGCCTTGCCATCACCTTGCGACACGCCGCCCGCCGGAACACCGGCGGGCGGTTTGCGTTTGAGTCCCCTTGTAGGCAAGGTTTTCAGATGCGCCATTCGACCCCGATCCTGATCGCTGCGGCCCTGAGCGTCTCGATGACGGGCGCAGCCCTGGCCGCCGCCCACCCGCCGGCCAAGCCGGTCTCGGCCGCCTTCTACACCGGCAAATGGTACGAGATCGCCCGCACCCCCAATGCCGGCCAAAGCGACTGCGAGGCGGCGACCACCCAGTTCACGACCACCGACTCAAACGGCTTCAAGGTGCTGCAGATCTGCCGCAAGGGCTCGGCCTCGGGCCCGGCCAAGACCTTCAACACCACAGGCAAGATCGTCGACGGCGCGCCCGCCAACGCCAAGTTCTCGATGAGCTTCCTGGGCGGGCTGAAAAAGCAGGAATACTGGGTGCTGGACCGCGCCGCCGACCAGTCCTGGGCGATCATGGCCACGCCGGGCGGCAACTATGTCTGGCTGCTGTCGCGGCAGGCGAACATGGAGCCAGCCGCCCAGGCCCGCGCTCTGGCGCGGGTCAAGGCCCTGGGCTACGCCAAGCTTGAGTTTCCCCAGCAGCCGCCCACGTGAGATCCCCGATGAAACCCGTTCTCGCCCTCTCCGTCCTCAGCGTGCTGCTCAGCGCCTGCATCGCCGGTCCCAGCGGCAACCCCTCGCCGCCGCAGCCGGCCAAGGCGGTCGATCTCGATCGTTATCTGGGACGCTGGTACGAGATCGCCCGCTACGACATGCGCTTCGAGAAGGGCTGCGAAGGCGTCACCGCCGACTATTCCAAACGTCCCGACGGCCTGATCCGCGTGGTCAACACCTGCCATCAGGGCGCGGTCGACGGTCCGGTCAAGGTCAGCGAGGGCAAGGCCAAGGTGGTGGATACGGCCACCAACGCCAAGCTGAAGGTCTCGTTCTTCGGTCCGTTCTGGGGCGACTACTGGGTCATGGACCATGCCGAGGACTACAGCTGGTCGATCGTCGGCGAGGGCTCGGGCAAGTATCTGTGGCTGCTCACCCGCAAGCCCCCCAGCGACCTGGAGCGCGAAGCCCTGACCGCCAGGGCCAAGGCCCTGGGCTATGACGTCTCGATGCTCCGCCCGACCCGGCAGCCCGCGCCCTAGGGGCGCTTACCCGACCAGACCAGGTAGCCGTTGGCGTCGCGGCCGGCGTACTGGTCAT
Source organism: Caulobacter sp. FV2ps19 (assembly GCF_058681035.1). Lineage (NCBI taxonomy): Bacteria > Pseudomonadati > Pseudomonadota > Alphaproteobacteria > Caulobacterales > Caulobacteraceae > Caulobacter > Caulobacter sp. FV2ps19. The sequence goes on along the minus strand of NZ_CM178729.1, from coordinate 923,449 downwards.
CCGCCGTCCGCGACCGCGCGGGCGGCGCCTCGTAGGGTCGGGCATAGCTGTATTCCACGACGGCTTGCCGATCGCCGCGATCCTCGCGCCATTCGGGCGGCGGCGGCCTTGGCGCCTCGTACCGCACCGGCGCATGCCTTTCGAGCGGCAGCGGCAGCGGCAGCGGCAGCGGCCGCGACGCGACGGCGATCGGCGCGGCGTACGCTCGTCGAGGGGCGTCCTGCTCGTAGGAGACCTGCCGGTCGTCAGCCCGCCACAGCGCCTGGGTCGCGTTCACGAACTGCGCGGTGCAGACGTCGGCGGCCATCTGGAACTGCACCTTCAGGTGCTCGGCCTGATTGTCGAGCAGATAGGCGCGGCTTGCTCGCTCGGCCTTGGGCGTCGACCAGGCGCAATGATCTCTGACGACCAGAGCCTGGTTGGGAATGTCCAGCACCGAGAGATCGGCGCGGTAGCCCACCGTGTACTTGGTCCATTGCCCGCGGATCAGCGACCACATGAACTTGCGCTTGGTGCTTTCGACATCCACCAGATAGCGGCCAGGCGGCGGGCTCTTGGCCAAGGCCCTGCGCGATACGCCTGCAAGGTCGATGGGCCCCTCGGCGACATCGACTCCGCGACGGGCGGCGATCTCGCTGGCCACGGCGAAGGCGATATCGTCCTGCGGATCGCGGACGTCATATTCCCGGGCGATGCCGCCGCCGTCGACGCGGTCGGCCACGAAGCCGACCACGGCGCCGAACGCGAAGTTGCGGGAGGACGATCCGGCGACCAAAGGCTGCGGCTTGCGCGCCGAATAGGCGATCGTCTCGTCCTGGGGCGCGGCGAGCGCCGGGGCCGCCGTCAGGCTAGCCAAGGCCGCAAAAGCCAAACCAATATTTCTCACCACTTCCCCTCCAACGCATACGCTGAAGCTTGAGTTATTGCGCCGAAAGGTTGTGGTCAAAGCGTCGCCCGTCGAGGGCGAGAGGCCCTCGCCCGCCGGGACGCTATTTAACCTTGATCCGCGAACAAAGCTGGAACAGGATCGCGCCATGGACGTCGTAATCGACCTGCGCCCATCGCGGCCGGAGACCACCGACGCGGTCACGCGAGGGGCCGCGCGCTTCCTGGTGAGCCTGGGCTATGCGCCCCTGGCCGAGGTCACCCTGCCCAATGGCCGACGGGCCGACCTGATGGCGCTGGGCCCCAAGGGCGACATCCTGATCGTCGAGGTCAAGTCGGGGCTGGAGGACTTCCGGATCGACCGCAAATGGCCCGAATACGCCCCCTACTGCGACGCCTTCTATTTCGCGGTCGCGCCGCATTTCCCGGACGGGATCCTGCCCGAGGAGCCGGGGATGATCGTCGCCGACGCCTTTGGCGGGGCGGTGATCCGCGAGGCGCCGGTCGCGCCGCTGGCCCCGGCTCGCCGCAAGGCCCTGACCCTGGCCTTCGCGCGGCTGGGGGCCATGCGGGCCGCAGGCGTCAAGGCCGATCAGCTCTAACGCCATCGCCGGCTCGCACGCCGGGAAACCCTCAGTTGTCCCGCACGACCTTGAGCACCGCCTCGCCATAACGGTCGAGCTTGCCCTGGCCCACCCCGCCGGACTTGGCCAGGGCGGGCAGGCTTGAGGGCCGGGCCGCGGCGATCTCGGCCAGGGTGGCGTCGTGGAAGATCACATAGGGCGGCACATGCTGGGCTTGGGCCTGTTCACGGCGCCAGGATCGCAAGGCCTCGAACAGGGCCTGGTCGGCGATCGGCACGGTCAGGGCCTTGCCCTCGCGGCGCTTGCGCGGCGCGCCCGACCGCGTGCTGGTGTCGGCGGCCTCGACCTGCTGGCGCAGGCTGACCCGACGCTCGCCGCGATACACCGCCTTGACGCCCTCGACCTCGCCCAGGCCGATCAGGGGCCGGCCGTCATTGGGATCCTCGCGCAGCAACCCCTCGAAAACGAGCGTGTCGAGCAGATCGCGCCAGGTGACCGGGCTGAGCTCGCGGCCGATGCCGAAGGTCGACATCTGGGCCTCCTGCGGCGTGACGTCCTTGGTCTTGCCCAGCAGGTGGTCGATCAGGCGACCGCGCCCGAACCGCCCGCCCATGCGGTGGGCCGCCGACAGCGCCTTCTGGGCCGCCTCGCTCGCATCCACGCCTTTGGGCGGCGAGACGCAGATGTCGCAGACCCCGCAGCGGGCCACGCCCTCCTCGCCGAAATAGCGCCGCACGGCGGCGGCCCGGCAGGTGGTCCCCTCCAGCATGGCGTAGAGCTGGCGCAGTTTGCGGGTCTGGACCTGCAGCACCTCGTCGGGCGCCTCGCGGCTCTCGATGCGCTTGCTGGCCCAGGCCATGTCGGCCGAACCATAGAGGGTGATGCCCTCGGCCGGCTGGCCGTCACGGCCGGCCCGGCCGATCTCCTGCCAATAGGCCTCAATGGCGGCCGGCGGGTCGGCATGGATCACGAAGCGGACGTCGGGCTTGTCGACGCCCATGCCAAAGGCGATCGTCGCCACCATCACCGCGGCGTCGGCCTCGAGGAACTCTTCCAGCCGCCGGGCGCGGACATTTTTGTCGAGACCCGCGTGATAGGCCAGGGCCGGGATGCCCTGGGCGATCAGCTTTTCGGCCAGCTTTTCGGTGGAATCCCGGCTGCCGGCATAGACGACGCCGGCCCGGTTGGGGCGCTCCAGAACCAGTTCCACCACCCGGTCATGGCCCTTGCCGCGCTTGCGCTCGGCGCTCAGGGCCAGTTCAGGACGGGCGAAGCTGTCGACGAACTCGGCGGCGCCCTCCAGCCGCAGCTCGGCGCGGATGTCGTCCCGGGTGCGGGCGTCAGCGGTGGCGGTGACGGCCAGGCGCGGGACATTGGGGAACACCTCGGCGATGCGACCCAGCATCCGGTATTCAGGTCGGAAATCGTGGCCCCACTGGCTGACGCAGTGGGCTTCATCGACCGCGACCAGGGCCAGGTTCAGGCGCGACAGTCGATCCAGCATCGACGGCTGCATCAGGCCCTCGGGCGACAGATACAGCAGATCCAGGTCGCCGGCGTCGATACGCCGCCAGATCTCGGCGCGCTCGGCCGGCAGGGTGTTGCTGTCCAGCCGCTCGGCCGCCACCCCCGCCTGCTGCAAGCCGGCCACCTGATCGGCCATCAGGGCGATCAGCGGCGAGACCACCAGGCCCAGGCCGGGGCGGATCAGGGCGGGGATCTGGTAGCACAGGCTCTTGCCGCCCCCCGTGGGCAGCACGGCCATGGCGCTGCGCCCGGCCAGCAGCTCGCCGATCACCCCGGCCTGCAGCCCCCGGAAGTCGGCATGGCCGAACGTCCGGCGCAGCACGTCGCGGGCGGTGTCGAGCGCGGTCTCTGAGGGGGCGGAATCAACGATCGTGGGCACGGCGGACTTGTGACAGCGGGCGAGGTCGCCGCCAAGGCCTTCCTGGCGAAGGCGGCGCGATCAATCTCACAACGCTCAACTGAAAATAGCAATGCCGGACAATACGCCGGCGGGTCACACGAGCGCCGTGTTCCACGTTCATCCCTCGTCAATCTTGTCGCGCGTTTGGTGGGCATCCGCTAAACGGATCGTCGGCGCGCGACCTGATAGACAGCCTGGGATAAGGACAACATGGCGAACGGACCCTTCGGCGGGAACAGGCCGGCTCAGCCGCAACGCACGCCGCTGCAGGCCACGCTCTATTGGGGCGCGGTTGTCGGCGTGTGGGGCCTGATCTTCATCGTCGCCTTTTTCGCGGTGTTCGCCACCGACCTGCCCGACACCTCCAAGCTCTATGACGTCAAGCGTCAGCCCTCGATCAACTATCTGGATCGCTCGGGCGCCCTGCTGGCGGTGCGCGGCAGCCAGTATGCGCCGCCGGTCGATATCGACGCCCTGCCCAAATATGTTCCGGCCGCCTTCGTGGCCATCGAGGACCGCCAGTTCTATCACCATTTCGGCTTCAATCCCTGGGGCATCATGCGCTCGGTGGCCTGGAACATGAGCCATGACGGCCCGCAGCGCGGCGGCTCGACCATCACCCAGCAACTGGCCAAGAACCTGTTCCTCAGCCCGGCCCAGACCTATCGCCGCAAGGGCCAGGAGCTGATCCTGGCCATGTGGCTGGAGATGAAGTTCTCCAAGAAACAGATCCTGGCCCTCTATATGAACCGGGTCTATTTCGGGGCCGGCGCCTATGGCATCGAAGCCGCCTCGCAGCGCTATTTCAACAAGCCGGCCTCGCAACTGACCATCGGGGAAGCGGCGCTCCTGGCCGGCCTGATGAAGGCCCCCGCCCGCTATTCGCCGGTCTCGGCCAGCGAGCGGGCCGCCCGCCGCGCCACCGTCGTGCTGGACGAGATGGTGCGCACCAAGGCCATCACCCGCGAGGAGATGGAAGAGGCGATCAAGGAGCCCGTCCGCGTCTCGGCCACCCTGGCCAACCAGCGGGCGCAATATTTCACCGACTATGTCGACGCCCAGGTGCGGGCCCTGGTCGGCGAACCGACCGAAGACCTGGTGGTCGAAACCACCCTGGACCTGCCGATCCAGGTCGCCGCCGAACGCTCGGTGAAGCTGGGCGTCGAGGGCCATATCAAGCAGGGCGCCGAGCAGGCGGCCCTGGTGGCGATCGACGGCGAGGGCCGCATCCGCGCCTATGTCGGCGGCGCCGACTATGGCGAGAGCCAGTTCGACCGCGCCACCACCGCCCGTCGCCAGGCGGGATCGGCCTTCAAGCCGTTCGTCTATCTGACCGCCATGGAACAGGGTCGCGCGCCCAATGTGATGGTGGTCGACGAGCCGGTGAAGATCGGGAACTGGGAGCCGCGCAACTACACCAACAAATATCTGGGGTCGATCACGATGCAGACCGCCCTGGCCCAGTCCATCAACACCGTGGCCGCGCGCCTGGCCAATGAGGTCGGCACCGCCAATGTCGCCGCCACCGCCCGCCGCCTGGGCATCGCCAGCAAGATCCAGCTGGACCCGTCCATGGCCCTGGGCGCCGTCGAGGTCAGCCCGCTGGAAATGGCCCAGTCCTATGCGCCTTTCTCGAACGGCGGCTTCCTGGCCAAGGGTTACGGCATCGAGCGGATCCGCACCGCCAGCGGCAAGGTGCTGTATGACCACGGCGTCGAAAAGGCTGAACGGCCCGCCGTGATCGGCTCGCCGGCCCTGCAGTACATGAACCAGATGATGCGCCAGGTCGTGGCCTCGGGCACCGGCGCCCGGGCCAAGGTCGCCGGCTACGACATCGCCGGCAAGACCGGCACCACGTCGGACTATCGCGACGCCTGGTTCGTCGGTTACAGCGGCGGCTTCGTCGCCGCCGTCTGGACCGGTCGCGACGACAACACGCCGATGAAGAAGGTGACCGGCGGCGGGGTGCCCGCCGAGATCTGGCGCAACTTCATGACCGCCGCCCTGCCGCGCCTGAAGTCGACCCCGATCCCCGGCGGCGTCATCGAACCCCCGCCCATCGCCGGTATCGATCCGATCGGCGACCTGCTCAATCCCTCGACCGGGACCGAAGGTCCTGCGGCCGAAATCCCGGCCCAGGCCGGACCGCCGCCGGCCGATCAACTGCCCTACTAGGGTCAAGAGCACGCTCCGGGTCTGAAGACCACACGGCTTCGCCGCCTCACGCGGAAACCCGCTGAAGGGATGGGAAGGGCTGCGGAGCGTCCGGGCCTCGCCCGGATGTGAGTTTGTTAGTTACCGTTTCGACGAAGACGAACGCTCCGCGTGATCGTTATCCCTCTGGCTGGGGCGCGCGGGTCTCGTTCAACCCTTCACCCCCATCCGGGCTTGTCTCTCCTCGCGACGGACCCAGCCCTGAAGCTGCAGGCCGCGCCGATTCCGGAGGACCCGGAACTTACCTTCGGACGGGCGGAGGCTTTGGCTTTCCTCCGATAGGCGGATTTACGTCCCCCGCCCTCTCAACCCGCTCGACCACCCCTGACAGCCGCAACGGTCGCCGTACGTGCGCCCTTCCCGTGCTGTCAGGTGAGATTGATTATGCGGGCGGTTTGAACGCCGGGGATTGGCGCGCTCGCTTTATTTTTAGAGCGTTGATTCGGTTGAGGTTTTCGCGGACTTCGACGGGGATAAACTGCGCCCAATCCCCATACTTGCCCCCTACGGGCTGCGGAGCTTGTCCTCGGGCGCGCTTCGCGCGACCCGGGGGCAGCCGTCTTCCCCCGGCGGGGGAAGATGAAGGGCGCGGATCTCATCTTCCCCCTCCGGGGGAGGACGACCTGCGAAGCAGGTCAGGAGGGGGCCTGCGGCGTCGGTCGGGGAAGCGCAACTCCGCACCGGAGAGAGCCATCCTTACATCTCACGGCGATGCGAACGCCGCTGGAAGGCCTCGCATTGACATCAAAGCCGGCCTCCGCGCACCCGGTCCGTGCATTTTCACTAGCCACCGCGCCGCCCGACCGGTAACCGCCCCCTATGATCGAACCACATCTCTCGGGCGGCTATATTCTGGAAGAGCTTGTCGTCGGGATGGTCGCGGAAAAGCGCGTCACCGTCACCGAAGAGCGCATCCAGCGATTTGCCGAGGCCTCTGACGACTTCAACCCCGTGCACATGGACGAGGCCTTCGCGTCGCGCACCGCCTATCGCGGCCGGATCGCCCACGGCCTGCTGTCGGCCTCGTTCGGCTCCGCCGTGGTCGGCACCATCCTGCCGGGCGCGGGCGCGATCTATCTGGGCCAGACCCTGGCCTTCCACAAGCCGGTGCGGATCGGCGACGTGGTGGTGGCCCGCGTCACCGTCGCGGCGATCGATGAAGCCAGCGCGCGCGTGGTTCTGAGCTGCGAGGCCTTTGTCGGCGACGACCTGATCATGGGCGGCGAGGCCACCGTCCGGGTTCCGCGTCGTCGCCGCCCGCCAAAGGCCTGAGCCTCCGGTCTCCAGCCGCTTGGGGCGTCTAAAGCTTCGTGCGGAAAAGTGGACGCCGATTTTCCGCAAAACCGATGCGAAAAAAACCTAGAGCGCCTTCAGGACCGCATCGCCCATCTCGACGGTCGTCAGCGACCCGCCCAGATCACGGGTGCGGGCGCCGCCGTCCAGCGCCGCCTTGACCGCGCCCAGCAGGGTGTCGGCCGCCTCGGTCTGACCCAACGACCAGCGCAGGGCCATCTCGAACGACAGGATGGCGGCCAGGGGATTGGCCAAGCCCTTGCCGGCGATGTCGGGGGCCGAGCCGTGGATGGGCTCATACAGGCCCGGCTTGCCCGCCGCGCCCAGGGCCGCCGAGGGCAGCATGCCCAGCGAGCCGGTCAGCATGGCGGCGGCGTCAGAGAGGATGTCGCCAAACAGGTTGTCGGTGACGATGACGTCGAACTGCTTGGGCGCGCGGACCAGCTGCATGGCGCAGTTGTCGGCCAGGATGTGCTCCAGCTCAACATCGGCATAGTCGCGGGCGTGCAGGTCGGTGACCACCTGCCGCCACAGCAGACCGCTTTCCATCACGTTGGACTTCTCGGCCGAGGCGACGCGGTTGGAGCGGCCGCGAGCCAGCTCGAAGGCGACGCGGGCGACGCGCTCGATCTCGGCGGTCGTATAGACCTGGGTGTCGACGCCGCGCTTTTGGCCGTCGCCCAGATCGGTGATGCCGCGCGGCTCGCCGAAATAGACGCCGCCCGTCAGCTCACGCACGAACATGATGTCCAGGCCCGAGACCAGCTCGCGCTTGAGGCTGGAGGCGTCGGCCAGGGCTTCGAAACAATAGGCCGGACGCAGGTTGGCATAGACGTCCATCGCCTTGCGCAGGGCCAGCAGGCCCGCTTCCGGTCGCAGGTGGCGCGGGGCGCTGGCCCATTGCGGACCACCGACAGCGCCCATCAGCACGGCGTCGCTGGCCAGGGCGCGGTCACGGACCTCGTCAGTCAGCGGCGTTCCGTGGGCGTCATAGCTGGCGCCGCCATAGATGGCGTCCTCGACGATCAGGTCCGGCGTCAGCGCGGCGGCCACGCGACGCACCTGAGCGCAGACCTCGGGACCGATCCCGTCGCCGGGCAGAAGCAGAAGCGTGGACATCGGGAAGCTCTCTTAGATTTCGCGGTAATCAGAAACGTCGAACGACGACATGCGGCGCTCGCCCACGCCAAGCGCCGGCCAGCAGGCGCGCCAGGCGGCCATGTGCGGGCTGGCGCGGTGGAAGGCCAGGGCGTCTTCGTCGACGAAATGCTCATAGACCCGGATCAGGCCCGGATCGAGCGGATCCTCGGTCAGGGCGTAGTCCAGGCAACCGGGCTCGGCGCGGCTGCCCTCGACCTGGGCGCGCAGGTGGGGCCGCAGATCGGCCAGCCGTTCGGGCGGCAGGCGGACGGTGCCGGCGAGGATGATAGTCATGAGCGTTCGTCCCAAAGTGGCGAGGTCGTGCGTCCTTCGAGGCTCGGCTTCGCCTCGCACCTCAGGATGAGGGAGGTTTTGCGGATATCCTCATCCTGAGGCGCACGCGCAGCGGGCCTCGAAGGGCGCACGGCGATCACAGCTCCAGCCAGGGCTGGCCGATAGCCCGCTTGCTTTCGAACAGGTCGATATCGGCGCCGTGCATCAGGGTTTCGCCGATGAAGTCCAGGCCGCGCAGCATCTTGTCCTTGCGCACCGGGTCGATGTCGAAATGGAAGCTCTGGCCCGACGGCGAGATCACCGTCTGGGCTTCAAGGTCGATGCTGACCATGTGGTTGCCGCCCTTGGCCTCGTCCATCAGGACGGCGACTTCTTCGGGCTTCAGCACCACCGGCAGCAGGCCGTTGTTGAAGCAGTTGTTGTTGAAGATGTCGGCGAAGCCGGTCGAGATCACGCACAGGATCCCGAAATCCATCAGGGCCCACGGGGCGTGCTCGCGCGAAGAACCGCAGCCGAAATTGTCGCCGGCGATCAGGACCGACGAGCCCTTGTACTCCGGCCGATTGAGCACGAAGTCCTTGATCTCGTTCCCTTCGCCGTCGAAGCGGAAATCGTAGAACAGGCCCTTGGCCAGCCCCTCGCGGTCCACGGTTTTCAGGAACTGCTTGGGGATGATCTGGTCGGTGTCGATATTAGCCAGCGACAGGGGGACGGCGCGGCCGTCGAGGCGGGTGAAGGCCTGCATCAGACAGTCTCCTCAAGGAAGGTCCGCACATCGACCAGATGGCCGGCGATCGCCGCCGCCGCGGCCATGGCCGGCGAGACCAGGTGGGTGCGGCCGGCGCGGCCCTGCCGGCCTTCGAAATTGCGGTTGCTGGTCGAGGCGCAGCGCTCGTGCGGCGCCAGCTTGTCGGGGTTCATGGCCAGGCACATCGAGCAGCCCGGCTCGCGCCAGTCAAAGCCGGAAGCCTTGAAGATGGCGTCCAGACCTTCTTCCTCGGCCTGTTCCTTCACGAGGCCCGAGCCCGGCACGACCATGGCCTTGACGTGGTCGGCCACCAGACGGCCGTGCAGGAAGGCTTCCTGCACCACGGCCGCGGCGGCGCGCATGTCCTCGATCCGGCTGTTGGTGCACGAGCCGATGAAGACGCGATCGATGCGCGCCTCCGAGATCGGCTGGCCGGCGCTCAGACCCATATAATCCAGGGCCCGGTGCGCGGCGGCGCGCTTGTCGGGGGTTGAGAAGCTTTCCGGATCGGGGACATTGCCGGTCACCGGAATGACATCCTCGGGGCTGGTGCCCCAGGTGACCATCGGGACCAGGGCCGAGCCGTCGATCACCACGGTGCGGTCGAACACCGCGCCCTCGTCGGAGAAGAAGCTCTTCCAGTGGTTTTGCGCCATCTCCCAGGCCGCGCCCTTGGGGGCGGCGGGCTTGCCCTGGATATAGGCGAAGGTCTTGTCGTCCGGCGCGATCAGGCCGGCCTTGGCCCCGCCCTCGATGGTCAGGTTGCACAGGGTCATGCGGCCTTCCATCGACAGGGCCGAGATGACCTCGCCGGCGAACTCGATGACATAGCCGGTGCCACCGGCGGTGCCGATCGCGCCGATCACGGCCAGGGCCACGTCCTTGGCGGTGACGCCGGGCCCCAGCTGGCCGTCGACGCGGACCAGCATGTTGCGGGCCTTTTCCTGACGCAGGGTCTGGGTGGCCAGGACGTGCTCGACCTCGGAGGTGCCGATGCCGTGGGCCAGGGCCCCGAAGGCGCCGTGGGTGGAGGTGTGGCTGTCGCCGCAGACAATGGTCATGCCCGGCTGGGTGCGGCCCTGCTCGGGACCCACGACGTGGACGATGCCGTTGCGGATATCGCCCATCGGGAAGAACTCGATGCCGTTGTCCTTGACGTTGCGGGCCAGGGTCTGCAGCTGCAGACGGGCCTCCTCGTCCGCGACAGCGTCGACGCCCAGCGCCTGCCCCTCGGTCGGGATGTTGTGGTCAGCCACCGCCAGGGTGCGATCAGGACGACGCACCTTGCGGCCCGCGGCGCGCAGGCCGGCGAAGGCCTGGGGCGTGGTGACCTCATGGATCAGGTGCAGGTCGATATAGAGGATCGCCTCTCCGCCCGCTTCGCTGACGACATGGGTGTCCCAGATCTTGTCGTACAAGGTCCTGCTGGAGGCTGGGGGGGAGGTTTGGGGGGAGGTATGGCCGGACATGGCGGGGATATAGGGCGGATCGTGCGTGGAAATCCAGTCTTCGACCGGGCCGGAGACAAATTCTTGCCGGGTGTGTCCGCTTGGCGCGTAGCCCAGCCGATAAAGGGCGCGCCTCTTCCCGCAGGAATGACGAGGCGCGCCCTGGTATCGCTTTTGCTCAGTGACGCGGAACGCCAGCTGAAGCGGGCCACACCCTGAGAGGGAGCGGTCTGGTAGCCCGTCGCAAAGCGGCGGGGGCAGGAGGATGCTCCTCCCAAACCCCCGGCCTGTCAATATGCGTGCAACTGCACCCGGATGCGTTGCAGAAGCGCTTCAGGTCTTGGCGCGCTCCAGCGGCGAGGCGCTATCGGCCTGGGGGCGCGGGTCCAGGGCGGCATAGCGGGCGATCAGGGGATCCTTTGCGGCCTGAGCCAGCACCCAGTCACGGAAGGCGACGATCTTGCGCACCCGAGCCCGCTCCGTGGGATAGGCCAGCCAGTAGCCTCCAGCATAGCGGGCGACGATATCGAACGGCATGACCAGCCGCCCCTGGGCGATCTCCTGGGCGAAGAAGATCGGCGAGCCCAGCGCCACGCCATCGCCGGCCAGGGCGCTGGCCACCTCCAGCGCCTGGGCGTCGGCGGCCAGACGCGGAACGGCGCGCGCCGCCCCCACCTCGACCCCCGCGGCCCCGAACCATTCGCGCCACTCGTGCTCGACGCCGATGCGCGGCGCCGCGATCAGGTCTTGCGGCGATTTCAGGCCGCCCAGCCGGGCCAGAAGGCTGGGCGCGCAAAGCGGGGCCTGGACGGCGGGGATCAGGAAATGCGCGGTCAGACCCGGCCACTGGCCCAGCCCGCCGCGTAGGGCCAGGTCGACCGGCTCGCGCATAAGGTCTGAGACCCGGCTGGAGGCGTCCAACCGTACGGCGGTCTGGGGATGGGCGATCTGGAAGCCGCCCAGACGCGGCGCCAGCCACTGCCCGCCCAGACTCTGGACCGTGGTGATGGCGAGAACACCCTCTTCGGTCTCGACCAGATCGGAGACGGCCGAGCGGAGGATCGACATCGCCTCGGTGGCGGCGCGCGACAGCCGCTCGCCCGCCGGCGTGGGGGCCACCTCGCGGGGCAGGCGCAGAAACAGGGGCTGGCCCAGGCGCGCCTCAAGCGCCTTCACCTGCCAGCTGACCGCCGCCTGGGTGACGCCCAGCTCATCGGCCGCGCGGGTGAAGCTGCGCAGGCGCGCGGCCGCCTCGAACACGCGCAGGGCCGTCAGCGGCAGGGTGGCGAGGATGTCTGACATAAGGCAGCTTTATGCATACCCAAGGAGACCCCGTTTGTCACCCGGCCCCAAAAGCTCGATTTTCCGGGCCATTGGCCAGAGACGGGAGATCGAGATGATGGACGAAGCCTTCAAGACCCATAAGGAGGTTCCCTTTGGCTGGGTGCTTATGCTGCAGGAAATCATCGCCGCCCTCAGGGCGCCCAACGCCGCCAAACCCGGCCGACGCTTCCTGACGCTCCGCTGATCCCGAACCCCTTTGGACCAAGAAAAAGGCCCCGGCGTTTCCACCGGGGCCTTGATCCAATCTGGAAAGAAGCCGCAGCCTAGGCTGCCGGGCCCTTTTCCTTGCGGACGGTCTGGCGTTCGGCGATCCGGGCCGACTTACCGCGACGATCGCGCAGATAGTAGAGCTTGGCGCGACGGACGACGCCGCGACGCTTGACTTCGATGCTTTCGATGTTCGGCGACAGCAGCGGGAACAGACGTTCCACGCCTTCGCCGAACGAGATCTTGCGGACCGTGAAGCTCTCATGGATGCCGGCGCCGGCGCGGGCGATGCAGACGCCCTCGTAGGCCTGAACGCGTTCGCGCTCGCCTTCCTTGATCTTCACGTTGACGCGCAGGGTGTCGCCGGCCTGGAAGTCGGGGATCGCCCGGACGGCCAGCAGACGCGCGGATTCTTCCTGCTCGAGTTGCTTGATGATGTTGATCGCCATGTCTCAGTCTCCTTTGGGCTTACCCGTTTTCGGGCCGCCTTTTGCCTGTTGATTGGCGAGATGCGCGTCCCAAAGATCGGGCCGCCGCTCGCGAGTGGTCTCTTCACGCATACTGGACCGCCATTGCGCGACCCGCTTGTGGTCGCCCGACAGCAGCACCTCGGGGATATCCAGTCCTTCGAACGTCCGCGGTCGCGTATATTGCGGATGCTCGAGGAGACCGTCCTCGAAGCTTTCTTCCAGCGTGCTCTCGATGTTCCCCAGAACCCCCGGGGCAAGTCGAACGCACGCCTCGATCACGACCATCGCCGCCGCCTCGCCACCGGCGAGCACCGCGTCTCCGACCGAGACCTCCTCGAACCCCCGGGCGTCGAGCACCCGCTGGTCCACCCCCTCGAAACGGCCGCACAGGACGATGATCCCGGGCGTCGCGCTCCACTGCCGAACACGCGCCTGGGTCAGGGGCCGACCCCGGGCGCTCATGTACAAAAGCGGCCGCCCACCGACCTCCACGCTGTCCAGCGCGGCGGCGATGACGTCCGCTTTGAGTACCGCTCCCGCGCCGCCACCCGCAGGGGTGTCGTCGAGGAAGCCGCGCTTATCCTTGGAAAAGGCCCGAATGTCCAGTGTTTCCAATCGCCACAGGTCTTCTTCCTTCCAGGCGGTCCCGATCATCGAGACGCCCAGGGGGCCGGGGAAGGCCTCGGGAAACATGGTCATGACAGTGGCGGTGAACGGCATGAGCGCTGTTTAGCCTCAGCAGGCGCGATTGTCGAAGCCGCTCAAGGTCGTTTCACCCCGCCCCGTTGGCGGCTTGTTCACCCTCCTGAGCGAAGGTGACGCTGCAAAACCCGCCAGGAACGGACCATGATCGCCTTGAGCCGCCGTCTTCGACGCCCTTTCGCCGGCCTGACCGGCGCGATCGGACGCCTGCGCGGCGACGATCGCGGCGCGGTGGCGGTGCAGTTCGCCTTCCTGGCCCTGCCGATCGCCATCCTGGCCTTTGGCCTGCTCGACATGAACCGGATCAGCGTCCAGCGGCGTCAACTTCAGGACGCCCTGGACGCCGCCACCCTGATCGCCGCCCGGTCCACCGCCACCACGGACGCCGCCCTCGACACCACCGGCGACGCGGCCTTCCTCGCGGAGGTCGCGGGCCTGAACCTGGGGGTCACCGCCAGCAACGCCACCTTCAAGCTCGGCGCCCAGAACCAGATCGTCGGCACGGCCAACGCCACGATCAAACCCATCATCGCCAATCTGTGGACCAAGAATGACATCGTGATCACCGCGACGTCCGAGGTCGTGCGCTCGTCCAAGGATCTGGAAGTCGCCCTGGTGCTCGACATCACCGGATCGATGAAGGGAAGTCGGCTTACGGACCTTAAGACAGCGGCTGCGGATCTGGTCGACATCATCGTCAAGGACGACCAGACGCCCTATTATTCCAAGATCGCGATCGTGCCGTATGCGGCCGGCGTCAATGTCGACACCTATGCCGATGCAGTGCGCGGCGCGGTTCCGGTCCGGACCATCATCGACGCTGGGTGGGCCTCGAGTTCGGCCAAGTCCATCAGCTCCATCTCCAAAGCCAGCACCGCCGTGGTCACATCAAACAATCACGGCTTCTCCAATGGCGACCGGGTCTATATTTCCGGCGTCTCGGGGATGAGCCAGGTGAACGGACGGATATTCACCGTCGCAAACAAAGCTACAAACACCTTCAAGCTCAGTGGCTTCAACAGCAATTCCTACAGTAAAGGAACAGGTGGCACCGTAACGCGCTGCACAACCAACGACTGTACGCTGGTGATCTCAACTTCGGAGGAGCACGGCTTTATCACGGGCGACCTGATCGCGTTCGCCGGAATGAAAGGCCTAACCTCGCTGAATGGTCAAAAACGGTCCATCACCTATCTGACGCCGGCCACATTCGACACGGGCGATACGGGGCCAGGATCGGCGACCTACACGTCGGGCGGCACGGCAAGATGCGACACCAGCACCAATTCCGGCTGCGACAATTTCACCTTCACGTCCGCAAGCTACAGCACGGTGACCTTCGGTCTGAGCACCTGCGCCACCGAGCGGATCGGAACCGAGGCCTATACCGATGCGGCCCCGAGCACCGCTCTGGTCGGGCGGTCCTACCCCGCCTCCAGCAATCCCTGTCCCGACGCAACCATCATGCCGCTTTCCAGCGACCGCACGGCGCTGAAGGCCAAGATCACGGGGCTGGCGGCCGACGGCTCCACGGCGGGCCAGATCGGCCTTGCCTGGGGCTGGTACATGATTTCGCCAAACTTCGCCTATCTGTGGCCCAACGCCAGCCAGAAGCCGGCGGCCTACAAGACCAAGGACCTGATGAAGGTCGTCATCCTGATGACCGATGGCGCGTTCAACACGCCGTTTTGCACCGGCGTGATCGCCAAGGATGCCGGCTCAGGCAGTGGGTCGAACTCAGATCACATCAATTGCAACGCCACCAATGGCGACGCCTTCTCACAGGCTAAGAAGATTTGCGACGCGATCAAAAACAAGAACAACGAAACCATACTCTATACGGTCGGTTTCACCGTCGGCAGCGACGCGACGGCCAAGGCTTTCCTCGACGACTGCGCCACCGACTCTGATCACGCCTACTACCCCACCACCGGGGCGGAGCTGAAGGTCGCCTTCAAGGCGATCGCCCAAAACATCTCGTCCCTGCGGATCTCCAAATAGCCAAGGCCCCGCCGGTTGGACCGGCGGGGCCTGTGATCGTTCGGACGTCGGTAGGGCTCAGACCAGCTTGATCTCGCGCAGACGCTGCTGAAGAAATTCATCCGCCGTGATCGACTCCGGATAGCGATCCGGATTCTCGGCCGTGATGCAGTTGGGCAGGGTCTTGATCTCGTAGTCCGACGCGAAATGCAGGAAGAACGGCGTTGAATAGCGGGGCACGCCGCGACGTTCCGGCGGCGGATTGACCACGCGATGCTGGGTCGAGGGCAGGACGTGGTTGGTCAGGCGCTCCAGCATGTCGCCGATATTGATCACCAAGCAGCCCGGCGGCGGGTTGATCGGCAGCCACTGCCCGTCGCGGTCCAGAACCTCCAGCCCGCCCTCTTCGGCGCCCAGCAGCAGGGTGATGGTGTTGATGTCGCCATGGGCTCCGGCCCGCACGCCGGTCGCATCCTGCGGGATGGGCGGATAGTGCAGCAGACGCAGCACGCTGTTGCCGTTCTCGACGGTGGGCTCGAAGAAGTTGCGATCCAGCTTCAGATAGGTGGCGATCGCCTCCAGCACCTTGCCGCCCATGCTGTCCAGCGCGTTGTAAAGCCAGCTGACATCGTGCTTGAAGGCCGGGATTTCGGCGGGCCAGACATTGTCGGCCATCGTGGCGCGGAAGCGGTGGCCGGGCGGCAGGTCGCGGCCCATGTGCCAGAATTCCTTCAGGTCATAGTGGGTCGCGCCCTTGGCGGTCTCGACGCCGAAGGGGATGTAGCCGCGCGCGCCGCCCTTGGTCCCGGCATAGTGCTTCTTCATGTCCTCTGGCAGGGCGAAGAAGGCCTTGGTGTCGGAAATGGCCGCGTCGATGCGGGCCTGATCCAGGTCGTATTCCGACAACACCGCGAAACCGTAGCGTTCGAACGAAGCCCCCAAGGCTTGGGCGAAGCCCTCGAAATCCTTGCTGTAGAGCGTGAATGAAACCGGTTCGATCGCGGACGTGGTCACAGGAACAGAGCCTTCAAGAGTCAGTCGGGACATTAGTAAGTCACAGCTTACTACACTGGGAAGGACGCCGAGCGAAGAGCCGTTCATCGCCGGGTCAGGTTGGATGATGGAACTTGACCGTGGGCCGGGCGTTTGCCCTGTCAATGATCAAGCGTGGCGACACGCCCCGGCAACACGCCCCAAGAGCACGGAAGACGATGGCCATGATGAACAAGACTGTTGCGAAAGCCGCCAGGACGCGCGCGCCCCTCGCGGTCGCAGCCCTGCTGATGGGCGCCGCCGCCCTCACCGCCTGCACCACCACCGATCCCTATACCGGCATGCCCGTGCGCAACAACACCGGGACCGGCGTTCTGAGCGGCGCCGGCGTCGGCGCGGTGCTCGGCTATCTGACCAACACCAGCTCGGGCGAGCAGGGCCGCAAGAACGCCCTGATCGGCGCGGGCATCGGCGCCCTGGCCGGCGGCGCGGTCGGCAACTATATGGACCGTCAGCAGGCTGACTTCCGCCGCAGCCTCGAAGGCTCCGGCGTGATGATCCGCCGCAACGGCGACCAGATCGTGCTGGTGATGCCCAGCGACGTGACCTTCGCCGTCGATCAGTCGGACGTGCAGCCGCAGTTCACCCGCGTGCTCGACGATGTGGCCCGCACCCTCAACGCCTATCCCCAGACCACGATCGACGTCGTCGGCCATGCCGACTCCAGCGGCCCTGACGCCTACAATCAGACCCTGTCGGAGCGCCGCGCCAGTTCGGTGGCCGGCTATCTGACCGGCCCCGGCCGCGTGCTGGGCGACCGCATCTATGTCGCCGGCATGGGCGAGCGCCAGCCGATCGCCGACAACGGCACGGCCGAAGGCCGCAGCCAGAACCGCCGGGTGGAAATCATCCTGCGCCCGCTGACCCAGTAGTCTCAGCCAGCCTGACGAGCGCCCTTCCCCGGGAATGGGGGAGGGCGCTTGGCGTCTACTCGGCCCCTTCCCTGTCGGCCCGTTCGCGCAGTTCCTGCTCAAGGCTGGCGGTGTCCCACGCGCCGCCGCCCTCGCCAGGACGCATTCGCGACAGGTCGGCGGCTAGCAGGCGATCCATCGTCTGGGCGGCGTCGCGCGAGGCGAGGATATAGGCCTCCTCCTGCCCCCACACCGGCCGCAGGTCCTCGAAGGTTCGGCGGTCGTGACGGCGGAAGAAGGCGGCGGCGCGGTGCGCCCGATGGGCGCGGAACCCCAGCTTCTGCAAGGCTGTCGCGCCAAGAGCCAGGGCGGACTCGAACGTCTCGCGCTCCACAGCGTCAGCGCCATGCGCCAGCAGATCATAGGCATGGCGGCGATCCCAGGCCCGGGCCAGGATCACCAGGTCGGGGAAGGCCTCGCGGGCCGTCTCGACCAGCTCCACGGTCTTTTCCCGGTCATCCAGCGCGACGATCAGCATCCGGGCCCGCTCGATGCCGGCCGCCCGCAGCAAGTCCATCCGCGTGGCGTCGCCATAGTGGACCCGGCGACCAAAGCGCCGCAGCAGGTCGATCTGCTCGATGTCGCTGTCCAGGACCGTCGAGCGGAAACCATTGGCGGTCAGCAGGCGGCCGGTGATCTGACCAAACCGGCCAAACCCGGCGATGATGATCTCCGGCTCGCCGTCCTCGAAATCTTCGGTGGCGGGAACCACGTCCGGAATGGCGGCGTCCACGGCCGCCGCGATCCGCTCATAGAGGATCATCGCCAGGGGCGTCAGGGCCATCGACACCGCGACCGCCGCGGTCAGCAGGGCCGCCAGGGTGGCGCCGATCACGCCCGCCCCGACCGTGAAGGTCAGCAGCACGAAGGCGAACTCTCCGCCCTGCGCCAGGGCCGTGGCCACCGCCGCGGCGCCGCGCATGGGCGCGCCGAACAGCCGGGCCAGGCCCAGCATGACCAGGAACTTCAGACTCATCAGACCCAGAACCAGGCCGATCAGGGTCAGGGGCCGCTGGGCGATCAGCGGCAGATCAACCCCGGCTCCGACGGTGATGAAAAACAGGCCCAGCAACAGACCCCGGAAGGGCTCGATGTCGGTCTCCAGCTCCCGGCGAAACTCGCTTTCGGCCAGCACCACCCCCGCCAGGAAGGCGCCCAGGGCCGGCGACAGCCCCACCGTCTGCATCAGGCTGGCGACCCCGACCACGATCAGCAGGGCCGCTGCGGTGAAGATCTCGCGCAGCCGCGATTCGGCGATGAACCGGAATAGCGGCCGCACCAGATAGCGGCCTCCGCCGACCACGGCGGCGACGGCGGCCAGCACCGACAGGCCCTGAGCCCAGATCGGCAGATGGGCCACCAGGCTCGCGCCGTGCCCCTCTGCGTCGGCGACTGCGGTCGGGGCGACCGTGGCCAGCAGCGGCAGCAGGGCGAACATCGGAATGACCGCCAGGTCCTGCAGCAGAAGGATGCCGAAAGCCGCGCGCCCGACGGGCCCCTGGCGCAGGCCCTTTTCGTCGAGGGTCTGCAGCACGATCGCGGTCGACGACATGGCCAGCACCAGGCCCACCGCCAGCGCGGTCTGCCACGGAAGCCCCAACAGCATCGACACGCCGGCGATGGCCAGGGATGTGCCCACCACCTGGGCGCCGCCAAACCCGAAGATCGCCTTGCGCATCTGCCACAAGGCGGAGGGTCGCACCTCCAGACCGATCAGGAACAACAGGATGACCACGCCGAACTCGGCGAATTTCATGACGTCGGCCTGGGCGCCGACCAGGGACAGGGCGTAGGGCCCGATCAACACGCCGGCGATCAGATAGCCCAGCACCGAGCCCAGGCCGAGCCGCTTGGCGATCGGCACGGAAACCACGGCGGCGCCCAGATAGACCAGGGTCTGGGTGAGGAGGGATTGCACCGGTCAGGCCTCCGTCTTCGTGGGGAGCAGTGAGGCGACCCGCGCCTTGTAACGGTCGGCCTCGGCCTTCAGCGCCTCGTCGTCCTTGACCGCCGCGCCGTGCACGACGAAGGGCGTCTCCCAGACCATGCCACACAGATGCGCGGTCTGTTCCAGGGGCCGCAGGAACTCGTCCATCGTGAAGCGATTGTAGCCCTGGGCGTGATAGGCCTTGGCGCTGGCGCCGGTGGTGCAGGCGACAAACAGCCGTTTGCCCTGCAGGGCGACGCCGTCATGGCCATAGGCGAAGCCGTGCAGCCAGACCAGGTCCAGCCACTCCTTCATCAGGGCCGGGGTCGAATACCAGTAGAGCGGAAACTGCAGGGCGATGACGTCGTGCGCCACCAGAGACGCCTGCTCGGCCTCGATATCGATCGCGAAGTCCGGATAGGTCTCATAGAGGTCGCGGAACGTGACACAGGAAAGGCCTTTGGCGGCCTTGGCCAGGGCCCGATTGGCGCGAGAGCGTTCAAGCGCCGGGTGCGCCAGGACCAGCAGCACGCCGGAGGTGGCGGGCGTCAGGGCGCCGGTGTTAGCCTCTGTCGTCACGCGATGTCTCCGAGTGGCGGAAATTTATTCATCAAGGGTTGAATTTCTTGAGCGACCGGGCGAGATCCTTCGCCAAACACCGGATCGCCAATAACCGGATGCGGAGGACCCATGGTCGACAAGATAAGCAAGGACGCCGCTTCAGCCCTGTCGGGGCTGCTGTTCGACGGCATGACCATCATGGCCGGAGGCTTTGGCCTCTGCGGCATTCCGGAAAACCTGATCGCGGCGATCCGCGAGACGGGCGTCAAGGACCTCACGGTCGTCTCCAACAATTGCGGCGTCGATGGCTTCGGCCTGGGGATCCTGCTGGAGAACCGCCAGATCAAGAAGATGGTCAGCTCCTATGTGGGGGAGAACAAGCTGTTCGAACAGCTCTACCTCAGCGGTGAGCTGGAACTGGAGTTCAATCCGCAGGGCACCCTGGCCGAACGTATCCGCGCCGGCGGCGCGGGCATTCCCGCCTTCTTCACCAAGACCGGGGTCGGCACCCTGGTGGCCGAGGGCAAGGAAGTCCGCGATTTCGACGGCGAGCTCTATGTGATGGAGCGTGGCCTCACCGCCGACCTGTCGATCGTCAAGGCCTGGAAGGCCGACGCCGAGGGCAATCTGATCTATCGCAAGACCGCCCGGAACTTCAATCCGATGATGGCCACGGCCGGCAAGGCCTGCGTCGTCGAGGTCGAGGAGATCGTCGCGATCGGCGACCTCGACAAGGACAGCATCCACACCCCGGGCATCTATGTCGACCGGGTGCTGAAGGGCGCCAAGTTCGAAAAGCGCATCGAGCGGGTCACGACCCGTCAGAAGGAGAGCGTCTGATGGCCTGGACCCGCGACGACGTCGCCGCCCGCGCGGCCAGGGAGCTGAAGGACGGCTTCTATGTGAACCTGGGCATCGGCATCCCGACCCTGGTGGCCAACCACATCCCCGACGGCATCAGCGTGACGCTGCAAAGCGAGAACGGCATGCTGGGCATGGGGCCCTTCCCGTTCGCGGGCGAAGAGGACGCCGACCTGATCAATGCCGGCAAGCAGACGATCACCGAACTGGACAGCAGTTCCTATTTCTCGAGCGCCGACAGCTTCGCCATGATCCGCGGCGGCCATATCGCCCTGTCGATCCTGGGCGGCATGCAGGTGTCGGAGACCGGCGACCTGGCCAACTGGATGGTGCCCGGCAAGATGGTCAAGGGCATGGGCGGGGCGATGGATCTGGTCGCCGGCGTCAAGCGCGTGGTGGTGGTCATGGACCATTGCGAGAAGTCGGGCGCGCCCAAGCTGCTGAAGGCCTGTTCGCTACCGCTGACCGGCGCCGGCGTGGTCGATCTGCTGATCACCGAGCTGGGCGTCTTCGAGATCAATCGCGGCAAGACCCCGGTCCGGCTGATCGAACTGGCCCCAGGCGTCACGGTCGAGGAGATCACGGCCAAGACCGAGGCGGCCTTCGAGGCGGCGCTGTAGCTCAGACGCTTTGAAACCTGGAAAGACCTCCTGGAAAGACATGGAGCGGCGCGCATCGGAAGGTGCGCGCCGTTTCTGTTTGGCCCGATTTTACTGGCTCTGCGCACAAACAAAAACGGCCTCCCGAAGGAGGCCGTTTCAGATCTTGGGTGCGGGGACAGGATTTGAACCTGTGACCTTCAGGTTATGAGCCTGACGAGCTACCGGGCTGCTCCACCCCGCGGCAGAGTGAGGATTGTGTTGGTAGGGTTGGACTTTGAAGGGACTTGAAGACGTATCCTTTTAGCGGACCTGGCGGCGACCTACTCTCCCGCGCCTTGAGACGAAGTACCATTGGCCCAGGGGGACTTAACGACCGAGTTCGGAATGGGATCGGGTGGGGAACCCCCGGCATAGCCACCAGGTCAGCAAAAAGGATGCGTGCAGAACGTTCTGAGGCGTTCTGGTTATCAAGTCGAAGAAGACATCGTATGTCTGATTGCTACAAAGAGCATTTGCATAGGTTTGGCTGAAGAACGATCAAGCCTATCGAGCTATTAGTACCAGTAAGCTACACGCCTCACAGCGCTTCCACACCTGGCCTATCAACGTGGTGGTCTTCCACGGCTCTCAGCGAGACCTTGTTTTGAGGTTAGTTTCCCGCTTAGATGCTTTCAGCGGTTATCTAGTCCACACTTAGCTACCCTGCTGCACAGCTGGCGCCATGACAGGTCCACCAGAGGTGTGTCCATCCCGGTCCTCTCGTACTAGGGACAGATCCTCTCAAGTCTCGTACACCCACGGCAGATAGGGACCAAACTGTCTCACGACGTTCTGAACCCAGCTCACGTACCACTTTAATCGGCGAACAGCCGAACCCTTGGGACCTGCTCCAGCCCCAGGATGTGATGAGCCGACATCGAGGTGCCAAACTTTGCCGTCGATATGGACTCTTGGGCAAAATCAGCCTGTTATCCCTAGAGTACCTTTTATTCGTTGAGCGATGGCCCTTCCACGCAGGACCACCGGATCACTATGGCCGACTTTCGTCTCTGCTCGACTTGTCAGTCTCGCAGTCAGGCGGGCTTATGCCATTGCACTCGACGACCGATTTCCGACCGGTCTGAGCCCACCATCGCGCGCCTCCGTTACACTTTGGGAGGCGACCGCCCCAGTCAAACTGCCCGCCACGCCATGTCCCGGACCCGGATAACGGGCCGCGGTTAGACGTCAACAACAATAAGGGTGGTATTTCAAGGATGGCTCCACTCGAACTGGCGCCCGAGTTTCATAGCCTCCCACCTATCCTACACATGTTGTTGCTAACGCCAAGGCGAAGCTGCAGTAAAGGTTCATAGGGTCTTTCCGTCTGACCGCGGGAACCCCGCATCTTCACGGGGAATTCAATTTCGCTGAGCCCATGCTGGAGACAGTGGGGAAGTCGTTACGCCATTCGTGCAGGTCGGAACTTACCCGACAAGGAATTTCGCTACCTTAGGACCGTTATAGTTACGGCCGCCGTTTACCTGGGCTTCAGTTCGCTGCTTGCACAACTCCCTTTAACCTTCAGGCACCGGGCAGGCGTCAGACCCTATACGTCGCCTTACGGCTTCGCAGAGCCCTGTGTTTTTGATAAACAGTCGCTACCCCCTGGCCTGTGCCACTCTACTCTGGTTGCCCAAA
The DNA here is from genome assembly GCF_058681035.1 of Caulobacter sp. FV2ps19. Classification (NCBI taxonomy): domain Bacteria; kingdom Pseudomonadati; phylum Pseudomonadota; class Alphaproteobacteria; order Caulobacterales; family Caulobacteraceae; genus Caulobacter; species Caulobacter sp. FV2ps19. The sequence continues at coordinate 900,618 of NZ_CM178729.1, read as the reverse complement.
GCAGAGTCACGCTTATCCCGAAGTTACGCGTGCAATTTGCCGAGTTCCTTCAGCATGGTTCTCTCAAGCGCCTTGGTATACTCTACCTGCCCACCTGTGTCGGTTTCGGGTACGGTCTCCGTTGGAGTTATTTCCAGGGACCTGTTCACTGCCCAGAGCAATCCAATAAGCCTAGACAATTTACCAGATCCGTCACTTCCAACTGGTTCAGGAATATTCACCTGATTCCCATCGACTACGCCTTTCGGCCTCGCCTTAGGGGCCGACTAACCCTGCGCAGATTAGCTTTACGCAGGAACCCTTGGGCTTTCGGCGAGAGTGTCTCTCACACTCTTTATCGCTACTCATGTCAGCATTCTCACTTCCGATACCTCCAGCCAGGCTCACGCCTGACCTTCAACGGCTTACGGAACGCTCCGCTACCGCGTGCAGTAAACTGCACACCCATACCTTCGGCGTCTGGCTTGAGCCCCGTTACATTTTCCGCGCAGGTTCGCTTGACCAGTGAGCTGTTACGCTTTCTTTAAATGATGGCTGCTTCTAAGCCAACATCCTGGTTGTCAAAGCAAACCCACATCGTTTCCCACTTAGCCAGAACTTGGGGGCCTTAGATGATGG